>WTFX01000002.1 GCA_011523825.1 Microthrixaceae bacterium
GAACTACACCATCACACCACCCCACCGCGCGACCTAACCCGCGACGGACCCTTAGCCCCGAAAGGACTTCTCATGATCGAGCCCACGGGCCAGTTCGTTCTCAACACCTTCATGTTCCTGGTGTGGGGCGCGCTGATCATGTGGATGGCCGCCGGCTTCACGATGCTCGAAGCCGGAGCTGTCCGCACCAAGAACGCGTCGATGATCTGCCTGAAGAACATCGGCATCTACTCGATCGCCGGCTTGGCGTTCTACTTCCTCGGCTACAACCTCATGTACGTCGATGTCGGCGATCTCTGGGGCTCGTTCGAGTTCCTCTACGGGCCGAGCGGTGACGAACTGGCCCTGATCAGCGGCGACGCGAGCGCCGAAGCGGCCGTTGCCGCCAACGGCTACTCAGTCATGTCGGACTGGTTCTTCCAGATGGTGTTCGTGGCTACCGCGGCATCGGTGGTCTCGGGCGCCATTGCCGAGCGCATCAAGATGTGGTCGTTCTTCGCCTTCACGCTGATCCTGACGGCCATCATCTACCCGATCGTGGGCGCATGGACCTGGGGCGGGGGCTGGCTGTCCCAGCAGGGTTTTCAGGACTTCGCCGGTTCGACGATCGTGCACAGCACCGGCGGCTGGGCAGCCTTGGCCGGCGTGCTGGTGGTGGGTCCACGGCTCGGCAAGTTCCGCAAGGACGGCTCGGTGAGGCCCACGCCGCCGTCCAACGTGCTGATCGTGACGCTGGGCGTCTTCATCCTGTGGCTCGGATGGTTCGGCTTCAACGGCGGCTCGCAGCTTGCTTTGGGCAGCGTGTTCGACGCAGTGGCGATGAGCAATGTGCTCGTGAACACCAATCTGGCTGCCGCAGCCGGCGTGGTTGCAGCCTTGGCGGTCTCCCGCACCCTGCTCGGCCGCATCGACCTGTTCGCAGGGCTCAACGGCGCCATCGCCGGTCTGGTATCGATCACTGCCGGGCCGGACATCACCGAGCACTGGTGGGCGATCATCATCGGCGCCATCGGTGGGGTCATCTGCACCGCAGCCATCAAGGGCCTCGAACTCATCAAGGTGGACGACGTCGTCGGCGCCATCCCTGCTCACCTCGTCTGCGGCATCTGGGGAACGCTGGCCACCGCAATCGCAGCGGGCGCCCAATTGCACATCCAGCTGCTGGGTGTGGTGGCCATCGGCGCTTTCGTCTTCATCGCGTCCTTCATCGTCTGGAAGGTTCTGGACCTCGTGATGGGCCTGCGGGTCTCCAAGACGGTGGAGCAGCTCGGGCAGGACTCAGGCGAGCTCGGCATCGAGGCGTACCCCGAGTTCGTGCTGATGCCCGAGAACTTCGACGAGTAGCTGCGCCTGCGCAGCCCGATCAGCCTCGGAGATGGCGCAGCTCGGCGGGGCTGTCGACGGCCCGGTAGTAACAGCCCGGCCGGGAGTCGCCGTTGGCGTCGCGTGTGTGGCACGCGCCGCCGGCGTCGCGCCGTACCCGGTACAGCAGCGAGTTCTGCTCGCAGTTCACACGCACGTCGACGAGTGACAGGGTGTCGCCAGAGGTGGCGCCCTTGTGCCAGATCTCGTTGCGCGACGTGGAATAGAGCACCGCGCTGCGTCGTTCGAACGTGAGCCGCAAAGCCTCGTCGTTGGCGTAGCCGATGAACAGCACGTCGCCGCTGTCGGCGTCCTGCAGCACGACGGGTACGACCTGGTGGCCGTCGCGGCCGATCTGGGCCACCTTGCCGAAGTCGATGCGGGCGACAGTCCCTTCTTCGAGGTCGTCGCCGACCCGGCCTTCTTCCAGGTCATCGGGCGCGGCAGTGTTCTCGGATGCGGGCATGGCTCAGGTGAAGTCCACTGCGGCGTACGCGCTGAGCTTGTCGATGTCGTGCGTGGCCTTGATGTGGCGCACGGTGCCGCTGCGGGAGCGCATCACGAGCGAGTCGGTAGTGGCGCGATGCGCCGTGAACTTCACGCCGTGCAGCAATTCGCCGTCGGTGATGCCGGTGGCAGCAAAGAAGACGTCATCGGACTGGACGAGATCGTCGATGTGCAGCACCCGGTCGAGGTCGTAACCGGCGGCGGTTGCTGCTTGGCGCTCATGGTCGTTGCGGGGCCACAGGCGGCCCTGCAGCTCGCCGCCGAGGCACTTCAGCGCGGCTGCCGAGATGATGCCCTCGGGCGTGCCGCCGATGCCGAAGAGCACGTCGGTCGAATCGCTCGCGGCTGCAGAAATGGCACCGGCGACATCGCCGTCGGGAATGAGCCTGATGCGAGCGCCGGTCTCGCGGATCTCCCCGATCAGCTCGGCGTGGCGGTCGCGGTCGAGCACCACGGCGGTGAGGTCGCGCAGTCCCTGACCGGTGGCCTCCGCGATCGCCCGCAAATTCTCTGCGGGCGACCGGTTCAGGTCCACCACGCCCTTGGCGTCGGGTCCGACTGCGATCTTTTCCATGTAGACGCACGGGCCGGGATCCAGCATGGTGCCGCGCGGCGAGACGGCAATCACCGCTATGGCGTTGCCCCTGCCCAGCGACGTCAGCGTGGTGCCGTCGATCGGGTCCACCGCGACATCGGTCAACGCTCCGGTGCCGTCGCCGATCAGCTCGCCGTTGAAGAGCATCGGCGCTTCGTCCTTCTCGCCCTCGCCGATCACGACGATGCCGTCCATGGGCACGGTCGACAACACCACCCGCATGGCGTCCACGGCGGCGCCGTCAGCGCCGTCTTTGTCGCCGCGGCCCATCCAGCGTGAAGCGGCCATCGCCGCCGCCTCGGTGGTGCGCACCAGTTCGAGTGCCAGGTTGCGATCGGGTGCCTGACGGCTGAGATCTGGACCGCCGGCACGACTTCGATCGCTGCGGAACCTGCGATTGTCATTCATTGCCGCCGACCCTAGAGGATGCACGGAGAGATGAGCCTGCTCGTTTGGCTCGGTGTCGAGAACTCATGCCAGATGCCCCGATAGCTTCGCCCCGGTGACCAGCGCCTCGACCCCGTCGGCACGTGCCGATCTGGCAGTCGTGGGGGCGGGCATCATCGGCTTGGCCACAGCGCAGAGGTATCTGGCCGATCATCCGGGCCGCCGGGTGGTGATCTGCGAGGCCGAGGAGCGGCCAGCGCTGCACCAGACCGGTCGCAACTCCGGCGTGCTGCACTCGGGCGTGTACTACCGGCCGGGGTCGGCCAAGGCCTCGCTGGCGGTCGCCGGGCGCAGCTCTATGGTCGAATTCTGCCGGAAGCGAGGCATTGCGCACGAGGTGTGCGGCAAGGTCATCGTGGCGGTGGACAGCTCCGAGCAGGAGCGGCTGGCAGCACTCGCCGAGCGTGCGGTCAGCAACGGCGTGCCCGCAACGTCGATCGACGCCCGTCGCCTTGCTGAGCTCGAGCCCCACTGTGCGGGCGTGGGAGCGCTGTTCATCCCCAGCACCGGGATTGTCGACTACAGCGCAGTGTGCCGCGCGCTCATCGACGAGATCATCGCTGCCGGGGGCGAACTGCGGACGGGCACCGCGGTGGTCGGGCTCGCAACGGCCGCGGACCGCGTCCGGATCACCACCACCTCTGGCGACTTGGAGGCGACATGGCTCGTGAACTGTGCGGGTCTGCGGTGCGACCAGGTGGCGGAGCTCGCAGGCGCGGCCGGCGGTTACCGGATCGTCCCGTTCCGCGGCGAGTACTACGAGTTGGTGCCCGAGCGCTCGCACCTCGTCAACAACCTGATCTACCCGGTTCCCGATCCCAGCTTCCCGTTCCTCGGGGTGCACCTGACCCGGATGATCGACGGCACGGTCCACGCCGGCCCGAACGCGGTGCTCGCGCTGGCCCGGGAGGGCTACCGCTGGAGCGATGTCAGCAGGGCACAGTTGCGTGAGCATGTCACCAACCGCGGCCTCTGGCGCCTCGCCCGTCGCTATTGGCGCACCGGAGCCGGCGAGGTGTGGCGTTCGCTGAACAAAGCGGCGTTCACCCGGGCGCTGCAGCGGCTGGTGCCCGACATCGAAGCCGAAGATCTCGTGCCCTCGCCCGCCGGCGTCCGTGCCCAGGCCATGGATCCCGCCGGCGAGCTGGAGGACGACTTCGCCGTCACGGTCGCCGGTCGCACCACCCATGTGCTGAATGCCCCGAGTCCCGCGGCCACCTCGAGCCTGGAGATCGCCAAGATGATCGTCGATCGGATCGACAGCTGAAGCTGGCCTCGGCCCGCCGCTGTGCTCACGCTCCGAGCGTGTCGAGCCAGTCGCCGACGTGTTCGACGATCGCCCGGCGCGCCGCGGCCGAGCTGGGATCGTGTCGGGCACCGTCGATGAACCTGAGCGTTACCGGACCCGCGATGGCCCGGGTGTGCTCGCCCAGCTCGTCGGGCGTGGCAAAGGGGTCACGCGTGCCCGAGACGAACAGGCACGGCGCGCCGACCCGGGAGAAGTGCTCGGTGCGGAGGCGCTCCGGCCGATCCGGTGGGTGCAGCGGGTAGCTGAGCAGCACCAGCCCCGCGGCGCGGGCACCGTCGGCCACCGCCATCGAGCAGACACGGCCGCCGAACGACCGGCCGCCGATCACCAGGCCGTCCGGCGACACGCCAAGCTCGGCGGCGATCAAAGGCAGGTCGTCCACCAGTTCGGCGACGACGCTGGGGGCGCGCGGCGGTGCCCGCCGCCCGGCTCGCCGGTAGGCGAAGTCGTGCCGGCGCACCGGCAGGCGGCTGGACAGCGCATTATCGATATCGACGAGCGTGCGGTGATCCGCGCCGCCACCGGCGCCTGGCGTCAGCAGGAGTGCTTCGGCGGTGCGCATCGCAGCCCCATCATGTCCCGGCGCGGTCTCAGCGGCATCGTTCAGAAGCCCTGCGACCATGAGCCCTCGGGATTTGCCGCGGCATCGGCAGGGTGCAGCTCTTCGAGCTCTTGCCCGCTGCGCTCAGCGAGCCACAACACAGCGACAGCGGCCGCCAGCAGCGGTCCCGCCCACAGCAGCGCGATCACATCGCCGAAGCTGCCCCATGCCGTGCGCAGCCGGCCCGCGACGAGCACGCCGATGGCAGCGCCGACGACGCCCATGGCACCGGTGATGGTGGCGGCGCGCGCTCGCAGGGCGGTGGGGAACAGCTCGCCGCGATACACCCCGAGCGCTGGCAGCAGTCCTGCCGACAGCATTGCCCCGATGAGGCCGGCGAGCCACAGCGCGGCGCCGGACACGTTGAACAGTGCCACCAGCGAGCCCAGTCCGAGCACCGAGGCGACGGCGAGGATGATGCGACGCCCGCGGGAGTCGGCGAGTCTGCCTGCGGCGTAGACAGCGAGGCCGGCGGGCGTCGCAGTGCCCAGCACGAAGAGCGACACCAGGGCGGCGCTGAAACCGTGCTCATCGCGCAGGTACTCGTTGCGGAACCAGTCGATCGGGCCCAGGAACAAGCCGAATGCCAGGTAGATGACGCCCAGCAGCGCAATCGGCCGCCAGTAGCCGCGCATTGCAACGTCCCGGCCCCGCCGCTCGAAGCGTCGACTCTCCGGCAGCCGCCGGAGCAGTGGGCGAGCGGCCGCCAGTGCCACAAGCGGGAAGGCGAACAGCAGGCGCCAGGCCCATGGGGCGAGATCCGAGACCGGCTGCAGCCACACCACCACGCCGGCGCCGAGCGCAGCCGACATGGCCAGCACCGACAGGCACCACGCCCGGCAGCCGGCGGGAATCTCCTCCAGTGCCATCACGACGATCGTGGCGCCGAGCGCCGCGTTCGCCGTGCGTCCGATCAGCAGGAACGCGCCGAGCCACACCATGTTCGGCGCCAGCGCTGCGAGCGCGGCGGCGGTGATGCCGACGACCATGGCGCCGGCGACGACGCGTCGACGACCGTGCCGGTCCGCCAGTACGGACACTCCGATCGCGAGCAGCGTCCCGATGCGCACTACAGCGCCCAGCACTCCCTGCGCGGCTTGATCGGAACCGAATTCGTCTGCGGCGTAGGTGTGCAGCTCCGAGGGCGCGTTCGCCAGGTAGCCGCTCAACATTGCGGCAGCAGCGAGCATGGCCATGACGGTGGCGGCTCGTGGGGTGAATCTCCGTGGAGGTGCCCAGACGGGTTGGGTGCCGTCGCCGGTGCGTCCCGTGCGCATCGCGCGCCGGACGGCAACGTTGAAGAGCGGGCCGAACCACGGCACCGCCAAGTGCCACTCGACCGTCTCGGTGACCCGATAGTGGGTTGCGACGCCGCCCGCGGCGCCGTGTGCGCGGCTGGCCTCTCGCGCCGCAGCCGGCGAGAGTTCCACCAGCCGCGAGTAGCTAGTGAACGGTCCCTCCGCCAACTCGAAGCGGTGGCTGCCGTCGAGCGTGGCAGCGGGCGCCTCGGCCACGATGTCGTCGCGGGCACGCAGCAGGTCTTCCACCTCGCCGGTATCGGCCATGAACGTGCGCACGAGGCGGGTCACGGCGGCGGGCCTAGCACACGTGCGGGTCCTGCATTTGCATTGCGGAACTGCGGCGCGTCACGATCCTGCCGCCGATGGTGGTATCGCTATGTCGGTGGACGTTGCCACCAGCGGCGAACGCGACACGTTCGTGACCCAGCACAGCCGCGCGCTCGAAGGCGAAGTCAGCATCGGCGGCGCCAAGAACAGCGTGCTCAAGCTGATGGCGGCGTGCTTGCTGGCGGAGGGCCAGCACGTCTTGGCCAACGTGCCGGATATCTCCGACGTGTCGCTCATGTGCGAGCTGCTCGAAGCCATGGGTGTGACGGTGACGCGTGCCGATCACCGGCTGGTCATTGACGTGCCCGCCGAGCTGAACACCGAGGCGCCCTACCACCTGGTGGAGCGCATGCGTGCGTCGATCGTGGTGCTCGGCCCGCTGCTGGGGCGCTTCGGGACCGCCCGCGTCGCCCTGCCGGGAGGCGACGACTTCGGACCGCGACCAATCGATATGCATTTGCGGGCGCTCGAGAGTCTGGGGGCGACGTTCAGCACCGCTCACGGCGACATCTCGGGGACCGCAGAGGTGCTGAAGGGGACGGAGGTCGTGCTTGAGTACCCCTCGGTCGGCGCGACCGAGAACGTGCTGATGGCCGCGGTGCGAGCCAAGGGCCGCACGCGCATCGTGAATCCCGCACGGGAACCCGAGATCGGCGATCTCGTCGAGTTCCTCAACCAGATGGGTGCGCGGGTCGGATGGTCAGGGGATCGATTGGCCGTCGACGGGGTGGAACGGCTGGCGCCTGCCCCCTCCGGCAACGGCTATCGGGTGATTCCCGACCGCATCGAGGCGGCCACGTTCCTCGCGGCGGTCGGCATGTGCGGCGGCTCGGTGTTCCTGCGCCACGCGGTGGCCGAGCACATGACGATGCTCATTCGCAAGCTCAGCGAGATGGGCATGCACATCGTCATCGACGAAGCGGGGCTGCGGGCGAGCGTGAACCAGCGGCTGGCGTCGGCCGACATCTCCACACTGCCGTTCCCGGGTCTCGCGACCGACTACAAGCCGTTCCTCGTGTCGATGCTCACGACGGCTGCCGGCGTGGGGATTGTCACCGAGAACATCTTCACGGGCCGGTTCCGCTACATCGACGAGCTGCGGCGCATGGGCGCCGACATCCGCACTGAGGGACACCACGCCGTAGTGCGCGGGGTGGAGCGGCTGTCGGGAGCGCCGGTGCGTGCGCACGACATACGCGCTGGCGCAGCGCTGGTGGTGGCGGGCCTCGCGGCTACGGGCGAGACGGAGGTCACCGGCGCCGCTCATATCGACCGCGGCTATGAAGACTTGGCCGGCAAGCTCGCGGGCATCGGTGCGCCGATCTCACGCCGCTGAGTCACCCCCCGACGCTTGTTTCCCGCGCACCCTCCGGTGTGCTGTCCCCGGTTGGCCTCGCTACCGTCGGCGCGCCGATGACTCCTCCCGAAGCCGATCTGAGCGCTGACACAGCGAGCCTGCTCGAGGCGGCCCGCGGCGGGCACCGGCGCGCTCTGGCACGGGTGATGTCCATGGTCGAGCGTGGCGGCCCACCTGCACGCGAGCTCGGAGCCCTGACGTTCGCGCAGGCGGGCGCCGCGCACACGGTCGGCATCACCGGGGCTCCTGGGGCGGGCAAGTCGACGCTCAACTCGGCGCTGGTGGCCGTGGCGCGAGAGCGCGCCGAACGGCTCGCGGTGCTGGCCATCGATCCCTCGTCGCCGTTCAGCGGAGGCGCGATCCTGGGTGACCGCGTGCGCATGTCTGACCACACGTTCGATGAGGACGTCTACATCCGCTCGATGGCGACGCGCGGCCACCTGGGCGGTCTCACCCTGGCCACGCCGCTGGCGGTGCGGGTGCTGGACGCGCTCGGCTGGCCGTGGGTGGTGATCGAGACGGTCGGCGTCGGCCAGGTCGAAACCGAGATCGTGGGCGCTGCAGACACCACCGTCGTGGTGGTGAACCCGGGTTGGGGAGACTCGGTGCAGGCCAACAAAGCGGGCCTCATGGAGATCGCCGACGTCTTCGTGGTGAACAAGGCCGATCGGCCCGGCACCTCGGAGACCTGCCGGGACATTCGCCAGATGCTGGACCTGTCCGCGCCGGGCGACTGGGACCCGCCCATCCTGACTTCGGTGGGCACCACCGGCGAAGGCGCGGCCGAGCTGTGGGACGCCATCTGTGCGCACCGGGACCACAGCACGGCCTCGGGCGAGCTCGACGCCCGCCGCGCCGCCCGCGTCGAGACCGAACTCGACGAGATCCTGCGCGCCAGCATCGCCGAGCGTGTGTCCACGATCGTCGAGGGCCCGGCGGCGGAGCGCCTGCGCCGGCAGCTCGCTCGCCGAGAGCTGGATCCCTACGCCGCTGCCCAAGCGCTGCTCGACGAGGCCGACTAGCCCGGTGTCGGCGCCGACTCAGTCGAGTTCGCCGCGGGCGAGCGCGAAGACTGCCTCGCGCTCGTTGGGGTGCAGGTTGCGGTCGAGGAGCCGCAGGTCGGCTGCCGCGCGCAAGTGCGAGAGGATCGCGTCGGCACCGAACTCCTTGAGGAACGCTCGGGCAAAGCGGGTGCGGAATGCGTTGATGACGGCCCGGGCCGCAGCGTGGTTGTCGGGCGCGGCGGTACGCAGCCGCACATAGGTGGACGCAGCGTCGAAGGCTGCATCGCCGGCTGCCGCGTTCGACCAGTCGATGACAACGGGGCCCTCAGGCGTGAGCTTGACGTTGTCGGGCTGCAGGTCCAGATGCACCACCGAGCCGCCGGCCGAGACCTTGACCCAATTTCCAGGGGCAGGCACGTTGCCGAGCAGCCGATGCAGCCGTGCCAGGCCCTTGACGTGGCGTGTCAGGAGCCACGGCTTGGCCGCGAGCTCGTCGAGCATTGTCGGGCCGGTCAGACGCTCCATCACGACCGAGTGGTTGTCGGGCTGTTCGATGACCTCCGGCGCAGGAAATCCGTGAGCCCGCACGTGGCGCATCGCCTCGGCCTCATGGGTCAGGTCGCGGCCTCGCAGGCTCATGCGAATGATGTGCGGGCCGTAGGCGCGCATCTCCGAGTCGCGGCCCATCCCCAGCAGCGGCCCGGGTTCGTGACCGGTGGGTCCCTGCTGACGTTCGAGCATCCGTGCCCGCAGGTTCCGCAGGTTCTTGCGCCAGACGCGTTCGAGCACCAGGGAGGCGGGTTGCTGGCCCATCCGCGAGCCGAAGTACCACGGCAGGGTCAGATCTTCGCTCCAGGTGAAGCGAGTGCCGTCTTCGACGGGCTCGAGCGCGAAGCGGCCGGTGCCCGTCACTGCGCCGTGATGGGTGATGCCGAGCGTGTTCGGCGGGTCCCACTCGGTGACCTCGATCTTGTCCGTGGTCTTGAGCGGGCCGACCTTGGTAACACAGTCAAACGTCGTGCCGACGCCCTCGGTCTGGGCAGACGTGAAATCGATCGACTCAGCGTCAGCCATCCACTCGACGTTGCTCGCGAGATCGGCGACGTAATCCCAGACTTCCTGCGGCGGTGCCGGAATGTCGATGGAGACCTCGATGTCCATGTCCGTGATTGCCCTGTCGATGCCTGCTTGCACGCGGATCGCGTCTCGGATCGCTGGCGCACTGCGTCACGCCGACGTTCGTTTCCAGCGACCGGCAAGTGTGGCACCGCACGCGGCCGTTGTCACACCGCGGCCGGTGCAGCAGCGGATTCTGCCCTCTTGACTGTTTGGAGCCCCCGGCAGGCGGTCTCGGACCGTGCTCGTAACCTCAGCGTGTGACTGCTGATCGGAATCGGCCTGGGGGGCGACCTGCGTACCTCGACTGCGCTGCGTCGACACCGATGCGGCCGTGCGCCATCGAGGCCATGACGCCGTACTTGGAGCAGCAGTTCGCCAATCCCTCGGGAGCGCATCGCATGGCCCGCAGGTCGCGGGCAGCCATCGAAGACGCGCGTGAGGTCGTAGCTGAGGTACTCGGTTTCGACCCGCACGGCATCGTGTTCACCAGCGGCGGCACTGAAGCAGACAATCTCGCGGTGCACGGCGTCACCTCCGCAACGGGCACGACGGCGCTGTGTCCGGCAACCGAACACCACGCGGTGCTGCACCCAGTCGAAGCGGTCGGCGGCCGGCATGTGCAGGTCGACGCGGGCGGCGACGTCGACCTCGACCATTTGGCCGCACAGCTGGAACCCGATGCGGGTCCACTCGTGGGGTTGGTGTCGGTGATGCTGGTCAACAACGAGTCGGGCGTCATTGCCGATCTTGAGGCCGTGGCCGACGTGGTCCGGCACCATGCCCCCGAGGCACTGCTGCACACCGACGCGGTGCAAGGCGTCAACTGGGTCGATATCGCTGCGGCGGCGCGACCGGCAGATCTGCTGTCGCTCAGCGGCCACAAGTTCGGCGGGCCCAAGGGCGTGGGCGTTCTGGCTATCCGGCCTGACGTGACGCTGTCGGCGCAGCAGCTCGGCGGCGGCCAGGAGGCCGATCGGCGCAGCGGCACGCACAACACTGCGGGCATCGCCGCGCTCGGCGCCGCGCTCGGCCAGCTGAACGAGACGCGCGATGAGGACATCTGCCGGATCCGGGAATTGGCGGATCGGCTGGCCGACGGTCTGCTGGCGGCAATCGACGGTTGCACCGAGACAGTGGCACGGTCTCGGCGAGCGGCGGGCATCTGCCAACTGCTCATCGACGGCATCGAGACCGAAGCGCTGCTAGTGCTGCTCGACCGGTACGACGTCATGGCGTCCGCGGCGGCCTCGTGCGCCTCGGGTGCCATGGAGCCGAGCCATGTGCTCGCAGCGATGGGGGTCGAACGCCATGCCGCTGCCGGTTCGCTCCGCCTGTCGCTGGGTTGGTGTACCGAACCGTGGGAGATCGACCGAGCGATCGACGCCATCCCCATGTGCGTGGAGCAGCTGCGATGACTTCCGAGCGGCATGGTGCCGCTGCGGCAAGCACCGAGCGGCATGGTGCCGCGGGCTGCTCCGATCAGCACAGCGCCGCTGCAATCAGTCGGGTCCTCGTTGCGATGTCGGGCGGCGTCGACAGTTCGGTTGCCGCTGCCCTGTGCTTGCGCGAGGGGCACGACGTGGTCGGCGCCACCCTCAAACTGTGGGGCGGTCCCCAAGACCAGGGCTGCTGCGCCGTCTCGGATGTGGACGATGCCCGCCGGGTGTGCCAGCAGCTCGGCATTGACCATTTCGTCTTCAACTATGCGGCCGAGTTCGAGAGCGACGTCGTCGAGCCGTACGTGGACGCACACCGGCGGGGTTTCACGCCCAACCCGTGCATCGCCTGCAACCGGCACGTCAAGTTCGATGTGCTGTTGGATCGAGCCCGCCGCTTGGGCTTCGACCGCCTGGTCACGGGTCATCACGTTCGCATCAGCACGCACGGCGGCAGGCGGCGGCTGCAACGCGGCAGCGACAGCGCGAAAGACCAGTCGTACGTGCTGTACATGCTCTCTGAGGATGACTTGGCGGACCTGTGGTTCCCGGTCGGCGACTACCGCAAGGACGGGCTGCGAGCACTCGCAGCGGAGCTCGGTCTGCGAACCGCCGCCAAGCCCGAGAGCCAGGATGTCTGCTTCATCACCGAGGCTGCCGGCAGGGAGCGTTTCCTGGCCGAGCGCATCGACCTGCATCCGGCGGAACTGGTGGATGCAGCGGGCCAGCGCGTCGGCACTGCGCCGGCGGTGGAGCTGGTGACCGTCGGCCAGCGCAAGGGTCTGGGCCTCGGCGGTGCACCGCAGCGGCGCTATGCGGTGGACGTGGACATCGCCGCTCGTCGTGTCACGGTGGGCGGGGTCTCAGAGCTGGCGGCACTAGGCGTACGGCTGGTCGATCATCGCTGGGCCGGCGCCTCCGTCGAGGGCGACGTGCTGGCCCAGACGAGCGCACACGGTCCGGCAGTGCCGGCGCACCTCGATGCCGAGGGCCAGTTGCGCTGGACGGAACCCCAGCGGCGCGTCGCAGCCGGCCAGGCCGTCGTCTTCTATGCAGGCGACGAGGTGCTCGGCGGCGCTACCGCTGCCGGACATCTCACATGAGTCGAGCGCAGCCCGGCGACGATCGCCCTACTCCTTGGGCGCTGCGCAAGGGTGTCTCGACAGCCGTCACGCTCGGCGCGCTTGTTGCCGCAGCAGCCGTCGTCCTGGCGGTGTGGCTCACCCGCGGAGGCGAACCGGCACCGGACTACCCGAGCGGCTTGCAGGCAGTCACACCGGTGCCCGGCGCTCAGGTGCCGCACCAGAGCCCCATCGGCGCTCGGCTCGATCCCGGCTGGAAGCTGACGCTGGTCATCAACGGCACCACAATTCCTGCCGCTCAGCTCGACGCAGGCACCATCCAGCTCGGCGAGCACTTCTTCTCGCCGGGGGACGGCAAGATCATCGAGAAGCTGCGCACCGGGCGATCGTGCGCCCGTCTGGTCGCCACCCCCACGATCGACGTCGAGGCGGCCGACTTCACCTACGAATGGTGTTTCACGACGTTCTAGGAGGGATCCGACCCTTCGACCGTCCCGGCGGCAAGCAGGGTGCGCAAGCCGGCCTCGTCGAGGACTGGGATGCCGAGTTCGGCGGCCTTGTCCAGCTTGGCTTGCCCGGCACGTTCGCCGGCAACCAGCGCGTACGTGCTCTTGTTCACCGACGAGGTGGACTTGCCGCCGCGCTGGGTGATGGCCCGCTTCGCATCGTCGCGGCCGATGAACCAGCCGTCTAGGTTGCCGCTGACCACTACTGAACGACCGGTCAGCACCTGGGGCACCTCGGCCATGTCGTCGGGTCCGTCGACGACATCGAAGCGAACACCCATGCGGCGCAGCTTTTCCACGAGTGCCCGGTTGTCGTCGTCGGCGAAAAAGCCCATGACGCTGGCAGCGATGATCGGGCCGATGCCGTCGATCTCTGCGAAATCCTCAGCGGTGGCCTTCATGATGGAATCGAGCGCGCCGAAGCGCATCGCGAGCAGCTCCGAGGCCGTCGGGCCCAAGTGCTCGACGCCGAGGCCGATGAGCAACCGGGACAGGGGCGCCTCCCGTGCTTCGCTGATCTCTGCCACGAGGCTCGTCGCGGATTTTTCAGCGAAGCCCTCGAGCCTGACGAGGTCGTCGGCGGTCAGACCGAACAGGTCGGCCGCATCGGAAACCAGCTGCTGCTCGTAGAGCAAGACCACGGTCCGCTCGCCGAGGCCTTCGATGTCGAGCGCACCCCGGCCTACGAAGTGCCCGATGCCTTGGATGATGCGCTCCCGGCATGAACGGTTCACGCAATAGGTATTGGCGTCGCCCTCTTCGCGCACGAGACCTTGGTTGCAGACCGGGCAGACGGTGGGAAACGTCCACTCGGGCAGCCCGTCTGGACGCTCGGCGAGCACGGGGCCGACCACCTCGGGAATGACATCGCCGGCCTTTCGCACGATCACGGTGTCGCCCGGGCGCACGTCTTTGGCGGCGACCTGATCCTCGTTGTGCAGCGTGGCCAGCGACACCGTCGATCCGCCGACAAAAACCGGTTCCATGTAGGCGAACGGCGTGGCGCGCCCGGTGCGCCCGATCGAGACCATGATGCTGCGCAGCTTGGTCGTGCGTTCTTCCGGGGGGAACTTGTAGGCCACCGCCCACCGCGGCGCACGGCTGGTGTGGCCGAGCTGTGACCGGAGCTCGAGGTCGGCCACCTTCACCACGACCCCGTCGATCTCGTAGGCGGGCTTGTGACGGTCACGTTCCCACTGCGTGCAGAAATCCTCTACCTCGGCGAGCGTGCCGAAGGTCCGGATCTCGGGATTGACCGGCATGCCGAGCTCGCCCAGGTATGCGAAGACCTCGCCGGCGTCGCTGAGATCGGGCCCGCCGGTCAGACCGCCGACGTCGTAGCTCCAGAACGACAGTCCACGCGTCGCGACGATCGAGGGATCCTTCTGGCGCAGGCTGCCCGCAGCGGTGTTCCGGGCATTGGCGTAATCGGGATGGCGGCGTTGCACATCGATCGGCGTGAGCTTGGCCAGCGATTCGAGTTTCCGCCGCTCGCTCGCCGGCATGTCGTCGGGTGCCTCGGCAATCTGTTCCCTCGCGCCCGTCGCGGCCTCGCTGAGAGCCCGGCGAGCTTTGGCCTGTGACTCGTTCAATTCACGGAACCGGTCCAGCGGCAGGAAGATCTCGCCACGCACCTCGATGGTCTCGGGCACCGGCGATGCCGTGCTCAGTTCCCGGGGAATGTCCGCGATGGTGACCACGTTCGCGGTGACGTCCTCGCCGACACGCCCGTTTCCGCGTGTCGCTGCTTGGACGAGGCGTCCCTGCTCGTAGCGCAGCGACACGGCCAGCCCGTCGAACTTGAGCTCGCAGATCAGCTCCGGTTCGGGCAGGCTCACCTCGCTGCCGGTGCCGCTGCCGCTGCTCGTGCCGCCGCCTTCGGCCTCGTCGGAGTCTGTGTCGTCGAACAGCGTCGGCTGCGTCGCAGCGAGGCCGCGCATGACACGGCCATGCCACGCCCGCAGCTCGTCGAAGTCCATGGCGTTGTCGAGCGACATCATCGGCCTGGCATGGATGACTTCGCTGAACAGCGCCGACAGCTCGGCGCCGACCCGCTGGCTGGGCGAATTCGGCTCCGCGAAATCGGGATAGCGCGCTTCGAGCTCGATGAGCTCGCGCTTGCGGGCGTCGTACTCGCCGTCGGGTACCGACGGCGCATCATCCCGGTGGTACTCGATGTCGTACCGATTGACCAACTGGGCCAGCTCGCGCATCCGGTCGAGGTCGCGCTGACGATCGACGTCATCGGGCGGGCTCGTGGAATCGCTGGCGTCGAGGACCATCGCACCGCCGAGAGTAGCTAGGCGGTGTGACACTCCAGCCTCTCCGCAGCCCTCATGCATCCGGACGTGCGAATTGCGAGACTGGCGCAGGTGCGAGCGTCATTGCGGGCTCATCCGACGCTGTGGCTGATGCGGCTGCTGTGGCTAGTGATGCCGTGGAGTGTCGGAGCTGCCGCAGCGGATGCGCTGGGCGCCTGCTCGGAGACTTCGGCGCGCATCGTGAGCGCAGAACTATGGGCTGCGTGGGCACTCGTGCTGACGGCGACCCTGGTGCGCCGGCCGTGGGCGCTCACCGTCGTCCGCATCGCCGCGCCCGCTGCTGTGGCCGTGGCGGTGGGTGCCGTCGTGGCGGCGGCGTGGGACGCGGACCTGGCCGCCCCGCGGGCCGCGGCGGCCATCGCCGGTGCCGCCATCGCCACCGCCGTCGCGCTGCTGCCCGAGACCGGCAACTCCATGGTCGACGGTCTCAGCTACGGCAACGAGCGGCGCATGCTGCTGCGTACCCCGTTCCTGCTGGCGATCGCTCCCGTCCCGCTGGTGTGGGCGGCCGTGGTTGCCGGCATCGCAGCGCCGGCGGTGCTGTGGGCCATCGAGCAGTGGATCTGGGCCCTCGTTGCCACGGTCAGCGGGCTCACTGCGGCTGTCCTGGGCTATCGCTCCCTGCACCAACTGGCGCGTCGCTGGGTGGTGTTCGTTCCCAACGGATTCGTCCTGCATGACCGCATGGCAACGCGCGAGCCATTCCTGCTGCGGCGGGCAGACATTGCCTCGCTCGGCGCTGCGCCCGCCGACATCGACCTTGCCGCCGACGACCTGGTGGACATCAGCGGCAATGCCCTCGGACCGGTGCTGCTTGCCGCTTTGAACGGTCAGGTCGAGGTGGTGCCGCGCACCACGGGCACAGCACAGGTGCTGTCGGTGTCGCGAGTGCTGTTCAGCCCGACCCGCCCCGGCGAGATGCTGGCAGAGGCCGCCCGGCGACGAATTCCCCGCTGAGGCCGCGCCGCTACCCTCGGCGGCCTCTATGGAAGATGCCACGGCGATCAGCACGGACCAGGTGGCGCACGTGGCGCTCCTGGCCCGAATCGAGCTCACTGCCGATGAGATCGAGCACTACACGGGCCATTTGGCGCGCGTGCTCGAGCATGCCCGTGAGCTGGAAGATCTCGATCTCGCCGATGTGCCGCCGCTCGCGCACCCCTACCCGCTCCGCAATGTGTTCCGGGACGACGTAGCGAGCCCGCCGGTGGACCGGGACGAGGTGCTCGCCCAGGCGCCCGCCGCGTCCGGCGGGCAGTTCGAAGTGCCGCCGGTGCTCGGCGAGGAAGCCTGAGCCTGCCGTGTCCCGCTCGGTGACTGCCCGATGAGCACAGCGAGCCTTGCGAGCGTCCGATGAATGCAGCTCGCGCCATCGCCGCGGACGTGCGCACCGGCACCCGCCGTGCAACGGACGTGCTCGAAGAATTCCTCGGCCGTATCGAGGCCCACGACGGCGATGTCCATGCATTCAACGCCGTCACCGCCGAGCGGGCTCGAGCCACTGCAGCGGCCATCGACGCAGCCGTCGACGAGGGCCGCAACCCCGGACCGCTCGCAGGCGTCCCAGTCGCCTTCAAGGACAACCTGTGCACCCGCGGCGTTGCGACCACCTGCTCGTCGCGGATGCTCGAAGGCTGGCAGCCTCCCTACGACGCCACGGTCGTGCAGACCATGACGGCCGCCGGTGCCGTGATGATCGGCAAGACCAACCTCGACGAATTCGCGATGGGCAGCTCCACCGAGCACTCAGCGTTCGGCCCTACGCGCAATCCCTACGACCTTGCCCGGGTGCCGGGTGGCTCCAGCGGCGGCTCGGCTGCAGCGGTGGCCGCCGGATTCGCGCCGCTGGCGCTGGGCTCCGATACGGGCGGCTCGATCCGCCAGCCCGCATCGCTGTGCGGAATCGTGGGCATCAAGCCCACCTACGGCCGGGTCAGCCGCTTCGGGCTCGTGGCGTTCGCCAGTTCGTTCGACCAGATCGGCCCGTTCGCGACCGACGTGGCTGATGCTGCGCTCGCACTCGGGGTGATCAGCGGTCACGATCCGGCCGACAGCACATCGATACCCGCGGCCGTGCCCGATTTCGAGGCCGCGCTGGAACGCAGTGTCGAGGGTCTGCGGGTGGGTGTCGTGAGCGAGCTGACCGGGAGTGGCCGCAATGATGCTGCTGTCGGCGGCGGGGCGCTGGGAGATGCAGCGGGCGAGGTGCTGGACGGGATCGACGCGGACGTGACCGAGCGGGTGTTCGAGGCGGCTGACGCTTTGGCCGATGCCGGAGCGACCGTCGGTCGAGTCTCGGTGCCTGCGGTCACCTACGGCCTCACCGCGTACTACCTCATCGCTCTGGCGGAGGCCTCGAGCAACTTGGCGCGGTATGACGGCACTCGGTACGGGCTGCGGGTCGAGGGTGCAGACGTCGAGGAGATGAACCGCATGACTCGCAGGGCCGGCTTCGGCGACGAGGTCAAGGCACGCATCATGCTGGGAACGTTCGCGCTCAGCGCCGGCTACTACGACGCCTACTACGGAAAGGCCCAGCGGGTGCGCATGCTGACACGGCGAGACTTCGATGCCGCCTACGCCGACTTCGACGTGCTGCTGTCGCCCACCTCGCCGTGCGTGGCGTTCCGCTTCGGCGAGCGCGCTGACCCGATGACCATGTATCGGTGTGACACCTGCACCATTCCGTCGAATCTCTCGGGCGACCCGGCCATGTCGGTGCCGTTCGGAACCGGGGCAGAGGATCTGCCGGTAGGCGTGCAGGTCATGGCGCCCGCCCTGGGTGAGGAGACGATGCTGGCGGTGGCCGCTGCGCTGGAGCGTGCCGCGCCGCCGCTGCCGAAACCGCAGCTGGTTGAGGGCGCAGCAACATGACCGCCGAGTGGGAGATCGTCGTCGGGCTTGAAGTCCACGTCGAGCTGGCGACCGACACGAAGCTGTTCTCGGCTGCACCGAGCCGCTTCGGCGACGACCCGAACACCAACGTCACGCCGGTCTGCTTGGGCCTTCCCGGCTCGCTGCCCGTGCTGAACCGCCGCGCCGTCGAACTGGCTATGGCGGTGGGTCTCGCGCTCAACTGCGAGATCCGGCCGTCGGTGTTTCACCGCAAGAACTACTTCTACCCCGACATGCCGAAGGACTACCAAGTCAGCCAGTACGACCAGCCGATCTGCTCCGACGGCTGGCTCGACGTCCCTGGCGGCAGCCGCGTCGGGATCGAGCGGGCGCACCTGGAGGAGGACGCCGGCAAGACGACGCACTTGGGCGGCGCGGACGGTCGCATTCACGGGGCCGTCGGCGCGCTCGTGGACTACAACCGGGCGGGCACACCGCTGCTGGAGATCGTCTCGCGGCCCGACATCGGCTCGGCAGCCGAGGCCAGCGCATACGTCGAGGAGATGCGTGCCATCCTGCTGACGCTGGGCGCATCCGACGCGCGGTTGGAAGAGGGCTCGATGCGCGTCGACGCGAACATCAGCGTCCGGCCCGCCGGCTCGGGTGAGCTGCGCACGCGCTGCGAGGTCAAGAACCTCAACTCGCTGCGGTCGCTGCGAAGCGCCATCGACTACGAGGCCCGGCGCCATATTGAGCTCTACCAATCCGGCGAAGCCCCAGTCCAGGAAACGCGGCACTGGTCCGAAGACGGCCGCACCCACTCGCTTCGCTCCAAGGAAGAGGCCGACGACTATCGGTATTTCCCCGAGCCCGACCTCGTGCCACTGGTGCCCGACGACGAGTGGATCGACCAGGTTCGCGCCGCCATGCCCGAACTCCCCGCCTCCCAGCGGGCACGCCTGAACGAATGCGGTGCCGACCCCGAAGATGCCCAGGTGATCGCCAATCGCGGCCTCGCGCCGCTGGTGCTCGACGCAGTGGCAGCTGGCGCTGATGCAAGCCGCGCGGTCACCCACGCGGTGCAGAACCTGGCGCTGGACGGGGCGGAACTGCTCGAGGCCGCCCAGCTTGCGTCGCTGGTCCAGATGGAGATTTCCGGTCAGCTCACGGCCACGCAGGCGAAGACCGTGCTCGGACACATGTGCGAGCGGGCGCCCGGTGCCGGCGCAGACCCGTCGGCGATCGCGGCCGAACTGGGCTACGAGGCCATGGACAGTGGCGAACTCGAAGCACTCGTCGACCAGGCCATAGCCGACAATCCCGACGCCTGGGCCAAGTTCTGCGCCGGAGAATCGAAGGTGGCCGGCGTCTTCGTGGGTGCGGTGATGAAGGCCACACGGGGCCAGGCCGACGGCAAAGCCGTCAACCAGATTCTCGCGCTCCGCCGCGGCACCTGAGCGCAGGTATCGCCGGCCACACCGTCGAGTTCAGCTCTCGCCGGTGCGCAGCCAGGCGTCGCCGCGGAAGCGCACCCACTGTGGTGCGACGCGAAAGCACATGAACAGGACAAGCGCAGCCCATACCCAGCCGATGCCCAGATCCAGAAGGCGCACGGCACCCCCGACGACCGAGAAACCGACAGCAGCACCGGCCATCGCCCATGCCAGAAAGCCCAGGTCGCCAGCACCGATGAAGATGCCGTCGAAGGCGAACGCGGCGGCATTGACCGGCTGTGAGAAGGCCACGAACAGCAACAGGAACCCGGCGAGGGACACCACGTCAGGATCAGTGCTGAAGATCGCGGCGATCTGTGCTCGCAGCAGCACCACCAGCGCTCCGAAAACGACGCTGAGCTGGATGCTCATGCCGATCATCCGGACGCTGGCGGCACGTGCCACCTCGGGCCTGCTGGCGCCGAGTTCCTTGGCCACCATGGCCTGACCGGCGATGGCCACCGCATCGAGGGCGAGCGAGAAGAACGACCAGACCTGCAGTGCGATCTCGTGGGACGCCACTTCGGCGGTGCCGATGTGCGCGGCAAATACCGTGGTGAGCACGAACGAGCCCCGCAGCGACGCCGTGCGCACGAACATCTGGGCGCCGACAAGCGCGTAGCGGCGCGCAGCGGCGGCGACGAATCGCAGCGTCGCCCCTGCCGCCTGAGCGCGACGAGCGACGGCGACCGCAAAAGCGATTGCGGCCCCCCATTGCGCGATGACCGTCGACCACGCCGCGCCGGCGATGCCCATGTCGAGTTCGAACACGAGCAGCAGCTCGATGATCACGTTCGCCGCTGCAGAGGCCACCACGATCACCAGCGGCGTCACCGTGTCCTGCGCCCCCCGCAGGTAGCCGGTGGCTGCCATCCCCATGAGCAGCGCGGTGAAGCCGAGGAGGCTGATCCGCAGGTACGTGAGCGCCAGCTCGGCTACCTCGGGCTCGGGGTCGAACAGGCTCACGAGCCAGTCCGAACCTGCCCACATGGCCAGGCTCACCACGATGCCCAACCCGACGGACAGCCACACGCCTGCGATGCCCTGTTCGGCAGCTCGCTTCGGCGAGCCGGCCCCGACCAGGCGGCCCACCAGCCCAGTCGTGCCGTAGGCCAGGAAGATCAGCACCGCGTGCGCGCTCAGCAGGATGGCGGAGGCGATGGCAAGGCCGGCGAGCTCGGGTGTGCCGAGCCGTCCGACTATTGCGCGGTCGGTCAGCACGTAGAGCGGCTCGGCGATCAGCGCCCCGAACGCCGGCACGGCGAGCAGCAAGATCTCCCGGTCGTAGATCGTGCGTCGGAACACCGTTACGCCCCGGTTGCCGTCGATTGGCGCTGCATCATCCGGCGAGGCGCCACACGCCGGTTTCGATGTCGATCACGTAGAGCTCACCTGCGGTGTCGACTGCGAACCCCACCGGCCTCGGCGTGCTCACGCCCAGATGCCAGACCTCATCGGGCTGCGTGCCGGGCTCCACAGTTGCGGCGTAGATGTCGCCCCCGCACAGATCGGCGAACACGTAGCGGCCCGTCAGCCAGTCGAGCTGGCTGCCCCGGTAGACGTGGCCACCGATGACGGCACACAGGCCCCGCCCGTGCCGGTACTCGAAGTCCGGCACCCGGTGATCGTCCAACTCGGCCCCGACGAAGCGGCGGCTGCCCTCATAGGAGTTCCAGCCGAGATTGGCCCCGCCCTCGTCGAGCCCGAGCACCGTGACCTCCTCCATGCACTGCTGGCCGACATCGGAGACCCACAAGGTGCCGGTCGGCTCGTCGAGCGACATGCGGTACGGATTGCGCGCGCCGTACGCCCAGATGTGCGGGTCGCTGCCAGCTCCGAGGTCGGGGTTGCCCGGCGCCGGGACCAGTCGCCAGTCGCGGGGATCGGCGCCGGCGTCGGTGTCGACGGCGAACCGCAGCACAGCTCCGAGCGGAGTGGCGAGATTCTGGCCGTGATGATGTGGGTCGCCGAGACCGCCGCCGTCGCCGAACGACACGTAGAGCAGCCCGTCCGGATCGAACAGCAAGTCGCCGCCGTTGTGCTGTGCATTGGTCTGCTTCACCTCCAGCACATCGGCGTAGCGACCCTCCAGCGTCGTTCGATCCGCGCTCGGCGTGAGCACGGTGAGCACGCTGGACCCGTGGCGGTCGGTGCGGTTGATCCACAGCTGGCCCTTCGGGCCGAGCGTCATGCCCACGAGACCCTGATCGTGCTCGGTCGCCGTGTTCGAAGAGAAGTCAGCGATGGGCTCAGCGCTGGTGACTGCGCCGACACCACGGCCGACGTGGCCTGCCAGGTTGGGCTCGAATCGCCAGATGCGACCCCTGCGATCGCCCACGAAGCCGCCGCCCGATGTGCCCGCTCCCGGTTCGCCGACGCTGGAGTCGGGGGCATCGCCGCTGGCGCTGTCGAAGACCATCACGGTCGCTTCGGGCAGATCGATGTATGGCGCGAGCGTCACGGCCCGACCTGACCTCCCGTCGTCGATGGGCACAGCACTGATCGGGATTGCGCTGAGCTCGAGAAGCCCGGCAGGGCAGGGCGTGTTGGAGGCCACGTACTCAGGCGTCTGCGTCAGCGGAAGCGTCGTCGTAGGCACGTTCGTCGCCGCGCCGCCATCACCGTCGGGACTGCTGACGGCGGGGCCGGTGCCTTCGTCGATGCCGACGTCAGAACATCCGACCGCTATCGCTCCGGCAGCGACGACCACGGCGCAGACTGCGACGCTGAACAGCCGTCCGCCCTGCACCCGGCCAATGTACGCCCAGCCAGCCACAAGGCAGCCTGATTTCGACAGTGCGTGCGGCGGACGTCAGGTTGTGGACGCCGGGACGGCACGACAGAATGAACCGGTGCGTGCGCAAGCAGATCGGCTTGACTGCCCGGCCGAGCCCGTGGGGCGTGACGAGGCCGTAGGGGTACTTACCTAGGCGAGCCCGTTTCGACGCGCTCGCCCTGCCTCCCGCTCGGGAGGCTCTTTTGTTTGGGGACACCGTCACTTCAGGAGAAAGTCCATGGAACTCACCGGCGCTCAGGCACTGATGCGAAGCCTGGAGATGAGCGGTGTCGAGGTGATGTTCGGCTTGCCCGGCGGCGCGATTCTCCCCGTCTACGACCCGGTGCTGGACTCGTCGATTCGTCACGTGCTCGTTCGCCACGAGCAGGGTGCCGGCCACATGGCGCAGGGCTATGCGCACGTGACGGGCAAGCCCGGGGTGGCCATGGTCACTAGCGGGCCCGCGGCCACGAACATCGTGACGCCGCTGTGCGATGCCTTCATGGACTCGATCCCGATGGTTGTCGTGACCGGCCAGGTCGCCATGTCGGCGATCGGCTCCGACGCCTTCCAGGAGTGCGACACCACAGGCATCACCATGGCGGTCACCAAGCACAACTACCTCGTGACCGACCCGGCCGACATCCCGCGCATCGTGGCCGAGGCATTCCACATCGCCACGACGGGGCGTCCGGGCCCGGTGCTGATCGACCTGCCCAAGGACGTCAGCAACGCGACGATGGACTGGTACTGGCCTGACAGCGTGGACCTGCCGGGGTACCGGCCCCGTCATGAGGTCGATCCGTCCGCCATTGCCGAAGCGGCCCAGCTCATCCGCACGGCGGAGCGTCCGGTCATCTACGCCGGCGGGGGGCTTCTGAAGGCTCGAGCGGCGGAAGCGCTGCGCGAACTCGCCGAGATGTGCGAGATCCACGTGGTGACCACGTTGATGGCACGTGGCGTGTTTCCCGACCGTCACCCGCTGTGCCTCGGGATGCCCGGCATGCACGGCAACTACACCGCGGTGACCGCGATGCAGCAGGCCGACCTGCTCATCAACCTCGGGGCACGATTCGACGACCGGGTCACAGGCAACCCGGCGCACTTCGCGCCGGGCGCCAAGGTCATTCACGTTGACATCGACCCGGCCGAGCACGGCAAGGTACGGGTGCCCGATGTGCCCATCGCCGGCGATGCCAAGGTGGCGATCGAGGCGCTGATCGAAGCGTTGCGTCCCAGCGACGGCAGCGCCGCTGCCGATGCAATGGCGGACCGATCTGCGTGGAAGTCGACTGTGTCTGGCTGGCAGGAGCAGTACCCGCTGAGCTACGACCAGCCGTCGAGCGGCCACCCGCTCAAGCCGCAGTACGTGGTGGAGCAGCTGCGTGATCACACTCCTGACGACACGATCGTCGTGGCGGGCGTGGGCCAGCACCAGATGTGGGCCAGCCAGTTCTGGCAGTTCGACCACCCCTACACCTGGGTGAACTCGGGCGGTCTGGGAACCATGGGATTCGCCGTGCCTGCGGCCATCGGGGCCAAGGTGGGCCGGCCGGATCGAACGGTGTGGGCCATCGACGGCGACGGCTGCTTCCAGATGACCGCTCAGGAGCTGATCTCCGCCAGTGCAGAGAACATCCCCGTGAAGGTGGGCATCCTCAACAACGCCTACTTGGGCATGGTGCGCCAGTGGCAGGAGCTCTTCTATGCCGAGCGCTACAGCGAGGTGTACCTCAGCGCCGACCACCCCGATTACGTGGGTTGGGCCGAGGCAATGGGCTGCGTCGGCATCCGGGTGGAATCAGCGGAGGAAGTCGTTCCCGCCATCACTAAGGCGAACGCTGTCAACGACCGTCCGGTGGTGATCGACTTCCGAGTCGACACCGAGGAAAAGGTGTACCCGATGGTGCCCGCCGGCGGCTCCAACGACGACATCATTCTCGGTCCCGAGGGCGACGCCGATGCGGCCTTGAAGGGCTCGGCGCCGTCATGAACGGCGCGGGGTGCGGCAGCGCCGTCATGAGCGGCGCGCAATGCGGCAGGCCGTCGTGAGCGGCGCGCAGGGCACGAACCTGTCCCCTGAGGAATCCGCGGTGGTGAGCCTGCCGCAGGAGCCCGACCTGCACATCTTCGCGGCCATCGTGGAGAACAAGTTCGGCGTTCTCGCGCGCATCGCCGGGCTGTTCAGCCGGCGTGGCTTCAACATCTTCTCGCTGGCAGTGGCCCCGACGGCCGACCCCTCCTACAGCCGCATCACGATCGTGGTCGATGTCCACAACACCGACGTCAACCAGATCGCGAAGCAGCTCGACAAGCTCGTCAACGTCATAAACATCAGCGAGCTGCACCCGTCCGACTCGCTCGAGCGGGAGCTGATGCTGGCCCGCGTCGGCGCCGCCGACCTCGAAGCCGTCATCGATGTGATCTCCGAGTACGGCGGGGAAGTGCTCGATCACACCGATGGCGAGGCCATTGTGAGCGTGAGCGCCCATCCAGACCGGCTCGACCGGTGCGAGCGCCAACTGCGTCCGTTCGGCCTGCATGTGCTGCAGCGAACGGGCCGCATTGCGCTGCGGGCGCTCGATGCCGATGAGCCCGCCGTCGGCATGACCGCCTGAGGCTGGCAGACTCCCGCCAACGCTGACTCGGAGAGGAACTACACGAATGCCCGCGACCATCTATTACGAAGAAGATTCAGACCTCAGCCAGCTCGCTGGCCGCACTGTGGCGGTCATGGGTTATGGCTCGCAGGGTCACGCTCACGCCCTGAACTTGCGCGACAGCGGCGTGGACGTCGTGGTGGGGCTGCGGGCTGGCTCGTCATCTCGCGCCAAGGCAGAGGCCGAGGGCCTGCGCGTGGCCGATGTTGCGGGGGCGGCTGCCGAAGCCGACATCATCATGATGGCGCTGCCGGACACCGATCAGGCAGCCATCTACGAGGATTCGATCGCGCCGAACCTGCAGCCGGGCAACGCAGTTGCCTTCTCGCATGGCTTCAACATTCACTTCGGCCAGATCAGCCCGCCTGACGACGTGGACGTGTGGATGATCGCACCCAAGGGACCGGGCCACAACGTCCGGCGCACCTACGTCGAGGGCGGCGGCGTTCCGGCGCTCGTGGCAATTCACCAGGACTCCAGCGGGCAAGCGCTGGCCGACGCTCTGGCCTATGCCAAGGGAATCGGCGGCACACGGGGCGGCGTGCTCACCACCACGTTTGCTGAGGAAACCGAGACCGACCTGTTCGGCGAGCAGGTGGTGCTCTGCGGCGGCCTCACCGAGCTGATCCGGGCCGGTTACGAGACGCTGGTGGAGGCTGGCTACCAGCCCGAGTCGGCTTATTTCGAGACGCTGCACGAGGTGAAGCTGATCGTCGACTTCATCTACGAGGCCGGCATCTCGGGCATGCGCTACTCCATCTCGACCACAGCCGAGTACGGCGACATGACCCGCGGCGCACGCATCATCACCGACGAGACCCGTGCGGAGATGAAGCGCATCCTCGCGGAGATCCAGGACGGCAGCTTTGCCCGGGAGTGGATCGACGAGAACCGCAACGGGCTGCCGAACTACCGGCGCATGGTGGAGGAAGGCAAGCAGCACCCCATCGAGCAGGTCGGCTCGCAGCTGCGAGCGATGATGCCGTGGATCACCGCAGGCCGCCAGGACGTGACCGCTGCGTCAGGCGGCGCCGTTTCCTGATCCTCTGAGCGCTTGGCAGCGGGCGGCGCGCCCGGCTCGGGCGCTTGAGGCGCCGCGGCATGGTGGCAGAATCGGGACGTGGTCGACGTTGTCGTGACGCCGGTGCGGGTGCCCGCTGCGGGTGACCTGCTCGTGGCGACGCCACGTCTGGTGGATCCCAACTTCGATCGCACAGTCGTGTTCGTGATCGAACACCAGGACGCGGGCACGCTTGGCGTGGTCATCAACCGCGTGTCGGACATCTCATGCGCCGCGGCAGTCCCGCGCTGGGCATCACGCTTCGCAACCGAAGCCGCGGTCGGGCTGGGCGGGCCGGTCGAGCCGCAGGGCCTGCTCGCGCTCGGTGCGACGACGGATCCGGCGGCCGGCGCATCGCGGCCGTCGGTGGCATCGAGCGCGGAGTCGTCCGACACCGGAGGCGTATGGCGCACCGTCAACGGGGCGGTCGGGCTGGTCGACCTCACCGCCGATCCGGCCGAACTCGATGCCGCAATCGTCGCGGTCCGGATCTATGGCGGGCACGCGGGGTGGGGACCCGGCCAGTTGCGAGGCGAGCTACAGTCGGGTTGCTGGTGGGTGTTCGACTCGATGCCCGGCGATCTGACCGCGGATGCCACCACGCTCTGGTACGACGTGCTGGCACGTCAGTCACCGCCCGCCCGGCTGCTGGCCCACTACCCCGACGACCCCGCGCATAATTAGCGCGTCGGCTCACCTTGGGCAGCGAGCGCCGACCGATGTGCGCCGGGGACTCCGTTCAGCAGCGCGCTAGGTTCGCGCTCGAATCTGTCGACCGCATCCATGACGGCGGAGGCCATTGATGAGCGACTACGGCGAGCCCCCATCCCACGATGGAAACCGACGGACCGGCTGGGCCGAACTCGGATCAGGAGAAACCGTCGAGTTGGCCCGGATCGGCGCTCGATTCGGCGCCCGCGTGCTTGACGCGATCATCGTGGCGGTAGTGCTCTTCGTGCTGATCTTGGTGTTCGCCTCAATGTCCAGCTCTGGCGACGCGGCCGACTTCTCGGGCTTCGACGTGACGGGCATCCTGCTCGGCCTCGTCGTTGGCATCGGTTACGAGGTGGTGCAGATCGCGCTGTGGGGGCAAACCTTGGGCAAGCGGATCATTGGCGTCAGAGTGATCCACGCAGCCCACGGCGGCTTGCCTGGATGGGGCAAGGCATTCGGTCGATGGGCGATACCCGGACTGCTCGCGCTCATCCCCTTGGTGGGCTGGCTTTTGTCGATCCTCTGCTACGTCAGCGCAACATGGGATCGCGTCTACCAGGGCTGGCACGACAAGGCCGCTGGCACCCTCGTCGTCAAGAAGTGATGTTCGACGAGGCCGTTCCCGTTAGCTGACCGCCTGTCGGGAAGCAGTCGCGGCGATCCGAGGATCGCGCGACTGGGTTGGTAGATGCAGCCTTAGAGCCGCTCGACGATGTAGTCGATGCAGGCAGTGAGCGCTTCGGCGTCTGAGGGCTCGATGGCGGGGAAGGCGGCAATGCGGAGCTGGTTGCGGCCCAGCTTCCGGTACCCCTCGGTGTCGATGATGTCGTTGGCTCGCAGCGCTGCCGCGATGTCATCGGCGCTCACGCCGTCGAAGTCGATGGTGCATACGACGGGGGAGCGCATCTGGGGGTCTGCGACGAACGGCGAGGCGAAGTCGCGGGCTGCCGCCCAGTCGTAGACGGCACCGCTGGAGGCTGCCGAACGCGAGGCGGCCCAAGCGAGGCCACCTCCGTCCAGCATCCACTCGGCAGTCTCCAGCGTCAGCAGGATCGTCGCCAGGGCGGGCGTGTTGTAGGTCTGGTCCTGGCGGGAGTTGCTCGCGGCGATGGCCAGGTCCAGCGTGGCGGGCTTGTAGCGGCCCTCGCTGTCGATCCGCTCGATCCGCTCGATCGCGTTCGGTGAGCACAGCGCGATGAAGAGCCCGCCGTCCGCGGCGAAGGCCTTCTGCGGAGCGAAGTAGTAGCAGTCGACGTCTGCGGGGTCCCACGTCATCGCTCCTGCGGCAGAGGTCGCGTCGACCATGACCAGTGCCGGCGAGGCGCCTTGCCGGAACGGGCCCAGTTGCGGTTGCGCCAGCGGCATCGCCACCCCGGTGGAAGTCTCGTTGTGGGTCAGCGCATACACGTCGATCCCGGCGTCGGGCTCAGGCGTCGGGTGGCTGCCGTAGGGCGCTGTGATCACCACTGGGTCTTCCAGGTGCGGCGCGGCAGCAGTCACAGCAGAGAACTTCTCGGAGAACTCGCCGAAGGCCAGGTGCTGTGCCCGGCGTTCGATCATCGAGAATGCGGCGGCGTCCCAGAAGCCGGTGCTGCCGCCGTTGCCCAGCACCACCTCCCAGCCGTCGTCCAAGCCGAACAACTCGGTCATGGCCGCTCGCAGCCGGCCGACCACCGAGCGCACGCCGGTGCGGCGATGCGAGGTGCCCATGTAGTCGAGCGTGCGAGCTTCCAGCGCCTTCACGGCTTCGGGTCGAACCTTGGACGGGCCCGAGCCGAAGCGCCCATCGGCGGGTCGCAACTCGGTGGGAAGAGAAATCGATGAGGGAGAGGCAGCCATCGGCTGCCACTATTGCGCCCGGGCCAGTCGCCGACAACCACATTTTGTTGACAATTCGCCCGGAACCTGGCTCGGCACGTCCTGCGGGGTGGCGCCACACGACTTGGCGGCGAGACTGTCGGGCGCTCGCGGCAGCGTGTCGAGCAGACGGGAGACGCTCAATGAGCAATCGAGTATCGACGGCCCTGGCGGGCATCGCCCCGTCGGCCACCCTCGCCGTGGACGCGAAGGCCAAGGCGCTGCGGGCGGCGGGCGAGAACGTGATCGGCTTCGGCGCCGGCGAACCCGACTTCCCGACACCCGAGCACATCGTGGACGCCGCAGCGGCTGCATGCCGCGACACGGCGAACCACCGCTACTCGCCCGCCGGCGGCCTGCCTGCCTTGAAGACCGCGCTGGCAGCCAAGACCAAGCGCGACAGCGGCCTCGACTGGGACGCGAGCCAATTCCTGGTCACGAACGGCGGCAAGCAGGCCGTCTACAACACCATGGCCGCGCTCATCGATCCCGGCGACGAAGTGCTGTTGCCGGCGCCTTACTGGACGACCTACCCCGAGGCCATCCGGGTGTTCGGCGGCGTGCCGGTCGAGGTGTTCGCCGGCAACGAGAGCGGATTCAGGGTGAGCCTGGACCAGCTCGAAGCTGCACGCACCGACCGCACGAAGGCGCTGCTGTTCGTGTCGCCTTCCAACCCGACCGGCGCCGTGTACTCGCGGGATGAGATCGTCGCCATCGGCCAGTGGGCCGTCGAGCACGGCCTGTGGGTGATCACCGATGAGATCTATGAGCACCTCACCTACGGTGACGCCGAGCACCACTCGTTGCCGGTGCTTGTGCCCGAGATCGCCGACCGCTGCGTCGTGCTGAACGGCGTCGCCAAGACCTACGCCATGACCGGCTGGCGGGTCGGGTGGATGGCCGGACCGCCAGATGTCATCGCTGCGGCCACCAACCTGCAGAGCCATGCCACCTCCAACGTCTGCAACGTCGCCCAAGCGGCAGCGCTTGCCGCAGTGTCGGGCGATCTCGATGCCGTGGCCATGATGCGGGCGGCCTTCGACGTGCGACGCCAGCGCATCACCGAGATGCTCAACTCAATCGACGGCGTCGAGTGCCCGGAGCCCGAGGGCGCTTTCTATGCATTCCCCAACATGGAAGGGCTGCTGGGACGCCGCTACGGCGATACCGCGGTGAGCACGACGCTGGAGCTGGCGGCAGCCGTGCTCGAGCAGGCCAAGGTGGCGTTCGTGCCCGGCGAGGCGTTCGGCGCTCCCGGCTACGCCCGGTTCTCGTTCGCCCTGGGTCTCGACGATCTGGCCGAAGGCATCAGCCGCATCGCAGACCTGGTCGGATGACATGGCACGGGTCCTGGTTGCCGAGACACTGGCCGACGCCGGACTGGACCTGCTGCGCGCAGCCGGTCACGATGTCGACATCCGCACGGGGTTGAGACCCGACGAGCTGTGTGACGCCATCTCCGGAGCGCAGGCCTTGGTCGTCCGCTCGGCCACGCAGGTTGATGCCGACCTGTTGGCGGCCGGAGACTCGCTCGTCGTGGTCGGGCGTGCCGGCGTCGGGCTCGACAACGTCGATGTGGCCGCTGCGACCGAGCGCGGCGTGCTGGTGTGCAACGCACCGTTCAGCAATGTGGTGTCCGCGGCGGAGATGACCGTGGCGCTCATGCTGACCCTGGCGCGCCATATTCCGCAGGCTCATCAGGCGCTCTCGGATGGCCGGTGGGAGCGCAGTCGCTGGGGCGGCATGGAGATCTACCGAAAGACTGTCGGGATCCTGGGTCTGGGCCGAGTCGGTCGCCTGGTGGCGCAGCGGATCGCCCCGTTCGATGTGGCGCTCATCGCCTACGACCCCTACGTGAGCGCGGAGTCAGCCCGCGCGGCAGGGGTCGACATGGTGCCGTTCGAGGAACTGCTGGCGCGGTCTGACATCATCACACTCCACATGCCGCGGACTGCCGAGACGGCCGATCTGCTCGGCGCGGAGAACCTTGCCAGGTGCCGCCCGCATGCCCTGATCGTGAATACGGCCCGGGGCGGCATCCTCGACGAGGCGGCAGCAGCAGAGGCCCTCGAAGAAGGCCGGCTGGGCGGTGTAGCGGTGGACGTCTATGCGACCGAGCCCGCCACCGACTCCCCGTTGTTCGGCCGTCCCGATGTGGTCGCCACCCCGCACCTCGGCGCCAGCACTACCGAGGCACAAGACCGTGCCGGCACTCAGATCGCCGAGCAGGTCAACCTGGCGCTGGCCGGCGATCCCGTCCCCTACGCCGTCAACGTCTAGCGCCGCCGCTTGTACCCCTTTGAGAGTTCCTTGGCGTAGAACGGCTCTGTGTTGGTGCTCGCACTGGTCGCAACCCGACTGGCGTGCATTGACTCTCGCATCTTTCGCGCGGCTGCCTTGCGAGGGTCGGGGGGCGAAGGCTGCTTCTTGGCGTGGCCGAGCGCGGCGAAGAAATGGCCGAAGTTCTTCAGTCCGCTGCCGATCTTCTTCAGCACCACACCCATTGCCTTCATTCCTTAGTGAGGCAGATCTCTTGAGACTCACCCTACTTCGCGCCGACCGCGCGGCACCTACGGCGCTGCGCCGGACCTGCGCTCAGCGCTGGGCAGCGACTGCGGCGGCGTCGGGGTGTCCCAGGTAGCGCTTGGGAATCTCGAAGCCGAAGATGCGGGCGGAGTTGAGCCCGAGGATCTTGGCCCGCTCGCCGTCGTCGAGGTGGCTCATTGTGCGCTCGATGGCCTGCGCGGAGTATGGCCACGAGCCCTCGTGGTGCGGAAAGTCGTTCGCCCACAGGAAGTTGTCGACGAGGCCGTGTTCGCGGGCAAGATCCAGTCCCGCGGGGTCTTCCTGGAAGCTGGCGAAGCCCTGGCGCTTGAAGTACTCACTCGGCAGCATCTCCAGCTTGGGCCGCACCCACATGTGGTGCTTGAGGTAGGCCTCGTCCATAGCGGTCAGCATCCACGGCACCCAGCCGATGCCGGCCTCTATGGAGCCGAACTGCAGCTTCGGGTGCCGCTCGGCGACGCCCGAGGCGCAGATGTTGACCAGCGGCTCCATGGTGGGCGCCAGCGAGTGCACGGCGTAGTTGATGACAGCGCCGCCCTGGCTGCGGGAGGTGCGTGGATCACGCCCGGTTGAGACGTGGAACGTGACCGGCAGCTCAACCTCGTCGATGCAATCCCACAGGGGCTCCATCTCGCGAAGGTTGTAGTTGAGGTCGTCCACGTCGGGCGGCCCGAAGACGGGTTTGGCAGGCAGGCTCAAACCTTTGAACCCGAGCGCTGCGCAGCGCTGGATCTCGGCGATCGCCTTGTCCAGCGCAGCGGGAGCGATGCACGCCATCGGGGCCAGCCGGTCGTTGTAGTCGGCGAATTCTTCCCAGGCCCATTCGTTGTAGGCCCGGCACATTGCGTGACTGAAGTCGGCATCGGGCGTGGCCCAGATGGACAGTCCCTTGTTCGGAAACAGGATCTCGGCATCGCAGCCGTCCAGCGCCAGATCGGCCAGCCGGGCCTCGGGGCTGCGCCCGGACTGGTTGCGCAGTTTCTCGTGACCTTCGAAAGGCTTGGTCCAGTTGAGCTTGGCCGGCCGGAAGCCCTCTGCTTTCTGGAAGAACTGCTCCTCGGTCGCACCGCCGCCTCCACCCTGAGCGCCGTCGCCCTTGGCGCCCTTGCCATGAACGTCCATGGCCTTGGTGACGGCGATCGTCGGCAGCCGGTGGTGGTACGCAGGGTCGATGCGGTCGTAGAGGAACGTACTCGGCTCCTGCACATGCCCGTCCGCCGAGCACATGAAGAACTTGTCGTCGGCATCCGGACGTGCCGAGCGAAGCCACCCCTCGTTGCCCGGTGTCTCGGTCCGCCACACGTTGTTGACATCAGGTTCAGGGATCGTGATCGCCATCGCATGTCTCCGGGACGGGAATTCGGGAGCGGATTCAGGCACCGTCGGCCGTGTGCCACCACGAGTCTGGCACGCAACCGCCGCCGCTCACCCGGCGACGAGGACTTCAGCCGCGTCTCACCAGTCGTTCACTGAGCCAGTCAGAGGGCAGGGAACCCTTGTAGGCGATGACGCTGACTGCCCACTGGCGCGGCGACTCGTCGGAGCCCGGCGCCAGCGGGGTTATCGAAGCGCGGGCTCCGACTGCTTCGATCAAGTAGGCAGTTGTATCGGCTGCCTCTGTGCCGCGGGCGTCGCCAGCGGCAGCGGGTGGCGCCGCCTGCACCAAACCCTTGAGCCGGGCGACATTCTCGGGCAGGTCGGCAAGCAACGCCTCGATGACTGGCATAGGCACTGGTGCGTCAAGGACGACGGTCTGCGACTCGAAGAGATCCTCCGCAGCCGGCAGTGAGCGAGCGGCGTTTGGATCGGGTGCCGATCTATCGAGCGTGTTGACCGCATCACCTTCGGGCTGGGGGCCGAACAGCACCTCGACAGGTACCGCAGCGCGGCTCGCACGCACCATCGCAGCCGTGCTGGCGATGCCGGTCAGCCAGTTGCACAGCGCATCGGCAGCATCGGCGTCGCTCAGCAGGTCGATCTTGTTGACGACGAGCAGGTCTGCCGCTGCGAGTTGCATTCGCACGGTGTCGGCCACCCAGCGGTCGCTGGCCTGGCGCCGCACCTGCTCGGCATCGGCCAGCACGACCACTGCGTCGAGCCGCAGACCGGGGGTGTGGCCATACGCCGCGATCTGGGCGGGGTCGGCCACGCCGCTCGCCTCGATGAGCAGCCGCTCGGGCGGCACCTCGGCGGACCGGACAGTGTTCAGTGCCACAGCAAAGCCATCGGCCAAGGTGCAGCAGATGCAGCCGTTGGCGAGCGTCAGCTTGTCGCCCTCCGCAGCGGCGATGAGATCCTCGTCGATGGAGATCTCGCCGAAGTCGTTGACGATCACTGCGACGCGTTCGTCCGAGGAACGCAGCACATGGTTCACGAGCGTGGTCTTGCCGGCGCCGAGATAGCCGCCGATGACGGTCACGGGAAGGCGTTGAGCGCTCACACGTCGCTGATCTCGGCGGGCTGGGGCACGCCGCCGAGCACCGTGCCCCACACACCGATGTCCCGCAATGCCATCGGATCGACCTCGAGAGGATCGTCGTCGAGCACGGCGAAGTCGGCCAGCTTGCCGGCTTCGATGCTGCCGATGTCACCGTCCAGCTTGAGCTGCCGGGCTGCCTCGATCGTGATCGCTCGCAGTGCGTCCGCCACGCCGATGCGCTCGTCAGGCCCCAGCACGCGGCCGGACGCTGTCACCCGGTTCACCGCGCACCAGGCCGTGTGCAGGTGACCGAGCGGTGTGATGGGCGAATCGGAGTGGACTGAGAAGCTGACGCCGCTGTCCAGGGCGGTGCGGCACGCATCCATGCGGGCGGCGCGTTCGGGCCCCACGGTCACATCCCGGTGCTGGTCGCCCCAGTAGTAGATGTGGTTCGAGAAGATGTTGGCGCACATGCCGAGCGCTGCCATGCGGCGGTACTGGTCGGGCGTGGTGAGCTGGCAGTGCTGCACGGTGTGGCGGTGGTCCCAACGGGGATGGCGCTCGAGCACCTGCTCGACGGCGTCGACGAACACCTCGGTGGCCTCATCCCCGTTGCAGTGGCAATGCACCGTCAGTCCGGCTCGGTGATACGGCTCGACGAGATCCGCCATCTGGTCGGGTGCCGTCAGCCACATGCCGTTGCCGATGTGCCCGGGCGGCGGTTTGTAGTAGTGCGGCCAGCTGATGCGGGCAGTGAAGCCCTGGATCGAGCCGTCCAGGATCAGCTTGACGATGCCGAAGCGAAGCTTGTCGGTCTGCTCGTTCTTCAACTGCACGCACAGCTCGGCGAGTTCGGCCGGGTCGGCTGTGGCCCCGAACAGGTTCGACATTGCCACCATCACCCGCGCCGGATAGGCCGGATCGCTGGTCACCTTCTTCCAGCTGCCGAGTTGTTCAGGGTCCCAGAGCTGCGTGGTGCCCAGGTCGGTCAGCAGGGTGTGCCCCGCATTACGCGCCTCGTTCGCATAGCGCCAGCGGGCTTGCTCGGTGCGGTTGGCGTTCATCATGTCGATGAACGCATCGGCGGCGAGCATCATGCCCGCAGGCTCGTGCAGCTCGCCGTTGGGCAGGCCGTCGCCGCCTCGGGCCACGCCGGGACTGGTCGCCGTCTCGTCGATGCCGCAGCGCTCCATGAGCGCCGTGTTGATGGTGGCGAGATGCCCGCTGGCATGCAGCACGAGGGTGGGCCGATCGCCGGTCACCGTGTCGAGATGGCGTGCCACCAGACGCTCGCCCGGGAAGTAGATCGGATCGAGACCCCAGGCCAGCAGCGTCTGGGAATCGTCGGTCATGTCCGCTGCGGCCTTGCCGAGACGCTCGAGGACATCGTCGATCGACGTGCAGCCGGGCCACAGCTGCCCCTGCGGATCACGCCGGTCGAAGTAGCCGACGTAGGTGGAGTTCCACAGGCCCCCCGACATCACGTGGCAGTGGGCTTCGATGAACCCCGGCATGAGCACGTGCTCGGCAAAGCGCCTGTCGACGCGGTGATCGCCCCATGACGCCAGCTCGTCGGTGCTGCCGACACCCAGGATGCGATCACCCGAAACTGCGACGGCATCGCCGAAGGGGAACGCGGGGTTGATGGTGATGACCCGGCGCGCCGGGTAGATCACAAAGGGCTCGTCGTTGGTGCTGCCTGCTGTCTGCGGTTCCATCAGTCGTGCTCCTGTTGCGCCACGCTGGGCTAGTCGCCCGTGGCTTGCGCCACGAGGTGACCCGGCTCCACCTCGACCAGCGTCACCGGCTCGGGGGCGGTGCCGGCTTCGAAGACCGGGCTCGGCACCTCATCGGTCTGCACTGAGCGGTCAGTCCTGCGACGCCCCGGATCGGCGATCGGCACCGCGTCGAGCAGCCGCTTGGTGTAATCGTGCATGGGGTTCTCGAAGATTGCGCGACGCGAACCCAACTCGACGATCTGGCCGAGGTACATCACGCCGACCCGGTGCGCGATCCGCTCCACGACGGCGAGGTCGTGGCTGATGAACAGGTACGACAGGCCCATCTCGTCCTGCAGGTCCATCATCAGGTTGATGACCTGCGCCTGGATCGAGACATCCAGCGCCGAGACCGCCTCGTCGGCGATCACCAATTCCGGCCGCAGCGCCAAGGCCCGGGCGATGCAGATGCGCTGCCGCTGACCCCCGGAGAACTGGTGCGGGTATTGCCTCATGTCGTCGGGCGACATGCCGACCCGTCGCAGCAGGTCGGCGACAACGTCATTGATCTCGCGCTTGGGCACGGCTCGATGGATCTCGAGCGGCTCCGCAATCGCCTTGCCCACGGTGCGGCGGGGATCCAGACTGGCAAAGGGATCCTGGAAGACGATCTGCGCCTTGCGCCGGTGAGGCCGCAGCGCACGGGGCCCGAGGCTCGTGATGTCGGCGCCGTCGAGCCGGATGGTGCCGCTGGTCGGATTCAGCAGGCGGATGATCAGGTACGCCAGCGTCGACTTGCCGCAGCCGCTCTCGCCCACCACAGCCAGCGTTTCCCCCCGACCGATGTGCAGGTTGACCTGTTCCACGGCGTGAACGCGCGCGCCATGGCTGGCTGGGAAATGCTTGGTGAGCGCCTCGACCTCGACAATCGGTGCCGCGGCATCGTGCTGCGTCACGATTCCGAGCCCCCGCCGCTGTCAGTCCCCGAGGCGGCGGCCGCTGCGAGCGCATCGGGGTCGATCAGGTCGAAGCGCTGCGGGGCCGCGATGCCGGCCATCGAGCCGAGGCGTGGCACGGCCGCCAGCAGCGACTGCGTATACGGCTCGCTCGGCCGATCGAAGATGTCCGAGACATGGCCGCGCTCGACCAATCGCGACTGCTGCATCACCACCACCTCATCGGCGACTTCGGCAACGACACCCATGTCGTGGGTGATGATCAGCACGGCTGCGCCCGTCTCGCGCTGCATCTCGGCGATGAGGGCGAGGATCTGTGCCTGGATCGTCACGTCAAGCGCCGTGGTGGGCTCATCCGCGATCAGGATCGCCGGGTCGCAGGCAAGCGCCATGGCGATCATCACCCGCTGACGCATCCCGCCCGACATCTCGTGGGGGTACTGGTCGATCCGGCGCGCAGCATCGGGGATGCGCACCCGGTTCAGCATCTCCAAGGTGCGCTCGCGAGCCTCGCGGCGATTCATGCCCAGGTGCAGGCGCAACGCCTCGCCGATCTGGCTGCCGACGGTGTACACCGGGTTGAGGCTGGTGAGCGGCTCTTGGAAGATCATCGAGATGCGATCGCCCCGGATCGATCGCATCTGCGGTTCGGGCAGCTGCAGCAAGTCGTCGACGCTGCCGTCGTCATGGCGGAACAGCACCTCGCCGCTGCGGATCTCCGCCCGGGTGCCGATCTCGATGAGCCGCATGATCGACAGCGCCGTGACCGACTTGCCCGACCCCGATTCGCCCACCACCGCCAAGGTGGCACCGTCGTGCAAGTCGAACGACACGTCGCTGACAGCAACGAAATCGTCGAAGCCGACGGTCAGCCCCTGTACACGCAGCCTCGGCGCCGCGCTGTTCCCGTCGGTCGCGGCTGCCGCGCTGTTCTCGCCTCCTGCGTCGGCCGTGTCGTTTGCACCTCCTGCGTCGGTCGTGCTCATCGATCAGCGTCCCCGCAGCTTGGGGTTGTAGGCATCCTGCAGCCCATCGCCGATGAGGCTGAAGCTCAGCACGGTGAAGAAGATCGCCAGACCGGGGAAGGTCACCGACCACCACGCAGTCAGGAAGTTTCCCCGGTTCAGCCCGATCATCAGGCCCCAACTGGTGGTGTTGGGATCACCGAGGCCCAGGAACGCCAGCCCCGCCTCGAACAGGATCGCCGTGCCCATGATGAGCGTGGCCGACACGATCAGCGGCGGCAGCGCATTCGGGAACACCACCTTGCGAATGATGCGCCAGTCCGTGGCTCCCACCGCTCGGGCAGCCCGCACGAACTCCAGGTTCTTCAGCCTCAGGAACTCTGCACGGGTGATGCGAGCGATCCCCGGCCACGCCACCACGCCGATGGCGAACGAGATCGTGAACATCGACGGCTCGAACAGGGCCACCAGCACCATCGCGAACAGCAGAGCAGGCAGCACCTGGAAGAACTCGGTGAAGCGCATGAGGGCGCTGTCGAGCCAGCCGCCGTAGTAGCCGGCGAGCGCGCCGATGCTGATGCCGATCACGAGCACCATCGCGGCCGCCATGGCAGCAACCGTCAGGCTTGTCGTGCCGCCGCCGATCACGCCGGCCAGCACGTCGCGCCCCAGATAGTCGGTTCCCAGGCGGGCCTCTTCCAGCTCTCCTGGACCAGTGAGCGGGATCGCGACGATGTCCTTGGGGTCGTTGTCGTAGATCCGCGGGCCGGCGACGGTCATGAAGACGATCCCGATGAGCATCACCACGCCTGCCACGGCGGCCTTGTTGCGCACGAAGAGCCGCAGAGTCTCCCGGCCTGGGCGCCCCGATCCGCCTTCGCCACTGGCCCCCAGACCGGGGGTGACCCCCAGATCGGCGGCAGCCACCTCACTACGTCCCATGGCGTCAGACATTGGAGCGCTCCCGCAGGCGGATGCGGGGGTCGATGATCGTGTACAGCAGGTCGGTCAGCAGGTTCGCCACGATCACCATGACTGACGACACCAGCAGCACGCCGAGCAGCACCGAGGTATCCCGGCGCAGGATCGAGTCGAAAGCCAGCCTTCCCAGCCCCGGCCAGTTGAAGACGGTCTCGACCAGCAACGCGCCCGACAGCAGTGCCCCGAACTGCAGGCCGATCACCGTGACAACCGGGATGACGGCGTTGCGCAGCGCGTGCTTGTACACCACCCGGCGCTCGCCCAGTCCCTTCGCCCGGGCGGTACGCACGTAGTCGGATTCGAGCACCTCCAGCATGGAGGCCCGAGACAACCGGCTGTACTGCGCCAGGTAGATAAGCCCGAGCGTGAGTGCGGGCAGCACGAGGTGCTCGCCCACGTCGAGCACATTCGCGAGCGCTCCCTCGCCGTAGTTCACGTCATGCCAGCCCTGTATCGGCAACAGCTCCCACGTTGACGCGAACAGGATCACCAGCATGATCCCAGTCCAGAACACCGGCATCGAGAAGCCCACGAGCGCCAGCACGGTTGCGCCGTGACTGAGCGGACTCTCGGGACGGCGCGCAGTAGCGACGCCCACCATGGTCCCGGCTGCCACGGCGAACGCCAGCGCCGTTCCGACCAGCAGCACCGTGGGCCAGAGGCGCTCGATGATGAGCGACGTCACCGACCGGTTGAAGAAGAACGAGTCGCCCAGATCGCCCGTGGCGACCCTGCCGACATAGGACAGCAGCTGCACGATGACCGGACGGTCCAGGCCGTACTGGGCCCGGATCTCCTCGAGCAGCTCGGGGTCGCCGGCGCCGCTCTCGCCCACGATCACCGTGGCCGGATCGCCGGGCGTGATGTGGATCAGCAAGAAGTTGAGGCACATCACTGCCAGGATCAGCCCGAGTGCTTGGGCGATCCTGGCAGCGATGGACCTCAGCATGCTCCGTCCTTGTTGAGCGCTGGTCCGGCGGTCACGTCAGCGTTAGCCGGAACGGGGCTCAGTCCTGGCTACTGATCCAGCCAGACCTGGTGCATGGGCGACATCTGCCCCCAGATGTTGTTGGTCGGCGGGTTCATGACCGCCGGGTTGAACGCCTGCCAGAACGACGGCGTGTTCAGGAAGTAGATCGGCACCTCGTCGGCCACGATCTCCTGGAACTCGGCGTACAGCCTGGTCCGTTCGCCAGCGTCGAGCTCCTGGCCTGCCGCAGCGAGCAGCGCGTCGACTTCGGGATTGCAGTAGCCCGTGTTGTTGGTCCAGATCACGCCCACCCGGTTGTCGCACAGGTAGGTCCGATGCACGCCGATGACGGGATCGCCCCAGTTCCAGACCTGGTTGATGGTCATCTGGTAGTCCCCACCGGCGACTCGCTGCGCCCAGGTCGGGAAGTCTGGCGACACGCTCAGCTCGACTTTGATGCCGGCTTCCTCCAGCGCCTGCACCACATACTCGGCGTGGACGACGAACGCCGGCGGGATGTAGTCGATGGTGAGCTCCAGCTCGCCTTCGCCGTAACCGGCTTCAGCCAGCAGCTGCTTGGCCCGGTCGATGTCCTTGTCGTAGTGGTTCACATCCGCGTTGTGGAACGGGCTGGCGGCGGCAATGCCGGTCGGCACCGGGAAGGTGAGCCCTTGTTCGATGACTCCCGAGAGGAAGTCGCGGTCAATCGCGTACCCGATGGCCTGCCGCACTCGCACATCAGACAAGGCAGGGTCGTTCAAGTTGAACTCCAGCCAGTTGATCTGGCCGATGGCCTCGTGGCCCTGAGCGGTCACCTCCACGTCGGGGTTGTCCATCAGGCGAAGCACGTTTGCTGCCGGGCCCAAGGTGGACGACAGGTGCGTCGTGCCGTTCTCGAGGCTCAGCACGATGGCCGTCGAATCGGGCGTGATCTCCATCACGATCTCGTCCAGGCACGGCGTGCCCTCGATGAAGAAGTCGTCGAAGCGCTCCATCCGGATGATGGTTCCCGGCTCGTACTCGGCCAGCCGGAACGGGCCCGAACCCACGAAGTCTTCGCTGTTGCGCGGGTGGGACTTCATGTCCTGGCCGTCGTCGAAGATGTGCTTCGGGATGATCGGCAGCAGGCCCGGCGACATCGCCAGCAGGATCGCCGGGTGCGGCTGGCTGAGATTGATGACCGCCGTGTGCTCGTCAGGCGTGTCCACGCTCGTCACCGGTGCATACATCGGCTTGAACGGGTGGTTGGCCTGCACCGTCTGAATCGAGAACTCCACGTCGGCCGAGGTGATGGGCATTCCGTCGTGGAAGACAGCGTCCTCCACGAGGTGCAGCGTCACCGAGAGGCCGTCGTCAGCCACTTCCCAGCTCTCGGCCAGGTACGGCATGGGGTTGTACTCGTCGTCATAGAGCAACGGGCTCGCATTGAGCTGCGTGCCCGGCACGGCGGTCGCATAGCCCGACTGCACCGTGCCGTTCAGGTGCCGCGGCACCTGCGTGCTGCCGATGATGAGCGTCCCGCCGACGTTGGCCCCGCCGTTGCAATAGTCCATGGCCATGTCGTCGGCCATGTCGTCGTCGGCCATGTCGTCGCCGTCAGCCATGTCGCCGTCGTCGGCCATGTCGTCGTCGGCCATGTCGTCGCCGTCAGCCATGTCACCGTCGTCGGCCATGTCATCGCCGGCATCAGTGCCCGCAGCCGCAGCGGCGGTGGTCGCCGGTGCGGCGTCATCGTCGTCATCGCTGGCGCACGAAGCGGCGATGAGCGCGAATACCGCGAGCAGCGCAATGAGCAGCCGGCCGAAGTGCCGCTGCTCACCGCGTGTCGTTGAAGTCCTCATTGGGGCTGTCTCCTCCCTGGGCGCACCCGCCGGCCACATGGCGACGGGTGCAAATGTTGGCAAGGCCCCGTGGGACCCTGCGCTACCGTAACCGACGATGTCGTTGCCATCGACGGTGACACACGCAGTCCTCGGTGTGCAGCGCGATGGCGTCAGCAAGGTGGCTGGCCGATGAAGGTCCACTGGTTCTTGCCAACGGGCGGCGATTCTCGCGACGTGCTGCCCGACGAGCCGGGCGCGCACTGGCGGCCGCCGTCCATGGACTATCTCGCTCAGATCGCGACGGCCTGCGATCAGCTCGGCTACGAGGGCATGCTCACGCCGTGCGGGACCATGTGCGAGGACGCGTGGCTCTCCACGATTGCCTTGGCGCCGTTGACCAAGCGCGTCAAGTTCCTCGTTGCTTTCCGGCCGGGCTTTCTGTCGCCGACGCTGGCGGCGCAGATGGCCTCCACCTACCAGCGGCTGTCGGGCGGGCGGCTGCTCATCAACATCGTCACCGGCGCTGAACCCCGTGAGCTGAACCGCTTCGGCGACTGGCTCGACAAGGACACTCGCTATGCGCGCACGGGCGAATTCCTGCGCATCGTGCGTGAGGCGTGGTCGGGCGAGCCGTTCGACTTCGAGGGCGACTTCTACAAGGTCGCCGCTGCCACGACCCGGGAGGCGCCCGATCCGCTCCCCGCGATCTACTTCGGCGGGGCGTCACCGGCGGCCGAGCAGATCGCGGCCCAGCACGTCGACGTCTACTTGGCGTGGGGCGAGCCCCCCGACATGGTGACCGAACGGCTGGACCGCATGCGGGCCCGAGCTGCGGAACACGGTCGCACGCTGCGCTACGGCATCCGTTTTCACGTCATCACGCGGCCCGACGCAGCGGACGCTTGGGCTGTGGCCGACGACATGCTGGCTCACATGAGCCCCGAGGCCATCGCCGCTGCCCAAGCCGACTTCGCCACGACCATGTCGGAGGGCCAGCGCCGCATGGCCCAGCTTCACGCCGAGGGCAGCGGGCGGCTGGAGATCCACCCCAATGTGTGGTCGGGGATCGGACTCGTCCGTGGCGGCGCCGGAACGGCGCTGGTGGGCAGCTACAGCGAGGTGGCGGACCGCATCGCCGAATACCACGCGCTGGGCTTCGACGAGTTCATCCTGTCGGGCTACCCGCACCTTGAGGAGGCGTACTGGTTCGGAGAGGGTGTCATGCCGATCCTGCGCGAACGCGGGCTGCTCGAACCGCTCGCGCACGGTTCCGACAACGCTCTGGTCTCGTCGTTCCGCTGAGCTGCAGATGTCAGACAGCCCGCGACGAGAAAGACGGGAAACCGGCACGTCAGCCGAGCAGCGTCCTCTGCGCCTGGGCTTGCTGCGCTGCGACGATCCGGTCCCCGAGCTGAGATCGATCTGCGGCACCTACTCGGACATGTTCGCCGACGTCATCGCTCGGGTCGATCCCAGCGTGCAGATGGACACCTTCAGCCTCCCCGATGACGAATGGCCCGACGACCTCGATGCGTATGACGGCTGGATGACCACGGGAACCCGCGCCTCGGTTTACGACGACGCGCCCTGGATCAGCCGGTTCGCGGACTTCGTGCGGCAGCTGCACGCCGAGGGTCGCAAGATGTTCGGTGTCTGCTTCGGGCACCAGATGATCGCCCATGCGCTCGGCGGCACGGTGCAGCGAGCCTCGCACGGCTGGACGGTGGGCGCGAATGTCTGGACAATCCACGAGCGGCGTCCCTGGATGGACCCGCCCGCCGATGAGATCCGGCTCATCCACAGCCATCAGGACCAAGTGCTGTCCTTGCCGCCCGGCGGAGTGGTGCTGGCGGGCGCCGATCAGTGCCCGATCGCGATGCTGGCAGTGGGGGAGCATCTCGTCGGACTGCAGGGCCACCCGGAATTCGAACCCGAGTTCGTGGGCCCGCTGTACGAGAGCCGCACAGAGCTGCTGGGCGCCGATGCCGTTGCCGAAGCCCAGGCCAGCCTGTCAACGCCGTGCAACCAGGAACTTGTCGCCGGCTGGATGTTGCGCTTCTTCGCCCGCTCGCACGAGGTCAACCTGAGGGACTTCGGTCTGTTCGACCCGGCAGTTCAGCAGTGCCCGCATGCCTACTACGCCGAGATGCGCGAATCAGCGCCGGTGTACGAGGCGGCGGCCGGCGGTGGCTCGCTGCATCTGATCACCAGGTACGACGACGTGCTGGAGGTGGTGCGGGATCCCGAGACCTTCTCCTCCCGTTTTGATGTCGGCGGCCGAGGCAATGCTGAGCTGGCTCGTCGCACCAAGGATCTCTACGAGGCCGAGGGCGGTTACGACCGGGTCGGCACGATGCTCACGGCGGATCCTCCTGAGCACACCCGATTCCGCCGTCTCGTCAGCAAGGCATTCACTCCCAAGGTGGTGAACGATCTCGAACCTGCAGTGCGCGAGATAGCAGCGGCGCTGATCGACCGGATGCTCGCTGATGCCTCTGGCGGCGATTCGATCGACTTTGTGGAGGCGTTCGCGGTGCCCCTCCCAGTGGCGGTCATTGCCCGCGCGCTCAACGTTCCCGACGACCGGCTCGCCGATTTCAAGCGCTGGAGCGACGCCTCGATTGCCGGCATCGGCACGAACATCTCCGTCGAGGAACGTCTCGACGCCGAGCGCGAGGTCATCGAGTTCCAGAAGTACTTCGCCGAACAGCTCGAACGTCGGCGCACCGAACCGCAGGACGATCTGCTGACGAACCTGCTCAACGCGCGCATCGACCGCGAAGTCGATGATGTCGCCGGCGAAGCAGTGTCGACCGAGCCGCTCACGATCGCGGAGATGCTCAGCATCATCCAGCAGCTGCTGGTGGCCGGCAACGAGACCACCACCAAGATGCTCACCGAGATGCTGCGGCTGCTGGCCGAGCACCCCGCCGAGTGGGGTGCGCTGCGAGCGGACCCGTCGCTAGCCGCAGCCTTTGTGGAAGAGACCCTGCGCCTGTCGACGCCAACGCAGGGGATGTTCCGCGTGGTGAAGAAGGACACCCGGCTCGCCGGCGTCGACCTTCCCGCTGGATCTCACCTGGTGGTGATGTTCAGCTCGGCCAACCGGGACCGGTCGGTCTTCGATGACGCAGACTCCTTCTGCCCGATGCGCGACGGCGTATCGAACCATCTCGCGTTCGGCCGGGGAATCCACTTCTGCCTGGGAGCGGCACTGGCACGGCTGGAAGGGCGGGTTGCGGCCGAAGAGCTGTCGCAGCGGCTGCGTTCCGTCGCGCTCTGCGCCTCGAATGACTTCGAGTATCACCCCAGCTTCTTGCTGCGAGGCCTCAAGCGGCTCAATATCCAGCCGGTGCCTGCCTGAGCCGTCCGGCAATCGGAGCTAGGTGGTGGGCAGCCACGCAGGCCGGTCCTGCTCGTAGCTGTCGATCTCCGATGCGCTGCGCAGTGTTATGCCGATGTCGTCGAGACCCTCGAGGAAGCGCTCCTGGGTTGCGTCATCCATCGGGAACGATTCGGTGATGCCCGCAGCGGGTGCGCTGAGCAGGCGTCGCTCGACGTCGACTGTGACCACCAAGTCGGGGTCGGCAGCCACGGCGGCCCGGAGTCTGGCGGCGGCCTCCTCGGACACCTGCACCGGCACCAGCCCGTTCTTGGTGGAGTTGTTGCGGAAGATGTCGCCGAAACGGGGGGAGACCACCGCCACGAAGCCGTAGTCCATGAGTGCCCATACAGCGTGCTCGCGCGACGACCCCGTGCCGAAGTTCGACCCTGCTACGAGCACCGTGGCGCCCGCAAAGCGCTCGTCATTCAGCACGAAATCACGCTCGTCACGCCACTCGCTGAAGAGCCCCTTGCCGAAGCCGGTGCGCTCGACCCGCTTCAGCCAGTCGCTGGGGATGATCTGGTCGGTGTCCACGTCGGAGCGATCGAGAGGCACGGCCCGCCCCTCATGGACTCGTACTGGCTCCATCGGATTGTTCCTCTCCTGCTCAGCCGAGATCGTCGGGTGTGACGAAGCGACCGGCGATGGCTGTCGCCGCGGCCACCTCCGGCGAGCACAGGTGCGTGCGACCGCCGCGGCCCTGTCGACCCTCGAAGTTGCGATTCGACGTCGATGCCGAGCGTTCGCCGGGCGAGAGCTTGTCGGGGTTCATCGCCAGACACATCGAGCAGCCGGGCTCGCGCCAATCGAACCCCGCTTCTACGAAGATCGCGTCCAGCCCCTCGGCCTCGGCCTGCGCCTTGACGGCGAACGAGCCGGGCACCACCAGTGTGCGCACGCCGTCCGCCACCGTGCGGCCTTGGGCCACCGCCGCCGCAGCCCGCAGGTCCTCGATGCGCGAGTTCGTGCAGCTGCCGATGAACACCGTGTCGACCTGCACGTCAGACAAACGCGTACCCGCCGTGAGCCCCATGTAGTCCAGCGCCCGCTGGGCGGTCGTCGCCTCGACCGGGTCGTCGAAATCGCCGGGGCCCGGCACGGCGCCGTCGATGGGAATGACGTGTGCCGGATTGGTGCCCCACGTGACGTGCGGTCGCAGCGAGGCGCCGTCGATGGTCACCGAGCGGTCGAACGCCGCGTCCTCGTCGGTGACCAGCGAGCGCCAGTCGGCCACCGCAGCCTCCCAGTCGGCGCCGGCCGGGGCGTGGGAGCGACCTGCCAGGTAATCGAAGGTGGTCTCGTCGGGTGCGACCATGCCCGCCTTGGCGCCCGCCTCGATGGACATATTGCAGACCGTCATCCGACCTTCCATCGACAGCGCCTCGATCGCCGAGCCGCGGTACTCGATGATGTGGCCGATGCCGCCGCCGGTGCCGATGCGCCCGATGATCGCCAGCACGATGTCCTTGGCGGTCACGCCCGCAGGCGCCTCGCCGTCCACGCGGACCTCCATGGTGGACGGCCGTGCCTGCGGCAGCGTCTGGCTCGCAAGCACGTGCTCCACCTCGGAGGTGCCGATGCCGAAGGCCAGTGCGCCGAAGGCACCGTGCGTCGAGGTGTGGCTGTCGCCGCACACCACGGTCATTCCGGGCAGCGTGAGGCCCTGCTCGGGGCCGATGACGTGCACGATGCCCTGGCCCGGATCGCCCATCGGGTACAGCGTGATGTCGAACTCGTCGCAATTCGCCCGCAGCACCTCCACCTGCTTGGCCGATATCGGGTCGGCGATCGGCAGGTGCAGATCGGCGGTGGGGACGTTGTGGTCCTCGGTCGCCACGGTCAGGTCGGGGCGGCGCACGCTGCGCCCCGACATGCGCAAGCCGTCGAAGGCCTGCGGGGAAGTCACCTCATGGATGAGGTGAAGATCGATATAGAGGAGATCGGGCTGCCCGCCGCCGGTGCGGACGACATGGCGGTCCCAAACCTTCTCGCTGAGGGTGCGCGCACCCGTCGCGGCGGCGTTTGTCACGTCCTCACTATGGACCCTGCAGGCCTGTCATTCCAACGCAATGGTCTGAGGGGCGCTGCCGGTCAGGCTTCGACGGCGACGACTTCGATGCTCAGCTGGTTGCCGTTCGCCTCGTAGGTGACCGTCTGACCCGCCCGGGCGCCCTCGAGCGCCTGGCCCATGGGCGACCCCGGCGACACCACTTCGATACCTGTCCGGCGTTCCTCGATCGAGCCGAACAGGTACTGCTCGACCTCGTCGTCGCCCTGGAAGCGGATGGACACCACGAGTCCCGGCGCCACGACGCTGTCGCCGGAGGGGTCCTCCGATTCGGCGACGATCTCGCAGTTCTCCAGGATCGACTTCAACCGCATGATGCGGCCTTCCATCTTCCCCTGCTCTTCCTTGGCGGCGTGGTAGTCGCCGTTCTCCGAGAGGTCTCCCAGCAGCCGGGCCGCCTCGATCTGGCCTGCGATATCGATGCGACCTCGCCCGGTCAGATCGATGAGCTCGGCCTCGAGCCGATCGCGGGTCTCCGCTGAGATGTGGTGGATCTCGGGCACCCCGCGAGGTTACCGAGGGCTTCTGTTGGCACACTCTCTGTGCTTTTCGCGCCGTGGCGCAGCTGCGCCTCATCCGTCCTCGGCGGATCGGCGTCGAAGGCACGCTTGCCGGCACGATCCGGGACAACAAGCCGAAGAGGGGACATCACAGTGACGCATCGCATCGCAGTCGTCGGCGGAGACGGAATCGGACCCGAGGTGATCTCGGTCGCGCTCGATGTGATTGCTGCCGCCGGAGCCGGCATATCGACCACCGAGTTTGAACTGGGCGGGCATCGCTACTTGCGCGACGGCACGGTGCTCGATGACGAGACCCTCGAAGAGCTCCGCACCTTCGACGCCATCCTGCTCGGTGCCGTGGGCACCCCGGAGGTGCCCCCAGGTGTCATCGAGCGTGGCCTGCTGCTGAAGGCTCGCTTCGAGCTGGATCTGTACGTGAACCTGCGCCCATTCACCCTGCCCGACGGCCACAGCTTCACGGTGATCCGCGAGAACACCGAAGGCACCTATGCGGGCGAGGGCGGTTTCCTGCGCAAGGGCACCCAGCACGAGATCGCCACCCAAGGCTCGGTCAACACCCGCATGGGAGCTGAGCGCGCCATCCGGTACGGCTTCGATCTGGCCCGCGCACGGGAGCGCCGTCACCTGACGCTGGTCCACAAGACCAACGTGCTGACGTTCTCGGGCGATCTGTGGGAGCGCACGTTCAACGAGGTCGCTGCGGAGTACCCCGACGTCGAGACTGCGTACAACCACGTCGACGCGGCCTGCATCCACTTCGTTGAGGATCCGCACCGCTACGAGGTGATCGTCACCGACAACCTCTTCGGCGACATCCTCACCGACCTCGGCGGCGCCGTGGCCGGCGGCATCGGGCTCGCCGCTTCAGCAAACCTCAACCCGGACCGCACGGGGCCGTCGCTGTTCGAGCCGGTGCACGGGTCGGCGCCCGACATCGCTGGCAAGGGCCTTGCCAACCCCACTGCTGCAGTGCTGTCGGCAGTGCTCATGCTGGAGTTCCTGGGGGAAGCCGAGTGTGCTGAGCGCGTGCGCGCGGCGTGCGAAGCCGTCATCGCCGATGACGCCGTGCCCGATGTGGGCACCGACGAGATCGCCAAGGCGATCCTGTCTGGCGTCGAGCAGGGGTGAGGTCGGCATGAGCACGCAACCGGCGAGCACCGCAGGCGCCGGCGACACCAACACTGAACCCGGATCATCGGCTCCGCTCGTCCGCGAGGGCGAGCGTGACCCTGCGTGGCCTGAGCGAGTCGAGATCTTCGACACGACACTGCGCGATGGCGTCCAGTTCGAGGGCATCTCGGTGTCGCCCGACGACAAGCTCAAAGTGGCCCGCCAGCTCGATGCGCTCGGCATCCACTGGATCGAAGGCGGCTGGCCCGGATCGAATCCCAAGGACGAGGAGTTCTTCACCCGGGCGGCCTCCGAGCTGCAACTCCGGCACGCCACGCTGGTGGCCTTCGGCTCCACGCGCAGGCCCCGCGGCCGCGTCGACGACGACCAGACTCTGGCAGCACTCGTCGCGGCCGGCACCTCCACGGTGTGCATCGTGGGCAAGTCGTGGGACTACCACGTCACCGAAGCGCTCCGGCAGCCGCTCAGCGAAGGGGTCGCCATGGTCGGCGACTCCGTCGAGTTCCTCAAGGGGGAGGGGCTGCGCGTCTTCTTCGATGCGGAGCATTTCTTCGACGGCTACAAGCGCAATCCGGAGTTCGCGCTGCAGGTGCTCGAAGCAGCGGCCGTCAACGGCGCCGACTGCCTGGTGCTGTGCGACACCAATGGCGGTTCGTTGCCCCATGAGGTGGAGACGATCGTGCGCGAGGTGGTCGGCCACTTCGACGGCATTCAGGTAGGCATGCACACCCAGAACGACACCGGCTGCGCCGTCGCCAACGCCGTCGCAGGCGTAGTTGCCGGCGCGACGCATGTGCAGGGCACCGTCAACGGCTACGGGGAGCGCACCGGCAACTGCGACAACACTGTGCTGGTTCCGAACCTGACGCTCAAGATGGGCATCGAGACGGTGCCTCGCGAGTGCCTGTCACGCTTCACCTCAGTGGCACATCATGTGGCCGAACTGGTGAACATGCCGCCTCAGAATCAGCAGCCGTACGTGGGCGCCTCCGCGTTCGCTCACAAGGCGGGTCTGCACACCAGCGCCATTGCGCGCCGCCCCGACAGCTACGAGCATGTCGACCCGGCGGCAGTCGGCAACAGCACACGCTTCCTGCTCGGCGATCTGTCGGGAAGGGCGTCGGTGGAGCTGAAGGCGGCCGAGCTCGGCATCGACATCGACAAGGCCGCCATGGCCGACGTGGTCGACGAGCTGAAGCGGCTCGAGCACGCCGGGTATCACTTCGAAGTGGCCGACGCGTCGCTGGAGATGCTGCTGCGCCGGGCAGCGGGCCAGACCTTTGACTTCTTCAACGTCGAGTCATTCAAGGTGCTGGTGGAGCGCGGCCGGGAGGCCGAGTTCGACACGGAGGCGACGCTGCGCATCGTCGTCGGCGGTGACCGGCGGGTGACGGTCGGCGAGGGCGACGGACCGGTCAACGCGCTCGACAACGCCTTCCGCCAGGCCGTGCGCGACGACTACCCGGAACTCGATGCCGTACGCCTGACCGACTACAAGGTCCGGGTGCTGGATGCCGACCGGGGCACCGAAGCGGTCACGAGGGTGCTCATCGACTCCACCGACGGCGAGACCACCTGGACCACCATCGGCGTCTCGGAGAACATCATCGAGTCCTCCTGGCTCGCTCTGCGTGATTCGGTCATCTATGCGCTCATGCGACATCGCCTGGACGACAGCCCGAGCCAGTAGCAGCCTGCGGCGCTGGCGCCAGTCTCGGTCGCATCCCCTCGCTGTTTCATAGACTGCGCGGCAATGGCTGCGCCGCGACACGTCCGGGTCGAACCGCTCTCGGTCGTGCGTTCCTATTCCTCGCCTGAGGTGACGCCCCGACGCTGGAAAGCCGCCCGTCCCGGCGATCTGGCCGGCGGTCAGCCCACCGGTGCGCTGCGCGGACACCAAGGACCCGACCAGGGCTACGCCTACGGGTTGATCCATCTCTTCGACGACCGGGTGTACCTCACCGAGAGCGAGGAACGTGACGACGTCGACGCCGGCTGTGTGGCCGTAGCGCTCAAGCGTGCGTCGATCTTCGGACGTGCGCCGGTGGTGTGGGACCTCGAGGCGGGGTACCTGGCCTTTGGCTTCCTCGACCAGCACCCGCCGGCGGAGCTGGTGGCGCGCCGCACGCCGCTGTTCGAGGGCGCTGCGGAGGCACACCACTACACGCATGTCCGCGAGCTGGTGGCCCGCGTCCCGACCGAAGTGCTCGCCCTTGAGCCGTCGGCGATCAGGCGTCGGTATGAAACAGATCCCCTGTCCTTGACGCGAGACTGAGAAACCCATGGTCCAGATGACGAACGCCCCGACGATCGCCCAAGAGATCGCGTCGTCGCCCGGTGCGACCGCCGCGATGCAGCCCGACCGCGAGCTGCTGCGGCTGCATCGCCGGGCGTGCACCGACTTCGCCGCCAGGATGCGGTTGCCCGCATGGGAGCACATGGGCATGGGTTTGGCCCCGCCGCTGAGCGACTACACCGTGGTCGACTTGCTGGAGCGAGCCGTCAACGGCAACCTCGCGGCAGCCGCCGAGATGGGCGGTCAGCCAGCGCCGCCGCAGGTCCACATCCCGACGCCCGCAGGCGGTATCGGCTTGGGCTTCGGCACGGGTGCGCAGGATCGCCCCGATCCCACACAGCCAGTCGTCGAGAGCGTCCGCACGGTGCTGTCGATGGCAGCCAGCCTGGATGCAGGCGCTGGATTCAGCCCAAGGCTGCGCGACCTGTTGTGGACGCGCGTCACCGAGCTGACGGTGCTGGGATACGACCTGCAGCAGGCCATCAGTGCCGGCGCGGGCCTCGACGAGCTCCTGGTGGATCGCATACTCGCTGCAGCCCCTGCCGTCACGGTCTGGCCAGGGCTTGAGGTGCTCCCAGTCGACCTGTCCACCCCGCCGCTCCAACGACTGCTGGCGATGGCAGGCCGGCCCGTGGGCCGTTGGGTCGATTCGAGCGACCCGAACTGCAGCACCGGTCAGTGCTGAGCGGCGCCCCTCGGCTGCGTTTCGCTCCTGCCCCCACCGGGCTGCCGCACCTCGGCACGGCGCGCACGGCGCTGTTCAACTGGCTGTATGCCCGCCACTGCGGCGGGGAGATGGTGCTCCGCATCGAGGACACCAACGCGCAACTCGCCACAACCGCACACATCAATCAGATCCTGGAGACGCTCGAATGGCTCGGGCTGGACTTCGACGGCGACCCCGTATTCCAGAGCCAGCGCGGCGCCCTCTACGACGCCGCTGTCGATCGCTGGCTCGACGAGGGACGTGCCTATGTCGATGACGGGGCGGTGCGGTTCGCCGTTCCCGACGACGGCGTGACGGCCTTCGACGACATCGTGCGGGGCCGCGTCGAGTTCCCGAATGCGTCGATCGACGACTTCGTTGTCCGCCGCAGCGACGGCAGCGCGACCTTCTTCGTCGCGAACGCCGTCGACGATCTCGATCTGGGCATCACTCACGTCGTGCGAGGCGAAGACCTACTCAATACGACGCCGAAGGTGGTGCTGCTGCGGGCTGCGCTCGACGCGACTGAGATGCCGACCTTCGCCCACTTGCCGCTCATCGTCAACAAGCAAAGAAAGAAGCTCTCCAAGCGGCGCGACGACGTGTCGCTCATCAGCTATCGCGACCAGGGCGTGCTGCCCGAGGCCATGGTGAACTACCTGGCACTGCTGGGGTGGGGACCCCCCGATGACGTCGAGGTGCGACCGCTCAGCGAGATCGTCGAGCTGTTTGATCTTGCGGACGTCAATGCGGCGCCTGCCATGTTCGACATGGACAAGCTCACCGCGATCAACGGCGCCTACTTGCGGGCGCTCGACGATGTCGGCTTCGCAGCTGCCATCGGGCCGTGGGTACGCGCGGAACCCTGGGGCGCTGATCTGGATGCAGCCGCTCTGAGCACGGTCGCACCGCTTATCCGCGAGCGCACCCGCCTGCTCGGTGACGCTCCCGACCGCATCGCGTTCCTCTTCGCCGAACCCCAGATCGAGCCTGACGACTGGGCCGCCGCGATGGCGGCACCGGCACGCGACATCCTCGATCGCGCGCGCATCGCGTTCGCCGCGGCCGACTGGAACGCCGCGACGCTGCACGCCGAGCTGCGCGCGATCTCCGAGAGCTTCGGCTTGAAGCTGGGCAAGGCGCAAGCCCCGGTTCGCGTTGCCACCACGGGCCGCGCCGTCGGCCCCCCGCTGTTCGAATCGCTCGCGCTGCTCGGCCGCGGTGCCACGCTCGCGCGCCTCGACACCGCGCTGGCGAAGCTCGCGAGCGCAGCAGACTCCGGGGAATAATCAGGGCCACTGAAAGAAGCGCAGCGCTAGCCTGTTCCCGCCCTCGGGGATGGTGTAATTGGCAACACAACTGGTTCTGGTCCAGTCATTGGGGGTTCGAGTCCTCCTCCCCGAACCAGACGGTCGGCGGCACCTCCCCACGCTTCGGGCGCTCGCCGCGGTGGGCAAACATCCACGTCCTCGGCGTCCCCGCCACGATTTGCACCATCCGTCGATTTGTGTCCTAGCATCACCCGCTGGCCTGGCCCGCGAGAGGCTCCACGCGGAAACTCACGCTGCTGGGCCGACCTGATAACTTGCCTGCGGCCGGTCACCTGATCGGCGAGGACCGGAGGGGGTTCAGCGCGTGGCGTTGCTCGAAGTCCAAGACATCTCCGTGCAGTTCGGCGGTATCCGTGCGCTCGACGATTTGTCGTTCACTCTGGACGAGGGACAGATCCTCGGACTCATCGGCCCGAACGGTGCGGGCAAGACCACGCTGTTCAACGTGGTCAGCCGGATCTACGACCCGACGACCGGCTCGGTGACATTCGACGGGCACGATCTGCTGGCCATGCCCGCTCACCAGATCAGCCGCGTCGGCGTCTACCGCACGTTCCAGAACCTGGCCCTGTGGCGCGGCATGACCGTGATCGAGAACGTGATGGTGGGCGACCACACCAACACCAAGGCCAATTTCTTCACCGCTGCGTTCAGGCTCGGCACCCGCAACGAAGAGAAGGACCTGAGACGAAGGGCTTGGGAAGCACTCGAGGAGCTCGGCCTCGAGCAATACGCCTACCACCCGGCTGCAGGCCTGCCCTTCGGCACGATGAAGCGCATCGAGCTGGCACGGGCCCTCATCTCCAACCCGCGCCTCATCATGCTGGACGAGCCAGCGTCAGGCCTGACGCACCAAGAGGTCGACTCGCTCGCTCAAGATGTCAAAGACATCCGCGACCGGCACAACCTGTCGGTCCTGCTGGTGGAGCACCACATGCGCATGGTGCTCAACATCAGCGAACACCTAGTGGTGCTCAACTTTGGCCGCAAGATCGCCGACGGTCACCCCGATGTCGTGCGCAACGACCCGGAGGTCATCGAGGCGTACCTGGGGAGTTCCTCATGACAGACATGATGCTGAAGGTCGAGGACCTCCACGCGCGCTATGGCGCCGTCGAGGTGCTCCGCGGGCTCGATTTCGAAGTGCCCGATGGCAATGTGGTGGTGATTCTGGGCGCTAACGGCGCCGGCAAGACCACCACGCTGCGGGCGCTGTGCAACATGTGCACCACGACGGGCACAGTCACGATGGAAGGCGACGACATCTCCCGTGCCAAGACCGCCGACATCGTGCGGCGAGGCGTCGCCCACGTGCCCCAGGGCCGGGGCACATTCCCCGAGCTCTCGGTGATGGACAATCTCAAGATCGGCGCCTACACCCGCAAGGACAACGAGGTCGGCGCCGACGTCGACCGCTGGTTTGAGATCTTCCCCCGGCTCGAGGAGCGCCGCGATCAGCTCGCCGGCTCGCTCTCGGGCGGCGAGCAGCAGATGCTTGCCGTCGCCCGGGCGCTGATGTGCCGGCCGAGGCTGCTGCTGCTCGACGAGCCATCGCTGGGCTTGGCGCCGCTCATCATCGAAGACCTCTTCGAGCGCTTCGCCCAGCTCAACAAGGAAACCGGGCTGACGATGCTGCTCGTCGAGCAGAACGCCAACCTGGCACTGGACATGGCCGACTACGGCTACGTGATTGAGAGCGGCGAGATCGCTCTGCATGGACGAGCCGATCAGCTCAAGAACGATCCTGCGGTGCAGGAAGCGTACTTGGGCGCCTGATTTGTAGGTACGGGGGCACACCGTGAACTGGAACTTCGAGATCCTCCCGGATTTCATTTTCAACGGCCTACGCGACGGCGCCGTCTACGCAGCGGCCGCCTTGGCGCTGGTGCTGATCTTCAAGGCCACCACGCTGATCAACTTCGCCACCGGCGAGTTGGCGATGCTTGGCGCCTTCTTCGTCTATGTGCTCAACATCGAGCAGGGTCTGTGGCTCTGGCTCTCGATTGCCATAGCGATGCTCATCAGCGCCGCGATCGGTGCGGCGGTCGAGCGAGCACTCGTCAGACCCTTCGACCCGGCTGACCACCTACCCGTGGTGCTCATCACCCTAGGTTTGTTCCTGATCATCAACGCCGTCGCGGGCGATGTCTGGAACTACCAGGTCCGGCGAGTGAACGACCCCTTCGGTGCGTTCCCGAGCTGGGTGCCCAACGGCAGTGAGCTCAAGACGTCCAGCGAAGGCACGATCGCCTGCCTCAACAACGCCGACGGCGAGCTCGTCGAGGTGGCTGCGGGCACCGCAGACGCCCAGATGTGCGAGATGGTCGGCCGCACCTTCTTCGAAGTCATCGGTGCCCGACTCCACTACCGCACGATCGGCACTTGGATCGCACTGGCCCTCGCACTGATCGCGCTCGCGATCATCTTGGGCAAAACGAAGGCGGGTCTGGCCTTCCGTGCTGTTTCCTCCAATACCGAGTCAGCCCGGCTGGTCGGTGTCAACACCGGCCGCACGCTGGGGTTCGGCTGGGCGCTGGCCTCAGTGTTCGGCACGCTCTCCGCTGCCTTGGTGGCGCCGGCTCTGGGCGGCGTCAATCCCAACATGATGCTGACGATCCTGATCTACGCCCTGGCGGGAGCTGCTCTCGGGGGGCTCGACAGTCTCGGCGGTGCCGTCATCGGCGGCCTGGTCGTGGGGCTCATCAAATCGGTGTTGGTCTCATGGTTCGGCGTGGTCGTTCTCGGCCAGGCCTACTTCTCGATCTTGCAGCTGGCCATGGCGTTCCTGCTGATCCTGATCGTGCTGTTGTTCCGTCCAGCGGGTCTCTTCGGAACCCGCCGCATCGAGCGCGTCTAGCTCAACGACCCAAGGGGAGTTGCTGAGGTATGAGTTCACCACTGCTCATCGTTTCCAGGGGCAGCACACAGCACCGCCAGTGGCGGTTCCTGAGCTGGGGCTACGCCGTGGCGCTGGCGATCCTGGTGCCGCTGGTCCTGCAGCCGTTCGAGATCGGCAAGATGAACCGCGCGTTGGTCCTCATGGTGGCCGTGCTGGCGGTCAACCTGGTCGTGGGCTTCAACGGCATGCTCGCGCTGGGGCACTCGGCGTTCATGGGCATCGGCGCGTTCGTTGCTGCGTCGATGGTCCAGGACGAGCTCTGGGACTACTGGATGATCATCCCGGTCGTCGTGATCGTGGGGTTCGCCATCGGCATCATCGTGGGCCTGCCTGCGCTGCGTGTGCGAGGTCTCTACCTAGCGTTGGTCACCATCGCCCAAGCGGCGGTATTCCCGACGCTGGTGAACATCGACGAACTCGGCATCGCACGCCGGACCGGCGGCCCGAATGGCCGAGACGTCATCGAGGAAGTCGATCGGCAGGAAAGCGGCTTCTCCAGCTTCTTCGAGTGGCTGCCCGGTGTCGACGGTGCGCGTGGCGCGAATGCGTATCGCTACTGGATCCTGCTTCTGATGACGGTGATCGTCATTGCCTTGGTTCGCAACATCATGACCAGCCGGCCTGGGCGAGCGGTGCTTGCGATCCGCGACAGCGAGGCAGGTGCCGCCGTGTACGGCGTGAACCTGCCGATGTACAAGACCGTGAACTTCGCCTTGAGCGCCTCGCTGGGCTCGCTGGCGGGCCTCATGTGGTGCCTGGACAAGGGTTTCGTGGCCGGCCAGGACTTCACCTTCCTGCTGGCAGTCGACCTCATCATCGGTTTGGTGATCGGCGGCGTCGGCACCTTGCAAGGCTCTATTTTCGGCGGCCTGTTCGTGGTGTGGGTGCGAGACCTCACCAAGAGGATCTCCATCCCGCTGGGCTTCTACACGCTCGACGGTGACGGCCCCCTCTCCGCGGCCATCTTCGGCCTCATCCTCATCTTGTTCACCTTCTTCGCCCCGGGCGGCATCGCCTCGATGGTGACGGCGATACAGAAGAGGATCATCCAGGTGGTCCCGCTGACGCCGTCTGGCGATCCCATCACCCCGCTTGAGGATCTCGACCCCGGCCCATCCTCCACCCGAGCCACATGGGCGATGAGGTTTGCCGTCATCGGCCCGGTGCTGTTGGTGATCGGCTGGGTGCTGATGAACGTCGACAACCTCATCGTCGGCACGCTGGCTTTCGCACTGCGCTTTGCCATTGTGGTGCTCGCGCCGGTGGTGATCTTCGTCTCGATGAACGAGCTCCGGGCGGCGAAAGCGGGCCGGCGCGGCGAGAACGCCGCTGCGGTGAGTTCGCAGGCCAAGACAGCGGGCATCCTCGGCGTGCTGAGCTTCGCCTACGTCCAGACGTTTGCCCTGAACATCGCGCTGCGGGCTCACCATGTGGGTCACTTGGCCCGCGAAGCGGTAGCAGTGAACCCTGACGGCAAGACGGTGCCCGCGATCCCGCTCGTCAATGAGGCGGCGAAGGCGAAGGACTTCGTGGGCACGCCGGGCGAGTTCTGTGGCACCTCGCCCACGGGCGAGATCAGCGACATGTCGGTCAGCGAGCTGTGCAACGTGGCATCCGATGCCATCGATGCCTCCGAGACACCAGTGGGCTTCTGGCTCATCGGCTGGCCCACCCAGAGCCTGCTGTCGATGGTGCTGAGCATCATCGTCATCTTGGTGACGATCTTCGTCGGCCTGCGCTACTTCGTCTTCTCCGAGGAGAAGGCCGAGACCGCTCCCGAGTCGGCACCTGAAGACGTCGGCGCCTCTGCGTAGATGTAGAGCCACGCCGAGCTTTCCGCCTCCGCCGGGGCGCAAGGGCTCGGCCGACAGTGCTGAAGGCTGAGCAGTCGCAATGGATGTAGTACTGCTGCTGCAGCGAATCTTCGATGCCCTGTTCAACAGCGCCATCTACTCCTCGCTGGCGCTGGCGTTGGTCATCATCTTTCGATCCACCGGGCTGCTCAACTTCGCCCAGGGCGAGATGGCCACCTTCTCGGCCTACATCGCCTTCGTACTGCTCGCCGGTGCGGCACCCGGTGTCACCGGTGGCGGCCTGGCGTCGTGGATCGGGGCGCCGCTGGTGACGCCGCTGGCGATCGGGGGTGCGGTCGTCATCGGCATCGCGGCCGGCGCAGCCACCGAACGCGTGCTGATCCGGCCGTTACGAAACGCACCGGAGCTAGCGCTCGTCAACGTGACGATCGGCATCCTGCTGGCGCTGAACTCGTTGATGGGCCAATGGTGGGGGACCGGTCCGCGTGTCTTCCCGCCGTTCTTCCCGTCGTCTCCTGGCGACCACATCGACATTGCAGGCGCCCGCCTGCGCTTCTCCACGGTCGGGGCGTGGCTCGTGTTGTTCGCGCTCCTGACCGTGCTGGCCCTGCTGCTGCGCTACACGAGGGCCGGTCTCGCCTTCCGCGCCGTGTCGATCGATTCGGAATCGGCCGCGCTGAACGGCATTCGCGTGGGTCCGACGCTGATGTACGGCTGGGCGCTGGCAGCGGGACTCGGTGCCATCGCAGCGAATATGAGCGCCAATTCGGTGCTCCTCGAGCCCACCATGATGGTGCGAGTACTGGTGTATGCCTTTGCCGCAGCGACGCTCGGCGGGCTCGACTCGCCCAAGGGAGCGCTGGTCGGTGGTGTGGTCATCGGACTGAGCCAGACGCTGATCCCCGCCTATGTGCCGTTCATCGGCTTCGAGCTCAGCGTGCTGCCCGCGCTCGTCGCCATGGTGGTGGTGCTGATCGTTCGCCCAGCCGGCCTGTTCGGCACTCAGCGGATCGAGCGGGTGTGAGCGACGACAACTGGCCCTCGCCGATGCCTCGCCCAGGCGACGATGACGACCCGGGTGCCGAAGCCAGCGTGTTCGCTGTCTTCGCCCCGCCCGAAGCTGACGAGCCGCCCGAAACTGCAACGCTGCCCGAAGCTGACGAACCGTCCGAGACTGCAACGCTGGGCGCCGAGCCGTCGGGGGGAGTGCTCGGCGTGCGCAGAGGCTCGCCAACCGCTTCCGGCGTCGGTACGGCGATCCTCAGCGCCGGCGGCGCGGATCACCTCGAACGGCCTCGCAGGCGGATCGGCCCGCTGAGCTGGATCGGCGCTGTGCTGTTGGGTGTGTGGCTGGTGGCGATGCCGCTCACCAGCTCGGTGACCGAGCTGCGGCAGAACACCCAGATCATCGTCATGGTCCTCGCGGTGCTGGGGGTCAACGTCGCCACGGGCTATGGCGGCATGATCAGCCTCGGCCACGGGGTCTTCGTGGCCGTCGGTGCGTTCGCGGCTGCCTACGCCGTCGACGACCTGGCGCTGCCGTGGGCCCTCTCCATCCTGGCCGGAACTGCCTTCGCCGGCGTCATCGGTGCCTTGGTCGGCCTGCCCGCGCTTCGCATCAAGGGCATCCACCTCGCACTGGTGACGCTTGGGCTGGCCATCGTGTTCCAGCCGCTCGCCAAGCGAGTGCCGGCATTCTCCGGCGGCGTCAGCGGCAGGGCGGTCGGTGCCGAGTTGGTGCCGCCGTCGTGGTTCGGCACCAGCCGCTGGACCGAAGGGCTGTACCACTACCTGATCTGCTTGGTGGTGGTGGGGCTGGCGATGTGGCTGACGCACAACATCATCAACAGCCGGCCCGGTCGTGCCATGCGTGCGGTGCGCGACAACGACACGGCTTCGGCCGTGTACGGGGTGAACCTGGTGGCATCCAGGGTCAGCACGTTCGCGGTGAGCGCGTCGCTGGCTGGCCTCGCAGGCGCGCTCGGCATCGTGCTGGTGCCGTTCGCCTCGCAGGAGTCGTACCCGTTCCAGGAGTCGCTGGTGCTGTATGCCACCGCCGTGCTCGGCGGCTTGGGCTCACTGTGGGGCTCCGTGCTCGGCGTCGCTATCCGGGAGGTCTTCTCGAGGATCGGGGAACTGCTCGGCGACGTGAGCGGGCTGGGCCCGCTCGGGGAATTCCTGCGCCTGCTCGACGAGGAGCAGTTCGTGTTCGGCGTGCTGCTAGTAGCACTGACGTTCGTCTTCCCGCGCGGCCTCATCGGCATGTTCAAGCGTCGTCAGGACGATCAGGCGCCGCGGGCAGACCGACACGGAGCGCGGGCGTGAGATCGTTGCTGAATTGACACGCCCGAACTCGACATCGCCCGACAGGGCGGAACTAATTTTGTGACGCGCCGGTTCGCGAGCAATCGACTGGGGGAGCCGGCGTCTCACTTTCACCTACAGGGAGAAACGACATGATCAAGCGTCGAATGTGGCGCTTGCTGGCGTTGTTGTTCGCATTCTCGCTTGTCGCTGCTGCGTGCGGCGGCGATGACGACGCGGACGACGCGGGCGCCAGCGAGACAGAGACCGAGACCACTGCCGCGGCCAGCGAGGACGAGGCGATGGACGAGGAGATGGCCGAAGAGGAAGAAGACGAGGGCGCCACTGGCGCGCTTGGCGGCGCCGCGGCCGAAGAGGACATCGAGGCGGCTGTAGCCGGCGAGGACGACGACGAGGAGATGGCTGACGAGGAGATGGCCGAAGAGGAGGAGATGACGTTTGATCGCTCCACCCTCCAGGGCATCTTCGACGAGGCCGCCGCTCGCCGTGCCAAGACCGTTGCGGAGCTGACCGAGAAGGTGGAGGCCGGCGAGTACGGCGTCGGAGACGACGGCATCCTGCGCGGCCCCGCGGGCTTCGAGATCGACATGAACGAGTGCCCCTCGGACTGGTCGAGCACGACGGGCATCACCGACTCGCAAGTCCGGATCGGCCACACCACCGCTCAGTCGGGCAACTTGGCTGCGTACGGCGTCATCGCCGACGGCTGGGAGAACTACTTCAACTGGATGAACGCCAACGACCCGATCATGGTCGGCGGCTCGCCGCGTGACCTGACGTTGATTGTCAAGGATGACGGCTACGTGGCCGCCCAGACGATCGAGTTCGTGGACGAGTTGATCGAGGCGGAGAACGTGTTCTCGATCCTCACGCTGGGCTCGCCGAATACCTTGGCGGTGTATGACAAGCTCAACGAGGAGTGCATCCCGCAGCCATTCGTGATGACCGGCCACCCGGCCTGGGGCGACCCGGTGAACCACCCGTGGACCACGGGCCTGCAGATGTCGTACTCGACTGAGTCGATTCTGTGGGGTGCGTGGATCCGCGAGAACCTGTCTGATCTGCTGCCGGTGAAGGTCGCGGGCCTGGTGATGGACAACGACTTTGGCTTGGCGTACGAGCTCGGCTTCCACGAGTGGGCTGAGGCCAACACCGATGTGGTGAGCGAGTACCTGCCGGTCCGTCATGACCCGGCCGCGCCGACGCTGACCAACGAGATGACCACCATCGCGGCGTTCGAGCCTGATGTGTTCATCTCGATGACGGCGGGCAACCCGTGCTTGCTGGCAGTCCAGGAGGCCGGCCAGAGCGGCCTGTACGACGACATCAACGCCAAGGGCGGTGCGCTGTTCACGCCGTCGGTGTGCAAGGCCATCGAGGCGTACATGAAGCCCGCCGGCGACTACGCCAACAACTGGTGGATTGTCGGCGGCGGCATCAAGGACTCCACCGACCCGAAGTACGTTGATGAGCCGTTCATCGCGTTCGTCAATGACAACCTTGTCGAAGCGGGCCTGGACCCGGCGGTGTCGCTGTACGCCACCGGCTACATGTTCGGCTACCCGTACGGCGAGGCGCTGCGCATCGCGGCTGACCTGCCGGGCGGCCTGAACCGCACGAACTTCATCCTGGCGGTGCGTTCGATTGACATGTACCACCCGCAGGCGCTGGACGGCATCAACGCTCAGCTCAACGGTTCTGCGGATGCCTACTTCATCGAGGGCTCCGACTTCAGCCAGTTCGATGCGGGTGCGCAGACATGGAACATCATCGGCGACATCGTGGATGTCAACGGCCGATCCACCAACTGCGCTTGGGACAAGGACAACGGAGGCTGCCGATAGGCAGGCTCCCTACACCTGCTGATCTTCGGATCGGCGCCACGGGGCCGGCGGGCGGCAGCTCGCCGGCCCCTGCGCGCCCGGTGGGCCACATCGCGGCCCGAGCACAGATTCGAAATCGTTGCAGAATTGACATACCCGCCCGGTGACCAGCCGTGAGACGGGAACTAGCGTCTCGGTAGACTGGCTGAGGCATCTGTGCGATTCCGCTGCCGGTTCGTGCTTTTGCAACCAATTGGGGAGACACAACATGACGAAGCGTCGAATGTGGCGCTTGCTAGCTCTGCTCTTCGCGTTCTCGCTCGTAGCCGCTGCATGCGGCGGCGGCGATGACGACGCAGATGCCGACGCTGGCGAGACAGAAACCGAGACCACCGCCGCGCCGAGCGAAGACGAGGCGATGGACGAGGAGGAGATGGCCGAAGAGGAAGACGACGAGGGCGCCACCGGTGCTCTCGGCGGTGCTGCGGCCGAGGAAGACATCGAAGCCGCCGTTGCCGGCGAGGACGAAGACGAGGAGATGGCCGAAGAGGAGATGATGGAGGAGGAGGAGATGATGTTTGATCGCTCCACCCTCGACGGCATCTTCGAAGAGGCTGCCGCCCGTCGCGCCAAGGCAGTCGCATCGCTGACCGAGAAGATCGAGTCGGGCGAGTACGGCGTCGGAGACGACGGCATCCTGCGCGGACCCGCTGGCTTCAACATCGACATCGGCGCGTGCCCGAGCGACTGGTCGGACACGACGGGTATCACCGACTCGCAGATCCGGATCGGTCACACCACGGCTCAGTCGGGCAACCTGGCTGCGTACGGCAACATCGCCTACGGCTGGGAGAACTACTTCAACTGGATCAACGAGAACGACCCGATCATGGTCGGCGGCTCGCCGCGTGACCTGACGCTGATCATCAAGGACGACGCCTATGTCGCCGCTCAGACGATCGAGTTCGTGGACGAGCTGATCGAGGCGGAGAACGTGTTCTCGATCCTGACGCTGGGCTCGCCGAACACCTTGGCGGTGTACGACAAGATCAACGAGGAGTGCATCCCGCACCCGTTCGTGATGACCGGCCACCCGGCCTGGGGCGACCCGGTGAACCACCCGTGGACCACCATCATGCAGATGTCGTACTCGACTGAGTCGATTCTGTGGGGCGCTTGGATCCGGGAGAACCTGCCCGACCTGCTGCCGGTGAAGGTTGCCGGCCTGGTGATGGACAACGACTTCGGTCTGGCCTACGAGCTGGGCTTCCACGAGTGGGCTGAGGCCAACACCGACGTGGTGAGCGAGTACCTGCCCGTGCGTCACGACCCGGCTGCGCCGACGCTGACCAACGAGATGACGACCATCTTGGCGTTCGAGCCTGATGTGTTCATCTCGATGACGGCGGGCAACCCGTGCTTGCTGGCAGTCCAGGAGGCCGGCCAGAGCGGCCTGTACGACGACATCAACGCCAAGGGCGGTGCGCTCTTCACGCCGTCGGTGTGCAAGGGCATTGAGGCCTACATGAAGCCCGCCGGTGATGCGGCGGACGGCTGGTGGATCATCGGCGGTGGGTCGAAGGACTCCACCGACCCGAAGTTCATCGATGAGCCGTTCATGTCGTTCGTCAACAGCAACCTCGAGGCAGGTGGCTTGGACCCGGCGGTGTCGCTGTACGCCATCGGCTACACCTACGGCTACCCCTACGGCGAGGCGCTGCGCATTGCGGCTGATCTGCCGGGCGGCCTGAACCGCACGAACTTCATCCTGGCGGTGCGGTCGATCGACATGTACCACCCGATGCTTCTTGACGGCATCATCACCCAGCTCAACGGCAACGCCGATGCGTACTTCGTTGAGGGTTCGGACTTCAGCCAGTTCAATGCGACTGAGCAGACTTGGACCCAGGTCGGCGATGTCGTGGACGTCAATGGCAAGTCGACGAATTGCGCCTGGGACAAGGACAACGGCGGCTGCCGCTAGGCAATTGCCACTAGGGGATCAGCAGTGCTGCTGTTGATCACCTAGCAGACCGAACGGTCAACGTAGAGGGCCGGCGGGCATCTGCCCGCCGGCCCTCTCGCGTTCGTGTCGTGTTCGGCGGCCAGTCAGCGAATGCCGGGCGGCTTGTCAATCGCCGTCGACGATGGCCTTGACACCCTCGACCACTCGCTGCATGTTGGCCCGCAGCACGGCCCGGCGCCGGTTCAGCACCCGCTGCTCCTTGGCGGGGTCGCGCAGTGCCATGGGCACGGTGCCGTTGTTCTCCTGGCCGATGAGCATCGAGAACCGCAGCCGGCTGCCGCCGCCCTGCTCGGCGAGATCGAACCGCCACACCGCACCCGGCTTCTCGGTGTCGGTGACCCGCCACTCGAACGCTGTGCGCTCCTCCCAGGCGGTCACGATGCAGTCGGTCTCCCAGTCGAAAACGTCGGGGATGGAGTTGCGGCCGCGGAACGTCGAGCCCACGCCCGGATCGCCCTCCGAGGTCCACCCGGCGCCCAGGAATTCTTCGGAGAACTGCGCCGGCATGCTGATGTCGGTGATGACCTCCCAGACCGCACGGGGTCGGGCGTCGGTGTCGATCTCGGCCACCACACCCTGCACGTCGGCCACCCGGGCGGTGCCGTCGGCGCTGGGCCGCTGGCGGGTGAAGCCCCACTGGTCGAAGTAGGTGATCTCGCTCGCCGGACGTCGCGGCGCCGGCGAGAAGTCGGTTCCCTTGGTGTACGCCACCGGGAAGCACACGAGCGTGGTGAGACCCGGCGGCATGCCCAGCAGCTCAGCCACCTCTTCGGACTTGTTGTTGAGCATCGTGGCGTACGCGGTGCCCAAGCCCCGGGAGCGAAGTGCCAGGTTGAAGCTCCACGCGGAGGGGATGGCGCTGTCGAACAGCCCCGGCCGGCCGGTGTTGTCGTGGATGCCCCAGATCGCCAGCATCACGAGCGCCGGGGCCTTCGCATAGTTCTCCACGAGGTACGCGCTGGAGCTGACGATGTGCTCCTTGGGGTGGCCGGTGCCATCGAGGCGTCCCCGGGCGTTGATGAAGATGGTGCCCACCTCGGCGTAGAGCTCGCCGAGCCGGTCCTTGAGGTCTTGGTCGCGGATCACGATCCAGCGGCGGCTGGCATCGTTGCCGCCCGTCGGGGCCTGCTCAGCGAGGTCGATGCACTCGAAGATCACCTCGTCGCTGACCCAGCGGTCGAAGTCGAGCCGCTTGCGCACCGCCCTCGTCGTGGTCAGCAGGCGATCCACCTGGTCGAGGTCGAAACCGGCCTCGGAGATGCGTTCTCCGGTATCAGAATTCTGCATTTCGGTACCCTAAATCGCCGCCGTACAGCGGTGCCGAGCCCCGCAGTCCCGTGGTCGAATCCGAGGAGGGCGCAGTGCAGTTGACTGACGAGCAGCAGCAGATCCGCGACGTTGCCAGAGCATTCGCGCAGCGCGAAATCGCGCCGCACGCCGCTGACTGGGACCGGGCAGGCGGAGCGCCCCGCGAGCTCTACAGCAAGATGGCCGACGTCGGGCTGATGGGCGTGATGGTCGACCCGTGCTGGGGCGGCGCAGGCGCCGACTTCGTGTCGTACGCGCTGGCCATCGAGGAGATTTCCGCAGCCGACGGCGGGATCAGCAACATGATGGCGGCGAACAACTCGCCGGTCGCGGTGGCGATCCAGCAGTCGGGCACCGACCAGCAGCGGCGCGACTATCTCACCAAGCTCACCAGCGGCGAGTGGCTGGGCTGTATCCACCTCACCGAGCCCCACACCGGTTCCGACGCCGCCGCCATCCGCACGCGGGCCACCCGCGACGGCGACGAGTATGTCCTGAACGGCCACAAGGCGTTCATCACCGCGGGCTCGAGCGCGGATGTGGCGATGATCGTGGCGGTGACCGATCCGAGCGCTGGCAAGCGAGGCATGACCACGTTCATCACGCCCACCGACAACCCCGGCTATCGCGTGATCGCCAAGGAAGACAAGCTCGGTCACCGCACCAATGACACTTGCCAGGTGGTCTTCGAGGACATGCGGGTGCCCGCCAGCGACGTTCTCGGCGAGATCGGGCGTGGCCTCGGCATTGCGTTGGGCAACCTGTCGCTGGGCCGCATCGGCGTCGCGGCCCAAGCCACCGGCGGCGCACGGGCCGCGTTGAAGGCCGCGCATTCCTATGCCCAGGAGCGCGAAGCCTTCGGGCGCCCCATCGTCGAGCACCAGGCGATCTCGTTCACGCTCGCCGAGATGGCCACCCAGATCGAAGCGGCACGCCAGCTCTACCTGCACGCGGCGCAGATGCGCGATCAGGGGCTCGAATGCGCCCGGGAAGCCTCGATGGCCAAGCTGTTCGCGTCGGAGATGGCCGAGCGGGTGGCGTCGAAGGCCATCCAGATCCACGGCGGCTACGGCTTCCTGAACGACTACCCGGTGGAGAAGATCTACCGCGACGTGCGGGTGTACCAGATCTACGAGGGCACCTCGGAGGTTCAGAAGCTGCTGATCAGCCGCATGCTCGACGGCGTCGAGGGCTAGCTGCGGCGGCCAGGTCGCTACTCGATGCCGAGCTGCCGTCCGGCCCGCCAGGCGTCGGCAACGTCGCACATGCGGGTGTAGCTCACGCCCAGGTCGGTCATCTGGGAGATCCAGCGCTCCATCTCGTACAGGCGCCCGCCCCGGCCGATCGCCTGCGGGTGGAAGGTGACCGTGCACACGCCGTGCTGCACTTCGCTGGTCATCCACTTCACATCCGACAGGAACGTGTCGAACATCGTGCCGGGGTTCTCCAGCCCGGTGAGGATCGTGTTCTTGAACGTCACGAACTCCAGGTGGACGTAGTCGTCGAGGTGCCAGCTGAACGGCAACTCCACCAGGTCGACCTGCTCGCCGAACTCCATCGGCCCGTCGAGCGGGAACTGATCGCCGGTGCGCAGCCAGTACGGCGCGTAGTCGTGGCCCATGAGCGACGAGTCGTAGCTGAGGCCGTATTCCATCAGCAGGTCGATCGTCCATGGATTGATGTCACCAGACGGCGCCCGGTAGCCCTTCGGCGGAGCGCCGGTGAGCGATTCGATCTGGGCGAAGGTTCGCTCGAGGATGGCGCGCTCCTCGTCCTCGCTGAGCCGGGGGTTGTACTCGTGGGCGTAGCCGTGCAGCCCCACTTCACAGCCGGCGTCGACGACCATCTTGGCGGCGTCGGGGTAGGTGTCGATCGAGTGGCCCGGGATGAAGAAGGTGCTCGGGATGTCGTGGCGGGCCAGCAGCTTCAGGATCCGTGGCACGGCGACGGCGCCGAACTCGCCACGTGAGATCGGCGTGGGTGTGGTCTGCCGACGGGCGATCCACAGCGATGGTCCATCGAAGTCGAAGGTGAGGCAGACGTAGCCCGCCGGATTGTCAGGAATGGTCCCCATGAGTGCCGTTCTAGCCCAACCAGCCTGACCATGGCGCAGCGGAGGGCTGCCATAGGCTCGGCCGCCGTATGCGAAAGCTGATCTGCGCAGCCGTGGCAGCGAGTGTGCTTGCCGCCGCTTGTTCGGCCTCGCCGGGGGAGGACGAGGGCTCCGCAGTGACTGAACCCCCCGCGACCTCGTCAACCCTCGCGGCCGATTCGGCTGACAGTGCAGCGGCCCCCGAGACTGCCGCCGACGACATGGGGCCACCCGACACCACGCCCTCCGACGCGCCGCCGACGCCGACGACCCAGCCGTTCTTTCCCGGCACCGAGGACGGGCGGCCGTTCCTGGAGCTGACGCTGCTGGAGAAGATCGACGAATTCCTGGAACTGCCGAACACTGCGTTTGCAGCGAACATCGCCGGCGAGATGGGTCTGAGCGGCGAACAGCGGTGGGTGCCGTGGATCCTGGACATCATGCGATTCGGCGGGACTCGGAACGTGAATGCGACATCGATGCGGGCGCTCGAGACCATCACGGGCATCGAGAGCTCCGGCGACTTCAACACGGACTACGTCCGATACGGCTCGTGGTATCGCACCAACGGCGTCGATCCGGGCGAGGGCTACGAGGAATACAAGCGGGTGCTGTACTCCTATGTCGCCTACGAGTACGACGAGATACTGGCGCAGGTCACCGACCGGGTGACGCTCGGGGCGATCCAGTGGGGTGGTGTGCGTCGGGGCGGGATTCCGGAGCTGAACAATCCCGAGCGCCTCACGCCCGTACAAGCCGACTTCATGACCGATGAGGAGCTGGTGCTGGGCTTCGTGATCGGCGGCGAAGCCGGGGCGTATCCCGTCCGCTTCCTGGCGCGTCATGAGCTTGCCAATGACGTCGTCGGCGGCATACCGGTTGCACTCGGCTACTGCACGCTGTGCCTGACGGCGCTCATGTTCGACCGGCGGCTGCCGAACGGCGAGGTGCTCTCGTTCCAGACATCGGGGCTGCTGATGGACTCGAACAAGATCATGATCGACAACGAGACCGAGAGCCTCTGGAACCATCTCTCGGGCGCCGCGTTCGCCGGTCCGCTGGCCGGCACGAAGCTGGAGCAGTTCCCGGTGGCCACGGTGCGCTGGTCGGACTGGTTGGCCGATCACCCCGACACGTTCACGCTGGACACCCCCCCGCCGACGTTCTTTCCCGAGCTGCCCGAGCGACCGCCGATCGCGTACGACTACACGCCGGGCGCGGCGTACCGCTCGTACTACTCCAGCGAGGACCTGTGGTTCCCGACCTTTGAGACGCCCGACGTGTTCGAGCTCAAGGAGGAGGTCGTCACGGTCGACCGCGGCGACCATGCGTTGGCTCTGGGGCTGGCAGCGCTGGAAGGCTTGGACCCGTTCGTCTATGTCCTCGGTGACGAGCCGCTGGTGATCGTGCCGAACCAAGGGGGTGCCCGGGTCTACAGCGCAGCTGATGTGGAGGGGGTGCCGGCCGCAGCCTGGCGTCACGGCGCCGCCGTCGAGGTGGCTCCTGGGGGAGTGCAGCACGATGAGCTGCGAGTCAACGGTGTCGACGGGCGCAATCGCGTCGACGTCCGGCTGCCGCGCATCGTGTCATCGCAATCGTTCTGGTTCGCCTGGTACGGCCTGCATCCTGACACCGAGATCTGGCCGCCGCTCGACGGGGGTTAGGCGCCAGTTGGCAGGTCGAGGCCCCGAGGGCCGTGGCTATGCTGGCCCCTCGCATCTCAACCAGCCCCCATCGTCTAGCGGCCAAGGACACCACCCTCTCAAGGTGGCGGCACGGGTTCGAATCCCGTTGGGGGTGCTCGTGGCCGTTTCGAGCCCAGCGTCGGATTGGCACCGGCACTTGCCGGCTGGCTTGAGCGCCGACGATGTCGACTTGTCGGCGGGCGGCACGCTGCCTGCGGTGTGGCTGGATCGCTGGGCGGCCGATCCGCAGCGCGCCGTGGTGTGGGACGCCCACGCGGGCTGGGTGACCGGTGCCCGATTGCTCGAGCTCGCACAGCAGGTGGCTCGGCGGCTGGCCGCAGCCGGGGTGGGAGCCGGCGATCGCGTGTTGATGAGCGGTCCGTCGTCGGTTCGGCTGGTCGCTGCGCATACGGCGCTGCTGGGGATGGGCGCAGTGGTGGTGCCGCTGAACGGCGCCTACCGGGCCGACGAGGTTGGCAGCGTCGTGGCGGACTGCCGTCCTGTGGCGGCGCTGATCGAAGATGTCGGCAGCCCCGGCGAGTGGAGGCAGTGGATCACTTCGGCGGACCCGGCGGTGCTGACCGACGATTTCGACGCTGCTGAACTGGGTGACATCGGCGGTGACGGCGGCGGTCCCGACCTGGCAGGCCAGGCTCGCCGGCGCCGGGGCGACGAACCGGCGCTCATCGGCTACACCTCCGGCACCACCGGGCGACCCAAGGGAGCGGTGCTGAGCCACGCGAACCTGCTGGCCTCGGTCCGGGCACTGGAGTTGGCGTGGCGATGGACGGCCGATGACGTGCTGGTGCTGGCGCTGCCGCTGTTCCACATGCATGGCCTCGGCGTCGGGCTGCACGGCACGCTCGCTGTGGGCGCGCAGGCCGTGTTGCAACCTGCCTTCGAGCGCGACGCTGTCTTCGACGCGATTCGTGAGCACCGGGCCACAATGTTCTTCGGCGTGCCGACCATGTACTCCCGGCTGGTGGCCTCGCCCCGCGCTGCTGAGATGTCGGCGCTGCGGCTGTGCGTGTCGGGTTCGGCGCCCATGCCCGCCGAGCTGCACGACGCCGTGCGGGAGGCCAGCGGTCAGCACGTCATCGAGCGCTATGGCATGACCGAGACGGTCATGCTGGTGTCGAACCCCTATGACGAGCCGAGGCGAGCGGGCACCGTGGGATTCCCGCTGCCCGGCGTGGAGGTGCGGCTTGATGCACTCGACGTCGACGCCGACGAGCGTGACCTGACGGCCGACGACGGCGCTGCGGAGATCCTGGTGCGAGGCCCCAATGTGTTCTCGGGCTACTGGGAACGTCCTGACTCCAACGCAGCGTCGTTCGACGATGGCTGGTTCCGGACCGGCGATCTCGGCGCATGGGACGACGGCTACCTGCGAATCGTCGGGCGGGCAAAGGAACTCGTCATCTGCGGCGGCTTCAACGTGTACCCACGCGAAGTCGAGGAGGTCATCGCCTCCCATCCTGACGTCATCGAGTGCGCCGTCGGGGGCGAGCCCGATTCTGAGTGGGGTGAGGTGGTGGTCGCCTATGTAGTCGCCGAGCGCGAGTTCGGCGAGGAAGAGCTCAAGGATTACGTGGGCGAGCGCCTCGCGTACTACAAGCGCCCCCGCCGCACCTACCGCATCGCCGCGTTGCCGCGCAACGCGCTCGGCAAGGTCCAGCGCCATCAACTCGGGCCGGGGGTCGCTGGCGAGCCGGCCATCTGACACCCTTGTATGCCGAATGCTTGAGCTTCATGAAGTGCAGCGGGCGGCCCCGCTGCCGGCCCGCTATGTGGCTCCCGGTTCGCTGAGCGAGGCGGCCGAGCTGCTCTCGTCGCATGGCGCTGCGGCGCGGCTGATCGCGGGCGGCACCGATCTGATGCTTGAGCTCAGCCGAGGGGCTCGCAGCGGCATCGAGATGCTCGTCGACATCTCCGGCCTGCCGGGCCTCGACCGGATCTCCTACAGCGATGGCCGGGTGACCCTTGGACCGCTGGTCACCCATGCCGATGTCATCGCGTCGGCGTCGATGCTCACTGCGGGGCTGCCGCTGGCACAGGCGTGTCTCGAGGTGGGTTCGCCGCCGCTGCGGAATCGGGCGACCGTGGTCGGCAACATCGTCACCGCTAGCCCTGCTAACGACACGATCTCGGCGCTCGTGGCCTTGGGTGCCGACGTCACCATGGCATCGGTTCGGGGAGAGCGCAGCGTTCCCATCGCGGAGTTCTTTTCCGGATTCCGCCAGACCGTTCTTGATCCCGACGAGATCGTCACCGCGGTTGCGTTCGACGCCCTCGATGGCGCAAACCGGTCCGATGGCCGCCGCGGTGTGTTCGTGAAGCTCGGCTTGCGGCGGGCGCAGGCCATCTCGGTGGTGCATGCCGCCGTGGTGGCGGAAACCGACGGCGGCCGGGTGGCGGACTTCGTTGTTGCCCTGGGCAGTGTTGCACCCACGATCATCACCGTTCCCGAGGCTGCCGAGCTGGCGATCGGTCGAGAGCTGAGCGAAGCTGCCGACGACATCGCCACTGCTGCGCAGCGCGCTGCAGCGCCTATCGACGACATCCGCGGCAGCGCCGAATACCGGTCACACGCTGTGGGCGTGGTCGTGCGACGAGCTGTCGCGGCGCTGGCCAGCGGCACCGAAGCCGACCGCTGGCCTCCCGAATCGCCGCGCCTGGCACTGGCGGCGAGCCAGGACGGTGTGTCGACGGCGTCAAGTGCACTGGAGGGGCCTGGGGACCTCGTCACGGCGACCGTCAACGGCGCGCAGCGCAGCGCAGCCGGGGCGGCAGGTAAGACGCTGATGGACTGGCTGCGCGATGACCTCGGCCTGACGGGCACCAAGGAAGGCTGTGCGGAAGGGGAGTGCGGCGCCTGCACGGTGCACCTCGACGGTGCGGCTGTGTTCTCGTGCCTGGTGCCGGCAGGCCGGGCAAACGGTGCGACCATCACCACCGTCGAGGGCGTGGCATCCACGGTCGGCGATATGCATCCGTTCCAGCAGGCCATGGTGGACACCGGAGGAGCACAGTGCGGGTTCTGCACGCCGGGCTTTGTCATGAGTGCCGTAGCGCTGCTGGACGAGATCGCCGAGCCCACCGCAGACCAGATCACCATCGGCCTGTCGGGAAACCTTTGCCGCTGCACCGGCTACTGCTCGATCATCGAAGCCGTCGAAACCGCGGCGGCGGGCACGTTGTGAGGGAGGGTGCTGCTCCGGGCGTTCCCGGCGCGGCCATCGAGCTGGAGATGCCGGGGTCGCGGGCGGGCGGCCTGGGCCAGTCGCCGCCTCGTGCCGACGGGCCTTCCAAGGTCTCGGGCCTTGCGGGATATCCCGCTGATCGCATTCCCGCCGACGCGCTGTGGGCCTTCGCCGTGTTCACCGATCAACCCCATGCCCGGCTTCGCCGCCTCAATCTCGAACCTGCCGAGCGGTTGCCCGGCGTTGTCGCGGTGCTCGGCTCAGCCGACGTGCCCTGCAACGAGTACGGATTGACCAAGTTCGACCAGCCGGTGTTCATCGGCCTCGAGCACTCTGACCGCAGCCCGGTGCCCTGCGACGTCTCCCGCTGGGAGGCCGACCACCTGGCGCTCGTTGTTGCCGAGAGCCTGGACGAGGCGCGTGCGGCCGCGGCGGCCATCGACGTCGAGTGGGAGCCGCTGCCGGTCGTGGCTGATCTGGATACGGCACTTGCGCCAGACGCGCCGCTCGTCCACCCCTACGACGGCGTCGGCTCGAACCTGTACGAGTCGATGCGCACCCGCAAGGGCGATCTCGACGCCGGCTTTGCCGCCGCGGCGGCAGTCGTGGAGACCACCTACGAAGTGCCCTACCAGGAGCATGCCTACCTGCAGCCCGAGGCGGGCACATCGTGGGTGGATTCCGAAGGCATCGTGAACGTCGAGATAGCGGGCCAGTGGGTGCACGAAGACCGCGAGCAGATCGCTCACGCCCTGGACCTGCCCGAGGAGCGCATCCGGGTGCGCTACCCGGCCATCGGCGGCGCATTCGGCGGGCGCGAGGACACCTCGATGCAGATCATCTTGGCGCTGGCCGCTCGCCGGCTGTCCGAGCGGGGCATCAACCGGCCGGTGGCCATGCAGTGGTCACGGGAGGAGTCCATCGTCGGCCATCACAAGCGGCACCGCGGCCGCATCTGGGCCCGCTGGGGCGCCGACCGCGATGGCAAGATCACCGCCGCGCACGCCGAGGCCTGGCTGGATGCGGGCGCCTACAACTACACCTCCAACAAGGTGATGGGGAACTTGCACCTCGGCCTCGGCGGGCCCTACGAGCTGCCCAACGCCGCCATCGACACCCATGTCGTGTACACCAACGCCACACCCGGGGGAGCGTTCCGCGGCTTCGGCGCGCCGCAGGCAGCTTTTGCCGTGGAGTGCCAGGTCAACAAGCTGGCCGAAGCGCTGGGCATGGACCCCATCGACATCCGCCGTGTCAACACCTTGCGCGAGGGTTCGCCGAGCATCGCTCACACACCGATGCCTGCCGGCGTGACCATGCCCGAAGTGATCGAAGCCTGCGCCCACGCCGCGGCGCTGCCAGCCGAGGCCAAGGCAGCCGACCCAGATCTCTTCAGCCCATTCGGTTCGCTGCCCGCCCGACCCGCGTCGCTTCGCCGCGGCCGCGGCTTCGCCTGCGCGTTCAAGAACGTCGGATTCTCATTCGGCTTTCCCGAGCGCTGCGAAGCCACCATCGTGCTGCACGGCGAACCCGGCGACGAAACGCCGGCATCGGTCGAGCTGTCGCACGCCGGTGCCGATGTCGGCCAGGGCGCCCACACGGCGTTCCTGCAGATGGCCGCCGAGGCGACCGGGGTCGACCCATCCAAGGTCGTGGGCCGCTTCAGCGACACTGGCACGTCGGGGGACTCGGGATCGGCATCGGCGTCGCGCCTGACGTGGATGGCCGGCAACTCCATCCTGGGCGCCGCTGAAGAGGCCGAGAAGGCGTGGCGCGAGGGCGATCGGCCGGCGATCGGCCACTTCCGGTTCACGCCCCCGCCGACCACCGAGCTCGACCCCGAGACCGGTGAGGGCACCCCGAACTTCTCCTACGGGTACGTCGCCCAGCATGTGGAGCTGACCGTCGACATCGACACCGGTCACATCCGCATCGATCGGGTGATCAGCGCGAACGACGTCGGCCGCGCCATCAACCCTCGCTTCGTGGTCGGCCAGATCGAGGGCGCGGTCGCGCAGGCACACGGCCACGTGCTCAGCGAGCACCTTCGCAGCCGGGACGGTCGTCTGCTGAATCCGCGCTTCTCTACCTACCTGATTCCCGGCATCGGCGACATCCCCGTGACCACCGAGAGCGTCGTGCTGGAGCTGGCAGATCCGCTGGGTCCGTTCGGCGCCCGCGGCATGGCCGAGATGGGCGTGATCCCGTATGCACCGGCCGTGGTCGCGGCGCTGGCGGACGCCACGGGCGTCTGGATGGACGACTTCCCGCTGACGCCCGAACGGGTCTGGACAGCGCTCGCACGAGCAGGCGTCACCGCCTGAGGGCCGGCGTCCGGCCGGCTCCGGAACTCATCGGGCCCCTCGGCGGGGCAGTCCTACACTCCCGAACGTGGCAGCGCGATCACGCCCGGACGCGACCGAGCGCGTGATGGAACTGATGATGTACCTGCTCGCCCGCGACGTGCCCAAGACCCGCGAGGAGATCTGGCGTGACACCGGGCTGTACGCCCCCGACGGCACGATGGATCGTCGCACGCTGGACAGCGCCCGAGCCTCGTTCGAACGCGACAAGGCGCTGATCCGCAATCTCGGCGTGCGCATCACCGAGTCGATGGAGCACGACGGCGCCACGTCGTACACGATCCGGCCGCAGGACTATTTCCTGCCCGACCTGCAGCTCACGTCCGACGAGCAGCTCGCACTGCGCTTTGCTGCAGCTCGGGTGGACATCGGCGAGACCTGGGATCTCGAAGCTGTCGCCAAGCTCACGAGCACTGAGGCTGGCGCGGGCGTGACGGCGGCCACCCGCGGCGCGGCGGAAGCCGCTGCGGCCGGCCACGGTGCCGAGCCGTTGTCGGCAGATGTGGCGCTGGAGACGGCCGCCGCGCAGCAGACCGCCGGATCGCTGCTGCCGAAGCTGGCCGCTGCGTCTGCTGAGCGAGCGCAGGTACGTTTCGCATATGGGGGGCGGCGGCGCGACGCTCAGCCGCTCGGCCTGCTGTGCCGGGCGGGCTACTGGTACCTGGCCGCACGCGAAGACGATGTGGTGAAGACGTTCCGGGTGGATCGCATGGAGAGCGACGCGGAGGTGGGAGAGCGAGGGGCATTCGCTCGCGCAGACGTCGACGTCGCAGCGCTGCTGCCGAGGGAACCGATGGAGATCGATTTCGGCGATGACTTCGAGGCCCGTGTGCGGATCGACACCACCATGGCGCAGCAGCCGACGGCCGAACGAGGCCGCGTCGTCGAGCGGCACGACGACGGCTCGGTGACCGTCACGGCGCGGGTCCGCAACAGCGCCGCATTTCGGCTGTGGCTGCTGGACATGGGCCGTCACGCCGTCGTGGAAGCGCCGACCGAACTGGTCGGCGAGATCACGTCGTGGTTACGAGCACTGGCCGCCGAGACCGGGGAAGCCGGATAGTGAGAGGGCCCAGCACCTCGGTCAAGATCGAGCGTCTGCTGGCCATCATCCCATGGGTGGTCGAGCGGGGCGGCGCCACCGTGGGCGACATCGCTGAGCGGTTCGAGATGCCAACCGGCGCTGTGTACGACCTGCTGCTCGCGGCCATGTGCTACGAGGTGGTCGGTGCAGGCGCATATGAGAATCTCGGCATCGTCGTGTTCGGCGACGATGCCGACGCCGGCGAGGCGTGGGTGCATGTCGAACCGGGAGCGATGCTGGACCGGCCACTCAATCTGTCGGTGCCGCAGGCGTTCGGGATCCTGGTAGCCGGGCAATCTGCGCTGGCCCTCCGCGGGGCCGACCGTTCAGGTGCGCTGGCGACCGCGCTCGACAAGCTGCGTGCGGCCTATAGCGAGCGAGTGCGGGTATCGGTGGAGCTGCCGCTGCCGCGCTGCCTGCCGACGCTGCGGGAAGCGGTGCGCGCCGGTACCGCCGTCAGCATTCACTACTACACCCCCAACACCGACGCGGTCAGTGAGCGTCGAGTGGATCCTCTGGACGTCTCGCTGGCCGACGGCCACTGGTACCTGCGGGGCTGGTGCCACCTGCGGCAGGATCTGCGCTCGTTCCGCGTGGATCGCATCGAGGAGTGCAGCGACACCGGCGAACTGCACGGTCGTTCGGCCGAGCCTGGCGAGGCGCATGGCAACCCGGCCGAGCCTGGCGAGGCGCATGGCAACCCGGCCGAGCCTGGCGAGGCGCATGGCAACCCGGTCGAGCCTGGCGCCGTTGCGCCTGCCGAAGCCGACGAGACGACCGATGTGGTGCTGTCGATTCCCCGCAACGACTTGTGGCAAGTGGAGGCGTACCCCTCGCGGGAGGTACGCGACGACGGCGACCGGTGCATCGTGACGTACGCGATCCGCAGCCCGTTCGTGCTCAGCCAGATGCTGCTGCGCCTCGGTGCTGATACGCACGTCGTGAATGCGGCGGAGCTGCCGCCCGATCTGGCCGAGGCGGGCAGTGCCGCCGCTGCGTCGATCTTGGAGCTCTACACGACCTGACGCCCCAGGCTCATTCGACCAGGTCCACGACCAGTCCGTAGTGATCGGACGGCACCACGCCAGCGATGGCTTCGGCGCCGATCAACCGGACCCTCGTGATGTTGCCCTGCGGGACCGGGCGCGGCGTCGACACGAACACGTAGTCGATGCGCCGGTTCGGCCACATGGCTTGGTGCAGGTAGGGGTTCTGGCCGCTCCACGTGAAGCCGGGGCCGTCGCCCGCCTGCGCCCAAACGTCGCTCCAGACCAGCTCCGGCGCCGGCGGTGGGCGCTCGCCGGTCAGCAGCCGGATCTCTTCGGAGCTCGGGACGGCGTTGAAATCGCCGGCCATGACGATCGGGAAACCCTCGGGATCGTGATGAGGTGCTGCCAGCTCGCACAGGGTGGCCACCTGTGCTTGACGGATCTCGCTGAGATGGAAGCGGTGCTCGAGGTGGGTGCAGATGACCGCCATCTCGCCGTCGCCGCGGGCGATCCGCGCCACGACAGCGGTCCGGTGCCCGGACTGCTGGCCCTCGGGAGACGACGGGTCGCCGACCGCCAACGAGTGCGAGCTGGATTCGATGATCGCTGAGCGGCTGAGGATCGCATTGCTGAACGACAGCCCTCGCCGCCCGAAGCGCGGGTGGTGTGCCACGTTCATGCCCAGCGCGTCGCCGAGCAGATCAGCCTGGCTCGGACCGTCACGCTCGGCCCAGATCTCCTGGCAGCACACGATGTCGGCGTCGAGTTCGGCGAGCGTGGCGGCGATGGCCTCGTGGCGGGCCTCCCAGTTGTCACCGAAGCGCCACCAGAGGTTCCAGGTCACGATGCGCACGGCGTCACCGTAACGGCCACGTATCGTCTGCGGCGATGTCAACGGACCAAGTCACCGACCAGATCTACCTGCGCGACGCATACCAGCAGAGCGTCGAGGCGACCGTGGTCGCCGTGCGAGACGATGCCGTAGCGCTCGATCGCACGGTGTTCTACGCGACCGGCGGAGGCCAGCCCCATGACACCGGCACGCTCGCCGATCAGAACGGCAACATCTGGCAGGTGCACAACGTCCGCAAGGAGGGCGATCTCGTCTGGCACGGGGTGGATGCCGAGCCGCCACCGTCAGGAACCGCAGTCACCGGCATGATCGATTGGGACCGGCGGCTGCAGCTCATGCGCACCCACACCGCGCTGCACATCCTGTGCGGGGTCATCTGGAACGAGTGGGGAGTGCTCGTGACCGGCGGGAACATGGAGCCGCTGGCCGCCCGCATGGACTTCGAGTTCAGCCCGCTGCCCGAGGGCTTCGCGGCACGGGTCACCGATCTGGTGAACGCCGAGATCGCCGCGGATCGGCCCATCGAGGTGAGCTTCCTGGAACGCGAGGTGGCGCTGGCCGATCCCGAGCTGATCCGCACCAAGGTCAACCTGATCCCCGAGTGGGTGACCGACATCCGGGTGGTGGACATCGTGGGGCTCGACCGTCAGGCCGATGGCGGCACGCATGTGGCCTCCACCAGCGCCGTGGGCCGGTTCGAGATCACCAAGACCGAGTCGAAGGGCAAGGGCAACAAGCGCGTCCGCATGGTGCTCCACGACGCCTGATTCGCTCCCGCTCTTGGCGGGCGCGCGTCTGTTCGGTACCTTGTGGAAAATGACTCCCCGGGAGCCGTCGGGCGGAACACGCACCGTTGCACCGGCTGCTCGCCAGACGGCGACCTCTCGATTCGGCGCCTCACGGCGCGAGGGCCACGACGCTTCGGCGTTCTACGCCCGCTTCACGCCGCCGATCCTGTCCGACGACGATGAGGTGGCCCGCGGGCCCGCGCACGACCCGGACTTGCTGGCACGCATCGGCGACGGCTGCTTCTGCGGGGACGCTCGACGCATGGCCGAGCTGCCCGATGCCTGCGTGGCGCTGGTGGTCACCTCACCGCCGTACTTCGTCGGCAAGTCCTACGAAGACGCGATTGCAGCGGGCGCTGACCGCCGCATCCCCACCAGCTACTTCGACTATCTCGCGATGCTGAAGGACGTCTTTGCGGAGTGCGCACGGGTGCTGGAGCCGGGCGGACGCATCGCTGTCAACGTGGCCAACTTGGGCCGCAAGCCGTATCGCAGCCTGTCGGGCGACGTGGCCCGAATCTTTGAGGAGCTCGGCCTGCTGCTGCGGGGCGAGATCGTCTGGCAGAAGAGCAAGGGCTCGAGCGGGTCGTGCGCGTGGGGCTCGTTCCGCAGCCCGTCCAACCCGACGCTGCGCGACACCACCGAACGCATCGTGATCGCCAGCAAGGGCAGGTTCGACCGGGCGCGATCAGTATCACAGCGGGAGAGCGAGGGCCTGCCGTACCGCAGCAGCCTGTCCACCGACGAGTTCATGGAGGCCACGCTCGACGTGTGGGACATGGGTCCCGAGAGCGCGCAGCGGGTGCGGCACCCCGCACCTTTCCCGCTGGAACTGCCCCGCCGCCTGATCGACCTGTACACCTACGAGGACGATCTCGTGCTGGACCCGTTTATGGGCTCGGGCACGACGCTCGTGGCAAGCGTGCTGTGCGGGCGACGGCCGGTGGGCTACGACCTGAACCCCGACTACGCGGACTTGGCCCGTGCGCGCGTCGCCGCTGCGGCCTCAGCTCCGACTGAAGGCTCGCCCCATACAGCGCAGCAGCCGCTGTTCGAGCCGAGTGAGGTTTCCTCGCCGGCACGGGCGGCGTCGGATGTGCCCAGATCCGGCATGGCCGCATCGATGACTCTTTCCGAGTCGAGTGTCCCAGCCTCGGCGCCGATTGCCGATGCGATGACCGCCGACGCATTCGTCCGTCAAGCGGTGGAAGCCGGTCGCAAGGCGCACGACATCGCCAGCGAGATGCTGGAACGCTCGGGATTCGAGATCATCCGCAGCCCTGCCACGGTGCGCGGCTCTGGTGTGAAGTTCAGCTTCCTGGTGGCCGATCGAACGAAGCGTGAGTGGTGGATCGATGTGGCCGGGGCCTTCACGACCGTGCGGCCGGGGCTGTTGCGAGCCGACACCCTGTGGAAGGCACTGGGCCGGGCCTCGGTGCTGGCGGCCGCTGAATCCGAAGCTCGGCTGCTGATGCTCACACCACACTTGCCCCGGGTGGGGAGCGAAGGAGATCGTGCTCTGCGCACGCTGGGTCCGGCGACGGTTCTTGACGTCATCGAGCTGTTCGACGAAGCCGCCGCTGCCCGGCTGACGAGCTACGCCGATGGCGCTGCAGCCCCGCTGGCCGGTTTCTGGGACGACAGCGAGATCGGTTAGGCGCTCAAACGCTGTCTATGCGCTTGAAGAGCTCGGCGCAGGCGATCCCTGCCTGCTGGCCGCTGGCCGCGGCTACGGCGTCTACCCAATCGGCGAAACGCTGCACCTGGGCGGGGTCGTCGGGGTTGGCAATGTCGTGGGTGGTCACGAACTGGCTGCGATGACACAGCAGCGCCTCGGTCTTGGCGGCAGTCCAGCCCTCGACGTTCTCGGCGTGGTCGGGCTCGTCAGCCTCGAACAGCAGCAGCTCGTCAGGCCGGTGCGACGGCAGGCCCTGCTCAGGGAAGAAGAACGGATCCCGCGCCGCCACCACGCCCTCGATAGCCAGCAGTCCCGCATGCCGATGATCGGGATGCAGCCGGTAGCGCTTCCACGGGTCATGGCCGAGCACTACGGCAGGCCGGAGCTCACGGATGGTCCGGGCGACTTGTGCACGTGTTGCGAGGTCGCTGTCGAGCTCGCCGTCGACGTGGCCGCCGAATCGGACCTCGCCGGTCGCACCGAGCGCAGCTGCTGCAGCCCGCTGTTCGTCTTGGCGAAGGCGTACCAGCGCCGTCTGGTCGCAGTCAGGATCCCAGGTGCCCTTCGAACCGTCAGTGCAGATGAAGTGGTGCACGACCGTGCCGCCGGCTGCCCACTTGGCCAGCGTGGCACCGCAGTCGAACTCGGCATCGTCAGGATGGGCGGCGATGACCAGCGCTGAAGCCGGTACTGGCAGATCCACCGAGAAGCCGGCGCTTGGGCTCGGGGCCTCAGCAGGCATCGTCGTGGGTGTGCCCGCCGAGCTCGGCCGCGTCCAGGTCATCGGGCGTGTCGATGTCGAATTCGAGCGCTGCGACCCTCCGCACTCGCAAGTCGAGCCCGCACAGCAGCGCCTCGGCGCAGTGAGCCTCGAATGAGCCGGGCCCGTAGTGGAATTCGAAACCGGTACCCAGCGGCAGCGCCATGACATTGGTGCCGTCCAGATGCCGATCCGGGACGATGGTCACCGTGCCTGCCTCAGCCAGCCCGTCCAGCGTCTGAGCATGCGGCAAGTCGGCGTGTGCGATCACGACATGGCCAAGACCGTCGCCGCTCGTGCCGGCTGTCTCGAGTGCGGCCACGGCAGCGGTGATCGCCGGATTCAGACCGTCGGCGTCGATCCACAGCACCTCGGCGCCCACCGCGTGCGCCCAATCGGCCACCTCGTCGTTGTCGCACACGATCTTGGTCGGCAACGAGCCGGCGGCCTTCACGACCTGGCTTGCCATGGTGCGCGCCAATTCATGCCGCTCGGACTCGCTCAAGCGGTCCGCGAGGCGGCCCTTGGCGAGCCGGAAGCCCTTGACGGGAATGAGCACGGTCGGCGTGACGCCAGTAGGAGTGCCGTTGGGAGTCACCCTCGCCGAGTGTATGGCCCAGCCTCTCGGCCGTATCTGCCGAGGCTGACAGTCGACGGTTTGCTAGGACAGGACGGTGCGAATCGGCAAACGGGTTGATCGCCCCCGCCCCCCGCGTCCAGCTGAGCCGCCGTCCGGCTGGGTCCGACCGTGGTGGGCGGAGCGTCAGCTCGACCCCAATTCGGCTGCGTACGCCGCGGCGCCTAGTCAAGTCCGATACTGGAATAGCGACGACCATGTCGAAGCGAGCGTGCTCGCGAACACGCTGGGCCGCTCATGGACGACCGTCGGGCTGCCCGAGACGCTGGAGCGGGCCGAGGTGGATCCGCGGGGACTGGTGGTGTGCGGGGGATGGTCGCTGGATTGGTGGGTGCGCTCCGGCGAGGAATGGGCCTTCCCATCGCGAGCGTCCTCCGTAAGGCAGCGCTTGGTAGATGGGATGCCGGTCGTCGAGACCATGCTGAGGATCGGCGGTGGCGATGTCTCTCACCGTGTTGCGGCGGCCCGGGGCGCTGCGGTCCAGCTCGGCGACGCCGAGCGGCACGTCACGAGGCAGGACAAGCGGGTGCTGGGCGACGGCGCAAGCGCCGTTCCTGAGGTATTGGTGATTGAAATCGCCAATCGAACGCCTGCGCCCGTGGCAGTGGCGCTCGCGGCGAGGCCGTGCCACATGGGCGCCTTCGAGCACGAGAACGACGAGATGTGGGAGTGGTCGAACGCGTGGGGAATCGACGAGATTCTCGTCGACGGTCGTGTGATGACGCTTGGCGATATTCACCTCCATGCGGCGAACGGCACGGCGGTGGTCTTTGATCGCGTGCCAGGCGACGTGGTCGTCGGCAGTAACGGCATCGACTGCGCCACAGAGCTCGTGTCCTCAGCCGGTCAGGCCGCCACAGAACAGGCCAGTTCGGTGCCCGTCAGCATCGGAAGCAGTGGGTCTCTCGGCAATCCGGCATCGACACCGAAACTCGAGCGCGCTTCGGTCTCGGTGACCTGCCCCCAGCGCCTGGCAAACGCGGCAGCGGTCTTCCCGCTCGTCGCCGGCGCGACGCTGCGTGCTGCAGTTGTCGGGCGCGGCTCGCCATTCGAATGGGACGATGCCGGCAGCCCCGCGCTCGGTGCCGGCGTGCTGGAAGCGGTGCCTGGCCTGGAGCGGGTGGCAAATGGCTGGCGGCAGCGCGTCGATGCAGGCTGCCGGATCGAATTGCCCAGTGGCCGTCTGGCCGATGCCGTGCTGTCGGCGCGTGCCTCCCAGCTGCTCGCCACGGCGCCGTTCGATGACGGCCCGGGAGTCGCCGGTCCCATGCTCGCCTCGGCGCTGGCCACCGACTTTCAGTTCGCCGGCGACGACCTGGTGCAATTGCTGGCGCTGATCGAGTCGGGCGCGCCTGAGCAGGTTCGAGATCTGCTGCTGCGACAAGCCCAGGCGCAGTTTCCTTCCGGCGAGACCTCCAGCATGGGCGTCTCGGTCACCGGCACATCGCTCGTACTGGCAGAGCATCTGCTGTCGCTGCATCCCGACCCGGCATTCGTCGAGGCCATCGGCGAGTTCGCGGCATCAGGGGCACGATGGCTGCTGACGCGCGATGCGGTGCAGCGAGAGGAGCCATGGACCATCCGCGAAGGGTTGCGGGCCGGCTACCGGATGCTGCTGCGGCTCAGCGCTGAACGCGCGGCAAGAGCCTTGCGGCGCGAGGCGATATCGCTTTCTGAGGCACTGCGGGTTGACGTGGGTGCCACCGCGTCCCCGTCGTTCTACCGCGATCGGCTGGGACGCCTGCCGTGGGAGGCATCGTGGGACAAGATGCCGGCACCGCCGAGCCAGCGCTGGGAGTGGCTCTCGCACGACACCGGGCTGTGGATCCATGCTGCGGTGCCGTGGGCGCCGTCATTGCCGTTCGTGGGGGCCGAGCCGGCCGGCGGCACGCCAGCGGACTTCGTGGACGACACTGCCGCGTCGTGCGGTCACGACATGGTGGCCACTGCGCTGCTGGCCTTCGCCGAGGCTCGACCGGCACCGGGACGCTCCTTCGAGCGCCTTGAGGCACTGGTGTCGGTGGCGTCGCCGACGCTGAACTGGCCGACGTTCATGCATCCGGTGCTGCGCACAGGCACCAACGGCACGGGGCACGACCTTATGGTCGGCGGCCTATTCGTGCGAACGTTGTTGCGGCTGCTGGTCGACGTTCCCGATCACGGCGAGGCCAGCGGCGGGAGAGCAGGCCGCGAACCGCCACGCCTGCGACTTGCCGCGCACTGGCCGGCGGCGTGGCTGGGCCAGCCGGTCGAGATCCACGATGTGCCGACGCGTATCGGCAAGGTGTCGTGGGCCGTGCGCTGGCACGGCGAGCGGCCGGCGCTGCTGTGGGAGGTTGTGCCCCACGACGCGGCCGGCGACCCGCCCGCAGTCACAGTGCCAGGACTGGATCCGGCGTTCACGGCGACAGGCTGGCGGGGCGAGACCCTGCTGGCACCACACGCTGCATAGAGGTATCCGGCATCGTCGCTCAGTCTCTTGGCGGGTCTTGCGACCGGCACGGGGTCGGCAACTAGGTTCACAGCCATGACGGCGCGGCCGAGCCTCACCTTCGAGCGGCGCTGCTGGGAAGCGGGCGAGACGACGGTTGTCGGCGTGGACGAGGTAGGCCGCGGCGCCTGGGCCGGCCCCTTGACGGTCGGCGCGGTCGTGGTCTCACCGCACGGTCGCGTGAACGGCATCCGCGACTCCAAGGAGCTCCGCCCCGAGGTACGCGAGCAGCTCTTCGAGCGCATCGACGACTGGGCCCGAGCATGGTCGGTGGGGCATGCCACCGCTGCCGAATGCGACGAGCTGGGCATGACCGATGCCCTGCGGCTGGCCACCCGCCGGGCCTTGGACCTGCTGCCGGCCGAGCCGGACCGGGTGCTGCTCGACGGCAAGTTCAACTTTGTGGACTGGCGTCCCAGCCGGGCGCTTGTGGAGGGCGACCGGCGCTGCCTGTCGATCGCGGCAGCCTCGATCATGGCCAAGGTCGTGCGGGATCGGATCATGACGGTGCTGGCCGGCGATTTCCCGCCCTACGGGTTCGAGTCGAACAAGGGCTATCCCGCACCGGTCCACCGTGCCGCGCTGGCCACTCATGGACCATGCGCCATCCACCGGCTCAGCTGGTCGTTCACTGACGCGTTGCCCGATGCCGATCCGGTGCCGAGCGCCGCCCACCGCGACGCCGAGACGGCGCTGGCGACCTACTCGAGAGCCTTCGCAGGACCCGATGCGACACTGTTCTGACCCACCGTCCTGATCGGCTTGCCGGGCCAAGGGCCGCGTGCCGCCTCGGCAGCAAGCTGCGGGCGTGGGCTGCTAGAAGAAAGCAGCTTCGGAGAGGGGCGACCGATGAGCGTGAGCGACGATCCCAACGCCGGCCAGCGCGAGTTCTGGCGCAACGCCGACATCTGGGTGCAGCAACAGGAGCGACTCGATGCGCAGCTCGAACACATCGGCCAGGCGGCGATGGACATCGCCGAGGCACCCCCGTCCGGAGCGCACGTGCTCGATGTGGGTTGCGGCTGTGGCCAGACCTCGCTCCAGTGGAGCGAGCGAGTGAGCGGGTCCGTCTTGGGGGTTGACATCAGCGACCTGCTCATCGACGTGGCCCGGCAGCGGGCTGCCTCCCACGCTGCCGAGTATCCGGCGTCGGCACCCATCAGCTTTGCCGTGGCTGACGCGCAGACCGCCGACATCACGGCACTCGGCGGGAAGGCCACGGGTTGCAACGGGGCGTTCAGCGGCTTCGACGTGGTGTTCTCCCGGTTCGGCGTGATGTTCTTCGCCGACCCCGCAGCGGCGTTTGCCAACGTGCGGGCAGCGACGCGATCGGGCGGGCAGCTCGCCTTTGCCTGCTGGCAGACGCCACGCCAGAACCCGTGGCTGATCACGGTCAACAAGGCAGTGCTGGAGATCGTGGAGATGCCCGAAGGCGACGGACCCACGGTTGATCCGTTCGCGTTTGCCGACACCGACTTCGTGCGCGGCATCCTCAGCGACGCCGGCTGGTCGGCCGTCGACTTTGCGTCGTTCGAGACCGAGATGATCTACGGCGCCGGCAACACGCTCGCCGACACGGCCCAGTTCGCCATGGATCTCGGCATCGCCCAGCGGGCGCTGGAGGGGCACCCGCCCGCAGTGCACGCTCAAGCCAAGGAAGCCGTGATCGCGGCGCTTGCGCCGTTCGAGACCCCAGCAGGCGTGGTGTTCCCTGCCGCAGCGTGGATCGTCACAGCGCGCAACTGATCAGCGGCGTTTGGCACACTCGCGGGCCATGATCGATGAACCGAGCTGGACGATTGGGATCGAGGAGGAGTATCTCCTCGTCGACCGTGACAGCGGCGCACTGGTCCGGGCCCAGCCGCCCGGGCTGATCGAGCGGGTGGCCGAGCTGCGCCACGGGCTCGTGAGCCCCGAGCTCTTCAGCGCGCAGATCGAGATCGGCACCGGCATCTGCCGGGACATGAAGCATCTGCGGGCCGACGTCGGCCTGCTGCGACTCGCAGTCACCGAGGCCGCTGCGGAACACGGGCTCGCGCCGATCGCCGCGTCCACCCATCCGTTCGCCAGACCGGAGGAGCTCCAGATCACCGACAAGGAGCGCTACCGGGATCTGGCCGAAGATCTCCAGGAAATCCAGCGCCAGCTCGTCATCTCGGGGCTGCATGTGCACGTAGGCATCGAGGACCCTGAGCTACGGATCGACCTGATGAACCAGGTGACCTACTTCTTGCCGCATCTGCTGGCGGTGTCCACCTCGTCTCCGTTCTGGCAGGGCCGCGACACCGGGCTGGCGAGCTACCGGTCGGCGGTGTACAAGACGCTGCCGCGCACGGGCCTGCCCCCGAAGTTCGACTCGTGGGCGGAGTTCCGTCGCCATGTGGACGTGCTGGTGAACGCCGGGATCATCGAGGACTCATCGAAGGTCTGGTGGGACATCCGGCCCTCGGAGCGCTACCCGACCCTGGAGATGCGGGTCACCGACCTGCCGACCCGCATGGAGGACACGATCGCCATCGCGGCTGCGTACGTCTGCCTGCTGCGGATGCTGTGGCGGCTGCGTGATGGGAACCAGCGATGGCGCAGCTATGCGAACTTCCTGATCGGCGAGAACCTGTGGCGCGCGGAGCGCTACGGCATCGGCGGCTCGTTGATCGACTTCGGCAAGGGCACGCTGGTGCCCTACGAGCACCTGGTCGACGAGCTCATCGAACTGGTGATGCCTGATGCAGAGGCGCTCGGCTGCGTGGATGAGATCCGCCACCTCCGCACGATCTGCGAGCACGGCACTTCAGCGAACCGCCAGCTCGCCGTCTTTCACGCGGCGCTGGATGCCGGCGCCGATCACGACGAGGCCCTCGCAGAAGTGGTGCAGCACCTCATCGGCGACACGCTGGCGCCGCCTGCCGACGACGATTAGTTGCAGACGCCGTCCGTGCTGATGCCGCGATGGCTGTAGCACAGTGGCGTGGCCCGGACTCTGCGCAGCGTGTACGGTCCCGCATCTGCAGTGACATCGCCGTCGGTTAGCGCAGCCACCCAATCGCCCGCCGCCTCGGCAGAGATCAGCAGCCGGTAACCACGTATCGAATCGTCGGGCTGGCCCACGACATCAACGGCAATGTCAACCAGAGCTTCGAATGCGCCGGGAGGCGCGACAGTTCTGACGCGTGACGCCGGCTCATCTGAGGCGATGGTCGCTACGACCCGGTCGACCAGCTCGGCGAGTGTCTCCGCGCTCGTGGCGCCGTCGATGTCGGCCATGACCTGCGCGCTGATGTCGAGGTCGGTCTCCGGCGCCAGGGGCGCCAGGTAGTTCGAGCTGGCCCAGCCGATGATCGGGCCTGCTTGGATCTCGTGCCAAGTGCTCGTGGCGAGGTCGCGGGTGCGGCCGGTCGCGGTCACTCCTGCAACGCCGATCCTCGCGAACGCCGCTTCGGCTTCGGCATCGCGGACCAGCAGAGCGCTCTCTTCGAATCCGGCTTCGCCGATCGACAGCTGCAGCGTCAACGTGGCGACGATCTCGCCGTTGGGAACGTCACGCACGTTGAGCCAATCGTCGTGAGCGACGCCGATGACGCCGAGTTGCGTGCCGGCTGCAGGCCCGAGCGCCGCGGGAGTGCCCGGCAGTTCTGTGTCAGGCGTCGTCGTGGCGGCAGGCTCGGCCGTAGCCGCGGTGGTGGGCGCGGTGATGACCGTTGGGGAGGGTGTCTCAGGATCCGCCGGCGCACCGGCGGTCGTGGTCGGCAGCGGCGACACCGCCGATTCGCCATCGGCACTAGCCGTGGTTGTCGCAGCGGCGACGTCCGCTGTCGTCCGTGCTGGCTGCACGTCCGTGGTGCTCAACGCCACGAACAGCGACAGCACAGAGATCACCAAGGCAGCAAAGGCCACTCCGGCAAGAAATCGATTGGTCACGGACCCGGCACGACCGCAAGTGCGTTCACTGGGGTTCCGGTATATCGCAGTACCAGGCAAATGTGGCGACACCAGCTGCGATCGTGCAACCGGATCGTCCCTTCTGTGCTGTGAGCTTGTCCGCATTGCGGCGGCTGATTGCAAGGGGGTGATACTGGTTTGATACCATCACGTTCATGGCGATGACGCTGCGATTGACCGACGACGAGCAGGAGGCTCTGCGCCAGCGCGCCGCGCTCGACGGCACTTCCATGCAGGAGGCAGCTCGGCGCGCGGTGCGCGAGTACGTAGCCAAGGCCTCCCATCGCGACCGGGTGGCCGCAGCAGCCGACCTCATCATGGATCGTCACGCCGATGCGCTGCGGCGACTCGGCGAGTGAACGAGAGCGTCGAGTACCTCTCGGCTGAGGATCTCGTCGAGCTCGCTCGCCGACTGCTCGGTGACCCTCCGCCGATCCGAGATATGGGACTGCTCGGAGCGGCGGCGGCTCGGCCACAGGCGTCGGCGTTCGGCGAGGACGCGTACCCGGATATCTGGACGAAGGCCGCGGCGCTGCTGCACTCGGTGGTGAACAACCATCCGCTCGTGGACGGCAACAAGCGCCTCGGCTGGCTCGCCACCGCCGTGTTCCTGGAGATCAACGACGCCAGCGTGCGGGCCGCCGCCAACGACGCCGTCTACAACCTCGTCATGACCGCCGCCTCAACCGACCTCGCCGTCGACGACATCGCTACCGCACTACGCGCCATGCACGCTCGTGTGTGATCTGTAAGCCGCTTCGAGATTGAGCCACAACTCTGCCGACGTGCCGAGCGCTGCGGAGATGGAGTCGGCCAAGTCAGGGGTGATCCCAATCTGCGCATCGAGGATGTTCGAGACGATGTGGGCAGGTTGACCCATCAGCTTCGCAAGTTGCGAAATTGTCCAGCTACGCGCGACAAGTTCGTCTGCCAAGTGCTCTCCGGGTGGGAATACCTCTGCAGCTACAAGCTTCGAAGACAAGTTCATGCACCTCCACCATCACTGATGGCCCAAGCGATTTTCAGTGATTCGATCGGCAAGCAGCAGTCAGCCATCGCGATTTCGGAAGCCGCACTAGCGCTCATGAGCGGCCGTGCGCCTCTTCCGTCATCCGGTTCAAGATCGTACGATGGCCGCTGGTGTGCGGGGTGGCGGTCTTGAGTCTGGGGACGTTGTGAGCGAGTACGTATCGCCTGAGCAGCTGGCCCGCCAGGACATCGACGAGCAACTGAGAGCCTGCGGTTGGGTGTTGCAGGACTACAAGACTGCAGCAGTGGCTGCGGCTCAGGGCGTCGCCGTTCGCGAAGTCCCAACCGCGGCGGGCCCGGCCGACTACGTGCTCTACGTCGACGGCCAGGCGGTCGGCGTCATCGAGGCGAAGAAGGTCGGCAGCACGCTGACCGGCGTCGAGTACCAAACCCGCAAGTACCAGGGCGCCTATCCCGATGAACTGCCGGCGTTCGAGATCGATGGGGCACTGCCCTTTGGTTACGAATCGACCGGCGCTGAAACTCGGTTCACCAGCGCGCTGGATCCTGTGTCGGCCAGCCGTCGGGTGTACACCTTCCATCGACCCGAGACGCTCGCCCGCTGGCACGAGGATTTCATCGATGGCCGCGGCGCCGGCCTGCGCGCTGGCATCCCGCTCCTGCCGGAACTCGACGTTGACGCTGGCTCGACGGGCCTGTGGCCCGCACAGGTCGAGGCCATCCACAACCTTGAGCAGTCATTCCGGGACAACCGTCCCCGGGCTCTCATCCAGATGGCTACCGGGTCAGGCAAGACGATCACTGCTGCCAATGCCTGCTATCGCCTGGTGCACCACGCCGGCGCCCAGCGCATTCTGTTCCTCGTTGACCGGGCCAACCTCGGCCGCCAGGCACTGCAGGAATTCCAGAAGTTCCGGGTCCCCGGCGACGGCCGCAAGTTCACTGAGCTCTACAACGTCCGGCATCTCACGTCGTCGCAGCTGGATATGGCTGATGAAGCCGCTGCCAAGGTTCACATCTGCACGATTCAGCGTCTGTATTCGATCCTGCGAGGCGACGAAGACGACGGCGACGACTCTGACCTCGACGAGCAGGGCGGTTTCGAGGTCGAGCCGCCCGATTTGGTCGAGGTCGCCTACAACCCAGCCGTACCCATCGAGTCCTACGACTTGATCATCATCGACGAGTGCCACCGCTCGATCTATGGCGTGTGGCGGCAGGTGCTCGAATATTTCGACGCCTTCCTCGTGGGGCTGACTGCGACGCCGGGCGTGCAGACGGTCGGTTTCTTCGAGCAGAACCTGGTGATGCGTTACACGCACGAGCATGCCGTAGCGGACAAGGTCAACGCTCAGTTCGACGTGTTCCGCATCCGCACGGAGATCACCGAGTCGGGCGGCACGGTGCCTGCGCAATTCGTCACCGGGTTCCGGGACCGTGAAACACGTGCGATCAGCTTGAAGAAGGTCGATGCCGACATCGACTATGACGCCACTCAGCTCGACAAGCGCGTGGTGGCACCCGATCAGATCCGAACCGTGGTGCGCACGCTGCGAGACTCGTTGCCAGTCATGTTCAAGGACCGCGACCGCCGAGAGGACGGCCTGCTGCAGAACATCCCCAAGACGCTGATATTCGCGAAGGACGACAGCCACGCCGACGACATCGTCCAGATCGTTCGGGAAGAGTTCGGCCTCGACAACGAAGGCGCAGTCAAGATCACCTATAGGTCGGGAGAGGGCGGCGACAAACCCGAAGAGCTGCTGCGGCGATTCCGCAACAGCTTCAAGACGCGCATTGCCGTCACCGTCGACATGATTGCCACCGGCACCGATGTGAAGCCCATCGAGTGTGTGGTCTTCATGCGCCTGGTGCGCAGCCGCAACTTTTTCGAGCAGATGAAGGGGCGCGGCGTGCGGGTGATGGAAAGGGACCTCCTGCTTGCGGTCACGCCGGATGCGAAGACCGACAAGGACCGCTTCGTGATCGTGGATGCCGTGGGCGTCACCGAACTCGATTTGCACGACACGGTGCCACTTGAACGCAAGCGCGGGATGAGCTTCGATCGGCTGCTGAACCTGATCGGTGTTGGCTCGGTCGATCCGGATGTCGTGTCTTCTGCAGCGTCACGTCTTGCCCGTCTCGACCGCCGCATGACAGAGCAAGACCGGGCCGAGGTCGAAGAAACCGCCGGCATCCCGCTGGCCGGTCTTGTGCGCCAGATGATCGATGCGCTCGACCCCGACCGTCAGCACGCAGTGGCGGCAGAGGGCGCAGCGACCGACGAGCCGACGCCTGAGCAGGTCGCCGCGGCTGGCACAAGGCTGATACAGGAGGCCCTGCTGCCGCTCGCCAGCAATCCCGCGCTGCGCCAGAAGTTGATCGATGTCAGGCGCAGCTACGAGCAGGTGATCGACACGGCATCGAAGGACCGGGTGATCTCGGGTGAATTCTCGCTCGAAGCACGCGATCACGCGATGTCACAGGTCGAGTCGTGGCAGCAATTCATCGACGACAACAAGGACGAGATCACGGCACTCGACGTCTTGTACAGCCAGCCCTACGGCAGCGGCCTGACGTTCGCCCAGATCAAGGAGCTGGCGAACGCGATCGAGAAGCCGCCGTACCGCTGGACTCCGGATTCGTTGTGGAAGGCCTACGAGACGCTCGACAAGTCCAAGGTGCGCGGCTCCGGGCACCGCATCGCCACCGATTTGGTGAGCCTCGTGAGATACGCTCTCGGCGAATCTGACGAGTTGGTTGCTTTCCCCGAGCTAGTGAACGACCGATTCGAGGCGTGGCTGCTGCAGCAGTCGAACGCTGGGCGCTCGTTCACCCCCGACCAAGCGCGATTCCTGAAGCTGATCAAGGATCGCCTCGCCGCAAATCTCGACATCGAACCCACCGATTTGACGGCACCACCATTCAGCACCCGAGGCGGCCTCGGCAAAGCCAAGCAGCTCTTCGGCGACGAACTCGACGCCCTGCTCAACGAACTCACTCTCGTCCTCGCCGCATGACCGCGGATCTGCCGCCCGGTTGGGTTTTGACCACGCTTGGGAACGTCGTCGAGATCCTTGATTCGAAGCGGGTGCCGGTCAAGAGGAGCGAACGGGACAAGAGACCAGGGGATGTTCCGTACTACGGGGCAACAGGCCAAGCCGGGTGGATTGATGAGCCCATTTTCGACGAGGAGTTGCTGCTCCTGGGTGAAGACGGGGTGCCCTTCCTCGACCCGCTAAAACGCAAGTCCTACATCATTGACGGTCCGGCATGGGTCAACAACCACGCACACGTACTGAAGGCCATCAATGACCTGACGACCAACAGATTCCTCAAGTATCAGTTGGACTGGATGCCCTACGAGGGATACGTCACTGGCACGACACGGCTGAAGCTGACTCAGCGAGCGATGCGCCGGCTCCCGATCCTGTTGCCAGGCATCGAAGAGCAAGACCGCATCGTCGCTGCGATCGAGGAGCACTTCTCCCGCCTCGACGCGGTTGATGTTTCGCTCGATGCCGCGGAGTTACGTTGCCAAGCACTCGTCAAGTCGATTCTCGTCGGAGCCTTCCCGAACGATCCGCCGGCCGGCTGGCGGCTGACGATCGTCGCGGAAGCGGGAGAAACTGGCCTTGGTCGGCAGAGGTCTCCGAAGTACCACAGCGGGCCGAATATGAAGCCGTACCTGCGCGTCGCCAATGTGTTCGAGGACCGCATCGACGATTCAGACGTCATGGAGATGCACTTCGACGAAGCCGACTTTGAGAAGTATCGACTTAAGGTGGGCGATGTATTGCTGAATGAGGGCCAGAGTCCAGAGTTCCTCGGCCGTCCCGCGATGTATCGCGGTGACCCTCCGAGCGTCGCATTCACCAACAGCCTGATCCGCTTCGTCCCAGGTCCGGGCGTGACTTCAGAGTGGGCGTTGCTCGTATTCCGTCGACACATGCACTCTGGGCGCTTTATGAAGGAATCACGCATCACGACGAACATTGCCCACCTTGCACTCGGCCGCTTTCGTTCCGTCGAGTTCCCGATTCCGCCATTGGAGGTTCAGGACGAATTGGTGGCGGCGACTCGAGCTGCCCTCGATTCCGTCGATCGAACCATGGAGCAGATTCGTGCCGCCACCACGAAGACGACGGCACTCAGGCGTTCAGTCCTCGATCGCGCTTTCACAGGCCAGCTCATTCCACAGAAGCTTCAGATGGGCGTGCTCTAGAACCCACCCCAAAATAATTGGCTTATGAGTTGCTTCTCCACTAGTGACTTTTGGTCGTACGCAACTAGTTGTCCCTGGAAGCGCAGTGTGCCGGAAAGATTAGCGCCGAGGTGGATTCCCTGCGGGCCGCTTTGTTAGGCGGTCTAACAGTTGGGACGGGAGCACACCATGGCGCTGGTAGGTGGTTACAATTCTCCGCCGCACGGCATTTGTCTCCCTTAGACTTCCGAGTTCGAACAATGCCTCTAGCGCAAGCCTGACTGAGTTCGCGATCGCAAGTAGTTCGTCAGGGGTCGTCAAGAAGACATGCGGACCAGCTGAACCGATTGCGTCAGGAGCCAGGACTTGGCGGGGTGATACGAGAAGGGCGATGCTGCCCTCGGGAATGTCACCTGCGCTTAGGTCGAACCGGAGAGTCTCCAATTGATCGCCAATTTGTCGAATGTCTCGTCGAGAAATCAAACCGCTTGCATCTTGCTCGCTCTTTGCCTCGAGTGTGATCCAGAGTTCATCTTCCCATCGCCAGACTGAGTCACATCGGCCCCCCTCCTTTGGCTTCCATGCTTCGGCACCGATCATTTCGCCAAGAAGTCGGAGAGCTGTTTCGTATAGCCTCGCCTGAGTCTGACTGAGGCCATTAAGCATTTCCTGAACTTGCTCTTGTACCCTCGACTTGCCTCTCGTTGCGAGTCTCTCGCCGAGCTTGCGAGCGCTGATTTGATCTACTTGTTCCGCCGTCGGATACTGTCCAGCCGCGAGTGGCTTCATTTCTCTTGGCCAGTGTGACGGTCGCGCTGCTTCAATCGCTTGGTCTGTCAATGCGAGGCCGGCTGATTGAAGCTCGGCAGAGGAACGTTCGACGCCAGCTCTATACTTCCATGTTCCGCTTAAGTGGAGCAAGAAAGCGCGATACCCTCTGGTGGCCTCACCACCTTGGCCCAGTATGGCGGCCGCCTCATACAAATCCTGGCCAGCTTCGCTCCACCGACCAGACCAGGCGTCCGCACACGCAGCTACCTCAATATCCGCGGAACGTGCCAATAGTTCACTGCCCTCGGGCGGGTTCACTTCAACATCTCGTCTTCGAGAAGCGATATAGGCCTCGCCCGCTTGGAACTCAGAGCGATCAGGAGAAAGAAACGCATCGATTAGCTGTAGCACTTCATCCAGAGGTAATGCACTGTGATCGCGGCCGAAATCAATCTCCGCTTGAAGCTCGGGTCTGAGTGCACTACGTGTATCAGGCCTCGACAGATAATTGGTCAGATCTGCTCCGTGCACTACAACAATCGCCGTGTCATCCGGATCACGGGTGCATCGTCCCGTACCTTGTATAACTCGAGTACGTATCCGTTCTGCCGAAGTTGACCCTGCGCGAGCTCGATCATTGAGAAAACGCTCCATGAGTGACAGGGAGTCAGGCAAACCACGGAGCACTACGAGCCTGCAAGCATCGCCAGGGAGATCAATTCCATCGTATCGATTGGCAAGGCCACAAACCCCATTGGTTGCCAAGGCAAACTGACTCAGCGAGGTTTCGATGTTTCGATTATCGAATGTGGGCCAATCATCGCGTGCCAATTTCGCAGATAAGTCTCGGGCAGATTGCGTATCAGGAGTCAACACGAGCGCCTTACCGACCTTCCGGGTAATCGCCTCGATCGCTACATCAGGAGTCGTTTCTTCAATCAACGCCGGAAAGAGGAAGAAACGACGACCTGCACGGGGCTCCTGCGAGGAACTTGGTAGTGGTAGTCTGTTGATCGAAGCCCGACCAAATGCTCTCTCTAGTTCCCCGCCGCGTCCCAGAGTTGCTGAGAGATATATGCGTTGTCGAGCATCGCGATATATGTGGTTTTCGTGAGTAGGTGGAATAACGGGACGAACGTAGATTGAGTCTGGCCCGACAAATACCAAGCAGCTAGCAAGACCTTTTCTGATCATTCGAAACCGAAACTCGACGTCGGAATTCGAGGTGTCTGCCAATGCCCTGTCGAGATTCCTCAGAATGTCTTCATCCTGTGCGGGGAGTACAAGCCTGGGAGAAGATCCCAAGGCAGAAACACCACTATCGCTTCTCAGTTGCTCTAAGTGGAGGCCATCAAGCCCCGGCGCAATTGCGCTTAGTGCGTTCGAATACTCTTCGGACATCTCTGACCGTACTATACGCACGCTGAACGCCTCTGCTACATACTGCTCGGCCGCGTGAGCATCGTCAAATATGATTAGCTGCGCCGGTTCCAGTTTGGGACTGCTATTGAATATCGAGCTGTAGGTAGTAACTGCTACCCGATCGGCGGCGGCAAACGCAGTTCTGTCTTGTGCCGGCCAGTCTCGGTGAGGCCCTACGAGCAACGAAACTGAGAGAGCAGCCCTTCGTGCAGCCAATGCTGTCTGGCGCGCCAGTTGTTGAGTTGGACACGCGTATATGACGTGGCACTTGTCGCGTAGCCTTACCCACTCGGCGATCAGAAGCCCGGGAAGAGTCTTGCCGGTACCGGTCGGAAGCTCGAGCGCGATATCTGGTGTAGCTGTGTGTTGCTCAACGTAGGCGCGTATAACGTCGCTCTGGTGCGTCCAAAGAGCCGATATGTCACCCGTCCCACGAGGGAGGTCTCTGAACAATTGTTCTGGATCTTGGGGAACGTCGATGCGTGACTGATACGTCTTGAACGGCATGTCCAACTATCTCTTGCGGATCACGAGCGGCGCATAGCGTACATGCCGATCAGAGCGCCTCATAGGAATATTCTGCTGCTGTGCGCTGTGTGGATCGAGTCGACCTCGGTTCTGCTCTCTCTGGGTATGGATTCTGCGCGTAGTCCGCATTTGACGTTTGTTTGTCGGCGACAGCTGCAGCGATGGAATCGGTGCGAGGAGTGAAGGCGCGAGTACCGCTATTCGAGACTCACAAGTCCAGAGCATGCTTGTCTGACCCCAAAGTCGTGCGCGGCCTGCCACCGCAACCCAATACCTCTCGCGCCTGCAGCGAGAGACTTGCTGTGTCGCCCATTGTCAGTGAGCTCGATCCGTGTGACGTCTTCAGTCGGGCGGGATGTACGGCGTGGGACAGCTCGCGTAGCGTTCGGCGCGGTCGAGCGGGCAAATCCTGAACCACGAATGAAGCTGCGGTGTGGCGGCCTGCGGCTGGGGCTTGGTGTGTAGCCAGCGGGCGACGAAGAACGGCTGACCACCGAATTCGTCAAGCTCGGCCCGGGATTGTTCTAGGTTGCTGCGGAGCATCTGCCGGTGCGATTCGCGGAGGCCGTCGGGCGGCTTCGCGACGTAGGCCAGCCAGTTTGACTCGTCTAGGCCAAACCAGCGGATGGCACCGCTCGGATACGTCAGCGACATCAATACCCACTCCTCAGCCGGATTGGGTGTCGCCTTGCGCTCTCGCATGGCTTCATTTCCAGGCAGATGCCTGTCGATCTCGATTTGGTAGTTCCTGATGTTCTCGTGGGGCCGCGTGGGTCGAAGAGTGCTCGTAAACACAGCGTCGAGACGAGCCGCTTGCGATGCGTCGACGACATCGGGCGTGAGTGTCATTTCACACGTCGCTGGATAACGCTCGATGCGTGCGAGCAGCCCCCCGCGAGTCCAGGCAGAGAAGTGCTCGCATGCGTCCGTTGCTGTCTGCACTTCTGTGACATCCGGTTCATGGGCTCGGTGGAGGACACGATTGCGCAAGTCGAGAACACTGCGAGCGTAAGTCACCGCTGTTTCGTCGCAGATTGGCGACTGCCATAGCCGGGATCGCAGCTGACTCAGCAGGTCCGATGCGCGCTTGGTGTTGCCCTTGCTTTGGAACAGGAGCTTGGAAGCGCTCTCGGGCTGCGTGTCGTCTTCCCAGAGCAAGCACAGCAGCAGAGTCCGGATGAGTTGCTCACAGGTGACTCCCAGGAGGATGGCGGCGACTGCCAAATCGCCTTGCTGGAAGGCGACGCTGGCGTTCCGCCAAGTCTCTTGCGCTTGGCGAAATGGACCTTCCAGCACTGGTGTCAGGGCGCGGCCGAGATCTTCGGTGGTCCATCGCGCCGGATTCTCGTCACTGGGCAATGGCATGAACCGGCGCTCGTCAAGCGTCTGCGGCAGCAAGTAGCGGATGTCCTCGCGGGTCGGCCACTGCGGCTCGGCTTGGTCGGGAGACACCGTTCGGATTGCGTACGGAAGCATCCACGGAAGCCGAGAACGTGTCATCGTCGGCATCGGCTGTCGGGCCACGGTGCTGTAGGCCCGCTGCAAGTCTGCGACGAACGCCACAGCCACGTCGAGTCCTTCGTTCACTGCGATCGCGCCGTCGTTCGGCACACGTACTGCGACCTCAGCGACCGTGACTGTGACCATCGGCGGCGTCGCTAAGTCGTCGCGTTGACCGTCGACCACTGTTTCCGTTCCATCGTGCATCGTCACGGTGGCTGAGGGCTGCGACGACGCGTCGGCTCGCGCAGAGTGCGGGAATGCGGTGATTGCGGCCCGGTGGGCTGCGACCTGTCCTATCTCGATGGCGTCACATGGAATCTGGTGAATGCAACAGCTGATGCGACAGCCCACTAGCCCCCGCTCATCATCCCAGCCGATGTCCAGGTAGTCGTCCTCGTAGCCCTGCACATGAATCGGGGGCCTCCCGCCAGCTCGGACGATCGATTTGTCGTCGACCGACAGCGGTCGTTCGAGCGGCAAGAAGTAGTAGGCGATGGTGAAGGAGTCCGTCTCACCAGTTGCTTCGTCGCGACCGTTGTCCGCTGTCATGTTCGCGAGCTTCCTCTATTCGCGCGGCAGTCGGGATCATCGTGCCCGTGCCGATGTGCGTGTTCAATCGTGCACTTGAATTGACGGCGTCGATCTTCGATTTCATCCTGACGGACCGGGTGAATGCTGGCTGATGGTCGGAATCCGGCATGTCCCGATGACGCCGACGCCGGTCAGTGGTTGCGGTCGTCAATGCACCAACGCAAGATGAACCGCCTGTGTCGGTGGCACCGGCATCGCCGGCATAACGCAGGGGCGACCAGGACCGGGCCCGCATGCCGCAAATGGACTTCAAGCGCGACATCGCCGACGAGATCGTCCGCTACTTCGACGAGCACTCGATTACCCTTGATCGCAGCAAGTCAGAAGACCCGCAGTTTCTCGTTGAGCGGTGCTTCCCGGTCAACGCGACGATGATCAGCCAGAGTCCGCGCTCGGTGCACTGGTCGGCTGAGCTGAGAGCGAGGCTGAACACGCTTGAGGAGCGTTACCGCCGCCCGCTCGCTGAGATCGAACGACGATTCGCTACCGGCGACGATCTCGCAGAATTCCTGAGCAAGCGGGTGCTCGACTCCGCGAGGTCTGACGGCATGTTGAACGACTTCGGGCTTCACCACTTGCATCTGGGACGCAAGGCGAACCCGGACGACGAACACGTGGAGCGGTCGGACTGGTTCCTGTTCGCGGGCGTCGGTGCCGATGAAGTCTTGTTCGTAGACGTGCGACGACACCCTCAGCTGGGCGACGCCGATGATTTCGGATGGTCCGATCCGGAGCTTCTCGACATCATCCGCCGCAACTGGCCCAACATCTTGCGGTCGCACCAGCTGCAAGGTGTCAGCGGAGACACCCTTTCTGATCGCGAGAGGAAGGAGCTGCGCCGCAAGAACATGAACGTGGTGACCCGAGTAGGCGACATGGCGATCGCTCCACCGGGAGGGGGCACGACGGCAAGCGGGGCGAACCTGAAGCATGTGTGGAAGGCGATGCGGCTCTGTCGGCTAGCTCAGCACACTCAGGAGCTGATCGAGACGAACTGGGCCGAGTGTCGACACGACTTGCGTGGAGCAGGACTGGAAGTCGAGGACGATGCGGAGTTCCGGCTGGTGCGCCTGGACGAGGAAGACCTGACGCCCGAGGTTCTCGGTGTCCTCACCAGCGAGCTCGGCAGGAGCGGGTGGATGGTCCTGCATGTCGCCAGCGGAAAACACATCGACTGGAACTTCGAATCACAATGAGGCTTGTGCGGCTGTGTTGGCGTTAGTTCCGGTCAGAGCCGTCTGCCGACGGTTCTGACGGCTATGGGAACCGATAGCGGCAGGTCGTCATGTGTTCGACGTACCAGTCCGACTCGAAGCAGTCCTCGCCGTCAACCTCGACGCTGGTATCCCACGGCGGCGGAAGTGTCGTCGCGTCCATGCAGTAGGCCGCGACTGAGCGATGACCTTCATCTTCGTGGGCCAGGATGAGCAGCACTTCAGCGTTGGAGTCCGGAGGGATGGTGCCGACGAGCGCCTCTGTGTCCTCCGATTTGCGGAAGGTGAACCGGAGCGATGTGGTTCGGCGACCAGATTGAGGCGTCGGACCTCCCGACTCTGGTTTCGGTAACGTCGTCCTTGACCTGCTCAGCCCGAATCTCAGGATGTGTTCGCTCCAGTCGGTGCCGTCGATGGAGACCGCGAAGTAGCGGTCGTTCATGCTGCAGAAACGGCCAGTTCGACAGTCACCACATCATCGGCGTCGAACGAGAGTTGCCGTGGAGTCTCGGGCTCCTCGATCGAATCGAGGTCGATGATCTGATGGTCCGGGTTAGAGCTTGAATACTCGACGACGAAGTGTCCTTCGCCGAAGTGCACGGCAATCTTGCCCGCGTCACCTGTGTCGACTGCGTCCACCATGAGAGCGGAGAAAGCTTGTCCCGACGAAGCGGGATCCTCGATTCGCACCACGTCGCCGACGCGGAGTTCACGCGCGGGTATCTCATGGGTCAGGGTCTTGCCGAAGAGTCGGTACAGCTCGTCGTCGGTCACGATTCCAGCGTAGACCTGAGTGCTTCGAGAAATGAAGTCGATTTCGCCGATCGACCCGCATCGCCGTCGCGCAGCCCGTGCGCCGGGAGTCTCGGCAGCACACAACGCGGTTGACCAGGGCACCTTCCACCGTCGAGCCTCACGGCATAGCGTGAGCCGATGCCTGCGCGGGACCCGAAGGCGATGGTGCAGAAGCTGTGGGATTTCTGTGATTTGCTTCGCGATGACGGATTGTCTTACGGCGACTATCTGGAGCAGCTCACGTACCTGCTGTTCTTGAAGATGGCTGATGAGCAGTTCGTGATGCTCGGCGGCGATCGCATCGTGCCGGTCGAGCACGACTGGCAGTCGTTGCTGAGCCGGTCGGGGTCGGATCTCGAAGAGCACTACAGCGAGTGCCTGTCGGCGCTGGGCACCGGCGAGGACATGCTCGGCGTGGTGTTCCACAAGGCCCGCAACCGCATTCAGACGCCGGCCAAGCTGGAGCAGCTCATCAAGGAGTTCATCGACCAGCACGAGTGGATGAGCTACGACGCTGATCTCAAGGGCGACGCCTACGAGGGCCTGATCGAGAAGACCGCTCAGGAAGGCGCCAGGGGAGCGGGCCAGTACTTCACGCCCCGGGCGCTCATCAACGCCATCGTCGACGTGATGGCGCCCGAGCCCGTCCACCGCATCTGCGACCCCGCCTGCGGCACCGGCGGGTTCTTCCTGGGCGCGTACCGGTCGATCGTCGAGCGGTTCCCGCACTTGGAGCCCGACCAGGTTCAGCATCTGCGCTCGGGTGCGTTCACCGGTTGGGAGATCGCCGACCTGCCCGCCCGCCTGTGCGCGATGAACATGCTGCTGCACGGCATCGAGAGCCCCGAGTCCGACTCGCCGATCGTCGTCGACGACGCCCTGCGGGACTCTCCCGGCAAGCCCTTCGACATGGTGCTGACCAACCCGCCGTTCGGCCGGTCGTCATCTGACAGCTACGAGCGCGAGGACTTCTGGGCGACGACCCGCAACAAGCAGCTCAACTTCGTGCAGCACGTCGTGAGCCTGCTGCGCATCGGCGGGGATGCGGCAGTGGTGGTGCCCGACAACGTGCTCTTCGAGGCGGGCGCCGGTGAGACGATCCGCCGCAGGCTGCTGGCTGACTGCGAGGCCCACACCCTGCTGAGGCTGCCGACGGGGATCTTCTACGCCCAGGGTGTGAAGGCCAACGTGCTGTTCTTCCGCCGCCGCGAGGGCGCCGAGGACCCGTGGACTCGCGAGCTGTGGGTGTACGACCTGCGCACCAACAAGCACTTCACCCTCAAGCAGAACCCGCTCACGAGAGCCGACCTCGACGACTTCGTCGCCTGCTACAGGTCCGACGCCCGCCACCAGCGCACCGAGTCCGAACGGTTCAAGCGCTACACCCACGACGAACTGATCGCCCGGGACAAGGTCAGCCTCGACCTGTTCTGGCTCCGCGATGAGAGCCTCGAGGACGCCGACAACCTGCCACCCCCGGACATCCTCGCAGCCGAGATCGCCGAAGACCTCGAAGCCGCCCTCACCGAGATCCAAGCCCTCGCCGAGAATCTGACCCGGGGAAGCGCATCTGACTGACTGAGTCGGCCGTCGCGCCTGCGCCCTACGCGAAACCCAGGCCGATGGTCAGGAGCGGGGCTCCGCCGGTTCTCTAGGAAACTAGTGATCTGCTGTGTGCAACCGACACTTGTGTAATTACACGAGTGCTGGTAACCTATGAGCCCTTTCGATGACCACATTCGATGGAGGCCCACGATGGCCCAGAGCGATCGCCTCACTGACTTGTTGGAATCCATGCCTGCGATCGCCGACGCGGTCAATAGCTTTCATGCACCCGAGGTGCAGCGCGCAGCATTTGATGCGCTGCTCGGCGCGGCGACAGGCCAACAACCAGATTCCGCAACGGTTGCATCCAATGGGAACGGCGCTCCGAACTCTACCAGTGTCACGACACCAAATCGGACTAAGAAGTCGAAAGCCAAGTCTAGCAAGAAATCTAAGATCACCGCGATCTCAATGGACGATGGACTCAATCTTGAACCAAACGGCCAAGTCTCCTTTGTCGAATTCGCTGATCTCAAGAACCCAACATCGCTGACTGATAAGTCAATTGTGTGCGTCTACTGGCTTAAGCACCATTCGGAGCTAGAGCGTGTCGGAGTCAGCCAAGTATACACTTGCTACAAGCGTATGGGTTGGCAAACACCTTCCAATCCCAGTAATCAGCTTCAGCAACTTGCATCGAAAGAAAAGTGGCTCGACACGTCGAGCATGGAGGACATTGCATTGACACATGCAGGCGTTCAACATGTCGAACACGGTTTGCCCAGAGCGACTAAGAAAGCGGAGAGCTAATCATCGAGTCTCCGATTCCTGCTTTAGGACCCATACCTGCGAAGCTCCAGCGTGAGCTAACTGATGAGCATCAGAAGGTCTCTCGGAATGTCCGCGAGCAACGCTGGGAATCAGCGACGCTCAGCGCCGGAAAGTTCTGCGAGATTGCTTATACCATCATTAGAGGCATTGCAGACGGCCACTTTCCAGCCTCTGCCAGTAAGCCGAAAGACTTCGTCGCCGCCTGTAGAAAACTAGAGCAAGACGTCGCCAGCTCTGAGCCTAGAAGCCTGCGAATCTTGATCCCGCGCCTACTGCCTAGCTTATACGAGATCCGCAACAATCGAGGAGTAGGCCATGTGGGTGGTGATGTAAATCCCAATCGCATGGATGCCATGCTCGCATATCAAGCAACAAGCTGGATCCTGGCCGAGTTGATTAGAATCTTTCATCGAGTACCCTTGCAGAATGCCCAAGAGCTAGTAGATAGTCTCACAGATCGTCACGTCCCGCTGGTTTGGTTGTTGCAGAGTGGGAAGACGCGAATCCTCAATCCTTCGTTATCGATGCGTGAGAGAATGCTTGTTGCTTTATATTATCAGCCGACTTTGGCGATGTCGGATTCTGAACTTGTTGAGGTGGTAGAATATTCGAACCCGTCCGCCTTTAGGTCGAATGTTCTCGCTAAGGCGCACAAGCTGGCATTGATTGACTATGATTCAGCGACGAGAACTGCAACTCTCTCACCGATTGGAGTTCGGTGGGTGGAAGAGAACATTGAACTGGATGTGTAAAGCGATCAAACAAGTTGTATCTTGATTGAAGGTTCAGGATCGGTGGCCACTGAGTCATGAATTGAGCTGGAAATGGCCTCGGTTGTGCCGGATGTAGTCGATAGTGACGGTTCGGGAACATTGGGCGACTAGGTTGCGTACGCGATTGTCATCGCGTCGAGCCAGCAGGAGGCATCCGAGTCCTCTCACAGGCGGTTCGCTGACGCACTCTTGTGTCCGCGCCGGTGGCGTGCTGGTACCTTGCCGCCCGTATGTCTCATGAAAGCAATGCACTTCCGTCCATGGGAGAGCGCTACACCCGGCCTGACTGGGTGCGGCGCATCAACCTCATGGGCGATTCGATCGGGGGGCATCCCGCGGACTTGGTGCCCATCGACACCGGTGAGCTGCTGAAGCTGGCCACCGCATCCGTTGGCGGCATGCCCGCCGGTGATCTGGGCGATCCCGACTGGCAGCAGCGATTTGAGTCGCTGTCTGCCGAACTGGACGCCTCGCCCATGCACGTGCTTGGCCGGTTGATGACCAAGCAGGAGCTGCTGCGCTCGCTGCGCACTCGCTTGCTGCTCACCGCCGCCATCGACGCGACGCCGCAGATCACCGCCGAGCCCGTGGCCTCGCCGGTGATGATCGCCGGCCCGGCCCGCTCGGGCACCTCGATCCTGTTCGAGCTTCTCGGGTTGCATCCCGACCTGCGAGCCCCGCTGGGCGCCGAGGCGCTCCACCCGGTGCCGCTGCCCGAGGGGGGGCTTGCGGATCGGATGGAGATGGGGCAGTGCGAGCAGGAGTTCTGGGCCGACATCCAGCCCGAGTTCCTGTCCATGCACGAGTTCCGGGCCGATCTGCCCGTCGAATGCATCACCCTCACCACCGGCAGCTTCGCCGGATTCCACTGGAGCATGATCGCCCCGCTGACGCAGTGGATTCCCGACCTGGATGTGAACTACAGCTACGAGCGGCAGATCCTCCAGGTGCTCCAGCACGGTGCGGGCCCCACACAATGGGTGCTCAAGACGCCCGGTCACCTGTTCGTGCTGCCGCAGCTGTTTCAGGCCTTCGGCGACGCCTGGGTGATCCAGACCCACCGCGACCCGGCCCGCACCATGGCCTCCACTGCCAACATCACGGCCATGGTCCACTGGATGCGCTTCAGCGACGTCGACGCCGTCGGGAATGCGCACTTCGTGCACGATGCCTTCGCGTTCGCCCTCAACGACTCAGTGAATCTGCGGGCAACCGGCGTGGTGCCGGACGAGCAATTCGTGGACGTCAACTACGTGCAGCTCGTGACCGACCCGGTGGCCACGCTGGGTGCGGCCCTTGAGCAGATGGGCCTGTCGATGACCGATGCCTACGCCACCGCTGTGCGGGACTACTTGGATCACAAGCCCAAGGGCAAGTACGGCGTGCACCGCTACCAGCCCGAGGACTGGGGATTCACGGCCGAGGGCATCCGCGACGCCACGGCGCAGTACATCGAACGCTTCGACCTGCCCCCAGAGGGCTGAGCCGGCCACGATCATGGACCCGCTTCCCGAGACCGAGTCCCGCCGGGCCCTCGCCGAGCTGGGTGAGGTGCTGCGTGACGTCGATGAACGCTGGGTATCGCCCGAGTGGAACCTGTATACGGCCGACGACGCCGTCGAGGCGCACCGTGCCCTCATGCACTACCTGCAGTGGGGGCTGGTGGGGCTGTTCGAGCGTGACCCGTCTGCTCCCCGCTTCGAACGCTTGGTGACGCCGAACCGCAAGCTGCTCGGCGACAATCCGGACACTGTGTACTTCGAAGCACCGATTTCAGCCGAGTACGCCTACCGGGTGCGGGGGGAGACCAAGGGCGCCGACTACCTGTCGATCACCGTGGAGTCGAGTGTCGGCTGGGGATCGATGGACAATCAGGTGCTCGGCGTGCTCAACGACACGACGCTGGACGTCGATGCCGAGGGGCGCTTCGAGATCGTCATCGGCGGCGAGCCGCAGGAAGGGAACTGGCTGGCGCCGCCGCCCGACGAAGGGCAGATCATCAGCCGCCACTACTTCGAGGACACCACGCACGCGGGCACCGACCCGGATCGGTGGCCGGCCATGCAGATCGAGGTCATCGACGGCACGTCCCCGCCGCGGCCCTCGGATGCCACGGTCAGCGCCGGCATCCGGCGAATCGCAGCCTTCGTCCGCGAGCTCACCACCGACCGCGTGCCGATGGCCCAGGGCGAGCCCCGATCCTGGGTTTCGCTCGTGCCGAACGAGTTCCCGCCGCCCGGCCTTCCCGGCGACCTGGGCCTGTCGGCCACCGACGCCGCCTACGCCCTCGCACCGTTCGTGGTCGGTCCCGACGAAGCTTTGGTGATCCGCGGCCGCTGGCCCGAGTGCCGCTACGCCAACATCAGCTTGTGGAACCGCCACCTGCAGTCGCTCGACTACGCGAACCGCTCCATCTCGCTCAACCGTGCCCAGATGGTCGCCGATGCCGACGGCAGTTTCACCGCCGTCATCGCACATGCCGACCCGGGCGTTCCCAACTGGCTCGACACCGAGGGTCGTCCGTTCGGCATCGCGTTCTGGCGCTTCATGCTTCCGGAAGGCGACATCGAGACTCCCCAAGCCGAGCTCGTGCCCCTGGCCGATCTGCCCAGCCGGCTCTGACCCGCTCGGGCCGCGGCGAGCGTCAGTCGGCGAACGTGTCGACGAGGTGCTGGTTGCGGTCGACGTAGCGTGCCAAGCGATCCGCGCCGTCGGGGGCGGCGAGGACGACCCGCTCGACGCCGAGTTCGCGGTACAGCTCCAGCTTCTCTGCGTCGGGCGTTGCATAGCAGTACATGGAGATCGGAATGCCATCCGGATCTCGGCCTGCCGACTCTGCGGCGGTCCGGAATCGCTCCATGCCGACTCGGACGTCTCTGAAGCCCACGTCGAGCGGGCACCAGCCGTCCGCGTACTCGGCCACGTGACGCATCCCGATCCGGCCCCGGCAGCCCACCAGCACCGGAGGGCCGGGCTGCTGCGTCGGCTTCGGGTACACCCATGACGGCGCGAAGTTCACGAACGCGCCGGAGTACCCGACTTCGTGCTCGGTCCACAGCAGCCGCAGTGCCTCGACCGTCTCCCGCATGGCGTTGTAGCGCTGGGTCCACGGCACGCTCGACACGTTCGCCAGCTCCTCGCGGTTCCAGCCCACGCCCACGCCGAACAGCAGCCGGCCGCCGGACACCTCGTCCAGCGTCGCCACGCTCTTGGCCAAGTCCAAGATCTCGTGTTCGAGCACGAGGCAGACGCCCATCGCCAGCTTGATCTTCGACGTTGCCGCCGCGGCCGTCGCCAGCGAGACGAACGGGTCGCGCATGTGCCAGTAGAGCTGCGGCAGATCGCCCCCGTCAGGGTGAACCGTCTCCCGACTGGCCGGAATGTGGCTGTGCTCGCCCACCCACAACGAGTCGTAGCCCCGCTGCTCCGCCTCGACCGCCATGTCCGCGGTCGCGGGTCCGTAGTCGCTGTTCGTGGGCGCCAACCCGATCTTCATGAGTGTCGGCCTACTCAGCGCGCTGGGTGCCGACCTTCAGCTCACGGAAGGGGCTCGTCGTGTCGATGCCGGGCTCCTTGGGCAGCCCCAGCACCCGCTCGCCCACGATGTTGCGCATCACCTCGTCGGAGCCGCCGGCGATGCGCATGGCTGGGAAGCCCAGCACATAACCGGCCCACGAGAAGGTTCCCCACTCGCCCGAGTCGACGACCAGCTTGGGGCCGATCGTGTCGGCCACGAACTCACAGGTCGCGTTCATCTGGCGGATCAGGCCCATCTTCGACAGCGACATCTCGGGGCCCGGTGTCTTGCCGGCACGCAGTGCATCCATGGTGCGCTGGTTCGACCAGCCCAGCACCTTGCCGTGGGTGTAGATCTCGGCGAGCTTCTGACGGGCCAGCGCATCGTCAGCCATCCCGTAATGGTTGGCCATGGCGGCCAGCTTGGTGAAGCTGCCGCCGCCGGTGCCGCCGCCCGAGCCGCCGCCGATCGCCGCCCGCTCGTTCATCAGCGTGGTCAGCGCCACGCCCCAGCCCTGGTTCACCTCGCCGAGGCGGTGCGAGTCGGGCACGCGCACGTCGGTGAAGTACACCTCGTTGAAGTTGGCCCCGCCGGTCATCTGCCGCAGGGGCCGCACGTCCACGCCGGGTGCATTCATGTCCACGAGAAAGCCGGTGAGGCCCTGGTGCTTGGGCAGGTCGAAGTCGGAACGGGCGATGACCTCGCCGATGTCGGAGTAGTGCGCGCCCGAGGTCCAGACCTTCTGGCCGTTGAGGATCCACTCCTCGCCGTCGCGCTCGGCCCGCATCTGCAGGCTGGCGAGGTCTGACCCGGCGCCCGGCTCGGAGAACAGCTGGCAGCCCACAATGTCGGCCCGGTACATCTGGGGCAGCACCTCGGCGGACACGTCGGGCTGGGCGTGGGCGAGGATGGTCGGTGCCACCATGCCCAGGCCGATGCCGAAGAAGCCGCCGTCGGGCGTGTCGAACTGGCTCTCGAGCTGGCCCCAGACTCGCTCGAACTTGCGGGGCATGCCGCCGCCGCCCAACTCGGCGGGCCCGCTGATCCAGCCGAAGCCGGCGTCGTACTTGGCGGCTCGCCACTCCTTCGACGCCTCCAGCTCGGCACGCTCGCGTTCGCGGTCGATCTCCTCGAAGAGCGCCGCGTTGTCGGGACCCTCGCCCCAGACGAACTCGCGCCGCTCGGCTTTGCGCTTGGCGTTGGCCTCCAAGAATTCCAGTGCCTCAGCAGCAAACTGCTCCTCGGTGATCTCAGCGGTGTCGGCAGCGGCCATGTCGGGCTCCTGTTTCGTGCAAGAAAGGCGGAATATCCGGAATGCGAGCAGCCCCAAGCTAGCGACATATGTCGCTACGCTCATCGGCCATGGGTCAGCCCGTTCGAGTAGCAGAGCGACCGTCGTCCGTCCGTGTGGGCACGGTGCAGTTCGAGACCAACCGTCCGCTGACCGGGGCAGGCCACCGCTACTACAACAGCGCTGAAGATGCCGCCAGCGCCGAGGACCCGGCCGACCTGCTGGCATGGCGCCTGTTCCAGCGGGGCGGTGTCGACCACATTCACGTGTACGGCAACGTGGCCACCATCGACCTCTCCCGGGGCCACACCTCTGACGGCATCGCCGAGCTCATCGAAGAGCTGTTTGCCCACTATCGGTAGCTTGCTACTGATAGCGACCAGCACAGTCGCTAGCTCGCTAGCGGTAGCGACAAGCACGGTCGGTAGCTTGCTGCCGATAGCGACCAGCACGGCTAGCGCGCGGTTGCAATCAGCAGGGCGCTGACTACGGTTGCAGTCATGACCGAAGACGAGTTTCGTTCTGAGCTGGCGGCGCGGGGCTATGGCGAACCGCGCAGCTATGCGTTCGAGCCCGATGCCGATGGCGAGCTTCACAGCCATGAGTTCTCAGCCATGGCGATGGTGACCGAGGGCGAGTTCCGGCTGGGGCTCACCGACGAGACCCGGGTCATGGGAGTGGGGGACTGGTGCGAGGTTGCCGCCGGCACGCTGCATAGCGAGATGGCAGGTCCAGTCGGCGCGACCTTGCTTGTCGGGACGAAGCAGCCGGCCTAGCTCCTGTCCAGCGGCTTCAGGGGAAGCGCGGCTGCAAGCAACAGTTCATAAACAACCGTTCGTGGACACGATTGTTCGTCTAGTCTGTCGCGATGGCAGTGCAGCTGCGTCGTACCGTCGGCGCATTGGGCATAGCCGGCCCTCGTGGGGTCGGTGCATTGGACATAACGCATGCTGCGGACATCGGGCACCACAAACGGCTGCTGCCCGTCGCTGACGAATTGACATCGCTGCTGGCCCAGCCGGGGCTTGTCCCCGGGACGGTGCTGGCTGCCCACGGCCCAGGAGCGCTGACCCTGGCAACCGCTCTTGCGGCGGAGGTCTCGCGTACGGGCGGATGGGTGACAGCGGTGGGGCTGGGACGCATGGGCGTCTCGGCAGTGGCGGAACGGGGCGCATCGCTGGACCGGTGGCTCTTCGTGGACGAACCCGGCAACACCGCAGCCGAAGTGCTGAACACCCTGATCGGCAATGTCGACGTGATCTTGCTGGCTGGTGGCGTGCGGCTGGCGGCTGCTCACAGCTGGCGCCTGCGCACCCGCTTGCGGGAGCGCGGAACCGTGGTGATCGAGGTTGGCGCATCGGGCATAGCCGGCGCTCGTGGCGTCGGCGCATCGGGCACAGCCGGCGCTCGTGGCGTCGGCGCATCGAACACAGCCGGCGCATTCAGTCCAGACGTGACCATGACGGTGGAACGTGCTGCGTGGACCGGTCTCGGGCACGGGCACGGCCGGCTGCGGGAACGCCGGGCCGAGGTGGTTGCTGCGGGCCGCGGTGCGGCGTCGCTGCCGCGACGAGCCGTCCTGTGGCTGCCCGATGCCAACGGGCACATCACCGCCGTCCGCGGTGCGATCGACACCGTTTCCTGGCCTGCTCAGGTCGTCTCCGCCCAGGACGGCATCTCGATAGCCGACACCTCGGGAAGCGGTAACGATGCCGTCGTCCCCCTGCAGCGCCGTGCGGGGTAACTACGACAGCCGGGCCGGCTTGGCCAGCCAGGACGAACCTGCCGGTATCCCGCCACGGATGCTGGCAGCGGAGGTCAAGCTGGCCGAGCACGACCCCGATCTCGACGCGCGCTGTTTCGCCCCCGTGGTCGCTGCGCTGGAATACCTGACGCCGAGAGTCGAAGTGCTGGCACCCGGTTGCTGCGTCGTCGCCACCCGAGGCCCGTCGCGCTACTACGGCGGAGACGAGGCGCTGGCGGAGCTGGCGCATCGCACCGTCACTGAAGTGCTGGCCAGCGAGCTGGGCACAGCCGACGCTCGTGGCGTCTGCGCATTGAGTACAGCCGACGCTCGTGGCGTCGGCATGTACGACCCAGCATTATCTGTCAGCGTCGGCATCGCCGACGGCTTGTTTGCCGCTGGCATGGCTGGGAGGGCGGCGTTGGCCCGAACCCCGTCAACGCCGGTGCTGGTGGTGCCTCCCGGCAGCAGCGCAGAGTTTCTGAGCGGGCTGCCATTGGGGACGCTGGCCGAGGAATGCTCCCTGCTGACGGGCTGCGCTGCCGATGGGACAACGGATGATCTGCTCAGCATGCTGTGGCAGCTGGGCCTGCGCACTCTGGGCGACCTTGCGGCACTGCCTGTGGGAGACCTCGTCGGCAGGTTCGGCACGCAAGGGGAGTGGATGCACGCACTGGCCAGCGGGCGCGACTCTCGCCTGAGCCAGCCTGCCGCCGCTCATCCTGATCTCAGCGTCGAAACCGAGATCGACCCGCCCGCAGACCGGCTCGACACGGTGGCCTTTGCTGCAAAATCCTTGGCAGATCAGCTCGATGCCCAGTTGGCCCGGGAAGGTCGGGCACTGGTGTGCGTGGAGATCAGCACCGAGACCGAGCACGGTGAGACCAGCAGCGGACGGTGGCGTCATGGGTTCCGTTTCAGCCCGCCCGATCTGGTCGACCGTGTGCGTTGGCAGCTCGACGGCTGGCGCAGCGCCAAGGGCAAGAACAGCCCCACCGGCGGTGTCTCGTTCATCCGGCTGCGGGCCGTCGAGACGCTTCCCGATGAAGGGCGGCAGCTCGGTTTCTGGGGCGGCCAGTCTGAGGCGGACGAGCGGGCCGAGCGAGCGCTGCAGCGAGTTCAGACCTTGGTCGGTTTTGACGGGGTCACCGTGGGCCGACTGGGCTCCGGCCGCCGCTTTGCCGATCTCGAGCAGCGCCTCCCGTTCGGCACAGCCGGTCCTTGTGGGATCGGCGCATCAGACCCAGCTCCGTGGCCGGGACGACTGGGCGCGCCGACCCCTGCGGAGGTGCTTGCCGAGCCCGAGCCGCTCGTGGTGCTCGATGCGAACGGCAATCCGGTAGGCGTGAGCGGCAGGGCACAGGTCAGCGCGCCACCGGCCATGCTGCGCCGGTCCGGTGGGCGCACCAGCCGCATTGCAGCGTGGGCAGGGCCTTGGCCGCTGGAGGAGTGCTGGTGGAGTTCCCGGTCGCGCCGTCAGGCACGGTTCCAGTTGGTGCTCGACGATGGCACCGCCCATCTCTGTGCTGTCGAGGGGGGTCGCTGGCAGCGTGAAGCCGTCTACGACTGAGACACCGGCAAGACGCCCATCTTGAGAATGGTCGTTCTCAGAAACTGTTGTTCGTTAGTGTCGCGCTGTGGGTTTCACGAACCCGAGGATTCCTTGGCGCGATCTGGAGCGGCGGCTGTCCGACTGGTCCTCTCGGGGCCGGTCCATCGAACCCGGCCAGCCGTCGCCTCCCGGCCGGTCTGGTGAGGATCGACGCGTCGAGCACAGTCATGGCAAGAACCTCACTGCGGTCAGCGGGCAGGTCGAGCCTGTCGCTCGACCGCGGCCGGCGGTCTCGGTGGTGCCGTATGCGGAGTTGCACGCCCATTCCAATTTCAGTTTCTTGGACGGGGCGTCGAGCCCGGCCGAGCTGGTGGACGAAGCGGTGCGGCTGGGGCTCGAAGCACTTGCGCTGACCGATCACAACGGGTTCTACGGTGTGGTGCGCTTCGCGGAGGCTGCCGCAGAAGCCGGGCTGCCGACAGTGTTCGGCACCGAGTTGACGCTTGACGCGTACGGCGCCACTGAATCGGTGCTCGGCACTGGTGAAGCGACGCTCGATGCTCGCGGGGCCAGCAACTCAGTGACCTCCAAGAGCAGACGAGTGGGGCCGGAGCGCACCGGGCACGCCGATCCTGCGGGGTCTCACGTGGTGGTGCTGGCTCGCTCGCCGGCAGGATACGCCTCGCTGGGCGAGCTGATCTCGACGGCGCAGATGGCGGGCCGCAAGCACGCTCCGCGCTTGGGAACCAGTGAGTTCCTCGCTGCTGCGGCGGCACATCGCGACGAGTGGGCGATTCTCACCGGGCACCGCAAGGGCGTTGTCCCAACAGCGCTCATGGATGGGGGACACGATGGCGGGCCGCGCGCTGCGACCGCTCAGCTTGACCGCCTCATCGAAGCAGCCGGCCGTCACAACGTCTTCGTGGAGTTGTGGGATCACGGCGACCCGCTCGACAGCGACCGCAACGACGCGCTGGCCGCGCTGGCGGTGCGGGCCGGCGTCGAGCCGATCTGCACCAACGGCGTCCACTACGCCACCCCCGCCGGCCGGCGGCTGGCCACCGCACTGGCCGCGGTGCGAGCCCGGCGCAGCCTCGACGAGTTGGACGGCTGGCTGCCGCCAGCAGCCACCGCGCACCTGCGATCCGGTGCCGAGCAGGCGCGCCGGTTCGCTCGCTGGCCCGGTGTGGTGAGCGCTGCTGCGCAGGTCGGCCGCGACTGCGCATTCGACCTGTCGCTGGTCGCACCCAAACTGCCGCCGTACCCATGTCCCGACGGTCATGACGAGATGTCGTACCTGCGGCACCTCGTGGCCCAGCAGACACGGTGGCGGTACGGCACCCCTGAGAGCGAGCGGGTGCCGGGAGCGTGGGTGCAGCTCAATCACGAGCTCGACCTCGTCGAGCGGCTCGGCTTCGCCGGTTATTTCTTGGTGGTGCACGACATCGTGCAGTTCTGCCACGACAACGACATCTATTGTCAGGGCCGCGGTTCAGCTGCGAACTCGGCGGTCTGCTACGCGCTGGGCATCACCAATGTCGACTCGGTCGCGATGGGGCTGTTGTTCGAGCGCTTCCTGTCGCCCGAGCGCGACGGGCCGCCCGACATCGACATCGACATCGAGAGCGGTCGCCGCGAAGAAGTCATCCAGTACGTGTACCAGCGCTACGGCCGCGCCCACACGGCACAGGTGGCGAACGTCATCACCTACCGGCCGCGTTCGGCCGTACGCGACATGGCCCGCGCATTGGGCTATGAGCCAAGCCAGGCTGACAATTGGTCGAAGTCGTTGGACCGGCATGGCTCACTGTCTGAGCTAGCAGGACATGGCGGCATGCCTCCCGATGTGCTTGAGCTTGCAACATCGCTTGAGCATGCGCCGCGGCATCTCGGCATCCACACGGGCGGCATGGTGATCTGCGACCGGCCGGTGACACACGTCTGCCCCACCGAATGGGCGACCAAAGCGGACCGCTCGGTGCTGCAGTGGGACAAGGACGACTGTGCAGCGATCGGGCTGGTGAAATTCGACTTGCTGGGGCTGGGGATGCTGTCGGCCCTGCATTGCGCCGTCGCCCTGATCGCCGACGCTCACGGCGTCACCGTCGATCTCGCCAAGCTTCCCCAGGAAGACGACGAGGTGTATGACATGCTCTGCCGCGCCGACAGCATCGGCGTGTTCCAGGTGGAGTCACGCGCCCAGATGGGCACCCTGCCGCGGCTGCGCCCCCGCTGCTTCTACGACTTGGTGATAGAGGTTGCGCTCATCCGCCCCGGCCCCATCCAGGGCGGTTCTGTGCACCCATACATCCGGCGGCGCAACGGCGAAGAGCCAGTCACCTACCTGCATCCGCTGCTGGAGAACTCGCTGGCCAAGACGCTGGGCATTCCGCTGTTCCAGGAGCAGCTCATGCAGATGGCCATCGATGTGGGAGGGTTCACTCCCGCCGAAGCCGACGAGCTTCGTCAGGCTATGGGTTCCAAGCGGTCCAGGGAGCGGATGAGTCGCCTGCGAGAGCGGCTCCTTGCGGGCATGGCAGAGCGGGGGCTGACCGGCGACGCAGCCGAGCAGGTCTGGGGGAAGATGGTCGCCTTCGCCGACTACGGCTTTCCCGAGAGCCATTCGGTGTCGTTCGCTTACTTGGTGTACGCCTCGGCGTGGATCAAGCTGCATTATCCGGCAGCGTTCTGCGCGGCGCTGCTGAATGCACAACCGATGGGGTTCTACGCCCCGCACACGCTGTGCCAGGACGCTCGTCGCCATGGCGTGGTGGTGCACACGCCGAGCATCAATGCATCCGGTGCGGTCGCCACGCTGACGCCGTGCAAGGACTCCACCGGCGGAGCGGCCGTGAGGCTTGGGCTGTCGTCAGTGCGTGAAGTGGGCAACGACCTTGCCGGACGGATCGCAGAACAGGTCGCTGCTGGCGGCCCGTACCGCGACATGGAGGATCTGCACCGCCGGACCGGTGCAGGCCTGCAAGCGTTGGAGGCGCTGGCCGCCGCGGGAGCGTTCGACTGTCTCGGGCTGTCGCGGCGTGAGGCACTGTGGACGGCTGGGGCCGTGCATCAGGGAGGCTCGGACCGGCTGCGAGGAATCGTGACCGGGGCACAGTCGCCACCGCTGCGGGACATGTCAGCGGCCGAGACTGCCACAGCGGACCTGTGGGCCACCGGGGTAGCACCCCGCGGGCATCCGACGAAGTTCCTGCGAGCCGAACTGGCCAAGGCGGGGGTTCGCACTGCCGCTGAGCTGCTGTCCTGTCCCGTCGGGAAGGTCCGCGTCGCTGGCTTGGTGACGCACCGTCAGCGTCCCATGACGGCGGGCGGCACGACATTCCTGAATCTCGAGGACGAGACGGGTTTGGTGAACGTGGTGGTATCGCGGGGATGCTGGCAGCGGTACCGCTCGGTGGCACGCGACAAGCCCGCACTGGTGGTGTCGGGCCGTCTCGAGCGTAACGAGAACGTGGCCAACGTGATCGCCGAGAAACTCGAAGCCCTCGAAGTGCCTGCCTCGGTAGCGAGCCGCGACTTCAGATAACGCTGAGTCGCCCCGCTTCGATGGACACGTCAGTTGCCGTTGGTGGACCAGTGCCAAGGCTCGCTGGGCAGGTTGTACAAGCCGTAAGTCGCAGCGTTGGCCTTCAACCACCTGAATGCGACCGAGTTGCGGCTGGTGACCCCGCGGCCGTTGTGCCGGAAGTCGATGGCCAGGCCGCGCTCGTGCATGGAGCGCCCGGGCCGGGCCGTGGGCGGCCGGCACTGGTAGGAGGGCTTCTGGTAGATCGCCCACTGGCTGGTGCCGCAGTGAGCCCGTCGCAGCGCGATCTGCGAGGCGGCACTCCGGTAGCCGCCGCCTGTCAGCCTGATGCCGTCGCGAGCAGCGTGCTCGAGCAGGTCCTGCACCTTGTTCGCAATCGACTCGTGAACTTGGATGCCGCCCACCCAGGTGAGCTCGGCGAGGTCGATGTTGTTGTCGGTGGGCTGCCCGGCAGTGCCCTCACGCAGCCGGCGTGCCCGCTCCTCTGCCTCGCGCCGCTTCCGTTCCTCTTCCGCCTTGCGCCGCTTCAGTTCCGTCTCGATACGCCGCTGCTCGGTGATGGCACTGTTGACCAGACTTGCGGTCTCGGCGACATCGGCTGCGGCGGCATCGTTCCATTCCGCCAGCGCCGCCTGCTCGTACAGCAAGGCGTCGAGCTCGTCCTCGAGCTCCACCAGCACGATCGCCTCCTGCTCGACGGCGTCGAGCAGGTCTTCCAGGGCTCGCTCGGACTCGATGCGGCGTACGTCTCGCAGTTCCTCGGCACGCTGGAACTCGCGCAGTGCCAGCTCCGCATCGATGGTGAGCGCCCTCAGTTGGTCGGCGGTCACGCTCAGATCGCCGAGAGCGGCACCGATCAGCACCCGGATGCGAGCGGCGTCGTAGATGTCGCCGGTGCGCACCAAGCCGTAGGAGCCCTCCACCGACGCGTCATGGCCGATGTAGGTCTGCACGATGAGGTCGATGACCCGCAGCCCCAGCTCGTCATGCTGGGCATCGAGCGAGATCTGTCGCTGGAGCGCAGCCTCCACCGACGCCTCCGCGGCGGCCAATGCCAGCTCGGCTTGGTCGAGATCGGCTCGCTGCTCGTTCACCAGCAGCTTCAGCTGATCGAAGGCCGCCAGCACCTCGTTGACGTCGGCCTGCTGCAGATCGACTTCCATGACCTTCGCGAGCAGTTCTGCCTGGGCCTCGTCGCGTATCCGCTTCTCCTCGGCAAGCTGGGCCTCCAGCTCCTTCTGCTGCTGCTCGAGCTGTTCCTGGCGCTTGCGCAGCTCGGCGTCGGAGGGCTGCGCACCAGTGCCGGCGATCGGCACCATGCTGACGACGAGAGCGAACGCGATCGCAGCAGCTCCACGGCGCACCATGCTGCGGCGCCCAGTGGCGGGGCGTGCAGCGGTGCGGCCTGCCGTGGTGGGGCGCGATTGCCGCTGTGAACCTCGCACCGGGCGCGTCCTTGCTGAAGCCGGCCTCGGGCCGGCGCCGTCGTCAGCCTGCGGTCACTTGTGGCCGCCGCGAGCGACGACCGGGACCTTCGGCCCAAGGTACCGATGGGCGGTTGGTTGTGGGTGTCGCCCGCAGCAATTCTCAGCTGGCTCTCAGCTTGATGGCGTCGGGCGACGCCGCTGCTCGTCGATCACCCGGTTCTGGAGGACTCCGATGCCGGGAACTTCGAACTCGGTTTCGTCCCCCGCAACCAGCCAGCGCGGCGGGGCCTGCACCTTGCCGCCCGATTCGGTCGAGGGTGCCCGCGGTGCGCCGGACGCTCAGTCGGTTGCCGTTCGGCGCTGGGGCTCGCCGCCCGCCGCCCGGATCGTGGTCTCGAAGCTGTCGAGGTCGTTGCCGTTCACGTGGCCCGTCCAAGGTTCGCCGACGCCCTGGTTGTCGAGGGGCGGATTGACGGAAACCTCCACTCGCGGGCTGCTGGTGCGCAGCACCAAGGTGGCATCGGTGCCGGTGTCCCATCGGGCAACGATGACCGCCCTGCGAAATCCGATGTCAGCCAGCACGAGACCATCGCTGGTGGCAGCCAGCAGCCGCTGCACGTTGAACAGCAGCTGATGCGCGACGACGGCGGCCACGATCAGCAGCCAGCCGATGCCCCAGGCGATTGCCAAGGCCGCACCGAGGGCGAATGCGGCCACCCGGACGATCATGATGCGCCGGTGCGCTCGCGCCGTTTCGGCGTCGGTGACCACCACGGCACTGCGCACGCCTGCGTGGACCTCGCCGAGCAGTTCGACGGCCCGGGCAAGCGCCCGCTCCGACGGTGTCACGGCGACTCTCGGGGCAGCAGATCGCCGAGCGGGATCAGCCCGCCGGCATCGGCGATGTGTTGGGCGACGGCCAGCAGCAGGTGCTCGCCACCGTGCGCAGCGTGCAGCTGCACGCCCAGCGGCAGCCCGGCAGGGTCGAACGCAACGGGCAGCGCGATGGCTGGCTGCCCGCTGACGTTGGCCTGGTTCACGAACACCGCCAGCTCAGCGATCCGCCGGGCGCCGTCAGCCGGGTCAGCCAGGCAGCCGAGCGGCGGCGTGACATCGGCGAGCACCGGGGTGAGCAGCAGGTCGTAGCCGCCGGTGTCCGGGGTGCTGGGCTGGCCGGCGGGATTCATGCGCCAGAACGACATGACGCGCCTGCGCCAGCCCGCAAGCTCGGCGAGCGACTCCACGTAGGCGGAGGCCGGCAGCGAGCGACCCAGCTCGGCGGACCACCAGTTGGCAGGCTCGATGTCGTCGGCCGTCATCGGACGCCCCAGCCGTTCTGCCCAGCCGGCCAGCTCGGCTGACATGGCGACGGTGCGCACCACGATCGTGTGGTCGGCCAGGTCGGGGCTGTACCAGCCGTCCGGTGCAGCATCAGGCTCGATGCGGTGGCCGAGTTCGGCCAGCAGGCTCGCAGCGAGCTCGACGGCGTGCCGCGCTGGCGCTGTCGCTCGGCCGGGTCCTCCTGTCGACATTGCGATGCGCAAGGGCGGCAGCGGTGCGCCCAGGGCGTCGGCAAATGACTCGCCGGGCCGCAGCGGGGGAGCGACATAGGGATCGCCGGGTGCCGGGCGGCTGATGATGTCGAGGCATCGTGCCGCATCGCGCACACTGCGCGTGAGCATCCCGTCCACCGCGAAGCCGCCGCGGTGCTCGCCGAGCCGCGGAGCGGTGGAGACCCGGCCTCGCGATGGCTTCAGGCCCACCAAGCCGCAGGCCGCTGCGGGAACACGGATCGAGCCGCCGCCGTCATTGCCGTGCGCCACCGGAACGATGCCTGCGGCCACCGCGGCCGCCGAGCCTCCGCTGGAGCCGCCGGGTGAGCGGGTCAGATCCCACGGGTTCGCCGTGGGGCCGTAGGCAACCGGCTCGGTCGTGATGGTGGTGCCGAACTCGGGGGTGTTCGTGCGGCCGACTGAGACCATGCCGGCTGCGCGCAGCAACCGGTAGAGGTGGCTGTCGAGACTTCCGCGCCAGCCCAGCTCGACCAGGAATCGCGCCCCGGCGTGGTGGAACTCGCCGGCTTGCTCACAGCCGAGGTCCTTGATGGCCATGGGAATGCCGTCGAACGTGATGTCGTGCGGGCTCGGCACTCCCTGCTGAGATGCCCGGGGGCTGTTCCGCCGGTTCTCCCAGCGCGCCGCGGCCTCGGCTGCCTCGGCCAGTGCCCGTTCGGGCCGGGGATGGATGATCGCATTCAGCGCCGGGTTCAGCCGCTCCATCCGTTCCAGGGCGGACTGCATCGCCTCGGCCGGATTCGTCTCGCCGGATGCAAATGCCTGCGCCAGTGCAGTCGCGTCGACCGGGCGCAGATCAGCCGAATGCAGCTCGGTTGGCATGCCGTCGCTCTCCGACGTCCCAGGCCCAGCAGGCGGCGTCAACCGCTTCCAGCCCACACGGCCGGCGTGCGGGCGGCCCATGGGGCCGCCCGCTCGATCTGGCCCGCCAGCGACAGCAGCATCTCCTCGCTGGCATGGGAACCCGCGAACTGCACACCGACGGGCAGCCCGGCGGTCGTCCGATGCAGGGGCACTGACATTGCCGGCTGGCCGGTCACGTTGAACTGCGGCGTGAACTGCAGCAGGTCATTCAGCCGCCCACGGCCGGTCTCGGGGTTTCGCAGCTCGCCGAGCCGGGGCGGCGGCTCGGCCATGATCGGCGACACGAGCACGTCGTGCTCAGCCCACCAGCCGGCCAGCCTCCTGGTCCACGCGTGGCACCACTCCACTGCCGCGATGTACTGGGCGCCGCTCACCTCGCGGCCGATCTGCATCAGCGCCCAGGTGTCGCCCTCGGTGTCGGCCCGGCTCATCTGCCGCCCCAGGGCGGCTTCGTAGCCCGCCAGCGACACCACGTTGCACACCGCCACGATCGTGCGGAAGTGCTCGAAGAACTCTTCGTGGAACAGGTCCTCGGGCACCGAATAGTCGACGTGGTGGCCCAGGCTCTCGAGCAACTCGCCGGTGCCTTGGACCGCTTGGGCGCACTCGGGATCCACCGGCCCCCAGTCGGAGTGCGCGCACAGGCCGACCCGCAGCGATGCCGGCTCGCGCCCAGCAGCGTCAGAGAACGTGCCTGACGGCGGCGGTGCCCAGTAGGGGTCGCCCGGCCAGGGCCGGCTGATGCCGTCGAGCACCCGGGCGCTGTCGCGCACGCTGCGGCTCACCACACCGTCCACGCTGAAGCCGGCCCAGCCGTCTCCCGAGTCGGGTCCCAGCGACACCCGGCCCCGGTTCGGCTTCAGGCCGAACAGGCCGCAGTTCGCCGCCGGCACGCGGATGGAGCCGCCCCCGTCGTTGGCATGGGCGACGGGCACGATGCCCGCGGCCACTGCCGCGGCAGAGCCGCCGCTGGATCCGCCGGTCGAATGGCCGGTGTTCCAGGGATTGGCGGTCGGTCCGTATGCCAGCGGCTCGGTCGTGATGGTCAGGCCGAACTCGGGCGTGTTCGTGCGGCCGAAGTTCACCAAGCCCAGTTCGGCGAACATCGTGGCCAGATGAGCGGTGCTCGATGCGACGTGACCCGCCTCCTTGAGTGCAGCATTGCCCGCGTGGTACGGCTGGCCGTCCGTCGTGCACGTCAGGTCCTTCGTGAGGAAGGGCACGCCCGCCAGCGACCCGAGCGGCTCGCTCGTGCCGCGCGCCGCGTCGAGCCATTCCGCTGTTTGGTGTGCGCTGTCGTCCAGCCGTCCGATGATGGCGTTGATCTGCGGGTTCATCCGGTCGGCTCGCGCGATGGCCTCGTCGAGCAGTTCGACGGCCGAGGCTTCGCCTGAAGCGAACAGCTCCGCAGTAGCCACGCCGTCGGGCAGTCCGCTGAGGGGAGTGCCGACGGAGAGGTCGGATGAGGTGACCTGGTCCATGGGGGCAACGTACCCCGCGCCCGGCTCGGTCCTAGGTGTCCGTGGGATCGTCGGGACGGCTGAGAGCCGCGTCGGCCTGCGCGTCGAGATCTGCGAGCACGCTGGCTGCTGCCTCGGAAACGTCCCAGCTCGATGTGTCGATGGTGCTGAGCGCTTCGAATGCAGCGCCGACTTCGCTCGCCCGGGCGTCGGCGTAGGCGCGGGCGTTGTAGTGCGTGGGGATCACGAACTGTCCTTCGGCGACGCCGTCGAAGGCTCGCTCGGCGACGGTGTGTGCGGGCATGCCGCGCTCGATGATGGCCTTGGCGATGTCGTGGGGTTCTCTCGGCCCGCCGAATGCGTCGGGTCGCTGGGTGCCTGATGCCCACAGCCGGCTCGATGTGAGGCCGGGGCACAGGACGCTGACGCCCATGTGTGCGGGCAGTTCGGCTCGCAGCGTTTCGCAGAGGCCCAGCACAGCATGCTTGGAGGCGGTGTAGGCGCCTGCGCCGGCGTGGGGGAGTCCGAGCGAGTGCTCCGAGCCGGTGACCAGCAGCCACCCCGGCTGCGACGCTGCCGCGATGCGGCGGCCGAACGCGGCCATGGTGGCGAGCACGCCGAAGAAGTTGACCTCCATGACCCAGCGGGCATCTGCCATGCTGCCCTCGAGGAGCGGGTTTCCTGCTGCGGCCACCCCGGCATTGGCGCACACCAGTGCCGGGATGCCGTGGGCGCCGATCAGCTCGTCGGCCAAGCGTTCCAGTGCGTCGCTGTCGGTCACGTCGCAGCATGCGGCGACAGCGGACGGACCCGCCGCCCGCACCTCGGCAGCCACACGGTCGGCAGCGTCGGCGTCGATGTCGGCAACCACCACCGTGCCCGCGCCTCGGCGGGCAGCTTCGAGCGCCAGCGCTGCCCCGATGCCGTTGCCGGCACCGGTCACCACCACCGGCCGCCCCGCGACTGAAGCCCCGCTCATGACGGCGCCTCGCTCGGCATCGCCCATTTGCCGCCGTCGACGGCGCGGGCCGATGCGCGGCTTGCGCCGCTGTCGTGGCGGCCAGAGGCATGGGGGCAGGTGAGCACGGGCATGGCATGGCAGTGTAGGTTCGGCCTGGCTGTGAGGGGGCTGGGCGTGACTGCTGAAGCGAGCGGTGCCGGGGATTACCCGGCGAGGCTTGACGTCGACTATCCGGAGCAAGGCCTGAATCGGGCCACGACGTTGTTCCGGATACTCCTCGTGATACCGGTCGCGATCGTGGCAGGTCTGATCGGAGGCAGCTTCGCCAGCGTCGGCTTGCCGGACGGGTCGGATTGGCGGCCGCTCATCTCGGGCGGGGCGCTGTTCTTGCCGGTGCTGCTGATGATCGTGTTCCGCCAGAAGTACCCGCGCTGGTGGTTCGACTGGAACCTCGAGGCGACAAGGTTCGTAGCGCGTGTCTATGCGTACATGGCGTTGATGCGCGATGAGTACCCGTCGACCGATGAGCATCAGGCCGTCCGGCTGGAACTCGACTATCCCGACGCAGCCCGCGACCTCAATCGCTGGCTGCCGCTGGTCAAGTGGTTCCTGGCGATCCCGCACTACATCGTGCTGGCGGTATTGAGCGTGGCCGAGGCGGTCTGCGTGGTGATCGCATGGTTCGCGATCCTGTTCACCGGTCGGTATCCCCGCGGTCTGTTCGACTTCGTGCTGGGTGTGAACCGCTGGTGGCTGCGGGTCGCGGCCTACATGTGGCTGCTCACCACCGACCGCTACCCACCGTTCTCGCTGCGCTGAGCGAGCTCGTCGCTGTTCAGGGCTGCTGTTCGCCCCAGCAGTGCTCATGCCGAGCCGGTCCGTGCCACGGAATGCTGGCTCATGGTTCCGCGATGTCGCTGGTCTCGCCGTTGAGCGGCCGACCGCTGATGTCGAGCGACGTCTCGATACGAGCCAGCCGGTCGCTGTGGTCCATGAGCACGGCGTTGATCTGGTCGAGCTTCCGGTCCACCTCGGCGAAGCGGACGTTCATATGGCAGCCATGGCTGCTTTTGGGGTTGGCGCTGGGAATGCCCGCCGAAGCGGCCGTAGGCAGGTGCCCGACTCGCAGCAAGCCGATTTCTCCCGTCGAGATGAAGCGTCCGTCAGTCGTCGGGCGGGGCAAGCGGTTTTGTGGGGCCGGCGGGCCGCTCGGTCCGAGCGGCGGTTTATGGGTCCGTTGTGTCGGTGTGGGGGCGGAGGTCGAGGTGTGTCTCGATGCGGGCGAGCCGGTCGGTGTGGTCGAGCAGCACGGTGAGCATCTCGTCGCGGAGGCTGTCGACTTTGTTGTCGATCTTGGCGTCGAGGGCGTCGATCCGCCCGTTCATGTCGTCGCGGAGGCTGTCGATCCGCCCGTTCATCCCGTTCATCTCGTTGCGCAGGCCGTTGATGTCGTCGCTGAGGCTGTTGAGGTTGAGGTACAGCAGGCCGAACAGTCCGGCGACGAGTGCTGCGGTGATGGCGGTGGGCAGCGGGATGAGCAGCGAGCGCGGCTGCCCGGCGGCGCGGGCGCGGTTGGCGGCTGTGGTGCTGTCTGCGGTGGCTGCTGCGGGTGCGGGCGCTGAGGCCGCCGGTGCTGGTGCTGGTGCCGGCTCAGGCGCTGAGGCCGCCGGTGCTTCTGGGGCGGGCTGTGGTGTGGCGGGTTCGGCCTGTGGGGCTTGGCCGCTGTCGGTCACGGTGTCGATGGTACTCATGACGGCTCCGGGGGGCGGTCGTGCGCTGTGGGCACGGCGAGGACAGGCCGTGCCTCGCCGGCGAAGCTAGGCAGGCGCCGGCGGGCTGGGCAAGCGATTTTGTCGGGGCGGCGGGCCGGCCG
>WTFX01000007.1 GCA_011523825.1 Microthrixaceae bacterium
ACTCCACACAGACGACACTACACCCCGCGAGTTATCTTATGACGGACCCTTAGCAGAACGCCCCAGCGAACGGGACGGCAGATCTAGCCGCTGGCCATCGTCCAGCTCAGGACCAGCAGACAGCCGGCCAGCGCCACGGCAATGGCGAGCAGCCAATCGCCGGCGCGAGCCCGGGTCTCAGTCGAAGTGTCCATGGTGGTATCTCCGCTTTCGTGAAGCGTGCCCTAGAGGTGCACGTTGTCTTTCCCAGCAGTGCACCAGGGGGGTGTGACAACGAAGAGCTGCGGTCAGCGGTGACAGCGAACGGCAGGCCGAGGCGTCACCACGTCGGCCGGGTGAGCACGCCGCCGTCGACCACCAGATCCACCCCGGTGATCCACCGCGCCAGGTCCGAGCAGAGGAAGACGCATGCGTCGCCGACATCCGCGGCGGTGCCCAGCCGGCCGAGCGGCGCCGCTGCGTGCCAGCGGGCCACGCCCTCGGGCCAGTCGTCGGCCAGTCCGGGACGGTCGATGAGTCCCGGCGAGATGCTGTTGACCCGGATGCCGTCGGGGCCGTAGGCGCCTGCGGCGGCCCGGGCATGCATGACGAGACCTGCCTTGGCAACCGCGTAGTGGCCGTGCAGGTCGGTGGGCTGATGCCCTTCGATCGAGGCGATGTGCACCATCGACCCGCCGCTGCCCTGGGCTCGCATCGCCGCCGCCGCGGCGTGGGTCAGCCGGTGCACGGCCGTCAGGTTGACATCGATCATCTCGGCCCACTCGGCATCGCTCAGTTCGGCGAAGTGCACGAGCGGCTGGATGGCAGCGTTGTTGACCAGCCCGTCGATGCGGCCGCACTCGGTCAGCGCGGCATCCACGACACGCTGGGGCGCATCGGGCTTGGCCAGGTCGGCCTGCACCGATGTCACGGGGTGCCCATCTGCGTCCACCAGATGATCGGTCGGCGACGAGCGGGTGTGGGCCACGACGGTGGCACCGGCGGCCATCAGCCGGCGGGCGATGCCGGTTCCGATGCCCCCGCCGGCGCCCGTGACCACGATGACCCGGCCATCGAGCCTGATCAGCTCGTCCGGCGGTGGCAGTTTGTCCTGCGGCGCCAGCTCGTACTGCGGCGCCAGCTCGTCCCGCTCAGCCATCGGCTGCATCTTCGCGGGTCAAGCGCGCAATGTCCTCCGCGGCCTCGGGGTATGCGGCTGACAGCACCGTCCGATCGCCGAGCTCAAAGCCGGCCTCGTGGTAGCCGGGCGCCATCGTGGTGCCGACCAGCGACCAGTCCCCAGCCGTCTCCGCTCCCATCCAGGTGCCTGCCCCGACAACGACTATCGGCCGCTCGCCGGCCGTCAAGTCGGCCCCGAGCCGGGGGCGGCGCACCGACCCGCCGGGCTCCAGCAGCAGCATGTCCACCGCCGCGCCCGCGTAGTGATGCCACAGCTCCACGCTGTCCAGCCGGTGCAGCGCCGAGAAGTCGTCGGGCCGCAGCAGGAAGTAGATGGCGGTCGAGTGCTCGTCGCGCCACGTCTGGGCCCACTGGCCGCCCTCGCCCGGGAGCGGCTCGAGGCCCAGCAGCCCGATCACCTCGTCCGCATCCACCGGCCCAACGTAACCCTCTGGCTGGATCGAGGGTGTGCCCGCGAATGCGCCTCGAACCAGCTCCGGCCGGATTCCGGAGCGACGCGATCCGGCCTCAGTCGAGGTTCAGCTCAGGCGGGATGGGGTCCAGGCCCAGCAGATCCTCGAGCACGGCGGTCGTCTGCAGCACACCGACGTCGTCGGTCTGGTGGCCGAGCACGCTCAGGCCGATGGGCATGCCATCCGCCGTCAGGCCCGAGCACACCGTGCTGGCCGGGCGCCGCGTGAGGTTGGCCAGCGGAGTGAAGCGGACCCAGTTCTCGATCTCGACGCCGTCGATGGTGCCGTCCCCTCCGACAACAGGTGTCTGGCCTGCCATGGTGGGCAGCACCATCACGTCGAATCCCGACATTGCCTCGCCGAGCTGCACCGACAGCTCGCCGCATTGCTGGCGTGCCCGAGCCACGGTGTCCACGGTGATGTTCTCGAAGGCGTCTTCCAGCGCCACGGCCAGCCAGTCGGTGACGTCGTCCCATGCTGGAGTGCCCAGCAGCGGACGGAAGGCCGGTGCGATCAGCCCACCCAGAAACAGCGGCAAGAAAGCCTCGGTCACGATGCTGGCGGGTTCGAACAGCGATCCGGCCTCCACGACCTCGGCGCCTTCTGACGCGAGCCGCTCCACGGCGGCGACGCACGACGCCATGATCTCTGAATCGACGGGCTCGCCGTCGAACGACGGCACCCACAGCACGCGCTGCGGCAGCGGCGGATCATCCAGCGCCCGACGCCACGATTCCGTCGGCGCGGGCAGGCTCCGCAGATCCGAGGGATGCGGCCCGATGACCGCGTCGAGGCAGTACGCCACGTCGCGGATGCGGCGGGCCATGGGGCCGACGCATGAGAGGTCCAGCAGTCCCGGCGGGGGCGGGCCGCTCGGCACACGCCCGTGGCTGGGCTTGAGGCCCGACATTCCGCACATGGCCGAGGGGATGCGGATGGAGCCACCACCGTCGGAGCCGGTGCCCACCGGCACCATGCCCGACGCAACCGCGGAGCTGGTGCCGCCAGATGATCCGCCGGGGGAGCGGCCGGACTGCCACGGGTTCCACGTGGGGCCGAAGACGTTGTTGTAGGTGTCGCCCATGCAGCCGAACTCGGGCGTGTTGGTCTTGCCCAAGATCACCGCTCCCGCCGTCCGCATGCGCGCCACTTCGGTGGAGTCAGCAGCGACCGGCGGGGAGTCCCGCAGGTGCATCGCCCCGCGTGTGGTGACGAATCCGGCGGCGTCCGCCAAGTCCTTGACGCCAATCGGGATGCCCGCCAGAGGCCCCACGTTCTCGCCGGCGTCGAGCCGTTCGTCGATGGCTGCGGCCTGGCGGCGTGCATCCTCGGCGTTGAGCGCTACGAACGCATTGAGCTGCGGGTTCAGCGCCTCGATGCGCTCCAGCGCATGCTCGGTCACAGCAGCAGCCGTCAGCGTGCGGTCTCGCACCATCGCCGCCAGCGCCTCGACCGACACCGTCCGAAAGTCCGGTACCTCCATGGCTGTCTCCCCCTGTCCCGCTTGCCGCCGGACACTAGCGACCAGCCCCGCCGCCTTCGTCCCCGTCGTCGGCCTGAAGACGCCCCTACGCTGCGCGCATGGCGAGCGTCGACGAGGTTCGTGACGAAGCCCGGACGTGGCTGGAAGAGCACTGGCACCGTGAGCGGCCGCTCATCGAGTGGCGCAACCTGCTGGCCGACACCGGGTGGGGCACGCCGTCGTGGCCGACGGAGTGGCACGGGCGAGGCCTGCCGCCGTCCATGGATGCCGCGGTGGCCCGCGAGTTCGACGCGGTCGGAGCGGTGGGGGTGGCGGCTGGCGTCAGCATGTATCTCGTCGCGCCCACGCTGCTCGCCCACGCCGATGACGACCAGAAACAGCGTCACCTGCGCCCGATCCTGACCGGCGAGCACAAGTGGTGCCAGCTGTTCTCTGAGCCCACCAACGGCTCGGACCTGGCGGGACTGGTGACCCGGGCCGACCGTGACGGCGACGAGTGGATCGTCAATGGGCAGAAGGTCTGGAACTCCGGCGCGCACAAGGCCCGTTTCGGCATCCTGATGGCGCGCACCAACTGGGACGTGCCCAAGCACCAGGGCATCTCGTACTTCCTCATCCCGATGGATCAGCCCGGCGTCGAGGTGCGCCCGCTGCGCCAGATGAACGGCCATGCCACGTTCAACGAGGTGTTCTTCGAAGATGCCCGGGTGCCTGGCGACGAGCTGGTCGGCAACCCCGGCGACGGCTGGCGCATCGGCCTCACCACGCTGACGCACGAGCGGGCTGCGGTGGCCACGCGCCGTCCCCGCTACCCGGCCGACGGCGGGCCGACGGTCGAGCGGGCCAAGCAGGAGAGCGACGAGTACTTCGCCACCTACAAGTGGTACCCGCAGCGGGCGGGTCGGGCGAACTTGGTCGTCCCCGAGGCGCAGCGCACCGGCCGGGTCACCGACCCCGTCGTCCGCCAGCAGATCGCCCGGGTCGAGACGCTGCGACGGATCTCGTCGTGGACCACCCAGCGTGCCCGGGCTGCCCGTGCCGCCGGCAAGCCGCCCGGCCCGGAAGGCTCGCTCACCAAGCTGAACATGTCGGTGACCGCCCGGGCCTGCCATGTGGCCCACACGATGATCGCCGGCTCCATGGGCATGCTCGTCGGCCCTGGCTCGAACGCCGACGGCATCGTGTCGGAGATCCTGATGTCCACGCCGGCCATGTCGATCGCCGGCGGCACCGACGAGATCCAGCGCAACATCATCGGCGAGCGGGTGCTGGGCCTGCCCAAGGAGCCCGACGACGCCAAGGACATCCCCTACAAGGACGCCCGCCGCAACTGAGCCCCGGCGGGCAGCCGCGTGCAGGCGGTGCATGGGCCGCTCGGTACGATCCGTCACATGGCCACGCTGGGCTTGCGACACGCGGTGCTGTGGGTGAGCGACCCCGAGGCTTCCGCCAGCTTCTACCACCAGGCGATCGGGCTTGAGGTCGTCAACCGCTACGGCACAGCAGTGTTCATGGCGTCACCCGACTCCAACACCGACCACGACCTCGGCTTGTTCGACGCCGCCGGCGAGGGCGCTCCCGCCCGCCACGTCGGCCTCTATCACCTGGCCTGGGAAGTGGCCACGCTGGCGGAGCTGGCCGAGGCCAAGACCCGGCTGTCCGAGATGGGCGTGCTCGTCGGCGAGAACAACCACGGCGTCAGCCGCAGCCTGTACTGCCACGACCCCGACGGCATCGAGTTCGAGGTGATGTGGGAGGTGCCCCCGGAGCTTCACGACCCCGATGCGCCCCGCAACATCCCGCTCGACCTCGACGCCGACATGGCCCGCTGGGGCGCCGACTGCCTCAGCCGCGGCGCCCGCTAGACGTCGATCTTGTAGAGCTCTGCAGCGTTGTCCTGAAGGATCCGCTTCTGCACGGCGGGGTCGAGGCTGCCGATGGCGTCACGCACCCGCTCGACGCTCTTGGGGTACAGGCAGGTCGGGTGCGGGATGTCGGTCTCGAACATGATCTGGCTGGCCCCGATGTGGTCGATGGCCGGCGCCAGCGTCTGCGACTCGAACCAGAAGCAGCCGTAGAACTGCCGCCGGAAGTAGTCCGAGGGTTTCATCGACAGGTGGGCGAGGTGCTCGGGGGCGGTCTCGCCGCACTGGTAGTCGAGCGCGTCGAGCAGGAATGGGATCCAGCCGACGCCGCTCTCCACCGACACGAAGTTCAGATTCGGATAGCGCTCGGGCACGTCGCTGACCAGCAGGTTCACCATCCACCGAAGCTGGCCCAGGAAGATCGCCGCGCCGCCGAGCGAGATCTTCACATCCCCCGACCACGTGTCGTACGGCACCTTGCCCGACCAGTCGATGTCGCCCTCCGAGGCGCCGATATGGAAGTTGACCGGCATCTCCAGCGCCTCGCAGATCTCCCAGAACGGCCGCCAGTCGGGCTGGGCGAAGTTGGGCATGCCCGAGTCGTGAGGGTTGGAGCACATCACGATGCCCTTGGCGCCGTTGCGATGCGCCCGGTCCACCTCGAGCACGCTGGCGTCGATGTCCCACCACGGCACCAGCGCCATCGGCAGGATGCGGCCGCCCGAGCGGGCCTGCAGGTCGGCCATCCAGTCGTTGTAGATCTCCACGCAGGCGATGCGCAGTGCCCGGTCTTCCACCTTCAGGAAGTTCTGGTTCCCGAAGCCGCCGACGTTTGGGTACACGATGCCGTGCGACACGCCCATGGCATCCATCAGCTCGAGCCGGGCATCGCAGTCGTACGACGCCGCGTGCACCATCTCGATGTCGTGCTTGAGGAACTTCAGCCCCAGCATCTTCTCGCCGTCGGGCAGGATCGCCGAGACCGCCGAGTCGCCCGCGATCGGGATGTCGCCGTTGACGACCCACTTGCGCTTGCCGTCGTGCTCGCGGATCTGCGGCACCAGGTCGCGGTACTTGGCCGGGGCGAGGCTGGTCCACAGGTCGTGCGGCTCGGTCCAGTGCGTGTCCGAGTCGACGATCTTGATGCCCGGAAAGAACTCAGTGATCGGCATGGCGACGTAACCCCCTCGGCGCCCACCGGCACCTCGGTCGAAATTATCACCGGACCCCGCCGACGGCCGGGGCTCGCACCGGTGCTGCGGCGGGCCGAGCCGGACCGCGCCGTCGGTGCGGCGGCCTCGACTGCGCGAAGCTCGCGCAACGGCGAAGGAGGCGGACGATGCTGCGACTCACGTTCCTGCTGCGGCGCAAGAAGGGCATGAGCCGGGCCGAGATGCAGGACTACTGGCTGAACATGCACGGGCCGCTGGTGGTATCGCACTCGGCGACCGCGAGGATGCTCCGCTACGTCCAGGTGCACACCACCGACGACGACCACAGCCGCCTGCCGGGACGGCGCGGCCAGATGGAGGAACCCTACGACGGTGTCGCGGAGGTCTGGTGGGAGTCGAAGGAGTCGATGCTGGAGGCCATGCGCACCGATGCCGGCCGCGAGTTCGACCGGGTGCTCGTGGAAGACGAGCTCAACTTCGCCGACATCGAGAACTCCTCTGCGTACTACTGCTACGAGTACCCGCAGGTGAACCCCACGCCGGAGAACATCGTGGCCACCGAGCGCTCCAGCCTGGTGAAGCTGTACTTCAGCTTCCGCCACCTGCCGTCGCTGAGCATCGACGAGGCGCAGTGGTACTGGCGCACCCACCACGGGCCGGTCATCCGCCGCCAGGCCCAGTCGTCAGGCATCCTGCGCTACCAGCAGGTGCACGCCGACGAGCACTCCTTCACGTCGGCCGTCAACCGCTCGCGAGGCTCGACCGTCGAGCCCTACACCGGGCACGCCGAGGTCTGGATGGACCGCAGCGCCATGGGCAACGCGATCCCCGAGAACCGGGCTGCATCCCGCCGGGCCTACGAGGACGAAGCCAACTTCATCGACTTCGGCCGCTCGGTGATGTTCCTGGCCAAAGAGCACGTGATGGTCGACCACCGGTGAGCCGGCCGCCCGCCGACGGCGTCGACCCCGCTGCCGCAGCCGATTGGGCTGCGCTGGCAGCAACCGACACCGAGGCGTGGCCGCCGCTGCCCGACGATGACGGGCCGTCCATCATGCCGCTGAGCTGGGACCGGGGACCCGAGCGGCTGTGGGGCACCTACGAGCGTGCGGAGCGAGACCACTACGGCTTGGCCGGCGAGGTCGATTGGGCTGCGCTCGCGCCTCACGACCTCTCGCCGGATGAGCGCCTCGGGCTGGCCTACTGGTTCACCATGCACGGCAGCTTCGAGGCCGCCGGCGTGCTGACGTTCGCACGGGCGCTCATCGCCGCCTATGAGGCGCAGGAACACGACGCCGTGCGGCGGATGCTGGTCACCGTCACCCGCGACGAGAACCACCACGACGAGATGGCGATGCGCGTGTGCCGGGCCATGCACCCCACGTTCGGCAACGCCATGACTCCCGAGAACGAGCTGGAGCGGGCCGCGATGCGCAACATCGCCTGGGTGCAGTCGCAGATCAACCGCTACTGGCGCGGCTACCAGACCGCCCACCAGCGGTACCGGTTCGGCACGATCGTCTCGGCCTTCGCTGCGGGCGAGGCAGCGGGGACGTTCATGTTCGGGCAGCTCGGGCAGGACTCGACCCATCCGGTGCTGCGTGCGCTCATGCGGCTGGTGGCCCGCGACGAGTCACGCCACTTCAGCCTCGCCACCCATCTCATGCGTCGCTACCTGCCCAACATCTCACCCGACGAGCAGGCGGCCGTGCTGAAGAACCTGGTCGGCTCGCACGCCTACTTCTCGGTATTCATGGACGAGCCGAACCCCCAGTTCTGGGGGCACCTCCCTGCAGGCTGGGTGGCGGCACACCACCGCCTCGAGGAGCTCGCTCGCCAAGCAGGTCTCGCCGTGCCCGAACCGGACCAGCGCACCGAGCTGTGGCGAGGCGCGTTCTTGCGGGTGAAGTCCATCGTGGACGATGTCGGGTTGGGCTTCCCGGCGATTCCGGCACTGGGCATCGACGGTGACGAGCTGGCCGTGTCGCCCGACGATGTGGTGGTGGCCGCGCTGTGAGCGGCTCAACGGACTGACAGGAGAGGGCGATGCCAGAACCGCTGCTCATGCGCTACTTCGACGAGATCGAAGTCGGCGACACGCAGGTCACACGAGGGCGCACGATCACCGAGACCGATGTTGTGAACTGGTGCATGTTTACCGGCGACTGGTTCCTGCTGCACTCCGATGTCGTCACCTCCGCGGAGTCGATGTTCGGCCAGCGCATCGCCCCAGGGCTGATGGTGCAGGCCATCGCCGGCGGTCTGCTGCTGCCGGCCGACACACGCAGCGTCATCGCCAACTACGGCATGGATCGGCTGCGATTCCCGGTGCCGACCTTCATCGGCGACACGATCCACGTCGAGCTGGAGATCATCGAGAAGGAAGAACGGGAGGTCGGCGGGCTCGCCCACATCGAGTGGCGCGTGCTGAACCAGAACGGCACGCTCGTGCTGACGTGTGTGAACTTGGCCCTGTTCGCCCTGACCCGCCCCGAGGACGATCCCCGATGAGCGCTGAGCACGACGAAACACCCGCCGACCCGACCGGCTACGAGACCATTGCGGTCGACGACGATGGCGGTATCCGCACCGTCACGCTGAACCGGCCCATCGCCATGAACGCCGCCAACCGGGCAATGCTCGCCGAGCTGTCGTCTGCGTTCGATGCCGCAGCGGCGAACGACAGCGTGCGTTGCCTGCTGCTGACCGGAGCCGGACGGGCGTTCTGCTCGGGCCGTGACCTGACCGAGGCCGAGCCCGGCGAGGACGCCTACGTCATCATCTCCGAGACGATCACGCCCGTTCTGGAGCAGCTCTGGGAGTTCGACAAACCCACCGTCGCGGCGGTGAACGGTGCTGCCATGGGTGTGGGCCTCGGCCTCGCGTTGAACTGCGATGTTGTCATCGCGGCGGACAATGCTCGTTTCAGCTCGCCGTTCGCGAACTTGGGCGTGGCGCTCGACTCGGGCGGGCACTACCACCTGCCCCGTCTGGTGGGCATGGGGCGGGCCCTCGAGATGATCTACACAGCCGACGTCATCCGGGGGCCGCAGGCGGCCGAGTGGGGGCTGGTGAACCGCTCCGTCGCGGGATCCCGCCTGATGGCGGTGGCCTCAGCGTTCGCCCAGCGCATCGCCGCCGGGCCCACGCTGGCGTTCCGCCGCCAGAAGGCGCTGCTGCGCAGGGCCACCGGCATGACGTGGGCCGAGGTCAACGAGGCCGAGGCGCGGCTGCAGGCTGAGCTGGTGCAGACCGACGACTATCGCGAGGGTCTGGCTGCGTTCGCTGAGAAGCGGCGGCCTCGCTTCAGCGGCCGATGAGCACGTTGTGGGATCTGCTGCGTCGCACGGCGCGGCGGCGGGGCGATCATCCGGCGTACATCTACCCGGCGCAGGGCTTGCAGTTCTCCTGGGCCGAAGTCGCAGAACGGACTGAGCGCCTGGCCGCCGGACTGGCCGGAATGGGCGTGCGCCAGGGTGACCGGGTGGCCACGCTGTTTGCCGACGGGCCGCTTCACAACGAGGCAATCTTCGCGTTGGCCCGGCTGGGCGCCGTGCGGGTCGGCCTCAACTACCGCTACTCGCCGGCCGAGCTCGACACGCTGCTGCAGCACAGCGGGGCCGGCTACGGGCTGTGCAGCGAGGACTTCGCGCCGCTGGTGGCCGAGAGCTCGCTCGGCTTCGTCCGTTGCGGCGACGCAGCCACCGACTACGGCGAGCTGGCCGGAGCGATCGACGCCGCTGCAGAAGCGCCGGCAGCGGCGCCCTCCGAAGGCGACCTGTCGACCATCTGCTACACGACCGGCTCGACGGGGGCGCCGAAGGGTGCCCGCTGGACGCACCGCAACGTCACCCACGCGTTGGCGCACACGGCGATGGATGCCGAGATGCGTCCCACCGACATCTGGCTGCACTGCCTGCCCGGTGCCGGCGTGCCGGGCCTCCTTGGCATCTGGCATGTGGTGCTGGGCTGGACGAATGTCGTCCTCGCGGCCTTCACGCCTCGCGACTGCCTCGATGCGATCTCGGGGCACGGCGTGACGGCGACGGTCTGGGTGCCCACGATGCTGGGTGCAGTGCTGGACGCACAGGAGTCGGCGCCGGCCGATTGCGCCAGCTTGCGCAAGGTGGTGTACGGGTCGGCGCCCACCACGCCCGCCATGATCCGGCGCACCATGGCCACCTTTCCCGACGCAGAGATTGAGCAGTGGTACGGCTCCACGGAGGGCGCGGGCGGCTGGTTCACCCGGCTGTCGCACGCCGACCACCTGCGGGCGATGGCGGGCGAGGAGCACCTGCTGCGTTCGTGCGGCCGACCCATGCACCACGTCGAGCTGGACGCCGTTGCACCGGACGGCACTGTGCTCGCGCCGGGCGAGCAGGGCGAGATCAGGGTGCAGAGCGCCTCGGTGATGGCCGGTTATCTCGATGAGCCCGAGCTGACGGCGGAAACGCTGCGCGGCGGCTGGCTGCACACGGGCGACCTCGGGTACGTGGACAGCGAGGGCTATGCGTACCTCGTCGATCGCAAGCAGTTCATGATCATCACCGGCGGGTACAACGTGTACCCCGTCGAGGTGGAGAACGCGCTGGCCGAGCACCCGGCCGTCGCCGATGTGTGCGTGTTCGGCGTGCCGGACGACCACTGGGGCGAGGCCGTCCACGCGCTGGTGGTGCTGCGCGACGGCCAGGCCGCCACGCCGACCGAACTCATCGAATTCAGCCGCGGATCGCTGGCGACCTTCAAAGTGCCCAAGGCCGTCGAGCTGCGCGCCGAGCTGCTCAAGGGGCCCACTGGAAAGGTGCTCAAGCGCGAGCACAAGGCCGAGTACTGGCCCGCATAGGCATCGCTCTTGCTCAGGTGTGATCTTGGCGGCGGACCACGAAGAACCACGTCAGCGCGAACGACAGCACCACAAGGATCACGCTCATCAGCCCGGCTTCGGCGATGAACGCGTCCTCGAACGAGCCGAAGATCCTGGTGGTCAGCGTGGAGAAGTCCAGCGGCGACACGAACAGGCTGATCGGCAGCTCTTTCATCACCGACAGCAGCACCAGCCCGCCGGCTGCGCCGAGCGCGGGCCCCATCACCGGCATGTCCACGGTGAAGAAGCGCCGCACCGGCCCGGCCCCGAGCAGCCGGGCGGAGTCGTGCAGCCGGTCGGGCACGCTGCGCACCGCTACCACGCTGATGCCCATGGCGAGCGACCCGAAACGCACGATGTAGGCGAAGATCAATAGCACGGTGGTGTCGCCGAGCAGCTCCAGCACCACGTCGGTCCGCAGCACCCAGAAGCGCATCGACAAGGCGATCAGCAGGCCGGGCAGCGCGAACGTGCTGATGACCACGGCGTGCGCGAGCGATCCGGTGCGGGACCGGTGGCGCCCCACCAGCATGGCGATGGGCAGCACCGCCGCGACTGAGATGGCGGCGGCGACGACGCTCACCCACACGGTGTTGAACGTGGCGTCCGCGATGCTGCCGTAGTCGACGGCGAGCGCCCGCTCGCCGGTCATCGAGCGCAGCACGCCTCGCTGCGCCCAGTCCACGAGCGCGATGAAGGGCGCGGCGACGCTTGCGAACACCGTCAGCCCGACCGCGGCGGCGGCGACCGGCTTCCAGCGGCCTAAGCGGTAGTCGAGGGGCCGGTTCGAGCCCGAGCGTGCACCGTCGGGCAGCCGGCGCGAGAACCACCGCTCGGCCAGCACCACCACCGCTGCGAGCACCAGCAGCATCAGGCTGAGCGCCAGCGCCACCGGCGGGTTCGCCAGGTGGTTGGTGGCGATGGCGCGGGTCAGCGTGTCCGAGCGCATCAGCTGCACGGCGCCGAAGTCGCTCAGCGTGTACAGGAAGACCAGCAGCGTGCCCGCCCCGATGGCGGTGCCTGCATGGGGCAGGCAGATGCGGCGGAACACAGCGAACGCGCTGTCGCCGAGCATCCGGGCGCTCTCCTCGAGGCTGCCGGGGAGCTGGCGCAGCCGGGCGGCGACCGGCAGGTACACGTACGGGTAGGTCATCAGCAGCAGTACCAGCCAGGCGCCGAAGAACCCGCGCAGCTCGGGCACCTTCGCGATGCCGATCTTGGCGAGCAGGTCGTTGGCCAGGCCGCCCGGGTTGAGCGTGCGTATGAACGCCGCGGCGCCAACGAAGGTCGGGTACACGAGCGGCAGCGGCAGCAGCACCCGCCACAGCCGGCGCAGCGGCAGGTCGGTGCGCGCGGTGAGCCACGCCAGGCCGGTGCCCAGCACCAGCGCGCACGCCGAGACCGAGACAGCGAGGCGCAGCGACCGCCACAGCGGGCCCAGCGTGCGTGCGCTCCACAGCAGCCCGTCGGGGCCAGTGCCGTCGCGCAGCGCCCGGTACACCAAATAGACGCCAGGGAAGGCGAACAGGAATGCCAGCGCCACGCCGGCGAGGCGCAGCGCCGGCGGTGCCGTGCTGCGTCCCCGCCGGGTGGCGGTGATCATCTCAGCCACCCGATCGGGCCGGTATCAGGACCGGTGTCACTCGTTCAGGATGCCGCTGGCCTCGATGATCTCGGTGGACCGGGCGAATCCCTCGCCGAGCGAGTCGAAATCGATGCTTCCGACCTCGGGGCCGACGAGAGCCGGAAGGACATCGGCCGGCGCAATCCCTGCAGCCAGCGGGTACTCGAGGGTCTCGCTGCTGAAGTACTGCTGCACGGGGGCGCTCAGCAGGTAGCCGATGAACTCGTTGGCTGTGTCTGTGTGCTCGCTGGCGGCCGTGACCGTGGCAGCCGTGATGATGAGCAACGAGCCGATGTCGGAGCCAGCAAAGTCCCAGTTCGCCGCCCGGTGATCGTCGCCGATGGCCTCAGCCACTTGGTACTGGTAGTAGTGATTCACGAGACCCATGTCGATCTCGCCGCGGCCGGCAGCCTCCACGATGGACCGGTTGTTGGGGTAGTAGCGGGCGTCGTTGGCCACCATGTCGTCGAGCCATTGCGCGACGGCGTCGTCGCCGTACTGGTGACGGAAGACCGTGAACCAGTCCACGAACGAGCCATTGGTGGCAGGGATGGCCACCCGGCCGCGGTAGCGCTCGTCGGTGAGGTCGAAGACCGAGGCCGGCAGCTCGCTGTCGGCCACGTTGTCGACGTTGTAGACCAGCACCCGCTTGCGACCGGTGAATCCCACCCAAGTGCGCGTCCCAGAACGGTTCTCGCTGTCGACGAGGTCGGCGACGCCTGCGTCGACGGTGCCGAGCAGGCCCTTGTTCTCCAAGAAGCCCACTGGCCCGGGCGAACGAGACAGGAACACGTCAGCACTGGTGCGGTCGCCTTCCTCGGCCAGCAGCAGCGCCAGATCGGTCGAGGCGCCCCAGCGGACCGCCACATCGACGCCGGTCTCGCACTCGAATGCGTCCAGCACGGGCTGGATCAGGTTCTCGGTGCGACCGGAGTACACGGTGAGCTGCCGGTCACCGGCATCAGCGCAGTCACCGTCGTAGATCGCCGCCGCGGGACCCTCCAGCGTGCGCGCCGACCCGCAGGCGCTGGCGATCAAAACGACGCTGGTAACGAGCACAGCAGCACCAGCCAGTCGCCTGCAGCGACGTGATGCAGCAGGCGCGGTCGGGGTCCGGGGGGCGGAGGGGGATGGTGGCGTGAGCATGGCGCCGCACTATAGCCACAGTTTCCGCAGTTTGTAAAGTGAACTTAACTAACTATGTGGAGCAGGCTGTCCAGGTCGGAGGTGTGCCGGTCAGAGAATCGGTTTTGTATAGGGTGAAGACGTGGCCCTAGGGTCACTGGTGGAACTAGACGGAATCAAACCGTCCGAGGCGGGTCTGAGTCCAGCTCGGCGCACCAGCGCTAGTCCCACGAGAGCCGCACCTTCCGGGGTGCGGCTCTCGTCATGCTGGCAGGTCGAACGTCGTTAACTTTCGTTATTTTCTGTTCAGACGAAGCGCAGCGGGTCGGCGGCGCTCCAGTCGACGGGCTGCTCGTCGAGGTTCAGCGCGAGCTGGTGCCAGACCAGCTCGACTGCCGGCGGACCCAGCGGGTCAGTCTCCTCGGCGGCGCTCACCATCAGCTCGTACATGGCGCCGTCGGTCTCGTCGGTCGGGCGGGCCAGCAGCGCCATGAACGCCTCGGCCATCTCGCAGGGCTCCAGCATTCGCGGCTGCCAGCGTCCGAAGACCCGCTCGTTGCCGGCGTACTCATTGGTCATGCCGGTGCGGATGAACGGCAGCAGCAGCGTGAAGCACGTGACCAGGTCGGCGCTGCGGCCCAGGTTCACCTTCAGCACCTTGGGCAGCTGCAGCACGGCCCAGTTGCTGAGCGCATAGCCGGGCACTGCCGGTCCGGGGTCGACGGCCTGCCGTGACGACACATACACGAACTGGGCTTGCTCGCCGGCATACACCGCCTCGCCCGCCCACAGGTGGGTCGATGCCAGGAAGCCGTCGACCTTGGTATCGAGCACCAGCCGTGACTGCTCCAGATTCTCGATGAAGGCCTGGCGCACCCGGGCCCGCCGCAGCGATGACGACTCGCCCTCGACTTGGCGCAGCGTGCGCCCGAGGTTGTAGCCCGATTCGGTCAGCCCTGAATTGCAGATCACCAGGTTCGGCGGCAGGCCGCCCATCTGGTCGATGACGTAGCTCCGGATGGCCCACAGGTCTCGAAGGTTGGTGACGTCGGCCTGCACCGGGAAGGCGTGCACGCCCTCGTCGCGCAAGCGATCGACCAGGTCGAACCCGTCCTCGTAGCTGCGATGGAAGTGAATGCCGACCGAGTCGGCGCCGTTGAGCCCGGCGCTGAGCGCCATCGCCTGGCCGATGCCGCCGTCCTTGCCTGCACCGGTGATGAGCACCCGCTTGCCCTCTACCGCGGAGCGGAACTCATCGAACCTGAATGCGTCAGTCGGCGCGGTGTAGGCCATGGCGTCGCTCCTCGTTGAGCTACGGGCTGAGCTGTCGGGTGCGGCCGGTTGGATATCCGCGTCGGGGGCAACCGGAGCAGACCGCGAGTCTGCCCTATGGACGGAGCGCTCAGAACGCCTCCGGGCTCAGCGGCCGGTCCAGACGGGATCGCGCTTCTCGACGAACGCCCGTGGCCCCTCCAGGAAATCCTCGGTTCCGAGGATGTTGCGGAAGTGGTCCTTGGTGATCTCCCAGCCGTCGTCCTCGGAGCGTGCATGGCTTTCGAGCACCACGGCACGGCTCTCGCGCACGGCCTTGGGGGCGTTCGCGATGATCCGATCAGCGAGGGCCATCGCGGCGGGCACCACCTCGCCCTCGGCGGCCATCTCGTTGACCAGCCCGAGCTGGTAGGCGCGCTCGGCCGAGATCGGGTCGCCGGTCATGGCCAGCTCCAGCGCCACGTTGCGGCCCACGACCTGCGGCAGCCGGAACAGCCCGCCCGCTGCGGCCACCAGCGACCGCTTCACCTCGGGAATGCCGAAGCGAGCCCGCGGCGAGGCCACCACCAGGTCGCACGACAGCACGATCTCGAGTCCGCCGGCCAGCGCGGCCCCGTCCACTGCCGCGATCAGCGGCTTGGTGCGGGGGTAGCGAGCCAGCCCGGCAAAGCCGCCCTTCTCAGTCTCGATGGGCTTCTTGGCCGCAACCGACTTCAGGTCGGCCCCGGCGCTGAACACCGTGCCCGTGCCGGCCAGGATCCCGACCCACACCTCGGGATCGGCTTCGAAGGTGTCGAGATGGGCTTCCATCTCCGACGACACCTCGTGGCTGATGGCATTGCGTGCTTCGGGCCGGTTCAGCGTGAAGATCGCCACCCGCCCCTGGACTTCGTAATCAACGACCATCGCGTCAATCTAAAGAGTGATACGGCTCAGCGGCGGATGTCGGGGGCGCCGAGGCGTGCGGCGTCGGCGGTCTGGTCGTCGGGCCTTGTCTGGCTGTCCCGCTCGGCCTCCACCCGTGCCCGGTAGTGCCACACCTCGCGCTCGATGGTCTCGGTAGTCCAGCCGAGCTCAGCGCCCATCAGTTCGGCGGTGTCCTGCGCGGCGTCGACGCCGCGGTCGAACGATTCCACCGACAGCCGTGTCCGCCGGGTCAGCACGTCATCGAGATGCAGAGCGCCTTCGTGACGCACTGCGTGCACGACCTCTGCACGCAGGTACGGCAGCCCCTCTGCCAGCGCCCGGCCCAGATCGGGCCGCTCGGCAATCAGCTCGATCACCTCGTCGATCCGGTCGCCGTGGCGGTCCAGCAGATGCGCAGCCGCGGCGCGGCTCAGCCCCACACGGGCACCGAGCTCGTCGTGGCGCCGTCGCCGCTCCTCGTAGCCCTCGGCACCCACGAGCGGCGTGACCAGCGTGGCCGATCGGCGAGCGGCAGCGTCACGGCGGCGACGGGGAAGCTGCGGCGCCGTGCCGCCCCGGGCCGCCCACACCTCACCGAGCGCCATCTCCACCGTGTCGGCCGCCATGACCCGGTAGGTCGTGTACTTGCCGCCCGCAACCGAGACAAGTCCCGGTGCCACCCGGGCGACGGTGTGCTCGCGGCTCAGCTTGGCGGACTGCTCGGCCGAATCCGGGGCATCGCCCGCCACCAGCGGGCGCAGGCCGGCATAGACGCCGCAGATGTCGTCGCGGCTGATCGGGTCGGCCAGCACGCCGTTGAGGCGTTCGAGCAGCAGGTCGATGTCGGCGCTGCTCGCGGCGGGATGGGCGTAGTCGAGATCCCAGTCGCTGTCGGTGGTGCCGATGATCCAGCGCTCGCCCCAGGGCACTACGAAGAGCACGCTGGGCGGTGTGGGCACGATGAGCCCGCACTGCAGGTCGATCCGATCGCGCGGCACCAGCAGGTGGATCCCCTTCGATGCACGGATCCGGGTGCGGGGTCCTTCGGGGGGCTGCGTGCCGCGGTCGGCGAGCTGTTCGATCTGGCTCGTCCACACGCCGGTGGCGTTGATGACCGCGTCGGCGTCGAGCTTGAAGGTGCGGCCGGTCTCGCCGCAGTGTGCGATGACCCCACGGACCGCGCCGTCGGTAACCACCAGCTCCTGCACGCGGGTGGAGGTGAGGATGCGTGCGCCATGGGCGGCAGCCGTGCGGGCGATGGCCACCACGAGCCGGGCGTCGTCGGTCTGGCCGTCCCAATAGGTGATGGCGCCCCGCACGACATCGGCGTCGAGGCCGGGCGCCAGGCGCTGGGTGCCGCGCGCCCCGAAATGGCGGTGCGAGCCGTGGGCGTGGCGTCCCCGGCCGGCCATCAAGCTGTACAGCGCGATGCCGAGCCCGGTGCGCAGCCGCTCGCGCCAGCCCCGCCGGATGGGATAGAGGAACTGGACGGGGCGCACCAGGTGCGGCGCCAACCGGCCCAGCAGCAGGCGGCGCTCGGCGAGCGACTCGCGCACCAGGCCGAACTCGAGGCGTTGCAGGTAGCGCAGACCCCCGTGGATCAGCTTCGACGAACGGCTCGAAGTGCCCGACGCAAGGTCGCGCTGCTCGAGCAGCGCCACGCTGTGGCCCCGCAGTGCCAGGTCGAGCGCACAGCCTGCTCCGGTGACACCGCCGCCGATGACCACGACGTCGACGCGGCCTTCACCCTGCCCGCCGCTCAGCTCGTCGAGCCATGCGGCGCGCTGCGCCGGACCCAGCCGGCTGTCACCTGCGGCGCCGGATTCTCGGAACTCAGCTTCGCCGTCGCCGATCGCGGCAGGGTCGCTCACTGCTCAGGCGAACTCGTGGGGCAGGTGACGGCGTGCGGCCCAGCCGAACAGCGTCCAGCCGAAGTCGGCCCCGGTCAGGTCTTCCCGGGCGATGCGTGCCGACTCGGCCGAGATCGGGATCGCTTCGCGGGCCTTCATCTGCACCTCGGCAACGCGTTCGGCGAGCACGAACCAGCCGACGGCATCGGCCGGGCTTGCCCCGACGGTCAGCAGGCCGTGGTTGGCCAAGATGACGGTGCGGCAGTCGCCCAGCGCGGCGGCGATGCGCTTGCCGCCGTCCGTCGACATGATCTGCACCTCTTCGTCATCGAAGAGGGCGTGGTCCTCGAAGAAGCAGGTGGCTTCCTGGTTGATGGGCTCGATCATGCGGCGCTCGGCCGAGAACGGCGTGCCCCACTGCGTGTGCGTATGGGCGGCAGCGCCGATGTCGGGCCTGGCCTCGTGGATCGGGTGATGGATGGTGTACGCGCTCTCGTTGATGGCCGCGGGCCGGCCCTGCTGGTCAGTAGCGGTGCCGTCGGGCGCCACCAGCACGAGGTCGCTGGCGCTGGCCCGCTCGAACGGCACGCCGTAGCGCAGCAGCCACATGTGGTCGGGCTGGATCGGGTCGCGACAGGTGATGTGGCCGTCACCCAGCTCGCCCCAGCGCAGCACCCCGAACAGGCGGTACGCACGGGCCAGATCGTCCATCAGCCGGGCGCGTTCGGCGTGCGGATCGGATTCGAACGGTTCAACCGCTGCCGCGGCGATGTCGCGAGCATTCACAGCGCGAAGTCTGCCACGCCGCCTCCCCACGACCCGTCCGCAATCGCTTGCGGACTAGCCTCGGCCGCGCAGGTGTGCGTGCCTGAGATGGGGGTCATATGGCGACCGTCACCCTCGACCGGCTGACGAAGCAGTACCCGAACGGCTTCGTCGCCGTCACCGATCTGAATATCGACATCGCCGACGGCGAGTTCCTGGTGCTCGTCGGGCCGTCGGGCTGCGGCAAGTCCACGGCTCTGCGGATGGTGGCTGGGCTCGAGGAGATCAGCGACGGGGACTTGCTGATCGGCGACGAGCGCATGAACGACGTGGAGCCCAAGGACCGCAACATCGCCATGGTGTTCCAGAGCTATGCGCTGTATCCCCACCTCGACGTGGCCCGCAACATCGGCTTCCCCCTGAAGCTCGCGGGAGTGCCCAAGGCCGAGATCGAAAAGCGCGTGACCGAGGCCGCCCGGCTGCTCGAGCTGGAGCCGCTGCTGGGCAACAAGCCGGCGCAACTGTCGGGTGGCCAGCGCCAACGCGTGGCGATGGGCCGGGCGATCGTGCGCGACCCAGCGGTCTTCTTGATGGACGAGCCGCTGTCGAACCTCGACGCAAAGCTGCGGGTGCAAATGCGGGCCGAGATCACGGCGCTGCAGCACCGGCTGGGCGCCACCACCATCTACGTCACCCACGACCAGGTCGAAGCCATGACCATGGGCGATCGGGTCGCCGTGCTGAAGGACGGCGTGCTGCAGCAGGTGGACGGCCCGACCGACCTCTACGAGCACCCCGACAATCTCTTCGTGGCCGGATTCATCGGCGCACCGTCGATGAACCTGCGCACGGCCCGACTCACCTCCAGCACTGATGGCTGGCGGCTGCAGCTGGGCTCGCAAGTGCTGGAGCTATCCGAGCGTGTTCTGGATGCGCGACCGGCGCTGCGTGCCTACGACGGCGCCGACGTGGTGGTGGGCATCCGGCCCGAAGCGTTTGAGGACGCCTCAGTCGCAGGCGAGAACGGCAGGCCGCGCCTGTCAGCAGAGGTGTCGCTGTCCGAGGCCCTGGGCTCGGACCTGCTGCTGCACTTCCCGCTGGATGCGCCCTCGGTGGAGGCGGGCGATCCCGACGCGCTCGAAGGGATTGAGGATCGCATGGTGATTGCCAGGGTTCACCCGCGCAGCACCGCCCGCCCCGGCTCGGCGATCGAACTCAGCGTGGACGTCGACGAGCTGCACTTTTTCGACTCTGAGACCGAGGCTGCCATCCGGTCCTGAGTTCTCAGGGGTTCCAGAGCTTGCGGTGCGGCATGGTCTGCAGCACCAGTTGGCCGAAGAGGTCGCATTCGGCGATGTGGGGGTAGCCGGACAGGATGAACGCGTCGATGCCTGCGTCCCGGTAGGCGTCGAGCTTGGCGGCGACCTCGTCGGGGTCACCCACGATGGCTGCGCCGGCACCGCTGCGGGCCCGGCCGATGCCCGTCCACAGGCCTGCTTCGGCGAAGCCGTCGTCGTCGGCGCTGTCGCGTAGTTGGGCTTGCCGCTGCACGCCGACGGAAGCCGAATCGAGCGCTCGGGCTCGGATCGATGCGCCGGTGTCGTCGTCGAGCTGGCTGACGAGCCGGCGGGTGGCGTCGATGGCCTCCGAGTTTGTGGGGCGCACGATCACGTGGGATCGCAGGCCGAACTTCAGCGCGCGCCCCACCGCGCTCGCCCGGTCTCGCATCTCGCTCACCGTTGCCGCAACGCCTGCCACGGTGTCGGGCCAGGTGAGGAACACATCGGCGGCGACCGCAGCGGTGTGCTTGGCGTCGTCGGAGAAACCCCCGAAGTAGAACGGCGGGCAGCGGCCGCTGACCGTGCCGACGCGCGGCGGGTCAAGCTGCACCGAGACGAACTCGCCGTCGAAGTCCACCGGCTGGCCGTCGAGCAGCCTCCGCAGCACCTCCATGTACTCGCGGGTGCGCTGGTAACGGGGGCCTGAGGGCAGCGGCGCGCCGGGCAGGTCGCTGGAGATGATGTTGATGGTGAGCCGCCCACCGGCCATCTGGTCGATGGAGGCGAGCTGGCGCGCCAACTGCGGCGGCCACAGCTCGCCCATGCGCACCGCGAGCAACAGGTTGATGCGCTGGGTGCGCGTGGCGATGCCGGCAGCGAACGCGGTGGCGTCGATGCCCAGCGTGTAGCCCGAGGGCAGCAGCACGTTGTCAAAGCCGTTGCGCTCAGCCGTGGTGACGATGTCGGCGCAGTGCTCCCACGTGCTGGCCAAAGTTGGGTCCGGCACGCCCAGGAACTCGTAGTCGTCGTCGCACAGCGCCGAGAACCAGGCGATCTCCGGCGGGGCTGTGCTCATGGCTGCGGCTCCGCAAGCTGGGCCGCAGTCACTGGCCCAGCTCCGCGGCGGTGAGCAGCTCGCTCATCTGCACGGGCCGACCTTCGTCAATCGAGATGTGGGCGGCGCGGCCGATGGCCACGGACCACAGCCCGTCGGCCAGGGTGCACTCCGCCGGGCTCGACGTGAGCACGGCATCACGGAAGCGCTCCAGCTCGATGTACGACGAGCCGTGGTGATGGCCGGTCACGGGCGCGGTGCTGGTGATCTGCTGCTCGGTCACGCTGCCGATCGAGTCGCGTTCGCGCACGCCGATTCGCAGCACATCGTCGGGGATCAGCGCTTCGAGCTTGCCGTCATCGCCCACCACCGACAGCTCTTCCTGGTTGCGGGTGGCATCGGCGAACATGCACAGGTCCAGCAGCGCCCGAGCGCCCGAGGCGAAGTCGACGATCACGAAAGCGTTGTCCAAGATGTCGGGCGTCTCGTCGCCGTAGCGCTCGTCGAGGTGGTTCAGATCCTGCGCTCCCGATGCCATGACGCGCACCGGCTCGCTCGGAACGATGACCCGCATGAGGTCGAAGAAGTGGCAGCACTTCTCCACCAGCGTCCCGCCGGTATTGCGATTGAACCGGTTCCAGTCGCGCACCTTCGGCTGGAACGGGAAGCGGTGCTCGCGGATGGCCACCATGCGGATCTGACCGACCGCCCCGGCGTGCGCTTGGGAGATCAGCGCGGCCACGGGTGCCATGTAGCGGTACTCCAACCCCACCCACACCAGCGGTGCTTCAGCCCCGAGCGCCCCGACGCCGTCGATGATGCGGCGGCAGTCATCCAGCGTGGTGGCCAGCGGCTTCTCGACGAGCTGGGGCACGCCGGCATCCGCCACGTCCAGGACGATGTCGGTGTGCAGGTGGTTCGGCGTTGCGACCACCACGGCATCGCACAGCCCTGCGTCCAGGAGCTCCCGGTGGTCGTCGAAGCACGGCACCGGGTCGAGCCCGCTGCAGGCCAGCTCGTGCTGGGCCGCCTTGAGCGACGGCTCCCAGTTGTCGCACAAGGCCGCGACCTCGGCGCCGTCGAGCGCGATCACGTTGGCTATGTGCTCGACGCCCATCATGCCGGTGCCGACGACGCCGAGGCGCATCGGTTCACGGGCCGCTCCGGCCACGGCTTCGCCTTCGGTCTCAGCCTCTTGGGTGCCGTCGCTCACGGCAATGGCTGACCTTCGGAGGCTTCGACAAGGTCGTACATGTCGTTGCGATCGAGCTGCACGCTGAGCGCTGCCTGCATTGCTTCGAGCCGTTCGGGTTGCTGGCTGCCGACGATGGCCACCGGAGCGGTCGGGTGCGCGAGCACGAAGGCCACGCACACTGCGGCGCGGTCGACGCCCTCCCGCTCGGCCAGACGATCCAGCGTGGCCAGCAGTTCCGGTCGTACCCCACTGTCCTCGCCCGCATGTGCCATGAGTCGCCCGCCTGCCAGCGGGCTCCATGCCAGCGGCACCATGCCCATCTCCGAGCACAGGTCCAGCGTGCCGTCGCGCAGCGGGTCCAGGCAGGCGGCCGAGTATTCGGGCTGGGTGCTCACGAGCGGTGCATCCAGGTGGGCTGCCAGGGCCCGGGTCTGCGCGGGCGTGTAGTTGGAGACCCCGACGGCTCCGGCGAGCCCATCGGCAACCAGCCCGTCGAGCGCGGCGGCCACCTCGGCTGGGTGCGTGAACATGTCGGGTCGGTGCACCTGGTACAGGTCGACGCGGTCGGTCCCCAGCCGGGCCAGCGAGGCTTCACACGCCGACCGCATGGCGGCAGCGCCCGAGTCATACGGCACGGGCGGCACGATGCCGCCCTTGGTGGCGAGCACCATGCGATCGCGCAGGTCTGGCCGGGCTCGCAGCACCGCACCCAGGTTCTCCTCGCAGCTGCCGAAGCCGGTGCCGCCCCAGTCCAGGCCGTACACGTCGGCGATGTCGACCAGGTTCATGCCGAGCTCCAGACCGGCTTCGATCAGCGCCGCGTTCTGCCCGACGTCGGTGCCGGTGAAACGCCAGAGGCCCAGCGCCAGCGGCCCGACCTCGACACCGCCCGGTCCGAGCCCTCGTGGGCCCGTGCGCACCAGGTTCGAGGCGTCCACCGCCGTCAAGACTTCACCGAGCCGGCCAGCAGCCCGCGCACGAAGAACCGCTGCAGGAAGAAGAACACCAGCATCGGCACGCCCGCCTGCACGAAGGCACCCGCCGACAGCAGGTGTTCGCGCAGGCCGAATTCTCCCGCCATCGAGGCGATCTTGATGGTGGCGGGGTAGTTCTCGCCTGCCGCGCCGAGCATCGTCAGGGCGATCAGGTAGTCGTTCCAGGTCCACAGGAACTGGAAGATGGCGAAGGCCGCCAGGGCGGGAACCGACAGCGGCACGACGATGCGCCAGAAGATGGTGAAGTGGTCGGCGCCGTCGATGCGGGCGGCCTCGAACAGCTCGCCGGGCAGCGTCGAGATGTAGTTGTGCAGCAGGAAGATGGCGAACGGCAAGGCGAAGGCCGTATGCGTCAGCCAGACCGCGGTTGCGGTGCCGGCGAGGCTGAAGTCCGGGAACAGCGTGACGACGATCTCGGTGCCGGGCAGGGTCCAGTGCGCACCGCCGGCGAACATCTGCAGCAACGGCAGCAAGGCGACCTGGTTGGGCAGGGCCAGCAGCGAGACCGTGCCGATGAACAGCCACTCGCGGCCCCGGAACGGGATCCACGCGAACGCATACGCCGCCAGCGCGGCGATGGCGATCGGGATGATCGTCGCCGGAATCGCGATGGCGAAGGAGTTGAGCAGCGCCTGCCACAGCCCGCCGGTCTGCTCGCCCGATGACAGCACATCGGCGTAGTTCTCCAGCGTCCAGTTGCCTTCGGTGAACGACGTCCACCAGCCCGAGGCGCGCTGATCGTCACGATGCCGGAACGAGTTGAGGAACAGGCTGCCGGTGGGAACGCTCCAGACGATCACCATCAGCCACAGCACCCAGGCAGGTATCGAGCGCAGGAAGCGGTACACCGCCCGCCCGACACGGTCGGGGCCGCGCCGCCCGCGCTGCGCCGAACCGCTGCCTGCCGGCCCTGCGGCCGCTGCGGTCTCGGTGGCGCTACTCACCGCGCTGCATCCGTCTGATGTTGAGGCCCATGACGGGCACCACGCCCAGGAACAGCACCACCGCCAGGGCCGAACCCAGCCCCAGGTTGAACTCGGTGAAGCTGCGCTGCCACATCTCGTTGGCGATGACCTGCGTGCCGAAGTTGCCGTTGGTCATCACCCGCACGATGTCGAACACCTTCATGACCAGCACGATCATGGCGGTCATGACCACCGTGATGGTGGGCACGATGGTGGGCAGCGTCACCCCGAAGAACACCTGGCGCTCGTCGGCGCCGTCGACGCGGGCCGCCTCGATCAGGTCGGCCGGCACGGCCTTGATCGCCGCCGACAGGATCACCATGGCGAATCCCGTCTGTATCCAGATGAGCACCACCATCAACCACACGTTGTTGAAGGGCGATTCCTGGACGAACAGGATGGTCCCCGCGATCGGCTCGTCATTGGGACCGAGCGCCGAGCCGCCCACGCCGGGACCCAGGAAGCGGTAGATCAGCCACAGCAGCGGGATGGCCGCAACCGCCGACCCCACAGCGATCGCCGACTGCCGCCGCCGCACGCCGAACGCGCACAGCGCGGTGAGCAAGACAGTGACGGCGGCCAGCACAGCAACGGCGATCCACGCGCCGCCGGTGGACGGCCTCAGCGTGCCCAGCCAGACCCAGATGGCGTTCATCAGCCCGGTCTGGGATTTCTGCGGCGGCCGGGCGATGTACATGAAGCGCCAGATGATCCCCGCTCCGACGAAGGAGATCGCCATCGGCAGGAAGATCAGGCTCTTGGCGAACGACTCGCGCTTGGTGCGGTCGGCGATCACTGCGGCCAGCAGGCCCAGCGCCGTGGACAGGAAGGTGACCGCCACCACCCACCACAGGTTGTTCATCACGGTGCCGCGCAGGTTGGCGAACACGGCGAAGCTCAGCAGCAGGCCGCCGCCGAGCCCGATCCCGATGGTGCTGGCCGACACGTCAGCCCTGACGCCGCGACTGCGGCCCCGACTCATCGCGATGAGGGTTGCAATGGCGAACAGAATGAGGCTGCCCCAGAACAAGCGGCTGCCGAAGATGCCGGCCCAGCCCGACAGATCCACACTCTGCGCGTTGGTGAATATCTCGCCGTAGTTGGCGAGCCCGCGGAAGCTCTCGCCCGCCTTGTCGAACAGCGACAGGTAGATGGTGCGCAGCAGCGGCACAATCAGCCCCAGCGCGACGAACAGCAGGGCGGGTCCCACGAACGTGAGCGCTCGCAGCCGGCCCTGCAGCGTGGCGATGCGGTCACCGGCAGGAGACCGCCTCACACCGGCTGCCGCACCCGCCAGCCCGAACACAGCAGCTCCGATGACAATCCACATGAGGGTCGGGCTGATCCACCCGAATGAGGGACCGTCCAGCAGCGGCGTGCACTCATCGTTGCGGGAACCCTCGACTGCGACGCATCTGCGGAGTCCCGCCGCCACCGCGCCCGCGCCTGCGCCGACGAGCACACCCGCCACCGCCGCCACGACGGCCCAGCGGCGCTCGACCAGTCCGAACAGCCGGTGGGTGCCCCAGAACACGGCGGCACTGGCGCCGACGGAGATCACGATGCCCAGAAAGGCACCCCACAGCGCTGCCATCGTCGCAGTCTTACAGGCGACCGGCCGGCGGGGAGAGCCGTGAGTCGGCGCACCTCCCCGGGGGGCTCAACGGATGTCCGTACGCGCCGGAGGCCGGCCCACGTCGGCGGGCCGGCCTCCGTTCACGCATGTTGTTGCTCAGCCGTCCTCGAACGACTGCCGCCGCCTACTGCGGCCAGCTGTCGTCGATGGCTTGCGTTGCCTCGGCAACGGTCTTGTCGCCATTGACGACGGCGGTGCCCTCGGTCCAGAAGGTGCCGGCGCCGACTTCGGCAGGCATCAGGTCTGAACCGTCGAAGCGCACGACATCGGCGTTCTGCAGGATGTCGAGGAACGACTGCTCGAGCGGCTGGTACACGCTCGGGTCCTGGTTCGTCGCTGCCGACAGGAAGCCGGACAGGCCACCGCCCTTGCGCTCGGTCTGTGCCTGCTGGCGCACCTCGGCGTACTCGGAGCTGGCGAAGTACTTCATGACTTCCCACACCTCAGGAGCGTCGCGGAAGGCGCCCACCAGGGTGCCGGCGCCCAGCACAGGCTGGTCGCCCTTGACCGACGGGAAGTAGAAGGTGTCCACGGCATCGGCCGAGCCGTCGGCGAATGCGGTTCCCTCCGGGATGAACGCCGCGTAGAAGGACGCCTGACGGTGCATCATGCAGTCGTCGTCGACCAGCGGCTGGCCGTTGTCGCCGAATGGAGTGGCGGCGATGGAGCCGCCCGCGGCGAACACCATGCCCGGCGTGTTCCACAGGTCGAGCACCTCGGTGAACACACCGCTCACCTTGTCGCTGGAGAAGGCCAGTTCGCCGGCGACCCACGCGTCGTAGTCCTCAGGCGTGTGGAAGCGCAGCATCAGGTCCTCCACCCAGTCGGTGAAGGTCCAGCCGGTGGCCGGACCGCTCTCGATGCCGATGCAGAACGGGGTGTCGCCGTTGGCGATCATCTCGGCCGACAGCGCCTTGAGCTCGTCCCAGGTGCCGGGCACCGAGTAGCCCTTCGACTCGAACAGCGCCGGCTTGTACCAGACCAGCGACTTCAGGTCCGACTTGTTCGGAATGCCGTACTGGGTTCCGTCGACATCGCCGAACGCCGTCCACGCAGGCGTCCAGTGCTCGTTCATGGCTGCGATGACATCGTCTGGCAGCGCGATGAGGTGGCCGTCACGTGCGAAGTCGGCCAGCTTGCCCGGCTGCGGGAAGATGAAGATGTCCGGCGGGTTGCCGCCGGCAGCTTGCGCATTGATCTGGTCTGCAGCGTCGCGGGCACCGGTGTAGCTGATCTCGATGCCGGTCTGGGCAGCGAAGTGGTCGAGCGCATCTCGCAGCGCGCCGGCCTCCTCGTCGCTGGACTCGGGACCGAAGACGGTCACCTTGGTGCCCGACAGGTCCATCATGTCGTCGGACATGTCGTCATCCATGGAGTCGTCCATCGACTCGTCATCCATGGAGTCGTCCATCGACTCTTCGGCCATCGCTTCGGTTGCGGCCGGCGCCTCTTCGGCGTCTCCGTCGTCATCGCTGCCGCACGCCGCCGCGATGAGTCCGAAGGCCAGCGCGATGGCCAGAAGACGCGCCCAGCGGAGTCGGGTGCGTCTGTTGCTGTGGTCTTTCATGTGTTCCTCCCTGGGGGGACGCAAATCGGTGCGCCCGTGCACGTTGCAAGCGCTTGCAGACGCGGTTGCCGAAGCCTAGCCGACGGTCGATTGGACGCGCCCGCCGGGGATCTCACGGCGAACCCACTGAGTCACGGACGATCAGTTCGGTGTCGAGCTGGATGTGCTGGGGTGCAGGCGTGGCGGTCTCCAGCGACCGCAGCACCAGCTCCGCAGCGGCGACACCCTGGTCGGCGACGTGCTGCCGCACCGTCGTCAAGCCCACGAGGCGGCTCTGGTCGTGGTCATCGACGCCGACGAGCGACAGATCGTCACCGACACGCAGGCCCAGATCGCGCGCCGCGAGCATGGCGCCGAACGCCTGCTCGTCGCACATGGCGAAGATCGCACTCGGCGGCTCCGCGGCCCCGAGCAGCACGTGGGCCGCACGTCGTGCCTCGGCCCAGCTGTTGCTTGTCGAAACGGTCATCGCCGGATCCGGCGTCAGCCCCGCTGCGCTGTGCGCCCGGGCATAGCCCTCCGCTCGCTGGCTGGGGATGGAGAAGTTGAGCGAATCCCCGCTGCTGAGGCTGAGCAGCCCGATGCGACGGTGACCGTTGTCGAGCAGGAGCTCGGTGGCGGTGCGGCCGACCGCCACGTTGTCCACCGTCACCGAGCTGAGCGCCGCCGTCCGGAAGCCGACCGTGACCGCACAGCCGCCTTGCGCCACGAAGGCGCTCGCCACATCAGGTCCCACGGCGACGTCGATCAGCACCACCGCATCGCTGCGGCCCGATCTCACGCCGTTCAGCTCGATGAAGCGACGGCGTTCGTCGGAGTTGGCGACGCCCGACAGCAGCAGGTCGTATCCCGCTGCGGTCGTGTGACGGCCCAGCGCACCCACGATGGTCGCGTTGAACCAGGCGGCTGGGTCGGGCACCGCCGCGGCAATCGTGTTGGTCGTCCCTGCGGCCAGCCGCGCTGCGGGCAGGTTGGGCCGGTAGTCGAGTTCGGCAGCGGCCGTGAGCACTCTCTGCCGTGTGGCGGAGGCGACATGCGGCAACCCCCGCAATGCCCGGCTGACCGTCGCAGTGGATACTCCCGCGGCTCGGGCGACGTCGCCGATCCGAACCATGGGACCCGTCATTCCTGCCACACCACCGCGCTAGCCGGTGCGAGCAGGTAGGTCCCGTTCGACTGGCTTGACCCTGCGGCCGCTCCGGGTTCGGCCGCCCCGTCATAGGGATGGGGACATGCTGCCGACGAGTCGTACAGCACGGTGGCAGTGGCCGGGATCTCCACTTCGTGCGAGGCCTCGCCAACGCTCGCAGCGACACCGATGCGGCCCCGGCGGTACGAGATGACCGGTCCGCGGCCGCTGTCGATCCACTCCACCGCTTCCTCGCCGTCAGCAGACCCATTCGAGAGCACGGACCGCACCCGCTGCTGGGTGTCGAGCAGCGCCCGGTACGCCCCCAGCCACGACCGCTTGTCGTTGGACTGCGCAGCGGCTGTCTCGCCTGAGGGACGCGCGGCAGAGCGCAGCCACGGCTCGGCGGCCGAGAAACCGTTGTGCGGGCCGTCGCCCCACGGCATCGGGGTGCGGCAGCCGTCCCGGCCGGCGCTCACGTCATCGTCGGGACCGACGGGATCCAGCTTGTCCTCCGCAGCGACCTCGCCGTCAGCCAGGCCGAGCTCCTCGCCCTGGTACAGCACCAGGGTGCCGGGCAGGAACGCGGCGAGCACGTTGAAGGCAAGGGTGCGCGCTGCACCCCAATGCTGCGAGGTCCCCGTGGCGCGGTCGGCGTCGGGCGCCGACGCGAAGCGGGTCGGCGCTCGCGGCATGTCGTGGCTGCTCATCGCCCACACCAGGCGGTCGGCCAGGGCGCTCGACGGGCCGCGGAGCGTTCTGCGGATCTCCCCGGCGTCCCAGTCGATGTGCATCGGCGCGAACCAGTAGCCGCCGTGCATGCCGTCGGGCGGCAGCAGGTCGTCCATGCCCCGCGGATCTAGGTGGTAGGTCTCCCCGTGCAGGAACGCCCCGTATTCGTCGCAGATCTTGCGCCAGCGCCGGAATACGTCCTGGCTCTCGGGCTGGAAGACGTCATAGAGATGCTCGAAGCAGTCCCACTGCTCCCAGCGGGACGCTCGGGGCGGGATGGGAAGGAGCTGCGGATTCGAGCGCAGCTTGGCGTCCTTGACCAGGCCGCCGGCCACGTCGACCCGGAAGCCGGCGACGCCGCGGTCCAGCCAGAAGCGCAATATGTCGTCCCACTCGTCGGCCACCGCTGGATTGCGCCAATTCAGATCTGGCTGCGAGGTCAGGAACAGGTGAAGGTAGTACTGGCCGGACTCCGGCTCCAGCGTCCATGCCGGGCCGCCGAAATAGCCCACCCAGTTGTTCGGCGGACCGCCGTCGGGGGCAGGGTCGCGCCAGATGTAGTAATCGCGGTAGCGAGCCCGCTCAGCCTCGCCGGCGTTGCCCAGAGCCGCTTGGAACCATCGGTGATCGCTGCTCGTGTGGTTGGGCACCAGGTCGGTCACGACGCGGATGCCGCGGCCTGCGGCATCGGCCACCAGCGCGTCGAAGGCGGCGAGATCGCCGAACAGCGGGTCGACGTCGCAGTAGTCAGCAACGTCGTAGCCCCAGTCGTGTCCGGGCGTGGGATAGAAGGGCGTCACCCAGATGAAGTCGACCCCGAGGTCGCTCAGGTAGCCGAGCTTGGAGCGGATGCCGGCCAGGTCGCCGACGCCGTCGTTGTTCGAATCGGCGAAGGATCGCAGATACACCTGGTAGCCGACTGCGTCGGTCCACCATGGCGAAGTCAATTGGGGCGAAGTCAATTGGGGCGAAGACGGGCGGCGGTCCGATGTCGGGCTGTCAGGCGTCACGCCGTCTCCAGTCATGTTCCGGGCAACGCCACCACCTGCGGCAACGCGCCTGCGGTCAGTCTGCCCCGATTCTGCAACCGATTGCAGGATCAGATCATGCGGCGGCCGCGCCGTGCAACCCAAAGACCGGCCCGCAGGTGCGGGCCGGTCCTTGGTCTGTCAGTTTGGGTTGTGTGATGTGCGGCTCGGAGTTCACACCCCGAGCGGTGAACACACGGCTTGTCTAGCGCAGTGCAACGAATAGTGTCAACTGTCCAAGCGCAGCCGCCCCAGGGCAGGCGAACAGAAAGACGCCGGTGATGCCACAACCTCCCAGCCCCTATGACTTCCTTCCTGCAGTTGCCTCGTTCGAGGTGCGAAGCGACGACGTAGCTGACGGTCAGATGCTGCCGATGCCGCAGGTCTCGGGCATATTCGGCGCCGGCGGCGAGGACCGGTCCCCGCACCTGGCGTGGTCGGGTGCGCCTGAAGGCACCCAGAGCTACGCGGTGACCTGCTTCGACCCCGATGCGCCGACCGGCAGCGGATTCTGGCACTGGGTGGTGTACGACATCCCCGCTTCGTGCGCTGAGCTGGCTTCGGGTGCTGGTGACGCCGAGGGCAGCGGGCTGCCGGGCGGCGCCAAGCAGCTTCGCAACGACGCAGGACTGTCCGGTTACCTGGGCTCAGCGCCGCCCGCGGGCCATGGCCCGCACCGCTACATGTTTGCCGTGCATGCGCTGAACGTTGCCTCGCTGCCGATCGACGAGAGCGTTTCGCCCGCGATCTGCGGCTTCAACATGTTCGGCACCACGCTGGCCCGGGCACTTATCACGCCCATCTACGAACAGGGCTAGCCGTGGCAGTCGGAGTGCCCCTGCGGCATTCCGGACCCGCAGCCTCCCGCGAGTGGCGGTGCCCGTTCGCCGTCTCGCTCGCACTGACGACGTGGGGGAGACGTGCTTGAGGAAGATCACGACGTGACCGACGATGATCTTGCCGCTCTCGAGGTGATCTACCGCGTCATGTGGGAAGACGAGGGCTCCGGGCTGCACAAGCATGTTGCCCGCAGCTTTCGGACGTGGGCCCAGATCCAGCACCCGCACCTTGACGTTGCTGACGTCGAAGGTGACAACGGGGATGGCGGCCACATTGCACAGGAGAACGGAACCCGCGTCGACCTGACGCGGGCCACCCGCACCAACGGCGGCGTCACCACGACGACGCTGGAACTCGCCCAGCACGCTGCGCTGGGCAGGTCGGTGGTCAGAATCCGCGTGCTCAGCGGCAACGGCGAAGCGTGGGTGTGGGTGGATGTCGAGGCACCTCCTCTTGCTGCAGTGCCGGTGAGCCTGGGCTCAGTCGATCCGGGAGTCTCCGCTGCGGCCGGCTCGGACTCGGGGCAGTCGCGCTGGGCACAACTCCGCTCGACAGGGGCTGAGTCGCTCGTGTCCGAGCTGCTCGACACTGCCCACCGGCGGGGCGGACGGCCCCACCTCGGCCGCGAACCGCTGACCACGTCACCGGTGCCCATCCGTGATGCCGAGCACGCCAAGGCGATCCGCAATGCGGTGCTGTCGCCCGACCGTCCGGTCCCGTACCTGGTCCTGGCGTGGGATCCCATCAATCCCAACACGGCACTCGGCGACATGACCCGGCGAGCGCAGAGCGCAGCGTCCCAAGTCGCCGGTCTGGCCCGCGTCTTCGTCATGCCGCTGGAGACGCTGACGCCGTTCCAGCGCCTGATCGGCGGCGAGATGGACCTGGAACCCGGCGAGGCCCGGCTGTACCTGCCAGGTCAGCACGAGCCGCACCGGCACCGCACCCTCGCCAAGGAGGTGGTGCGTTCGGACCCGCATCAAGCCGGACGCTGGGCAAGTCAGCTGCTGAGTCTTGCCATGGTCGAGCGTGAGCCGCCCACCCTCTTCAGCCAGTCTCAGGCCGAGCTCGGCAGCCAGCGCAGGGCGCCCGAGCTGGCGTCTGGGTCCGGTCTTCAGGAGCGCATCGAGGCGCTCGAGTCCGAGCGTGACGATCTGTGGGAAGCGCTGTTCGAGACACGGGAGCAGCGACAGGCAGCCCGGGATCAGCGCGACGAGATGTCCCAGCAGGTCCTCGACATGCAGGACGAGCTCGAACTGGCGCAGCTTCGCACCGAGGAGCTGCAGGAGAAGCTCATCGACAAGGAAGACCAGATGGTGGAGATGCTGGTCCGAGTCGGTGAAGCCGGCACCCCGATGGTCACCGATGCCGCAGGGAGGAAGTACCCGCCGGTGACGTCGGTGAGCCACGCGCTGCAGCTCGCTCGGGCCAACCTCGTCAAGGTCGAGATCCCGCCCGAGATCGACCAGCACGTCGCCGAGCTGGACAACTCGATCGAGGCGCGGTCATGGGCCCGCAGCGTGTTCGACGGGCTGCTCGCACTGGAGGCCTACGCACACTCAGGTGCCGACTTCGGCGATTTCCGGGACTGGTGCAAGTCGAGCAAGCATCCGCGCAAGTGGTTTGCGAACTCGAAGAAGCTGGCCATGCGCGAGTCCGAAGAGGTGATGAGACGACCCGAGCTGCGACGCCTGCGGGAGATGCCGGTGTCGGCCCGGGTCAGCGACGCAGGCCACATCGTCATGGAAGCGCATCTCAAGCTGTCCAACGGCGGGCTCGCACCGAGGCTCTACTTCCACGACGACACCGGCCGCAACACCGGCAAGGTGCATGTCGGCTACGTCGGCCCGCACCTGCCCACCAAGCGCTTCAGGTCCTGAGTTCGAGACTGAGCCGCCGGAGTCCCGCGTCTCGGCGCCGATGCCGGGCCGTCAGTTCGACGCCCCTTGGGCGGTCTGGCGGTCGCCCTGGGGATCGCGGCGCGACACGAAGCCGTTGAGGTCGCAGGCCTCGCGCACCGGCGCGGACATGTCGTAGGTGCCTGGATCCAGCGGGGTGCCGGTGCCGTCGGCCACGCGGGTCATCATGTGGAAGTTGGCGCTGACGGCGACCGCGTCGACCATGACGTCGGGGCCGGCCGCCTCAGTGAGGGCGGCCCTGGCTGCCGCCATCTCGGCGGGATCGCCTTCCCACATCGCCTCGGCGATCCGGGCCAGCAGGGCGCCGTGGGGCACGCCGCCGTCACCATTGCCCGAGCCGTTGACGGCCTCGTAGCTGACGTCCAGGTCCTTGCTTTGGCCGCTCAGACCGAGCAGCAACGCATGTGCAGAAGTTCAGTAGAAGCACTCGTTGAGCTTGGACGTGCGCGCCGCCAGCACTTCGATCTGCGGGCGAGTCAGCGAGTTGCGGTCGGACACCACGTCGCCCCGTACGCGCTCCATGGGCACGTACTGGGCGTCGGACAGGATGAACAGTGCTTCGTTCTCGGCCGGCACGGCGCTGAGCGCCTTGATGACGTTGGGCATCTTGAGTTCGGCCGTGGGAACCCAGTGGTACTTGACCGCCGCCGGCGCCCCCTCCCGCCCCGGCGGGCCGTCGGTGGGCTCGTCCAGCTCGATGCGAGGCAGCTCGAGTGCGTCGGCGAACCGGTCCACGCAGTTGGACTGGGCGACCAGGCCCACCAGCTCCACGTAGGCCAGCGGATCCACGCCGCGGTCGATGATCGACTGATACCAGTCCTCGGTCAGCGTGCCGGGGTGATTGGTGATGCGCCAGATGGCGTCGACGGCTGCGGTGGGCAGCGGGCCATCGGGATCGACGAGGCCATCGATGCTGCTGGGCTGCACCCACGGCGGCAGCGAGCCGCCGTCGTCGGTGCGATGGTCGCGTGCTGCACGCACCTGGCGGACGATCTCGGCACGCTGGGCCCCAGTCCACCAGGTACCCGGCCGCGACCAGCGCGCAGCGATCTCGCCGTGAGCAGCCGCCAGATCGTCCCTGATGGGCAGCGCGACGTCATACGGGCGGGCCGGTGTAGCCGGTGCAGTCGCGATGCTCATGGGTGCTTCTCCGCTGGTCGTGGCCGTCAAGTGCGAAGGCCGATTGCATCATGCTGGCACAGCGTGAGCCAGCGTTCAGCAGTCGGGCAGCAGCGGCAGAAGCGAGGGTGCGCGTGGCGCGTTGGTTGGCCTACGATCAGCCCCGGCAGTCACGCCGAGGCGCCCCGCGGCGTCCGGCGCGGCCGCTTCACGTCGCACCAATCACACCCTCAAGGAGCAACGATGCCGACGCCGCAGAAGGCCATCTTCAACGAGATGGGCGCCAACCAGTGGTATGTCCACCTGAGTCGCGTCGAGGGCGCTGACCTCGGTGTCATCAAGTCCGTCATCGCGGCCACCAGGGCTGCCGCAGACGAACAGGGCATCAACCTGACCGTCGGCATCGGTCCCGGCCTGCTGCCGGATCTGACCGACGACGTGCCCGACGACTTCCAGGAGTACGTGACCGTCAAGTCTGAGGATGGCTCGGGGCGCGAGGCCAAGGGCACGCAGGAAGAGCTGCTGCTGTGGCTGAACCACGACGACAAGGACAAGGTGTGGAAGGTGCAGTACGACGCCCGCACCGCGCTGGCCGGCCACATGGCCGTCGCTCGTGAGACGCCCACGTTCATCTACGGCGACTCGCTGGACATGACCGGCTTCAAGGACGGCACCGGCAACCCCGCCGACGAGGACCAGCCCGCCGTGGCCATCGTGCCCGACGGCGATCCCGGAGCGGGCGGCAGCCACATCATCGCCCAGCGCTGGGTGCACGACCTCGACGGCTGGAACGCCCTGTCGGACGATCAGCAGGAGAAGAACTTCGGGCGCAAGAAGTATCCCGAGACCGACAAGACCGACACGCAGGAGCCCTACAGCCACCTCAGCCACGTTGAGCTGCGTGCGGATGGCAACCACGGCAACGAGGGCAGCGACAAGATCAACGAGATCGCCCGCCGCTCCACGCCGTATGCATTCCATGACGGCACCGTGGGGCTGTACTTCATGGCGTTCTGCAAGGACCAGGCCCCGCTGCGCCGCCGCCTACGCCGGATGTACGGGCTCGACGACGCCAATGGCGTGCGCGACGCCATCACCGACTTCTCGAACCCGGCCTCGGGCTCGTTCTACTTCGCCCCCAGCGAAGAGACGCTCGACGCCATCACGGGCTGAGAACACAATCGCCGAGGCGCTCCTAGGCGTTGTCGGGCGATTGGTCGCGGAACCACTCGCGGGCTGACATCGAGGCGATTGCTTCCAGGGCGAGGCCGGTGTGCAGGTCGTCGGCCATGGCGCGCCGCAGCGGGCGCACCAAGGCGTGGCGTGTGTTGCGCAGCAGGATCGGATTCAGCTTGGCCAGGTCAGCGGCGATTTCCTGCGCGCGGGCCATCAGGCTGTCGGCGGGCAGCACTTCGCCGACTATGCCCAACTCGTGGGCTTCGGCGGCGTCGATCTGCTGGCCGGTGAGCAGGAAGTAGCGCCCCCGATTCGGGCCCAGCAGCATCGGCCACACGATCTGCATGCTGTCGCCGGGCACCAATCCGCCGGGAAAGTGGGGCGCGTCCTGGAAGTAGGCGCCCTCGGCGGCCAGCACGATGTCGCACAACACGGCCAGCTCGGAGTGCACCGTCACGGGGCCGTTCACGGCAGCGATCATCGGCACCTCGATGTCGAGCATCTGGTCGACCAGCCGGTTGCCCTCCCAGATGATGCGGTCCCACACGGTTGCGTTGGCGCGCCCTTCGGCGAGCGCGTTGACCTCGTCGGGCAGCTCGATGAACGAGTCTCCGGTTCCGGTGAGGATCACCACCTTGATGTCCCGGTCGGATGCCAGGGCCATGAACAGCTCGGGCAGCTCACGGTGCGGACGTCCGCCCCACTGCAGCGGCCCGCCGCGGGTGTTCATGCGAACGGTCACCACGCCGGCGTCGTCGCGGGTCACCTCCGCGGTCCGGTATCGGTCTGCGTACTCGTGAAACTCCATGGGCTCATGCTCGCAGAGCCGAGCCGTGCACGAGAGAGCCGGCGGGCTGCCCGATTACCATCGTTGTGACGGGGCTTGCCTGGGGGAATGCGATGACTGACGTTGCGGATCCGGTACGGACGGCTGACACGCCGACGAGAGCCGAGCATCTCGCCGAGATGGCCGACTACCTCGCCGGGGGAGTGCAGCGCGCACACGACACCGGCAACCGGGGGCCGGTCCGGTTCGGCCCCGACGGCAAGCTGCACCCCGACATCCTGGCTGACTTCTGGAAGCACGGCTTCTATGTGTTCACCGGCGTGGTCGATGCCGACGAGATCGCCGAACTGCGGGCCGACGTGGCCGAGGTCATCGAGGGAGCGCCCGTGCGCAAGGGCGCCGACGTGGACAAGCACGGCCGGCCTGCGCTGGGGCGGGACTGCGCAGTAGAGCCGTACATCCACGTTGCGCCGCTCTCGGACCCGTGGGGTGGCACCAGCGCGTTGGCGGGTCGACACCAGGTGCAGATGGACCAGCCCATGCCCGATGCCGACGCCCCGCCCGATGTCGTGTACCTGATCTTCGGCATGTGCCAGTCGATGCCCTCAGCACTGCGGCTGTACGGCCATCCTGACTTGATGTCCATTGCGGAGAGCATCAACGGCTCCGATTTCGTCCCCTACAACGACGCGATCTTTGTGAAGGAACCCGGGCTGGGCGGCTCGGTGTCGTGGCACCAGGACGGCGTGACCCACTGGGACAACCCCGACTGGGACATGGGCATCCACGGCTTCAACTTCCAGGTGCAGCTGTATGAGACCACGGCGGCGAATGCCCTGTGGGTCGTGCCGGGTTCGCACACCGCGGGGCGCATCGACCTGCGAGCCAAAGTGGCCGACAACGGCGGCAGCGTGATGCTGCCCGACGCCATCCCGCTGCTGTGCGAGCCGGGCGATGCGACGGTGGTGAACCGTCACATGATCCACGGCTCGTACGCCAACACCTCGGCGGACCCGCGGATCTCGATCACGTTCGGCTTCCACCGGCGGTCGTCGGTGGTGGGCGTGGCCGGCCAGCTGCGGGTGCACGAGCGCGACGCAGCGGTTGTCTACGACGAAGAGCGGGTGTTCAAGCGGTCATCGGTGATCGCGGTGGCCATCGACGCCCGGGCGCAGCACCGCCCCGGCGAGCGCCGCTACACCTATGCGCCCTTCGTCGGCCTCGAGGACGACTTCCGCTTCAACGACGAGACCTTCGAGCGCGTCATCCGCGACTACAACCTCAACGACCTCGCCATCTGAGGCGCCGCCAAGATCGACGATTCAGTCCGGTGGCACTGGGCCGTAGAGCTCGGCCACGACGTCGAGGGCCTGGGTCGCCAGCGGCAGCGGCTCGCCTGAGCGGGTGAGCAGCAGCAGCGGGACCGAGGCCGCGGCGTCGCTGATGGGCACGTAGTACAGGCCAGGCGGCTGGAACGTCTGCACGCTCGCTGGCACGATGGCGACGCCCTCGCCCGCCGCCACGAATCCGAGGATGGTGGTGTATTCCGTCGCTTCGATCGTCGGGTCATAGGCGACGCCTTGGGCGCTGAGCATCCCGGCGAGCACGGCGTGCAGGCTGGGGGACACATTGCGGTCGAATCCGATGATCGGCTCACCGGCAAGATCTCCCAGGTACGCGGCACCGGATGCGGCGAGGCGGTGGGACGCGCTGGCTGCCAGCAGCAGCCGCTCGTGCATGACGAGGGTTGCCTCCACGCCGTCGGCGTCGGCAGCGGCGCGGCCGATGCCCAGATCGATGCGTCCGGCCCGCAGGGCCTGCACCTGCTCGTCGGAGCTCAGCGTGTGCAGCTCGAAGTCGACCTTGGGCCGGCGGCGGCGGTACTCGGCCAGCACGCGCGGCATCACCTCGTAGGCCGCGGAGTCGACGAAACCCACCCGCAGCGTTCCCGCCTGGCCGTGCCTGCGCTGTTCCATGAGGCGTTCCACACCGTCCGCGGCAGCCAGCAGGCGGACAGCCTCGGGGTACAGGAACGTTCCGGCGTCGGTGAGCGTGACCCGTCGCGTGCTGCGGTCGAACAGGGTGGTGTCCAGCTCGTGCTCGAGCAGGCGGATCTGCTGGCTCAGCGGAGGCTGGGACATGTGCAGGCGATCAGCGGCCCGTCCGAAGTGGAGTTCTTCGGCCACGGCGGCGAAGTAGCGCAGACGTTTGAGATTCACGGAATTGCACCTGCTGCAAATAATATGGACAAGCTCCTAATCAATCCTAGATTGATACTTTTCGTCACCGGGAACCCTGCCTAACCTGCTCGGTGATGAGGAGGAACGGCCGGCTCGGACGGAAGCGTCCGCCGAAGTACTCGGCCGCAGCGCTGGCCTGGAAGGGCTTCCGGGGCGAATCGTGGCCCCGCGTGTGGCGCGACTGTGACCTGAAGCGTTCTTATGACGCCGTGGTGATCGGCGGCGGGGTGCACGGCCTGGCCACCGCCTACTACCTGGCCCGCAACCACGGCATCACCGACGTGGCCGTGCTGGACAAGGCCTATCTGGGCAGCGGCGGCTCGGGGCGCAATACGGCGATCGTGCGCTCCAACTACCTCACCCCTGAAGGGGTGGCCTTCTACGACCGGTCAGTGCATCTGTATGAGCAGATGGCTGTCGAACTGAACATCAACGTGATGTTCAGCCAGCGAGGCCACCTCACGCTGGCTCACTCCGATGCCTCGCTGCGCACGATGCACTGGCGCGCCGAGGTCAACAAGCTGGGCGGCGTCAACTCCAGCGTGATCGGCCCCGACGAGATCAAGAAGGAGTGCCCAAGCCTCGACACCTCCGACCACCCCCGCTACCCGATCCAAGGCGCCTTGTATCACCCGCCCGGCGGCGTCGTGCGCCACGACGCAGTGGTGTGGGGCTACGCCCGTGCCGCCGATCACATGGGCGTCGAGATGCACCAGAAGACCGAGGTCACCGACATCTTGTGCGACGGCGGGGACGGGCCCGACGGCAAGGGCGCCGGTGGGCGCGTCACCGGGGTGCGCACGAACCGGGGAGACATCTCCACGCCGATCGTCATCAACTGCACCGCCGGCTGGGCGTCGCTCATCTCGACGATGGCCGGGGTGCGGCTGCCGATCACCACCCACCCGCTGCAGGCCGCCGTCACCGAACCGGTGAAGATGTTCCTGCCGACGGTGGTGGTGTCGGGCTCGCTGCACGTGTACGTCAGCCAAACCGACCGTGGCGAGCTGGTGTTCGGTGCGTCGGTGGACCCCTACGCCAACTACTCAGTGCGCGGCTCGCTGGAGTTCACCGAAGGGCTGGCCGGCCACGTGCTCGAGCTGATGCCCGGCGTTTCCCGCATGCGGATTCTGCGCCAGTGGTCCGGGCTGTGCGACATGACGCCCGACTACTCGCCGGTGATGGGATTCACGCCCGTCGACGGCTTCCTGGTGGATGTGGGCTGGGGCACCTATGGATTCAAGGCTGCCCCCGTGTCGGGTGAGCAGATGGCCGAAGCCGCTGCTACGGGCCGCACGCCGAAGCTGATCGAAGCCTTCGCCCTCAGCCGTTTCGACAACGGCGAACTCGTGGGCGAAAAGGGCGCTGCATCGGTAGGTCATTGATGCTGCTTGTCCCGTGCCCCAACTGCGGCCCGCGCAATTCGACCGACCTCCGGTACGGGGGAGAGTCGCATGCTCGTCCCGATCCCAACACGGCCTCGCCTTCCGAATGGCGTGCGTATCTCTACCTGCGAGACAACCCAGCGGGCTGGCTGCGCGAAAACTGGTACTGCGCGTCGGGCTGCCGCCGCTGGTTCTCGATCGAACGCAACACCGCCACCAACGAATTCCGCAACCCGCCCCTCCCAGGCGACAAGAGAGGCGGTGCGGCATGACGATGAGCCGCCAGGGCGTGCAGCCCAACGAGGTCATCGACCGCTCCACCAAGCTGCGCTTCCGCTGGAACGGCAAGCGTTTCAGCGGGTTCGAGGGCGACACGATCGCATCGGCGCTGGCGGCCTCGGGCGAGCAGATCTTCTCCCGCTCCATGAAGTACCACCGGCCCCGGGGGATCCTCACCGCCGACTTCTGGGACCCGAACCTGATGGTCCAGGTGGGCGACGACCCCAATGTCCGGGCCGGCCACCGCCGGCTGGAATCGGGCATGGACGTCCGCGCGCAGAACGCATGGCCCTCGCTGAACCGCGACCTGAAGGCGGCGAACAGCTTGCTCGGCCGCTTCCTGACAGCCGGCTTCTACTACAAGACGTTCATGCGGCCGCAGTGGCTGTGGCCCACCTACGAGCGGGTGCTCGCCACCTTCGCTCCGGGCGGCAAGATCGACCTCGACACCCCGCACGCCTACCATGACAAGCGCTACACCCATCCTGATGTGGTGGTGGCCGGCGCCGGCCCGGCTGGCATTGAGGCTGCGCTGGCGGCCAGCAGCGAGGGCGCCAGCGTGCTGCTGGTCGAACACGAGCACGCGGTGGGCGGCCACCTGCGCTATTCGAGCGACGCCGGCGATCAGGCGGCGCTTACCGATCTGCGTGCTGCGCTGGATGCTTCCGACGTCGAGGTACTCACCGACTCGACCGTGACCGGTCGGTATGAGGACAACTGGCTCGGCATCGTCCAGCGCAACCACCCCATCGCGGTCGAGCGTCTCATCAAGGCTCGCGCCAAGACGCTGGTGGCAGCGCCCGGCCTGATCGAGCGACCGTACGTGTTCGAGGGCAACGACCGGCCCGGCGTCATCACCTCGGGGGCTGCCCGGCGCCTGATCAACCTGTGGGGCGTCAAGCCGGGCGAGCGGGCGGTGGTGTTCAGTGCCAATGCCGACGGCGACGCAGCCGTCGCCGACCTGGAACGGGTGGGCACCGAGATCGCTGCCGTCATCGACGGCCGCACCGGCGGCAGCGTGAGCTTGACAGCGGGATCGTCGCGGGCCGTCGAGGCCGTGATGGTCAACGGCACCAATGGCGCCGAGCGAATCGACGCCGACCTGCTCGTGGTAGCAGCCGGCTGGACGGCGCCGACATCGCTGCTCAACATGGCAGGCGACCGTCCCATCTATGACCCCGCCGCAGCCAGGTTCTTCCCGTCCGACCCCCCCAGCAATGTGCTGGCGACGGGCGGGCTCGCCGGCGACGCTGATCTTGACGGGCTGCGTCAGCACGGTGCCGCCACCGGTCGCCTTGCCGCAGCCCGTGCCGCGGCGGTCCGCCATCGGCTGCAGTCCCGCACCGCTCGGGCCCTGCCGGTCGACGGCGACGAGCCCGCCTGGGCACCCGACGAGCGAGCACCGCTCGGCCGCGACCCCCATCCCGAGCTCTACCGCGCCGACACCCACGGCATGGTGGACATGTCCGAGGACATCAGCTCCAAGGACCTGGTCGCTGCTGCGCACGAGGGGTACGACTCGGTGGAGCTGGCCAAGCGCTACACCACAGCCACGATGGGTCCCTCGCAGGGCAAGCTCGAGACGGTCAACACCGTCGCAGCCATTGCCGAGGCGCGTGGCGAGACGATCAGCGAGGTCGGCACCACCGTGTGGCGGCCCCCCTACGCGCCGCTCACGCTCGGCGCGCTCGCCGGTCGGATGTTCGAGCCGGTGCGGGTGTCGTCGATCCAGCCTTGGCACGAGGCCAACAACGTCTCCATCATCCAGGCCGGCCAGTGGCTGCGTCCCGATCACTACGGCGACCCTGCAGCCGAGGTGCGCAATGTCCGCGAGAACGTCGGGCTCATCGACGTCACCCCGCTGGGCAAGCTCGACCTGCGCGGCACCGACGTGCCCAAGCTGCTCAGCCTGCTCTATGTCAACAAGTGGATGAAGCTGGGCGTGGGCCGGGTGCGCTACGGGATGATGTGCGCCGAGGACGGCGTGGTGCTCGACGACGGGGTCACCGGTCGCCTCGGCGAAGACCACTACATGATGTCCACCACCAGCTCGGGTGCCGGCGGCGTCTGGGAATGGGTGGAGAACTGGCTCCAGACCGAGCGCCCGGACTGGCAGGTGCACGTCACCCCCGTCACCACCGCGTACGCCAGCATCAACGTGGCCGGGCCCAAGTCCCGGGAGCTCATGAGCAGGGTCTGCGAGGGCGTCGACCTCGACGCTGAGGCATTCCCGTATATGACCGTCCGAGAAGCCACGGTGGCGGGCGTGGAGGGCTGCTTCATGTGGCGCATCGGCTTCACCGGCGAGCTGTCGTTCGAACTGCACGTGCCCGCCGGCCACGGCCTGCATGTCTGGGAAGCCCTCATGGACGCCGGCAGCGATCTCGGCGTGGGACCGTTCGGCCTCGAAGGCCAGCGCATCATGCGCCTCGAGAAGGGGCACTTCATCGTGGGCCAGGACACTGACGGCCTGACGTTGGGACCCAGCACCGGCTTGGGGTCGCTCATCAAGCTCGACAAGGACGACTTCGCCGGCAAGCCCGAACTGGCCTGGGCGGCCGACCGGTCGCTCCCGATGGTCGTGGCCATCCAGCCCGACAATCCCGACGTGGTGCCCGAAGAGGCCGCACAGATCGTGCGGGGTGACACCAACGAGATCTTGGGCCGCATCACGTCGTCGCGGTATTCGCCGACGCTGAACCGCTCGATCTGCCTGGGGCAAGTAGAGCCGGACCTGGCCGCAGGAGGCACGAAGCTGACGGTGCTGCTCGAATCGGGCGAGCGCATCGGCGCCACCGTGATCGACCATCACGCCCATTTCGACCCGGCAGGGGAGCGCCTCCGTGGCTGATGCAGCGGCGTTCGAGAGCCCAGTCGTCCGGAACTATCCGGCTTCGGAGGGCGGCAACCTGACGCTGACCGACGCCAGCGCCACCACGAAGTGGCTGGTGCGAGCCGGCGTCGAAGGGCCCACGGCGGACCGGCTCGGTGCCCGCTTCGGGTCGTCGCAGATGGCACCGGGCGGCGCGCTCGTGCTGGGCTCACGCCCCGGTGAGTGGATCATCGTGGGCACTCCGGGCGAGGTGGCCGCAGCGGTCGCCGACCTCGCCGGGCTCAGCGAGCAAGAGTTCATGACGGCGCTGGACTGGACCCACAGCCGGGCGATGTTCCGCGTTACCGGCGCAGATGCGGCACGCATGCTGGAGAAGGTGTGCGGCATCGACTGGAGCGACCACATGACTCCCGACGGTGCGGTGCTCTCAGCCTCGGTGGCCCTGACCACCTGCGACCTCGCCCGCAACGACGTCAACGGCACACCCTCCTACCTGATCTTCTGCGACCGATCCTTCGGCCAGTACCTCTTCGACGCCCTCATCGACGCCGGCAACGAATTCGGCCTCACCGTCACCGCGAGCAGCGCGTTCTGATCAGTCTTGGCGCAGATCACCCAGGATCGTCTCGAGGTCTTGGGCATAGGCGAGGAGGCGGACTACGTCGACGTGATCCACACGCTCGAAGTAGAACCAGCCGCAGGGGAACCGTGGCAGTCGTCGCGACCGCAAGCCATCGACGGCGCACAGTTCGCCGATTCGCGGTGAACCGGTGCCGGGCATGCGCTCGATCTCTCGCAACGACCCGATCGCCGCGTCAAAGAAGCGTCGTCCGAGGTCATCGCCACCCTCGGACCTGTAGTACTCGCTGCGTTCAATGAGGTCGAGTTCGGCGAGCGGGCGCAGTCGGACTTCGCTCACACCCTTCGACTGAACGCTCGCGCACGGAGATCATCGACGATGTCAGATGTCAATGGACGGCCTTCACCTGACTCGACCCCGTCTGCAATCAACTGGCGGAAGCGACGTGCTGCTTCGGCTAGCTGGTCGCGCCGGATGAGATCGCGCAGGTACTCGCTGGTGTTGCCGTACTCCCCGCCTCGGACACGCTCGTCGATGTAGTTCCGCATCGAGGGGGGAAGTGCGAAGCTCATGGTGTTCCGGCTCATATGGCCAGTCTGCATGTGTTGACAACAGTTGTCAACAGGGCACAGCCACCTCGGCCGTGACTCGACAACCCGAGTCTCTACAGAACACTGGGTGATTCAGATTCATCTACACCTTCCTCGCATGGCACCCCCAGAACCCGTGGTTCGTGTGTTGGCCAGAGGGGCATGGGTCGTGTCACCACAGTTCGCGGAGTGGCGGGCGCGGCGACTGCATCGCTTCAGTCATCTCTTCGGCCTCAAAATGCTCGGAGTCGAATCCGAGCGGCAGCCACTCCGTCAGCTCTGCGTGCTGCGGGTGGCGCGGGTCCGCCACCGCTTCTAGGAGATTCGCATAGCCCCATGTCCCGCCGCAGTCCTCCGGAGGACAAGCACGCCGACCGGTGACGCATCGCGGGTAGCTGCCTGCCGGGTCGGCGGGCTCGACCGCTTCGACCATGACGTCGTGCTCCCAGCTGTCGCCGAAATCGTAGTCCCAGCGCCCCTTTTCGCCAACGAGAGCAAGCACCTCGCCGAGCCGGTGCTTGGACTCATCCAGCGGTCGACGGCCGAAAGGGAAATCGTCGAACGGCGTGGGCTCCTGGTAGCTGGCATCCCCGATCTCGAAGCCGTGCAGGTGGTAGCCCTCCCAGCCCATCGCAGCTTCGAGAATTGCCGCGAGACGGTCGAGCGTCGTGTCCGAGCGGACCTCGATGCGACGCCAGATGGGCGGTCGGACGCCCTTCAGCGTGACCTTGAGCCTGTGAACTGTCGGCATCAGCGCCCCTCTCTGACGACAGCGACCTGTTGAGGCTACGTCAGCCTGACCTTCTGCGGCCGGTCCTTCGGCCCGTTCCTCTTCGACGCCGACGACGAGTTCGGCTTGACATTGCTGGCTGCTGTCTAAGCCATACTCATACATATCTGCTGCCGTATATGTATGGCAAGCAAGACCACAGTCAACTTCGACGACGAGATGGAAGCAGCGCTCGAGGAGTTCGTCGCGATTGACGGCACCAAGAAGCTGGCCATCAAGCGGTCGCTGCTCGCTGAGGTCAGGCGTCGGCGGCGCAGTCAGGCGCTGCTGGACATGATCGCCTCCTAGGAGGCACAGCAAGGGCCGATCGACCAAGAGCATCTCGATTGGGCCGACACGGTGCTCGACCGCCAGGGTATCGGTCGTTATCACCCATCCTGTCCTGGCCCAAGTGCGGCGAGACGGTGGCCAGCAGGCAAGTCTCGCACGGGCGTCGCGCCACTTCGACGTTCACCCGCTCGACGAGCAGATCTCGGTCGGTCAACGGTTGGCAGCATCGGGCACCTTTGATGTCGTGGACGCACACCTCGCCGTGGTTGCCGAGCATCTCGGCACCTTCATCCCCTCGACAGACGGCGACGACATGTCACGGCTGGGCGCCCGATATGAGCTCTACTGGCGGTTCCGGCTGTCATGTCACACTGTCGCGCGAGGCTGAGCGGGGCGACTGGCCCTGAGCAAGACATGTGAGGTGCATCGATGGTGTTGAAGAGGTTGCAGAGGCTGTTCGGCGGCGATCCGGCAGCGGAGGCACGCGAAGCGCTGGCACGGACGCATCGCGAGGCGCTGGAGCGTCGTCGCGAGTGGGAGAACGAGTGCTCCGAACTGGCCGATGAGATCGAGGCGTTCCGTTCCTATGAGGACTTGGCCGATGAGACCGATCCGGAGTGCCCGATCATCACCAAGCGGGGCGAAGAGGTGCTGCTGGTGTGTCACGGGCCGATGCTCACAGAGACTCGGCGCGCTCCCAAGGCGCGCTATGGGGGCTCTTCCCATGGTTTGTCGATCAAGATCGCCAAGGGCGTGTACTACCGGCCGAGCGTGCATCGCGGCACTATCGAGCAGGCGCCCGAGGAGACCCGTGTGATCGACGGTGAGGACGGTGACGGCGTCTTCGTGGTCTCCAACCTGCGTGCCGTGTTCCGGGGGAACCTGCACTCTCGGGAGTTCCGCTGGGACAAGCTGGTATCGGTATCGCCCGAGCAGGTTGGCGGTTCTTGGGTGCTGATGATGCCGGTGGAGAACCGCCAGCGCGTCTCGGGGGTGTACGTCGGCACGTCCTCAGATGCCGATTTCGTCATGCGTCGCATCCTGTTCGGCGTCGCGCTGCACCAAGACCGCGGCGACGAGTTCATCGACCGTCTTGAAGGCGAGGTCGCCGATCTGCTGGCCAGCCCGCCATCCGTTCCGGAGTTGATCTCACCGACGGCATAGGCCTCGCCGAGCACTGCGGATCGCCGGTCTACGGGTCGGCGGGGGTGTCGGTCTCACCGCTGGGGGGCCGACCGCTGATGCCGAGCGTCGTCTCGATACGCGCCAGCCGGTCGGTGTGGTCCATCAGTACGGCGTTGACCTGGTCGAACTTCCGGTCCACCTCGGCGAAGCGGGCGTTCATCTCGCTGCGCAGGCTGCCGATCTCGTCGTGCATCTCGCTGCGGAGGGCGCTGATTTCGTCGCGCACGTCGTCGATGGCCGAGATCATGAACAGGAACATGCCGCCGAGCAAAGCGGTGATGATGGCACCGAAGACGGTGACGACGACCGTCATGGAACGCTGCGCGGTTGCGGTCTGGGGGTTGACCGGTGCCATGACCTGCGCCGCGACGGGCGGCGAGATCGGCAGAGCAGTCTCCGGCTCGGCGGCCTGTGCTTCGCCGCTGTCGGTCACGGTGTCGATGGTAGCCATGCATGCCCTGCGGGTCGTCACTGGCGGTGAGTGTCCGCCGACGTGAACGTAGGCAGGCACCAGGCTCGCAGCAAGCCGATTTTTCGAGGCGGACGAAACACAGCGTTGTCTCATGGCGCGGCTTGCATCGGCTGTGACGCCGGTCGGTCGGCCGGCCGGTGAGGGACTGCTTGGCGCGCGGCTCGGCTATGGGCCGTTCAGTCGTCTGGCGGGTCATGCCAGGCGTCTGGGCCGATGACGGTGTTCATCTCTGCGCCGGTGTCGATGATGACCTTGACGGCGATGGGGCGGCCGTCGGGCGGGATGGCGAATGGCTTGGACTGGAAGGTGATGATCTGCGCTTCGGCGTCGGGCGCGAGGTCGCCGGCCAGCGATCGCATGGCGGCCTTCAGGCCGGCGTCGTTGCGCAGGCCGTTGGGGAAGTGGGTGAGGCGGGCGACGAAGCTCATCTGGTCGTGGTCGGTGTCGACCATCCAGCAGTCGATGCGGTCCAGGTTGGCCTCGCGCACCTGGCCGGACTGCGGGTCGTAGGTGTCGCAGCCCCGCAGCCGCACAATCAGCGAGGTGCCGTCGGAGGTGCGGCGCACCTCGCAGTCGGGCTCGCCGAGCAGGGTGAACGTGCCGCCGTCAGGGTTCTTGGCGAGTTCGGGAATCTGGAGGTCCTTGGAGGCGATCACCCGGTGGACGGTGCAGGCGCCGACGTTGGCGGGAACATCGGGGTCGAAGGCGAAGCCGACAGCGATCAGGTCGGCGCAGTCGGGCGCGTTCTGGCGGGCTTCGACGGCGGCGCGGGCGACCTGCGCGGCGGTGACGGTGGCGTCGGGCGCGGCGATCATGAGTCCGGCGGTGGTGTGCGTGTCGCGCCCGGGCCGTGCGCAGGTGACGCCGTGGGAGGCGAGATGGGTGCCGGGCCAGCGCTCGTGGTCGACCACATGTAGCAGCGCAGCGCCCGAAGGGTCGCAGACGGGCGAGCGGTACAGCGCGTCGATGATCGACTGCTCGCCCTCGCCGCTGGCGATCCCCAGCAGCAGACTCGCGTCGGCTCGCCCGGCCGTGCTGTCGGCGCCGACAGGTGCGGCGTCGAAGGGCAGGTACGAGTAAGGCGAGTGCGACTCGACGGTGAACGGGCTGGCGAGACGTACCCGCTTCGGCTCGGCCTCGGTCTGGTCGACGAGCTTGATGACGTTGTCGGGATGGTCCCAGTCGGTGTTCGGGTCGGCCAGGCGGCCGGCGGACACCTTGGGCATCTGCTTGCACACGAAATCGGCTGCCGGGTCGGCACCGCCGTCGGTGGTGCGGTGCCATGTGTACACAGAGGTGGCGAGCTTCTGGCGGGCAACGGCGATGGCGACGCGGCTCACATCGATGGTGACCCAGCGCCGCCCCCACTCCTCAGCCACATCGGCGGTGACCCCTGACCCGCAGGTCGGATCCAGCACCAGATCCCCCGGATCGGTCGTCATCAGCATGCAGCGCTCGATGATCGACGCTGAAGTCTGGACCACGTAGCGCCTAGTCCGGCCGGCTACGAGGCTCATTCGATGCCAGACGTTGTCAACGCGCCGACCGGGAACCTCTGACTCGTACCACTTCCACTGCAGCGTTCGACCGCTGTCGTCAATGCGATTGCTCCAGCCGAGCCAGCACAGACCGCATGGCTCCGGGTCGGGACACGGAGGCGAAGCCTCCGTGCGCGCTCCATTGTTTGCCGGTGGGGTGCACACTGGCGCGTCTCCGTCATGGACGGAGACGCGCCATTGTTTCCCGGTCCCGCAGAAGTAGGTCTGGCCATCGTATTCGACCGTGCGCGTGCGGCCGGTGGTGGACGAACCCGCAGAAGTCAGGTTCATTCGCCGGTACAGAACTGCACCCTCTGGAAAGGCCTGGTTTGGCTGGTTTCGCTCAGTCGCCGTTAGCGGACGCGCAGGTTCGTCTTGTGTCTGAAGCATCGCATGCCAGCTGAATAACTCGATGACGCCGGCTCTGTCGAGTGGTTCGTACGGCTGTCGGTACTTGCATCGCTGCTTTTCCTTGGCGTACCACAGCAGGTACGAGGCGCTCTCAGGCAGGGTTCTGGCTGACGATCCGGCAGTCGGGCGCCAGGTGATGGTGGCGACTCGGTTCTCGGGGCCGAACACTTCGTCGAGCACGAGGGCCAGCCGGTGGACGTTGATGTCGCCGATCTGGACGAACAGCGAGCCGGTGTCGGTGAGCAGTTCTCGGGCCAGCACGGCTCGTTCGTGGATGCCGTCGAGGTACGAGTGGATGCCGTTGCGGTAGCTGTCTCTGAAGGCTCGCAGCGGCATGGTGTCGCCGACGGGCAGGCCGTCGAGCTTCTCGGGGGTTTCGAGCTTGGCGACCGAGGTCTGGAAGTTGGACTTGAAGTTCTGGCCATACGGCGGGTCGAAGTAGATCATCTGGACTTGGTCGCGCAGGCGGTCCTTGGCGAGCAGCGACTGCATCACCGCAGCGGAGTCGCCGTGGATGAGGCGGTTCTGCCAGTGACCGGCATGCTGGTACCACTCCCATTCGAGTGCGTCGTCGCCGAGCCCGTCGAAGTCGAGCTGCATGACCCTGCTGGTGTCACCGCGGCGCAGCTGCTCCACCAGCAGCGCGGGGGTGACCTTCTCGCGGGTGTACAGCGGCACGCCGGCGAAGGCGTGCGCGGCGTCGGCTTCGGCGTCGCCGTTGATCTGCGAGGTGACGCCTTGGCGGTCCCACGCCAGCACCGGGTGGGTGCGCAGGTCGCGGTCGAGGTTCACGTCGCTGAGCTCGACTGCCTGGTCGTAGGCGTCGGCGACGGCCTGCGGCAGGCGTCGTGCCACGTCGAACGCGACCGGCGCACGGTCGTCGTCGCTCATCAGCGGCGAGGTCTCCGCGGTGGGCTGGTTCGGCCGCTGCGCCGAGGCATGGTCGTAGGAGCGAGGCCCAGCGTCATTCGGCGGCGGTGTCACGGCGTTCTCCTCGTCATGGTCCTGCGTCGGCGGGGTCGGCTTCGCGGGAGGCGAGATCGTCGAGGCGGCGGGGCAGGTGGCTGGCGTCGGTGATGACCTCATATGCCCAGCGGCGCAGGTCGCCGGGCACCTCGGGCGTTCCCGCCACTGCAGGGATCCAGTGGTCGCGGGTCCAGCGCTCGGCCGCGAGCGCCTTCGGGTCCACGATGCCCTTGCATTCGATGACCACGTTCAGCCCGTTTGCGAGGCGGGCCACGAAGTCAGGCTCGTAGCGGCGCCACGCTCCGTCGAAGTGGTACGGCAGCGACCAGTCGAGTCCGAAGTTGCGGACCCAGGCCGCTACCGCCGGGTGGCGGTCGAGAATGCGGGCAGCGTCGAGCTCAAGCCGCGAGTGGCACGCCGCGTGCGACAGCTCGCTGTGCTTCGCGGCCGTGATGTGGCGCAGCGTGGTCTCGAACCGGACCCCGGCCGTGTCGTCGAGCGGCGGCCGGGCGAGCACCGCGATCTGCCGCGGGGGGGGGGTCGCCGCTGCGGGCGTGCCGAAATCGCACGCGGCGATCAGCTGGGCGTAGAAGTCGCGCTTGTTGCGGTGCCGCAGCAGCACCGATGCGCTGGCGCAGTCGACGTCCGGGTGTGCGAGCCAGTCGCGCAGGGCCCGGTACGCGGCGCCGAACAACGAGCATCGCCCGGCGCCGCCCAGACCTGCCTCGTCGGATTGGTCGCCGTCGTGGCCCGCGTCTGTTGCGGTGCCGCCGTCGGAGCTCGCGTGAGCGTGCGGTGCAACGCCTACGTCCTCCTGCGGCTCGTCATCGGCCGACTGACGGTTAGTCGCCAGGGGAGGCTTCAGCGAATCGTGGCCCCTCAGTGTGAGCAGGTTGGCGACCTCCGCGGCGCAGCGCACGCGGGCGGCCTTGTCGCGCAGCAGATCGTCGGGAGACAGCTCGATCATCTTCCCGGCCACGCCCGCCATTTCGACTCGCTCCGCGGAGGCATCCTCGGACACCTTGGCGGGCCGCACTGCCTCTGGGCGGAGCCGGAAGCCCGCCTGCGTGGCGACGGTTCGGTACTCGACCACCTGCGGCCAGACGACCCGCAGCGCTGAGCGTCCGCGCACTGAGTGCACCTCGGTGCGGTCGGGCGGCGGCGGGCCGGTGCGGGTGCCGCGCAGCGGCATGAACTCGAACGGTATGCCCAGCACCTCGGCGTACTCGGGCATCAGCAGGTGCGCTTTGCCGGGCTCGTCGCGGAACGACTCGTACGAGGTGCGCCGCAGCGCCCGCCCGGTGACCTGCTCGCACAGCAGCTGCGAGCTGAACGCCCGGAAGCCTACGATCTGGGTGACTGTGCGGGCATCCCAGCCCTCAGTGAGCATCGACACCGAGATCACGCAGCGCACCCCGGCGCCGAGCCGCCCCTGCTTGCCGACCGTGTTCAGCGCCTCGCGGATCGCATCGGCGGGCACGTCGTCGCCCATGTGTGCCGCCTGTTCGCGCAGCAGCTTCGCGAACCGGGCGGTGATGGCGTCATCGTCGTCGGGGCGTGAATGGACGAGCAGCGTGCGCGGGTCGCTGCGCCACTGGGCCGGCCCGCCCGTGGGGTGCTCGACGACGTTGGAGAACTCCTCGAACCGGCCCGCGATGACTTGGGAGACGTCCCGGCCCTCGTCGGCGGTCTGCCGCTCGCAGCCGGCGATGTGCTCGTACAGTGCAACGGCGTTGTCGATGGTGTTGGCCACCACGATCATCACCGGCGGCGTCTGCTGCTGCCGATCCTGTGCCGCAGCGAACGAGCGGCGCCATTCGCCCGCTGCGGCTGTCAGGGCGTCTTCCAGCGGCTGCGGCAGCACGGCCGCCGGGTCGTCGGAGCGTTTGGGCAGCTTCTTGGTGGGCGTGGCCTCGTACAGCCGTCGCCACGCCGTGCGGGTCCCGGGCGTGTCGTCGCCGACCGGCACGCGGGGCACCTTCACCAGGCCCGACTCGATGGCGTCCATCAGCCCGAAGTCCGACGCCACCCATTCGAACATCGGCGAACCCTCGCCGCGGGCGGCACGGCCGATCCACATCGGCGTCGCCGAGAAGTCGTACACCGGCGACGCCTGCCCGCCGAACCGGTCACGCTCGCCGAGCGCACCCATGTCTCGCAGCGTCCGCACGGCGTTGAACCACACCGCGGCCACCTTGTTCTCGCTGCGCTCCTCGGCAGTCTGCTTGGCGCCAGCAGTCTCGCCGGCAGTGGCGTCGGGCGGCAGGTAGCAGTGATGGGCCTCGTCGTTGATGACCACCAAGTCGCCGTGTGCGCCTCGGCGCGCCAGCAGGTCTCCCACCATCCGGCGCATCATCGCCTGCGGCGATTCGGTCTGGTCGATCCGCGACTCGCCCAGCAGCGCCTTCTGCGCGCCGCTCGACTCGGAAGGATCGCGCTGGCGGAACGCCTGGAAGTTCACCACCGTCACGCGAGCTGCCGTCAGGTCGCCACGGAGCTCGGCGGGCACCAGCCCGAGCTCCCCGTACACGTTGTCGGGTGCGCTCGGCGCCAGCACCGCCAGCCGGTCGCGCACCGTCAGCCCCGGCGTCAGCACCAAGAACCGCGACGAGTGCTGCAGGTTGCGCTGACGATGCGAGCGCACGGCGTTCAGCGTCTGCCAGGCGATCAGCATGCCCATCACGGCGGTTTTGCCGGTGCCAGTGGCCATCTTGGCGCAGTAGCGCACGATGCCGTCGTTGGCCGCTCGCGACGCAGCCTCGAGGTCGCGCCGCTCGGGCGTGTCACGCCGGGCCGCCTCGCGCAGCCAGATCAGCGTCTCGATGGCCTCGCGCTGCGCGAAGAACGGGCGCAGCTGCCGATGCGAGGTGTCGTCGGCCCAGTGCACCAGCAGCTTGCGCGTCACCGACGTGACGCCGGGCCAGCCATCTGCGCGCCATGCGCGGACTCGTTCGCGGATGTCGTTGATGAGTTCGTTCTCGGTATCGGTACCGCCGAGATCCATGGACATGGTCGCGGTGGCGTCGTCGTCGGGCACAGGCCTCAGCAGCGCCGAGCGCCGCCGACCCGGTAGCGGCGCCGCTCCCGCCTTCGCCCGCCCCGCCCGGTCGAGATCCCAATGCCGATCCGGCTCCTCGTACGGCGAGCACACGATCGGATCGACCGCCGGATCGAACTCAGCCGAAGGCTCAGGCACGAGCTGATCGCATCGACGCTGCGCCCGCTAGCGCTTGCGTGCCGGCATCCGGAGGGGCTGCCAAGCCAGGAAACGCACGCCTGCCGACGTGCCATAGGAGTTGAGTCCGCCGAACGCGATCATGCCGACGGCGTTGACACCGCCGAAGGACACGATCCCGATGCTGTTCAGCCCGCCGATGGCGACGATGCCGACAGCGTTGGCGCCGCCGATGGAAACGATGCCGACGGCGTTCCATCCTCCGAAGGCCACGACGCCGATGCCGTTGCTGGCGCCGACCGCGATGGCGGCGATGTCGCCCATCGGCACGTCGTCCACGAGCCCCCATTGCGTCAAGGCGAACATCAGCGTCGTGCCGCCGACTACTGCCAGCACCCACAGGAACGTGAGCCCGCGCATCTTGTCGAGTTCATGCTGGTCTGCGTCAGCAGTCATCCCCATCCCCCGTGCAACCGTGTCTGAACCTACACCGGTCGGCAGCGCACGTCCCGCCCGGCCAAAGCCAGCAGGCACGCCCTACGCACAAATTGATTTCATTGGCAGCAGAACGCTGAAGTACTCTGCTGTCGTGGCCGATGAGGAAGTGCCTGATGCGTTGCCCCCGGTGGGCGAGGCTCTTGATGCCGCGTTCGAGGTCCAGCGCTCGGCGCTGCGACGAATCGAGCAGTCGCAGCGCGAGCTGCGGGGCTCGGTGGGCGAGCTGCAGGCATCGCAGCGCGAGTTGCAGGGCTCGGTGGGCGAGCTGCGGGGCTCGGTGGGCGAGCTGCAGGCATCGCAACGCGAGATCGCCGAGGTGCTGACGGGTCACTCCGAGCTGTTGCTGGGGATCGCTGAGAAAGTCGACAAGCTCAGCTCTGGATGATCCCGGCGGGACGCTTGGCCGGCCTCGCCGGACTAGCGCCCTCAAGCGTCGAGGCAGGCGGTCATGGGGCCGCAGCCATGGTTCGGGTCTGCGGCGGGCGGACTGGAAGCCGGATACCACATCGCCAGTACCCACAGCCACGCGATCACCAGTGTTGCGCTGATGCTGAGCGTCAGCAGCAGGGTCAACGCGGCCTCGGCCAGCTTGGCGCGCTTGGCAGTCGCCACCGCAACGCCGCTTGGGTTGCCGGCTCTGCCTGCTGAGTTCCGCTGCGCCGGTCGGCGCTCTGTCGCAGCGGCTTCGCGCTCAGATGTAGTCGGCATCGTCGGTCTCCCACGATTCGGCGCGGTGGTGCCGGTCTCGCCTGGGCCGGTGGTAGGGCTCGTCGTCATCGAAGTCCCATCGGTCATCGCCCCAGTCGTCGTCGAGGTCATCGAGGTTGTCGGGCACGTACCGCGGCCTTGGCCCAGCGCGACGCGGAGGTGCGGGCGCGGGCCGAGGCCGCGGGAGTTCCCGAGAGCGGCTGGCGCGCTGGTGGTGAGGCAGACTCGCCGCTGACCGTCGCCTGCGGGAGCGCCGTTCGTTGCGGCCACCGAACCAGCCATGCAACGCAGCGACGACCATGCAGAGCAGGAGGAACCCCACGGCTGACAGTCTCAGCATTCCGGCGATGACGAGACAGACGAGGACGCCTGCGATGTCGGGTCCCCACGGTTCTCTGGTTCTGCGATTCGGTCGATCAGACATGTGTGCAGCTTCGCGCTGGGGTGTCACATGATTCGAATTCGGCCGCTCAGATGTAGTCGCCGTCGTCGGTTTCCCAAGACGGCCCGCGGCCGCGCCCGCGCGACGCTGATCTCCGAGGCGGTTCATCGTCGTCCCAGTCGTCGTTGCGGTCCCATTCGCTGTCCGCATCGCCCCATTCGTCGTCGGGGACCCATTCGTCGGCCCGGTCTCGCCGACTGTGTTCCGCGGAGTCTCGTTCGCTGTAGGCCCAGAACCTTCGGTCTTCGCGCTCCCACTCGTCTTCGCGCCGTTCGACTCGGTCCCATTCGTCGGCATGATCCCACTCGCTGTCGTCGCGGTCTCCTGCGTCGTCCCAGTCCAGGTCGTCGTCACTCCAGTCGTCGCTGTCCGGGCGTTGACGTGACGTCGCGCCGCCGTGCCGCCCGCCACGCGGCCGGTCGGCAGGTCGTGGGGTTGCCTGCCGCCGGGCAGCGCGTCGGCGTGCGAGCACCAGGATCCCGCCGATGATGAGCAGAGCACCGATGTCCGCGCCGGAGAAGACCATCAGGGTTCCCACAGCGATCGCACCGACAGCGACGCCTCTGCTCAGCAGTGCACGACTCGTCTTGCTCAGCAGCGGTCCCACCGTGCTGCCCGGATCGGCCTCGCCCGGCTGGTTGGCCGCCGTCGCGCGACCAGGCGACGCATGCAGGGGCGTTACGGAACCCGCCGCTTCGGCTACCGTCCACCAGTCCAGCTTCCACCGTCGCATCTCTGCAAGGTCGATGACATGGCAGGGCTTCTGGCGGTCGTCGATCTGCCGCTGGAGATCAGGGCTGAGCCCCTCGGCGGTGTGGATCAGCATGCGGGCTCGAAACTGCGCCGAATCGGATGCCTCCAGGAACGCCTCGACATCCCGCTTCGAGACGAGCCGGCTGCCGCTGGAGCAGCGGCACTGGATGGCGACGGCGTCATCGTCGCGAGCGCTGTTGCGGTGCGCGACGAGGCCGATGCCGCCGCCCGGGCCCTCGCGGCCCGCCCAGTCGTCCCACCGATCGACGCGGTCGAACACCCTCCGACCGTCGCCGTCTCTCAGCGCGCCCAGCACGCCTTGGCACATCCGCTCGAATCTGCTGGCGAAATCCGCGCGATCGTGCGCCTGACGGCGCATCTCGCTCAGTACATCGTCGAGATGCGAGTCGTCTGAGCCTCGTGGCGCCCGGTTGAACACGCTCGAAGTATCGCGCTGGCATGTGACACGTCAGCAGTCCGGCACGGCAGCGCTCAGGCGATCACGACCACCGGGGTGCCGATGGGGGCCCATGTGTAGAGGCGCTCGGCTTTGTCGTCGCGTTGGCGCACGCAGCCCAGCGACCCGAACTCGCCCAGTTCGGCTTCGGTCTGCACGGGCGTGTCCCGCCAGCCGCGGGGAATCGAATGGAAGCCGATCAAGTCTCCCTCGGAGTCGGTGGTGAAGCGCACCATGTGCTCCATGGTGACCAGCCAGTTGTAGGAGATGGCGTCCTCCGATTTCGACGTGACCGCATAGCGACCCGGCACCGGCGATTCGGCATGTCCGCTGACCGGATAGTTGTCCACCATGGCCCCGTCGGCGTCGATGAGCCAGACCCATTGGCTGCCTCGGTCGTAGATGACATGGCGCGCGCCCACGATTCCGACATCGGGCGCAGTGTTGCCGCTGCGCCACAGCGTTCGTCCCAGCGGCGTGACGACGGACAGGGTGCCGTCGTTGCCGAGTTGCAGCGACGCGGCCGGATCGCTGCGGGTGTCCGCAGTCCACAGTCGTGCCCGGTCGCCGTCAGATGCCGTGGCCCCGAACCCAGGATGGGCGGTGTCGTAGAGCACGAGGTCGCCGTTCGTGCGCATCACCAGCAGCGGCACCGCTTCTGAGGCCGGCTCGGTCGACCACAGGACGGCTCGCAGACCCAGGCCGTCGTCGGTGGCGCGCAGCACCAGCCGTCCGTCGGGCTCGAGGGTCAGCCGGTACCAGCCGTTCGGCGACATCGCCGACTCGCCCGCAGCCAGATACTCGCCGGGACCCAGCACGGTGGTTGCGGGCGGGGCCTCGGGCATCCCCTCGGGCACGCTGACGGTCGTGCCGCCGCCGTCTGGGTGCCAGGCTGCATCAAAATCGAGATGCCAGCGCTGCGACGGCTCAGCGCCCAGATCAGTGACAACGCCGGCAGCGGACGCCGGACGCAGCGGCAGCACCGCAAGCAGCGCGGCCATGCCGAGCCCGACAGCCATGCGCAGATGCGTCCTCGAAGCGAGCACGCATGACGAGAGTACGGCAGCATCCACGACGAGCGCAACGACAGCCGGCACCATCCAAGCCAGCCGGCACTGTGTATTGCTGGTCTACGGATCGGTGGTGGTGTCGGTCCCACCGTCGACGGGAGGTATGGCGTGCTCAGGGAAAGCGAAGCGGTGGACTGGCGGGCGGAACGGGCGAGCCGGTCATTGCCCGCCGGAGTTCTCGCAGAGAGTCGCGGGCAGAGTTGAGATTCGCTTGAAGCAGTTCGTCGTTGTGGCCGCGTCGCTCGGCTGCCAGCCGCAGCCACCGCGGAAATGCAGCGTCGAGCGTCGCGAGCCACTCGTCGCTCGGCTCGAAGCCATATTCGACGGTCTTCCGATAGTCCGCCGAGTCCATGTGGGCACCGTTGCTCTCAAAGCCGAAGTTCGGTATCCACTGTTCTAGGAATATCTTCACTCTCGGCGGGTTCCAGCGGAACACGTCGTCGATCCAGCATGAATTGGCGAACATCGCGGCAATCAGGACCAGGTCACCCAGATCGGAGGAATCTTCGGCGAACGAGCGGTCGGCGACGAACCGCTCGACGGCCTCGGCGAACTGGCGGTCGGTGCTCGGGTCGTCGCCGATCATGTGCCGGGATGCAGCGGGCGCGACGACTTCGGGCAGTTCGCCGCCGCTCGGCAGCAGGCGCACGAAGCATCCGATGAGCGCACGCCGGCAGATGTCGTCGTCCGCTTCGCCCCAGGCCGGATCATCGTCGAGTTCGTCGGCTGCCTCGACGCGGCGCAGGCTCGCCCGATCGAACTCGGCGAGCCCATGTTCCATCAGTGCCCGAGCTTCGGCGAGGCTGATGTCTGTGACGCGATGCCCCTCCGCGACATCGCGATGCTCTGCCGCTGTCGCCGGACGGACAGCCAACCCGTGCGCTGCACCCCAGGCGTGCGGGTGGAAGGCTGCGTTCATCTCTTGGACCGTGCCGTCGGGACGCCGATAGTCGACGACGATCGACACGTACTCGTCCCATTGATCGCGGATCATCACGGCATCGACAGGCTCGGCTGCCCCGAGGTCGTGCACCCACTCAGGCACCTCGATGCCGTCGTCGACCAGGCGCTGCAGCTGTGCGCGCGCCTTGGGCTGGACGGTCGGCTCGCCGAACGCGGCAAGCACGGCCACCGCAATGGCACCCGGGGTACCGCCGATGGCAGCCAAATGCCGGAGCGCGACACCGGGATGGTCTCCATAGGGGTTCCACGGTGTCTCCACAGCGGACATGACCGCCGCAGCGAGGTTCTCCTCGATGTCGGCGAACGACGCACCTTCGGAAATTTCGAGATTCGCGGCCACGTCGCTGACGAGTGACGACATGCGCATGCGCACATAGTCCGTAGGCGCCGAAGACCGCAGGACTCGGTCGGCCACACCGCCCGAGCCCTTGGGCGTCACACGGCGGCTGCTGCCAGCCGCAGCCCGCGGATTGCCCCTTGAGCCGGGCTTGCGCTTTCGCTTGCTCGCCACGTCTGCCCTCCGGTTGCTTGTGCCGCTGCCGCAGCGGCCTCAACCTACGAGCCGGTGCCGCCTTGGTCGCGGCAGCGGCCCGCCGTGAGGCGTCACCACTGTTCAGCCAGCGGCGGGAACTGCATCGCTTGGGTTGCCTCATCGGCGTCAAAATGCTCGGCGTCGAAATCGGCCGGGCGCCATTCGGTCAGTTCCATGTGCTCGTCATGGCCCGGATCGGCGAGGGGGAAAGTTGTCCACGACGTTCTCGCCGGTGTCGGCCGATGTGCCCCGTCGCTGCCTCGCACACTGTAGGCATAGGATCCGCTGGTTGACCGATTCCGGCGGGCACGCGTACACCATGTCGATGAAGGGAATGGAAGACGGCCAGGTGCTGTCGTTCAATCAGCAGATCATCGCCGAGTTCCGGGAGAACCAAGGACGCTGCGGCGGCAGGTTCGAGGGCAATCCGATGTTGCTGATGACGATGCCGCGCCGTGCCGCGGCGAGGTGCTCCCGAGCCCACCGTCATGCAGGCTGGCCCACCGTCATGCAGGCTGACAGGCCGCCGTCCACCGGCAGGTCCACCCCGTTGACCCAGTTGCTGTCGCCGGCCAGCAGCCACGCGATCACCTCGGCCTGATCGTCTGCGGTGCCGACCCTGCCGACCTGCTCGTTCATCCATGCCATCAGTTCCGCACCGGCCTCCTGTTCGAAGTGCGGGAACAGGGGTGTGTCGACCGGGCCGGGACTGACTGAGTTCACCCGGATGCCCCGACTTGCCAGCCGTCCCGCCAGGTGCTTCGTGTACGACACCACCCATTCCTTGGACAGCATGTAGGCATCGGGCCCGCTTCGTTCATAGGACTGGGCCACTTTGATGCCGGCAGCGAAATCTTCGGCGGCGTCGAGCTCTGCGATGCGGTCGAGATGGCCGCTCCACGCCATCCCCGCCAGCGATGCGATGTTCACGATGGATGCCCCGTCGCGGAGCTTGCCTGCTGCCAGCAGCGTCTCAGTGATGTGGCGCAGGCCGTACACGTTGACGCGCAGCACCAACTCGGCGCCCATGCTGCCCGCCACGCCGGCGATGTTGCCGAGCCCGTCGAATGAGCCGTCCAGACCGGCGACGACCTCGTCGATGGAGGCAGGTTCGGACAAGTCGCAGTGACGGTGCTCAGCGGCGCCCTCGGGGGCGTCCTTCACATCGACGCTCACCACCTCGTGGCCGGCGGCGGCAAGCCGCTGCAGGGTCGCGTTCCCGATTCCCGTCGACGCTCCGGTGAGCAGGATGCGCTTGGCCATGGCGGTCCCTTCGGCATGAGGTGCGAACTGGGGCGTGTCCGACAGTCTGGCGCAAAGAGTCTGGCGGCAGCGAGATTACGGCCGGTCAGGTGATCGCGCCGTCGATCTTGAGCTGGATCAGCTCGTCGTCGGTTCGGCCGAGGCTGCGGATGATCTCGTCGGTGTGCTCAGCGAACTGCGGAGCGCGGCTGATCGCAAAGGGCTGCTCGTCGAACTGGACCGGGCTGGAGGCGAGCTGTCGTTCCTTGCCGTTCCCGTCGAGGACCGACAGGATGTAGTTGTTGGCTCGGACTTGGGGGTCGGCGGCGACCTCAAGAGGGGTCTGCACGAGCGCCCACTGGCCGTCGAGGGTCCGGAAGCGCTCGGCCCAGTAGGCAAAGGGCTGCGATGCGATGGCGTCGGCGACGATCTGCCCTGCGTCGGCGGCGTTGTGCATCAGGCTCTCGACGTTGGCGAAACGGGGGTCGTCGATGGCGTCGGGCCGGTCGATATGCCGACACACGTCGGCCCAGTGCCGGCCGGCTTGGATCATGGTCAGGTTGACGAAGCGGTCGTCGGCCGTCCGGAACGTTCCGACGATGGGGTTGAACCGCATCCAGTGAGGTCCGTCGAGGGCCTCGGGAGCGGGGTCTTTCCCCAGCAGGAGGGCACTGTTGACGGCGAGCGAGGTGGCCCAGACGGCGGTGGACAGCAGCGAGACGTCGACGATGCTGGGCTCGCCGGTGCGCTCGCGTCGCAGGAGCGCCGCGGCGATGCCGCCGGCGATGGTCATGCCGCCCATGGCGTCGCCGTATGCGCCGGCAGGCATGCTCGCTATCCGTGGCGATCCGCCCGGTGTCGCACCGTACGCGCTGCCGCCGCGGCACCAGAACACGCTGAGGTCGTAGCCGCCGTTCTCAGCCTCTGGGCCTTGGGGGCCCAGCGCGGACCCGCGGGCATAGATGATGCTGGGGTTCACGGCTCGGATGTCGTCGGGTTCGAGGCGGAGCTTGCGCCGGGCAGCGGGCAGGAAGTTGGTGACGAACACGTCGCACTCGGCGATGAGGTCGTCGAGAAGCGCCCGTCCGCCCTCGGTCTCGAGCGCCAGACCGACGCTGCGCTTGCCCCGGTTCGGGTTCTCCATGAGCGGATGAAACGAGCCCGCAGCGGCGCCGCCGGTGCCCAGCGTGAGCCCGCGCTGGGCGTCGCCGCGAAACGCATGCTCCACCTTGATCACCTCGGCGCCCCAGTCCGCGAGCACGGCGCCCGCAGCGGGCGCGAACGTGAACTCGGCCACCTCCAGCACCTTCACGCCGCTCATCGGTTCGCTCATCGGCACCCCTCTCAGCGCACGGGCGCTGATCGATCTGCAAGAAACTAGGTTAGTATTTCTCGCGGCTCGCCGTCAGCGGGCGAATCACTATCCTCTTTGTCGTGTTGGATGTCGAGGAGTTCCGCCTCAGCGTGCGGGCTTGGCTCGAGGACCGCTACGACGTGCTGCCTCCCGACGCCGATGACGAGCGGCTGGATGTGATCGTGCGTACCCCCGACGGCCACGAGGCAGCGGCAAGAGCGGCGAAGCGGTTCCAGCGGGAGCTGCATGCAGCAGGCTTCGCCGGGGTCGATCTGGCGGAGGAGTACGGCGGGCGGGGACTGAGCCGGGCGCACGCCCGAGCGTTGTCGCAGGAGCTGATGCGCCACGACACGCCGTCGTTGCGTCCTCTCGGGGTGGGCCCGACCTTGGCGAAGGCCACCCTGCTTGCCTCGGGGAGCGAGGAGCAGAAGCGGCGCTTCCTGCCGGGCATCGCGAGCGGCGCCGAGCAGTGGTGCCAGCTGTTCTCCGAGCCCGACGCCGGCTCGGATCTGGTGTCGCTGCGAACCAGCGCCGTCGGTGACGGCGACGAGTGGGTCATCGACGGTCAGAAGGTGTGGTCGTCGTACGCGGCGGACGCCGACTTCGGGATGCTGCTGGCCCGCACTGATCCTGATGCGGCGCGCCCTCACGCCGGCATCACCATGTTCATCCTGCCGATGGACGCCGACGGGGTCCAGGTGCGGCCGCTCGTGGACGTCACGGGGGGGCGGCACTTCAATGAGGTGTTCATCGAGGGGGCGCGCGTCGCCGCAGAGGCGGTGCTCGGCGAGGTCAACAACGGCTGGGCAGTGTCGTCGGGAACGCTGAGCGGCGAGCGCTCGGGCTACATGGGCGGCTCAGGCAGCGGCCGCCGCCGCCGGCAGGTGATCAGCGCAGCGCGAGCAGGGGGAAGGGTCGACGACCCGGTGGCTCGGCAGCGGATCGCCCGTGTGGTCAGCGCCGAGCGGATCCTCGAGTTCCTCCGGGGCCGGTACGTGAGCCGGACCTTGTGCGACGGCAGCGGCCCAGCCGGGTCGATGCTGAAGCTGGCCGCAGGCTCGCTGGAGCAAGAGGCGGCAGAGCTGGTGGCCGACCTGCGCGGAGCGGCAGCGCAGGCGTGGCCGACGGCCGCTCGCGACGGCGATGTCGCATGCCACGGAGTCAATGCGGCGAGGCAGAGCACCATCGCCGGCGGCACGCACCAGATTCAGCAGAACTTGCTGGGCGAGCGGGTGCTCGGCCTTCCCCGCGAGCCTCGAGCCTGACCCTTGCCCCGGCGGCGCCCTCAGGCGGGCAAGGTGATCGGCGCCTTGTTGGACGTTCGTCGGCTGGTGAAGGTCATTTGCGACCGCCAGTGCTCGGTGGCGCCGATCACGTCGCCGTCTTCGATGTAGTCGACCAGCGCCCGGTACGACCGGACGGCTCGCCGCATCATGCGCTGTGATGTCGCTGCGGCACGGTCTTCGTAGTAGCGGCTGACCAGCTCGTGCAGCAGCCGGGAGATGATGGCCAGCGCCGGGTTCGCGCTGCGCTCGATGAGGGTCTCGTGCATGCGGGCCGCCGCCTCGCCGAATGCGGAGGTGTCGCTGGCCTCTGCGGCGATGTGGGCAGCTTCGATCGCTGTGCTCAGCGCTTCGAGGTCGGCCGGGGAGTGCCTGTGGGCCAGCTTGCCCGCAGCGCTCGGCTCGATCATCATGCGCACTTCGGTGAGGTCGCCAACGGTGGCGCGCTCGAGTTGGAAGGCGACGGCCAGCGCTGTGCGTGCGGGAGCGAGATCGGGCTGCGTCACCACCGGCCCGCCTCCCCGCCCTCGTCGAACCTCGATGAGGCCTTGGGACTCGAGCACTCGCAGCGCTTCACGCAGCGTCGTGCGGGCGATGCCGAAGAGCTGGTTCAGCTCGTCTTCGGGGGGCAGCCTTTCGCCGACGGCGAGTTCGCCGGTCACGATGAGCCGGCGCAGCTCGTCGGCGACGAGCTCATGGGTCTTCTTGTCGGTCTCGGTCGGCAGGGTCAGCTCGATCACGGTGCTCCTTGACTGCCTCGGTCAGGGGTACTGGCATCGCGGCCGACGACGCCGGCCTCCTATGCAGGCGTCGACAGCGAGGTGAGCTCCATGAGCTCGTCGAATCCTTCGACGCCCCATTGGCGCCCGATCCCGCTGTGCTTGTGGCCGCCGAAGGGCATCTCGCAGCGGTAGCCCACGGCGCCGTTGACATCGATGGTCCCGGTCCGGATCTGTCGGGCGACGCTCTCGCCACGTGCCTGGTCCGCGGAGGCAACCGACCCGCTGAGCCCGTAGACAGAGTCGTTGGCGATGCGCACAGCGTCGTCGTCGCCGTCGTGGGGGATGACGGCCAGCACCGGACCGAAGATCTCCTCCTGGGCGATCGTCATCGAGTTGTCGACATCGACGAACAGCGTTGGCTCGACATAGAACCCGGTGTCGAATCCGTCGGGCCTGCCGCCGCCGACCAGCAGCCGCGCCCCTTCGCCGACGCCTCGGGCGATATAGGCGAGGACCCGATCGCGCTGCGCTGCGCTGATGAGGGGCCCCGCCATGTTGGCGGGATCGGTCGGGTCGCCGAAGGGGATCCGGCGCCACACGGCTTCGAGGATCTGCAACGCCTCGTCGTAGCGGCTGCGCGGCACCAGCAGCCGCGTCGGCAGCGCGCAGCCCTGGCCGGCGTGGATGCAGGTCATCACCGAGCCGCCGAGTGCGGCGGGGAAGTCGGCATCGTCGAGCAGGATCGACGCGGACTTGCCGCCGAGTTCGAGGAAGACCTTGGTGATGTTGCGGGCGGCAACCTCCATCACCCGCCGTCCCGTGGCCGTCGAACCGGTGAAGGCCACCAAGTCGATGTCGGGCGAGCCGGCGAGGGTCTCGCCGACGAGGTGGTCCGAGGAGGTGATGATGTTGATGACGCCGGGGGGAAGGTCGGTCTGTGCGGCCAGCTCGCCGAGGCGCAGGCTGTTGAGCGGGGTGTCGGGGGCGGCCTTGATGACGACGGTATTGCCTGTGGCGATGATCGGGCCCAGCTTGGACATGGTGATCTCCACGGGAAAGTTCCACGGGATGATCGCGCCCACGACCCCGATGGGGCGCTTGAGAACGGTCCGTCGAGCGCCGTCGTGGACGCCGCGGTCGATCTCCCATTCGTAGGCGTCCATCAAGCGCAGGGGAGTGCCGAGCCCGAAGTCGATGGTCCAGTCCAGCTGGAACAGGTGCGTCCACATGATCGGGGTGCCGGTCTCGGCCACGAGCTCATGCCGCCATGTGTCGGCGTAGTCGCGGCACACCTGCTGGAGCTGGGCGAGGCAGTGACGGCGGAACTCGATGTCGGCGCTCCAGCCGGTGGTGTCGGCGGCGGTGCGCGCCGCGGCGATAGCAGCTTCCATCTCTGCGCGGCCTGCATCGGGCGCCGATCCGATCACCTCCTCGGTTGCAGGGTTGATGCAGTCGAAGCGTCTGCCGCCGCTGGCCTCCGCGAACTGGCCGCCGATCAGCAGCTTGCCGTCGGTGTAGGTCACGAGCCGGCGTCGGCTCGGCCGGCGCGGGAGAAATCGGGCGGGCGCTTGTCGAGCCAGGCGCGTACGGCTTCCCGGTGGTCGGCAGTGCGGGCGCACTGGATCATGCGGCGGGATTCCAGCGGGAGGGCCTCAGCGAGCGGGCGCCGCAGCGCGTCGCGCACGTTCTCCTTCATGAAGGCGTGAGCCTGGCGTGGACCCGACGCGAGCTCACGGGCCCAGCTCTGCCAGGCACGGGCGAAGTCGTCGTCGGCTGCGACACGGTTGGCCAGGCCCAGGCTGAGCGCCGTCGGTGCGTCGACGGCCGCGTCGGCGGTGAGGATGTCGAGGGCCTTCGAGGTGCCGACGAGGCGGGCGAGGAACCACGAGCCGCCGAAGTCGCCGCTGAAGGCGAGCCGTGCCCATCCAGGGATGAGCGCAGCCGACGAGGCCATGATCCTGAAATCGCAGGCGAGCGCGAGGGCCAGACCTGCACCGACCGCGGCACCGTTGACGGCGGCCAGCGTCAGCTTCGGCGATTCGTGGAGGAGCTGCGCGGTCTGCGCGTCGGCGAGGAGCGCGCGTGCGGCCTCCTCGACGCCGGGCGGCGGACCCTCGCCGCGGCGTCTCCCGCCGTCGCGGACGTCGCCGCCGGCGCAGAATCCCTTGCCGGCGCCGGTGATGACGATGCAGCCGACGGCGTCATCTGCGGCCCACCGGCGCAGGCCGGCCTGGATGGGCCCGTGCATGTCGCGGTGCAGCGCGTTGCGCCGCTGCGGACGGTTGAGGGTGATGACGCCGACGCCGTCATCGACCTCGAGCAGGACGACCTCGGGGTTCGGCACGCCGTCAGCAGTCATTGATGCGCCCCCGGTGACTCGAACACAGAAATGCTAACCCCATTCCGACCGCCCGGCTCGGCGCGAAAAGAGGTTAGTATTTCGGCCTGTGGACGGGCGCAGCGAAGCTGCGGGCATGTGGGAGCAGCCCCTCGGGTTCTGGAACATCGCCGAGCACCGCCCGGAGGCGGCGGCGGTCGTGGCATCTCCCGACGGCGCCTACAGCTACGGCGAGATCGCTGCGCAGGCACACCGGCTGGTTCACACACTGCGGGCGCACGGTCTCGGCCCGGGCGCGATCGTGGGCATCCTGGCGCCCAACGGCGTGCTGCCCGTGGTCGCCGCGCTCGCCTGCCACGAGGCCGGCTGGTACTCGACCCTGGTCAACGGGTACCTGACCGGCGCCGAGGTCGCGGCGATCGTCGAGCACGCGCAGGCCGACGCGCTGATCGTGCATGAGCAGCACGCGGACGTGCTGAGCGGCGCCCAAGGAGCGCGTCTCGCCGGCTTGACGGCGGTGTTCGGCGTCGGCGATGTCCCGGATGCGGCGCCGCTCGACGAGCTGCGGGCCGCCCATCCCACCACGGTTCCGGGCGAACGGAGCGCGGGCGGATCGATCGCGTACTCCTCGGGGACGACCGGTCAGCCGAAGGGAATCGTTCGCGAGGCCGCGGGCGGCGATCCCGGCGACGACCTGCAGCGCGCGTCGGTGTTCGGGCGGGCGTTCGGCTTCCTGCCCTTCGAGGGCCCTCACCTGGTGTCGACGGCGATGTATCACGGCGGCTGTCACGCCTACTGCATGGGGGCGCTCAACGTCGGCCACGGGCTGGTCGTCATGAGCCGGTTCGACGCCGCCGAGGCGCTCGCGTTGATCGAGCACCACGGCGTGCGCTCGGCCTACATGGTGGCGACGCAGTTCCATCGCCTGCTGCAGCTGCCCGCCGATGTGCGCGCCCGTCATGACGTGTCGAGTCTGACGTCGGTGGTGCATTCGGCTGCGCCGTGCTCGGTCTCGATCAAGCAGCAGATGATGGACTGGTGGGGCCCGGTGCTGTGGGACACCTACGGCGGCATGGAAGGCGCTGCCACCATCGCCAAGCCCCATCGCTGGCTGGAGAAGCCCGGCACGGTCGGGCGAGCGATCCGCGGCGTCCAGCTGGCGATCTTCGACGACGACGGCAACGCCCTGGGCCCCGATGAGACAGGCCACATCTACTACCGCACCGTTGCAGGATTCTCCTACCACCGCGACCAAGGCCTCACCCGCCAGGCGCATCAGGGCGACATGTTCACCATCGGCGACATCGGCTACCTCGACGCCGACGGCTACCTGTTCATCCAGGATCGTGCCAAGGACATGATCATCAGCGGCGGCGTCAACATCTACCCGGCCGAGGTGGAGGCCGTGCTGCTCGAGCATCCCGCAGTCGATGACGTCGCCGTCATCGGCGAGCCCGACGACGACTGGGGCGAACGCGTGCTCGCCGTCGTGCAGCCGTCCGAGGCCGTGCCGCGGCTTGGGCTCGAAGCAGCCCTGGCTGGCCACTGCGAGGGCCGGCTCGCCGCGTTCAAGCATCCGCGTCGCTATGAGTTCCGCGATGCGCTGCCCCGAACGGACGCGGGCAAGATGTACAAGCGTCGGCTTCGCGACGGGCGCCCGGGCGGATCCGGCGCCGAGGCGTGAGCCTCAGGGGCGAAGCACTGCCGTCAGCGGAGCGACAGCAGTGCCGCAGTCGGTGTAAATGGGTTAATATTTTGGATTAATGTCTCCTGTGGGGAGGATGTCGATGAGTGAGACGCACGAGTCGCTGCAGGTCGATGAGAGTCTCGAAGCCGAGATCGAAAAAGCGCTCCGCCACAGGCTGACCGATGAGGACATCGAGCGGGCCCGCATACTGCTGGGCCATTACCAAGCGCGCAAGATCAGCGAGCACATCACCGAGGCGACGCCCGACGCGCTGCGCAACTGGGCGTACGGCGCCGGCGACGACAACCCCCTCTACACCGACCCCGCCTACGGCGCCCGCACCCGGTGGGGTTCGCAGATCGGCCACGGCACCCAGGTCGGCTTCATCAAGACGCCGATGCTCGGCGACCGCGTGCCCGATCACGTCAAGGCGGCGAGCAGGGGCCTGTTCCGCGGGGTCCACGTCTTCGTGTCGGGCGGCACATGGGACTGGTACCGGCCGCTGTACCCCGGCGACCGCCTCTACGCCTACGCCGGCCAGGAGAGCCTCGACGTCAAGGAGTCCGAGTTCGCCGGCCGGTCGGTGATCCGGGTGATGCGCGACGTGCTGGTGGATCAGCGGGGCGGCGTCGTCGGCGTCTACCGGATTCTGACGGTCAACACCGAGCGCAAGGAGTCACGCTCTCGCGGCAAGTACGCCGAGATCGAGCCGGCGACCTACACCGATGACGACTACGAGCGCATCGACGCCATCTACGCCCAGGAGGGGCCGCGCGGCGCCGAGAAGCGCTTCTGGGAGGACGTGGAGATCGGCGACGAGCTCGACCCGATGGTCAAGGGTCCGCTCACGGTCACCGACATCCACGCGTTCCACATGGGCGGCTACGGGATGGTGCCCTACGGGCTGCGCGCAGGGCGGATCGCCTACAAGAACCGCAACCGGATCAAGCCGTTCTACATCAAGAACGAGCACGGCATCTACGACGTGGCCCAGCGGCTGCACTGGGACTCCGAGTGGGCCAAGGGCATCGGCAACCCGATGGCCTACGACTACGGCGTCATGCGCCAAGCGTACTTCTATCACCACGTCTCGGACTGGGCGGGCGACGACGCCTGCATCGTGGCGCTCGAGGACTCGATCCGCAAGTTCAACTACATCGGCGACACGCAGTTCCTGGCGGGCAAGGTGTCTGCCAAGCGCCAGCAGGACGGCCACTGCCTGGTGGACTTGGAGTTGCGCATGGTCAACCAGCGTGACACCGAGACGGCGTTCGGGTCGGCGACGGTCGCCCTGCCCTCGCGCGACGCCGGCCTGCCGGTGTTCCGCGCAGTGCCGCCGGAACTGCGGCGCGAGGCAGCCGCGATGTTCGCGCGTCACTGCGAGCTGTCCGCACAACAGGAACGGTGACGCGACCCGTGGCCCGCCAGGCTGTCGACCGGATCGTCGAATGGGATTTCGACCACAGCACCGACGAGGGCCTGCTCGAACGCATGTGGCACCGGTGGGACGAGCTGCGCGACCAGAGCCGGTTCATCAAGACCACGGTCGCGGGTCCCGACGACGTGTGGGTCATGACCCGCTTCGAGGACGTCCACGCGGCACTGCGCGACCACGAATTGTTCTCCAACGTCTCGGTGACCGTCGAGAACGAGGTCGGGGCGCATCGCTTCATCCCCGAGGAGCTCGACCCGCCCGAGCACGGCAAGTACCGCCAGCTCCTCACCCCGTGGTTCGCTCCCGCAGCCGTGGACGCCATGGAGGCCCGGGTCCGTTCGTGGTGCGTCGAGTTGATCGAGCGCTTCGCCGCTGACGGGCGATGCGATGTGGCCACGGACTTCGCCCGGCTGTTCCCCACCACGATCTTCATGGAGATGATGGGCCTGCCGGTGGAGCGGTCCGCCGAGATGGTGCGGTGGGCGGAGACCATGATGCACACTCGCGCAGCCGACGACCCCGACGGAACACTCCGCCAGGAGGCTGTTGCGGGCGTGATGGAGATACTGGGCGGCCTGCTGGCCGAGCGCCGCGCCGAGCCCCGCGACGACCTGATCTCTGCACTGATCGCCGCCGAGATCGACGGTCAGCCGATGGACGAACTGGACCTGCTCCAGATGAGCATCCTGCTGTACATGGCCGGGCTGGACACGGTGGCAGGCGAGCTGAGCGCGTTCTTCCATCATCTGGCCACGCATCCGGCCGACCGTCGGCGCATCGTCGCTGATCCGGCGGTGATCCCCGTCGCAGTCGAGGAACTGCTGCGCGCGTACTCGATCGTCAGCACCGGCCGCGTCGTCACCCGTGATGTCGACTGGCGCGGCTGCCCGATGAGAGCCGGCGACCGGGTGCTGTTGCCCACCGGGGCCGCCAACCGCGACCCGCTGGCGTTCCCGGACGCGACGGAGGTCGCCATCGACCGTGCACGGAACCGCCATGTGGCCTTCGGTGCCGGCCCCCACCGCTGCGCGGGCTCGAATCTGGCCCGCATGGAGCTGGCGATCGCGCTGGAGGAATGGCACGCTCGCATCCCCGACTATCGCCTCGACACCGCCGAGCCGCTTCGCTTCCACTCCGGCGGCGTCGCCGGCTTCTCCCGGCTGCCCCTCGTCTGGGAGACCTGACTCCCCGACTCTCCTCGAAGGACCGCTCCGATGCCGCTGCCCGACGACGCACAGCTCATCTCCGTCGACGACCATGTCGTCGAGCATGCCGACGTCTGGCAGGACCGGCTGCCGGACAGGCACAAGGAGCTCGGGCCACGAGTAGAACGCAACGAGCTCGGTCACGACATCTGGCACTACGAGGGCAAGACCTTCGCCAACATCGGTCTCAATGCGGTGGCGGGCAAGCCGCGCGAGGAGTACGGAGTCGAGCCGACGGCATATGAGGACATGATCCCGGGCTGCTACGACCCCCGCGAACGCGTCAAGGACATGGACCTCGACGGGATCCAGGCTCAGCTCTGCTTTCCGAGCATGCCGGGATTCGCGGGGTCGACGTTCTTCGGGATGGACGACAAGGATCTCGCTCTCGCCTGCGTGCAGGCCTACAACGACTGGCACATCGAGGAATGGTGCGCCGCCGCGCCGGAGCGGTTCATCCCGCTCGTGCTGGTGCCGCTGTGGAGCCCCGACGACGCAGCCGCCGAGATCGCGCGGACGGCCAGGATGGGCGCCAGGGCTGTCTCGTTCAGCGAGGCGCCGCACCGGCTCGGGCTGCCGTCGTTCAACTCCGACCACTGGGACCCGGTCTTGGCCGCAGCTCAGGAGCACTCGATGCCGCTGTGCCTGCATTTCGGGTCGGGCGGCGTGCCCGAGACCTCGCCGGATGCGCCGTTCGCCGTCTTGATCGCGCTGTTCGGCATGAACTCGCAGTTCACCGCGACCGAGCTGCTGTTCTCGCCGGTGTTCCGCAAGTTCCCCGACCTGCGGGTGTGCCTGTCCGAAGGGGGCATCGGCTGGATTCCCTACCTGCTCGAGCGCTGCGACTACACATGGGAGCGCCACCGGCACTACTTGGACCTCGAGCTGAAGGTGCCGCCGTCGGAGATCTTCCGAGATCACATCTTCGGGTGCTTCATCAGCGACGACGCCGGCATAGCGGCCCTCGACCGCATCGGCGTCGAGCAGGTCATGTGGGAGTGCGACTATCCGCACTCCGACAGCAACTGGCCGAACAGTCGCAAGCTGCTGACGGAGTCGCTGCGCCATCTGCCCGACGATCAGGCGCTCGCGATCGCCGAGACCAACGCACGCCGGGTCTTCAGCTTCACCGGTGGCCGCTGAGAGAGCCAACAAGGGGGAGACTACCCATGAGCACAACAAGCATGAGCATGTGGCGCAAGCTGCTGGCCGTCGTGGCCGTGATGAGTCTGGTGGCCGCGGCGTGCGGCGGCGACGACGACGAGGCGTCGAGCCCTGCGACGACCGCCGCGGCGCCGGCCGCCGACGACACCGACGCGGAGGCGCCCGGCGAGGCAGAAGGCGAAGACGAATCAGCCGACGATGCCCCGGAGAGCACCGAATCCGATGCCGAGGATGCCGCGTCGTCCGACGCCGCGGAAGCATCGCCGCAGGAGGCCTCCGATGGCCCGATCAAGGTCGGGTTCGTCAGCGACGGCCGTTCCGACGCAATCGACAACTCTGCGGAGACCCCGGCCGCGCAGGCAGCAGCGGCATACGTCAACGAGCACTTGGGGGGCGTCGCAGGACGCCCGATCGAGCTCATCACCTGCGAGACGCACCAGACGCCCGCAGGTGCTCAGGACTGTGTGGCCGAGCTGGCGTCGGCAGGCGTGATCGCGATCCTCAACGGCGTCTCAGGCCAGGGCGAGACCCTGTCGGCCCAGGCGAACGAGGCCGGCATCCCCTACGTCACCAACGGCGGGCTGTCGCAGGCGATCTTCAACGCGCCGCTGTCGTTTGTCATCGGCAACGGGCTGGGCGCGCTTGTCGGCCCGGCGGCAGTCGCTGCGGAGAACGGGCTGACCCAGGCGGGCATCATCGTGATCGACGTGCCCGCAGCCGTGGATCCGGTGAGGCAGGCGGCACCGCTCTTCTACGGCAACGTGGGCGTCCGCGCCGACGTCACAGCTATCGCCCCCGGCACCCCCGACATGACTCCCCAGGTGCAGGCCGCGATCAGCAAGGGTGCCCAGCAGTTCGCGATCATCGGCGACGAGACGTTCTGCACCTCCGCCATGCAGGCCATCCAAACGCTCGGCTTCGAGGGCGAGACGATCGTGGTTCGCACCTGCATCGGCGACGCATCGATCGCTGAGGCCGACGTGGAGGGCGTACGCGTCATCAGCGGTACCTCCGATGACCCCAATGACGCCGAAGTCGCGCTGTACAACTCGGTGATGTCCGAGCACGGCGCCGTCATCGACCCCAGCGCGCATGTCGGCTACTCGGTGGTCTTGGCATGGGCACGGGCGATGGCCGGCCACGGCGACGGCGAGGTGACGCCGACCTCGGTGGTCGAGACGATGATCGCAATGGAGCCTGCTCTGCTGCCGATCGGCCCCGATGGCGCCACCTTCCAGTGCAATCGGATGGCTGTCGCCATTGCGCCCGCGATCTGCGCGGCGGGCATCGCGATCTACACGCTCGATGAGAACGGCGTGGGCACCGGCACGAGCTTCTTGGACCTGACCGACGTGCTGACGCTCGGAGGCGGCTGAGCCTCCGGTCGCCGTCGGGATCCGACAAACCTGCACTGCCGCGGAGGCGCCACCCGTCACAGGCACCGAGCCGGATCGTCTGGGTCGACTCCGCTAGCTGCGCTTCCGTCATCCGTAGCTGCGCTTCCGTCATCCGGACGGGTCACGGGGAGGACGGCTCACGCCGTCTGCTAAGCATGATGCGACGAGCGACGGCCCACAGGGGGAGGCATGTCGGGGTGAGCGACCATCTGGTCTTCCTGCTGCTCGGGCTCGCCAATGGCGCCGTGTTCGCCTCGTTGGCGCTGGCGCTGGTGGTGACCTATCGCAGTTCGGGCGTCGTGAACTTCGCGACCAGCGCCATCGCCCTGTTCGGGTCGTATGCGTTCGCGTACTTCCGGCAGGGAGAGCTGCTCGTGCTCGTGCCCGGCTTGCCGGCCAAGATCGACCTCGGCTGGGAGTTCCCGCTGCTGCTCGCGATCGTGGCAGCCCTCGCGATGGCGGCAGCGCTTGGCTTGTTGCTCTATGGGCTGATCTTCCGGCCGCTTCGCGAGGCGCCGGCGGTGGCCAAGGCAGTGGCGTCGGTGGGCGTCCTGGTGGTCATGACGGGGATCATGGCCGTCCGCCTCGGGACGCGGCCGGTGCCGGTGGACGACGTGCTGCCCTCGGGCATCTGGGTGGTGGGCGGCGTTCGGGTGGCATCGGACCGCATCTGGTTCGCGCTGACGGTGGTGCTGGTCGCCGTCTTGCTGTGGGCGCTGTACCGCTTCACGCCGTTCGGGCTGGCGACTCGGGCCGCCGCCGAGACCGAGCGCGGCGCGTACCTGTCGGGGCTGTCGCCCGACCGGCTCGCCGCGCTGAACTGGATGCTGAGCGCGGCCGTTGCCGGCGCTGCGGGCATCCTGATCGCGCCGATCGTTCCCCTCGTGCCGCTGGCGTACAGCCTGTTCATCGTCCCCGCACTGGCTGCGGCCATCCTGGGGCGATTCCAGTACATGATCCCGGCGGTGATCGGCGGGCTCGCCATCGGGATGCTGCAATCGGACATGCAGTTCCTCGTGGCGTCCTACGACTGGCTCCCCAGTTCGGGAATGCCCGAGCTCATCCCGCTCGCGCTGATCTTGGTGGTGCTCGTGGTGCGGGCGACACCGCTGCCGAGCCGCGGTGCAGTGGTGCAGCGGACGCTGGGGAGCGCCCCGAGGCCCGATCGCCGCGTGAACGGGCTGGGCGTGGCAGGCGTCGTCGGCGCGGCAGCCGGGCTGGTCCTGCTCGACGGCTCGTGGCGCACGGCGCTGATCATGACGTTCATCTTCTCGATGCTGTCGCTGTCGTACGTCGTCGTGACCGGCTACGCGGGGCAGGTGTCGCTGGCACAGCTGACGCTCGCCGGGTCGGCAGGGTTCCTGCTGGGTCCGATCGCTGAGCACCTGGGCTTTCCGTTCCCGCTGGCGCCGCTGGTCGCGGCGCTCGGCGCCGCCGTCATCGGGGTCGTCGTCGGCCTGCCGGCGTTGCGCATCCGCGGGCTGCCGGTCGCGGTGGTGACCTTGGGGCTGGCGCTCGTGCTCGAGACGATGTGGTTCCGCAACACCGACCTCGTCGGGGCTGCGGGCGTCGAGATCGCCGCTCCGTCGCTGTTCGGGCTCGACTTGAGCTCGGGGACGGGAGCGGAGTTCCCGAGACGCGAATTCGGGGTCATGGTGTTCGTGGTCCTGATCGTCGTCGCCTTTGCGGTGTCGTTCCTTCGCACCAGCCGCCTCGGCTCGGAGATGCTGGCTGTTCGCGCCAATGAGCGTTCCGCTGCCGCTGCGGGCGTCAGCGTGGTGCGGACCAAGGTGCTCGCCTTCGCCATCGGCAGTTTCATCGCGGGGCTGGGCGGGACGATGTTCGGGTATCGGCTGGGCAGCGTGACCTTCGACTCGTTCACGGTGCTGCTCGGCCTGTCGCTGCTCGCAACCTCCTACATCGTCGGCATCACCTCGGTCACCGGCGGCCTGCTGGCGGGCTTGGGCGCCATCGGCGGGCTGGGCGCCGAGGTGCTGGAGACCTGGTTCGGCGGCGCCGATTACTTCGAGACGATCATCGGCGTTGCGCTGATCGTCGCCATCGTCCGCCGTCCCGAGGGTGTGGTCGGCTTCATGATGGCGCGCTTCGGGCAGTCCCGCCGCAGGGCCGAGCGGGAGGCGCCCGACGGGCGCCTCGCGGGAGCGGGCGCAGTCACCGGCATCGAGCCCCGCGCCGGCTCGCCGCTGCGGCTTGAGCTGCACGAGGTGACAGTGCGCTACGGCGGCGTCACCGCGGTGGACGGCGTGTCGTTCTCGGTCGAAGCCGGGACCGTGGTGGGCCTGATCGGCCCCAACGGGGCAGGCAAGACGACGCTGGTCGACGCTGTCACCGGGTTCGCGCCTTCGAGCGGCAGCGTGGTCCTCGCAGGCGAGGCGCTCGACGGTCTGCGGCCCCACGAGCGCGCCCATCGCGGTCTGGGACGCACCTTTCAGGCCATCGAGCTCTATGACGATCTGTCGGTGCGGGAGAACGTCGTGGTCGGCCAGGCCGCGGCGCGCGCCCGCGGGGACGAACCGCCCGAGGTCGGCGACGTGCTGTCGAATCTGGGTCTGACGCCGGTGGCCGACCGCCACGCAGCGGAACTGTCGCAAGGCCAGCGCCAGTTGGTGGCGATGGCGCGTGCCATGGTCGGCAGCCCGGGCGTGCTCCTGCTGGACGAGCCCGCCGGCGGTCTGGACTCGACCGAGAGCATCTGGCTGGGCGAGCGCATCCGAGCCGTTGCCGACAGCGGCGTCGCGGTGCTGCTGATCGACCACGACATGCATCTGGTGCTGGGCCTGTGCGATCAGATCCAGGTCCTCGACTTCGGGCGGCTGATCGCGTCCGGCACCCCCGAGGAGATCCGCGGCGATCCTGCGGTGGCGGCGGCCTACCTGGGCGACACGCAAGCCGTGCTGGCCGAGGAAGGCAGCGAGCAGTGAGCGGCCTGTGCTGTCGCGGGCTGGCAGCGGGCTACGGCACCGTCGGGGTGGTGCAGCCGCTCGATCTCGACGTGGCGCCGGGGACGGTCATGACGCTCCTCGGCCCCAACGGGGCAGGCAAGACGACCCTGATGAACACGCTCGCCGGCCTGCTGCGGTCGCTCGACGGCGAGGTCCGGGTCGACGACGAGGTGATCCGGCCGGGCCGCCCCAAGGACGCATCGGGCGCCGGTCTGGTTCTGGTGGCCGACGACCGGGCGCTGTTCAAGAGCCTGACCGTCTGTGAGAACCTGCAGGTCGCCTCGCGGCGCAGCGGCGTCGAGCCCGAGGCGATGCTCGAACTGTTTCCCGCATTGGAGAAACGCTGGAGCATTGCGGCCGGGGATCTGTCCGGAGGCGAGCAGCAGATGCTGGCGGTGGCGCGGGGCCTGGTGCAGCAGCCCAAGGTGCTGCTGATCGACGAGATGAGCATGGGACTCGCGCCGATCATCGTGCGCGATCTGCTGCCGGTGGTGGGCCGGGTGGCCGGCGAGGCGGTGATCCTGGTCGAACAGCATGTGGGTCTGGCCCTGGAGGTTGCCGACGAGGCGATCGTGCTCGTCCACGGCGAGGTCAAGCTGCGGGGCTCGGCTGCGGACCTAGCCGCCGACCTGTCGGTTCTGGAGCGTGTCTACTTGGGGGCGTGAGCCCGTGCCCGGCGGCGCCGGCCCTGCCTGCGGCTAACGAGAAGACACCCGGCGATGGGCCCGCCCCCGGCCGCAGCCACGGCGACATCGACGTCTCGGAGGGCTTGGCGCTCGCCGCCCTCTCCCCAGAGCTGCGTGCAGGCCTCGTGCAGGAAACCGAGGCCGTGGAGCCTGCCGCCGGACAGCTGGCCGCCTTGGGTGTTGAGCGGGAGCTCGCCCTCGAGCGCAATGCGGTGGCCGCCTTCGACGTAGCTCCCGGCCTGGCCGTGCGCGCAGAACCCGAGCGCCTCGATCCATTGCAGCGTGATGTAGCTGAAGCCGTCGTAGAGCTCGGCGACATCGACATCTGCGGGGGTGAGCGAGGTCTGCGCCCACATGGCTGCGGCGGCGTCATGCGCGCCCATCGTCGTCAAATCCCGGCGCTGGTCCCACGTGTGGCGCTCGCTGACACCGTGCCCGAAGGCCTCCACGGTCAGCGGGTCGCGCCGCAGCCCGCGGGCGGCGTCGGCCCGGGAGACGATCACGGCGACGGCGCCGTCGCACGGAACATCGCAGTCGTACAGGCACAGGGGCGTGGAGATCATCCGCGCTGCCAAGTAGTCGTCGAGCGAGAGCGGTTCCCGGTAGACGGCTGCGGGGTTGCCAGCGGCATGGCGGCGGCAGGTGAGGGCGATCTGTGCGAGCTGCTCGCGGGTGAGACGGTGCTCGTGCATGTACCGCGAGCACAGCAGGGCCACCCAAGTGGCCGCGGACATGGCGCCGTAGGGGGCGACCCATTCGAGGAAGCCGCCGGCGCGGCTGGGTCCGCGCGAGATCGCGCTGGCGCGGTCGCCGCCCGACTGGGCGGTCGATTCCCAGACCGAGCGGAAGCACACGACGTGATCGGCGGCGCCGGTGGCTGCGGCGAGGCAGGCGCTCATGACCGGGCCGAGCTGGCCCGCAGTCTCGGCCGAGCCCATGTGCCACCGGGTGCGCAGGCCGAGCGCGTCATGGAGTTGCATGGATCCGGCGCCGCTGAAGCCGGGGCTGGGCGACAGCGCGCCCGGATAGGTGGCGATGCCGTCGATGTCGTCGGGTTCGAGGCCGGCGTCGACGATGGCGCGCAGGCAGGCCTCCACGGTGAGACTCTGGCCGGAGCGTCCGAGGCGCCTCCCCGTTTCGGACTGGCCGATGCCGGTGATCACGGCCTTGCCGCCGAGCGGGCTCATCGGCGGCCTTCTTCGAGGGGGCGGAAGACCGGGATCGACACGTCGTCCCAGTCTTCGAAGCAGACCGTCACGCTCATGCCGATGCGGACATCGCCCGGGGCGCAGCCCACGATGTTGGTCGTGAGCCTCACGTCGGGTTCGTCGTCTAGCTCGACGATGGCCACCGCATATGGAGGCTCGAATCCCGGGTGCCACTGATGCTCGTTGACGCTGACGGCGGCGACGACGGCGAGGCCCGACGCGGGCCGGGGGCCGACATCAGTGCTACGGCACCGCCAGCACGCCGCGGCGGGCGGGTGAAAGAAGCGCCCGCACCTCCGGCACGAGTGAATCAGCAGCTGCCCGTCGAAGCCGCCCTTCCAGAACGCTTCCGACTCCCAGGTGGGGGCGGGCAGCACCCGCTGCCGGGGGCGTTCCGCAGGTTCGGAACCGGTGGTCATGGGGCCATGGCGCCGACGGACTCAGGGCGGTTGCCGGTCTTGAGCCTGCAGCCTTGGCACGTGTCGCGGCTGCGGGTGACGTTCACGCGGGCGTTTGCCGTTCTAGCGGTACGTCGGGTCGCGCCGCTCGCGCTGCGCCGACGCAGACCGGGGCCCTCGGTTGCCGATGTGGGTATAGGCGAGACCGTTCTGGAGGGCGGCGTGGCGGGTCATGTCCACCGACTCCCAGATGGCGCGGATGGTGCCTTGGATCGCGATCGGCGCCCGCGCGGCGATCTGGGCCGCGATGTCAGCGGCCCTGGCACGGAGTTGTTCCCGTGGGACCACCTCGGTGACGAGACCGATCCGGCGGGCCGTGTCGGCGGTGATTCGCTCTTCGTTGCCCATCAGCGCCCAGCGCAGCACCTCCCCGAGCGGCACGCCGCGCTTGAGCATGCCGATGGGTTCGAGCGCGGAGACGATCCCGCCGTTCGCGTGAGGGTCGAAGAAGGAAGCGTCGTCGCTGCAGATGATGATGTCGGCTTCGTTGATCAGATACTGGCCGCCGCCTGCGCACAGCCCGTGCACTGCGGCGATCACCGGCTTCCAGACCTTGTGGTGCTTCGGGCCGAGCGCTTGGCCCGGATCGACCTGATTCCAGATGTTCCAGTCGGTCCACCACGGACCCTCGCGGATGTCAATGCCGGTGCAGAAGGCGCGCTCGCCGTTGGCTTGCAGCACCGCGACGTAGATGGCGTCGTCGTCCCGGACCGTCTCCCACACGGCGGTGATCTCCGACGCCATCGTCTCGGTGAAGGAGTTCATGCGGTCCGGCCGGTTCAGCGTCAGCGTGGCGACGTGGTCGCATACCTCGAACTCGATGGTCTCGAAGCGGTTGCTGTCTGCGGTGGTCATTGGCCATGTCTCCCGGTGAAAGAAGCGTGCGTCGTCGACCACGTCCTGGCTCTTCCTCTTGGCTCGCTATGGCGTGGTGCTGATGTCGGGTTCGGCGAGGGCGCTGAGGCCGCCGGTGCCGCTGCTGGTGCGGGTGCTGAGGTCGCCGGTGTTTCTGGGGCGGGCTGTGGTGTGGCGGGTTCGGCGTGTTGTGCTCGGCCGCTGTCGGTCACGGTGTCGATGGTAGCCATCGCTGCCTCGGGGGACGGTCGCCGGCGGGATGCGCTCGGGTGAAGGTAGGCAGGCGCCGGCGGGCGGGGCAAGCGATTTTGTCGGGGCGGCAGGCCGGCCGGCGGGTCCAGCACTGTGGTTGACGCGGCCGACCGGCGTCAATGACTAGACACCTGCTCGCCGCCTCCGTAGTGTCGTGGCATGCAGAGACAAGAGCACATGGTCGGCGAGGTCTTCTCGTACAGGTTCGCCGGCCCCGACGCCGACCACGCGTTGCTGGTTCAGCACGGCATCGCGTCCCACGGGGGAATCTACGACAGCTTCTGCGCGCACCACGCGCCGCGAGGGGTCGACATCTGGTGCATGGACGCCCCAGGGCACGGGCGGTCGTGCATCTCCCAGCGGCCCGGTCAGTGGACCTTCGGCCAGTGGGTCGATGCTGCGGTGGCCTACGGTGAGCACATCAAAGCAGAGACCGGCCTGCCGGTGATCAGCAAGGGGTCGTCGCTGGGTACTGCGGCGGCGTATTGCGCGATGGCAGCCGCACCCGACGTGTTCGCCGGGGCGGTGCTGATGGGCTTCGCGATTCCGTGCTCGCCGCTGATGCCCGCTGACAACCCCTTCCGGTCCGAGGCCTATGAGCAGATCGAGGCCCGGTTCGGCGACAAGTTCCGGCTCGACATCGAGCGCTTCTTCGACTTCGACGAGGACTATGGCTACGCCGGCGCTGCGGAGCAGAAGAGGGCCGACCCATACAACACCTGGCACTACGACATGGCGTCGTGGGCGTCGTTGCTGCGCTACGACCCGGCGATCCCGCTCGGCGAGAACACCAAGCCGATCCTGTACGCCGTGGGCGAGAACGATCCGACGTTCCCCGTGGACTTCGCCCGCTTGGTCGTCGACGCGACCACCGGACCGGTGGAGTTTCACATCGAGCCCGAGGGCACCCATCAGCTCATGCTGTTCCACACCGCGGAATACTCCGACGTGATGCTGGAGTGGTGCCGCGACCTCATCAAGAAAGGCAACCGACCATGACGACACTGCATCCGCGTGGCGTGAACCATCTCGCGCTGTCCACCACCGACATGAAGCAGCAGCTGCTGTTCTGGTGCGACGTGGTGGGCTTGCCGCTCAAGGCGCTGTACTGGATGCACGGTGTCGAAGGCGCCTACCACGGCTTTGTCGAGATGTCGGGCGACAGCTACATCGCGTTCGTGCAGCATCCCGACAATGTTGACGACGTCGAGTTCGGCGTCAGCCACTCCGACGGCCCGGGCGGCGACGTGCGAGGCGGGGCGCTGCAGCACATCGCCCTCCACGTCGACACTTTCGACGAGGTGCTCGAGATGCGCGACCGGCTCCGCTCCCGGGGGGTGCAGGTGTTCGGCCCGATCGATCACGGGTTCTGCAAGTCGATCTACTTCGACGGCCCCGAGGGCCTCAACCTCGAGGTCGCCTGCGGGTCCGACATCGACGAGCGGGCCTGGATCGACCCCGAGGTGACGGCGCTGTGCGGCATCAGCAGCGACGACTTGGCGGCGATGAAGCGCCCGGCGGCGTTCGAGCGCCCCGCCGAGCCTGTCGCTCAGCCGACCGAAGCGCACCCCGCCAGCGTCCGCGCCCAGCGCGACCCGGAGCGAGCGGCGCTTGCCGCGAGCCTGCCCGACGAGTTCATCTGGGAGAACATGAGCGAGCCCGATCCGCCGGTTCGCGTGGGTTGATCGCCGGAACGCCTGCGCATCACGCGCCGAGAGGCGTCGTTGCGGCGGTCTACCGCACGAAACGGCGCAGGGCGTGGCGACGGCGCTCGGCGTTGATCGCGGCGCGTTCGTCAGCGCTGAGCCGGGGAGTGTCAGGGTGGAGGCGGTCGCCGATCGCCGAGACTGGCATCAGGCTCAGCTTGGGCACCGGCGCGGCGTCGGCATTGTTCCAGCGATAGGCAAGCATTCCTTGGAGGCATCCGCCCAAAGCGATCCAGTTCCCGATGCCGGGGTCGTGATGGGAGACCACCACCCGCAGCACGCCGTCGGGGTCGATGCGGGCCTGGGAGTCGTTGATCGTGGCCGGGAGGTTCACATAATCGAGGCTCTGGAACCAGACGTCGCCGACTTGGATGTTCCAGTACAGGCAATCCGGCGGGGTCACCTCGAACAGCAGGGCCTCGTCAGGACCCACCTCGTACCAGCATCCGCCGTACGCCTGCTGGGCGCTGCCGCCGTCGTCGACCGCGCTGTGTTTCCCCGTGACATGAGCGAAGCTGTTGATCTCGCCCCGGTCACGATGGCCCACCGCATAGCGGGTCCAGAACCTGGGCACCTTGCGCATCTCGTCGGCAAGCTCAGCGATCTTGGCAGCGGTCCGGTCCGGGTCGAGCCGGGCGGGCGGCCCGGCCGGATCGAGGCATTCCAAGTGCAGGTCGGCGTGGCGCTCGCCAGCCCAGTCAGAGAAGAACTGGCGCACGAACAGCCGATACGGGCGAGGCGCCACTTGGAACCAGTCGCCGCGGTGATCGCCGGGATCGGGGTCGGAGCTGAACACGACATCGATGCGGCCGCCGCCGATGTCGGTCAAGTCGGGGGCGCCCACATCGAGCGGCTGGGCAAAGCGTCGGCCCGACCCGTAGTCCTGCAACGCGAGCCCCAGATAGCGCGGCCCCTCGATGCGCCCGGTGAGGCGGTAAGAGTGTCTCAGGTCGACCGGCGCCGACTGATACAGCCCGTCCGGGTTGTCCAAGCCCGCCTTGAAGGGATATGCCCAGCCCAGCTCGGGACGGCCCGGGTCGCCGTTCTCCACGACTCGATCGACGGTGTAACAGAGCATCCGCAGGTGATGGCGAAGCCCTTCGGCCTGCTCGGAGGCATCGACGCCCAACTCGGGGTCGAAGATGTAGTCGGCCGACTCCTTGAGGGTGTCGCACAGCTGAAGCCAAGAATCTCTCAGGCCATTGTCCACACCCGAGGTTCTAGCAGGCAGCAGAGCTGGAGGGTGCCGACCATTCCCCCGCCGCCCGCACTTATGGGCGCTTGTCCCGCACCGACGGCCCCCTTCTGCGTGAGCTGCAGGCCTTCATGCCCGAATCGCTTGCTCTACTGTGAGGAAAGGGCCGCTACTCACGTTAGACATCGCCTCGGATTCTGTGCTAGGTTTCGGCGTGGCTTGGACATGTCCGAAGACGGGCGTGCTGAGGCGCGAAACTCGGGGCGTTACGGTTCGCATGAACCCGCCAGCCATGCCGAACAGGGGGAGCAATGGCCACAGATCTTGAGATGTTCGTCAATGCAGACGGACGCGAGGAGCAGATTGCAGAAGTCGAGCGCCGCATCGAGGCCGACGGCATCGGGTACCTGTACTGCCAGTTCGTGTCGGTCACCGGCCGCATCATGGGCAAGGGCATACCGGCCAAGCACTTCGGGATGATCGCCCGCAAGGGCTTCCAGCTCGTCTACGGCTCCACCGCCAATCTCTTCATCGACCGTCACGGCAACTACATCGGCTACGGCCCCGAGGCCCGCGAGCTCGTCGGCATCGGCGAGCCCGAAACGTTCATGCCGCTGCCGTGGGATCCCAAGACCGCCCGGGTCTGGTGCACCCTGTTCCGGGGCCGCGAAGAAGAGGTAGACGGCGGCGCCTTCCTCACCTCGGACTGCCGGGGCAACCTGAAGCGGCTCCACGCCGAGTTCGAGGCCAAGCACGGGCTGCACCTGCGGGCCGGCTGCGAGCCCGAGATGATGTGGCTCAAAGCCGATGCAGACGGCAAGCCCACCGTGGAGGGCATGACCAAGCCGAACTGCTACCACATCGACCAGTTCGCCGAGCTGCAGCCGCTCATCCACAAGGTGGTGGAGTACTGCGAGGCCATGGGCCTCGAGATGATCCAGGGCGACCACGAGGACGCTCCCGGCCAGCTCGAGCTGAACTTCCAGTTCGACCGGGCCGAGCTCACCGCCGACCGCCTCACCACCTACCGCCAGGTGTGCAAGCAGGTGGGCCGCGAGCTGGGCGCCTTCCCGTGCTTCATGCCCAAGCCGTTCATGGGCGTCTCGGCGAACGGCTGCCACCACAACATCTCGTTGTGGGACACCGACGGCAACAACAAGTTCTTGCCCGAAGGCGACAACCCGCAGCTCCCCGGGCCTGTCGGCATGAAGGCCATCGGCGGCATTCTCGAGCATGTCCGGGCGCTGACGTGCCTGTCCTCGCCGACGGTCAACTCCTACCGCCGGCTGTGGGACACCGGCTTCTGGGCACCGGTCTTCGCCGACTGGGGCTTCCAGAACCGCACGACTGCGTTGCGGGTGAGCGCTCCGGGCCGGTTCGAGTATCGCTCGGCTGACAGCTCGGTCAACCCCCACCTGTCGTTCGCCGGGCTGCTCATGGCGATGGACGACGGCCTCGACCGCAACCTCGACCCGGGCCAGCCCGAGGAGCGCAACATCTACGAGGCCATGGAGGCGGGCAAGAGCGTGGAGAAGATCCCGCTCACGCTCGGCGAGGCCCTCGAGGCGCTTCGCAACGACGAGGTCGTCATGCGCTCGCTGCCCGGCGAGATGGAGAAGGTGTTCTTCCACTACAAGACCGACGAGTGGGAGCGTTTCCTGCACACCGTTTCCGACTGGGACGTGGAGGAGTACCTCGACGTCCTGCCGTGAGGGGGGCCGACAGCCATCCGGCCGGTTCGCAGAGGCGGGCCGGCACACAATCTGAAAGACCAACAGCACCCACGAAGGGGGGAGCACCATGTGCGGCATAGCCGGAGTGATCCACCGCGACGGAACCGCCGATATCGGAGCAGAGCTCACGGCGATGCTCCAATCGATGAAGCACCGGGGGCCCGATTCCACCGGCTACGCCGTGTACGGACCGGCCGACGACCTGGTCGTGATCCGGTTCGTGCTGGCCGAGCCGAACAAGAGCACGGGCATCGGCATGGCCGAGCGCCTTGAACGCAACCGGGCCGAGGTGGAGAGCCGCCTGGCCAAGATCGGCGCCGAGGTGGCCACGGTCACCAGCGAGACCGGGTACGCCTTCCGGGCCACCATCCGCTACGGCGGCGATCTCAAGGCCCTGGCCGACTACCTCGAAGACGTTCCCGGCTGCGAGGTGCTGTCGCTGGGCAGCTCGCTGGAGATCATCAAAGACCTGGGCGACGCCTCCACCGTGAGCGACCAGTACAACCTGGGCTCGTTCCGGGGCACGCACGGCATCGGCCACGTGCGCATGGCCACCGAGTCCGAGGTGGATCTCGCCAGCGCACACCCCTACTGGGCCTACCCCTTCGCCGACGTGGCGGTGGTGCACAACGGCCAGCTCACCAACTACCACCAGTGGCGCCGGCGCCTCGAGCAGCACGGCCACCGGTTCCAGAGCGAGTGCGACTCGGAGATCATCGCCGTGTACCTCGCCGAGTACATGAGCCGGGGCCTGACGCTCGAAACGTCGATGAAGCACAGCCTCGATGATCTCGACGGCGTGTTCACCTACGTCTGCGTCACCGGCAACCAGTTAGGCGTTGCCAAAGACGAGATGGCGGCCAAGCCGCTGGTGCTGTTCGAGTCGGAGCCGCTCGTGGCGGTTGCCACCGAGGAAGTGGCCATCCGATCATTGGTGAAGCGCGAGGTCGTGACGCGTGATCCCTACGAGCGGGAGGTGCTGGTGTGGCAGGTGTAGGTTCCCGCAGCGGCGTCTCCTACGACGCTCGGGGGTTGGTCGAGCCCACTGCCGACATGCCCGACAACATCGAAGTCGAGGGCGGCCGGGCCCGCTTCGATGCGGCCGATCTGACGATCCGCCAGATCAATATGGCGATGCGCAAGCTCATCTACGACGACGGCATCACCGACGTGACCATTCTGAACCCGGCGTCGAAGCACTCGCTGGCAGTCGGCATCCTGAAGCGCTGCCGCATTCACTTCGAGGGCAGCCCTGGCTGGTTCGCCTGCGGGCTCATCGACGGTCCCGAGGTGACGATCAACGGTCGTGTGGGCTGGTCGGTGGCCGAGAACATGATGTCGGGCGTCGTCACCATCGAGCGCAGTGCCGGGTCGCTGACCGGCGCCGCCATCCGCGGCGGCGACTTGATCGTGAAGGGCGATGTGGGTGCCCGTACCGGCATCGACCAGAAGGGCGGCACGATCATCGTGCTGGGCGATGTCGGCATCAATACCGGCTTCATGATGCAGCGCGGCCGGCAGATCATCTGCGGCAACGCGGGCATGAACCTGGGCGACTCGATGTACGACGGCGAGATCTACGTGGCCGGCACAGTGGCCTCGCTCGGGGTCGACTGCGTGCCCGGCGAGTGGAACGATGCCGACACCGAGCTGATCGAGCGCAAGTTCCGCATCCACGGGCTCGGCGACCCACCCGAGTTCCAGAAGTTCGTCTGCGGCAAGGTGCTGCACAACTACGACCAGCTTGAGCCGTCCGAGCGCAAGCTCGTCATTCACTAGAGGCAGGGGGAAGAACAGTCATGGCTGACGAAAACGAGGTGAATGCGAGCACCGACGTGCTCGGCAAGAGCCGGATCTTCACCCGCGAGGTCATCAACGACATCCACGTGAAGGCCGAGTTGGGCCGCTACCGGATGCGGGGCTTCTCGATCTTCAAGAAGATCCCGCACTGGGACGAGCTGGTGTTCCTGCCCGGCACGCTCACCCGCTTCGTGATCGAGGGCTACCGCGAGAAGTGCGAGACCAAGACGGTCATCGGCTCACGCTTCGCCGAGAAACCGCTCGAGCTGGACATCCCGGTGTACATCACCGGCATGAGCTTCGGCGCGCTGTCGCTGGAAGCCAAGATGGCGCTCGCCAAGGGCGCCTCGATGGCCGGCACCGCCACCTGCTCGGGCGAGGGCGGCATGATCCCGCCGGAGCGGGATCTGTCGACCAAGTGGTACTACCAGATCATCCAGAGCCGCTACGGCTTCAACCCCCACCACCTGATGCTGGCCGACGCAGTCGAGTTCTTCATCGGCCAGGGCTGCAAGGTGGGTCTGGGCGGCCACCTGATGGGCCAGAAGGTCACGGAGCAGGTGGCCGAGATGCGCTCGCTGCCGGCAGGCATCGATCAGCGCTCCCCGGCCCGTCATCCGGACTGGCTGGGTCCCGACGATCTGTCGCTGAAGATCCAGGAGATTCGCGAGGCCACCGACTACCAGATCCCCATCCAGCTCAAGCTGGGATCGGCCCGGGTCTACGACGACGTGCGCATGGCCGCCAAGTGCGGCCCCGACGTCATCTACCTCGACGGAGCCGAGGGCGGCACCGGTGCCGGACCGCACCTGGCCACCGAAGAGACCGGCATCCCGCTGATGGCTGCCATCCCCGAGGCCCGCCGGGCGCTGGAGGACGTCGGCCTCGCCGACGACATCGACCTGGTGGTTGCTGGCGGCATCCGCAACGGCGGCGATGTTGCCAAGTGCCTGGCGCTGGGCGCCGATGCGATTGCGCTCGGCACGGCGGCACTGATGGCGCTCAACTGCAACAAGGAGATTCCCGGCGTCACCGACTATGAGGGCACGATCGGCGTTCCCGCCGGCGAGTGCTACCACTGCCACACCGGCCGGTGTCCCGTCGGCGTGGCCACCCAGGACGTGGAGCTGCGCAAGCGCCTCGATGTCGACGAGGCGGCCCTGCGGGTCTACAACTTCCTGATCACCCTGACCATGGAAGTGCAGATGCTGGCCCGAGCGTGCGGCAAGACCGACATCCACTCACTGGAGCCCGAGGACCTCGCAGCGCTGACGCACGAGGCGGCCGCCATGGCCAAGGTGCCGATCGCCGGCACCAACTACATCCCGGGCGTCACCGAGGAGCGGACCTTGGCCGAGATCCGTGATCTCTTCGACAAGCACGTGATCGACGGAGGGCTGTAGGCATGGCGAACTCAGCAAGCACAGGCGAGAGCACCCGCGAGACCCGCACGGTGGCCATCGACGCGGAGGTGCTGGCGGGCAAGCGATTCGGTTACCAGGAGGACATGTCGCTGGTGGAGGACATCGACCTGTTGGAGCTCACGCCGGGGCCCGACATCAACTGGCTCGAGGACATCACGCTGCTCGAGGAAGACGGCATCCCCGCGGTGTTCGATCGGTACTCCAATTCGTTCCTGAAGATCTACTTCGACATCCCCGAGGGCCGCGAGGACGAGATCGCCCGCAAGGTGCTGGTGAAGCACCTCACCGAGGGCAACAGCTACGGCATCACGCTCAAGGACATTCACTGCAAGTTCCCGCAGGTGGAGCTGGGACCGTGGGTGGAGAACTCCCGCATCGTCGGCACCGACTGGCGTGCGCCGGTGCTGGAGGGCTGGGAGGCCCCGGCTGGCCACTGAGCCCGCACGCTCGACACGTCACACAAGAGGACCATTCTCAAGAAGGCATCGGCAATGGCACTACCGACCAGCGCTCGCTACGTCATCATCGGCAGCGGCATTCACGGCTTGTCCACGGCGTGGAACCTCGCCCGTGACCTGAGGTCGTCGGGTCGGGGCTCTGGAGCCGACATCGTCGTCATCGACAAGTCCGGCGTCGGCGCGGGGGCCTCGGGCATTGCCTGCGGTGTGATCCGCAACAACTACTTCCAGCCGGCCATGCGCGAGCTGATGGCGCACTCGGTGAGCGTGTGGGACAGCGACCCTGAAGCGTTCTCCTATCACCCCGTGGGCTACATGCAGATCAGCCACGAGGCGATGCGCGACGACGTGGCCTCCATCGCAGCCCAGCAGGCGGCCATCGGGTATTCCTCGACGTTCGTCGAGGGTGCCGATGCTTCAGATGCCTACATGAAGGGCATCTTCGACGACTGGCAAGCCCAGGGCATCACCAGCGTGCTCCATGAACACCGTGGCGGCTACGCCAACAACATGGCTTCGCTGAAGGGTCTGCTGGGCAAGGTCGAGGCCGAAGAGGTCAACGTGGTCGGCGGCGTGATCGTCACCGGGTTCGACCAGGACACGTCCGGGGCAGTCACCGCCGTGCTCACCGATCAGGGCTCGGTCCGGTGCGACCACGTCATCGTGGCGGTGGGACCGTGGGTTCAGAAAATCTGGGCGATGCTCGACCTGCCCACCACAACCGACATCCTCGGCGGCGACGGCGAGCTGCACAACGTGCCCACGTGGACCTACATGTGCCTGCAGGAAGGCACGCTCACGGTCGACCCCGGCTATCTCACCGACAACGACGGCAGCATGCCGCCGGTCGTGCACATCGACACCGACGCCCCGCTCTACGACGCCGACGGCCTGGTGACCGAGGGCCCGTGGGGCATCTACTACAAGCCCGACTTCAACTTCGGCGGCGTACAGGGTGGCTACATGCCCTACGTGGTGGACAAGCCGTCCGAGCAGGTGGCCGTCGACCCCTATGGCCCCGACTCGCCCGACTTCGTGGTGGGCGGCGATTTCTACCGCACCTGGACCGCGGCGCTGGCGCACTGCCACCAGCGCTTCGAGGGCAAGAACCACCTGATCAGCGATGAGCCCTCCGGCGGCATCGGCAGCTTCTCGCCCGACAACTTCCCGGTCTTCGACACCTTCTGCGACAACGCCTACTTCATCGCCGACTCGAATCACGGCTACAAGATGATCGGCGTGGGCGCGCTCGTGGCGAAGGAGCTGCTCGGCGAGCCCCAAGCGCTGCTCGAGCCGTTCCGCTACTCGCGCTACGCCGAAGGCAAGCTGCACCCCGTCAGCAACTCGCCCTACCCCTGGAGCTAGGCGCGGGCGCTGGGGCCGTAGGACAGGTGCATCGGGTCGCCGTCGGCGAAGCGTGAGGGGCGCAGCGCGCTGATGTCGATGGGGGGCGCGTCGTCCACCTGGTCGACGCCGAGCACGCGTGCGGCGACGATCTCGCCGAGGGCCGGCGACAGCTTGAGCCCATGGCCCGAGAGGCCGACCGCCAGGTAGAGGCCGTCCACCGGGGCGATCTCCGAGGCCCAGCCCAGGATGGGGTGGTAGTCGGGCGCAACGTCATAGGCCCCGGCGGTGGTGCTCACGGTCGCGGCCACCGTGAGGCTCGGGAGCCGCTCCGAGATGGCGGTCTTCAGGCGCACGTCGTGGGCTGCATGGTCGGCGTCGGACGCATCGGCGAGCGGGTCGTCGACCACGGGCATCTCCGGCGGGTAGGCCACCGCAACGATGTGACGGCCCATGTCGGGACGTATCACCAGGTTGGAGTTCCCATCGGTGATGCATGTTCCCAGCGCCCGTGCGCCGGCGTGCTGTTCCAGCACGGCCATTTCCAGCCGGCGACGCTCGATGGGCACCTCGACGCCCAACGGGTCCAGCAGGTCGCAGGCCCATGCGCCGGTGGCGGCCACAACGGTCGGGGCCGCGATCTCGCCGATGGCGGTGCTCACGCCGGTGACGGCACCGCCTGCGGTCGTGATCTCCTCTACGGCGACAGGCGCGAGCACATCGGCGCCTGCGGCGCTTGCCGCGGTGAGCCAGCTCAGCACCATCTTGGTGACGTCGATATAGCCGCCCTCGGGCTCAAACGCCCCGCCGGCGAGGCCTTCGGCGTTCACCAACGGCTCGATCTCGGTGATCTCGTTGCCGACCACGAAGCGGGTGTCCACGCCCAGTCGCTGGCCGAGCGCGATGTTGTGTCGCAGGCCGTCGAGCTGGTCGGCCACCACCAGCAGCATGTAGCCGAAGCGGGCATAGCCGGGGTCGCCGAAGCCCACCACCGAATCCCAGTTCTGGATGCAGTGGAAGCCCCGCTGAGCGATGCGGACCATCAACTCGTTGGAGTAGTGCTGGCGGATCTGGCCGAACGTGCGGCCCGAGATGCCCCCGACCGGCGCCCTGGCATCGATGATGACCACGCGCAGATCGGAGTGCCTCGCGAGCTGGTAGCCGATGCTGGCGCCGGTCACCCCGGCGCCGATCACGATCACATCGGCTTCGCGTGGCACATCGGCCTCGGTGGGCAACGCCCCCATGACGCCTACCGGACGAGTCGGTCCCGATCAGCCGTCGGCCAGGTAGGACTCCAGCGAGTCGTCGAGGGCGTCCTCCCACGACGTGTGGTGCACTGGCGCCAGCGTTCCCGTCACCGGCGAGGTGTGGCCGTGGTCGCGGTAGCCGATGATCGACTGTTTCTTGTGGCCCTTCCAGTCCTTGAACATCTTGTTGATGAGCTGCGTGTTCGGGTCGGGGCAGTCGGTCTGGTCGAGGAGATCCTGGGTGTAGTCGCCCTGGAAGTCGATGGACCCGTAGTCGTCGGGCACGGCGTCCTCGGCCGCTTGGAAGTTGTCGATCCAGCGGGCCTGCTCGTCAGCATCGGGCAGCTCGATGCGGCCCAGGATCACGTCGCGGGCGTACCAGGCCTGGGCGTCGAACATGTTGAACGTGTACCACTGGTCCTGCATGCCCAGGTAGAGGACTCGGTTCTCGGGCTGGAACACGACGCCCCGGTACAGCATCGAGGAGGCCAGCCGGTTGGCAGTAACGAGCCGAAGCTCGTCGTCCATGAACGGGAAGTGGTGCAGGTAGCCGGTGCACGACACGATGGCGTCCACGTCCGCAGTGGTGCCGTCTTCGAAGTGCACGGTGCGGCCGTCCACATGGGTGAGGATCGGCTTCTCGCTGATGCCCGCCGGCCAGTCGAACCCCATGGGTCCGCTGCGTGATGAGCAGATCACCTCTGAGGCCCCGTACTTCCAGAGCTGCGACGCGATGTCCTCGGCCGAGTAGCTCGAGCCGATCACCATCACGGTCTGGCCCTCGAACTGCACGGCATCGCGGAAGTCGTGGGCGTGCAGCAGCGTGCCGCCGAACGTCTCGTAGCCGGGGTAGTGGGGCATGTTGGGCGTCGAGAAATGCCCCGTCGACACCACCACCCAGTCGAAGTCTTCGCTGAGGCTGGCGTCGGCGGCGTGATCGTGCGACGTCACCGTGAAGCCGTCGCCGGAAGCCGAACGGCTCACCCGCCGCACGGCGTGATTGAACCGGATGTTGTCACGGATGCCGCTGCGCTCGGCGCGCCCGATGATGTAGTCGTAGAGCACTTCCCGGGGCGGGAACGAGGCCACCGGCTTGCCGAAGTGCTCCTCGAAGCCGTAGTCGGCGAATTCCAGGCACTCCTTGGGGCCGTTGGACCACAGGTAGCGGTACATGGAGCCGTGGCAGGGTTCGCCGTGCTCATCGAGGCCCGTGCGCCACGTGTAGTTCCACAAGCCGCCCCAGTCCTCCTGCTTCTCGAAGCAGACAAGCTCGATGCCTGCGGCCTCTGCCGAACCGTCGCTGGCGAACGCATGCAGCTGCGACAGGCCGCACGGTCCCGCACCGATGATGGCTACCCGTGTCATGTCCGGATCCCCCCTGTGAGTAGATGTTTATGCAATCAGAGTAGAACGTCGCCCAGTCTTGCACCTGCGTGCACGGGCGCAGGACACCGGGCTAGGCGCGTACTCGGGACTTGTCGGGGTCGTAGAAGGGGTAGCGCACCACCTCGGCGGCGATCCGCTTCTCGTGGCCGTCCAGCTTGCCCACCTCGACGGTCGTGCCGATCTCGTCGTAGGGCAGCGTCATGCGGCACAGGGCGATGTTCTTGCCCAGGATGGGGGAGATGGTGCCGCTGGTGATCTCGCCGACATGGTTGCGCCCCACGTACACGCCATCGCCCAGCGCCCCCGGCTCACCCCCGTCGAGCTCCAGGCCCACCAGGCGCCGCTGGGGGTTGTCGCGCCGGTCGAACAGCGCGTCGCGCCCGATGAAGTCGTCTTCCTTGGTTTTGAGCGGAACCGTGAAGCCGATTCCCGCCTCGTAGGGGTCGGTCTGGTCGCAGAACTCGTGGCCGGCGAACACCAGCCCGGCCTCGATGCGCAGCATGTCGAGCGCACTCAGGCCCATGGGCACGAGCCCGTGGGGTGTACCCGCCTCGAAGATGGCGTCCCACACCGCCGAGGCGTCGGAGGGGTGGCAGAAGACTTCGTAGCCGAGCTCGCCGGTGTAGCCGGTGCGTGAGACCACCAGCGGGATGCCGTCGTAGTCGCCGATGCGGGCGATCGAGAAGCGGAACCAGCCCAGCTCGGACACCGTCTGCTGGTCGGGGCGGGTCCAGATGATCTCGTCGAGGATGCGGCGGCTGTTGGGTCCCTGCACCTGCAGATTGTGGAGCTGCTCGGTGGAGTTGCGCACCCACACGTTCAAGCCGAGCCGCTCGGCCTGCTCACGCAGCCACACCCCGCTGTAGCCGAGCTGGCCGCCGATCCAGCGGAAGTTCTCCCGCCCGATCCGGAAGACAGTGCCGTCGTCGATCATGCCGCCGGTGGGGTGGCACATGGCGGTGTACACGACCTGCCCGTCAGCCAGCTTGCGGACGTTGCGAGTGACACAGGTCTGCATCAGCAGCCCGGCGTCGGGCCCGGTCACCTCGTATTTGCGCAGCGGCGACAGGTCGATGGCAGCTGCGGCCTGCCGGCACGCCCAGTACTCCTCGACGGCGCCGTGGGCCGTGAAGTGGTCGGCCAGCCAGTACCCGCAGTACTCGCTGAAGCTACGCGTCAGCGCTGCGGTGCGCGGGTGGAATCCGGTCTCTTTGGTGAGCTGGGCTTCGGAGTCCGCGGTCATTCTGATGGCCGTCGCTTTCTTGAACATGTTCGCTGCGGGATACACCCGCACTGCGATGTCGGTGGGGTTCCAGCCATTCGCGGCGTCGACATCGCACGGGCACGCAGTGCTGACGCACACCAGGTCCTCCAGCGCCCGCAGCAGCACGTAGTCGCCGGGGCGCGACCAGGGCTCGTCGAGGTAGATCTGATTCGCGTCGTCCACCTGAGTGTTGTAGAAGAAATTGATCGCCTCCCAGCCCCGCCGCGCAGCGACGCCGTAGGGCTCGAGCTCACCGTTGATGTTGTCGGTGCAGTTGATGTGGCCGGGGTAGCCCATCTCCTCGTAGTAGCGGGCGTTGCAGGCGGTGTTGAAGGTGTCGTGGCGGCCCACCGTGTCCTGCACCACCTCCACGAGCGGCTGCATGTTGGCGTTGAAGAACTTGGAGTACAGGCCCGGCATCGGGTAGCTCGCGCCCATGAGCGAACGGGTGACGGTGGCGTCGAGGCAGAGATCGGTGCCCGCTTCAAGATCTGCCACCGCGAAGCACTGGAAGTCGGAGCACTGCCGGCCCTCCATGTCCACCACCTGGAACCAGTCGCCCTTCGACACCTGGTAGGCGCGTGCCGTGCTGGCCAGCACGATGAAGTCCTGGCTGGGGTCGGCCAGCGGCGTCGGCAGCAACGGCTCGGTGTCGCTGCCTGCAGGGTCACGGCGATGGACATAGGCGATGAGATCGGTGGGCGGAGCACCCTCGTGCGCCGACATGGGGCCGCCGGGTGCGGCGACCACGCAGGCGACATCATCGAGCGCTGTCACCCGGGCCGTGACGTTCGCCGGCGTGTCGCCGTCGAGCAGCCTCAGCGGGGTCGCTGCCTGCAGGGCGGGCATGTCGACGCCGACACGCTCGAGACCGGCCTGTACTCGGCGTGCGTCGGTCAGCGGTGCCGAGAGGATGCCGACAGCCGCCGGGTCGGCTGGGGCGAACGCTGCGGCGCCGCCATTGGTTACCTCGAGCAGGCCCGGATCCGACTGCCCGCCGGTGTCGAAAGCGACCAGCTCGCATGGCTGGCAGCCCTCGGGATCGACGATCTCCAACTCGTCGCCCGCATCGAGGGCCAGCACCGTCGCCCCGCCGCCGGTGACCCGGTAGCGCTCCACCCCGGGGCCGAGCATCATCAGCCCGGGCACCACCGCCGCTTCGCCAGGCAGCAGCAGCGTCATCGCCGTCGGCCGAGCGGGCCGGACAGCCCTCGCCTAGGTGGTTCGCCGCCGCCGGTCCCCGAAATGCCGGCCAGCATGTCCCACACCAGCAACACGGCTGCGAGGCCGGCAGCGATGACTGCAATCCAGACGCCGATGCCTGGATCGGGTGGGCGACCAGGTGGACCGATCCCGGACGGGTCGAAGATCTCGCGTGCTGCAATGGCAGCGGTAAACCCGGCACCGATCCACGCTGGGCGCCAGTCGATATGGATCAGGCCGATCGTCACCGCGCATGCGACGATCAACAGTCGTCCCTCGTTCACGCCGATGCCGTGCACTGTCTGGTTGCCGCCCAATCCCGCATTGACATGCCATGGCAGCAGCATCGCTGCGCCGGCGACGGCGGAGCACGCTTGGGCGATCCGCTTGCGAGAAACCGTCACGGCGCCAATCCTTGCATTCCACGGCGAATCGCCGTCACGGTGCCTGCTGACGTCTGTGCAAGCAGGCACCGTGATCGGTGAACGCGTGGAGGCCTGGCGGTGGTCATGCCCGACCGGCAGCGGCAGATTGTGCTTGTGCCGCGCAGGCCGAGCCGGGACTCAGCGCAGCGCGCCTCCGCCGACTGCCTGTACGGCGATGATGACAAAGACAATGCAGGCAACGCAGAAGACCACCACAGCCTTCTCGACGTTCTTGTTGTGTCCCTGCAGGCCTTGGAACTCGATTTGCTTTCTGCGAGCCATGTGTCAGTCCTAACGAGTGAGCTCTGCGAGCTAGTTGTACTTTTCGGCGAGCCGGTCGGCCGCGTGGTTGAGCAGCGCGTCCTCGCGGAGAGTGACCATCACTGCGGAAAACACTGAGATGGCGATGCCGATGAGGGCGAGGAACACCATCGTTCCATTGGTGCCTGTCGGCGCGCCCCATGTCGAATAGCCCCCCGCCGCTTCCACGGCTTCGTTGAAGCTGTCGTAGGGAAAAGTGTTCATGTGGTTCTCCTTGACCGATGCTGAGCCCGGTGCTCAGCGTCCTGTGTGCCTTCGCCGGTGCCGCGCGCCTTGGCTCGCTGTCGCTGCGCCCACATCCCTGCTGCACCCACGACGAGGTACATCAGCACGAGAGCGCCGATGAATTGAAGCCATGCGCCCGACACCGTGCGCTATCGGTTGTCCCGGTAGGCCCCCTGCAGGACCCCTGCAGCAGGCTCTTCGGAACCGTCGGCGTTCACGATGGGCTCATCCGCGCGTCCGAACTCGGGGAAGAAGTCGGTCTCGAACTCCGCCATGTCGAGGCCTTCGAGTTCGACTTCGGGCGGCACGCGCAGCAGGTTCAGCTTCTTGAGTATCCAAGAGGCGATGTAGCCCGTGAAGAACGCCAGTGCGATGAGTGCCGCAGCGCCTACCAGCTGCCCCAAGAACGATGTCTTGACATCCACGACGCCGCTCGCCGGGAACCCGCCGGCGAAGATGCCGAGCAGCAGCACTCCCCAGAATCCCATCACGCCATGGACGCTGACGGCACCGACAGCATCGTCGATGCGGGCCTTCTGCTCGATCCAGTTGCCCGCCAGGTAGGCGAGACCGGCAGAGAAGAACGCCAAGACGAACGTCAGTGACGGGCTGTAGATGTCGGCCCCGGCCGACACGGCCACAACGCCGGCCAGACCGCCCGACAGCGTCCAGAACGGGTCACCCTTGGCAAAGATGTAGCCGCCTGCGAAACCTCCGGCGAACGCCATGGTGATGGTGAACGTGATGGCCGACAGCGTGGCCGGGACGAAGTAGATGTTGACGTAGCCGCCGGTGGTGTCTGCCTGGATGTACAAGCAGGCGGCGTAGAAGGCGTAGAACCCGGTGAAGATGATCATCAGCCCCATCAACGTCAGATGCAGGTTGTGGGGCTTGAACGCTCGTGTTCCGCCGTTGGCGTCGTATCTGCCGATTCTCGGCCCGAGATTGAAGAGCACGCCGAGGGCGAAGATGCCGGCGATGCCGTGCACCACGCCCGACGCGGCGAAGTCGTGGTAGCCGAAGTGGATCGTCAGCCAGCCTCCGTAGCTCCATCCCCATGCAGCGGCGATCACCCAGACGATGCCGCCCATGAGGGCGGTGAGCCAGAGGTAGGCCGAAATGCGGATCCGTTCGAGCACCGAGCCCGACATGATCGAGCCGGTCGTCCACGAGAACAGCACGAATGCCGCCCAGAAGACGCCCGTGAGGTTGTCCCCGATGTTCGGCGACATGCTGGCGTCCCACGGCACGACGTAGCCTTCGCCGCAGTAATAGGCCGCTTCGCCGGCGTTGCCGTTGCCGTCGGGAGTTCCCGTGAACTTCAGCCCCTCCTGCATGCAGAAATAGACCCAGAAGCCGACGTAATAGAACGTCGGCGTCACCACTGCGATGGTCATGATGTTCTTCATCGCCGTCGACATGATGTTCTTGCGACGGCTGACGCCGGCCTCATAGGTCATGAAGCCGACGTGCAATAGCCACATGATCGCGACGGTGAAGTAGTAGTAGGCCTCGGTCAGGATCCCGTCCGTGGCCACGGCGGCAATGTCCATTGCGCCTCCCCCCGTTTCCTGTGCGCTTGGGTGCCCGTCACTCCCGTGACTGACCCAAATTGGACAAACCGTAACACACTCGCAATATTGGGTGTGACCTTCTGTCGCCAGATGGCTGAAGCTTGAACTCTGCGACCGGTGTGTATCAGCCGTCGCTGGGCTCGATGAATTCGAACTCGGTTACAGCACCTGTCCCGGCATCTACGACCACTGCGGCCTGGCGCAGGAAGTCATCACGGCCGCCTGCTGGATCCGTCAGCGTGAAGACCACTGCCCACGCTGGTCGCGGCGGGAAGCCGCGGCGGATGAGCCTGATTTCGGATTGGTCAGGCTCGAAGCTGCCGGGTGCCGTTTGGAGTGCGGCGCGCGCCGTGGCAAGGGCGTCCTCCTGTTCCACATCGACGCCCGAGCAGCCATCGAAGAAGACCAGAATGATCAACAACAGCATGCCGGTGCCGACCAGCACCCACTTGCGATTGCCCAGCGTGCGTCGTGCTGGCGGCTCGTTGGGGGGAGTCTCAGTCATGTTGCTCATTCTTGGGGCGTGGGACGAGCCGCAGGATGATGTAGCCCACTACATGGGCCAAGGCGACAAATGACACCCACCACAGCAGCACCTTGAGTCGGTAGCCCCGCTCACGGCATTCCCAGTAGGTGAGCGCGAGTGCTCCGGATAGCAGCAGCCACAGCATCACACTCTGCGCGGGGCCCTGACGCTGGCTGACGAACTCGATGAGGAGCAGGAGGCCCACTGCCTCACCCCCCTGCCGTTCCTCGTGATTCGCTGGCCGGGTACACCTTGATGGAGATGAACCGCACCGGCAACTCGACGAGTTCGACTGGGCCGTGAGCCACCTCGCCGTGAATCTGCATGGTGTCGCCTGTGTTGAGCAGGTAGGACTTGCCGCCGTAGCCGTAGTTGAGCGATCCCTCGAGCATGTGGAGAAACTCCACGCCTGGGTGCTGGTAGAGCGGGAACACGCCGCCCGGCTCCGTGATGGTGGTGATCATCGGCTCGATGACCTGATTGGGTCCTCGCAGCGTGCCGAGGTCCTGGTACAGCCGGTCGGGCCCGCCGCGGTCGTGGTGGATCTCGTGGCCTTCGCCTGCTCGCACGATGACCAGGTCGTGCTCCTCGTCGAGGCCCCGGAAGAGCGCGGTGACGGGTACCTTCGCCGTGCCGGCGAGGCGAGCGAGCGTCGACAGGCTCGGCGCACTCTGGCCGTGCTCGATCTTGGAGAGCATCCCCAGGGAGATGCCGGCATCGGTGGCGAACGCCGACATCGTCATATTCAAGGCCTGGCGGAGTTCGCGGACCCGGCTGCCGACAACGCGGCACAGCTCGGCCGTGGTCAGCGGCGAATCGATGGCTGACTCCGCAAGGCTCAGCGGGTCGGGGCCGTCGGGATCGTCCCGCGGGTCCGGGTTCATCGCCCTGATAGTGCCAGATGGCGGTTGCTGGGCGGTGCGCGACCGCGGCGGAGGCGGCAGGAGATTCTGCGACGTTGCGACCGGCTGGATCGCTGGTCGCAGAATCTCCTGCCGCCTCCGCCGCTATGGCATCTGTGCCTTTCGACCCGAGACCTCAGTCTTGGAGACCGGCGGCTGCGGCGAAGGTCTGGAGCTCGCGTTCTATGTTGCCCATGGGCTGGAAGGCGACTTCGGTGATGCCGGCGGTCGCGAGTCGTTCGATGCGTTCGGGTACCTCACTGGCGTGGCATACGAAGGGGGCGATGCGCAGGGATTCGGGGGTGAGCACTTGGCGGTCGATGGCGTTGAGTCGGGTGAGATGGCCTTCGTGGAGTGAGAGGTGGAGCGTGTCGGGGTCCCTGTCGCCGGTGACTTCGGCGAAGCGGTCGGCATTGGGCAGTGTGCTGAGCCGGGCATCGCGCTGTTCGAGGAATGCGTGGTAGGCGACGCTCACGCCGGGACCCGCCGTGTCGAGTACCCGGGGGGATTCGATGGTTTCCTCGTCGTCGAGGATCGTGCCGAAGCCAAGCAGGATCACGTCGTCGATCCCGGTGTAATCCGCATCGGGACGGGGCCGAGAGGTGAAGACGCCGCAGCCCATCTCCGCCGCAGCGGCGAGGCCTCGGGGACCGTTCACCGCCACGATCCACGGCACCTCGATGGGCCGCTCGACCGCTTGGCCTGGCCAATGGAGCATGCGTGCCGCCCTGCCATCGACTTCGACGATCTCGCCTCGCAGCAGTGCTTGGGTGTCAGCGACCATCTGGGGGAACTCGGCCCAGCGCAGCGGCTTTTGGCCCATGGCCCGCCGGCCGGTGAAGCCCGTGCCGGCGCCGATGATGACCCGTTCGGGCCCGACGAGCCCGACTAGAGTGGCAATGGCTGAAGCCGTGGTCATCGGGTGGCGCAGCGAGGGAATCAGCACACCGGGCCCGAGACGGATGCGCTGAGTGCGCACCGCCGCGAGGGCGAGGATCATCCAGACATCGAGCTGCAGCGCCGGCGTGTCGTAGACCCAGGCGGTCTCGTAGCCCAGCTCCTCGGCCAGCACGATGTGGTCCGGCGTCTCGGGAACGGGCGGGAACGCGGCAGAGATCTTCATGGCGGCAGTCTCGCGAAATGCGCGGGCTTCGGCCCGGATCGCCAGCCCGGCACACGCGGACTCCTATGTCCGACGCTCGGACCGGGTCGGCAGCCCTGATCGCCGGAGCTCGTATGTGCGAGGCTGCGCGCATGGAGATCTCGAAGGCACTCGACTACGTGCGCAAGAACGACCGCGCTGTGCTGGCCACCAAGGCACGCGATGGCACGCCGCAGCTGTCGCCGGTGACGTTGGCCGTCGTCGACGACACGGTGGTGATGAGCACACGGGACACGGCCTTCAAGGTCAAGAACCTGCATCGCGACCCGCAGTCGTGGCTGTGCGTGTTTCCCGAGAAGTGGCTGGGCCGTTGGGTCCAGCTTGAGTGTCAGGCCGAGATCATCTCCGGCGAGGCCGCCCTCGATCCGCTGGTCGAGTACTACCGCACGCTGCAGGGCGAGCACCCCGACTGGGACGACTACCGCCGCGCAATGGTGGAGGACAAGCGCTGCCTCGTCCGGTTCCACATCGCCAAGGCCGGCCCCGACAAGCACGGCTGATCGACGGACGCCGTGAGGTGCTGTGCCGACGCCGAGCGTTGGCCGGCAACCCGGAGCGGCGGCGCTCACTCCCAGTTGAAAGCAGCGTCGGGTCGCCGCGCCCACCCGGCTTGGCCGGTTTGGCGCATGTCGGTGCCGAGGCGTGCCATCTGCTTGGCGTAGAGCTCAGCGCCCACGTTGTGCCACTTGCCATGGCCCGGGAACACCCACTCGGCGCGCAGCTCGGACAACCGATCCATCGAGTCGGCGAGGACCGCCCATGAATAGAAGGTCTGCTCGGGGGTGACATCGAGCTCGCCCCGGCGGTGATTCCAGTGCAGCGTGTCGCCGGTGAAAAGCCATCTGTCGTCGACGTGAAAGACGACCGAGCCCTCCGTGTGGCCGGGCACCTGTACGGCGACGGCACCCGGCGACACCTCGGTGGGACCCGTGCTCTCGAGGATGACCGTTGCGTAGGGCGCTGCGTCGGCGTCGGCGGCGTGTATCCAGACCTGCGCGCCGTAGCGCTCGGCCCAGCGGTCGGCGTCGGCTACGTCGTCGCGGTGGCTGAGCAGCACATGCCCGACACCGCCCAGGCCGTCGACGCGCTCGGCGAGTCCGCGCAGGTAACGGGGCGAGTCGACCATGAGGTTGCCGTTCGGTCGTTCGACAAGGTACGAGTGCGCCCCGAACGACGACTGCGCGTTGTGACCGAGCGCCCAGACACCGGGCGCCAGCTGGTGGGGGAACGATGGGTCAGGCGGCCGACGGATCTCGATGTTGCCGATCGACTGCGACGGACAGGCCTCCGCGGCCCTCCACAGCGCTGCAGATTCCTCAGGGCCGTCGGGCTGGCGGGCCAGGTAGGAGCGCCCGGCGCTGTCCATCTCGATGAGCCCCGGCGCCCAGTGCCGGGCCACGTCGCAACGGATGCAACGGGTGTCGACGAACCAAGGCCCCTCGACGTTCTCGGGATGCGCAGAGTCGAGACGCGCCATCGCCTGCACCCCCTGATGCCTGGCCCGAATGCTAAGTCCGGCCGACGGTCTCCGGGCATCGCCGTCTGGACGTCAGCTGTTGGTGACCTGCCAGTGGACGAGGGTGTACGGCGGGTTGCCGTTGTCGTGGTCTTCGAAGACGGCTTCGACATCGCTGCCGATGACGATGTCCTGCATGGGGTCGCCGAGCAGGTTGCCGATCATGCGCAGGTTGTCGGCGTGGGGCAGCTCGACCAGCACCACGATGTAGGGACCGTGCTCGGCCAGCGCCGGATGCACGGGGTGATGCACGCGCTGCCAGGAGTAGATGCGCGCTGTGGGCTCGACCGTCACCCACTCGACATTGAGCGACTGGCAGGCGTGGCACACCCAGTCGGGCCCCCATTGGTGGGTGCCGCAGTCGGCGCAGCGCTGTACTCGCAGCTCGTGCTCGCGGGTGCCTTCCCAGTACGGCGCGTCCATCCCGTCGCGCATCGGAGCAGGTTGGGTGAGGCCCTCCGGCAGGTAGGTGGCCTCGGCGAGCGCGCTCATCCGAGCACCTCCGCCGTGCCGTAGATCGCTGTCGAGGCGATCTCGACCATGGGTCCGGCGTTGGAGAGCGACACGTTGACGTTCGGCACCTGGTTGCTCGAATCGCCGCGCACCTGCCGCACCGCTTCGATCTGCATGCCGAGCCCGTGCATGTAGCACTCGGCGAGGTTGCCGCCGCTGGTGTTCAGCGGGATGCTCCCCCCGTCCGCCCGCAGGTTCTCGAACGTCAGCACCTCGTTGGCGTTCTCGTAGGTGCACAGACCGTGCTCGATGAGGCTCATCACCACGGCGCCGGTGAAGTTCTCGTAGCTCTGCACTACGTCGACGTCGTCGGGTGTCACGCCGGCCTGGTCATAGAGGTGCTGCGCCCCGAGCTTGAAGCTGGAGGTGGCGTAGTCGGTCGGGTTGTGCACCCAGGCGCCTGAGCGGTGCCCGCCGCTCTGCTGCGCCGCCAGCACCAGCACCGGCGTGTCGCTGAGATCGGCGGCCCGCTCGGCTGAGGTGACGATCATGGCGGCACCGCCGTCGTTCTCGAGGCAGCAGTCGTACAGCCGGAACGGCTCGGTGATCCAGCGGGACGAGTCGTACGTCTCGGCATCCAGCGGTCGGCCGTACATGATCGCCCGGGGGTTGTTCTGCGCGTGGTGATACGCCGCCAGCGCCACCGCCCGCATGGTGGATCGGTCGATACCGTGCTCCCACATGAGCCGGGTGGTACGCATCGCGTACATCTGGGCGGGGCTCATCACGCCGTAGGGGAGCGTGTAGGCGAATTCGCCCCGCACGGCAGGGCGGCGGCCGCCTTGGCCGAAGCGGCCGAACTGGCCCTGGGCCAGGCCTCGGTAGGCCACCACGACGTTCGCCGATCCGGCGTGCACGGCGCTGGCGGCGTTCTGCACGACGGCCGCAGCGCCGCCGCCCCCGCCGCCCCACTGCATGTTCGAGTAGCGCAGCTCTTCGAGGCCGAGGGCGTTGGCCAGCCGGGCCGGTGTATTGCGGTCGTTGCTGTACGAACAGAACCCGTCGATCTCCCGTGGGTTGATGCCCGCATCCTCGCACGCCGCCAAGATCGCCTTCACGACCAGTACGAACTCGGGATCGGTCGACTGGCCGCGCTTGTAATAGGTGGTCTCGCCGACTCCGGCGACAGCCGTACGGCCGCGCAGGCCGTGGTTCACACCCGATTGGCTCACGGCCGCAAACCGTAGCCAAGACGTGGCCGGTGCCGCCCACGCCTGCCGGACCCCGCCGCGCAACCTCACGACTGCTTTGCCGGTGTCTGCGGTGACTCAACGGGCTAGAAACAGGGCCGATGACCGACGACGAGCTCGCCGCCCATCGCAGCAGCATCGACGAAGTCGACGCAGCGCTCGTGCGCCTGCTGGCCGAGCGCTTCCGCATCACACACGCAATCGGCGTCTACAAAGCCAACAACGACCTGCCGCCGGTGGACTTGGTTCGCCAGCACCAGCAGGTGGAAGGACTGCGTCGACTCGCCCTGGACGAGGGCCTTGATCCTGACTTCTGCGAGCGGTTCCTGCACTTCGTGATGGACGAGGTCATCCGAAACCATCGCCGGATCGCAGAGGCCGCCAGCGAGTTCACGATCGAGCAGGAATCCCTCTAGAGCGTTGAGACCGCCGGCCGGCCGAACGGGCGGTTCAGCGAGAGTCGATGACGTCGATGCCGGCGTCGGCGAGCTGGGACCGTGCTGCTGCTTCGGTCTCGGGCGCCACCGAGGCGGAAAGCCCCTCGATCACGGTGGTCGTGTAGCCGTTCGCGGCAGCGTCCATCGCGGTGGCGCGCACGCAATGGTCGAAGGCGATCCCGACGACATCAACTTCGTGCACGCCTGCAGTGCCCAGCACGTCGTTGAGGGTCCGGCCGTCGTCGTTGACGCCTTCGAAGCCGGAATAGGCGGCAGCGTGCATGCCCTTGCGCACGCCCGCGTTGATGCGATCGGCGACAGCGTCGAGTGCAGGGTGCAGTTCGGCCTCTGGGGTGCCGGCCACGCCGTGCGGTGGCCACGTGTCGACAAAGTCGGGCTCGTCGCTGAAATGATCGCCCGGGTCGATGTGCCAGTCCTGGGTGGTCACCACCAGGTCGTAGCCGTGGTCGCCGGCCAGGAGGCCGGCCACTCCGGCGGCGACCTCGTTGCCGCCGTCGACGGCCAGCGCGCCGCCCTCGCAGAAAGTGGGCTGCACGTCCACGACGAGCAGGGCCGTGCGGGACTGCCTGTCTTTGGGATGCTGATCGGGATTCTCAGCCATGTCTGCACTCCTGCGCCGCGACACGTGCCGCCGGGCGCGGTCATCGCAGCGCTATGGCGCCAAATCTACCGTTGGCTCAAGAGGGCTCCAGCAGCGCTAGACGCCGAGCAGGAACGAGGCGTTGCCGGCCCAGAACGGCGCGGTAGCGCCCTCGCTGAGGCCAGCCGCACTGAACGACGCCTGGAACTCTGCGATCGGGTCCCGGCCGCCTTCGGGGTGAGGCCAGTCCGACGAGAACAGGAACAGCTCCGGGCCGCTGTTCGACACCAGCCAGCCCACATCCTCGAAGTGCCAGGGCGTGAAGCGCACCTGCCGGCGGATGTAGTCCGAGGGCGCCATGGTCAGCTTGGCCAGTTCTGGTTCGTGGCGTCCGAACGCCTTGACGCTGTTGTCCAGCGAGCGCAGCAGGTTCGGTACCCAGCCGGCGCCCAGCTCGATCAGCCCGCAGCGCAATTCGGGGAACTTCTCGAAGATGCCGTCGAGCACCATGCATGCCAGCAGGTTCTCGGCGTCGTGGTACAGGTTCAGGAAATCCTTCGAGCGCATGTTCTCGCCGCCGCCCACGAAATCCTTGCCGGGGATGCGCCCGTTGTTGTGGTACGTCTTCGGCAGCTGGTTGCCGCCGTTGGGCCCGAGATGCATGAGCACCGGCACGCTGGCTTCAGACAGCAGGGCCCACAGCGGGTCGAAGTCGGGATGAGTGGGGCTCAGCGTGGTCGGCACGCCATGGGGAATCCATGCGGCCTTGCATCCCACCTCGATGGCCTCGCGCGCACACTCGACCGTGCGCGGCGGGTCTTCCAGCGGCACAAACGCCACGCCCAGCAGCCGCGGGTCCACCGAGCAGAAGTCGGCGATGCCGCGGTTGTGCGCCGCGGCGCCCCCATACGCCAAGTCGACATCACCGCGAGCGTGGAACTGCGTATGGGCGAAGGTCGTGAAGACCAACTGGCTGGCGAAGCCCAGCTGGTCGAGCGCACCGACGCGCTCGTTGGCATCCATCGAGCCGTAGGCGAAGTAGCCCTTCGGGCCGCCCACGACGTCGGCCGCCAGCTTCGCGGTCTCTTCAGGATCGTCGCGTCGCGCCCAGCACTGCTCCACCAACTCGAGCGTGGCCGCGTCGCCGCCGCCGGCCAAGCTCAGGTTCCGCAGCTTGGCGGCAACCGAACTGTCGGCATAGCTGGCCAGCCAGTCGACCGGCTCCATCAGGTGGCTGTCGGTGTCGTGAACCAGCCGCTCACCCGCATACGTCGTCATGATGTCCCCCTTCGGCCTCACGGCCAGAACGCCGGCCCCACGCCGCTCAGTGTTGCAGGGCTGGCGCGGCGGTACTCGACTTGCCTCTGGCGATCCGCGGTTGCTTCAGCCACGCAGATCAGCGTCTGGCGCACCGAATTCGAGTTCGTCCTTGACCGCCCGGATGGCCTCGACGACGTCTTCGTCGCTGATGTCGGTCGCGGGCAGCGCCGCGCCGTCGTCGAGAATTGCTTTGAGGGCATCACGCTTGACGGGTCCGTGGATGTTGAGGGGACTGTCCAGCTTCGCAATCTCCTCGCGCTCAAGTTCGTAGGCCTCGCCCTCGGTGAGATTCATGGCCAGTGTTTCAAGTTCGTAATCGACGCCGGCCGCCACTAGCTCGCTGATGCGTGCGGATCCACCGCTCAGCCGTTCGTCGCCCGAGATGTGCTCAGCTTCTCGAACAGACAGCAATCGGTGGGTGATTCCGACGTACTGCATGCCGTTCTCGAAGCTGAAGCGGTAGACCTTCCAACGTCTACTCGGCGGCTGTGGTGTTTCGCCGCGCCTTTCCAGCGACCGGTACTTGAGTTCGAGATCGAGTCTCCGCTGGTTGAGCTTGCCGAGCTCCAGTTTCGGAGCACCTGCTGCCAGTCGACGGAAGTACTCGTTCTCAGCATTCTTGTATCGCCGATAGCGGCGCACCGCTTCGCGACAGGATGCGCAAGATTCCTCTCCATGATTGCGATGCCGCTGGTTTCCCGCGTTGGTTCCGCACGGACGCAGCTTCTTGCCGCCGATGTCTTCGCGAGTTCGCTCGCCTCCGTCTGCCAGCGAGTAGCCCTCAGCAGTCATGTCCGGACACATGAGTCGCTTGGCGCGGAAGCTGTCCACCCGATGTCGCGTAGGACGCTCGCCGCTTCATCCGGCTTGCGTCGTACCGCAGCGCGCAGTTGCTGAGTGTGGAACCGGTCTCGTGATGCTTCAAGCGCGCTCTGCCAGTCAGGGCGTGGCGTGACAAGGTCTTCGAGAATGCAGAACTCAATCAGGTCTTCGAGGCTCGGCCGGTATCGGCGCCCGCCGACTGGCAAGTGGAGGGCCACCGGGCGCTTCTTGGCACGTCCACTCAAACTGAGCAATCGCTGGAGGCCCGGTGCATCACCGTCGATGTGGAGGTGCGCCTCCGGATACTTGTTGGGTGGGTCTCGGACGTAGTCGTAGGTGAGTACAGCGACATCGTTGTCGGCGGTCACCAATGTGTAGGTGCTCTTGTCCGTTGTGAGGTGCCGATTCGACTCGTCGAGCACAAGTGTGTGATGCAAGCGCAGTCGGAGTCGAGCCGGCGACAGTGAGAGCGTCAGATCGATGTCTGCGCCGTATAGATCGCTCTTGTTCAGCCGATAGCCGATCACGGCCTGTCCCGAGGCAGCCATCACGACTACGAGGCGGATGCCGTCAGTCACAGTGCCGTTGAGCGTCGCGGACAGCTCGTCCGCGAAACTCTTGGCCTGTCTCCTCAGGTCAAGCGGCCGACGGCTCAAAGGTGGAGACGATGAACCATGTGCGGCGGGCGCGTTCGCTCACGAAGCACCCCTCCGCCGCCTGTGCCTGAAGTTCTTCCCATGTGCAGTCGGCTTCAGCGAGCGCGTTCTCGACGGCGACGCGAATCTCGTCGTCGTTCAGCACGATCACGTCAGCGTCGTCGTACTGAGTGTTTGTGTCGCTCATCGGTTTGCCCTGTCTCCATGCCAAGCGTCCTGACTCACGCTGACTCGCCCTTCTCGGTTGCGGGTTCTGTGAGCCATGTTGGCCGAGGGGTGTGACATCAATGTAGCGGCACTGCCACTCGGGCCTGCGGCGTTAGGGGAGTTCCCGGCGGCGACGGTCAGCCGCCGTGGCGGAGGAGCTGGCCGCTGTAGGTCTCGGTCTGGGTGTCCTCGGAGATGGTCTCCTGGCCGTTCACGATGACGCTGCGGTAGCCGCTGGCCTTCTGGATCCGGCGCCACTCGCCGCCCGGCAGGTCGTGCACCACCTCGTTCGGCCCTACCGTCAAGTTCTCGGGGTCGTATACCACGACATCGGCGGGACCGTCGTGGCGGATCAGACCGCGATCGCGGAATCCGGCGAGTTGCGCGGGCAGCGCCGACAGACGCCGGTGGGCTTCCTCGTAGGTGACCCACTGGTTCTCACGGACCTGCTCGGACAGCGTCTCGGTGGGGTACCTGCCGGCAGTGAGGAACTTGGTGTGCGCCCCGCCGTCGGACACGCCGAAGAGCATGTGCGGGTACTGCACCACGTCGCGCAGCAGGTCCGAATTGCCCTGTGGCGGCGCCACAAAGAACAAGGTGTCCAGCCCGTCGGTCACGGCAACGTCGAGCATCAGGTCGACCGGGTGCTTGCCGGCGATCTCGGCCGCCTGGGCCACCGACATCTCCCGGTACTGCTCGGTCGATTCGCTGCGAGGCGACAGGATGGTCACGGTCTCGATGCCTGCGGTCGCCGTGCGCGGCAGCGTGTCCTTGAGCGCCTGGCGCCGGCTGGGGTCGGACATCTTGGCCAGACGCTCCTCCTTGGAGCCCATGCAGGCCTCCATCCAGGCTTCGGAGTCGTCGTAGAGGTTCCAGTCCTCCAGCGTGAAGGTGAACCCGGCGTCGCTGGTGACGCCCTGGCCGTACACCGGCACACCCTGCTCGCGGCAGCGTTCCAGCCATTCGATCTGGCGCCGGTGGATGTTGGGCTTGTCCTCGAAGGCCTGCACCACGTTGTGCAGCAGCGGCCGGCCGCTGATCGACGCGATCTCCTCGAGGTGGGCCATGTCGTGAGCGACGTTGCCGCTGGTGAGCGTCATCTGCACGACGCCCTCGTTGCGCTCGGCCAGCACGCGGGCCAGCACCCGGGCCGTCTCGTCGTTCATCATGTCGGTCGGCATCGGCGTGCCGTCCCAGTCGCGTTGCACGGCGGCGGGGCCAGTCGGTGGCAGCCGCTGAGCCGACCAGCCGCAGCCGCCTGCGTCCATGGCCTCGTGCACGAGCTTGGCGAGCATCTCGTGCTCGCCTTCGGTGGGCAGCCGCCCAGACTTCGCATCATCGAGGCCCAGCACCATCACCAGCATCGGGCCGATGGGCACGTACGGCAGGATGTTCAGCGCCTTGGGCGTCCGGTCGAGGCTGTCCAGATACTCCGGGAAGGTCACCCAATCCCAAGGCATGCCTTGGCGCATCGACTCGTACGGGATGGCCTCCACCCGGGTCATCGACCGCATGGCGTACTCGCGCATGTCCGGGTCGACCGGGGCGAAGCCGAACCCGCAGTTGCCGATGGCCACCGACGTGATGCCGTGCCAGCCCGACAGCGTGCAGTAGGGGTCCCAGAAGACCTGCGCGTCGTAGTGGGTGTGCAGGTCGACGAAGCCCGGCGCGATGTGCATGCCCGAGGCGTCAATGACCTTGGCGCCCTCGCGGGCATCCACCCGGCCCACAGCGGCGATCCGACCGCCGGCGATGCCGACGTCGCCGCGCACCCTCGGTGCCCCCGTGCCGTCGAAGATCATGCCGTCCTTGATGACGATGTCGTAGGTGCTCATGTGATATCCCATCCCATCCGCTGAGCTGCGTAGAGCGTGTCGGTGTATTCCTCCATGTGGGCAATCAGGCCATCGCGGCAGTCATACACCCAGCAGTACTGGTTGTCGTAGTCGCGACCGGTGGCCTTGGCGGTGGCCGTCAGCCGCTGCTGCACCACCGCGGTACTGCCGTCAACGATCATCCTGCGGACCTCGAGGCTGATCGGCTGGGAGATGTCGAAGGTCTGCCGCACGACACGGCCGCCCAAGGCCTCCACCACCTCTTTTGCGCCCGTCATCGTGTCGACTGCATTGCCTTGGGCGGCTGTTTCGGGCAGCACCCAGGTGACCTCCGGGTCGAGACACTCCAGCATGGTGTCTCGGTCTGCGGTGGTCAGCGCTGCGTAGTAGCGCTCCATCAACGCCCGCGTCTCGGCGCTCTCCATGGTCGTCATTCCTTCCTGTCGCGAAGCGATGTTGCGAAGCGATCTAGGGCGCCGTGGCGCGCAGCGCGTCGTCGAGCCGGTCGAACATCTGCCCGATCTCGTCGTCGGTGATGATGAGCGGCGGGCAGAAGCCGAGTGCGTTGCCGATGGGCCGAGAGATGACGCCCCGCTTCATAAACGCCTCACGAGCCTCCGTGGCATCCCGGCCCAGATCGCACGCCCAGATGCCGCCGAGACCCCGGTAGCTGTCGATCATGCCATCGCCCTGGAGCGCCAGGAAACCCTCTTCCATCCGATCGCCGATGTGGTTCGCTCGCTCCACCAGTCCTTCGGACTCGATGACGCCGATGTTGGCGACCCCGGCTGCGCATGCCGTGGGGTGGCCCGAATAGGTATAGCCGTGCATGAACTTGTTCTCGTCGCCTTCAAGCGTGTCGGCGATCTCTCGTGACACCACCACGCCCGACAGCGGGATGTAGCCCGACGTCACCCCCTTGGCGAAGGTGAACATGTCGGGGACCACGCCGAAGGTCTGGCCGCCGAACCAGCTTCCGGTGCGGCCGAAGCCGCAGATGACCTCGTCGAAGATGAGCAGCGCGCCGTGTTCGTCGCACAGCCGGCGCAGACCTTCGAAGTAGCCCGGCGGGGGCGGGATCACCCCTCCGGCGCCCTGGATCGGCTCGGTGATGACCGCCGCGATGCGCTCGCCGTGCTCCGCGAACAGCTGCGCGGCCGGCTCGACGTCGTCGTTGGGGATCTCGACGACATGGGGCAGCAGATCGCCCCAGCCGTCCCGGATCGGCTCGAGGCCCTGCACGCTGGTGCCGCCCACGTTCACACCGTGGTAGCCGCCCGTGCGCCGCACGATGATCTGGCGGTCCTCGTCGCCGCGCAGCCGGTGGACGCGCCGGGCGAACTTCAGGACCGTGTCGACGGCCTCGGAGCCGGAGCAGCCCAGGAACACCCGGCCATCGGGGTGCTGGGAGCGCGCACGGATCATCTCCGCTACTTCGGTGGCGGGCCCGTTGGAGAAGGGCTCGAACGTGTTGTACGTCTGCAGCAGCTCCAGCTGCGCGTTGATCGCATCGATGACGGTGCGGTTGCCGTGCCCGATCTGGCACAGCCACAAGCTGGCGAGCGCGTCGATGTACTCGTTGCCGGCAGCGTCGCGCAGCATGACGCCTTCTCCGGAGACGATCTCGATGAACTCGTTCTCATCGCGGCTGAGGACCGAGAACGGATGGATGAGTGCGTTGCTGCTCATCGTGGAAACTCCCTGTGTGGGCTGGCGTATCGAGGACACGAACCTGAGCGCAGCCTACGCGTGCGCTCCGGCCTGGGGCTCAGCCTCCTTAGGCTGATGACGTTTTGGCAGGGCGCGGGCAGGAGCGGCTGCCGAAGGGAGCTGTGATGTCGCTTCGATACGGCCGGCCGCTGGTCATGATTCCCGGTCCGTCGGTCATCCCCGACCGGGTGCTGAACGCAATGCGGCGACCGCTGCCGAATATCTATGAGGGCGAGATCGTAGACCTCACGTACTCGCTGCTGGAACGGCTGCCAGCGCTGGCCCGCACCGAGCATCGGGCCTACATCGCCATCTCCAACGGGCACGGTGCCTGGGAGATGGCGACGACGAACACGCTCTCACGCGGAGACAAGGTGCTCGTGCTCGAAGTGGGCCATTTCGCCACGAACTGGGCCGAGATGGCCGCGATGAGCGGTATCAAGTTCGAAGTGCTGCACGCACCGGATCGGGCGGCCATCGAGTTCGACGCGGTGCTGGACCGGTTGCGTGCAGACGTCGGCCGGGAATTCGCGGCCGTCTTCGTTGCCCAGACCGACACCTCGACGACCGTGCGAAATGACATCGCCGCAGTGCGGCGTGCACTGGATGAGGCCGACCACCCGGCGCTGCTGATGGCCGACTGCGTGGCGTCACTGGGCTGCGAGCCCTTCGAGATGGACGCCTGGGACGTGGACGTGACGGTTGCGGGCAGCCAGAAGGGCCTGATGGTGCCGCCTGGCCTCGGCATCGTCTGGGTGGGCCCGAAGGCATGGGAAGCACATCAGCGAGCCGACCTGCGCACCGCCTACTGGGATTGGTCACGGCGGACCGATCCCGACGCCTACTACTGGATCTTCTGCGGCACCCCGCCGGTCCAGCACCTGTGGGGCCTGGCAGAAGCGCTCGACATGATCGACGAGGAGGGCTTGGAGAACATCTGGGCGCGTCACGATGTGATGGCGCGTGCCGTGCACGCTGCGGTGGATGCATGGTCGGCGCCGGATGCTCTCGAGCTGAACGTGCCGGTCCCATCGCATCGCTCGAACTCGGTGACGCTGGTTCGCACGGGCGAGGTGCCGGCTGGCCAGATCCGCCATACCTGCGAAGGCGAAGCCGGCCTCACCTTGGGACTCAACATTCAAGGCGATGCCGATGCGGCGTTCCGAATCGGGCATATGGGGCACCTCAACCCGCCGATGCTGCTCGGGACCATCGGCACCATCGAGGCCGTGCTGGGATCCATGGATGCGCCGATGGGCGGTTCGGGGGCCGCAGCAGCGGCAAGCGTCATCGCCGAAGCAACCACGCCGGTGCCAGACCCGCAGGAGAGCTCCAGCACCTGCTGTTGAGGTGCCAGCCGCCGGCTGGGCTGCTAGCCGGCTGCGAGCTGGCGGATCAGCACCACCGTTGCGCTGGTCGCTGCCACTGACAGCACGATGATCCGGAAGCGTGGGCCCGTCAGGCGCGGCCGCAGCCACCATCCGAGCGGCAACCCCAAGGCAACCGCAGGCAGCAGGGCCAGGCCGAGCCAGAGCTGGCGCAGGCCAAAATCGCCGATGGCAGCGTTGGCGGCAATGATGGCCGCGGCGACTGCCACCATGAAGGTGCCGAGCGTGGCCCGCAGCGCTTCGGGCTTCCAGTGGCTGGCGAAGACGGCGTAGACAGGGCCGGGCACTGCTGCGACCGCAGACGAGAATGCCGTGCCGGCACCGGCGGCATAGTCGGCTCGACGGCCTTCGGGTGGCCGGAAACCCACAGCCTGCACCGCCACTGCGACGAGCACGAAGATGCTCACGGCAATGGCGAGCGAGCGGTCGCTCAAGGTGGACGTCAATGCCACACCAGCGACCAGGCCGATGGGAGCGGCAGTCAGCTGGCGACCCAGCGCGGGCCGATTCAGCGCTGCCCGGTCGGCAACGGCGTTGCGCAGGTTGACACCGCTGGCCACCAGCAGCATCGGCCCCGGCACGAATGTCGGCTCGATCACCACCAGTATCGGCCCGGCGATCAGCCCCATGCCGATGCCAATACACGCTTGCGTGCCCGCGCCTGCGCCGATGAACAGCGCTGCGACGATGTACTCCCAGACGCTCACACGGGGAGGTTGCCCGTAGCGGCCCCGGTGCTGCCCGTGTCGGTATACGCCGCGATCGTGCGCTGTGCGATGCGCATCTGGTGCACCTCGTCGGCGCCGTCGGCGAAGCGAGCCCAGCGGGCGTGCTGGTACATGTGCGCCAGCGGGGTGTCGGTGGAGTAGCCGAGCGCCCCGTGCACCTGGATGGACCGGTCGATGACCCGGCCGAGCATGTTGGCCACGAAGTGCTTGGCCATCGACACCTCGGCCTTGAAATCCTCGCCGGTGCCGGCTTGGGCCCGGTCGACCTTGTAGGCGGCGTGCAGCACCATCAGCTTCGCTTGGTACAGCTCCATGGTGCTGTCGGCGATCATCCACTGGATGCCCTGCTTCTCCGCAAGCAGCGAGCCGTGCGCGAACCGGTTGAGCGAGCGGTCCACCATCATGTCCAGCGCCGTCTGGGCCTGGGCGATCCAGCGCATGCAGTGCGCCAGCCGCGCCGGCCCCAGCCGGTACTGGCCCAGCAGGTGTCCCTGGCCTCGCCCGCCCAGCATCTGGCCGGCGCCGACTCGCAAGTCCTCGATGACGATCTCGCTGTGGCCGGTCGAGCCGTGCATGGTCTCGATCTGGCGCACCTCGGTCCAGCCCTCGGCCGGCAGGTCCACGATGAACGCCGAGTTGCCCGCCTGGGGGATGTCGGGGTTGTCCTCGGTGCGGGCAATGAGGATGGCGAACTTGGCGCGGTGTGCGTTCGAGATGAACCACTTGTGGCCGTTCAGCACCCATTCGTCGCCATCGGTGTAGCCCTTGGTCTGGATAAGGGTCGGATCTGAGCCGGCCACCTCGGGCTCGGTCATCGCGAAGCACGACTCCGCCCGCCCCTCACACAGCGGCGCCAGGTAGCGCTGCTTCTGCTCGTCGGTGCCCCAGTGGAGCAGCGTGTGCATGTTGCCCTCGTTGGGCGCCTGGCAGTTGAGCACCCAGGGGCCGAACCGGGTCTTGGCGGCCTCGGCCTGCACCATCGCCATCTCGACGTGGCCCAGTCCCATGCCACCCCACTCGGCCGGCATGTGCGGCAGCCAAAGAGTTTCGTCGCGCGCCCGCTTGCGCATGCCCAGCAGTGCCGTCACGTACGCGTCGCGGTCGGTCTCCTCAAGCCGCTCGGCGTCGATGCGGCCTTCGACCGGTCGCACCTCGACATCGATGAACGCTGCGATGCGCTTGCGGAGCTCCTCGAGTTCTGGGCTCAGGCTGAAGTCGATGGCCATCGCGGCGTCCTCCTCCGACGGTGCGGCGCGCTTGCTAGATCGTGAAGGGCTCCCCGTCGCCCCGCTCGCGCACGGCAATCTCCTCCACCGGCTTGCGGCTCAGCTTGGTGAGCTGTTTCGTGGGCTTGCCGATCGGGAGGAGTGCGCATACGGCTTCCCAGTCCTCGAGACCGAGAAGCTCCTTGGCTGCGGGCTCCTTAGCCGAGAGCAGCGTCGTCATCGCGCCGCCCAAGCCCTCGTTGCGGGCGCCGAGCAGGATGTTCCAGGCAAACGGGTACACCGAGGCACCGCTGACCACGCCGATGCGGTCTTGCTCCTTGTCGATCGAAGCGACCACGCGCAGGTCCACGGTGATCACCAGCACGACGGGAACCTGGTCCATCTGCTCGAACATCGGGATCCACACCGGAATCGACTCGTCGACCATGGCTTCTTCGATGTTCACCGATGACGGGCTGTAGCTCTGCCAGTAGACCTCGCCGGCTTTGACCTGCGCGGCGGCGACGCGCATCGCCGGCAGGCACAGCTCCCCGAGCTGCTTCTTGCGTGCTGGATCGCGCACCACGATGACCTTGTGGCCTTGGCGGTTGCCACCGCTGGCAGCGAACCGGGCATTGTCGAATATGCGGTACAGCACCTCGTCAGTGACTTCGTCGTCGGTGAAGTCCCGAGCGGCGAAGGTGGTGCGCATGACGTCGTAAATCTCCATCTCGCCAGTCTCGCACCGGTCGGCCAACTCCGCGCCGGCCATCTGTTTCGCGCCAGAATCGCCGGTACCCGGCCGTGTCTCGGCCATCCCGAGGGAGGATCGTGAGCTTCACCCGTGTCCTGATCGCCAATCGCGGCGAGATTGCCATCCGTATCGCCAAGGCAGCCGACGCCCTGGGAATCGAGACGGTGGCGGTGCACGCGCCGATCGACGAGCGCTCGCTGCATCTGGCGGCCGCCGACCAGGTCGCGCCGCTGTCTGGCGGCGATCCGCTGGCCGCGTACTTGGACATCGACACCCTGCTGCGGATAGCGACTGATCACGGCTGCGACTGCATCCACCCGGGCTACGGCTTCTTGGCGGAGAACGCAGCATTTGCCGCAGCCTGCGCCGAGGCGGGTCTGACATTCGTGGGTCCCGCCGCGGACACGCTCGAGCTGTTCGGCGACAAAGTCCGTGCCCGCGCACTGGCGGCCTCGCTGGACATTCCCGTCGCTGGAGGGTCGCCGGGAGCTGTCGCCGATGCGGCTGCGGCCGCAGCCGCGGCCGCGGAAATCGGTCTGCCGGTGATGCTGAAGGCTGCAGCCGGTGGCGGCGGCCGGGGCATGCGCGCTGTCGAGCGCATCACCGACATCGCCGAGGCGTTCGAACGGTGCTCCAGCGAGGCGTCGGCAGCCTTCGGCGACGGGGCCGTGTCTGTGGAGCGCCTCGTGGAACGACCGCGCCACATCGAGGTGCAGGTGCTCGCCGACCTTCACGGAAATGTGACGCACCTGCATGAACGGGACTGCTCGGTCCAGCAGCGCAACCAGAAGGTCATCGAGATCGCTCCCGCGCTCGGGCTTGATGCCAGCCTGCGTGACCGGCTGCACGCCGATGCCGTCCGGCTTGCCGCACAGGCCGGCTTGGCAAATGCAGCAACCGTGGAGTTCTTGGTGTCGCCGGAAACCGGCGACCACTACTTCATCGAGTGCAACCCGCGCATTCAGGTGGAGCACACGGTCACCGAACAGGTCACCGGTGTGGATCTGGTCGAGGCGCAGTTCCGGATCGCCGCAGGTGCGCGCTTGGAGGAGATCGGCGTTGTCGCCGACAACGCCGATCAGAGCAAGATCGCAGAGGTGTCCGCTGCTGCAGGCCGGCTGCCTGCGGTTCCGCGCGGATACGCCGTGCAGGCACGGGTCGTGGCGACCGGTTCTGGCGCAATCTCCGCCTACCACGAGCCATCGGGCGCGGGCGTGAGGGTCGACGCGGCTGGTTATGCCGGCTACACGCCGCCACCGCACTACGACCCGCTGCTCGCTAAGGGTCCGTCATAAGATAACTCGCGGGGTGTAGTGTCGTCTGTGTGGAGTT
>WTFX01000029.1:0-95819 GCA_011523825.1 Microthrixaceae bacterium
TACCAGGGTATCTAATCCTGTTTGCTCCCCACGCTTTCGCTCCTCAGCGTCAGTACCGGCCCAGAGTGCTGCCTTCGCTATCGGTATTCCTCCTGATATCTGCGCATTTCACCGCTACACCAGGAATTCTACACTCCCCTACCGGACTCTAGTCATGGCAGTATCGAGTGGCGTCTCAGAGTTGAGCCCTGAGTTTTCACACCCGACTTACCAAACCGCCTACGAGCCCTTTACGCCCAATGAATCCGGACAACGCTTGCGCCCTACGTATTACCGCGGCTGCTGGCACGTAGTTGGCCGGCGCTTCTTCTGCAGGTACCGTCAATTTCGTCCCTGCTGAAAGGGGTTTACGACCCGAAGGCCTTCTTCCCCCACGCGGCGTCGCTGCGTCAGGCTTTCGCCCATTGCGCAATATTCCCTCCTGCTGCCTCCCGTAGGAGTCTGGGCCGTGTCTCAGTCCCAGTGTGGCTGATCGTCCTCTCAGACCAGCTACCCGTCGATGCCTTGGTGAGCCGTTACCTCACCAACAAGCTGATAGGCCGCGAGACCCTCCCGGAGCACCGGAGCGTTTCCTGAACACACCATGAGGTGCAGGCAGGGTATTGGGTATTAATCCAGGTTTCCCTGGGCTATTCCCATCTCCGGGGTAGGTTTCTCACGTGTTACTCACCCGTTCGCCACTCTCCCATTGAGACCGAAGTCTCGGGTTCGTTCGACTTGCATGGATGAAGCGCGCCGCCAGCGTTCGTCCTGAGCCAGGATCAAACTCTCCGTCGAGATCAAGCCCGCAATGTCGTACGGCTGAGCCGCAATCCATCACCGGCACGATCGAAGAGCCCGTGCTGCTCTGTGAAGGGAAGACCCCTCTCCGAGCAGCAACTGGCTGGAATTGGTGCACCGTCTCATGTCGGCCCGCTCGAGGCGGGCGTGATGGGACGGCACGAACAAGTTGGCCTCCGATCTGGGTAGACCGAAGACCGGCTGTGTGGTTCGACCGGCGGCTGGATTCCAGCAGCCGATCGCCCGCACTGGCGTTTTCGTCCTCTGTTCTGTTGTCAAGGAGCGCTGCTGAGGCGAGTCCGCCGGCAGCTGACACTCGATCGGCGCCTGCCGCTGCCCTCTGTGAAAGAGTGCTGCGGGCGACACCGCCGGAGGTGTCGGACCCCTCTGGACGGCAAATCCGCCCGTGAGGGGGACGCACGAGAATACAGGCGGCGCCGCACCACCGCAACCACTCACAGACGCCGATTCGACGCGATCGCGCGGGTCTCAGGGAGCAGTCGCGACGTGCCAGCGCTTCTTGCCCCGCCGCAGCAGCACGTAGCGGCCATACAGCAGATCATGCGACCCGACGAGGCGGTCGGGATCGCTGGTGCGGTCCCCGTTGATGTACACGCTGCCCTCGGCCAGCGCCCTGCGCGCCTCGCTGCGGCTCTGGGCCAACTCGGCATCGACCAGCACGTCCACGACCGGCGCATCAAGCGCTCGCAGCGGGCGCGACGGGACTTCCGCAGCCACGAACGCCAGCGCCGACGCGGATGCTTCGCGCAGCGACGCCGTGCCGCCGAACAGCACCTCGCTGGCACCGGCCGCAGCCGTGGCCGCGGCATCGCCGTGCACGATGCGGGTGATCTCGGCGGCCAGACGTCGCTGGCCCTCGCGCCGGCCAGGCTCGGCCTCATGGGCCGCAGCGATCTCGTGCACTTCGTCCAGCTCCAGGAAGGTGAGCTGGCGCAGCAGCCTGGCCACATCGGCATCATCGACACCGATCCATGCCTGGTAGAAGCGGTACGGACTCATGGCTTCCGCGCTGAGCCAGAGCGTCTCCCCGCCCGCTGTCTTGCCGTACTTGGTGCCATCGGAGCGCACCAGCAATGGCCAGGTCAGCGCATGCGCGGTGCGCCCGAGCCGTCGCCGGATCAGATCGATCCCGAGCACGATGTTGCCCCACTGGTCCGAGCCGCCGACCTGCAGCTCGCATTCAACGTTCTCGGCGAGCCACAGGTAGTCGTAGGCCTGCAGCAGCATGTAGCTGAACTCGGTATAGGACAGGCCGTCGCCGTCGTCGAGCCGGTTGCGAATCGACTCCTTGCCCACCATCTGCTGCACGGTGACGTGCTTGCCGACCTCGCGCAGGAAGTCGAGCACGCCCACGCCGACGGTCCACGCCCGGTTGTCCAGCAGCCTCGCCGCGTAGGGCCCGTCGTCGAAATCCAGGAACTGGCGCAGCTGCGGCACGATGCCTTCCAGGTTCTGCGCAAGCGCTTCGTCATCGAGCAGGTTGCGCTCGGCTGAGCGTTCGCTCGGGTCGCCGATCATGCCGGTCGCCCCGCCGGCAAGAGCGATCGGACGATGGCCGCCCAATTGCAGCCGGCGCAGCGTCAGCAGGCCCATGAGGTTGCCCACGTGAAGGCTGGCCGCCGTGGGGTCGAAACCGCAATAGACCGTGATCGGGCCGCTCTCCAAGCGCTTCGCGAGCGCCTGGCGGTCAGTCGTCTGATGGATCAGACCACGCGCCTCAAGATCAGCCAGCACATCCACTGTGCCAGTCTGCCCGCAGCGCCGCCGCGGCGCGACAGCCAGCCTGCCCGCAGCGCCGCTGCGGCGCGACAGCGCGTCGGGCTAGCCGCGGGGCGTCCAGCGGAAGAAGCGCACGGTGACCAGCACGCCGAATACGCCCCACGCCGCCATCACCAGCCAGTTGCCGACCGGCATGGGCACTCCGTCAATGAACGGATCAAACGTGTGCCTGAGCGCGTGGGCGAGATGCTTGATCGGGAATATGTCGCCGATGAGGCCCATCCAACGAGGGGGGCCCGACGACGTGATGACGAAGACGTCGGAGACGAAATAGAGCGGCAGCACGAACATGTTGGTGATCGCAGGCGCCGCCTGCTCGCTGGGGCACATACAGGTGACTGCCAAGCCCAGCGCAGAGAATGTTGCCGTGCCGACGGCCAGTGAGACGAACAGGCTGGGCAACGCTCCTGCCTGGATCCCGACGCCGTAGGCGATCCGCCCGATGCCCATCACCAGCACCGTCATCATCGCCGTCAGCACCAGCGACGACACGACCGAGCCCCCCACGTAGACCCAGGGCGGCAACGGTGTTGCCCGCATGGCCTTGAGCACACCGCTCTCGCGCTTGACCACTGTGAAGATGGCCTGGTTCATGAAGGTTGCCGAGACCAGCGCCAGCGCCAGGATCCCGGGCACATACTGCGTGGCGACCCGTGCCCCGGTCGCGCTGATGGTGTAGTTGCCGAAGATCGAGGTGAAGATCACCAGAAAGACGAGCGGCAGGATCACCGTGAAGAAGGTGGCTGCCGGGCTGCGCCGGAAGCCCAGCAAGTTGAACCTGGTCTCGCTGCGGACCTGCCGCAGTCTGCTCACGGCGCAACTCCCGTCGAGTCAGCTCCTGCAGACCCCTCCCCCGTCAGGGCCAAGTAGGTGTCCTCGAGTGTCGGCGGCCGGACAGCAAGGGAGTCCAGGCGTGTGCCGGCGCTGTCCGCCGCCGCGAGCAGCTGCCGCACGACGCCGTCGACGTCCTGCGTGGCGATGACGGGCCCAGCTGGGACGGGCACCGACGTCTCTGACGGACTTGCCGATCCCGACGATGCGCCGGTGTCCAGCAGTTCTCGCAGCCCCTCGGGAAGCTCGTCGTGGCCGAGCTGTGCGGCGTCCCAGCTGATGCGCGTGGGCATTGCGACATGTCTGGCGAGCTCCGCAGCGGTGCCGTCGGCGACGATCTGGCCGCGCGAGATGACCACGATGCGATCAGCGAGGTGATCGGCCTCGTCCATGTAGTGAGTGGTCAGCATGACCGTCACTCCCAGCGAGCGCAGACCGCCGATCGTCTCCCAGGCTTCGCGGCGAGCGGCCGGGTCGAAGCCGGTCGTCGGCTCGTCCAGGAAGACCAGCTCGGGGTCGCCGACGAGGGCCAGCGCCACCGCTAGACGCTGCTGCTGACCGCCGGAGAGGCGCCGAGTCCGTGTGCCGGCAGCGTCGCCGAGCCCCACGAGCTCGAGCACTTCGGCCACCGGGCGGGGCGACCGGTAGTAGGCCGACCACATGGTCACGATCTCTGCGGCAGTGAAGTCGCCCTCGTGCCTGGCGCCCTGCAGGACAACGCCGATGCGCTCCTTCCAGGCCGCCGTGGCGGCGGCGGGATCGACGCCCAGCACCCGCACGTCTCCCGATGTCCGGGTGCGGAGGCCCTCGAGGATCTCGACGGTGGTGGTCTTGCCCGCCCCATTGGGGCCCAGGAAGGCCACCACTTCGCCGCTGGCGACCGACAGGTCGACGCCAGTGACCGCCTCGACTTCCCCGTATCGCTTGTGGAGCTGGGTGACCTCGATGGCGAGATCTGCGCCGGCGATCATTCGGCGTAGCGCTCTGGATGGACGACCTGGGGCCGGACCGCGGCTGCGTACAGCAGGACGCCCAAGGGGCCGCTGTAGATGATCAGCAGAACCCAATGCCAACGACGCCTGCCGGCCGCCCCGAAACGATCTCGGCCGAGTCGCAGCACATCGACAATTCCGCCGGCCATGATCAGCGCCGCCAACGCGACTGCCACGATCAGCACAGCGCCGAAATCCACCCGGTCACGCTACCGGTGCTGTCGTGTGCGAATGGGCGACGAGGTCGGGTGCCCGGGCGCTGAGCCTCTATCCGCCCAGCGATGTCACTGCGTCGGAGATGTAGAGCCCAGCGCCGGCGGCTCCTGCGATGACGAAGCCGATTCCCGCAGTCCAGAACGTGCCGTTGAACAGCAGCCGACCGCCGGCGGCCAAGACCACGGTGACAGCGACTGCCGGCAGCACCGAGCCCGGCAGAAAGGTGACAGCGATCCATCCCAGCACCAAGCCGCAGAGCAGCAGGACGATGTTCTCGACCAGCAGCAGTACGTGGCGCACGGACTCACCGTACGCGCCAGCAGCAACCCGACTGCTCTACCGGTTCAGTTCACGATGCGGGCGAGGCCGAAGCCGTATCGAGCCAGCCGGCGCGTGCTGGCGTCGAGTCCCAGCTCGGGCTCGGTGAGCTCGTCGTGCCCGATCCACCTCAGCTCTTCGGACTCGTGGTTGCCGCGCATCACGGCACGGCGCGGCGCACGAACAAGGAATCGCACGTCGAAGTGAAGATGGTCGGGCTCAGTGCGCCTGCGGTTGACGAACAAGTGCACGTCGATGTCCACGGGCTCGGTCCAGATCTCCAGGCCGTCGATGCCGGTCTCCTCGGTGGCTTCGCGCAGGGCAACACCCGAGAGCGAACCCTCGCCGTCAGCATGACCGCCCGGCTGCAGCCAGCGCCCGATCTTGCGATGCAGCAGCACCAACCCCTGTGTTGCGTCGTGGTTCACCACCCACGCCGATGCCGTCAGGTGTCCGGGGGCGCACGAGCGATGCAGCGCATCAGGATGACGGGCAGCAAAGCCGATCAACCGCCGCCGGTGCACGGCCTGAATCCGGTCGCGCGGGACAAACGCATTGACCAGTGCGGTTGCGGCCGCGAGGTCACCTGGCAGTGCATCTATGGCCGCCGCCCCCACGAAACTGGGTCCGCTGCGCGCCGGCGAAGCCGACGCCGGTCCGTGACTCATCGCGTGCTCACGTGCGGGCTGCTGGCGTCGTAGAAGCGCCATGGGAGCTCGGTGCCGCGGCTGATGCCGATACGCGCAGCCTGTGTCACATCGGCCGGCATCCGGCCGTCGTCGCAGATGCTGATCCCTTCAGCCGACGTCAAGTCGCAGCCGTCGTGGACACCCTCGATGCCCAGGGCCTGGGTCAGCTTGGCCGGGCCCGAGCAGAGATCACGGCAGCTCGTCTGACGCCGTGACCGGTTTCGGAGAGCAGCCATGAGCGGTATGCCATGGATCGGCTCGAGCGCACGCACGAGCACCGCGTCGCCGACACCTGCCGGTGCGCAGACAGCGTTCGCACACCAATGCATGCCATAGATCAGGTACACGTAGAGGTGCCCCGGCGGCCCGAACATGGAGGAGTTGCGAGCCGTCGGACCACTGCGGGAATGCGCGGCGGGATCACTGTCGCCGCGGTAGGCCTCGACCTCCACGATGCGGCCCGCGCGCAACGTCTCGGCTGTGCCATCGGGATCGTGCACCAGCAGTTTGCCCAGCAGATCGGGCGCGACGTCAGTGGCTGGACGCTCGTAGAACGTGCGAGGCAGCGGGTTGCCCGCGGGCACACTCAGCGCCCGTTGCCAGCCGCGGCGAGTGCAGCGTCGAGACGTTCGAGTTGAGCTTCCACGGCATCGGGACCGCCTGCGCCCGGAGTCGAGCGACTGTGGTAGGCCGCGCCGGGCGCGAGCAGTCGGGCAGCCTCCGGGCCGAGATCCGGGTGTGCGGACACCAGTTCCGTCAAGCGGCGGGAACGCATGGAGACCTCCTCGTCGTCCAGCGCTTGACGAACGAGGCCCGCGATGACTCCATGGGCGTCGCGGAAGGGCATGCCCCGGGCCACCAGCCACTCGGCCAGGTCAGTGGCAGCCGTGAAGGGGTCATCGGCAGCTGCCGCCATGGCCGCTGCGTCGAATTCGACGGTCTGCATCACGCCATCGAGCGCCAAGACCACCAATCGCACGGTGTCGACTGCGTCGAACAGCGGCTCCTTGTCTTCTTGAAGGTCCTTGTTGTAGGCGAGCGGAAGCCCCTTGAGCGTCGCCAGCAGGCCTGTCAGGTGACCGATCAGCCGCCCGGCCTTGCCGCGTGCCAGCTCCGCGACATCGGGGTTCTTCTTCTGCGGCATCATCGACGAGCCGGTTGCGAAGGCATCGTCGAGCACGACAAACCCGAACTCGGCGCTTGACCAAAGAACCAGTTCCTCGCCCATGCGAGACAGGTGGATCCCCGACATCGCCAATGCGAACAGGGTGTCGGCGACGAAATCGCGGTCGCTGACAGCGTCAAGCGAGTTCTCGAAGACTGCTGCGAACCCCAGACCGGCAGCAGTCGCGGAGGGATCCAGCGGCAGCGTCGAGCCAGCAAGTGCACCGGCCCCGAGCGGCGAGACATCCGTGCGGTGCCTGGCGTCGCCGAGGCGCTCGACATCTCGTAGCAGCGCCCATGCATGCGCTGCCAGGTGATGGGCGAGCCCCACCGGCTGCGCCTGCTGCAGGTGCGTGTAGCCAGGCAGTCGCAGGTCCGCCCCATGTGCCTCTCGTGCCCTGGCGGCGAGCGTGCGAACCAGACCCAACAGCAGCCCGGTCAGCTCGTCGATCGCGCCGCGAGTCCACAGGCGCAGGTCAGTCGCGACCTGGTCGTTGCGGCTGCGACCGGTGTGCATCTTGGCAGCGGCCTCGCACAGCTCGGTTGCGCGGCGCTCGACTGCGGTGTGAATGTCCTCGTCGGTCGGAGCCCAGACCATACGGCCCTCGGCAATCTCGGATTCCACCTCGTCGAGGGCCGCCACGATGTCATCACGCTCACCGTCAGTCAGCAGACCGACGGCGGCCAGCATCGACACGTGAGCCCGCGACGCAGCAATGTCCTCGACGAACATGCGCCGATCGAACGGGAGGGAATCGTTGAGCGCCGCGAGAGCATCCGACGGCGCGCCGGCAAACCGGCCGTGCCACAGGGTGGTGGGGCCGGCTCCGGACGGGCCGATCGATCGCGAGGGCGTGTCGCCAGAAGCGGTGCCAGCAGGAGGAGTGCCGTCAGCAGATGTGTCGTCAGCAAACACGGGACTGCACGCTCACAGGTCGGCCAGATCCCGGCAGTGCTCGGCAACTGCAGGACCGCCGAGTTCTTCGGTGGCCACGATGAACAGCGTGTCGTCTCCCGCCACGGTGCCGACCACACCGTCCACCGCACTGCGGTCGATCGCCGAGGCAACGACGTGCGCCGATCCCGGCGGCGTGCGCAGCACCACGATGTTCTGCGAGGAGCGCACGTCGAGCACCCAGTCTGAGAACACTCGCCGCAGGGTGTTGGGCGGCAGCGAGTCGGGCGCGTCGGCTTCGGGCACCGCGTACACGGTGCGCCCGGCAGTGCGCATCTTGGCGACGCCCAGCTCGTCGAGATCCCGGCAGACGGTCGCTTGGGTGACCTCCACTGAGCGCTCCGCCAGCAAGCCGACCAGCTGCGCCTGGCTGCTGATCTCGTGACTCGCCAGCAGCTCGCGGATGAGATGCTGCCGCTGCGCCTTCGTACTCATGACACTGTTCCTGCTGCCAGGAAGGCCAGCAGGCCCCGTGCGGCGTGCATCCGGTTCTCGGCCTGCTGCCACACCCTGCTCGCCGGACCGTCTATGACTTCAGCAGTCACTTCCTCGCCCCGGTGTGCTGGCAGGCAGTGCAGAAAGATGGCCCTGTCGGCAGCAAGGGACATCAGATCTGCGGTGACCTGGTAGGGACCGAACGAAGTGAGACGCTCAGCCTGCTCGTCCTCTTGACCCATAGAGGTCCACACGTCGGTGCAGACCACATCGGCACCCTTGACAGCTTCGGCCGGGTCGTCGGTGACCGTGCACGTGCCGCCGAACGCATCGAGTCGCTCAAGCGTCTCGGTGGCGGGTGCATAGCTCGGCGGCACCGCCAGCGAGCTCTCGATTCCCAGCATGGCGCAACCGATCGCGAGCGAGCGCCACACATTGTTGGCGTCGCCGACGAACGCCACGCGCCCGGCGCGTTCGAGCCCGATGCATTGCGAGATGGTCAGCAGGTCGGCCAGCGCCTGGCAGGGATGGGCGTCATCAGACAGCAAGTTGACGACCGGCGCTGCCTCGCACGCTGCCATCCGCTCGAGATGGCCGTGCCGAAAGACGCGCGCCGCGACGATTGCGTGATAGCAGGCCAGCGTGCGCACGATGTCCTCGGCGGACTCGCGGACATCCATCCCGACTTCTTCCGGTCGGATATAGACGGGATGACCGCCAAGCTGCTTGACGGCCATCTCCATCGAGTTGCGCGTACGATTCGAGGCCTTCTCGAATACCAAGGCCACGCCATTGCCGTCCAAGACTGCGGGCGCATCGGCTGCAGGACGCACCGATGCGTCCAGCACCCAGCGCAACTCGACTGGGGACAGGTCGTCGACTTCAAGGAAGTGCCGCATCAGATCAGTCACCCCTTGCCGGCGAGCACGCTCGCGAAGATGGCAAGCCCCTCGTCGATCTGCTCGCTGGACACGACGAGCGGCGGCGCGAAACGCACGGCCGTCGGCGTGATCCCGTTGATCACGAGGCCAGCCTCCAAGCACGCGGCAGCAATCTCGGGACCGCTGCGACCGGCAGCGTCGGTGTCGATTTCGGCCGCGATGAGCAGGCCAAGCCCGCGAGTGTCGATGACGCTGGGAACGCCCATGAGCTTGCCGGCCAGCTCTTCGCCACGGGCGGAAGCCACCGCAGGCGCATCGATTGCCTCCATAGTGCGCAGCACGGCACGCGCTGCGCTCGCAGCCAGCGGCTGCCCGCCGAAGGTCGTCGCGTGATCGCCCGGCTGGAACGCGGCGGCGACCTCCCGGCGCGCCCAGACCGCACCGATCGGCACCCCGTTGCCCAGCGCCTTGGCCATGGTCACGATGTCGGGTCGAGCAGCGCCGGTCGGTCCTCCGGCCGGGTCGAAGTGGTGATGCCACCCAAACCACTCGCCTGTGCGCGCCAAGCCGGTTTGCACCTCGTCGACGATGAATGCCATGCCGCGCTCGTCGCAGATCTCACGGACGCGGTGCAGGTAGGCGCTGTCGGCGACGTTCACGCCGCCCTCGCCTTGGACAACCTCGAGCAGCACCGCACAGCAGCTGGGGTCGAGCGCTGCCTCCAAGGCGTCCGCGTCGTTGTAGGGCACGTGCCGAAAGCCATCGGGCAGCGGCTGGAACGTTTCGTGCTTCTCTGGCTGTCCGGTGGCGTGCAGGGTCGCCAGCGTGCGCCCGTGGAACGACCGCAGCGCACTGACCACGACGTAGCGGCCGCGGCCGCCGTACTTGCGCGCCAGCTTGATCGCCCCCTCAAGCGACTCGGCACCGCTGTTGCAGAAGAACACCTGCCCGCCGCCGCCCTGCAACCGGTCGATGGTCTGGGCAACCTCGACCTGCGGCTCGGTGCCGAAGAGATTCGACACGTGCAGCAGCGTGCGCGCCTGCTCGTTGAGCGCATCGGCGACTGCCGGGTGTGAGTGGCCGAGCGACGTCACCGCCAGCCCTGCCAGGAAATCCAGGTAGCGCTTGCCGTCGCGGTCGTAGAGCTCGCAGCCGCTGCCTCGCACGAACTGGACCGGCGGCGGCCCGTAGGTCGGCATGAGCGGGCAGTGCTCCAGCCCTGCGGCCCCCATGGCGGCAGCATGGGGCGAGAGCCCGTTGCCGGCACTGGTCGCTGTGGTTGTCTGTGTCATGGGATCGTGGCTCGCTCTCGGTTCCTCGAGCACCCAGCAGTCCGGGTTCTCTGTGATCTGGGCTAGTGGCTGGCTTGCAAGGCTGTCGGCCGATCACGGGTGATCATCGTGCCGACACCGGCATCGGTGAACAGCTCGACGAGCACAACGTGCGGAACGCGGCCGTCGAGCAGATGCGCGCTGTTCACGCCGTTGCTCACTGCGCTGATGCAGGCTTCGATCTTGGGGATCATCCCGCCGACGATCCTGCCGCTGGCCAGCCGGGCAGCAAGCGAATCGGCCGTCGTCCGCCGCACGAGCGACTCCGGGTCGTCGACATCATCGAGCAGACCCGCGACATCGGTGAGGTACACGACCTTCTCGGCTTCGAGAGCCGCGGCCACTGCGCCGGCCACCGTGTCCGCGTTGATGTTGTACGCCTGCCCTTTGGCGTCAGCGCCGATCGTGGAGATCACCGGGATCAGCCCCTCGGCAAGCAGGCGTTCCAGCAGGTCGGTGTTCACATCGGTGACCTCGCCCACGAATCCCAGATCGGGGTTCCGGGCGGTGGCGGTGATGACCCGGCCGTCTTCGCCTGAGATGCCCACGGCCAGCGGTCCGTGGACGTTGATTGCACCGACGATGTCGCGGTTGACCTTGCCGACCAGCACCATGCGTGCAATGTCCAGCGTCTCTGCGTCAGTGACCCTCAGCCCGTCGCGGAACTCCGAGGTCTTGCCGAGGCGCGCCATGAGATCGCCGATCTGCGGTCCGCCGCCGTGAACGACGACCGGCGCCAGGCCGATCTGACGCAGCAGCACCATGTCGGCGGCAAAGCCGTCGGTCAGCGCCGTGTCAACCATCGCATTGCCGCCGAACTTGACCACTACGACCTTGCCGCGCCACCGGCTGATGTACGGCAGCATCTCGACAAGCAGCTCAGCACGCTCGACCTGCTGGGCGTGAACGCCGCCGGGCGACTGTGCCTGATCGGGATGATCGCCGCGGGCGACCTGTGCCTGATCGGGATGATCGCCGCGGGCGATCATGGCATCAACCCTGTCGTCGGCAGGCCTGCGGTCTCAGGGAGTCCGAGTGCGATGTTGGCGCACTGCACCGCCCCGCCGGACGCACCCTTGACCAGGTTGTCAATCGCACTGAGCACCACCAGCCAGCCAGTGCGGGGATCCACCCTGGCGCTCAGATGGCAGGTATTGGCGCCGAGCGTCGCCTTGGTGTGGGGGGCGTCGCGATGCACCACGATGAACGGCTCGTCCGCGTAGAAATCTGCCAGCACGCCGAGGGCGTCATCGGTGGTCAAGCCCCCCATCGAATCCGGCAGCGGTCTGGCGTAGCAGGTTGCCAGAATGCCGCGCACCATCGGCGCCAGGTGAGGCGTGAACAGCACCTGGCATCCGGTCGCCTGCTCGATCTCGGGCGTGTGGCGGTGGTCCAGCAAGCCGTAGGCCACGAAGTCTTCGTCGACCGCCGAGAACGTCGTGTTGGGCTTGGGCGCCCGGCCCGCGCCGCTGACTCCCGATGCGGCATCGATCACGACCCCGCTCGTCGAGATGTGGCCGCCGCGGGCGAACGGCGCCAGCGCCAGCGCAGCGGCCGTCGGGTAGCAACCGGGCACGGCGACGCCCGCAGCGCCGAACAGCGCCTCACGGCCGAGCTCGGGGAGCCCGTAGGGCAATTCGCCCAACAGCTCCGGCATCGGATGCGCTGCGCCGTACCACTGCGGGTACAGCGTCGGGTCGGTCAGACGGAAATCCGACCCCAAGTCGACCACGCAGCCGACGCGTTTGTACAGGTCGGCAACGACGGGCGCGCTGGCCATGTGCGGCAGGCCCAAGAACACCACGTCGAGTCCGACGAAGATCTCCGGGTCGTATGCGCAGTAGCGAAGATCGCCGAAGTCAGCCGCCAAGCTGGGGTACAGGTCGCGGACCGCAGCACCGGCCTGCGTGTCGCCGGTGACAGCGACCACGTCGAACGACGGGTGCGCCGCCGCAAGTCGCAGCAGCTCCGCGCCGGTGTAGCCGGACGCGCCCACGATGCCGACGCGCACTGGCGAGAGCGGCCCTGTGTCCATGCGTACCGGTGAGGCCGGTCCTGTGTCCATGCGCACCGGCGAAGCCGGTGCGGAGTCTGTGTTCACGGCGGCGTGCCTATCTCTCAGATCAGTGCTCACTCTACCACGTGCACGGTCCCGATATGCATCAATTTGCAAATTTATTCATCAGCCGCGGCCGCCATCGTGCACTGCATCGGTACACTGCTCGTTCCCAGGGCCAACGACGTCCCTGCCGACGAGTTCCGACACCGGAACTCGCCTCGAATGCGCACCGGCCACGCCGGCGCCGACAGCTCACTGGGACGTCGCCGATGCCCACTCATGACACTGCGGCCGCGCCAGGCGCCCACGATCGTCCAGCCGTGCGTACTGGCCCCCACGCCGGGCCGCCTGTTGCACAGGGCCTCTACGACCCTGCATTCGAGCACGACGCGTGCGGTGTGGGCTTTGTGGCTGACATGTCCGGAGTGCCGAGGCGTGCGGTCGTCGATCAAGCGCTGCAGTGCCTCGTCAACCTCGACCATCGCAGCGCGACGGGTGCCGAGGCCAACGTCGGTGACGGCATCGGCATCACCATCGGGGTGCCTGACCGGTTCCTTCGCGAGGTGTGCGACTTCGAGCTTCCGCCAGCCGGTCGCTATGCGGTCGGCACGGCATTCCTGCCCCGCGCCGATCCCGACACTGCCGCTGCGTCGATCGAGTCGATCATGGTCGACGAGGGGCTCGAGGTGCTCGGCTGGCGAGACGTCCCCACCGATCCCTCGTTGCTGGGCAAGTTCGCGACCGACCCCATGCCGGTGTTCCGGATGCTGTTCGTGGCCGCGCCGTCCGCCGAGGGCATCGAGGGGCTGGCGCTCGAACGACGGGTGTACGTCGCCCGCAAGCGCACCGAGCACGAGATCGATCCCGCGCCCTACTTCCCGTCGCTGTCGTGCCGCACGCTGATCTACAAGGGGATGCTGACCTGCAGCCAGTTCGCGGAGTTCTATCCCGACCTGGTGGATCCCCGCATGGAGTCGGCGCTCGCCCTGCTGCACTCGCGCTTCAGCACGAACACGTTCCCCTCCTGGCCGCTCGCACACCCGTATCGCATGCTCGCCCACAACGGCGAGATCAACACCGTCATGGGCAACCGCAACTGGATGCGTGCGCGCGAAGGCACGCTATGGAGCCCCTTGTTCACCGACGCTGATGGGCGGAACCAGCTAGAGCGCACCTATCCGGTGTGCACGCCGGGCGCCTCGGACACCGCCAGCTTTGATGAGGTTCTCGAACTGCTCCATCTCGGCGGGCGGAGCCTCCCCCATGCCGTGCTGATGATGATCCCCGAGGCATGGGAGAACCATGCCCGCATGCCCCAGGACAAGCACGACTTCTACGAGTTCCATGCCTCGTTGATGGAACCGTGGGACGGCCCGGCCAGCATCGCCTTCACCGACGGCACCGTCGTGGGCGCAGTGCTCGACCGCAACGGCCTTCGGCCGTCCCGTTACTGGGTCACCGCCGACGGTCTGGTCGTGATGGCGTCCGAGGTCGGCGTGGCGGATATCGACCAAAGCCGCATCATCCGTAAGGGTCGCCTGCAGCCGGGTCGCATGTTCCTGGTCGACACCTCGCAGGGCCGCATCGTGGGCGACGACGAGATCAAGCATGACCTCGTGAGCTCGGAACCGTATGGGGATTGGCTCGCCGATGGGCTTGCACACCTGGAGGACCTGCCGCCGCGCTTCAGCCTGACGCCTCAGCACTCCTCGGTGACGCTGCGCCAGCGCACCTTCGGCTACACCACCGAAGAACTTCGGATTCTGGTGGCGCCTATGGCCCGCACCGGCATCGAGCCGATCGGGTCGATGGGCACCGACACGCCGATCGCCGTGCTCTCGAAGCGGCCGAGGCTGCTGTTCGACTACTTCAGCCAGCTGTTCGCGCAGGTCACCAATCCGCCGCTGGATGCGATCCGTGAGGAATTGGTGACATCCACCAAGGCCAAGATCGGCCCGGAAGGCAACCTGCTGGAGCCCGGCCCGGACTCCTGCCGCCAGATCGTGCTGCCCTACCCGATCCTGTCGAATGAAGATCTCGCCAAGATCGCCTACATCGACGAGGACCTGCGGACCGACGCGGTCTCGGAGAGCCCGCAGCACTACCGGCCATTCGCAGTCGACGGCCTGTACCCGGTCGCAGACGGCGGTGCAGGCATGGAGCGGGCAATCGCCGAGGTGTGCGAGCAGGTCGACGAGGCCATCGCCGGCGGTTCCCGGATCATCATCCTGTCGGACCGCTACAGCGACGAGCGGCACGCGCCGATTCCCTCGCTGCTGCTGACCGGTGCCGTGCATCACCACCTGGTACGCAACAAGACCCGGACGATGGTGGGCCTGGTGACCGAGTGCGGCGACGCACGCGAGGTGCACCACATGGCCTTGCTGCTGGGCTACGGGGCGAGCGCTGTCAACCCGTACCTGGCCTTCGAGTCGATCGATGACATGGTGCGCAGTGGTGTCATCACCGAAGTCGACGAGCGCACTGCAAAGCGCAACTACATCAAGGCGTGCACCAAGGGCGTGCTCAAGGTGATGTCCAAGATGGGCATCTCGACCGTGGCCAGCTACACCGGAGCGCAGGTGTTCGAGGCAGTGGGCCTCGGGGCGGACCTCATCGATCGCTACTTCAGCGGGACGACGTCGAAGCTCGGCGGGGTAGGTCTCGACGTGCTCGCTGCCGAGGTTGCCGAGCGCCACCGGTTCGCCTACCTCGACAATCCCACCGAGGCCGCGCACCGCGATCTGTGGGCGGGCGGCGAGTACCAGTGGCGGCGCGAGGGCGAGTATCACCTGTTCAACCCCGAGACCGTCTACAAGCTGCAGCACTCCACGCGCGCCGGCCGCTATGAGATCTTCAAGGAGTACACGCAGCTGGTGGACGACCAGTCCACCGAGCTGGCGACACTGCGGGGGCTGTTCGAGCTCCATCCGGCGCCCGGCGGACCGATCCCGATCGATGAGGTCGAACCGGTTGCCGAGATCGTGAAGCGATTCTCCACCGGAGCGATGAGCTACGGCTCGATCTCCGCCGAGGCACACGAGACGCTGGCGATCGCGATGAATCGCATCGGGGGCAAGTCCAACACCGGCGAGGGCGGCGAGGACCCGGAGCGCTATGTGCCGGACCCCAACGGAGACCTGCGGCGCTCTGCCATCAAGCAGGTGGCCTCAGGGCGCTTCGGTGTGACCTCGGAGTACCTCACCAACGCCGACGACTTGCAGATCAAGATGGCCCAGGGCGCCAAGCCCGGCGAGGGCGGGCAGCTGCCGGGGCCCAAGGTCTGGCCGTGGATCGCAAAGACCCGCCACTCGACGCCCGGTGTCGGGCTCATCAGTCCACCGCCGCACCACGACATCTATTCGATCGAGGATCTCAAGCAGCTCATTCACGATCTCAAGAACTCCAACCCCGCCGCGCGCGTCCACGTCAAGCTGGTGGCCGAGGTGGGCGTGGGCACCGTGGCCGCAGGCGTGTCGAAGGCGAAGGCCGATGTGGTGCTGATCTCCGGCCACGACGGCGGCACGGGGGCATCGCCGCTGACGTCGCTGAAGCATGCAGGTGCGCCGTGGGAGCTCGGCCTCGCCGAGACCCAGCAGACGCTGCTGCTGAACGGGCTGCGTGACCGCATCGTGGTGCAGACCGACGGGCAGTTGAAGACCGGCCGCGACGTGATCGTGGCAGCCCTGCTGGGCGCCGAGGAGTACGGCTTCGCCACCGCGCCGCTGGTGGTCTCGGGCTGCATCATGATGCGCGTCTGCCATCTCGACACCTGCCCCGTGGGCGTCGCCACCCAGAACCGCGAGCTGCGCAAGCGTTTCGGCGGTCGGCCCGAGTTCGTCGTGAACTACTTCGAGTACATCGCCCAGGAGGTCCGCGAGTATCTGGCGATGCTGGGCTTCCGATCGCTGCCGGAGGCCATCGGGCGGGTGGACCGGCTCGACACGACCGCTGCGGTTGCCCACTGGAAGGCGCACGGGCTGAACCTGTCGCCGATCCTGGCGGAGCCCGAGACGCCATGGCCGCAGGATCGCTACTGCTCCCAGAGCCAGGACCACGGCTTGGAGCGGGCCCTCGATCAGCAGCTCATCGAATTGGCGGCGCCGGCAGTCGAGCGCTGCGAACCGGTGCGGGCCGAGCTGCCGATCAGCAACGTGAACCGGACCGTCGGCACCATGCTCGGCCACCGCATCACCGCCGCCCACGGCGGCGATGGCCTGCCCGACGACACGGTCGATCTCACGTTCAACGGTTCGGCGGGGCAGAGCTTCGGCGCATTCGTGCCGCGTGGGCTGACGATGCGCCTGCGCGGCGACGCCAACGACTACCTCGGCAAGGGGCTGTCGGGCGGTCGCCTGGTGGTACGGCCGCCGAGTGACACACACCCGGATTTCGTGGCCGAGGACAACATCATCGCCGGCAACGTCATCCTGTACGGCGCAACCGGAGGTGAGGCGTACATCCGCGGAACCGTCGGCGAACGCTTCTGCGTGCGCAACTCCGGAGCGACCGCCGTCGTCGAGGGCGTGGGCGACCACGCATGTGAGTACATGACGGGCGGCATGGTGGTGGTGCTCGGCGCCGTCGGCCGCAACTTCGGCGCGGGCATGTCAGGCGGGGTGGCATTCGTGTACGACCCCGACGACATCTTCTGGCGGAATCTGAATGCCGAGATGGTCGACCTCGAACCCCAGCTCGACGACGCCGACGCGGAGACAGTCCGCACGGTGCTGCGCCAGCACCTCGCCGAGACCGATTCGGCTCCGGCCCAACGCATCTTGGGTCGCTGGCACAGCGAGGTGCGCAGCTTCCGCAAGGTGATGCCGAAGGACTACCGGCGCGTGCTCGAAGCGCGGGCAGCAGCGGCCGAGCTCGGCCAAGACCCCGACGAGGCAGTCATGGCGGCCGCGCATGGCTAGGGGTGGGGCTGGCAATGGGTGATATCCGGGGCTTCATGCGGCACGACCGGGAGCTGCCGACGCGGCGCCCGGTACCGGTGCGACTGCGCGATTGGCGTGAGGTGTACGAGCCATTCGCCGACGAAGACTTGCGTGCCCAAGCCAGTCGCTGCATGGACTGCGGAGTGCCGTTCTGCAACTCGGGCTGCCCGCTGGGCAACATCATCCCGGACTGGAACGATCTCGTGTACCGCGATCGCTGGCACGGCGCCATCGAGCGACTGCACGCCACCAACAACTTCCCTGAGTTCACCGGCCGGCTGTGCCCGGCGCCGTGTGAGGGCGCGTGCGTGCTGGGCATCAACGCCGACCCGGTCACCATCAAGCAGGTCGAGGTCGCGATCATCGACAAGGCCTTCGAGATGGGCTGGGTCGGCCCCGAACTGCCCGCGGTGCGCACTGGCCGCAGCGTGGCAGTGGTGGGCTCGGGGCCGGCAGGACTGGCTGCGGCGCAGCAACTGACCCGTGCCGGCCATGACGTCACAGTGTTCGAGCGTGCCGATCGGCTCGGCGGCCTGCTCCGTTACGGCATCCCCGAGTTCAAGATGGAGAAGCGCCACATCGAGCGGCGGCTCGACCAGATGAGCGCCGAGGGCACGAAGTTCCGCACCGGCATCGAGGTCGGTGTGGACATCGGCGTGGCGGATCTGCAGGCGAGCTTCGACGCACTGGTGCTGGCCGGCGGGGCCACCCAGTGGCGCGATCTGCCGATCCCCGGTCGAGAGCTCGACGGCATCCACCAGGCGATGGAGTACCTGCCGTGGGCCAACAAGGCTCAAGAAGGAGACCTCGATCCGGCCGACGTGCCGATCAATGCCTCAGGCAAGCGAGTGGTGATCATCGGCGGCGGCGATACCGGCGCCGACTGCCTGGGCACTGCACATCGCCAGGGTGCCGCCTCGGTGCACCAATTCGAGATCTTGCCGCGGCCGCCCGACGAGCGGTCGTCGGGCAACCCGTGGCCGACCTATCCGATGGTGTACCGGGTCTCCTCGGCCCATGAGGAAGGCGGGGACCGCGTCTACTCGGTGAACACGGAAGAGTTCCTGGGCGACGACTCGGGTACGGTGCGGGCGCTGCGGGCGCACGAGGTGGTGTTCAGCGACGGCCGGTTCGCCAAGATGGACGGCACCGACTTCGAGCTCGAATGCGAGCTGGTGCTGCTGGCCATGGGCTTCCTCGGGCCACAGCAGGAGGGCTTGCTGGCTCAGCTCGGCGTGGAGACCGACGCGCGCTCCAACGTCGTGCGCGACGACGAGTACCGCACGAGCGTCGATGGTGTGTGGGTGTGCGGTGACATGGGCCGCGGGCAGAGCCTGATCGTGTGGGCCATTGCCGAGGGCCGAGCATGCGCCGCGGCCGTCGACAAGGCCCTCATGGGTCATACGGCGCTCCCGTACCCGATCCCCCCTTCCGCACGCCCGCTCGACTGAGCGACGGAGGAGATGGCGGTGAGCACGAGCCCGTACCCGGTGAACGGCGAGCGCCTGTGGGAGACGCTCCATGCTCTGGCCGAGATCGGCGCAACGTCCGCCGGCGGTGTCGCCCGGGTGGCGCTGACCGACGAGGACCGGGCGGGGCGCGACCAGTTCGTGGCGTGGGTGCAGGAGCTGGGCTGCACCGTCCACGTCGACCAGATGGGCAATCTGTTCGCACGTCGTGAGGGCAGCGATTCGCAGCGGGCGCCGGTGGTGGTCGGCAGCCATCTCGACAGCCAGCCCACGGGGGGGAAGTACGACGGGGCCTACGGCGTGATGGTGGGCCTCGAGGTGCTGCGGGTACTCCACGACCATGACATCAGCACTGCGGCATCGATCGAGGTCGTGTCGTGGACCAATGAGGAGGGAGCGCGCTTCCCGCCGGCGATGATCGGTTCCGGCGTCTTTGCCGGCGCGTTCAGCCTGGACGAAGGGCTTGCGGCACCAGGGGTGGACGGCACCACGCTCGGCGGCGAGCTGGCGCGCATCGGCTATGCGGGCGACGAGCCGTGCGGCGCTCCTGACGGAGCGGGCCGCCGGTCGATCGGGCACTACATCGAGCCCCATATCGAGCAGGGCCCGATCCTGGAGGCCGCGGACGTGACGCTCGGCACGGTCACCGGGGTCCAGGGCATTCGCTGGTACGACGTGGTGATCGACGGGCAGTCGGCACACGCTGGCAGTACGCCGATGGAACACCGCGCCGATGCGATGGTGGCGGCCGCACGGCTGGTGTGCGAGGCCGACGAGATCGCGGCTCGCCGCGCACCGGAGGGTCGCGCCACCGTTGGCACGCTCACGGTCGGCACCGGTTCGCGCAACACGGTGGCTGGTTCGGTATCGCTGACCGTTGATTTGCGCCATCCGGATGCCGCAGAGCTGGAAGCCATGCACGACGAGCTGCTGGCGTTCGCCGAGAGTCCCGCATTCGGCCCGCAGCCCAGCGCCGCATCGAGCGGCGTCAACCAACCCAGCGCCGCATCGAGCGGCGTCAACCAACCCAGCGGCGCATCGAGCGGCGTCAGCCAGCCCAGCGGCCGTTCGCTCCCACGCCCGCAGATCACACCGATCTGGTACTCGCCGCCGATCGTGTTCGATCCCGCCGTAGTCGATGCGGTGCGGGAAGGTGCCGTTGCGGCGGGCTTCGAGCCGGTCGACATCACCTCGGGAGCCGGCCACGACGCTTGCTACATATCCACGGTTGCGCCTGCCGGGATGCTGTTCATTCCGTGCGCCGACGGCCTGTCGCACAACGAAGCCGAATCGATCCTCCCTGAGCACGCAACAGCGGGTGCCCAGGCGACGTTGAACGCAGTGCTCTTGCTGGCGGGCTGACGCCGCTCAGGTCAGCTCAGCCAACGCCTGGCACTTGAGGATCGCTCGGGCGGACTGCTCCATGGCCGTCCACGCGGGCTGATCGGCCACCTCGCCCTGCCAGCCCATCTGCGCCAAGCGATGAGTGAGCCGCACATCGCCGGCGCCCACATCGGCCCGGGCGAGCCAGCCCGTGGCAGCCTGGACGTCGCGTACCGCTGACCTTCGGGTCTCGGTCCACAGCTGCTGGTCGAGATCAGGCAGCGGCTCGGCGGGAATGGCCACGATCATTGCCCTGGCGGTGTTGCGCCAGTGGCGGGCGATCTCCGCCGGCACCGCTGCAGGCCATTCCCCGAAGAGCTGCCGCTCAACACTGCGGTCGTCGGGCGACGCGTCATCGACCACGCTGATGTCGACGTTGCTCAGCGCTATCGCCGCTGCGGTGGTGGCCCTGACGTCGGGGCGCGGTGGTGCCAGCCGTTCTCGCAACTCGCCAAAGGCCGCTGCACCGTCGGGACCCGTCGCCCAGGTAATGAAATCGCTGCGGGCCCGCGCCCGGAACATCGGCGACGAGAACGTGTCGGCCCACCACTCCACCGGTCGCAGCAGGTGCGCCGTGCGGGGGTCGTACTCCTCCCAGTCGCGGGCGTGCTCTTCCGACCGGAAGAGGTTCATGCCGGCTCAGCGGAATGGGCGGTTGGCGGCGTCGCCGCCTACGGGGCTGCGGGTGTAGCCGACCATGGTCGGTGGGTCGACAGACAGGATCTCTTCGTCGCGCATCTCGATCCGCAGCGGTTCGCCGCCCAGCAGGCATGGCGCATCCACGGTGACCGTGCGGCCCGGAAACAGCCAGCGACACGCCAACGCTTCGAAACCGCATTGGGCAAACCAGCGCTGTTCGCCGTCCACGCTCACCCGGTACTGGGTGGGCTGGTTGTTGAACGGCGGGAACGACGCAATCCAGTCGGTGCCGGGGTGCATCCAGCCGGGCGTGAGGTCGATGACTCTCGTAATCAGCGCTCTAGCGCGCTGCGGTTCGACGCCCAACGTGCGGGCCAACTCGGCGTAGTGGGGTGCAACACCGGTCGAGACGATCTCACCCATGATCGCCGCATAGGCCGCATCGAGTTCGGCCAGCGGAATCTGCTCTGGCTCAATCGCGCCTGTCGCCATATCGCGACTGTACGGCGCGGCCTCGGAGTGGGCCGACCCATCAGCATCTCGTTCTCAGAACCATCAGACATCTCGATGGCGAGCATCCTCATAGTCACAACTATTTTACGGTACTCCTGTTTGGTCGCATGCCGTCGGCGACGGCTCACTTCGCTGATTTCAGGAGGGCTCGGTGCCCGTTGCGACTTCACAGCACTCGACCTCTCGCGGCGCGCATCGCAGCGCGTCCCGATGGACGGTCGTGCGCCGACAGCGCCGGCGTGCCGCAGCGTTCTGTGCAGTCGCCGTCGCTTCAGCCTCGTTGGCGGTTGTCTCACCCCCCGCCGCTGGGCCCGCAGCAGCGGCGCTGAAGGCGCCGCCGCTCGACGCCACATGCAGCGAGCTCAATGCCATGGTTGGGCATCCGACCAGGACCTACATCGTCCGCCAGGGCATTCAGTTCCTCTCGGACGCCGCTGCCGATGTCGGACCTGGCTCGGACAACAGCTACAGCAGCGGGGAGACCATCCGCATCCAAGTGAAGCTCAGCCTGAACGCGAGTTGGGGCCGCCGTGACGATCTCTACGCCGACGCTGACGAACTGCACATCAAGTTCATGCTCGGCAGCACCCCCAAGGAGGCGGTCGCAACCTCTGTCGAGGGCCAAGGCTCGAACCTCCTGACGTTCGAATACACGCTCGGCCCAAGCGATGGGAACCACAGCGCCCGCGACGTGTGGATCCCGGAGAATTCCGTCGTCGCCAACGATTTCGCCAAGACGTTCGGCAGAAACGCCCCCTACGACGACGGCGCAGCGCATCAGTTCATCAGCGGCCCGTGCGGTGGCGCGACCGTGGAGCACCCAGCGGTGTTCCATCCTCAAACGCCTGGCTCACCGACGATTGTCAGCCGCCCCAGGATCATGAGCGAGCCGCATAGCGGCGACACCTACTACGAGGGCGAGAAGATCTGGGTACGGGTGGAGTACAGCGAGCCGGTGACCGTGACCGGTACGCCGGTGATCAAGCTGCGGTTCGGCAGCGACACCGACACAAACCCGAGCTACCGGAACGCCCGCTACGTCTCGGACTCCACCAGCGACCCGCCCAATGACCCCCGGCGCCGATCCAGCATGCATCGCTTGCTGTTCGAGTACGTCGTCCAGCCCGGCGACAGCGACTCTGACGGCTTCAGCATCGACTGGGGCCAACTCAGCGGCGGCTCGATCGTCGCGATGGACAACGGCGTGGTCGCGACGCGCAACCACGACGGCTTGGCGGCCCGAGTCGAGGCCGAGGCCCGAGGCGGCGGCGACCCCACGGTTGCGAAACACCTTGTTGACGGAAGTCGAGGTCTCAAGACGTCACCGGAGCTGCACGACACCGGCGACCCTGCCGTCATCCAGAGCTACGCGACGCGAGTCGTCAGCGAGCCTCGCAGCGGGGAAACGCTGCACGCAGGCGAGTACGTCGTCGTGAGGGCCGATTTCAACGAATCGGTCGTGGTCTCCGACACCCGCCTGGAACTCCCTATCGAACTCTTCAATTGTCACGACGCAGACTTCAATCATCGAAGCCAGCTGTCGGGCACCGACCTCGACAGCTACGACGCGGAACTTGCCGAGCTCGGATGCTGGGATGACAGCACTGACACGAAGCTGGAGCCGACGCGCAGGTATGCGAAGTACTTCTCGGGCTCAGGCAGCAGCCGGCTGCTCTTCGCCTACCAGATCACGCTGCAAGACAAGGACCGTGACGGCATCGTCGTGCCGGACCACAGCGAGCTCACCTACAACGGCGGCACTGAGATCACCCCGTCCATCCAGGACAGCATCGTCAGTGCCCACGACGGCAGCACGCTTCATGTCCATTTTTCGGATGTCTTCGAGAAGCCGCTGAAGTACCAGCGGGCAGATGGCGAAGCCGTCGAAGGCCCGCCGATCATCACTGCGCTGACGATCACGAGCGATCCGAATACCGGAGACAACGACCCCCTCGACTACTACGAGTATCTGGACTCCGTCGAGATCCAGGTGACGTTCAACCAGCGCGTGGTGGTCACCGGAATGCCGCTGCTGCCGCTCGACATCGGCGGTGTGCTCAAGAACGCCGAGTACTCCTCGGGCGATGGAAGCGATGTGCTGTTGTTCCAGTACACGGTGGAAGCTGGCGACGAGGACGCCAATGGCATCAGCATCAATCGTGACAGCCTGACGCTCGGAGACGGCACGCTCACGGCGCTGGACGACGGCGAAGACGCATCGTTGGACCATCACCCGCTTTCCCACCAGCGGGGCCACAAAGTGGACGCCTCGACTCCGACCATCACCGGGCTGCGTATCGCCAGTTCGCCGCCGAATGGCGGCACGTACTACGGCGTCGGGTCGGACATCGACATCGAGGTCAGCTACGACGAGGCCGTGACGGTGTCCGGAACCCCGAGCGTCGACTTCGAGATCGGCACGGAGACCAAGACTGCGTACTACGACCAGACCGCGAGCGATGCAGACAGCAACGGCCGCACCATTGTCTTCCGCTACACCGTCCAGGACCCCGACGACGACGCCGACGGCATCGCAGTGCCCGACCCCGTGATCGTGGGCGGCACGATCACCGATGCCAGACACAACGCGAATCCGCTCCCCGCCGATCGGGACCACCCACCACTCCGAACCCAGCCCCCGCACAAGGTCGAGACCGATCCGCCCGAGGTTGAATCCGCAGCCGGTTCGGTCGCGATCACGTCTCGGGGCACCGGCACCGGAGGCGAGTACGTCGTCGATGACCTGATCGACGTGACCGTGACATTCGACGAGATCGTCTATGTCAATGAGACAGGCGGAACCCCGCGCATCGGCATCGACATCGGCGGCACCACCAAGCAGGCGAGCTACGTGCGCGGCAGCGGTGCCGGCAATCGCAGGCTGGTGTTCTCCTACGAGGTCCCCGAGGGCCTCACCGATACCGACGGCATCGAGGTGGTCGGCAACTCCCTGGCCTTCAACGGCGGCGACATCACCGACCGCGCCGGCAACCGGGCGATTCTCGACCACGAGGCCCTGGACGCTCTCAGCGGAGACACCAGCACCCACAACGTGGACTCGATCGTGCCCACGATCACCGCCGGACCGCGGATTTCGAGCTGTCCGCCGAACTGCGGGCCGCCGGAGGGCAACGACACCTACGGACTCGACGACATCATCATGTTCGAGGTCGACTTCAGCGAGGACGTGGAGGTGCAGGGCGTTCCGGCGCTGCGATTCCAGATTGGCGACGACGCCGTCACGCCCGCAGACAACAACCGAAGCGCACTGCTGACGGGTTCATCGGCCGGCTGCACCGAGGCGGATACCGGCACTTGCACGCTGACGTTCAGCTACACGGTGGGCTCGAACGACGACGACAACGACGGCATCAGCGTCGATCTCGATGACACCCTCTCTTCACCGGAGACCACCGCCATCAGCGGCACGATCAAGGACCGCACCGGCAACCGGGCCAACTTGACCCACGGCGCGCTGCCCGACGACAGCAGTCACAAGGTCGACGCTCAGCCACCGCGCGTCAGCGCGATCGAGATCACCTCAACCGCTTCACGGCACAACAGCACGTACCGATCTGGCGACACCATCACGGTCGACGTCACGTTCGACGATCCGATCAAGCTGACGCTCGACGACGGCGACGCCGACACCGACGACAACCCGCGGATCGCTCTGCGGATGAGTTCGGGCACCAAGTACGCCGACTACGTGTCGCACCAGGAACAGGACAGCAACGGCGTCGGCGTCGTGACGTTCAGCTACGCCGTAGCGGGTGACGACCTGGACCCCGACGGCATCGGCTTCCCGTCCAATGCGCTCCAACGCCGCGATGCCACCATTACCGATCCCCAGGGCCAGACCGCGACGCTCGCCAACACGTCGATCGGCGATTCGATGGACCACAAGGTGGATGGCGTCGCCCCGACAGTGACCGGGGTCGCTGTCTCGAGCGACCCGCCCCGCACAGGCAGTCCATATCTCAACGACAAGTACGGCGTCTACGACTCGACATCGAACGACCTCCCGATCTTGGTCACTGTCACGTTCAGCGAAGCCGTGAAGCTGTCCACTGGTTCCAGCATCGATGTGACGATCGGGACCACCGACCGATCAGCGACCTGGGTTGAACCCGACGGCTACAGCACCACCGCAGGTACTCGCGAGGCCGTCTTCAGATACGAGGTTGCGAGTTCTGACACCGACGACACCGACGGCATCGACATCGTCGAGAACAGTCTGAGCGGCACGATCACCGACCTCGTCGACAACAGTGCGAACTTGGCCCACGGCGCGCAGAACGACTTGGCCGATCACAAGGTCGACACGACCGCACCCTCGGTGACGGATGTCTCGATCACCTCTCCCTCCCCTGACGGCAACCTGGAATACGACAACACCTACGCCCGGGGCGACACCATCATGGTGACGGTCACGTTCTCCGAGACGGTGGCGGTGAACGGCGATGGCACTCCCAAGCTCCAGCTGAATGTCGGCGGCGGAACGTCCAAGGAGGCTTCATTCCAGCCCGGTGACGGCAGCACGAACGGCGACAACACGACGAAGCTGATGTTCACCTACGTCGTAGCGGCGGGCGACGAGGACGCCGACGGCATCAGCATCGACGCAGACAGCATCGAGCTGAACGGCAGCACCATCACCGATCTGGCCGGCAACGACGCTGTGCTGACGCACGATGCCGTCCCGGACGACGGCGACCACAAAGTGGACGGGGATCTGAGTCCTCGCGGCCCGTACGCCACTTCGATCTCGATGTACGACGGCCCGGACAAGCTCGACACCTATCGCGTCGGCGAGCACATCTTCTTCGACGTGACCTTCAGCGAGCCGGTCACCGTCGGCGGCACCCCGATGCTGCCGATCATCGTCGGCAATCAGAAGGAAGCCGGCTACCACTCCAAGCCCAGCAACACGACGCTGCGGTTCCGGTACACGACCCAAGCGGGAGACCTTGACGACGACGGCGTCAGCGTCACCGCGGTGAGCATTGACCTGGACGGCGGGACCATTCGGGCCACCGCGGGCAGCACCGATGCCCTCCTCGGCGTGCCAGAGCTCGCCGACCAGTCGGGGCACAAGGTGGACGGTGTGGCACCGAGCGTGGTCGGCACTCCGCGCATCACCAGCGATCCGACACTCAACGACGACGATCCGCCCAACACCTACGAGAAGGACGACGTCATCGAAGTGACAGTCGAGTTCGATGAGGGCGTCATTGTCGGCGGCACCCCGTACATCAACCTCGTCTTCATGACAGGCACCGTGCGGGCGGATCAGTCCGGACCGGCGACGATCGATCCGGACACGGGCACCACCACGCTGACGTTCAGTTACACGGTGCGCGCCGGCGACAAGGACATCGACGGTGTCAGCATCGGTGCGGATCAACTGCATGGCACTATCACCGACCCGGTCGGCAACGCAGCCAACCGCTCGCACGATCCCGTGCTGGACGACGCCGGTCACCTGGTCGACGGCGGAAACTGGCCCGGGCACGGCGGGTCCTCCGGCACCAGCAGTTCCGGCGGGGGCACTACCGGCAACCAGGATCGCCATCCGGTCGAACGCGAGAACCACGGCGATGACAATTGGGGAGTCCGCGTCGAGCGCATCGGCGGCGCCGACCGGTTCGAGACCGCCAAGCTCATCGCCGAGCGCTACGCCCGCGAGGTCGCGCAGGACACCTCGCTGCCCCGCGACATGCGCAGGGTCGATACGGTCATCATCGCCTCGGGACGGGCGTTCCCCGACGCGCTGACGGCCGCCTCGCTGGCCGGTTCGTTGCTCAGCCCGATCGCCCTCGCAGGGCCCGCCCTGGCCGGTGCGCACCAGGCCCCGCTGCTGCTGGTCGAGCCGCATGAGATGACCCGGTACACGAGAGAGTTCCTCATCGAGTACGAGATCGAGCAGGTGTACATCGTGGGCGGGCCCGCGGCCGTGTCGCCCGACGTGGAGGCAGCAATCGCAGCACTGCCGTCGGTGACCAGCGTCACCCGCTTCGGCGGCGTCGATCGCTATGGCACCTCGGTCTCGATCGCGTCCGAAGTCATCGCCATGACGGGCGGCGCAGCGGAATTCTGCGGTACCTCGCTTCGCACTGCCCTGCTGGCCACCGGTACCGACTTCGCGGATGCGCTCGCGCTGGCGCCCATTGCGGCCAAGGGTCCGCATCCACTGCTGCTCACCCGCCCCGATGCGCTGCCCGACAGCGTGCGCAGCTACTTCGAGGCCGCTCTGACGAACGGCAGCATCGAGCAAATCATCATTGCTGGCGGGACCAGCGCCGTCTCCGAGAATGTGGCTGCTGAGCTCGCCCAGATGGGCTTCGTCGTGACCCGCATCGGAGGCAACGACCGTTACGACACCGCTGTGCGCATCGCCACGCACGCGCTGCGCTCGGGAGTCAACGGCCGCGGCACATGCCTGAACAACGACCGCATCGGGCTTGCGACCGGCGTCGTCTACGCGGACGGTCTAGCTGGTGGTCCCCTGCTGGCCCTGCTCGGCGGCGCGAGCATCCTGCTCGAACCAGATGCCCTGCCCCTCGTCGTGGAGGGCTTCTTGGGATGGCATCGCCTCCAACACGAAGGACTGACGCTGACGGTCTTCGGCGGTCCCGAGGCGCTCTCCTATCGGGCAGTCGGGCTGGCTCGCATGGCCGCCGAGGCGCGTCTCAAGTAGCACCGGCTCCGGACTGGCGGCCCGATCGACCTGCGCCACGTCCGAAGTAGCTTGCAGCCATGCCAGCGCCGACGCCGTCCAACGCCGACCTGACTGCACCGCGCTTCGAGTCGCTGATGGACGTGCTGCGGCTGCGGCGTTCGGTTCGCAGCTTCGAGCCACCGCCTGAACTGCTGCCGGTCGAGGTGCTGCGGGACATCTGCGAGGCAGGACGCTGGGCACCATCGGGCGCCAACACCCAGCCGTGGCATTTCGTGGTCGCGGCGGAGCGAGCCGACGTGCTGGCCGTGTCCGATGTGTTCGTGCGGCAAGCCGACCGGCTGGTGGAGCACTGCCGGGGATTCCCCCACGTGCACAAGAAGCACTGGCTGCACAACTCGCTGGCCATCGTGCTGCTCTTCTGCGATCCCCGGTGGGTCGACTCGTACCCGGTCAGCGACCACGACGGCTGGCACGACGAGTACGCAGCGAACAACGAGAAGATCCTGCTGGCCTCAGTCGGCGCCGCCGCGCAAAACATGCACCTCGCTGCCGCTGCCTACGGGCTGACCACGGCGTGGCTGAGTGGGGGCGGCGAGGACACCACCGCCCGTGAGCTGCGCGAGCTGCTTGGCATGCCCGAGCCTTTGGTGCCTATCGCGACGATTCCGATCGGCTGGCCGCACCGCCGAGCCGAGTCGCGCTACCGCCACCCGCTCGACCAGCTCATCCACTGGGGCCGCTGGGACCCCGAGCGCACACCGGCCGACGACGCCGTGCAGACCTACGTGAGCGGGGTCCGCCGGCAGGCCATGTACCGCGGCAGCGAGACCTTGGAGGACTGAGGGGCCGGGCCTGCGGCTGCGCAGGCCCAATTGAGCGGCTCAGCTACAGCATGAAGCGACTGACCGTGGAGCTGGCCAGCCACATCTCGATGTCGCGGATGGCCTGAGTCATCGCCTGGCCGATGAGGTCCAGCTTGCGTACCTGCTCGATACGCGGCGCGGCCTGCTCGAGCTCTGCCTTCGAGAGCAGCTCGCCGAAGATGCCGCAGGCATCGGTCAGCGCGATGATCACGACGTCACGCGGGCCGGGGATCTCGTCGCTGAACAGCACGCCCATGATGCGCAGCTTCACCTCGCGCTCGGCCTTGCCGTCGATCATCGGGTAGCGACGGGAACGGAACACCCACAGGTGGCGGTCGTCCTTGCGCTCGAGAATGCCTCGGTCGACGAGTCGGGCGAAGGCCTCTTCGCGGATGCCCTCTGCACGCGAGGCCACGAACTCCACCCAGTAGCGCGAATCGCTCTCGGACTGCTGGGCGGCGATCTGGGCCAGCGTGGGATCGAGCAGACCGTCGCCGATCGGCGTCGAGTCGATCAGCATGAGCTTCTCGAGATCGGTGTCGATCCGGTTCTCCATTGCCAGATCCATGAGCACCGATCCCGCGATCACCCGGTCGAGCGTGCGCTCGGGCACATGGATCAGCTTGCCGTCGTCGTCTCGCAGCAGCAGGAGCAGAATTTCCTCGGCAAATCTCAGCATGGTCCCGATCCAACTCCTGTCATATCGGCTGCACGGTGGCGCACGAAACGGCCGCGGCATCGCAGCGTAGTTGGCCAACGGCACAATCCGGTTTCCTCCGCACGCGTGTCACGCCCATATGCCCAGGCACTACTCGACGGTCACTTCGACGAACTCGGCCGTAGCGAGACCGATGTCAAAGGCCAGACCTAGCGGGTGCTCGATCGCGATGCGATACGGGCCATCAGGGTGATGGCGCTCACAATCCTCGGGTGGCGTCGGTGCGAGGCACGGCACCATGTCGGTCGCTGAGACCACCGAACCGTTCGCGGAGACGAACGTGATGCGCAGCGGCAAGGGTGTGTCGCGCATCCAGAACGCACCCGAGGTGTCGTCTTCGAAGACGAACACCATGGCGGCGTAGCCCCCGAGCTCTGCGAAGTCGGCAACACCCATGAGCCCACGCTGGCGGGATTGCGGGGTGTCCGCGACGATGACTGGCCATAGACGGGTGCCATCTGGCCCGGTGACTCCCAGCACACCCTCGCCGAAGCCTCCAGGCGGATCGGCGGCGGCGAGCACCGCTCGAGCGAGTGCAGCCGGATCTGGTTCAGTCAGTGCAGGCTCAGTCGCTGCGGGCTCGAGAGCTGACGCGATGGGCGCGTCGATCGACTCGCCCACCACGGTCACGACCGTCGGCGCAGCCGAGGTAGCTGTCACGGCAGGACCGGTTGGTGCGATGAGGCCGCCGCTGCGCGTGGATTCCTGCACTGAGCAACCCACCAGAACCACCGCGACGGCGCACATCGCCGTCAACCGGCGGAATTGCTGCACGGCGTCAGTCTGTCGTGACTGCCGGCCCGTGGCGACGGGGTACGCGGTGGAATCAGCCGGCGTGCGTGATGAGATAGGGGTTGTGAGCAGCACTGCTACAGCGCCAGGATCGCAGCGGGCACCGGCCCGCTCGGTCGACGACGAAGGAGCCGTTCCCTTCGCTGACTTCGCGATCGGCGAGTTTGCCGATCTGGTGTCGATGAGCCGGGAACTCGGCCGCACCGGCGACTGGATCGTGCGCACCCCGTTCGGGCTGTTCGTCCATGGCTATGACGAAGCCCGAACGATCCTGCGCGATCCCGCGTGGATCTCGATGCTCGCGGGCGTCGCCATGCTCGATGGCACTGGTCCGAATGGCACTGGGATCGGCGACAACGGGCGCGCACCGGTGGACTTCAGCGCATTCATGGCGCGAGCCCGCCGGGATGCACCCGCCAGCACCGGCGGCGAAGCCATGCGGGCCCGGCCGAACGTGCTGTCGCTCGAAGGAGACGATCACCGTCGCCTGAGACGGCTCTTCGGTCGTGCGTTCACACCTGCCGCTGCAGACCGACTCCGGCCCTTCATGGCCGCCCACGCCACAAGACTGCTCGAACCGCTGGTGACCAGTGGCGGGGGCGAGATCGTCGCAGAGCTGTGCGACCCCTATCCGGTGCCGGTCATCTGCCGATTGCTCGGCGTGACCGATGACGACTGGGGCCAGTTCGGCCGGTGGGCCGAAACCATCTTCGGACTCTTCGACGGCGACGCAGAGGCCGTCGTCAGCAGGCTCGGCGACATCGCGACAGCCCAGGCCGAGCTCGGCGCGTACGTAGTCGAACTGGTCGAGCGCCGGCGGCGGGAGGGGGCCGACGATCTGCTCACTGAGCTGATCGGCGTGACTGACGAGGGCGACCGGCTGAGCGAAGACGAGCTCATCGGCATGGTCGAGGCATTGCTGATCGCCGGCACCGACACCACACGCAATCAGCTCGGCGCCACTTTGGCCGTGCTGGCCGACCGGCCGGAGCACTATGCGGCGCTGCGCGCCGATCCAGATCGGATCCCGGCCTATGTGGAGGAATCGCTGCGCTACATCGGGGCGGTGCGCACCGCGATGCGTATCGCCACTACCGATGTCGTCGTGAATGACCTGCTGTTGCCGGCGGGCACCGTGGTCACGATCGGCCTGCATGCCGCCAGCCTCAGCGGTGGCTGCCCGGCCCACGCGGCCACTGACGCTGCGACAGCGACACGCGCCGAGGGCCCGGCCGCTCCGCAGGATCACCCGAGCGAGCACAGCTTCGACTCCTACGGGTTCAATCCGGCGGTCCCGCGCGAGCATCCGCATCTCGCGTTCGGCAGCGGTGCTCACCACTGCTTGGGGGCATTCCTGGCCCGCGCAGAGCTGCAGGAAGCGCTGCGCGTCTTCGTCGCGAGTGTCGAGAGCTTCGAGTTGAGCGAGCCCGTGCAGTGGAAGCCGCTCTCGTTGGGCATCTGGGGACCGTCGCGCATGCATCTGCGATTGAACGCGCCGCCGCTGGCCGAACGCGTGCCGGCCGGGACGCTGCCGCCCGCCGACGTTCGGGCAGATCTCGGGACTTCAGCCGAGCGCGATCGCTACCTCGCCTCGATCGCGCCGATCCGCCGGGCGATCCACGACAGCGTCCCCGAACTGATCACGCGCCCGCGTTTCCCGCCCGTGTTTCGGCTCATCGTCACAGCGGCTCGCATCGGTTGGGCCACCTACGCCGGACGATTGCTGGACCGGCGACTCGATCCCGACGCGCGGCGAGAGCAGACGTACCGGCGGCTGCGGCTGGCGGCCACCAAGCTCGGCCCCGCGTACATCAAGCTGGCACAGCTGATCGCGGCCGGCGAGGGAGTCTTCCCCGATGCGCTTGTGGCCGAGTGCCGGCAGTGCCGCGACCAGGTACCAGCCGAGCCATGGAACGCGATCCGCAGCGTCGTCGAGGCCGAGTTGGGAGATCTCGATTCGCGGTTCGCTGAATTCGACACCGAGGCCACGGCCGCGGCGTCTATCGCGCAGGTCCACGCGGCGCGGCTGCCGGACGGCACGAAGGTCATGGTGAAGGTGCAGCGTCCCGGTATCCGCCGACGGGTCGAGCGCGACCTGGCGGTGCTGGCATGGCTCGCGCCCAAGCTCGTGGGCCGCATCCCGATCACGGCGCTGGCCAACCCGCCGGCACTCGTGGAGCTGTTCGCAGAAACCATCACCGAAGAGCTCGACTTCCGCGTCGAGGTGGCGAACCTCTTCGAAGTCGACCGTGCGCTTCGGGCTACGACCGCTGGACGCTGGCAGGTGCCCGAACCGGTGCTCGACGGCGTGACCGAGCGAGTGATTGTGATGAGCCCGGTAGCGGGCCGGCCGCTGAGCGAGCTGCGTTCGGAGGATCTTGCCGACGGCGAAGCCGCTGCCATCTTCCGCCAGATGAACGACGCGCTGCTTCACGGTGCGTGCATGAGCGGCGTCTTCCACGGCGACTTCCACGCGGGGAACGTGTTCATCGACACCGAGGGGACGCCGCCAGGCCAGCCGCCGGTGATCGGACTCGTCGACTTCGGCATCACCGGCCGGCTCGAAGGGCCCAAGCGGGTTGCCTTTCTGCGCTACGTGGTGGGTCTGCTCACGGGCGACCTGCAATCGCAGATCGCCGGCATGATCGATCTGGGCGCGTTCGGGCCTGGCAGCAACCCCGAGCGTGTCATCGCCGATCTGCGCCTCGACCGTCCCGGCTTCGACCCGCTCGAACTCACCGAGGACGAGTTCACCGCCGAGTTCCGTGCTCTCATCTCGGGGCTGCTGGCGAACGGCGCACGCATTCCCAAGGAATTGATGCTGTTCATCAAGAACTTCGCCTACCTGTGCTCGGTGACCGGCGAGCTGGAGCCCGAGATGGAGGTGCTGGCCCAATTCGAGCGCATCGCCTCGTCGTTCTTCGCCCGCAACGGCGTGCGGATGGCCACCGAGATCGGCTTCTCCCCTGCCCCCGACGACGTCGACGAACGCATCATTCGCCAAGCCATGGGCATCTCACCCAGACATGAGCGGGTCACCTGGCGGCTCATCCGCGGGCGCCGCACGGACCTCAAAGATCGTGTAAGCAACCCGAATCGCTGATCATCACGCGCACGAGGAGGGGCAATGACGGCATCGGACACAGCGCCGCATGGAGCGGCGGCATCAAGCACAGCGGGCCGGATGGCGGGCAAGGTTGCGGTGATCACCGGCGGAGCGTCGGGGATCGGACGGGCCTGTGGGCTGCGCTTCGCCGCCGAGGGCGCCTCGATCGTGGTGGCCGACCTGAACCCCGATCGCGCGGCGAACGTCGTCGACGAGATCAACGCGCTGGGCTGCGAGGCCGTCGCCGTGCAGGTGGACACCTCCGATCAGGAGCAGAACGACGCCATGGCCGATGCCGCAGTCGACGCCTTCGGGCGCATCGACGCCTGCGTTGCGGCAGCCGGGATCTCGCACTCCGGCTATGTGAGCCGCGAGATCTCCGAGCAAGCCGGGCAGGACCGCTTCGACCGCGGCGACATGTTCTTCATCGACAAGTCGCTGGAATCGTGGCAGCGAGTCATCGACGTCAACCTCACCGGGGTGATGCTCACGAACCAGGCCGTGGCCCGCAAGATGCGCGACAACGGCGGCGGCGCCATCGTCAACATCTCGTCGATTGCCGGCACCAACGTGCTCAAGGGCAGCTCGGACTACTGCGTGTCCAAGGCCGGCGTATGGATGCTGACCCGCTGCGCCGCCCTGGAGCTCAGCCGCTACGGCATCCGCGTCAACGCCGTCGGGCCCGGCTATATCCAGACCTCCATGAGCGGCGCTGTGCTGGGCAACGAGCGGTGGGTGCGCGAACGCGAACGCGAGACCCCGCTCGGACGCCTCGGCGAGCCAGACGACATCGCCAACGCCTGCCTGTACCTGTGCAGCGACGACGCCAGCTTCGTGACCGGCGAGATCATCTTCCCCGACGGCGGCGTCATGGCTGCTGGCCGCTAGGCCGCCGGCACATATGCCGCGGGCGGAACATCAGGCAGAACACACGAGGGCAGCACCATGAGCCGAATGGACGGCAAGGTCGCAGTGATCACCGGCGGGGCATCGGGCATCGGCCGGGGGTGCGCACTGCGCTTCTCCGAAGAGGGGGCATCGGTGGTGGTGGCCGACCTGAACCCCGATAGGGCCGAGGCAGTTGCCGCGGAGATCACCGATCACGGCCGCCAGGCGACCTGGACGCAGGTGAACACGGCCGATCCTGAACAGAACGAGGCCATGGCCGACGCCGCGATCGCTGCGTTCGGCCGCCTCGACGCCTGTGTTGCCGCGGCAGGCATCTCCCATGCGGATTACGTCAGCCGTGAGATCCCTGACCAGATCGGCCAGGACTCCTGGCAGGGGGGCGACCAGTGGCTGCTCCACAAGTCGCTTGAGTCGTGGCAGCGGGTGCTCGATGTGAACCTGACTGGGGTCATGCTCACCAACCAGTCGGTTGCGCGCCGAATGCGGGACAGCGGCGGCGGTGCCATTGTGAACATCGCCTCGGTGGCCGGCTTGATGGCGCTGCCCGGCGGAGCGGACTATTGCGTGTCCAAGGCAGGCGTGTGGATGCTCACCCGCTGCGCGGCGCTGGAGCTCAACCGGTACGGCGTCCGGGTGAATGCTGTCGCTCCGGGATACATCCGCACGCCCATGACGGCATTCATGACCCATAGTGACGAATGGGTGCGCGGGCGCGAGCGCGAGACGCCTCTGGGTCGGCTCGGCGAGCCCGCTGACATCGCCAACGCCTGCCTCTACCTGTGCAGCGATGAGGCCAGTTTCGTGACCGGCGAGATCATCTGCGCCGACGGCGGCCTCGCGGCCGATATCCGCTGAGGATTCCAGACGGTGTGTCACGTGCAGAGCGAACGGGCAGCAACGCGATGAGCCTGCTGGTTGCCGTCGAGCCCCACTGCTGGCGGCGCCCCGTGCTGGCCGAGGCGGTGGTGCGCGGCGGAGGCACGGTCAGCACGCCGGAGGGCGCAGCGGCGCTGGTGTGGGCCGAGCCCACGCAGGCGCACCTCATCGGGGAACTGGTGGACGCCAATCCCGGCATCGGATGGGTGCAATTGCCGTACGCAGGCATCGAACCGGTCGTCGACATCGTGACCGCCCGGCCCGCTATCGAGTGGTACTGCGGCAAGGGCGTGTACGCAGAACCCGTGGCCGAGCACGCATTGATGCTGGCGCTGGCCGGCATGCGAGGCATGGCCACCTACGCCCGGGCAACAGATTGGGCAGCCCCCGAGGGCCGCAATCTGCTCGGCGCGTCGGTGACGGTGCTGGGCGGCGGGGGCATCACCGACTCGCTCCTGCGCCTGCTCGGGCCGTTCGGCTGCGAGGTGACGGTGGTGCGCAACCGGCCGACATCCATGAGAGGAGCCGCGCACGTCGTAGGGCCAGGCGAGCTGGCACAGGTGCTGCCGGGCACCGATGTGCTGTTCCTCGCGCTGGCGCTGACGCCCGACACCGCGGGCATCATCGGATCGGCCGAGCTGGCGGCGCTGCCCGATCACGCGTGGATCGTGAACGTGGCACGTGGCGGGCACATCGTGACGGACGACCTCGTCGAGGCACTGCAGGCCGGCCAGATCGGCGGCGCCGCTCTGGACGTGACCGATCCCGAACCGCTCCCTCAGAGCCACCCGCTGTGGAGCCTGCCCAACTGCCTCATCACCCCGCACATCGGCAACACGCCCGAGATGGGTCTTGCGCTGCTGGCCGACCGGGTGGCCGTCAATGTGGCCCGCAGGATTGCCGGCGAACCGCTGGTTGGGCCGGTGTATCTGGACCTGGGCTACTGATCTGACGTTGCTCTGCGGTCAGCGGAGGCTCGCGTCGTGGGCGCGCTCCACGGCGTCGATGCAGCGCTGGCGGATGTCGGCAGCCTGCTCGTCGGTGAGCGTGCGATCATCGGCTTGGAGGCGCAGGCGGAAGGCCAGCGATCGGGTGCCCGGGTCCATCTGATCGCCTCGGTAGATGTCGAAGAGGTTGACCGAGCGCAGTTCATCGCCGCCTGCAGCGAGCAGCGTGCTGCGCACCTGTGACGCTTGAACGTGATCCGGAACCGCGAATGCCAAGTCGATGTCGCTGGATGGGTAGGTCGAAACCAGCTCGTAGGGCCGGTCGGCGGCTGCCGATGCCGCCGCGAGCAGGGGTTCCACGTTGACCTGGAGCCAGGCGCAGCGTTGTGCGAGACCGTGGCGTTCGCAGACCACAGGGTCGATCTCGCCCACGACGCCGACCGGCTGCCCGTCAAGCAGCATCTGGGCTGCCCGCACCGGGTGCATGCCGTCGAGGTCGTTCGCGTTCTCGAGATCGAGTTCGAGGCCAAATGCCGATGAGATGAGCTCGGTCAGATGCACCGCATCGGCCGCTCCGCCACCCGCCCAGATGACGCCGAGGTGCTCGGTCTCGGTGGGCAGCACCCGAGCGGCGACATCGTCGGCACCGCCCGTGGGCGGCGGGCCGAACACCACGCCGATCTCGAACAGCGACACGGTGTCGTTGCGGTGGGAAGTGTTGTACGCGGCCGCGGTGAGCAGGCCAGGAAGCAGCGACGGCCGAAGCACCGACTCTTCTGTCGCGAGCGGGTTCAGCAGCCGCACCGGTTCTGCGCCGTCGATCCCCGCCCGGCGCACGGCATCGGGGGCCAGGAACGGGTTGGGCATCGCTTCGGACAGGCCCGCCCCCACCAGCACACGCCGCAGGTCGCGACGCAAGCGTTGGGCCGGCGTCAGTCGACCCGGCTCGGGTGAGCGCGGGACGGTGCGGCCCAGTCGCTGGTACCCGTAGTGGCGAGCCACCTCCTCGGCCACGTCGGTCTCAGTCGCCACGTCCGGCCGGAAACTGGGAATGGTCACTTCCAACGCCCCGTCAGCAGCGCCGCCGTCGCGTTGCGCGTCGTCATCAAGCACGGCGCACTGCAGGCCGATGGGATCGAGCAGGCCACGCAGCTCATCGGCGCTGAATGGCCTCCCCAGCAGGTGGCTCATGCGGGCCGGGCGCACGCGGACTCGGGTGGGTGGGGGCAGGTCACCCCGGCCGTCGAGCCGACCGCTGCACACCGACACGCCGCCCGGGGTCACCCGGTCCAGCAGCTCGCAGAACCGGTCCAATGCGACCGGCACGAGCTCATGGTCGGTGCCTCGCTCAAAGCGCATCGAAGCCTCTGAACGCAGGCCCAGTCGCTGGGACGTGCGGGAGATCGACAGACGATCCCACCACGCGAGCTCGAGCAGCACCGCAGTGGTGCTGTCGCTGATCTCGGTGTTCTCGCCGCCCATCACGCCTGAGATGCCAATCGGCCGATCGTCACGGTCGACGATCAGGCCGTCACCCCGGAGCATCTCGCGTTCGCTGCTGTCGAGCGTGACGAGACGCTCCCCACCGGCCGAACGTCTCGTGCCGAGGTAGCCCCCGGGCACGAGTGCCAGATCGTAGGTGTGGTTCGGCGTGCCCAGCTCGAGCATCACGTAGTTCGAGACATCCACCACGGAATTGATCGGACGCATCCCGCACAACGTGAGCCGGGCCTGCATCCACAGTGGCGATTGGCCGATGGACACGTCCCGGATGACGCGCACGCCAAACCGACCGCAAAGATCACCGTCGATGATCTCCACCGATGCCACCGTCGAGATCTCCTCGCCGGACTCGCTGACGACGGGATCAGGGATCCGGAAGGACACGCCGAGCCGGGCCGCCAGATCGCGTGCCACACCGGCCACCGACATGGCGTCGGGACGGTTCGGGTTCACTTCCAGGTCGTACAGCACATCGCCGGCCAGGCCGAGCTGCGACATGAGCGGCGCGCCGAGCTCCATATCGGCGGGCAGGATCATGATGCCCTCGGCGTCGGCACCGAGCGTGAGTTCCGCTGCGGAGCAGCACATGCCCTCAGACACTTCGCCGCGCATGCGTCGCTCGCTGATCTGCATGCCGTCCGGCATCGTCGCGCCGATAGTGGCGAGCGGCACCAGGTCGCCGACCGACATGTTGAACGCGCCGCAGCAGACCTGCAGCGCACCGTCGGTTCCCTCACCCGTGAAACCGGGCAACTCGACGTCCACGAGCTGGATGCGGTCGGCCTCGGGGTGAGGCCGCAAACCGGCTACACGGGCAACCACAACACCGTCGAGCGACGGCAGGATGCGCATCTCCTCGACAGCCATGCCGAGGTCGCTCAGGTGATCGGCCAACTCAGCAGGATCGCCCTCGATGGGCGCGAACTCGCGCAGCCAGCTCAGCAGCACCTTCATCGGGCCAGCCCCCTTCGCCGAAGCAAACCTGCGGGCATCAGAACTGGCTGAGGAAGCGGATGTCGTTGGTGTACATGTCTCGCAGGTCGTCGATGCCGTGACGCATCAACGCCAGGCGGTCGATGCCGAAGCCGAAGGCGAAGCCCGTCCATTCCTCGAAGTCGATGCCACAGTTGGCGAGCACGTTGGGATGCACCATGCCGCAGCCGCCCAGCTCGATCCAGCCGGTCCGCTGGCAGGTCTGGCAGCCGGAGCCTTCGCAGATCACGCAGTTGATGTCGAACTCGGCGGATGGCTCGGTGAACGGGAAGTACGAGGGGCGCAGCCGCGACGAGATCGACTTGCCGAAGTAGGCCGAGGTGAACTCCTCGAGCGTGCCCGCGAGGTCAGCGAACGAGATACCCCGGTCGACCACGAGGCCCTCGATCTGATGGAAGACCGGCATGTGGCTGGCATCCGCTGTGTCGCGCCGGAACACACGCCCCGGGCAGATCGTGTAGATCGGCGGCGGCTGCACTTCCATCACCCGGATCTGCACCGGCGAGGTGTGGGTGCGCAGCACCACGTTGGATGCTTCACCGCCCTCGCCGTCGCCGAGCTCGCTGCGCTCGCCGAGGTCCAGGTAGAGCGTGTCCCACATGGAACGGGCGGGATGCGCGGACGGCAGGTTGAGCGCCTCGAAGTTGTACCAGTCGGTCTCGGCCTGAGGCCCTTCGGAGACCGTGAATCCCATGCCGACGAACACGTCCTCGAGGCGTTCGGTGGTCTGGGTGACCAGGTGCAGGTGGCCGCGCTCGGGTCCCGGCGGAGTCTCGGTGAGGTCGAGCCATTCGCGCTGCAGCTGTTCACGGCGCGCCGAAGCGGTCAGCTCCCGAGCGGCCTCCGCATGCGCAGAGCGCAACGCCTGCTGGGCATCGTTGAGCGCTCGCCCGACAGCGGCTCGCTGTTCTGGCGGGAGCGAGCCCAGGCCCTGCTTGATCTGCCCGAGTGCGGACTTGCGCCCGAACAATCCCGACTCCGCCTGTGCCAGCTCCTCGCTGGTCGACGCGGCGGTGACCGCAGCCAACCCCTGGCTGCGCGCAGCGTCGATGCTGGCGAGCAGCGCTTCGGGCGATGCCTCAGCGGGGGTGCCGCTGGCTGGGCCGTTCACGGCAGGCAGGGTACGAGCCGGTACCGACGAATGGTCGGCATGTTCAGGCGCGCGGCCTCATTGCGTACATCAGCACGGCAGCGGCCACGGCAACGTTCAGCGAATCGACGGGGTGCTGCATGGGAATCGAGACCGCCACGTCGGTGCCCCCGACCGCCTCGGCTGACGGACCATGCGCTTCGTTGCCCACCACGAGCGTCATGCGCTCAGCGATCGGCAGCCGGTCCACACCGACGTCGCCGTCGGGTGTCGCTCGCACGCGCACGTGGCCGGCGTCGGACAGCGCGCTGAGCACCTCAGCCGTCGAGTGTCCGCGGCACACGAGCGGCCCGAAGGTGAGCCCCGCAGCGCCGCGCAGCGCCTTCGGGCTCCACAGGTCCGTCGAACCGTGCGTGGCGATGACCGCGCCGAACCCGGCAGCGACGGCGCTTCGTACTACGGCGCCGGCATTGCCCGGGTCGCGAACTGCTTCGAGCACCACCACCCGCTCTGCCATCGCCGCCTCATCGAGCGCTGCATCGGCGAAGGGCGCTATGGCGAGCACCCCTTGGGGATTCATGGCATCAGCGAGCGGGTCAAGCACGTCTGCGGGCACCGGATGGACCGCTCCGATCCGTTCCCGGTAGCCGCCGCCCAAGCGCAGAGCGTCGGGATGATCATCGCGAGCACCCTGCGGCGCGTAACGGCCGACGAGTTCTGGGCGAGCGAACACAGCTTCGAGCGTTGCCCCGCTGGCCAGCGCTCCGTCAACCGCCCTGGGTCCCTCGACGACGGCCAGGCCGGAGGCATCTCGCTGGCGCCGGTCGCGCACCAAGCGTGACAGCCGCGACAGCGCGGCTTGTGACGGCGGTTGCGGGCCGGAGTGTGTGCTCAGGCTGCTGTGCTGACGGCGCCGCCGTCACCGGCGTTCGGGCCACGGACGGCGGCCTCGGCGCGCTCGGCGATCGCAGCAAATGCTGCGGGGTCGCTCACCGCGAGGTCTGCCAGGTGCTTGCGGTCGACCGCGACGCCTGCCACGTCCAGCCCGTGCATGAGGCGGCTGTAGGTGGTGCCGTTCTGGCGCGCAGCGGCATTGATGCGCTGGATCCAGAGGCGCCGGAACTCGCCTTTTCGGGCCCTGCGGTCGCGGAACGCGTACTGCCCGCTGTGCATGACCTGCTCATTGGCGGCCCGGAACGACCTGCTCTTGTTGCCGTAGTAACCCTTCGCCTTGCCGAGCGTCGCCTTGCGACGGGTGCGGCTGGCTACGGATCGCTTGACTCGTGCCACGTTGATCTGTCCTTGCTTGCCTTGGATTGCCTGCGGGGCTTGTCCGCGGATCGTGTGCCTGGGAACCGTTTCGGCCGCGGGTCGTGTTTTCCAGAGTGCGGCTCAGCGGCCGAGCATCCGGTTGACGCGCTTGGCGTCGGCTGCCGACACTTCGCCTTCGAGTGCCAGCCATCGCTTGCGCGCTGACGACTTCTTCTCCAGCAGGTGATTCCGGTTGCGCTTGCGGCGCACGAGCTTGCCGGAGCCGGTGGTCTTGAAGCGCTTCTTGGCGCCGCTGTGAGACTTCATCTTGGGCATGGTGTTGCTGCCTTGCTTGTGGTGGATCGAACTGTGTGGAACACGCGGGCTGGTTGCGTGGTCGTGAGCGGCGCGCACAACGCTCAGCCTCTCGGCCGCACGCGCCACCCGTGTCGCCGCGACTCAGTCGTTGGGCGGATCTGCGGCCTTGCGACGCTGACGTGACACGCGGTCTGGACTCAGCAACATCGTCATGTTGCGTCCGTCGAGACGGGGAAACTGGTCGACCTTGCCGACCTCGGCAACCGCTTCGGCAACCCGCTCGAGGATCTGGCCGCCGAGTTCGGGATGGAAGACCTCACGACCCCTGAACATGACGGTGACCTTCACCTTGTGGCCATCCTCGAGGAACTTGCAGACCTTGGCTGTCTTGGTGCCGAAGTCGCCGGTCCCGATCTTGGGCCGGTACTTCATCTCCTTCAGCCCGGCATGGGTCGCCTTGCGCCGCGATTCCTTCGCCCGCTGTGCCGCCTCGTACTTGTACTTGCCGTAATCCATGATCCGGCAGACCGGCGGGGCGGCGTTGGGCGCCACCTCCACGAGGTCCAAGTCCATATTGCGGGCGATTTGCAGCGCTTCGGGAACCGACTTGATGCCGATCTGCTCGCCGTCGGGTGCGACCAAGCGGACCTCGCGGACCCTGATGTCCTCGTTGATCCGGGCGTCACCGTCACTTGCGCGTGCTATGGCCGTACTCGCTTGTCCAAAGGACGCTCCTCGTCCACGCGGCATCCTCTGCGAGCCCGGTACCAGAACGCGCCCTTGGGCGGTCCGGTGGGGGTCAGACCCCGCTTGTTCCTGTTGTAGGGGCCGTAGGGTAACAGCGCTGGGGAAAGCCAGCACAGCCAATCGGGGCGGGGAGGTCAGCGATGAGCACGTTGTGGACACCCGAAGGTGAGCATCGGGTACCTCGCGAGAGCGCCGACGAGCCGCCGAATGCTCCCCCTCCCACGGCCGACGAAGGAGGCGCATACGGCGCAGCCGAAGAAGGCGGCGCCTTCGGCGGCGAACTCGACATCGACCCCGAGACCGGGCTCCCGATCGATCCGCGCACCGGCGAGCCGTTCGATCCCGAAGAGCTGGCTGCGATGCAGGAGCAGCTGCGCGAGGCCCAGGAACAGCTCGTCTCGGTGCCTGCGGCTGAGATTGTGCAGAACCACATGATGGGGTTGTTCGAGCTCGCGGCATTGCATCTGCGGCGTGACCCACCCGATCTTGCCGAAGCACGGCTGCCGATCGACGCGCTGGGCCTGCTGGTGGACAACCTCGCCGACCAGCTGCCGGCCGGCGACACGCTGCAGGGCGCGCTGCAGCAGATTCGCCTCGCCTACGTCGAGATCCACAAGCGCCTGACTGCAGCCGAATAGACGCGACGCCCGAGCCCCAGGGCGGATTCATCACCTAATTCAGCACGGCGCCGCGAGGTGCCGCGGGTACCGTTACCGCCCGTGCTCAAGCTCGTGCTCCCCAAGGGCTCGCTCGAAGAGGCGACCCTGCGGCTCTTTGAAGATGCAGACCTGCCGGTGCGGCGGGGCTCGGCGGTTGACTACCGCGCCAACATTGACGACCCTCGCATCGACGACGTACGCATCCTGCGACCCCAAGAGATCCCGTCCTATGTCGCTGACGGACTGTTCGACTTGGGCATCGCCGGGCGTGACTGGATCGAAGAGACCAACAGCGACGTGATTTCGCTCGGCGAACTGCGTTACTCGAAAGCAACTTCACGGCCGGTGCGCATCGTCGTGGCAGTGCCCGACGACAGCAGGTTCCGGGCGCTCGCCGACCTGCCGAACGGGGTGCGGGTGTCGAGCGAGTATCCCGAGCTGACCCGACGGTTCTTCGCCGAACGAGGCGTGGACGCGGACGTGCGGCTGAGCTATGGCGCTACCGAGGCCAAGGCCCCCGAGATCGTGGACGCGGTGGTCGACCTCACGGAGACCGGCCGAGCCCTGCACGCGGCGGGCCTGCGCATCATTGATGAAATCCTCACGAGCTACACCGAGATCTTCACCAATCAGGCTGCCTACGACGACCCGGATAAGCGCCGGGCCATGACGCAGATCAAGACGCTGCTGGACGGGGTGCTGGATGCCCGTGGTCGCGTCTTGGTGAAGCTGAACGTAGGGCGCGAGCACCTCGACGCCGTGGTGAAGCTGCTTCCCTCCATGAAGGCCCCGACGGTGAACGAACTGTGGGGCGGCGAGGCCTACGCAGTAGAGACGGTCGTGCCGAAGCACCAGATCAACGTGCTCATCCCCGAACTCCTAGAACAGGGCGCGGCCGACATCATCGAGATGCCGATCTCCAAGATCGTCCCCTAGTCGGCGAGCGGGGGTGCCTCTTCGAGATCGGCGTCGACTTCGGCACCGCCGTCAGCCTCGTCGTCCATGAGATGGCCCAAGCGCATCTTCTTGGTGCGCAGGTAGGCGCTGTTGTAGGGGTTCGCGTTCGATGACGTCGGCACGCGCTCGACGACTTCGAGCCCATAGCCGGACAGGCCGCCGATCTTGTTGGGGTTGTTGGTCATCAGCCGCATCCGCTGCACCCCGAGCTCAGCCAGGATCTGCGCACCGATGCCGTATTCCCTGCTGTCCACCGGCAAGCCCAGCTCCAGGTTGGCGTCGACCGTGTCGCGGCCGGCGTCCTGCAGCGAGTACGCAGCAATCTTGTGGCCGATGCCGATGCCGCGGCCCTCGTGGCCCCGCAGGTAGACGAGCACGCCCGCGCCTGCTTCGGCGATGGCCTCGAGCGCACTGTGCAGCTGTGAGCCGCAGTCGCAGCGCATCGACGCCAGGATGTCGCCGGTCAGGCACTCGCTGTGCACGCGCACCAGCACGGGCTCTGCGCCCATCACAGATCCGTATGTCAGCGCCAGATGCTCGGTGTCGTCGAAGTCGCGGAAGACGTGGCCGGTGAACTCGCCGTAGATGGTGGGGATGCGGGCCTGAGATATCGGGTCGACCAGGCGCTCATTGACCCGCCGGTAGCGGATGAGGTCGGCAATCGAGATGAGCAGCAGACCGTGCTGCTCGCAGAACTGGATCAGGTCGGGCACCCGGGCCATGGTCCCGTCGTCGTTGACCACCTCGCACAGCACGCCCGCCGGATGGCAGCCGGCCAGCCGGGCCAGATCCACCGCGGCTTCAGTATGGCCTGCTCGCTTGAGCACGCCGCCGGGCCGGTAACGCAGCGGCAGCACGTGGCCGGGACGGTTGAAGTCGTTCGCGCTGGACTTGGGGTCGGCCAGCAGGTTGAGCGTCAGCGAGCGATCTGCCGCCGAAATGCCCGTCGTGGTGCCCTCGGCGGCATCGACCGTGACCGTGTAAGCGGTGCGCATGGACTCGGTGTTGACCGTCACCATGAGCGGCAGCGCCAGGTCATCGAGGCGCTCGCCCATCAGGGGTGCGCAGATGACGCCCGATGTGTAGCGAACGAAGAACGCCATGGCCTCGGGCGTGGCGTGCTCGGCCGCCATGATGAGATCGCCTTCGTTCTCGCGGTCTTCATCGTCGACCACCACCACGATCTCACCGCGGCCGATGGCCTCGATCGCTTCGGGAATGGCAGCGAACGGCGATGCAGGAGGTGCGTCGTCAGCTGCGTCGCGGTCGGTCATGCCGGACTCACTCATCGTCGGTTGCTGCACCATTCTGCCCGAGCAGACGCTCGACGTAACGGGCGAGGACGTCGACCTCGAGGTTGACGAGGTCTCCGGCCTGCGCAGTGCCCATGGTGGTCATAGCCATGGTGTGCGGGATGAGCGCCACCGAGAACTCGCATCCGCCCTCGTCGTCGTCGGTGATGTCGAAGCAGGTCAGGCTGATGCCGTTGAGGGTCACTGAGCCCTTCTCCACGAGGTAGCGGCGCAAGCCGCCCTCGGGCGGCACGGCGACGCGCAGATCAGGGGCCGGGCGCTTGATCGTCGCCACTCCGTCGACGTGGCCCTGCACGAGGTGCCCGCCGAGCCGGTCGGCGTAGCGCATGCAGCGCTCGAGATTCACGGGGTCACCCTCCGCCAGCGAGCCCAGCGCAGTTCGCTTGACGGTCTCAGCACTCACGTCGGCCGCCCACCAGCCGTCGCCCATCTCGACCACAGTCAGGCAGCAGCCATTCACCGCAATCGAGTCGTCGACGGCGGCATCGGTGAGCACGAGCGCGGCATTGAACCGGTACCGCTCGCCGTCCTTGCCGGCGAAGCTTCCGAGTTCCTCGACGAGTCCGGTGTACATCGTGTGTCCCTTCACGGACCTGCGCTAGGAGCGCAGATTGCCGCCGACGGTACCGGCGGAGTCGGCCAGGGCGCGGCTGGGGCCCAAAGCGAGAGCGCTATCCGGGCCGAGGCGCATCTATCGAAGCACGGTGATGCGCACGTCGGGTCCGATGCTGCGCACTTCGACGATGTGGCCCCGCCAGAACTCGGCGATGGTCGGCGCACCCGGGCCCGCCAGCACCGGCGGCCCATCGTCGCCGCCAGCAAGCACCGGCGCGAGATAGACGACATATTCGTTGACGAGGCCGCCTCGGTGCAGCTCTCCCGCGACGTTGGCGCCGCCTTCCACCAGCAGCTCCACAACGCCTTCGTCGGCCAGCCGGTTCACCACCGGTCGCATCGCTCCGCTGACTTCGACGCACGGCTGCACCTTGGCTTCCGCCGGTGCCATGCCGAGCACGAAGCGGCGCGGATCGAGCCGCTCAGCAGCAGCGAAGGCGAACGGCGAATGGACCGGCTCGTCGCCGGCCTCGCGCATGTCGAGCAGCGGCCGGTGAGGACTGGTGGCCGGCAGGTCGCGGACTGTGAGCATCGGGTCATCAGCGCGGACGGTGCCTGCGCCGACCAGCACGGCATCGCAACGTGCGCGCAGTGCGTGAGCGTCGGCACGCGCCTCGGGCGAGGTGATCCACTGCGAGGTGCCGTCGGGTGCGCCGGTGCGCCCGTCGAGAGTCGCCGCCAGCTTCAGCACCACCCATGGACGCCCCGTCCGGCGCTGGTGCAGGTACGGGCCCAGCGAAGCTGCCACCGAGCCGTCGGCGTCCCCGACAGCTGCGTCAATGCCGGCGGCACGCAGCGCTGTCATACCGGTGCCGGCCACATGCGGATCCGGATCGGTCACACCGGCGCAGACTCGTGCGATGCCCGCATCGATGACGGCGTCGACGCACGGCGCGGTGCGGCCGGTATGCGAGCACGGCTCCAGCGTGGTGTACACGGTCGCTCCGGCCGGATCGGCACCGGTGCTGCGGGCTGCGTCGAGCGCCACGATCTCGGCATGTCGCCCGGGCGGTGGCTCAGTTGCGCCCTCGAATACCGTGCCGTCGGGCAAAACCAGCACGGCGCCCACCCACGGATTCGGAGCTGTGGTGCCGCGAACACTCTCCCCCAGCTGCACGGCACGGTGCATGTGGGCGAGGTCGTCAACGGCATTGGCCGACTCGCCGGTGGGAGCCAGATGCTCGCCGGACATCAGTGCAGCCGTTCGCCTGCCAGCAGGGCCAGGGCGTGAGGCAGCACGTCGGCCACGGCCTCGAAGCACTCCACGCAGCCTTTGGTGGAGCCGGGCGTGTTCAGCACGATCGTGCGGCCGATGATGCCTGCGACGCCTCGAGACAGCCGGCCCAGCGGGTTCACCAGTCGCATTGCTTCGGCCAGGCCGGGTGCTTCGCGCTCGATCACGGCGCGGGTGCCCTCGGGGGTGAGATCCCGCTCCGTGAAGCCAGTGCCGCCTGTCGACACGATCAGCCCCTCGAACCCGTCCGACATCGACCGCAGGGCATCGGCCACCGTGTCGACGCCGTCGGCCACCACGCGTCGCTCGACCACCTCGTAGCCCGCGGCAGCCAGCGCTTCGCCCAGCGCCTCGCCGCTGCGATCCTCGCGCGTTCCGGCGATCACGCCGTCGGAGACCGTGAGCACCTTGGCCGCGAGTTGGTGCTCGCCGTCGGGCGGGCTGTGAGCGTGATGATGTGCCGCATGCGATCCGGCCATCGCGGCAGGCTACCGACGCTCATGTGAGCGTTCCCCTGGCCGACTCGCTGCACCCGTCGGCAGACCCGGCGGTGTACTTCGCCCCGTCACTAGCCTGCGGTCATGGCATATGCGAGCGGCCGGACCTACCTCGATGCCGACAGCCACCTCATGGAGCTGCCGGATTTTCTGCAGTCACACGCTGAGAGCGACATGCGGGACCGTCTCCCGCTGATCGAATTCTCCAGCGCGGGCGAATCGGTGAACAACTTCGAGGCGGCGGGCGGCAGTCGTTCCCACACGCCCGAGACCGTGGCCGATCTTGTCGCAATGGGCGACGACCTGATCCGGGGACCGAAGGGGTACCACGCGCTGGGAGCGTTCAACTCCGCCGAACGCACGACGGCACTGGACCTGCTCGGCTTCGACCGGCAGTTCGTGTTCGCCACCTTCAGCGCCGGCGTGGTGTTCGACCCCAAGCTGGACCACGACGTCCGCTACGGCGCCGCCCGTGCGCACAACCGCGGCATGGCTGAGTTCTGCGCCGACGACGATCGCATGATCGGCGTGGCGTTGCTGCCGCTCGACGACCCCCAGATGGCGATGGACGAGATGTCGTTTGCCCTCGAGGCGGGGCTCGGCGCTATGTGGGTGCCGCACCGTCCTGCCGGCGGCAGGTCGCCCGGTCACGACGATCTCGACCCGGTCTGGGCGCAGATGGCCGAAGCCGGCGTGCCATTCCTGCTGCATGTCGGCGGGAACCCGCTGCAGATCGCGCCGGAGTGGATGAACACGGGCCGCCCCACGCCGACCGACTGGCTGGGAGGCGGCGAGAACGTCCGCGGCAAGGACATGGTTGCGCTCCACCACGCTGCCGAGACCTTCGTGGGTGTCTTGGTGCTCGACGGCGTGCTGAGCCGGCACCCGAACCTGCGCGGCGGGGTCGTGGAGCTCGGCGCTGCCTGGGTGCCCCAGATGCTGCGGCGGCTGGATGTCACCGTGGAGACCTGGAAGCGCTCCGAACCCGAGCTGGCTGCGTTCAGCGAGCTCCCGTCGGAACAGGTCACGCGGCAGATGGCCTTCACGCCCTACCCCATCGAAGACGTCGGCGCCATGATCCGCGAGTCCAACGAGCACCTGTACATGTTCTCGAGCGACTACCCCCACATCGAGGGGGGCCGGAACCCGCTGGGCCGCTTCAATGCGTCACTCGAGGGCTTCGCCGGCGGCGTGCTGGACCGTTTCTTTGCCGACAACATGGCGGAGCTGATCGGCGATCGGTCCTGACCCCGGACGCCCGCCGATCCGTGGTATCCCCGCCGCAGGAACCGTTCTGGCCCTGAGGAGGAATCGAGGTCACCCATGACAGCAATCAGCGAAGTGAGCCGCGTCGTCACGTTCGATCTCGACACCGTCCGTGTCGTGCTACATGTGCTGGCGGTGACAGTGTGGATCGGCGGCCAGATCGTGGTCGGAGCGGTGGTGCCGGTTGTCGGGCGTGCCTTCCCGGGTTCGGGCAAGGTGGCAGCGAAGGCCTTCTCACGCGTGGCGTGGCCCGCATTCGGCATCGCCGTGGTGACCGGGCTGTGGGGCATGCTCGCCATACCGAGCGAGGAAACGAGCACCGGCTGGTCGATGCTGCTCGGCATCAAGATGCTGCTCGTGCTGATCTCCGGCGTGGGTGCGCTGGTGCATCAGAACGCCGGCGACAACGTGGCCAAGCGTGGCGCGGGCGCCGGCGTGTCGCTGCTGTGCGGCCTGACGGCACTGCTGTTCGGCGTGATGCTCTAGTTCCGGCACCCCGGGACGGGCACGGCTACCAGATGGCGCCGGCGACGCGCAGGTCGACCACGTCGTCGTCGCTGTAGCCCAGCTCGGCCAGAATCTCGTCGGTGTGCTCGCCGTAGTCGGCGGCGGCACCACGTGCTCCCCGGAACTCGTCCACATCGAACAACGCCGGCGGGCCGACGAAGCCGTCGTCGAAGGTCACCAGGTACTCATTGGCCAGGATGTCGTCGTTGGCCGCGAGATCTTCGACTCGGTTGACGGGCGACACCCATGCGCCGCTGCCTCGGATGGCCCGCCACCACCTATCGGTGGAGCCGGTCTTCATGTGCTCCGCAAACAGCGGTGCGAAATCGGCACGGTTTCGCACCACGTAGTCGAACGTGGCGAATCTGGGGTCCTCCAGCCATGACTCGATGCCGACGGCGTGCGCCAGCCCTCGCCAATGCGCATCCTGCAGTGCCGCGATGGCGATCCATCCGTCGGAGGTCTCGTACACCGTGAACAGCGGGTTCCACCCGCTGCTGTGATCGAAGCGATCCATGCGCTGGCCGAGGTTCGCCGCGACGCCCACGGCTTGGCTGGTCAGCCACAGCAGCGCCTGCGTCTGTGACGTGCCCACCACGCAGCCCTTCCCGGTGCGCGCACGCTTCAGCAGCCCGGCCATCACCGCCGAGGCCATGTTGGTGCCGGTGAGGATGTCGCTCAGCGACCCCGGCGGGTAGGTGGGCGCCTCGGTGGGCGCGATCGCGTCCATGAATCCGGCGTGGGCCATGCCGACGGTGTCCTGGCAGAGATCGTCGGCCAGCTCGCCGCGCAAGCCGAAGCCGCCTCCCCGGCAGTACACGAGCTGCGGGTTCAGCGCCATCAGGGTCTCGGTGTCCGCGCCGTAGGGCGCCAGCCCGGAGTCGCGCAGGTTGGTGATGAACGCGTCCGCCCCGCGCACCAGGCGTTCGAAGACCGGTCGTCCGGCGTCGGAGGCGATGTCCAGCGCGAGCGCCCGCTTGTTGCGGTTCAGCGAGGCGTAGAGCCACTCCCGGCCCCGCTCGTCGAAGGTCACGCCGAACACGCTCGCGAAGCTGCGCATGTAGTCGGCCTGGCCGACCTGCTCGATCTTGATGACATCGGCGCCGAGCGATGCCAGCGTGAGCCCGCCCGTCGGGCCCTGCACATACATCGTCAGCTCCACAACCCGGACGCCGGCGAGCGGAGCTTCTGCGGCAGTCTCGTCTGGCATCGACCCTCCAGCCTCCGGCTGCATATCGAAGCAGGCTGGCCGTCCACGCGCTTGACTTGTGCGAGCGCTCACGAGACGCACGACAGAAGGACGAGCCGATGACCGGATCCGACTACACCTGCTTCGACGTCGAGGTCAGCGACCATGTCGCACACCTCGTCATGAAGCGCCCAGAGAAGGCCAACTCGATGATCGCCGAGTTCTGGACCGAACTGCCGAGCATCGTCGACGACGTCTCTGCCGGCAGCGATGCACGAGTCGTGGTGCTGTCCGCGGTCGGTCGCCACTTCTGCTCGGGCATGGACCTGTCGGTGTTCGGCAGCTTCGACGTGTCCGGCGGCGCAGCCAGCGCCGACAGCTCCCCGGACCGCGCGCACGGCAGCCGGCGGCGGGCTCAGTTCCGCACCGGCGTGCTGCGCGCCCAGACCACCATGAACGCACTGGAGAACAGCCGGCTGCCGGTCATCGCCGCCATCCAGGGCGCGTGCGTGGGCGGCGGCGTCGACATGGTCTCGGCCTGCGACCTGCGATACGCCACCAGCGATGCGTTCTTCAGCATCCAGGAGATCAACATCGGCATGACCGCGGATGTGGGAACGCTGCAGCGCATGCCCAAGCTGGTTCCCGAGGGCGTCGTCCGCGAGCTGGCCTTTACCGGTCGCCGCATGGGGGCCGAAGAAGCGCTCGACCGGGGCTTCGTCAACGCCGTCTACGACGACCACGATTCGATGATGGACGCCGTGGCCGACGTGGCGGCGCAGATCGCCTCCAAGAGCCCGATGGCCATCTGGGGAACCAAGCAGACCATGAACTACAGCCGCGATCACTCGGTGGCCGATGGGCTCGAGTACATCGCGGTGTGGAACGCGGCAATGTTCGACACCGACGACATGGGCGAAGCGTTCCGTGCACAGATGGACCACCGCGATCCCGACTACCCCGACCACAGCTCGCTGCACCACGGGCTCGGCGCCTGACAAGGCGCGCAGGAGATACAGCGCATGACAAAGCGCGCAGGAAACACAGCGCCTGAGGTGGCGCGCAGGAGACTCAGCGCATGACGCAACTCTCATTGGTGCCGCTCGAGTGCGGCTGGCTGTCGACCGCGACGGCGTCCGTCATCGCCGATGCTCCCGGCAATGTGCGGTTGCCGATCCCGAGCTGGCTGGTGCGCCATCCCAGCGGCCAGACGCTGGTGTTCGACACCGGCATGCACCCCCAGGTGCAGGAAGGCGTGGGCGCCCGCTACCCACTGCTCGCGAAGTCCTTTGAGGCGGACTACTCGGCTGACGACGAAGTCTCGGCACGGCTGGAAAGCGTCGACGTGGATCCGGCCGAGCTGACGTTCGCCATCTTCAGCCACCTGCACTTCGACCACTGCGGCGGCACCGAGCTGCTGCCCAACGCCCGGCTCATCTGCCAGCGGGCCGAGTGGGAGTCGGGGCATCACCCCAAGCTCATCGAGCACGAGGTGTACAAGCCCGAGGACTTCGACCTCGGTCACGACGTGCTGCTCATCGAAGGCGAGCACGACGTGTTCGGCGACGGCTCGGTGACCTGCATTCCCACGCCGGGGCACACCGCAGGCCACCAGTCACTGCGCGTGGAACTGGACAGCGGCCCCGTGGTGCTGACCGGCGACTGCGTCTACTGGGAGGACGTGCTGGACCGGATGCTGCTGCCGCCGTTCGGCTTCAACCACGACATGCAGCTCGAATCGATGCGACGGCTGAAGTCGATGCGCGACGACGAGGGCTGCCGCTTGCTCTACGGGCACGACGACACCCAGTGGGCCACGCTGCCCCACGAAGGGATCGGGCTGACCTAGCCCCCCTCCCCGCCGCCAGCGCGCGAGCGTCAGCCGAGCAGGCTGATGTACAGCGGGACCCAGATCGGCACCATGAAGGCCGCCATCGTCAGCAGCAGCGTCCGAGTCTGACGGGTGATCGCGCTGTCGATGGTGGCGCGCATCTCGACGAGGTCGACCTTGGTGGCGAGAGAGTCGGTGCCGTCGGGAATGATGGTCTTCATGAGCGTGGCAGCGGGCCCTTCTCCCAGCTTGTCGACCAGCGTGTTCACCAAGGTAGTCCGTTCAAGTTCGTCGATAGCCACGAGGTCCTCCTCGGCCGTATTCCCAGCGGGACCCGGACTGTAGACATGAATTTTGTGAGATTCCATTGGATTTCATGTCAGTACCGACTGCAGCTCCAGCTTGCCTCGGACCTGTGAGACGGCTGAGCGCCCAGATTTGGCTGCCGGACTAGGCCGGCGGGTCGACGCGGTAGAAGCGGCGCGCCGTGCCGGCGAACAGGTCCGCGCGCTCGGCGGCGGTGTAGCCCGCTTGGTCGCAGATCCGCTGGAACGCGTTGAACAGCACGGTGTACGAGCAGCCCTGTTTGTCGACGGGGAAGTTGCTCTCGAACATGCAGCGATCAGGGCCGAAGGTCTCGATGCAGTGGCGGATGTCGTCGCTCCAGGTTGCTGCGACGTGCTCCGACGACGGAGCTTGGGGCAGGCGCTTGAAGCCGACGCCGTAGATGCTCATGCCGATGCCGCCCACCTTGACGGTGACCTGCGGGTGGCTGGCCAGCGCCTCGAGCGCCGGTCGCACGACGGCACGCACCTCGTCTCGGCGGTCGGCGTAGGGGCCGATGCCCAGCGGGCCGCCGAGATGATCGAGCACAACGGGCGTGTCGGGGACAGCATGAGCCAACTCAACAAGCTCAGCGACCTGGGTGTGGAACATCCAGCCGTCGAAACTGAAGCCCATCCGGCCCAGCGTTGCGTAGCCCGCCCGGAAGTCCAGGTCCGCGAGCAGTTCGGGCGGCGGCTTGGTGTGGCTCTCGCGGATCTGGTCGCTGCCGTCCCAGGCATTGGCGTGGCGGATGCCGCGGAACAGCCCCTCGCCTGCCTCGTCGTGTGCGGCCAGCACCTCTTCGACGGCGTTGCCGAGCGTCAGGTCCGCGAAGCTGACGATGGCCGAGATCGTCGCACCGTCGGCTTCGGCAGAGACCGCCGCCTGCTCGCGGACGAATTCGGTCTCGCCGACCGGCCGCAGGTGCTCGGGCCCGCTGGTGTAGTAACCGGCGGCACACTCCACGAACACGGTCTGTGTGACGTTGTGACCCGCGCCGGTATCAGCGTGCAGCTCCGGCACGAGATACGTGCCGGCGGGGAAGTCCCACAGGTGATGGTGCGGGTCGACGATCTCCTCATCGGCGTCGACCGGTTGCTCAACGGTGGCTGCGAGCCATGCGTCCTTCTCGCTTGCAGTCTCATCGGCCATCGATGCGTCCCCTTCGCCTTCGCCCAGACTCGCCGCACATTAGTTGCGCCCGCGAAAACGTCGCTCTGGCCTCGATCTGCAGTCGGGCCCCGTTGGCGCCTAGACGTAGTCCCAGGATTCGGTGGGCTCGAGGCCGTCAGGGGTGAGCTGCCACAACGACGGCGTGGCGACGCCGTCGGTGATGTCGAGATAGCCGACCGTGCCGAGCTGGGCACTGAGATTGCGGGGGAATGTCGGCGAGCCGGGGTTCACGCACAGCACGCCCGACAGCGTGTCGATGCGGTGCACGTGGGTGTCGCCGTACACGCATACGTCGAGCCGCACATCGGCACCGAAGTGCCGTTCAATGGCGTCGGCCACGGAGTAGAACGACAGCTCCGGCACCGGCAGGTGGTGGGTGAGGCCGATCCGCACGCCGTCGAACGTGTGCGCCCAGGCGTTGGCGAGCAATGGATGGTCGGGCTGGACATCGCGGCCCGACGAGCCGTCGTCGCCGTTGCCGCGGGCCGCCCAGGTAGGAGCGATCTCGTTGAGCCGGTCGACAACGGAGATGTCATAGATGTCGCCCGCGTGAAGGATGGCGTCGCAGCCCTCCATGGCCGCATAGGCCTCGGGCCACAGCTCTGGTGCCGCTTCGGGAATGTGAGTGTCGGAGATCAGCCCGATGCGCATCCGACCACGCTACGAGACCGGCCACCCTCTGGCTGAGCCGGGGACCTCGCTGCCAGCGGGTGAAGCGGGTTGATGCCGCATCAGCGAGGATGCGCGCTGCGGCGCTGCGGACCGTGTGCTCAATCGAAGCGGGCACCATCGGGCGGGCGGGCGCCATGCAGCCAGGCGTGCGCGTCAATTGTGCCTCGGCCAGCCGGCTGCACAATCTCCAGGCGCATGAGCCCATCCCTGGTCGCAACAGCGTCGCCCACGAGCGTGCCCGGTGAGACATCGAGCGCTGCACCGCGCGGCGGTTCGTACGTTGCCTCTGACGGCGTGTCGGCCGGTCTGCCCGAGCGGATGATGAAGCGCTGACCGTCGAGCGTCGTCCACGCGCCGCCGACCCGGATCTGGCGGTCGATGAAGGCCGACGGCTGTGACCAGTCGATCCGCCGGTCCTCCGTAGTGAGCTTGCGGGCGTAAGTCGGTGTGCCCGACTGGGGCTGCGGTGTGGGCAACCCTTCTGCGAGCGATGCCGCGAGACGGGCTGCCCCCTCGCTGGCGAGACGCTCGCGCAGGCCCGCCGCTGTGTCGGCGGGGCCGATGGACACCTCGTGCTGCCAGTAGACGGGCCCCGTGTCGAGCGAGGGCTCCAGCGCCATGAGCGACACACCCGTGCGGTCGTCGCCTGCCAACAGCGCCCGCTCAACCGGAGCGGCGCCGCGCCAGCGAGGCAGGAGCGAGAAGTGCAGGTTGAGCATCGGGGTCGCCGCGAGCAGCTCGGCGGCTATGAGCTGCCCGAAAGCGACGACCACGGCACAGTCGGCGCCGCACCTGGCGAGGTCGTCGGGCTCGTGGCTGACCGGCAAGCCGAGTCTGCTCGCAGCTGCCGCGACGGGGCTGGGTGCATTGCTGCCGCGCCTGCTGCGGCGACGCGGGGCGCCGGTGACGACGACGGGGATCTCGAAGTCCGCCGCCGCGAGAGCGCGCAAAGCGGGCACGGCGTCGTCGGGTGTGCCCGCGAAGGCCACTCGACTCAGTTGGTTTGGCGGCAGCGGCTGTGTCACGAGTCCCTCCCGACGCAGCGGCAGCGGCGGCTCATCGACCATGTGCGCAGACATGCCGCCGCTGGCGGGAGAACGGCGCAGAGAAGCGACAGATCACCAGCTTGACGCGCTGCGAGCCTCGGGAAGGCGTCAGCCGTCCGCTGCACTGCGGCCCACGAGCGGAACCGGACCGCTGGCCGCTGGGCCGTTCACGCCGGACTGCAGCTGCGCAAGCTGGGTGCGCCATTCGCGCAGGGCTTCCTTACGCTCGGCCTTCTCGAGATGATCGACAAGCAGAACCCCGTCGAGGTGGTCAAGCTCGTGCTGGAACAGCCGTGCCTGCAGCTCGTCGGCCTCGATGCTGACCTCGTTGCCGTCGAGGTCCAAGCCCACGACGTGCACCTGCTTCGGGCGCACGATGTCGAAGGTCAAACCCGGCACCGACAGGCATCCCTCGGTGTAGGTCCACTCGCCGTCGCTCTCGACGATCTCAGGATTGATGAGCGTTTGGGGGCCGTCGCCCTCATAGAGGTCGAAGATGAACAGACGGCGCTGGATGCCCACCTGGGGGGCCGCGAGCCCGATGCCTTCGGCCTCGTACATGGCCGGCAGCATGTCGTCAACCATGCGCGCCACGCGGCCGTCGATGTCGGTGATCTCGGCAGCGCGCTGGCGCAGCACCGGATCGCCCATCAGCCGGATCTCGAACGTGCCTCCCATGGGCTTCGGAGGCTACCGACGCCATCTCGCGCCGCCCGATCGAGGTCTGCCCGCGCGGACGTCAGGCCCGCAGCGGGTCGACCGCAACTCGCATCCTGCCCGGGGGCCGCTCGGCAGCAGCCAAGGCATCCAGCAATGCGGCGCGATCGTCGCTACGGATGCGCCACGTCCCTTCCGCGGATCCGGCGATGTCCAGCAGGGCGGCGTGCGGGCCTGCGGAGAGCTGCTCGACGTATCCGGGAGCCGCGGCGCCAGAGACAAGTGCCCACGCCGCTGCCGGGGGTTGGCGCATCTGGACACGACGTTCCCATTCGCCACGAACCCAGTCGCTCGGATCGGCTTCGGCTGCGGCGCTGAGCACCGGGTGGGCGGGCAGGCGGGTCTGCACCAGGATCCGACCGTCGCCCGAGCGCGGTCCGGCGAGCCGCGCAGCGCGCACCAGCAGTGCGAATGCCTCCTCTGCGGCGCGATAGCGAGGTGCCATGAGTTCCTGGTCGAAGTCCACGAAGGCCACTGCGTCGGCGGCCCGCACCCGGTGCAGCACGGCTTCGGTGCCGATGTAGAGCGGCGGCCTGCTGCCGGGCGGCCCGTGCGCATCGCCCGCGCGTCCGTCGGCGCCGGTGGCGATGTCTGCGGCAGTGGCGGCCGCATCGCCCACCACCTGAATGACCGGTCGCAACGCCAGGCGCTCCATCTCTTCGGCAACGCCCTTGACGCCGACGCGGGCACGACGGAACTTCGTCGCACCGCATGACTCGCACACTGCCGGCCGCGCCTCGCCCGTGTCGGGATCGGTGAATTGCTGCTTGTCCAATCGCAGCGCACGGCCCGAATGCGGCGAGACCGCCAGCTCGCCGCACGAATTGCAGAAGGCGAGGCGCGCCCGTCCCGTGCGGTTCAGCACACAGACCACGACGGCGTCGCTGCGCAGCAGTTCGGCGAGGGCTTCGCCGCACCACTCTCCCGTCGCGGGGTCATCGTCGCGGCGGTCGGCGACCTGCAGCCGCGGCCAGGCGTCACGCTCGGCGGGCCGCGGTTCGGCGATCACCGTCACGCTTGCGGGCTCGTCCGTCGCCGGCTGGGGAGCTGCCATGTCTGCAGCGATCGGATCGGCAACAGCCTGTCCGGCCAGCACGAAGGCGTCCGGAGACGGCATCGGCCCGACGAGCAGGCAGTGCGTCCCGTCGCGCCGGGCACGCTCGACCGCCACATCACGGGCGTTCCAGGTGGGCGCTGCCTCGGATTGGTAGGCCTCGTCGTGCTCGTCGAGCACCAGCACCGCGTCAAGCTGCCCGCACGGCACCCATACAGCGGCCCGGGTCCCCACGATGACATGTGCCGCGACTGCCCCTGCCCAGTCGCGTGGAGCCAATGACGTCGACACGCCCGCCCGGCGCAACCGGCCCGCGAGCCTGGCCGCCCACGCCACAGTGGGAACAAGCACGAGCGAGCGGCCGCGCCGCAGTGCCTCGATGACCAGCGGCCACTCATCGGCGCACGGTCCCAGCCGAGCCACGCGGGGCATCGGCGGGTCAGTCGTCCACGCTTCCCGCACCCAGTCCGCCGTGCCAGCCAACTCGGGCGAGGAGAGGTGCGGCCAGGTCGCAGGCTCGCTCGGCACTCCGGCGACAGCGCGATCGGGGCTGGCGGTCCGCAAGAAGTGAGCCCGGGTGCCAGCCCAGCGCCACGCGGCCCACTTCGCCAGATCGACCACATGCGGCGGCGGGCCGACACCGACGATGCCGCTGATCGGCGCCAACTCCCGACCGCTGGGCATGGGCGCGTCCAGCTCGGTGACCCACCCCCGCAGACGGCGGCGGTTCAGCACGACTCGGACAATCGTGCCGACGGCGACCGGCACCCGCCCAGCAGCCAGCTCGGGCGGCAGCAAGTACGTGAATTCGCGGTCGATGGCCGGCTCGTCTACCAGCACTTGCACCGCTTGCCGCATCGTTGCAGTCTGCCCCGCCCCGCTCCGACCCCGAGCGTCGCTTTCGCAACCCCGCAGCCAGCGCGGGAGCCGCTGATGGCTCGGCCGGGCGCTGGCGCGCTCGGCCGCTACAGACCCAGCGCGGACTTGAGATCGTCGACCCGGTTGAGGCGCTCCCAGGGGAACGTCATGCCAACAGACGGCCTGCCGAAATGGCCGTAGGCCGCCGTGGTCTTGTAGATGGGCTGGCGCAGGTCCAAGTCGGCCAAGAGCGCTGCCGGCCTCAGATCGAACACGTCGGTCACCGCCGAGGCGATGGCATGGGGGTCCACATGCGATGTCCCGAACGTCTCAGTGAGCAGCGAGACCGGCTCCGCACGGCCGATGGCGTACGCCACCTGGATCTCGCAGCGATCAGCAGCGCCGGAGGCCACGATGTTCTTTGCGACCCAGCGAGCACCGTAAGCAGCCGACCGGTCAACCTTGGAGGGGTCCTTGCCGCTGAACGCTCCCCCGCCATGACGGGCGTAGCCGCCGTAGGTGTCAACGATGATCTTGCGCCCGGTGAGCCCTGCGTCGGCGACCGGTCCGCCGCTGACGAAGCTGCCCGAGGGATTCACCAGCAGCTCGAAGGGGTCGTCGGCGAACTGCTCCGGCAGCGTGGGCCCGATGACGTGCTCGAGCAGATCGGGGCGCATCATGCCGTCGATCTCGATGCCATCGCGGTGCTGGGCGGAGACGACGACGGTGCGGAGCCCGATCGGCTCGCCATCGCGGTATTCGAAGCTCACCTGCGTCTTGCCGTCCGGTCGCAGGTACGGGATGCAGCCCGATCGGCGCGCCTCGGTGAGCTGCTCGGCCATGCGATGAGCCACATGGATCGGCAGCGGCATGAACGCATCGGTTTCCCGGCAGGCATAGCCGAACATCATTCCCTGGTCACCGGCACCCTGCTCGGGAATGAGGTCCTCCGTTGCCGCTGCTTCTGAACTCCCGAACACCCCCGTGGTGATCTCGGGCGATTGCTCATCCAGGGCGATCATCACGCCGCAGGTGTTGCCGTCGAATCCCAGTTCCCCGTGGTCGTATCCGATGCCCGTGATGGTGGACCGCACCACCTTCGGGATGTCGACATAGGCCTCGGTGGATACCTCGCCGGCCACCACGACGAGACCCGTCGTGACCAGCGTCTCAACGGCGACGCGGGCGTGACGATCCTCGGCGATCAGCGAGTCGAGGATGGCGTCGGAGATCTGGTCGGCCATCTTGTCGGGATGGCCTTCCGTCACCGATTCTGAGGTGAAGGTCCACTGACTCACCGTGGCTCCAGATTCGATCGTGCTTGGCCCGCCTCGCCGGCGTGTCGCAACTGCAGATTGCAGCAGCGCGGCAAGGCTAGACGAACAAGATCGCGACGCAGCAGAGGGAAGGCTGGCATGCGCGGGCCGCAGCTTCGCTTACCGAAGCGGCCGCTCGCGGAACTACTGGCGCAGTTCGGCGACCGTGTCGAGGACGGCGTCGGCAACCTCGCGCTTGGAGCAGATCGGCAGCGGGTGCGCGCTGCCGTCTGCCAGCAGGATGGTCACGATGTTGGTGTCGTGCGCGAAGCCTGCGCCTGCTGCCGAGACGTCGTTGGCGACCATGACATCGAGGTTCTTGCGAGCCAGTTTCTGAGCCGCGTTGTCGAGTACGTCAGCGGTCTCGGCGGCGAAGCCGACCAGCACCTGACCCGGCGGCTTTCGGGCCCCGAGACCGGCGAGGATGTCATGGGTGTGCTCGAGCACGATGACGGGGGCTTCGGCGCTCTCGGCAGGGTTGCCCTTCTTGATCTTCTGCGGGGCAACGTGGGCAGGCCGGAAATCGGCGACCGCCGCAGCCATGATGATCACGTCGGCGTCTGCATGCTCACCGGTGGCGGCTTCCATCTCGGCCGCCGACTCCACCCGAACCTCTCGCACGCCTTCGGGCGGGGGGAGCGGCGCGCTCGTCACCAGCGTGACCTCCGCACCGCGATCACGGGCGGCCGTGGCAATGGCGTAACCCTGCTTGCCCGACGACCGGTTGCCGATGAAGCGCACCGGATCGATGGCCTCGCGGGTGCCGCCCGCGGTGACCGTCACGCTGACGCCAGCAAAGTCACGGCGTGCCGGCACCGGCTCGTCGGCAGGGTCTCGTTCGGGAAGCGCGGCGAGCACGTCGCTGACAGCGTCGAAGATCGTGGCTGGCTCGGCGAGGCGGCCCGTGCCGATATCGCCGCCTGCGAGACGGCCCGCCTCCGGCACCACCATGTGCACGCCCCGGCCGGTCAGCACCTCGATGTTGTGCTGTACAGCGTCGTGCTCCCACATCTCGGTGTGCATGGCAGGGCAGACCACCACCGGCGCCCGCGTGGCGAGCAGCGTTGCGGTGAGCAAGCCGTCGGAGATGCCCGCGGCATAGCTGCCGATTACACGTGCCGTGGCAGGCGCCACGACCACCACGTCGGCCGTCTGGCCCAGCGTGGTGTGCGGGATCGGGTCGTCCTCGCCGAAGATCGAGGTCTGCACGCGCTCGCTGGCGAGGGCGTCGAACGTGGCCCGGCCGACGAATCGCTGTGCTGCCGCGGTCATCACCGGGATGACGTGAGCACCGGCGTCCATCATCAGCCGGCACAGGATCACTGCCTTGTACGCGGCGATGCCGCCGCTGACGCCGAGTACTACGCGGCGCCCGGCGAACGGCGACGCCGCAGCGTCAGGCAAGTCAGGCCTCGAGGTCGGGAACCACTTCGAGCATGGCCGCGTCAGCCTCCGCCGCGGCAAGCGCTTCGGCCTCCAGCCGTGCCCGCTCTTCGGGGTCGAACCGCTCGAACGTGATCTTGTCGGCGTCGATCTCCTCGAATGCGATCGACAGGGGCTTGCGAGCAACCGATGCAACCTGCGGCGGCACGACCGAGCCGATGCCGCCGTCAAGCTGGTTGTAGTACGAGTTGATCTGCCGCGAGCGCATGGCAGCGAGGCTCACCAGCGTGAACTTCGAGTCGACCTTGGCGAGCAGGTCTTCGAGCCCTGGTGTGATCATGGTGTCGGTTGACTCAGTCATCGCGAGTCGCAGGCTACCGGCGGGACCGGGTGCGCTCCACGAATGCGGCGATCTCCGACACGGTGCTCGTGAGGTCCCGGTTCACAACAATGAGATCGGCCATGCGGTAGCCGACGGGCAGTTCCTCGTCGGCCTTGGCGAGCCGGCGTGCCACATCTGCATCGGGGTCGCCCCGGCGGCGCATGCGCCGCTCCTGCTCGGCGCGACTCGGCGGCAGCACCATGATCACCAGCGCGGCAGGATCACGGTTACGCACCGAGACTGCGCCCTGCACGTCGATTTCGAGCACCAGATCTCGCTCGAGATCGGGTGGCGGCATCGGGGTGCCGTAGCGGTACTCGAAGAAGTCCGCCCACTCCAGGAACCCGCCCGCTGAGATCCGGGCGTCGAACTCTTCGGCCGTCACGAACGTGTACGCCTCGGCCGGCTCCCCGACCCGGCGAGGGCGGGTCGTCCATGATCGGCTCAGCAGCAGCGTCGGGTCCTGCGCCACCAGTTCGGCCACAATCGTGCCCTTGCCGGCGCCGCCCGGCCCGCACACCACGTACAGAGTGATACCCCAAGGCGCGCTGTCGCCTGATGCGCGCCCCGGCGCGCTGTCGCCTGATGCGCGCCCCGGCGCGCCAAGACTCGCAGCGCCGCTGGGCGCCGGGTCGGTCATGCGACTGTCTTCACGCGCCTGAGGCGGAATCCTGTGCGAAATGCTCGCTCAAACGGCGCCGCTGCGTCTCGCCGAGACCTCGCAGACGCCGGTTGTCGGCGATGCCAATCTCAGCCATCAGTCGGCGGGCCTTGACCTTGCCGAGACCGGGCATGGACTCCAAGGCAGCGAGTGCCTTGAGCTTGCCGACGTTCTCGACAGTGTCGGCTTCGGCCAGCAACTCGTCGAAGGTGAGCAGACCCATCTTCAACCGATGCTTGACGTTTGCGCGGACCTCGCGGGCCTCCTTGGCCTTGGCCAGCGCCTCGGCACGCTGCTCGTCACTCAGTTCAGGCAGCGGACTCATTGTCGTGCAGTGTAGCTATGCGTCAGATAGGCCCTAGGGACACCGGGCTCGACGACGCGACGCTCAGGGCGCATCCAGTTCGGCAGCGACTTCGGCGACGATGGCCGCCGCTGCGGCGTCAGGATCAGGCGCGGCGGTGACCGCTCGGCCGATGACAAGCACATCGGCACCGGCCGCCAGCGCTGACGCCGGGGTGGCGACGCGCCGTTGATCGGCCGACGGCGCCCCGGCAGGGCGAATGCCCGGAACAACCCGGAGCATCCCTGGCACGGTGTCGGTCACCACTCCAAGATCGGGTGCGGCGCAGACGACGCCGCCGCAGCCGGCTCGCTCGGCCAGCCGCGCTCGGCTCATCAGCACCTCCGGCGGGGCATCTGCGTCTGAGGTGAGCACCGTGACGCCGAGTGCGATCGGCACTTCGGCACCCGAGTCCGCGCCGGCAGCGCTCAGGCCTGCATCAGCAGTGCCGCGGCGTTCGCCGGCCGCACCATCGCTCAAGCCGCGGGCACCCGCGGCCAGCATGTCGGGCCCACCCAGGGTGTGCAGGGTGAGCAGCCAGACGCCCAGCTCGCCCGCACGCCGAGCCGCCCTTTCCACGGTGTTGGGTATGTCATGCAGCTTGATGTCCAAGAACACGCGGCTGCCCGCCGCCACAATGTCGCGCACGAGTGCGGGACCCTCAGCGGTGAACAGCTCGAGACCGACCTTCATGACGCCGAAGTCGGAGCCGAAGCGTTCCACCAGCGCCATGGCCGAGGGCCGGTCGGGCACATCGAGCGCAAGAGCCAGACGGTCACGCGCTGCGGCTCTCCCGAGCGCCGGTGCTGTCGCGATGACTGCAGGTGGGTTCAACACGACGCTCCCGTGTCTGTTGCTGGATCTGTCGTGGGACCCGATGCTGCCCCCGGATGGTGGGCGCGGGCGACCAGCTCGCTGGCGCGGGCAACGCGGTGCCGCTCGCACCAGCGCCGCAGCTCGTCCAGCACCTTGCGAGGTGCCCTGGGATCCCAGAATGACGCAGTCCCGACCTGGATCGCACCGGCGCCGGCAGCCATGAGCTCCACTGCGTGCTCCCCCTTGGCCACCCCTCCGACGCCCACGATCGGCACGCCGCCGAGCGCCGCACGCACGTCGTAGATGGCCCTCACCGCAACCGGACGGATCGCCGGGCCCGACAGCCCCCCGCCGCCGATGCCGAGCGAGGGCTGCGCTGTGACTGGATCAATTGACATGCCAAAGACGGTGTTGATGAGCGTGAGCGCCTCGGCTCCCGCGCCGAGGGCCGCTTCGGCGATCTCGATGAGGTCGGTGACATTGGGGGTGAGCTTTGCCCACACGGGCACGCCCGCTGCAGTGGAGGCACTGATGGCGTCGGCCGTGGCCGACGGATCGCACGCGAACATCTGGCCCCGCCCTTCCAGGTTCGGGCAGCTGACGTTCACCTCCAGCGCCGTGAGCCCGGCGCCGGCGAGCGCCGCTGCGGCCGCGGCGTAATCGGCGACCGTGCGGCCCCAGATGCTGGCCACCACGCGGGCGCCCGTGCGGGCCAGGCGCGGCAGCTCGCGGTCTGTCCATTCGGCGACTCCCGGATTCTGCAGCCCGACCGCATTGAGCATCCCCGCAGCGGTGCCCACTACCCGCGGTGCCGGGTTGCCGGCCCAGGGAAACGGCGAGAGCGATTTCGTCACGATCGCTCCGAGCGACGCCAGGTCCAGGTACGAGCCGAGCTCGGTGCCGTAGCCGGCAGTGCCAGACGCCGTCATGACCGGGTTGGGCAACTCCACGCTGCCCACTCGCACTGCCATGTCGACGCCTCCGCGAGGGACGGCCCGGGGCGATGACTCAGGCATGCTCGCGTCGCATCGACGCATCGAGTTCTGCGTGGAATTCCTGCAGCGGCCGCACCTGCAGATCGCTGGCGAGCCATTCGCGCAGGCCGGTCGCTGCGGCACGGGCCGCGGCCACGGTGGTCAGGCACGGGACGTGATGCGTGCGTGCCGCCGCCCTGATGTGGCGACCGTCGATCTGGGCCCCCCGACCCCTTGGCGTATTGACCACCAACTGGATGCGACCTGCAGCGATGAGTTGCACCGAGTCCTCGCCGGGCGAGGTTTCGTGCCCGTCCACCGACAGCTTCGCCACCTCGGTCGCGACAGCAACGCCGTTGCCTCGCAGGTAGCCGGCGGTGCCCGCTGTCGCAGCGATGTCGAAGCCGAGCTCGGAGAGCACCCGGGCCGCCTCGAGCCCCTCGGGCTTGTCTCGGTCGGCCAGCGTGAGCAGCACCGTGCCGCCGGACGGGAGAGCGTCGCCTGCGGCAATCTGGCTCTTGGCGAACGCCAACCCGAAGGTGGCGTCGATGCCCATGACCTCGCCCGTCGAGCGCATTTCGGGACCGAGCACGGTATCCACCGAGGGGAACCGGCCGAAGGGCAGCACGGCCTCCTTCACGGCGACATGGCGCGGCCCTGTTCGCCCGTCGGCGGGCAGCTGGCCGTTGCGTGACCAGCCGGGCAGCATCCCGTCTGCGACGAGTTCGTCGAGCGTCTCACCTGCCATCACCCGTGCTGCCGCCTTGGCGAGCGACACCCCGGTGGCCTTCGCGACGAACGGGACCGTGCGCGACGCCCGCGGGTTGGCCTCGATCACGAACACCTCGCCGGCCTTGACGGCGAACTGCACGTTCAGCAGCCCCACGACGCCGAGCGAATCGGCCAGGCGCCGGGTATAGGTCACGATCGTCTGCTGGGTCTCGGCGCTGAGACTCGGCGGCGGGATGGCGCACGCGCTGTCGCCAGAGTGCACGCCGGCCTGCTCGACATGCTCCATGATCCCGCCGAGCATCCAATCCCCGGTGCGGTCGCGCAGCGAGTCGACATCCACCTCGATGGCGTCTTCCAGGAAGCGATCCACGAGCACGGGCCGTTCGGCCGACAGGCCGCCTTCGCGGCCCAGCGAGGAGAACTGCGCCAGCTCGGCCATGGTGACGGCCAGCTCGTCGTGGTCATACACCACGGTCATGGCCCGTCCCCCGAGCACGTAGCTGGGGCGCACGAGCGCGGGAAAGCCGATGTCGTCGCAGATCGCTGCCGCCTCGGCCGGCCCGGCTGCGGTGCCGCCGGGCGGCTGCGGGATGGCAAGTGCGGCGCAGAGCGCATTCCAGCGCTCGCGGTCCTCGGCCAGGTCGATGGAGTCGGCGGGCGTGCCGCACACCAGCTCGGCGGGCAGCTCCGACGCCAGCTTGAGCGGCGTCTGGCCGCCGAGGCTCACGATGACGCCGACCGGGTCCTCAGCGTCGATGATGTTGAGCACGTCCTCGGTGGTGAGCGGCTCGAAGTACAGACGGTCAGAAGTGTCGTAGTCGGTGGAAACCGTCTCGGGGTTGCAGTTGACCATGACCGTCTCGTAGCCGGCATCGCGCAGGGCGAAGCTGGCGTGCACGCAGCAGTAGTCGAACTCGATGCCCTGACCGATGCGGTTGGGCCCCGAGCCCAGGATGATCATGCGGGGGCGGGTGCCGGCGCGGATCTCGTCCTCGTCCTCGTAGGTGGAGTAGTGGTACGGCGTGCGGGCATCGAACTCGGCGGCGCACGTGTCCACGGTCTTGAACGTGGCACGCACGCCGGCTTCCAGGCGCGCAGCGCGCACCTCGGCTTCGCCGGTGCCCCATAGCCATGCGAGCTGGGCGTCGGCGAAGCCGAGCTGCTTGGCGCGCTTCCACGCCCGCCTCCCGAGCCTGCTGGGACTGCCGGCCGCTTCCAGCGCTGCCCGTTCGTCGATGATGGCGAGCATCTGGTCGACGAACCACGGGTCCACGCCGGTGATGCTGCTGACCTCGTCAGCATCAGCACCCCTGCGCAGCAGCTCGGCCATCTCGAAGACTCGCTCCGGCGTGGGCGTGCGGATCGCGTCGAGCAGCTCGGCCGTCGGGCGCTCGGCGTACTGCGCCTCGCCCGCGTCAGAATTCAGGCCGAAACGGCCCTGCTCCAGACTGCGCAGCGCCTTCTGCAGGCTCTCGGGAAAAGTGCGGCCGATGGCCATCACCTCGCCGACGGACTGCATCTGCGGGCCGAGCACCGGCGCGGCGCCGGGCAGCTTCTCGAAAGCCCAGCGAGGGATCTTGGTGACCACGTAGTCGATGGTCGGCTCGAAGCTGGCGGGCGTCTCGCCGGTGATGTCGTTGGTGATCTCGTCGAGCGTGTAGCCGACGGCGAGCCGGGCGGCGATCTTGGCGATCGGGAAGCCGGTGGCCTTCGACGCCAGGGCAGAGCTGCGGCTGACCCGCGGGTTCATCTCGATGATGATCTGCTCGCCGTTGGCCGGGTTCACCGCGAACTGCACGTTCGAGCCGCCGGTCTCCACGCCGATGCGGCGCATGCAGGCGAACGCCGCGTCACGCATCTGCTGGTACTCCACGTCGGACAGTGTCTGGGTGGGTGCGACGGTGATCGAGTCGCCGGTGTGCACGCCCATCGCGTCGAAGTTCTCGATGGAGCAGATCACCACGCAGTTGTCGGCGTGGTCGCGCATCACCTCGAGCTCGAATTCCTTCCAGCCCTTCACCGACTGCTCGATGAGGATCTCGCTGATCGGGCTGGCGTCGAGGCCCGCCGCTGCAGCGGCTTCGAACTCATCGGGCATGGTGGCGAAGCCGGTTCCCTCCCCGCCCAGGATGTACGCCGGGCGGATGATGACCGGCAGGCCGATCTCGTCGATTGCCAGGCGGGCCTCGTCCATTGAGTGGGCTATGGCCGAGCGTGCGCAGCGCAGCCCGATCTCGGTCATCGCCTGGCGGAAGCGGTCTCGGTCCTCGGCGGTGTTGATGGCCTGCTCGGACGCGCCGATCATCTCCACTCCGTAGCGGTCGAGCACTCCGCTGTTGGCGAGCTCGGTGGCGAGGTTCAGCGCCGTCTGCCCGCCAAGCGTGGGCAGCAGCGCGTCTGGGCGTTCACGGGCGATGATGGCCTCGAGCACCGCCGCGTCGAGCGGCTCGACATAGGTGGCGTCGGCGAACTCGGGGTCGGTCATGATCGTGGCCGGATTCGAGTTGGCCAGGACCACCCGGTAGCCCTCTTCGCGCAGCACCCGGCAGGCCTGGGTGCCCGAGTAGTCGAACTCGCAGGCCTGGCCGATCACGATGGGCCCCGAGCCGATGATGAGGATCGAGCCGATGTCGTCGCGGCGCGGCATCAGCCGGCTCCCCCGGGGTCGGCGCCAATGCGCTGGGCGGTTCGTGTGGGGCCCCAGAACTCCGACATGAGATCGGCGAAGCGGTCGAAGAGGTAGCGCGAGTCGTGCGGCCCGGGGCTGGCCTCGGGGTGGTACTGCACAGCGAAGGCGGGCAGGTCACGGCAGGCGAAGCCTTCGAGCGATCCGTCGTTGAGGCAGACGTGCGTCTCATCCACGCCGGGCACCGAGCCGGATTCGACAGCGAAGTTGTGGTTCTGACTGGTGATCTCGATCCGGCCGGTGGACTCGTCGCGCACCGGCACGTTGCCGCCGTGGTGACCGAACGGCAGCTTGTAGGAGCGGCCGCCCAGCGCCAGCCCCAGCACCTGCTGGCCGAGGCAGATGCCGAAGATCGGCACCTTGCCGAGCAGGTCGCCGAGTGCGCCGATGACGCCCCCAGCCATCTGGGGGTCGCCGGGGCCGTTCGACAGGAACACGCCGTCGGGCTCGCGGGCGAGCACGGCATCTGCAGGGGTCGCAGCCGGCACCACCTCGACGGTTGCGATGCGCCCGAGGTTGGCGGTGATGGCGCGTTTGATGCCCAGGTCATAGGCCACCACGCGCCAGGGTCCGTCACCGGCGGTGTAGGGCTCGGCGGTGGTGACCTCGCCGACGAGATCGACACCGGCGGTGCCGGGCTCGGCCCTGGCCGCAGCGGCGAGGCGTTCGAGCGCTTCATCGTCGGCGGCGGGCCCGAAGGCACCGGGCATTGCGCCGTAGTCGCGCACATGGCGTGTCAGGCGGCGCGTGTCCACGCCTGCGATGCCGGCGACGCCGTGGCGGGCGAGATAGGCGTCGAGATCACCGTCAGCACGCCAGTTGGATCTGCGGCGGGCCAGATCGCGGATGACGACGCCCCGGCAGTACGGGCGTCGAGACTCGGCGTCGTTCGGAGTGGTGCCGTAGTTGCCGATGTGGGGATAGGTGAACGCGATGATCTGGCCCGCGTAGGACGGGTCGGTGATGACCTCCTGGTAACCGGTCATCACGGTGTTGAACACGACCTCGCCCGAAGCGACGCCGCCCGGAGTTTCGATGGGCGCGCCGATCATCTCGCCCTCGAAGGCGGTGCCGTCGGTGAGCACGAGCGCGCCGGGAGCGGGGGCGGCGAGGTTGCTTTTGACTGTGGTCATCGGCTGTTTCCTGCGGCGGGCGCAGCGACGGTACCGGCAGTGCTGCGCAGTGCGCCGTCGACCACAACTGCTTGGCCGGCAACGACCGTTGCCGTCACCAACGCGCTCATCTCACGGCGGCGGTGCGGTGTGTTGCGCGCCATCGAGACCGAACCGCGTTCGGCCAGTGTCCACGGTCGATGGAGGTCGAGGACCACCAGGTTCGCCGGCTGGCCGGGCTCGATCGCCCCACCGCCGAGATGAGTGGCACCTGCCAGTTCGGCCGGCCGCCAGGCAAGCGCGTCCAAGGCCGTTTCGACGCTGATGTCCGGGTGACCCAGCACGAGTGCAGCGCAGGTCTCCAGTGCCGCCACCCCGGGCGGTGCCTCGTCGAAGGGCAGGTCCTTCGCCTGCGGCGGAACAGGCGAATGACCGCTGACCACCGCATCGATCGTGCGGTCGTTGACGCCGGCAATGAGCGCTGCCCGATCCTGCGAGGTGCGGTAGGGCGGCTCGGCTCGCATGAGCGTGTCGTAGCCATCGGCGTCGGCATCGATGAAGAGCAGATGCTCGGCGGCAACTGACGCGGACACGTCGATGCCCTCGGCTTTGGCGGCGCGCACCAGCTCGACCGTGCGGGCGGCGCTGATCCGGTCGAGGTGCAGCCGCCCGCCGGTGAGCCTTGCGACCCCGATCGCGGCGCTGGCTGCCAGTTCCTCGGAAGCTGCCGGTTGCCCGGCGAGACCCATGCGTGCCGACACTGCGCCTTCGGCCATGGCCGCCGTCCCGCCGAGGTGGGCTGTGGCCGGGCGCACCGACACGGTCCCGCCCAGCGGCCCGGCGTACTGCAGGGCTCGGCGCAGCAGGCCGGTGTCCGCCAGCGGTCCCACGTCGGTGAACCAGCCGACGCCGGCGTCGGCCAGCTCGGCCATGGGCGACAGGCGCTTCCCTGCCCTCTCAGCAGTGATCGTGGCGGCTGCGATGACGGCGCAGCACCCTCCTGCGGCGTTGCGACGCAGCTCGGCGAGCTGACCCAGCCGGTCGAGCGGGGGGTCGGTGTCGGGCTGCGCGAGCACCGCGGTAAAGCCGCCGAGCGCCGCTGCTGCGGTGGCAGTTGCGACGGTCTCGGCCTCCTCGTTGCCGGGCTCGCCGAGGCGGCTGAACAGGTCCACCAGTCCGGAGGCCACCACGCATCCGGCAGCGTCGAGGACATGCGCTGAGCCGTTGCGGCTGGTGCCGGGAGGATCCACGGCGATGATCCGGCCGTCGCGCACCGTGATGTCCGCGTGCCGGCGGCCGGTGCGCTCGACGATCTCGCCGCCCGCGAGCACCAACGGTTCGCCTGCGTTTGGCAGCTGTTCGGCCATCTCAGGCACCGCCTCGGGCCGGCGACTCCGCCGCGGGCGCCTCATCGGCGAGCGTCTCTGCATTCGGCAGGGCAGTGCCCGATCCGATCAGCCGGAACAGCACTGCCATGCGGGCGGCGACGCCGTGCGACACCTGCTGGGTGACCAGCACCCGATTGGCGGCGAGATCCTCGAACACCGCGCCCGCGATCTCGATGCCGCGGTTCATCGGCCCGGGATGGGTGATGACCGCATCGGGGCGCAGGCGCTGGGCCCGCTCGGCGGTGAGGCCGTAGCGAGCCACGTACTCGGGGACCGACCCGATCAGACCGTCCGTCATGCGCTCGCGCTGGCAGCGCAGCAGCCCCACCACGTCGAGCTCGTCGAGCACGTCGTCGAGGCTGTGGGAGATCTCGACGCGCTTGGCCGTGTCGGCCGGGAGCCACTCGTCGATCCATTCCCGGGGCTGCGCGGGCAGCAGCGTGGGCGGTGCAACCAGCACAATGCTGGCGCCCAGCTCGGTGTAGGCCTCGATGTCGCTGCGGGCGACGCGGCTGTGGACGATGTCGCCCACGATGGCGATGCGACGCCCTGCCAGCGTCGGCTCATCGGCCGTGTCGGCGCCCGGCTGACCGTCGGCCATCGGGCTGAAGTGCCGCCACAGGGTGTAGGCATCCTGCAGGCCCTGGGTGGGGTGGGCATGCCACCCGTCGCCGCCGTTGAGGATCGCGACACCGTCGTCGGCCCAGCGGGCAATCTGGGCGGGCACGCCGGCACTGCGATGGCGGACGACCGCGGCATGGATGCCCATGGCCTGGACGGTCTCGAACGTGTCGCGCAGCGACTCACCCTTGGCCAGCGACGACGAGGCCGCGGAGAAGTTGAGCACGTCGGCCGACAGCCGTTTGGCAGCGGTCTCGAAAGCCAACCGGGTGCGGGTGGATTCCTCGAAGAACAGCGTGGCCACGGTGCGGCCCCGCAGCGCGGGCACCCGTGGGATCGGCCGCTGGCCGACCTCCACGAAGCGGTCGGTGAGCGATAGCAGTTCAGCGATGCCCTCGGTGCCGAGTTCCTCCAGCGTCAGCAGGTGCCCGCTCACTTGCGCATCTCCCCTAGCAACACGCCCTCGAGCGTGACGTCCACCATCTCCTCGCGGCTCGTGGGCAGGTTCTTGCCGACGAAGTCGGGGCGGATCGGCAGCTCGCGGTGGCCGCGGTCGATCACCACGGCGAGCTGCACGGCCCGCGGCCGGCCGAAATCGTTCAGCGCATCGAGCGCAGCGCGGATGGTGCGGCCGGTGTAGAGCACATCGTCCACCAGCACCACCGTCATGCCGTCGAGATCGAAGGGGATGTCGGTGACGGCTTCGGCCATGACCGGGCGCAGGCCGATGTCGTCACGGTGCATGACCACATCGAGCGTGCCGAAGGGCACGTCGGTGCCGTCGATCTCGAACAGCAGTCGCACGATCCGCAGCGCGATCTGCACGCCGCCGGTCTGCAGGCCCACCACCACAACGTCGTCGAGGCCCTGGTTGCGCTCGATGATCTCGTGGCCGATGCGGGTGAGCGCCCGGTGGACCCCGCTGGAATCGAGAATGGTGGTCCGGGCAACGAAAACGCCCCCATACGGGGGCGTCATGCGTCGCTCGCGGTCTGCCACGCGCAGGTCCTTCCTGTCCGTACGGGCCTCACCGGACCCGCTTCACGGTCAGAACCGCACCCTAGCGCGGAGCTCTCACCGGTCGGCGCGCAATTTCACGTCCTAGCCGGCCCCGGATCAGCGCCGGGCCGCGAGATAGCTGGCACTGGTACCATATATGGCATGCACAAGACCACCGTCTACCTTCCCGAGAAGGTCAAGGCCGGTGTGGAGCGCGAGGCCCGGCTGCGGTCGTGCTCCGAAGCCGAGGTGATCCGCCAGGCTGTCGCCGACGCCGTCTCTCGCCCGGCCCCCCGATCAGGCATCATTCCCGGCGACAGCGCATGGGCGCTCGAGGTCGACGAGCTGCTCAGAGGTTTTGGCGAGTGACCGTCATTGCCGACACCAGCGCCCTCGTCGCGTTCTACAGCGAATCGGGCACCCAGCACGACGACGTGAGCGCGTGGCTGGACATGCACGGCGAGCTGATGGTTGTGTCGCCCTACGTCGTAGCCGAGCTCGACTATCTCGTGGCCACGCGCAAGGGCGTGGATGCCGAGCTGGCGGTGCTTGCCGAGCTGGCTGGCGGTGCTTACGAACTCGCAGCGATGAGCGCTGCCGACATCGCGCTGGCTGCTGAGGTCATCGCGAGGTACCGGAACCTCGGCATCGGCATCACCGACGCCTCGCTGGTCGTGCTCGCCGCGCGCTACGGGACCGACACGATCCTGACGCTCGATCGTCGGCACTTCGGCGCCCTGCGATCCCTCACCGGCGAACCGCTCCGCATCGCCCCGCACTAGCAGCAACAACTAGAGGCAGACGGGCAGGGTTGTCCCCGCCAAGTCGGCGACGTCGAGCGCTTCGAGACTGAGCGCGTGGCGGCCGTGGGCGGGGGCGAGGCCCCGCAGCAGCACGGGCGACCAGTCCAGCAAAACGTCGGCTCGGACGGCGCCGCCGTGCCGGCACACCGCGCAGTCCGGTGCAGCGCAGCCCGCTGGCAGCGCGCACCGCTGGGGTCCGCCGTTGCTGACGGCGCATGAGTCGAGCGTGCTGATGGCGACCCGCCGGGCCTCATTCGCAGCGTGGTTGCGCAGACCGACGGCGTGGGCGGTGTCGGCTGCCGCTGCGCTGAACAGCGCACACATCGCTGCCAGCGCCAGAGCAATGACCGGAGTGCTCATGACCCGCTGCCGGGTGGTGCGGGCACCGGCACGGCCGTCCGGAACCGGACGGTGTCGGCGAACAGCGGCGAGACCGCGAGGGGGCAGATCACCTCGACGCTGACTGCGGCCGGCTCGGTGCTGCCCGGCATGCGATGCACTGCGGCGGAGACGCCATAACCGCCGTCGGCGGTGTCGCAGTCGGAGATGGCCGCACCGCCGACGACGCGCTCGGCGATGTCTGCGGCATGGCCGTCCAGCGAAGCGTCGGTGGTGCCCGACGGCGGTGACGCGAGTGCGCTGGCGGCGTACTGGGCAGCCTCCACGCTTGCTGCGCGGACGCTGACCGCGGCGCGAGCGGCGTCGCCGGAATAGTCCACCAGCCAGATGCCGAACACCAGCACTGCGGCAACGCCCAGCATCCCGACGCTCTCATCCATACGTCGCCCTCCCCCGTACGACGGCCGCGCTCGATTGCCTCGACGACGGTTGCGGCCAATCCGCCTGCTTCCCCTGCGGAGATACCGCTGCACTCAGCACGGCGGTGCCACCGGTGCCCGCAGCGCCGCACCTTCGACCGACGGTGGGCGGCGGCAGGCCACGCCGAGCGCGCTGCCTGCCCCCAGCCAGCCCTCTGACTCGACCCGCACCGAGACAATGACCGAGCAGGTGCCATCAGCGCGCACCTCGACGGCCGTGGGTTGGACGGCGGCAAACTGCGCAGTGCGGTCCGCGACGGCCCTCGCGGCCACGCCGGCCGCATCGAGGGCTTCCAGCCTGCCCTGCGTGCAATCCCAGTCCGGCGGCACGACGTCGGTGACGGCGATGGCCGCTGCGTCGGCTGCGCCCTGCGCGGCGGCGGCGCCCACCTGGCGGGCGAATAGCGAGATCACCAGAGCCATGAACACCGCCAGCACGCTGAATAGCCGCAGCATCGAAAGCGGGCTATCCATCGTGACTCAGGACCTGTGGCGGCATGCATGGCGGCGAATGTGGACGCAGCAATGACTGACGTGACGCGGTCGGCCTCACGGCCTGCTAGCCGCACTTCGGCGTGTTGCTGGCGTTCCAAGCGCCGCCAACCGCAGCGCACAACTCAGAAGTTGTGATCTTGGACTTGTCGACAGTGCCGCCGGTTTGGGGGGCGTTGTCGCCGAGCGTCGTCCACATCACGGTGACGACCAGAATCGAGGCGGCGACGGCGGCGGCGATGAAGATCAGCTTGGTTACCGGTGAGTCCATAGTCCTGCTCCTTGCCCGCTCCTACGGGCGGTCGGGTTCATTGCGTTGGGGGTCTCGCATGCGGCGCTCATCGGCTGCCTCACACCGTGGGCAGGGTCATGACGATCGTCACCATGACGACGGCCGAGGCCACCACCGCGAGCAGCGAGGCGGATGCGCCCACCGAGCGGCCGAGGCGGTCGATGGACTCGCGGCGGCGATCGTCCATGGCTCGCACGACACGGTCGAGCACGCGGTCGAGCAGCTGCGACGCCGCAGCGCCCGAGCGCTCAGCGGCGTCCACGGTGCGCAGCAGCGATGCCGTCGGCGAGTCGGCCAATTGCGCCGCGACCGCCGACAGCGGGTCGCGCCCGCCGAGCACCGCCGCATTGACGGCGCCGGCCGCCGGCGCGAACGCAGGATCGGTGACGCGCTCGGCCGCATCGAGCACCGCCACGCTGATCGGGTGCCCTGCCGCCACGAACAGCCGGATGCGCCGCAGCCACAGCAGCACGACACCGTCCAGCCGGCGACGATTGCCCGACAACGCCGAGCTTGCGACCAAACCGGGCACGGCCCAAGCCACAGCAACCGCTGCCAGCAGCGACCATGCCAGCGCCAGCGCGGGCGAAGCCGCAGCCTCGGAGGAGAATCGGGTGCTGGCAACGAAGGCGATGCCGACTGCGCTCACGGCGACCACCACCGCCAGCATCGCCAGTCGCGGCGTAGTCCAGCCCAGCGCGGCCAATCGCCGACGGTTGCGGCGACGCCGCTCGCTGTCGGCAGCCAATCCCATCGCCGCGGCGACGCCGCTCCCCGCGAGCGTCCAGAACACGAGCACGCCCAGCGACGGCAGAGCCGCGCTCATCGGGTCAGCTCCCAGGCCGATGCCAGCGGGCGGGCGCAGATCGCCGCTGCGATGGTGAGAGCGGCGAGGCCGACCCGCTGGCCTTGAGGCCCGGTCAGCCACGCCCACGCTTCGGGACTCACCAGGGCGCTGCCGAGGGCGACGGCCGAACCCAGTGCGGCCGACAGGCCGAGCTGGGGCAGGTTCGCCGCAACATGACGGTGAAAGTGGCGCGCCGTGGCCGCATCCTCGGCTGCTTCGGACTCCAGCACGCCCAAGATGGGCACCCACTCGCCGCCGCTCGAGGCGGCGACCGCGACGGCATCGGCCAGCCACGCAGCAACGGCACCCTCGGTGCCCGACGCGAACCGTTGCGCAGCGGCCTCCACGCCAGCGCTGCCACACTCGGAGACGAACCGGGATGCCGCCTCGGCAATCGGGCCCGTGGCCAGCGGCGCAGCGGTCTCGAGCGCATCGACCACGGTGCGCGAGACCTGCGCCTGATTGGACAGGATCGACGCGAACTGCGCCACCGATTCCGCAGCGGCGACACGCCGGCGGCTGCGGACGACGACCGCCGCGCACCACGCGCAGATGCCGACGACAGCGCCCGCAAGGCCGGCGGCGGCAGGTCCGAACGCCAGTCCGGCGACGAATGCCGAGATGCCGGTCACCGCCCACGGCCAGCGTGTCGGGCTGCCGTCACCGCGCCGCTTCGGGGCCGCATCAGCGAGCACCAGCCACAGCGCCGCAGCGCAGCCGGCCACCCCGAACGCCGTCAGCTTCAGCACGGGGCTTCCTCGCCGACGAGCGGTTCGTACGGCGGCGGGTCGTCGATCGGCACGAGCGGACCCGGATCCCACAGGACGCCGCCCCGCCCGGCGACGGCGCACGGTGCCGGGTCGGAGGCGGGCGGGTCGTCGCCTGCTGCGGCCGAGGGCACGATCGCTGTCGCTGCGGCCTCGGTCGGGGCTGCGGGCGTCGCCGGGGCAGGCGCGGCCGGGGGCGGAGCCCGGTCGGGCGCGGGTTCAGTCTGCGCCAGTTCAGACGGTGCGGGTTCAGGCAGCGATGGTGCGGCCGCATCTGGCGGCGCACTCCCGGGGGGCACTGGCACTCCCACGGCCGTAGTCGCATCGCGATCGAGCGTCATCGGGATGTCCACAATCTGCGAGAACGTCGTCGGCAGTTCGGCGTCGCCGCCCGCTTCGGGGAGACCGGCGGAGGCGTACACGTCCGCTATGCGGCCTGCGGGGCGGCCGGCCGGGGTCGCCCAGCGGTCGCCAGGTCGCAGTGCCCACAGGCAGGTCGTGGAGATCACGCCCGTGAGATCGTCGATGCCGGTGAGCTGGGTCACATCGGCAACCACCCGCTCCCCCGCTTCGTTGCGGCCCATCCACACGCACAGGTCCACCGCAGCGGCAATCTGGCGGCGCGCATAGTCGGGCTCGGCACCCTCGGAGCAGGCGTAGGCCACCAGCTTCTCCAAAACGCCCTTGCCCGGTTGGGAGTGCAGCGTGACCAGGCAGCCGTCGAGGCCCGAAGACATGGCATCGAGCAGCGCCTCGCAGCCCTCGCCGCGGATCTCGCCGACGACCAGCTTGGCGGCATTCGCCCGCTTGGCATCGCGAATGTGATCCGCCATCGAATGACGGCCGTGACCGTCCTGGTTGGCGTCGCGGGTCAGCCGCTCGTAGGTGTTCGGGTGGATGCCGTAGTCCGCCAGCCGCAGCTCGGGCGTGTCCTCGATGGTGTCGATGCGTTCGTGGTCGGGCACCGCCGCGAGCAGCGCCTGGCACAGCGTGGTCTTGCCCCCGCCCATAGCGGCAGCGACCACCACGTTGGCCCGCGCCCGCCCCGCGATGGCCTCGATGAGCACGCTGCCGAGCTCGTTCGAGACGACGCCGAGATCGTCGAGGCGCATGCGGCCCGCCATGTTCGAGCGGAGCACCACGTTGGGCGGGCTGGTCACGAACGCTTCGGCATGGAGGCGCCAGCGATCGCCGATCCGCACATCGAGCCGCGGGTCCAGCTCATCGAAGCGCTGGGGCCGGTCACCGGAGTAGCTCGCAAGGAAACGCACGGCTTCGATGAGATCTTCGTCCGCGGCGAATGGCGAGGGCCGCCGCTCCACCCGGCCGTCTGCGTACTGCACGAGCATCGATTCGCCGCCGCGTATCTGGAATTCCTCGATGTCGGGCTCGTCCAACAGTTCGGAGAGTGCGTCGGTGGCGGCGCGGGCGGCAGTGCGCCGCCGCACATCGCCGTCAGAACGGTCGAGTCGCTGCGGGGCGCATGCCGACGCCGCGAGCGAGCGTCCCAGCCGGTGAAGCCGCCGGTGCGCACCGTTGGCTCCCACCCGCTTGACGCGCACGATCCGGTTCACGCCCAGCGCAGCGGACAGCTCGCCGGTGGGGTCGCCGCGCCCGCCGCCTGCGGTCGGCAGCCACACCGCTGTTCGGGGAATGCCCGCTGGAGAAGCAGCACGCCACGCCTGCGCTGAGTGAGCGCCGCCGGTCGCGCTGGTCGTGGCGCGAGCAGCGGGTGAGCCGAGCAGGAGCACGACTTCACTGGAAGCAGCGGCTGCGGCTGCGATGACATCGGGCTCGACGCCGCTCGTCAGCCACGCCACGCACGGCTCAGCGGTGCCGTCCGGCCGCGGCATCGACACCACATCGGCGCCGAGCCAGACCCGGCCCGCGACGGCGGACAGCCCGGACTGCAGCGCGTCGCGCACCCAGTCACGAGCCGCCGGACTCAGGGCGTCGTCGCACAGCACCAACAGCACGCCTCAGCCCCCCGCCCAACCGGGTGACGCCGACGGTGGCGGCTCGCTGCCGAATCCGGATGGTGCGTCGCCGCCGGACCCTGGCAAGATCACCGCGTCGACTGTCGCTGACCGGCACTCGGGCCAGCCGTCGGGCGGCGCCGGCCAGACCACGAGACCGTCGAGCTCGGCGGCGCGTGCGTAGCGCGCGGCCTCGGCGGGATCGACGTGCACCACGATGCTCCCCTCGGCACCGCCGGCGAGGGTGGTCACGTCGAGCGCGCAGCCCCCCAGCACGCCGGCCACGACGGCACGGCTGCCAGCGTGCGGCCCTGGATCGGGCCACGCAGAGGTATCTGCACTCAGGCGCATGACCGTGCGTGCACCGAAGGCGCTCTCGGGCGGGCCCAGCAAGGCCGGCGTGACGAATGTCCCCGCCGGGACATCGAAGGCGGCGACGCTGTTCGCTATCGCATCCGGGTCGGCGAAGTGCCCGGAGAACTCCTGGGGAACCATGACTGCATCGAACGCGCTCGGCGGCTGGCCCGCGAGCCACGCTTCAGCGGTGATCGCCGCAGGTACGTGGGGCGGCTCACCGGGCGGTCGGCCCCACAGCCAGATGGCCGCGACGACGATGGCAACAATCGCCGCTGAGACGGCGATCCGCCACGGCTCGATAGCGGCGCGCCGCGCCCCCGCTGAGGCCGGCGCCGGATCATCGGTCCCGAAGCCGGGATGCGCGGGCGACGTCACGGCCGCGCACCGCCCTGCGTGGCCGTCACCCGACCGTCCGCGTAGTCGCTCACCGGTCGGATCCAGTCCACCCCTGAGGACAGCGTCAACCAGCAGTCGCCGTCGGGAGGCGGCCAGCCGCCGCCCGAACCCGGCTGGCCAGGCACGGGCTCGAAACAGGCGTCGAAACGCCAGGCAAATGCCCCCGGGTGACGCAGCAGCCAGTCGCAGTCCGACGACGCCGTGGCCGCTTTGGCGTCGGCGAGCGCGCACACGACTACCGCAGGGGATGCACCGGGCCGGTGCCACTGGCGCAAGAGCTGCTGCTGATCGGTTGCGAGCGCTTTCCAGCGCTCGACAAGATGCCGGGTGCTGGGCTCGGCCTCCATGCGCCGGCGCTCGGCGGCGATCCACGGTCGCAGCTCGGACCAGGCCGTGCGCACCTGCGTGACAGTCCATGTGCAACCCGGATCGCTGATCTGCACGGTGCGCAGTGCCCGCATCCAGCCGCGTCCTGGCGCCACCTGCAGGAACCTGCCCCGTCCGGGCATGTGGCGCTGCGCAGACTGGGCCGCATCTCCCGCGCGCACACGAGACTCCCACCCCAGCGCAGCGGCGTCTGCGGGGGCCAGCGGCAGCGACGGCGGCGTCGAGCAGTGCGAATCCGGCGCGGCGGTCGTCGTAGTGGGCTCGGTCGTGACCACCGTGGTGTGGGGTTGCGTGATGTCGGGCAGATCGTCCGGGTCATCGTCGTCCGGCCTGCCGTCGTCCTCATCGTCGGGCGTCGTCGTGGTCGTCGACGGCGATGCCGTGGTCGTCGAAGGCGTTTCCTCCTCGGGCGACGGCAGGCAGGCGTAGTCGTAGGAGCCGTTGATCCGCGACTGCACATACGGCGGCAGCGTGCCGAAGCTCGAGCAGTCGAAGATGCACACCCGGTAGGTCTCCGAACCGCGATCTGGGTGAGCGTGCTCCTGTATCTGGGTGTCCGCCAGCTCGCCGATCGCGGGGCAGTAGGTGCGGATGGTGGTCTCCTCGCAGTCGCCGGGCGTCGTGCACTTGTTGAGCAGGTCGCTTCCGGTGACGCAGCTCCCGCCGTGGTCGGGCCGATAAGTGGTGCCCTCGATGCCGTCGCAGATGTCCGGGTCGCTGTCCCAGGTGCGTCCTGGCAGATCGTCGCAGGGCACATACGACAGCAGTCCGTCGGCACAGCGATGGATGCCCAGCTCAGCCAGTCGCTCGTCACTCTCGCCGGCCAGATGGTGCAACGGCCGCGCCCCGCCGTCAGGGCTTGCCTGCGAACCGCCGCTGTCCTCCTGCTCGGTACCGGTGTCGGGGTCCGAGCCGGGCGCGCTCGACTTGCAGGTCAGCGGCGACGGGCCTGTGCCGCCAAGAGAGTCGCCGTAGCGAGGCACCGAGCCCGACGGGCAGCTCTGCTGCGCGGGCGCGGACGGTTGACCCAGGACGGTGCGCGAGCACTGGCTCCCGGCAGCCTGCCAGCCCGACGGGCACGGACCCTGCGTCGCCGCCGACGTCTGCCACTCCACCACGGTCTCGTAAACGGGCTCGGTGGTGTAGTGGATGGTGGGCACGCGGTCCCAGTAGCCGGTTTCGCGCGTCTCGTAGACCGGGTCTTCCCGCCAGTATCCGGGAGTCGTGACGGTGCGGGATGTCTGGTACTCGTACACCGGCACATTGCGACAGTTGTATTCCGCTCCCGAGACGGGATCGAAGTCGCAGCGTCTCGTCGTGCCGACCTGCACCTTCACCGGCGGCACCAGCGGCTCCACCGTCGTCCGCGGCGGCACCCAGACCCTCGTCGTGCCGGCTTGGACCGTCTCGGTGCCGGTCGCTACCCACACGTCTGCATATGTCGTGTGGCTGTAGACCTGCCGGGTCCGCCCGGTGTCCACCGTCTTGGTCACCTTGGTTTGGCACACGTGGCCGCCGTACTCCCCGGCGACCATGGTGGAACCCGCCGGACACGACGCGGGGCGGAGCGCCGTCTCGGTGCGCTGCGTGAGGCATTGCCCGCTGGCGCTGTCGAGCGCCATCCCAGCAGGACAGCTCAGCACCGGTGCAACCGAGGTCTGCGCTCCAGCGGTGTCGCCGCGTGCACCAATGATCGCCAGCGGCATGGCGGCCAGCACGACGGTGAGCGTCCACCAGGCCGTGCGCCGGGCGCTCATGACGAGACCTCAGCCGGCAACGCACCGGCCAGCGGCGCCGCATCCGGCCACCAGAAGCGACCGGTCTGCGGCGGCCAGCCGGCGTCCGGGCACGGCGGCATCGGGCGTGGGTAGGCCTGATCAGGCGGGGTGAGCGGCAGCGAGCCCGGCGGCCACGGTTTCTTCGTACGTGTCTCGACGGGCCGCGCGACCGCCTCGCCGATGATGCCGGGATCGGGCCGGCAGCCCAGGATCTGCTCGAGCGACTTGAACGGCGAGCGATACATCCGCTCGTGCCAGCTCGCGCCCGGTTCCCATTTCGTGGCCGAGAGCTCCCAGGTGACCTCAGGAGCTGCCGCGGCGGCATCCTGCAGCGCCGCCCACTGCTCGGGAGTGCAGTGAGGCTCCAGCTCGGGTCGCTGCAGCGCACCGTCGATGAGGGCACCGACGGGGATGCCGGACTCGCACCAGAACGCCAGATGCCAGCGGTGATCGCGGTGAGCGCGCCACGCCTCGGCTTGGGGCACCTCCACCCACTCGCGCACAGCGACCCACTGGTTGCGCACACCTGAACTCCAAGCGCGAGGTTCGCTCCAGTCGATGGTCGCGGCCTGAGTGTCCTTCTCGTCCTGCAGCCACCGCGTTGCGTGGGCGAAGGCGTCGCTGTCGCAGTCGCCCTCGAACAGGGCATTTCGCAGCACCCGGTAGCTGAGCCGAGACCACGTGAGCCACATGGCCTCGACGTGCGCCCCGTGATCGGTACCGGCGTCGAGACGTTCACCCGTCGATGCGTCCAGCAAGAAGGACTGCCCTGGTGGATGGCAGATCACCGCCAGTGCATGCCCGGCTGCACTCAGATCGGCAACCCAAGCTCGCTCGACGGGCGGCGACGTGAACTCGAGCCGCAGACCACGAGCCCACAGCGACTCGAGCTGCAGGGTGCGGTGCGAGGTGGTGTAGATGCCCGGGATGATCGTGGCCAGGTCGCTGCAGGCTTCCCAGAGGGTGGCGGGGCCGCTGCTGACAGCGGCGTGCCCGATGACCGAGTCCGTGACGGCGCCCTGGGCGGCTCGCCGGGTGAGCCAGCGCTTCGCCGGCGCCGACCAGTCACCGGGGAAGAATCCCGTGTCAGTCAGGCTGTGGCCGCCGAGGGCAAGCTCCATCGGCTCGCCAGGGCTGTAGACGAGCAGCTTGGCGACCTCGTTGACGGTCGTTCCCCACGAGTGCATCGGCCGCCCCCCGGGCGAGCGCATCCCGGTGATGAACGCTTCGATGGCCGCACCCGCCCGTTCCTGCTCGGCGTCTGTAGCGCCGGGGTCCGCGCCGAGTGAGGCAGGTGTGGGATGCGGGGGGCACAGCGATACGTGGTCGTAGGCGACGTTGCGATCCGCATGGATGCGGGTTTCGTAGTCGAGCCCCGCTGGATCTATTGCCAACTCCCACGCCGTCTCGGTACCTCCGCGACGGCGAGCTGCCCGAGTCCCTTCGGCGAACGCTGTCCGAGCTTCCGGCAGGTAGGGCGGCATCGCTTCCCACTGCGACCGTTGACGGACGACATAGTCGTGACCTCGCCCGACATCGTCGAGCAGTTTCGAGTGCGAGCCCACCGAGGCCGACTGGAGGTGCCGTACCGGATCGAGATGCGGCTCCGGATACGGCGGCCAGGGAACCCAGACGCGGCCGTCCCCGATCGCCACAGCCGACTGCAGTTCGAGCGATGGGAGATGCACTCCCGAGCTCGGGTACTCGCCGTTGCCCGCAATGATCAGCCGTGCCTCGCCGGCGGGTTGATCGCCCAGCGCTGAGCGCTGCTCTGTGTCGACGCCGTCGGTGTCGTCGATTGCGTCGCCGCCGGCGGCAGCCGAGATCGACGGGGCAGGATCGACTGGTTCTGCGCCGTCGTCGCTGCACGCTGCTACGAGCGCCCCGGCAGCGGCTGCCAGCAGCCCCAGTGTGGTCAGGCTGCGGCGCCTTCGAATGGCCATCGCTCAGCTCCTGCGAACTCGTCGTGCGAGGTCGTCTTCGCGGTCATCGCGTTCGATCGGGATCGCCGCGAAGAGTCGATGCGAGTTCTAGGCGCGTTGTTTCAGAGCATTCCAATGATTTTCAAGATATGTGATGTATACGGCGAAATCGCCGCGGTCTCGCACTTCCTGCGAGCGCGATGGTCTGGCCCCGCTGCTGCCGTCCGCAGGCGCGAAGGCAGCTGCTGGCCCTAGGTGCCGGCGGCGAATGAGGACGGCCGGTGCCGGCGCGCCCACAGGGCAAACACCAGGCTGATCGCTCCGTAGCCGGCATACGCAGTGACCAGCGGCGTCACCGTGCCGGCGATCATGCGGTCGACGAGCATGGCCAGCAACGCGCCGCCGCCAGTAGAGATCGTGCCGATCACCGCTGATGCGGTGCCGGCCAACTCGCCCATAGGGCCCATGGCCTGGGCCTGCATGAGCGGGTTGACGAACGTACGCAGGGCATTGATCACCACGATCACGGCGAACCAGCCGAAGAACGACGGCTTGCCGTCGGCCTGCCATGACCACAGCGCAAGGGCGCACGACAGCACGACGGTGGTCGGCAGCAGCACGACAATCATCCGATCTGCGCCGATCCGAGTCACCTGCCTGCTGCCGGTGAACACCACCAGCCCCATGAACACGCTCATTCCGGCGAAGTAGTAGGCGAATACCCCACCCCGGCCGTACACGTCGTCAAACAGCAGCTGGCTGCTCCCCAAGAACGCGAAGAATGCGCCCATGTCGAACATGACAGCCAGCGCCGAGCCGATCGTGAGCTTGTTGGCAAATACCGCCACGATGGCCTCGCGGGTGCGGCTGAGCGTGAGGGGGCGACGGCGTTCGGGCGGGAGCGACTCGGGGAGCCGGATGACCCACAGCGCCAGCACCACGGTCAGCGCCATCGGGGCGGCCATCACCCAACGCCACGAACCGAGAGCCAGCACCGCCTGGCCGAGCAATGGAGCGATTGCGGGCACCACCATGAACACCGCCGCGACGGCCGACAGCACGCGGCCCAGCCGGTCTCCCTCGTACAGATCACGGCCGATGGCCAGTGACAGTGCGCGGGGACCTGCGGCGCCGATGCCCCAGACCAGGCGGCTGACGATCAGGAAGCCGAACGAGGGCGCCAGTGCTGAGCCCAGGGCCCCAAGCGTGTACAGGGCCAGACCGGCGTACAGCACCGGCTTGCGGCCGAAGCGGTCGGTGAAGGGGCCATAGAGCATCTGCGCGCCGGCCAGGCCGAAGAAGTACAGCGTGACCGTCAGCGCCACCCGAGGCGAATCGGCAGCGAGCCCGAGGCCGAGCCGGATGTCACCGAACGCGGGCAGCGCCATGTCGATGCCCAGTGCCGTGGTGGCGCTGATGGCGCCCAGCAAGAAGACGAGTTCGCGTTCGGCAATCCGTCTCGGCTGCGGATCGCCTGCTGGGTTCACGTGCCGGCCGTCACGATCCGGCTGTCAGCGGCCGTCGACTGCGGCAGCGAGCACGCCGTTCACCAAGGCGCCGCTGCGGTCGGTGGCGCCCAGCCGGTGCGCCAGCTCGACGGCCTCGTTGATGACCACCGCCGCGGGTGCCGCCCCTCGCTCCAGCTCCAACAGGCCTTGCATCAGGATGAGCCGGTCGCACACGCCGAGGCGCTGCGGCGTCCAGCCCTCGTTCAGCAGTCCACCAAGCCGCCCGGTCAGCGCCTCGCGCTGGGCGTCGACGCCGGTGGCCAGCTCGAGCGCGAACGGGTCGAGGTCGCTGACCTGCTCTGCAAGCACATCGGCCAGCTCGCACGACTTCATCTCCGCCTCGTACAGCAGCTCCACCGAGCGCTGGCGCGCCTCGCGGCGGCGGGTCGGCTCGTCGGGAGCGGCGAAGGGGTCGCTCGGGCGGCTCATGGCTGTGGCTCCGAGCATGTCGCGGCGGCCCGAGGGCGTCAGCCGCGGGCCCGCTCGATGTAGTCGCCGCTGCGGGTGTCCACCTTCAGCCGCTCGCCAGTCTCGATGAACAGCGGCACCTGCACCACCAGCCCGGTGGACATCGTGGCCTGCTTGCGTGCGCCCGATACCCGGTCGCCCTGCACGCCGGGGTCGGTGTCGGCCACCTCCAGCACCACCGATGCGGGCAGCTCCACGCCCAGCACCTCGTCGCCGTAGCGCACGACGGTGGCCATCTCGCCTTCCACCAGGAAACTCGTGGCGCTGCCGGCCGCCGTGCGGCTGACCGGGAGCTGTTCGTAGCTGTCGGTGTCCATGAACACCAGCGAGTCGCCGTCGGCGTACAGGTATTGCATGTCGCGCTGGTCGATGACGGCGCGCTCCATGCGCTCGCCCGCTCGGAACGTGCGCTCGAGCGTGGCACCGGTGCGCACGTTCTTGAGCGTGGTCCGCACGAACGCGCCGCCCTTGCCCGGCTTGACGTGCTGGAACTCGGTGAGCTGGAACAGCCCGTCGGCGAGGTCGAGCGTCATGCCGTTGCGGAAGTCGGCGGTGGAGATGGCCATGTCAACGCCTCGCGGTCAGCCTGAGTGCTTGCAGGTTCGCAGCGGGACGGTACAAGCACGGCCCGCCGCCACGACAGGGCGTCACGATGGCCGTTCGGCTTGGTCGCCGGTATCGGGGGAATCGGAGGCGGCGGCCGCATCGATGGCCAGCGCGACTGCCCGCGGGTAGCCAGCGCCGCCCTCCCCCGCCACCCGGGCGGTCGCCAGCGGCTCCACCACCGACAGATGCCGCCACGGCTCGCGCTCGCGGGGCTCGGACAGGTGCAGCTCCACGATCGGGCCCTCGAATGCGGCGAGTGCGTCGTGCAGTGACCAGCCGTAGTGAGTGAGCGCGCCGGGGTTCACCACGATCGCCTCTACCCGGCCGATGCCCGCGTGCACCGCATCGACCAGTTCGCCCTCGTGGTTGCTCTGGCGGTGCTCGAGATCCCAGCCGCGCTCGGTTGCGGCCCGACGGGCGGCACGCACGTGATCGAGCAGCGTGTCGGTGCCGTAGATCTCGGGCTGGCGGGTGCCCAGCAGGTTCAGGTTCGGGCCCGACAGCAGCAGCACGACATGGCGAGGCATGACTGCACTCACATCCGCTCGAGCGCGCTGCGCAGCACGCCGGGATCGATGCCGGGCACCACTTCGAGGCCGTCGGGACCGTCGAGCACGAACGTGATGCCTCCGGCGGCCTTCTTGTCGCGGCCGAACAGCTCGATGATCTCGTCGCGGTCGATGCCGTGGGGCAGGCTCGCATTGAGCCCGTAGGCGGCGACCACCCGCTCATGCTCGGCCACACGATCGTCGTCGATGCGTCCGAGCACGCGAGCGACCACGGCCGCGTAGCGCAGGCCAATGGCCACCGCCTCGCCGTGGCGCAGGTCGAACCGCCCGGCGATCTCGAGCGCATGCCCGAGTGTGTGCCCATAGTTCAGCAACGCCCGGCGACCGCCCTCGGTTTCGTCCGACGCCACCACCTCGGCCTTGATGGCCACGCACGCCGCCACCAGTTCTGCCCCTTCGAGCGAGCTGAGCGGCTCACCGCCTTCTAGGCGACGCGCGAGGGACGGGTGGGAACCAATGAGCTGCGCGGCCTGCGGTGTGCAGCCGATGAAGTGGTACTTGGCCAGTTCGCCGTAGCCGGCGCGCAATTCGCGCTCGGGCAGCGTGTCGAGCACCTCGGTATCGCACAGCACCGCTGCCGGCTGCCAGAAGGCCCCGACGAGGTTCTTGCCCTCGGCCAGGTTCACACCGGTCTTGCCGCCCACGGCAGCGTCGATCTGGCCCAGCAGCGTGGTGGCGACGTGCACAACAGCCACGCCGCGGTGGTACACCGCCGCTGCGAAGCCGGCCACGTCGGTGACGACGCCTCCCCCGACGCCCACCACGACGTCACGGCGGGTGAGGCCGAAGCGAGTGAACCGGCTGCACAACTCGCCGATGGTGGACAGCTCCTTGGCCTGCTCGCCGTCGGGAATCTCGACTGTCTGGAAACCGATGCCAGGGTCGATGTCGACGCCGATGCCCGGCTGTGTGATCACCACAGCGCGCTGCGCCCCGGCGGTCAGCTTGGATTCGCGCAAGACCGAGGCGAGCTCATGGCGCGCGCCGTAGCCGACCAGCACGGGGTACGAGCGGTCGCCCAGCGGAACATCGACGCGGATGGTGCCCGACATCACGGGCGAGGGTACCGATGCTCTTACACGCTGAGCCCTGCCGGCACCGACCACCAGATCACCGCCAGCGCGCCGGCCACCAACGAGGGACCGAGCGCGAAGCGGTGGTCGGTGCTGCGACCCGCCACGACGATGCCGATCGCGCCCACGACGGCCGCAAGGGCGAAACCGGCCAGTAGCCCCGTGAGCACCGTCACGAGCCCGCCGAGGCCCAGATGCAAGCCCAGGTATCCGCCGAGGCGCACATCGCCGTAGCCCAGGCTGCCACGCGATGCCAGCCAGATCACCCGCATCAGGCCCCAGCCGGCCAGTCCCCCGATCGCTACTGCCACGGCGGTGTCGCCGAGCCCCGGGAGACCGCCCTCGATGGCTGCCGCCGCACACAGCAGAACGACGGCCCCGACCGAGGTCGCCCGCAGCAGCCGGGTAGGGATCAGGTGGGTGCGCAGGTCGATGCCCGAGATCATGACGCCGGCCCAGCCGAACGCCAGCAGAGGGGCCGCATAGGCGCTCGAGCCGACCCGCAGCACCAGCACCGCCCCGACCGCAGCACACACTGCGATCGCCGCCGCAGGATGGAGGCTCACGCCGAAGCAGCGCCAGGCGCAGCGAACAGCTGCGACACCGGCAGCAGAGCCACCCAATGCGACGGCTGTGACGGCGACGAGAGTTGTGTCCAACTCGGCGATCACAACGGTCTCGCCGCTGACGGCCGCATCGACACGCTGGGACGAACCGTCCTTGCGCAATGGGTTTCACACGCGGCCATGCCCTGCCTCCGGTCGTCGTCAGCCGCCCAAGGCTGCACTCAGGCCGGGGTGCTACCCGGCGATGTCAAGGCCGACGGCCGCGGCCATCACGTCGACGGGGGCGTCTCGGCCAGTCCACATCTTGAACTGTTCGGCGGCTTGGAACAACAGCATTCCGACGCCGTTCAGCGTCGTCGCACCTGCTTGGGCTGCGGCGTCGAGCAGCGGCGTCCGCGCAGGTCGGTAGATGAGATCAACGACGATCTGGTTGCCTCGCAGCAGCGTCGGGTCGATCGGCATCGGATCGCCGTCAGCCATGCCCAGCGGTGTGGCGTTCACCACGACATCCGCCTCGCTCGCCGATTCGGGGCCGCCGACGGCGGCTGTGCCCCTCGGACGGTCCTCCGCTGCCCCACCCGACTTCTCAACTGTCGTCGAGCCACGACGCGCACCAGAAGCAGCGGCCGCAATGCGGCCGGCCGACACACCCAGCGTCGCAGCCCGCTCCGCGGCGTCGGGCGAGCGACTCACCACAGTCACCGATGCTCCCTCTGCGGCCAAGGCGACGATCACCGCCCGCGCGGCACCGCCTGCGCCCAGCACCGTGACGCGCTTTCCGGCGAGTTCGGCGTCCACTTGCCGGCGCAGCGAGTTGACGAAGCCCGCGCCGTCGGTGTTCTCGCCGACCAAGAGGCCACGGCGGTGCCGCACGCAGTTGACTGCGCCGAGCAGGCCTGCGATAGGCGACAGCTCGTCGCACGCCTCAGCCACCTCCGCCTTGAGCGGCATGGTCACCGACAGTCCGTCGATGCCCAGAGCGCGCATCGCAGCCACGGCATCCGCACCGCCGCCGGCCGGCACCTCGAACGCCACGTACGTCCAGTCCAAGCCGAGGTGCGCGAAGCCAGCGTTGTGCAGCGCCGGGCTCAGGGAGTGCCGCACGGGGTCGCCGATCACGCCTGCGACTCTCGTGTCACCGGACGGTGCAGTCCGCATAGACACAGTGTGCACGCCAGCGAAGCTCTTCGGGTGGGCCAGTGCCACGAGTCGCGGCAAGCCCGCCAAGATGGCCATTCGGCACTTGCGAAAGGTCGCTGTTCGTGTGACTTGGGCTCGCTACTGTCAACGGTGTGGTGGGCGATGACACTTCGAACGGGCCTCCGGCAGCCCCCTGTGATCCCGAAGCTGCGTTGGCGCGACTCGTCGAGGACGGTGTCGTGTGGGGCGACGCGGTTGACTGGCTCGTGTGCCTGCCAGCCGGTTCTGTGGATCTCTTCTTCACCTCGCCTCCGTATGCGGACGCGCGGCGTTATTCGGCAATCCATCCGGATCGCTACGTGGAGTGGTTCCTGCCGTTTGCCAAAGCGATGCTGCAGGCCACGAGGGAATCCGGTTCATTTGTGCTGAACATCAAGAACCGCGTCGCAGCAGCCGGCCACCTCAGGGGACAGCGGCATCCCTACGTGTACGAGTTGGTGCTGGAGTTGCAGCGCATGGGGTGGCGCTGGCTCGAGACCTATATCTGGTCCAAGCCCAATGCGATTCCGGGTCGGTTCGGGCCGCGTACGAAAGACAGCTTCGAGTACGTGTACCACTTCGCCAAGGGCGTTCGGCCGTTCTTTGATCTCGATGCGGTCCGGGTGCCGTATCGGTCGAGCGAGCAGGAAATCGCACGGCGGCAGCGTGATCGGAATGGTCGACGGAACACTGAGGCCGGGTTCGGCCGTGACCGAAGCGCTACCTATGACAAGGGTGGTGCCGATCCGGGCAACGTCATCGAGGTCCCTCAGGCGTACAACCAGCACTGGGGTCCCGCGGGTCAGCACACGGCGGTGATGCCCGAAGGTCTGGCCGAGTTCTTCGTTCGGGCTGCCTGTCCCTGTGACGGATTGGTTGTGGATCCTTTCGCCGGCTCGGGGACGACGGTGGTCGTTGCACGCCGCCACGGCCGTCGTGCGGGCGGGATAGAGCTGCACCGCGAGTACGTCGAGGTATGCACACAGCGGATACAGAGTGACCAATGCGAACCCGAGCCGGGTGAGCTGCGGCTTGCGGTTTGAGCATGGCGCTCTCGGAGTCTGAGGAACGGATACTCCGCGCAGCCGGGTCGGACCCGAGTCCGGTGGCGCGTCAGCAAGCGGTCGGCGTAACGCTCGCGAAACATGGCGACGAAGCCGAGGCCTCGCGCGCGCTCTTGACCCAGAGCTACCTCACCCACCTCAGTCCGTCGTTTCATCTCGTTCCGCGAGGCAACTCGATGTTCGACGAGGACGCTTTCACCGAGGCGTACTCGGCGCTGGTGACGGACACGGAGAACTTCACTCGTGTCGATGCAGCATCCCTGGCGGCGGTGCTGCTCGAATGCCCGGCTGCGCTGGCACCGCTGCGCATGATTCTCGGGCTGACGCATAACGAACTGGCAGTTGCCATCCGTCTTCACGACCCCGACTCGAACCTGGCCGGAGGTTCGCTCAAGAACCTCGAACGCAGCACCGCACAGGAACACCGGACGGCGGCTCGCCAGCGAATCGTCGGGTCGATTGCCGGTGCTGTGCTGGCGATGATGAATCGTGACCTGCTGACCGTGCCGCCTCGCGTCACGACCCATTTCCATTCCAAGCTCGACAAGGGCGACACGCTCGACGGGTGGCGAAGCGTGCGCGAGCACACCAACGGGGTGCCCTACTCGACGCTGCTCTTCCAGCGGTACGTCGGCGGAGTCTGGCGACAAGTGCAGGACGCCTACTCCGAAGTCAAGGGGGACGCCGTCCTGGAAATCCCGCTCCAGGACCTGCTGGAGGCACACGGCGTGCCCTACCACCGGACGAAGCGCGGAGCGACCGGTGCCGCGGAGACCGCAGCCCGGTTCGGACTCAAGCCGGGGCCCGACTTCATCATTCCCGACGACTCACCCACCCTTGTCGTCGAATCCAAGGTTGCAGAAGACGGCGGGACCGCGCGCGACAAGGCCGCACGCATCCGGACCTTGGTGACGGCGGCGAACGAACGCGGACTGCGAGCATGCGCACTGATTGACGGCAAGGGATGGACCGAACGGCCGAACGCCCTCTGCGACGTCATCCTGGCCACACAAGGCCGTACCTACACCTTGGCGACGATCGACCAGATCTTGGAGCTGCCCGAGATCCGGGCCCTCATTGCCGAAGCTTGAGTCACGCCCGGTCGCAGCTCGCGCCCAAGGGTTCGCCGGTCCACGCTGAGATCGTCCGCGGGCACCCTCAGTCGAGAGGGAGCCGGTCGCTGCCCGTGGCGAGTACAGACGGGACGAGGCGGGCCGGAGCCCGCCTCGCAACGTGGTGCATACTGTCCCGCTTCGGGGACGCTGCTTGTTGTTGGCACCCGTAGGTACCGCCAACCATTCCCTGCGCCGCAGACTACTCTGATTCGCCCGCTCGCCGACGGGAGCTTCAGCAGACGGTGACCCAGTGTTGCGACTCGGACTCGATCTAGGCACCAACAGCATCGGATGGGTGCTGTATCGCCTGAATGATGCCGACTCGCCCGAGCCAATCGAAATCGTGGACGGCGGAGTCTCGATTCACAGCGACGGCCGCAACCCCAAGAACCGCGCATCGAATGCCGCCGACCGTCGCATGAAGCGCGGACCTCGCAGAAACCGCGACCGCACGCTGCGGCGACGCCGACGAGTGGCGGCACAGCTGCGCATATGCGGCTTGCTGCCTGACCCCGCCGAAGATCGCGCCCCGTGGCGTCAGCTCGACCCGCTGAAGCTGCGGGCCGAGGCGCTGGACCGGCCGCTCAGCCGGTTCGAGCTCGGGCGTGTCCTGCTGTCGTTCGCAGAGCGACGCGGCTTCAAGAGCAACCGGCAGGCCGACGGCGGCGAGGAAGGCGCCATTCGCGCTTCGACAGCTGAACTGCAGCGTCGTATCGACCAGTCAGGCACCCGGACGCTCGGCGAGTACCTGTGGGGTCGCCGCCAGCGGGGCTCGACGGTGCGGGCACGGCCCGGCGGCGGCCCCTATCTCGGCGGCGGCCTCTACCCGGAACGGTCGATGATCGAGCGTGAGCTCGAAGCGATCCGAGATGCCCAAGCACCGCACCATCCAGAAGTCACCGCGGACGCTTGGAACGATCTCGTCGGCAGCCTCTTGTATCAGCGACCGCTGCGGCCCGTCGAACGTGGCCGCTGCACGCTGCTGCCTGACGAAAACCGCGTCCTCAAGGCCGAGCCGCTGTTCCAGTTCTTCCGCATCTTGCAGGAAGTGAACAATGTGGAGGTCGCGCCGCCCGGTCAAGCCGCTCGCCCGCTCACGGACGAAGAGCGCGAACGCGTGGTCGCGAAGCTGCGACGCAGCAGGACGCGACGTTTCGATCAGCTGGTTGCCGACGCGGGGCTGCCGGAGGGCACGCGCTGCAATCTGCGCACTGTCGCGCGAGAGGAACTGGACGGTGACCGTGCCGCCGTACCGCTGCGTGCGAAGAAGTGCTTCGGCAGAAAATGGGACAGGCACAGCCTTGAGGAGCAACAGCAGATCGTCGAACGCCTATTGGCCGACACGAATGCTGATGATCTCGTTGACTGGCTGATGGACGAATTCGGGCTCGACGAAGCAGCAGCCGAGGCTGTCTCAGAGGCCAAGCTCCCACCCGGCACCGGCAACCTGTCCAGAGCCGCCATTGGGCGAATGCTGCCGTTCATGCAAAACGGCATGCGGTATCACGATGCAGTCACAGCGGCGGGCCTGGGCCGCCATTCGGACCGGCACGGTGATGCCAGTCACGAGCGCCTTCCCTACTACGGCTCGGTGCTGGCTCGGTATGCGACCGGCGTCAAGCCTGATGCCGCCTCGGAGGTCGAACGCTTCGGCCGCGTCGCGAACCCGACCGTGCACATCGCACTCGGCCAAGTACGCAGGCTCTTCAACGCCATCGTCGATGCCTACGGCAAGCCGAACGAAGTGGTGGTGGAACTGTCCCGCGATCTGAAGCAGACCGAGGAGCAGAGGCGCGAGGATGAGCGACGGCAGGGCACGAACCGCGAACGCAACGACCGCCTACGCGAGCTGGCGGAAGAAGCAGGTGTCCCTGAGCCGTCGGCTCAGGACATGCGCAAGCTGCGACTGTGGGACGAGCAAGGACCGCCGAACCAGCGGGTCTGCCCGTTCACCGGAACCCCGCTGTCGATAGGGCGGGTCTTGTCCGACGAGACCGAGGTCGAACACCTGCTGCCGTACAGCCGCACGCTCGACAACAGCATGAACAACTCCGTCGTTGCGATGCGTCATGCGAATCGGGAGAAGGCCAATCGGACGCCTTTCGAGGCATGGGGCGCGGACTCAGACCGCTATGGCGAGATCTTGGCTCGTGCAGAGTCGCTGCCGACCGGCAAGCGGTGGCGTTTCAACGCTGATGCGATGAAGCGGTTCAGTGAGCGTTCCGACTTCTTGGATCGCCAACTCAACGAGAACCGCTACCTGTCGCGCTTGGTCCGGGAGTACCTCGAATGCGTCGTCGAGCGCAGCAGCATCTGGGTGACGCCTGGCCGGACGACGGCGCTGCTGCGTCGGGCCTGGGGCTTGGAGAGCATCCTCGCTGCGCCGGGCAGCGATCGAAAGAACCGCGAGGACCACCGCCACCACATGATCGACGCCGCCGTGGTGGGCATGACATCACGATCGCTCTTGCAGCGAGTCGCCCAAGCCGCTGGGCGCGGCACCGATGTGGGCCGGATCGCGGCCGACATCCCGCCGCCATGGCCCGCATTCCGAAAGGACATGGAAGCACTTGCGAGAAACTGCATCGTCCGACACCGGCCTGATCACTTCACTGTGCTGGGCGACAAGCGCGAGCGTCGCCGCGCCGGACGCGACGTCACGAGCGGCAGCCTCCACAACGACACCGCCTACGGGGTCATTGACGGCCCAGACGAGAAGGGCATGATGACGCTCGTCGAGAGAAAGCACCTCACTGCCATCAAGCCCAAAGACCTCGGACGCATTCGAGATCTCGCCCTCAAGGCTCGCCTGCAATCCCTTTGGAAGCAGGTCCAAGCGGAGAACGCCGAGAGCAGCGAATCCGAACAGTGGCAGCGATTCGCGCCAGAGGCCCGCCGACAGATCGGAATCCGTCGCGTCCGATTGCTCACGACGATGGGCGAAGGCAGTTTGGCGTTCATCGGAGACGCCACCGGCGGCATCTACAAGGCCTACAAGACTGACGGCAATGCCTACATGGACATCTGGCTGCTGCCCGATGGCGGGACGAGAGGCGAGACCGTCAGCCGTTTCGACGCGCATAGTCAGCGGGGCCACTCGCAAATCAAGGCGAAGCACCCAACTGCCCGCAAGCTGATGCGTCTTCACATCGACGACATGGTGGCGATGGGTGAGGGCGAGAACCGGCAGATTCTCCGTGTCCAGCAGCTCAGCGATCAGCGGGTAGTCCTCGTTGACCACGCTCAAGCAGGCAAGAGCAAAGAGATGCCCTCGTTCAGCAAGAGCGCGACCCGCGTGCTGGTCGAGGGCATGCGCAAGGTCAGCGTCGACATCTTGGGCCGTGTACACGACGGCGGGCCGTTCAAGGCCGAGGCCAGGCAGCGATCGAGGGAATGAACCCATGGAGCGCCGAGTCCTCGACATCGCAACCGGTCGGCGCTACCTGTCCAAGAAGCGCGGTTCGCTGTCTGTCTCGTGCGACACGGAAGGGTCTGGGGCCTCCGGGCATCTCGTGCCCTTCGACGAGATCGAGTCGATCATCGTCCACACGCCGCAAGCCTCCTATTCCAACGGAGCGATTGTCGAACTCGCCCGGCGAGGCATACCTCTGGTTTGCTGCGACGCCTATCACACACCCGCTGCATGGGTGTGGCCGATCCAAGCCAACTACGAGCAGAGCAGACGTATGGCGGCCCAAGCGAAGATGCCTGACGAACTTCGCGCCGCACTTTGGGCGGTCCTCATCCGCGCGAAGCTGGAAGCGCAAGCCGCAGTGCTGCACAGCGAAGGCCACGATGCCGCAGCCTTGGAGGACTTTGCCTGTCGCGTGACACCCGATAACTGCACGTCGTTGGAAGCGCACGGAGCCCGGCTGTACTGGACCTGTCTCTTCGGTGACGACTTCCGTCGCCGTCGCGACGGTCTACCACCGAATGGCTTGCTCAATTACGGGTACGCCGTGTTGCGAGCTACCGTTGCGCGCAACGTTTGTGCATCGGGGCTGCATCCTTCGCTCGGTCTCCAGCACCACAATCGCTTCAATGCGTTCTGCCTCGCCGACGATCTGATGGAGCCGTTTCGGCCCGCTGTCGACCGCAGTGTCCTCGAACTCCGGCGCGAAGGACATCAAGCCGTCGATGTCCATACAAAGTCAGCTCTCGCCGCTGTACTGGCCCGCGGCGTAACGACATCGAGAGGTGTCACGCCTCTCAGTCGCTGTGTCGAGTGGGCAGCGCAGTCACTGACCAAGGCAGTGCTGGAGGGCGAACCTCGAATCCACCTTCCAGATAGCCGGTCAATTGCGGGATGAGCGAATTCAGTGGATACAGATTCATGTGGACCGTTGTCATGTTCGATCTACCGGTGGTCACTAAACCGCAACGTCGACGCGCCACAAAATTCCGAAACGAACTGTTGAACCTCGGATTCGAAATGGCGCAATTCTCTGTATACATGAAATTTTCTGGAAGCCGTTCCGCAGTCGACGCCCTCGCATATCGCATTCGGTCGCGAATACCTCCTGAAGGAAATGTCAGCATCCTGGCGCTCACTGACAAGCAATATGGTCAAATGCAGGTCTTCAATGGAGGGGCGCGACAAGAGCGTGACACTTCGCGAGGTCAGCTCCTGCTGTTCTGATCCGCTTTGGTTGCTTAAGTTCAGGTCCGCGCTACGTGAACATCCGGTCAGAAGCCTCGGCCGGTTAGGGAATGGTCGGCTGCCAAAACTCAACGCCGACGAGTACACATCAGCGCACAACTTTAGCCGGTTAGGGAATGGTCGGCTGCCAAAACGTGGTCCGGGCGCGGACGAGCAACGGCAGCACTTTAGCCGGTTAGGGAATGGTCGGCTGCCAAAACCAGCGCTCGCCGCGTACGTCACCCGTTCCGACTTTAGCCGGTTAGGGAATGGTCGGCTGCCAAAACCAAGTGGGTACCAGACGCCGTGACGCGCCTACTTTAGCCGGTTAGGGAATGGTCGGCTGCCAAAACGCGTCGGCCGTGATCCCGCACACATCACAACTTTAGCCGGTTAGGGAATGGTCGGCTGCCAAAACGGACTGTCCATCTCGACACTGCATCGCCTGCACTTTAGCCGGTTAGGGAATGGTCGGCTGCCAAAACCCGATGGGTCGGCGGTTCGCAGGACATTCGACTTTAGCCGGTTAGGGAATGGTCGGCTGCCAAAACATCGCCGTGGTGGGGGTGAGGGTCAGGTCACTTTAGCGGGTTAGGGAATGGTCGGCTGCCAAAACTTTCTACCTCGACCGGCGCAACCTGCCCGAACTTTAGCGGGTTAGGGAATGGTCGGCTGCCAAAAC
>WTFX01000029.1:95919-365052 GCA_011523825.1 Microthrixaceae bacterium
AACTTTAGCGGGTTAGGGAATGGTCGGCTGCCAAAACCGACCTCAGCCGCACAGGCCCAGTTCTTGGCACACCGCCTTGTCGCGCTGGAACTCCTCGTCGGTCTCGGAGAACGACAGGGTGCCGTCGGGAGAGGTCAGCACGAAGTACATCCAGGGTCCGTCTTCCGGATTCAGCGCTGCCTCGAGCGAGGCGCGGCCCGGGGTGGCAATCGGCGTGGGCGGCAGTCCCACGAGCACCCGGGTGTTGTACGGCGAGTTGACCGCCAGCAGCTCTGCGGTCAGCTCGCTCTCGCCCACCACGTAGACGACCGTGGCATCGAGGCCGAGCGACCAGCCCCGCGCCAGCCGGTTGTAGATCACCCGCGCCACCTTGGCCCGGTCCTCGGGCCGCTGGGCCTCCCGCTCGATCATGCTCGCCACGATCAGCGCCTCGTACGGCGTCAGGCCCACACGCCGGGGGGCATCGTCGTAGCCCAGATCGGTCAGCACCGCATCGAGCCGGTCGACCATCAGCGCGACCAGCTGCTCGGCACTCGTCTGGGAGTCGAAGAAATAGGTATCGGCGAAGAGCTGTCCCTCGGCCGGTTCGATGACGCCGTCGGGCAGCACGCGAGGCACTGGCGCAACCAGCGAGAGCACCGGCCTCTCGCGGATGGCCTCACCGAAGTCCCTGCCGCTGAAGCTCAGGCCCTCCACCTCGTCCAGCAGCGCGGCCATCTGCGCCACCGTCAGGCCTTCGGGAATGGTGAGCGATTGCTGGGCGGCTTGGGCAACCCGGCTCGGCCCGGCCTCGAGCACCGCCAGGGTCTCCCAGACGGACGAGTTGGATTGAAACGTGTACTCGCCGGCCTGAAACGCCGGGCCGCCCTTGAACCTCACGTACCACTCGTAGGCCCGCGAACTGGGGACCACACCGTGATCGCCGAGCAGGTCGGAGATGCTCGCTGTGCTCGATCCGGGCGGCAGCGTCAGCACGATCTCGCCGGTGGGATCGCCGGGAGGATCGAGCTGCTCGGACACCCAGCGGTAGCCGCGGCTGCCCGCCATCCAGGCGATGACGCCGAGCACCACGAGAAACAGCAACGCGCCCGGCGTGCCCAAGCCGCGTCGCGTGCTCACCACCTCGAAGTCGACGCCTCGGCGGCCTCCGACCGGCGGGGAGCTCTGCACACCGGCCCCAGGCACTGATGGCGACACGGAGGCTCCCGGCGGCAGCGGACGTTGGGCGTCTGTGGCCGGCGCGGCCGAACCGTGATCGCCGCCGATCTCCGTACTCGCTGCGAGACCCGGCTCGGCTCGGGGAGATTCGCCGTCGGATGCCAGCCCCACGAGGCCAGCGAGCCGGTCTGCCAGCCGTCGCACGGCCGATGGCGCTCTCACGGCAGTCGCACGGCCGGCGTTGCCGGTCGCGTGGCGCACCTCGCGGCTGTCGCGGGGAGCGTCGGTGCTGTCGTCAGTCACGTGCGTCGAGCCACGACTGCAGGATGACCGCAGCAGCCACCTTGTCGATGACCTTGCGGCGAGCGGGGCCCCGCATGCCTTGTTCGGAAAGGATGCGCTCCGCGCTCACAGTCGTGTAGCGCTCGTCGTGCAAGACCACCGGCACGTCAAGCGCCGCCGCTATCTCGCCGGCCTCGGCTCGCACGCCCACCGCAGCCGGTCCTTCGCTGCCGTCTAGCGAGGTCGGCAGGCCGATGACGACCACCTCCGCACCCACGTCAGCGACCATACCTGCGAGTGCTTCGTGGTCTCGGGCACGCTCGCCACTGCGTTCGAGGACTTCGTAGGGCACTGCCACCGCAGCATCGGCCGGCGCGATGGCCACGCCGATGCGCGCCGAGCCGAGATCCACGCCGACAGCCCGCATCATCGGGCCCGGCGCCCCACTCACTTCCCGAGTGCCGCCGCTCGGGCCTGGGCCAGGGCGTCGCCGATGCCGTCAGGGTTGCGGCCGCCGGCCACGACCAGCGGCGGGTCGCCCTTGGCGCCGAAGCCACCGCCGACGGTGCGGGCCGCATCGCGCAGCAGATCGCCTGCAGACAGATCGCCGCCCGGATCCACCGCGGCAACCAACGCCACTCCTCCGGCCGCCGGCGCGGAGGCCAGCACCACGGCGCGGATGCCGTCGCGGTCGCGCACCGACACTGCCAAGTCGCGCAGTGAGTCGCGTTCGAGATCACCGAGTTCGGCGACCACGACGCCGTCATCGGCCCCGGCAGCCAGCTCGTCGGCTCGCGACGCGGCCATGGAGCGCTGCAGGTCGCGTACCTGGCGGCGGAGCTCGCGGGTCTCGTCCAGCCGTCGCTGCATGGCTGAGGCGATCTCGTCGGGCTGTGCATTCAGCATCTCGGCCAGCGAGTCCAGTGTGTCTTCGGCGTCGGCGAGCCGATCGACAGTCGCGAGGCCGGTGACCGCTTCGATGCGACGCATGTTCGAGCCGATGCTCGCTTCCGAGACGATGCGCAAGTGCCCGATATCACCGAGCGCGGCCACGTGAGTGCCGCCGCACAGCTCAGTCGAGTGCTCGCCGGCCTCGAGTACCCGCACCACGTCGCCGTACTTGTCGCCGAAGAAGGCGACAGCGCCGATGGCTTGCGCGTGGCTCATCGAGGTCTCGTAGTGGCGGCAGCGGCCATTGGCGATGATCTCGGCGTTCGCGACACGCTCGATCTCGCGCAGCTGGTCGCGGCTGACCGCCTCGTAATGGCTGAAGTCGAAACGCAGGCGGTCGGGCGCCACCAGCGAGCCCGCCTGTTTGACATGGTCGCCCAGAACCTCGCGCAGCGCCCAGTGCAGGATGTGGGTGCCGGTGTGGTTACGCCGGATTGCCGCCCGGCGCTCGTCGTCGATCGCCGCAGTCACCAGCGATCCGACCTCGACGCCGTCGCCCACGACACGCCCGACGTGGCGGTGCAGGTCGGCGAGTGCGTAGGTGCAGTCGAGCACCTCGATGCTGCCGTCGGGACCGGTGATGGTGCCGATGTCGCCGATCTGCCCGCCGCTCTCGGCGTAGAACGGCGTGCGGTCGAGGAACACCTCGACCAGATCGCCGCCCAAGTCGTCACTGTCCTGCCCGCCGTCGGGCGGTATGTCGAAAGTGGCGAGCACCCGAGCGTCGGCCACCGTCGATGCGTCCCGCACGAAGTCCGTGGGCCCGAACTGCGCCAGGATCTCCCGGTAGCGCTCGTCCGCAAACGTCGGGCCGCCGGCCCGGCCCGCCCGTGCTCGCTCGCGCTGGCGTTCCATGGCAGCCTCGAAGCCGTCACGGTCGAGGCTCAGGCCGCGCTCGGTGAGGATCTCCTCAGTCACCTCCACCGGGAAACCGTGCGTGTCGTGGAGCAGGAAGGCGACCTCGCCGTCGAACACTGTCGAATCGAGCCCAGCAGTCGCTTCGTCCAGGATCTTCTGGCCCGCAGCGAGGGTGGTCCGGAAGCGCTCCTCCTCGCGGGCCACGACATCGGCGATGAACTGCCGGTTCTTGACCAGGTCGGTGTAGTGATCGCCCATCACATCCACCACGATCTCGACCAGCCGCGGCATCACGACATCGGTGACGCCGAGCACCCAGGCGTGGCGCACAGCCCGACGGATGATGCGCCGCAGCACGTAACCGCGGTCTTCGTTGGAGGGGAACACGCCGTCGGAGATGAGCATCGCCGTCGTGCGGGCGTGGTCGGCGAAGATGCGCATCGAGACATCGGTCTCGGGATCGGCGCCGTAGGTCTTGCCGCAGATGCGCTCTGCCTCTGCCAGCAGCGGCGCGAACAGGTCGATGTCCCACGCCGCGGGCACGCCCTGCAGCACCGCCAGGATCCGCTCGAGTCCGGCACCCGTGTCGATGCCAGGGGCTTCGAGCGGCGTCATGTCGCCGGTGCCGTCGGCAGCGAACTGCATGAACACCAGGTTCCAGATCTCCACGAAGCGGTCCTCGCCGCCGTGCGCAGGACCCCCGCCGTCGCCGAGCTCGGGTCCGAGGTCGTAGAAGATCTCGCTGCAGGGCCCGCATGGCCCCACATCGCCTGCGGCCCACCAGTTGTCCTTGTCGAGGCGCTGGATGCGCTCGGGCGGGACGCCGACCGAGGTCTGCCAGATCTCGGCGGCCTCGTCGTCGCTGACGTGCACCGTCACCCACAGCTTCTCCCGCTCGAGTCCGAGCACCTCGGTGACGAACTCCCACGCCCACGGGATGGCTTCGGCCTTGAAGTAGTCGCCGAAGCTGAAGTTGCCCATCATCTCGAAGAACGTGAAATGGCGGTTGGTGCGGCCGATGTCGTCGAGATCGTTGTGCTTGCCCCCCGCCCGGACGCACTTCTGGATGGTGACCATGCGACGCGTCGGCGGCACCTCCTCACCGAGGAAGTACGGCATGAACGGCACCATGCCCGCCACCGTGAACAGCAGCGAGGGTTCGTGCGGGATCAGGCTCGCGGAAGCGCGGACATCGTGGCCTCGTTCGGCCCAGAACGAGTTGAACGCTTCACGCAGTTCGCCAGCGCGCATCCCCAGAGGATACGACGCACTCTCGCGGCCTCTGTGGCCGCCGACGCACTTTCGCGGCCTCCGTGGCCGCCGGAGGGGCTATCGCGGCCTCTCAGGCGGCTTCGCGGCGATGGCGGCGTTCGGCCCAGCGACGGTCCCGCTCGTCGCGCAGACGCTGCTCAGCATCCTCCATCTGCCGCTTGCCGTCATCCCACGCCGCGTCGAGGCGCTTGCGGCCGTCCTGCCAAGCGTCCTTGAGATCACGACGCATCTGGCGGGCAGTGCCGAGCGCCGTCGCCGTGCCGCGCACGGGCGCGTATCGGTCGAGGAGGTGACGCAGCCGCCGCTGCACCCACAGCGAGGCACCAGCACCCAGTCCGGCACCCAGCGTCAGCCATCGCAATCGTTTCAGCATCTCAGCGCCCTGCTTCCTCGCTGCCTGCAGACGTCTCGCTCTCTGTGCCACCGAACTTGCCGCGCAGGGCTTCGGCTGCTGCCCGCACCTTGTCGACCGGCACCCCGGCAATCCTTGCAGCGCCGGCCCCGGCGGATTCGGCCAGCCCTGCGACCTTCTGCGCGATGTTCAACAGGTCGCGCAGCCGGCCGATCTCGGTCTGGGCCATCTCGGCGGTATCGGCCAACTGGCCGAGCGCCGGCCCGACCTTGGCGTCGAAGTCCTCGAGCTTGCGCCGGAACTCTCGCATCAATGCGAACGCCTGGGTCAGCACAGCGATCAGGGCCACTAGCGCGACCACCACGCAGACAGTCACCACCACGGCGGCCAGATCGCTGCTGCTCATGACTCGTCCTCGTCCGCACTGCCGCCCTGCTCGCCCTCACGGGCGACGGCACCTTGCTCGCCGTCGCCGGCGACGACTGCCAGCCCCAACTCTTCCAGCTGGTCGGCAGAGATGTGGCTCGGGGCGTTGGTAAGCGGATCTGCACCGGACTGGCTCTTGGGAAACGCGATGACCTCGCGGATGTTCTCCTCGCCGCACAGCAGCGCCGCCAGCCGGTCGATGCCGAACGCGAAGCCTGCATGCGGCGGTGCGCCGTAGCGGAACGCGTCCAACAGGAACCCGAATCGCTCCTGCGCTGCGGCGGGGTCGATGCCCAGCAGATCGAAGACTTGCTGCTGGATGTCGCCCCGGTGGATCCGGACGCTGCCCGAGCCCAGCTCCCAGCCGTTGAGCACCAGGTCGTACGCCTGCGAGCGCACGTCCAGCAGGGTGTCGGCGTCGAAGCCGCCGCCCGACGCCATACGCGCCGAAGCCGCAGCCACAACGTCGAGATCGTCGGCATGGGGCATCGTGAAGGGATGATGCGCCGGGATCGGGAGTCCGTCGGCGCTCACATCCTCGAACAGGGGGAAGTCGACCACCCACAGGAAGTGCAGGCCCCCCTCGTTCACCGGCGGGCGGCCCAGCTCCAGCCGCAGCAGGCCGAGCACCCCGCTGGCCCTGCGCCAGGTGTCAGCCACGAGGTAGCACATGTCGCCCGGCTCAGCCCCGAGGCGCCCCAGCACACCGTCGATCTCAGCATCGGACATGAACTTTGCGACCGGCGAGGTGACGGCCAGCCGGCCGCCGGCTGCGCTGCGGGCACCCTCGGCCAGCGGCTCGCCGGCGCTGACCCGCATCCACACGAGACCCTTGGCGCCCCAGCGCTGGCACTGCTTGGTGAGATCATCGACTGCGTTGCGGCTGATGTCGCCGCCGCCGGGCACCCGGATGCCCCGCACCGCAGGCGCCTTGAACGCGTTGAACCCGGTCTCGGCGAACAGATCTGTGAGCTCGGTGAGCTCGAGCCCGAAGCGCAGGTCGGGCTTGTCCGACCCGTAGCGGTCGATCGCCTCATGCCAGGTGATCTCGGGCATCGCCGCGGGGCGCACGCCGGTGATCTCTTCGGCCGCTTCGGCCACTGCCTCGCTGATCACGGCGCGCACTTCGGCGCCGCTGGCGAAGCTCATCTCGAGGTCGAGCTGGCTGAACTCGAACTGTCGGTCGGCTCGCAGATCCTCGTCTCGCAGGCAGCGGGCGATCTGGTAGTAGCGGTCGATGCCGCCCACCATGCAGAGTTGCTTGAACAGCTGGGGGCTCTGCGGCAGTGCGTAGAAGCGGCCCTGATGCAGGCGGCTGGGCACGACGAAGTCGCGGGCGCCCTCAGGGGTCGAAGCCACCAGCGTCGGTGTTTCGACCTCGATGAACTCTGCTGCCTCCATCGAACGGCGGATCGCTGCGTTCACGCGTGCCCGATTCACCAGGTTCGAGTGCATGCGGGGATTCCGCAGGTCGAGGTAGCGATGGCGGATGCGCAGCATCTCGTCGACCTCAGTGCGGCCATCGATCTGGAACGGCGGGGGCTCCGAGCGCGACAGCACCTCGACGGTCGCATCGCCGATCTCGATCTCGCCGGTGGCCAGGTCGGGATTGGCTGTATCTTCTGGCCGTTCACGGACTGTGCCGGTCACCGCCAGCACGTATTCCGAGCGCAGATCGTGAGCGTGATCCACGACGCACTGCACAATGCCGGTGCGATCTCGCAGGTCGACGAAGGCCAAGTGCTCGCCATGCTCGCGGCGCCGCGAAACCCAGCCGCACACGGTGACGTTCCTGCCGATGTCGGCGCGGCTCAGCCGCCCGCAGTAGTCGGTTCGCATTGGGTCGCCCATCACGTTCCACCTTCCGCATTGAGCTCGTCGAAGATGCGCCGCAGCGTGCCCAGCAGGTCGGCACGCGGCACGATCTGCTGCGCAAAGTCAGCATCGCCGCCGTCAGGGCGCCGCAGCGGTCGCACCGTGACGGTGCCGGCGTCGACCTCGTCGGTCCCCACGATGAGCGCTATCTCGGCACCGGAGCGGTCCGCGGCGCGCATCTGCGCCCGCATCGACCGGTCGTCGAAGGCCCGGTCTGCCCGGATGCCCACTGAGCGCAACTCATGGGTGAGATCGCGTGCGGTGGCGCCGCCCGCCGTGTCGATCACCCACACTTCGGCCCGCTGTGCCGGAACGTCGAAGACGCCTTCGGCGTCGCAGGCCAGCAGCAGGCGCTCGATGCCCAGCGCAAAGCCGATGCCGGGCGTCGGCGGACCGCCGAGCGCTTCCACGAGCCCGTTGTAGCGGCCGCCGCCGCACACCGTGTCCTGGGCGGCGTCGAGGCTGGCGGCCTGGAACTCGAATGTGGTGCGGGTGTAGTAGTCGAGGCCGCGCACCAGCTTGGGCTCCACTCGGTGTTCGATGCCGAGCGCAGTGAGGCCCTCGCGCACCCGCTCGAAGTGGGCTGCCGTTTCCGTGTTCAGGTAGTCGGTGATCTGCGGGGCTTCGGCGGCCACGGCCTCGGTTGCCGCACGCTTGGAGTCCAGGATGCGAAGCGGGTGACGCTCGATCTTGTCCCGGTCTTCGGGATCCACGTCGGCGGCCCGCTGCCGCAGGTATGTGCTCAGCGCTTCGCCGTATGCGACGCGCGTGTCGGCGTCGCCCATCGAGTTCACCAGCAGCGGCACGCGTCGCAGCCCGATGGCATCAAAGAACTCCGCGGCCAGGGCGATGATCTCGACATCGGCGTCGGGGTCGTCGGTGCCGAGCGTCTCCGCCCCGATCTGGTGGAACTGGCGGTAGCGGCCGGCCTGGGGCGCCTCGTAGCGGAAGAACGGCCCCTGGTACCAGACCTTCCATGGCGTGGTGGGGCGACGCTGGGCGAATGCGCGGCATACCGACGCCGTGCACTCGGGCCGCAGTGCCAGATGGCGGTCGCTGCGGTCGAAGAACTCGTACATCTCCTTGCCGACCACGTCGGTACCCTCGCCGATGCGCGCAAACACGCCGATGTCCTCGAAGATCGGCGTCTGCAGGTAGCCGAAGCCGGCACGGTCGGCTGCGGCGATGAACGCTCCCAGCAACGCCACCCAGCGGCCCGATTCGGGCGGTGTCAGGTCGTGCGTGCCGATCGGCGTCCGGAACGACTTTCCGGCCGCTGCATCGTCGCCGTCAGGCGGGCTCGCGGTCGTCGAGGGAGTACCGGACATGACCAGCGCAGGCTACGGCCCCGCCGCCGCCAGTCCTAGCGATCCCGGGGCCCCAGTACCCAGTGCTCAGTACTCGGTGCGGGCGAGGCCTTCGATGGTGCGGTAGGCGTCGAACACGCCGGGCACCTCCCGCAGGGCGGCCAGCAGCTGGTCCAGCAGGATGGGATCGCCCACCTCGACCTCGAACTGCATCACCGCCACCTGGTCGTCGCCGACGAACGTATCGCAGCTCGCGATCGACAGGTCGTGGCGACCCGACACCACCTGCACCACGTCGAGCAGCAGGCGGTTGCGGTCGAGCCCGCGCACTTCCAGCGCAGCGGCGAACTCGCCCGCCCAGCTCTCGTCCCACTCCACCTCGACCTGGCGAGCACCAGAGGCCGTCGCCAGCTCGGCCGCGTTGGCACAGTCGGCACGGTGGACCGAGATGCCGCGCCCGCTGGTCGAGAAGCCCAGGATCTCGTCGCCGCGCACCGGGCTGCAACAACGGGCCAGGCGCACCAGCGCGTCGTCGTGGCCGTCGACATGCACGCCGGCGGAGCGGCGGCGGCGCGAGCCCCGCTGCCGGGCAGGCCGGGCCGGCAGCTGCACGCCGTCGCCCTCGCCCCGCAAGTGGCTGACGAGCCGCTTGGCCACCGAATGGGGTCGCACGTCACCCTTGCCGACCGCTTCGAAGAGCTGGTCGAGATCGGCGCGGCTGAACTGCTCCGCCACGGCACGCATCTCGTCGCCGTCGATCAGCAGCGACGCTTTGAGCCCCTCGGAGCGCAGCTCGTCCGAGACCGCCTCTCGCCCGGCCGCCTCCCACTCGGACCGGTCCGAACGGGCAAACCAGCGCCGGATGCTGTAGCGAGCCCTCGGTGTTACGGCGATCTCCAGCCAGTCGCGCGACGGCCGCGTCCCGGGATCGTCTGAGGTGAACGCTTCCACCGAGTCGCCAGAGCGCAGCTGCCGGTCGAGCGGCACGAGCCGTCCGTCGATCTTGGCACCGATGAGCGTGTCGCCGATGTCGGTGTGGATGGCGTACGCGAAGTCAATGGGCGTGGCTCCGGTCGGCAGCGTCACCACGTCGCCCTTGGGCGTGAATACGTACACCTCGCCGTGACCGAGGTCGCTCGCGATCGTGCGCATGAACTCGGCCGGGTCGTCGGACTCGGCCTGCCACTCGACCAGCCGGCTCAGCCACGGCATGTCTTCCTCGACGGTTGCGCCGCCCTGGCGCTGCGCTTTGCTGCTCTTGCTGCTGCTCTTGTTGCCGTTGCCGTCGCGCTCCGCCTTGTAGCGCCAGTGGGCCGCCACGCCGTACTCGGCCCGCTGGTGCATCTCGTCGGTGCGTATCTGCACTTCCACGGCCGTGCCCGACGGGCCGACCACCGTGGTGTGCAGCGACTGGTACAGGTTGAACTTGGGCATCGCGATGTAGTCCTTGAACCGGCCCGTCACCGGTTTCCACGTCGCGTGTATGGAGCCCAGCGCCGCGTACGCGTCGCGGATCGTCGGCACCACCACCCGGATGCCCACCAAGTCGAAGATCTCATCGAATGAGCGGTTCTTGATGACCATCTTCTCGTAGACGCTCCAGTGGTGCTTCTTGCGCCCGGTCACGGTGGCCTCGATCTTCATCCGCGAGAGCTGCTCGCGGACCTCTTCCAGCACCTGGTCGACGTAGCGCTCCTGTTCGGGAGTGCGCTCGGCCAGCATGCGGTCGATCTCGGCGTATCGCTTCGGGTACAGCGCCGCGAACGCCAGGTCCTCCAGCTCGTCGCGCACCTGCTGCATGCCCAGCCGATTGGCGAGCGGGGCGTAGATGTCGAGCGTCTCGCGGGCCACGTCGGCTTGCTTCGCGGCGCCGAGCGCCCCGATCGTGCGCATGTTGTGCAGCCGGTCAGACAGCTTGATCATCAGCACGCGGGGGTCGTTCGCGATGGCCACCAGCATCTTGCGCAGGGTGGCGGCCTGCTGCGCCTGCTTGGAAGCGAAACGGACCCGGTCGAGCTTGGTGACCCCGTCCACGATGGCCGCGACCTCGGGGCCGAAGTCGTCGGCCAGCGCAACCAGCTCGACGCTGGTGTCCTCCACCGCATCGTGCAGCAGCGCTGCGGCAATCGAGGTGTCATCGAGGCCCAGATCGGCAACCACGCCTGCGACGGCGACCGGATGGGTGATGTACGCCTCGCCGGTTTTGCGGCGCTGGCCCTCGTGCGCCTGCGCCGCTGCTTCGTACGCCCGGATGACCAGCTCGGGCGACCGCTTCGGCCAGCGCTGGCGGTAGCGCTCGACCACCGGCGAGATGTCGGCCGCGACCGTGTTCGCGATGCGCCGCCAGGGCAGCACGCGCGACACCGCAGGCATGGTCCTAGCCAAGCTTCTCGCAGCCGCGTCCAGCCGTTGCCCGGCCGAACACAGGAAAACTCACACTCTCATTCTGCCGTGCGGCGCCGACCATCAGAGTCTTCAGCGCAATGGCCGCAATTGTGTGCACGGTCTCAACCGTTGCGTGGCACAATTGTGGCCATGTCAACTGCGTCGCTGCGGACCGTGAGGGATCAATTCTCGGATTTCGTGGAGCGTGTGCACAGTCAGCACGAGCGAGTTGTCATCACTCGCAACGGATCCCCCGCAGCGGTGCTCGTGAGCCCGCAGGATCTTGAATCGCTGGAGGAAACGCTCGCGATCCTGACCGACAGCGAGGCGCTACGCGAACTCGCGGCAGCCCAGCGCGCCATTGCCGCAGGAGACGCAGTGCGCGGGGTGGAGGCGGTCCGGGCTCTCCGGAACGCATGACAGCAGCGCCATACGACCTAGTCGTCGCAGGACCAGCAGCAGCAACGCTCGCCGACAAGCTGCCGGAGGCGGTTGCCGCCGCCGTCATCGAGTTGATCACGGGACCGCTGCTGGAGGCGCCGCGGCGCATCGGCGTGCCGCTGCGAGATGAACTCGAAGGGCTGTGGAGCGCCCGACGAGGCACCTACCGCGTCGTCTACCGGATTGACGACACGCACCGGAACGTCGAAGTCCTGCGAGTGTCTCATCGCAGGGACGCCTACCGTCCAGTCGACCCATAGCCGCTGTCTCGACCGGCTCTCTGGGCGTCGATGGCTGCCTGCGCACCGGCTTCGGCAAGTAGGGACCTAGCGGCGGCGGCCCTTCTTGCGGGGGCGGGGCGGAGCGCTGCGGGTGTAGCTCTCGGCCGCGAGCGCCTGGGTGGCAGCCTCCATCGAGTCGTGACGTCCGGCAGCATCGGCCGCGACCTGCGCAGCGGCCCAGCCGGGCTCGTAGCCCTTCAGCCACGCCACCGTGGGCATAGCCACGAAGATCGAGCTGTACGAACCGACCAGCAGGCCGATCAGCAGTGCGGTCGCGAACTCGGCCAGCGTGCCTGCACCCAGGAATCCGGCGCCCACCACCAGCAGCGACAGCACCGGCAGCACTGACGTGATCGAAGTGTTCACCGACCGTGTCAGCACCTGGTTGAGCGACACGTTCGCGAGCGCGTGGTACGTGAAATGGCTGCGCGCCGGCAACGAGCGCTCATTGGATTTCACGCGATCGAACACGACGATCGTGTCGTACAGCGAATAACCCATGATCGTGAGGAAGGCCACCACCGTCGCCGGCGTCACCTCGAACCCGAAAAGCGCGTAGGCACCGACGGTCAGCACGATGTCGTGCCCCACGGCAATCAACGCACCCACCGACATCTTCCACTCGAAGCGGAACCACAGGTACAGCGCGATCAGCACGAAGAACACCACGAGCGCCCGGCGTGCCTTGCCGGCGACCTCATCGCCGAACGACGGGCTGACCTGCCGCGACGACAGGCTCTCCACATCGACACCGACAGCATCGGCCAGCGCCCCGGCCACCGCTGCGCCGTCGGCATCGGGCGCCAGCACACCGCGCACACGGAAGATGTCGGGCGCGCCGGTGACCACCACGAACTGCACGCGCGCATCGGGCACGCCGGCCGCGGCGGCTGCCGATGCCACATCGTCAGTCGACACACTGTCGTCTGTTGCATCGCCGGAGCCCGCCGCTGCGTCATCTGCTTCGGCACCCTGGGACTCCTCGGGCACCGGAATCTCCCACACCGAGCCGCCTTCGAACTCGATGCCGAGATTCAGGCCTCGCACCAGCAACGCCACCACGCAAACGAGCACTGCAATGGCTGAGCCGATGAGCACTTTGCGCGACAGGCGCAGGATGTCCCAGGCATTCTCGCCTCGATAGAAGGTGCGCAATGCTGCGATCACGATGTGCCTCCTGCCGGTCCTGCGCCGCCCGCGGACACCGGCGCCGGGACGACATCGCCGTCGGCTGCCCGCAGCACGCCGAGACGCCGGGGTTCCTCGTTCACCAGCCGGCGGGCAATGAACACCACCAGCGGCCGCATGAAGAAGTACGAGACAGCCAGGTCGATCAGCGTTGCCAGCCCGAGGTACAGGGCGAAGCCGCGGACGGTGCCGCTCGTGAGCTGGTACAGCACGCCCGCGCCGATGAGCGACGCCAGATCGGCCCACACGATGGTCATGAAGGCGCCCTTGAAGCTGGCGTCGGCGGCCGAACGGACCGCCCGGCCGCGGCGCACCTCTTCCTTGATCCGCTCGTAGTAGACGATGTTCGAGTCGACCTGGACGCCGATCGACACGATGATGCCGGTGGTGCCGGCCAGCGTCAGCGCCAAGCCCCGGCTCTCGCCGAGCCAGCTGATGAGCGACCACAGGACCGACCCGCTGATGGCCAAGCTGGCCACGGCCACGATGCCGAGCAGCCGGTAGTAGACCAGCATGTACAGACCCACGAGGATCAGCCCGACGATGCCGGCGATCACTCCCGCACGCAGCGTTCCCTCGCCGAGGGTCGCCGACACGGTGCGCACATCGTCCTGCTCGAACTCCACGGGCAGCGCACCGAAGCGCAGTGCGACGGCGAGGTCGCGCGCCCCGTCCTCGTCGAACGTGCCCGAGATGACTGCTGTGCCCCCGAACTCGGTCGCGCGGATGACCGGGGCAGACTCGACGACGCCGTCGAGCACGATCGCGACCTGCTGCCCGAAGTAGCGGGCCGCGATCGCATCGAAGCCGACGGCGCCGTCCTCGGTGAGGTCGACGTTGACGACCCACTCGTTGTTGAACGTCGCTGCAGCCTCGGCGACCGCCTCGCCGGTGAGTTCGGCCGGGCCGAGCACGTATCCCACCGGCTCACCACGGCCCGGCAGCACCACAACCTGATCGGCGATGTCGTCCTCGGGCAGCGTGAAGTTCGGGAATGCTGCGGGCTCGACTGCCTCGGCTTCGGCGGCAACAGCATCCTCTGAGGTGATCGTGCCGTTGTAGGCATCGGCGAGATCCAGCGCGGAGCCGAACTCGGCCTCGTCGAAAGGGTTGAATGTCAGCAGCACGGGACGGAAGCGCAATTCGGCTGTCTGCCCGACCAGATCGACGGCACGCTGCTTGTCCTTGACACCGGGGAGCTGCACCACGACCTGCTCGCCCTGACGCGTGATGTCGGGCTCGGCGACGCCGAGCGCATCGACACGCGACCGGATGATCTCGATCGCACGATCCAGCTGCTCATCGTCGGCTGGGGCGGTGGGCCGCAGCAGCACCTCCACGCCGCCCTGCAGCTGCACGCCCAGCACCGGTGCCCAGCCCGCGGCCAGCACGCCAGCGAGCGAGCCGAACCCGATCAGGATCGCGAGAAGGAGCGAGACGATCTGCGAGCGGCGCACGTCAGACCAATGCGCCGATGCCGGCGCTACGCGCTGCGGCCAGGGTCATTCCGATTCGTCGACGCCGTCCGATGCGGGCGGATCGTCTGCGCCTCCGCTGCCGGCAGACGTGATGATCTCGCCGATGGCGCGGCGTTGCACCCGCAGCTCCACGTCGCTGTCCACCTCGATGCAGACCACCTCACCGGGCTCCTCGACCGCCACGATCTTGCCGATGACCCCGCCGACCGTGGCGATCTCGTCGCCGATGTCTGCGGCGCGCAGCATTGCGGCGCGTTCGGCGGCCCGCTTGCGCTGCGGCCGGATCATCAGGAAATACATGATGGCGAACAGTGCGACGAGGATGATGATCGAACCCATGACGTGCTCCTCAGCGTGGCGTCATTCGGCGGCGCAGCGTACCGGGCTTCCCCCGCTGGCAGCGGCTCAGCCCCAGACTTCATTGACCTGCTCTCGGAATGCGCTGAAGCGGCCTGCTTCGATGGCAGCGCGCGCGTCGGCCACCAAGTCATTGAGAAATGCGATGTTGTGCAGTGTCAGGATGCGGCTGGCTGTCGGTTCGTTCACGCTCATCAGATGCCGGAGATAGCCGCGACTGAAGCGGGCTCCCGGCCCGAGACGACCGTCGGTGCCGTCTTCACGAGTGTCGAGCGGCGTGGCGTCGCGGGCGAACCGGGCATTGCGAATGTTGATGCGACCCTGGGGAGTGAGCGCGGTGCCATGGCGGCCGAGCCGGCTGGGCAGCACGCAGTCGAACATGTCCACCCCGGCGGCGATGGCGTCGACAATGCGGGCCGGATCGCCCACGCCCATCAGGTAGCGCGGACGGTCAGCAGGCAACACGTCGGTTGCTGCGTGCAGTGCCGGGCCCATCTCGCTGCGGGACTCGCCCACCGACAGCCCGCCGATGCCGTACCCGTCGAAACCGATCGCCGCCAGCGTCTCGGCGCTGCCGCGCCGGAGGCCGGGATCGATGCCGCCCTGGCAAATGCCGAACAATGCCTGCCCTCCGGCGGTCCCGCCCCGGCGTGCTGCGTCCATGGCAACCGCTGCCCGGGCTGCCCACAGGTGGGTGCGTTCGGTCGCCTCGCGCACCTCGTCGGCAGGCGCGGGCAGTTCGGGGCAGATGTCGAGCGCCATCTGGATGTCCGAACCCAGGCGGCGCTGGGCATCGACCGCATCTTCGGGTGTCAACCGCATCTGGGTGCCGTCATAGGTCGAGCGGAAGGTCACGCCTTCGTCGTCCACCTTGGACTTCGCATCCTGAGGGGAGCTGCCGGGACGGCGGCTGTGCTCACTTGCGCCGCCGGGGCGGCGGCTGTGCTGGCTTGCGCCGCCGGGGCGGCGGCCGAGGGACATGATCTGGAAGCCGCCGGAATCAGTAAGGAAATGGCCGTCCCAGCCGGAGAAGCCGTGCAGCCCGCCGAGCGCTTCCACCACCTCGATTCCGGGCCGCGCCAGCAGGTGGTACGTGTTGGCCAGCACGACCTCGAGGCCGAGGTGCTCGTAGTCGGTGGCGTCGAGATGGATCACGGCGCCGCGGGTTCCCACAGGCATGAACACCGGCGTCTGGAATGTCCCGCGGGCTGTTGTGACCTGTCCCCGTCGAGCTGAACCGTCAGTCGCCAGCAGCTCGAACGCCAGCGGGCTGCTCGGAACGCTCATCACCGAGGCGTCCGCCGGAGCAGCATCGCATCGCCGAAGGACAGGAAGCGGTAGCCCTGTGCGAGCGCTGTCTCGTACAGGTCACGCCAGCGCGACCCGATGAACGCGTCGATCAGCAGCAGCAGGGACGACCGGGGCAGGTGGAAGTTGGTGAGCAGCGCGTCTACAGCCAAGAATTCAGCGCCTCGCCGCAAGAACAGGTCAGTTGTCCCGCACACATCGGCTGTGCCCGCATCGCGCCCCCGGCGTTGTAGTTGGCGGGCCGCAGCCTCCAGCGCGCGCACGGTCGTGGTGCCCACCGCAACGACGCTTTCGGCCGCAGCGCACGCGGCGAGCGTCTGTGCTGGCACCCGGTAGTGCTCGGTGTGCATCTCGTGCTCATCGGCGTGCTCGGCGGTCACCGGCGCGAACGTCGCCAGGCCGACGGTCAGATCCACGGTCGCAATGCCGACACCGTTCGAGCGCAGCGATTCCAGCACGCGTTCGGTCAGGTGAAGTCCCGCCGTGGGCGCCGCCGCTGAGCCATCGGAGCGGGCGTAGACGGTCTGGTAGCGATCCGCCAACGCCGTACGGGCTGCATCGCTATCTGCAGCATCGACGCCGACGCGCTGCGCGATTGCAGTTCGCGCCCGGTTCGGGTCGATGTAGGGCGGCAGCGGCGCCTCCCCCGCCCGTTCAAGCAGCCGGGCCTGCGACACATCGGCAAGCGGCGCTTCGCCGACAAGCACACGCACGGCCCGTCGCTGGCGGTCGAGACGCTCGCCCACCACCACTCGCACGCTCGGGTCCCGCTCGGACACCAGCACCGTTCCGTCCGCAATCCGTCGGGAAGGTCGTACCAGCGCCGCCCAGCGCCGGTTGGCGTCGAGGTCGGCGCTCTGGGAAGTCGAGCCAGGCGCCGCTGCGAGCGGGGCGAGCAGCAGCACCTCGGCCGCCCCGCCGGTGCGCTTGCGCAGCGGCAGCCGAGCGGGCATCACCCGCGTCTCGTTGACAACCAGCAGATCCCCGGGCCCGAGCATCGAGGGCAGGTCGCCGATGCGCCGGTGATCGGGCGCCTTGCCGGGTCCCCGGTCGGCGAGCATCCGGGCCGAGTCGCGCGGCTCGACCGGAACGTGCGCTATCGACGATGGCGGCAGCTCATAGTCGAACTCGTCCATCCGCAGCCGCGGCTCGTTCATCGTGCGCTGAGGTTATGGCCGCGGATGATCTCACCAAGGCGCATCGTCTACCTGCACCGGGGCATCCGCCGGCGCATCTATCTGCCTCGGCCCGCCCTGGGGCGCGCCAGCGGGATCCGATGCATCGAACAGGGTGGCGTTGGCGTCGACATCACTGCCGGCGTCTTCCGCCGGCGGCGGCGCGTCGACGCCGAGGTGTGCGTACGCCGCGGCGGTGGCGATGCGGCCCCGCGGCGTGCGCTGCAGCAGCCCGCGCTGGATCAAGAAGGGCTCGTACACGTCCTCCACCGTCTCGGTCTGCTCGCCCACGGTGATCGCCAGCGTGGACAGCCCCAACGGCCGTCCCGCGTGCGTCACCGCGAGCGCATCCAGGATGGCCCGGTCAACCTTGTCGAGACCGAGTTCGTCGACGCCGAATGCGGCGAGTCCTTCACGGGCCACGGCCACGTCGACGACGCCGCCGGCGCGCACTTCGGCGAAGTCGCGGACGCGGCGCAGCAGCCGGTTGGCGATGCGCGGCGTGCCCCGGCTGCGCGAGGCGATCTCCGCTGCACCGTCAGCATCGATCTGCACGCCGAGGATTGCCGCCGCCCGAGTCACGATGGCGGTCAGATCGTCGGTGGAGTAGTAGTCGAGGCGCTCGACCAGCCCGAATCGATCCCGCAGGGGGCCCGAGATCAGCCCGGTGCGAGTGGTGGCACCCACCAGGGTGAACCGCGGCAGCTCGAATCTGATCGAACGCGCCGCCGGTCCCTTGCCCAGCACGATGTCGATCGCGAAGTCCTCCATGGCCGGGTACAGCACCTCTTCCACCACCTTGGGCAGGCGGTGGATCTCGTCGATGAACAGCACATCGCCGTCGGCCAGGTTGGTGAGGATCGCTGCGAGGTCGCCGGCGCGTTCCACTGCAGGCCCCGAGGTGAGATGCAGCGCAGCTCCCAGCTCCTCGGCGATGATCCCCGCCAGCGTCGTCTTGCCCAGACCCGGCGGGCCGGCGAACAGCAGATGATCGGGTGACTGCCCTCGGGCCAGCGCAGCTCGCAGCGTGATGGCCACGTGTTCCCGAACCTCGGGCTGACCGACAAAGTCCTCCAGCGACCGCGGACGCAGTGAGGCCTCGGCATCGCCGTCGTCTGCCGCCGAGCGCGCCGGGTCGGTGACCTCGCTGCGGCCTGGCCCTGACGCCGCCGACTCATCGCGCCGGTACCCCTCGCTGCGGGCGGGTCCAGCGCTCATCGCGGACCGAGCTCCTGGAGTGCCACGCGCAGCAGGGCACCGGTGTCGGCATCACTATCGCGTGCCGCCTCGACGCTGACGGCTGCCATGGCCTCGCGCACCTCCGACGGGCTGAAGCCCATCTGGCTCAGTGCGGCCCGCACTTCCGCAACTGCAGATGCTGCGCCGTCGCCGGCCGCCGCCATGACACCGGCGCCGTCAGTCTCGGGCGCTCCGAGCCGCGACTTGAGGTCGAGAACCATTCGCTTGGACGTCTTGGCGCCGATGCCGGGCACCAGTTCCAGCGCCGCGGCGTCATCGGCAGCCACGGCCCGCCGCAGCTCGTCGGGCGGCAAGTGCGAGAGCACGGCGAGTGCCAGCGCAGGTCCCACGCCGTGTGCGCTGAGCAGCGCCTCGAAGCAGCGCCGCTCGTCGAGCTCGGCAAAGCCGTAGAGATCGGAAGTGTCCTCACGCACGTGATGGTGGACATACACGAAGCACTCGTCGCCCACCGGCCCGGCGCCGGCCAGCGTGGACGGCGCCACGGTGACGCGATACCCGACACCGCCGGCCTCGACCAGCAGCTCGCCGCCGGGATCCTTGTCGAGCAGGCGCCCGCGCACCGAGCCGATCACGGCGGCGACGTCGCTGCGCCAGAAGCAGGAAGCAGCACGCGCGCCCGGGCATGCGTCCCGGCACTGCTCCAAGGCGCCTGGGACAAGTGGCACAGCGCGACCGCAGCCGCATCGGCGGCGTCGGCGGGCTCGGGCGGCCCATCCAGCGCGAGCAGCTCCGCGACCATGCGCTTCATCTGGTCTTTGTCGGCCCCGCCCCAGCCGGCAACGGCCTGCTTGACTTGGGTCGGCGTGTATTCCGCCACCTCCAGCCCGGCAGCGGCCGCGACCGCCATGGCGAGGCCGGCCACTTGGGCGACGCCCATCGCTGTGCGCGCATTTGCCTGGAAGAAGACTCGCTCCACGGCCACCACCGAGGGCTGGAACTCGGCGACGAGTGCCTGCAGCTCAGCCATCTGCGTGGCCAGACGCGCGGCGTGCGGCTCTTGGGGATCGGTGCGGATGACTCCCAAGGCGACTGCTTCAGTGCGGGCGCGCTGTGCCCCCGAGCCCGCAATCTGCTCCACCACGCCGTACCCGCAGCGCGACAATCCCGGGTCGATCCCCAATACGAACATCAGTACGAACCGTAGCCCTTGGCACCGTACGAACCGGGTATGCGCGCTTGCCCCATCGCCGTGGTGCGACAGCCGCGACACCGGTCACCGCCTTCAGCCGGCGATCGCCTCCAGCAGCGAATCGCTGATGTCGAAATTGGCATACACGCCCTGCACGTCGTCGTGATCGTCGAGCGCGTCGAGCACGGCCATCACCTGCTTGGCCTCCGACGCGCTGGTCAACTCGATCAGGTTCTGCGGCGCATAGGTCAGATCGGCCGATGTCACCGCAATGCCCGCTGCCTCGATGGCCTCACGCACTGCCATCGTGTCGGCCGCAGCGGCAGTGACCCGCCAGGTATCGCCCTCCCGTTCGACGTCCTCTGCGCCCGCATCGAGCGCCACCAGGATCAATTCGTCTTCGTCGGGCGCAGCGCCCTCTCCCTCCGCTGAGTCCGCTGCGACGGCAGGCACCACCACCACACCCTTGCGCTCGAACTGCCACGCCACCGCGCCCGGTTCGGCCAGCGAGCCGCCGGCGCGGGTGAACAGGCTGCGGATCTCCGAGCCGGTGCGGTTGCGGTTGTCGGTGAGGGTGTCCACGAACATCGCCACACCCCCTGGCGCGTAGCCCTCATAGGTGACCTGCTCGTACGACACGCCCTCGAGCTCGCCGGTGCCCCGCTTGATGGCCCGCTCGATCGTGTCCAGCGGCACCGAGTTGTCCCGCGCCTTCTGGTACATGGTCCGCAGCGTGGCGTTGGCGTCCAGGTCGCCGCCGCCCTCGCGTGCGGCCACCTCAACCTGGCGGATCAGCTTGGCGAACAGCTTCCCGCGCGCCTTGTCGGCAGCGCCCTTGCGGTGCTTGATCGTGGCCCACTTGGAATGACCGGACACAGACCCCCTCCCGAACGACTCGTGCCGAATGGCTGTGCAGCCGCGACAGTCTGCCGCGCTCGGCCGCTCAGCGGGCCATGGATGCGCCGACCATCTCGAGAAATATCTGGTGAATGCGGTCGTCCGCCGTCAGCTCGGGATGGAAGCTCGACACCAGGATCGGTCCCGACCGGCACAACACCGGAACCGATGACCGTGCGCCGTCAGTCGAGGAGTTGGAGGTGGGCCTGATCTCTGCGAGCACCTCGACGCCATCCCCAGCGCGCTCCACCCACGGTGCTCGTATGAACACCGCCCTGAAGGGCTCATCGAGGCCGTCGGTCGCGAGCTCCGCCTCGAAGCTGGCGACCTGGCGGCCGAACGCATTGCGGCGCACCGAGATGTCGATGGCGCCGAAGCAGCGTTGATCCGGCCGGCCGTCGAGCACATCGACGGCGAGCAGGATCATGCCAGCACAGGTGCCGAACGCCGGCATGCCACATGCCAGGCGTTCAGACAGCGCATCGAACAGCCCGCTCGTGCCGAGCAGGTGCGACATCGTGGTCGATTCTCCGCCCGGGAGCGCCACGGCATGGACACCGTCGAGATCTGCGGGCACGCGAACTTCGACTGCTCTGGCCCCGGCGCGCCGGAAAGCGGCGATGTGCTCGGCGGCAGCTCCCTGCAGCGCGACCACGCCGATCAGCGGCTGGCTGTCGCTCGCGGTGGCGCTCTTCCGCGCCGCCATCATCTGCGGCTCTTGTTCCCGATTTCCCATGCGATTGGGCTCACGGGCCGCTCGGGCCACGGCTCAGCCATCCGGCTCAGTCTCTTACCAGCCGCGTTCGGCGAGCTTGGTTTCGAGGCCTTCCATCTCGAGACCCGGCATGGCGCTGCCGAGGCCCCGGCTGACCTTGGCCACGACCGACGGATCGCGGTAGTGCGTGGTGGCCTCGACGATCGCCTCGGCCCTCGGCCCCGGGTCTTCGCTCTTGAAGATGCCCGAGCCGACGAACACTGCCTCGGCGCCGAGCTGCATCACCAGCGACGCGTCGGCTGGTGTCGCGATGCCGCCGGCACAGAACAACGGCACCGGCAGGCGGCCGGTCTCGGCGATCTCCTGCACCAGCCCGAGCGGCGACTGCAGCTGCTTGGCCCAGTCGAACAGCTCAGCGCCATCGGCTTGGGTGATCTTGCGGATATCGCCGGTGATGGCCCGCAGGTGACGCACTGCCTCGACGATGTTGCCGGTGCCGGCCTCGCCCTTGGAGCGAATCATGCAGGCCCCCTCGGAGATGCGCCGCAGCGCTTCGCCCAAGTTGGTGGCGCCGCACACGAACGGCACCGTGAACGCCCACTTGTCGATGTGATGTGCCTCGTCCGCGGGGGTCAGCACCTCAGACTCGTCGATGTAGTCGACATCGAGGGATTCGAGCACCTGGGCCTCGCCGAAGTGGCCGATCCGGGCCTTGGCCATGACCGGAATCGTCACGGCCGCCTGGATGCCCTCGATCATCGCCGGGTCGCTCATGCGGGCCACACCGCCGTCACGGCGGATGTCGGCCGGCACGCGTTCGAGCGCCATCACGGCGACCGCGCCGGCATCCTCCGCGATCTTGGCCTGCTCGGGCGTGACGACATCCATGATGACGCCGCCCCGGAGCATGTCGGCAAGCCCGCGCTTGACCCGCACCGTTCCGACCAGATGAGACGCTCCGTCACCTGAGTTCATGCGCTCAGTGTAGGGAACGGTCCCAGTGCTGCCCCGGGGATTTGCCCGCCGTGCTCAGAATTCGCGCAGCACCGCGACCCGTGTCTCGAGGTCGGCCCGGTAGTCGGGCAGGCCGGCGGGATCAACAGTCGCGTCGGCCCTCGGATCAGCCAACCACAGCGGCCATGTCACCCGCGGTGCATCGGTTCGCACGCCGGTCGCCGACATCGCCTCGAGCGCATCGGCAAGACCGGGCGGGTAGCGGGTCAGCCGCACGGCTTCGGCGTCATCGTCGAAATCGCTGCCGGTACTGGCCTCGCGCTCGGTGCGAGCCTGCACCAGCGGCCACCCCGCAGGCCACAGCAGCGCCGGCAGCCCTACCGTCGTTACGGCTGTGGTCAGGTACGCAGCCCGCCCGTCACGAATCTGCGTCAGCAGGCGCGCGACGACCGCTTCCAGCTCGATGCGATTCAGCGCATCGAGCAGGCCTTGGGTGACGACGAGAGTGGAGCGCTCTGGCCGTCGGCCGAATGCCATCGCGTTCGCGGCCGCTGCCGTGTAGACGACGAGCGTCGGCCGCTCCACGCCGACGAGCAGGCACATGCCTTCGACGATGTTCGCCAGCCGGGGCTCGTCAGCGGGATTGCACTGCGTCGAGCCTGCGGGAACCATCACGGACCTCAAGCGACGCTCACCGATACCCAGCCAGAAGAGGGCAAGCCCGCATGCAGCGAGCAGCGCAATCGGCATCGCCCACCATCGCAGCGAGGTGAACAGCGCGCAGAGCAGGCCCGCGACCGTTCCGGCGACGAGATGGACCGCCCACAGCTCAGCAACCAGCTTGTCGGCTCGGCCGCGGTAGATGGCGAACAGCGGATCCACCGCTGCATTCAACCCGCCCCGGTCCCCCGCAACACATCTCGTCAGCAGAAAACGACTTGGCTGACGATCACGCCGGTCCGGTGACGGCTCAGCCTGTGGCGAAGGTGCGGTGCGCGATGGCTCGCTCGTACATGTCGGCGTAGATGTCCGCCAGGCGGGCCATCGAGAACTGCTCGGCTCGCTGACGGCCCGCTGCGACCAGATCGGCCGCCCGGTCGGGACGCGTGAGCACGCCGACGAGCGCCTTCGCGAGCGCCTTCGGGTCGCCGGGGGCCACGAGCACCGCTTCGTCGCCGACGCTGACAACGTTGCGATAACCGGGCAGGTCGCTCGCGACCACCGGCGTGCGCGCTGCCATCGCCTCCAGCAGCACCACGCCGAAGCTCTCGCCGTGCAATGACGGAACGCACAGCATGTCGGCACCCTTGATGCGCGCCAGCTTCTCTGCCTCGCTGACCCGACCCAGCCATTCGATGCGCGTGTCGCGCTGGTACCTGCGTTGCAGCTCCTCGGTCTGCGGGCCGCGCGACATCACCCACAGCCGGACGCCCTCGGGCAGCCGTGACATGGCCTCGAGCAGCACCGTGAGGCCCTTGCGCGGCTCGTGGCGGCCGATGTAGGCGATGGTGGGCGCTTCGTTGCGCTTGGGAACCGCGTCATCGAAGTGGTCGAGCTCGACGCCGTTGAAGACGAGCTCGTAGTCGCCGCCGACGCCGTTGCGGGCCATCTCGGCGGCATCAGCCGAGACTGCGGCCCGGACGTCGATCCGTGACGCCAGCCACCGGGTTCCCGGCACGAGATAGGCAAGGCTGCCGCCCGCTGCGTGCCACGTCCCCACGATGGGCGCAGAGCGCAGGAACAGCGCCGTTTGCGTCGGCCCGGGGCACAGCGGTTCGTGCAGGTGCAGAACGTCGAACTCCTCGTCGCGCAGTGCCCGCACGGTGCGCAGCGTGCAGGCGAAGTCGGGGGCGATCGGGGCGACCGACCCGTTCGCGAACGTGGGGATGCTCGCGCCGAGCGGGGTGACACCGGTCTGGGGCGGGGCGCCGTCGCAGGGCGCCAGCACCCTGGTCTCGTGACCGTTCGCGGCCAGCGCTCGGGCCAAGCCCAGCACCTGCACTTGAACGCCGCCGGCGCTGGTCAGGCTGTACGGCGAGATGATCCCGATTCGCACTCGGCCGCTCCCACTGTCGAACGCGACGCTAGGCGCGGCACAGATGCCGCAACAAGCCCCATCGGGGCTTGCTGCTATGGCACCTCAGCCGCGTCGCCGGCGTCGGCGGTTCGATCTGATGGCCAATTGGGGCCGAAGAGATGCCACTGGTGAGGTTCTGCGGCGATCAGCGTCACGAGCTCGTCGGCGAGCCGCTGGGTGACCGCGGTCACGTCGTCGCGCAGGCGCCCACGCCGCGTGACATCGATCGGCGGCCGAACCGTGCCCAAGTGCCTGCCCCGGGGGCGGAAGTACACAGCAGTCGGCAGCAGTGCTGCGCCAGTTCGCAGCGCCAGCATTGCTGGGCCCGCCGGCAAGGTGGTTCGCTCGTCGCCGAAGGTCACCTCGATGCCGTCGCTGGTGAGATCCCGGTCGCACAGCAGGCAGACGATCTCGTTGCGGCGCAGTGCGCCGAGCACCTCGCGCCCGGCATCCGGTCCCAGCGGCACCACCCGCATGCCCAGTCGTTCACGGAAGTCGGCGAACCACTCGAACAGCTCCGGCGGATCGAGCGGCTCCACCACCACGGTGATGGGCAGTCGATTGACCGTCGCCATCCAGAACCCGGCCCACTCCCAGCCTCCCAAGTGCGGCAGCGCCAAGATGACACCGTTGCCGCGTTCGAGGGCTTCCTCCACATGGTGATAGGCCGGCACGTCGATGCCCTGGTCCAGGGTGAGTTCGCTCAGCGCCGGCAGGCTGAACGATTCCAGCCAATAGCGGGCATAGGAGCTGAACGCAGCCGCGGTGGCCCGTCCGAGATCTTCGGGCGAGTCTGAGATCCAGCGCTGCGCTCTGGCCTGATGCCGCCGCACCATCGCTGCGGTGGCCGGCATCAGCCGGGCGAGTGCCGGGCCAACCAGCTTGGCCGCTCGTTCGGTGAGCCACAGTGGAGCTAGCCGGGCGGCTGACGCTCCGACCTGGTACCCCAGCACTATCGCCCTGTCCCGGCCTCCCAGCCGGCGAGCCCTGTCCCGGCCTCCCAGCCGGCGAGCCCTGTCCCGGCCTCCCAGCCGGCGAGCCCTGTCGCGCACGCGGCCTCGAAGTGGCACTGCGTTCACTGCGACATACGTGTGCTGGCCTGGCGCCACACCTTCACAAAGCGCATCACCGCGGTCACCACCGACAGCGCCAGCAGCACCCAGAGCAGCGGAATGAGCAGTACCTCGAAAGCGACTGCCACGGCCAGCACCACCGTCCGCTCAGCGCGCTCCATCAGCCCGCCCTTGGCCTCGAAGCCCAACAGCTCGGCTTTGGCTCGCTCGTAGGAGATCACTGCGCTGACGCCGAGCACTGCCATGGGCAGCACTGCCCACTGGGCGCCGTGCTCGCCGGCGAGGTACCACGCGATGCCGCCGAGCAGCAGGCCGTCGGTGACCCGGTCGGCCGTCGAGTCGAAGAAGGCACCCCGGCTCGACGAGGTTCCTCGGGCGGCTGCGACCGGACCGTCAAGGAGGTCGGACAGCGCTGTGATGACCAGGAATACGGTTCCCAGCACGAGCTGGCCGGCGCCGATGGCGACGGCACTGGCGCCAGACATGACCAGGCCGAACCCGGTGAGCACATCTGCGCTCAGGCCGATCGCCGCAAGGCCCCGCCCGATCGGCGCCGTGACGCTGTCGACACCCTTGCGGAACTTGCCGTCGAACATCGTCAGCCCCCGTCGCCCGACGCCGTCTCGATCCAGGTCTCGGGATTGTCTTCGACCCACTTCTCCAGCACAGCGCCGTTCAGGGCGTCCACCAGCACCAAACCCCGCCTCTCGGGCGGATCCTCCGCTGAATAGACGAGCACCCGCCAGGTGGGGCGGCTCATCCAGCCGCGCCAGCCGAGCTGAGCACTGGCGTGCCCCACAGCGAAACCGACGTCAGCTACGGCGGCTACCAGCGCCTCGTTCTCGTTGACCGCGAACCGGCGCCCGGCGGCGAACTGGTAGAGCCCGAACAGCGCGAGCAGCACGCCGCCGACGACCACCCCGGTGTTGAGCAGCACCGCATCGCTGTCGGCCGCGAGCGCAGCCGTGGCTGCCCAGACACCCATCGCGAAGCACAGCGCGCCGGTGATCTTGCGCCGTGAGTTATCCGGGAACTTGTAGGCGCCGACAAATCCTCGATCCAGATCCTCTGGAAGCTCGTCGCGCACCTCGCCGAGGTCGTCTGGCTCGGCCATCGGGGCCAACGCTACCGGCGCTCTCGCGCGTCCTACAGCACGACCCCCAGCAGGGCCGCTGCGTCACTGACCGGCTGGCCAGCATCTGCGGCCGCATCGATCTCGGCCACGGCTCCTGGCGCGTCCAGGTCGTCGTCGAGTCGAGCTCGCACGCGTGCCAAGGCGCCGTCGCCGCGTCCCGCGGCTCGCCAGCGCTCCAGCCGGCTGGCCGCATCCACGAGCCGGCGCTCGGACCAGTCCCAATCCGCCCGGTAGTGCGCGCCCAGCAGCGCCAGCCGCACCGCCATGGGTTCCCACTGTTTGCGCAGGTCGGCCACAAAGACGAGGTTGCCCGCCGACTTGGCCATTTTGGCGCCGTGGTGCCGCACCATCGACGTATGCATCCAGTGGCGCACGAACGGTCGCCCGGTTGCGGCCTCCGACTGCGCCCGTGAGCACTCGTGATGCGGGAACACGAGGTCGCTGCCCCCGCCGTGCACATCGACCGTCTCGCCGAGATGCGCCAGCGCCAGTGCCGAACACTCCACGTGCCAGCCCGGGCGGCCGAGGCCCCACGCGGAGGACCACTCAGGCTCGCCCGGCGCCGAGCGCTGCCAGAGCACGAAGTCGAGCGGGTTGCGCTTGTTTGGATCGTCGGGCCGCCCGCCGCGGCGGCGCGCCAGATTCACCATCTCGGCAGCATCGAGGCCGCACAGCTTGCCGAAGCTCTGGGCCGCACAAGTGTCGAAGTACACGTTCTCGCTGGTGCGATAGGCGTGGCCACTGCGCAGCAGACGCCCGATCAACCGCCGGATCTCAGTGATGGCCGATGTCGCTCGGGGCTCGGCGTGGGCGGGCAGCAGGCCCAGTGCCGCCATGTCCGCGTCGAATGCCGCCAACGACCCGGCAGCCAGATCCAGGTAGTGCACGCCCATCGCACGCGCGCGCGCCAGCAGATCGTCGTCGACGTCGGTGATGTTGCGCACGCAACGGGTGTGGCATCCCAGGTCCCGCAATCGGCGTTGGAGCACGTCATAGGCCAGAAACGTGGCAGCGTGACCGACGTGGGTGGCGTCGTACGGCGTGATGCCGCACACGTACATCCGCACGGTGCTTCCCGGTTGCGCGTCGAGCGCCACGACGGCTCGCCGCTGGGTTTCGTACAGCTTCATCGCTCCGCTCGCAGAGCCCGGCCCATCGGATCAGTCGGGACGGATCAGTCGGGAACGGTCTCAGCGGCCGGTTGGGCGGCTTCGGTGCCGCTCGGCCCGCCGCCCAGCACGCTGATCGGCACATGATCCAGCCCCACGAGGCGGAGCGCGACCCGCGTGCGGTACCGGGTGTTGAGCTGCATCAGCACAGCGGTGAACGCTTCAATTGCGGTGGCATTGGACAAGTTGCCGCAGTCGAGCGCCCGTGCGCCGGGCATGCGATCCACGATCTCGGCGATGTGCCAGGTGGCCTCGCGATGGTCGCTGCAGATGAGGATGTCGCCGTGCACCGGCTCGTCGAGATTGCCGAGCTCGGTTGCGGGCACGTGTTGGAGCGCAGCCGCAACCCGTGAGTCGGGCAGGGTGGCCTGCACCGACGCGGCCACGGAACCTCTCGGCGGGATGAGCGGCACGAACTCGTCGTCGACGCGGGCCAGCGCGTTGGACATGGTTGCCACCACCTTGCCGCGCAGATGCTCGGCCACGTCCCGTGCCGTGATGGCTGCCGCATCCCAGGGCGTCGCGATCACCACCGTGGGCTCGGCTGCAGCGAGGCTGTTGGCGCCAGGATGGATGCGCAGGTGGCGGTCGGGCCAGCGATCCACGATGTTGTCCACCACCTCCATCGACCGGTACTTCGAACGCGAGCCCAGCGTGATCTCACAGCCGATGTCGGCCAGCCGGGCGGCCAATGCGGCGCCGGCGGGCCCGGTGCCGCCGATGATGCCGATCCGGGTGGGTTCGGCGCCGCTTGCGGGACTCGCCGCTGCGACCCCGTCCGCGGCCCCGTTTGGGGTTGCATCTGCTGGCACGGCAGTCACGGTACGGCCGAGCGCGCTCGGCAGCAATGGCAGAGCGAAATGCGCCCGAGCGCCTGAGCGACAGGCGGCACAGCGGTAGCGTCCGGCGGTGGGCAGCGCCGAAGCTGCCGTGACGGCATCGGAGCAGGGGCGAGACCATGGCCAGCAGCGGAATCGTGGAAGGCAAGAAGTTCCTCATCACCGGCGTGCTGACCGATGCCTCGCTGGCATTCAACGTGGCCCGCCTGGCGCAGGAGCACGGTGCCGAGGTGGTGCTGACCGGCGCCGGCAGGGGCATCCGGCTCACTGAACGGGCGGCCCGGCGGCTGCCCGACCCGCCCGATGTGCTGCCGTGCGACGTGACCCTGCCCGACGAGATCGAGGCCGTGCGAGCCGATCTGGAACAACGCTGGGGCCGGCTGGACGGCCTGCTGCATGCCATCGGCTTCGCGCCCGCGAGCTGTCTCGGCGGCAACTTCCTCCACGCCCCCTGGGAGGATGTCGCCACGGCGCTGAACATCTCCGCCTACAGCCTCGCTGCCCTGACGTCGCCGATGGCGCCGTTGCTCGCGGATGCCAAAGGCGCAGTGGTCGGGCTCACGTTCGATGCCAGTGTGGCGTGGCCGGTCTACGACTGGATGGGCGTGGCCAAGGCGGCGTTCGAATCAGCGGCGCGCTATCTGGCCAAGTCGCTGGGACCGCAGGGCATCCGGGTGAACCTGATCTCGGCGGGACCCATCCGCACGATGGCCGCCAAGTCGATTCCCGGCTTCGCCGAATTCGAAGACGCATGGACCGAACGGGCGCCGCTGGGCTGGGACATCACCGACAGCGAGGCCGTGGCACGCAGCACCCTGGCATTGATGTCGGACTGGTTCGGCGGCACCACCGGAGAGATCGTGCACGTCGACGGCGGCTACCACGCCATGGGCGCCTGACGCTGGGTCGTCAGCTCAGTCGCTGGAGCGTTTCGCGGCGGCCGAGGAACTCGAGATAGCTGCCTGCCCTCGGCCCGGTCTCAGAGCCGAAGAAGACCCTGTAGAGAGCGCCGAAGGCCACGACGGCCTCGGCGCGCGGGTCGATGCCGACATCACGGGCCGCTTCGAAGATCTCGTCCTGTATTGATCGAGCGTCCCATTCGGACAGCTCCCCCAGTCGTTGTGCGCACCGCCTGAGGAAGCCGCTCTGGCGGTCGTCCAGATTCTGACGTTGCTCGGCGGCCTCGGCGACGTCCAGAGTTGCGAACGTGCCTGCGATATCAGGCTGGCTACGCGCCAGGCGCTGCGCGGTGGCCTCCTTGTGATCCAGCCATTCGGCCTCCGCTGCGGACAGACCGACGCCGAGCGCCCGGACATGTGCTGCCAGGTCGACGTGAGGCTGCTGGGCGAGGCTCAGCACCGAGTCGAATGGCGGGCTGAACTCGGGCGCCGGCGGCACATCGGTGCCCGGCGATGCGCGTGTGATCGAGTAGAGCTGGCCGTCGTTGGGGCGAGGTTCGTCCCCCGCTGCGGACCGCCAAAGGCGCTCGTACTCGACGAACGCCTTGGTGAGGCCGGGTACGTCAAGGGCGAAGTCGATGGCGCGGCGCGGCTGGGTTCGCAGCACGACATAGCGCAGCAGCTCGGGCGGCAGCATCTCGACCAATTCCGATGAGGTCATGCCGATGCCCCGCGACGAGCTCATCTTGGCGCCGCCGAGCGTGAAGAACTCGTACGGCACGGCCACCGGCACCGGGCACTGGAGCACTTGGCGGGCGAGAGCCGATGACACCTCGTGCGACCCGCTGGCAGCCATGTGGTCCTTTCCGGCGCCCTCGATCGAGACTCCGAAGAGCTGCCACTTGGCGGCCCACTCCAGCTTCCACGGCAGCTTGCCGTTGCCGCCGAACGGGCTGATGCGGCCGCGGTGTCCGCAGCCGGTCGCCCAGGCCACGAGATCGGCCCGGCACTCATACGCCACGGTCTCGCCGTCGTAGTCGGTGGCATACGTGGTGCCGATGCGGCCGCACTGCTCGCAGATCGGCTGGAACGGCAGCCAGTCGTCGGCACGCTCGGCCCCGCTGAGCCTGAGGTAGATCTCCTGCACGTCGGCCGCGGCTCGCAGAAACGAATCGATGACACCGTCGAGCCGACCAGACCGGTAGATGTCGCTCATGCGGTAGAACTCGACCTCGACGCCGAGCTTGTCGAACGGCCCGGGGGCGTCGCCGGCCGACGGATCGGCAGAGTCGAACCACTTCCCGGTGAACTCGCCGAAGTAGGCCTCAGCCATCGAGTCGCCACGAAGACCCTCAGGCGCCGGGGCCGCCCACAGGGGTTTGCCGAGGTGCTCCACGAAGTGGTCGCCGGTTCCGAACGGGATCTCGTCGACCGCATCCATGTCGTCGCAGCCGTACATGAACGCCGCATCCAGGCCGCGCTCGCGGGCCATTCGGGCCAAGGCGTCGTGGATCAGCACGCCGCGCAGCGAGCCCACGTGCGCACGGCCGCTCGGAGTCTTGGAATCGTTGATCACGACCTGCTGGGGGCAGCCGTCGAGCGCTTTGTCGATCCAAGTCATGATGTGGGGCCTTCGGCCGCACGGGGCTTCGCAACGAGCGCAGAAGCCTAACCAGCAGGGCCTAACCAGAAGCGAGTGTGCCACTCCCGAGACCGCCCGTCGCGGGTATTTCCCCGCCGACACTGTCGGGATCGCCGATCAGACTGCGCAGCAGATCATCGAGCGCAACAACTCCGAGTGTGCGTCCGCCGGCTTCGGTGACAACAGCGAGATGGATGCGTGCACGCTGCATGCGACGGAGCGCTTCGTCGAGCGCCACGTCGGGGCCGAACCGGAGCATCCGGCGCACGAGGCCGTGGCCGCCAGACTGCGTCGCAGCGGCCCGACGGTCCGCCTCGGCCAGATCCGCGGCATCGCGCTCGGCGAGCACGGCCAGATCGTTGCTGTGCAGCATCCCCCGCACATCGTCAGGGCCATTGCCCAGCACGACCAGACGGGACCGGCCCGTGCGAGCGAACTGCTGCTCGACCTCGGCGATCCCCTCAGCGAGGCGCACGGATGCAACCTCCCCCGCCGGGGCCATGATGTCGCTCACCTTCGTGGCCTCGAACCGCATGGCGCGCTCCAGCAGGTCCACATCGCCGGGCGCGATATGACCCTCGGCCAGCGAGTCACGCGCCATCAGCGTCAGCTCGGCCGGCGTCGCCACATCGGCGAGTTCGGAGGTGGGTTCGACCCGCAGCATCCGGGTCATGCCGTTTGCCACCCACTGCAGCGCCCGCGCGACCGGTCGGGCGACGTACAGGTAGGCGGCCATGGGACGAGCCAGCACGAGCAGGGTGCGCTCGGGCCCGATGAGCGCCAGGTTCTTGGGCACCATCTCGCCGAACACCATGTGCAGCACGGTCACGATTCCCAGCCCGATGCCGAATCCGATGGTGTGCAGCACGGCGTCGGGGATCTCGACGATCCCGTGCACTGCCCGCTCGATGAGCCTGGCGATGGCCGGCTCGGTGAGGCGTCCGACTGCCAGCGAGCACAGGGTGATGCCCAGCTGCGCTCCCCCGAGGGTGGTGAGCACGTCGGACTGCATGCGCTGCGCTGCCAGGGCCGAGCGCTTGCCCGTCGCGGCGGCGCTGTCCACGACAGCGCGCTTGGCGCCGATCAGGCCGAACTCGATCGCGACGAATGCTCCGTTGAACACGATCAGCACAAGACCGACTGCAATGGCCAGCGTGGTCACGACGCGCCGCCCCGAGCATCGACATCGTCGTCCCCGGTTGTTTCGGGAGGGCTGAGGCGGACCTCGGACACGCGCAGCCCATCGGTCTGCGTCACGTCGAGGCGCCAGCCGTTCCACGTGACGGCCGTCCCCGCCGAGGGGATCTCGCCGAGGCGTTCCAGCACGAAGCCCGCCAGCGTCTCGTAGGGACCTGATGGCACCGCCAGGCCGGCGGCCTCCTCCACTTCGTCGAGCGTGGCGGTGCCCGCGAGCGTCACCGGCTGGCCCGGTCGCCGGGAGGTCAGCTGGGCAGGCTCGTCAAACTCATCGGCGATGTCGCCCACGAGTTCCTCGGCGATGTCCTCCCGCGTGAGGATCCCGGCAGTGCCGCCGTGCTCGTCCACCACCACGCACAGCCGGCAGTCCGACGCAGCCATGTCGGCGAGGACGCCGTCGAGTTTGCGGCTCTCGGCCACCACCACGACCGGCCGCATGATGGCTTCGACCGCCGTGCCGTCGCGCTCAGCCACATCGATGCTGAACACGTCGCGAACCTCTGCGATGCCGAGCACGTCGTCCGAACTCGCTCCCAGAACCGGGAAGCGCGAATGTCCCCTGGCGCGCGCCAGCTCCACCAGCTCCGTGAGCCTCGCTTCAGCGCCGATGGCTGACATCGACGTGCGTGGCGTCAGCGCGTCGGCGGCATCCTTGCGACCCAAGCGCAGCGTTCGCACCAGCAGATCGGCCTGGCCGTCGCTGAGCGTCCGCTGGCGCGACGAGCGCACCACGTACTCCAGCTCGTCGCGCGTGCGCACGATGCGAAGCTCCTCAGTGGGCTCCAGACCGAGTCCTCGCACCGTGGCGTTGGCGATGCCGTTGAACAGCAGCGTGAGGGGCGCAGCGATGGTCCCATAGAGGCGCAGGACCGGCGCCAGCACCAGCGAGGTTCCCAACGGCCGCGACACGGCCAAGTTCTTCGGGAGCAGCTCGCCGAACACCATCTGGACAACCGCAGCCAGAGCGATCGCTACTACGGCGACCACACCGGCTGAAGCCAGAGAGGGGCCCCAACCGCCCAGCGACCACTCGATCAGGCGGCCGACGGTGTCCTCAGCGATGATGCCGAGCACCAGCGACGTGAGCGTGATGCCGAGCTGGGCGCCGGCGAGATGGAAGTTGAGCCGCCGCAGCAGAGACCGTACGCCGCGGGCTCGTCGCTGCCCTTGGCCGGCCAGAACGTCGACCTGCGAGGTGTCAACGGCGAGCAAGCAGAACTCGCCAGCCACGTACACGCCGTTCAAGACGATGAGCGCGACGACAATCCCAAGTCCTGCGATGAGTCCCAGCGTCATGCCGGTGCCGTGCACCCCCGAGCGCCCCAGTGGCAGCGCCCACGGTACCGGTTCGTCCCGGCTCGGCCCGCAGGCGCGCCGGTAGTCTCGCCGGGATGCGGGTAGCCCCACCAACTGCGCCCGCGGAGTCCGCTGCGCAGCCCGAGCACCATGGGGATTGGATCCGCGCCGACCCGTCGCTGAGCTGGATCCGTCGGCTCGGACCGCTGCTGCGACGCCAGCGGGCGCGCATCGTGATCGCAGTGATCGCCGCCATCGTGGCGACGGGCGCCGGGGCTGTCGCTCCGAGAGTTGCTGGCTACGCCGTCGACGCGGCGGTGCCCGGCCCCGACGGCGCGACCTCGGGCTCGCTGTGGGCGTTGGTCATCGTTCTCGTGGGGCTCGGCCTCGCCCGCGGCGTTTCCACCTTCGTGTACCGCAACGGACTCTTCTCGATGGGCCACCGGGTCGAGTTCCAGCTGCGCACGCTGCTGTTCGCCCACCTCAGCCGGCTGTCGTTCGCGTTCTACGACCGGGTGCACACCGGCGAGATCATCTCCCGCTCCAACTCCGACATCCGCTCGGTGCAGATGTACCTGGCATTTGCGCCGATCGTGTCGAGCCAGTTGCTGAGTTTCGTGGTGGCCATCTCGCTGATGGCGTGGATCAGCCTGCCCCTGACTGCCATCACGATGCTGATCATGCCCGCCGTCTACGTGCTGGGCCAGCGGCTGCGGCACATCATGTTCCCGTTGTCGTGGATCATCCAGTCGCGCAACGCAGAGGTCGCCACCGTGACCCACGAGAGCGTGAACGGTGTGCGTGTCGTGAAGGCCTTCGCCGCCGAGCCCCGGCAGGTAGAGGAGATGGCCCGGGCGACCCAGCGGCTGCGCTGGGCCAACATGCTGCAGCACAACAGCAGGGCGCACTACACGCCGGTCATCGAGAACCTTCCACGCATGGCGCAGGCCATGCTGCTGCTGGTCGGCGGGCATCTGATCATCGGCGGATCGCTCTCCATCGGCGACCTGATGTCGTTCTACCTGTACATCCTGCTCCTGCAGGCGCCGTTCCGTTTCATCGGGATGCTGTTCATCTTCGGCCAGCGGGCCAAGGCATCTGCAGAACGCGTCTTCCAGCTGCTCGATGAGCCGGTGCTGGTCGCGGACCGTCCCGGCGCCGTCGATCTGCCCGAGCGCCAAGGCCCGACGCGTGGGTCCGCAGGCATGGAAGTGCGATTCGAAGATGTGCGCTTTGCCTATGGCACCGAGACCATCGGGGGCGTAGCGGGCACCGCAAGTGCCGACCGCGACGCGCCGCTGGTGTTCGACGGGCTGGACCTGCGCATCGGCGCCGGCGAGCGGGTTGCGATCGTCGGGCGGACCGGCTGCGGCAAGTCGACGCTTGCCCGGCTGCTGATGCGCTTCTACAGCCTCGGCGACGGCACAATCTCCATCGACGGCCGCGACGTGAACGACCTCACCGGCGACAGCCTGCGGCGGGCCATCGGCCTCGTCCCCGACGAACCGTTCCTGTTCTCGGCCAGCATTCACGACAACATCGCCTACGCACGGCCGGATGCCGAGCGCACTGACGTGATTGCCGCCGCCACCGCTGCGCAGGCCCATGGGTTCATCAGCGAGCTCGAAGAGGGCTACGACACCGTGGTCGGCGAGCGCGGGTACGACCTCTCGGGCGGCCAGCGTCAGCGCATCGCCATCGCGCGGGCGATCCTCGCCGATCCGGCCGTGCTGATCCTCGACGACGCCACGAGCTCCATCGACGTGGCGCACGAGGCGAGGATCCACGATGCGCTCGCTGAGCTGCTGGAGGAGCGCACGACCATCGTCATCGCCCACCGGCTGTCCACGATCAGCCTGGCCGACCGCGTGATCCTGCTGGACGGCGGGCGGGTGGCGGCCGACGGCACGCACACCGAGTTGCTGGCTACCGAGCCTCGCTATGTCGAGGTGCTGGCTTCGGGGGGCGATGCGCCTGTCAACACAAACGGGCTCGACTCGCTCACCGTCGCCGGCGACAGCACGCCCAGGAGCAGCAGCTCATGGTGATGGTCGGCGGCCCGGGCCACATGGGGCCGACCGCCACGCAGGCGAGTGCGGCGGCCGGGTTGCCGTTCGCCGGCGTCCCGACGGAGATGCAGGAAGGCGCCAACCGGCTGCTCGAGCTCGAGCCCGAGCACCCCGAGCCGGAGATCGACTTCGACCATGTGGCAGAGCGCGCCGATCGGGGGGCGGCGCGCCCGTTCGGCCTCCGGGACATGCTGGTGCCGCACAGCTGGGGTGTCCTGATCGCCCTGCTGCTGCTCGGTGCCGAGACCGCGGCGATGCAGGCGATGCCGGTGCTGTTCCAACAAGGTGTCGACCGTGGCGTCAGGGAAGGCGACCGCTTCGCGCTCAACATGGTCGTGCTGGTCTTTGTGGGCGTCGTCGCCGCCAGCATCCTGCTCAGCCGGCTGCGCCAACGTCTGAACGGGCGCATTGCCGAACAGGTCATGCACGACCTGCGGTTGCGCCTGTTCAGCCACTACCAGCGGCTCTCGCTGGACTGGTACACGACGGCCAAGTCCGGGGTGCTCCTCAGCCGGATGACCTCCGACATGGAGTACGTGTCGCTGCTCATGAACGAGGGCTTCGTGAACCTGCTCATCCAGGTGCTCACGGTGGCCGTCGTGACCGTGGTGCTGTTCCTCTACAACCCGCTCCTGGCGACGATCCTGCTCGTGGGCGTCATCCCGCCACTGGTGGCGCTGACGCTGTGGTTCCGGTCGCGCAGCGAGAAGGGCTACGGCGAGATCCGCGACCGCATCGCCGACGTGCTGGCCGACCTGTCCGAGAACCTGGCGGGGATCCGGGTCATTGCGGCCACGGGGCGGCGCCTGGAAAACGCAGTGAGGCATCGCAAGGTGACCGCCCGTTTCCGCGACGCCAACCTGTCCATGTCCAGGGTGCAGGCGATCTATGGCCCCAGCACCGAGGCGATCGGCATTGCCGCGCAGGGGCTGGTGCTGGCGATCGGCGGGACCATGGTGCTGCGGGACAGCCTCACCATCGGGGAGCTGGGCATGTTCGTGCTGTATGTCACGACCTTCTTCGCCCCGATCCAACAGCTCGCGCAGCTCTACAGCACGTACCAGCAAGGCCAGTCCGGGCTCCGCAAGATCAGCCAGGTCCTGGCGACGCAGCCGACCGTGCGCCAACGTCCCGACGCGGCCGAGTTGCCGCCGGTCACCGGTCACATCCGGCTCGAGAACGTGTCATTCGCCTACGACGACGAGGCGGCGGCGGGTGAGGGCAACGGCGACGCCAATGGTGCCGACGGCGCGCTGCAGATGCCGGCGAGACAGTTCAACGCATCTTTCGACCCGGTGGCGATGCCCGCGCTGGGCAACGGCACGGAAACAGCTCACGGCGACGGCGTCACTGCCGAGGTCGGGGAACCGCTCGACGACGACCCTCCTGAGGTGCTGAGCGAGGTCAGCCTGGAGATCCGCCCGGGTGAGACGTTCGCGCTGGTCGGGCCGACGGGCGCCGGCAAGAGCACGATCGCGAAGCTGATCATCCGCTTCTACGACCCGACCGACGGCCGCATCACCATCGACGGGTGGGACCTGCGCGACGTCACGCTGTCGTCGCTGCGCAACCAGCTGGGCGTCGTGCCGCAAGAGCCGTTCCTGTTCCACGGCACCATCCGAGACAACGTGGCATTCGGCCTGCGCGACCGCGGCGGGCATGCCGGGCGCGACAGCGACACGCAGCTCGACGCCGACATCGACGCGGCGCTCGACCTGGTCGGCCTGCGCCGGCTGATCGACAGCCTGCCCGAGGGCGCTGACACTCAAGTGCACGAGCGGGGCGTGTCGCTGTCGGCCGGCGAGCGGCAGCTGCTGGCGCTGGCCCGAGCATTCGTGGCGCGGCCCAGGGTGATCGTGCTGGACGAGGCCACCTCCAGCGTGGACCTCAGCACCGAGGCCGAGATCGAGGGTGCGCTGGACCTGCTGCTGGAAGGCCGCACGGCGGTGCTCATTGCGCACCGGCTGGCCACGGCGATGCGAGCTGACCGGATCGCGGTCATCGACGAGGGCGGCGTGGTCGAGCTGGGCACCCACGACGAGCTGGTGGCGCTGGGCGGGCAGTACGCCGGGATGTATGCGACGTGGGTGGCGCACGCCGGCGCAAGCCGCCGCGACGAGACGTGAGCACGCGTGACTGACGCCCGGCATCTGCCCGCAGACCAGCCCTCGGCCCGCCCGACGGTCTCCCTGCGGCATGTGTCAGTCGTCTACGACGGCACCACAGTGCTGGGACCGCTGGACTGGCAGATCGCTCCCCACGAACGGTGGATCGTGCTGGGACCGAACGGATCGGGCAAGACCAGCCTCATCAAGATCCTGTCGCTCTACCGCTTTCCCACCACTGGCACCGTTGAGGTGCTGGGCGAGCGATGGGGTGCCGTCGATGTGCGCGAACACCGGCGGCGCATCGGGCTCGCGAGCTCGTCGCTGCGCGACCAGTTCCGGCCGAACATCAGCGCCCTCGACATCGTGATCACCGCGCGATACGCCGCGTTGGAGACCTGGTGGCACACCTACACCGATGCCGACCGATCGAGCGCGCGGGCGTGCCTGGAACGTGTGGGCGCCAGTCTGCTGGCCGACCGGGCGTTCGCCACGCTGTCGTCGGGCGAGCAGCAGCGCGTACAGCTGGCCCGCACGCTCATGGGCCGCCCGGAGCTGCTGCTGCTCGACGAGCCGACTGCCGGTTTGGACCTCGCAGGCCGCGAGCAGCTCGTGGCCAGCTTGGAATCGCTGGCCGCGGACCCCGAGACACCGGCAACTGTGCTGGTGACCCACCACACCGACGAGATTCCCCCGTCGTTCACTCACGGGCTCCTGCTGCGCGACGGAGTGCCGCTGGCGTGCGGTCCCCTGGGCGAGGTGCTCACGGCCGAGTCGCTGTCGGAGTGCTTCTCGCACAAGCTGCGGCTGGAGCGGCGCGATGGCCGCTGGCTGTCGTGGGCGGTGCACTAGGTCTCGAGCACCCCGTGCGCGCTGCCTCGAATCCTCAGCGCGCCGCCTGCGAGACTGGCGGCATGAGCGAGCACGCTGGCATGGGCATCACCGACGACACTGCGGAAGCTTGCGCAGACATCGAAGCGCGGATCACTGGCTACTTCGATGCCTGCACCAGCGGCGACGCGGCGGCAGTGGCGGGACACTTCACCGATGACGCCGTGGTCTATGACACCAACCATGCGCCGGTACGAGGCGCGGTGACGATCGGGCGCTTCTGGTCGCGCATCGCCTCCAAGTGGCAGGGCGCGTCGTGGCACTGCGAGCGGTTGGTGACCGACGGTGACACCGCGGCGATCGAATGGAAGATGTCCGGCACGAGCGCAGCGGGCCGCGACGGCGACGTGCCGTTCGCCGTACGCGGCAGCGAGCACTACGACTTCGGCCCGCGCGGCGACTTGGGCGAGCGACTGATCGCCGAGATCCGCCAGTACTGGACGTTCGATGTCGAGCACCCCTCCAGCGAACTGGTCGACTATCCATACGGCGAGCCTGACCGGCTCGGCAGTTGACAGCCCGTGGACGACCTGTCGCCGCACGGCGACGCCGACAGTGATGCGGGCGGCGGCCTGCACCTCATCTATCCCGATCCCCAGCTCGCCGAGCGCAGCGCGGCGGCGGGGGCGCTGCGACGACTGGCACACGCTTTCGTGCGGCACCGCACCGACTCCGAGACGCTGGCGGAGATCGCCGCGTGGGCCGACTCGACCGCCGAGCGGCTCGAATCCGGCTCAGCACCCGTGCCGCGCCCGGCGGACTATTTCGCCCGTCGCTATGTGGATCCGAGACCGCCCGACGGCACCGAAGTCATGGCTTTCAGCGACCGAGCGTTCAGTGGGCCGGCCAATCCCACCGCGATGGAAGTCGACATGCGTCGTGACGACGACGGAGTGAGGGCGCTGGTGACCTTCGGGGCCGCCTTCGAGAGTGCTCCGGGACGTGCGCACGGCGGCTCGGTGTGTGCCGTGGTCGATGACGTGCTCGGCTACCTCATGGTCTGCCTGGGCATCGCCGCCTACACGGCCCGCTTGGAGATCGACTACCGGGGCGGTGTCCCGATCGACGAGCCGGTGATCTTCTCCGGGCGCGAGATGCACCGCGACGGCCGCAAATCGCATGTGGAGCTCGCCGTGCGCGCAGCCAGCGCAGCACCGGACGCTCCGCCGCTCATCGAGGCCGCCGGCCTGTTCGTGATCGTCACAGCAGATCAACTCGCCGCAGAGGCGGCAGGAGACTCAACGGCTCGGTGAACGCAAGATGAGCTGTCCCAGCGGCTCAGCCACATGGGCTCGGCCCGACGGCAGCTCGCCCTCAGCAGCCTCGACATCCCAGACCATGACGTCATTGTCGAGCGTGTACAGCAAGTACCGGCTGTCCGGCGCCCACGCCATGTCTCCGAGATCCACACCGATCTCCGGCGAGTGGCGGCCCCAGTCCTCGTCCAGGTCCACCACCACGACTCCCGCCGGCGTGTCGTTGCCGTGCAGGAGCCGCAGCGCGATGCGATTGCCATCCGGCGACATGAGCCCTTGCTCACTCCAGCGGTCCGGCGACGCCGCCTGCAGCTCTGCGGGCAGCTCCACTCGCCGCTCCGAGATCACCCCGGTAGCGATCGGGTAGCCCTCGCAGAACGTCGAGCAGTCCTGCGCCAGCTCGGCTTGGTCGTCGCGCTCGCCGAATCGGCCAGACGCCTCTGCGCAGATCTCCTCGCACCAGTCGTCGCGGCGGTCAGGGCCCACGGTGGCGCTGAAGGAGGTGTCGGTGATCTGGCAGCCATACTCCTCGCACTGCAGCCGCACAACGTGACCATCACCAACGGCAAGCACCCGGCCGGCACCAAGTTGCAGCGCCGCATTGCGCCCGTCGAGCGCCATGACGCTGCCTGCCATGGATACGACGACGTGGTCGCCGAGCGCGCCGTGCACGATCGCCTCGTTGGGCATCTGCACTGCCGAGCGGAACACGCCGTCGGGGCCCACCACTCGGGCGAACAGATGCTCGGTGCCACGCACCACGCCGACGATTCCCGGCGGGCTGTAAGCGGGCAGCACCTCGGTCACATCTTCGGCGATGACGACGGTGTCCCCGCTGTCGATGTCCACCCGCAGCACGTCGCGCCTGATGCCCACCACGAGCGCCCCGTCGAGATCGACGAGCGTGTGCGGCAGGCCCGGCAACGGCACGTACCGCGCCTCTCCGGTCAGCAGATCGAGCTGGTACAGGAAGCCGCGGATGTCGCCCGTCGGGTCGCCGGCGAGCGTGGCGACCATCTCGGCGTCGGGACGTGCGGGCGGCAGCTCGCCGACGGCGGCGTCGAGCGCTGTCGGCGGCGGCAGCGTCGTGCGCGGCGGCTGTGCCGGCGCCGTGGTGGTCGTCGTCGCCGGGGGTTCGGTTGTAGTGGTCGCAGGCGCCAGTGCGGCATCGGGCTCGCCGTCGCTGCGCACCCATGCCACGACCAGCGCAGCCACGGCCAAGGCCGCAGCGAGGCTCGCGAACACGGCCAAGCGCGGCGCCGACGACGGCCGTCGCTCCACGACCGTCTCCTGCACACTGGCGAAGTCGGCACCGCCCTCAGGCAGGATCTCGAGGCCCTGCGGCGATTCCGGACCCTCGGGCGGTTCGGTCATGCTCACCGCTTCACATTCTGCGCCGATTGATGAGCCCGCGCGGCTTCCGGCTCAGTACAGCCCGTTACCAAGACGTGGCGTTCTGGGCAAGCTCCCGGAATGGCGTCGCCGGGTCGGGACCGGGTTCGCGGGGCAGTCCGAGCACCCGCTCGCCCAGGATGTTGCGCTGGATCTCGTCGGTGCCGCCATAGATGGACGGTGCAGGCGAGAACACCGTCATCTCCTGCAGCACCCCGTCGGTTGCCGCAGCGTCGCCCCACAGGGTCATGTCGGCTCCGAGGATGGTGCTGGCGAGCGACCGGGCACGTCGCAACGCAGCCGTCATGCGCAGCTTTGCCAGGTTGCCCTCGCCGCCGGTGCGCTGGGATTTCTGCCGCCCGCGCACGGCGGAGAGCCGCATCAGCTCGATGTCGATATGCATCGCAGCGAGCTCCTGGCGGACGAGTGCGTCGCTGTCACGACCGCGGGCACGAGCCTCGGCGCTGAGCTGATTGAACGTGCCCGGGCCCACTCCCCCAGCCGCCAGCGCAAGCCGCTTGCCGCGGAACGTGCCGGCCGCCCGGTCGAGGTGACCCGCGATCGATCCGGGGTGCGCAGCAGCGAAGGCGAGCCCGTGGCTGCCGCCGATGCCGGCACGCTCGACCATGAGCGTCGTGTTGGTCACGCGCCATCCGTCGTTGAGCTCCCCGATGATGTTCGCGTGGGGCACCCGCGCCCCGTCGATGAACACCTCGTTGAACAGCGACCGCCCGGTCATCTCCCGCAGCGGCCGAACCTCGACGCCGTCCTGGTCCATCTCGAACGCGAACCAGGTGAGACCGCGGTGCTTCGGCGCTTCGGGGTCTGTACGCGCCACGAGCATGCCGAGGTCGGCATGCGAGCCTTCGGATGTCCAGACCTTCTGACCGGTGATGATCCACTCGTCGCCGTCGCGGATGGCCTTGGTCTGCAGACCGGCAAGATCGCTGCCCGCGCCGGGCTCAGAGAACAACTGGCACCACGATTCGGCGCCGTTGAGAATGGTCGGCACGAAGCGCTCGATCTGTTCGGGCGTGCCGTGCTCAAGGACGGTGGGGGCGGCGAGCAGCATGCCGAGCCCGGCGGGCGAGCCGATGGCTTCAGCAGCGCGGATCGCGTCGACGAGCACGCGCGTCTCGGCGCGGCCCCAGCCCCTGCCGAACGGCTCAGGCAGCGTCGGGTTGGACAGCCCTGCGGCAGCCAGCCGACCCCACCATTCCCGCACGGTGACCTCGGGATCCCAGTTCTCCGCCAGCCAAGCATCGAGCTCGGACCTGAGCTCGGGACCCGACGTCGCAGTGACGGATACCTGCCGGTCACTCATGGCGGCGAACCCTACCGTCGACCCCTGCTCGGGCTTCGGTCGCAAAGCAGCACTGCATCACGCTTCGTCCGCAAAGCGGAGAAAGATCGCTGTGGCCGGAGCGAGGAACAGCCGCCACGCCTGCAGGATGCCGCCGTTGGGGCCGCAGATCATGCGCGTCTCGGTGCCCGCGGGCAGCTCGACAACGACCTTGGGGCTGAAGATCCACAGCAGCTGCAGCCTCAGCGTGTAGCTGCCGGGGCGCAGCACGAAACTCTCGGTCTTGTCGTCGCGGATCTGTCCTACGCGCTGGCCCTCGATGAGCACGTGATAGCTGCGAATGGTGTCGCGGTAGTGATGGATGCGCTCGAGTACCAGTTCGGCGGTGGCCCCGTCGGCAACCTCGCTCGCGGCGTCGGCAGCGTCGTCGTCGTCGACAACCTCCGGCATTCCCAAAGGCGTGCGCGGGGCCTTGGCGTTGTGATCGGCCATGCCCCGCCGCATTCGCTCCCAGATCGACGGCTTGGGCGACGCCGCCTCGCCCTGCGATTCAGCCGGTTCGGGTGCGTCGCTGCCGGACTCCGACGTCATCGGGCTCTCTCCAGCAGTTGCTCGACGACGACGGCGACGCCGTCTTCTTCGTTGCTCGGCGCAATGCGGTCGGCCACGTCGCGCACCGTGTCCGAAGCGTTCGACATGGCCACGCCATGGCCGGCCCACTGGAGCATTTCGACATCGTTGAGGCCGTCGCCAAACGCCACCACGTCGGACGCCGCGATGCCGTAGCGCTGGCAGACGATCTCGAGCCCCGCCGATTTGCTGACGCCTGCAGCAGCGATTTCTGCCATGTCCAGTCCCGAGGGCCGGATTTCGGTGCCGAGCGGCATGTGCGGCGCGAGCTCGTCGACCATCGCCAGCGTGTCCATGCCGGGCGCATGAACGAGCCACGTCAGCACCGCGCCGTCGACCGCTGCGACGGCATCGTCAACGTGCAGGACGCTCAGATCAGCGATCAAGTCGGTCGGCATCTCCGGAGCGAATCGGTGCTCCCACAGGTGCCGGCCATCAGCCATGTCGAGCCCGAGGCTCACGTCGGGCAGGAGCTTGCGCGCAATCTCGGCTGCCTCGATGGCCTCGAAGTGCGTCATGGACCTGTCAGCGATCCGTTCGCCGGCAACGGCATCCATCACCACCGCTCCGTTCAGGCACACCGCGTACGAGAGCATCGGAGCTCGGCGCAACACCGACTCGGTCTGGGGCCAGGGCCGGCCAGTCGCGAGCGCAGTGACGACGCCGGCATCGGCAAGCGACTCGAGCGCCGCCGCTGTTCGCTCGCTGAGCGCACCCCGACGGGTGATGAGCGTGCCGTCGATATCGAACGCTGCCATTCGTGGCAGGCCGGCTCCAGGCCAAGCCAGAGTGCTGCGGGGCGGCGTGGTCATGCCCTGCACGGTAGAGGCACGGTGTGACACAGCGGATGCGAATTCGGCTCGATGCGCCGTTCGATGCGCCGCGGCCGGCCGCACTCAGTCTTCAGCTCGGTCAATCCAGGTACGCAGCCGTCGCAGTGGCGGTCTGCAGCAGCCGGTCGGTCTCGCCGGCGGTCTCGAAGATCCGAGTGCGGGTCGTCACCAGATGACCGCTGCGCGCGAGTACTTCGCCGTCGACGCGAAACGGTCCGCCGCGGCCCGGTGCCAGGTAGTGCACGTCGGCGAACACGCAGCGCGAGCGGCGCTGACCATCGTCGTACATGGCCGCAAGGTGGTTCGCCATGACCTCGGCCACCACGATCGACGCGCCCCCTTGCAGCGAGCCGAAGGAGTTGCGGATGCGGTTGTGCATCGGCAGCTCGATGTGCGGCTCGCCGGGCACCGGACTGATTCGCAGGTAGTCGTCGAGCGCGGGCCGGGGGTTCAGCTCGTGGTCCTCCCGGTAGTCCACCGTGTTCTCGCGCGCCGTGGAATCCACGACGGGCGTGTCGTCGCGCCGGGGAAGGCGGGCGTAGGTGCAGGTCGAGCGGGCGATCTCGGTTCCCGCTTCATCGGTCACCGAGGTTTCGGTGACGACTTGGTTCCGCCCCACTCGCAGCGGCGAGCACCTGGCGGTCACCACCTCGCCCTCGGCCCGGGCAGCCAGCACCGTCGACAGGTGCAGCGTGGCCGACCAGTCGGGCGTTACCTGCAGCACGGCGTGATGCCCCGCCACCGAGTCCACCAGCGTGGCGACAGCGCCAAGCCGCAGCCAGCCCCCCTCAGCCAGCGGACCGTCGGCAAGATCGTCCAGGATCGGCATGGTTGCTGTCAGCGTTCCGTCGCCCGTCATCTGATGACTGAGACGCAGGTGCCGCAGGATGTGGTTCTGCGGCGGGTAGCGGGCAGTCGGCACCGATGGCCGGCTGGTCGGCGAGGACGCTGCGGGACTCATGCGGCACGCTCGTCAGCGAGCCGTCGCAGTGCGTCCCACAGCTGCGCTGTCGCATCGGCCAGATCATCGGTGCCGCCGCCGTTGTGGATGACGAAGTTCGACACGTCCCGCCGCTGCTCGTCGGTCGCCTGGGAGGCCAGCCGCGACTTGGCGTCGTCGGCACTCATGCCACGCTCGACCAGCCGCTCCATCCGTATGTCGGGCGGCGCTTCGACGGTCACCACCACCTCGTAGGGATACCTGGTGTCGCGGCCGAGCGTGCTCTCGGTGAGCACCGCCATGTCCAGCACGACCACGTCGGCTTCCTCGGCCGTCTCGATCGACTCGATGCGCTCGTCGAGGAGCTCGTTGATCGCCGGATGGCTGATCTCGTTGAGGGCTGCGAGCTCATCAGGGTCGTTGAACACGATCGCAGCCAGCGCAGGTCGGTCGACGCCGCCATCGGGTCCGCGCAGATGGCCGCCGAATCGCTCGAGCACCGGCTCGACTGCCGTGCCTGCCGGGGCGATGATCTCGCGCCCGAGCGCGTCGACATCCACGATTGCGGCGCCGTGGGAGGCCAGCAGCCCCGCCACGGTGCTCTTGCCGGCCCCGATGCCCCCCGTCAGACCGACGATCAGCACCGCGCCCTCCGGGCGCGCATCAGCACTGCGCCCTCGGGCGCACCGATCAGCACGATCTCAAGCGGCGCGGCGACCCTCGGCGTCGGTCGGCGGTCCCGCGAACGCCTGGGCGATGTCCATCCACCCAGTCGCCAGCGGCCCGGTGACCGACAGCCCGGTCTCGGTGTGATGGCGACGCTGCGTCACCGCCAGGCAGAACTCGTACGCGTCGCCGCTCACCCTGTCAGCGGCATCTTCTGGACCCCACGTCCACACATCTCCGCTCGGGGCGTCCAACTCGACGCGCACCGGTCCGTCGGGCATCTCGAGGCCCCTGTTCACATAGCTCCAGCCACGCGTGCCCACGCCGATGTGAGCGACATGGCGCAGCCGATCGGTGCGAGGCAGTTCCCGGCCGTGGGTGTCGGCCACGTCATGCCCATGCGACCACGTCTCCATGAGCCGAGCGGTCACGAACGACAGAGCCCCCATGGAGGGACCGAACCACGGAATACGGTCCTTGCGGTCGAGCGGGCGCACGGCGGCCAGCATCTTGGACCGCTCGTCGCAGAGCCACTCCCAGATCTCGGACCCCGACATGGAGGCGAAGTCGAATCCCGCCGCCGTGTGCAGGTCCATCTCGCCGCGTGCCGCTGCGGAAGTGAAGTCTTCGAAGCGCTCCGGATCGACCACGGCGATCGTCGCCACCCAGTCAGTCATGCCCAGATGCACCATCGTCTCGCGACTGTCCCAGCCCTCCGCGGGCGTGGGCAGTCGCCATTGCTCCTCGCTGATGTCGCTGACCACGTCGCCGAGCGCGTCGGTCTCGGCTTGAAGGTCGTCGCAGATGCCGTCCATGGGTGGGGACACTACCCGCACGCCTCGGCGCGGTTCCGTGGTGCCTGCGGGGCCGATCAGACCCGAGCCCCTGGCGGCGGCTGACTATCTTGCGCTCGATGAGCAGCTCAGCAGACAGCGAGAACTCTGCGGTCGCCGATGCACGCGTGCTGTGGCGGCCCGATGCCCGGCGACGTGCGTCGACACAGCTCTGGCAGTTCGCCGAGCAGGTGGGAATCGGGCTCGACCAGAACACCTACGCGGATCTGCACGCGTGGTCTGTGCGGCATCCCGGAGCGTTCTGGCGCGCCGTGTGGGACTTCTGCGACGGCATCGGCGAGCTCGGCCCGGAGTTCGTCCTGCCTCCGTCGGGCGGCGCCGCCTCAACGGCTGGCGGCGGCGCGACGCCAGGTCCGGCGTTGGAGTTCTTCGCCGGCTCCAGCCTGAACATCGCCGAGAACTACCTGCGGCCCGTCGCCGCAGGCGGACCGCAGCCCGGCGACACGGCCCTGGTCTTCATCGGCGAGGACGCAGCGCTGCTGACCATGACGCACGGCGAGCTGCGGGCAGAGGTGGCGGCGTGCCAGCGAGCGCTGGCTGCAGACGGTGTCGGCGTGGGCGACCGGGTCGCCACGATGCTCCCCAACGGACCCGAAGCGCTCATCGTGTTCCTGGCCACGGCATCGTTGGGCGCCGTGTACTCGTCGGTCAGCCCCGACTTCGGCATCGACGGCGTCCTTGACCGTTTCGGCCAGATCTCCCCGACCGTCATGGTCGCCGTGGACGGCTACTACTACAACGGCGTGCGCCATCACACGGCCGGCAAGGCGGCCGAAGTGGCCGCCAGCCTGGCAGCGATAGGGGCTGAGCCCCGGCTCGTCGTCGCGCCGTACGACCGCAGCACACCCGCCTCACCGGGCGACACGCCGGGTTCGCAGACAACGTGGACCGAGTGGCTGGCGCCTCATCGCGACGCCAGCGGCGACGACCTGACATTCGAACGGCTCGGCTTCGACCAGCCGGTGTACATCCTCTACTCGTCGGGCACCACGGGCAAGCCGAAGTGCATCGTTCACCGGGCCGGCGGCGCGCTGCTGAAACTCTGGTGCGAGCAGCGGCTGCACTTCGACGTACGGCCCGGTGATCGCGTCATGTACTTCACCACCACCGGCTGGATGATGTGGAACTGGCTCGTGGCCGGTCTGGCCAGCGGCGCATCGCTGGTGCTGTACGACGGGTCGCCGTTCCATCCCGCTCCGGCGCGGCTCTTCGACGTGGCCGACGACTGGGGCGTCACGCTGTTCGGCGTCAGCGCCAAGTTCATCGAAGGCGCGATGAAGGCCGGCCTGCGGCCCGCGCAGACCCATGCGCTCGACGCGGTGCGCACAATCTCCTCTACCGGATCTCCCCTGGCACCCGAGGGTTTCGACTGGGTGTACGAGCAGGTGAAGGCCGATGTTCACCTGGCCTCGTTCTCCGGGGGCACCGACATCTGCGGCGGTTTCGTGATCGGCGACCCGACAGGACCGGTGCGGCGCGGCGAGATCCAAGCGGCCGCGCTCGGCCTCGATGTCGACGTGGCCGATGCCGACGGCGCGTCGCTCAGTGCCGGCACGCAGGGCGAGTTGGTGTGCCGCAACGCATTCGTGTCCATGCCGCTGTGCTTCTGGGACGACCCTGACGATGCGCGCTACCGGTCTGCATACTTCGAACGCTTCGACGGCGTGTGGCATCACGGCGACTTCGCTGAATGGACGCCCGCCGGCGGCATGATCATCAGCGGCCGATCAGACGCCACGCTGAATCCCGGCGGGGTGCGCATCGGCACTGCGGAGATCTATCGCCAGGTCGACCAGATCGACGAGGTGCTCGAGAGTGTGGTCATCGGTCAACGAGCGCCAGCCAGCGCCGGCGCGACGGCCAGCGGCGACACCCGGGTCGTGCTGTTCGTGAAGCTACGCGAGGGCTTGGCGCTCGACGATGAGCTGATCGCCAGGATCCGCTCGCAGATCCGTTCGGGGGCATCGCCCAGGCATGTGCCCGCAGTGATCGCTCAAGTACCGGCCATCCCGCGCACCCGTTCGGGAAAGCTCGTGGAGCTGGCCATTCGAGACGTCGTCGAGGGCCGACCGGTGGCCAACGTCGAGGCCATCGACGACCCCGATGCACTCTCCCACTTCGCGGACCATCCCGCGCTGGAGGCATGACGGCGTCCAGTATGGCGGTGGACCCGCATGCCCCGCCAAGAGAGAGCCGACACATGATCTTCGCCAAGCCTGTAGCGGTGTATCTCAAGCTGGTTGCCGCCGCCGTAGTGGTCAACTTCTTTGCCTTCCCCTTCTATGGCCCCGGCGACGGTCCGGACGATCCGGCGAACCTCGACGTCTGGACTGTCTTGGACTGGTTCATGGCGGCCGCTCTGGCGCTGGTGCTGGTAACGACGTGGCAACGAAGGTCGGCGGCAGGCCCCAACGTTCGCAGTGCGAAGGCCATGTTCATCTTCGCCGTCGCTGTGACGATCGCCTTCGTCCCGAATTGGTTTCGCGCGATGGTGGACGGCGGTGACAACTTCACGATCTGGCACCTGATCGACACTGCGTTGCCGATCCTGCTGTGGACCGAAGGGCACCGGCTCTGGAAATCGGCCGCTGGCCGCTGACGCCCTCGTCGTGCGCCCGACGCCGGGGCTAGAACAGCGATTCGTCGGTGCGGCGCAGTCCCTCGATGACCAGCACCGACAGCGCGGTCGCAACCATCAGCACCACCGCCAGCGCCATCGCCTGACCGCGCAGTGCCTCGCCGGGCGTGCCGAGCAGGCGGAACAAGGCCAGCGGTGCGGTGAGCGTGTCGGGTCGTCGAGGCAGGAATGCCGTAGCCCCGAACTCCCCGAGCGAGACCGCGAAGGCGAAGGCTGCGCCGACGGCAACCGCCCGTGATGCGATCGGCACGTCGACTTCCCGGCGAGTGCGCAGCGGCGATGCCCCGAGAACCGCGGCAGCCTCGCGCAGCCGATCATCGATCGAGCGCATTGTGGGCACGAGGGTCCGTACGACAAACGGCGTGCCGACCAGGGCGTGGGCGACTGGGATGATCCACCACGCGGTGCGGAAGTCGAACGGGGGCGTGTCCAGCGCCAGCAGCATGCCGAGCCCGACGGTCACGGCGGAGACTCCCAAGGGCAGCGTCAACCCGACATCGAACAGCCGCCGCAGCCACGACGCGCCGGACGCCGCGATCGCTGTGCGGGCGCGGCCTCCCACGACGACGATCGATGCGAGGATGCCCACGACTGTCGCGATGGCCATTGCCAGCGCGGCGAACACCAGCGAGTGTCCCAGCGCAGCGAGCGCCGTGGTAGGGAGCATCTGCACTCGCTCAGCGAGCGCGGCGAAGTTGGCCAGCCCGTAGCCGCCGCCGGTCGCGAATGCCCGCTCGACCAGCGACGCGATCGGCACCCCCAGCAGGATCGTTGCGATGACGGCATTGGGGACGATCACTCCCCGTAGGCGCCGTGGCGCAGTGCGTCCGGGCGCCCGGCGAGCAACCGCCCTGCGGCGCTCGGCGATGCTGGCCAGCGCGACGAGCGCCGCCACCGCCACGAGCTGGCAGAGCGCCAGCGCCGATGCAGTCGCGAAGTCGAGCCGTGTGATCGCGTAGCGATAGATCTCGGTCTCGACCGTGGCCCGTGCTGGCCCGCCGAGTATCAGGATGACGCCGAACGACGTGAACGAGAACAGGAAGGTCACCGCCGCTGCCGCGGCGACAGCGGGGCGCAGCAGTGGCCAGGTGACCCCGATGAACGCCCGGGCAGGAGTGGCACCCAGCATCGCCGCCGCGTCTGCGTGGCGGCCGTCGAGACCGGCCCACCAGGAGCCGACGGTCCGCACGACGACCGCGTAGTTGAAGAAGACGTGCGCTGCCAGGATCGCCCACACCGTGTGGTGCAGCGACAGCGCACCCGAATCGAGGCCGAATCGGTCGAAGGCGGCCTCGAACGCGCCTGCCACCACCACCGTCGGCAGCACAAACGGCACGGTGATGACGGCCCGCACGATCCGCCGTACACGGGGCCGCAGCCGGGCCAGCATCGCCGCGGCAGGGATGCCGACAGCAAGCGTCAGCAGGGTCGAGACGGCTGCCTGCCAGAAGGTGAACCACAGCACGCCGCGGATCGCGGAGCGTCCCAGCACGTCGGCCAGGCCACTGAGCCCGTCACCAACGACCGTCAAGACGGGATACGCGAAGAACACCGCCATGAAGGCGAGCGGCGGGGCTGCTGCGACCGCCCATCCGGCGGTCGGGGCCGCCCGGCGCAGCTGGGATGGCCGTTTGCCGGCTGCTGGTGAGGGCATATGAGTCCGGCTCGGCGGAGCCGTCAGCGCAGCACGATCTCCACCCACCGCTCTGTCCATGCATCGCGGTTCGCTTCGATCTCAGCCGGGTCCAGCATCAGCGGGTCTTCCGGCACTGCCGTGTGCTCGACGAATTCCGGCGGAAGCGTCGCGCTCTCGATGACCGGGTACACGAACATGTTGAGCGGGACGTCGTTCTGCCACGTTTGGCTGAGCATGAAATCGATGAGTGCCTGCGCACCTGCCTCGTTGTCGGTGCCCGACAGGATCCCGGCGAATTCGATCTGGCGGAAGCACGACTCGGTGATGACGCCGGTGGGTGCCGTATCGGTCGGCGGGTCGGCGAAGATCACCTCCGCCGGCGGGCTCGATGCGTAGGACACGACCACGGACCGCTCACCACCCCCGGAGACGAATTCGCCGTAGTAGGCGTCCTCCCAGCCGGCAGTGACCGTGACGCCGTTCGCACGCAAGTCCTCCCAATAGAGCTCCCAGCTGTCGCCGAACGCAGCAATGGTCGCAAGCAGGAATGCGAGTCCCGGCGAGGAGGTCTCGGGATGCTGCACCACAAACTGGTCGGCGAAGTCGGGATGAACCAGATCTTCGAGGGTCTCGGGGATCCGCGGTACGGCCTCCTTCGAGTAATTCACACACACGTCGCCGTAGTCGACCGGCGTCACGCGGTGAAACGGGTCGAGCTGCAGTTCTTCTGGCACGCCGCCGAGCGCCGGCGACTCGTACGCCACGAAGATCCCTGCATCGAGGCCCCGCTGGAGGAAGGTGTTGTCGATGCCGAACAGGACGTCGCCGAGCGGCGCGTCCTTGGTGAGGATGGCTTCGGCTACGAGCGTGCCGGTGTCGCCGACCTCAAGCAGCTCAACCGTCACGCCGGTCAGCGCCGTGAACCTCTCCAGCGTTCCGTCGGACAGGTTGAACGAGTCGTGGCTGATGAGCGTCACCGTCGTGCCGTCGAGTGACGGCGCATCGGCTGTCGGCTCCTCGGTTTGCGGCGTGGCTGCCGTCGGAGACTCGGTCTCGGGTGGCGGCGCCGGAAAGTCGGTCTCGGGAAGGTTGTCGTCGCCGCACGCTGCGACGAGCAGCAACGCTGCCGCAACGGCAACGGCACGGCAGTACGGCCTGCGCACTCGGTGGGTGGTCATGTGCTTCCTCCGCTGGCATTACCCAGATCAGGTTCTCGGGTCGGCGACGGCACTGCTGTCGCCCTCTCAGCCTCACGGGCTCCCCGGTATGTGTTGTCGCCGTCACATTACCGCGCGGCACCGACTGACCCGCCCCAGAACGGGTCTCAGAACCAGCGACGCGATGTATGCAAGGGTGTCAGCACCGGCGCCGTAGAGATGAGGTCAAGCAGCTCCAGCTGGTCGTCGCTGAGATAGCGGGTTCGGCCCGCGACCTCTGCGAGCGGCCGCAGGGCGATGCCAGTGGAGTGGACCCCCACCATGCATCCCGATGTTCCCTCCATGAGCACCTCGACCGCTCGGGCGCCAAGCCTGCTGCCCAGCAGCCGGTCGGCCGGCGTCGGCGGCCCGCCGCGCTGGATGTAGCCCAGCACGGTCGTGCGCGTGTCATAGCCCGTGCGCTCTGCGAGCAGATCGCCGACGAACTGCCCCATGCCGTCGAGGATGCGATTCCCCCACTCGTCGGTGCCCGTGTCGGGCGCCTCGACGCTGCCGTCGGGCACTGCGCCCTCGGCGACGACCACGATGGACGCGTTGCGGTCGCGGTGATGCCGTGCAATGAGGCGCTCGGCAATGTCGTCGATGTTGAACGGCGCTTCGGGAACCAGGATCGCTGCGGCGCCCCCGGCGATGCCCGCACCGGCCGCAATGTGGCCGGCTTGGCGGCCCATTACCTCAAGCACCATGATCCGGTTGTGCGACTCGGCGGTGGTGTGGAGCCGATCGACCGCCTCGGTGGCTACTCCCAGCGCCGTGTCGAACCCGATGCAGACATCGGTTCCTTGCACGTCATTGTCGATCGTCTTGGGGACCGCGATCACCGGGAACCCGGCGTCGGAGAGCCGCCCGGCGGTGATCAGCGTGCCGTCGCCGCCGATCGTCACCAGCGCGTCGACGCCGTCTCGCTCGAGCTGCGCTATGAGCGGCGCCGCACCCTCGGTCTCAAGGCGGCGGCTGCTGCGAGAGGTGCCGAGCATCGTGCCGCCCCGCGGCAGCGCGCCTCGCATCGCCTCGGAATCGAGCTTCACGCTGTCTCCGTCGAGCACGCCGTTCCAGCCGCGCCGGTAACCGATGACGCTGCGGTCCAGCTCGTGGCCGGCCGCTCGCACGACTCCCCGGATGGCCGCGTTCAATCCCGCGCAGTCGCCGCCGCCGGTGAGCACACCGATTCGCACGCGCTCAAGCTACGCGAGCGAGAGGGCCGGTCCGGTGAGCACCCTCACACGGCAAGCACAAGGCCGAGAGAGCTCAGGCGGTGACGAGCACCCCACCGGACTCGAGCTGATCAAGCTGCCGGTCGTCGTAGCCGAGCAGCCGGCCGACGACATCACGGTTGTCCGCACCGCGGGCCGCGACGTGGCCGTCGGTGCCGATGCCGGAGCCGAGCGCCGGGCGGGCGGGCACCGCGAAACCCGAGGAGGTCTGAGCCAGCAGCCCGCGGTGCGCGGCCCAGTCGGTCTCGGCCAGCTCGGTGATGGAGCGCATCTCGGCCACGCTGAACGGCGTGCCTGCCTCGATCGCATGTCGGAAATCCTCCACATCCGCGAAGCTCGCTGCCCACTGGGTCATCTCGTCGTAGAGCTCGTAGCGATGGGCCATGCGCGCCGCCGGTGTGGAGAACCGGGGATCATCAGCCAGCTCGGGTCGGCCCATGGCCTTGAGCAGGTCGTCGAACCATGCGGCAGGGTTGCCCGCTATGGCCCACACCCGCCCGTCGGGCAGCACCAGGATCGGGCATTCGTGGGCCAGACCGGCGTTGGGCTCGTCCCAGCCGCCCGCGAGCTCCAGCGCGGACCACTCTTGGATGTACACCATTGCTTCCACCATGCAGACGTCGATGTGACCGCCCCGACCCGTCCTGGCCGCCTTGACGAGCATGGCGTTGACCGTCGCGGCTGCCGACATGGCCGTCACGATGTCGCCCACCACGAGCGGCGGATTCTCGGGTCGGGCGCCGGTTTCGCGAATGACGTAGTCGATGTAGCCCGATTCCATGTGGCCGACGGGTGCGTATGCCCGCTTGTTGGCCCACGGTCCGGTCTGGCCGAATCCGGTGACCGAGCAGTACACGAGTGCGGGGTGTGCAGCGCAGAGCTCGTCGGGTCCGAGTCCGAACTTGGCCATCACGCCGGGCCGGTAGTTCTCCACAACCGCATCGCAGCGGCCGACGAGTTCCCGAACCAGCTCGGGAGCCCCGGGCGCCCGCAGGTCGACCGAGCAGAAACGCTTGCCGGCGTTCTGCTGGGAGAAGTACGGGTTGACATCACCCGGCACATAGGGCGGGAAGGTGCGGCTCAAGTCGCCGTCGACCGGCTCGATCTTGATGACCTCGGCCCCGAGGTCGGCCATCATCCGCGTCGCCAGCGGCCCCGCCACCACCCGCGTGAAGTCCAGCACCCGGATGCCCTCAAGCGGCCGCTCCCCCGCGACCTCCCCGCTGCCGTCCGTCATAGCGCCGCGAAGTCTGTCACGGCCGCCATCGGCATTTCAGAACCCGATGGATCCCGGTCGATCGCGTTGGCAAGCCCGGCGTGGGCGATACAGGAGTCGAACCTGTGACCTCTTGCGTGTCATGCAAGCGCGCTAACCAACTGCGCCAATCGCCCGGAGGGTGATTCAAGCTAGCACCCTGCCTGCATCGCCCGGCCTGCGCCGGAACCCTGCTTGAGGCTCAGTCGGCCAGCGAGGCGGAGACCGGATTCGAACCGGCGTACACGGCTTTGCAGGCCGCTGCCTAACCACTCGGCCACTCCGCCAGGGTGTCCGCAGGGTAGTGGCCTCGCCCCCGCTTGAATGCTGATATCTGGGGGCAGCAAGTCACCGGCATCCGCCGTCATGGGGCGCGGTCCCATACACTCGGCAGCCAAGGCAGTTCGCCGTGTGGCCCCACTGCCCAGCGTTGCCGCAGCCGAGCTCGCGGCGCCGCAACCTTCTGGGCCACATCCTTCGAAGAGACCCCCGTGACAACATTCACTGAACTAGGCGTACCTGCGCCCCTGTGCGACACCCTGGCTGACCAAGGCATCACCGAGCCGTTCGCCATCCAGGAACTGACCATCGGCGAAGCACTCGCCGGGCGGGACGTCTGCGGCAAAGCCAAGACGGGCTCCGGCAAGACGCTGGCGTTCAGCCTGCCCATGCTGGCGCTGACGCCTCGCGCCGCCGACGGTCACCCCACCACCCTCATGCTCACGCCGACCAGAGAGCTGGCGAACCAGATCGCTGCCGTGGTCGAGCCGCTGGCCAAAGCAGCCGACCTGCGGTCGATCGCCACCTACGGCGGCACCAACCTCGATCGGCAGATCGAGCTGCTGGCGGACGGCATGGACGTGGTCATCGCCACGCCCGGCCGGCTCATCGACCTCATCGACCGCGGCGCCGTCAACGTGTCGGGAATCCAGCGCGTGGTGGTGGACGAAGCCGACCGCATGGCCGACATGGGGTTCCTGCCCCAGGTCGAATGGGTGCTGCGCCACATCGACGGCCAGCACCAGACGCTGCTGTTCTCGGCGACGCTGGACGGCGTCGTGGACACGCTGGTCAAGCGGCACCTGCGAGACCCGGTCTTCCACGAAGTGACTGAGCGCGAGGTGACCGTCTCGGAGATGGGCCACCTGTTCCTGTCGGTGCACAAGATGGACCGGGTGCGTGTCGCCGCCCGCATCATCGAGGCGAACGGGCGCACGCTGCTGTTCACCCGCACGAAGCGGGGCGCCGACCAGCTCACCCGTGAGCTGCGAGATGCAGGAGTGCAAGCAGGCGCCATCCATGGCGACCTGCCCCAGGTCAAGCGGGAGCGTGCGCTCGCCAACTTCGCCAAAGGCAAGCTGGCGGCACTGGTCGCCACCGATGTCGCCGCGCGAGGGCTGCACATCGACGAGGTCGACGTGGTGGTGCATTACAACGTTCCGCCCGAGCACAAGACCTACCTGCACCGTTCCGGAAGGACGGCTCGAGCGGGCCGCAGCGGCACCGCCGTCACGATGTTCCTGTGGGACGAAGAGCTCGAAGTGCGCCAGCTGCAGCGCCGGCTGGGCCTGCGGCTGCGGCTGCACGACGTGTTCTCGAACGACGAGCGTCTTGACGATCTCGCAGCGTTCGCGGCCAGCAGCGACAACGTCAGCCGCTGAAAACGGCTTTAGACAGGCCAGAGGGGGCCGGTACCCTTGCCTACCCAGCGGCATATTGGCCGCTGGAACCCGGCCCCGGAATCGAAGGCCCAGGACGAAGGCTCAGCTGTGGACAGTGCGAGGCGCGCGGGCGCCCCGAACGACGATGCGGCGGCCTGGCCGCTGCCCGCCTCGGGTGCATGGCACCCGGGCCTCGGCGCGGCCGAACGGCAGTTCTTCGATCTGTCGCCGGATCGGCCGTTCACGCTGGAAGGCGGCGGCGTGCTCCAGCAGCCGGTGCTCGCGTATGAGACCTGGGGTGCGCTCGACGCTGACGCGTCCAACGCGGTGCTGGTTTGCCATGCACTGACCGGAGATGCGCACGCTCATGGCGCAGCGCACCCGCCCGCTCAGCCCACAGAGGGCTGGTGGAACGACTTCATCGGACCCGGCCGCCCGCTCGACACCAACCGCTACTTCATCGTGTGCGCCAACGTGCTCGGCGGCTGCCAGGGCAGCACTGGCCCGTCGTCGCTGAACCCATCTACCGGCGATCGCTACGGGCCCGATTTTCCCGTGGTCACCAACCGCGACGTGGTGCGGTCGCAGTGGGCGCTCGGCCGGCACCTCGGCATCAATCGCTGGCTCAGCGTCGTCGGCGGCTCGATGGGGGGCATGGCAGTGCTGGAGTGGGGCGTCACGTACCCCCAGCGGGTCGGCTCGCTGGTCGTGATCGCAGCGTCAGCGGAGGCGTCCGCGCAGCAGATTGCCTGGAGCAAGGTGGGCCGGCAGGCGATCTATGACGATCCCAACTTCAGGGACGGTCGCTACTACGACGCAGCCGACGGGGACGGGCCCCATCGAGGCTTGGCCAATGCACGGCGGATCGCGATGATCCACTACCGCTCCGGCGACGAATTCGACCGCCGGTTCGCCCGCCACAGCGAGGAACAGGTGCTTCCGCTGCGGCTCAAGCAGCGCTTCGACGTCGAGAGCTATCTCGACTACCAGGGAGCGAAGTTCGTGCCCCGCTTCGACGCCAACACCTACCTGGTGCTCAACAAGATGATGGACCTCCACGATGTCGGGCGAGGGCGCGGCGGCATCGATGCTGCGCTGGCGCGCATCGTCGCGCCGACCATGGTGATGAGCGTGCGCACCGACTTTCTCTACCCGCGGCCTCAGCAGCTCAGGATTGTCGAAGCGCTGCGGAGCCGCAGCACGATGCGAGTCGAGCATGTCGACATCGACAGCGACAATGGCCACGACGGCTTCCTCACCGAGCCCGACCAGACCGGACCACCGATGGGCGAGTTCATCGACGACATCTACAAGAGCGGTGCGGGATCCCCGGGAGCCACCCGTTGATCGGCAGCGGCACGGCGCTGCTGGCCGACGCGCATGCCAGCGTGCCATCGGAGGCCGTCGGCTCGGGCCTGGGCGTGTGGTGGCTGCTGGTGGCAGTGCTGGGCCTGCTCACCGTGGCCTGCGGGATCGGATTCGTCCTGTACCTGCGGCGCACAGCCCCACGACGGTGGCAAGGTGACGTGAGCACCGCGGCCGAGCCATCATGAGAGCCAGAATGACATGAGCGAAACCTTCGACCCCCAGGAAATGATCACCCGCTTTGCCGAACGTGCGCAGGCGGTGCGCAAGCGAAACCTGCCTGCCATCGGTGGTGAGGAGCGGCGCCACTTCATCCGCCAAGCCGAGCTGGACTTCATGGACTACGCCATGATCGGCGATGCCACCGCCACACTCGAAGACGGGATCCTGACACTGCAGATCGACCTGCGGTCCCCCGAGGAATAGCCGCGGCAGCGGCAGCGGTATGCCGGATCCCCGCGCCGCTGCGGCTGACGCCGCCCGACGGGCGCTTGCTACAGTGATCCGCCGCGCGGATGTAGCTCAGTTGGTTAGAGCGCAACCTTGCCAAGGTTGAGGTCGCCGGTTCGACCCCGGTCATCCGCTCCAGAGTTGCGCGAGACCGGAGAACAACATGGGTGCACTTGACGGAAGGGTCGTGCTGATCACCGGCGCCGGCCGGGGCATCGGCCGCGAGCATGCGCTGCTGATGGCGTCCGAGGGGGCGAAGATCGTCGTCAACGACCTCGGCGGCTCCGCCGACGGCACCGGCGCCGATCAGGGACCGGCCCAAGAGGTGGTTTCCGAGATCGAGGCCATGGGCGGCGAAGCCGTGGCGAACGGCGACAGCGTCACCGACTGGGAGGGCGCCCAGCGCATGGTTAACGAGGCCGTCGAGGCCTTCGGCGACTTGCACGTTCTGGTCAACAACGCCGGCATCCTGCGCGACCGCGTCGTGGTCAACATGACCGAGCCGGAGTGGGACGCCGTCGTCGAAGTGCACATGAAGGGCCATTTCTGCCCCACTCGCTGGGCCGCTGCGTACTGGCGAGAGCAGTCCAAGGCGGGTAAGGAAGTCAGCGGCTCGATCATCAACACCGCGTCGGGGGCCATGCTCGGCAACCTCGGCCAGTTCAACTACTCAGGCGCCAAGGCGGGCATCGCCGCCATGACACTGGTGGCCGCTGGCGAGCTGGCTCGCTACGGGGTGCGGGTCAACTGCCTGGCGCCGGTTGCGCGCACCCGCCTGACGCTGCAGACACCGGGGCTCGGCGACGTGGTGAAGGCTCCGGATGACCCCGCGCAGTTCGACGTGTACGACCCGGCCAACGTCAGCCCTCTGGTGGCGTACCTGTCCACGGCTGAGTGCCCGTTCACCGGCGGCGTCTTCCACGTGGGAGCCAACGAGGTGGGTCTGTACCAGGGCTGGTCGCTGTCGGACGACGACATCATCGTCACCGAGGGCCGCTGGACGGTCGAGGGCCTGACGGCGATGGCGCCCCGACTGAACGAGGGGCGCTCGAAGCTGGCGTCGGTTGCGACAGCCATCGGCGACACCTTCAAGAACTACGGCCAGCGCGAACCTACGAAGTAGCGCTTTGGGTGCTTGCTGTCTGCCGCCCCGGGGTGGGCGGGGGCAGGCGCACCCATGCTCAGACATGCGCAGCGCCGCCCGTTGCAGGGTGGATGGGCTGTGGCGCTGCGAACTGCGCGTGGGCACCCCTGCCCCCGCCCACCCCTGGGTGACTCGGTTCCTCGCCGTGCGCAGCAATTCGCTCGTGAATTCCAAGGTCCAGATGTGACAATGGAGCTGTGGACACGCTCCATGTCGCGAAGCACCAGGGTCTCGGCAACGACTTTCTCGTCGCCCTGTTGAGCGACCGCGAGCAAGCAGATCTCGAACGACGTGTCGGCGACTTGGCCGGACTTGCCCGAGAGACCTGTGATCGACGCAAGGGCATCGGTGCCGACGGCTTGATCCTGGCCACTGGCATCAATCCCACGCAGCCGAGCCTGGCTCCGGACGCAGACGAATCCGCTTCTGCAACGCCGGCCAGGCGTGTCGCGATGAGGCTGTACAACTCCGACGGGTCGTCAGCGGAGGTGAGCGGCAATGGTCTCGCCTGTTTGGCCAACGAGGTAGCCCGTACCTTCGTTGCGGGCATGGAGTTTGGTGGGCGCACCGAAGCGCGGGGCGACATTCTCGTACTGACAGTTGACACGGCGGATGGAGCGAGGCGCGTGACCTTGAGTGCCGAATTCGCAGCAGCCGGGAACGGATCAGTCGAGCCCATCGATCCGCTTGCCGAAGTCCACATGCCTCACGTGGGCCGCGGACCGGACATCTCGGCAGCGCTAGACGAACAAATCAGGCGGGCACTCGGAAGCGTGCAGCGGGAGACCGGCGACGTCGGCAATCCGCATCTCGTCATTAACGCTGGTCGGCCGGTCAACGCACACGACACCGCCGATCTCGGTGCAGCGTTCGAAGCACATTTTCCCCGTGGCATCAATGTCGAGTTCATCTGGCGTATTGAACGCGAGAATTCGGATTCGGCGGACTCATCGTCGATCGGCATGTCCGTCTGGGAACGGGGCGCAGGGTTGACGCAGGCATGTGGCACAGGTGCCGTTACCGCTGCGGTGCGGGCACAGAACTGGGGTCTCGTGTCGCCTAGCGCAGAGACTCTCGTTGAGATGCCCGGCGGCAAGGCGACGGTCTCGACCGACGAAGTCGACGGTCACCCCATCCTCAGCGTTTGGGTGGAGTATCTCGGCAACCATGTGTGGCCACTAGACGCACCGTCACTGGATGCTTGATGGCTGATTCTGAACAGGCGCCCCAGGAGTCAGACGGGAGCCATCGGGGTGGATTTGGGGAGTTTGGGGGGGCTGAGTCGGGGCTGATCGACCGGGCATTTCGAGAGCAGATCGTGCTGGTCGGGGTGCAGCTGGCGGAACGGACTGCCGACGAGGTGGACGCCAATCTCGACGAGCTGGAGCGGTTGGTGGACACCGCTGGGGCGGATCCGGTGGAGCGGATCGTTCAGCGGCGGGATGCGCCTGACCCTGCGACGTTTGTCGGGCGGGGGAAGGCTGACGAGATTTTGGATGCCTCGCTGGAGCACGATGCCGACACGGTGGTGTTCGACGACGAGCTGTCGCCGGCGCAGCAGTTCAACCTGGAACGGATCCTGAAGCGCACGGCGCTCGACCGCACAGCGGTGATCCTCGACATCTTCGCCCAGAACGCCACGACGCTCGAGGGCAAGGCCCAGGTGGAACTGGCCCAGCTTCGCTATCGGCTCCCCCGCCTGCGGGGCCGTGGCCGGCAGCTGTCCCAGCAAGCCGGCGGCATCGGCACCCGGGGACCGGGCGAGACCCAGCTCGAAGTGGATCGACGGCGGATCCAGCGGCGGCTGGCGCGACTGGAGAAAGACCTGCGCGGGCTGCGGCGCACCCGGCTGAACCAGCGCAAGTCTCGGCGCCGGTCCCGCTATCACACGGTGGCGATCGTGGGCTACACCAACGCCGGCAAGTCGACCCTGCTGAGGCGGCTCACCGGGGCGAACGTGCTTGTGGAGGACCGCCTGTTCGCCACGCTCGACGCCACCACTCGACGCCTGCAGCTGCCCGGCGGCGAGACGGTGCTGGTCACCGACACGGTCGGCTTCATCAAGAAGCTGCCCACCTCGCTGGTCGAGGCCTTCATGTCGACGCTCGAGGAAGTGGCCGAGGCCGATCTGCTCGTGCATCTCGTCGACGCTTCGGCCGCTGAGCCGGAGATGCACATCGACGTCGTGCGTTCGGTGCTGCGTGAGATCGGCGCCGGCGAAGTCGACGAACTCATCGCGTTCAACAAGTGCGATACGGCCGACGACGGCACCGTAAGGCAGCTGCTCAAACGGCACGAGGGATCCCAGGCGATCTCGGCCGGCAGCGGCGACGGCGTCGAGGACCTCCTGCTCGCAGTCGGCGACCGTCTCCGGCACCTCACCGAGGTGACCGAGCTGCGCATCCCCTATTCCCGCGGCGACGCCCTTGCCGCTGTGCACCGGGAAGGCGAGGTGCTCTCCGAGACCCACGGCGACGACGGGACCGTGGTGCATGCGCGGCTCGACGACGCCTCCCGCAGCCTGTTCGCAGAATTCGCAACTGGCTCCGCCGACGACGACGCCCCTGCAGATGTTGTCCGAGGCAACGGCGAGCGATGATGTCCGGGTGAACTCGCACGATTCGGAGGGGTACGTCCCGCCGCCGTACCCCTATGACCGGCTGGACGAGCTGAAGCCGCTCGCCGACCGGCACGACGGCGGGCTGGTGGACCTCTCGATCGGCACACCGGTGGACCCCCCCACGCCCGCCGTGCTGGCTGCTCTCGGCGGTTCAGACGCCGAGCGGGGCTACCCGCCATCGATCGGCACACCCGAGCTGCGGGAAGCAGCTGCACATTGGTGCGAACAGCGGCTCGGCGTGCAGGTCGACGCCGCGACGGAGGTGGCGGCCACGATCGGCTCGAAGGAGTTTGTGGCTGGACTGCCCCACTGGCTGCGCTTGCGCAGCCCCAGACGCGACACGGTGCTGTTTCCCGACATCAGCTACCCGAGCTATGCCATGGGAGCTGAGCTGGCCGGCTGCCGGGCGGTGCCGGTGCCCGCAGACGAACACTGGTCGATCCAGCTCGACGCGATCTCCGAGTCCGATGCCGAGCGGGCTCTGGCGCTGTGGGTCAACACGCCGGGCAACCCCGCCGGCGGCCTCGATGATCTCGCCGAGGCCGCGAGGTGGGGCCGGGAGCGAGACGTGCCGGTGTTCAGCGATGAGTGCTACGCCGAGTTCACCTGGGACGGATCGCCCCGGACGATCCTGTCGCCGACCGACGCCGGCAACGCTGCCGGCGGCTCCCTGCGCGCAGCATCAGACGGAGTGGTGGCCGTTCACTCGCTGTCCAAGCGATCCAATCTGGCCGGCGTGAGAGTGGGCTTCTACGCAGGCGATCCCGAGCTCGTGCACTACCTGCGAGAGGTTCGCAAACACGCCGGCTTCATGGTCCCGGGCCCGGCCCAGGCAGCGGCCGTCGCAGCACTCGCCGACCAGACCCATGTCACTGAGCAACGAGAGCGATACCGCAGCCGCCTGGAGCGCCTGGCGCGCATCGTCGGCCGCTTCGGCCCCGAGCCCCCGCTTCCGCGAGGGGGGTTCTACCTGTGGGCCGCTGCTCCCGACGGCGACGCCTGGACGTTCACTCGCACGCTGCTCGCCGAGGCGGGCATCCTGGTCTCGCCCGGCGAGTTCTACGGAGCCGCTGCTGCGGGCTACGTCAGGGTTGCGGCGGTGCTGACCGACGACGCGCTCGAACTGGTCGAATCCCGCCTCAACTGAAGCTTCAATCTCGACTTGAGGCTTTGGCGTTGCTGCGGCGGTCAAGTCTCAAGCTGGGCCACCTCATCAGCCATCGCCGAGACGCTCCCGTGCGGAATCCACGTGATCCGGGGGTCGCGGGCAAACCAACGCACCTGGCGGCGGGCGAATCGCCGGGTGCGTGCGATGGCCGTCTCGAGTGCCTCGTGCAGCGTGCACTCCCCCGCCAGATGGGCGCGCAGTTCCTTGTAGCCCAGGGCCTGCGCTGCTGTGCGAGACAACGCTTCCTCTGCCAAGCCGCGGACCTCGTCCAGAAAGCCGTGCTCTAGCTGCTGCCGGTACCGCTCGGCTATACGTTCATCGAGCCGGTCACGGTCCAGGTTGATGCCCACGAGCCGGAAGGGCACCTCGGGGTAGGTCTGCAGACCCGGCCCGAATGACGAGAACGGCCGGCCGGTTCCGAGGCACACCGACAGTGCGCGCACGATCCGGCGCAGGTTCGTCGGCTCCATGCGTGATGCGGCCAGCGGGTCCAGTTCGGTGAGGCGCTGGTGCAGCGCGGCCGTGCCCACGTCGAGTTCGGCTGCCGGTTCGGAGATCGCAGCGGCTTCGGCTTCGAGCTCGGCGGCGATGTCGGCGAACTCGGGTGGTGGCCTGAGGCCGTCGATGACGGCACGAAGGTACAGACCGGTACCGCCGACCAGCAGCGGGACTGCGCCCCGGCCGGCGATGTCGGCCATGGTCGCCTCGAGGGCCGTCGCATAGTCGACGACGGTGAATCGCTCTGCCGGCTCCACGAGATCGATGAGGTGGTGCCGCACCTCCGCTTGCTCGGCGGCAGAGGGCTTGGCGGTGCCGATGTCCATGCCGCGGTACACCTGCATGGAATCGACCGATACGAGTTCGATCGAGCTCGCCGAACCTGATGCCGCGGCGCGTCGTGCCAGCTCAAGGGCAAGCGCCGACTTGCCCGTCGCCGTCGGGCCGACGATCACTAGCGGCGGCCCAGTGGGATCGCCGCCCATGCCCGTTCTCCCAGCGAGGGGCTCAGCGAGCGGCGACCGGAATGCGGGTGCGGTGCCGTGCCGGCGCCGTCACCTCCACCAGCTCGCCGATGAGGTGGAAGGTGGCTGCCTCTTGCACACGCACCCGGGCGTAGGTGCCGGTGCGCAGCGGTTCGGATGCTGAGAAATGGACGAGACGGTTCTGCCGGGTCCGGCCTGTGAGCACGGCCGGATCACGCTTAGACGGCCCCTCGACGAGCACGTCTTCGATTCGCCCGATGCGGGATTCGTTGCCGAGGCGTGCTGAGCGCTCGATCACGGTTCGCAGCCGCTCCATGCGTCCAGCCGACACCGCAGGGGCGACGAACCGATCGGTCAACGTGGCTGCTTCGGTGCCCGGCCGCGGCGAGAAGACGAACGTGAAGGCGCTGTCAAAGCGAGCCTCCGCGACCACTTCCAGCGTCTCGGCGAAGTTCGCTTCCGTCTCGCCGGGGAAACCCACGATGATGTCAGTGCTGACAGCCAGATCGTCGACAGCGGCCCGGGCTGCATCCAGCCGTTCGAGATAGCGCTGCGCGGTGTAGCCGCGGTGCATCGTCCTCAGCACGGCATCGCTGCCGGACTGCAGCGGCAGGTGCAGGTGCTCGCAGACCGCCGGCGTCTCGGCCATGGCTGAGACGACATCGGCTCGCAGGTCCTTGGGGTGCGGGCTGGTGAATCGCACCCGCTCGATGCCGTCGACTGCGCCGACGGCGCGCAACAGGTCTCCGAACAGCGGCCGCGCCGAGCGACGCCCAGCCGACCACACCTCGCCGGCCCGCCAGGCGGCAGCGTCGTGCAGCGGCGTGCCCGTCGGCGATGCGGCGTCGTGGGCGCCCGACCCGGCGGCGGCAGTAGGCGGCGCCGGGCTCGCGCCGTTCGTGCGGCGCAACGAGAGCGTGACGTCCCGGCCGTAGCTGTTGACGTTCTGCCCTAGCAGCGTCACCTCGCTGACGCCATCGGCGGCGAGGCGGTGCACCTCGTCGAGCAGTTCGCCGAACGGGCGGGAGATCTCCCGGCCCCGCACAGAGGGGACGATGCAGAACGCGCACGTGTTGTCGCAGCCGATCTGGATCGTGACCCATGCGGCGTGCTGCGCGTCCCGCCGTACGGGCAGCGCCGAAGGGAACTCCTCGGACTCGGCCAGGATCTCCGTCACCGGTCCCGAGACGCGTGCCTCGCTCAGCAGGTCGGCGGCGCGGGCCACGTTGTGCGTGCCGAACACGACGTCCACGTGAGGCGCTCGCTGGCGCACGAGGTCCTGGTCCTTCTGCGCCAGGCAGCCGGCGACGGCGATCTGCACCTCTGGTCGTTCCGCCTTGAGGCGCTTGAGGTGTCCGAGCTGCCCGTAGAGCTTGTTGTCGGCGTTCTCACGGATGCAGCAGGTGTTGAGCACGATGACATCGGCATCGGCCATCGTTGGCGCCGCGACCAGGTCGTCGGCTTCCAGCAGGCCTGCGATCCGCTCAGAATCGTGCTCGTTCATCTGGCACCCGTAGGTGCGCACGAAGTAGCTGCGCCGGCCGTCGCCGTGCTCGAATTCGGTGCCCGCAGCCACGCCGCCAAGGCTAGGGGCGGTCCTGCCGCCGGTTGGCAGCCTCAGCGATCGGTGAACGCGAAGTTCTCCGACATGTTGTCGCGGGCGTGGGACATGAAACCCAGGTACTGCTTGATGTTGCCGTTGAAGTTGCCGTCCTGGCGGCGGTTCTCGGCGCCCTCGAAGTTGTAGTAGCCGGGGGTGCAATCGCGGTTGCGGGTGGTCTTGCCGCGGTTGGCGATGACCTGCTGCACCCACCATTCCTCGGCCTCGGGCAGGCAGTCCATGGTCTGCAGGCCGCTGCGGCGCACGAAGTCGATGCACTCGGCGATGTGCTCGCCTTGGCTGTTGAGCACGTCAGTCAGGTTGAACGCAAAGAAGGCCTGGTAGCCGCCCATGATGAACAGGTTCGGGTAGCCGGCGGTGTGAATGCCCAGCAGCGTGCGGATGCCGTCCGCGTACTTGTCGTTCAGCTCCAGGCCATGCTCGCCGACGATGCGGTTGTAGATGCCGGTGCGCTGCACTTCGAATCCGGTGGCGTAGATCAGCAGGTCCAGCTCGTACTGCTCGCCCTCGAACAGCGGTCCCTGCTCGGTGATCTGGGTGATGCCTTTGCCCTGGGTGTTGACCAAGTGCACGTTCGGCCGGTTGAACGTCGGCAGGTAGTCGTTGTGGAAGCACGGCCGCTTGCACATGAGCATGTACCAGGGCTTGAGCGCTTCGGCGGTGACGGGGTCGTCGACGACCTCGTCGATGCGCCGGTGGATGCGCATCATGGCGTCGATATTGGCGTTCTCCTGGCGGCGGATCTTCTCCTCGCGCGACATCGCCGCACGGCGAGCCTTCTGCTCGTCGCTGAGGCGAGGCCCGGCCATCGCGCGCTCGCGCCGGAGCGCCTGCCAGCCCGGCTCCAGCTTCGCGGCCCACTCCGGATTGGTCTCCCAGTCGTCCCGGATGTCGATCGAGGACGGCGTGCGCTGGAACACGTACAACTCGGAGGCCATCTCGCCGAGCTGCGGGATGGCCTGCACCGCGGTGGCGCCGGTGCCGATGATGCCGACCCGCTTGTCGGCGAGCTTCTCGAGGTCTGCGCCGGTGTAGTCGTAGTCCCAGCGCGACGTGTGGAACGAGTGACCGGCGAAACGCTCCATGCCTTCGATGACCGCCAGCTTGGGCTTCGCAAGGGTCCCGTTCGCGCAGATGACGAACTTGGCGGTGATCTCGTCGCCGCGGTCGGTGCCGACGCGCCACACCTCGGCGTCGCCGTCCCAGACGGTCGACGTCACCGTGGTCTGGAACATCGCCAGGTCGTACAGCTCGTACTTGCGCGCGATCAACCGGCAGTACTCGTAGATCTCGTCGCCGGTGGCGTAGTGCCGGGACGGGACGTAACCGGTCTCGTCCAGCAGCGGCAGGTAGTCGTACGAGACAACGTCGCAGGCCACCCCCGGGTACCGGTTCCAGTACCACGTGCCGCCGACGTCGGCGCCACGCTCCACGATGCGGATGCTCTCGACACCCTTCTGGCGCAGCCGGGCTGAGGTCAGCAGCGCCGAGAACCCGCCCCCGATGAACAGCACTTCCACCTCATCGCGTACGGGCGGGCGCTCGATGCGTTCGGCGGCGTAGGGATCCTCTTCGTAGCGAGCGAGTTCGCCGATGAGATCCGACGTGTAGATCTGCGTGCCCGGAGGCCGGTAGCCCAGCCGCAGGTCGCGCTCTTCGGCAAATCGCGCCTTGATGTCGTCGTAGTACGACTGCGGCGGGCGTCCGTCGACCTCGCGGGAATAGTCGAAGTTGAAGACGTTCTGCGGCTTGCCGCTCTTCTGCGCCACGTATCACTCCCCGGTCGAGACCGACTCGTCCCGTACACCGAGACCGGATCAGGCTAGGGCAACACCGTGGTGTGGGTCAGTCGACGCTGGCGCCCTCATTGCGCGATGACTGCGCATCGTCAAGGCGGTCGAGCACGTCGGCATCGCCGTCAGCGTCACCGTCGGCTCCGATGCCGAGCGCCGAACGGATCCGGCCGTCGATCTCGACGGTGACCTCGGGATTGGCGATCAGGAACTTCTTGGCGTTCTCGCGGCCCTGGCCCAGCTGCTCGCCCTCGTAGGTGTACCAAGCACCGGATTTCTTGACGATGCCGTGCTCGACGCCCACGTCGAGCAGCGAGCCCTCACGGCTGATGCCCTGCCCGTACATGATGTCGAACTCGGCCTGGCGGAAGGGCGGCGCCACCTTGTTCTTGACGACCTTGACGCGAGTGCGGCCGCCCACCACCTCGCCCTCGACCTTGATGGCCTCGATGCGGCGGATGTCAATCCGCACGGACGAGTAGAACTTCAGCGCCCGGCCGCCCGATGTGGTCTCGGGGCTGCCGAACATCACGCCGATCTTCTCGCGCAGCTGGTTGATGAACACGCAGATCGTCTTGGTCTTGTTCAGATTGGCGGTGAGCTTGCGCAGCGCCTGGGACATGAGGCGCGCCTGCAAGCCGACATGGGTGTCGCCCATCTCGCCCTCGATCTCGGCCCGCGGCGTGAGCGCCGCTACCGAGTCGACGACCACGACATCGATCGCACCCGAGCGGATGAGCATGTCGGTGATCTCGAGCGCCTGCTCGCCGGTGTCGGGCTGGGAGATCAGCAGCTCGTCGACATCGACGCCGATGTTCTTCGCATACACCGGATCCATCGCGTGCTCGGCATCGACATAGGCGCACACGCCGCCGGTGCGCTGCGCCTCGGCCACCAAGTGCATGGCGAGCGTGGACTTGCCCGATGCCTCTGGGCCGTACACCTCCACCACCCGGCCGCGGGGAAAGCCCCCGATGCCGAGCGCCAAGTCGATCGCCAGGCTGCCCGAGGAGATCGCCTCGACCGCCATGTGGTGCTTCTCGCCCATCTTCATCACGGAGCCGTCGCCGAACTGGCGCCGGATCTGCGTGAGCGTCATATCCAGTGCTCGGTCCCGTTCTGTGTCCTGCTGGCTCATGTCGTCCTCCTCGGACTCCCGTTCGGCCGCACCCGGTGTGCGATGCCGTCTTGGGGCACCGTAGGAGCGGGGTGTGACAACTCACGGGTGAATTTCTGCCGACCCGTAATGACAGCAATGTAGTTCCGAACATCAGTTCGTGTCAAGGCAAGGCAGGCACAGTGACCCAGCCATGTGGCACGCTGCGCTCCATGAGCCCCCCTGATGAGAATTCCACTGCGATGACCGACAGCGACTTCGAGCTGCTGCACATCGAGCGCGACGCGGGTGTCGTGTTCGCCACCATCGACGCCCCGCCGATCAACGTGATGACACCTGCGCTGTTCCGTGAGCTGGCCAAGTTCAGCGTTCACGTCGCCGATGACGACTCGGTACGGGTGGTGGTGCTGCGCAGCGACAATCCGGACTTCTTCATCGCCCACTTCGACGTGACCGCGATTTTGGGCTACCCCACCGACGGTCCCGCCGAGCGGCCCACCGAACACGTCGGGTTCCACGCCATGTGCGAGACGTACCGCACGATGCCCAAGGCCACCATCGTCGAGATCGGCGGCCGGGTCGGCGGCGGCGGCAGCGAGCTGTCGATGTCGTGCGACATGCGCTTCGGCGCCGTCGACCGCACCGTCATCAACCAGATGGAGGTCCCCATCGGCATCCTGCCCGGCGGCACCGGCACCCAGCGCCTCCCCCGCCTGGTGGGCCGCGGCCGTGCCATGGAGGTGATCCTCGGCGGCGTCGACATCGATGCTCGCACGGCCGAGCAGTGGGGCTACCTGAATCGGGCGCTGCCCGCGGACGAGCTGCGGCCCTTCGTGACCGACCTGGCATACCGCATCGCGAAGTTCCCGCCCCAAGCCGTGGCTCTGGCCAAGCAAGCCGTCAATGCGGCCGACGAGCTTCCTCTCAACGAGGGCATGTTCGAAGAGCGGTACCTCTTCCAGCGGCTCCTGCGCACTCCGGAGGCGCAGCCCGCCATGGAGCAGTTCCTGCAGCTGGGTGGGCAGACGCGCGACGGCGAGATGCGGGTCGGCGACCTCGTCGCCGGCATCAGTACCGACGACGACACAGGCGACTGAATCCCGCTCCTGTGGCCGATGCCGCTCCCCCGCTTGCGAGCCAGCCTGAGCTGATCGACTCGTGGCGCGCCTGGCTGGTGGCGGTCGGCGCCGGCCTGTCGTGCGGCGTGGCCTTCGGCACCATCTACACGTTCGGCGCGTTCATCGAGTCGATGTCTGCCGAATTCGGGACTGGCCAGGGCGGCACCTCGGTGATGATCGGGATCGCCACGCTGCTGTTCTTCAGCACCGGCATCATCTCGGGCCCGCTGCTGCATCGGCTGGGGCCACGACCGCTGCTCGCGGTGGGTGGTGCCATGTTCGTGACCGGCCTGGTCTTGACCTCGTCGGTCTCACAGCTCTGGCACGGCTATGTGGTGTACGGCATCGGCTGCGGATTCGGGGCAGGCCTGTTCGTCTCGCCGCTGTTCGCGACCGCTGCGTCGTGGTTCCTGCGAAACCGGGCAGTGTCCCAAGGGCTGGTCGCGACCGGACCCGGCCTCGGCACCTTGTTCCTGGTGCCGCTCGCCGAGCGCATGATCGAGCACCTCGGCTGGCGCGAGGCCTACCGGTGGCTCGCCGTCATCGGAGCGATCACCTTTGTCGTGTGCTTCGTGCTGGTGCGGCGCACGCCGATCGTCGCAACTGCTCATCCACGCGAGCACGTACGCCGCGTCTGCCGGACGAAGGCGTTCTGGCTGCTGACGATCGGCTCGGCACTGTTCGCCGTGCCCGTGATCGGATCGCTGGCCGCCATCATCCCCTTCGCACGTTCGGTGGACATCGACGCCAGCGCTGCTGCGTGGCTGCTCTCGATCGTCGGCGGCGCGAGCATCGTCGGCCGCCTGCTGCTGACCAGCTTCGCCCGGGCCCTCGGATCGGTGCGCTTGCTGACGATCTCGTTCGGGATGCTGCCAGTCGCGTATGTCATCTGGTTCTTCGCCTCAGACCGCTACCTGCAGATCGCAGCGTTCGCCGTGCTGCTCGGCGTCGGCTACGGCGGCTTCGTGGCACTGCAGGGCGATGTCACGCCGCATCTATTCGGTGTGGCGGGCATCGGGTCGGTGCTGGGCCGCCTGTTCTTCTGCTACGGCATCGGCAGCATGTTGGGCCCGATCCTGATGCTCAACTTGCACGAGCAGACCGGCGGGACGCTCGTGCCGATTGCCGCCGCGGCGGCGTTCGCCTTGGCCGGAACGCTGGTCATCTCTCGACTGACCCGCGACCCGGTGCCGCTCGAACCCACCGACCGTGCACCAGCACGTCGATTGCCCTCGCAGCTCTCCCCTCCCAGCGTCTGGATGCCGGTGCCGGCCGGCGGCGAGAGCGGTCGCTGATCGCGGGCAGCGGGCGCCGCGCGGCTCTATCGTCATGCGCCGTGGAAGGACCGCTCGAAGACGTGCTGGTGCTGGACCTGACCCGCGCCGTGGCGGGGCCGATCACCGGTCGCCTGCTCGCGGACCTCGGCGCCCGCGTGGTGAAGATCGAGCCTCCTGATGCCGACCTGACCAGGTTCATCGTTCCCAACGTCGACGGGTTCTCGCCCTACTTCGCCCAATTCAACGTCGGCAAGGAGTGCGTCTCGCTGGACCTGACCCGGCCCGCAGGCCGCGACGTGCTGCTGTCGATGGTGCCCAAGGCCGACATCGTGCTGGAGAACTACCGGCCGGGCGTGCTCGACAAGCTGGGCCTCGGCTACGACGTGCTCAGCGAGATCAACCCCGGCATCATCGTGGCGTCGGTGTCGGGTTGGGGGCACGGCAACAGTCGCAGCGGTCGGGGGGCTTTCGCGTCGGTGCTGCACGCCGAAGCCGGAGTGACCGAGATGGTCTCCAGGCGGCGGGGCGGGGACGCCTACCGCAACGACCCGATGTCGCACGCCGACACCTACACCGGGCTGCATGCGCTGGGAGCCGTTCTGGCCGCGCTGCACATGCGCGTGCGGACCGGGCGCGGCCAGACCGTCGAGGTGTCGATGGCCGAGAGCACGCTCATGTGCAACGACCAGGCCGCGACCGACCTGACCGGCCAGGATCCGATGATCGGTTTCAAGGGCGGGCAGAACTGGGCCGCGGTGTACCCGCTGTCGAACGGCCGCCACGTGACGGTGACGCTCGATCTGACCGCCAACTTCGGTTTCAAGGTGATTGCGGCAGCCATGAACCGGCCAGACCTGCGCGACGATCCGCGTTTTGCACGCATCGAGGACCGTGTGCTGCACCGGGACGAGATCGAAGCCATCTTCGGCGAGTGGGTGAGCCAATTCGACAGCGCCGAAGCAGTCGAGGCGGCGATCGGCGTGAAGTCGGTGATGGCGGCCGAAGTACGCACGGTTGCCGAGCTCGCAGCGACCGACTGGGCAGCCGAGCGTGGCGCATTCGTCGACATCGTGGGGGGCGAAGCCGCCGCGCCGCTGACCGTCCCGCAATCGCCGTGGCGCTTCAGGGAGGCCGATGCCGGTCTGGCGCCCGGAGCTGTCGCCGGTGACCGGGGTCAGCACAATCGCGAGGTGCTACGCGACCTCGCGGGCCTTGACGATGGGGCCATCGATGCGCTCGAGGACGAGGGCATCGTCTCAGCCGGCGCCCCAATCCGCCGCCCGAACGCTTCAGGACGGCAGTAGGCCAGTCGTCAACCCCGGCCTCGGCGGGGTTCAGTTCCAGGTTCAGCCGAGAATCGTCGAGCCGATGTGGTCGACGAAGGCTGCGATCTCGTCGACGGTCTGGCCATTGGGCAGCAGCACCAGACGGTCCACGCCCATCTCGGCGAAGCGCTCGACCATCTCGGGCGTCGGGCGCACCCGTGGCGTGACGGTGATCTCGAGCCGGCCGAGCTCGGCCGGCCGGTCGTAGCGGGCCCCGGCTTCGGACAGGCCCTCGATGCAGCGCTGGGTGCCGTCGTAGTCGAGCGCGAACCCGTACCAGCCCTCGCTCATTGTCACCGAGCGGCGGTAGGCGGGTGCGGTGTGGCCGCCCATCACCACTGGCGGACCCGGCTGCTGGACCGGCCTCGGCCGGGCCTGCACGTTCGAGAACTTCACGAACTCACCGTCGTAGGCAGGCTCATCCATCGACCAGATGGCCCGCATGGCCTCGATGTACTCCTCGGTGCGGCGGGCACGGTCTTCCATCGGGATGCCCAACGCGTCGAATTCCGGCCCGAGATACCCCACGCCCACGCCGAACAGCAGCCGACCGCCCGACAGCACATCCACGCTGGCGAGCTCCTTGGCCAGAACCAGCGGGTTGCGCTGGGGAACGATGATGATGCCGGTGCCCAGCTTGATCTCGCTGGTGAGCGCAGCGACATACGCGAGCGCAACGGCTGGGTCGAGCATGGGATGCAGGGGCGGCAGCGGCGACGGCGGCGCCTGCGGGTCGGGCAGCACCACGTGCTCCCCGGTCCACACCGACTCGAAGCCGGCTTGCTCGGCGGCCATGGCAATGCGGCCGGCGCCCTCAGCGCCCGCTGCATCTCCCAGCACCCCCATGTTGATCTGGAACAGACCGATCTTCATTTCGCTCCTTGTAGTCCGATCTCACGCCGGGACCGGCGCATCGCCTCGATCCCTGCCAGCTAGCGGAAATTGGGCGCCACGTCGTTGATGAACAGATCCATGGAGTGTTTCTTGGATTCCATCGGGCCGAACGTGAAGTCGGGGATGATCAGCTCGTCCACACCGACCTGGCGGTACTGCTCAACCACTTCGCTGACCTCATCCGGGGTGCCGACGATGGTGGCGCGTCCCAGGTCCATCGAGCGAAAGCGATCCAGCTTGGCCGAATCCTCGTTGATGAACAGCAATGCGCACGCCGAGCGGCTGATCTCGCCCGGATCGCGACCGATCGCCTCGCAGTGCTCGTCCAGCACGCCGCACAGCTCCGCGATGTCATCGGGCATGCCCCAGTAGTTCCACTCCGTCGCCCAGCGGGCCGTGGTGCGCAGCGTGCGCTTCCGGCCGCCCCCGCCGATGAGCAGCGGGACCGGCGACTGCACCGGCTTGGGATCCAGCGGCGCCTCGGCCACGGTGTAGTGCTCGCCGGCCACGTTGGTGCGGTGGTTGCCCAGCAGCGAGCAGATGATCTCGACGGCCTCATCAAAACGGTCCATGCGGCTGCGCAGCGTGCCGAAGTCGAAGCCGTAGGCCTCGTGCTCGTTCTCCTGCCACCCTGCGCCGATGCCCAGCACCACCCGGCCGCCCGAGATGTGGTCGATGGTCGTGGCGATCTTGGCCGTCAGTGCCGGGTTGCGGTAGGTGTTGCCGGCCACCAGCGGGCCCAGGCGCACCCGGGGCACCGCCACCGCAAGCGCTGCAAGCACCGACCAGGCCTCGTGGACCGGCTGATCCACATTCTCCTCGTTGGGCATGAAGTGATCGGCGAACCACAGGCCGTCCCAGCCCGTGGCTTCTGCGTGCTGGCAGCACTCGATGACCGCCGAGATCTCTTGATCGTTCTTCGTCCAGAATCCGAAACGCATCGGGACAGCCTGCCACCCGGCTGCCCGGACGCGCAGGATGAGTCGGCAGATCGGACGCAGATGCGAATCCGGGGGCTGCGCAGCTGCTAGCGATGGCCTTGGAGGATGAGGCGCAGCAGGTTGAGCGCAGAGATCGCGCTGTAGTCGGCAAGCCGCTCGCGGTCGCCGGGCAGGCGGATCTCGTCGGCTTGATCTCGGTGTTCCACGGCAGGCAGATCGCCGCGGGCGGGCTGCGCCGAAATCGACACCGCCAGGAACGCAGTGCCGAAGGGGTGCTCCGGCGTAGCCGCCGCTCGGTCTTCTATCGCAGTGACCGCGAGACCGACGCCGGCGCCGGTGCGCAGGCGAGCGGCTCGGGCGAGCGCTTCGGCGCCGGCCGCCGAGGCGAGCGGCGGAACCAGATCGTCTCCCAGCGGCGACACCTCCGACGAACCCGCATGCAGCAAGTACTCCGCCAGATGCTCTGATCGAGCCACGATTCCACCCGCGAAGGTGCGTGGGTCGGTGCCGCCGTCGGGCTGGGTGGCGTCGGCTGCCGATGCCAGCCCGGGATCGCCCAGCTTGGCCCCGCCCGGAGCGGTGCCAGCGCGCATCGCCGCCTCCGCCGACGACAGACGGTTGGCCATCCGCCCACCGGTGATCGTCTCGGCAACTCCGAGCGTCAAGCCGAGCCGGCCCAGCTCGGCGAGCACGGCCGTCTCCATGTTGTCGTCGTCGTGGGCGAAGATCAGGTCGCCCAGCAGCGGCTCCAGCACCGCCTGCTCGGCATCGATGAGCTGCCACGCCTCGGCCGAGTCAGCACCCTTCGCTGTGATCCGTACCTTGATGCCCTCGATGCCGCTGGCCAGGAACGCCAGCGTCGGGTTGCCGGCTTCGTCAAGCTCGTCGATGCGACCGGCCAGCATCTCCGCAAGACCCGATTCACTCTGGCCCCATGTGCGCAGCACGCGGCTCTCGATGGTGGCGCTGACGCCGGCGCGCCGCTGCAGGTCGCCCAGCACGGTGCCGTTCATCATCTCGCGCATCTCGTAGGGCACGCCGGGCACCACGTACACCACCCGGTCGAGAGCCTGCGCCCCTGCGGGCGGCTCGGTGCCGGGTGCAACGGCACCGACGCCCTGCATCCAGCGGATGGGCGCCACCAGGCCGGGCGCGGTGCCCGGCTGCTGCGGGATCGGCGACGCGCCGACGGGCACCATGGCCTGGCGCAGGTTGTTCTCGGGCATCGGGCGACTGCGGCTGGCGAACATGGCCCGGATCCGCTCGGCGATGCGCTCGTCGAGCACCAGCTCGACCCCCATCACCGACGCCAGCACCTCACGGGTGATGTCGTCTTGGGTCGGTCCCAAGCCGCCGCACACAATCACGGCATCGCTGCGGTCGAGCGCCAGCCGGAACGCATCCTCGATGCGATCCCAGTTGTCCCCCACCTTCGTCTGATAGTGGCTGTCGATGCCGGCCAAGGCGAGTTGCTCGCCCATCCACGAGGAGTTGGTATCGACGATCTGGCCCAGCAGCAGCTCGGTTCCCACAGCGACGATCTCTGTCTTCACAAGCGGTGACCCTAGAGGCTGAGCCGGAGCCGAAGCCGTGGCTTGGGCAATTGCGATGGCTCAGTCCGCTGCGTCGTCGCCGAGCTGAGCGGCCGCCACTGAACGGGCCGATCGCAGGTATGACCAGCCGGTCCACGCAGTGAGCGCCACCGCCAGCCACAGCGTGAGCGTGGCGACCCAGTGAGCATTGGCGGCCAGCGGCGGCATGACGGCGAAGCCGATAGCCCAGAGCTGGACGAACGTCTTCCACTTGGCGAGCTTGGTGGCGGGCACCGTGATGCCTTGGCGACCGGCGCGCGACCGGTACGCGCTGATCAACAGCTCCCGTGCCGCAATGACGATCACCGGGGCAGCGTGGAATTGGCCGTTCCACACGAGCGCAGCCATCCCGCCGAGCACCAGCACCTTGTCGGCCAGCGGGTCCAGGAAGGCACCCGCACGCGTCGTGCCGTGACGGCGCGCGAGCCAGCCGTCGAGGTAGTCGGTCATGGCGATGGCGAAGCCGACGGCGAACGTGGCCCACCGTGCCTCGTCGGACCGGACGATCATCCAGATGAACACCGGCGAGGCCGCAATGCGGGCGACCGTCACCAAGTTGGCCGGCGTCGCCAGCGCCGTGGGCCCGAACGCCGGCGGCGCGTTCTCCCCGTCCGGAACCGCCATTGCCCTGCGAGGCTACGCGAGCCGATCAGCAGGCACTTCCCGAGCCGGGCACGAAGGTCCACGTAATATCGGCACGTGGCGATGCGGACGGTCCCTGGCAACGGCAACGCCGCCACACCGGACGGGACCGGCAACGTTGCCCCGGGTGGCCAGCCCAACGTCGCCCTGCGCCCCGCTCAACAGATCCTGAGTGCTGCCGAAGCGGTCGAGCGCATGGCCGCCCGACGGCAAGGCAAGCGCGGCTGTTACGCCATGTTCAGCTCGTACCTGGGCGGCGTGGTCACCGATCCCACCGTCATGACCGTGCCGCTCGACGATCACATGGTGCACCGGGGCCACGGCATCTTCGACACCTGCTCGCTGGTGAACGGGCGCCTCTACCGGCTCGGCATACACATCGACCGTCTGCTCGCCAGCGCAGAAGGTGCCCGCCTGACGGTCCCGTGGTCCCGTGACGAGCTCATTCAGATGGTGGCCGACACGGCGGCCTCATCGGGTGTTCGCGACGGCATCGTCCGCTACTGGCTGACGGCGGGCCCAGGCGGGTTCTCGTTCCAGCCCGCCGAGTGCGAGGAGCCGTGCTTCTACTGCGTAGTGCTCGACCCGATGGGCTTCGGCTCGGACGGCTTCGATCCGATGGTGGACGGCTTCCGTGAGGCCACCGTGCGCAACACGCCGATGAAGCCGCCGCTGCTGGCGCAGATCAAGTCCAACAACTACCTGCTGAACGTGCTGACCCATCTCGAGGCGGCTGACGGGGGCGGCATGTTCGGCATCATTGTCGACGATGACGGCTTCATCGCCGAGGCCTGCGTGCTGAACGTGTGCAGCATCAGTCGGGACGGCGTCTTCGTCACTCCCCCGTTCGAGGGCATCCTGCACGGCACCACCATGCGGCGGCTGCTGGATCTGGCTCGCAGAACATTGTGCGACGAGGGCTTGCTGCATGACGTGCAGCAGCGACCGCTGCGAGCAGACGAGGCTCGTGCGGGTGCGGAGCTCATCATGTCCGGCGGCGACACCCACGTCTATCCCGTCGTGGAGTGGGACGGCGCTCCGATCGGCGACGGCACAGTGGGCCCCGTGGCCAAGCGACTGCACGAGCTCATCACCGCGGAAACCGAAGCAGGCGACGGCTCACCCGACGATTTCATCGAAGTCCAGTACCCGTGAACTGCCGGGCAGGACCATCCCGCACGAGCGGCTCGCAACGCCAGCCATAGCTGTCCGGACGCTGTCGCAGGGCCGTCCTAGGGTGCGCTCGTGGACGCTGCCACCGAAGTTGCCCGCACCCCAGCGGACCTCCGGCGGCTCGACCCGCGTCCCGATGCATCGCGAGACCCAGCTCAGGTTCCCATCACGGTCGTGAGCCGCGACCAGCTCGGCGACTTCGTCGACGCACTCTCTGCGTCCGCCGCCCGCGCGGTGGATACCGAGACGGATTTTGAGCCGCGCGACGCGGAGACGCGCGGCCTCGTGCCGAAGCTGCGGGTGATCTCCGCAGCAACCCGCTCTCCCGACGGAGCCGAACGCGCGTGGGTCGTCGATGTCGGCACGCACGACCTGGTGGAGCTGGCAACAGCGCTGCACGAGGGTCTCTGGGTGCCTGATCTGGCATCGGATGCCTGGAACGCGACGTTTGACGATCGGGTCATCGACACTCATCTCATGGAGCCGGCCGCAGCGGCAGGCGCAGCCGTCCGGTCGTTGCGCTGGTGGGATGCGCAGCTGGCCGATGCTCTGCTGCATCAAGGGCTGACCGGGTTCAGCTTCTTTCACGGACTGGCCTGGGCCGCCGAGCGCTACCTCGGCCTGAGCGTCGAAGGCAAGGCCACGACGCAGTTTTCCTTCGGGGCCAATGGCCCGCTGAGTGATCGCCAGATTGCCTATGCCGCAGCCGACGCCGTCGAAACCTTGTGGGTGTCGGGCGTGCTGCGCGAGGGGTTGCGAGAGGCAGGGTTGGAGGAGGTCTGCCGACTGGAGCAGGCAGCCCGGCCCTTTCTCGACCGCATGGAGCGCGCCGGTCTGCCCTTCGACGTGCAGGGTTGGGAAGCCGAGCTGGCCGAGCTGGCATCGCGGCGTGCCGAGGTGCTCACCTACTTGGCCGAGCTCACCGGCGGCGGTCAAGGCGATCTCTTCGGCGGCGGTCTCGAGCCCAGCTGGAACCCCGACAGCGAGCAGCAGGCGCGTGACGTGCTGAACCGCTTCGCGGCCGACGAGGTGGAGGCATGGACGGCCAAGACCGACGGCCGAGCTCGGCCGCTGGCGCCGACCGATTCGCTCGGAGCATCGGTACTGGCAGGCATCGGCGGCGAACTCTGCCGCACGCTGCTGGCCTACCGCGATCTGTCCAAGACCTTGAGCACCTATGGGCACACGATGGCCGAGCACCTGTGGGATGACGGCCGCTTGCATCCGGAGTATCTGCAGGTGGTGGGCACCAACACCGGCCGGCTGGCCAGCCGCAACCCGAATGCGCAGAACTTCACACCCCGGCTCAAGCCCTACATGAAACCGCCACCGGGACGCGTCTTCGTCTATTCGGACCTGAGCCAGGCCGAACTGCGCTTCGCCACCCAGCTCGCAGGCGATGAGGGTCTGCGGGCGGCCTTCGAGCAAGGCCTCGACATCCACACCGCCACCGCCGAGCGGATGTTCGGCGTGCGCCTGGACGGGCCGGCTGGGCTGGCAGCACTCGACCGGCCCCGCTACGAGGAGTTCCGCACCAAGGCCAAGCGCATCAATTTCGGGATCCTGTACGGGCAGCGAGGCGCAGGGCTCTCGCGCGGCCTCACCGACGCCGGCGTGCCGACCAGCCGCGGCGAGGCCGACGCCCTCATCGAGGCCTACCTGAGCGCGTACCCCGGTATCGCCCACTGGGTGGATGAACGGGATCGCTTCATCGGGCACTTCGCTGCCACCTCGCTCGATGCCGATTGGCCGCTGACGCTGCGGTTGGGCGCGCTGTGGCCTCGCACCGACGATGCTCGCCGGACGCTGCGCAGCCAGCAGCGCCGTCATCACAGCGCCGAGGAGGTTCACGAGGCCCTGCTCGCAGCCGAACGGGCGGGCGCGATCGACCCAGGCCGGTTCGCTGGCGGACCGGCGATCGGCCTGAGCGAGATCGGCGTTGCCGAGGTGGCCTGGGCGCTGTCGTTCGCAGCACCGGTCGTCGTCCGTTCCGACGGCTCGCCGCTGTCGTTCAGCTCGCATACACCAGCGGGCCGCCGCCAGCAGTTCACGTTTTCCGTGGACTGGGTGCTGGGCGAAGCCGCTGCTGTGGTCGGCTGCTCGGCCAAGCCTCAGCCGGCCGAGGTGTGGCAACGGGTGCTGGCCCGCTTCGATCTCGCGCCGCCGTCAGCCGCGGCGGGAGGTGCCCTGCGGCCGGCCGTCGACAAAGTGCTCGAGCAGCGGCACCTGCGGCGCGCCGTGATCGACGAGGTGGGTGTCGCAATGGGCGATGCCGACCAGCAGTTCCTGCTGCGGCGCGCGTTGCACACCCGGGTCGGCCAGATGGCCAACGCCTACCGCAACGCTCCGATTCAGGGCGGCGTGGCCGACGTGATGCTGGACGCCTACGGCCGGCTCAGCGAGGCATTGGCGCGCTACCCCACAGCCGACGCGGTGCAGACCGTCCACGACAGCGTGGTGATCGAGTGCGACGAAGCCGATGCTCACGCCATCGCCGCTGATGTCAAAGCAGCGCTGGAAGCTGCCATGTCGCGCTGGTGCCCTGACGTCCCCACAGTGGCCGATACCGATATCCGCACGAGCCTGTCGGAGACCTCGATCCTTGAACAGATCGGCTGACAGGTCCGCAAGGAGCGTCTGGCCTGCATGCGAGCCGAGTCGGCCTGCTGCGCCTAGCGCGGACTCACTGGCTGGTGAGATCGGCGTCGTTGGCGCTGGCCATCGAATAGACGATCATGCTGAGCGTCACGGCGATTCCCATGGTCAGGAACATGGTCCGGACGCCGGTCCACTCCGCCAGCGCGCCGAGCGGCGCGGCGGCGATGGCGAATGCTGCGAACGGCAGCTGCACCAACGACTGGACGCGGCCCTGGTACGCCTCGTCGGTGGCACGCATGACAATCGCCTGAGTGAGCGATATGAAGCCGACCGATGCAGCGCCGATGACCGCAGTGACCACCATCGCGATCTCATAGTTCGGGGCCCAAGCGAGGGCCATGATCGAGGCGCCGAAGGCAAAGCCCAGGCCGACCAGGATCGAGCCGGCGCCCGGAGAGTCGGCACGCGAAGCGAGCACGATCGACGCGACGACAGCACCGATCGATGACGCTCCGGCGATGAAGCCGACCTGCCGATCGCCGAGGCCGAAGACACCCTCGACAAGCGCAGGCTGAAAGGCGACGTAGCTGAAGCCGAACATGATCACGATGATCGACGTGACGATCGGCCGGCGAAGGTCGGGGCGGTTCATGACATAGCGGATTCCCTGACGCATCTCGGCCAGCGGGTTGCCGATGGCCAGCCGAACAGCGCGCGTAGCACCGTCCGCCGCATCGGCCCGCTTGCTCGTCTCCGGCAACGGCACCAGCAGCACGTAGCTCAGCGTCGCAATGGCCGCCGAGACGAAATACGCCCCGGCGAGGCCGAAGAGCGCCCAGCCTGCCAGCAGCCCGGCGCCGGTCGGGGCGATGACCCGGCTGCCGCTGAGCGACAGCGACGACAGCGTGATCGCATTGCCCAACCGTTCACGGCCGACCAGCTCGGTCGTCATCGAGATGCGGGCCGGTCCGATCAAGCCGAACACGAGGCCCTGCAAGGCGCTGGAGACGATCAGCATCCAGAACGCGATGACATCAGTCGCCAGCGCCACGCCCATGCCGATCGAGCCGAGCAGCAGCACCATCTGCCCATTCAGCATCAGCCGTCGCTTCGACAGTCGATCAGCCGCCACGCCGCCGAACAGCGTGGAGATCCCCAAGGCTGCACCGAAGGCGAACATGACGATGCCGAGCGCCTCTTCGCTCTCGGTGAGATCCCATGCGAGCAGCGAGCGCAGCAGGAACTGCATCTGGATGCTCATGAACGAGAACACACCGCTGAGCCACAGCAGCCGGAACGCCGGCACCCTCAGCGCAGCAAACGTCGCGACCCGCTCGCTCTTCATCGCGGTGGACCCTCCGACATGCCGAGTGCCGACGCTAGCTTCGATCCGGCATCCACGACATGGAGGAAAGCCACATGCCGCGTCTCGATCTCAGCGGAGCTTCAGCAATCGTCACCGGCGGAGCGTCGGGCATCGGCGAGGCCAGCGCCCGCCAGCTCGCCGACGCCGGCGCCCACGTGGTGATCGCCGACTTGCAGGACGACCTCGGCGCCGAGGTGGCGTCGGCGGTCGGCGGGCTGTTCGTGCGCTGCAATGTCACCGACATCGACGACGCCCGCGATGCCGTGGATGCGGCTTCCGAGATGGGCCCGCTACGGGCGCTGGTGAACTCTGCCGGCCTCGGCCGTGCCGGTCGCACCATCGACCGCAACAACGTTCCGATGGACCTCGAGCAATTCCGGTTCGTGATCAACGTGAACCTGATCGGCTCGTTCAACATGCTGGCTCAGGCGGCATCCGCCATGGCCAAGACCGAGCCTGTCGACGCCGACGGCTCCCGTGGGGCAGTGGTCAACATGGCGTCGGTCGCGGCGTTCGACGGCCAGATCGGTCAGGCGGCGTACTCGGCCTCCAAAGGCGGCGTCGTGGGCATGACGCTGCCGATTGCCCGGGATCTGTCCGCCACCGGCATCCGTGTCAACACGATCGCACCGGGCCTCATCGACACGCCGATCTACGGCGAGGGCGAGCAATCCGATCAGTTCAAGGCGCATCTGGGCCAGAGCGTGCTGTTCCCGAAGCGGCTCGGCTCTGGCGAGGAACTGGCCTTCATGGTGATGGAGTGCATCACCAACCCGTACATGAACGGCGAGGTCATTCGGGTGGACGGCGGCATCCGCATGCCGCCTCGCTGATCGGCGGCTCAACCCCTCAGCCCGTCAGCGACTCGAGGAAGTCGGCTATGGCGTCATTGAACACCTCGGGCCGTTCCTGATTGGCGAGGTGGCCGGCGCCGGGAATTTCCACGTAGCGAGCGCCCGCGATCCCCTCCGCCAGCCGCTGCGACGTGCGCGGCGGGGTGACCTCGTCGTGCTCCCCCACCACCACCAGCGTCGGCGCCGTGATGCGCTCCAGTTCCGGGTAGTGGTTCGACTCGGCCATGGAGTCGCAGGCCCACTGGTAGCAGGGCATGCGGATGGACGGCACCATCATCTCGGCGACGTGGGCACGCATCTCGTCGCCGGCGTCTGGACTGACGAGCCGTTGCGCGCGTGCAGCGGCGAAACCCTCGGGCCCCAAGTCGACGAAGTCGACTGCCCGGGCTCGCATGGCCGCTGCCTGTTCGGGCTTCGTGCCGGCTCCGGCGCTGGAATCGGCCAGTATCAGTGCCGACACCAAGTCGGGGCGGCGCAAGACCAGCCGGGTTGCCGTCACGCCGCCCCATGAGACGCCCAGCACCGCCGCAGGACCGTCCGACACCGACTCGATGAGCGCAGCCGCGGCGTCAGCCCAGCCGTCGATGCCTGGCGCCGCATCTGGGTCGGCCGAGTAGCGGTAGCCGGGGGCATCCCAGGCCACGAGCCGCATCCCCAGGCGCTCGGCCAGCGGGCGTTGATCCAAGAAGGCATCAGCGCACGAACCGATGCCGTGCAGGCACACCAGCACCGGCGCGTCATGCGCGCCGTACGACCATCGAAACACGTTGCTCATCGGGTCGGGCTCACTGCTGGGCTCACTGGATCGGACTCCTCAGCTCGGATTCAGTTGCTCGGCCGCACCCGGGCCAGCGGCGTCGGCACGCCGGCGACCGGCGCACGGGTGCGGAAGATGCATCCGCCGTCGGAGGTGCCGCCGCCCGTCACGATGTACAGGTCACGCATGTCCGCGCCGCCGAAACAGACGCTGGTGACGAAATGGTCCGGCACCGGCACGGCGACGTCCGACTCTCCGTCGGGTGTGTAGCGCTGCACCCGGCCGCCCTCGGCCAGCGCCACCCACACGCCGCCATCGACATCCACTGCGAGACCGTCGGGCACCTTGCGCTCGGCCACGAACTCGCGCCTGTTCGACACGACATCGCCGTCCACATCCGACACCCATACCCGACCCGGGATGCTGTCGGAGTGGTACAGCCGGGTGCCGTCGGGCGAGAAACCGATGCCGTTGGTGAGCTGCACGTCGTCGTACACCTCATCGGCTGAGCCGTCGAGGTTGATGCGGTAGAGCTCGCCGGCTTCATCGGGAGACGATTCGTCGAAAGGATTGCGTCGCAGCGAACCGACATATACGCGCCCCAGCGAATCAGTGTGCATGTCGTTGAAGCCCGCCACCTCGGGTGCGAACAGCACTGTGGAGCCATCGGCAGTGACGTGCTGGATATTGCGCCCGCTCACCACAACGCCGCCGTCGGCGTGCAGCACCATGCCGCCGACACCTCGCCGCTTTGGCACCACTACTTCGATCTCGCCGTCACGCGTCCGGCGGCGCACCCCGCCGTTGGGCACATCGGAGAAGTAGAAGTTGTCGTGCTCGTCGACCCTGGGACCCTCGATCAGCCCCCATCCCGAACTCAGCATCTCCAGCTTGAAGTCTGTGGTCATGTCTCTTCCCCGGGATCACGCTCTCGCACGCTGTTGTGCCGTGCGATGCGCGGACCCTAACGAACCTGGCACGTGCGGGCGCAGGTCGGCGCTCGCTCCTGGCGCCTGATGCGTGGCCTCAGCTTGAGGGGCTGAACTGGATTGGCAGCGGGTGGCCGGCACGGGTGAACAGATCCTGCAGCATCCGCAGGGTCATGCCCCAGATGACGCGCCCGTGTCCCACTTCGATGCCCGGGAAGCGCTCGTCGGGCCTTGGCGGGTAGTGGTAGTCGATGTGATGGCGCGGATCAGCCAACTCCAGCACCGGCACCCACAACGCGTCGGCGACTTCGTAGTTCAGCGTCAGATTGGGACGGTGGCCGTCGAGCCAGCACACATGAGGAGTCACCCGCAGCGCTGCGCCGCGCCAGCGCGGGTTGCCTTCAAGGTCATTGAGCCGCCCGAGCCAGCGGACCCCCGAGTGAGCAGTGATGTCGAATCCGATCTCTTCGCGGCTCTCGCGCACTGCCGTGTCGAACGTGTCGTCGTCGTCGGGCTCGGTCCGGCCGCCCGGAAACGCCATATGACCCGACCAGGGGTCCCCGTTGCGGATGGCGCGCTCGATGAACAGCATCTCGGGGCCACGCTCACCTGATCGCACCACGGCCGCGACGGCGGCAGTCGGACCCTGGTACGGCGCATCCAGATCTTGGCTGAGCACCTCGGTCAAGCGCAGAGCACTGAACGAATCGGTGACAGTGTCCTGCCCGACCACAACGTCGCAGCGTAGGTGGCTGCGCCCCATCGGGCCCCGGCTTGCTCCGGGTCACCACTGCTACCGTCGCCGCGATGACCGACGCTGGCGCTGCCGACCATGACGGCGCCGGCACAGCCGACGATCCGGTCGCCGGCATGGAGGCTGCGGCGTTCGAGTCTTTCGTCAGCGAGGTCGCGCACTTTCGCGACACCGCCGTGGCCCCCAACGTGAACCGTTGGGAGAGCGAGAAGCGCATGGCACCCGAAGCGCTGCGGGAGGCCTCGAGCATCGGACTGCTGTCGATGGAGGTGCCCACGTCCCTGGGCGGGCTGGGGATGAGCTTCGCCCAGAAGTGCCATGTCGTCGAGGTGCTGAGCGCTGTGTCGATGCCGTTCGCGTTCAGCCTCGTGAATACCGGCAACGTTGCGGCGCGGGTGGCACAGCGCGGCACCGACCGCCACCGTGAGCTCTTCCTGGCCGACCTGATGGCCGGCCGCCGTTTCGGCTCCACGGCGCTCACGGAGCCCGGCGCGGGCAGCGACTTCGCCAACATCGCCACGACGGCGACGCCCGTCGACGGCGGATGGCGGCTCGACGGTGCCAAAGCCTGGATCACCAACGCCGCGCACTCCGACGTCATCTTCTGCTACGCCCAAACCGAACCCGGCTCGCGGGGCCGTGGCATCGCGCTGTTCCTCATCGACGGCACCCGGCCCGGCTTCGAGCGGCTGGCGCCCTACGAACTGGCCGGCGGCCATCTCATCGGTACGGGCGGTTTCCGGCTGGACGGCTACGTCGCCGAAGCCGATGACCTCCTCAGCCCACCCGGCGAGGCCTTCATCGCCGCCCTGTCCAGCGTGAACGGTGCCCGCACCTACGTCGCCGCCATGTGCTGCGCCATGGTGGAAGCCACCCTCGCGAGCGCAGTGCGCTACGGCGCTGCGCGTGAGGCATTCGGCAAGCCCGTCATCGCCCACCAGGGGCTTGCCTGGAAGCTGGCCGGCGTGCAGAACCGGCTCGAGGCCGCCCGACTGCTCACCAACCGGGCGATCGACGCCGTCACCGAATCGCTGCGCACCGGCGACGCGACCGGCGCCATCCTGCACGCCGCGCACGCCAAGAAGTTCACGACCGAGACAGCCGAGGCCGACATCGCCACCTGCATCCAGGCCATGGGCGCCGAGGGGCTGCGCAGCGACCACCCCGGCGGCCACCACCTGGTCGGCGCTCGCATCGCCAACTACGTGGACGGCAGCACCGAGATCCAGACCGACCGGATTGCCCGTTCGCTGCAGCAGCTGTACGCCTGAGCCCGGTCGTTGCACAAGCTCTACGCATAGAGGCTGAGCCGTCAGCCGAACGCGCCCTCGTCACGCAATGCGGTGATGTCGTCCCACGTGTAGCCGTGCTCCAGCAGGACCTCCTCGGTGTGCTGACCGAGCTCTGGCGCAACGGCCCCGGGTTCGAGCGGCGTCTCCGACATGCGGATCGGGGTGCCGATCACCACGCGGTCGCCATCGGGGTGTTCCACCCGTCTCAGGTAGCCGTTCTCGTACGTCGCCTCATCGGCAACGATCGCCTCGTAGTCGCGCACCAGCCCGTAGCGGACACCTGCCCCGGTGAGCACGGCCTCCCATTCGTCGAGGGTCCTGGTCGGGAACACCTCGTCGATGATGGCGACCAGCTCAGCCCTGTCATCGGAGCTGAGCATGAGAGCCAGGAACCGTTCGTCATCGGCGAGATCGGGCCGGTCGAGCAGCTCGGCGAAGATGGGCCAACCCGGCCCGGTACCGCTGAGCAAGTGGATCCAGCCGTCGGCCGCCTCGACGGTGTGCAGCAGCGTGGGAACGAACGCGTGGCCCGAATCGACGCGCTCGGGGTTGCGTCCGGTCAGCAGGGTGTAGGTCATCTCGGACGCTTGGGCGTAGATCATGCCGCCCACCAGTGACACGTCAACTCGCTGTCCCCGTCCGGTCGTCTGGCGGTGCAGCAACGCAGCCAGAATGCCGGTGACCATGTTCTGACAGCCGACATGGTCGGCAATGACTGCCCCGTTCATGACGGGAGGACCGCCGTCGATCCGGGTGGCGAACATGAGCCCACCCTCGGACTGGCCGGTCGAGTCAGCTCCCTCGCGACCGGCCTTGTCGCCCACCGGCCCGAAGCTCGAACCGGTGGCGTACACCAGCCGGGGGTTGATGGCCGACAAGTGCTCGTACGACAGGCCCCAGGCCTCCATGGTCCCGGGCACGAAGTTGTGGATCAGGACGTCGGTTTCCGCAACGAATCGTTCGAGCGCGGTCTTGCCCCCTGGGGTGCGCAGGTCGAGGGTGACCGATCGCTTCCCCCGGTTGCAGGCTTCGTAGTACGGGTTTCGCGGATCAGTGGGCGACACGGGGATCACCCGTGCAAGGTCGCCCATGCCCGGCAGTTCGATCTTGATGACCGACGCCCCCATGTCGTGCAGGGTTGACGCAGCCTGGGGACCCTGCACCAAGATGGCCAAATCGAGGACGGTGTATCCGTCAAGCGCTCCCATCGCCGGATCGTAACCCCCACAGATTCCTGCCGTTCCGTGGTGTGTCAGGATGCAAACTGAACAGATCTTCTCGTCGGAGAGTGCCCCATGAGCGAGCCGATGCCCACCCAGAAGTCCCAAGAGCTGTACGAACGGGCGAAGGCCGTCGTTCCCAAGGGGGTGTACGGCCACTATGGCCCTGCGGTCATCGAAGACGGCCCGGTCTTCTTCTCGTCGGCAGAAGGCGCCCGCTTCACCGACGTGGACGGCAACTCCTACATCGACTGGATGTGCGCCTACGGACCGAACATCTTGGGCTACAACCATCCGGCGGTGGAAGAGGCGGCTGCCAAGCAAGCAGCCGACGGCAGCACGGTGAGCTTGGCCGCGCCGGTCATGGTCGAGCTGGCAGAAGAGCTCGTCGACATGGTGGACGGGGCGGACTGGGCACTGTTCGGCAAGAACGGCGCTGACGCGACCGGGCTGGCAGTGATGGTTGCGCGCGCCGCAACGGGCCGGCGCTACATCCTCAAGATCGAGGGCGGCTACCACGGCTCGACGCCGTGGATGCAGGCACCTGGCAACAAGGGCACGATTGCCGAGGATCAGGCCTTCGTCATCGAAGTGCCGTGGAACGACGTCGCAGCAGTGCGGGCCGCCATCGATGCGCATCCAGGCGATATCGCCTGCTTCATCTCCTCGCCGTACCACCACCCGGTCTTCGCCGACAACGAGCTGCCGGCGGAGGGCTACTGGGCCGCAGTCGAGGGGGCCTGCCGCGACGCCGGAATCGTCGTGATCCTGGACGAGGTGCGCAGCGGGTTCCGGATCGACCTGGCGGGGGCGCATGTCGCATACGGCTTCACTCCCGATCTCATGTGCTTCGGCAAGGCGATCGGGAACGGGCATCCCCTCGCAGCGCTCGCCGGCAGTGACGCACTGAAGGAAGCCGCCGCGGACACGTTCTTCACCGGCACCCAGTTCTTCAATGCTGCGCCGATGGCGGCCGGGCTCGCCACGCTGCGGGAACTGCGTGCAGCAGATGCCGCCAATGCGGCAACCGAGATCGGCATCCGTCTCGGTGACGCGTTGGGAGATGTGGCAGCAGCTCATGGGCACGAGCTGCGGATGAGCGGCGTGCCCGCCATGCCGTACCTGCGTGTTGTCAGCGAGGGCGGCTCGAAGTTCCACACCCGCTGGGTGGCCGAATGCATCCGGCGAGGCGCCTACCTGCTCAGCTACCACAACAACTTCGTTTGCGCGGCCCACACCGACGACGACATCAAGCGCACCTGCGACATCGCTGACGCCGCGTTCACCGCGCTGGCCTGAAGCCGAAATCGCGCTGTTCCTGCGCGACCGGAACAGCGGCTGCAGCAGGCGGACGACACAGCTCACCGACCGCTCGCGGCCGGATGAGTGCTTTTGACCATTGCATAGTTGCGCGTATCTAATGGTTGCAACTATCATGCGTATGCTGCAGCAAAATATGAGCCAATGTGACCATATGAGCAGCGTGAATCGGGGGGAGTTCCGATGTCGATACGCAGTTTGTTGGCGGTGGGTCTGAGGCTTGCCCGGCCCACCCGTTCGTTGGGGACAGGGGGGTCCCTGGCGGCATGGCCACGACGGCTGGCCGCTTCGGCGGCTGCGGTGTCGGTGTTAGCGGCCGGCGTAGCACCAGTTGCGGCCAGCAGCGGTTCTGTTCCCGCAATCCCGCCGCGCCCGAACGCGGTTGCGTCGGTGGTGGACGGAGCATTCGAGGTGACCCTGTCGTGGTCTGATCCGGGCGATCCGTCGATCGCCGGCTATCAGATTCTGCGCCGAGACCCGAGCGTGGATGCGGCCGGGCAGTTCCACGTCATCGAGGACGACACCGCCAGCGCCGACACCAGCTACGTCGACGACACCGTGGTGGCGGAGCGCACCTATGTGTACCGGATACAGGCACGCAACGACCACGGACTGAGTGTCCGGTCGCGTTACCGGCGCATCGATGTGCCCGCCCTGCCGCCTCAGGCCGAGCCCACCTCGACGACCTCCCCGGTGCTCAAAGCCACATTGCGTCAGCTCCCGCCGAGCTCGTCGTCGGCGACCGATCAAGAGTGCCGAGACAAGATGGACACCGGCGTGGCCGTCAAGTGCATCAGTGGGTCGTACTCGGTCACCACCTACGGCCACGACGGCGTCGTGTGGGTGGACTTCGAGGAATGGGTCAACACCCAAACCGGCATCTTGAACTGGTCGGTGGTCATCAACACCTACACATTCCGCAACAACTGGCGAGACGCCGTCACCGGCATCGAAGTGCCGACCGAAGGCGAGCACGAGAACAGCCTCTCGATCAGGTACACGTACCCGGGGCAGGACAGCTGCGCCCCAGTCGTCGGTGCTGTGAACAATCAGGGAGAGGTCACGCGTTGGGATTGGCGGTGCGTCCAGCCATCGGGCGTGGTGCTCGACAGCACAGAATCCGTCAACGCCTATCCCTCGACTTCGGCGCCCGTCGGCCCGCCCCCGGCGCCCCGCGACATCCGAGCGACGCTGATGCAGGCGCCCACTGGATCGCCCAGCGGTCCAGGCGACACGCTCACCCAAGCGCAGCTCGACAACACCGTCGAGGCCACCGCCACCGAGCACACGATCAAGATCGTGTTCCTCCAGTACCTGCGCGACGACAACACGTTCGGAGTCATCGGCCTCACCACCATCAGCCACTACTAACCCGCACAGGGACCCCAGAGCCTGCTCAGATGTCTCCATGACCCTCACCATCACGAGCGAGGCGGACACTTGGCGTCGAGACACGGCAGCGGGGCGCTGGTACGGGCTGGGTCGGTACTACGCGATGTTCCCGCGTGGCTTCCTCCACGACGTCATCAGCCACCTCACCAGCCCGAATGATCTGGTACTCGATCCCTTTTGCGGGCGAGGAAACGCCCCCTTTGTTGCGACCGTCCTGGGTCGGCGGGCTCTCGCTGTCGACATCAATCCCATCGCGTGGCTGTACACGGCTGCCAAACAAGACCCCGCGCCCGAGGTCGACGACGTAACGGCGCGCCTCGACGAACTTGCCAGGAGCCAGCGCCCCACCGATCAGCGCTCGCGGCATCGCTTCGAGACGATGGCATGGGCACCTCAGGTTCGCGGCCTCCTTCGGGCGGCCCGCCGCGACTTGCAATGGAGGACATCCGTAGTCGACCGCACGCTCATGGCCTTCATCGCTCTCCACATGCAGGACAAACTCGGCAGCGGATTGTCAAATTCCCTCTCGCCGACCATCGCGCTCTCGCCCGAATACTCCGTCGAATGGTGGACTGAAGCCGACATGGCACGGCCACCCGATGTCGACCCTGTCGCGGTGCTCAAGGACAAGATCCGCCGGCGCTACAAGTACGGCATCCCTGCCCAAGCAACCAGCGAGGTACTCCTCGGCGACTCGCGCACCGAACTCCCAAGGCAACCCGCCAGCGAGGCCATGCTCCTGGTCACGTCACCCCCCTACTGCGGCGTCACCGACTACTGGAACGACCACTGGCTGCGTCTCTGGCTCCTCGGGCACCAATTTGGCCAGGATTGGAAGAGAACCTCGAAATTCTCCCACCAGATGGCCTACCGGGAACTCATCACCCCTGTCTTCCGGGAATCCGACAGGATCCTCCGCGACGAAGCCACGATCTTGGTTCGCAGCGACCAGCGACGCAGGACTGCTGATCTCTGCATTGCCGCAATCAGAGAAGTCTGGCCCGATCGGCAGCTGCTCCAGCTGCCGACAAGTGCCACCCTCGCTGGCACCTCCAACGGCCACGGCCGGGGCGGCACCAAGTCCAGAGAGATTGACTTCCTTCTCCCTGGCCCAGGCGCAGACAGCTGGGCGCGCAGCAGAGGATTCCGTCGCGTGGAAGCATCAGGCTGATTGCTCTGCCCTATCTGCGATGCTGGTTCGCCGATGCTCGGCGAGGAGTCTCATGAAGTTCGGTTTCACCGTGCCCAACAACTTCGGTGTCGACGACCCTGCTGACGTCGTCGGCTTGGCGGTCCAGGCCGAGGAACTCGGCTTCGACTCGGTGTGGGTGAACCACCACGTCCTCAATGTCGGCTACGTGTGGGACCGGCTGGGCGAGCGTCCCTATCACGATGCGCTGGTGACGCTGACGTGGATGGCCGCCCGCACCTCCCGGGTGCGGCTGGGCACGAGCGTGCTGGTGATGCCGTACCTGCACCCGATGGTGCTGGCCAAAGAACTGGCGACGCTCGATCGCCTGAGCGGAGGTCGTCTGGTGGTCGGCCTAGGCGTCGGCAGCCTGCCCGAGGAGAACGAGCTGCTGGGGGTGGGCTACGACGACCGGGGTGCGCTCAGCAACGAGTTCATCGAGGTGCTGAACCTGCTGTGGACGCAATCCAGTGCCGACTTCGACGGCACGCACTACTCCTTCAAGGGCGCTGTCAGCTCGCCGAATCCGCTGCAGCAGCCCCGTCCGCCGATCCTGATCGGCGGCAACCGCCCGCCTGCGCTGCGCCGGGTGGGTCAGCTCGGCGACGGCTGGCATCCGATGATGCTGGCTCCCGAGAGCGTCGCGAAGCGCCTTCCGGTCATCCGCGAGGCTGCCGAGTCGGCGGGTCGCCCCGGCATCCCCGCCGAGGTCTCGGTGCGTTTGGCCGCCGACAAGCTCACGCCAGCTCTGGCAGCCGAGTACGCGTCAGTCGGCGTCGACGAGTTGGTCATCTCGTGGAACACCGGCGATGTCGCCGTGATCAGCGATGGGCTCGCTGCTTTCGCCGCAGAGCACGGCATCGGTCGCTGACAGCGAGCACGCCGTCAGCTGCCGAGTTCGGCGTGGACTCCTGCGCAGCGGCGCCGGTCGACTTGGCTACTTGGTGCGGAACGAGTCGCGCATCTGGTTCACGTCATAGCCGCCGTGCGCCACACCGTCGGTGGCGTACTCGTAGAGCGCTGTCTTGAAGTAGAGCCCCAAGGCACTGACGACCACGGTGACGGCGAGCACTCCAGCCACGCCCACCACGATGCCGATGATGGTGCCCACGCCAGGCACCAAGGTGGCGATCAGGACGGCAACAATGATGATCGGCAGCGACAGCACAAAGCTGAGCAGCCCGAACCCGGCTTGAGAGATCAGATTCTCGCCCCACGTGCGCCGCACCAAGGACATGGACTGCTTGACACTGGCGAATGACCGGTAGTCGTCGATGATGATGGCCGGCACCACGAGATAGGTGGCGACGCCCCACGCAGCTTCGGCGAGGAAGGTGAGCATCTGGCCCAGCCAGCCCATGCGCTCCCGCAGGAAGCGCAGCAGCAGGCCGACGGTCATGGTGATGAGGGCCCAGCCGAGCAGGCTCGGCAGCCGCGTCGCAGCCTTGCCCATGGCGCTGCGCACGGTGGGGTCGCCGCCGGTCATGCGCTCGTGCGCTCCGGCTACCAGCGCACCCTCGAAGAAGATCACCGATGCTGTTGCCACGAACGCGAACACGAGCCCGAGCACCGCTGCGCTGCCGCCGAGGCTCTCGGTTCCCCCATCGGCGTCGAAGCTGCCGGTCACAAAGCCGACCACGGCCGCCGCCGCCACGATGGCGAGGATGGTCAGCATGCTGAGAACTGGCAGCCACAGCAGCTCGCGGTCCTGCTTCAGCAGCGACCACGAGGTTTTCGTCAGCCGCCAAGTGTTGGCGAATCGACCCATCTCGATACTCCTCGCTCGTCAGTTCCCAGTGTGCGCTGAGCGTACCGAAGCGCTGTCACAGCGAAGGCCGGCCTCGGGCGCCTGCAGGGCGGATTGACGACCTCAGCGAGCTCCGCTCGCCGACTCTGGTGCGCGCCCCGCACCGGCCGGCGTGCGGATCACCATCGCCACCGAGAACAGCACGACGGCGCCTCCCAGGAACTGCATGGGCGTGACCGGCTCGGCATGGATGAGCCATGCCGTTCCCACCGCCACGATGTGCATGGCGAGGACGTACAGCGAGGAGCGGGCTACCTCGATGTGGCCGTGGCACCACGTCATCAGCACATGGCCGAATACCCCGGTGACAAAGGCCACGATCACGATCCACAGCCAGTCCAGCCCGCCGAACTCGAAGAACTGGCTCGGTGTCACCATCAGCAGCGTCGGCAGCACCGCGGCCACGAACGACCAGAAGTTGATTCCCGCCATCCACTCGATCGGATCCACATCGGTGGCCGCTCTGGCCATCCGGGTCAGGACGAAGTACACGGTGAAGGTCAGCACCGACATTGCGGTGAGGAACAGCCCGAATCCGCTGGCGCGGAACTCGCCGCCAGCACCCATGATCACGCCGACAGCGCCCGCCACTCCGATCAGCGTGAAGAAGATCTGACGAACACTCACCCGGTCGCCGAAGATCGGGCCCACCAGCGCCAGGAGCATGGCCGGCTGCAGGGCCATCATCACCGACATCACCGAGATGGTCACTTCCTGCACCGCAGCGAAGACGAAGACCATATTGATGCCGAATGACAGCCCCGGCAGCGCCGTCTGGGTGAACACCCGACGCGACAGCCACCGGCCTCGCAGCGCCAGCACCAAGAGCAGGAACGGCGTGGACATGCCGAATCGGATGAAGGCGCTCACCATCGCCGGTGCGGTCAACAGCTTGGAGACCGGCGGCCCGAGACCCCACGAGACAACAACGAGGCCCATGACCAGCAACGGCAGCGCGCTGCCGGTGGTGCGGACCGCGGCCACGCCAGCCGACCGGTCCTCGATGGGCTCGCTCATCGCCGGCGCTGCTGCCCCGTTGAGCGATTTGCCGGTGCCGCCAGAGCGACCAATGGCGGGTGCGACGACGAACACAGCGCCATCGCTCACCGGGACGGGGGCTGCGTGACCGCGCTGCGTCGCGCCCGGGTCCGATCCCTCCACCAGAGCGAGGCTAGGGGCGTCGGGCGACGCAGGCCGAGAATCGCCCAGCCGTTGCGAGCCGCGTGGCAGCGGCCCAATACGCTGCGGACCGCAGGCAGCCCAGCACGCGACGCAAGGGGAACGACATGAATGACGACGCCGGCTCCGACGACTCCGAATCCGTGACCGGCCTGGCGCCGCAGTGGTCAGCCGATCTCAGCGGGCAGACGGCATTCGTCACCGGCACCACGTCGGGTCTGGGCCGCCGGTTCGCCACGGTGCTGGCTGCGTGCGGCGCCAGCGTGGCGATCTGCGGCCGGCGTGTCGAGCGGCTCGACGCTCTGGCAGCCGAACTGGAGGCTGACGGCGGCACTGTGCTGCCGATCCCGCTGGACGTGACCGACACCGAGGCGCTGTTCGGGGCCGTTGCCACCGCCGAAGAGCAGCTCGGCACCGTGCAGATCCTGGTGAACAATGCCGGCAAGCCCGATGCCCGCCTGGCGCTCAAGATGGACCCGGCTTTTGTCGACGAGATGATCGCCACCAACCTCACGTCGCTGTTCCACCTCTCGTGCGAGGTGACCCGCCGATTGGCAGCGGCAGAGCTGCCCGGGCGCATTGTGAACATCTCGTCGGGGGCTGCATTCAGGGCGCCGCTGGGCACGGCGATGTATGCGATCACCAAGAGCGCCGTCGTGCGCATGACCGAGGTGCTGGCGCAGGAATTCGCCCGCTACAACGTGAACGTCAACGCGATCGCCCCCGGGGCGTTCGAGAGCGAGATGATGGACGGCATGCTCGAGCGCATGGGCGACATCACCAAGATGTTCCCCCGCCGGCGTCTCGGCAAGGCCTCCCAGCTCGACTCGACGCTGCTGTATCTGGTGTCACCGCTGTCGGATTTCGTGTCGGGCACCTGCATCACCGTCGACGACGCCCAAGGCGCCGGCTGAACTCGTGACCACGCCCGCCACGAGCGCCAGCGATCGCACCGACGCCGACGCCATAGGCGCCGACTGCCGCACTGACGCCGACGCCATAGGCGCCGGCATTGCTGACCTCGATGCGGCGGTCGAGCACTGGCAGGAGCACGGCTGGGTGCTGGTGGACGGGCTGGTGCCGACCGCGGACATCGACCACGCGGTCGAAGAGCTCTGGGATCTCTACCCGCGCCCCGAGGACTTCCACGGTGACGACCCGACTCATCGCGAGCAGTTTGTCGGCACCAGCTTCAATCAAGGACACAGGTTCCCCAAGGCCGACGACGAGGGCCCTGCATTCCGCTCGAAGCAGTTCCTGGGGCACATCCTGTTCCCGTACAGGTCGCCACGGCTGAACCGGCTCCAGGTTCACCCCAGCGTCATCGGCTTCGCCCGCCAAGCCATGGGAACGCCCGACATCCGCATCTACCAGGCCCGCATCTGGGGCAAGTACACCGGTGTCACCAACTACGAGCAGCCGTTCCACCAGGACCGCAACCACAACGTCGTGCCGGATCGCCTCGAACCCGGCTGGTGGAACCTGGAGGGATTCCTGTACCTCAGCGACGTCGAGGACGACGTGGCGCCGACAGAGATCGCCGGCGGCCCGCCCGATCCCGCCCTGCCCTATGAGGGGCCGCCCGATGGCGAGCGGATCTCGGCTGCCGGACGGCGCGGCAGCTACCTGGCGTACCGGCCCGACGTGTGGCATCGCGGCGTCAACCTGACCAGGCCGGGCGGCAGCCGGTTCCTCATGAGCGCCTCGTTCAAGCCCGGCGGCGCCGACTGGATCGGCTACGACAACGTGCAGCCAGTCTCGACGGCCCGGCCGTGGTCGTCATTCGCTGCCACCTGCACACCCGACGAACTGGCACTGTTCGGCGCCCCGCTCCCTGGCCACCCCTACTGGACCGCTGAGCTGGTGGACGCCCTCGAGCGCCGCTACCCCGGAATCGACGCCTCCCCCTGGCGCGACGCGCTGAGCTGACAACCCTGCGGCGCTGGTGAGGCAGGAAGGCGAGCATGGCCGCGCAGTAGCGTCGGCGGCCATGAGCTTTTTCGGACCTGATCACTTCGAGACCATCACCGACGGCCTGATCTTTCCCGAAGGACCGGTGGTGCTGCCCGACGGTTCCGTGGCCGTAGTCGAGATCGGTCGGGGCACCATCACCCGCGTTGATGTTTCCGACGGCCGCAAGGACATCCTGGCCACGCCAGGCGGCGGGCCCAATGGCGCCGCGCTGGGGCCCGACGGGGCGCTGTACGTGTGCAACAACGGCGGCTTCGAGTGGATCACCGTGCGGGGACGCACCGTGCCCGGCGAGGTGGCATCCGACTACACCACCGGCCGCATCGAGCGCATCGATCTTGAGACCGGCGAGGTGGACATCTTGTATGCAGACGTGAACGGTGTGTCGCTCAAGGGACCGAACGACATCATGTTCGACTCCACCGGCGGCTTCTGGTTCACCGACCACGGCAAGACCCGCACCCGGGACCGGGACCGCGGCGGCCTCTACTACGCCAAGGCCGACGGCAGCCACATCGAGGAGATCGCGTTCCCGATGGACGGGCCCAACGGCGTGGGCATCTCCCCAACCGAAGACCGGGTGTACGTGGCTGAGACGTTCCAAGGCGCGATGTTCGCCTTCGACCTCGAAGCGCCGGGAAAGGTGGCCGCCGGGGTGCCGGCCCGAGGCTGGTTCCTGGCCCGTCCGGCCGGTCGCAAGTACTTCGATTCGCTGGCGATGGATGCCGAGGGCAACGTGAGCGTGGCCACCATTCTCACCGGCGGCATCAGCACGTTTACCCGCGACGGCCAGGAGCTGGAGTTCGCCCCCACCGACGACTCGGCCACCACCAACATCTGCTTCGGCGGCGACGACATGCGCACGGCGTATGTCACCCTGTCGGGCACCGGCCGCCTCGCCGTCGGCGAGTGGCCCCGCCCCGGCCTGAGGCTGCCCTTCTAGCGCCGAGCCTCTCCCTGGCTGAACACGGTTCATCCAAGCAGGACATCCCCGCTGATCGTCCCGAATTGGCCGTTCAGTACCATCGAATTGACAGCCTTCGCAGCAGCCCTCGAAGGGACTCATGCCCGTCAACAAGCAGAGCGGCAAACGACAGGGTGGCTACCCCACCATCAAGGACATCTCGGAGCACGCCGGTGTCTCGAAATCGCTGGTGTCGCGCGCCCTGCGCGGCGAGGGTCACGTTCGCGACAGCACACGCCAGCGCATTCTGGAGTCGGCCGCTGAACTGGGCTACCGGGCGCACGCCGGCGCTCGGTCGCTCGCGGGCTTGAGCAGCGGGACCATCGGGTTTGTCATCACCGGGCTCTTCGATGCGTTCTGGGGCGAGGTCATGTTCGCCGTGGACCAAGAAGTCAGCCGGCGCGGCATGCGAACGCTGTATCTGTCGAGCCCGCCCGACGTGCGCAGCGAGCGCGAGGTGATCGAACGGATGCTCGAGTACCGGGTGGACGGCCTCGCACTGGGGCTGCTCGGTCAGCGTGATGCGGCCGAACTCGAGGAATACGCGGATGTCCTGCCGGTCTTGGCGCTGATGTACGACCTTCGATCCGATCGATTCGACACGCTCGTCACCGATGATGAAGCGGCCATGGCGTCGGTGGTCCGTCACCTGGCCGAGCTGGGTCACAGCGACATCGCGCTCATCGGCGATGCCGAGATGCCGAACGTGGCCGCACGCACCCGCGGCTACACGAATGAGATGGAACGGCGGGGATGCTCCCAGCACGTCTCGTTCGAGCCGGCCGGTTTCCTGCAATCGGACGGATACGAGGCGGCGGACAAGCTGTTGCGGCGTCCGAGGCGACCGACGGCCATCGCCTGCGTCAACGATGCTCAGGCGCGAGGCGCCGTGCTCGCTGCGGTCGACGCCGGCCTGGACGTGCCTGGCGACATCAGCATCACGGGCTTCGATGACTCGCTGTACGCCGTCGCAGGCGTGCCCCGATTGACCACCGTGAGGCTGCCCCGATCCGATATCGGGCAGACAGCGGTCAGCATGCTCGCCGACCGCATGAACGGGCGCGACACCGCGCTCGTGTCGGTGCTGCACGCTGAGCTGGTGGTGCGGGACTCGGCCGGTCCGGTTCGCTAGGGGCTTCGCAAAGCGACCGAGCTGCATCGCCTCTGGCCGCTCACGAAGAGATCTCCGCCACGCTGACCGGGCGTCCCTCGCGGGCGGAACGGGTGGCCGCCAGCGCGATAGCCAAGCATGCCCGGCCGTCTTCCAGCGTCACAGGCGGCTGCCCGCCCGCCAGCACCTCGACGAAGGCAGCCCACTCCGCACGGTACGACTCGGCATACCGCTCAGTGAAGAACCACGGCATCGGCGCAGAGGTTGTTCCTGCTGGGCCGGAACGAACGGCGCCGTGGACGGTCGGGTTCCGCGATGCCATCGCACCGGCGCTGCCGAAGGCCTCGACCCGCTGGTCGTAGCCGTAGACCGCCTGCCGGCTGTTGTCGATGGTCGTGATGGTTCCGTCGGCGTGAGTCAGCACCGCCACAGCGGTGTCCCAATCGCCCAGCTCGCCGATCGCGGGATCGATGCGCACCGCGCCGGCGGCGTACACCTCCGCGACCTCAGCGCCGGTCACGAAGCGCGCCATGTCGAAATCGTGGATCATCATGTCGGCGAAGATGCCGCCCGAGCCGGCGACATAGTCGTGCGGTGGGGGTGCCGGATCGCGGCTCGTGATCCGAACGACGTGGAGCTCGCCGAGCTCGCCGTCGCGGGCAGCCGTGGCAACGGCGCGGTGCGACGGGTCGAAGCGGCGGTTGAAGCCCAATTGCACCGCCGTGCCTGCGGCCGCGATGGCCGAGACGGCGCGTTCGGCCTCGGCCAGATCCAGCGAGATGGGCTTTTCGCAGAAGGCAGGCAGCCCGGCTGCTGCTGCCTCGGTGATCAAATCGACGTGCGATTCCGTGGGCGAGCAGATGGCCACGGCATCGACATCGGATCGGGCCATGAGCGCTGACGGGCTGTCGGCCACAGGCACGTCCAGCTCCGCTGCGAGCGACGCCGATGCCACCGGAACGGTGTCGCACACGGCAGCCAGGCGTAGGCCTTCGATGCCGGCCAGATGGCGCGCATGCAGCTGGCCGATACGGCCGCAGCCGATGAGCCCGATGCCCGCAGTCACAGGCCTCGCCGTTGAGCAGCCATTGCCTCGGCCATCTCTGCGGCAGCCGTGGCGATCTCGGGCCGGTCACTGGTTTCGGGCACGCCCACTTGCCATGCCGCGCCGCCCTCGGTCCAGGACGTGGGGTGCGTGGCCAGCACAATCACACAGGTGCGCTCGGAACCCTTCGCCCGCTCCAGGGCTGCCTCCAGCTCTGCGATGGTGGCGACGGTTTCCGACGCGCAGCCCATGGACGCAGCGTGCGCGGCGAAGTCGACATGGAGGGGTGCTGCACCTGATCGATCGACCATCCCCGATGGAGTCTGGGTCATGGTGTCGACGAGGAAGTTGTTGAATGACTCGCCGCCTTGAGCTCGCTGCAGCCGATTGATGACCGCAAAGCCGCCGTTGTCGCAGACCACCACCGTGATCGGGTGACCGCTCAGCACCGAGCTGTACAGATCAGAGTTCATCATCAGGTACGAGCCGTCGCCGATGAGGGCGACAACGTCTCGCTCGGGCAGCGCCTGCTTCGCACCCCACGCACCGGAGATCTCGTATCCCATTGTCGAGTAGCCGTACTCGCAGTCGAAGGAATGCTCGACGTCGCTGCGCCAGCCGTTCACGGTCTCGCCCGGCAGGCCGCCGGCCGCTGTGACCACGTAGGTCCGCTCATCGGCCGCTCGTGACACCGCTCCCACCACCTGGGCATAGGTCGGCAATGTTGTCCGAGATCCGCCGGCTTCCGGTGCGGCGAGCTTGTCGATGTAGGCGTGGTACTGGGCTGTCTCGGTCTCAGCACGCGCCGTCCAGTCGGCGGGCGCCCGGTAGTCGCCGACGGCCGAGTCCAGCTCAACGAGTCCCTCGCGAGCGTCGGCGACCAGCGGCAGGCTGCCGTGCTTGGTCGCGTCGAACCTCGCTGTATTGAGCCCGACAAACGTCGTGGCGTGGTCGAACACGGTCCACGAGCCGGTTGCGAAGTCGCCCAGCCGAGTGCCGACCGCCACGATCACGTCAGCGGCACCGGCCATCGCGTTCGCAGAGACACAGCCCGTCACGCCGATCGGGCCGCAGGCGAGCGCGTGGCTGGACGGGAAGCTGGTGCGGCCGGCCACGGTCTCGACGACCGGGATGCCATGGCGCTCGGCAAAACCGCGCAGCTCGGCCTCGGCCATCGACCAGCGCACGCCCCCGCCGCTGATGAGCAGCGGGCGCTTCGCAGCAGCCAGCGCAGCCGCCGCGGCTGCGAGCTCGCGCCGGTCGGGGCGCGGGCGCCTTATCCGATGCACCACCGGCTCGAAGAAGCCGTGCGGAAAGGAGTACGTCTGTGCCTGGACGTCCTGTGGCAGCCCGATGAAGGCCGGACCGCAGTCAGCAGGATCCAGCATCGTCGCCACCGCGTTCGGCAGGCTCGACAGGACCTGCTCGGGCGTCGTGAGCCGGTCCCAGAAGCGGACCACGGATCGGAACGCGTCATTGACCGTCATCGACGGATCGCCGAAGTGCTCCACCTGCTGCAGCACCGGGTCGGGCAGTCGATGGCTGAAGGTGTCCCCCGACAACAGCAGCAGCGGCATGCGATTGGCGTGCGCAACTGCTGCGGCGGTGACCATGTTGGTGGCGCCGGGACCGATGGAGCTGGTGGCCGCCATGATCCGGCGGCGGCGCATGGCCCGTGCATAGCCGACACCCGCCAGCGCCATGCCCTGCTCGTTCTGCCCGCGCCACGTGGGCAGCTCGTGGCGAGCCCGGCGCAGCTCGGGTCCCAGGCACGTCACATTGCCATGGCCGAAGATCGCATACACGCCCCCGAACAGCGGCACTGACTCGCCGTCGGAGACCGCTGCCAACTGGGAGGCGGCATCACGGTCGAGATCGTCCAGTGCGATGCGCTGTGCTGCGAGACAACGGACAACGGCGCCGGCGGTCGTCAGCTTGATGTCGGCCATCGCGGGACTCCCTGTGTGGCTGAGGTGACGGTGCTGGGTTCGGGACTCGATTCGGGCGCGCGTTTCAGCCGCCAGCGGGACCAGCGGGACAGCTGGGCGTCAACTCGTCGACGTTGGCGCTGGTGAGCGGGATCACATCCTCCCAGGCGCCGCTCACCCAGCTGCGCAACAGCGCGGCCTGCACGCTGACATAGGCCACGGCCTCGGCGAATCCTGCGGAATGGGGACGTTCGTCGCTGACGGCCGAGAGGTACTCGTGATCCTCGAGAGCCACAAGGTCCTCGAACCCGATCGCGTTGGCATCTCCTGGGACGAAGGCGCTCTGTCCGGGGTGCCGCTCGCCGGCCCGGACGGTCGTGTAGCCGCGTTCAGACGTGCTCCCGGCTTTCGGTGCGACGTACAGCTGGAGCTCGTTCATCGTCTCCAGGTTCCAGCTCACCGCACCCTCGGTGCCGTAGATGTCGAACGCCATCTGGCTCTCGGGCCCCGCCATCGTGCGACTGACCTCGAACGTGCCCCGCGAGCCGTTGGCGAAGACGGCAAGAGCTCCGAAGTAGTCCTCATTGGTGACCGGGCCGGTCGGATCGCCCGGTCGCCCGCGGGCGTAGTGGCTTGCGCCCGCCGCGGCGATCGGCCGCTCCGCGATGAATGTGGCGCCGCTTCCGATCACCTTGGTGATCGGCCCATTCAGCATCATGGCCAAGTCGACGGCGTGGCTCAGGATGTCGCTGCTGACACCGTGACCTGCCTGATCCAATTCGAAACGCCACGACAGCAGACCCAGCGGATCGGCCCCGAACATGGAGAAGAAGCGACCCCGGTAGTTGGTGATCGACCCGAGCGCGCCGCGGTCGATGAGGGTCTTGGCGTGCTGCACCAGCGGCGCGTAGCGGTAGTTGTAGCCGACGCCGGTGATGCTGCCGGCCGTCTTGGCAGCCTCCAAGCAGCGCACCGTCTGCGCTGGCGTGCCGCCGACGGGTTTCTCACAGAACACGTGCTTGCCGGCACCGGCCGCCGCAGAGACGATCTGTTCATGCAGCATGTTCGGCGCGGTGACGTAGACGACATCCACATCGGGACGATCCACGGCGGCCCGCCAGTCGTCGGTTGCGTCGCCGAAGCCGAAGCCCTCGCGCGCCATCGTGCGCCGCTCCTCCACCGTGTCGGCACACACGACGAGTTCAGGCGTGTAGCTGCGCTCGTCGAACAGGCTCGGAATGCGCATGACCGAGCGCGCGTGCGCCTGGCCCATCCAGCCGAAGCCCACTACAGCTATGCCCAAGCGCCGTCTCATCGACAGGCTCAGTGCGTCGCCAGCTCGTGCTGCAGCGCTTCGAGCTCCGCCCCGCCGGCCATCATCTGGGTGAGTTCGGCCTGCGAGATGTCTTGCTTGGCGAAGTTGCCCATGGAATGACCGCGATTGAGGATCACGAAGCGATCGCCGACCGGGTAGGCGTGGTTGGGATTGTGCGTGATGAATATGACCGCGAGTCCGCGATCTCGTGCCTCAACGATGCGGCGCAGGACGACTCCGGACTGCTTCACGCCGAGCGCTGAGGTGGGCTCGTCGAGGATCAGCACACGGGCGCCGAAGTAGCTGGCTCGTGCGATCGCCACCGATTGGCGCTCACCGCCGGACAGCGTGCCGACCGGCTGCTCCGTGTCGCGGATGTCGATGCCCATCTCGGCGAGCTGCTCTTTGGCGATCTGCTTGGCCTTCTCGATGTCGATCTGGCGGAACGGCCCGAAGCCCCTGGTGGGTTCGGCGCCGAGGAAGAAATTCCGCCAAACCGACATGAGCGGCACCATGGCCAAGTCCTGGTAGACGGTGGCGATGCCGGCTGCGAGAGCGGCGCGGGGCGAGGAGAACGTGACCTCCTCGCCTTCGAGCAGGAGCTGGCCCTCGTCGTGCTGATGCACGCCGGCGAGGATCTTGATGAAGGTCGACTTGCCGGCGCCGTTGTCGCCGAGCACGCACGTCACCTCGCCGGGGTTGACCGTGGTGGACACCCCGGTGAGAGCGATGATGTTGCCGTAGAACTTCGAGATGCCGCGGAGCTCGATCAGTGAGTCGCTCATGACTCGCCTCCGACCGGCGCTGCATCGTCGGCCGACTCCGCTGGCACGGGCGGGTCAGGCCCGTCTGCGTCTTCGTCGTCGGGGTCGCCGCGCGCCGACTGCGACCGCTCCGCCCGCTGGCGGACATAGTTGTTCACGATGACGGCAACCACCAGCAGGCCGCCGAGCACGAGGAAGCGCCAGTCGGTGTTCCAGCGTGCGAAGCCGATGCCCTGGCTGATCATCCCCCAGATGAGTGCGCCGATCCCCGCGCCGATCGCCGATCCGTAGCCACCCGTCAGCAGGTTGCCGCCCACCACGGCCACGATGATGTAGCGAAATTCGTTGCCGTCGCCGACGTTGGCCTGCACCGAGTTGAGGCGGAATGCGATGAGCATGCCCGCGACCCAGGCACAGACCGACACCAGCATGAACAGCGTCGTCTTGGTGCGGGCGGCCGGGACGCCCACCGACCGGGCGGCGTCCTTGTTGCCGCCGACGGCGAAAGTCCAGCTGCCGAAGCGTGTCTTTGCCAGCACCCACGCTCCGGCTGCGGCGAACAGCAGGTAGAAGAGCACCGAGACCCGGAACCGGGTGACCGCCTGGGTCGCCTCTTCCTCCAGGGTGGTGATGAACATCAGCTTGACCGCGAGCGCCAAGCCTGCAGCCGTCAGGCCAACCGTCACGAGGGGCCGGCCCATCCCTTCGTCGCTGCTGAACAGCAACCGGTAGAAGGTGCCGACCGCGAAGATGCCCAGCGCGATCGCGCCGCCCTTGGCAGCACCGGTCGAGAGCGCGTAGAGCAGGCCGTCGCCGTCGATCAGCTCGATCACCGCGAACACGACGGCAGCAGCACCGCCGGCAGTCAGCGCGACGCGAGGCCACATCCCCATCTGCGGCACTGGCACCGCCGTGGTGCGACGCTGCGCAAGAGCCCGGGCCACCGCAGTGGCCGCGAGCGCGAGCGCGATCAGCAGCAGCACCGAGAACAGCTCGACACGCAGCTTGCGCGACGCCGACTCGGCCTGCACCACGAATGCTGCGACGGCGACGATGGCGGCCGTGGCCATCGGCAGCCACAGCGACAGGTCGGCTCGCGCCGTCACCAGCATCAGCGCCACCACGCCGGCCACCGCGAGACCGCCGAACAGCAGGGCCCGCGCAGCCTGGATGGTCATCATGAAGCTGATCGCAGGCAGCAGGGCCACGATGACGCCGATGACCGGCGCGCTCGAGCGGACGTGGCCGGTCGCAGCGAGCGCGGCCAGCACCCCGGTGGCGGCGATGCCGATGGCGAAGATCACACGCCCGAGGCCGCCGCCGAGGAAGCCGAGCTGGTCAGAGTTGGTGGCGTCCATGACCAGTGCCAGCACCACAGCGACCACCACGGCACCGATGCCGATGCCGATCATCCGCAGCGAGCGGCTGTCGAGAGCACCTCTGTGGCGCTGCACCGGCTCGTAGCGGGCACTGCACCAGATCGCGACACCCGCCAGCGTCCCGACGGTGATGACGGCTCCCCACAGCCAGTTCGACGCGCTGCCGTCCGTCGTCAGCAGCATGACGAAGCCGAACAGCGGCGTCGCAACAGCGCCGGCGAACGCACCGGGCGACGCCCACGACGGCGGATCGGGCCGTCGCGTGTAGCTCATCTCGAGCAGCCCCAGCAGCAGTGCGACGCCAGCCAGCACAAGCAGCCCTGCCCACGCCCAGTCGCGGCCGTCCCAGATGTGCTGGTTGCGGATCCACTCGGCGCCGAAGATGTCGTCCCAGAAGGCGTAGCCCTGCGCCTCGTCGAGGCCCTCGACGATGACCTTGTTGGTGAACAGCTTGCCGAAGCCGAGTTTGGCGCCGATGAGGATGAAGAACGTGCCCAGCGTCACGATGAAACTGGGCAGCGACGTGCGCTCCACCAGCGTGCCGTTGAACCAGCCGATCGCCAGCGCGAAGCACAGCGACAGCGGCACAGCCAGGTGCAGGCTGAACCCCGCACCCCCCAGCTCACCCACCTCGCGGCTCATCAGGATGACGAAGATGGCGGTGGCCCCCGTCATCGCGCCCGACGACAGGTCGAACTCGCCGCCGATCATCAGCAACGCCACCGGCACCGCCATGATGCCGAGCAGCGCCGCTACATCGAGGAAGTTGGCGGTGCCCCCGGCGGTGCCGAAGGCTTCCGATGTCAGCCAGAACAGCAGCCACACGCCGGCGAGGCCCAGCAGCGCACCAATCTCAGGACGGGTGAGCAGCTGTTGAATCGGCCCGCGATACGCGAGCCGTTCATCGGCCCCGCCGGCGGTGAAGGCCGCCACGGGGAGGGTTACCTCGTGCCTTCGCTGACGAGCGCGGCGACCTCGGCGGCGTTGTCAGGCGTGACGAAGCCAGGACCGGTGAGGATCGGCAGGCCGCCGCCCGCGGTGTTCTGGTTCGTCGCCTGCAGGTGCATGAGGATGACCGGAATGTAGCCCTGCAGGTACTGCTGCTGGTCGACGGTGAAGGCGATGTCACCCGCTTCGATGGCCGAGATCAGGTCGGATGACAGGTCGAAGCCGCCGATGTGCAGCGTGCGCCCGGCCGACTCGGCGGCGTCGAGCGCACGCAGCGGCAGGTTCGGGCCCACGCCGAGGACGGCGTCGATGCTGGAGTCGGCGGTGAGGATCGAAGCGATGGTCTGCTCCTGCTCATCGGGGTTCGCGTCAAGACCGACGAACTCCGAGGTCACCTGGCCGTCGAAGGTCTCCGCAAGACCCTGGCAGCGCTCTTCGAGGCCGATGTTGGCCTGCTCCTGGCGAGCACAGAGCACATGCGTTGCGCCAAGGGCGTTGAAGCGCTCACCGGCGCCGTTGCCAGCCACGATCTCGGTCTGGCCAATGTGGGTCACCGCGCCGAGATCCTTGTAGTTGTTGACACCGGAGTTCAGCGTGTAGAGCGGGATGCCCGCCGCCACGACCGCACGGGCGGCCGCTTCGAGACCTGCCGGGTCCGCCAGGGAGATGGCGATGCCGTCAGAACCGTCGGCGATCGCACCCTCGATTGCCTGCGACTGAGCCTGTGCATCGTTGTTCGCTCCGAAGTAGACGACGTCGCAGCCGACGGCTTCGGCCGCGTCCGCTACCGCTACCTCTACGACCGACCAGAACGTGCCCGAGTCGCCGTGGGTGATCACGTGATAGGTCTTGTCGCAGTCGCTCTGGGTGAGCGTGACCTCGGTCGCATCCGATGCGGCCTCGGTCGTCTCGGCCGGCGCCGGTGCGTCCGGCTCGTCAGCGGTGTCGCCGTCGTCACTCGAGCACGCTGCCGCCAGCAGTGTGATGACTGCGAGCAGCGAGATCAGTTTGTAGATGCGCTTCATTCTGTACGTCCTCCCGGGTACGTGAAATGGCACGACGCCTGCACCCGATTCCCCTGGGGTGCTAGCGCGCGAGATCGAAGTCTTGCACAAACTGCAGGCTCTGAACGACGCCGTGCCGCAACCGTTCCACATCGTCGGCATCCGGTCCGCTGAGCGCCGCATCCTGTTCGAGGACATACCACAGGTCGGGCCGCGCCTGCTCCAAGGCGCGGATGATCTCGGTCAGCGGAACGACACCCTGACCCAAGGGCGGGAAGAGTCCCTGCTGCACCGCGCTCATCAGGCTGATCTCGCCCCGGCGCAGGCGCTGCCCAACCGTGGCGTCAACGTCTTTGAGGTGCACCAGCCCGATGCGACCGCTGTGACTGCCGACCAATGCTGCGGGATCGGTGCCGCCCAAGGTGAGATGCGCCGTGTCGAGCACAAGCTGCGTGTCGGTGTGCTCGAGCACTGCTCGTGTCTCGGCGTCGTCTTGGATCAGAGAGTCGACGTGGGGGTGGAATGCATGTCTCATCCCCGATCGCGCGGTCACCTCGTCGATCGCCGCAAGACCTGCAAACACACGGTTCCACTGCGCGTCGTCAAGTCGAGGACGCTGCCAGTCATCGTGGTCGAAGACCGGGCAGCTGACGAACCAGATTCCGCCCGCGGAGGCCATCTGGTCGACGACCGAAGCCACGCGCGCCATCTCGGCCTCAAGGCGCTCGGGATCGTGCAGCACCACGGCGACGAAACCGCCGAGCAGCGACAGCCCGTGGCGCCCCAGCACTGCGGCGAGCTCGTTACCGTCAGCCGGCAAAAAGCCCACTGAACCGAATTCCGTGCGCGTGAAGCCCAGGGCAGCCATGTCGGAGAGGACTTCGTCGGGGCTGAGCTGGTATCCCCATCCCGGCACCTCGCATACGCCCCATGTGATCGGGGCAGCAGCCAGGCGCTCACGCAGTGATCTACCCATCTACGCCTCCCAAATCCGGCTGATAGTGACACGAATCCGTCAACCGTTCCACGGACCGCCGCAGCCAAGTGACCATTGTGCGCGCGCCGCGCGGTGGCGCAGGTACTCAAGCCAAGCAGCGCGGCAGAGCGCCGCCGTTGTAGGCGACCATGTCCATGATGGCCTGGGGGACGCCCGGGAACTCATAGCCGTTGGTCGCCGCCTCGCGGTAGGCGACGTGGAGGTTGCCGGCGAGTCGCTCCGGGTCGGTGTAGTTCCCGTGCGGGCCGAGTTCGGTGGCCTGGGCCTGCTCGAGCGGTGGTCGGCCAGCGGCGAGTCCCTCGGCGGCGGTCTCCTGCACGAAGCGCAGGTACGAGCGTTGTTCGTCGAGCACCCGCGCGATGTCGTCGCCGCTGAAGTGCGGGCCGTGGCCGGGCACGATCACGTCCGCGCCATAGCTCTCGAGGACGTCCATGGCCCCGATCGTGCCCTCCACCGATCCGAACAGTGCGAACGGCGTGCCGCCGTGAAAGACCAGGTCACCGCAGAACAGCACCCGGCAATCCGGCAGCCACGCCACGATGTCGCCGTCGGTGTGGGCCACGAATCCCAGGTCCGACAGCTCGATGCGACGGTCATCGAGGTGCAGCACCATCGAGCCCTCGAACGTCACATCAGGCGCACGGAACTGCAGGTTCCCCCACTCGACCCCGGGGAACACGGCGCTGTAGTCGGGAATGCCCGCCGCCACCATCACATCACGGCATTTGGCGTGCGAGATCACCGTGGCGTCGGTGAAGAAGCAGTTGCCGTGGGTGTGGTCGGCGTGATGGTGGGTGTTGACCAGGACCCTCACCGGGCTGGACGTCACTGACGCGATGGCATCCACGTAGGCCCGGTTGCGGCGCTCGGTCGAGGTGGAGTCGATCGACACCACGCCGCTGGAGCCGGCGATGAATCCCATGTTGTTGATGAACCAAGTGCCGTCGGGCTGCACGTAGCTGTACACGCCCGGTGCCACCTCGCTGAGCTGCGCCGCCTCGACTGCCGCGTGTGCTGCATGTCCCGACATGTTCCCCCTCGAGCCTCTGAGCCGGCATTGTCGATCAGCCGGTACTACGGCGCAGCGTAGAACCCGTCGCCTACGCTGGGAAGCGCCTCGGACCGCGCCCGCGGGGACTCAAAAGGGAGCCGCCATGAGCACGACTGCTGACGCCGACACCGCTTCTGCAGAGCGAAACTTCGACGTTTACAGCGACGAGTACATCCAGGGCGCTGCAGACGTGTGGGACGAGCTGCGCGCCGAATGTCCCGTCGCCCACAGCCCCCACAACGACGGGCACTGGATGCCCACGACATGGGACGACATCGCGGCGGTCGCCTACGACACCGAGAACTTCAGCTCCCGCGACATCGCCGTGGCGCCCACGCCTGAAGGCGTCGGGCTGCTCACCGCCCCGCCGATCACCTCGGACCCGCCGTTCCACACCGACGCGCGCCGCTTGCTGCTGCCGTTCTTCGGCCCGACAGCCGTTGAGGAAATGGTCGAAGTCACTCGCAGCATCGCCCGCGAGCGCATCGACGCCATCGCGGCCGAAACCGGAGCGGACGAGGGCCGCAGCGGCGTGACGGATGCCGCCGACACCTATTCCAAGCACATTCCCGTGCGGGTCATCGCCCGCATCCTGGGACTGCCCGAGTCAGATGAGCCCAAGTTCACCCGCTGGGCCGTCGACGTGCTGCAGTCCAAAGGCGACGAGTTCGACCGGCGGGCCGATGCGACCCGCGAAGTGCTCCACTACTTCGGCGAGCTCACCGACGAGCGGCGCCAAGAACGCGCAGACGACCTGCCGTCGAAGCTGCTCGACATGAAGCTGCCCAACGGCGACCCGCTGGCCAACCACCACATCACTGGCGCCAGCTTCCTGTTGCTGCTGGCAGGCATCGACACCACGTGGAGCTCGATCTCGGCCAGCTTGATGCACTTGGCCATGAACCCTGCTGACCGCGAGCGACTCGTGGACGAACCCGAGCTCATCCCCATGGCCATCGAGGAGTTCCTGCGTGCCTACTCCCCGGTCACCATGGCCCGCGTCACCGCCACTGACGACGCCGAGATCGGCGGCTGCCCCGTGGCCAAGGGCGACAAGGTGCTGCTCCCGTTCGGCGCCGGCAACCGCGATCCGTCCAAGTTCGATCGTCCAGACGAAGTCGTCATCGATCGTGCCGAGAACCGCCACTTCGCGTTCGGATTGGGGATCCACCGCTGCTTGGGCTCGAACCTGGCCCGTATGGAGCTGAAGGTCGCCATCGAGGAGTGGCTGGCGCGGTTCCCGAACTTCGAGCTCGCCACCGATGTCGGCCGCGGCGGCGTGGAATGGGGCGGCGTGCAGGTACGCGGCCCCCGCAACCTGCAGATCCGAGTCGGCATCTGAGCCGAGCGGCGACCGGGCCGCTCGCCGTCACTCTCTCAGCGCGTCAGACAGTTCTTCGGGCGTCATCAGCACGTCGCGGGCCTTGGAACCCTGCGACGGACCCACCACGCCCCGCTGCTCGAGCAAGTCCATCAGCCGTCCGGCGCGAGCGAAGCCGACTTTCAGCTTGCGCTGCAGCATGGACGTGGAGCCGAGCTGGGTCTCCACCACGATGGCCATCGCCTGGCGCAGCAGCTCGTCGTCGTCGGCATCGCCGGTGGTGCCGCCTGGCAGGACGCTGCTGCCATCCGAATCGTCAGTGCCCTCCACGCCTTCCACGTAGGTGACCTCGGGTGCCTGGCGGCGCCAATGGGCCACCACGTGAGCGACCTCCGACTCGCTCACCCACGCACCCTGGATGCGGCGCGGCGTGCTGGAGTTCGCCGACAGCAGCAGCATGTCGCCCTGGCCCACCAGCCGTTCGGCGCCGGGCTGGTCCAGGATGACCCGGCTGTCGGCCAGGCTGGACACGGCGAATGCCAGCCGGCTGGGGATGTTGGCCTTGATCACCCCGGTAATGACGTTCACGCTCGGGCGCTGGGTTGCGACGACGAGATGGACGCCGACGGCACGGGCCATCTGGGCCAGACGGGTGATGGACTCCTCGACATCGCGGGCCGCCACCATCATGAGGTCATTCAGCTCGTCGACGACCACGACGATGAAGGGCATCGACTCGTGCGGCTGGTCGCTGCCCAGCAGCTCGCTCTCGTCGCTGTGCAGCGCCCCGTCGAGCACCGCCGCGTTGTAGCCGGTGATGTCGCGGAAGCCCGCCTCCGACAGCACGTCGTAGCGGCGCTCCATCTCCTTCACAGCCCACGCCAGCGCATTCGCGGCCTTGCGCGGCTCGGTCACCACCGCCGTCAGCAGGTGCGGCAATCCGTCGTACTGGCCGAGCTCCACCCGCTTGGGGTCGACCAGGATCATCCGTACCTCGTCGGGCGTGGACCGCATGAGCAGCGACGCGATGATCGAGTTGATGCACGACGACTTGCCCGAGCCGGTCGCGCCGGCGATGAGCACGTGGGGCATGGTGGCCAGGTTGAGCATGACCTCTCGGCCGGAGATGTCCTTGCCCATCGCCACTTCGAGCGGGTGCATGGCTTCGGTTGCGGCCTTGGCGGAGAGGATGTCGCCGAGCGCGACCAGGTGACGGTCGGAGTTGGGGACCTCGATGCCGATCGCCGACCGGCCGGGGATCGGCGCGAGGATCCGGACATCGGCGGCAGCCATGGCGTAGGCGATGTCTTTGTGGAGCGCAGTGACTCGCGACACCTTCACGCCTGGGCCCAGCTTGAGCTCGTAGCGCGTGACCGTGGGTCCGGGTTCCCAGCCGGTGACCTGGGTCTCCACGCCGTGACTGGCCAGCGCCGCCACCAGTGCTTCGGCGCCCGCCGACAGCTGCGCCCGGTCGAACTGCTGGGTGCCGCTGCGCTTGAGCATCGACTTCTTCGGCAGCTTCCAGCGCGGACGCTGGCTGCCAGTTCCGGTGCTGGCCGCGCCTGGCACCGGCACAGGTGTGGGTGCGGGTTCCTCGCCGGGTGGTTCCACGAACTGAGGCGGCGATGGCTCAAAGACGGCTTCATCAGAAGCCGCTTCGCCGGAAGCTGGGGCGGACGGGTCCAGACCCGGGATCTGGCCTGCCGGTTCAGCCTCCAGGTCGTACTGCTCGTCTCCAAAAGACGGCGGTTCGGGATCCTCGCCGACGCGCTGCAGGTTGTGGGCACCCTTGGACAGTGAGCCGCTCAGCCTCCGGCCGAGCGCCGACAGACCGGTCCATATCCATCTCAAGACCTGACCGAGGCCGATGTTGGCGACGATCATGACGGCGAACGCCATCACCAGCAACAGCACGGCCCACGTAGCCGGATCGTCGATGAGACGCCGCAGCGGCTCGGCAACAGCGGCGCCCAGCACTCCCCCGCTGCCTCGCAGGTCCTCCAGCGATCCGAAGCCGTCGGCGGATCCGGACAGGTGTGCGGCTGCGGCGAAGGCCACGGTGAGCATGCTCAGCCCGAAGGCGGCACGGCCGCTCCGCTCCGAGGCAGTCATGCGCGCGAGTGCCACGCCGATCCAGACCAGCAAGATCGGCACCACATAGCGGAACACGCCCAGCAGAACTGCAAGCGCGCTCTCCAGGATGCGACCCACGACACCCGCTCGATCGCCCAGCAGGCCCAACGCGCAGACCACGGCGAGCGCGAACAGCGACAGCGCCACGATCTCGCGGGACCGGCCGCTCAGGGCATTGCGAACAACCCGGGAGAGCCCGCCGCGAGCGTCGTTGCGCGACGACTGCTTCGGTGTGCCCTTCGAATCTTCGGCCCCGGCGGCGCCGCGCGCACTCACCTCAGCGAGAGTACCGAGGTCGGACTACTCCTTCGGAGACCCAGCACTCTTGCGCTGGTTGCGGGCGGTCTGCACCGCAACCAGCACGAACATCGCCACGGTGAACGGGATCGAGTAGCGATTGATGAACCTGATGACCGCCCCGAGCGGGCCCGCGAACAGATCGGCAACCCACCACACCAGCGCCAGACGGGTGAAGGTGCCAGCGAGGTTCACCACCACGAATGGCAATTGGCGCATCCGCGCAATGCCCGACAGCAGGCACATCGGATAGCCCGGAATGGCGAACAGCAGCAGCCAGCCTGCCCGCGGAAACCAGCGCTCCAGCCAGTCCATCGTCCGGATGACGCGGCTGCGCGGTCCCATCTCCGCCGCCAGGTAGGCCTTGGCATTGGGGCCGTAGTCATAGCCAAGCCGGTACAGGAACGGGTCGGTGATGAACAGGCGGGTCAGCCCGATGGCCATGAACGCCCACAGCGGGGCCTGGTGGGCCACGCCGAGCAGGATGGGGTCGGTGGCATTGAGCGACAGCAGCAGCAGCGGCGCCCGCGCAATGAGCGCAGCGAAGAAAATCTGTCCGGCGTAGGCCGCCAGGGCGAATCCCACAGGCACCGCTGCCAGCAACTGCATCCGCCGCCGGTCTGCGTCGGTGATCACCGGGCCCGACGGTGCCTGCGCGGAATGGGCGGCTTCATCCGCCGTTGCATCGTCCCCGCCGCCGTCAGCCACCGCGGCCGAGGCTACGCATCTGTGCACCGGTAGCGCCGGTATACGAGTGCACCGCACACCCCTTCGATGCGGCGCCCCATGCCCTCTAGCCTGCGGCGTCATGGACTCGACGATGATGAGCCTGCCGCTCACACTTGATCCGCTGTTCGAGCGCGCCGAGACGCTGTTTTCCGACAAGGAACTGGTCACCGCCACCGCGACGGGCATCGAGCGCACCAACTACGGACGCTGGGCCGAACGGACCAGGCTGCTGGGCGGCGCGCTGGACGATCTGGGCATCTCGCCGGGCGGGCGGGTCGCCACCTTTGCGTGGAACACCGACCGCCACCTGGAGCTCTACTTCGCGGCGCCGTGCTCGGGCCGGGTGCTGCACACGCTCAACATCCGGCTGTTCGCCGAGCAGGTCACCTACATCGCCAACCACGCCGAAGACGAGGTGATCTTCGTCGATCGTTCGCTGCTGCCGCTGCTGTGGCCGCTGGTCGACACCATGGCAACCGTCCGCCACGTCGTCGTCATGGACGACTCGGGCGGCAGCGACGCCGCACCCGAGATTCCCGACGACGCCCGCATCATCGACTACGAGGATCTGATCGCGGCGGCGTCGCCTGCAGGCTTTCGCATCGCCAGCGAGACCCAGGCGGCGTCGATGTGCTACACGAGCGGCACCACCGGCGAGCCGAAGGGCGTCGTCTACAGCCACCGCTCCACCTACCTGCACACGCTGGCCGCAATGCTGGTGGATTCGGCGGGGGTCTGCGAGAGCGACGTGATCCTGCCGGTCGTGCCGATGTTCCACGCGAACGCCTGGGGCCTCGCGCATGCTGCCGTCGCGGCAGGCGCCAAGCTCGTCAATCCAGGCCCGAACCTGGCCCCGAAGCCGCTGGCCGAGCTGATCGAGACCGAGCGTGTCACCGTGGCTGCCGGGGTTCCGACGATCTGGATGGGCGTGCTCGGCGAGCTGGAGGGACGCGACGTGTCCAGCCTGCGGGCCATTCCGTGCGGCGGATCGGCAGTGCCCAAGGCACTGTCGGAGGGCTACCGGGAAGCGGTCGGCCTGCCGATCCTGCAGGCCTGGGGCATGACCGAGACCAGCCCGCTGTGCTCGATCGCCCACATCCGCTCCGGCCAGCAGGGCCTTGACGATGACGCCAAGGCTGACCTGCGCACCACGGTGGGCACCATCCTGCCGACCGTCGAGTTCCGCATCTGCGAGCCCGACACCACCGACGAGCTGCCACGCGACGGCGAGTCGTCCGGGGAGCTGCACGTGCGAGGCCCGTACGTGACCGGCTCGTACTACAACCGCCTCGACGCAGCCGACTCGTTCACCGACGACGGCTGGCTGCGCACCGGCGACGTGGCCACCTGCGACCCCAACGGCTACATCCGACTGGTGGATCGCACCAAGGACCTCATCAAGTCCGGCGGCGAGTGGATCAGCTCGGCCGAGGTGGAGAACGAGATCATGAGCCATCCCAAGGTGGCCGAGGCCGCCGTGGTGGCGGTGGCATCGGAGCGCTGGATGGAGCGCCCGATGGCATGCGTGGTGCCCGTCGAGGGCGAGACGATCACTCACGACGAGCTGATCGAGTACCTCACGCCACGGATGGCGAAGTGGTGGCTGCCGAGCGCTACCCAGATCATCGACGAGGTGCCCAAGACCTCGACGGGCAAGTTCTCCAAGAAGACGCTGCGGGACCGGTTTACCGATCTCGTCGTGGAGTGAGCTGACATGGCGGCCACTCCCCACACGTCCGAGCCGCGCCTGCTCGTGTGGCTGGCGCTGCGCCTCAAGGGTCTCGGCGAGATCGACGACGTCGCGGCGATTCACGGGCTCGACCCCAACGACACCGAGTGGCTGCTGGCTGAGCTGGACGCAGCCGGCCACTGCATGTTCCGCGAAGTCGGCGGAGTGCCGAAGTTCATCCTGACGCCGACCGGTCGCGACGACAGCGAGGCCGCCCTGGCGGCCGAGCTGGATGCCGCGGGCACCCGCGAAGCCGTCACCGCGGCCTATCGGGAGTTCTTGGCGCTGAACCCCAAGATGCTGCAGATGTGCACCGATTGGCAGGTGCTGCCCGCCGACCATCCCGCAGCCGATACCGATGGACCCGGCGACGGCGGGCGGCTCAACGACCACAGCGACGCCGACTACGACGCGGCCATCATCGAGCGGCTGGAGGCACTGCACGGCGAGCTCGGCGGGGTGCTCAACCAGCTCTGCCGGGTGATGGCTCGCTACGACAACTATGCACCCAGGTTCGCCGAAGCGCTCAGCCGGCTCCAGGCCGGCGAGCTGGACTACCTCACCAAGCCGATGATTCCCAGCTACCACACGGTGTGGTTCGAGCTGCACGAGGATCTGCTGGCCACGCTCGGCATCAGCCGGGCCGAGGAGGGCAGCGTTTGAGAACCGAATGGCCGCCGCGGCCCGCTTAATCAGTTGCAGGCGGCCGCGGGCACAGCAGTAGTCTCAAACGCATGAGCGCGCGATTCGGACGAGTGGTTCCGGCGATGATCACGCCGTTCGCGGCGGATGGCTCGCTGGATGTCGACGCAGGGGTGACACTGGCCCGCTGGCTCGTAGGCGAAGGCGCCGAGGGTCTCGTGATCACCGGCACCACTGGTGAGGCGCCCACGATCACCGACGAGGAAGACTGGGAGCTCTGGCGCGCCGTTGCCGAGGCCGTCACGGTCCCCGTCGTGGCAGGCACTACGACCAACGACACGGCGCATTCGGTGAGCCAGACCCGCAAGGCCGCCGAGCTGGGCGTCGACGGCATCCTGGCAGTGACCCCGTACTACAACCGGCCCTCGCAGGCGGGCATCGCAGCGCACTTCGCCGCCGTGGCCGAATGCACCGACCTGCCGATCGTCATGTACGACATCCCGGTTCGCACTGGTCGCAAGATCGACACGCCCACACTGCTGGAGCTGGCGCACATCCGCAACATCGTGGCCGTGAAGGATGCTGCGGGCAACCCCGGTGAGACGGCGAAGGTCATCGCCGAGGCACCCGACGGATTCGAGGTGTACAGCGGCGACGACACGTTCACGCTGCCGCTGCTGGCCGTCGGCGCGGTAGGTGTGATCAGCGTGGCCGCCCACTGGTCCATTCCCGAGCACGTGGCGATGTTCGATGCCTGGGACGCCGGGGACGCCACCAAGGCCCGCGAGATCAACGCCGCCCTGTTGGAGAGCTACGACTTCGAGACCGGCGACGAGGCACCCAACCCCGTGCCCACGAAAGCCATGCTGCGCACGCTGGGACTGCCGGTGGGCGAGCCTCGCTTGCCCATGGGTCCGACACCCGACGGTCTGGAGGACCGCGCCCGAGAGGTCTACGCCCGGCTGAAGCAGACTTGAGCGCGTCCGGGACCGCGCCGGACGGCGGCCGAGGCAGCAACCGGTCGCGTCGGCGGGGAAACAGCCGCAACAAGCAGCGGAGCGGCACGTCGCCGGTCACCGTCACCTTCCTGGGTGGGCTCGGCGACGTCGGGCGCAACTGCACCGTCGTCGAGCAGAGCGGCAAGCTGCTCGTCATCGACTTCGGGGTCATGTTTCCCGACCCAGCGATCATGCCGGGGGTGCAGCACGTGCTGCCCGATATGGGCTGGCTCAACTCGCGTGCCGCCGACATCGTCGGGCTGGTGGTCACCCACGGCCACGAGGATCACCTCGGCGGCGTACCCCACTTCCTGCGCAACATCGAGGTGCCCCTGTACGGGTCGGCCCTGTCCATGGCGCTCGCCGAACACAAGGTGAGCGAGGCACGCCTGGCCGACCGCACCTCGTTTCATGTCATCGGCGACGGCGAGCGCCGCAAGATCGGTCCATTCGACATTGAGGCACTGCCGATCACCCACTCAGTGCCCCAGAGCCTGTGCATCGTGCTGCACACTCCGGTCGGCGCGCTCGTGCATACCGGCGACTTCAAGATCGACCCCTCGCCGGTGGACGGCCGGCTGACCGATCTGGGGCGCCTGCGGGCACTGGGCGATGAGGGCATCGCGCTGCTGATGGCCGATTCCACCAACGCCGACCGCCCGGGACGCAGCGCGTCGGAAACCGAGATCGGCGCCACGCTGCGACGCCTGTTCGGCGAGCGATCGGATCGGCGCTTGATGGTGAGCTGCTTCGCCAGTCACCTGCACCGGGTCCAGCAAATCTGTGACGCCGCCATCTCCGAGGGCCGCGTGGTGGTCCCGGTGGGCCGCTCGATGGTGAACAACGTCCGCATCGCACGCCAGCTCGGGGTTCTGGACGTTCCAGAGCATGCGCTGTTCGGCGTCGAGCAGCTCGACCGCTTCAACCCCGAGGAGGTCTGCATCGTCTGTACCGGCAGCCAGGGCGAACCTGGCGCAGCACTGTCGCAGATCGCCGGCGGTGCGCACTCCGACGTGACGACCGGCGCCGACGACACGGTGATCCTGTCAAGCCATCCGATCCCGGGCAACGAGCGAGCGGTGTTCCGCATGGTGTCGCGCTTGGCGCGATTGGGCGCCGAGGTGATCCACGACGGGCACGAGCTGGTGCACACCTCGGGGCATGCTCAGCGCGACGAGCTCCGCGAGCTGCACCAAGCGTGCCGCCCACGGTGGTTCGTGCCGATCGAGGGCGAGTTCCACATGCTTGCTCGCCATGCCGGACTCGCCCGCGAAGTGGGGATGAAGGCCAAGCGGGTGCTCACGCTGACCGATGGGGCGCAGATCACGCTCAAGGGCAACGAGCTCCAAGTCCGTGCCGGGGTTCCCGCGCCCTACCACTACGTCGACGGCGCGCTCGACGATCCCGACACCGAAGTCATCGCCGAACGCCTGGCTCTCACCGCAGGCTTCGTGCACGTGACCGTCGTGCTTGACTCCCAAGGCCGTCTGGCGGCTGCGCCCGACATTGCCTCGCGAGGCTGGCTCGACATGACCAAGCACGTTGATGTCGTCGAGGCCCTCTCGGGCGAGATCGCTCAAGCGGTCGAACAGGCGATCAAGGGGTCACGGCCCAGCCCTGACCCGGACGAAGTCGAACGCATCGTCCGCCGTGCCACCGGTCGCTTCGTCGGCACACGCACCCGCCGCCGCCCCGCCATCTCCGCCGCCGTTGTCGCTCTCGCCTGAGCCTGCGCACATGGCCATCGGCGCGCCTCGCCGATGTCACACGACGTGGATGGGGTGTGGGAGGGGCTGGTTGAAGAGGTAGCCCTTCTCGTTGAACGGCACCTGGTCGGGCTGGGTGTTGCCGGCGACATCGGTGGCCCGGGCCATGACGGTGTGCATCCCAGCGAGCGCTTCCCAGTCGAACTCGAAGCGCACCCATCCGAGCCGCGCCTGTGGTCCGATCAGCTCCGCTCGTTGCCATGATCGCCCCGAATCGGCGCTCCATTCGACCCCGGCGATCCGCCCTGCAGGCGAGTGCGCGTAGCCGCCGATGCGGTGGTTGCCGGCGTCGATCTCGGCGGGCCAGGGCAGCGCCAGCGCACTCTTGATGCTCTGGGTGGTCACCACCTGTCCCAGGGCTTCGCCCTCAGGCGGGTAGTCGTCGCCGATCAAGACGTACGAGGTGGTGTTGTTGCGTGCCCACTGCTGCTCAGACGAGACCACGATGCGGCTCAGCCACTTGATGCTCGTGCTGCCCACCCAGCCGGGCACGAGCGCACGCAGCGGGTATCCGTGATAGCGCGGCAGCGTCTCACCATTCATCTCGTGCACGAGCAGCGTGTCGGGATCCATGGCCGTCTCGGCCGGGATCACCCGGCGGAAGCCAGCCTCGGGAGAATCGATGTCCATGCCGATCAACATCACGCTGACGGCGTCGTCGCTGATTCCCGCCGACCCCAGCACGTCACGAAGCGGCACGCCGGTCCATTCGGCATTGCCCACTGCTCCGGTTTTCCATTGGTCGCCCGTCGCGACCCTGCCGTTCACCAAGTCGAACATGGCCCGGTGATTGCCGGCGCACTCGAGGTAGGCCTCGAGCGTGCGGTACTCCATCGCCCTCACCTCGTCGTACGACAGCTCCAAGCGCTTCTCGACGCCATCGCCTTCGATGCTCAGCGACCAATCGTCGGCGTCCACGTCGATGCTGACGGAGTTGTTCCGGACGAAGAAGAACCGGTGGGGCGTGATCGCGCCGCTCATGTTCTCGAGGCGGGACTCAAGGCCCTTGGTGCCATGGACGATGAACGGCGCCTGGTCCTTGAACCAAGGCGATGCCGAAGGCTCAGGGACGGAGGACGGCAGATCGCCGGCCGGTACCCGTGTGCCAGCGCAGGCCGCCAGCACCGCGGAGGCGCCACCGGCCGAGAGCAGCCACAAGAAGCGGCGGCGGGTCATGCCGCGCTCGTGGGCCAGCTCCCAGAGTCCCCGCCGCGGGCCGGCTGCGCTCACTGACTAGAGCTGCAGGTAGGTATCGAGACCGATCGTGACACCGGGATAATCGGCAATCGCCTTGCAGGCGAGCAGCACGCCCGGCATGAACGACACCCGATCGAGGCTGTCGTGGCGGATGGTGAGCGTCTCTCCCGCTGTGCCAAGCAGCACCTGCTGGTGCGCAACGAGACCCCGCAGCCGGACGGAGTGAACGGGGATGCCGCCGGGACCTTTGCCGCCGCGGGCACCAGGCAGCACCTCGTCGCGCGTGGGATCCGGCCCCCAGTCATCTGAGGCCTCAGCCATCGCACGCACCGTCTGCATGGCAGTGCCAGAGGGTGCATCCACCTTGTTGTCGTGGTGGAGCTCGATGACCTCAGCAGTCGGGAAGAACGGAGCGGCAAGCTCGGCGAAGCGCATCATGAGCACCGCACCGATGGCGAAGTTCGGGGCGATGAGGCAGTTACTGGAGGTGAACGCAGCCCGGCACCGCTCGTAATCGTCGGGATCGAGGCCGCTGGTGCCGACAACGGCGTGCACGCCGTTCGCCGCGCACCATGCCAAGTTCTCGCGGGCTGCAGCAGCCACCGTGAAATCGACAGCCACGTCGACGGCAGCCGGGTCGATGTCGGCGACCGACGAGACGATGTCGATGCTGCCGGTTGCGTCGCGCTGGCCGCCTGCGCCCGGGTCGACGCCAGCCGCCAATTGCAGACCGCCGTCGCCGGCCACGGCCTCGCACACCGTGGCGCCCATCCGTCCGCCCGCGCCGAACACCAGAACTCTCACGATGGTCACGCTAGTGGCGCGCAGCGGCAGCGCCCGAAGGGCCCGAGCGGCCCGTATCGAATCGAAGTCGGGAACCCGTCCGGGGAAACCTGGATGTGCAGCCGAGCGGGTCGGCCTGCTGGGCCGCTTCGCTCAGCGGCGGCCGCGACGCCGGCCCGAACCCCGTCCGGACTGCTCGAGCTCGGGCCCGAGGTCGCCGTAGACATCTTTTGCGATCTGCTCGAAGTGCTCACCGAAGGAGACATCCTCACGGGCAGTGCCGCTCGGTGCCGATATGGCACCGCCTTCGTCATCGCCATCTCCGGCGGCGGCCGGTGCCTCGGCACCACCACCCGCCGGCACCGCAGCGGTCACCGGCGTGCGGGATCGGCGGGTGCCGTTGTCGCTGCCGCCCCGGTCGCGGTCGCGGCCACGTCGAGGCGACGCGTCGTCTTCCGCACCGTCGGCATCGCCCTCGGAACCGCCGACCTGTGTCGGATCGGCCGGGGAGAGGCTGATCTTGCCGTTTGGATCGATCTCCTCGACGATCACGCTGACCACGTCGCCGAGCTCCAGCACTTCTTCGACCGAGTTCAGCCGCCGCCTGCCGCCCAGCTTGGAGATGTGCAGCAGCCCGTCGGTGCCGGGCAGCACGTTCACGAATGCACCGAACTTGGTGATGTTGACCACGCGGCCCTCGTAGGTGGCCCCGACGTCGGGCGTCGGCGGGTTGACGATCAAACGGATCTGACGTTCGGCCTCGGCGACGACCTCGCGGTCGGTGGCGCCGATGCTCACCGTGCCGACGGTTCCGTCGTCGTCCACGTTGATGTCGGCACCGGTCTCCTCCTGGATGGAGTTGATGACCTTGCCCCGCGGGCCGATGACCTCGGCGATCTTGTCGATCGGAATCTCGAAGCTGGTGATCTTGGGCGCTGTCTCGCCCACATCGGGCCTCGGCTCTGCAATCGCCGCACGCATGACCTCGAGGATCTGCAAGCGAGCCTGCCGGGCCTGCTGCAGCGCCTGGGCCAGCACCTCAGCGGGAATGCCCTCGATCTTCGTGTCGAGCTGCAAGGCGGTGATCGCATCTTCCGTGCCTGCCACCTTGAAGTCCATGTCGCCGAAGGCGTCCTCGGCACCCAGGATGTCGGTGAGCGTCACGTACTTGCCGTCGGCGTACACCAGGCCCATCGCCACACCCGCAACGTGATCGGTGATCGGCACGCCGGCATCCATCAGCGACAGCGACGACGCGCACACCGAGCCCATCGACGTCGAGCCATTCGAGCTCAGCACGTCCGACACCAGCCGGATGGCGTACGGGAAGTCTTCCTTGGACGGGATGACCGGGAAGATCGCCCGCTCGGCGAGTGCGCCGTGGCCGATCTCGCGCCGCTTGGGTCCGCGCATGAAGCCGGCCTCACCGGTGGAGAAGGGCGGAAAGTTGTAGTGGTGCATGAACCGGCGCCGGTCCTGGGGATTCAGGGTGTCGACGATCTGCTCCATCCGCGACATCGCCAGGGTGGTGACGTTCAGCACCTGGGTCTCGCCGCGCTGGAACAGGCCCGAGCCGTGAGCGGTGCGGCCGAGGTAGCCCGCAACCGACGAGAGCGGCCGGACTTCATCCGTCGCACGCCCATCAATGCGGAAGCCATCGGCCACGATGCGCTCGCGCACGATCTCCTTCGACAGCGACCTGACGGCCTCGCGGATCTGATCCTTCGCACCGTCGAGATCGGCGAACTCCGCAGCGACTTCGTCGATCACGGCGTTGCTGATCTCAGACTGTGCGGCCTCGCGCTCGGCCTTGTCGGCGATTGCCATCACCTCACGCATGCGATCGGCGGCAACCTCGCGCACACGGTCCAGCACCTCGTCGGAATAGTCCTTGCTGGACGTGTACTCCATCACCGTGATCGGGCCGGATTGCTCCTCGACCAGCCGGCGCAGCGATTTCTGCAGCTCGATGATGTCGTCGATCCACTGCTTGGAGGCCTCGAGACCGCTCGCGAGGACGTCCTCGGTGACCTTCGGTGCGCCCTCGGCGTAGTACTCGAACGCCTTCTCGGTGCCGCCGGCCTCCACCATCATCACGGCAATGTCGCCGCTGTCGAGCTGGCGACCGGCCACGACCATCTCGAACGTGGCCGCGTCGGACTCTTCGTGGGTGGCGAAGGGAATCCACTCGCCGTCGGTGGAGTAGGCGATGCGCACACCGGCAATCGGGCACTCGAACGGGATGCCGCTCAGCCACAGGGCCGCCGACGCTCCGTTCAGCGCCACGAGGTCGTACGGATTCACGTGGTCCGCGCCCAAGATCGTGCCCACGATGTGGGTGTCGTGGCGGTAGTCGCCCGGGAAATTCGGCCGCAGCGGGCGGTCGATCAGCCGACACACCAGGATCGCATCGTCGGATGCGCGCCCCTCTCGCCGGAAGAACGAACCGGGTATCCGGCCCACGGCGTACATGCGCTCCTCGATGTCGACGGTGAGCGGGAAGAACGATGCGCCGTCGCGTGGGCGGCTCGACGCAGTTGCGGTGACGAGCACTTGCGTGTCGCCGATGCGGGACGTGACCGCCCCGTTGGCGAGGCCGGCAAGCACGCCGGTCTCGAAAGTGATGGTCTTGTCGGTGCCCGCGATGGGACCGGTGACCGAAATGGCTTCAGCCATGTCTGCTCCTGTTGTGGGGGTGGGGATCGGTGGTCAGCGCCGAAGGCCGAGCTTTGCGATCAAAGCCCGGTACCGCTCGACGTCGTTGGCGTTCAGGTAGTCGAGCAACCTGCGCCTGCGTCCGACGAGCTTCAACAGCCCTCGGCGGCTGTGGTGATCCTTGTGGTGGGTCTGGAGGTGTTCGGTGAGGTGGTCAATCCGGGCGCTCAACTGAGCGACCTGCACCTCGGGCGATCCGGTATCGGCCTCGGAATGGCGATGTTCGTCGATCACCGAGGCCGCTGGACTTGATCTCTTGGCACTCATGCCGTTGCTGTTCCCTGTAGTTGTGGCGCCCAGCGACTGGTGCACTGTCACTTGCTGCGAATACACAGCCTTGCTGCGAGTACACAGCCGGTGACTGCGAAGCCTGCTGCGGCGGCCCGGCTGGGCGTCCCAGCCGTGCTGTTCTGTCTCTTCTCAGCCGTGCAGGCTACCAGCGAGTCACGTGTGCAGGCATTTCGCAGCGTCTTCGATGTCTCGGCGAAGCTGAGCCTTCAGTTCGTCGATGCCGTCGAAGCGGCGCTCGGGCCGCAGCCTGCGGACGAAGCGGACCTTGGCGGTCTCGTCGTAGAGATCTCCGCGGAAGCCGATCAGGTGCGCTTCGATGAGCGAGCGCTCGGCGAACTCGTAGAACGTCGGGCGGCGGCCGATGTTGACAGCCGCCGGGTATTGGGCACCATCGGGGCGCACATACCACGCGGCATAGACACCGTCGGCAGGGATCTGCAGGTCAGGAGTGGTGGGCAGGTTGGCAGTGGGCACACCGATCTGGCGGCCGCGGCGGTCGCCGAGCGTGACGACGCCACGGACTTCGAACGGTCGCCCGAGCAGCCGGTGAGCCCGCTCCACATCGCCCGCGGCAAGTGCTTCACGGATCGATGTTGACGAGATCACGTCGCCGTCGCCGGTCATCTGCTTCACCAGCGGGAGCCCGACCACTTGGTAGCCGTACTCGGCGCCGACCTGGCGAAGCGTCTCGATATTGCCCCGGCGTCCCTTGCCGAAATGAAAGTCGGCGCCGACCACGATCGCCCGTGCGGTCAGGCATCTCACGAGTATCTCGTGCGCGAACTGCTCGGCAGGCACCGCCGCCTGGGCCTCGTCGAAGGTGACCACCAGCGTGAAGTCAACGCCGGTCTCGGCCAGCAGCTCGAGTTTGTGGTCGAGGTCGCACAGCAGCAGCGGGGCCGATTCCGGCCGCACCACGGTGGCGGGATGACGGTCGAAGGTCACGACGGCGGTCGCGCATCCCCGCTCCGCTGCGAGGCGATGCATCTCCGAGATCACGGTCCGGTGCCCGCGGTGGACGCCGTCGTACTCCCCCACGGTCACGACGCTGCCGTGCTCGAGCACCGGGCACCAATCCAAGTCGCGGATGACCTCCATGCGCGCAACGCTACTCAGAGGCCGGGCTGGCGGGCTCGCTACACGGGCAAGACCGTCGCCCGCAGGCGATCTTCCGAACGCTCATGCACCGCGACGAGCCGACCCTCGGGGTCGAAGAGTGCCCACGGGCCGGGGCCGTCGTAGCGATGAGCGGCCAGGTGAACGCCTTGGCGGGTGTTGGCGGCGTCACTGTCGGACAAGCGGATCTGGCGCAGGTCACGTACCAGCTCGCCGGGCGGTCGCAGCGCTGCCTGCTCGGGGGATTCGGCCTCAGCCAGCGAGAACGAGCCGCTGCGCGTCCGCCGGAGCGCTCGGATGTGAGCACCACCGCCCAACGCACTCCCCAGGTCGGCGCCGAGCGTCCGGACGTAGGTGCCGGCGGAACAGTCGACCGAGGCCCGGTACACCCGCGGATCACCGGTGGACTCCACCTCGAATCGGTGGACCTCGACCTCGCGCGGCACGCGTTCTGCGGCTTCACCGGACCGAGCGATCTCGTGCAGGCGGCGACCGCCGATGCGAACGGCGGACACCATCGGCGGCAGCTGGGAGATCGAGCCGACGAAGCCTGCAGCCGCGTCCGCAACCTCCGTCGGATCGAGGTCCATGCGCCAGGTCGCGACGGTCTCGCCAGCAGCATCGAGCGTGCTGGTCTCGATCCCGAACACGATCTCGCACTCATAGCTCTTGCGGCCTGCGGTGGCGAATCGCAGCAGGCGCGTTGCGCTGCCGATGCCGACCACCAGGACGCCCGTTGCGGACGGATCGAGCGTGCCGGCGTGGCCGATGCGCCGCTCGCCGAATCGGCGACGCAGCAGGGCTACCACGTCGTGCGAGGTGGGCCCGTGCGGCTTGTCGACGATGACGCTGCCATGAACGGTGGCCGGACGGCGTCGCGCCATGCCGTTCAGGACTCCTCGTGCCGCTTGCTGCTGACGTTCGAAGAAGACGGGTCTGAGCCGGTCGGACCTGGCGGCGGTGGCTCCTGCTGCAGGTCGGAGAGGCCCGCCAGCAGGTCTTCGATCCGCTCGGCAGCAACGGCGCCCCGGTCGCGGCGAAAGCGAAGCGTGGGGGTGCGTCTCAGGCTGGTGCTCGCACCCACGGCCCGCTGTAGGCGGTGATGATGCTCTTCGAACGCCGCAGCTGCCCTGTCCGCGGCGTCGTCGTCGCGCACGTCGTAGTGCACCACGGCGACGCTCAGCTCGCGATCGACATCCACGCCGGAAATCACGATGCCCTCGAACGACTCGTCGAGCCGCTCCATCTCCGATGCCACAATGCCGCGCACGAGCTGGGCAACTCGATCAGTCCGCTCGTATCCGTGCACGGTCGGCATTGTGCGCCGCCGGCGGCGGGGGCGACGTGCCATCGGGCGGCGGCTCCGTCAGGCGACGCGGGCGATCTCGCGCTCGGTGTACGTCTCGATCACATCGCCCTCTTTCAGATCAGAGAAGTCAGAGAGACCGATACCGCACTCCATGCCCGCGGACACCTCAGCGACGTCGTCCTGGAAATGCCGCAGCGAGGAGATCGAGCCCTTCCAGATGATCGTGCCGTCACGCAGGAACCTGACTTTGGCGCCGCTGCGCACGTTGCCGTGCTCCACGACGCAGCCGGCCACAGGTCCAACACCCGAGATGCGAAAGACCTGACGCACCTGCGCCTCGCCCACCACGATCTCCTCGAATTCCGGCTCGAGCAAGCCGACCATGGCGTTCTGCACATCGGAGATGAGGTCGTAGATGATCTCGTAGAGGCGCACTTCCACATCTTCGGTCTCGGCCGTCTGGCGCGCATTGCGGTCGGGACGCACGTTGAAGCCGATAATCGTGGCTTCCGATGCAGCTGCGAGCTGCACGTCATTCTCATTGATGCCGCCGACGCCGCGGCTCACAAAGGAGAGCTTGACGTCCTCGCGCTCGAGCTTGCGCAGGCTGTCCGTGACGGCCTCGAGCGATCCGTGGACATCTGCCTTGAGCACCAGGTTGAGGGTGGCCGTCTCGCCGGCCTGCACCTGTTTGAAGATGTCCTCCAGCCGCGCTCCGCCGCCGCTTCCGCCGGCGGTGCCTGCCAGGCTCGCCTGACGCTGCCAGTGCTCGCGGGTCTCCGCCACCTTGCCTGCGGTCTTCTCGTCTGGTGCCACGACGAACAGGTCGCCTGAGCGCGCCACCTCGCCGAGACCGAGCACCTCCACGGGCATCGACGGACCCGCCTCGCTGAGCGGGGCGCCGCGATCATCTGTCATGGCGCGCACGCGGCCCCACGCCGCGCCGGCGACCATCGGCTCCCCGATGCGCAGTGTGCCGCGCTGCACCAGCACCGTCGCAACCGGGCCACGGCCACGGTCGAGATGAGCCTCGAGCACGATGCCGACCGCTCGCCCCGATGCGGGGGCGGCGAGCTCCTCAAGCTCGGCGACGAGCAGGATCTGGTCCAGCAGCTCGTCGATGCCCTCACCTGTCATGGCCGACATCGGCACGGTGATCACCTCGCCGCCGTACGACTCGGGCACCAGGCCCCGCTCGGCCAGCTGGGCGCGCACCCGATCGGCATCGGCACCGGGCCGGTCCATCTTGTTGATGGCCACGATGATCGGCACGTCGGCTGCCTGTGCGTGGTCAATGGCTTCGGCCGTCTGCGGCATGACGCCGTCATCGGCGGCTACCACGAGCACGACGACATCGGTGGCCTGCGCTCCCCTGGCCCGCATCGCCGTGAAGGCCTCGTGACCGGGAGTGTCGATGAACGTGATTCGGTGATCGCTGCGCGTGGTCTGGTATGCGCCGATGTGCTGCGTGATGCCGCCCGCCTCGCCCTCGACGACGTTCGAGGAGCGGATGCGGTCCAGCAGCAGCGTCTTGCCATGGTCGACGTGGCCCATGACCGTGACCACCGGCGGCCGGATCCGGGCGCCATCGTCTGCAAGGTCGACCTCGAGCGCCCGCAACAGCTCTTCTTCCTGCTCCGCGCCGGGCTCGGTGATGCGCACTTCGGCGCCGAGCTCGGCAGCGAAGAGCTCGATCATGTCATCGCTGAGCGACTGGGTGGCCGTCACCATCTCGCCCTGCTGCAGCAGGAACCGCACGATGTCGGCCGCCGAGCGATTCAGCCGGGCGGCCACTTCTTGAGCCGTCGATCCTCGCTCGATGACGATCTCGCCTTCGGGAACGGGCGCATCGACCGGCGTGTAGGCAGTGAGCTGCTGCGGCTGCAATTCCTCGCGCTGGCGGCGACGACGGCGGCGAGGTCGGCCCCGTGGACCGCCTCGCGGTGCTCCCCGTGGTCCTCCTGGACGAGCACCGCCGGGTGGTCCGCCCGGACGGCCCCCGGGGGGTGGCGGCGCTCCCGCGTGAGCGCGCCCGCCGCCCGGCCCGCCTCCGTGCGGCCGGTCACCGCCGCCCGCTGGACGCCGGAACCCGCCGGGAGGACCTGAGCGATACGGGCCCCCGCTGCGAGCAGAAGTGCGGGGGGGACCCGGCGGCGGCGGGATCGGCTTGCCGGAACCCGAACGAGGTGCCGCCGGCGGGGGCGGGATCGGCCGTCCGTCGGCAGACTTCGGCGGCACAGGCAGGCGGGAAGGAGGGGGCGGCGGCAGTGCAGATCCGGCAGCCTCGTCGGGCGCCGGCCTCGACGGCGCGGCCGGTTCCTCCGCTCGCGCTGCCGGACGCCCGGACGGCGGCAGAATCGGCCGAGCAGACTCCTGGCCGCTCGAGGTGACCAGCCGCCGTGGCGGCGGCACCGGCGGCCGGGCGCCTTCCGGCGGCAGCGTGCCTGGCGGCGGTGGGGTGCCCGGCGGCGGTGGGGTGCCAGGCGGCGGCAGATCCGGCGGAGCGCTCGGCGCCTCCGGCGGAGTCGACTCGGCCACAGCAGCAGGTTGAGATGCCGTCTGGGGGGCTGCGTCTGCGGCGGGTGCGGCTGCAGGAACCCGTGGCGCAGCTTCGGAGGCCGGTGCCGTCTCCGCAGCCGGCCTCGACTCAGCCGGGGCCTTGCGAGCCGGGCGCGTCGCCGGCGGCGACTGTTGTGGCTCTGCCGAGTCATCGCGCGGGGTGGCGCGCGAGGCCGCAGCGGCTGCCTTCGCCGGCGACTTGCGAGCCTTGCGCGCCTCGGGCGGCGGCTCGTCACGAATCAGTCCTTCACGCGCGGCTTTGCGCCGGACGCGGTCAGCCTGAGCGTCCTCCATGCTGGACGAGTGCGTCTTCACACCGATGCCCAGCGACTCGCATACGTCGAGCACCTCGGTGAGCGTCATGCCCAGCTCTTTGGAGAGCTCGTGAACGCGGACTTTCTTCGGCAAGCGGTCGATCTTTCTGTCGGAGATTCTGTCGAGAGTTGACGCGGCGCCCGGTGGGGCTCAGGGGACGAAACGGGGACGCGACGAGACGGGCCATCGGCCTCAAGGCGCCGTCGAGTCCGATCGAAGCGTACTGGGGTCGGTGTGAGCCTCTGCAGGGGGCTCGGCCACCGCATCATCGGCTTGCACGGCTCCGTCGCCTGGCACAGGCTCGCCGATCTGCACAGCCTCGCCGGCTTCGTCGCCATCCTGCTGCTCGGTGACGGCTTCGGACCACTGGCCCGCCGTGATCGCTTCACTGCCGTCGGCAGGAACCCAGGTCTGCTCGCCGGTGTCGGGGTTCGTGACCCACTCCCCCTCGGCCCACTCTTCTCCCGAGTAGCCGGCTTCCTCCTCGGCGATCTGGGTTTCGCTCTTGATGTCAATGCGCCAGCCGGTCAGCCGGGCTGCCAAGCGCGCGTTCTGGCCCTCGCGGCCGATTGCCAGCGACAGCTGGTGATCGGGCACGACAACCTCGGCAACACCCTCTTCGGAATGGAAGCGAACCTCCCGGACTCGAGCCGGGGACAGCGCTTTCGCCACGAAGTCATGGAGATCGTCGGAGAACGGGACGATGTCGATCTTCTCGCCTCGCAGCTCGTTCACCACTTGGCGTACCCGGCTGCCCCGCGCACCCACGCACGCACCGACCGGATCGATGTTGGGGTCATTCGACCAGACGGCGATCTTGGTGCGGTGGCCGGGTTCGCGCGCACACGCCTTCAATTCGACAACGCCATCGGAGATCTCGGGGACTTCCAGTTTGAACAACTCGCGGATCAGTCCCGGATGCGTGCGAGACACGACGATCTGCGGGCCCTTGGCGGTCTTGCGCACCTCCACGATGTACGCCTTGAGGCGGCTGTTGGGCTCGGGCCGCTCGTAGGGAACCTGCTCGGACTGAGGCAGCAACGCCTCCACCCGCCCCAAGTCGAGCAGCGTGTAACGGGCATCGTTCTGCTGGATGATGCCGGTGACGATGTCGCCCTCGCGCCCGGCGTACTCGTCGTACTTCATGTCGCGTTCGACTTCGCGGATGCGCTGGTTCAAAACCTGCCGAACGGTCTGGGCCACGATCCTGCCCAGGTCGTGCGGAGTGTCGTCCCATTCACGCACGACAGTGCCCAGCTCATCCACTTCTTGGGCGTACACCGTGATGTTGAACGACTCGTCGATGATGACGTAGGCCTGCTCGGCGGCACCCTCGCGGCGCTTGTAGGCCGATTCGAGGCCATTGGCGACCGCCTCGAGCAGGACCTCGGTGGTCATGCCCTTCTCCGCAGCGAGTGCTTGGAGCGCTTCCATGATCTCCGGGCTGTTCATCGTCTCTGCCTTCCCGAGGAGCTACGCGGCGTGCGTCGCGGCCGTGAGCCCCATTCGAATGTCGTACGGGCCTTGGCGATGTCGCCGAACGGCACCGACAGCGTCTGGCCGACTCCCGGCTGGATCTCCTGCTCCGCGGCGGCGCTGCCGGAAATCTCCTCGATGCGGATGGAAACCGCGGATCCGTCGGCTTCCAGGATCTCGCCAACGATGCGCCACCGCAGCAATCCGCTCGTGCGAATCACTGCTCGCTCGCCGACTGCGCCTGCAAAGTGCTCTGGACGGCGCAAGCTGCGCTCGAGCCCGGGGCTGGACACCTCGAGCACGTATCGACCGCTGATCAGGTCGGCGGCATCGAGCGCGGCGGACAGCCCGCGGCTGAGTTTGCTCAGCGCTTCAACGCCGATGGCGCCGCCCTCTGATGCCGTGGCCAGCACCACGAGCGTGCCGCCTCGCCACTGCACGTCATACAGGGCACAGCCGGTCTCGGCGGCAACCGGCTCGGCGAGTGCGGCGACCTGCGAAGGGTCGACAGCAGACGGGAGTCCCGTGCTCTTGGGGGCGCGCGGGGCTGCAGCGGTGTCAGTCATCGCAACCTCCCTGTCCGCGTCGCCCCAGCCGCCCTCGGGGTTGTGCCTGCGGTGCCAGCCCTTGCGGCCGAGCCACAAGGACACGACCCACAAGAACACGGCGCAGAGCCCAGGTCCGACTGAAACTGTCCTGAAAGCACGACGCTACCAAGGCGCTCAGATAACCCGCGCGAGTGGTTGCGTCCGCTGCGGAGGCGGCACGAGGCTCGGCGCCCGAGTGCTCAGCGGCGGCGTATGAGGGCGACGCGCTCGGCGGCCTGATTGACGTCGTCGCCCTGCTCGCTGACGAGAGCAGCGCGGTCGGCTTCGGCGGCTGCCGCTGCGCCGGCCTCGGCCCGAGACAGCGCCGCCTCGACACCGTCAGCCGCCACGATCTCGGCCCAGCTCACCAAGGCCGCGACCATCTCGTCCTCAGGCACCACGGAGACGACCTGGCCTTTCACGAACAGATGGCCGCGAGATCGGCCCGCGGCAATCCCCAGGTCGGCACTGCGTGCCTCGCCTGGCCCGTTCACCACGCAACCCATCACGGCAACCTGCACGGGCAGGTCGAGGTCATGGAACGCTGCCTGGGCCTCCTGGGCAACCGAGATCACGTCGACTTCGGCGCGACCGCACGACGGGCACGCAATGAGATCCGTACCCGAACGCTCCCGCAGGCCCAGCGCCTGGAGCAACTGCTGCCCGGCGGTGGCCTCCTGGACGGGGTCGGCGGTGAGGCTGTATCGGATGGTGTCGCCGATGCCTTCGTTGAGCAACGTCGCGATGCCCGCAGTCGCCTTCACCAGGCCCGCAGGCGGGGGGCCGGCCTCGGTGACGCCGAGATGCAGCGGGAAGTCGACCTCGTCAGCGAGCATCCGGTAGGACTCCACCATCAGGGTCACATCGCTGGCCTTCACCGAGATCTTGACGTCGTCGAACCCCACCTGCTCGAAGTAGCCGAGCTCCCGCTTGGCTGACTCGACCAGGGCAGCCGGCGTCATGCCGAAGCGCGATTCGATGTCGGGGTCGAGGGAACCGCCGTTGACGCCGATGCGGATCGGCACGCCGCGATCGCGCGCCTCCGTCGCGACAGCGCGGATCTGGTCGGGCTTGCGGATATTGCCCGGATTCAGTCGCAAGCACGCCACTCCAGCGTCGAGCGCCGCGAGCGCGAGCCGGTATTGGAAGTGAACGTCGGCCACCAGCGGCACAGGCGATCGCGGAACGATCTGCGCGAGCGCCTCAACGGCCGCTATGTCGTTGGCTGTGCAGCGCACGATGTCGGCTCCCGCACCTGCCAGCGCGTAGATCTGCGCGAGCGTGCCGTCGACATCGGACGTCTTGGTGGTGGTCATCGACTGCACCGATATGGGTGCCCCGCCACCCACTGCAACCGAGCCGACGTGCACTTGGCGGGTGTGCCGTCGGGCGTAGCTGGCAGAAGTACTCATGGCGCCGCCGGGCTCACAGATCGATCGGGTTGGCAATGTCGAGGTACAGCAAACCGACCGCCAGCAGCGCGAGCGCAGTCACCACCACGGCGACTACAGGGGCCAACGCCCGCGGATCGCTGTAGTACCGGTCGCGTCCTCCACGTTCCCGCCATCGCTCATAGGTAGCTATCGCAACATGGCCCCCGTCGAATGGCGGCACCGGCACCATGTTGAACACGCCGAGGAAGACGTTGACCATGGCGAACATCAGCGCCCGCTCAGACCAGCCCCAGGAGGTGTCCGAAGCCAGATCCACGATGCCGATCACTCCCAACGGCCTTGTGCCCAAATCGTCGTTCGCCGAGGGATCACCAGGCGGTGACACAATCCGGTCGATCACTGCACCGAAATTCACGAACAACGACCAGATGCCCCGCACCGAATCGACAATCGCCTGCCCGAGATCGGCAAACGCGCGGCCGGTCGCTGTGGGCAGACCAGCCGTCTCGTAGGTGACCGCCTGGGTGGCGCGAACGCCCAGCAGGCCCCGTCCAGTCTCTGGGTCCGCCGCCAATGTCGCCTCGGTGGCAAGGAGCGTGCCGTCCCGCTCGATCTCCAGCAGCACAGGCTCGCCTGGCCGAGCCTGCACCTGTGACACAAAGGCAGTCCAGTCCTCGGTGACAACACCGTTCACGCCCACGATGCGATCGCCCACCTCGATGCCTGCGGTGCCGGCCGGAAGCGTCACGCCGTCTCGCTGGCTCATCACCTCGGCGACCTGCCAGCGGTTCTCGTCGAGGGCGGGTGCGCCGAGCGCTGCATGCAACACCACGTAAGCGACCAGCGCCATCACCAGGTGCATGAGCGAACCGGCACACACCACCAGCAACCGGCGGGGATAGCTCTTGACGCGGTAGGCCCGCTGCTCATCGCCGGCCTCGACCACATCGCTGCTCGACATGCCGATGACGCGTACATATGCGCCGAGCGGCAGGGCGCGCAGACCGTAGGTGGTTTCGCCGCGGCGGAAGCTCCACAGCCGCGGACCGAAGCCCAGGAAGAAGTCGGTGACCTTCATGCCCACTGCACGCGCGGCCATGTAGTGGCCGAACTCGTGCATGAACAACACACCGGCGAGCATCGCCGCAGCAGCGACGGCGAACGGGTAGCCCCATGCCAGCAGCGCCAACGCCACAAGCGCTGCGATGCCGCCCACAGTGCGTGCGACCGAGCTCGGCGTCGGCGCCTGCGGTTCGTCGATGTGGCCCCTCATGCGCGGATGCCCTCCACTGCAGCAGCCGCAGAGCGGCGCCCCCCAGCATCTGCAGCAATGACCGCGTCCACGCTGTCCGCAGCAGCGCCATCGTGATGCTGCATCGCATACGAGATCACCTGCTCGATCTCATGCCAGCGCAGTTGCCCGGCCAGGAATGCGCCGACGGCATGCTCGTTGGCGCCATTCAGCCACGCGGGTGCGGTGCCGCCTGCTCGGCCTGCGTCGTATGCCAGGCGCAGGCAGCCGAAGGTCTCGATGTCCGGCACGTCGAAATCGAGGCGACCGACCGTCGCCCAGTCGACAGCGCCGAACGGCGTCCCGATGCGCTCGGGATAGGCCAAGGCGTAGCCGATCGGCAGGCGCATGTCCGGCAGGGAGAGCTGCGCGACGGTGCTTCCGTCGGCGAACGTCACCATCGAGTGAACCACCGACTGCGGCTGGATGACTACCTCGATCCGGTCGTAGTCGATCCCGAACAGCTCGTGTGCCTCGATGACCTCGAGGCCTTTGTTCATGAGGGTCGAGGAGTCGACCGTGATCTTCGGCCCCATTGACCACGTGGGGTGCGCCAAGGCGTCTTCGACGGTCACCTCGCGCAGTTCGGCGGTTGTGCGGCCGCGGAACGGTCCACCGCTGCCAGTGAGAATCAGCTGCTCCGCCGGTGCCGACTGGCCGGCGAGGCACTGATGCAGGGCGCTGTGCTCACTGTCGACAGGAATGAGCTCGGCGCCGGGCACCGCACGCAAGGGCCGCACCACCGGTCCCGCGGCGATGAGGCTTTCCTTGTTCGCCAGCGCGAGGCGGCGCCCGGCCCGAAGCGCCGCCAGGGTGACGCCCAGGCCCGCGAAGCCCACCACACCGTTCACCACGACATCGGCCGTGCCCGCGAGATCGGCGAACGCGTCGACGCCGGCCAGAACCTCGACTCCGGTGGGCAGCGCGGCCCGCAGCTCCGGCACCAGCCCCGCATCGCCGATAGCTACTGCTGCGGGCGCGAACTCGCTGGCTTGCGCCGCGAGTTCGCTCACTGAGCTGTTCGCGGCAAGGGCGACGGCCCGGAACCGATCCGGCTCAGCGCGCATGACCTCCAGCGTCTGGGTGCCGATCGAACCCGTCGAGCCGAGCACCGCGACGGTCGTCGCGCCCATGGGCCTAGCCGACGACGAATGTGCCGACGAAGTACGCCGCCGGCAAGGAAAAGAGCAGCGCGTCGAAGCGATCGAAGACGCCGCCGTGACCGGGCAACAGGCTGCCCATGTCCTTGATCGCCACATCGCGCTTGACCATCGACTGCGTCAGGTCGCCCAGTGGTGCCGCAAGTGCGACGGCGAGGCTCAGCCACAGGGCGTCGAGCAGGCCCTCCGTCCACGGGAACACGCCAGGGAAGCGATTCAGCACAAGCGTGGTGATCACCACCGACAGCACGATGCCGCCGATGAGACCCTCGTGCGTCTTGCTCGGACTGATCCTCGCCGCGAGTCGGCTCTGGCCGGTGGTTCGACCGACGACATAGCCACCGACGTCGTACGCCACCGTCCCGATCACCGCACCGATCAGCATCGAGTCGCCGTTCGGCTCGCGCAGGATCAGCGCAGCGAATGATCCCAAGCCGCCCACCCACAGCAGACCGAGTGCAGTGATGGCCATATTCGCCGTGGGATGGTCTCGCTCGACGCCGAACAGGAACCAGCACAGGATGGTCACCGCTGAAACGGCCAGCACGATCGGATACGCCTCGACACCACGCAGGTGCACGGCGACGGTCAAGCCAGCGACACCCGCGAGACCTGCCAACGTCGCGGGGCGGTATCCCAGCGGCCGGGCGGCCCGGTAGAACTCCGCTGCGGCGAGCACCAGCACGATCGTGACAAGCGCGACGGTGGCGGCTTCGCCGAGCCGCAGCGCGCCGAAGAACAACGCGGCCAGCACGGCGCCCACCGCAATGGCAGCCGGCAGGTTGCGACCGGTGCCACCGGAGTCTGCAGGTGCATTGTGCAAGACAGTCCGTGCCTCGTCGCTCACGACTCCACGCTCCTCATAGTCCTGATTCCCCTCGCGCCAGTGCGATGCAGACGCATCAAGCTGGGCCCACTGAGCGAACCGGTCAGTCTCGGATGGCGCGGCACCAGGCTCCGAAGGTACTTCGGCAGCGGTTGGGACCGCAGCGACAGGTGCCGGATCGTCGGCGGAGGTTGCGGCAGCCTCAGCGGGGGGCGGAACCGGCATCTCGGCCGGCATCGAGGGGGCGTCGGTAGGCGGGATCGACGGCGGTGTCGCTTCATGGGGCGAATCGAACAGCGGTTCAAGGTTCCCTGCAGCGGGCGCCTCGGGCTCGGGGGCCGCTGGAGTCTCGCCGGCCAGACGCGGGTCATCGGGAAGTTGGGGGAACAGGCGCGAACCGCCGCGGCGCTCTGGTTCCGTCGCCGTCGCATCGGGTTCCGCGGGCGGCACGGCTGGCTCATCCGACGCAGGGGCGTCGTCGGAATCGAAGTTCACCAGCGGCCGGGTCGAGCCCAGAGGATCTTCGGCACCCGCCGGATCGCTGGGATCGGAACCGGAGTGGGCCGGCAGATGCGCGCTGCTTTCGGACATCTACCTTTACACCTGCTCGGTCAGACCTCGAGGAGTTCTTGCTCCTTGGCATCCAACGCCCGATCAATGTCTCCGACGAATTTGGCGGTGTCGGCGTCGAGCTCCTGTTCGAAGCTGCGCTTCTGGTCGGCGGAGATCTCCTTCTCCTTTTCGAGCGTATCGAGATCGTGACGAGCGCTGCGACGCAGGTTGCGCACTGCAACGCGCCCGTCCTCGGCCATCTGCTTCACCACGCGTACCAGATCCCTGCGCCGATCCTCGGTCAAGGGAGGAAAGAGCAGACGCAGGACATGGCCATCGCTCGACGGATTGATGCCAAGGTCAGACTCCATCACCGCCTTGGAGATGGCGTCGAGCGCGGCACGGTCGAACGGCTGGATGACCAGCATGCGTGCTTCGGGCACCGAGAACCCGGCGAGCTGCTGCAACGGAACGGCTGCGCCGTAGTAGTCGACGTGCAGCTTCTCGACCAGCGCTGGCGTTGCACGGCCCGTCCGGACGGTGGCGAAGTTGCCGCGGGCGTGTTCGACAGCGCCGCGCATCCGTTCGCGAGCGTCCGCACAGATCTCAGCGGCGAATTCGCTCACCTGACCAGCGTAGCGATGACCTGTCGGGAGTGGCCGTCACTTCTCAGCGCACCAAGGTGCCAAGCGCTTCACCTTCGACGACGCGGCGGAAATTGCCCTGCGTCATGAGATCGAATACCACGATGGGAGTGGCGTTGTCCTTGCATACGGCGATGGCCGCGGAGTCCATCACCGCCAGCTCCCGGGACAGCACTTCGAGAAACGTGACCTCACTGAGGAGCTGAGCATCCGGATCGGTCTGCGGATCGGCCGTATAGACGCCGTTGACACCGGAATGAGTGCCCTTCAGCACGACATCGGCGTCGACTTCCGCGGCGCGCAACGCTGCCGCCGTGTCGGTGGTGAAGAACGGGTTGCCGGTGCCCGCCGCAAAGATCACGACCCGGCCTTTTTCGAGGTGGCGCACGGCGCGACGCCGGATATAGGGCTCCGCGATCTGTGCCATGCCAATGGCGGTCATCACCCGGGTGGGCACTTCCCGGCGTTCGAGCGCATCTTGCAACGCAAGCGCATTGATGACGGTGGCGAGCATGCCCATGTGATCGGACTGGGCGCGATCCATGCCGCCGATCGAGCCCGCCATGCCGCGCCAGATGTTGCCGCCCCCGACGACGACGGCGATATCGACCTTGAGCGACGTCCAGACGTCGGCAATCTCCGAAGCCAGCGCGTCCACCACCGCGGCGCTGACGTTGTTCCCGCCGGCGTCGGCCAACGCCTCGCCGGACAGCTTGAGCACCACCCGCTTCCACTCACGGGCTGCGTGCTGGCGCGGATCTTCCTCCTGCGGCTCCGGGGTCTCCGCCGCAGCCACAGCGATGCTCAGCGGCCGATCTCGACTTGGGCGAAACGCGTCACGTTCGCTGATCCGACGAGATCGGCGATGGTTCGCTTCTCGTCCTTGACGAACTTCTGCTCCATGAGCGTGTGCTCGCGCAGGTAACCCGTCAGGCGGCCCTCGACAATCTTCGGCAGCGCGGCCTCGGGCTTGCCCTCATTCCGGCTGATTGCCTCGAAGGTGGCTCGCTCCCGGTCGAGGACCTCCGTCGGCACGTCTGAGCGCCGGATGTAGGTGGGGCGGCTGCTCGCGATGTGCAGCGCTACATCGTGAGCCAGATCCGGCGTGGCCCCCTCGATCTCCACGAGTACAGCATTGACGCCACGGCCGTTCTGCTGGTGGACGTATGCGTCGATGCAGGAGCCGGCGGGGGCCTCGAAGCGCTCCACCGCGCCGACCGCGATGTTCTCTTTGAGCGTGATCTTCAGATCGTCGATGGCGGCGGCCGCGTCGGCAACCGCCGACGGACCGCTCGCTATCACGTCGGCCAGCAGTTTGTCCGCCATGGACCCGAACTGATCAGACTTGGCGACGAAGTCGGTCTCGCAGCGCAACTCCACCACGGCGCCTACGGCGCCATCTCCGCTGTCGACCACGCGCGCCACAACCACACCGTCGCTGTTGTCACGATCTGCCCGTGCCGCTGACTTGGCGATGCCGTTCTCGCGCAGCCACTGGGCCGCGGCGTCGGCATCCCCGTCGCATCGTGTCAGCGCGTTCTTTGCATCCATCATCCCGGCGCCGGTGGCGCGGCGCAGAGCCTGTACGTCCTTCGCTGTGAACGCCGCCATCTCAGGACGCTCCTTGTGATGCCGATGAGGGTGCAAGGGCTTCAGCCTCGGCGGATTCGGCGGCAGGCTCGGCGGACGCAGATGTGTCGCTGGCGGGTTCGTCGGGCGCAGATGCCTCGGCAGCGGGGTCTGCGCCACCGACGCCATCAGCCGCTGCGGCAGGGGCCTCTGCCGACCGCATGTCGGGAACGGCGGCCGCCGCGGCGGCCTTCTTGGCCTGATCGGCGGCAATCCGGGCCTCCCGGGCCGCAGCCTCGGCCATGGCAGCCCGCTGTGCCTCGGCTTGCTGTGCAGCGATGCGTGCCTCTTCTTCAGGCGAGCGCTCGCCTGCTGGGGCCACCGCCACGCCGCTGCGCTCGGCCATGTATCGGCCTTCCAACGCGGCGTCGGCAATGACCCGACACAGCAGCTCGGTCGAGCGGATGGCGTCGTCGTTGCCGGGGATGACGTAGGTGATCGGATCGGGATCGGAGTTCGAGTCGGCGACGGCGACCACCGGAAGCTTCAGCCGGACGGCTTCGGCCACGGCGATGTGCTCCTTCGGGGTGTCGAGCACGAAGACGGCGTCCGGCAGCTTGTCCATGTTCCGGATGCCGTTCAGGTTGCGCTGCAGCTTGGTGAGCTCACGGGTGTGCAGCAGGGCTTCCTTCTTCGGCATGTTGTCGAAGTCACCGGCGGACTGCATCCGCTCGTACTCGAGCATCTTGGTGACCCGGCCGCGGATTGTGCGGAAGTTGGTCAGCATCCCGCCAAGCCAACGCTGGTTCACATAGGGCATGCCGCACGCATTGGCATGGCGCTGGATCGGATACTGGGCTTGTCGCTTGGTGCCGACGAACAGGATCGTGCCGCCACGGGCCACGGTGTCGCGCACGTAGGCATAGGCGTCTTCGAGGAGTTGGAGCGTCTGCCGAAGGTCGATGATGTAGATGCCGTTGCGTTCACCCCACAGGAACCGTTCCATCTTCGGATTCCAGCGACGGGTTTGGTGGCCGAAATGCACGCCGGCGGCGAGCAGGTCGGACATGGTCACAACAGCGGACATGAATGCTCCTCCCCACGGTTCGAATCTCTGCACCGGGGACGACGCCGCTTGGGCAGCGGCGACCGTGGGGTCGCCCCGGCTGGTCAGTGAATGGTCGGTGGCATTGTGATCTCGGCGAGACGCGCCGACGCAGACTCGGGCTTCCGGGAGACTTGGCCTCCTGAATGCCAGGCCTCCTTCGGCGTGAGCCTCAGAGCACCGCATTGCCGACGCCGGAGTGTAACCAGCGCAATTGCAGGCGGTACACGGACGGCGACGTCCCGATGAGATGCGCGCGGCCGAGCGACGACTGTCCGCCTGGGCTGCGACGTCTGCCGAAGACCTGAGCGGGGTCGAGGTAGGTCTCGCCCCGCCGTACGCCGACATGCAGCCGATCACCTGTAGTGCCGAGTTGTTGTCGCTGCTGCACTCGTTCGCCCCTGCGCACGCCAAGCGACGCGACCCCGGAGTACGACACCCGCAGACCGTCAGGATGGCTCACCGTGACGTGCAGTCGCCCTCCCACGGGCCCGGCGAAGCTGACGACTCCCTCGGCAGCAGCCCAGAACGCCGAGCCGGGCTGCGTCACGAACTCGAGGCCGCGATTGCCGGGTCCGTACGGGTTGTCCGGCGGCCGGAACGGGTCCACGACGGTGCCCTGCACCGGCCAGACGTAACCGAGCGCCGGCGCAGTCTGCGCTGCCACAGCCTGCGTCGGTGCGGTCGGCGCAGGCACAGCCTGCGCCCATGCCGGGCCGCTTGCGACAGCCAGAACTGCCGTTCCTGCAAGAGCGAATGCAGCTGTCAGGCGCGCGGGTGCGCCGACTCGTACACCTCCCTGAGGCGCTCCCTGCTGACCCGCGTGTAGATCTGAGTGGTCGCGAGTCGCCCGTGGCCGAGCAGTTCCTGCACCACGCGCAGGTCGGCGCCGCCGTCCAGCAGATGCGTGGCGTATGTGTGTCGCAGGGCGTGCGGATGGGTCGGCGTGGCGGCGTGGCGATCCAGGATCCGCTGCACGTCCCGGGTGCCGAGCCGGTTGCCGCGCAGGTTCACCAGCAGCGCAGCAGGGTCGCGCTCGGCCGGCCGGCGCAGCCGCTGCCCGTCGAACTCGTCGCTGCCGCCGTCGCGCCAAGCAGCGAGCAGGGCCATGGTCGGCTCGCTGAGCGGCACCCGGCGATGCTTGGCGCCCTTCCCGATCACCTCGATGTGAGCGCTGCCGGACCGGAACGCGCCGCGATCGAGCTGGCAGAGCTCGGCGACGCGCAGGCCGCTGCCGTAGAGCAGCTCGAGCACGAGCCGGTCGCGCAGCTCGGTCGGATCGTCCGGCACCGTGCCATCGCCCAGCATGTCGGACACCTCGGCCGCACCGAGCACGCGCGGCAAGCGTCCCGAGCCCGCCGGTGCGGCAAGCCCGAGCGCCGGGTCGACCTCGATGGTGCCCTGGCGCACCAACCACCCGAAGTAACGCCTCAACGCGGACGCCTTGCGTGCCACCGAGCGTCGCGACAGCCCGCGCACCGACAGGAATGCGATGTATCGGCGCAACCAGCGCCGATCGACGTCGCCTGGTGCGTCGAGCCCGGCTCGGGCCGCCCATTCGGCGAATTGACGCAGATCGGAGCGGTAGGCACGCTTGGTGGACTCCGAGGCCGCAGTCAGCGACAGTACGAATTCGGGGACTCGCCACACCGGCGGCGCCGCAGCCGCAAGACTCGCAGTCACCAGAACCACAGTACCGAGGGGTTCCCGCCGGTTCGCAAGCCCCGCCGTGGCGACACCAAGCGCTCATCGGGCTGTCTCCCACCAGCCACCGGTCTCGCTGGCCCAGCCCGACAGCTGCAGGCGGCCGAGCGATGACGCCAGTTCGCCGAGCCCGGTGCCGGTCTGCAACGCCAGTTCGTCCAGCGTGCGCGGTCCGGCGCTGAGCTCGTCCAGAATCCGTCGATCGAGCTCTTCCGCAGGCGCCGCCGTCGGGAGTCCGGGACTGCCGGACGCGGCGTCGCTGCGAGGGGGCTCGCCCAGCGCTGCCAACACGTCGGCCACGTCGCAGACCGGGGCGCATCCTTCGGCGAGCAGCCGGTTGGTGCCGGCCGAGACAGCGCTGGTGATCGGCCCAGGCACAGCCATGACGGGCCGGTTGCGCTCAGCTGCGGCATCCACGGTGTACATCGAGCCGCCTGCGGAAGCTGATTCGACCACCACCAGCACTTCGCAGAGGGCCGCCACGATCCGATTGCGCGCCGGGAACTGCCACGGTGCAGCGCGCCGGCCGAGCGGGTACTCGCTGAGCAGAGTCCCGTGCCGCGCCACGTCGGCCCATAGCGTCCGGTTCGCGGTCGGGTACACCTGATCCAACCCGCTGCCGACGATGCCGATGACCGGCCCGTCCGCATCGAGCGCTGATCGCTGCGCGATGCCGTCGATGCCGGTCGCCAGCCCCGACACCACTGCCACCCCCGCCGCTGCGAGACCCGATCCGAGTTGCTGTGCCACTGTGCGCCCGTAGGCAGTGCATCGTCTTGTGCCCACAACGCCGACGCGCCGGACCTCCGGATCGATCGCAGCACCTTGGCCGAACAGCAGCGCAGGCGGCTCAGGGTCTGACTCCCAGATCTCAGATGCATCGGTGCGAGCGGGCGCCCACAGCCAGATGCCCTCGCGTGCATGCGCGGCGAGCAAGTCGGTGCCGACGGGATGCCCGTCGATTGCCGCACGCTCGAACGCCGCTGCGATCTGTCGCCGCCATGTCGCAATCAGCGGCTCATCGACGCCGTGGCACGACCGCAACCCGGCCAGCGTCGCGGCCCGCCCGGCACGCAGATGATCGACAGCTTCGAGCGCGTCACGGCCGCTCAGCAGGGCGCGCAGCCGCGCAGGACCCATGTGCGGCAGCGAACACAGCACCGCCAGCGCGCCCAGCTCGGCTAGCTCCTCTGCGGTGCTGGCTTCAACGCTGATCGCGCCGGCGGTCACGGCGCAGCGCCAGCGGATGCGGGCTCGTGCAGCTTGCCGACGCTGGCGCGCAGCGTGAGCGCTTCGTCGAGGCGCTCAGCATCGATGAGCGGTTCGTCCCCGGCGAGATCACCCAGCGTGAGCGCCACACAGCGCACCCGATGCAAGCCGCGGCCGCTGAGCAGCCCGCCACGCAGACGCTCGCGCAGCGCAGCGTAGGCAGCGGGCGTGAGCGGGGCGAAGTGCTCGAGTTGCGGGCCAGTCAGCTCGACATTGGCCTCGACTCCCCGAGACGCGGCCCGCTCGCGAGCCGCCGCCACCCGGCTGGCCACCGCGGCGGTCGGCTCGCCGCGGATGCCGTCGAGCAGATGGTCGGGGTCGGGCGGCCGCACTTGGATGCGGAGATCGAAGCGGTCGAGCAGCGGTCCCGAGAGGCGCCGGAGGTAGCGCCGACGGGCCAGATCCGAACAGCGGCATGAACCCGGCCGCCCGGCCTGGCCGCACGGGCACGGATTCATGGCCGCCACCAGCAGGAAGCGCGTCGGGAACGAGCACGTTCCTGACGCTCGACTCACTCGAACGACGCCCTCCTCGAGCGGCTGGCGCATGGCATCGAGGACGCTGGGCGCGAATTCTCCGAGCTCGTCGAGGAACAGCACGCCGCGGTGGGCGAGCGAGATCTCTCCAGGGCGAATCGCATTCGTGCCGCCGCCGATCAGCGCGCTCACCGTGGCGGTGTGATGGGGGCTGCGGAGAAGCGGTCGAGTGGCCAAGCCGGTGGGCAGCGGCAATCCTGCTGCCGACTGGACCCGCGTGGCCTCCATCGCGCACTGCCGGTTGAGCTCCGGCAACAGGCCCACCAACCGCCGGGCCAGCATCGTCTTGCCCGCACCCGGCGGACCCAGCATCAGCAAGTGGTGACCGCCTGCCGCGGCAACCTCGACCGCTCGTCGAGCGGAGGGCTGCCCGATCACGTCGCCGAGATCGGGCACCGGTACGGGGGGCGGCTGTGGCGGAACCGGCGGCGGATCGGGCCAAGGTGCGCGGCCCGCGAGCACCGACGCGAGCTGGCCCAGCGTGCGAACCGGATGAACTTCTCGTGGACTCGCTGCGAGCGCAACGTGATAGGCCTCGGACGCAACGACCACGGCGTGGTCTCGAAGCGCATCGGTGAGGGGCAGCACGCCGGCAGTGCCCCTGACGGCACCATCGAGGCCGAGTTCGCCCAGGAACGCCTTCCCACGCAGCGACTCGGCTGGTACCTGCTCGGTGACAGCGAGCACGGCCACCGCCATGGCCACGTCGAGGACCGCGCCGCCCTTGCGCAAGCCGGACGGTGCCAGGTTGACGGTGACGCGGCTGTCGGGCCAGTCGAGTCCCGACGAGAGCACCGCCGCCCGAACGCGATCGCGCGCTTCGCGACAGGCAGCATCAGGCAACCCGACAATGGTGAATGACGGCAGTCCGTTCGAGGTGTGCACCTCAACGGTGACGATGTGACCGTCGACGCCAACCAGCGTCGCGGTCGTTGCAGTAGCCAGCATGGGCCTCCTCCGGCAGCTCGGACCGGACGCGGCACCTGGGCGGCGCAATCCGGATTCGACGAAGAAGCCCGCTGGGGGCGACGATCAGTACAGCAGCGCACGTGGCGACTGGCCTGTTGAGCCTGCATCACGGCACGCGAGCCATCACTGCAGCCTCGAGGGGGACCGTACACCGGGGCCGTCCGCAGCAGGCCGGCAATTTCCGACGCCACGCGGCCGAGCCGCGCCGGGCGATACTGCACCAGTGGGATACGACCCGTATCGCAAGCACAGCATCACCCGGCTCGACTACGTGCTCGTCGCTGTCGCGTCGCTGGTCGCACTCGGCCTGGTGCTGTGGGCGGTGCTGGCCTGATGGCGCCGATGCGCCAGCTGGAGCCGGTGCCCGGATTCGAGGTGCGCCGAGTGCAGCCTTTCGAAGCGGTCAAGCGATACGTCTGCGGCGGCTGCGCTCATTCCATCGAAGCCGGTACCGGCCATGTGGTCGCAGTGCCCATCGATGCTCCCGATCTGCGGCGTCACTGGCACTGGGGTTGCTGGCAGGCGCGCGAACGGCGGCGGCCGGTCGGGTGAACGGCGCCGCCCCTCAGAAGGCTCCAGTGAGCACTTCTACCTTGCGGCCCATCACCGACGCTGCGTCACAGCGAATCGGACCGCTCCAGCCGCCCCGCCCGCGCGCGTAGTGCGCTGCGAGACGACGTACCTGCTGCTGCTTGCGAGCGGTGATCGCCTCGAAGCCCGTGCCGAAGCGATCAGTGGAGCGTGTCTTCACTTCGCAGACCACCAAGTGGGTTCCGTCGGTCACCACCAAGTCCAGCTCCCCGAGCGGGCATCGCCAATTGCGTTCGAGCACGCGGTAGCCGCGCTCGGAATACCAGCGCTCGACGAGACCCTCGCCGTATTTGCCGAGTGCTTGACGCCGGGCGGTCACGCGCGCCCCGCGTCTGGCCTGCGACCGATCGCGTGCCGCTAGAAGCGCTTCTCGGGAATACGCGCTGCCTTGCCGACGCGGTCGCGTAGGTAGTACAGCTTCGCTCGGCGCACATCGCCCACCGCAACACGCTCGATCTTCGCGATGGTGGGAGCGTGCAGCGGGAAGGTCCGCTCGACCCCGACGCCGAAGCTGAGCTTGCGAACGGTGAAGGTCTCGCTGATGCCCGACGAGTGCCGTGCGATCACGTATCCCTCGAACACCTGGGTGCGCTGCCGGTTGCCCTCGACGACGCGCACATGGACGCGCACGGTGTCTCCGGGGCCGAAGTCGGGATGATCGTCTCGGAGACGAGCCTGGTCGACAAGATCGGTGCTGCCCATGGCGATCCGACTCCCGTGATCGGCGTGACGACGAACACCGCAGGCTAGTGGTCAGTCTGTGAATTGCCGCAACGGGAGTTCGAGGCCGAATTCTGCGAGGAGCTCCCGGTCTGCATCGCTCACGCCTCGTGCTGCGAGCAGATCGGGTCGCTCAGCAGCAGTGCGGACCAGCGCCATCGCCTGACGCCAACGACCGACACGGGCGTGGTCGCCGCTGCGCAGCACGTCGGGCGCGTCGAGTCCGCGGAACGACGCAGGGCGCGTCCACTGCGGATGCTCCAGCAGCCCGGTCGCAAAGCTCTCCTCCGCGCTGGAGGCCTCGTTGCCCAGCACACCGGGCACGAGCCGCCCGACAGCCTCCACGACGACCATGGCGGCGAATTCGCCGCCGGCCAGCACAACATCGCCAACCGACACCGAACCGTCAACCAGATCGGTGCGGATGCGCTCGTCCACGCCTTCATAGCGGCCGCACAGCAGGCTGAAGCCGCTTGAGGCTGCCAGCTCAGCTGCCATCGCCTGATCGAACCGCCGGCCTCCGGCGTCGAGCAGCAGCAACGGGCGTGGCGGCACCACCGTCTCGACAGCAGCGAAGACTGGCTCGGGCATCAGGATCATGCCCGGCCCGCCTCCGAAAGGGGCGTCGTCGACCGTGCGATGGGCGTCGGCGGTCGCCAGCCGCAGGTCCCAGCAGCGGATGTCGAGCGCGCCACGCTCTCGGGCTCGCCCGAGAATGCTCAGATCGCACATGGCATCAAGCTCGGCGGGAAAGATGGAGAACAGGTCGATGCGCAGTCCCGCCCCTGTGTCGCGTGCCGGAGTGGGCTGAGCGCTACCCGAGCTCGAAGAGCCCATCGGGCACCTCCACGTGGACGGCGCCGGGTTCGGTGCGCACCACGAATGTCAGCGGCACCAGATGCCCCGTGTCGAGTTCGAGCAGGTCCGCCGCCGGATTCGCCACGACAGTGGTGATCACGCCGACGTCACATCCGTGCTGATCGATGAGCGAGCTTCCGCACAACTCGTGCACCCACAGCTCGTCGGGGTCGTCCAACGGCTCAGCGAACACTGTCGTTCCGGTCAGCGCTGCCGCAGCATCACGATTATCGATGCCCTCAAAGCTGACGAGCCAACGATTGCCGTCGAAGCGGGCACGGGACACCGCTCGCTCTCCGGCCGCGGTGACGAGTCTCGAGCCGACGTCGAATCGCTCCAGCCGGTTGGTCACGGGGTGCATCACGACATCGCCGCGCACACCGTGCGCGCGTCCGACAGTCGCGATCTCCAGCAAGCCTGCTGGTTTCCGCTCTTGTTCGCTCCGCTCACGGGCCGCTCGGGCCACGGCTTCGCCTCTGGACGGGACTCAGTCCCGGAAGTCGACTTCGACCTGGACGCCATCGCGATGGGCTGCGGCGCGCACCAGCGTTCGGATGGCGTTGGCGACGCGACCTCGCTTGCCGATGACCCGGCCGATGTCATCCGAGCTCACCGTCGCCGTCAGGCTCAGCTTCGAGCCTGACTCAGCGATCTCCACTTCCACCTGGTCGGGATGCTCGACAAGCTGGGCGATCAGGTACAGCAAGACCTCTTCAGCAGTGGTGGTCTCGGCGTCCGCGCCGGTGTGACCGTCGGTCACTGGGCCTCCCCAGGTTCAGATGACTTCGGCTCAGATGCCCCGTTCTGGAGCGCCGGCTCACCGGCAGGCGGCTCGGCGGAAGCCTCGGTTGCGTCGTCTCCGCTGGACTCAGCGGTGTCGAGCACCAGATCGGGCGTGGGTGCGGGAGCGGGCTCGGACGGTGCAGTTTGCGCAGCCTCAGCGCTGCCGTCTGCGGACCCCGAAGAACCCTGCGAGCGGAATTCGTCCCAGGCGCCGGAGATCGTCAGCAGCTTGGAGACGGTGTCGCTGGGCTGAGCCCCGTGGCTGAGCCAATGGACAGCACGCTCGTTGACGATCGAGATCGCAGAGGGCTCCTGTCGAGGGTCGTAGGTGCCGATGATCTCCAGCACGCGGCCATCGCGTGGCTTGCGACTGTCGACCGCCACGACGCGATAGCTGGGCTGCTTCTTCTTGCCGGTGCGCTTGAGGCGCAGACGAACGGCCATGTTGCTCCCGGTTGGGTGAATTCGGATGGGGGCTCATTGGGGATCGGCGAGCCAATGGGCCGCCGCGCCGACGAATGATCCTAACGGCGCATCGGTTGGTAACCCCCGTGCCCGTCAGCGGCCGGGCAGCTTCAGGTCGAGCGCATCCCAGTCGATGTCGGCAACGGACGGTTTGCCGGCCGGCTTGCCCGTCCGGGACGCTCCCTTGGGCGTAGCCCTGCCTCCGCCGCCGGTACGTGAACCGCCCGCTGCACGGCCGGCGCCCTTCGAGCGCTTGCGGGCAGCCTTGCGGCCGGCCGGACGGCGTTTCGAGCCCACACCCATCATGCCGCCCATCATCTTGCGCATCTGTGTGAATTGCTTGAGCAGGTTGCTGACCTGCGCTGATGACGTACCGCTGCCAGCCGCAATGCGGGCCCGTCGGGAGGCATCGATGATCTCCGGCGACACACGCTCCGTCGGCGTCATCGACAGCACGATGGCTTCAGCAGTGGCAATGCGATCGTCGTCGATCTCAGTATTGCGAACCTGATCAGAGATGCCCGGCATCATCGAGACGATGCTCTGCAGGTTGCCCATCTTGCGGAGCTGACGAAGCTGGTCGACGAAGTCGTCAAGCGTGAACGTGCCTTCGACGAGGCGCTGAGCGGCCGCCTCTGCCTCTTCCTGCTCGTAGACGCGCTCCGCCTTCTCGATGAGCGTCATCACGTCGCCCATGCCGAGAATCCGGCTCGCCATGCGGTCTGGATGGAACTGCTCGAAGTCGTCGATCTTCTCTCCGACAGACGCGAAGGCCACCGGGCGGCCGACGACCTCGGCAACCGACAGGGCTGCGCCGCCGCGAGCGTCACCGTCGAGCTTGGTCAGGATGATCCCGTCCACTTCGAGTGTTGCGTGGAAGGCCTCGGCGGTCGCAACGGCGTCTTGGCCCACCATGGCGTCGACGACGAGGAAGGTGTAGTGGGGTTCGACGGCGTCCGAAATGCGAGCAACCTCGGTCATCAGCTCGGCATCGACCGCCAGCCGGCCAGCCGTGTCCACGATGAGCACATCGCGTCCGGCTTGACGTGCGTGGGCAAGTCCGCCGGCTGCACAGGCCACTGGATCGCCTGCATCGCCCACTTCGCCCGCTGCGCTCCACACCTCGACATCGATGCTGCGGGCAAGCGTTCGCAGCTGCTCGACAGCCGCAGGGCGCTGCAGGTCGGCACCGACCAGCAAGGGGTTGCGGCCCTGGGACTTGCACCACTGGGCCAACTTGGCTGCAGCGGTCGTCTTGCCGGAGCCTTGGAGTCCGGCCAGCAGCACCACCGTGGGCGGCTTCGGCGCGAACTGGACGTTCAGCGGGCTGGTGCCCAGGATGTCGATGAGCTCGTCATTGACGATCTTGGTGACCTGCTGGCCGGGGGTGAGGCTGGCAGTGACCTCGCCGCCGACGCTGCGCTCGCGGACCCGCTCCACGAAGCGGCGCACGACCGCAACGTTGACGTCAGCTTCGAGCAATGCCAACCGGATCTCGGCCAGTGCCTCGTCGACGTCGGCGGGGCGCATGCGTCCGCGACCCCGCAGGCCCCGCAGGGTTCCGGACAGGCGGTCAGTCAGCGTGTCGAACATCACTCATCCCCGCTCATTCCGCTCTTGTTCCCGTACTCATGCGATTGGGCTCATGCGATCGGGCTCACGGGCCGCTCAGGCCCGGATCGTCGGCATCGACACCGAGCAGCGCATCGACGTAGCTGTCGGCGTCGAAGTCGACGAGATCGTCGGGGCCCTCACCCAGTCCCACGAGCTTCACCGGCAGGCCCAGTTCGGCCTCGATGGCGAAGACAATGCCGCCTTTGGCCGAGCCGTCCAGCTTGGTGAGCACCACGCCCGTGACGTCGGTGGCCTCGGCGAAGGCCCGAGCTTGGCTCAAGCCGTTCTGGCCAGTCGTGGCGTCGATGACGAGCAGCGTCTCGGCAACCGCGCCCGGTTCACGATCAGCGACCCGCCGGACCTTCGCGAGCTCGTCCATCAGATTCTTGCGGTTCTGCAGCCTGCCGGCGGTGTCAGCAAGGACCACGTCGGCACCGCGGGCCGCCGCCGCACTGACAGCATCATGCACGACCGAGCTGGGATCTGCCCCGGAGCTGCCCGAGATCAGCTCCGCCCCGCATCGATCAGCCCATGTCTGCAGCTGCGAGGCAGCGGCCGCGCGGAAAGTATCGGCGGCGGCCATCACCACAAGCTGACCCTCCGCCGAGAGCCGGGCGCCGACCTTGCCGATCGTGGTGGTCTTGCCCACGCCGTTGACTCCCACGAACAGCCATACGGGCGTGGCGCCCTCCCGGCCCGGAGCGATCGCGTGCAGCGCGCGATCCGCATCAAGCGCTGCGCGCATCTGGTCGGCCAGCGCATGCACCAGTTCGCCCGCATCGACGATGTCCTGATCAGCGGCGGTGCCCCGCAGCCGTTCCAGGGTGGTCATGGTGGTCGCCACGCCGACATCGGCGCCGAGCAGGGCCTCTTCCAGGCTCTCCCACGTGGCCTCGTCGGGCCGCCTTCGGTTGATGGACGCCAACCGATCGCGCAGCGTGCGGCGCGATGAGGCCAGCCCAGAGCTGAAGGTGGCCCCGGACGGCGCCTGCACCGCGACCGGCTCATCGGTCGCCTGTGCCGCAGACCGGGAAACGGCAATGGGGGTATCCGGTGATGCCGGTTTCGAGCGCCGCTGGCTTGCGCGATGCACGAACGGAAGGGCGCAGAGGAGCACCGTCGCCACGACAAAGATGACAATGACGATGAGAACTGTCGTGGTGCTCACTGGTCGGCAGGCTACCGAGGTGCCGTCGCGGGCTCCCTGCCGTGTTCTGAGGGGGGCTGTTCCGCCACGGGTTCCTCGGGCCCGGGTGAGCCGCCAGCAGCGATGAGTGCGGCCGCTTGGGAAGGCCGCTCCGAGACGACCACGCTCGAGCCGCCGGGCGGCATGGACACGCCGTACAGGACGTCAGCCGACTCCATCGTGCGACGTTGGTGGCTCACGATGATCAACTGCGATTCCCGCCGGAACTCTGCCACGAGATCCAGGAAACGCTGCAGGTTGACGTCGTCGAGCGCTGCTTCGACTTCGTCGAGGACGTAGAACGGCGATGGCCGGCTGCGGAAGACAGCGAAGAGGTAGGCCAGCGCCACCAGCGAGCGCTCGCCGCCTGACAACAGCGACAAGCGTCCGATGCGCTTGCCGGCCGGCCGAACATCAAGTTCCACACCGCACGTGAGGAGCTCTTCGGGATCGGTCAGCGAGAGCCGGCCCGTGCCGCCCGGGAACAGCGTGCTGAACAGCTCGGCAAAGTTCCGGGCGACGTCTTCGAATGCGTTCGCGAACGTGGCGATGATCTCTGCGTCGATGGCACGGATGACCTTGTGCAGCTCTCTGCGGCTGTTGCGCACATCCGCGAGCTGGGTGGCCACGAATTCGAAGCGCTCCGAAGCTTCCTCGTACTCCGACAGCGCCAGCGGGTTCACCGGGCCCAGGCGGTTCAGATCCGCACGCAGCGTCCGTTCGTGCGCCGCGCCGGTGACGCCGTCGGGCAGCGTCGGCGGCGATGCGGCGAGCGCCGTCGCAGGGTCTGCGTCGAAGTCCGCACGCAGCGCCGAGATCAGGGCGTCCCGCTTGGTGCGCCGTTCCGCATCTGCCACGTCGAGCGCCGCGAGCTCGGTGCGCAACTGCTCCTGGCGGGCAGCCGCAGCGTCACGCTCGTGACGGAGTGCATCGAGGCGTTCCGTGAGCTGCCGCACGAGCTCGGTGCGGGCCTCGTGGCGAGAACGCAGGTGTCGAGCCTCGGCATCGAGCCGCTGACGGTGCTGCGAGAGCAGCAGCGCCAGGCGATCCAGTCCCGCCACGATGACATCGGACCTGTCCAGCCGAGCGGACGCGGCTGCATGAGAGCTCTCGTGACCTGCAAGACGCTGCGAAATGGCCTGGAGTCGCTCGACGAGCGCCGACCGGCGCTGCTGCTGCGCGGCGGACCGGTCGTGGGCGGCCTGAGCCTGAGCGGCCTGCCGAGCCGCGGCAGTGGCGACGCGGCGTCGCAGCATCTCCGCTGTGCGCTGAGCCTGCTGGAACGCATCGAGCGCAGCTCCGTGCGCCTGCTGTGCCGAGGCCCAAGCGGTGGCCGCCTGACGATGATCGCGGGTCAGCGCGTCAATCCGTCCGCGTGCGTCATCGAGCGCCGCAGTGGCCGCAGCCGGCCCCGTGCTGCCGATTCGCCAACGTCGAGGCCCGAACCGGTCGCCGCTTGCCGTCACGAAGACTGCGTCGCGCTCGGCCAGCGCACGGTCGTACGCGCTGGACCAATCACCTGGAACACAGATCGCTGCACCGACAACTGCGTCCAGCAACCTCGCGAGCTCCTTGCGGCACCACTCCGGAGCATCGGCGGCCGCTCGAACATGAGGCCGCACGAACTCGCCGTCTGCTGCCTGGCGATTCGGTTCGTGGGCGGTTGGCAGCTTGTCGAGCGAGATCACCGAGCCGCTCGTATCGCCGTCGGCAAGCGCTGCAAGCGCCGCGGCAGCTGCGCTGTCATCACGAACGACCACCGCCGCCAGTGCTCCGTCCGCCGCAGCCTCGGCAGCGGCTTCCCAACCGTCATCGATCGTCACCAGATCGCCGAGCACGCCGACAACTCCGTCCACGCCGTCCAGCGCGGCGATGCCGGAATCGGTGCGTGCAGCGGCGACAGCAGACGCCAACGCCTCGAACCGCCCGATCCAGTGCTGCAGCTCCTCCGCCGCGCTTCGCTGATGCTCGTCCGCCTGTGACAGCGCTGCAGCGGCGGCGGCCAAACGCGCCTCGGCCTCGTCACGGGCCTCCTCGGCTGCATCGGCGGCCGCATCGTCACCGGTCTCCGAGGCTGCCTCGTCCGGCGGCTCCCCCGAAAGCGCGGTCTGCGCGGGGGCTGCGTCGATGTCGGCCAGTTCGGCCGAGACACGTGCGTGTTCGTCGGTGAGCGTCACCACTACGTCGGAATCGAGCAGGGCGTTGCGCTCTCGCTCGACTGAGCGCATTCGCTCATACGTCTGACCGATCAAGCCGCGCGCCCGCTCCGACAGCGATGCCACCCGCGGCAGCCGGTCAGCTGGCTCGGCGGTCAGTTGTGCGAGCTGGGACTGCGCGTCATCGATCGCCCCGTCGATGTCGGAGATCGATGCCGCCGCCGCATCCTGCTGGGCTGCGAATTCGACCCGCCGAGCGTCGGACGCGCTCTGCGCTCCCTGATGTGCGGCCAGCTCACGACCTGCGTTGTAGAGCTGAAGCTCAGCCAGCTCTGCGCTGATCTCTTGGTGCCGGCGGGCAGCGGTGGCCTGCCGCTCCAGCGGCCGCAGCTGGCGACGCAGCTCACGCTGCAGATCGACCAAGCGGGTCACATTTGCCTCGGTGCCCTCCAGCCGCCGCTCGGCGCGTTCCTTGCGGCGACGGAACTTCAGCACGCCGGCCGCCTCCTCGATCAGCGCCCGTCGTTCTTCGGGACGGGCTGCCAGAACCTGCTCGATCTGGCCTTGGGCCACGATGATGTGCTGCTGGCGGCCGACGCCGGCATCGTTGAGCAGTTCCTGCAGGTCGAGCAGCCGGCAGGGCGTCCCGTTGAGTGCATATTCGGATTCGCCCGATCTGAACAGCGTGCGAGTGATGGCTACTTCTGCAGTCTGCGTGGGCAGCGTGCGCGACTCGTTGTCGACGACCAGGGTGACCTGTGCCCGGCCCAGGGCCGTCCGGCGATCAGTGCCCGCGAAGACGACGTCGTCCATCCGCTGACCTCGCAACGCGCGTGGCCCCTGCGCACCGAGCACCCACGCGATTGCGTCGACGACGTTCGACTTGCCGCTGCCGTTGGGGCCCACCACCACGGTGACGCCAGGCTCGAAGGTGAGCGTGGCCGTGTCCGCGAACGACTTGAAGCCGGACAGTGTCAGGGAGCGAAGGAACACGGCAGCTCGAATTGGATGGTTGGCGTCTACACCTGATAATCGCAGTAGTGGTGTGTCATACCTCGGATGACCGTCGTGAGGACATCGCCCCGGCCGTTGCGACATCGCTCGCCCGCCCGCCCGAATACCTCGAGATAGGGATCGAAGCCGCCTGACTTGCCGAAGATGTCGAGATGGCCGCTGGTGCCTGATCCCCGGTACTTGATGGAGTTGTGAATGGTCTCGACGATGGCGCGGTAGAGCCGCCGCACTTCTTGGGTGTTCAGCTCGCTGGCAACGCGTGCATGGGAGAGCCGTGCCGCATGCAGTACCTCGTCGGAGTACATCGGCCCGAGCCCTACCACGAAAGTCTGGTCCAGCAGCAGATCGCGGATGGTGTCAGAACGGCCGCGCAGCATGAGCGCAAAGTCAGTCCAGGGCATCGGCATGTCAACCGGGTCGAAGCCGAGATCGACCTGCTCCGGGTAGATCTTGTCGTAGCGAGACCACGACAGCACGCGCAGCGTCGCCTCATCACCTGAGTCGAGCAGGCGCAGCTGCCCGCCCTTCGTGAACGTCAGCACCACCTTCGTATCGGGATCCTGCGGCATGCGTGACGTTGCCCGCCTGAACGAACCTGTCGCGCCGAGGTTCGCGACCATGATCTCCTCTGTGTCGAGATGAAAGAGAATCAGCGTGCCCTGACGGGACACCGAAGTGATCCTCTTGTCAACCAGCATGTCGGCGAACTGCTGCTTGGAGCGCATGGCTGGCAGCGCCTTCTTGGTGCCGGGGACATCGACCGACTTGATCTTGCGCGGGGTCGCGACTTCCTTGTCCAGATCGCGCTTGGCGATCTCGATCTCTGGCAGCTCAGCCATGAGCAGGTTCCTCCGCATCAGTAGATAGTTCGTCAGTTTCCCGCTCTTGCTCCCAATCTTCATTGGAATCGGGCTCACGGGCCGCTCGGGCGACGGCTTCGCCCTTCGGCTCAGCCTCTGCGAGCCGCAAGCATGCAGCTTGAGCCGCGCGCCGTTCGGCAGCGCGCTTGGTAGAGCCCTCACCGCGCCCCCAGACCTCATCGGAAATACGCGCTGCGGCAACAAATCGAGGGCGGTGGGCAGGTCCCGAGCTCGACACGTCGTAGGCGGGCTCAGTGCCGAATTGCCGCGCCACGAGTTCTTGCAGCCGGTTCTTTGCCTCGCGGGTGCCCGGCTCGCTCGCTGCTTCGGCGAGACGCTCACCCAGCAGCCGCTCGACGGCATCTCGAGCGGCAGCGAGGCCGCCGTCGAGGAACACCGCGCCCAGCACTGCTTCGAGCCCATCGGCCAGGATCGACTCCTTGTCGGCGCCGCCGGTCGCAGCCTCACCCTTGCCGAGCAGCAACGCCGGCCCCAGTTCGCAGCGTCGAGCGGCCTCGGCCAACGCGCCGGCATTCACTACAGCGGATCGCACCGCACTCAGGTCGCCTGGTCCGAGATCGGGCCAGCGCGTCACTGCGAGCTGGCAGACACAGAGACCGAGCACGGCGTCTCCGAGGAACTCCAGGCGCTCGTTGGAGGCCACCTGCGAGCCCGCCGGCAGTTCAACGTTGCGCTCGTGGCACCAGCTCCGGTGCGACAGCGCCTCGGTCAGAAGATTGGCGTCGGCGAAGCGATATCCGACACGCCTCTCAAAGCTGTCGTGCTCGGCCAGTTCGGCGACAGCGGTCTCCACGTCAGCCGACGCGCTCCATCACGTAATCGATGGCATCGCGCACGGTCTTGAGATCTTCGAGGTCTTCGTCTTCGATACGAAAGCCCACCGTGCGGTCCGACAACTCCTCTTCCAACGCCTCGACCAATTCGATCAGTGCCAGCGAATCGGCACCGAGGTCGTCCACAAACGAGGATGACTCGGCGACCTGGGACGGTTCCAGCTCCAAGATGTCGGCGAGCTGGTCGCGGATGAGATCGAAGACCTCGTCACGCTCCGGGGGACTCTGACGCACATGGGTTTCGGCGGGCATGGCGGCCACGAGCCTACCGGTGGTCCGCAGGAGGCGACGGGAGGCTGACGGCCGCCAGCTCGCCCAGCAAGTCAGCCTCCACCATGCGATGAGCGACCCTGATGGCGCTGGTCATGGCCCGAGGGCTCGACGAGCCGTGCGCGATCACACAGACCCCTCGCACGCCCAGCAGCATGGCGCCCCCGACATTGTCGGGGCTCAATTCGTCGGCGAGCGGTGCGAGCAACCGAAGTGCGTCCGCACCCGCCTGCCCGCCATCGGCAAGGCGCTCAAGTATCAGGCGGACAAAGAACGACGCCGTGCCTTCGAGCGATTTCAGGAGCACGTTGCCGGTGAAGCCGTCAGTGACCACAACATCGACAGGTCCATCGAGGACGTCACGCCCTTCGATGTTTCCGAAGAAATCGATCTCGTCGTCGTCGGCGAGCAGCTTGTGGGTCTCCTTGACGAGAAGGTTGCCCTTCTCCGGCTCTTCGCCGATCGACAGCAACCCGATGCGCGGCGCTGCGACGCCGAAGCGGATGCGACTGTAAGCCGAGCCGAGGCGGGCGAATTGGTGCAGCCACTGGGCGCTGCAGTCGGCCATGGCGCCCGAGTCGAGCAGGACGCGTGCCGTGCGGCCGCCGGGGACGGGAAACGCCGTCGCTATGGCCGGCCGGGCAACTCCGGGCAGTCGCCTCAGCCTCAGCAGGGCTGCCGCAGCCACTGCACCGGTGTTCCCAGCGCTCACGACCGCAGAGGCTTCGCCGTCGCGCACTGCGTTCACCGCTCGGCTGATCGACGAGTCTCTCTTCGTCCGCACTGCGCGGCTCGGTTCCTCGGACATCTCGATGATCTCGGAGGCCTCGATGATGGGGAGCGACTCGCCGCCGGCAGCGGCAATGGCATCACGACGCCCAACGAGGATGACGTCGAGACCCTCGCTCACTGCCGCCAGCGCTCCCTCCACGACCGCACCGGGGGCGTCATCGCCGCCCATTGCGTCCACGGCGACCGGCAGTGTCATCAGCCCGGCCCCGTGATCGCCATTGGGCACGGTCTCTCGCGCTTGCGGCTCAGGCGATATCGAGGGCTTGGCGACCGCCGTACCAACCGCACTGGCCGCAGACTCGGTGGGGCAGCTTTGCCGCGCCGCAGCGAGGACACAGGCTCCGTGGCGCCTCGGCTAGGCGCCATGCCGCAGCTCGGCGCGAACGCGTCTTGCTCTTGGATGTCTTCTTCTTGGGGACTGCCACCGTTCGGGCTCCTCGATCGGATCGACTCCTCGAGCGGACTGGGCAGCCTATCCATTGGGCAGCCTATCCATTGGCGCTCCTGACCCGATACGCGAACTGAAGTTCAAGACGGCTCATTCATCCGGCCCCGCAGCGCCTCTAACGCCTCCCAGCGTGGATCTGCAAGCTCCGCCGGACCGCCCTCGGCCGCATCTTTGCGGGCCTCGTCGAGTTCTGCTGGAAGATTCGGGCACGGCTCGGGATGCGGGCACCGGATGGCCTCGATGGGCAGCTCCAGCAGCACTGCCTCCCGCACCATGGGAGTGAGATCCGCATATTCGGGGCCGAGCCTGTACTGCTCGCCCTCACGGGGCTGGGCGGTGAACACTTCGCGGACCGTCGTCCGCACCTCCCCGTCGAGCAACATCCAGCAACGAGCGCACGGACCGGTCCAGGCAGCCGTGACCTCACCAGCGACGCTGAGGCCGCCGCCGATCATTTCCAGCGCCAATGCCACGTCGACGTTGCTGTCGCGCGGCACTTCGACATCGGCGATGCGCAGGGCGTCTCGTGAATCAGGATCGAGCAGCGCTGACGCCGGCACCGTCGCGGACCACGCGAGCTGACCGTCCGAGATCAGTCGCAGGGGCACAGACAGGGACCGCTGGCGGTCCCTCTTGCTCACATCTGATCCTGGTCGAACACCACCGGATGAGTGTCGGGCGGACGGGTGTCGGGGCCGCGGCCAGCCGGTCCGGGTGCTCCACTGCCTGCGGCGTCTCCCCCGTTGTGCGGAAGCGGAGCATTCGATGACGCAGGCGCCACCGGCGTCGCGGCACGCTTGCCGAGCTTTCGCCGAGCAGCCTGTACCGCGATCTGGACTTGGTCGACCGCGCTTGCGAATTGGGCGAGCTGCCGCTCGCAGTACTCGTCGACCTCGTGGCGGCGGCGACGGGTTTGGATCCGGGCATCGTCGAGCAGCTGGCGCGCACGCCGCTCCGCTGTACGCACGACCTCGGTTCGCTGCACCATCTGGGCGACGCGGCTGCGGGCCTCATCGATGACCAGATTGGCGTCGACACGTGCCTGGGCGAGCACCTCATCGCGCTCGCGCAGCAGCCAGCGGGCCTGGCGTGTCTCGTCGGGCACGGCCGCCAGTGCGGACTCGAGCAGGGTCATCACCTCGTCACGGTTGATCATGACCGAGGTCGACAGCGGCATCGGGCGTGCGGAGTCGATGATCTCCATGGCCTCGCGGATGAACTGCTCGGCCGTCACCGAGGCAGGGCGCGGGGCGAGCGTCGCCGGGCCTCGAGCGTGCGGTGACGTCGGCGTCTCCTCAGTGGGCGCAGCAGTCTCGAACGACGACTGCCCGAACGGTGCCTGCGGCTGGGGTGCTGCGGGGTGAACCCCCGACTGCGGTAGCGCCTCGACGCCGCCCTCGGACATGCTCATGTGCCCGCCTCCTGCGTAATGTGCTGCCGCAGTCGAGTGGCCACCGCAGACGGGACGAGATGTGAGCAGTCGCCCCCGAACTTGGTGATCTCCCGGATGTAGTTGGAAGCAATGAAGAGATGCTCCGTCCGGGGAGGCACGAAGACGGTCTCGACACCGGTGACCGAATGATTCATGTGCGCCATGCGCAACTCGGACTCGAAGTCGCTCTGGCTGCGAAGTCCCTTCACGATGACATCGGCACCGAGACGCTGAGCGAGATCCACGACCAGTTCTCCGAACTGCACCACCGAGACGTTGCCGAGATGGCTGGTCGATTCGACGATCATCGCGACGCGCTCGTCATCTGAGAACAGGGGCGTGGCCTTGGCAGGATTCCGCATCGCGGCCACCGTGACCGAATCGAACAGCCGGGATGCCGCCGATATCACGTCGAGATGCCCGTTGTGCACAGGATCGAACGAGCCTGGATACATCGCCATGACCACCGAAAACGGTCCCTCCGGATCGATCCGTGTCCAGTGGGGCGACCGTACCGCGCCACGATCGCGATTCGAGGGACCCTCCCTGCTGGACCGCCAAGCGGAGCCGTTGCCTGGATCACTCCTCGGTTTCGATGTCGGGGACAATGAGGTCCCAGCGATCACCGCAGTCAGCGCAGCGGTAGGCGACGACATCGCCGGGCTGGAAGCCCCAGTCCGGCTCCGGCACGCTCAGCAGGCCGCATCGCCCGCCACAGTCGACGCAGGCGATCTCGGCGGGCACCGCGACGTCGTCCATGGTCGCAGTGTGACATCCACGTGCTGTCATCGCCGTCGGTGTCCCGCCTGCTGTCACAGCCGTAGGCGTCCCGCCTGCTGTCACAGCCGTAGGCGTCCCGCCTACGGTGGCGCCATGCGCGTCGTCGGCGGGGCGTTGCGCGGCCGCCTCCTGGAGATGGCCGGCAAGGATGCGATTCGGCCGACATCGGACCGCGCCCGCGAGGCCATCTTCAACATGCTCGTAAGTCTGGAATTGCCCGAGGACGCCACGGTGCTGGACCTGTTTGCCGGTTCCGGCGCGCTCGGTATCGAGGCGCTCTCGCGCGGTGCCGCGCACTCCACACTCGTGGACTCCGATATCGCGGCCTGCCGAACCATCGCAACGAACCTGACAGCACTCGGCATCAGCGATCGCGCCACGGTGGTCCGGTCCGACGTCGGCCGATACTTGGCGGCCCACGGCGATCCGGTTGCCCTTGCGTTCGCCGATCCGCCCTATCGATTCGACGGCTGGAACGATCTCCTCAGCACCGTGAACGCCAACGTGCTGGTGTGCGAGTCGAACCGCGAGATCGAGCCCAGTTCGAACGATGGGTGGCAGACGCACCGCGTGCGCCGCTACGGCACCCCCGTCATCACGGTGCTGGTGCGGCCGGACGGCAGCGGTCCGCGACCAGCCGGGCGCTAGCTGCGCTGCAGGTAGTCGGGATCGCGACGGCTGGCGAACCAGTCGACTTCGTCCGCGAGCGCCGGATGAGCATCCAGATCCCCGTCGGCCGCAATGAGATCGGTTGCCGCGTCGCGGGCGGCCTGCACCCAGGCGAGATCGCGGGCCAACGATGCCAGCTTCAGATCGCTGCGCCCTGATTGCCGCTCGTCGAACAGCGTGCCCTCGCCGCGGAGCTCCAAGTCACGCTCGGCCAGCTCGAACCCATCGTTTGACTCCGAAAGTGCGGTCAATCGCTGGACAGCAGTGGGGGTCGGATCGTCGTCGCTGACGAGGTAGCACGACGACGCATGGCTGCCTCGACCGACCCGGCCACGCAGCTGGTGCAGCTGCGCGATGCCGAAGCGGTCAGCGGACAGCACGACCATCACCGTGGCATTCGGAACGTCGATCCCGACTTCTATGACCGTCGTCGCGACCAGCGCGTCCAGCTCCCCTGCCCGGAACCGGGCCATCGCACGTTCCTTGTCGGCCGGCGGCATGCGGCCGTGCAGCAACCCGACCCGAAGGCCAGCGAGAGAGCCGGCCACGAGCTCGGCGTGCATGCGTTCCGCCGAGCGTGCATCCAGGCTCTCGCTCTCGTTGATCAGCGGGCACACCACGTACGCCTGGCGACCGGACTCGACCTCGTCGCGTACCTCGGACCACATCGATTCGGTGGCCAAGGGCCCGTGCACCCACTGCGTCGCCACCCGAGTGCGACCGGGCGGGAGTTCGTCGAGCACCGAGACATCGAGGTCGCCGTACACCGTCATCGCCGCCGTGCGAGGAATGGGTGTCGCGGTCATCACCAGCAGGTGGGGAATGCGGCGGTCGTCACGGCCGCCCTCGCGCAGCTGGGCACGCTGCGATACGCCGAATCGGTGCTGCTCATCTACAACGACGACACTGAGCGAGCCGAACTTCACCGACTCCTCCAGCAGGGCGTGGGTGCCTACGACGATGTCGGCAGCGCCCGTGGCGATCTCCACCAGCACTTCTCGTCGCTGGACCGCCGAACTCGAACCGCTGAGCAGGCGCAGGCGCAACGGCCGCCTGCCGCCGAGCCGCGCCTCATCAGGGACTTCGAAGCCGTCGAGCAGTGCCCGCAGGGCGATGAAGTGCTGTTCCGCGAGCACCTCCGTCGGCGCCATGAGCGCACCTTGGTGGCAGTTCTGCACCGCAAGAAGCAATGCGTGCAGGGCCACGAGCGTCTTGCCGGACCCGACATCGCCCTGCAGCAGACGGTGCATCGGGCGCACGGTGCTCACGTCGGCATCGATGTCGGCCATCGCGCGCTGCTGTGCACCCGTCAACTTGTAGGGAAGGAGACGGTTGAATCCCTCGATGAGCGGGCCGGCCGGCTCGTGCGCGATGCCCAGTTCGTTGGCCTCGCGCGCCAAGCGCTGGCTGCGCAGCACCAGCTGCACCCGCAGGAGCTCGTCGAACACCAGTCGATCTCGCGCAGCAGCCTGCTCGGTGACGGAGGACGGCCCATGGATGTCGGCCAGGGCAGTGGGCCGGTCGATGACGTCGAACCGGCTCCGCAGCCAGTCCGGCAACGGATCGGCAATGCCGCGGGCTGAGCAGCGTCGGTGCGCTTCCGCAACCCAGTTCGCGACATCCCACGTCACGATGCCGGCGGTTTCCGACTGCGCGTAGATCGCCACGATCTTGCCCGTGCGGTCCGAAGCGGAGCCGTCACCCAGCACATCGACTACGGGATTGGTCATCTGCTTGCGGCCCCGGTAGTTCTCCACCTTGCCGAACAGCGCCACAGTCCGCCCTTCGGTGAGCTGACGCTCACGCCACGCCTGGTTGAAGAACACCGCGCTGAGCGCGCCGGTGGCATCGGTCACATCGACGCTCACCAGTCGCCGGCCTCCACGCAGGCGGCGGCTCGACACCGCATGCACATCGGCCACGACCGTCATCTCCGCTCCGACGGCGGCCTCGCTGATCGGCGCCTGGGCCGTGCGGTCGACGTAGCGCCGGGGATAGTACGTGAGCAGATCGAACACGGACTCGACGCCCACTTCGGCCAGGGCCTTGCGGCGTCGCGGGCCGACACCGTTGAGCCGGTCAACACTGATCGCGTCGAGCTCCCGCAGCGTCAGCGGGCCCTTCGCAGCCGCCCCCGGGGGCCGGCCCGCAGCGGGCTGGCTGGGTTGGGGTGGGCTCATTCGATGCCGAAGAGGTACGGATAGTGGTCTTGGCCGCCGACGTGCCGCTCAACTTCGACGTCGGGCCAGCGCTCGGCGAGCCATGCCGTCACTTCGGCGGTCTCCGCGGCCGGGGCGACTGCTCCCTCAATCAGCGTGAGGATCTCGTGTGTTGGCTGCAGCATGTGAGCGAGCAATCCGATGGCAGCGGCACCGGCCGTCTCTCCCGTCGCGACTATGCCCGACTCGTCGAGGCCGATCCACTGACCGGCGGCGACCTGGCCGACAGAAGCGGTCGTGTCGCGCACGGCCTGAGTCACTTCGCCTGCTGCGACCGCGGTGGCTGTTTCCCCCATGGACGCAGCGTTGCGCGCCGCATCGGCGGCCGGGTCGTACCCGATGAGGGCTGCGAGGCCTGCGGGCACCGACGTGGTGGCTACGACCTCCACCTGCTTGACCGTCTGTGCATCGACCTGGCGGGCAACCGGGACGATGTTGGAGTTGTTGGGCAGCACCACGACCTGCTGTGACGGTGCGGCGCTGACTGCCGCGAGCAGTTCCGCGGTCGAGGGATTCATCGTCTGCCCCCCGGTGACGATTTCCTGGACTCCCAGCGCCGTGAAGAGCTCGTCGAGCCCCGGTGCAGGCGAGACCGCGACGACTGCGCATGCGACTTGCGGCTGATCCGGGATCGCCGTGCCGCCATGTGCGTGCGCTCCATGCGCACCGTGGCCGCCGAGGCCAGCGACTTGCTCATGAAGGTCGGTGATCTGGATGCGATGGGGCCGTCCCACGTCTATGCCCGCTTCGATCACGGGGCCGATGTCATCGGTGTGGATATGACAGTTCCACAGCCCGTCGCCGCCCACCATGACGATCGAGTCGCCCAGGGCATCCCAGGCAACCTTGAACTGATCGATGTTCTCGTCGGGCGCCGAAAGCAGGAACATCACCTCGTAGCGGGTGTCAGACGGATCGTGCACGTCGTGACCCCCGCCATCGCCCCCCTCAAGGTGGCTGTGCAGTTCGGCGCGCTGTTCCGCGACGGGATCCACAGGATCGCTGAGCAGGTTGGTGCCGGCGTTCCCGTGTGCGATGACAGCTGCCACCTCGGCCGGCAAGTCGACTTCATCCGGCAGCGGACGACCGTCGAAGACGCTCAGCAGTGCATCGAGCAACAGCAGATAGCCCGCGGCGCCGGCGTCGACCACCCCAGCGTCGGCCAGCACCGGAAGCTGCTGCGGGGTGGCTTCCAGCGCTGCCTGTCCGGCTAGCCGTGCGCTCTCGAGCACAGCTGCCAGCGCCATCGCGCCGGTGCCCCGCTCGTCAGGCGTCAGGGCCTCGAGCGCTCGCTGTGCCGCCTGGGCCGAGGCGCGCGCAACACTCAGGATCGTGCCCTCGACGGGCCGCATGACCGCACTGTCGGCAGCCGTGCTCGCGGCGAGCAGGCCCTCGGCGAGCAGCGCGGCGTCGATCGGCGGATCACTGTCGGGAGCGTCGTCGCGGGGGGCGAGCGTGGCAGCCAGGCCGCGCAGCAACTGGCTGACGATGACGCCGCTATTGCCGCGCGCGCCCATGAGTGCGCCATGCGAGATCGCGCGGCAGATGTCCCCCCTGCCGGCGCCGGACCTGAGCAGTTCCTCCGTGACTGCTGCGAGCGTCAAGGCCATGTTGGTGCCGGTGTCGCCGTCGGGCACGGGATAGACGTTGAGGCGATCGATCGTGACCCGGTGCTGGTTCAGCGCAGACTGATACCGGCGCATGACCTCGGCCAGCGCTTCGCTGTCGAGAGAGGGCACGGTGCCCACCGATGTATGAGCGTTGCTGTCGCCCATAGATGCCGAAGCTACAACGCGCCCGCGGCGGCCGGTTGGTAGCGTTCCGGGGACTGCGCGGGCTGCCGCGGCGGCCCGTCAGCATCCCTGCCACTGGAGGCGCATGTGCAAGGCGTCATCAAGTCGTACGACCCGGCATCCAGAGTCGGGATCGTGACTGACGACGTCACGCGCTCCGAGCACGAACTGGCCCCGAATGCCCTGGAAGGATCCATCTTCCGGATGGTGCGGCAAGGCCAGCGAGTGATCTACGACCTGGACGAACGGGGGCTCGCCACACGGCTGCGTCTCGGCTCGGAAGTGGATCTGGGAACACCTGATTGGATCACCGCCGGGGGGGAGACAGCGTGATCTGAGGCCGGTGCAAGCGCGCCGGCCGAAGAGCGAGTTACCAGTCACGTCGTGCGGGAGCACGAGCATCGGACACGTCGTGCGCAAGCGCGAGACTCGGACCCGGAGGACAATTTGCCTGCGACCACTCACCGTCAGCTGATCGATTGGGTCGATCATTGGGCCGGCGTGCTGCGACCCGATGCGGTCCACTGGTGCGACGGCTCACAAGCGGAGTATGAGCAGCTCTGCGGCCAGATGGTGGAATCGGGGACCCTCACCCCGCTCGATTCCGACGTACGCCCCAACAGCTACCTCGCGCGGTCCGATCCGGGTGATGTCGCCCGCGTCGAGGACCGCACGTTCATCTGCACCGAGCGCGAGCTCGACGCGGGCCCCAACAACAATTGGCGCGCGCCTGATGACATGCGCGAGGAACTGCTGAAGCTGTTTAACGGCTCGATGCGCGGGCGGACGATGTACGTGGTGCCGTTCTCGATGGGACCGCTGGGCTCCCACATTGCGCATATCGGCGTCCAGCTCACCGACTCGCCCTACGTGGCGGCCTCCATGCGGATCATGACCCGCATGGGCCAGGCCGCGCTCGACGTACTCGGCGACGGTCCCTTCGTGCCCTGCGTTCACTCGCTCGGCGCGCCGCTGGAAGCGGGTCAAGCCGATGTGCCGTGGCCGTGCGACGCCGAACGCAAGTACATCGTCCATTTCCCCGAGACACGGGAGATCTGGTCGTACGGATCCGGCTACGGCGGCAACGCACTGCTGGGCAAGAAGTGCTTCGCTCTGCGCATCGCTTCGACGATGGCCCGGGACCAGGGCTGGCTGGCAGAGCACATGCTGATCGTGGGCGTGACACCTCCCGACGGCGAGACCGTCTATGTGGCGGCCGCGTTCCCATCCGCCTGCGGCAAGACGAACATGGCGATGATGATCCCCACACTTCCCGGTTGGAAGGTGCGCACCATCGGCGACGACATCGCGTGGATGAAGTTCGGAGATGACGGTCGACTGCACGCCATCAATCCCGAGGCCGGCATCTTCGGCGTGGCGCCAGGCACCGGCAACGACACCAATCCGAATGCGCTCGGCACCGTCTGGGGCAATTGCGTGTTCACCAACGTGGCGCAGACGCCCGATGGCGACATCTGGTGGGAAGGACTCACTCCAGAGCCGCCCGAGGGCCTCATCGACTGGCGCGGCAACGAGTGGTCAGCATCCGGCGGCACGCCCGCGGCGCACCCCAATGCTCGCTTCACGGCGCCCGCCGAGCAATGTCCCTCGATTGCACCCGAGTGGGAGGACCCCGCCGGCGTGCCGATCTCGGCGATCCTGTTCGGCGGCCGGCGAGCGACCACCGTGCCCTTGGTGGCGGAGGCGTTCGACTGGGAGCACGGCGTGTTCCTGGGCTCCCAGATGTCTTCGGAGAAAACCGCTGCCGCTGCGGGGGCCATCGGCGAAGTGCGGCGAGATCCGTTCGCGATGCTGCCCTTCTGCGGCTACAACTTCGGCGACTACTTCCAGCACTGGCTCGACATCGGTGCCAAGCCGGGCACCCAACTGCCGAAGCTGTACTACGTGAACTGGTTCCGCAAAGACGCCGACGGCAACTTCATCTGGCCCGGCTTCGGCGACAATTCCCGGGTGCTGAAGTGGGTGGTGGAGCGAGTCGCCGGTCACGGAGAGGCAGTGCCGACAGCAATCGGCCTGGTGCCGCCGCCCGAGGCGCTCGACACCAGCGGCCTGGACCTGACAGACGCGGAGATCGAAACGCTGCTCGGCGTCAATGAAGACGATTGGCGAGCCGAGATCGACATGATCGAGGCCCACTACCAGAACCTGGGCGAGCGCCTGCCCCCGCAGCTGCGTCACCAGCTCGACCTGCTCGAGGAGCGACTCGGTCTTTGAGCGCATGCAGTGAACGGCGCACCCGATGTGGGTGCGCCATGCTCGTCAGCTGCCCAGGAACATGGCTCGGATGGCGAGTCCCATGATGAACAGCGCGCCGAGCCCGAACAACTCGTAGCGACGGTGTTCCAGCTGCTGGCGGTAGGCGTAGACGAACAGGACCGCAACCGCGCAGCAGACCCCGTAGAAGACGTGGAACGCCGGGGCATCGACCGAGGCAGCTCGCATCAGGATCACACCGGAAGTGAGCTGCGCGAACACCAACACCCATGCGCCGCCCAGGAACCACCACAGGCTGCGGTGGCGCAGCGCCCCCCAGCGCCTCGCCCCAAGCGCCCAGATCCCCGCGGCGCCGTTCGACAGCACCATCGCCCAGGCAATCGCCGTGTGGACTGTCGAGGCGACCTCAGCGCTCACTGAGACGACGACGGCGCGATGTGCTGCGTGAACAGGTGAATGAACATCAGCAGGTTCTGGGCATCTCCGTGGCCATTGGCGAGGTTCAGCTCGCCGGGACGGCGTGCCTCGGTGTCGCTGAGCTTCATGACATCGAGCGCTCGCAGCAACCCCACCGGTGCCCCGGCCGACACCAACTCGCCGATGTCGCGCACGATGTGACGGCCCCGAAGCCCCTGAGACTGGATGAGGCTGCGCAGCAACAGGCGGGCCAGCGCGCAGGCACTCGCCGGAGACACGTCGGCGACAGCGACAGCTTCGGCATACAGCGGCACGAGCTTGCGATCGAGCCCCGGGGGTGCGTCGCTCGGCTCTCGGCCTTCCTGCTCGCCGGCGCTCGCCGGTCCCGCAGCATCCCTTCCTGTGTCAGGCGACGGCACCGGTGTCGCGCAGCTTTGCGATGTCGTCGGGGTCGTAACCGGCGATGGCCAGCACGTCGTCGGTGTGCTGGCCGGGGTGCGCAGGCGGCCCCTGAACGGCCTGGACCGTGCGGCTGAAGCGAGGCGACGGGCTCGGCTGGATCACACCGGCCACCTCGCAGAACACGTCGCGATGGACGTTGTGAGGATGCTGCGGGGCCTCTTCCAGAGTCAGCACCGGGGCGAAGCACACATCGGTGGCATCCATGATCTCGCACCACTCGTCGCGCGTCTTCGACCTGAAGATCTCGGCGATCCGATTCTTGAGCTCGGGCCACCGGCTGCGCGAGTGCTGCTTCGCGAATTCCGGATCGCCCTCAAGGCCAGTGAGCCGCAGCAGCTCGGCATAGAACTGCGGCTCGATCGAGCCGACGGAGATGTAGTTGCCGTCGGCGCACTCGTACACGTCGTAGAAGTGGCTGCCGGTGTCGAGCAGGTTCGTCCCGCGCTCGTCGTTCCACACGCCCAGTGCCCGCATCGAGTGGAACATGGCCATGAGCGTTGCCGCGCCGTCCACCATGGCTGCGTCCACCACCTGGCCCTGACCGGAGCGCTGAGACTCGAACAGCGCGCAGGCCACGCCGAACGCCAGCAGCATGCCCCCGCCGCCGAAGTCGCCCACCAGGTTCAGCGGGGCGATAGGGGGTTCTCCCTTGCGCCCGATGGGATCGAGTGCACCGGCCAATGCGATGTAGTTGATGTCGTGCCCGGCGCCCATGTGGTACGGGCCTTCCTGGCCCCAGCCGGTCATGCGGCCGTAAACGAGCTGCGGGTTGCGAGCCAGACACTCGTCGGGTCCGATGCCGAGCCGCTCCATGACCCCAGGGCGGAACCCCTCGATGAGCGCATCGGAGTGCTCGACCAGTCGCAGCAACGCCTCGATGGCGTCGGGGTTCTTGAGGTCGAGGCCGAGCGACGTGCGTCCGCGGGCGAGCACGTCAATGGGCGGAGTGTCGGGGTCTCGATCGCGCACTCTCGCCGCGCGGTCGATGCGGATGACCTCCGCCCCCATGTCCGAGAGCATCATTCCGCAGAAGGGTCCCGGGCCGATGCCCTGTAACTCGATAACTCGAACGCCTGCCAGCGGCCCTGTGCCCATGTTGCATCCCTTCGTCACTGGATGGTCACGCTACTTCGCGGCGCCTGCGGGAGGTCTTAGCTGCCCAACGCCTGCCTGATGGCTTCGGCGATCCGCTCGACGGCACCGGGTGTGCGCGTGCCCCACCAGAACAGATCCTGCCCGTCGATCAGGTGCGTCGGTGCGCGCGCAGCCAGCTCGTCGAGATGACGCCGGTGCCATGGATAGGGCTCAGTCGGCGCCAGCACAACGTCGAATGGCTCTGTCGACAGATCTTCGGCGTCAACTGTCGGGTAGGTGCCCCGATCGGAGAAGGCCACTTCCACACCGCACCAGGCAAGCAGCGAGGCACCGTACGTTTGCGCACCGATCGTCATGTACGGCCGGCGCCAGATCGGAACGAACACGCGCGCGACGCGGCCGGAGCGAAGCTCAAGCATCTCGAAACGCTCAGGCAGAGGATCTGTAGTCCATGCGACGCCGATTCGCGCGGCCAGACGATGCAATTCAGGCTCGACATCGTCGAGCGATGCAACGTGCAGCGCCACGACATCGATGTCGCGGGCGATCAGCGCTTCATAGTCCTCTCTGCGGTTCTCCTCGCGATCTGCGACCACCAGATCGGGTTGCAACTCGGCGATGGCCTCGATGTCGGGGTTCTTGGTGCCGCCGACGTGCGCGAGATCGGGTCGTTCGCAATAGCGGGTGCACGCGATCGGGTCGGCGCCCCAGGCGGCCAGCGTCTCGGTGACGCTCGGAACGAGGCTGACGACTCGCACCGACCGCAGGCTAGTGAGGGTCTAGCTTCGCCCCGTGAGCGATACGGCGCCCACGACGGATCCCGGTGAGGCTCTCCCGCCCGACGACGGACTCGATTCTTCTCAGCGCGCTGCAGTCCGATCCCCAGCGGCGGCGTTGCTCGTGCTGGCCGGTCCGGGCAGCGGCAAGACGCGCGTGCTCACGCAACGAATCGCGTGGCGCGCCGCCACCGAGTCGATGCAGGCACCGCGCGCCGTCGCCGTGACGTTCACTCGCCGAGCAGCGAACGAACTCAGGGCGAGGCTCCGGGAACTGGACATCCACGACATGGGTCCGGTCGGCACGTTTCATGCGATTGCCCTCGCGCAGGTGCGACAGCACGATGCAGACCGCGGCCGGGCCGAGCGAAAGATCCTGCCGAACCGAGCAACGCTCAGCGGCGAGCTCGCTGAGCACCTCCAGCGTGCCTACGGTGCGAGGGCGCCGATCACCGTCGCCAGGGCGCTGCGCGAGATCGACTGGGCGAAGGCGAACGACCTGTCAGTTGCCGACTACCGCGACGGTTCCGCGCAGCGGCGGCTGGGGCCCGCCGCCGCGGAGGCAGCCGCTGAGCTCTACCACCACTTCGAACGCCTCAAATCGCGCCGCCGGTTGCTCGATTTCGACGACCTGCTCGCCGAATGCACGCGCCTGATGCGCTCCGACGAGCACTTCGCAGCGGCGCGGCGCTGGCTGCACCGGCACTTCTTCGTCGATGAGTTTCAGGATCTCAACCGGCTGCAGTGGAATCTGCTGCAGGAGTGGATCGGAGGTCCTGAAGCTGTGCACAGCGGGGCCGCCGACATTTGCGCCGTCGGCGACGCCGATCAGGCGATCTACGGATGGAACGGTGCCGACAGCCGGTACATCTCCGAATTCGATCGCCATTTCGCAGGGGTGCAGGTCGTTCGGCTCGAGCTCAACTACCGCAGCCACCCCTCGCTGGTCACCGCCGCACAGGCGGTCATGAACTCTGACCCCGAGCCGACCGGCGCAGACGTCGGCGGCGCGAAACAGTCGCCGGCACGCCCGCACGAGACCGGCCCTGCGCCGACGGTGACTGCATTCGACAATGCGGCGGCAGAGGCCGATGGCATCGCCAGATGGATCGCCAATCGTCACGTCGGCGGCGTGCGCTGGGATTCGTTCGGTGTCCTCGCCCGAACCAACGCCCAACTCTCCGACATCGCCACCGCCCTCGAGGCTCGCGGCATCCCCTGTCGACTCAGCGGGCAGCGAAGCCCGTTCCTGCAGGTGCCTGCCACCCGGCAGGTGCTGGAGCACCTCCGCGCGACCGGCGATCAGTTCTCGACTGCGGTCTCCGACATGCGAGCAGACGTGGCCGATGCCACCCAAGGCGATGGACCCGAGCCGGCGCTGGCGCGGGTGCTCGAACTCGCCGACGCCTATCTCACCGAGATGTCCCGTGCCTCGGGCCCCACGCACAGTCGCCGCGGCCCCACCGGAGAGGGTTTCGCGACGTGGGTCAGCTTGCTGTCGGCCAGCGACCGCGAGCTCACAGCAGACCTGTTCGACAGCGACCGCTCGGGCGCCCGCTTCGATCCGCGAGACGGTGCTGTGACACTGGCGACCTTTCATGCAGCGAAGGGTCTGCAGTGGAATCACGTCGTGATCGCGGGCATGGAGGACGGCCTCGTGCCACTGCGCCGAGACGACCCAGAGGAACGGCGGCTGCTCTATGTGGCCGTCTCACGTGCCGCGCGCACGCTGCACTTCACGTGGGCGCGACATCGATCCGGCCGCGATGCGGCCGGCGAGCTTCGCAGCCCCTCGCCCTGGTTGGCACAGATCGAGGCCACCACCGCCGAGCCGCCACCGCTGTCAGCAGACGACTCCGCTGCCCGGGTCGCCGCCGCCCGCGCCGCCCTCGACGCAACGCGTCGGTCCTGATGCCAATCGCCTTCACTGCCTCCTGCAGCCGGCGACTCACAGTGCGAGATCAGCGAATACCGGCGTGTGATCTGAGGGCTTGGTGCCCTTGCGAGCGTTGCGGTCGATGAGGCAGAACCTCGCCGCGGCCACAACCGGTTCAGTAGCCAGCAGCAGGTCGATCCGCCGGCCGTGCCGCTTGTAGAACGCTCCGTCGCGGTAGTCCCACCAGCTGTACAAGCCGTCAGCGTCGTAATGCTCGCGAAAGATGTCCCGCAGGCCCCACTCGCACACGTCACCTAGAGCATCCCGCTCGCGCCGGGTGACGTGAGTGCGCGGCTCAGTGTTGTCGGGGTCCCACACATCTCGGTCGTCGGGGCACACGTTGAAGTCGCCGCCGACCAATACCGGCTCGGCCGGGTCACAGGTGGCCTCGAGGTGCGCTCGCAGGCGACCCAGCCAGTCGAGCTTGTAGTGGTAGTGCTCATGGTCGACTTCGCGGCCATTCGGGACATACGCGGAACTCACCGTCACACCGCCGCAGCGGGCCGAGACGATGCGAGCATCGGGATCGGGCTCGCGGCCATCGGCGAAGCCCGCGACCACATCGGACAGGCCCACCCGCGACAGGATCGCGACCCCGTTCCAGCGGCCCTGCCCGTGGTGGGCCGACTCGTAGCCCTGCGCCTCGAAGTGCGGTTGCGGGAACTGCTCGTCGGACATCTTCGTCTCTTGCAGCAGCAGAACGTCCGGCTCGGCATAGTCGAGCCACTCGTCGACCCGTTCCAGCCTCGCGTTCAGACTGTTGACGTTCCACGTGGCAATCCGCACGCCACGGACGCTAACGGCCACACTCAGCGGGCAAGCGGCTTGTAGGTGAGCCGAGTCGGATGCGCCGCGGCAGAGCCGCGGCCGGTCGGTCCCGCGTCGGCGCCCAGCTCGCGCTTGCGGAAGGCCTCATAGTCGGTGAAGTTGCCTTCGAACCAGCGCACCACGCTGTCGCCTTCGAAGGCGAGCACATGGGTGGCGATCCGGTCCAGGAACCAGCGGTCATGGCTGATGACCACGGCGCAGCCTCCGAATGACTCCAAGGCAGCCTCGAGCGCACGCAGCGTGTCCACATCGAGGTCGTTGGTGGGCTCGTCGAGCAACAGCACGTTGCATCCGCTGGTCAGCGTCCGGGCCAAGTGCACCCGGTTGCGCTCGCCGCCTGCGAGATCACCCACACGCTTCTGCTGATCCGAGCCGGTGAAGTTGAACGATGCAACGAACGCCCGGCCGTTGACCTCGCGGGCGCCGTCCAGGCCAGTGATGCGCACTGTGTCGTGCCCATCGGTGATCTCCTCGTACACCGTGCGTTCGGGGTCCAGCACTGCGCGTGACTGGTCCACATACGCAATGTCGACCGTCGCGCCGATGGTGATGCTGCCTGCATCGGGCTGCTCGTCGCCGACCAGCAGCCGGAACAGCGTCGTCTTGCCGGCACCGTTCGCGCCGACCACCCCGACGATGCCGCCCGGCGGCAGTCGGAATGCGAGATCGTCAAACAGCAGCTTGTCGCCGTAGGCCTTGACGAGGCCCTCGGCATCGATGACCTGCGAGCCCAGGCGACGTGACATCGGGATCGTGATCTGCAGCGCATCTGCCCGGCGCTGCTCGTCAGCAGCCTTGCGGTGCGTCGCCAGCAGTTCCTCGTACGCGCTGACGCGTGCCCTGCTCTTGGCTTGCCGCGCCCGCGGCGACATGCGCACCCACTCCAGTTCCTGTGCCAGTGTGCGGGCTCGGGCGTCGGACTGCCGCTGCTGCGAGACGAGCCGAGCATTGCGGTGCTCGAGCCATGCGCTGTAGTTGCCTTCGAAGGGATACGTGCGGCCGTGATCGATCTCGAGGATCCAGCCGGCGACGTTGTCCAAGAAGTACCGGTCGTGGGTGATGGCGACGACGGTCCCTGAGTAGTCGGCCAGGAATCGCTCCAGCCATGCCACCGATTCCGCATCGAGGTGGTTGGTCGGCTCGTCGAGCAGCAGCAGGTCAGGGTGGGACAGCAGCAGGCGGCACAGCGCCACACGCCGTCGCTCCCCTCCCGACAGCGTGGTCACATCGGCATCGCCGGGCGGCAGGCGCAGCGCGTCCATGGCGATGGCGACCTGGCGGTCCAGGTCCCAAGCATTGGCGGCAGCGATCCGATCCTCCAGCTCTGCTTGACGGGTGCCGAGCGCATCGAAGTCGGCATCCGGCTCTGCCCAGCCCGCCATGACTTCCTCATATGCCGACAGCAGGGCGGCGGTCGCTGCAACGCCGCTCATCACGTTGCCCTCGACATCGAGTGCGGCATCGAGTTCTGGCTCTTGGGGCAGCAGTCCCACCGAGGCTCCAGGCGAGAGCCGCGCGTCGCCGACATAGCCGTCGTCGAGGCCAGCCATGATCCGCAGCAGCGTGGACTTGCCGGAGCCGTTGTGGCCGATCACGCCGATCTTGGCACCCGGCAGGAATGCCAACGTGACGTCGCGCAGGACTTCCCGGTCGGGCGGGTAGAAGCGTCCGAGCTTGTGCAGTGTGTAGATGAACCCCGACTCCATCAGTGCACCGCCATCAGCGAATCGCCGTCAACAGGTCACAAGCTGCCGGTCATCGCAGCTCGAAGCCAACGAGTGATTCCAGCTCGAGCAGGGCCTGGTCCGGATCGGTCACCTTGATGGCCGCCATGCCCATCGCCGCAGCCGGTTTGCAGTTGATGCCGAGGTCGTCGAGGTACGCCGTGCGCGCTGGATCGATGCCGAGCCGGTCACAGGCCAGCTCGTAGATGCGCGGATCGGGCTTGCGCAGGCCCACAACAGACGACTCGATCACCACGCCGAAGAGCTGCATCACCTCCGCCACCGCCGCAGCAGCGCTGGCATCACGTGCCATGCCGGCGCCGTGGCCCGTTCTCACGTTGTTGGTGATGCAGCCCACGGGCAGACGTGCCGCGAGGATCTGCAGCGCACGCACCATTTGCGGGCGCAGCCCGCCGCTGAGGCACGCCAGCACCTGCGCGCCCGACATCTGGTATCCCCGGTCGGCAGCTTCTGCCTCGAACAGCTCAGAGAATTCGTCGACGCTGACCTCGCTGCGTTCCAGTCGCGCCCACGCGTTGGTGTCGGGGTTGGTGGCGTTGATCTGCCGGATCGTGTCGCGTGGCACACCGATGCGATCTTCGTAACGGTTGAACGCTTCGAAGGGGCTCTCGGTGATGACGCCGCCGAAGTCGAACAGCACGGCGTCCACGATGGCCGGAGCAGATCGGCTGTTGTTCCCGGCGCGAGGCGAAGGATCGGCAGTGCTGGATGGGGCCTCGGACACGGACCGGGACGCTATCGGTGAGGCGGCGGTCGTCACGACAGCGCGCCTATCGCGCGATTATCGCCCAGCAATTCGCGCGCACCGCAGAAGAAATCGCGCGCATCGCGCGAATATCCACCTGGAGCGCGCGAGCGTTCGCTAGGGTCCCGCCATGGCTACGGACACCTCGGCGTCGTCATCGCAGACTGCAACGGAGACCGCTGCACCGAAACGCAAGCGGTGGAAGAGCCGGGCAGTGTCGCGCACGGTGGACGCTGGCAATTCGGCGTACTGTGCCGTCTGCGATGAGCTCATCAAGTTCCGGGCGCGTATCCGTGCGGAGCAGATCATCTGCAATGTGTACGTGAAGAACCGTTGGGATCGCGTGGAGCACTACCACCCGGAGTGCTACGAGGAAGCTGGCTCCCCCTACGGCGAACCCAAGGGCTGAGCCGATCGGCACAGCTGTCATAGCTGCTGAGGCGGCAGCTAGAGCACTTGGCTCAGGAACAGCTTGGTGCGCTCTTCTGCGGGCTCGGTGAAGAAGTGGTGGGGCGTGCCGACCTCCACGATCTCGCCTTCCTCCATGAAGATGATCCGATCGGCCACCTCACGTGCGAAGCCCATCTCGTGCGTCACGACCATCATGGTCATGCCCGAGCGTGCCAGCTCCTCCATCACGTCGAGCACTTCTTTGATCATCTCGGGGTCGAGCGCCGAGGTGGGCTCGTCGAACAGCATGACGCGCGGTTCCATCGCCAGCGCCCGCGCGATCGCCACGCGCTGCTGCTGACCGCCTGAGAGCTGGCCGGGGAATTTCTGTGCTTGCTCAGGGATGCCCACGCGCTCCAGCAGCGACTCGGCCAGTTCCTCTGCCTCGGGTCGCGACTTGCGGCGCACCCAGATCGGGGCCAGCGTGATGTTGTCCATCACCGTCAGGTGCGGGAACAGGTTGAACTGCTGGAAAACCATGCCCACTTCGGATCGGATCTTCTCGATGTTGCGCAGGTCGTTGGTCAGCTCGATGCCGTCCACGATGATCTGACCGCTCTGGTGCGCCTCCAGCCGGTTGATGCATCTGATCCAGGTGCTCTTGCCCGATCCGGACGGCCCCAGCACGACGACGATCTCCTGCTCCTTGATCGTTGCAGTGATGCCGCTCAGGGCCTGGAAATCGCCGAACCACTTGTCGACGTCGCGGCACACGATCATGTCGTCGCGTGCGGCGAGCTCGTCGGACACCGCGATCGTGGCGTCACCGTGGGCCGGTTGCGTGCTCATGGTCGATTCCCCTCTGTCCGCGATGAATGGCTGTTACCGCTCATCGCTGGCCCAATCCCACACGTTGCTCGAGCCGCTGGCTGTACTTCGACATCGCGAACGCCACCACCCAGTACACCACCGAGATGAACAGCAGCCCCTCGCGCCGCACCCCCAGGAACTGCGACTGGTTCGGTACCACCGAATTGGCCATGCGCAGGAAGTCGAACAGCCCGATGATGGCGAGCAGCGAGGTCTCCTTGAATGTGGCGATCACCTGACCCACCAGCGGCGGGATGGACACCCGCAAGGACTGGGGCAGCACGATGAATCCGGTGCGCTGGGTGGTGGTCAGCCCGACGGCATCGGCCGCTTCGTACTGCCCGCGGCGGATCGACTGCAGCCCGCCGCGCACGTTCTCCGCCAGGTATGCCGCGGAGAACAGCGTGTAGCCCAGGATCGCAGCGGCCAACTCGGCGATCTCCATGCCGTCGGGCAGGAACAGCGGCAGCACGCCGGAGAAGAACAGCAGCAGCGTGATCAGCGGAACGCCGCGGATCACCTCGATGTAGACCGTGGAGAGCACCCGGAAGATCGGCTGGCGCGAGGTCCGGGCCAGTGCCAGCAGCACCCCGATCGGGAACGACAGCATGATCGTCAGCACCGAGACCAGCAGCGTGACACTGAACCCGCCTATGAACATGTCCGTCGGTGTTTCGATAGTCGACGGCGCATTGATGACGGTTGCGCCATAGAAGACCAGCAGCACCACGAACAGCCACGCCCCCACCAGCCGGCGCCGCTGGGCGGCCACGCCGGCGAAGTTCGGCGCCAGTAGCCCAGCGACCGCGAGGAGCAGGAAGGCGATGCGCGCCACCTGCAGCATCGAGTACCAGCCGAAGAACGCCGCCACCCAGTGAAATGCGGCCAACAACAGCAGGCCGATCGCCGCCAGGCGCCCCACCTCGCCAGCGTCGCTGCGCGTCAACCACCACAGCACTGCCGAGCCCACCACGCCGAAGGCCAGCCCCATCGGCAGCATGGTGGAGAACACGTGGGCGTAGTCGATCTCGGGATCGCGCATGACCACCCAGTAGAGGAAGAAGGGGCTCAGCACCCATGCCAGATTGACGATCGCTCGGGTCTTCGCCAGGGCACCCCGGGGCAATTCCGGAGCCGCTTCGTCTTCGGCGCCCTCGTCATCATCAGCCGCGTCGGGAACTGCTTGCGATGAGGCAATGGCGCGGCTGCGTGCGACTCGGCCGATCCCAAAGCAGCCGACCAGCAACAGCCAAATGACCGTCCACGGCACCCTCGTGCTCATCGCCACGAGCTGTCCAGGTTCGGCGATGAACTCGCCGTCGGCGAATGCGTAGTGCCCGTAGCGAATCACCCAGGTGGACGCCACCAGCAGCCCGGGCAATCCGAACACGAGCCAGGCGACGGGGATCTCGCTCGTGCGACGGGCCAGGTCATCGAAGCGCAGCCACAGCGCCAGACCAAGCCCGAACAGCACGAGCGCGGCGGCCCACCACACCCATCGATCCGCCATCGCGGCTGCGAACGACTCGCGCACTAGCTCGCCGACGTCGTCGCGCACGGTCTCCCCTGCTGCGTCGGTGAGCACGCTCGGTTCGCGTATCAGCACACCGACGGCAACGAGGCCGCCTCCCGACATCAGCCAGCCCATCAGTCGCTTCAGGGTCACGCCGCCCCAGCGGGCCCAGATGCCGGCACTCAGGCCTGCGAGCACCACGACGAGCCCGACCGTCACCCACACGCGGATGTACTGGTGCTCGGGATAGGCCTGCGTAAACATGAGCCGCAGATTGGTGCGTACCGCAATCCACGAGCGCTCCTCGCTGAACATGAAGTTCAGCAGTCCCCGGTAGGTGAACAGCGCAACAAGGATCGCGAAGACGGTCAGAATCGAGTTCCGAGCGTTGGGAAAGAGGTTCTCGCGGATCCAACGACCGGGCGGCAGGCTGGGCCGGTCGGGCGGGCTCGCCGCGGGGCCCACGGGCTCAGCCGCGAGAGCGGTCGGTGCAGCGGGCGGCATCGGATCGGTCACGTCAACGCTCCACGATCCGCAGCCGGATATTGAAGAAATTGACGGCCGCGGAGATCGTCAGCGAGCAGGCGAGGTAGAACAGCATCCACACCGCCATGACCTGCAGCGTCTTGCCGGTCTGGTTGTAGACGGTCTGGCCGATCTGAACGAGATCGCTGTAACCCACGGCGATGGCCAGCGACGTGTTCTTGGTGAGGTTCAGGTACTGGTTACCAACGGGCGGCAGAATCACCCGCAGGGCCTGGGGCAGGATCACCCGTCGGAGCGCTGTCGAGCGCCGCAGGCCCACCGCCTGTGCCGCCTCGCTCTGGCCCTTGGGTACTGCCAAGATGCCGCCGCGAACGATCTCGGCGATGAACGCTGCGGTGTAGAACACGACGCCGAAGTAGACGGCGGCGAAGCCGATGGGCAGGTTCAAGCCGGCCGGTCCGTAGTTGGGGAAGTTGCCCGGCTGCACGATGTCGGGCCGCATGGCATCGATCGGCGCACCGGTCCGTCCATTGCCGAACTTGTCTGCCAGCACGCCGAGACCGTCGCTCGATGAATTGACGATCCAGCTCGACAGTCCGGGCCACAGCACAGCCACGAAGAGCACGACGATCGCCGCTCCTGCGACGGCGAAGATCATGCGGAACCAGTCGTCGTCGGTGAGGCGCACGAGACCCGCCGGCGTGCGGTGTTGCGCGAGGAAGCGGCGTATCCACCACACTGCCACCCCCGCCGCGGCCAGCGCGGCGACGAGCTGCACTACGCCCTGCGGGATCGAGCCGACTGCGTCCGACAGGCCGCCGAAGACGCCCCCCAGCCAACCGAAGATGGGGTGCACCCACCACCCCACGATGGCGAAGACGGCGACGATTCCCGTTGCCCAGGCGCCAGCATTGGTCTGCATTCCGGTCTGCTCGCGCCGAGCCGCCAACCGCTTGAAGACGACACGCGCAATGACGCCCCCGATCAACATGACGACGGCCCACTGGTAGAAGCCGTCGGCCACGAAGACGCGCGGGATCGACAGGCCCTTGTTGGACAGGTGAACCCAGCCGGGGATTGGCCCCATGTCGAATGAGACATTCGGCAGCGACGCCAGCACTGCGGCGTACACCAGGATCTGCACCAGCAGCGGGATGTTGCGCAGCGCCTCCACGTACACGCCGGCGAGGCGCCGGAGCGGCCAGTTGGAGGACAGCCGGGCCAGACCCACCAGCACGCCGACCACCGAGGCGAGCGCGATGCCAGCGGCCGCCATCCGGATGGTGTTCACCATGCCGACCCACAGCGCCCGACCGCCCGAGTCGGGGTTGGTGTCGATCCCCCAGCCCACCTTGATGCCGATGTGGTCGGAGATGAAGTCGAAGTCGATGTTCGCGCCGCGGGCTCGCAGGCTGTCCCCCGCCTCAGTGGCGAGGAACCACAATGCCGCCAAGACAAGAATGAGCGTGCCGACCTGCGCGATCCAGCGCACGACCGTCGCGTCCCGGTAGAACGGCGGACGGGTTCCCAGCGTGCTCAGGGAGGCGTCACGGTCCGGTGCTCGGGGGTCGCTCACCGCAGATCACCCTACGCGAAGAGGTCGTATGCATCGGGCTATTGCATGGAGACATGCAGTGGTCGATGCCGTGAGACGAGCAGTGGTCGGACTACAGCGCCGAGACGCGCGACGGCCCCCGACCCAGTCGGGCCGGGGGCCGTCGCAGTTGCTGTGATCACATGCCTGCCAGACCGGGCGGCGCCCAGCCGGCAAGCACGCGATCAGCGAGCAGGCGGTGCGTAGATGAGGCCGCCCGCGGTCCAGCGCGCGTTCGCCGAGCCGTCACGGCTCAGGCCAACGGGGCCGAGGTTGCGGGTGTAGATCTCGTCGTAATTGCCGACCTGGCTGATCACGTTGTAGAACGCGTCGGCCGACAGACCCATCTTGGTCTGCAGCTCGCCCTCGCCGCCGAGCATGCGGACTGCCTCGGCATCGAGGTCGCCGCCGCCCATCATCGAATCGATGTTGGCCGAGGTGATGCCCTTCTCATCGGCGATGATCGTGGCGTACACGGTCCAGTTCACGACGTCGCCGAAGGTCGACTGGTTCTGCGGGTAGACCGGCCCCAGCGGCTCCTTCGAGATCGGCGTCGGCGGGAAGATCACCCAGTTCTGGTCGCCTTCCTGCTTCACCTTGCGGCCGACGAGCGCAGAGCCGTCGGTGGTCACCGCGTCGCACGCACCGGAGATGAAGTTCTCGGTGACGATGTCGAAGTCCTCGAAGGTGGACAGCGTGATCTCAATGCCGGCTGCATCGGCAGCATCGGCGATGTTCTTCTCGGTGGTCGTGCCGGCGTTGGTGCACACCGTGGCGCCATCGAGATCCGACACGGTCGACGTGCCCGAGAAGCCGTCGTCAGCGCGGGCCATGATCTGCTGACCGTCGTAGTAGGTGGTCGGCCCGAAGTCGAGCACGAGGTCGGTGTCTCGGCTCTGGGTCCAGGTGGTGTTGCGCACGAGCAGGTCGATGTCACCGGCCTCAAGCGCGGTGAAGCGCTCGGCCGCCGTCAGCGGCACGAAGTTGACCGCTCCGGCATCGCCCAGGATCGCTGCGGCTACTGCACGGCAGTAGTCGGCATCGAAGCCGGTCGTGCTGCCGTCAGGCTGCGTCTCCGAGAAGGCCACTGCCGAGCCGCTGACGCCGCAGTTGAGGGTGCCGCGATCTTGGACGACCGCGAGCAGGTCGCCGGTGTCCTGCGTCATATCGACTTCGGTTTCCGGTTCTTCGACCGCTGCCTCTGCTTCGGTTGTCGCCGCCGGCTCGTCGCCGTCGACGTCCTGATCGTCGCCATCGTCAGAGCCGCATGCCGCGGCCACCAACGCGATTGCCATCAGCACGCCGCCGAGTCGCAACGCAGACCGCCGAGAAATCGGCGCGAATCGTCTATTCATAGAGAACATTCCCTCCATCGGTTGTCCATGACGCAGGCGCGCGAAGCGCGGTGTTGCACTACGCCGCACCTGATGAACCGCGAGGCTACCCGTACTGATTTGCGACCCTGACACGTTCATGCGAGGAATAACAGCCATTTGTCGAAGGCATGTCGCCGTGACTCACGTCGGACTCACTGCCGGCGTGTTGCCAGCGCGTCCAGAGGGCACACTTGACCGATGGCCCAACCCGACGACCACGCTCTTGCCGCGAGCGTGGCCACCGAGACCGGGGCCTTGCTGGTGGAAGTCCGCGAGCGACTCTTCAGTTCGGGGGCCGGGACCTGGGAAGTCCGTGACGCGGGTGATTCCGAGGCCCACCGGCACATCGTGAATCGACTGGCCGAAGCACGACCCGATGACGCCATCCTCTCTGAGGAAGGGCGCGACGATCTCGCTCGCCTTTCTGCAGACCGCGTCTGGATCGTGGACCCTCTGGATGGAACGCGTGAGTATTCCGAACCCGGCCGCTCGGACTGGGCAGTGCATGTGGCTCTGGTCGAGAACGGTGTGCCCACCGCCGGTGCCGTGGCGCTCCCGGCAGTCGGGCAGACACTGTGCACCGATCCCGAGCCGCTGCTGCCGGCGCCGCACAACGGGCAGCCCCGCCTCGTCGTCAGCAGGTCGCGCCCGCCGGCGGCGGCGGTCATCATCGCCCAGGCGCTCGACGCTGAGCTGATGACGCTGGGCTCTGCAGGTGCCAAGGCCATGGCCGTGGTGCTCGGCATGGCTGACATCTACGCCCACTCGGGAGGACAATTCGAGTGGGACAACTGCGCGCCGGTGGCGGTCGCCCGCGCGGCGGGCCTGCACGCCAGCCGCTGCGACGGATCGGAACTCGAATACAACTTCGCCGACCCGTGGCTGCCAGACCTGCTGATCTGCCGCCCCGAACTCGCCGAGGACGCACTTGAGGCGCTGCGGCAGGTCATCGAAGGCGAAGCCTGAGATAGCCAATCGGACACAGAATCGAAGGCGAAGCCTGAGATGGCCCATCGGACACAGAATCGAAGGCGAAGCCTGAGCGTCGCCGAGAGGGACACATGGAGCTGAAGGCAACGAAGTACTCGGTGGAGGGTCCGGTCGCGACGCTGACACTCTCACGCCCGCATCGCCGCAACGCTTGGACCGGCCGGATGCATACAGAGCTGCGCTGGGTGCTGGAGCAAGCGGAGCAGGATGCGGGGGTCCGGGTGGTGGTGATCACTGGCGAAGGACGCGACTTCTGTGTAGGCGCCGACACTCAGGCCCTGGAGGGCCACGGCGACAAGGGTGGCTATGACCCCGGCACCTCCGCCGATCTGGCGATGCCGGGCTATGGAGTGGCACCCGAGTTCGACCAGAACTTCGCCTTCATGATGGCGCTGGAAACCGTGACGATCGCGGCGGTGAATGGTGCGGCGGCGGGCGCCGGGCTGGTGCTGGCCTGCTATTGCGACCTTCGGTTCGCTGCACCCGATGCCAAGCTCACCGCCGCCCACGGGCCGCTGGGACTGCCCGCGGAATTCGGACTCTCTTGGGTGCTCCCCCGTCTCGTGGGCATCACGCGGTCCAACGACCTGCTGCTGTCGAGCCGCAAGTTCCTGGCTTCCGAGACCGAGGGCTGGGGCCTGTTCAATGAGATCGTCGAGGCGTCCGAGCTCATGGATCACGTGTACGAGTACGCGTACGACATGGCCGCCCGGGTTGCGCCCAGTTCGCTCACCACGACGAAGCGGCAGATCTATCTGGACCAGCACCGGGACGTGGGCACCGCCGTCTCCGAATCGGATCGGCTGCTCAACGAGATGATCCCCAGCCCGGACTACCTCGAAGGGGTCCGCGCCCTGACCGAACGGCGGCTTCCCGACTGGCCTGAACGCTGAGCGACTGCTGCTCCAACACTGTGACGCCGAGCGTCACAGCTCCAACACGGGGGCGCCGAGCGTCACAGCTCCAACACGGGGGCGCCGAGCGTCACAGCTCCAGCACGGTGATCATGCCGGTGTCGCCATTCACCTCGATGAGGGCGCCATCGGGGATGCGTCCCGTCGCCCCCGTTGCCGAGATGACACAAGGCAGTCCGAGTTCGCGGCTCACGATCACCGAGTGGCTGAGCGCTGCGCCGACGTCCACCACAACCGCGCTCGCGCTCACGAACAGCGGCGTCCACGACGGATCGGTGAGCGGCGCTACGAGCACATCCCCAGGGGACAGCGCGGTCGGGTCGCTGCTGTCGAGCACCACTCGCGCCCGCCCGCGGGCTATGCCAGGGCAGCCCGGCAAACCAGCGAGCGTCTCGCCCGCTGAGAGCTGCGCCAGTTCGGACGCGCCCCGACGAGGCCACTCTGACAGCGGCGGCGGGTCACCGACGATGACGAAAGGCTCCTGACGCGACGCGGCGTCGTCCCACCGGGCCTGACGCTCCGCGATGACCTCTGCCCAGCCGGTCGGGTCATCGAGCATCTCGTGGATTTCCGACAGCCGCAGCATGCCGAACTCGGTCGCGCCGCTGAACTGCCCACGCTCGACGAGTCGCTCGCCCAGTACCCGTGAGGCGATGCGGCACTCGTTCACGTAGCGCACGCAGTTGGTCTTGGTGCGCTCGCGTCCGGGCAGGTACACGGCTGCCGCACCGAGGGCCAGGTTGAACTGCATCTGGGTGTCGGGGTCGGCCTCGAGCAATCCAGAGATCTCTGCCGCCAGCGCCTCTCGCTGGGCGGCCAGTTCTGCGCGCCGCCGTGCCGGCTCGGCATCGGCGGGCGCCAGGCGCATGCGGTCGATGGCCGCCAGCGCGATGTCGGGGTCGGTTTCCCAGGTGGGGCAGCTCATCTCCCACTCGTTCGGACCCCGCGAGCCGAACTCATACGCGAACGAGTCGAAGGCCTCGTTGAACGCCGCTACGTCGCCTGACGGGTCCTCAGCGCCTGCCGCAGCCAGGCGATCAGCCAAGCCCGCCGGTCCAGCGTCGAACAACGCCCCCAGCGCGCTGGATTCGGCGACCTGCCGTCCGAGTTGCCACATCGCATCCGAGGGTGCAGCGGACGCCACGTCCCCGAAGCCGGCCACCAGCTTGAGCGTGTCCTCAGGCCGCCCCAGCGCCGTGCACACCTGCTCGATCGCGCCCAGCGGCACCGCCGCCAGGAAGGACACCTTCAGGTGCCGCGCGAACAGCAGCCGGAAACCGGTGCCGTCGATGTAGCCCGACTCGAGGAAGTTGCTCATCCAATCGATGATCTCGTGGTCGCCCATCTGGGCGAAGTCGGGGCGCTGCGCGCGCAGTTCGGCGATGTTCTGCTCGTCTTCGAGCACCTCCGGCAACGCCGGCGCCGCGAACAGCATCAGGAAGGTCTCGCCGATGCGCTGCTCGGCCTCGGGGCTGGCATCGTCGGGATGCGGTTCGTAGGGCGGGATGCCCGGCTGCTCGCCGAAGAAGGTCCGATCAACGGTGTCGACATCGATGCCGGGGGCGCGGGCGCCGAAGACACGCCCGATCGCGGCGTTGAGATATGTGTAGCCGCCGAAGACGCCCAGGAATACGCAGTTGTCGGGATCGAACTCGTCGTAGTCGAACGCACCCATGTCCACGTACGCATCGCGGAACCCCAGCTCGGACATGCGAATGCCGTCGTCGTTCTGGAACGCGAAGTCGAAGGTGCTCATCCTCACCGGATCGGGGAACACCTCGCCCACGTTGGCGCGGGTCCAGATGGGATAACGCTCCGAAGGTTTCGTGCCGACGAAATAGCCGCCGCTCCGGTCTGTCAGATCCGCCATGTTCCCTCCCGACGGTGCTGAACGTGAAAGCACAGCGGGCCGGGCAGCCGCCTCCCCCTCATGGCGGCTGCCCGGCCAGGCCGTGATGTGATGCTAGACCGTCACGCACGCGTTCCGACCCGACATGGAGCAGCCGATGCCGGTGACCATCGAGCACTACCGAGATCTCGGCGAGTTCGACTATGGCGCCTGCGACCAAGTGTCGCCGACGATCCGTCGCGTCATATGCAAGAACCCGACGCCGTTCACCTATCGCGGCACCGGCACCTACATCGTCGGGCGCGGCGAGGTCGCGGTGATCGACGCCGGACCGCCGCTTGCGAGCCATCTCGACGATGTGCTCGCAGCACTCGAGCCTGGCGAGACGGTCATCGCCGCGCTGGTGACGCACACCCACAGCGATCACTCACCCCTCACCGGCGATCTGGTCGCAGCGACCGGCGCCCTCAGCTACGGCTACGGCCCGCACGCCAGCGTGTGGAAGCTCGATCCTGACGATCGGGTGGACTTCTCCGACTACATCAGCGCCGAGGAACAGGAGAAGTACCAAGCCGAGTTCGACGAGTTGCCCGAGGAGCTGAAGCGGGAAGGCGCCGACACCGAGTTCGTCCCCGATGTCGCTCTGGTCGATGGCGACATCGTCGCCGGTGACGGCTGGACGCTACGCGCCGTGCACACGCCGGGCCACTGCTCGAACCACCTGTGCTACGAGCTGCTCGAGGAGAACTCGCTCTTCTCAGGCGACCACGTCATGGGCTGGGCAACGAGTGTCGTGGGGCCTCCCGACGGCTCGATGCAGGACTACCTCGACTCGCTGGCGAAGCTGCTCGAATTTGACCACGAGCGTTACTGGCCGACTCACGGGCCCCCGATTCCCGAACCCACGGCATACGTGCGCTCGTTCATCGCGCACCGCAGCGACCGCGAGCAGCAGATCATCGAGCACCTCCGACCGGGACCGTGCCGCATCGCGGACTTCGTGCCGAAGATGTACGAGGCCTACGACAAGCGGCTTTGGTATCCCGCGGCAAGCTCGGTCTACGCGCACATGCTCCATCTCGTCGAGAGCGGCCGCGCTCGGGTGCTCGATGCAGACGGGCGCGATGGGGGCGAGCCCAAGCTCACGTCGGTCTACGAACTGACAGCAGCCGCCTAGACCATTGCGACTGGTCATCGCTCGCTGCACGGTCGACTACTCGGGACGGCTCGACGCGCACCTGCCCGAGGCCGTCAGGCTGATCATGGTGAAGGCCGACGGCTGCGTGGCCATTCATGCCGACGGCGGTGCCTACAAGCCGCTGAACTGGATGAACGCGCCCAACCGGCTCGTCTGCGAACCCGATCTGTGGCGCGTCACGAACGACAAGGGCGAGCGTCTCGAGATCCGCCTCTCCGAGGTGATCAGCGACACCGCGCACGACATGGGCATGGATCCCGGTCTCGAGCGGGACGGCGTCGAGGCACACCTGCAGGAGCTGTTAGCCGCACATCCCGAGACGCTGGCGGACGGCACCGTGTTGGTGCGGCGCGAGTACCCGACCGACATCGGTCCCGTAGACCTGCTGTGCCGGGACTGCGACGGCGCGACGCTGGCCGTGGAGATCAAGCGGCGGGGCGAGATCGACGGGGTCGAGCAGCTCTGCCGCTATCTCGAATACCTGAACAGGGATGCCCGCTTGGCGCCCGTGAGCGGCGTCTTCGCCGCACAGGAGATCAAGCCTCAAGCGCGCGTGCTCGCGGCCGACCGGGGCATCCGCTGTGTCGTGCTCGACTACGACGAGCTACGCGGCATCACCAGCGACGCCCTCAAGCTGTTCTGAGCTGCCGCCTCCGCAGCTCAGGCGTCGGCTTCTAGGCGTAGGTGCACAGTCCGTTGTCGATGACCACGCGCTGCTCGTCGGTGCCCTTCTGAGCAACCGTGCGGTAGATCGCTCGGCCTTCGCCGTCGTCCCACACCTGGATGGTCAGCTCGTCGCCGGGAAACACCGGAGCAGAGAACCGGGAGTCCATCGACCGGAAACGGGCCGGATCACCCTCGCACAGGGTGTGCAGCAGCGCCCGGCCGGTGAAGCCATAGGTGCACAGGCCGTGCAGGATCGGCTTGGGAAAGCCTGCGAGCTCGGTTGCGAACCACGGGTCGCTGTGCAGCGGGTTGTAGTCGCCGCTCAGCCGGTAGGTGAGGGCCTGATCGGGACGGGTCTGGTACGAGATCTCGTAGTCAGGGTCGCGGTCGGGCGCGCTGACCAGTGGAGCGGTGCTGCCCGCCTCGCCCCCGAAACCGCCCGAACCGCGGATCACCACCGAACTCCGAAGCTCGAAGATGACGTCGCCGGAATCGGGATCGACCGCGCTGGCCTCGGTGTCGATGATGGCGTTGCGGCCTTCACCCTTGTCCCACATGCCGGCGATGCGATCAGTGATCTCGACGGTTCCTTCGGTCGGGATCGGCTGGTGCACGGTGATCCCCTGACTGCCGTGCAGCAGCTTGCCCCAGTCCAGATCACCGGCATTGGCCATGGCACCGCCAGCGCCGAATCCGATGACGACGCCCTGGGTCGGGAACGCCTGGTGGGCGATGTTCTTGGAATTGTGGGTGGTGAACTCCAGCTCGGAGCCGAAGGGATCCTCGGCGCCGGCACCGATGCCGACGGCATACAGCAGCGAGTCGCGGAACGTCCACGACCGCATGGTTGGAGTGCCGGTGGCGCCGACTGCTTCGGGATTGAGTCCCATGATTGATGTCCTTCCTGCGTGAATCGAAGTGGGGTGCGGGTCGAGTCTGCCGGTCGACGGATGCCTGCGGCTCAGTCAGCCACGCCGCCATCGGCCGGCTGGCCGCTCATGCCGCTGTTGAGGCGGGCATCGCGCACGAGCTGGCGGGCCGCATCGCCGATCTTGGTCGGGTCGTCGACGGCGTCGATCGTCGGGCCGCGTTCCCAGCCCTCGGCGACCGCAAGCATGCGGCCCGATGCTTCGAAGACCCGGCCCGTCACGCCTGCTGCTTCGGCTGAGCACAGCCAGGTCACGATCGGCGCGATGTAGCGGGGGTGCATCAGGGCCTGATCCTCCTCGGAGGCTTCGCCCATGCCCAAGTCCTCGGTCATGCGCGTGAGTGCGCCAGGTGCAACCGCATTGACGCGTACGCCGTAGCGCGCCAGCTCGCGCGCCGCGATGATGGTGAACGCTGCGATGCCCATCTTGGCTGCGCCGTAGTTGGTCTGTCCCGGGTTGCCGTAAATTCCCGAGACCGATGTCGTGTTCACAATCGATGCGTTCACCTGCTCGCCGGCCTTGGACTTCTCCCGCCAGTAGGAACTGGCCCAGCGTGCGGGTGCGAAGGTGCCCTTGAGGTGGACCTTGATCACCGCGTCCCACTCGGCCTCGGTCATGTTCACCAGCATCCGGTCGCGCAGGATGCCGGCATTGTTCACCATGCCGTGCAGGTCGCCGAACGTCTCGACGGCCTGGTTCACGAGCCGCTGAGCGCCTTCCCAATCGGAGACGTCGTCACCGTTGGCGACCGCCTCGCCGCCCATGGCCTTGATCTCGTTGACAACCTCGTCGGCGGGACCGATATCGGCACCGGTGCCGTCTCGGGCGCCGCCCAGGTCGTTGCAGACCACTTTGGCCCCGTGCTCGGCGAGCATCAGGCAATGCTCACGCCCGATGCCGCGGGCGCCTCCGGTCACGATGACAACTCGACCCTCGCACAGCTTGCTCATGATGTCGTGATTTCCTTCCCTCGGTAGCGCCGCCCGCGTGCGACGGCGCCGTCGGCACCGCTGCCGGAGCGGCGACGACGGCTCGGAGTATCGCACGCACGCCGCGCCGCCTGCAGACGGCAAGCGACCCGTACGATCAACCCCCGTGCACTGGCCGACGTGGGCCCCTCGCTGGTCGATCATCACGGCGGCCGCAATCCTGGTGGCGTCGATCCTCGGCACCGCCCTGCTGGCCATCAGGGACCCGTCTGATGCTCCCCCTCAGACCGCTCCGGTGACGTCGGCTGGGCCGACTCCGAGCAGCGCACCGGTGGTCGTTCCCACCGCAGCTCCGGGAACGCCGACCGAGGTGAGTCCCGACACGGTGCACCTGCGGATTGCTGCGCTTGCGGCAGAGCTGGCGGCGACACCGGTGTTGGTGCGCACCGATGTCGGCGATCTGACGCTGACCGTGGCCGACCTCGGCATTGCGCTTGAGCATGACGCCACCTACAACGCCGTCCGGCAATTGCGCACCGGCACTGCACAAGCGACAGACGAGGCTCCCGAGTCGTGGGTCGCGTGGTCTACCGATCCCCAGTTCACCGAGCGCCGGTACAGCGTCGACCGGTCAATGGCCCGCGCTGTGCTCGCCGACGCCGCTGACCTCGGTGTGACGGCCACGCCCCCGAGGGTCGTCGTCGTCAACGGCACGCTCGCCGTCGATCTCGGCCTTCCCGGCCAAGTCGTCGACGCCGATGCCATCGTCGACCAGGTGCTCGAAGGCATCGCTCGCTCGTACACGCGAATCGAGATCGCTGCAGAGCTGATCGAGAGCGAACCGCTTGCCCACACGCCCGAATTGCAGGAGGCCGTCAACACCGCACACCAGAACTACGGGCGCAGTCTCGTCGTCGCATACGGAGAGACGACCCATGACCTCACCATCGAGACGGTCGCCGGCTGGCTGCAGCTTGATGCGGAGGCAGCACCGCCGAAGATCTCGTTCGATCAAGCGCACGTGGGGCCGTACCTCGAAGAGGTCTTCGCCGATCACTCGACCCCATTCGCCTCCGCCGCCATGGCTGTCATCGCCGGCGTGCCGACGGTTGTGGCGAGCGACGGCAGCATCGCCTGCTGTGCCGACGATGTCGGAGCCCTGATCGAGGAGGCATTGCTGGCACGCGTACAAGGGCCGCTCGCGCTGCCGTCGCGCCCTGCGGTGAGCCGTGAGGAACAGGCGCACCTGGAATCGCTGGGCATCGTCGAGCTCGTCGGCACCTTCACCACGAAGCATGCGTGCTGTCAGGGCCGCGTCGAGAACATCCACCGCTTCGCCGAGTTGATGCGAGGCGCCGTCGTCGATTCCGGCGAGAGCCTCTCGCTGAACGCGCACGTCGGCCGGCGAACCGAGGAAAAGGGCTTCGTGGAGGGCGGCTTCATCGAAAAGGGCGTGCTCGTCGACGACATCGGCGGCGGGGTGTCGCAGTTCGCCACCACCATCTTCAACGCCCTGATCCGGGCCGGCATGACCATCGACGAGTACCAGACGCACTCGCTGTACTTCAGCCGCTACCCGTTCGGGCTGGACCCCACCATCTCCTACCCGAAGCCTGACCTGAGATTCACCAATCCCACTCCGTACGGCTTGCTCATCTGGCCGACCTACACCGACACCTCTATCACCGTCGAGCTGTACTCCACGCGCAACGTCCAAGTCACGATCGGCGAACCCGAAGAGGAAATGCAGGACTTCTGCCGCCGGGTCCGCACGGAACGGACTCGCGTGTTCTCCGACGGCACCGTCGACGTGGACACGTTCCATGCCCGCTACCGACCCGAAGAAGGGCGCGACTGCGATGGCTCACGTTCGGTGCCGCGGCAGTGCGTGGATCCGCTGCTCGCACCCCCAGAGTCACCAGACGGCGGGCCGACAGCCGACGGCGAGACGCCGGAGGATGCTTCTGGCACCAGCGAAGCCGACGCGGCCGAAGCAGAGTTGGTCGAAGACGGCAGCGAGCGTGCCGACGGTTCGATTGTGGAGTGCCCGCCGCTCGAATGCGTCGAACAGCCCGGCGAGCGCGACTCTGAACTGCCGCGCTATCCCGACGATCCCTGTCTCGACGTCGATCTGAGCCAGTTGAACGCCGACGATGAGACGGAAGCCGGCGACGGCGACACAACCGACGGCGACGGCGACTCGACCGAGCCGGACGACACCGGCGGAACAGGCAGCAACGGCGAAGAAGGCGACCCTGACGATGCCGACGGCGGGCAGTCCGCCGCCGTCGATGGAATCACCGAGACCGGCGAGCCGGAAAGGTCATGAGCCAGTGACCAGCGTCGATGTCCTGATCGTCGGTGCCGGCCCGGCAGGCGCATCCGCCGCCGTGTGGGCACGGCGCGCGGGACTCGGGGTCATGCTCGTCGATCGCGCAGCGCCAGGACGTGACAAGTGCTGCGGTGACGGCCTCACCGCGCTCGCGCTGCGCGAGCTCGAGTCACTCGGCCTGCAGCCGGAGCGGATGAACTCGTGGATGCCAGTGGAGGCCGCTTGCGTGCGCACGCCGCGAGGACGAGTCATGAGGCTGCCCCTCCCCGAAGGGCGCGGGCAGTTCGCGAGCGTGTGCCGGCGCACCGAGCTGGACGCGGGGCTCGTCGACCTCGCGGCGGCAGCACAGGCTGACGTACGGCTCGGCATCGCATTCGACGGCTTTGAGGAATTCGGCGAGCGGGTGAGTACAGCGTCCGTCCGGCTCAGCGACAACAGCGTCGTGCACGCGCGCTTCGTGGTGGCTGCCGACGGCGTGTATTCGGCTGTGCGCAAAGCGCTCGGCATCGGCCCGCACCGCTACCGAGGCGATTGGCATGCGTTTCGCGGCTACCTGCGTGCAAGCGGCCCCGCTGCCCGCGACATGTGGGTCTGGTTCGAGCCCGACCTGCTGCCGGGTTACGCCTGGTCGTTCCCGTTGGGCGACGGGCGCGTCAACGTCGGATTCGGGGTGCCCCGAGCCCGCCGCGGCCACGACTCCGCTGACAGCGCAGGCACGCTCGACGGCAAAGAGATCGCTGCCGTCTGGGCCAGCCTCACCGAGCGCGGCCACATCGCGACGGTGCTCGGCGCTCACCAACCCGACGGCCCGACGCGAGCGTGGCCGATACCCGCGCGGCTAGGAGAACTGGAGCTGGCCCGGGGGCGCGCCCTGCTGTGCGGCGATGCCGCTGCGGCCGCCGACCCACTCACCGGCGAGGGAATCGGCCAAGCCCTGCAGATGGGGCGATTGGCGGCGGCGGCGATTGCGCGCGGCGGTCCCCCCCACAGCGTGACGGCTCGCTACGTGCGCGACGCGCGAGCCGAGTTCACACTCGACCACCGGCTGGCGCGCGGCCTCAGCCGTGTCCTGGCTCACGAACGTCTGGCCGAGCTGTCGCTGCGCGCAGTCGACTGGTCCGGTTGGACCCGCCGGCAATTCGCCCGCTGGATGTTTGAGGACTACCCGCGAGCCGCCGTCGCGACACCGCGGCGCTGGCATCGGGGCATGGCGACAGCACAAGGCGCATACGATCCGGTTGCGGTCGGTGCCATGAGTTCGCCAAGCTAGGCGGGTGACAGACGCCGCAATGCTCGAGCCGGGCATCGATGACCGGCATTGCAGGTTCACCCGCGAGCAGTGGGCCAAGCTGCGAGACGCCACGCCGCTGTCATTGACAGAAGCCGAGCTGGAGGCGCTGGCGGGCCTCGTCGAACCGGTGACGCTCGACATGGTGCGAGACATCTACCTGCCTCTGTCGAGACTGTTGAACCTGCGTGTAGCGGCCAAGCGCCAGCTGCGCGCCGCCACCGAGGGCTTCTTCGGCAGGGTGCTGCCGCCGCGGCCATACCTGATCGGCATCGGCGGAAGCGTCTCGGCCGGCAAGAGCACCACGGCACGCATCCTGCGAGCGGTCTTGGCCTCGTGGCCCGATCACCCTGAAGTGGATCTGGTCACGACGGACGGATTCCTGCTGCCGAACGCCGAGCTCACCGCGCGCGGCATCCTCGGGCGCAAGGGTTTTCCCGAGTCCTACCGCCGCGGCGAGCTGCGCGATTTCCTCCAGCGGATCTCGAGCGGCGAGCCCGACGTCGCGGCGCCCGTGTACTCCCACAGCCTGTACGACGTGACCGATGAGATCCAGCTCATCAACCAGCCCGACGTCCTCATCGTCGAGGGTTTGAACGTGCTGCAGACCGGACCGCCGTCAAGCACGCCGTTCGTGTCGGATTTCTTTGACTTCACGATCTACGTCGATGCCGAGGCCGAAGACCTCGAGGAGTGGTACGTCGAGCGCTTCCAGCAGCTGCGCAAGACGGTGTTCCGCGAGCAGTCCGCCTATTTTGCGCAGTTCGCCGATCTGCCGCCCTCTGCGGCCGACGCAGTCGCGCGCACGATCTGGCGCTCGATCAACCTCGTCAACCTGCAGGAGAACATCCTGCCGACACGGGCCCGAGCCGACCTGGTGCTCGCAAAGGGCCACGATCACGTCGTTGACCACGTCGAGCTCCGGTACCACTGAGCCGCAGCGGATGCTCGACTCGTGACGAATTCCTCAGCGGACGCAGGGCCGGCCGCGGACCGGCTGCCGGGCTGCACGTTCTGCGCGATCGCGGCAGGCGACGTGCCGGCACTGCGCTTCTACGAGGATGAGCAAGCCGTGGCGTTCATGGATCGCCTGCCCATGACCGTCGGTCATTGCCTCGTCATTCCCCGCAGGCACGTCACCGACGTCTGGGAACTCACCGATGACGACGCTGCTCACGTGATGCAGGCGGCGCGGCGGGTGGCGGCCCTGGTGCGCGAGCGACTGGCGCCGGCGGGCGTGAACTTGGTCAACAACAACGGCGCCGCTGCAGATCAAACCCAGTTTCACTTCCACATCCACGTGATCCCCCGCTACGGGCGGGACCGGCTGCTGCACCCGTGGGAGCGGATCTTCGCGCCGGCAGGCGAGATCGAGTCGGCGTACCGGTTGCTCAGCGCGCCCAGCTCGCAGGCCCCGACGGCTGCCACCCCGAACAACTAGCTTCGGGCGCCATGAACGACCGCTACGCCCCCTTCTCCGCGCTCCAGGTCACCGGTCCCGACGACGACGGCGTGCTCGAGATCGTGATCGACACGCCAGGTCGGCTGAATGCTGTGGATGGGCCGAAGCACTTAGCGCTGGCCGACATTTGGCGGGCGGTTGACGACGATCCCGACACCCGGGTGGCGGTCATCCGGGGCGCCAACGGAACCTTCTCCGCCGGTGGCGACCTGGACATGATCTCCGAGATCATGGATGACTTCGAGACGCGCCAGCGGGCGCTTCGCGAAGCGCGAGACATCGTCTACAACATGATCAACTGCTCCAAGATCATCGTCTCGGCGATCGAAGGCGTTGCCGTCGGGGCCGGCCTCGCGGCGGCGCTGATGGCCGACATCTCGATCGCTGGACGCAGCGCCCGGATCGTGGACGGTCACACCAGGCTCGGCGTGGCCGCCGGCGATCATGCGGCGATCGTGTGGCCGATCCTGTGCGGCATGGCCAAGTCGAAGTACTACCTGCTGACCTGCGACACGATCACGGGCGAAGAGGCCGACGACATGGGCATCGTCAGCAAGGCGGTCGACGACGACGACGTGCTCGACGAGGCATTCGCCGTCGCTCGCAGGCTGGCGGCGGGCAGCCAGAGCGCCATCCGCTGGACGAAGTACAGCCTCAACAACTGGATGCGGCTGGCAGGGCCAATCTTCGATACCTCTGCCGCCCTGGAGATGCTGGGCTTCACAGGTGATGATGCGCGCGAGGGTCACGCCGCCATCGTCGAGAAGCGCCGCCCGAACTTCGCCTGATCACGGCATCACCTCAGAAGGGCGACGACATGGCACTGCTGGATCCGCCGGATGAAGAGCACCTGACTGCCCACGAGCGGGTTGCGCCGATGGCTGCGCAGAACTCGGGCCCGCTCCAAGGTGTCCGCATCATCGACTGCACCCATGCGCTGGCCGGGCCGTGGTCGACGATGATGCTGGCCGACTTGGGTGCCGATGTCATCAAAGTGGAACCACCGCGGGGCGAGCTCGCCCGCAAGATGGCGCCGTTCACCCGCGAGGACACGGAGCGGAACTTCGGGGCCGGGTTCGCCAACTACAACCGCAACAAGCGAGGCATAGCGCTCGACCTCACCGACGAGGATCAGCGGGAGCAGTTCCTGCAGCTCGTCGACACCGCGGATGCGCTCGTCGAGAACATGCGCGCTGGGGTTATGGATGCGCTCGGAGTGGGCTGGGAGGTGCTCCACGAGCGCAATCCGAAGCTCGTGTACGGCGCCATCCGCGGCTTCGGCGACCCGCGCTCGGGCGAGAGCCCGTATGTGGACTGGCCGGCGTACGACGTGGTGGCCCAAGCCATGTCGGGCATGGTCTCGGCCAATGGCAGCGGTCCTGCCGATCGTCACGTCGTCGGTCCCTACATCGGCGACACGTATCCAGGCACCATCGGCGCCATGGGCGTGCTGGCGGCGCTCTTCCACGCGCAGCGGACGGGCGAGGGCCAGTTCGTGGATGTGTCGATGGTCGATGCTGTGATGGCCCTGGGCGAGGTCGGGGTCACGCGCTACAGCGTGATGGGCCAGCCCGATACTCCGCCGAGCGGCAACAAGAACCAGTACATCGTGCCGTTCGACATCTTCGAGACGTCCGACGGGGCAGTCGCCATCGGCGCGCCCACCGACAACCACTGGCGGGAGCTGGCGGTGGCCATCGGCCGCCCGGAGTGGGCCACCGCGGACGAGACCCGCACCCTTCGCGCCAGGTTCCATCACCGCGACATGATCGTCAGCGCGCTCACCGAATGGGCCGCATCGCACACCAACGCCGAAGTGCTCGAGGCCATCGGCGGCAAGGTGCCATGCGGCCCGGTCAACCATCCCGGCGACCTGTTCAGCGATCCCCATGTGGCAGCCCGTGACATGCTGGTGGCGGTGGAGCAGCCCGTGGGCCGGCCGATCGTCCAGATCGCGCCACCGATTCGCATGAGCGCTACGCCGCCGGGCATCTACCGCCGCGCTCCCAAGCTCGGCGAGCACAATGACGAAGTGCTCGGCGAGCTCGGCGACGACGATGACGAAGTGCTCGGCGAGCTCGGCGACGACTGATCGCGCCCGCCGGCAGAGCGGCACGATCACGGGGCACCCCTGACCCACGGGTAGCGTGACGACAATGGGCAGGCGCAAGCGTCGAGTGCCAGCAGCGCGCATGAGGCCTTCTGGCTTCGAGCCAGTGATCGCTGGCTTGGTCTCGCCCCGCCGGGCGGTGCCCGGGCACATCGAGCTGCCGCCCTACGCGCTCAGCGGCAAGTCCTCGCCGGCCCCGAGCGGAGTGGAACCCTCTGACAGCGCCACGATCGACGCCATGCGGTCGGCAGGCTCAGCAGCCCGGCGCGTTCTGAGCGCCGTGGCCGCAGAGATCGCACCGGGCGTCACCAGCGATCATCTCGACGAGGTCTGCCACGAGACATGCATTGCTGAGGGTGGCTACCCGAGCCCGCTCAACTACAACGGCTTTCCGAAGTCGCTGTGCACCTCGGCCAACGAGATCATCTGCCACGGCATCCCCGACGACAGGCGGCTGCGCGATGGCGACATCGTGAACTGTGATGTGACGATTTACGTCGGCGGAGTGCACGGCGACCACTCCGAGACGTTCCTGGTGGGCGACGTCGACGAGGCTTCGCGGCGGCTCGTCGAGGTCACCCGCGAATCCATGTACCACGGCATTGCGGCGGTGCGGCCAGGAGCCCAGGTGTGCGACATCGGCCGCGCCATCCAGACCCGGGCAGAAGCCGAGGGTTACGGGGTCGTGCGTGAGTTCGTCGGCCATGGCATCGGGCAGATCTTCCACCGGCTGCCCAACATCCCGCACTACTACGACCCTTCTGCACGCACTGAGCTGGTCGAGGGCATGACCTTCACCGTCGAGCCGATGATCACGGCGGGCACACCGCGTGCCCAGCTCTGGCCTGACGGTTGGACAGCGATGACCGCCGACCGCAGCCGCACCGCGCAGTTCGAGCACACGGTGCTGGTCACCGCCGACGGCGCCGAACTGCTGACCGTGACCGACGACGAGCCGCAGCCGTTCCTGTCCGCTGGCGCCCTGAGCCGTCTCCATGCCCACAACTGGCCCCGGCAGCTGAGCACGGCGGCCGTTCGAACCGGCTGAGCCATGCCTCGAACACGTGGGGCAGGTGCCGCTCGCGCCGGCCGGCTCGCAGCAGCACTTGTAGCGCTGGCAGCAATTGGCGGCGCCTGTGCCTCCGAGCCGGAGGCAGAGCCGATCCCGACGACCCTTCCCGTGCTCACCACGCTGCGCCCACAGCTCACCACCACGACCATCGCCGCGCCGCCTCCGCAGCGTCGCATCTATGTGGTTCAGCCGGGAGACACCCTCAGCAAGATCGCCAACGGATTCGGCGTCTCCGTCCGGGCGCTCATGGAAGAGAACGGCAAGGAAGACACGCTGCTCCGCATCGGGGAGCAGCTCGTCATCCCGCCGACCGTGGTCGGCGCCAACAGCTCGCAGTGACGAAGGCCCGTGACGTCTCCTGCTCACGGCGCCGGGGGGTGATGTTGGTGGCGATCGCTATCGCGGCTTCCGGCGTGGCGCTCGGGTGCACCCTGCTGCCGGGCGAGTCTCGCACCCAGGCCTCCGCCACGACGGTTCCAGCGCACACTGCGGCACCGGCCACCACGACCGAACCGCCAGTGCTGACCCCGTACACGGTGGTGCGAGGCGACACGCTGATCCAGATCGCAGACCGGTACGGCATTCACCTGAACGATCTGGTCCGGGTGAACAATATTGCCGACCCAACCAAGATCTTCGTCGGCCAGATTCTCATGATCCCGCCGCCGCCCGACCCCAATGCCGGACCCGCACTCACCATCGCTCCCGCCACCGACCCCGTCCTCCCGCCCCTGCTGCCCACCACGACCGCGCCGCCGATCACGCTCGGAAAATCCGGATGATGTCTGCATCGTCATCGCCTGACACTGAGCCGGCCGAAGCGCAGGACCCGCTGTCGGCGGCTGCGCAGCAGATCGCCCGTTTCGACGGTGCCGTCGACAGGTGGTGGGAGGTCCTGAGAGGCCGCAAGCTGATGGATCGGGTGATGTACGGGGCCTCGGATGTGGGCGAGTTCAGCCAGATCTGGCACGTGCTGGGTGCAATTCGAGCCCTGGGACCGCGCCGGGAAGCGGCCGATGCACTGCGCTTCAGCGCACTCATGGCACTCGAGTCGCTGGTCGTGAATCAGGGTGTCAAGCGGTTGTTCGCGCGGCGCAGACCCGGCACGGCCGCGGAGAACCCGACCCGGCACCGGCTCCGCCAGCCGATCACGTCCAGCTTCCCCTCCGGCCACGCCTCGGCGGCCTTCTGTGCCGCGGTCGTGCTGTCGCGCGGGTCGCGACTGGGACCGGTCTACCGGCTCGCAGCGGCCATCGTGGCCGTCTCACGCATCCATGTGCGCCTGCATCACGCGAGCGATGTCATTGCAGGCGCCGCCGTCGGCGAGGCAATCGGGCGTCTGGCGGCCCGGCTGATGCGGCGCTGAAGCGATCTCAGAGGCGGTGCAAGCGTCGGCGACTCAGGCGCGGGCGACGTCCTGATCGGCCTTGGCGACCTTGGGCAGCTCTTCTGCTTCGTCGCCCCGGCGCAGCAGTGTCCGCACGTCGAGCAGCACATCGGTGACCTCGACCGACGAGACCAGTTCGCGGCTGAAGAAGTCGCCCAGCGCACTGTCGATGACCTCGAGTGCGTCGGAAATGATCCGGGGCTCATCTGTCCGAGTGGGTTCCGTTGTCTCGGTCATCTCTGTTCCCTCCCGGCTCCCGACGCCTGTACTCGTGTGCTGGTACCGGCGGCGTTGCTGGCTGTGAACCTCACCCTATCTCGCACCCGGCGCCGGTCACCGTCAGTTCACTGACACGTCACATAGCTGCCCGCAAACGCCTGCAACTACGCGGGCGGGGCGCGCGGCCGGCAGGTACGGTGCGCCGCCATGAGCGCGAACGGATCGACCGAGGCAGACTCGAATGGGGCTCGGCGCTTCGGCTTGACCGTGGGCAGCCTGGGCGTGCTGGGGTCGAGTGCGATGATCGACATCGCGCAGTCCGCACAGGCCCAGGGCTACTCATCTGTCTGGACGGTCGAAGCGACGGGGACCGACGCGTTCTCGACGCTCGGCGCCATCTGCCATGCGGCGCCGGAGCTCGATCTGGCCACGGGCATCATTCCGATCCAGCTGCGCACGCCGCCGCTGGTTGCCATGACTGCCGCAACGCTGCAGTGGCTCCGTCCCGACCGCGACGTGCTGGTCGGGCTCGGCGTGTCAGCACCCGGCATCCTGCGTCAGCACGGCGCGCCTGCGCCAGATCGCCCCATCGCCATGATGCGCGAGTACGTAGCGCTCCTGCGTGAGTGCCTGAGCGGTGAGACGGTGACCTTCGAAGGCGATTTCTGGCAGGTGCGCCGGTTCCGGCTGGCCGTACGGCTGGGCGAGCAACGGCCGAAAATCGTGCTGGCGGCCCTGAACCCGCAGATGCTTCGGTTGGCCGGCGAGATCGCTGATGGTGTCTTGCTCAACTACGTGCCCGCCTCGCACGTGCCGGCTGCAGTATCGGAGGTACGTGCCGGCGGCGACGCGCAGATCATCTGCTATGTCCACGCCGCCGCCGGCGAGCTGGAGCGCTCGGCTCGCTCGGCTCAGCGGGACTTGCTCAACTACGTCATGGCCGACGGCTACGCCAACGCCTTCCGCGCAGCCGGCTTCGGCGACGAAGTGGACGAAGCTCGCGCGCGCCAGTCCGAGCGGGATCGCGACGGTGCACTCGCTGCCATCTCGAACGACATGATCCAGGCGATCGACTTCGTCGGCACGCCGGCCGAGATCGGTGAGTTCACGCGGGCGTACGTGGACGCAGGCGTGGAATACCCGGTGCTGATGCCGCTGCCCTGGGGTGACGACCGGCGCGCCGTGACCGACGAGACGATGGCGGCGTTCGCCGCAGCCTTCGGATAGTCAGTCCGCAGTGGCGACGCCCACCGGGCAGGTCTGGCCGGTGCTTCCCAGACCGCAGTAGCCCCACGGGATCTTGTGCAGGTACTGCTGGTGGTAGTCCTCGGCATAGTAGAAGGGCCCGGCCAGGCAGACCTCGGTAGTGATTCGGCCGAGTCCGGCACGGTCCAGCACCGCCTGGAACATGTCCCGTGACGAGGTCGCGAGCTCCAGCTCGGCCTCGTCCGCGACATAGATGCCAGATCGGTATTGCGTGCCGATGTCATTGCCCTGCCGCATGCCCTGCGTGGGGTCATGACCCTCCCAGAACGCCTTCAACAGCGTCTCGAAGCTGGTGACCGCCGGATCGAACACCGCCAGCACTGCCTCGGTATGGCCGGTCAGGTCCGAGCACACTTCCTCGTAGCTGGGATTCGGCGTGTGGCCGCCGGCGTATCCCACGGCGGTGGTGAAGACGCCCGGAAGCTGCCAGAAGATGCGTTCGGCTCCCCAGAAACAGCCCATGCCCACCACGATGTGCTTGAAGCCGTCGGGGAACGGCGGCGTCATCGACGTTCCGAGCACGACGTGCGCCGGAGCGACCGGCATCGTCTGGCTGCGGCCGGGCAGCGCGGCGTCGGCGTCCGGAATGTCCAGCTTCGATGACCACAACGCCACGGTGTTCCCTCCTGCTCTGGCACGAACGCTACTGGCGACGGGGCCGTCCGGTTGCGCAGGAAACTGTCTCGCTGCACATGGCACTGCAGGCTTCTAGTGTCAGCAGGATGAGTGAGTCGCTGATTCCGGCCGAAACGCTGGAGCGCGTCGGCGAGGTGCTGTCGGGACCGGTCACCGTGGTCATCGATCGGCGCGAGGCCCAGCGCTACGCCTACGCCGTCGGCGACGAGAATCCCGTCTACTTCGACGAGGTCGCTGCGCAGGCGGCCGGGTACCGGACGCTGGTGGCGCCGCCCACCTACGTCACCCATGCGGTTGTGCAGCCGAGAACTGCATCAGACCTGCGCACGGACGGCCTGTACCGCGAGGGCACCCGGATCCGGCTGCTGGTCGACCGGGTGATGTTCGGCGGCGAGGAATGGGACTTCGGTGAGCCCGTCTGCATCGGCGACGAGATCACCGCCACCGTCCGCCTCGCTGCGGTCGATCAGAAGGAGGGCCGCAAGGGGCCCTTCGTGCGGCAGGTACGCGAGACCACGTTCGTCAATCAATTCGGCGACGAAGTAGCCCGTTCCCGCATGATCGGCATTGCACGATGAACACAGCCACCGAAGCGGCGACCGCAGCCCCGGACCTCGCAACGCTCGAGGCCGACCAGGAACTGCCCACGATGCACAAGTTCCCCGACGAGGCGCAGTTGTTCCTCTACAGCGCGGCGAGCCACAACCCGCACCGGATCCACTACGACCGTGAGTACGCCCGCTTCGAAGGGCACGACGACATCATCGTGCACGGTCCCCTGCAGGGCGCCTGGCTGACGCAGTTCGTCACCGACTGGGCGGGTCCCGCCGCCCGCCTGCTGGGCGTGACGTGGCAGAACCGCGCCAGCGCACTGCCCGGCGAGGAGCTGGTGTTCTCCGGCACGGTGACGTCGGTGGACGCGGAATCGGGGGTCGTCGAGCTGGAGATCGCCGAGCACACCTCCGACGGAAGACTGCTCATGCCGGCGACAGCTAGGGTCCGCCTGCCCGCCGCGTAGCCCCAGGAGACCACCGCGCATGAAGATCGCCGTCGACTTCCCGTCCATTGCGTTCCGGGAAGGTCCCCAGCGTGTGCTCGATCTGGCGAAGGCCATCGAGGACCTGGGCTACGACGAGATCGCTGCCTTCGACCACGTGGTGATGGGCCATCCGGGTGAAGGCCGGTTCACCATCTACCCCGCCAACATGCCGATCCTCGAAGCGCTCATGCTGCTCGCGAACGTGGCGGCGGTGACCGAGCGGGTGACGCTGTCCACCGAGGTGCTGGTGCTGCCCCAGCGCCAGCCCGTGCTGGTGGCCAAGCAGATCTCGACGCTGGACACGCTGTCGAATGGCCGGGTGCGCCTCGGCATCGGCGTGGGCTGGCAGGACTCTGAGTACGACGCGCTCGAGGAAGACTTCCACACCCGCGGCAAGCGCATGGACGAGGCCATCGACCTCATGCGGTCCTACTGGGCCGGCGGGCGCATCGAGTTCTCGGGCGAGCACTACAACAGCCACGACATGGGCATGGAGCCCGTGTCGCCGCAAGGTGCCGCTATCCCGCTGTGGATCGGCGGCGAGAGCCGCGCCGCGTTGCGCCGCACCGCCCAGAAGGGCGACGGCTGGATGGCGTCGGGCGTCAGCGACGAGCGGGCGCTGGAATGCATGACGGAGATCCGCCGCCGAGCCGAGGAGGACTTCGGCCGCGATCCCGACTCCATCGGCATGCAGCTGATGCTGGCCCCGCCGCCTCGCAGCGACGCCGACAAGGGCTTCTACAAGGACTTGGACGCCATCGGCGAGCGGGCCGCCGTCGTCCAGGCACTGGGATTCGACTGGGCCTCGGTGAACGTGACTGCCATCTTCCAAGCCGGCGCCCGCTCGGTCGAGGCAATGATCGACCGGCTGGGCGAGATCATCGAACGCATCCGGGCCGAGACGGGCTGAGCCCTGCCGAATCACCCGCTGACACAACGACCGCAGGACAGAACAGGAGCACCACCATGAGCCAGCCGCAACTCATCATCGACAACCTCAAGGCCTGCTGGGCGAGCTGCAAGGAGTTCTACGGCTCGTTGGAGGGCGATCAGTGGCAGGTGCAGTCGCACTGTCCCGACTGGACGGTCCACGGCGTGCTGGTGCACCAGGTGTCGGTGGAGCAGGCCCTGTCGGGCTGGCTGCCCGAATCGGTCGAGACGCCTCCCCCGTTCGGCGATATCGCCGGCTACGTCTCCGCAGCCGCAGCCATGAGCGGGCCGGAGCTGACGGCGTTGGCCGCTGAGGTGTGGGACGGCCGTGCCGCGCAGCTCGAGGCGCTGGACGAGGAGGTCTTCGAGCGGGGTTCGATGACCCCGGTGGGGCCCGGCACCTACGGGCGCTTCATGGCGATCCGCGAATTCGATCACTGGATGCACGAGCGCGACTGCCGCAGCCCGCTGGGCATGCCGACCGACAATGGCGGCCCTGCCGCCGAGATGGCACTGAACGAGGTGCACCTCTCCATCGGCTACATCGCCGGCAAGCGGGTGGGGCTGCCCGACGGCGCCACCATGCGCTTCGACATCACCGGCGCAGTGGAGCGCGACATCTACGTGCAGGTCGAGGGTCGGGCCCGCGAGGTCGACCACGTCGAGAACCCGACCGTCACGCTGCACTGCGACTCGATGGCGTTCATGGACCTCACCTGCGGGCGCATCGACCCCGAGGTGCCGATCGCCGCCGGATTGGTCACGTGGTCGGGCGACGCCGAGATCGGCGCCCATGCCGCCCGCAACCTGCGCTTCACGATGTAACCCGCGACGGCCCACGCCGCCGCACCGAGCCTTCCCCACCCGACAACAAGGAGCACCTCATGCCCGAAACATCCCTGCCCGTACGGCACCTGTTCAGAATGGACATCGACGCCGATCTGACGAATGCGACCCGCATCCGCGGCGGGCCCGCAGGCACCCGGATGGTGGCCTCGGTCGACAGCGGCACGGTCACCGGCGAGCGCATCAACGGCACCATCCTGGGCCCGTCAGGCGACTGGCTCTACCGGTCGGCCGACGGCACGATGCACCTGGATGTGCGCATCTCGATCCGCACCGACGACGAGGTGGACATCCTGATGGAGTACCAGGGGAAGATCTACGAAGACGGCACGCCGCGCTCCGCGCCCACCTTCCAGACCTCGATGGAGGGCCCGTACAACTGGCTCAACAAGGTCCAGGCCATCGGCATCGGCTCGATCGACGACGGCAAGCTCGCCTACGAGGTCTACGAACTGCTGTAGGTCTGGCGTATCGCTGCGGGCGACGCGGCGAGCCGGCTCACTTCGCCGCCGAAGGGCCGCGCGGGTAGCCGAACCACATCAGCGGGATGCACAGCGCCTGCAAGATCCCGAGCAGCAGCCACATCCAGTTGTAGAGATGCACGTCGTGGGTGCCGCCGAGCACGGCGATCGCCGCGGCCACGCCGACGGCCGCCAGCCCGTAGCGCAATGACTGGTGGACGCCGTTGGCCGTTGCGATCGAGGCGGTCGGGATGTCGGCGAGCGCCGCCGAGTTGAGGTGGCTGGCGAGCACGCCCAAGCCGAGCCCGAACAGCATCGTCGAGGGGAACATCGCGACCCAGTAGCGGACGCTCTCGTCCAGGAAGAACAGCAGCCAGAGCATCCCGGCGGTGGCGAAGACCGACGCCAGGGTCATCAGTCCCCGGAAGCCGTGCTTGTCGGCCCAGCGCCCGCTCAGGATCGCCACCGCGCCCGAGACGACAGGCGCCGGCGTGAACGCCAGGCCGACGCCCAGCAGGCTGTAGCCCCAGACGCTGGTCAGGAAGAGCGGCCACAAGAACCAGCTGGTGAAGGCGCCGATCATCGACAATGCGACGGCGATGTTGGCGACGGCGAAACTCCGAATCCGGAACAGGCGCGGATCGAACAACGGCTCGGGGTGCCGGGCTGACCGCAACAAGAACAGCGGCAGCAGAATTCCTCCCCCGCCGAAGCATGCCAAGGTCCAGGCGGACGACCAGCCCCAATGGCGGCCCTGCAGCGTTGCGAGCACGATCAGGAACACCGCCGCGGTGCCCATGAAAACGCCGAGCAGGTCCAAGGGCGTGCTCAGGTCCCGCTTGGCCGTCTCGTACAGGAATCGCAGGGAGCCCAAGAACGCAAGAGCTGCAATGGGGACGATCGCCAGATACACGCCCCTCCAGCTCGAGATCTCCAAGATGACGGCCGCCAGCCCGGGCGCGATGCCCGAGGCCACCATGCCCGCGGCCGCCCAGATGCCGATGACGCTGGCTTGCCGACCCGCAGGGAATTGCGGCAGGACCAGAGCCAGTGACGAGGGGACGGTCAGCGCTCCGCACAGGCCTTGGATCGCCCGTGCTGCGAGCAGGATGCCGACACCGGGTGCGAATCCCGCAACGATCGACGAGACCACGAGCCCGAGCACCCCGACGCGGAAGATCAGCAGACGGCCGTAGCGATCGGCCAGGCGACCGCCGACGATGATCGTCGAGGCGAACGCCAGCGCGTAGCCGCTGACGATCCAGCCGGTGATGGCATCGGACACGCCCGGAAACGACCGGACGATGTCGGGGAACGCCACGTTGGTGACCGTGACGTTGACGGTGCCGAGCACGAACGCCAGCGACCCTGTCGCCAGCGCGAGGCCGGCCCGGCGGCGAGGAAGCTGGAGGTCGCCGGCAACCTGTCGTTCGACCGGCGGCGGCGGATGCTGCGGGGGCGACGCGCGGCCTATGCGCACCGGCGCCGGGCTCGGCGCGTTCGGCACCGGGCGCGGCGCACCCTCAGCGAACCTGAGCCGGGTGACCTGGGGTGCGTTGCGGATCGTCGGAGTCGGTTCCTCAGTCATCGCCCACCGGGGGGCGACGGTCGCGCAGGCCGCTGAGCCGAACCGGATGCGCGGCGAGTGCGTCCTCGATGGGCTCGGTCCCCCACCCGGGCGCGTCGCCCAGCACGAGGTGGCCGTCGACGTAGTCCGGTGCGACCGTGACGATCTCGTCGTCCCAGGCGATGCGGTCGATGTCGGTCTCCATGATGATGATGTTCGGCGTCGCCGCTGCCCAGTGGGCGTTCATCATGGTGGCCAAGTGCCCGTAGAAGTTGTGCGGCGCGACGCTGTGGCCCATGCCGTCGGCCATCGCTGCCATCTTGGACGACTGCCAGAAGCCGTTCCAGATGCCGTCGATGATCGGCACGTCGAACGAGCCCGCCTGCAGATACGGGTACAGCTCTCGCACGCCGAACAGGCTCTCTCCTCCGCTGATGGTGCAGCCGGCCTTGGAGCGGATGTGGGCCATGGCGCCGGGATGGTCGGAGTCGATCTCGATCCAGAACATCCCGAAGTCGGCCAGCTCGCGCACGATGCGGGCATAGCCCTCGGTGCGGGCATTGAAGTTCAGGTCCAGCAGGAGGTCCATGTCGTCGCCGGCGCCGTCCCGGAAGGCCCCCAAGGCGGCCAGGATTTCATCGATGAGCTGGCGCGACACATTCAGCTCAGGTGCGAACGGCGTGCCGAAGCCCGGCAGCCAGCCACGCAGGCCCTCGGGCGTCTGGCGGAAGATGTTCGTCTTGAGGGCGGTGAAGCCCTTCTCGGCGACCTCAGCACCGAGCGCACGCACGCCGTCGAGGTCGGTGATGCGATTGCCGTAGATGTGTCCCAGGTTGATGCGCCAGGTGCCGCAGTGCGACCAGTACACCCGGATGCGGTCGCGCACCTTGCCGCCGAGCAGGTCGTAGCAGGGCACTCCCAGCGTGCGGGCCTTGGCGTCGAGCAGTGCGTTCTCTATGGCACCGATGGCCTCGCCGATGATGCCGCTGGCCGCCTGGCGGGTGCGGGCGAACAGGTATTGGTACGTGGGCTCGTGATCGAACACAGAGCGGCCGATGACCAGCGGCGCCAGCGCCTCGATGGCCGTGGTGAGGCCCGGCGAGGAGAACCCCTCGTCGTACTCGGCCCAGCCGACAACGCCGTCGGCAGTGGTGATCTTCAGGAAGTAGTAGTTCCGCCACGCGGCATCGCACGACAGCGTTTCGACGCGCTCGACCAGCGTTCCCCGGTCCGACGAGCCGGCGTGCTCACTCGTGTCACTCATAGCTGCCCTTCCCGCATCCGGTGTGCTGAGGCGCTTACCGGCCCCTGAAGCTAATTCGGGGCCGGTGGTACGATCCGGCTATGACGGCTGTCACGCTCAATGTCGAACCGCTCGATGCCACGTTCGGAGCGTGGGTGCACGACATCGAGCTGCGATCCATCGACGACGCCACCTTCGAGGCGCTGCACGAGACCTGGCTGGAATACGCGCTGCTGATCTTCTCAGGCCAGTTCCTCACCAACGACGAGCAGGATGCGTTCGCGCTGCGCTTCGGCAATCTCGAATTCAATGCGGCCCCGATCTCCAATGTCGGCAAGGACGGCAAGGTCCACCACGAAGCTGGCGACGATCTGGTCAAGTCGCTGAAGGGCAACTGGGGCTGGCACCACGACAGCACCTACATGCCGCTGCAGGCCAAGGGCGCCGTGTTCACCGCCGAGCTGGTGCCCGAGGACGGCGCTGACACCGGCTGGGCCGACATGCGGGCTGCCTATGACGTGCTCTCCGACGACGACCGCGAGCTGGTGCACACGCTCGAAGCGCACCACTCGCTCTACTACAGCCAGGGTCGGGCGGGGCTGCTGCCGAAGCAGAAGGACGACGGCAGCTATGGCATGTACGGCTACCACGACATGGACGTCTCGGTCAGGCCGCTCGTGAAGGTCCATCCCGATACCGGGCGCCCGAACCTGCTGATCGGCAGGCATGCACACGACATCGTCGGCATTGACCCCGAGGAGTCCGTCGCACTGCTGGACCGGCTCAACCAGGAGGCCTGCCAGCCGCCGCGCACCTACCAGCACGCCTGGACTGCAGGCGAGGCCGTGATCTGGGACAACCGCCGGCTGATGCACCAAGGCGTGCCCTTCGACATGTCCCAGCCCCGCAAGATGTGGCACACCCGGATCGCCGGCGAGCTCGAATCCGAGCTGGCGCTCAACCACACCGCGGAGACGGCGGGTTTCAAGCACGGCCGCGACGCCATCATGAACTCGGTCTCGTAGCCGATCCGGTATCTGGACCGAAGGGAACAACGTGACTGCTTACGTCATCACGCGGGTCAACGTGACTGACCCCGACCAGTACGAGAAGTACAAGGCGCTGTCGCCGGCTGCGGTTGCCGAGAGCGGCGGCAGGTTCATCGTGCGAGGCGGCGAGTCGGTGACCCTCGAGGGACCCGAGGAGACCCGGCGCCTCGTTGTGCTGGAGTTCGGGGACGTGGACTCGGCGACGGCGTTCTACGACTCCGAGAAGTACCGCCACGCCCGAGACGTCAGGGCTGGCGCAGCCGAGTTCGAGATGGTGGTCGTCGAGGGCGTGTAGCCCGGCCCGCGTCTACGGTTGCGTTCCGGCACTACCCAACCAGGAGCAGGCAACATGGCGCGCACGTCGATCGAGATCGAGAGCTTCCAGCATGCGAATCCGATTCCCGCTGCGACGCGGATCGGGCCGTTCATCACCAGCAGCATCACGCCGCCGACCAATCCCGGAGGGCGCGACGTCCCGGACTCGCTGGATGAGCAGATCGAGAACCTGTTCACCCACGTCGGCCAGATGCTCGAAGGCGCCGGCGCCACCTGGGACGACATGGCGAAGATGACGTTCTATGTCACCGACCCGGCGGCGTCACGCCCGGCGCTGAACGGGCCGTGGCTGGAGCGCTTCCCCGATCCAGAGTCGCGGCCCGCTCGCCACAACATGAAGGTGGAAGGCGGCGGCCCGGTGCAGATCTCCTGCACCTTCGAGGCCTACGTCGAAGACTGAGCCGCTGGTTCTCAGTCACCCTCTTCAGGCAACCCGACGCCGCTGCATCACTCTTCGGCGTCGGGCAAGCCCACACCGAAGCTGATCTGGCCCAGGGGGCCGAAGTCGGCGACGATGGCGTCGCTGGGGCGGATGGTGCGGGCGCGGATGAACGAGCCGGACAGGACCGAGTGGCCGGCGGACATCGTCACGCCGAATTCGTGGAGCTTGCGGGCGAGCCAGGCCACTGAGTTGATGGGGTTGCCCATCACGGCTGCGGCCGTGCCGGATTCCTCGAGGTCGCCGTTGATATACAGCGCGCCGCCGAGATGCCGGATGTCCACGTCGTCGAGGCGCTGGGGACGGCCGCCGACGATGATGAACCCGCACGAGGCGGCATCGGCGATGCTGTCGACCACGCCGGCCTGGGTGCTGCGGCGGTTGTAGCGCCGGTCCACCACCTCGACGGCAGGCACGATGAAGTCGGTGGCCCGCATCACGTCCACGGCGTTCGTGCCGGGGCCGCCGAGGTCGGACTTCAGCACGAAGACGAACTCGATCTCGACGAGCGGCACGTTGAGGATCGAGGCGGGCACGATCGAGCCCTCGTCGAGGAACCAGTTGTCGAACAGCGTGCCGTAGTCGGGCTCGGTGGCGCCCGTGGTCGAGCGCATGGCCTTGGAGGTCAGCCCGACCTTGTGGCCCTTGATGATCCGGCCGGCGGCCACCTTGGCATCGGTGACGTACTGGCCGATGGCGTAGGCGTCGGTGATGTCGGCACCTGGGTAAGTGTCGGTGATCGGGTCGATCCACTCCCGGGTGTTCTCGGCGTGCAGCAGCGCTGCGGCCGCTTCCCGCCGCTGCTCGTCGGTCATCGCCATGTCATACTCCCCGTCGCTGGCGCTCCAGCGCGCCGCATCGCCAACCAGCCGAGAACGCTAGAGCCTCTGTCGCGCCGCCCCATTGGAACGCAGCGGCACTGCAGAGCGAGGGCTAGTAGGTCGAATTGCCCCAGGTCTCGTCGAAGACGATCTCCGACAGCGGCAGGCGATCCAGCTTGCGCGGGAACGGCGTGGACCGGTAGCCGACGGCGATGTGGGCCGCAGTGGCCACGCCTTCGGGAATGTCGAGCATCTCGGCGACCTGCGGTTCGTACATGCACAGCAGCGTGGTGAGCGCAGTGCCCAGGCCGGCCTCGCGGCAGCCGAGCAGGAAGTTCTGCACGGCGGGGTAGATCGAGCCGCCGCCCACCACGCTGAGACGTCCGAGCTCGGTGTCGGTGGGGTGGACGCCGTCGAGGTAGCCGCAGGCCACCACGATCACGGGCACCTCGGCGAAGTGCTCGGCGAAATGGTCAGCGCTGTCGAGCAGTCGGCTGGCCTTCTCGCCGATGATCTCGATGTCGCCCTGCCGGGCCATGCCCAGGTAGGCCTTCCACGGCTCGAGGTACCACTCCTGCAGCTGCTGCTTCTTCGCCTCGTCGCGGACCACGATGAACCGCACCGGCTGGCGGTTGCCGCCCTGGGGCGCGTGCCGTGCGTAGTCGAATGCCCGCTCCAGCGTCTCGTCCGACACGGGGTCCTTCGTGAAGTACCTCGTCGTCATCGAGGTCAGTGCTGCCTCGCCAAGTTCCATGACTTCCTCGTTTCCTTGGAGTACGCCGTTGCCGGCCCGACGCCGACCCTCGCCGACGACGGCGCAACAGTAGCCATCGGACACGTCCATGGGAGCATCGACCATCCATTGCCGCAAGAAATGACTGGTAGAAGATGCGAGGAATGACCTATAGTCAATGCGAGAAATGACTGGTAGCGCCACAGCCAAGTGACGATCACGGGTGCGTGCTGCGCGCAGGCGAGACATCAATGTCGGAGAACCCCCTCATACAGCGCCGAATCGAGCGCACCCTGCGAGAGCGGCTCGCGACCTTCCGGGTGGTTGTGCTGCACGGTGCCCGGCAGGCGGGCAAGACGACACTGGTGCGCCTGCTGGCCAACGGCGGCACGTTCGTCAGCCTCGACGACCAAGCCCAGCGGGATGCGAGTCTCCAAGATCCGCGCTCGTTCATCGAGATTCGACAGCGCCCCGTCATCATCGACGAAGTGCAGCGCGGCGGCGACGCGCTCGTCCGAGAGATCAAGATCGCTGTGGATGCCGATCCCGCACCGGGCGCGTTTCTTCTCACCGGGTCGGCGAACTTCCTCACGGTTCCGCATCTGAGCGAATCGCTCGCCGGGCGAGCCTCGTTTCTCGATCTCCTGCCGTTGAGCGAAACCGAGCATGAGCGCACTGGCGGCCTGCTGACCGAGTTGCTCGCAGACAGCGCTCATCGACGCCACGCGAGCGGTACCCGCGACAGCGGACGAATCACCGACAGCGTGCTCGCAGGCCGCACAATCTCCAGCGACACGCCCCATGAGTATGCAGAGCGAGTAGCCCGAGGCGGCTACCCGGCGCTCATCGGCATGTCGGAACGCATGCGCGCAGTGTGGTTCGACGATTACATCCAGGCGGTCATCGCCCGTGACCTGCGGGAGCTGACAGGAGCGCGCAAGATCGACGAATTGCCGCGCCTGCTCGAAGCGGTGGCGGCCCGCACAGCGTCCGACTTGGTGATCGAAGACCTGCGCCGCGATCTCGGCTTCGGCACGAGAGACACCACCTCCGACTACCTCACCCACCTGCGGATGCTCTACCTGGTGCACACGCTGCCCGGGTGGGCGACCAGTGCCGCCACACGTGCGCGACGCCGCCCCAAGCTCTACCTCGCCGACACCGGGCTCGCCGCATCGGCATTGCGGCTCAGCACGTCGCAACTGCTCGATCCCGCCGAGCGCATGCGCGGGCCGCTGCTGGAGACCTTGGTGGTGAATGAGCTGGCCAAACAGGTGACGTTCGCGGACGACCGCGTCTCGCTGAGCCATTTTCGCAGTGCCGACGGCCGACGAGAGATCGACATCATCGCAGAGGCCGCAGACGGGCGAGTCTTCGGCTTCGAGGTGAAGGCCAGCCGCTCTGTCAACTCCCGGCATCACCGGAACCTCACATGGCTGCGCGACGCCCTCGGCGACAGGTTCGCCCTCGGGATCGTGTTCTACACCGGCGATGTCAGCTATCGCATCGACGACCGGATCGTCGCGCTGCCGATCAGCGCACTCTGGGACCGTTGACCCGCGCCGATGGCACAACGCTCAGAGGCGAAGACGCTTGGCGCGTCTGATCTCCTGACTGACCGGATCCACCTCGAACCTGGCCGACTCGAGCGCCAGCACACCGAGCAGCGGCTCGCAGCCCGGCGGTCCGTACACCACCCGCACGAAGGCATCCGAACCCATGAACTCGAGCCGGGCACCGGTGAACTCGGCGTCCTGGCTGCTGCCGTCGGCTAACTCGTAGGAATCGCTGCCGTAGGGCCGCAAGCCCAACTCCTCCAGACGGTCTCGCGGCACGAGCGTGTCGGTCGATCCGGTGTCCACCAGGAAGCGTCCCTCCCAGGAGCGCTCGGGCTCAGCAGGGCTGCGGACCGTGACGTCGGTGAAGGTGAATCCCATGATGTCTCCTGAGTCGTCGTGCCACCTGCGGCACCGCCGGCGAACCTACATCGAGCTCCTTGCGACCCTGCCGTCATTTTCGCAGCCCCGCATGCATTGGCCAGCCCAGTGCAGACATGTCGCATCTGGCGATGAGAACTGCGCGCTGTGAGCAGGAGGCGGAGTCGCCAGATTCGAGGCCCACCAAGTCAGCGAGAGGAGCGACGCTTGCTGGAGATGTTCGAAACTCGGACTCATATCTCACATCCACGCAGCACGCACTAGCGTGCAGGCGGAATCAAGACTGGTATCAACTATACAGAGAGTATCTAGCCATAATCTCCGAGTATCGCGGCCGGTTATAGTGATATCGATCACCCAAGAAATAAAGAAGCCAACGCATAGTGGTTTGCCAAGCAAGTGATGCGTCTTCCGAGGATGAATTCATCCACTCCGCCAGGTAGTCGCGCATTTCGCCGAAACGGCGTTCGTCGGTCAATACATGATCAATGCGGGCAATCATCGGGAGGCCGAGTAGCTTAACGGCAACCATCTCCCCGAACGCGTCTTCAGACAGCCCGAGAGGTACATCCAAAATCGCTAGGTCAGCGTCTGCAGGCGAGTCGCTAGCCGCCGCCACATTCTGCCCGCTAATCGCCGCATACGTCGCATAGAGGAGTGCTGGATCACGCGTTTTCGGCAACCATGTGTCAAATTCCTCACTCACATCAGCCATCACATCAGTTGTCAAGATCATCTTGTCCAACTCGGGGCGAACTTCCTGTGACGCGAGGGCGGTCGAGAACTTGTCGTAGAGATAGTCATCTACCTCTATTGCTGCCTCAGATAGACGCTGTTCAAATGCACGCAACTCAGATGAGGACACTGCGGTGTCCACGACAAGCTCAAGATTCGGAGAGTTTGACCATCCCAGTGCAGCATTGGTGATGTTGGCGGAACCAATGACAGCTGACTGATCGGCCACTAAGACCTTAGCGTGCAGAGACTGGTTGAGCCACAGAGAGCCACCCATCGAGCATACAGTTCCATAAACGTCTAAGTCACCCACACCGCTCGCGATCTCCTGAATATGCCAACGAGTAATGCACTTAAGCTGTACCGACGGATCCAAATGTTGCAGTAGTCGGTCCAGCGCCGTGACCTTGATGAATGGTGCTACGACAAGCAAGCTCGATTTCGCAGATGCGACAAGAGTGGCGAGCTCGTCACCAACATTCGCGCTGATCCACCGGGTCACGATTCTCTCAGGAATCGAGCTGCCATGACGCCCCACTTGTGGCGCGTTTCTTGTATCTCTTCTCGTTCCAGTACAGTGGTGGCCTCATCCTCGAATCGGGCCCACGCCATCAAGAGCAGCTTCAGTCCGCTATTGGCAGTCTCAAGCCGGGACCGAAGAGTATCGATATCTGTTTCGTCAATCGGTACGTCCTCAAGAACCTCAACAAGATGGGAGTACGCCGGATGGTTAACGTTGATCTTGATGACAATTTCACCAGCAACGATTTTGACCGTAAAGAAGGTTCGTCCCTCTAAGTCTGCCTCAGCAAATGTGTATTTGATATGCTGTTTGATGGTGCGTGCCGCTAAGGCCTGCGCGTCATCCTGCGTCAGACCTGTATCTTCCAGCTCTCTGGCCAAAGCTTCAGCTCGCTCGTCATCTGGAAGCTGCTCATCTTCGTCACTTGCACCTTCGTGTCCCTCTGCCTGTCTCTCGCGCGTGACCGTGGTAGCTCTTTCTTCGGCCGACGGCGTCTCGTGCCGTCGACGCCTGCGCGTGCCTTTTCGTTGAAGCTCGATCGTCTTGCGCAGTAGGTCCAGTCGACGGTTGATCAGATGCACCATATCCAATAGAGGGCCTCTCGGGTCCTCGTCGAGACGCATTTGTTCCTGCAGGTCAACAAAACTGTCTTCATCAGCGAGCATTTCTTCAATTGCAGTAGCGGTCTCGGTGAAATGCCGTGCAGATTGTTTATTGTTTGTAACGCCAAAGACCTCATCAAGCGCTGGCGGGAAGTCAACTTCGATGCCCCACCAGCGCTCACGAGCCTCGGAAGCATGCACTAAGGATGTTTCCAATTCCAGCTCGCGGTCCGATCTCACTAGTGATACGCCGATGTTTCGCTTCGCATGCCGCCCGTGCAGGGTGGCTCCTGCTTGTGGCTGTTTCCGCACGTCTTCTTTTGCGACAGTAAAGCGTGTCACGACGCGATGAATGCTCCCCGCGAACTCAATATCGTGATCGACCTCCCATGCGTCACCATCTGGTCGAAACATTGCAACCTCGTCATAGGGCGACGGGGTGGACGTGGGAACCATCAAGTACTGCGGGTCATTTGCGAGCACAGGCCGGTCGATTTCGCACTGGTTGGGCGCATCATCGACGAAGGCTGCCAGTCGGATCGTGACTCGCTTGTCTAGTACAAATCGTCTATACATGCGGCCGATAATCAACTCCGAGTTCTTAATAATCGCATTGGCGGTCTTCCAAAGACAGCGGTCAAGCCGAGACCACACGACTAGTGTGCCAGACTTGGCGAACGTTGCTCCCGCTTGTTGCCAAAGCAGTGGCACTTCCTTCGGTACCGGATACGGCACAGTCGTTTGATCGCCCGCCTCGACCTGATCTAGGTCCATGTAGCTCCAGATGGCGGAAGTCACGCCATCTTGCCAACTCCACACATCCACCCGACGACATTGAGATATCGACGAACTAGGGAGGCCCATTCCAAAGCGACCGATCCCACTTCGATCATCTAGGTACTTGCCGTTTCCAAATTGCAGGGCGTCCGAAAGCACGTCACGATCCATACCCACCCCGTTATCCAAAACAGCGATCTGGTGGATATTCTGTCGACTCCGCTGGTTCTCAAAAAACTGGCGCTCGCAACAGAGCAGCTCGACGCCGGTCGATCCCGCCTGTATCGCATTGTCGATTAGTTCCGCCACCGCATAGGCAGTGTTACGATAGCCGCTGTCACGCATAGCCTTAATCGCTAGTGCCGGCGGAACAAGGCTCTTCTCGAGTTCACTCATTCCAAACATCCTCCCAATTGTTGAATGCATCAACCATGTTTGCAAAGCCGGGTAACCGAGTATCGACTATGGTGAGCACTTCGGCATGCTCATTTCCGCCGACCAGCGGACCCCGTGTTGCCCGGCCAACCATCTGGCTGTACAAGACAAGCGATTTCGATGGCCTGGCAATGACCACAGCACTGGTCAACGGCGCATCGAACCCAGTCGTCAAGACGCCAAAGTTACAGAGGACAAAGGGCTTCGAGTCAGAATTCCGATATTCTCCGAGAATTCGCTGACGCTCCGCTGTGGAAGTATCGCCACTGACCATAGCTGCGCGCAGATTCCGCGCTCGCAACGCTGTGGCCAGTAGTTTCGCGTGTGAAACTGTTGCAGCAAACACGATGATGCGATTGTGCCTACGTGCCAGATTTTCGGTAGCGCTCACGATCGCCAGGTTGCGCTGAGTATCTGCGGCCAAGTCCTCCAATAGTGCCGCTGGTAGATCTAAGGCTTCCGCCAGATCACGTATTTGTTTGTTGGTAAGTGCCTTACCTCCATCGTAGGGCAAAGTCGTAATGCTAGTTCGCGCCAAGTAACCTTCTTCAGTCAAGTAGTCGAGCGGGCTCTCATAACCAGCTACTGTCAGCGTCACCTTCTGCTTCGCAAAGAGCTTCGCGAGTTCCGCATCGACTTCGGGATCGTTCCATGTCCGACCCGGCGTCGCAGTCAAACCGAGCAAACCTGTCGTTGATTTTCGGGACAATATGGTTTCGAGCAAGTACTGATACGAAGGAGCTGTCGCTTGGTGTGCCTCATCAAGAACCACGAGGCTAGTGCGGTCTGCAAGTCGTGCAATAAAGTCACCGTCTCGAAGCGCTCGCTGATAGAGTTTGCTCAGTCCAGCGACCATAAAGCCGTCACGAATGCTATCAATACTGGGAACTTGGTTGGAGCCCCAGAATCGATAAACCTCAAGCTCACGGTCTCCCATTAGATTCCAAGCGTTTGCAAAGTCGCTAGTTGACTGCTCGCATAGCTCTTCACTGTATGCCAACCAGAGCACAATTCCAGGTGAATGGCGCTGTAGCGAATCCGCCACCGCGTGAATTGCGGTCCGGGTCTTTCCGGCTCCGGTCGGCATGTGAAGTAGTACGGTGGGTTTCTGCGATCGAAGATGCTCTAGCACCCGCTTGAGCGCGTCACGCTGGTGGCTGAAGAGACCATACTGTGGTGAAATCGTCTCAGGAGCTATTGTGCCTGGGGCTTCGTTAACTGCAGTCGGGCTCAACCCAAAATACTCAAGCAGCAGATCTTCGGAGTTGGACCCTTTTCGGATCTTGAGATCTACGAGTGACTGAAGCGGTCGTTCGACGTCGACAGACAAGATTTGTGCCAGTTCTTGAGCGTGCCTGAGAGGCAAGAACTGCAGCAGAGCACTTCGACTCGATTTGTCTCTCAAGAGCTCTAGCGGTGAATGTAGCTCAAGACAAATGCGCCTGAGTTCAGGCGGCGATGTCGAGCGTTCGTCGAGTGCGCTGAGCACTGCAACTGCCCTCGGCCCTACCAAGTCTTGGAGAGTCTCGTCGTCGGCACGGCTCAGAAGGTCTTGAAAGCTCAAGTCCGGCATATCGGTTTCCCCACTAGAGCGCGCAGACAGTGCAGGAAACCGTGTCGTCCTCGGTATCGAGAGCCTCTGCGAGAGCCTCAAGGACAGGTACTTCGACGCGAACTTGGCGGATTCGGTCCATTGCAGCTGCGTGCTTGTCGAGGATCTCCTGGCGGCGGGAGCGTAGTTGGACGAGCGTCTCGCCGCCGCTCCAGGTGTACTGGCGACCTGACATCGCACGTTCGCTGAAGTCGGCATCTCCGTCAACGCCGGCGTCTAGAAGCACCTTCTGCTCGATCGCGATGGCGCGCTCGTAGAGCTCCGGGTGGCGCTCAGCGAGGCCCACCCACTCGGCCTTGCGTTGGTAGAAGCAGAAGTAACAGCCCGAGCGCGTTCGCCATTCGTAGTAGTCGGGCAACCCGATGCCGGCGTCATCGAGGATCTTCATGACTCCGTCGTGGTCGACGCCGTCCTCGACGAACGGGAAGCGGCTCTCGATGTTCGGCTTCGTCGAGATGTAGCCCTTGCGGTTGGCCTCGTCGGCGCGGATGGCCACGTAGGAGATCGCAGGCTCGTCGCCGATCCACGCCTCGATCGGCTTGATCTTCATCACCTTCGTGCACCAGCGCATTTGCGGCGACGGCAGGGCGCCGCGGAAGACCTCAAACCAGTGGTCGAACCCTCGCTCGGAATTGAGGCGGGCGATCGGCTTGCCCAAGATGACCTCGAGCCGGGTGAGGAACTCGTACGTCTCCGGTAATTCCGCACCTGTATCGCAGAAGAAGTACTCCATCTTGGGCACGCGGTCACGCAAGTAGAGGGCCAGTGCACTCGAGTCTTTGCCACCCGAGATGCCGCAGATGTGCCGAGTGCTCTCACCCATCTCCAACCACCTTGGCGAGCATAGGAGTATGAGCATGGCGAATGTCGGGCGAGCCAGCCGATTCGAGAAGGCCCTTGCCGAGAATTGTCAAGGCGGCGTGGTATGCCCGCTGGTCCGAACCGACGATTCGCCGAATGCTCTTGAGCATGTGATCGACTGCGTTCTCGACACTCCGGCGCTCTTCCTGAGTGACCTGGACCAACCGGGACTCCTCAGCACCACTCGGGTCGGTGAACGTCACCCGCAATACATCGAAAGGGACTCCGCCCATGGCGAGGCGTTCGTTGTGGAGCGCCTTAAGGCGGTTGAACGCCGCGAGCCGACGGGGCAGCTCGACACGCACGGCAGCGAGGTCGTCGTCATTCCATTCCGCCGGCGCCTTCTTGGCAAGCACCGTCGCGACTGATGCCATCCAGTCGAGATCGTCGTCGTAGACATCGTTTGACAACGCCAACACGAATGCGCGCACATCTCGATCCAGCACCTCATCCGCGAGACCTGCTGCCGGGCCACTGACCGCGAGCCGCGTGCGCTCGCCGGCGGCAGCGAGCAACTCATCGCGAAGCTCGCCGACCATCAAACGGCAGCGAGATGTGAGTTCGTCGATGCATCGGGCAAGTCCGTCGGCAAACGCTTCAAGTTCACCCTTCCGTGAACGTTGCTGCGGCCTTCCCCCCTTACGGCGCGCTGCAATGGGTGCAAAGCCGAGAGCGACGGGCAAGAGCTCGAAGAGCAGGACATCGGGCTCCGTTGCCTCGTTCAAGGCATCTCGGACTGCGAGCGCGTCGGCCGACAGATGTGACGTGCGGCGTGTCCACTGCTCGAGGCCGCGCATCCGCGCAGCTAGATAGAGCGTGACGGCGAGCACGTTGCCAACCCGGCGACCACCGAGACCCGCCTCTATGCCGAACCGGGCCGCGAGCACGTCGAGCGCATTGCGTCGCTGGCCCGAGATGTTCGCGAAGTGCTTGATCTCGAAGTGCTCCGGGTTGCGAACCATGCGCTCGGAGAGCTCGGGCGAGAGCCCGAGCTGGAAGGTGCCGTGCTCGTAGATCGCGATGCGGTCAGCTCGCGCCAAGAGTGCCGCTGTCACGACGACTGGGATGACGCCAGCCTTGACGCCGTACGGCGGCAGAGCCAGCGTGAAGTACAGATCCCGGATGTTGAGTCGCGACTTCTTCGCAGACTCAAACGCGCCCTCGATCGCCCCCCAGACCGGCGCGAAGCGGATCTGCTCGATCTGCTTGAGGCCCTCAGTGACTTTGCTGTTGCTGCGGATTCGCGGCTTGCCGAAGGCCAGATTGCCGCCAGCTCTGTTGGGGCGATGCAATCCTGCGTGCTTCAACCCAGCCTCGTACATAGCAACTTCGGGCCCGTAGCCCTTGAGACCGAGCCGGTACTCGACGCTGTGCTCGATCATGGCTGTCAACAGGATCTTTCTGGCCTTTGCGCCTTGCGAGGTCAGATCCGAGCGGTTCAGCATCTCGTTTGGCACGCGTGGTGCATAGGGGTAGGAGTGGTCTGCCGCTTCAGAGAGCGGCGCGCTCCCCCGGCCTGGACTCAGGGGCACGCCTGCTCCGCTGTCGAGCAGCTTCCAGCGGCAGGCGTCAGTGCTGAATGCCTGTGAGACGGCCGCGTCCAACTGCGATCTTGCCGAGGCCAGTCGCTCTCCGACTTCGCGGCGCGCCACCCAATCGGCCTTGACTTGCGGCGCCGCAAGCACATCGCTCAGTGCGGCTACCTCACGCGCAGCGCGATCAAGGTCGCCGATATCGTCGGGCAGAGCGACAACTACGGGCTTGGAACGCAGATTCCATTCCTGGCCCGATGCGTTTCTGGCATCAGCAAACGAACTCAGCGCCGTGTCCGACAACGTCGGGATCTCGCCATCGGCGTTGGTGACGAGCAAGAGGTCACCGTCGACAGTGTCGAGTGCAGCGGGTGGCTCAACCGTCTCATCACCATGAGCGAAGCGACGCCTGAACAACCGAACCGTGTCGTTCTGAGCGCTGTGACGAGCAGCAACCATGGGCTCAAGCGCGTGGACAGTTTCCAGTACTCGGTGCAATGGCTGGTCGGCGATCTGGTCATGCGCCGCCGCCGTCAGTTCAACGACGTTGACATCAGTGCCTTGCCAGATTCGATACTCGTCAGCAAAGGCCCGGTATGTCACCAGGCCTCGCTGCTCGAGGCCAGAAAGCACTGTGCTCGATTCAGGATCGACAAGCTGAAGCACGGATGCGCTGGCCCTGACTGCGCCGGATGCAGACACCAGATTCAGCAGCGCGACCGACTTGGCGAGACGCTGCCCAGCGTCAGTAAGGCCATTGGCATCACGTAGCCGGCTCGCGATTTCCATCCATCGACTTGAGCGACCGGTGACACTCACACCGGCACCGTCGGTGCCCATGAAGTAGTCGTACACAGCCTCAGGGCCGATCGACGGGAGCTCGCCTGCAGCGTCCATGTCGATGCCAGAAGCAAGCGTCGCGACTGTGCCTGACTCGTTACCAGCCAAGAATGAGAACAGCGTCCGCTCGTGCTGCCCGAATCGGTTGCACAGCTCTGGCAGCACCAATGTCGAGACAGGGTGCAGCGGCCAGCATGACGCGATCGCGGCCGGATCGCTGAGATCGGTGATGCCTGCGGACGCGAGTGCCTGCGCATGCGACTCGGCCCAAACGTTGATATGCGAGCGGATGTCGTCACCCACGTCAAACGCTTGGGCGATCAGCGCACGCGTCTGAGCTGCCGACTCGGTAAAGGCGATGTCGACGAATCGGCCTTGCACTTTCGCCCAATCGCGGCGTCGACGGTCATCGACATCGGCGAGGTACTCCTCGAACGACAGGTGCTGGAGCGTGATGACGAAGATCGGCAAGCCAGTGCCCTGACCGGCTTCTGCCAGTCGCTGCAGGAGGTAGGTGTCGCTCGACTCGTCATCTCGGGCTGCCTCGAGGTTCTTCCCAAATTCGTCGATGACGATGAGCACCGGTGCCCGCGAGGCCATGCAGCTTGCGATGTCCACGAGTTCGCTGACTGATGGATCGACCGGGTCTTCCTTGCGGCCTACGCGTCGCTGAGCGAGCTTGAGCACCGAAGAAGCCGGGAATTCGGCAGAACCAGGAATCTTGCCGTGACGGCGCACCACGGCCCGATGCAGCCCACGCAGCACGGTTCGCGCCACCGGTTCACGGTCTGCGGTGACAAGCGCCCGATAGAAGCCGTGCGATCGGGCTCGGTGATTCGACAGTGCCTGAAGCACTGCATCCCCGGCGGCTGTCGAGGCTTCCGAGATCTTGCCCAGTGCGCGTTCACGAGCGATGCACGGCGGCCCGAACGCCGCGTCGAGCAGGAGACCGAGCGACGACTTGCCTGAGCCGTACGGGCCGGTAACGGACCAAGCGCCTCCTGCTGGCCCCGAGGCCGCTTCGGCGACGCGACTCACGACGTCGAGCGCCCGCGATGTGACCACGTACCCGTCGAGGGACTCGGTGCTCTCGGCGTCGCGCTCGAAGTTTGCCGATCGGGCGAACTGGCTTCGCACGGCCAGCACGTCTGCCAACGTCGTCACCGCCGTCTCCTCGGGTTGCGCTTCTGCTGCAGGGTGTCAAGACGGGTCAACGCGTCTTCCGGCTCGTTACTGTCGGCCGTCTCGCTCACGTCGTCCGACGGTTCATCACCTCGCAGCCCTGCGACTGGATCTGCGGGGGCAACGCCGTAGTGCTCGGAGAGCAGATCGGCGGCGACCGCAGCGGGATCGCCCTTCCACGACAGCTGGGGTACCCCTGTCGGTGTCACCAGGTCGAGTGAGCTCGAGGCTTCGACTGCGGGCGTCAATGCGGCCATCAAATCGACGGCACTCAGCTTGAACACACTCGCCGGCGAGCCTCGTTCTGCCGCAATTCGTTCGAGCGTGATCGTCTGACCGGTCAATCCGATGCGTGCAATCCAGTCGAGCACAGCGTGTGCTGCGACTGCCGACGCCAGCGTTGGCTTCGGACCCAGCTTGTAGCGATGGGCGCCGGTCGCCTCAGAGCGGCCGACCAGGCGCAGTTCTCGAAGTGGGCAATCGGCAGCGTCATCAAGCGTTTCTCTGCCGACACGCACGGTCGGTGCGTAGGTGCGCATGAACGCACTGAGGTCTTTCTGGACAGCGGACTCGCTCGGCTCCTTCCAGTCCGGTGCAGCACGCAGTTGCGTCATGACAGTCCTGCCGAGGTCCTCCAGCTCGAACTCAACCGCATTGAAATCGCAGAGTGCCAGCCACCAGACGGGCAACCTGCACGGCTGAGCCAGCATCCGCCAGTGCAGCAGCCAGAGCGTGCCGGGGTCTTCCATCCACGGGTCCCAGCCGCCGTCGCCAAACAGTGCTTTTCCGAATCGGGTCGGCACGACGATGTTCGGCTTGCGGTTCGATGCCGCTTCGGGATCGGGTACTTCGGTGACGACCTTCGCGGCCAGCCCCCAGAAGCGGATCGACCGGACCATGTTCTTGCCGACACCCAGTCGCACCGGGGCGTCTTCGCTCGCAAACACGTACGGGTCGCGTGACGCCGCGACGTAGGCCTTCCTGAACCAGCCGTAGCGAGGGTGGAAGGTCTCGTGGCGTGCGAATACCGGCTGCGCCGCTTCGCTCAACTGCATGTCATGCCGCCTCGGAGGTCATGAGGCGAACGTAACGAACGGCTGTGACAACCTCTCGGGCGGCGACTTCGATTTCGGCAGCCGTTGTGAAGCGGCCGAGGCTGAACCGGACCGATTCGAAGGCCGCGTCCCGCGAGAGCCCCATCGCCGTCAGCACGGGCGAGGGCTCGTTGGCGCCCGTGCTGCAGGCGCTGCCCGCCGAAGCTGCGACGGGATCCATGTTCACCAGCACAGCGTCAGCGTCTGCTCCGCTGAATCGCATGTTTGCGGTGTTGGGCAGGCGTCGCTCGAGATCGCCGTTCTGCACGACGTCTGCCAGTTCGCCTTCCAGCGCTGCCACGAAGCGGTCACGCAGTGCGCCAACTCGCTCGGCCTCGCTCGCCTGCTCGTCGGCAGCGAGCTCGGCTGCGACTCCCAATCCGACGATTCCCGCCACGTTCAGCGAACCGGAGCGAAGTCCGCGTTCGTGGCCGCCGCCCCACACTGTCGGATGCAGGGCCGCGATGGCCTCCCGGGTTCCGACCAGCGCTCCCACGCCCGTCGGACCGCAGATCTTGTGACCGCTGAGCGACACGAGATCGCATCCCAGTGCGGTCATGTCGAACGGGAGGCGGCCCACCATTTGAGTGGCGTCACAGTGGAAGAGCCCACCGGCTTGATGAACCAGGTCGGCAATATCTGCGATCGGATTTAGGACGCCCGTTTCGCTGTTGGCGGCCATGATCGACACCAGCAGCTCGCCCTCGGTCGCCTGCACCATGCCTGCCAGCGCCTCCAGATCGACGAAGCCGCCCGGCGTCACGGGCGCGATCTGCAGATGGCAGCGGCCGGCTGCGGCAAGCGCCTCGGCCGTCCGGCCCACAGATGCGTGCTCGACCGCCGATGTCACGAGTGTCGGCCGGACGCGACTCGGGGTCTCGGAGGCAGCATCAGCAAATCCGCCAAGAGCGAGATTGTTGGCTTCTGTCGCGCCTGCGGTGAAAACCACCCCACCGGGTGGCCCACCCACTAGCCCGGCCACGTGTTCGCGAGCCTCACTGACGGCAGCATCCTGCCGCCGGCCAAATCGATGAGCCGACGATGCGTTGCCGAACCCGTCGGTCATGGCCTTCGCCACCGCTTCGGTCACCCGTGGATCGCAGGGCGCGGACGCGTTGTAGTCGAGATAGATCTCGTTCACTCAAGACCCCGGATCGGTGGCGGCATCAGCCTTGCGGCGAGCGTAAATCAAGCACCTCCGCGGCCAGTGGATCCACTCGTTTTCGACAAGGCCGTCTGGCAGGCGACTAGCGCGCCACTTCGTCGAGCGTCTCGGGCTACCCGAGACGCTCGACGATCTGTCAATACCTCACGAATCACCCATACCTCACTGTGGTGCTGAGGAAGGCCCTACTGGTGAGCATTGATGATCGCCGCACCTCAAGGCGCCGTAGCACTTGGGCAGATCATCATGGGCCATCCCAAATCTCGCATCGGCGTAGCAGAAAAAAGGGACCCCGTGCGGTCCGGGGTCCCGTTGCCGCGGCATTTCGGCTGCATTCGGCAGAGGCCTACTAACCGAGCCAATCGACGCCATGAATGTAGCTCAGCCGCCAGCGAGCGCACGCAACGATTGAGCGGAGCGCTCGTCACAACTGCTTGAGGACGCGAAATATAGGAAATGACATTCGTTATCCCGCGCAAGTTCTCTTCGGTCGGGTGACCTCGTCGGACCATGCGGGGCGGCGCTGAGCGAATTCAGCTGTCGAGGTGGCGGCGAATGTCGGCAGCGATGCGCTGAATGTCCTCTGTGAGCGTCGGCCAAAGAATGTTCATGTCGATACGCCAGTACTCGTGCGCTAGGAGATTCCGCAGCGCAACGGCCCGCCGTACCTCTGCTGCTCCCAGAACGGCTTCCGCAGTTGCTCCGAGCTTGCCCACAGCTTCACCGATGACCAGCGAGCAGTAGATGGCTGCTTCCTGGCGGGTGCTGTCGGCCTCGAAGGCTCGCCGGCCAACAGCGACGTACCCCTCGATGCGTTCCGCCGCATCGAGAGCGTGCTTCCAGCGCTCAAAGTCGGTCGGACTCAACGCGCCAAATTCACAGGCGCAATGCGTCGGCCGCGACCGCCGCACGCTGCTCGTCAGTCATCGCGCCGTCAGTTACGAGATGGACTGGTGCGTCGAGCAGCGCCTCGAGTTCGGTTTGCATGTCAGCGATGTCGAAGTAGCTGATGCCCTTGGGAACCGAGACGAGGAGGTCGATGTCGCTGCCTGGGCCAGCGTCTCCTCGCGCCACCGAGCCAAAGAGGCGCACATTCGAGACGCCCCAGCGCTGAAGCACCTCCACGATCTGATTTCGGTTTCGCAGGATGCGCCCGAGTGCAGGCACAGTGCTCTCTGCTCGGCCGTCTGCCAAGAACCGCTTGAGGCTCGCCTGAACGACCGCCGTCACTGATGGCGCGGCGTCCTGATCTGCGATGTACCGGTCCAGCGCAGTCTCCAACTCGTCCGGAATCGTCACGGTCACGCGCCGCATGACCTCAGGTTACTGCCGAGAACTGGTGTCGAGCATCACTTGATGCAGCTGATGCTCGACTACCGATGTATGGATTCCTCATCTCCCTGGCTTCGTACTGCGAAACCCAACTCCGTGGCCTTGACGCGCCTAGGTTCGGGGTTGGACGGTGCGGGACAGCCTGGGAGGGCGGGTGAGCGAGGCGACGGACGCTGAAGAACGCGAAGTGATGGACTGGCGGCGCTACGGCGTGGCCGTGCGGGAGCTGGCGCAGATGATCGCCGACGACGGCTACCGGCCCCAGATGATCCTGGCCATCGCCCGGGGCGGGCTGTTCTGTGCGGGCTCGCTGGGCTACGCCCTGTCGGTCAAGAACATCTACGTCATGAACTGCGAGTACTACACCGGCGTCGACGAGCGCCTCGAAGTGCCCATCATGCTGCCGCCCACGCCCGACCTGGTCGACCACCGAGACTCCGACATCCTCATCGCCGACGACGTGGCCGACACCGGCCACACGCTCAAGCTGGTGTACGACTTCTGCCTGCCGCGGGTGCGCAGCGTCCGCACCGCGGTGCTATACGAGAAGCCGTGGTCGACGGTCAACTGCGACTGGGTGTGGCGCCGCACCGACCTGTGGATCAACTTCCCCTGGTCCACCGAGCCGCCGATCGTCACCGACGAGCAGGCCCGCGCCTGACCGACCCGCCAGCTGAGGCGGCCTAAGTCTCGTCCCCGCAGTCGGAGCACTCGCCGTACAGATCGAGGCTGTGACGCAGCGGCGTGAAGCCCGCCTCTCCTGCGGCGCCGGCAAGTGCCCGGTCGACCTCGTCCTCGAGCTTCCCGTCGAGGCGCATGTCCTCGATGGTCCCGCAGGACACGCAGATCAGGTGATGGTGATGCCCGAGCAGCGACTCGGCCAGCTCGAAGTGCGCCCGGTCGCCGCCAGCGCTGATGCGATTGACGATGCTGCCTTCCCGCAGGGCATCGAGATTCCGGTACGCCGAACTCTGGGGCAGCTCGGGAACTGCCGACACGATGTCGCGCAGCGTCAGCGGCCGTTGGGCTGTTGCAAGCGCATCGACGAGGGCCCGCCGGCCGTCGGTGTACCGCTGACCGGCGGCTGCCAAGCGCTGCCTGACGTCTTCGTGGAGCTGATCGAGATCCTTCGGAGGCTCCATCTGGCTCTCCTGGTCAGGGTCGCGCTCGGATCAGGGCGGCGAGGCCCGGCCGCCCCAAGCGGTCAGGGATGTCGGTGGTGCTCGTGCTCGGCGGCGTGGTCATGGTCGTGGTGATGGCCGCGGTGGCTGCCCGGAAGCGTCGCTTCGCCTGCGATCGTCAGGTCGGGCGCGTCATGGCGGTGGCCGCGGCGACCAGCTGCCAATGGGTGCGCGTAATGGCCACGCGAGAACGTGCCGAACGGCGCGCCGTGCTCGACCGCATCGTGGGCATGGACGCTCGCCATGACGAATTCGTGCTCGGTGCCATCGCCAGCTTCCACTTCGCCGCCGAAGGTCGCCTCCAGATTCGCCTCGGTCAGCACCTCGTCGGGAGAACCGTCGGCGATGACCATCCCCTTCAGCAGCACCACTCGATCGCAGCGACGGGCCTCCTGCAGGTGGTGTGTTGACATCACCACGAGATGCCCGGCCGCACGCTCAGCCTCGATCACCTCGAGAATGGTGGTCTGGCTCGGCAAGTCCAAGCCGGTGATCGGTTCATCGAGCAGCAGGCAGTCGTACTCGGATGCGAGCACCATCGCCACCATGACACGCTGACGCTGGCCGCCCGACAGCTCGCCGAACGGCTTATGGCGCAGGTGCGCGACGTCGAGCCGCTCGGCCGCGGCGCGGATCGCCTCCTTGTCGCTGCGGCGCAGCCGCTTGAGCAGTCCGCGGCTGCGGTATCGGCCGATGGTCAATACCTCTTGCACGGTCATCGGCATATAGGGGTGTGCGTAGTGGTGCTGGCACACGAAACCCACGCCGACGTTGCCCGAAGACTCCACCCGACCCGATGTCGGGGGCAGGAGCCCGCTGAGCACCCGCAGCAGGGTGGTCTTGCCGCTCCCGTTCGGGCCCATGAGTGCCACCGACGACGCGCTGTCGAGCTTCAGATCGCCGGTTTCGAGCACGTGGCAGGGCCCGAACGAGACACGGACGTCGTGGAGATGGAACAGGGCGTGCCTCACTTCGATTTCGAAGGTGGTTGGGTACTCAGGCCTCGGTAGGGTAGCTGAAACTGGTTCTCATTCTCAGAACCTGCGGTGAGGCTAAGGCACCTGCGGGACTCTTCCACACCTGAGTCGGAGCTTAGGGGAGGCATACGTGACGATCGAAGCTGGCGCACATCAAAGGGGAGGTCGGCGGATCCGTAGAAGCGGGTTGGTCGTCACTGTCGCTGCGGTGCTGTTCGCGGCGGCGTGCACGGGATCCGACGACGATGCAGATGCGGTTGACGCAGCGGATGCGCCCTCCGCTGTGCCCTCTGTGGTCGCTACGACGGGCATCTGGGCCGATGTGGTCAGCAACGTGGGCTGCGAGGACAGCGTCTCGGTGACCACGCTCATCCCCGAGGGTGGCGACCCGCACTCCTTCGAGCCGTCGTTGCGAGACCGGGAAACCATGGACGCAGCTGATCTGGTGGTTGCGAACGGCCTGGGTATCGAGGAGCGCCTCGTGGACACGCTCGAGGCTGTCGCGGCCGAAGGTGTGCACGTGTTTGAGGTGGCCGAGCACATCGAGACCATCGAATTCGAGTTCAGCGGTGGTCATGACGACCATGGCGACGACGACCACGACGAAGGCCACGACGACGAAGACGGGCACGACCACGACGAGGACGACGGACACGACGACGACCACGACGAAGGCCACGACGAGGACGACCACTCCGACCACGAAGACGAGGACGGGCACGACCACGACGACGAGGCGCACGAAGACGAGCACGACCATGCACACGACCACTCCGGCGGCGACCCCCACGTCTGGTTCGATCCGCAGCGCGTCGCTGGTGTGCTGGGCGAGCTGGCCGACGAGCTGATCCACGCCGGCGCCGATGCCGACACCGTCAACCGGTGCCTCGACGCTTACCGTGCGGCGTTGGGAGACGCTGATGCCGAGATCGCAGAGATCCTTGACTCAGTGCCCGCGGACCGTCGCATCATGATCACCAACCACGATTCATTCGGGTACTTCGCCGACCGCTACGGCTTCGAGGTCGTGGGCACCGTCATCCCGTCAACCTCGACGGGTGCAGAAAGCAATCCCGCACTGCTGGAGGAGCTCGCTGAGATCATCGAGCACGAAGGCGTTCCCGCAGTGTTCTCTGAGACGACGACTGGCGACGCCGACATCCAGGCGCTGGCGACGGCCGCAGGAGACATCGCCGTGGTGCAGCTGCTCACCGGCAGCCTCGCCCCCGCGGGCCAAGACGGCGACACCCTGATCGGGATGCTGAAGTTCAACGCGCACGCAATTGCAGACGCGTTGGGCTGAGCGTCGTAGCGTTGCGACGACAACGCCCGTAGCCAGGGCAGAGCCGATCACCAGCCCACCAGGGGGATGACATGACGTTCCTCACTGATCCGGTGGGCTGGTGGATCGAGCCGTTCACCTCCAACGCATTCATGACCAAGGCGCTGGCCGGCGGGCTGCTCGCTGTGCTCACGACGTCGGTGGTGGGCACGTGGGTTGTCTTGCGGAGCCTGAACTTCCTCGGCGACGCGCTGACGCACGGCGTGCTTCCCGGCATCGCGATCGCCTTCATCGTGGGGTTTGACACAGGCCTCGGCGCACTGGTCGCAGCGATCGTGATGGTGAGCGCGATCTCGTTCATCCCGCGCATCTCACCGCTCTCGGAGGACACGTCCACCGGTGTGCTGTTCGTGGGCTTCCTGGCGCTTGCCGTGGTCATCATGTCGTCGGGAGCGGGCGCGAACGCCGGCGATCTGGGCCGCTTCCTGTTCGGCTCGATCACCGGGGTGCAGAACTCCGATCTGGTGCGCCAGGTGGTCGTTGCCGTAGTGGCCGTCGGCGGTGCAGTCGTGTTCTACCGGGCGTTCTTCGTGATGACGTTCTGCGAAGTGCAGGCGGAGATGGCCCGCATGCGCCCGCGCCTGACGCACGGCGTGCTCATGGCGTTGCTGGCCATCACCATCGTCGGCTCGTTTCAGGTGGTGGGGAGCCTGCTCGTCATGTCCTTCTTGATCGCTCCCCCGGCGACTGCCTCGATGCTCGTACGGCGTGTGCCGCTCATCATCACCACTGCGGTGCTGATCGGAGCCGTGTCGGTCTATGTCGGGCTGCTGCTGAGCTACCACCACCGGCTCGCCGGAGGAGGATCGATGGCGTTGACCGCCGTGGCCATCCTGTTCGCGACCATGCTGATCAGGGCGCTGGTGCATGCGCTGCGGCCAGGGCCGCCGGACGATGCGCTGCCCGTGCAGATGCTCGCCGACAGCCGCTGAGCTGCCGTCGCGAGCAGCGGCGGCCGGCTACTGCTCGCCGTCGGTGAAGCTCGTGTAGATGGTGGGGTTCTCGAGATCAGCGAGCTGCTGGTTGCGATGATTCACGTCGGCCAGCAGCTCTGGATGTGACAGCACCCAGAACCGTCGCTCGTACATGGCCTCGATCACCTTGGCAGCCACCTGGGATGGGTCCATGCCCCGCTCCAGCGCTGCGGCGATGTTGGCGTTGCGGCGGCGGGCATCGGCGGTCTCGGTGGGCGCTTCGCCTTCAGGCCTCGGACGGCGCACCCGGCGCAGCTCGTCTGGCCGGTTTCGCTGGGCAGTGGCGATATTGGTGCGCACCACGCCAGGGCACAGCACCGACACGCCCACATCGGCGTTGCGGTCGCGCTGCATCTCAAGGTGGAGCGTCTCCATGATGGCCACCACGCCGTACTTGGCGGCGTTGTAGGGGCCGAGCCCCGGCACCGACATGAGCCCTGCCACCGAGGCGGTGCTCATGATGTGAGATTCCTCCGCTTCGATGAGGTGAGGCAGGAAGTGATGTACGCCATGGATGACACCCCACAGGCAGACATCCACCACCCACTTCCAGTCGACGAGCTGCTGGTTGCGGATGAGCCCTCCCCCGCCGACGCCGGCGTTGTTGCACACCATGTGCACTGCGCCGAAGCGGTCGATGGTGGCCTGCGCCAGCGCACCCACCGAGTCGGCATCGGTGACGTCGGTGATGACGCCGAGCGCCTCGACGCCGTGGCCGGCGACCTCGGCCTCGGCGGCGCGCAGCGGCTCCTCTTCGATGTCGGCGAGCACCACGTTGGCGCCCTCGCCGGCAAAGCCCAATGCCAAGGCCTTGCCGATGCCCGATGCTGCCCCGGTCACCACCGCGACGCGTCCGGTCATGGTTTCCATGTCTGTCCCCCTGTGTCGGTTGGCTCGAACCCGGCAGCGCTCACGCGTTGAGCTGCTCGAAGCGCTCCATGACGTCGAGATACTCGCTGATCATCTCCTCCACGACCCGCGTGGCCGAGATCGACTCGTTGAGCTGCCCCACCACCTGGCCGACGAAGTAGTTGGCCAGCTCCACTGCGCCCTTGTTGGAGGGGTTCATGGCTGCCCGGTCGATGCGGCGGCTGGCGGCGCCGACCAGCATCGGCTGCAGCGGCATCGGGAGCGTCCCCGGCGAGTTCTCGCCCTCCCACTCGTCGGTCCAGGCCGAGCGAAGCTGGCGGGCAGGCTTGCCGGTGCGCGAGCGCGAGCGCAGCGTGTCTGACGAGCCTGCCGCCAGGAACTTGTCCTTCACCACGGGGTGCGTCTCGGCTTCCTGGGTGGTGAGCCAGACCGACCCGCACCACACGCCCTGCGCGCCGAGCGCCAGCGCGGCGGCCACCTGGCGGCCGTTGCCGATGCCGCCGGCTGCGAGCACTGGCGTCGGGGCGATGGCATCTACCACCTCGGGCACCAGCACCATGGTGGCAATGTCGCCGGTGTGGCCGCCGGCCTCGTGGCCTTGGGCGATCACGATGTCGACGCCCGCAGCGACATGTCGCTCGGCGTGCACCTTCTTGCCGGCCAGGGCGCCCACCAGCACGTCGTTGTCGTGCGCCCGCTGGATCATGTCGGGCGGCGGCGGGCCGAGCGCGTTCACCGCCAGCCGGATCGGGTACGAAAATGCCACGTCCATCAGCGGCACTGCCTGCGCGTACGTCATCGGCGGCTCGGCGTCACCAGCAATGGCGCCGGGCTTGTCTTCGGCCGGCAGCGGCGGCACGTCGTAGCGCTCCATCATGTCGTCGAGGAAATCGCGGTGCGCCGGCGGGATCATCGCCTTGAGATCCTTGACCGACAGCTCGCCCTCGGACTTGCCCTCGTACTTGGCGGGCACGATGATGTCCACCCCGAAGGGACGGCCGCCGACTTCGTCCTGGATCCAGCCCATGTCGATGTCGAGCTGCTCGGGCGTGTGGCCCGCTGCACCGAGCACGCCGAAGCCGCCCGCCTTGGTGACCGCCGCCACCACATCTCGGCAATGGGTGAACGCCACGATCGGAACGTCACATCCCAGCATCTCGCACACAGGTGTCTTCATGCCCCGAAACTACCGGCGCAGCACTCTCCCCCGCAGCGCCTTAGGGCACTCGAGCGACGAACAGACGGGGTGCCGCTGGCGAAGTCGGATCAGAACTGTCACCGTCGCCTGGGTCAGCGAGCCGAGGCGGCGTGGAGGGCTGCAGCATCGCGACGAGGTAGTCGGCGCCGACAGCGAGCCTGACATCGGCCCCCGAATCGCAGGTGTCGAATGCCTCGGGAAGTGCTTGCCAGCCCCAGTCGACGCCGTCTGCGGACCATCCGACCCACGGCCAGAACTCCGGAAAGACACCCGCGGCCCATCCCGACTGCGTCCCCTGCCGCTGCACCAAGACACCAGGTCGGCCGGAGGTCCACCAGCATTGCCCGAACACCGGCTGGAGGTCGAAGGCATCAAACGTGACAAGCTCATCGGCCGTATCGGGATCGTCGAACACCAGCTTGTACGACAACCCTTGACCCTGCTGATGCGTGCCCGCAGGCGTGTCAGGGCCGTCGAAGAGGCGGCTCTCGAACACGTACACCGCCCTTTCCGCACTGAGATCCCAGAGCGTCATGCCGCCGGACGGTTCGTCGTAGCGCAGTTGGTAGCCGTCTTTCGCGGCATGCCCGGCCCGGGCGTACGACCATCCATCGGGCATCGACAACGTGGCGAACGCCACGAGACCTGCTGGTCCGGCCTGTAGCTGATCGATGGTGCTGAGGCGCTCGAATACCGCCGTCTCGACAGGAGGTTGGTCGGCAGACTCGCGGGTAACGCGCACCCGCCCCCGCTCGGAGCCTTCCCTCCATGATGACCAGACGAATCCTGCCGCGTCGATCGCTGACGCTTCTCGATGAGTGCCCTCCGCGTACTCGTCGAATGGTCCCTTTCGCCATTCGTTGCCGTCAGGCGAGCTCAGCTTCCTAGGGGATTCAGTCGTCACGATCAGGACGACTCCATCGGAGGCTGGCCCCGGTGGCGCTTGTGGCTGCGGTGCGACGTGTGACCAGTCATCGGTCAGCAGGATGAAGCCCGCTTCGGTCCACCGCCCGACCGCGTCCGAGCCGCCTGATTCCGCCTGGTGCATAAGGGTCGTGCCGTCACCACCGAAGAGATGAATGCGAGCGTCGCTCTGGTCGCGCTCGATAGCGACAATCTGCTCCGCGCTGAGCGCTAGCTCGGTGTAGGTCAGGATGACTTCAAACTCCTCCGCAGCACTGTCGTCATTCGCCGGGCGGCGAAACTCAACCGCGATCGCGTCGTCGTCCAGCGTCCGATACACCATGAAGGCACCATCGGGGATCAGACCTCGATCCGCAAGCAGCGACTCGAGGTCGAAAGTCGAGAAGCTGAGCACAGCTACGACAATCTGACGGCCCGACGCGAGCACGTCCACTACCCGCAGTGACCGGGATGCGTATTCCGGGGGCTGCTCGTCCGCCATTGAAGCGAGCGTCGCCTCGATCCAGTTCGCACCACGGTCGTCGCTGACGAACACATCGCCGAAGATCTCAGCATCGCCGCGATGGATGCCGGGGGGCGCTCCGATGAGCACCCACCGATCACCGCTCGCGTCCATAGTGAGCGGTACGACACCGTCGGGTAGTGGAATCGCCGTCCACTCGTGCCCATCTTCGGTGACACGAACGGCGAATGATCCGCCAGGCAGACGGCCGCCGATCACAACGCGTCCGTCACTCGTGGTCTCCACAAGAGTCGCTGTCTCGAACGCGATTTCCAACTCGGTCCACTGCAGAACCGGACCGGTCGACAGGTCAGACGGCGTTGGCACGTCCCAGCTACCGGGTGCGCACGCCGCGAAGCTCAGCGCAGCCGCAACGACCGAGAGCAGCCACCTCACTGCCTTCTTGCACCCCTGGCACACCAACGAGCGGAGCCTAGGTCTGGGCATCTCGACGAAGGTGCTGCGTGGACAGGGACGAAGCCTCGTCAACTAAATGCGGCGACGGGTTGGCGGGTTGTGGTGGCAGGATGCGCAGATGGGCAACTCGGGCAGCATCAGTGCAGTCGGGCACAGCTATGTCGACGCCGCTACAGGAACGCAGCTGGACGCCTGGTTTCCGGAAGGAGCGACAGAGGACTCGCCGCCGGCCCGCTCGTGCCTGGCGGTCGAGCTCGGCGTCAATGTCGGCGAGACACTCACCGTCACGATCGACGATCTCGATGCGCCTCCGGCGGACCTGGCAGATGCGTACCTGCGGCTGCACCTGCTGAGCCGCCGGGAAATCAAGCCTCACGACGCCAACCTCGACGGCATGTTCGGCCTGATGACCAATTGCGCGTGGACCAGCGCGGGGCCGGTGCTGCCCGAACGAGTCGACGATCTGCGGACTGCGGCAGCCGCGCGCAGCCAGCCCGTCACGGTCACGGCGGTCGACAAGATTCCGCGCATGGTCGACTACGTGATCCCGGCAGGCGTGCGCATCGGCGACGCCGATCGGGTGCGGCTCGGCGCCCACCTGGCCGACGGCACCACGGTCATGCACGAGGGATTCGTCAACTTCAACGCCGGCACGCTCGGGCCTGCCATGGTCGAAGGCCGTATCTCTGCCGGCGTGGTCATCGGCGCGCATTCGGACCTCGGCGGCAGCGCGTCGACCATGGGCATGCTGTCGGGCGGCGGCCGGGAGCGAGTTTCCATCGGCGAGCACTGCCTGCTGGGCGCCAACTCCGGCATCGGAATCGCGCTCGGCGACAATTGCACGGTCGAAGCCGGGCTGTACGTGACTGCGGGCAGCCGGATCACACTGCCCGACGGCTCCGTCGTGAAGGGCCGGGACATCTCTGGACACTCGGGCATGCTCCTCATCCGCAACAGCGTCACCGGCGCCATCGAGATGCGAGTCGCCGACCCGGGCCGCTGGGAAGGCATCAACCCCGAACTCCACAAGAACTGACAGCGCACCTCCCCACGGGCGGCAGCAACAGTCGAGCCGCCAGCGACTGCCTGATCGGAACGGATTTGAGCCCGGAAGCGCCAGCGATGGGAGCGGTATCGTCGAATGCGCCGCAGGGACATCAAGGGGACCGCCATGGCCTACGTCGAGGACAGGATCATTCACGACGCCGATGCGCACACCATGGAACCGCCGGAGTGGCTGGAGCCCTTCGCTTCGGCCGAGGTGGCGCGATACGCGCTCGACCATTTCTCCATCGGCGACAACGACAAGGTGTTCGCTGACATCGAGAAGGCCCGGGCTCGCCAGGCCGACCCGGAGTTCCGCGCCGGCGCCGCGGCCGAGGTGATGCTGCGCAAGAACTACATCGCACCCGGCGCCTGGGATCCCGCCGACCGGTCGCAGGCGCTCGACGATCTGGGCTTCGCCAGCCAGCTCGTGTTCCCGTCGATGCCCAACACGCTCATCGAGGAAATGGAGCACGCTGCCGAGCCGGCCCTCACCTACGCCGCGTCGACCGCTGCGAACCGGGCGCAGATCGCGTTCTGCTCCGGCGACCCGCGGTTGCTGCCGGTGTGCTCGGTGCCGCTGCAGGACATCGACCGGGCCGGCCCGCACGCCCGTCAGGCCATCGACGACGGCGCTGCGGCGCTGCTGATCCCCAACCGCATGCCCAAGCACCACGCCCACAGCCATGTCGGCTTCGACCCGGTGTGGGCCGCCGCGCAGGACGCCGGCATCCCCGTCGTGATGCACGTGGCCACGCCGGACTTGGTGATGCCGCCGCAGCATCGCAACAACGGGTTGCCGCCCGAGCCCGACTTCCACGGCGGCGGCGAGAACTTCCGCTCCGTTTCCTATATGGCGATCTCGGCCGCGCCGCTGCAGGCGCTCTCGATGCTGATCTTCGACGGCGTGCTCGAGCGATTTCCCGAGCTGAAGATCGGGGTGATCGAGCTGGGCGCCGTCTGGGTGCCGGGCTTCATGCGCCAGCTCGAAGCCGCCTTCGACGCCTTCGAGCGCCACGAGCAACGGCTGGGCAAGCTCAGCTTGCGCCCCTCGGAGTATGTGCACCGCCAGGTGCGGGTCACCCCCTACCCCACTGAGCCGACCGGGTGGATCATCGAGAACACGGCGCCGGAGATCTGCATGTTCAGCTCCGACTATCCCCATGTGGAAGGCGGCCGCAACCCGTTGCGGCGCTTCGATCGCGAAGTCGAGCACCTGCCTGCCGACGTGCAGGAACGATTCTTCCGGCTCAACTTCGAGGACCTGATGGGCACCGCCGTGACCGACGTGCCGGTCGTGGCGGCGGCTGCATAGGCACCGGCGCACGCAACCCGACGAGACCTCCGCACCCACGCGACCACGACCCGAGAGGCAACGCCAGATGGGAATCCGGCTCGACAAGCCTTGGCAGCCACTCGACAGCACTGCAATCGATGCACTGCCCGCGCAGCTCGGCGTCTACCAGGTCGCCGATTCAGGCGGCACCGTGCTGTCGGTGGGTTACGCCGGCGCCCGTGAGCTGTTCGGCATGCAATCCGCGCTACAGCGGGAGATCGAGCAACTGGGTGCCGCGGCCACGCAGTTCCGCTGCGAGTTCACCTCCAACTACCGCAGCCGCTGGGACGAGCTGCTGATGCTGCATCTCGCCGACTACGGCGAGCTTCCCGAACCGCAGCGCGACCAGGCACGACGCGTCGGGCGACTCTCCCCCGCCTGACAGCTCCAGATCGAGGCACCGAGGCCTCGACAGTTCAGATGATTCGCTCGGCGGCGAGCTCAGTCAGGTCGTCACCGTCGAGACCGCAGAACTCGCCGTAGACCGCCTCGTTGTCGGCCCCGACAGGTCGGAATGGCTCGAGGGGGCGCATGTCCGAGCCGTGCCAGTGCAGCGGGCTGTGGGCCAGCGGGATCTCGCCGAGGCCGTCCAATTCGGTCCATTGCAGGAAGCCGCGTTCGATCATGTGCTCGTCGTGGACCACGTCAGTCACCTCGCGCACCTCGGCCACCGGCACACCGGCCGCACCGAACGCAGCGGCTGCTTCTGCCCGGGTCTGCTCTGACGTCCAGCCTGAAACCAGATCGTCCACTTCGTCCATGTGCTCGCAGCGGCCCGCATTGCTGCGCAGGCGCTCGTCGCTGAGCAAGTCGGCGCGGCCGATCACCTCCAGCACGGCCCGCCAGTGCGAGTTCATGGCTGCAATCAACGCAATGTGCCCGTCGCTGCACGGGTACACGTTGGACGGCGAGACGCTCATGGCCGCGTTGCGATTGCCCATCCGACCAGTCACCCCATGCAGCTGCCATGCCTGCAGCGACGTGGTGAGCGTGTAGTAGGTCGCCTCTGCCATCGACGTCGACACCAGGCGTCCCCGGCCTGTCCGCTGCGCCTCGAACAGCGCCGTCACCACGGCGCCGTACAGGTGGGTGCCGCCGAGGAAGTCGATGAACGTCGCCCCGGACTTGACCGGCGGGCGGTCGGCGAAGCCGTTGATGCTCATGACACCCATGTGCGCCTGGACGGTGACGTCCATGGCAGTCCGCTGCGCGTCCGGACCGTCGAGGCCGTAGCCACTGGCCTGCGCGAACACCAGCTTGGGGTTGGTCTGCCACAGCGTCTCGGCATCGATGCCGAGCCGCTCAGGCACGCCGGGAGCGAAGTTGCACAGCACCGCATCGGCACCGTTGGCCAGCTCGATGAACAGCTCCCGCCCGCGGGGCGACTTGAGGTCCAGCGACACGGTTTCTTTCGACGAGTTGAGCATGGCGTAGGGCAGCCCGTGGCTGTGGCCCCGCAGCGCCTCGCCGCGCGGGTGCTCCACCTTGATGACCCGTGCACCCGAATACGCCAGCAACAAGCCGGCGTACGGCCCCTGGTAAATCTGCCCGAGGTCGAGCACGACCACGCCGTCGAGCGGCAACGGCCGGGCCGATTCGCCGGTCCCAGTATCGGACTCGGTGTGGGATTCGCTCACTTGAAGCTGCCGCCGAGGATGTCGCGGGCCATGATCAGGCGCTGCACCTCGCTGGGGCCCTCGCCGATGCGCCGGATCCGCAGCTCCCGGTACCAGCGCTCCAGCGGCAAGTCCTTGGTGACGCCGATGCCGCCATGGATCTGGATGCAGCGGTCCACCACCCGGCCGGCGGCCTCTGATGCCACCAGCTTCGCCATTGCCGCCTCGGTGCGGAACCGCTCGCCGCGGTCGGCCTTCTGAGCTGCCTCGAGCACGCACCAGCGACCGTGGCGGATGTCGATCTCGTTGTCGACGATCATCCACTGGACCGCCTGCTTCTCGGCCAGAACCGAGCCGAAGGTCTCGCGGCTGCGGGCCCACTCGATCGCCATCTCCTGCGCCATGATCGCTGGCCCCAGGCAGCCCGCTGCATACGGGATGCGCTGGCGACTCAGCCGGTCGTTGGCGATGCCGAATCCGCCATTCACTTCACCGAGCACGTGGCTCTCGGGCACCCGCATGTCGGTGAACTCCAGCTCGGTGGCATAGCGGGTGGCGCGAAGCGTGTGCACCACGCGGCGCACATTGAACCCGGGCGTGTCGGTGTCGACGATGAAGGCCGTGACGCCGTTTCGACTGGGGTCGTCGGACGTGCGGGCGAACAGCAAGGCATAGTCGGCCTTGTCGGCACCGGAGATGAACAGCTTCGAGCCGTTCAGCACCCACTCGTCGCCGTCCTTGTAGCCCCGGGTGCGGATGGCCCGCCCGGGATCGGAGCCGCCCGATGGCTCAGTCAAGGCGAAACAGCCCGTCTTCTCGCCCCGCAATGTCGGGTAGAGCCACCGTTGCTTTTGCTCGTCGGTGGCCTCGTAGAGCTGTGCCAGCCCGGCCCCGCCGAACACGCCGTAGCACGGGTTGTAGAGCCCGGCGCGGTGCTTGGACATCTCGATGGCCATGAGCGCCCGGGTAGTGGTGTCGAGGCCTGGTCCCCCGTACTCCGCCGGGATGTCGAGCCCGTAGAAGCCCATGTCGCGAGTCATCTGCGTGAGCCGGGCAGCGTCGTCGGGTTCCAGCTCGCCGGCATCAGGGTCGAGGTCGGCCTCCAGGGGGATGATCTCGCTCTCGACGAAGCGTCGAACCGTCTCGACGATCAGCGCCTGCTCGTCGCTCATGGAGAAATCCACGCTGCATCTCCTTGCCTCGGCGCCCGATGCTAGGTCTCAGCCCGCTTCGGGACCTGTCGGACGCGACCCCATTTGACCGTGGAGGCGGCAGGGTCCTGGGCGTTTGCGGTTAGCCGGCAGTCCAGTCGAGCTGGGCGAACGCTGGGGCGACGACAAGCCGGTCGCCGACCGAGACTGACAGGTCGACGCTGAATCCAGCATCGTCGGCTGTCGCGATCGTGCCGGAGCAGGTCACCGTCTCATCGGCGTGCACCGGCGCGCGATTCCGGTACGCGAGCCGGACCAGCCGGGCGCCAGGGCCGGCGGCGCGCAAGACGCATTCCGCCAGCAACGCACCGAGCATCTGGCCGTCGACCAGCGGCATCGGAGCGCCCAGCCGCCGAGCGTGAGCCTCGTCGTAGTGCAGGCGATGCCAATCCCAAGTGGCGGCGCCGTACGCGACCATGTCCGCCAAGGCGATTCGCCGGTGCAGCGGTGGGAGCGACCGGCCGGGACTCAGACGCTCCCGAGGCAGCGGTTCGGGGCCCGCAGAGGCACCGAGAGACTCCGCCCCACCGGCGGTCGCTCGGTCGTCCGCCTCGGGGGCTGGTGTCGCCGGCACGGCCGCTGCCGCGGAGCCTTGGGCCGCGTCCGCCTCGGCTTCCTCATCGGGCTGAGCGGCCTCGAGCGGGCGGAAGATCATCGTCTCGGCATTCGTCGCCAACCGGTCGCCGCCGGCGGAATATGCCGCCTCGGCAGTGACGAACAGGAGCGAATGGCCCTCTCGGTCGGGCCGCTCGCTCGCATCGGTCAGTGTCCACGTCGTGGAGATGACATCGTCGAACCGGGCAGGCCGATCGAACCGGTAGTCGTTGCCTCCCCGGAACATGGCGCATCGCACCGGCAGCGGAAGTTTCCAAGCGTGCCCGAGGTACGCATTCCCATCTGGCACTGCGCGGCCGGTGAGCTGCGCTGTCTCGCAGATAAGCGTCGGCGGCGCCTCGTCCCGCCAACGTCCCGGATCGGCACCGATGGCCAGGGCGAAATAGCGAATGGACGCCCGGCCGAGCGCTTCGGGCGCCATGTACGTCACCGTCGTGCCGAGCGCGGCGCGCACTTCAGGAGTCAGCAACTGCGTCATGTTTCCCGCTCTTGTTCCCAGTTTCGATGAGATACAGGCTCACGGGCCGCTCGGGCCCCGGCTTCGCCCGGCTCTGCCTCTCAGGGCATCAAGGCGACGGCTTCCACCTCGATCAGCCAGCGGCGACTGAGCAGCCCCGACACCACGACACCAGTGGAGGCGGGGAACGGTCGGCCCATCACCCGCTGGCGCACCTCTCCGACGGCCCGGTAGTCGCCGACGCCGTCGGGCGTCACGTACTCGACGGTCTTGACGAGGTTGTCGATGGAGGTGCCGGCCATCTCGCAGATGGCGGCGATCTCGCCGTAGACGAATTCGGCCTGCCCGCCGATGTCGCCCTCGGCGACGGTCTCGCCAGTGCCGAGATTGAACGCTGTCGTGCCGGAAATGAACAGCAGCCCGCCGGCCTCTACCGCTGGGCTGAAGGTGAGCGACGAGTAGGCCTCAGCCAGGTACGGCACGACTGTCTTGGGATGCGCCGACGCCCACACATCGAGCGCCACGAGGGCTTCGGGATGAGGCAGCTCGGGCATCAGCAACCCCGTCGACGACGGGAACTGCGGTGCGAGCAGCCGCCGGCGTGCCTCCGCGGTCTCGTTGTACTGGCGGCGGGTGGCCGCGGTCGTCTGCTGCACGATCCTCACGACGTTGCTCAGATCCATGCCGTGAGATTCGAGGCGGCGGCCGGCTTCTTCGAGCGCCCACTCGCACTGACCGACGAAGTCGCCCGGCAGCACCGCGTTGCCATCGTCGTCGACGGGCAGCACCTGGGGCACGTGCACCAGCCCATCGACCCGGCCGGCCACGACTTCTACTTCCACCAGCGCCTCGGGCCGCACGAGCGATTCGACGACGAACGTCGAGGGTCGGACCCCACCGACAGCCGAGCCCAAGCCATGCGGTCGTTCGCCCGCGATGCCGTCTCGCTCAGGGGCGCCCGCGACGGTGACGTATTCGGTTACCTCGGAGCATTCGCTGATGTCGCGCCCGGCCGCGTCGAGCACCGCCTCCACTTTGGCCCAGCACACGCTGGCCTGCTCGGCACCGTCGCCGCGCACGGTGACCCGCCCGGACTCTGCGTCATATGCGCCCGCGGTCTGGCCCGCCAGCCATGCCGCCCCGCCAGCCTCGATGCCCTGTGAGAAGGAATACCGGCTGGTGTCCAGCCACGGAAATGGCTCCGGGGTGATCTCCTGGGGAGGCATGGTTCGTGCTCCTAGCTGCCGGTGAAGTTCGGCGCGCGCCGCTCCACGAATGCCGCTATGCCCTCGCGGCCGTCGTGGGTTCGCATGGCGTCCGTGATCGTCTTGCCTTCGAATTCGCCGGCCTGCTCGAGCGGCGAGTCGATGCCGGTGTAGATCACCCGCTTGGCGTGGCCCAGCGCCCACGCCGGGCCGTCGGCCAGCGCCTGGGCCAACTCGGCGGTGGCCGAATCGACCTCGTCGTCGGGAACCACCCGGTTGACCAAGCCCCACTGCTCGGCCTCCTCCGCCGACAGCACGCGGTTGGTGAGGGTCAGGTCGAGCATCCGCCGAAGCCCGATGTGGCGGGCCAGGAAGTAGGACGATGTTCCATCGGGCGTCACGCCGGCGCGGGTATAGGCCATGGTGAACTTCGCCGACTCGCCCGCGACCACGAGATCGAATGAAGCTGCCAGCGACATGCCGGCCCCGCCCACGCTGCCGCCCACGCCGGCAACGAACGGCTTCGGTGTGCGGTTCATCTTGTTGATTGCTGCATGGAGGTCGATGACCATGTCCGATGCGAGCTGCGGCAGGCCGTCGCCTGCGGCGTGGAATTCCTTGAGGTCGCCGCCTGCCGAGAACACCCGGCCTTCGGCGGTGACCGACGCCGCCTTGACCGCATCATCGAACTCGATCTCCAGCATCACTGCCCGCAGCTCGCGTGAGAACTGCGGATTGACGGCGTTGGCGCCCTCCGGTCGGTTGAACCGCACGTGCGCCACCCCGTCGCGCACTTCGTAGATGATCGTCTCGAGGTCCATGTTCGCTCCTGTAGATGCTGGCGCTAGCCGGTCCACGGGAGGTTACGCGCCCCGCCTGCTGGTCGTTCCAGCCGGCTAAGCGCGAGCGGCCGGTGACAGGTCGCGGGCCGCCTGGACGGGATCGATGCCGCCGAACGGCATGATCGAGATGGCCGACACGTCGACACCGTTCGCGTGGTAGCGGTCGATGTGCTCCCGGCACGCCTCCGGCGGGCCGTGTACCAGCAGTTCGTCGACCAGATCGTCGTCGATGACCTCGAGCGCCCCGCGGCGATCGCCGTCGGCCCAGCGTTCCCACATGGCGGCGAGCAATTCGCCGCGTCCGAGCCAGCGATGGAATTCGGCATACACCGGGACGTTGAGATAGGCGGCAACGGCCCGCTTGAAGCCGGCTCGGACGGTGTCGGCGTCGGGATTGGGGCACACGAATATGCGGGCCACCACTTCCTTGCCGGCGCCGCCCTCGTCGACGTAGGGACGCACAGTGGACACGTCGTCGGCCGAGAGCCAATTGATGATGGCGCCGTCGCCCTCGCTGCCCGCGAGCCGCAGCATGCCGGGCCGCAGTGCCGCCAGCAGGATTGGAGGCTGGGTTTCCGGTGGGCGGCCCAGGCGGAAGCCCTGAATGTCGAACGTGTCGTAGGTCTCGCTGATCCGCTCGCCGGTGAGGGCTTGGCGCAGGAATCGGGCAGTGTCGCGTGTCCGCTTGAAGGGCTCGTCGAAGCCGATGCCGTTCCAGCGCTCGACGATGACGTTTGACGATGCCCCGATGCCCATGGCGAAGCGTCCGGGCGCAGCCTCGCAGATGGCTGCCGTTTGCTGGGCCAGCAGCGCAGGGCCGCGGGTGAAGACCGGGATGATGGCGATGCCCAGTCGCACGTCAGGCACCCATTGGCTCGCCAGCACGAGCGGGGTGAAGCCGTCGGTGCCGTCCGCCTCGGAGCTCCAGAACTCCGTGTAGCCGAGGTCCGCGAATTCGCGGTAGAGGTCGGCCTGGGCATGCAGGGGATCATCAAAGGGAACCGTGATGCCGTAGCGCCAGTCGTGTCGATTGTCGGTCACGGCGCGCAGGCTAGTGAGCGGAGGCGCGACCATTCCGTGAGGCGGCTTCGCAGTGCGCCGGAAACGCACTGGGGCTATTCGTGTCACACCCCCCGATCACACTGGGCACATGGCAGAACAGCTTGATATCGCACCTCAGCTCCGGCTGGTGTCAACCAGCCGGATGCCCCACCGGCTGAACCGGGCTACCCGTCAGGAAGGCCTGCGGGGAGTTGCTCGGGCGCGGGCGGCGCTGGCCGCCACGGCACGTCCGCCCGAAATCGATCTCCACGCCGCCTGATGCCAGCCGCAACAGGCCAGTGCCGGCCGATCCATTGGGCGGGCAGTACGAGGGCGCAAGTACAGTGCCGGCCATGAGCAGCGCATCCGTGAACCAGCATCCCGACGACATCGTCATTGTCGACGCCGTCCGATCTCCCGTCGGCCGGCGCGGCGGCGACCTGAGCGGCATCCATCCGTCCGATCTCCTGAGCGACGTGCTGACCTCATTGATGGAGCGCACCCAGGTCGACCCGGCCAGCATCGGCCAGATCGTGGGCGGCTGCGTCAGCCAAGCCGGTGAGCAGACAGCCAACATCGCGCGCACGGCATGGCTCGGCGCGGGTTATCCCCTGTCGGTTGCGGCCACCACCGTCGACGCACAGTGCGGTTCGAGCCAGCAGGCCACCACGCTGGCGTACGGCCTCGTGCGAAGCGGCGTGGTCGACTCGGCCATCGGGTGCGGCGTCGAGTCGATGACGCGCAATCCGATGGGATCGAGCTACAAGAAGGGCCAGCGCACGGCCACATCTCGTTACAAGGAGCACTACGAGTACACAACCCAGTTCCAAGGCGCCGAGCTCATGGCCAAGCAGTGGGGCATCAGCCGCGAAGAATGCGATGCCTATGGCCTGCGAAGCCAGAACAACGCCGCCCGGGCGTGGACCGAAGACCGATTCGCCACACAGATCGTCGAGATCGACGCGCCGGTGCTCGACGAAGACGGCAAGCCCACCGACGAAGTTCGTCACGTCGTGCGCGACGGCGGCATCCGGCCCACCACGGCGGAAGGCCTTGCCGGGATCTCGCCGGTGATGGACGGCGGCGTGCACACCGCGGGCAGCTCGTCGCAGATCAGCGATGGATCGGGAGCGGTTCTGCTCATGCGGGCCGGCCGTGCCAGCGAGCTGGGCCTGCGCCCCCTCGCCCGCATCGTCGACACCTGCCTGGTCGGCAGCGACCCGGTGCTGATGCTGACCGGGCCGATCGAGGCCACGAACTACCTGCTCGAGCGCAATGGCATGCAGATGTCCGACATCGACATCGTCGAGATCAACGAGGCATTCGCATCGGTCGTCCTCGCTTGGCAGCGCGAGGTGAACCCCGACATGGACGGGGTCAACCCCAACGGGGGCGCGATCGCGCTGGGTCATCCGCTGGGCGGCACCGGTGCGATCCTGCTGACCAAGGCGGTGCACGAGCTGCACCGGGCCGACAAGAACACGGCCCTCATCACCATGTGCTGCGGCGGCGGGCTGGGCACAGGCACCATCATCGAGCGGCTCTGACCAGGCGTCGAGCAGCTTCCCTCGGCGCCTTCGCCGCGGCATGTGCAGCGGCTTGGGCCGGTTGGCAGTACTTCGGCCCATCTGACGAAGCGACAGTTACGCCTTCCGGCACGGAGGCGGCGGCCGATGGCAGTGCGACCGCAGACTCTCCGGATTCGGAATTCGCGGCGGCGGCGTTGGAGCCGAACGCTGTCGTGCTGGCGGTGATCGACGGCGACACAATGGACGTCGACCTCGGCGGGCGCCGGACGACGGTGAGGTTTCTCGGCATCGACACTCCGGAGAAGACCGGCGGCTACCTGCCCGCCGAATGCGGCGGCGATGCTGCCACCCGGCGGACGGCCGAGCTGCTCCCGCCCGGCACTGCGGTGCTGCTGCAGCGCGACGCGGAGCTCTATGACCGCTATGACCGGCTGCTGGCGTACGTGTACCGGGCCGACGATGGCCTGTTCGTGAATCGCTACCTCGTGCTCGACGGCTACGCCGGCACCATGCACTTCGAGCCGAACACGGAGCACCAGGCCGTGCTCGACGAGGCCCAAGCCGACGCTCGCGCCGCTGGCAGGGGAATCTGGGCAGACTGCGGCGGACCGAACCGGCAACTCGAAGGTGCCCATTAGCGTGTCGGTGTGGCACCGCTGTCCCAGCGGCTCGGATACGGCCCCGACGACAGACTGCTGATCATCAGCGCGGCCGGACTCGGCGGCTGTCACGCGATGAACGAAGGCGTCTACGCCGCGCTGCGAGACGGCTTGGCAACCACAGGAACGCTGCTCGTGCCGTGCCCGTGGTCACGCGAGGCAGCAGCGAGATTCCGGGGCGAGGACATCGGGGTTGCGCTCACGCTGAACGCCGAGTTCGAGCTCTACCGGTGGGGGCCGATCACCTACGGCCCATCGCTGCTCGACGGCAACGGCGGCATGCCCAGCACGGTGGGAGATGTGTGGGACCACGCCGACGTCGACGAGGTTCGGCGGGAGTGTCGGGCACAGATCGAGCGGGCAATCCTGTGGGGCTTCGACGTCACGCACCTCGACAGTCACCTCGACGTACTCAGCGTGCGCCCCGAGTTCTTCGACGTGTACCTGGAGCTCGCAGTGGAATTCGGGTTGCCGGTGCGGCTCATCTCCAGCGACGCCCGGCGTCAGCTCGGATTCCCCGCTGAGGATCTGCTCGGTTCCGAAGGCGTTGTGACGCCGGATCGGGTTGTCCGCATCGCGCCCGGGGCCATGGGGCGGTACCGGCGCATCGAAGCGCTGCTCGACTCGCTCGAACCGGGAGTGACCGAACTGCAGCTCCAGCCAGCGGCTGACCTGCCGGAGCTGCGATCGCTGACCGCCCAATGGGGATCACGCGTAGAGGACCTGCTCCACCTGCGTGACAACGCTGAGCTGCGTGCCCATATCGAGCGCAGCGAGATACGTCTGGTGGGTTATCGAACGCTGCGGCAGCTGCAGCGATCCAGCACCGGCTGAGCGAGCCCGGCCCTGTTCGGCCCGGCCCTGTTCAGCCCGGCGTGCCCAGCGAACCCGCAGCGCACCAGGCCGGCAGCAGCTCCAGCCAGAGCGCCATGTCGCCGGAGACTTTGAGATCGCCAGCCATGTAGTAGCGGGCGGGATCGGCATCGCCGCGGACCACGTCGGCGGCGAGCTGCCACGGGGCCTCCAGGGTCAGGTCAGCACCCCGGGTAGTCCCCGCTGACGCAGATGTCAGCACGCCGGCTTCGAAGATCAAGCTCGCGGCGACTTTGCCGTCGGGTCCGCCAGCGGTTTTCATCACGACGGTGCCCGACACGTTCCCCAGGGGTTCGTGGCCAGCCTCGGCCCACGCCGCCAGGAACTCGTCGTCGAGAAAGCTCATGGGCGCAGCCCTGCGAAGAGGTCATGCTCCATCGGCTCGGTCGCGATGCGCGACTCGAGCAGCATGTACTCCTCGTAGGGATGGATCGAGTCGGCGACATCGTCGGGCAGGCCGAACCAGAACGGCGAGTCCGGATCGACTTGGGTGGTATGGGCCAGCAGCGCCTTGCGCCGGACCGCGTTGTTCACCTCGATGACCGCAGTGATGCGGTCGTCCCGGCTGGGTCGCCCCAGCCACTTCTCGTCGAACGGCGATTCAAGCCCGAGATCCAAGAAGGCCTGGTGGATCAGCCTCATGCGCTTGTGCGACCACACCGGTGCATACATCTTCATCGGCGTGAACGCAGGGCCGCACTCGGGGCGCCAGGCCGGTTCACCGGCGTGGGCGAAGGCCGGAATGCAGATGGCCGTGACCTGCAGATGATCGGGATGGGGGTAGCGCGACTGCACCAGCGGGTAGGTCAGGATGACCTGCGGGCGTACCCGGCGGATCACGGTCACGAGCCTGGCGACCGCTTCGTCGAGGTCGGCATTGGCGAAGGCGTCGGGATGGGCGTTGGCTTCGGTATCGGGCATGCCCGAGTCGCGATAGCCCAGCATGACGACTTCGTCGTAACCGATCTCGACCGCGGACGCGTCCAGCTCGGCACGGCGGACTTCGGCGAGGTTCTCCTTCACCTCGGGCCGGTCCATTGCCGGGTTGAGGATGTCGCCCTCCTCGCCGCCGGTGCAGCACACGAGCGTGGTGCGGATGCCCTCGTCGGCATACCGGCGGACAGTGCCTGCCCCCTTCGACGCTTCATCGTCGGGGTGAGCGTGAACCGCGAGAATTGACAATCCCGTGTCCTGCGACATCGGCGGTCAAGCTATCGGCGTCAACACTGTGCTGGCCGACCGTCCGGTGACTCCGATCACAGCCTCGGCGGTCAAGCGACCGGTGTCAGCTCGACGTGTCCGGTTTCCTCGTCGATGTCCATGGAGTAGCCGCAGATAGCAGCGAGGCGGTCACGGCCCTCCTCCGGACCCGATGCCAGCAGCTCGTCGCCCACCCACAGCCGCACGGTACGGGGCGGGTTGTAGATGTAGCTGGCGGCGCGGCGGATGGCCAGCACGTGATAGCCGGGATCCACGGCCAGCCCCAGTGACCCGAGTGTCGAGTCGTCGGCCTGTGAACCGGGCGCCACCGGCACCTGCACGACGACATCGTCGGTGTCGCCGAGCGCGAGCGCGAGCACGGGGTGAATGTCCTCATCCTCGAGCACGAGCGAGGTGATGTTGCGAGCCTGGTCGCCGATGTCCTCGGCAGCCTCGGCGACATGCAGCAGACCACGCAGCCCCGCCGGATCGGTCCCCGCCGTGTCGGCCTCTGCCGCAGCGCGCAGCACCCATGTCTGCATGGACACCTTCATGCCGTCGAGCCGTTCCTGCATCGACCGCACCTCGCGAGCGAGCGACAGGTCATGCAGCACGAGTGCCGAGTAGGCCAGCCCGATCGCCGCTTCAGACAGGTTCTTCATCTCGACGAGCGTGTCCACGGCTCGGTCGAGGTCGCTGAGCACATGCTCTTCATCGGGTTCGGGAGGATTCCAGCGCTCCATGGCCGCCAGCTCTCGCAACCGCACGATGCCCGCTGGGTCGCCACGCATGAACAGCACGTCGCCCGGCTCCACGATGCGGTCGCCGCCGACGTCAGTCAGCCAGTGGCGGCCTCGCTGGATGGCTACGACGCGCATGCCGACCGCCACGGGCAGCTCCATGTCGCGCAGCGGCCGGTTGGCCAGGTGACTGCCTTCCGCCACGACTAGCCGGTGCGAAACCTCGGCTGCCTGCGCCAGGTCCACGATGAGCGCCCGGGGGATTCCCAAGTGATGCAACACGATCTTGGAGATGTCGACCGCAGCATTGGCGATCTGCTCGATCGACGACACCACCTGAAGCACCGAGCTCATGCCGTCGACCTCGCGCGGGTGCCGCACAGCCAGCATCGCCAGCGATCGCATCTCGTGCACGAGGGCGGACATGTCCTCCTCGAGGCCCAGGACGGCATCGGCCATGCCCTCGTCGTCGAAATAGAGCGCGGCGTAGGCCAGATCGACCATGAGCTCGGAGGCGTCCTTGGCCTCGGAGAGCATGGATTTCAGGTTTCGAGGTTTGTCTTCAGGGTCTGATCGCATTGCACATCGTCAGCGAGCGACGCGACGGGCTCCAATCGGCTCGGGGACACGATGACGCCGCTGCGCCAAGCGTAGGCACAGCGACGGAGTGGCGAAGATGGATTTCACGACAGGCGATCGCATGGCGCCTCTCATGACAGGCCCACCCAGCTCACGGCGAGCACCAGCGCGGCGGCGCCGGCCAGGTCGACGGTGCTGTTCACCAGCGGGATGCCGTAGGTATCGGGGTCGACGCCGACCCGGGTTGCGACCACCGTTCCGTAGTAAGCGATGGCTCCCGCCAAGACCGTCGCGATCATGCCACCGATCAGCGAGATCGCGACCAGCCGGAGCAGGCCCGGCGTCGACATCGAGAACGCCGTGGCAAAGGCATGTGCAAGCAGGCCGTTCAGCATGAACACCGGAACGGTCAGTGTGAAGGCAAACAGGATGTCCAGGCGAGCACCCCGCTGCGGCAACGCCCGCGGTTCGATGACACCCAGATGCAGCTTGCTCGACAGCCGGCTCGACAGGATGCCGCCGATGGCGCCGGCGGCTGCCAGGCAGGCAGGCACCAGGATGAGCACGGCGCGCTTGTCGATGAAGTCCTCAAGGCGGTGCTCGATCACGACACCGGCGATGATGAGCACGAAACCGCCGACGAACAGCACGGGCATCGACTCGCGCACGATCTGCCAGAGCTGCTCCAGTCCCGACCGCCACGCCCAGGCCGTCGCAGCCACCGCCCCGATGATGCTGGCGACCGCAATGAGCGGTGTGAGCGCGGTGATGCCCACGAGATAGCTCGCCAGGAACAGGGCCGGAAGCGTGACAACATCGCCGACTGCCGAGATGAGGGGCGCGCTGACGTTGTCGAGGTCCCAGCCGCGCCGGGTGGTAATGGTCGCAAGTCCGAGCGTCACCACCAGCACGACCACCGAGGCCAGCTCGGCCCCGACGACCGACACCACGATGAGATCGGTGACGCCGATGATGCCGGCAAGCCCGAACACCGGGGCCAGCACTTTGGTCATCACACCCAGCGCCACCGCAGTCACCAAGGTCAGCACTGCTGCGGCAATGACGTTCTGGCCCACGATCGTGTCGCGACGGGCCGTGGCCCGAAAGGTGCCTGCGTGAATGGTCGTGGCGAGACGGCTGCCGAGTGCGCCGAAGATGTCGCCCCGCATGCCGATGGCAGCAGGCACCAGCACCAGCAGGCCCGGAAGTCGCTCGAGCGTTCCGGTGGCGGCTGCGAGCAACACGCCGGCTGCGGTGGCCGTCAGGCTGCTGACGGCGAGCGCCGAGAGGCTCTGGCGAGCACCGGTGACGTCGGGGCCGAGCAGACCCCGCAGAAACCCCGGCGGGTGCAGCCGTACCACCCGGCGAAGAACCCGGTTGCGGCCGAATCGAGCTGTTTCGCGTCGCAGTGCGAACTCCCTATGAGGGTGATCCGAGCAGCGACTCGAAGAACTCCGCTAGGTCGGCGGACCCGACACTGCCGGCGTACCGCAAGACCACCTCGTTCTCGGCGTTGATTGCGACGAGGTAGGGCACAGACTGCAGGCCGAATGCATCGACGATGGACAGCGCCGGCGTGTCGGCGATGACGGGGTGCTGCCAGCCTTCGTCGCGCAGCCACTTCTCGGGTGGATGGTTGCCGCGGGTGGGGTCTTCGAGCACCGAGACCGCGTAGAAGTCCACGCCCGCGGGCAGCTCATTGGACTCCAGCCACTCCGTGAGATCGGCCACCTCGGCTTGACAGTGCGGGCACCAGTGGGCGTAGAACGCGATGACGATCGGACGTCCCTGGGTGGTGATGCGCACCACGTCGCCCGTAAGCAGATCGGTGCCGGCCACAACCGGCGGCGTGCGTCCGACGGCCGGATCGTCCTCCAGTTGCTCGAACTGCGGCAACGCGGTGCCGAACACCTCGGTCGGGCCCGGTGCGCCGTCGGCGGCGGAGGTTGTGGCGGCTGGGCCGGAGGCGGTGGCAGCGGCGCCGTCAGGCGCGCTGGTAGCCGCCGTCGTCTCGCCGCCCCCGCAGGCCGCGACGAAACTCGCGACACACAGAAGGACTGCCCCGATCATCACCCGTCGCACGACAGTCAAGGCTAGGCACGACGCCAAAGTCGCCGGTCGATGCGCCGCCCGCGAGGAGTGATGCGGCCGGCGGATCCAGGACCACGGTGACGTTCGGGTGCAGCTGCAGCGCTGAGGCAGGCACGGATCTGGTCACTGGTCCCTCAACGGCTCGAGCGACCGACTGCGCCTTTTGCTGCCCGCATGCGACCAGAAGCAGTTCCCGTGCCATGAGGATCGTGCCGATTCCCTGCGTGATCGCCACTGCAGGTGGTTGAGCGCCGTCCGGGAACGAGCGGGCGTTGTCGCTGCGGGTTTGCTCGCTGAGCCGAACGACCCGTGTGCTGCTGGCAAGGGATGAGCCTGGCTCGTTGAATGCGATGTGGCCGTTGGTTCCAATGCCCAGCAGTTGGAGTCCGATGCCGGCGGCTCGCACGCGTCGTTCGTAGGCGTCGCACTCGGCGTACAGGTCCGGGTTGTGGGAATTCAGTGCGTGCACGGCACTAGGTGAAAGATCGGTGGGCCCAACCAGCAGCCGGTCGACGGTGTTGGCGAACGAACACGGATCATCTGGTTGGAGGCCGATGTACTCGTCGAGCAGATACACCTCGGTGCTGGCCAAGCTCAGCGCCCCCCGCTGGCAGCGTCCGGCGATCTCGGCGAGAGGCTGTTGCATGGTTTCGCCGGTGGCGATGCCCAGCGCCGCCGGTGAAGCGCTGCTGACGAATCGCTCGACGATGTCCGCCGTGCGCAGCGCTGCCGCAGTTCGATCAGGAGCCACGAAGATCTCCATCGCTGACCCGATCACGCAGCCGGCAAGCCGGAGCGCTTCACCGCAGCAGCGGCACCGACGATTCCGGCGTGCACGCCGAGGTGCGCGATGTCCACCGGCTTGGACAGCTTGAGCCGAGATGAATATTGCTCGAACTTCTCGCTGAGTCCGCCACCGAGAACCCAGCGACCTGGATTGAGCATCGCTTCGAGCTGATCGAAGTAGGGCTGGGCGCGTTCTGCCCACTGGGCAGGTGTGAGCTCGTCGTCCGAGATGGCACGTCCCGATGCAACGTCTTCGAACCGGCCGGCGCCGACCACAAGTCCGCCGAGTTCGGAGTTGGCGATGAGCTCGCCGTCGTGGAGCAGGGCGCTGCCGATGCCGGTGCCGAACGTGAGCACCACGGTGAGACCGTTGTCTGAACTGCCGGATGGCCCGTAGGTGAGCTCGGCGAGCCCGGCGGCATCGGCGTCGTTGATAAGCACGACATCCCCATCGCCTGGCATTCGGAGCCGATCCAGCGCTCCCTCGCGCTCCCACGCGCTGGACAGGTTGGGTGCGTGGTGCAGACACGACCCGACGATCACACCCGGCAATGCGATGCCGACTGAGCCTGTCCAGTGCTCTGCTGCGGCGATCTGCCGAACGCGTTCCGCAACGTGCTCGGGCGTGGCCGTGCCAGGCGTCTGCGCGCTGTGAATCGATCCCGCGAGCTGGCCGGTGCGCAGATCGACGATCGCCCCTTTGATGCTGGTGCCGCCGATGTCGATGCCGAGTTGGGCTGCCATTCCATCTTCGTCCACGAGTGGCGGAGCGATCGCGGGGTCAGCAGCGGCGCCGGGTGTGCTCATGGCAGGGGCTGCTGGGGCTTGGCGCCGGTGATGTAGGCGACGAGGTCGTCCTTGGTGACGTCGCCGACGGCGACCTCGGCGGTCTTGCGTCCTTGGCGAAGCACGACCGCCCGGTCGCAGACTTCGCTGACCCGGTCCATGTTGTGCGTGATCAGCAGCACCGCCGCACCACCCGCGCGCAGGTTCCCGATCAGCTCGAGTACTCGAGCGGCCTGCTCCACGCCAAGGGCGGCAGCGGGCTCGTCGAGCATGACGATCTGCCGGCCCCACGCGGTGGCTCTTCCGATGGCGACGGCTTGGCGCTGGCCGCCTGACAGTGCGCCCATGGGGCGTCGCAACGACGGGATGCGGATGCCGAGCCGCTCGAGTATGTGCCCGGCCTCGCTTCGCATGCGCTTCTTGTCGAGCACGCCGAACCAGGCGCCGATTGGCCCTCCACGGGTGTGCTCGCGGTTGAGAAAGAGGTTTTCCGCAACGTCGAGCGTGTCGATGACGGCGAGCGTCTGATGGACCGTTTCGATCCCCAGCGCCCGGGCCGCATCCGGGCTGGTGATCGACGTCTCGACGCCGTCCACTCGCATCCTTCCGGCATCGGGCGCGTACACCCCTGCGACGCACTTCACGAACGTCGACTTGCCCGCGCCGTTGTCGCCCAGCAGGGCCGTCACCTCGCCGTAGCGGAGCGTGAGATCGACGTGATCCAGTGCCTGCACCGCCCGGAAGGACTTGCACAAGCCCTCCACCTGGAGCGCTGTTACCGGTGTCTCGGCGTTCATACCGGCTCCTCGAACCGGACCGGGTCGCCGAAGCCGTTCCAGACACCGACGACGTGTGGCCGGCCGCTGGCGACACCGGCGACGCCCACGACGCATGCCCGGGTGACAAAGGCCTGCACGCGGAAGCCGAAGATGACCGTGGAACCCTCCCTGAAGGTGCGCCCGTCCGCTGCGCTCAGCCGGGCGTAGTAGTCGATGGCCGCTGGACTCGGCATGTCGACAGGCACAGGCTGTGTCTCAACCTCCGATGGATCGTCGGCCACGACGGCCCGGACCTGGTAGTCGCCGAATACCGGATCCACGTACAGCCCGCCGCCGAAACACAGCGGCACGCCGTGGTGGATGTGCGCGATCTCGCTGAGATAGAGCACAGCGGGCATCTCAGGCAGGTCCCCGACCGCGTGCAACGGCGTGGTGCCGCTGAGGCCGTGGCCGGGTTCGACCTGGGTCGCGCCGGCTTCGGCCAGCAGCGCCAGCACGTCGGTCGACGTGGTGCCAGGAGCGTTGAGCTGCAGTCGCTCGGGGCAGGCACGATGGCGGCGCGCAACAGCAGCGGCGCGGGCAAGGGTCTCCATGTTCGGGGTGATGCGGGCGCGCTCTGACGACTCGTCGTAGAGCAGCGCCGGGAACGTCGTGAGCCCGGCGAACGTCGCTCCCTCGAGGAAGGCGAGGTGATCGATCATCGCCGGGAGGTCGCTCAGCGGTATGCCGCCCTCGTGGCCGGGGTAGAACTCGTCGCCGTCGTCGAAGATACGCACCAGCAGCGGCTGCGAACGGCCCTGGCTGCGAGCGGCGGCCGCGGCCTCGTCCGCCTTGTTGCGCGAGAACACTGTCCAGTAGTCAGGTGCCATGCTGGCGGCCTCGCCAACCTCCCCGCGAGGCACCTGCACGAGGTGTCCGAGGTGTCCGAGGCGGTGGCCGCCGCGCACAATCGGGCGGGCGCAGGCCATGTCCACCGCGACGAACCCGTCGGCACCCCCAGCAGCTATCGCATCCAGCGCAGCGCCTGCGCGGCCGATCTGCTTCGTCATCGCGTAGACGACGAGGTGCAGTTCGCGGGCACGACGGCACAAGCCGGCGGTGTTGGATTCGATCGCGTCGAGATCCAGCACGTAGCTGTTGGCCGGAATGCGGCCTGCTTGGTGCAACTCGGTGGCAGCTTGCACGAAGCCTGGGTTGCGTTCCAAGAGCGTGCGCAGGAACACCTCAGGCCTCCTTCTGCTCTCGCATGCTGAGCGCGACGGCCAGGATGATGATCACCCCGCGAGCGATGAGCTGATCTGCGACACGAAGCCCCATCAAGATGAGACCGTTGTTGAGCATCGCCATGACGATCGATCCGGCGATGGCGCCCGCGACCGAGGCACGGCCGCCGAATAGGTTCGTGCCCCCGATGACAACCGCAGCGATCACGGTAAGCAGCAGATTCTCACCGAGATCGTGCCGGCCGATCGCAAGCCGGCCGGCCAGCAGCATCCCTGCAAGCGACGCCGCCGCGGCGCTGGCAATGAGCGCCGTGATACGGATTCGGTCCGTCCGGATGCCCAGCGCTGCTGCCGCAGCGCGATCAGCACCGACGGCGAGCACATGCCGGCCCCAGCGCAGCTGGTGCAGCGCCAGATGCCCGACGGCGCCGATGACGACGGTCCAGATCAGCAGCGACGAGATCGGTCCGAGCGATCCGGCGCCGAACACGTTCAGGTAGACGTCGTTGCGGATTGGCAGCGATTGCAGATTGTTGAGATTCCGGGCCACCCCGCTCACGATCCCCAGGGTCCCCAGCGTGACCAGGAACGACGGTATGCGGACCTTGACCGCGATGAAGCCGTTCACGGCACCGATCCCAGCCCCGACCGCCAATGTGATCGCGACGCCCGCCGCGAAGCCGAAGCTGCCGACAGCGTCAGCCACCACCAGCGATGAGAGCGCAGCGACCGAGCCGACGGACAGGTCGATCTCGGCTGCGCCCAGCGCGAACGCCATACCCACCGCCATCACTGCGATCGGCGCCGCTTGGCGGCCAATGTTCAGCAGGTTCGAGGCCGTGACGAACCCGTCGTCGCGCAGCACGACAGCGAACAGCCCGAAGATGAGCGCTGCCGCCGCGTAGACCACGTACTGGCGAGGCGCAGCGAGCTGCGACCGGTGCAGGAACCGTTTGATCGTTGATTCAGTCAACTGGCCGACCGCAACTCACTCTGTGGGCAACGATGGATTCCTCGTGCCCCGCCGACGATTCTCGCCGACGGGGCACGAGCCACGGGGAGGGATTCGGGGTCAGCGGTCCAGTGCGTCAAGCACTTCTTGGGGAGGATCGGCCGCCAGTGACTGCTGGTATCCCTCCACGATGTTGTCGGCGGTCACGCCGATCGCCGGTACCACGACGAATGCAGGTGCCGACTTGCCCAACAGGCCGTAAGCGCCTTCCAGTGCCATCGTGCGCCCGAGGTTGTATGCCTCGTCGGCTGCGATCCCCACGACGTTGCCGCCTTCGACCAGATCCAGCGACACATTGGTGTCCAGGTCCATCGTCACGAGCGCGACGTCGGATGCACCCGCAGCGCGCAGTGCTGCCAGCACCCCGTCGGCCGGACCGGCAGACCACGGGGCGTAGATGCCGTCCAGGTCGGGGTGACGCGTCAGCATCGCCGTGGCGATCTCCTCGGCCGCGGCCGGGTCGGCGAGCCCTTGCTCGGCGACGATGGTGATGCCGGGATAGTTGATCTCGATCCAGGACTTGAACGCCTGATCACGCTGGTTGGTCACGTAGTAGGCGGCGTCGTGGAAGATGTAGCCCACCTCGCCTTCGCCGCCGAGAGCGTCTGCAAGCAGGTTTGCCGCAGTGATGCCCATGGCCGCCAAGTCATCGGTCACGATGCCGACGTAATCCTGGCCATGCACATAGCCCTGCGGGATATTGGAGAGGAACACCAAGTGAACCCCCGCCTCCACAGCCGGGCGGAATGCCTCCGCGCCCGCATCGGGACCGATGGCGAGGCTGATGATGATGTCGGGGCGCTGTGCCATGACCGTCTCGACGTCATTGGCCTGCTGAGCTGCGTCGAAGTCCGCGTTGGTCTCGGCGATGACCTCGATTCCCAGTTCTGCGAATGCGTCGCGGGCGCCCTGGCTCACCGCGTCGGTGAACGCACCCGCCGTGTGCCACAACAACGCAGCCGTGTAGCCGCCCTGCTGCACCTCGGCGATCTCGTCGTCGCTGAGCGCGATCTCGCTTGAGGCGACCGCCTCCTCGCCGCCGGGGCCTTGGGTCTTCGGCGGCTCGGGTGCCGGCTCGGGCTCAGGTTCCGGCTCGGGTTCGGGCTCGGGCGCTGGCTCAGGCTCCGGTTCGGGCTCCGGCGCCGCTGCGGCTGCGGTGGTCGCGGGAGCTGCACCGTCGCCGGCGTCGCCGTCGTCGCCGCACGACGCAGCGAGCAAGGCGAAAACGGCGAGCAGCGACACCCAGAGCACCAGCCCCCGTGTGTTTCTGTTCTTCGTCATGTCCCCTCCCAGGGTTCCGTTTACGGATCAGTTGTCTCGCACCACTCGGCGATGAAGTAGGCGAGCGTGCGGGTCGCCGTCACGAGCTCGTCGATGTCGAGCCGCTCGAACGGCGTGTGGCAGTTCGAGATGTCACCCGGAGCGAAATAGACGCTGGGAATCCCCAGGTCCCGCAGGAACGACTTCTCTGACCAGTACGGGGCGCCGTCGATATGCGCTGGCTCGCCGGTCACAGCCTCGATCGAGCCGGCCAACGCCCGTACACCGGGATGACCGGCGGCGATTTCGTCCGGCGTGCCGCCCACCCGGTGATCGCGAGCGGCATTGAACTCGACCACGCAGTCGACATCGCCGGCGGCCGCTGCTTCGACGGCGATCGAGCGGATCTGCTCCGCCGCCTCGTCGAGGTTCTCGCCGGGCAGGAGCTTGCGAATCAACGACAGATCGAACCGCCCGGGCACCGCGATATTGCCGCCGGCAGAGACAGAGGTGACCAGCAAGAACGCCTCGCCCAGCAGCTCATGGGGCGGGACGGACGCTCGCAGCTCGTCCGAGCAGTCCCACAGCCGTGCCAGCAGCGAATGGCCTGCCCGCAGCGCATCGACACCGAGCTCGGGCCGGCCGAAGTAGGCCGAAACGCCCGTGTAGGCGATGTCGGCGATGAGGAAGCCCATCTGCGCCGTGTAAATTGCCGAGGTTGTCGGCTCGGTATAGATCGCGAAGTCGGCGCTGGGGATGGGACCGCTGCGTCCCTGCACAGCCGCCCGAATGCCAGCCGACATGCCGCTGCCGGGCTGGCCTGACTCCTCATCGCACACGAACAGCGCCGACACCGTGCCGGCAGGCCGAAGACCAGCGCGGCGGACCGCGCTGACCGCCTCGACGATGGCGCAGATACCAGCCTTCTGGTCCGCGACGCCGCGGCCCCAGATCTCTCCGTCGATCACGTGAGCACCGAACGGGTCGGCACGCTCGGTGCCCTGCCAGTGCTGCGACCAGTCCTCGGTGGCGACCGTGTCCAGGTGACCGGCAAGCAGCAGCGACCGGCCTGAAGGGCCGCCGGCTGAGCCCCACACGTTGGGCCGACCGGGCTCGAATTCCGTCGAACCGGTGTCGTCGAAGGCGCCCGTGGCGTTCATGGTGTCCAGGACCCAGCGGGCGAACGGCCCCTCGTTCGGCGTCACGCTGGGGATGCCGACGGCTTCCCGCACCAGCCGGACGACTTCGTCGCCGTCGACGGCGGCGGCGGCGCGCTCCGGCGCGGTCGTGGCAGCGGGGACGGGTGAGGCGCTTTCGGGCGCCGTGCTCACTGCGGCTCCCCGAGAACTTCCGCGATCAGCGACTCGCGCACGTGCCGCAGAGACATGGATGCTGCGCCGATGAGCGCGGCTCGATCCCCCAAGCTGGAGGCGATCAGCTCCGGAGGAGTCGCTACGAGCCGCGACAAGCGATCTCGCACGGCGTCGATGAACACCAGATCAGCGCCCACCGGTCCCCCGAACACGATGCGTGTGGGGTCCGCGATCAGGCACAGATGCGACACTGCGAACGCCATTGCACCGGCCACTTCGCTCAGCAGCGCGGTGGCGGCAGTGTCGCCACGTCCCGCTGCGGTGAGGATCTCCGCTGTGTCGGCGCTCGGATCGAGCGTCGAAGCGTGGCCCTGCTCGATGAGCCTTCCCAGGCTCTTGCGGATCGACGGCGCCGACGCCACATCCTCGAGCGTGACCGGGGTGGCACCGTCATGCGGAATGGCCACCGTCAGCGAGCCCAACTCGCCCGCCGATCCGGTGCCGCCCCGATACAGCTCTCCCCCGACCACCAGGCCCAGACCGATGCCGGTGCCGGCGAAGACAGCGGCGAAATCGCCGCCGGCGTCCTCGTCGCTCAAGCGGGCGAGCTCGCCGAGCGCGGCGAGGTTGACGTCGTTCTCCACGAAGACGGGGACGCCGAAGCGCTCGCTCAGATAGGCACCGACCGCCAGGCCTTCGAAGCCGGGCAGGTTGAGAGCCTGCTCGACCTGGTCGTGCTCGGGTCGGTAGATGCCGGGCACGCCGACGCACACCGCATGGCAGGGTGCACCGGCTTCCGCCAGCATCGACGCAGCCGTCGTGACGAACCGCTCCAACGCCGAACGCGCATCAGGACCGGTTTCGAGCTCCGCTTCGGCGACCACGTTGCCCAGCAAGTCGGCCAAGCCGACGAGCATGCGCGTCGCCCCCACATCGGCCACGACGGAAAGACGGGCCGACGGAACGAGCTCGTACAGCGAGGCGGGACGGCCGATCGAGCCGGAACGGGCACTCGCCTCGGCCACCCTCACCAGACCGACCGATTCCATGTCAGCCATCAGGGCCGACACCGTCGGCTTGGACAGTCCAGTGGCGCGGGCGATCTCCGCACGAGACATCCGCCCCGGATGCGCAGCGAAGAGCGCATCAGCGATTCGCTGACCGCTGAGCAGCCTCAGTACAGCAGTGCCCGATGCCTCTCGCATATTGTTAGTAATATTACCTTACAAAAAGCGCACGTCAAGCCGCAATCTGCCCCACGTCCGCGATTCCACTGGCAGAACTCAGGGAGTCGTCGGGCAGTCAATGGCAGACTTGGCCGGTGGAGACCCGCCAACTCGAATCGACACCCGGCTTCGTCATCTTCGACCTGCCTGGTGCCCAGCACTACGTCGGGGAGGCCCGCCTCGGCAGCCGTCTCATCCCCGGCAACGCAACGATGCTCGTCCGGCATCTGACCTACGTCTTTGCCACGCTGGAGCAGCAGCGCAGCGGCGCCAGCATCGGCCTGAAGTCCGACCCCTCCGATGCCGCCGGGGCTGTCGAAGCTCTGGCGGACGAACTGGCCGACGACTTGCGCAGCGGCCGGCTCTCGACCAGTCCGGGCCTGCGGCTCGACGCCGAATTGCTTGCACCCGTGCTGGCCCACGACCAGCGCAATCTCATCGGCGATGACGACCGCGACGGCATCTCGTTCAACGACGAGCTGATCGGCGTCGGTGCTGCGGCGGCAGCGGTCAGCCTGCTCGGCGGCCTCGACGGCAAGCGCATCGCGATCGAGGGCTTCGGGCCAGCAGGGCTCGGCATCGCGCGCGAGGCCGCGGCAGCCGGGGCCACGATTGCCCGGGTCGCCACCACGAAAGGCTGCAGTGGCACTCGGAGTGATGACGCTCACAATGACGGCGGCCAACTCGACCCGGCGGTGCTCGCGGAGGCCTGGCTGGCGGACGGCGAGGCGTGCGTGGAATCGCTGTCGGAAAACGGCGAGCCTGCCAAGCCGTGGACGGTCTGGAAGGACGACGTCGACGTGCTGTTCTGCGGCTCGAAGCCGGGCGCCATGTCCGGCGACGGCGCTTCGATGGCCGGCGCCACACCCGTCGTCGCGTTCTCAGCAGCGGCCGTGTCGTCCAAGGCGCTCGCCGTGCTGCGGGCCGCGGGCATACCGGTCGCGGCTGATTTTGTCGCTGCGGTGGGGCCGGCGTTGGGCTGGTGGGCCGACCCTGTGCTCACACACGACGACCTCCGCTCAGCCACCGCTCACACGGTGAACACCATCATGTCCGAAACCGCCGACCATGACGACGGCCCGTTCATGGCTGCCTGCTACCGAGCCGAGTCGTTTCTGCGGAGCTGGCAGGACGAGCTGCCGTTCGGCCGGCCACTGGGCTGACTTGAGGCTGGGCTGAACCGGCGACGCTCCAGTCGACCGGAATTCTCATTCGGCCAGTGTGCCAACAGGACAGGCACCGCCGCTGCGCGTCAGAGGCGGGCGCATGTTCGACGGCTGGTTCTGGTTCAGCCGAGACGCTGGTTGATGCGCGCCACCTCGTCGATCAGCGTGCCATTCACCGCTGCCATCTCCTCGACCCGAGCCTCGAGACGATCGAAGCGCTCGTCGACTCGAGTCTCGAAACGATCGAGACGCCCGTCGACCCGGTCAAAGCGCTCACCGATCTGGCCGAACATCTCGCCCAACCAGTCGCGCATCGAGTCCATCTCGCTCATGCTCCCGACGTTACCCCGCACAGGCCTCGTTCCCGAAGCAATGCGTGACGGCACCAGCTGTCACCACAGCCGCCAAGCTGCTCATCTGGGCTGCTCAGATGGTGGGACGCAGGGCGACGAGCGGGATGTTCCGGTCTACGGAGGCTTGGTAGTCGCCAAAACGGGGCATCGCCTCGCACATGGCGTCGAATGCCTCGGTTCGCTCCGCGCCGTCAAGCACCGTCGCCGTCGCAGTGAAGACATCGGTGCCGACTTCCAAGGTCACCTGCGGGTTGGCGACGACGTTGTGGTACCACGCCGGATGGCGGGGGTGACCGCCCGCTGAGGCCATCACGATGTAATCGTCGCCGTGGAGGTGATAGGTGAGCGGACTGGTGAGCTGCCGCCCGCTGCGAGCGCCGGTCATCGTCAGCAGCAGCATCGGGTTGTCCTCGAACATGCCGCCGCAACGCCCTTGGTTGTCGCGGAACTCGGCGATGATCTGCTGGTTGAACGACAACACTTGGCTGTCTGCCATTCCCTTCATCGACATGATGTACGCACTCCCGCTGCACTCGATCGCCCGCCGAAACCCTATGGCATGGCTGCTCCGGGCCGGGCCAGCGGGAGCGGGCCAGTACGGCGCCTTGCTGGACTGTGCTCGCCTGAGCAACAACCCGCGCCGGGTCCAAGCTGCTGGGCATCGTGGCGTATAGTTGCCGATGCCAGTGCGCTCGGCAGAGGCAATTGGCACGACCCGAGAGGAACGGCATGAGTGCAGGCGAATCCCCCTCCAGCGAGTTGTCGGTGACTGAACTCGAGGATGTGCAAGGGGGTGCCAAGAGAACCAGCGACAACGAGAGCAGCGACGGATACGACATGTCCCAGTGGCCGTCGTCCAACGCCGGCCAAGGCCAGACATCCGGCTCTGAGGACTGAGACCGGAGGTCGACCTTGATGCCTGCTCATTCCGCAGGTGCCCCGTACCGCGTGCGAAAGCGCTGCCACGACCGCAGGCCGTCGTGAGCACCGCAGAGCAGCATCCCGTCGGCGAGCCCCTGAGCAGCGAGCATCTTGCACAGGTGGTCAGCGGGCCCGGTCGGGCACAGCTGCAGGTGCCGCCGCATATCCACGATGCCGCGTACCCGGACGGGCCGACAGCCAACCCCTACAACTATGTCGGCGGCGTCTACATGGGGGCGGGCTACGGTGCCGCCAACTACGATCCCGCCGCCGACATCCCGCTGCCGAGCGACCTCTGATCGCTCGTCCCGCCGATCCCAAGAACAACTCATCAAGAACAACCCATAAGGTGAACCTCATGACCAACAACGAAAGCACCCCCCTGTCAGAGGAGGAGATGGAGGCCGTCGCGGGCGGCTGGGAAGAACCGGACAACGTGCCGGACACCAGCTCTTCTCCGCGGGTGCAGTCGGCCATGTCGGGTCCCGCCGGTCAGACCGACTGGAACTATCGAGGGAACGCCCAGGGCTCGAGCGCCCAGGAGCTGAACTAGCGGAGCTGGTTCACGCGAGCTGGCGGCGCACGAGTTCCCGGAAGGGACCGTCGACGCTGCGCAGTTCGGCATAGGTGCCCTGCTGGCAGACAGCACCGTGTTCGAGTACATAAATGCGGTCAGCGCCGATGATGGTCGACAGCCGGTGCGCGACCACTATCCGCGTCGCGGTGAGGCCCTCGATGGCAGCCATCACCGACACTTGGCTGGCTGCGTCGAGCCAGCTCGTGGCCTCGTCGAGTAGCACGATGCGCGGGCTGCGCACCAGCGCGGCGGCGATCCGGATGCGCTGCACCTGCCCGCCGGAGAACGTGCTGGATTGATCGCCCACTGGGGTGAGCATCTGCATCGGCATCGCCATGATGTCTGCTTCGACATCGGCGAGGCGGGCGGCGCGCCAGGCGTCGTCGACGCTGAGCGTTCCTGCGGCGCCGATGATGTTGTCCAGCAGGCTGCCCGGCTGCAAGCCGCTGTCCTGGGGAACCGTTCCGATCTGGCGTCGCACGCTCGGCAGGTCGAGATGTCGCAAGTCGCGACCCTCGAAGTACACGCCGCCCGTCGTCGGCTCGTCGAGACCCAGGATGAGGCGCAGCAGCGTGCTCTTGCCCGAACCGGACGCGCCGACGATGGCGATGAACTCGCCGGGCCGCGCATGCAATGAAACATCGTCGAGCACGAGCGGGCCGCCGGCGCTGTAGCGGAAGCTGACATGATCGACGTGCAGCTCGCCGCCCAGGGTGGCCTGCGTGACGCCGAGAGGCTTCTGCTCAGGCACCGCCTGCAGGATCGGCCTCACCTGTTCATAGGACGGCAGCACCCCCGCAAGCGACTGGACCGCCCAGCCGAACTCGGTCAGCGCCGCCAGGAACGTCATGGAAGCGGCGTAGACCACCAGGAAGTCGCCGATGCCGACCGCCTCGCCGCCGCGCGCCAGCGACGCGCCCACCAGCGACGCTCCCGCAAGGGCCGGCAGCGCTGCGCAGAACGCGACCAAGTGCTCGTTGATGCGTGAGACACGTATGCCAGCCGCCTGGACATCGCGGAAGCCATGCGCCCAGTAGGCGAACGACGCTGCCTCTCCCCCGGCGGCGCGCACTTTGGCCACGCCGCCGATGAGCTGCAGCAGATGCCCTCCGAGCTGCCGCGATGCATCGTGCAGTGCGCGCAGCGGTCCGATCTGCCGCACGCCGAGCACGACCACGACGGCCAGTGACACCCCGCCGACGGCCATGGCGACTGCGGCCAGCCGCAGGTCGTACAGCAGCAGGATGCCCAGTGTCGGCATCACGAAAATGAACGACATCATCGCTCGGATGACCGCACCGGATACATGGTCTCGCAGCGCTTGGAGGCTGCCCAGACGCTGAGCCAGCTCGCCTGCCACGGTGCTGCGGAAGAAACTCGGCCGCAGCGACAGCAGCCGGCTCCATGCGGCGGCACTCACGCGGGCGGCGCTGCGGCTCTGCAGCCGCATCAGCATCGCACCGCTGAAACCGCCCAGAACCAGCCCGACCACAGAGAGCACCGCCAAGGCAACGATGACCTGCATCGCCGCACCGCCGATGCGAAACGGCAGCACCCAGTCGGCGAGCGCGCCGAGCGCGACGGCCGGCGCCTGTGCCAGCAGCCCGATCGCGAGGCCGGCGACAACGAAGCGGGCAGCGTCCGAACGCATGCGATGCGCCGCGACGCGCAGCAGGTCGCGAACTCCCGCAGGCCGGTCGGCGGGCAGGGACGCGTAGAACTGCCACGCCTCCGGGGCGAGTTCGCCTGCGCGCTGTGCGGTGACTCTGGCTTCGGTGCCGTCGGCGTCGACGATGCGATAGCCGTGCCACACCGCGGGAAGCAGCGCCACCGGGCTCGCGCTGTCACGCCGGGTGCCGACCAGCGCGCCGCTGTCGCCTCGCCACCACCGTTCGCCCGCGTCGAGACGTACTTGCCGCCAACGCACGCCCGACGCGCGGGCGACGTCGCTGGGCGACGGCGCTGAGACGACCGCGCCGCGCCGCTGCGGCCATGTGAACTCGATGCCCTCGTGGCGGCCGACCAGGCCGAGCACTGCTTGGAGCTCGGCGTCGGCGCTGCCGTCGACGGCACCTGCACCTGCTGGGGCCGGCGCCTTGCGGGCACGGCGGCTCGTCGCGCCGAGGCTCGCCAACGCCAGCGCTGCACGCTCACGCGATGCATGTCGATGGGCCGCTGCGGTGCTCTGCTCGTTGACCTCGTCGGCCACCAGCAGCAGCCGGTTCAGTCGTTCGGCCGCCAGCGCCACTGTGTGGAATTCGTTCAGCGCCGTGAGCAGCAGGCCTCGACGCGCCAACTCGTGGGCAGAGCAGACGCTCACACGGGCGTCATCGGTGGCCGCCGCCCAGCCTTGACCCGCCAGCGGCAGCCAGCCGACGCCGCCCGGAGGCTGTTGCTCGGTGCCCAGATAGGCGGCAACCGCATGTTCGTTCTCATCGCCGCCATCGCCGTCGCCGACGGCGGGTGCTGGTTGGGGTGCCGCGTGGTCTGCGTGCTCGCCGGCGTGAGCGCTTGATGCCGAAGCGATCGCACGCACCCAGGCAACCGACTCGCTGCGGGCTGCGACCACACAGGACGCCTGCAAGTACGTGACCTGCCCATCGGCACTGGGTTCGACGAGCAGGTCCGGCGGCGGCCGGTACTCGATCATCGAGCCGATGGCATCCGACAGCCCCGACACCCAAACGTTCACCGCGCCGGCCAGTTCGTCGGCGTCGTCGCCGAGGCCAAGATCTGCCAGCTCGTCCACATCGAGCCGATACAGAAGTGCTTCTTCGAATCCTTTCGCCGAGAACCGCATCTGCCCGGCGTCGTCAGCGAGCCCGAACAGCACGCCGCCTGCGGGGACACGCACGAGATGCCGTGCCCCTGCAATCGGCCGGCCTTGGTCGTGCTCGGTGCCGAACACGTCGACGATGCCCCGCTCCACGAACCACACGCTTGCCGGATCGTCCAACGCGACCGGCAAGTTGGCCGCCGATCGGACCGGTTCGCCCCGCTCGCGGGCGAACGCGCCGAGACGGCCCGACGGTTGCGCATGCGCTCGGTCCACCGCTGACGGCCGTCTCGGTGCCGACTCGTCTGCCGCTGTCATTGGGCAGCCACCAGGGCGGAATAGATGCCGTCGGCATCGGCGATCAGCTCGTCATGGGTGCCCCGCTGGGCGATGCGACCACGGTCCAGCACGACGATCTCGTCGCAGTCGCGGATCGTGCTGAGGCGATGCGCCACGAGGACGCAGGTCACGCCGCGTCGCCGCAAGGCATCGTCGATCACATGCTCGGTCGCCGCATCGAGCGCGCTGGTGGCTTCGTCGGCCAGCAGCACGGCGGGGTTGACCGCGAGCGCCCGGGCGATCTCCAGACGCTGCCGCTGGCCGCCGCTGAAGTTCTTGCCGCCTTCGTCCACTCGAGACTCGTAGCCGCCGTCCCGGCTCATGATCTCGTCGTGGATGAGCGCATCGCGCGCTGCGGCGATCAGCTGCGCGTCGCTGATGCTCGGATTCCACATCGTGAGGTTGTCGCGCACGCTGGCTGCGAACAGCGTCACGCGTTGATCCACGGTCGCGATGGAGCTGTTCATCACCTCGGCGGGAATCTCGCCGCGCTGAGATCCGTCGTAGAGCACCTGCCCGGACCACGGCTCGCGCTCGCCGCTGATGAGCGACAGCACGCTGGACTTGCCCGAGCCGGTCGCTCCGACGATCGCCACTCGCTGCCCCGGCTCGACCGTCAAGCTGAAATCCTCCACCAGCGGCGCCTTGCCTTGCCGGTACCCGAAGGTGACGTCGCGCAGCTCCAGGCGGCCGACCAGACGCAGGCGGCCGCGGAACGTTGCCACCTGCGTCGCCGAGGCCGCTGCGGCAGCGAGCCGACCACCAGCCTCGGGCTTGGCGTCGAACACGTCGTCGATGCGCTGCAGATCGGCTTCGAGGATCTGCAGCCCGTCGGCGAACTGCACGAAGCGGCCGACCGGCACCAAGAAGCTGCCTGCCAAGACGAAGAAGCCGACGAGCGCGCCGACGCTCATCTCGCCGGCCATGACGCGCCAGCTCCCGATGCCGTAGACAGCTACGGCGGCGGCCATGGCAGAGAATGCCGGCAGCGCGGCAGTCACCTGGCCCAGCTCCGCGAACCGCTGGCGGGCAGTCAGCTCACGGGCCTGATGGCCGCTCCAGCGGGCAAAGAAGTCGTCCTCGCCGGCGGTGGCCCGAAGCGTGTCCATGTCACGCAGCCCGGCGGTGGCGATGCTGTACAGCGACGCCTGCTCGCGTCGCGTCTGGCGCTCCTGATCGGTGCGCAGCCGACCCAGCAGGCGCATCAGCACCACCATGGCCAACCCGATGAGTGCCACCACGGACGCCAGCACCGCGTCATACGCGAACATGAGCGCCAGCAGCACGACGCTCATGAACATCTCCACCGCCAGCCGCGCCACATTCCCCGCCGCACTGTCGGCGACGCTGCTCACCAGATGCACGCGCGCCGCAATGTCGCCGACGTAGCGATGGTCGTAGTAGCGGCTGGGCAGGCCCAGCAGGTGCCACAGCAGCCGGGCCGACCCGGCGACGGCGAGACGAAGCCGCAGCTTGCGAAACGTGTACTGCTGCATCCACACCAGCAGGTACGTGAGCAACCCGGCTGCGACGAACCCTGCGACGATCGGGGCGCCCCACCCCTGCTGAGCGCCGCTGAGCACCTCATCGACAAGCACGCTGAGCAGCAGCGGCAGGGCCAGGTGCGGCGCAGCGAGCAGCACCCCGGCAATCGCAGCGAACGCCAAGGGTCCGCGGCTGTCCGCCAGCCACGGCCACAGGCGATGCACGATCCCGTGGCGCTGCCCGCCCCGACGGAATTCCGAGGTCGGCTCGGGCACCAGCACGATGCCGGTGAAGGCGTCGTCGAATGCCTCCGAGCTGACCGAGCGTCGCCCGTTGGCCGGGTCGTTGATGTGCCAGCGGCCCCGTCGGCAGCCCTCGAGCACGACGAAGTGGTTGAACTCCCAGTGCAGGATTGCCGGCAGGGGCAGATCGGTGAGCGCATCCGGCTCTTTGCGCCATCCGGTCACGCTGAGGCCGTAGCGCCGCGCCGCCATGACGATGTCGGCTGCGCTCGCGCCGTCGCGGTTCACGCCGCAGGCTTCGCGCAGCTCCTCAGCCGGCACCCGGCGGCCGAAGTAGGCCAGCACACTGCCCAAGCACGCGGCGCCGCATTCGGTGACATGCAGTTGAGGCACTGCGGGCGTGCGCACCCGTCGACGGCGGCGACGTGCTGGCCGGGGAGCGGCGGCATCGGCCTCGGTCGCCGGCGGCGACCCTCCTTCGCTCACCGGCCGCCCGGCGCGGCAAAGCCGGCGAGCAGTCCGATCGGCCGCTGCCGCACCGTGATGATGCGCACATCGCAGGCACTCCCGTCGTCGATGCCCGCCGGCGATGGACTGTCGAAGCTGAGCACTGCGATGCGCTGGGCGGCAGTCGGCGTCCACGCTGGTGCGGCGGGTGCCGCAGCCGTGCCCGCCACGAACGCATCCACCTCGGCTGCGGCGACAGCAGACGTCGATGATGCAGGGGTGACCAGTGAGACGTGAGCTTCCATGCCGGGATCGACGCGAGCGGCGTCCGGGGCGTCGAGCAACGCATAGACCGCCAGATCGTCAGTGCCGCCGGACCCGACGACCGCCAACTCAGCGCCGGCAAGCACCTGGTCACCCACGGCGGCGGCGACTGCCGTCACCACGCCGGCGGCGGGGCTGCGCACGGGTGAGCCCGCAGCCTGCATCTCTGCAAGAAAATCGAGTTCGCGGCGCGCCGCAGCCACCTCGTGACTCGCAGCTTCGCCCGATTCGAGCGCTGCGAGGCGCGCTGCGGCCAGCGTGGTCATGGCGGCGAGATCGCCGTCGGTGATGAGCGCCACCGGCTGACCGGCTTCCACCTGATCTCCGGGACGCACCAACACCTCGTTCACGGTGCCTGCGGCCGTCGCGACAGCATGATGCCGCTCGCCGGGCTGAGCGACGATGCACGGGGCGGTGATTCCGCGCTCGATCGTCCCGAACACTGCCCACGCGCCGAGCATGCACAGCGCGACGGCAACTGCTGCCAGGATCACCCACTCGTGCGGCGCGGTCACGCGCAGGAGGCCGTCGATGGACTCGATCCGGCCGCTGCGCTCCAGTGCCCGCTCGCGGAACAGCGGCCGCCGCGCTGCCGGTGACGGGTCGGCGGCGTCAGAATCCACGCCCGCAGGCTATGCACCGCGCCGGAAGCGTGATGCACAGGCCACAATGCTCGGATTCCACGTTGTGGTCGAAGCCGCCAGTCCGTCACCCAACGCCCGGCTGAGTTACCCACAGGGAATCCACAGAGAAGCAGCCTCTGTGGACAGCGGCGTTCAGTACAGGCGTTCCCGATTGGCTTCGTCTTCGGAAGCGTCGATCTCGACTGGGTCGGCGCCGTGTATCTGGTCAGCGAGCACTTGGCCGTAAGTGGGATAGGCAGAACGGTCGATCCGGGCAGCAGGATCCCACAGGCGTGAGCGGATGAGCGATCGGCCGCAGTGCAGGAATGCCTCCTCCACGCTGACTTGCAAGCCCGACAGCGGCGGACGGCCCTTGATCGACATCGGCGCCAGCAGGTCTGCATCTGTCACGATTTGCGCCGTGCCGCTGACTCGCAGCGTCTCATTCATGCCTGGAACCAGGAACAGCAACCCGACGGCTGGGTTGAAGAGCACGTTCTGCAAAGTGTCGACCTGGCGGTTGCCGGGCCGGTCAGGAATCAGCAGGGTCCGCTCGTCGAGCACCGCCACGAAGCCCGGGGGGTCGCCGCGCGGGGAGGTGTCGGCTCGGCCGTCAGCGCCGATCGAGCTGATGATGCACAGCGGCGACAGCTCGATGAACCGCCGCGAATGCCCGTCGATGCGGTCGAGCACCTTCTGGTGCGCCCGAGCCGCCGGCGGCCGATAGGCCTGGCGCAACTCCGATGTGCTGGCTATTGACATCGTCTCGCTCCTTGCCATCCTGCTTGCGAGGGAGCACCACAGCAACCATGAATGCAGTCGGTGTCGAATGTAGCCGCCGTCGCTCCCGCCACGGGCATGCCTGTGGGGAGCCATGAGTCAATCGGGATGTCTGCCACTGGCACTGGCGTGGCCGCCGGTCGTCCTGGGAGACCGACGACGATTGCGTCCGGGAGTTGTGTCCCACACATGAAAGCAGGTTCCCATTGACTGTTCCATGATGTCATACTGAAATCATGAATGACATATATAGACTTGTGATGGGTGATCGGGGTCGAGTGGTCATACCTGCGGATGTGAGAAGCAGAGGCTGTCTCGAACCAGGCACGCAGCTGATGCTCTTCGAAACCGGCGACGGCTTGCTGCTCAGCACTCCGGCACAACTCTTGGAACGAATCCGCAGAGAGTTCGCCGGCAGCGATGTCACAGGCGAACTCCTGACCGAGCGTCGGCTCGAAGCCGAGCGCGAAGACGCCGAGATGGTGCGCTGGCTGGCACAGGACGACTCGGCCGCCGAGGGTGAGGATGCGGCGTGACCGTGGTACTCGATGCCTCGGCCATGCTCGCCGTGCTCGCCAATGAAGCCGGTTCTCGCACCGTCGAAGAAGCGCTGGTGGGCAACACACGATGCAGCGCTGCCAGTTGGAGCGAAGTAGCCCAGAAGGTGCTGTCGAAAGGACCAAGCTGGGCGACAGTGCGCGCCTACTTCGCCGGCTGCGGCCTCCAGGTAGAACCGGTGACGCAAGCTGACGCCGAGTGGGCAGCGCGCCGATGGCGGCCCGGCGACGGCTTGTCGCTGGCCGACCGCTTGTGTCTTGCGCTCGGCGAGCGCCTCGACGCCCCAGTGCTCACTGCCGATCGCTCGTGGGGCAGCGACGGCCGCGTCACACAGATCCGGTAGCACACGGCCGAACACCGAGGCACGAGCCCGACTGGCTGTTCTGACCCGGGAGCGGCCGGCGTAGTCGTCACGTTGTGTACTTGGCGAGCCAAGCTGACATGGCACCCACGGTCGCCGCACCAGACGGCGCAAACGCCACGAATGCAGCCGTTGCCGCGTCCGTGATGGGCGCCGCCCGTGGACTGCCGTGAGTCAGCCCCGGGGCAGCTAGGTAGTCGAATAGGCTCATCTATGTGTCGAAACGACTGCAAGTACTGGTGCCAGAAGACGAGTACGCCGAGATTCAGGAGACGGCGCGCCGATGCCGCTTGACGGTCGCCGAATGGGTTCGACAGACAATGCGGGAGGCTCTCGGCAGCATGAGCCCGTCGGCAGACCCGGACACGGCGAGGCTTCGGGCCATCGCGGAAGCATCGCAGCATGAGTTCCCGACGGCGGACATCGACGAGATGCTCCGCGACATCGAAACCGGCCGTTTGGCGTCGTGATATTCATCGACTCGAACGTGCCGATGTACCTCGTCGGCGCGGCGCATCCGAACAAGGACCGCACCGTCGCTGTGCTCACTCGCTTGGTGCAGTCCGGCGAAACGCTGGTCACCGACATCGAGGTCTACCAAGAGATCCTTCACCGGTATTTCGCGATCGGCCGGCTCGATGCAATCGACCCCGGTTTCGATGCCGTCGAGGGACTCGAGCGGCTGAGCTAACCCCAGCTGGCGGACGCTGACGGACCCTCTCTCATCTGGCGGGGCGCAGGGCGACGAGCGGGATTTCCCGGTCCACCGAGGCCTGGTAGTCGGCGAAGCGGGGCATCGCCTCGCACATCGAGGTGAACGCTGTGCCGCGTTCGTCGCCGTGTCGGTGGCAGGTGAGCGGGCTGGTGAGCTGGCGTCCGCTGCCGGCGAGATCAGCGGTGCCGCTGCTGGTGCTGCGCGCCACCGACGACGCCCTGGGGAGGCGTGAATACACGCCCCGAGCTTGGACACCCTCACCCCACACCGGGCAGACCCCCCACCCCTTGGAAGCAATCATCTAGAGGACGGGCGGTGGGGCGCTGGCCTGGGGAAGCGTTCGGCGAGCCGGTTGGCTGTCCAGGTCGGTGGCCGGCGGGTTCGGCGGCGTCGCCAGCGGGCGGGTCCGGAAGGTCCGGGCTGGTTTTGGCTTGTCCGGGTGGCGGGTCAGTCGTTGTCGGTGATGGTGACGGTGGCGGTGCCGTGTGCGATGGGGGCGCCGGTGTTGTGGGTGAGGACGGCCTGGAAGGTCTCGTCGCCTTCGGCGCGGTTGTCGTCGAGGATGGGTATGTAGACGTAGCGGTACAGCAGCCGTGTGCCGGCGGCGAATCTGAGGGTGCGGCTGGGGGTGGGGTAGCCGCGGTAGTCGGCGCCGTTTCGGGCGGTGCGGTCGCGTGTGGTGACGCGCACGGTGACGGCCGTGTCGGGTGTCTCGCTGAGGTAGACCATGAGCCGCAGGGAGCGGCCGTTCTCGGCGACGGCCATGTCGCGCACCGACAGGGCCGGCCCCCCGGGCGGCGGGGGCGGGTCGTCGTCGTCTCGGACGGCGACGGCGGCGCTGGGATGGGCGCCCGACACGGTGTAGCCGGTGCCGGCGCTGAGCGTGGCGGTGATCGTGCCGTGGGGCTCGTCGGCCTGGTCGCCGGCGGTGGCGACGCTCAGCGCCGCGGTGCCCGTCGTGGGGACCGTGAGGGTGCGGGTTCCGGCGGCGGCGCCGAAGTCGCCCTGCTGGGTCACCGCGACGGTGACCGTGAGCGGCGCGGCGGGCGCGGGGACGGCGGTGACGGTGAACG
>WTFX01000013.1 GCA_011523825.1 Microthrixaceae bacterium
ATTTAACTGTTGCCATTCTGTTTTAAGTTGTTATACTGATAAATAACCCCAAGCAGTATTAGGTAATCACCTTACGTAATACATCGTTGTCCTTCGCGATGACGGCCCTTGAAACCGGACGTAAGTGGCCTGTCATATACGCTGTTTTTACCGTTGTTCAAGTCTACAGAAAGAAACGCCTCCAAACCCAGCTCATCGTTACAGAAGGGAGTCGGTATGGCTAAATCTCTACGCATAATCCCTGAAAAATGCACCGGGTGCATGCAGTGCGAACTGGCATGTTCCTGGGTGCAGACCGGCATGTTTCAACCATCCCGGTCGCTGATCCGCGTGAACATCTTCGATGAGCAGGCCAGTTACGCGCCGTACACGTGTTTCCAGTGCGACGAAGCCTGGTGCATGACGGCCTGCCCCGTGAACGCCATCAGCATCGACGCGGATACCGGCGCCAAGGTCGTGGGCGATGCCAACTGCGTAGGTTGCGGGTTGTGCACCATCGCCTGTCCCTTCGGCACGGTGTTCTACAATCCCGACACGCAGAAAGCCTTCAAGTGCGATCTGTGCGACGGCAATCCGGCCTGCGCGGTCGCCTGCCCGACGGGCGCCATCGAATACACCGAGAGCGAGTCGGCCGACTGGCTGGGCGGCTGGGCCGAGAAGGTCAACGAGTCCTACCTGACATCCATCGAGGGAGGGAACGCGGCATGAGCAACGGCGGATGGACAGGCACGATCCTGCGCGTCGATCTGACCACCGGTCGGATCTCCAAAGAGTCCCTCAACATGGACTGGGCCAAGTCCTTCGTGGGCGGGCGCGGTCTCGCGGCCAGGTATCTCTATGAAGAGATGGACCCGGCGGCGGACGCGCTGGGCCCGGACAACAAGATGATTTTCGCGACCGGTCCCATGACCGGCACGAACGCCTCGACGAGTTCACGTTACATGGTGGTCACCAAGGGGGCGCTGACCAACGCCATTACCACGTCCAATTCGGGCGGCCACTGGGGACCGGAACTGAAGTTCGCCGGCTACGACATGCTGATCGTGGAAGGCCGGGCGCCGGTTCCGTCCTACATCTCCATCTGCGACGACGACGTCCGGATCTGCTCCGCCGAGCATCTGTGGGGCAAGACGGTATGGGAGACGGATGATATCGTCCGGGAGGAGTCGGGGCAGCACGATACGGTCGTTACCTGTATTGGTCCGGCGGGCGAGAACCTCGTGCGTTTCGCCGCCATAGTCAATGACCGGCACCGGGCCGCCGGACGATCCGGCGTCGGCGCGGTCATGGGTTCGAAGAACCTCAAAGCCATTGCCGTACGCGGTACCGGGGGCGTGCCCATCGCCGACCCGCAGAAGTTCATGTCGGCCATGTGGGAGATGAAGAGCAAGCTGGTCGAGCATCCGGTAACGGGTGAGGGTCTGGCCGCATACGGCACCGCGGTGCTGGTCAACATCATCAACGAGAGCGGCGCACTGCCGACGAACAACCACCAGGTCTCGCAGCTGGAAGGCGCGGACAACATCAGCGGGGAGACCCTGGCCGATACAAGGCTGGTGGCCAACAAGGCGTGCTTCGGCTGTACGATCGCCTGCGGCAGAGTATCCCAGCTACCGGGCGAGGCGCAGGACAAGTTCACCGTGACCACCCGGCCCCACAACTGGAAGATCGCGGTGGAGGGACCGGAGTACGAGAACGCCTGGGCCATGGGCGCCGACTGCGGCATCAACGATCTGGACGCGCTCATCAAGGCCAACGCCATGTGCAACGAACTGGGCATGGACCCGATCTCCTTCGGGGCGACGCTGGCCGCGGCCATGGAACTGTACGAGAGCGGCGCCGTGAGCGATGAGCAGACCGGCATGCCGCTGAACTTCGGGAGCGGCGATGCGCTCGTCGCCATGACGGAGAAGGCGGCCTACCGCGAAGGCTTCGGCGATGAACTGGCCGAGGGCTCCAAGCGCATGACCGCCAAGTTCAACCGGCCCGAGTTCTTCATGGGCGTGCGCGGCCAGGAATTCCCGGCCTACGACGCCCGGGCGATCCAGGGCATGGGCCTGGGTTACGCGACCTCGAACCGGGGCGCCTGCCACCTGAAGAGCTACACGGTCGCCCCCGAGATCCTGGGGATCCCGGAGAAGATGGATCCGGCCGTGACGGAAGGCAAAGCGGAGATCACCAAGATCTTCCAGGACGCCACCTGTACCGTGGACGCGTCGGGCCTCTGCCTGTTCCTCACCTTTGGCGTGGGCCTGGACGAGATACAGCCCCAGCTCGAGGCGGTGACCGGCATCTCCTACACGGTGCCCGAACTGCTGGAAGTCGGGGAACGCGTCTGGAACATCGAACGCATGTGGAACCAGCGGGCGGGCTTCTCGGGCAAGGACGATACGCTGCCGAAGCGGCTGCTCGAAGAACCGATCCCCGATGGACCGACCAAGGGCGAAGTGAACCGCCTCGGCGAGATGCTGCCGGAATACTACGAAATCCGCGGCTGGAACGCGGAAGGCGAACCCACTCAGGAGAAACTGGCGTCGCTGGGACTGGCGTAGCGCCCGATCCGGTTCCAGGGCCAGGGGGATGCACCGGGTGCGTCCCGGTTCAATGTGACCGGGGCGCGACCTCGTATCACCCGGCCTGAGCCGAGGAATGGAGTTTCTTCATGATACACGGGTGGGCCGGCCATATCCTGCGGGTGGACCTGTCGCGGGGCAAGGCAACCAAAGAGCCCCTGAGACTGGACTGGGCCGAGGAGTACATCGGCGGCCGCGGACTGGCCGCCCGGTACCTCTACGAGGAGATGGACCCCTCGGTCGACGCCCTCGGTCCCGACAACAAGCTGATCATGGCCACCGGGCCGCTCACGGGCACCAACGCCTCCTGCGGTTCCCGCTACATGGTGGTCACCAAGGGACCGCTCACCGGCGCCATCACGACGTCCAATTCGGGCGGCCACTGGGGCCCGGAACTCAAGTTCGCCGGCTACGACATGGTGATCGTGGAAGGCCGGGCGGATCGTCCCTGCTACCTCCTCGTCGACGATGACCGCGTCGAGATCCGCGACGCCGCCGGCGTGTGGGGCAAAGTGGTCTCGGAGACCGAGGACGCCATCCGCGACGAGACCGGCATGCCCGAACTGAGGGTGGCCGGCATCGGACCGGCGGGCGAGAACCTGGTGCGGTTCGCGTGCATCGTCAACGACAAGCATCGGGCGGCCGGCCGTTCCGGCGTCGGCGCCGTTATGGGTTCCAAGAACCTGAAGGCCATCGCCGTGCGCGGCAACCAAGGCGTGCGGATCGCCCGTCCCCGGGATTACATGTCCGCCATCTGGTCCTACCATGAAC
>WTFX01000023.1 GCA_011523825.1 Microthrixaceae bacterium
CGTTCACCGTCACCGCCGTCCCCGCGCCCGCCGCGCCGCTCACGGTCACCGTCGCCGTCGCCCAGCAGGGCGACTTCGGCGCCACGGTCGGCACCCGGACGGTGACGGTCCCCACCACCGGCACAGTGGCGCTGAGCGTCGCCACCACAGGCGACCGGGCCGACGAGCCCCACGGCACGATCACCGTCACGATCAGCGCCGGCACCGGCTACGCCGTGTCGGGCGCCCAGCCCAGCGCGGCCGTCGCCGTCCGAGACGACGACGACCCGCCCCCGCCGCCTGGGGGGCCGGCGCTGTCGGTGCGCGACATGGCCGTCGCCGAGAACGGCCGCTCGCTGCGGCTCATGGTCTACCTCAGCGAGACGCCCGACCGGGCCGTCACCGTGCGCGTCACCACACGCGACCGCACCGCCCGAAACGGCGCCGACTACCGCGGCTACCCCACCCCCAGCCGCACCCTCAGATTCGCCGCCGGCACACGGCTGCTGTACCGCTACGTCTACATACCCATCCTCGACGACAACCGCGCCGAAGGCGACGAGACCTTCCAGGCCGTCCTCACCCACAACACCGGCGCCCCCATCGCACACGGCACCGCCACCGTCACCATCACCGACAACGACTGACCCGCCACACAGACAGGCCAAAACCAGTTAGCCCCAAGCGCGTGTGACAGCGCGGGGGAGTTCCTCGATCCACTGGACGAGATCGTGGCCGCAGACTCGCTCGGTCCAGTCGTGCGGCGACTTGGCAAAGTGCAGCCATGCCGCCCACGCCTCGGTCGCCTGGTGGAAGCCGCCCTCGAGCGTCCCAGCGCAGAGGTGGACGAACGGCGCCTCGGCGGCATTCCAGCTCATCTGCTCGTTCGGCGGCATGCCGGTGGAATACGCCATGGCGTGCCCGTACTTGTCGCGGTGCATGTGCCCGACCGCCAAGGCGTGGCCGCCGCCGTCAGATGCGCCGAACACGCCGCGCTGGCTGCGGTCATCGGAGACGCCGAATGACTGCTCGGCCCAGGCCGACAGCTCTTCCACGAAGAAACGCTGGTGACGGTCGAAACGGTCGTCGTCGAAGCCGGGCAGGTACTCCATGGCCCGTTCGTTCCCGTAGCCGCCCATCGGCGCGGAGTGGGCTGCGACCAGCACGAAACGGGGGACCGTCTCGTTGGCGATGCCGGCGTCGAGGCGGCGGATGTATGGGCCGATCATGCCGCCGTCGGTGGCATACAGCACCGGCAATCGCTCGGCAGGGGAGTGACTGGGCGGCAGGTACACCGTGATCGTGCGCCTGGTGCGCAGCGAGGTGCTGTCGAGCGTGTGCGTCCGGGTGAGGCCGCGCAGCTCGTCGTCGGGGTGCGACGGGACCTCGGCAGGCGCGTCGGGGCCCCGGAAACGGTGCGGGACCGGGCCGCGCTGGCCGCCCAGCAGACCCCCGCCGTCGTCGAGCGGCCAGAAGCCGTAGCCGATGACGGCTTCACTGAGGCGTTCGATGCGCACGCTGAGCGCCCACAGATCGCCGTGGCTTCCATCGGTGCCGTTGCTGCGGCCATTGCCGTCTTCGGCACCGACTCGCCACATGGGCAATTCGATGACGGGACCGGGCAGCAAGCCGACAGCGTCACTGCGGCATGCGAAGGTCAGCTCGTCGCCGTCGGCCCAGCAACCTTCGGGGTGGGCGGCGAGCTGTGCAGTCAGGAATTCGGGAGAGGGGTCGCGCCACACGCGGCACATGCGCTGACCCGGCGGCAGCCCGCCGTCGGCGGCCCGTTCGCGGGCGAGCTCCCGGTTGCGCCGGTCGATCTCGGTACGCCGTTGGACGAGGGCGGGCAGCCCCATCCGCGCACGGGAATCGTCGTCGACGCTGCCGTCGACAGGTGCCAGTACGAGGTCGCCCAAGTGCGTCGTGACCACCGTCCCGAATTGCTGGGGCCTGCCGCTCAGCAGGCTCATCTTGTCGGCGCATTCTGCGAAGACGGTGCCGGCGCCCGGCACACCGTCGCGGTGGGCGCGCGCAGCCAGCTCACCGGCGATGGAGAACATCTGCGGGCCGCCGTGGACGCTCAGCGCCCGGGCAGCTCGAAGGGCATTCGCGCCCTGGGCCTGCTGCAGTTCCGGTGTGCGGGCCAGGAGCTGCACGAGCATGGGCACCTCGGCTGGCTCGGCCATCTCGATCCGGGCCAGCAGGTCGGTGACCTCCGCCGGCGCCGTCGCATCGCCGTTGCCGTCGCCTGCCATGCCGCCCTCCGCCCCGGCCGCCGCGACCAGATTCCGTGTCACTCCTACACTACGCCCGTCGTCACAAAGGAGTCCCAGTGAGCGAAGAACCCTTGGTTTTGGTCGAACAGCGCGGCTACGTGCAGATCCTCACGCTGAACCGCCCGGATGCGATGAACGCATTCAACATGGCACTCTCAGAAGCGCTCGGCGAGGCACTCGACGAACTCGATGCCAACCCCGATGTACGCGTTGGCGTGATCACCGGCGCCGGGCGGGGATTCAGCGCGGGCATGGACCTCAAGGCGTTCGTCAGCGGCGGCGGGATCGATGCGATGCCGAACCCGGCCGGCCGCGGCTTCGGGGGCATCGCCGAACGCAGCGCAGCCAAGCCGCTCATTGCCGCGGTAGAGCGCTTCGCCCTGGCGGGAGGGCTGGAAGTGGCGCTGTCGTGCGATCTGATCGTGGCATCGGAAGGCACCATGCTCGGCATTCCCGAGGCAGGTGTCGGGCTGTTCGCAGGTGCCGGCGCGCTGCTGCGCCTGCCGCGCCAGCTTCCCTACAGCCTGGCCATGGAGATGGCGCTGACCGCGGAGCCGATCACGGCCGAAGTCGCGCACCAGCACGGCATGGTGAACCGGGTGTGCCCGAAGGGCGAGGCAGTGAACGTGGCCGTCGAACTCGGCGAGCGCATCGCCCGCAATGCTCCGAAGGGCGTGCGTGCCTCCAAGGCGCTGATCCGCAACGTGCTCGGCGTGTCCGAAGACGACTTCTGGGCATTCCAACAGCCGGCGCTCGAGGATGTCTTCGCGTCATCCGATGCCATCGAGGGTGCGACCGCCTTCGCCGAGCGGCGTGACCCGAACTGGGAAGACCGCTGAGCCGCTGGGCCGAACGAGGCGACATACCCCGCGGCGCCGAATACGACGATCGCTGGGCCCAAAAGGCGGCGCGCGGCGAGTCGATTCACGGCGAAGCCGACTTGGTCGATTCGCTGCTGCCGCGAGGCGGCAGCGTGCTCGACGCCGGGTGCGGCACCGGCCGGGTCGCCATCGAGCTGGCCCGGCGCGGCCACCACGTCGCCGGCGTCGATCTGGACCCGGCCATGCTCAACCTGGCACGCGAGAAAGCGCCCGAGTTTGTGTGGATCCAGGGCGATCTGGCCAGCACCGTCATATCGAGGGATACCGGCATATCAACCGATTCCGGCACATCGAGCGACTCCGGCGAGCGGCGGCTGTTCGACGCTGCGGTCGCCGCGGGCAACGTGATGATCTTCCTCGAACGCGGCACCGAGGCGGCGGTGGTGGCCAATATCGCAGCGCACCTGCGTCCGGGTGGCGTGCTTGTGGCGGGTTTCCAGCTCAGCGACGGCTACATGCAGCTGCACGTCTACGACGCACTCGCAGAGCGCAACGGGTTCGAGCTCGACGCCCGCTACTCGACATGGGAGGGAGCGCCGTTCGAGGGCGGCGACTACGCGGTCTCAGTTCACCGCCGTGCCGGCTGAGACCCGGCCGGCCGGAGTTGGCTCAATCGGTGGGCAGGCGCGCGAGGAGCTCGATCTTGCGCTCCTCGTACTCGTCAAAGCTGATCTCGTCGTTGTCGAATTGGGTCTGCACCTCTTCGACCAGGCGGATCAGATCAGCCGCTGACAGCTCCTCGTCGAGGTTGCCGTCGAGCACGGCGCCCGTGCCCTCGGGCTCGGATGTCTCGGCGACCAGCGGGCCGCTCTGGGGAATCTTTCCCATGCGCTTGGCGCGCTTGGCCTCGGCCTTTGCCTTCTTGGCCCGGTCCCTCTGCAGTTTCTCGAACGTTGTTCGACCGGCAGCCATGACAACACCTCGCCCCTATCCAGCGAACCATGTTACTGGGGGTCTGGCTGATTCCGGGTGCAGGCCGGCGGTGCGGATCGAGGCAGTTCACCTCGACGACCAGGCGTGATCGGCGAAGCGTGCGCGCAGCATCTTCTTGTCGATCTTGCCGGTTCCGGTCAAGGGAATCTCCTCTGCGACGACGATGTCGTCGGGAAGCCACCACGACGCCACCCGGGGTCTGATCGCCTCCAGCACAGCGTCGGCATCGAGCGTGGCGCCCGCCGCGAGCTCGATGATGAGCAGCGGCCGCTCGCCCCAGCGTTCGTGCGGCAGGCCGATGACGGCCGCAGCCGCTACGCCGGGTGCCTCGAGGGCGGCGTTCTCCAGCTCGATCGAGCTGATCCACTCGCCGCCGCTCTTGATGACGTCCTTGGAGCGATCGGTGAGGGTCAGGTAGCCCTCGGCGTCCAGGGCGCCCACGTCGCCTGTGCGCAGCCAGCCGCCGTCAGCCTCGCCCAGATGCGAGTCCGCAAACGCGTCGGCGTCCGCCAGCGCGCCGCCGTAGTACGCGCCGCACATCCAGGGGCCTCGTGCCTGGATCTCGCCGACACTGCGGCCGTCGCGGGGAAGCTCAGCGCCCGCGTCGTCGACGACACGCAACTCGATGCCGTACAGCTCGCGGCCCGCCTTCGCCTGGCGGACCCGCTGTGCGTCGCGGCTGGCGCGCTCGACCCGGTGCGTGAAGCGTCCCGACGTGCCCTGGGTCATCTCGGTCATGCCCCACACATGGCTGACCGTGACGCCGTAGTCATCCTCGAGGGTGTCGATGAGCACCCGGGGCGCTGCCGAGCCGCCCACCGCCACCTTCTGGAGCGAGGGCACGGTGCGCCCTGTTGCTTGCAGGAACTGAACGATGCCCAGCCAGATCGTGGGGACCCCCGCCGAGAAGGTGACGTCTTCGGCCTCGATGAGACTCACCAGCGCCTCCGGGCTCAGGTCAGGACCGGGCAGAACGAGCTTGGCTCCGCTCATGGCAGTGGCGAACGGCAGCGCCCAACCGTTCACGTGGAACATCGGCACCGCCCCCAGCACGGCCTGGCCTGAGTGGATGTCGTGGCCGTCGCCGGTGCAGCAGGCCCACGTCTGCAGCACGATCGACCGGTGGCTCTGCAGGACGCCCTTGGGATTGCCGGTGGTGCCCGACGTGTAGCAGAGCGTGGCGGCCGAGCGCTCGCTGAACTCGGGCCAGCCAGCGGGGCCCGGCACATCCGCGATCCAGTCCTCGTACGCGATCTCGCCGGGCAAACCGGCAGGCGTATCGAGCCGGCCGAGTATCACCCAGCGGCGGACCGTGGGCGTGCGCGGGGCGAGGCGGCTGGCGATGTCGACGAACGAAGCGTCCACCAGCACCACGCTGTCGGCGGCGTCGTTGAGGATGAATGCCAGCTGGTCGTCGTGGAGCCGCGGGTTGACAGTGTGCAGCACGGCGCCGATGCCGGTGATGCCGTAGTAGGCCTCCAGGTGGCGGTGGTCGTTCCACGCGATGGTGGCGACGCGGTCGCCGGGCCCGACGCCGTCGTAGACCAGCGCTGCCGACACCAGATGAGCCCGCTCGCCCACCTCCCGCCACGTGCTGCGGGTGGTGACGCCTGCTGAGTCGACGGCCACGACCTCGGTGCCGGCATGGCTGCGGGCTGCATAGGAAATGAGGCTCGGGACCAGCAGCGGCCGGTCCATGGTGTTGCCGGCCAGCATCGGCCCGACGTCAGGCGGCATGCCGGCCGGCAGTCACGGCGAGCGATCTTCCGGGCGGCCCCAGCGAACCCTGGGCCAGCGCATAGCGGGTCATCGCAGCAGGCGGAAGAAGGCGCGCACGTCGTCGACGAACAGATCGGGCTGCTCGAAGGCCGCGAAGTGGCCGCCGGCGGGCATCTCAGTCCAGTGGCGGATGTCGGAGTAGATCGGCTCGCTCCAAGCCCGCACCGGCGGGATGATCTCGGCGGGGAACTTGGCGACGCCCGTCGGAACGTCCACGGTCATGCGGGGGAGTTGCCGGAAGCTCTCCCAGTACAGGCGGCCCGACGAGGCAGCGTTGGCGTTCAGCCAGTAGAGCATGACGTTGTCGAGCATCTCGTCGCGGCCCAGCGCGTTCTCCGGGTGCCCGTCGCAGTCGGTCCACGCCCAGAACTTCTCCAGGATCCAGGCCGCCTGGCCGGCAGGCGAATCGGTCAGGCCGTAGCCCAGGGTCTGGGGGCGGGTGGACTGCTGCTTCGAGTAGCCGGAGTCCCAGTCGTTGTAGTGCTTGGCCTTGGTGAGTGCTGCGATCTCCTCGTCGTTGGGATCGCGATCCTTGGGACGGCTGCCGCGCATCACCATGTTCAGGTGGATGCCGATGCAGCGGTCGGGGTGTCGGCTGCCGAGCGCACTGGTGACCGCTGATCCCCAGTCGCCGCCCTGCGCCCCGAAGCGGTCGTAGCCCAAGCCGGTCATGAGCTCGGCCCAGCAATCGGCGATCTTCTCGATTCCCCAGCCGGGTTCGGTCGGCTTGGCGCTGAAGCCGTACCCGGGCAGCGACGGGCAGATCACGTGGAAGGCGTCGGAGGCACTCCCGCCGTGCGCGACCGGATCGGCCAGAGGCTCGATGACCTTGTGGAACTCCACCACCGAGCCGGGCCAGCCGTGCGTGATGACGATCGGCATGGCATCGGGCTCGGGGGAGCGCACGTGGATGAAGTGCACGTCCATGCCGTTGACATCGGCCATGTACTGGTCGAACCGGTTGAGTGCGGCTTCGCGGGCCCGCCAGTCGTAGGTGTCGGCCCAGTAGTCGCACACTTCCTGGACATAGGCCAAGGGGATGCCCTGGGACCAGTCGTCGACCGGTTCTTCGTCCGGCCAGCGAGTTCTTGCCAGGCGGTCCCGCAGGTCGGCGAGCTGTTCGTCCGGGACGTCGATCTGGAATGGTTCGATCTGCATCCGAGCACGGTAGTCCCGGCAGTCGCGTTGTCGCCCGGGGTGTACGAGGGCCGAGGCGCCCGTGCTTCAAACAGATGCGGCGCCAGCGCACGAGCGCGAGGTCGCAGGGGCGCCGCATAACTGCACGCGGCCGCCTCGACCCTCGCACACCCCTTGTTCTGCGCGTTGACGCGTGTCAGTCGTAGACGAAGCCGAGCTCGGCGGGCGGGGGGAGCTCGCCGCCGATGTGGCCGTCGGCACGGAGATCAGCGATCTGCTCTGATGTCAGGCCGGCAACTTCGGCCATCGCTTCGTCGGTGTGCTGATCGAAGAGGGGGGAGGGGCCGGCCTGGGAGGGGCGGACTCCATCCAGGGAGAACGGCGACGCGATATGTCGCCTCGCGCCGGTGACCGGGTGCTCGACGATCTCGATATGGCTGGCCAGCGGCTGGTGAGCCGGGGCTGTCCAGGGGTCGCGGCAAATCTCGGTACGGGCGCCTGCCGGGTGCAGGATCGCCTGCAGTTCGGCCCGGGTGCGGGTGGGGCGGCTGCCGTTGTGGCTGAGCTCGCCGAGCAGCTCGCTGACAGCACTCGCCGCCTGCGCGTCGGCGATGACTGCCAGCCAGCCGTCGGTGCCCTCGATGAAGCCGCTCCACGCCGTGCCGGGCTCGCGGTTGCCCATGCGACCGATGTCGCGCCCGGCCATGGAGGCCAGCACGATGGCTTCGCCGCTGAACTGCCAGGTGCCCTCCTGCTGCGAGACGTCCATCTCGATGCCCTGCCCAGTGCGTTCGGCGTGGTGCAGCCCGCTCAGCAAGGCGAAGCCGGCGGTGATTCCCGCGATCGGGTCGGGGAAGTAGATGTTGGAGATGCGCGCGCCTTCGTGCTCGTAGCCCTGACGGTGGCCCAGCCCGCCCATGGCCTCGATGATCGAGCCGTAGCCCACCGCGTCGGCGTACGGGCCGTCCACGCCGAACGCCGGCATCCGCACCAGCACGAGACGGGGGTTCACCTGGGCCAGCGTGGCGAAGTCCAGCCCGAGCTGGGGCAGCACATGGGCCGAGAAATTGGCGACGAGCGCATCGCAGTTGCGCACCAGCTCCATGAATGCCGCCTTGCCCTCGGGAGTCGCCAGCGTGACCACGCAGTCCCGCTTGCCCTTGTTGACGGCGTTGAAGTGGCCGCCTGCCTCGTAGAAGCGGTTGTCGGCGACGAGGTGCTCGAGGCCCGGTGCCATGCCGTGGTCGTACGGCCTCTGGGTGCGGAAACCGTCGAACGGGTTCTGGGCCTCGATCTTGATGACATCGATGTCGAGCGGTGTGAGCAGATTGCCGACATACGGCCCCGCCCAGGCGATGGTCATCTCGATGACCCGCAGGCGGCGAGCTGGGCGCAGCGTCAGTCGGCCGGGCGTCTCGCTCCGAGCGGCGGCGGGGAACGGATCGGCCGCTTGATCGCTGACCCGTTGCTCCGGCACGGGCAGGCCCGGTGCTGCGAAGGGCCGGATGGGCGCGAGAACTGTCGCACCCGGCGCCCTGACCTCGCCGACAAAGCCGCGGGCGCTGAGATGCTCGTCGGCCAGCGCGTCGAGCGGGGTCATCACCATGCCGACGGCCCACGGCGTGTCCAGGGCGAACTGGAAGAGGTCGCGCTTGGTTCGTGCCGCGTACCACGGCTCGATGACCTCGCGGATCTTGTCGATGTGCCGGGCGCGGCGGTGGCGGTGGCTCAGCTCAGGATCGTCGATCCACTCGGGCACGCCGATGTGCAGGCACTGCATCTCCCAATCGTCCCGACGAAGGGAGCCGGGGCACACGTAGCCGTCGGCGCAGCGAATGGCGCCGGACGGGTACGCCGTGGGCGGGTGCGGCCCCACCAGCGGCCGGGGTCGCTCGCAATGGAGCGCATCGCAGTAGCAGAGCTCGACGGCGGTGAGCAGTGCCCCCAGCCATGAGACGTCCATGTGGGTTTCGGGCCGCCGCGCGATCAAATGTGCGGCCCACGCAGCGAGCCCGCCCGCGGTGTACTGGGCCTGCCAGCCGGGCAGCCGCAGCGGTTCGGCACCCTCGTCGCCGTTGAAGCCCAGAAAGCCCGTGGCGGTCTGCACGAGCAACTCGTCGGCGATCACGCCCGGGCGTTCAGCGTGGGCACCCCAAGCGGTCACCGTGACGAGCTTCGGGGCCCGCTCGCCCGCAGCGCTGCGCTCAGCCAACTGCTGCGGATCCCACGGACCACCGGCGAGACCCGACACGGTGTCGCTCGCGATCACCACCTCGGGCCAGGACGGATCGAGGTCGCTGGCCGCGCAGTTCAGCTTTCCGGCATTCAGATGAACGAAGAGCGGGCTCAGCTCGCCGTATGCGAGCGGGACATCGTCGACCGGCTGGTGCCGTGCGGGGTCGCCGTCCGGCGGTTCCACCTTCACAACCGTTGCGCCGGCGCCGGCCAGCAGACGGCCGGCAAACGGACCAGCGATGCCGGTAGCCACCTCCAGCACTCGCATTCCCGCCAGCGGTGGGGCTTCAGCCACGGCCGCATCGGGCGATTCGGGCATCAGATCACGGTACCGCCCGAGGCCTGTTGCGCCGTGGGACACGAGCCTCGCCGAGATGCCTCAGCCGTGGCTTCCCCGAATGCAGTTTCGCTAGGGTCCACAGATGAGCTTGTCCAACGGCACTGCCGCATCGAGCGGGGCATCCAACGGCGAACACGGCCCGGTCGCGGTCTGTCTGAGCTTCGATTTCGATGCCATCTCGATCTGGACCGGCCCCCGCGGTTCGCGTTCTCCCAACCTGACCGCACGGGGCGAGTTCGCGTCGATCGGGGCGCACCGGCTCCTCGACCTGCTCGAGGAGCGGAGCATCCCGTCCACCTGGTTCATCCCCGGCCACACCATCGACACCTTCGGCGAGGTGTGCGCCCGGGTGGCGGCAGATGGGCACGAGGTGGGCTACCACGGCTACTGCCACGAGGCTCCGTCCTCGAAACGAGACGAGGCCGACGAGCGGGCCATCCTGACCCGCTCTATGGACTGCCTGGAACGGCTCTCGGGCCGCTCGCCGGTCGGGCACCGGGTGCCGGGCGGCAACTGCGGCGACCGCTGGATCAGCCTGCTCATCGAGCACGGCTTCTCCTACGACTCCTCGATGGCGCGCCACGACTACGCCCCGACGTGGTGCCGGCTCGGTGACGTGCCCACCACCGACGGACCGCACCGATTCGGCGACGAGGTGGACCTGGTGCAGCTGCCCTTCGAGTACATCTTGGACGACTGGCCGTACTTCAGTTACGACGGGCCCACCGTGCAGGGGCTGCGCACCCCTGATCACGTCTATGACGTGTGGTCGTCCGAGTTCGACTACCTCTACGAGCGGGTCGGCAGCGGGGTGTTCGTGCTCACGATGCATCCCCAATGCATCGGGCGCGGCAGCCGCATGCTGATGCTCGAGCGGCTGATCGATCACATGGCGTCCCGGCCGGGTGTGACGTTCGCCACTATGGAGCAGGTCGCGGACGATTTCCGCACAGTTGCCTCGCCCGGGGACGGCGCGAATCGCCGGCTCTAGCGAACGGCCGGGCTCATCTCCTCCCTTGCAAGCAGTCGAGCCAGCCGCAGCCGTGAGAGGGTGGGCCCGCTAGCTTGCCGCCGGGTACCGCCGTCAGGCATCGGCGGTCCTCGTCTCCGGAGGAGGTCGAGCGCATGATCGGACGACCCAGGGCGGCCGTGGAAGGCCTGCCGCAGTACAAGCCGGGCCGCTCGGCGGCGCAAGCCGAGGCCGAGCACAACCTGGCCGAGGCGATCAAGCTGGCATCCAACGAGAACGCCAACGACCCGCTGCCCTCGGTGGCCAAGGCGGTCTCCGAGGCAGCGCTGGGCATGAACCGCTACCCGGACCATCGCTGCATGGAAGTCCGGGAGGCGTTGGCCGATCGGCACAGCGTCGGGCTGGACGAGGTCACGGTCGGCTCGGGCTCAGTGGGTGTGCTGCAGCAGCTGTTCGCCGCCTACGCGGACCCCGGTGACGAGGTGGTGTACCCGTGGCGATCGTTCGAGGTGCACCCCGTGTTCTGTGCCGTGTCTGCAGCGCAGGCGGTGACCGTGCCGCTGGTCGACCATGCGTTCGACCTCGACGGGGTGGCTGCAGCCGTGACCGATCGCACTAAGATCGTCGTGCTGTCCACCCCGAACAACCCCACCGGCACGGTCTGCACGACTGCTGAGTTGCAGCGCATGCTGGCCACAGTGCCCGGTGATGTGATCGTGGTGATCGACGAGGCATACCGGGAATTCGTCACTGACCCCGAAGTGGCCGACCCGATCGAGGCCATCGTGCCGGAACACCCCAACGCCTTGGTGCTGCGGACCTTCTCCAAGGCCTACGGCTTGGCCAACCTGCGCGTCGGCTACGGGGTCGGGCACCCCGACGTCATCGGGGCGCTCGACAAGGTGGCTCTCCCGTTCATCGTCAGCGGGCTCGCACAAACCGCGGCGCTTGCCTCGCTGGCACCGCAAGCCAGCGCAGAGCTGGATGAACGGGTCGCAGGAATCCTGGCCGAGCGCGACCGCGTGAGTGCAGCGATGGCGGCCCAAGGCTGGCCCGTTGTGCCCTCGCAAGCCAACTTCGTGTATCTGCCAGTCGAGGACAGCGCGATGGAGCTCTTCGTCCGCTTGGAGAAGCAGGGCTTGGTGACACGCCCGTTCGAGGGCGAGGGCGTGCGGATCAGCCTGGGAACGCCACCGCAGAACGACCGCCTGCTGACCGTGCTTGGCGACATCGACCCCACCGGTTGAGTTGCGCCTACCGATCTGGCCAGGCTGAGTCAGGCCGGTTGACGGGGCTGGTCGAGCTGACCGCAGCTAGACGGCTGCCTCGCTGATGGCCTTCCACAGCAGGTCCATCTGGACGCGATCGGTTCGCGACTGGCCCACGGCGACGCGGATGATGCTGCGCCCATCCAGCTTCGACGGGGTCAGGTAGGCCTCACCGCTGTCGTTGACCGCAGCCGCTATCGCATCAGTGGCGCGATCAGCGGCCTCATAGGCGGTCGGAGAATCGTCCGCCGCCCGGCAGCGGAAGCACACCAGCGAGAACGGGTGCGGCGCCACGATCTCGAAGCGCGAGTCTTCGCTGAGTCGCTGTGCGAACTCTTGGGCCATGGCCACGTGGTGACGCACCATCTGGCGGATGCCCGATGCGCCGTAGCTGCGCAGCACCCACCACAGCTTGAGCGCCCGGAAGCGACGGCCCAGCGGCACCTGCCAGTTGCGGTAGTCGATCACGTTGCCGGCGTCGCTCTGGGTGTTGCGCAGGTAGGGCGGGTCGATCGACAGGGCGTCAGTGAGCGCGGTCTTGTCGGCGACGTAGAACGCTGAACAGTCGAAGTTCACCATCATCCACTTGTGCGGGTTGAAGTCGTAGCTGTCCACCAGCTCGACGCCGTCGTTGTGGTGACGGAACTCGGGACAGATCATTGCGGTGCCCGCGTAGGCAGCGTCGACGTGGTGCCACAGGCCGTGTTCGATTGCGACGGCGGAGATGGCCCGCACGGGGTCAACCGCTGTGGTGCCGGTGGTGCCGACCGTCGAGCCGACGAATGTCGGCACCAGGCCGGCTGAGATGTCGGCTTCTACCGAGGCGGCCAGAGCGTCAGATCGCATGGCCTGATGTTCGTCGACCTCGACCAGCCGGACGTGGCCGAAGCCCGCGATGTTGGCGCCCTTCTCTACCGAGCTGTGCGCCTGTGCCGACGTGTAGGCGACCATCTGCTCTGCGGGCTGGCCGCTGCGAGCGCTGGCACGGTGACGGGCGGCGACCAGCGCGACGTGCGTTGCATCCGACGCGCTGCCCTGCAGCACGCCGCCGCCGCTGGCCGTCGTCTTCCAGTGGTCCGGCAGGCCGGTCAGATCCACGAGCCAGTCCAGCATGTGGCTCTCGATCTCGGTCATGGCCGGAGAAGCCGACCACAACAGGCCGATCAAGCCGAGTCCGGACGACACAGCGTCTGCCAGCACCGAGGGCGGCGAGTTGTTCGCGGGGAAATAGGCGAACCAGCCCGGGTGCTGCCAGTGCGTGACTCCCGGCAGGACCACCCGGTCCAGATCGGCGAGCAGATCTTCGAACGCCTCGGGCTGCTCGGGGGCGGCGTCGGGCAGCATCGCTCGGATGTCGCCCGGCTGAACCGTCGATGCCACTGGCAGGGACTCGATGCGCTCCCAGTAGTCGGCGATCCAGTCGACCACGGCGCGTCCGTGGCGCCGGAACTCCTCCGGCGTCATGTGTGCAGGCGGGGAGGTGACTTCTGGATCGATCTCATCCACGGCGCCGACGCTACCGGCCAGTGTCGCGGGGTCTCGCGGCGATTTCGCTGCCCCTCATGGCCCATCGGCGCGGTCGTGCACAGCCTGCCGTCGGATGAGGCGGTTGCCGTAGTGTGTGCAGACCGCGTCGGCACCAGACGATTGAGCACCGACGCAGAGGGGACTGGCGAGATGACGGACGGGGCGACCAACGGCGCTGTGGCTTCGGACATTCTCGGTTATGACGTTCCCGCGGTGGAAGCGTGGATCGACGCGAACGTCGACGGCCTCGAGCCGCCGTTCGAATGGAGCCAGCTCGAGGGCGGGCACAGCAACCTCACCTACAAGCTCACCGCCGCCGACGGCACCACGGCGGTGGTGCGCCGCCCGCCGATGGGGGAGCTGCTGCCCAAGGCGCACGACATGGGGCGCGAGTTCACGATCATCAGCGGCCTCGGGTCCACCGACGTGCCGGTCGCGAAGGCCTACGGCTACTGCGAGAGCCCCGACGTGACCGGGGCGCACTTCTACGTGATGAGCTACGTCGAGGGCAAGCCGCTTTTCGAATCCGCCGATGCCCGCGAGCACCTGACCGCCGAGGGCCGGGCACACGTCGGCATGTCGTTCATGGACGTGCTGGCGGCGCTGCACTCGGTGGATCCCGATGATGTCGGCCTGGGCGATCTCGGCCGCAAGGACGACTACGTCGGTCGCCAGATCCGCACCTGGTACCGGTCGTGGACGGCTTCGGCGGAATCGGCGAACTACGACACGCCCGTAGTGCACGAACTGCACGACCTCTTGCAGGAACGCAAGCCCACCCAGGGCCCGGCCCGGGTGGTGCACGGCGACTACGGGCTGCACAACTGCCTGTTCAACCCCGCCGGTGAGCTGCAGGCGGTGCTGGACTGGGAGATCTCCACCCTGGGCGACCCGCTGGCCGACTTCGCCTACGCGCTCAACAGCTGGACCGAGCCGAGCGACGAGATCCTGGAAGGGTCCGACCCGCCCACGCTGGTGGACGGCTTCGTCGGGCGCGCCGATCTCATAGAGCGCTACGAGCAGCGAACCGGCGCCGACCTGTCGGACCTGGCGTACTACGTCAGCTTCAACCATTGGAAGTCGGCGTGCATCATCCACGGCGTGTATGCCCGCTACATGCGCGGCCAGAAGCCGGCCGACGATGTCGACTTGGACCTGTATCGGGCTCGCATCGGGCGCGGCATCGAGCTGTCTGCTGCGGCAGCCGCGGCGATCTCCTAGCGCAGCCGATCCCGGGGCGAGCGGGACATGCCGCAGACCGACTGGAACCCGATCCTGCGGGGCGAGTTCGACAAGCCCTACTGGCCGATCCTGCAGCAGTTCGTGGCCGACGAGCGAGCCCAGGGGGCCGTGTACCCGCCGCACGACCAGGTGTTCGCGGCCCTGCACCTGACGCCCTATGCCGACGTCAAGGTGCTGATCCTGGGCCAGGACCCCTATCACGGCCCGCGGCAGGCCCATGGACTGTGCTTCTCAGTGCCTCACGGGATTCCTCAGCCGCCGTCGCTGCAGAACATCTTCACCGAGCTGCGCGACGACCTCGGCATCGAGCCACCGTCCCACGGCAATCTCGAGGGATGGGCGAGCCAGGGCGTGCTGCTGCTCAACGCGTTCCTGACGGTTCGTGCCCGCCAAGCTGCGTCACATCGCTCGGCAGGCTGGGAGACCTTCACCGATGAGGTGATCCGGGCGGTCAGTGCGAAGCCCGATCGGGTGGTGTTCATTTTGTGGGGCGGGTTCGCCCGCCGCAAGAAGTCGCTGGTGGACCTGACCCGGCACGTCGTGATCGAGTCGGCTCACCCCTCGCCGCTCAGCGCCCACAACGGTTTCTTCGGCAGCAAGCCGTTCAGCCGAGCCAACGCAGCCCTCGCAGCCGCCGGCCGCCGACCGGTCGACTGGAGCCTGCTTGACTGATTCAGCCCTGTGAGCTAGCGCAGGGTGACTTGCCCGTTGGGGGTGTCGAGCACGGCTTCGACGCTGACCGTGTCGCCGGCCTCGACCGACACGTCGATGCCGATCGCGCTGTAGAGGGCCCGGATGTGGTCAGGGTCGGGGTGGGTGCCCGACATCGACACGAGCGTGCAGCCGGTGGGCGTCACCTTGGCGGGGTGGGTGGTGTCGCCCCACTCGATGACGAATGGGGCGAGGCCGGCACCATCGGCAAGACCGGCGGGGGAGAGCGTGAGCGACCAGTGGATCTCTTCGCCGTCGGGCTTGACCCGGCTCATCGAGATGATCTCGCCTGGATCCTCGCCACAGTCGCGCATCGCAGCGACGATGTCTTCGATGGTCTCGCCCTCCGAGGCATGAACGGCGAACGTCACCAGCTTCGGCCCGCCGAGGCTGTCGATGCCGAACGGACGCGGGTTCGCCGGCTCGGGCTGCTCCGGATCGGGGGCGATGATCTCGAGGTACACCTCGTCGCCGAGCGACAGGAGCGTGTTGCGTGTGCCGACGCCGGGATGGGGCCCGCCGGGAGCGGGCTGCATGCCGACAAGCTCTGCGACGGCGGCCGTGCCAGCCGCTAGATCGGGTGCTGCGACGACGATGTGATCGATTGCTGCCATCCGCGCACGTTAGTCCCGCGCCGTCGGCCCCAGAGGGCGGCGATGGGGACGGCCTCGATGGCTCGGTCGATCCAGCGGCGGTGGCGACCGGTGTGCGGGAGATCCCTAAAGCAACGGCTCGACAGCGCCCGGCGGCTCGTAACGGGCGGCTCGCTGCCACGCTGCGAGCAGATCTGCTTCACGCTGCGTCGCCCATTCGATGACAAGTCGGGATTGGCGCGGGGGCAAGCTCCCGTTCATGATGCGCCTGTCTTGAATCGACATCTGCAGTTCGCGTCCTGCGTACTGCGCGTGAAAGTGAGGCGGCGCGTGATCGCCGATGTGCATCCTGATGACGATGCCCGCGAATCGGCAGATCTCAGGCATCTGCCAAGGCCCGCAGGCCCGGCATGATTTCCTCAGGGGTGCGGCCAGTGATCTCGAGATACACCGCGTCTGCGCACAGTTCCACGTCTTCAGACCAGCGGATCGTGCGATGCGGGGAGATGCTCGCTGACTCAAAGGCGCTCATGTCGTTCCAGATCTTGAACACGCCTCGGCCGACGCGCTGCGACAAGTCAATCTCGCCTTCGACGCCGTCATCGAAACGCACCCAGAGCCGGTAGTCGGGGCGAATCTCGATCGCAACAGGGTGCAACTGCTCGTCGACCGTCATCACGTCCCTTTCACACTTCTTTGGTGGCGTCGCGAGGGCCGCAACTCGTCCCACCGCAAAGGCTAGTTGCATCCATTGATCAGCCGGCGTACGAAATCGTCGGAGCTATTCGCGTTGGGTAGTGGTGAGGGTGGTGGTGAATTCGGCTATTGGGGTGTTGTCGGTGTTGTGGAGGCCGCCCCAGTAGGTGACGGTGACGTCGTCGCCGGCGCGGACCGGTGTGCCCAAGGTGAGGGTGAGGGTGTTGGCGTGGACGGTGACTTGGTTGGGGGATTGCGTGGTGGGGGTGCCGTTGCGGTCGTAGGCGCCCTCGATGAGGAATGCCCAGCGCAGTGCATGGGCTGATGCGCCGCTGACAGCAGCGAGGTCGCGGTTGAAGGTGAGCGTGAGCTGGTCGCCGCTCACCGCCGCGCACACCGGCACCATGGGGCCTTCGGGGTCTGGGGCGCAGGCCGGCACCTCGGGCTCGTCGGTTTCGTCTGGTGTCTCGGGCACTTCAGGTTCTTCGGGTGTCTCGGTTTCGTCGGTTTCTTCTGGCGTTTCGGATTCGTCGGACTCGTCGGACTCGTCGGGTGTTTCGGTTTCGTCGGTCTCGTCTGGTTCCTCGGGTGTTTCGGTTTCGTCTGGTTCTTCGGGTGTCTCGGCTTCTTCGGGTTCGGGCGGTGCGGGGGAGTTGTTGGTGGCGGGCTGGTCGGCGAACGCGGCGGCGACGGGGGTTGCGTCGGGGCGGTAGCTGACGGTGACGTTCTGGCCGCCCCATACCGGTGTTACGAGGGTGAGGATGATGGTGTTGGAGGTGTCGGACCAGATGTCGGGCGGGGCGGGGATCGCGTCGGTCACAGCGATCGTGACGCCGTCGGCTTCGACCGCGAACTCGGCTGCGATGGGCTCTGCGTAGCTGGGGGCGAGGTTGGCGTCGAAGGTGAGCGTGAGGGTGGTGCCGTCCGCTGTCGCGCCCGTCAGCGATGGGCACGCGAACACTGTCGGGTCGGTGCGGAATGTGGCTGTCGCCGTCGCTGACTCGCCGTCGGGGTCGGTGGCGGTCATGGTGATGACTGTTTCGTAGGCGTCGCCTGCTGGCGGAGCCACGTGGGCGAGCGCGCACGTCGTCTTGGCCACGAAGAACACGCGTCCCAGCCGTTCGTTGTGCAAGAAGCCGTCGGGCAGGCCCTCATGAGGCAGACGCGCGAACACGTCGTCGCGGCTCGCGGTGATCGTGAACGCCAGCGGGTCCCCGTCGGGATCTGAGAAGTCGGACTGGCGCAGCGGCAGACTCACTAGGAATCCCGGCAGCGCGTTCTCCAGCCGCCGCGACGCACCCCTGAAGATCGGCGGCTCGTTCACGTCGAGCACTTCGACTCTCACTGCGACCGAGTCATCCGACGACAGGTCCGGCTCGCCGTCTTCGTCGAGGCCGTCCGACACTGACACCGACAGCTCGTAGGTGTTGTCGCCGTCGCTGTCGGCGGGCGCCTCGAAGTCGAGCGCCGCAGACGTGCTGATCTGCCCGGTGGCGCTGTCGATCGCGAAGCTCGCGGCGTCGGCACCGCCGAGCGTGTAGGTGAGCGTGGCGCCGGCGCCTGCAGCGGCGGCGGTCACCGGGTCGCCGATAGCGGCGCCCGCAGCGGTGTTCTCGGCGACCTCGAGGTTCGCCGTCTCGGCGGCGAACCGCGGCCCGGCGGCCCCCGAGCCATGCCCGTACAGGGTGATGCCCCAGCCGTCCAGAGATGAGTCGTAGTCCCAGTCGGGGTTCTCGTCGGAGACGCGCAGCGTCCAGGTGCCCTGCGCGGGCTCGCCCAGCAGTCCCGCCACCCCGAAGCGGAACGGCTCGCTCAGCGGAGCGTCGTACCTCGCAAGAGGTCCGGAGAGCTCGGGCAGCACCAGCACCTCGGTGCCTGAGGGAGAGACCAGCTCGATGCGCAGCTCCCGCAGGTTGGGGGCTGCGAACGACGTGTCGATCTGCACGAACTCGACGAATTCGATCGCGTCATCGAAGGTCACCGACGCGGTGGCGGCCCCGGGCGCGTCGGGGATCTCCAGCGACTCGCCGTCATAGGTGCGCGTCGCGGTGATCATGGGCGGCAGATTCGCCCACGTCTCGGCCAACTGGGCAGCCGCGTGGGCGTCCACCACCCCGAAGCCGTACCGGCGGCTGTGCCAGTAGCGCTCGCCGGGCTCGCCGTACTTCGCTGCGCCCTCCCGCCAACTGCCATCGCCGGGATCGTTGCGCCGCGCCGTCTCGGCCAGGATCAGCTTCACGTCGCGCCACGTCAGCTCCGGGTTCGCAGCACGCACCAGCGCCGCCACGCCCGCCACCACCGGCGCCGCTGCGCTGGTGCCGCCGAAGTCGAGCCGGTAGCGGCTGGACCTGGTCAGGGTCGCGATGCCCGGCTCGCCGGTCCAGCTGCGGTCATTGGACGGGCCGCACACCCACAGGTTCGCGCCCGTCTCGGAATATGCCGACTTGACGCCGCTCGCGTTCACCGCGCACACCGCCATCGCGCCGTAGCGGTTGTGCAGCTCGTCGAGGTTGGCGTCGTCGCCGTCCTCCGCGCCGTTGCCCGCCGACCACACATAGGAGATCCCCTTGCCGCCGCAGCCGGACTTGAGGCCCTGATCGACGGCCAGGTCGTACAGAAGCGGCGCAGCCGTCGCGGCATGACCGTCCTGGTAGCCCCAGCTGTTGTTGCTCACACAGATGCCCGACATCGCACGGGTCATCGCGTCGGCAAGGTTGGCGTCGGAAGTGGAGCAGCCGAGGTCGATGAGGCGCCGGTTGTGCAGCGTCGCCCGCGGCGCCACGCCCCGCATCCCGATCGCGTTGTCACGCGCCGCGATCACCCCGGCCACCGCTGTGCCGTGATCTGAGACGAGGCTGAACGGCGCCGTGTCCGACCCGCAATAGGCACGCGAACGCGAGGCGTCCGTGTTGGCCGACAGATCCTCGTGGCCGAGGTGGATGCCCGAGTCGACCACTGCCACACCCACGCCCTCGCCCAAGTAACCGGCCCGATGCGCGGCAATCACATTCGCGTCCTCACCAGGCGAAGCCGCCCGCTGGCCACGATTGTCCAGATGCCACTGACAGCCCGCATACGCGTCGTCCACACCCTCGCCGCGTTCCAAGGTCCCGCACAGGGAAATCAACCCTTGAAGCCCGTGGTCGATGCCCCGCACCAACAAGTAGGACGCTCCCCACCTGCTCTCAGGCCCGACCTTGAGGTAGTAGGTGCCGGCCGCCAGCTCGGCCCGCACCCGTTTGCCGTAGTGGCGGCACGAGCCGGAACTGCAGAACGTTTTCCATGATGTCACCAAGGCTTCCCGCTCTTTGCCAGTCGAATCGTGCAGCGAGACGCTGACCCCGCTGTAGAGGTCCAGCAAGCGCAAGTCGACGAACTCTCGCTCTGCGACGTCGAGGCGCCAGAACTCGGATTCGCTCGAGTCGAGTCCGAAGTGCCCGTACCGCCATGCGTCCAACGCAACGGGAAGCGCCGTTTCGAGCGAGCGCCCCGTCGGCGGCACGGCATCCAGGCGGGCCCAGAAACTGCCGTCATCCCCTCGCATCATGAGGTAGTAGGTGCCGGGATCCAAGATCACATAAACCATGCACAGCTCGTTCACGTTCAGCACGCCCCCAACCGAATGGTTGTGGCTCGCCGGCACGGGAGTGTCCGAGGAGCGAAACACCTGGCACTCGGTGTTGCGAATGCTGCCGCCAGTGGTGACCAGCACGCCGGTCCGTGTCGTCAGCTCGAACTTGAACCAATCGGGGCTCAGGCCCTTCTCCCAGTCTCCGAGGAATCCTCCGATCGGCACGCCGAACGGGACCGCGGGCTGCTTCTTGGGCAGCAGCCGGCTAGCGCGTTCGAATGGGGTTGTGGTGGCGGTTTCGGACCATTGGCCGTCATGGTCGGTGACGGCTCGCATCTTCACGTCGTAGCTGACGCCGTTAGCGATGCCTGATGGCCCGAGCAAGCGGTGCCGTATCGAGCCTCCGCCGACTCCGGGAACTAGCTGCCAGTGCGCGCCGGGCTCGTCGGCTCGGTCGCTGGCGATCCAAGCGATGTCGTAGGTGACATCAACCCCGTCAGGGATATCGGGCGGCGGTTCCCAGGTCACGGTCATCGAGCGGTCGCCCGGGTACAGCGAGATGGTGGGGGCGGAGGTGCGCGGGGTGTCGCTGGATGTGGTGATCTCGCCGAGGACCGGCGGGCTGGGGGCGGTCTGGGCGTGCGCGGTGGCGGCGGGTGCGCCGACGAGCGCGGCGGCGAGCAGCCACGCGGTCGCTGCCGTGCTCCATCGGTGCCGCTGCGCGTGCGTGCTTGGGATGGGTGGTTGCCCGTTGGGGGGTGCTTGCTGGGGGGCATCGCCTATTTGGCCTCGAACTCGGAGGCCCAGTTGGGGCTGGAGAGCACGACGCCGTCTTGGAGTGCGAGGGTGTTGGCCAGCACCAGCGGGGCGATGCCGGCGCCGGTGGTGATGGTGAAACCGTTGGGCAGCCAGTCCATCGGCGACACGCGGCTGGGCTCGATGCCGTTGCGAGTCAGGAACCGGTCGACCTCGGCGCTGCTCCAGCCGGGGTCGAGGACCAGCACGATGCTGTGCTCGAGCGTCATCTCCACTCCGGACTCCGAGCGGAACACCAGACGATCCCCCCGATCTGCCGGGCCGCCCCCCGCGGCGCTGGAACCCCCGGCGCCGCGGGGGGCGGCCCGGCAGATCGGGGGGATCGTCTGGTGT
>WTFX01000011.1 GCA_011523825.1 Microthrixaceae bacterium
GGAACTACACCATCACACCACCCCACCGCGCGACCTAACCCGCGACGGACCCTAATTTCGCGCCACGTAGTTGGCGCGACTTGCGCGCATACGGGGAGGCACTACCCATGACTATGCACGACGAGGCCAGTCCGGAGACTGCCCTCGATGATGGCATCGAGGACGCCGGCTTTGACCGACGATCGTTCCTCAAAGCAGGCATTGGCGTAGCAGGCTTCGCCGCAGCCGCGACACTGCTGAATGCCTGCACATCCGACGGTGACGGCGACACTGCGGCGACCACCTCTGAGGGTCCCGCGGGGACCGATGCGCCGGCGACGTCGGTCGCGCTCACCCAGGACGGACCTGAGATCGAGTGGGAGATGGCGACGAGCTGGCCTGCGGCGCTGGTCACCTTGTTCGGCTCAGCGAATTTCTTCGCCGAGCAGGTGAGCCGGCTCACCGGCGGCAAGTTCAAGATCAATCCTCGACCTGCAGGCGAGATCGTGGGCGGTCTTGAGGTGCTGCCGACGGTGCGCGATGTGGGCGTGCAGGCCGGTCACACGGCCTCGTACTACTACGTGGGTCTCAGCCCGGTGCAGCAGTTCGGCACCGCTGTCCCGTTCGGCCTGACCCAGCGCCAGCAGAATGCCTGGCTGTACAAGGGCGGCGGCCTCGAGATGCTCAACGAGTTCTACGCCGAGGAGCACGGCGTGATCGCGTTCCCAGCCGGCGGCACCGGCTGCCAGATGGGCGGCTGGTTCACCAAGGAGCTCAACTCGGTGAGCGACCTGCAGGGCTTGAAGATGCGCATCCCCGGCCTCGCCGGGCGCGTTCTCGAGAGCTTGGGTGGCGAGCAGGTCACCCTGGCCGGCGGCGAGATCCTGCCAGCGATTCAGCAGGGCGCGATCGACGGTGCCGAGTTCGTGGGGCCCACCGACGACCTGATCCTGGGTCTGGACCAGTTCGCCGGCGATCTGTTCTATTACCACCCCGGCTGGTGGGAGCCAGGCACGGCGGTGGAGGTGCAGTTCCCGCTGTCGCTCTGGAATGACCTGCCTGCCGAATACCAGGCGGCCATCGAGATTGCGGCGGCGTCGGCCAACATCAACACGATTGCCGACTACGACGTGCGCAATCAGGCCGACCTGCAGCGGGTCAAGGAATTCGCCAGCATCCGGCAGTTCCCGGATGAGCTGATGGCGGCGTTCAAGGAAGAGACCGAGAACGTGCTGGATGCCGTGGCGGCTGACGATGCCCGCTTCGCGGCCATCTTGGCGCCGTGGCGCCAGTTCCGCGACGGCATCGCGGAATGGCACGGCCTGGCCGAGCGCTCCTTCCTGGATCAGCAGACGCAGATCTAGTCCCAGGACTGGCGCTGATGGCCGGCGTCAGGACCTGGCGCCGGTAGCCGGCAACCGGCGCCGAGGTGTCGCGCCTGTGACGCGCTGCCTTCGTCGGGAGCGGATCGGCTCCACCTAGCCTGCCGCTGTGCATCCCTTCAGATTCGGCGTCCAGTACGGCAAGCCGGAGAGCCCTGCGGCGTTCCGCGAGATGGCGCGCAAGGTCGAGGGCTTGGGCTACTCATCCCTGTTCTGCCACGACCACTTCTGGGACAGCTGGTCCCCCATCGTGCACCCTGCGATCGCCGCGGAGATCACCACCACGCTGCGGGTCGGCACACTCGTATATGCGGCCGACTACCGGCATCCCGCAGTGCTGGCCAAGGACTTCGCCACGCTTGACCTGCTGGCGGAGGGCCGGACCGAGTTCGGCATCGGCGCCGGCTGGCTGACCGAGGACTACGAGCAGGCAGGCATACCGCTGGATCGGCCCGGCGTGCGCATCGACCGCATGATCGAAGCGCTGGAGGTCATCAAGGGGCTCTGGCGCGGCGAACCGCTCGACTACGACGGCGAGCACTACCAGATCTCCGGCATGGTCGGGCGGCCGCTGCCGCATTCGCCAGGCGGACCGCCGGTCATCATCGGCGGCGGTGGCAAGCGTGTGCTGACCGAGGCGGCACGCTTGGCCGACATCATCAGCCTGAACCCGAATCTGCGATCGGGCACCGCGGGACCGGATGCGGCGCGCAGTTCGGTAGCGGCAAAGTTCGCAGAGCGGCGTCAGTGGATCGCCGATGCCGCTGGTGAACGGTTCGCAGAGATCGAGATCCAGCTCAACACATTCATGGCACTGGTGTCCGACGATGCCGACAGCGTCCTCGAGGCGTTCGCCCCCGGTTTCGGGCTGACGCTCGAAGAGGCTCGGGAGGTGCCGCTGGTGCTTGCCGGCACGGTGGATGACATCTGCGAGCAGTTGCACCATCACCGTGAGACCTACGGCGCCAGCTACATCATCGTTCACGACCCCGAAGTCGATGCAATGGCGCCGGTCGTGGCGCGGCTGGCCGGTACCTGAAACCGCCCGATTGGCGGGTCGCTCGCGACGCAGCAGCACTGCGACAATGGGCTGATGACATCCACACCGCATGACTCCGCCCCTGCAACTCCCGCGCTCGAAAATGATGGCGGCGCGACTCGTGACGTGCGCGAGGCTCGCCGGCGCGGCCACCGGCTGCCGTCTTTCCGCCCCGTTCGAAAGAGGAGACCTCCCATGGGCGCCACGCACGTCACCGTCACCGTCAAGAATCCGGCAGCACGCGACCGCGTCTGGCAGGGCGAATTCCTGGTGGACACCGGCGCCATCGAGTCGCTGGTGCCGCGTCAATACCTTGAAGCCATCGGCGTAGAGCCGATCGGCTCTCGCACGTACGAGATGGCCGACGGCCGTCGGCTGCAACTCGACATCGGAGGCGCCGAGCTCGAGTTCATGGGCGAGACGGTCATCGGCACCGTGGTGTTCCTCGACGACGACGTCGAACCGCTGCTGGGCCTCACCGCGCTGGAGTCAGCCGGCATTGAGGTCGACCCACGCAACCAGCAGCTCAAGCGCCTGTCCGCAGTGCGGCTCAAGGCACTCGCCACGCACTGAGTCCCGCCGACCGCGCTCGCCCGCAGCGCAGCGGTGCCGACTGGCCCACGCCTGTCGCACCCCCTGCATAGTGTCGCCCGCGTGACCGACCCAGCGGCTGCGGCCGTGCCAGAGCCTCTTGGCGACGACTCGCCGCGGGCCTGCCATGACGGCAGCGGGCTGCGTGTGATGCCCGTGGAGTTCGGCGAGCCCGCTCGGCGGGCACTCATTCGGCTCGTATCGGAGGCCAAGGCGTCCGATCCGCTGGCGCCGGTGACGGTGATCGTCTCGTCGAATCCGGCGCGGATGGAACTAAGGCGCGCGACGGCGCGGAACACGTCGCTGCAACCGGGCAGCGACGCCCAGGGCGTGGCTGCACTCGAAACGCTCACCTTGACATCGCTGGCCGAACGCCTGGTCGCCGATCAACGCAAGCAAGCGGGCGACTTGGTCATCGAGGCCGCCGTGCGCAACGAGCTTCGGGAAACGCCTGGTCTGTTCGAGCCGGTGGCCGAGCACCCGCAGACCGCCGCGGCGCTGGCCCGGGCATTCGGCGAGGTGCGTGGGCTGTCGGCCGGCGAGCGCCGACGCCTCGGCGCGATGTCCGAACGCGCTGCGGCGGTGGTGGACCTGTGTCAACGCGTCCACGAGTCATTGAATCCAGAGTGGTTCGACACGGCCGAGTTGCTCAAGGCTGCAACCGCCAATGCGTTGGCTGACGCCGGTGCACAGATGCTCGGCGAGCTGGGTCGGCTCGTGCTGTACCTGCCCCGGCGGCTGTCGGTGGGCGAGGCCCGGCTGGTCGGCGCGCTCGCCGGTTTCTGCGCTGCCGAGTCAGACCTGCCGATGCTCATCGGGGTCACCGGCGACGAGTCGGGTGATGACGCGGCCCATGCGGTGTGCGCCCGGCTCGGCGTGTCGATGCCGACTGCGGCACCGGCTTCGACTGGGGCAGGCGCGACAGCGCAGCAGATCATCAGCGTGACCGACGCCGACGAAGAGGTCCGCACGGTTCTGCGGTCGGTCATGGCCGACCTAGACGCCGGAATCGCGGCGTCCGACATCGCTGTGTTCTACGGCCCCGAGACGCCCTACGACCGAGCTTTCGAAGAACAGTTCGAGGCGGCGGGCATCGGCACCTACGGCAGCACCGCGCGAACGCTGGCCGAATCGACCTACGGGCAGTTCGCATTGCGGCTCACCGCACTGGCTGAAGCTCGGCTGACCGAGCCTCGCCTCGCTCGCCGAGACGTCTTCGATCTGCTCGCAGGCGCGCAGGTACCCCGCCGTGCGGCCGGCGAACACCGCAACGGCGAGAGCTTCTTCATTCCCGACTCGAAGTGGGAGCATCTCGCCCGCGCGGCCCGGGTGGCGGGCGGCGACGACTGGGGCGTCAGACTCCCGGCACACGCTGGCGAACTGGATGCGCGCGCCGAACGTGAGCGCTCCAGCGAAGATCCGAGTACGCGCCGCATCGAGTGGCTGCGCGACGAGGCAGTCGAGTGCCGCCGTCTCGCCGAGTTCATCGCGGAGATGCGGAGCCAGCTCGAAGCGGGCCGTTCACGGCGAACGTGGCCGAGCCTGTGCAATTGGATTCGCGCGGCGCTGCACCGATACGTGGGTCACGTCGGGCGTGCTCCGTGGACGCTCGATTGGCCCGAGTGGCAGACACAGGCCGCCGAGCGGGTCAGTGAAGCGCTCGATCGGCTGTCAGAGCTGGGTGCTGTCGAATCGCGTGTCGGTCTCGCCGCCATGGCCCAGGCCCTGTCCGATGAGCTGTCTGACCCGCACGGGCACCGCGGCGTCACCGGCACGGGTGTGTATGTCGGGCCGCTGAGCCGCGCCCTCGACTTGGCGCCTCGCAGCGTCTACGTCGTCGGTCTCGTCGAAGGCATCCTGCCCCGGCGACAGACGCCCGACAGCCTCATCCACGACGACGAACGCCGAGCCGTGGGCCATGCCCTGCCGTCGAGCGCCGACGCTGCAGCCGACGAGCGTCGTGCACTGATCGCGGCGTTGGCGAGTGCAAGCGGGCGCAGCACACTCACCGTGCCGCGAGGCAACCTGCGCCAGAGCGCTGAGTACGTGCCCTCCCGCTGGCTCGCGCCCACTGTCAGGGAGCTGACGGCCTATTCGGGCCTGTTCAGCGACGGATATGTGAGCGGGGAACGCCTGCGCGCTGCAGCACGCGACGATTCGGTACAAGGGATCGTCGAGTCGCCGTCGTATGTCACCGGTGTGCTGACGGCCGCGTTTCCCGCTACCGAGCAGGAGTACGACGCAGCGAGCGTGTGGGCGATGACGCCGGCTAAGCGGGATGCGGTCGATCATCCGCTGTTTGATGATCCAGCCTTCAGCGCCGGTGTCGCAATGGCCGTTGCACGGCACAGCAGTCGCTTCACCCGGTTCGACGGCAACCTCTCGGCAGTCATCGACGGCGACGCGGCATTCGCTGAGGTGATGTCGCCCTCGCGGTTGGAAGCGTGGGCAGCGTGCCCGCGACGATTCTTGTTCGAGCACCTGCTTGAAGTACGCGTGATCGAAGAGCCCGAAGCGCTGCTCCGACTGTCGCCCGGCGAGCGCGGCAGACTCATGCACGCAGCCATCGATGAGTTCTTCCGCTCGTTCGATGCACTGCGAGGCAGCGCGGTCGGCTCTCATGAGGACGCCGACATCGCCGATGCCGACAGCGAGTGGCCTCACCTGCCGCCGGGACCGCAGCGGGCACCCGACGACCGCGACCGGGCCCATCTCGTCGCCATCGGACGGCGCTTGGCCGAGCGGGCCGAGCGACACGGTCTCACCGGCCGCACCGTGCTGTGGGAACGCGACCGGGACATGCTCCTGGCCGATCTAGAGGAGCTGCTGGACAGAGATGAGTCGCGAGACGCCGCAACACGCGGGCAGATCCTCAGCTCGGAGTTCCGGTTCGGGCTCGACGGCGGCGCCGCGGCAGTCGCATACGACCTCGAAGACGGCACCACCGTGCGGTTTCGCGGTGTGGTGGACCGCGTCGAGCGCCGGGCCGACGGGTCAGTGATTGTCGTCGACTACAAATCCGGAAGCGCTCGCAGCTTCCGGCAGCTCAACGGTGACGACCCCACCCTCGCCGGCACGAAGCTGCAGCTTCCGGTCTACGCGCTCGCGGCCGCTAAGCACTTCGCTGCCGGTGACGTGACCGCTGCCGTCGAGCACGCCGCGTACTGGTTCATCACCGGCCAGCCGGGGCGATGGTCGTGGCTGGGGCTCGGCGTTGACCGTCGGCTCATGGACCGGTTCGGCCGTGTCGTGAACATGATTGTGTCGGGCATCCGCGGCGGGGTGTTCCCCGGCCATGCCGAGATCGGGGACGACCGCAGGGGCTACACGGTGTGCCCGTACTGCGACCCCGACGGGCTCGGCACCGCCGAGGTCCGCCGTGACTGGCTGCGTAAGCGCAGTGACGGCGCGTTGGCCAGATTCGTCGCCTTGGTCGAACCCGAGGCGACGTCATGAACCAGTCCCCCGCCGACATCAGCACAGCGGAGTCGTCATCGACCGCCCGTGACGCGGGGCGCGAACCTGCCGACGCAGCCGAACGCGGGCGTGTCTCGCAAGAAACCGGCGCAACTATGTTCGTCGAAGCCGGGGCGGGCACCGGCAAGACCCGCGCGCTGGTGGAGCGTGTCGTCGCGCTCGTGAGCGGGTCCGATCCGGTTGCTGTTGACGAGCTGGCAGCGATCACGTTCACCGACAAGGCGGCCGCGGAACTGCGCAATCGCATCCGGGCAGGGCTCGGCGCACAGCTTGCCGACACGCCCGAAGGTCCGGAGGCGGTACTGCTGCGCAATGCACTCGACGGACTCGACGCAGCGGCGATCTCCACCCTGCACGGCTTCGCTCGGCGCATCCTTGCCGAGCACGCCATCGAAGCGGGCCTGCCGCCCAGGTTCGAGGCGCTCGATCAGATCGCCAGCGAAGTCGACTTCGCCGAGCGCTGGGATCGGTTCACCGATGAGCTCTTCGACGATCCTGCCGCGCGCTGGGCCATTGAGGTGCTCGACGCCGCGGGCGTCGACCTCTCGCAGCTCAACGAGGTCGGCGCGGCCTTCAACGCCAACTGGGACCGCATTCGCTGCGCCGCTGAGGTTCCGCAGGCGGGCACTGTCCTCGCCATCGACGTGGTGGCAAGAGGGCGCGCCTTGTCCGACCGACGTCGCGAATGCAGCGCGGACGACGACCGAGCCTTGACCCGATTCGGGCAGCTCGACGAGTTCGTGGCGCGAGTCGCCGCTGCGCGCGATGACGTGGAGCGCATCATGATTCTGAGGGATGTCGAAGACCCCGCCGTGGGAGTGCCCAAGATCGGCAACGTCGGCAGCGGAACGAACTGGTTCGACCTCGCGAGCGTCCGAGCGGAGTTTGTCGAGCTACGCGAACTGTGCTGGCAGGTCGCCGCTGCTGCGCTCGGCGATGCCATCGCGCTGATCTGTGATCGGATTGCCCGCTTCACGCTCGAAGCAGCCGAACAGCGTCACGCGGCCGGTCGGCTGGAGTTCCACGACTTGCTGGTTCGGGCACGCGACCTTCTCCGGTACTCGCCGCCCGCCCGCGCCTCGCTGCACCGGCGCTACCGGCAGATCCTGCTCGACGAATCTCAGGACACTGACCCGATCCAGATCGAGATCGCGACGCTCATCGCCGGCGATGTCGGCGACAGCGGCGAATCCGGCGGCGTGAGCGGCGCCGACGGTGAGCGCGCCTTGCCCGGGAGGTGGTCTGACGTGGGCGTTGCACCGGGCCGGCTGTTCTTCGTGGGCGATCCGAAGCAGTCCATCTACCGCTTCCGCCGGGCCGACATCGGGCTTTACCTGAGCGCACGAGATCGCTTCGGCACCGAGATCGGTTCGCTGACGAAGCTGCAGGTCAATTTCCGTTCGACTGAACCGATCATCGACTGGATCAATGCAGTCTTCGCCGATCAGATCGACGGCGACGAATCCGGTCCGGGCACCGGGTTGCAGCCCGCTTACACGCCGCTGATGTCCTGGCGACCTGCCGTCAGGCCGGGACCGGCAGTGGTGACGCTCGGCTTGCTCCCGCACAGCACCAAGCAACAGGGCGGCGATCACACCGCTGCAAGCATCCGTGAGGCCGAAGCGGCCGACATCGCTGCGCTGATCAGCGAGATGCTTGACGGCGGCTGGCAGGTGGAGGACCGCCACACCGAGCAGCTGCGGCCCGCAACGCTTGCAGACATTGCCATCTTGGTGCCGACCCGCACCGGCCTGCCCCAGCTCACCCAGGGGCTTTCAGATGCCCAGATCCCCTACCGGCTCGAAGCCTCCGAGTTCGTCTGGCGCAGCCGCACCGTACGAGACCTCATGATGTGCTTGCGTGCCGTCGCCGACCCCGACGACGAACTCGCCGTGGTCAGTGCGCTGCGCACGCCGATCTACGGATGCGGCGACGACGACCTCTACTGCTACCACCGGGCAGTCCGGTCGTGGAGCTGCTTCGCATCGGACCTCTCAAGACTCGCGGGGGGCCACGCCCACCCTGTCGCGCGCGGCCTGGCTCATCTGCGTGAGCTCTACGAGCAGCACACTGAAGTGTCACCCGCAACACTGCTCGACCGCCTCGTGCGCGACCGGCGGCTGCTCGAACAGGCCGCCGTCGGATCGCCGCAGCGTGAGGTGTGGCGTCATGTCCGCTACGTGATCGATCAGGCGCGCGCCTGGTCGGAGAGTCAGCGGGGCGGGCTGCGCGGTTTCCTGCGATGGGCCGAAACCCAAGCATCCGATCGAGCCAAGGTGACCGAGGCGATCCTGCCGGAGTCCGACGACGACTCGGTCAGGGTGCTGACCATCCACGCGGCAAAGGGACTCGAATTTTCCATCGTGATTCTGGCGGGATTGGGCGGTGGCAATCGCGCTCGCTCGGAGTCGGTGCAGATCGGCTTCGGGGACAGCGCTTGGGAACGGCAGACCGACGACGACGACGACGACGCTGCACGCTGGTCAGGAGCGGCGGCGATTCGACTGCACAGCGGCGTCGAGACCGGCGGGTTCGAGGCGTGGCGCGAGCGGGAGCGCCGCGCCGAGCACTTCGAGCGGATCCGGTTGCTCTACGTCGGCTGCACTCGCGCACGAGACCACTTGGTGGTGTCGCTGCACCGGCCTCAGCCCTCCGACGCTTCGCGCGCTGCCGGAGCCGAGCATCTGCGCACCAGCGCGCAACTCATCGCGGACGTGCTCCCTCCGACGTCCGGCAGCCTCGACGACCTGTGGGACTACCGGGAAGCACCGACCGTTGGCCGCGAGTCAGACCCGAGCACGGAGCCTGCGGCCGTGCTGCTCCGAGACGCGCTCGGGGACCGCTCGGCGTGGCTCGAGCGCCGCGACCGTGCGGCATCGGCATCGCAGGTCCGTTCGTCGATCAGCGCGAGCCACATCGCCCGACATCGCCACCAGCAGGATCGCCCGCAGCCGGCCAAGGATGTCGCCGACGACTACCTCAGCGCACGACAACAACCGCAACGCCGCGGCCGGGGCGGGACCGCCGTCGGAACTGCCACCCACGGTGTGCTGCAAGTCATCGACCTGCGCACCGGCGCCGATCTCGAGCGTCACGTCGCGGCACAGGCCAATGCCGCGAACGTGCCTCGCTCACAGCATGCTGACATCGAACGCTTCGTGCAGTCTGCGCTCGCCAGCGACGAAGTCGACCGGGCGCTCGGTGGCCGCATCTGGCGTGAGCTGTATGCCGCTTCGCCTCTGCCGGACTCCGGCGAGCCGGGCACCCTTGTCGAAGGCCTCATCGACTTGCTCTACGAGGACAGCGACACAGGCAGTCTCGTCGTCGTCGACTTCAAGACCGATGCGCTCGGCGTGATGCCCGATTCTGACGGTGCCATCCCAGGACAAGCCGATGCCTACCGAAGCCAGGTCGCGACCTACGCGTGGTGCGTCGAACGCTCGACCGGCCGTCGCGTCGGACGGGTAGTGCTGCTGTACCTGCGCGCCGACGGGACGCCGGCCGCGCCCGACGTTCTCGAGGGCGAGGCGCTGCGGCAGGCCGTCGATGCTGTGCCCGCGCAGGCGCTCGATGTCCTGGCTTCGCTGTGACAGCCGGCCGGCCTGAGGCTGCCCGGCCGCTCAGTTGAGTGCGCGGGGTGGGGGCTGGTAGCCGCCGCTGAGCTCGCCGATGCGGCGAGCCAGTGCCATGGTGGTGCGGTCGCCGCCATAGGGGCCGACCACCTGGAAGCCGACCGGCAGGCCGTAGGAGGTGAGGCCGAGCGGCGGCACGGTTGCGGGCAGGTAGGACATGCCGGTCAGGATCGTCCAGCGGGTCATCTCGATGTAGGGCCGCTCGATGCCATTTGCCGGGATGCGGCGCTCGGCGAAGGTTCCTTCCTGCATGTGATCGAAGGGCGGGTGGAAGCTCACCGGCATGAGGATCGCGTCGTAGCGGGTGAAGAAATCCGCCCACTTGCGGCGGCACTCCTCGCGCGTCATGTGGTGTTCCAGCCAGTCACGATGACCGGGTCCCTCGCCGCGGCCGGCCAGCGTCATGGCGGCTCGCACCAGCCACAGCCCGGTCTCCCATGCAGGCAGCGGATCGATGTCGGGCCGCGCTTCGTGGTCGACGTTCACACCGCTCGCCTCGAGTGCCGCGACGGCCGTGTTCATGACCTCCAGTACGTCCCCGTCGACCGGGCAGTACGGATCGTCGAGCCACGCAGCGACCCGCAGGCCGTTCACATCACCCGGTGCCGGCGTCAACTGGGGCAGCCACGGCGCTTCGCGTCGCAGCAGCACGTCGAACAGCAGCTCCAGGTCGTCACAGCTGCGGGTCAGCGGGCCGAACACGTTGATGTCCGGCTCGGTGGTACCGCCGCGCACGTGATCCAGGTAGCCCGTCGTCGGGATCACACCGAAGCTCGGCTTGTGGCCCCAGATGCCGTTGTACGAGGCCGGAAAGCGGATCGAGCCGCCGATGTCCGTGCCGATCTCGAAACCGGTGAAGCCCATGGCGGTTGCGGCTGCGGCACCGCCCGAGGAACCGCCGGGCACCTTGGTCAGGTTCCACGGGTTGCTGGTGGTTCCGAACAGGTCATTGAAGGACTGGTTGTCGGCCGACCAGCGAGGCAGGTTGGTCTTGCCGATCACGATCGCGCCGGCGGCGCGGCAGGCAGCCACGACGGCCGCATCGGTGTCGGGAACGTTGTCAGCCAGCTCGCGCGCCCCACCGGTGGAGCGGATGCCCGCCGTCATCAGGGCGTCCTTCGCAGTGAATGGCACACCGTGCAGCGGCCCGAGCGGCTCGCCGCCCGCCTGCGCTGCATCGGCCGCACCGGCGCGCTCGATCGCCGCCTCGAAGTCTCGGGTGATGACCGCGTTGATCTCGCCGTCGAGCCGTTCGATGCGTTCGACGACGTGGGCGGTCAGTTCCCGGCTCGACAGCTCCCCCGCGGCGATGGCCGCCGCCTGCTCGGTTGCGCTCAGCAGTCCCAGATCATGTGCCATGTGCTCATTCCAGCAGTCACGAGGTCGGGCCGCTCACCGTGATCTGCCGGTAGGCATCAATGACCGACGCCAGCTCGGCCGGTGTCGCACCGTGCATGAGCACGGCGTCGCAGCCGAGGTCGATCTGGCGTCTCACCGCTGCAGCGCATTCGGCGGGCGTGCCTGCAGCCATCGGAGCCAGCCATTCATCCGGCAAGAGCGTGCCGATGTGCTCCAGCTCCGAAACTGTTGCCGTACCGTCGATCGGCGCCAGGAACTTGGCCACAACCTCATCAGCGCGGAACCGCGCCAGCACATCTGGGTCCCAGCGATTCACACCGACAAGCACGTCGCCGTAGTACTGCAGGTAGGTAGCCAGGCGTCCCACCGTCTTGCGCAGTGCCAACTCAGCCGGCACCTCGTCACTCACCACGACAAAGCAGGACCACACGGCCGCATCGCCCGGATCGCGTCCGGCCTGCTCGGCCGCCGTCTTGACCGCATCCACCGAGCGCACCACGGTCTCGTCGGAATAGAACGGATGCAGGATGACGTCGTCGAAGCAGCGTCCGCCTAAGGCCAGCGTCTTCGGCCCCATCGCCCCGAGGGCCAACGGCAGGTACTCGTCGAGCGCCTGGTCGAGCAGCAGTATCGGCACACGGCCGGTCGGACCGTCGTAGTCACCGATGATCTCACCGCGGAACAAGCGGCGCATCATTAGGGCGAAATCCTCCAGCTCCGCCGTGGTGACGGGCTTGAGACCCATGATCCCTTGCGCCACGGCGACGCCTCGCCCGAAGCCCATGGTGAATCGTCCGCCAGCCAGGCTCTGCACCGTGAGCGCGAGGCCCGCTGTGAGCGTCGGGTGGCGGGTGTTGATGTTCGTGACTCCCAACGTGATGCCGATGGAGCTCGTGACTGCGGCTGCGGCGCCGCAAATGGCGCCGGCTTCCTTGCGGTTCGGCCGTTCCCCGAGAAACGCTCGGCCGAGTCCCATGGCTTCGGCTGCTTGAACCTCGGTGAGGGCATCTGAGGAGTCGTCGGCATCGCCAGGCAGCATGTAGAAGCCCAGCTCGGGACACTCTTGCGATGCCACTGCTCTGTCTGACATCCGCGAGACACTAGGACACTGGCTGCGCGTGAAATCGATTCGTCGGCGGCATGCGGCGCGCAGCAGCCGCGCGGTCGACCGACCGCTCGCCGCTACTCGGTGCGCTCGACGATGAACAGCGTCTGTTCCGGCTTGCCGACGACGACCGCGAGATGCTCGCCCGCTCTGCCGACCTCCCCGTTCACTTGGTCCAGCTCCTCATCGGCGATCGGGCAGACCTCCCACGTCTGTCCGCCCCGCCGCAGCATCGCCATGCCATGGCTGACGTGCACCGTCGTGGCGACGTCCATGATGGTGGTCTCGTGCAGGGCCACGGTTGCCGCACCCCCGTCAGGCGATCGACTCGGTGTCAGCCTCTGTGCGGGCACCGTGTACGTCGGCGGACTCATCGTCGTCCATTCCAAGCCGGCACTGGATGCTGCGGCGGCATGTGCATCCGAACGAGCCACCTCCGGCCAGCGTGCCGTCAAGCCTCCATCCAGCGGTGCATATGGCCAGCTGTCACGGCGGATCTCGCCGAGCTGTTCGAGATCGGCGACGAGCTTCGTTGCCGCATCGGTCAGCGTCTCGGACGCCGAAGCGTCGGCACACTCGTCGTCCAGCCACAGGCGCTCGACCCGCTCGAGTTCGATGGCTGTGTCGGTGACACGAACCCGGGCTTCGAGCAGCTCCCACCCCACCGTCGGCGGAGTGTCGTCATCGACGCGGACGTAGCTCCACTGCTCGCCTGTGCGGACTGCCACCACCTGCTCACGGCCGCACTCGAGCGGTCGAACCACACCGAACACGGCAATTCGCCCCGGTCCGGACAGATCGACTGTCACGACCTCCATGTCGCCGGGCAGGCCCACCGTCTGCCAGTCAGCGCCGTCGTAGGCGTACCAGTTGCCGGCTGCGCGGGCAACGGCGTGGGCGCCGCTGAACGAGTAGCGCATGTCTGCACCCTCGGCGTCCGACGGCGGTTGCACGATCGACACGGTCGTGGCGAACACGACGGCTTCCGGATCGCTGCTGGCAGGCGGCTTGCTGTCCCAGTTATCCGACTCGCCGGCGATTACCGGTTCGAGCGTCTCGCCGACGGACGGCGTGGCGGGACCGGCCGCTGCCTCCTCCGATTGCTCTGGCACGACTTGGGAGGATTCGTCATCGCTCGCCGCTGCCGTGGTCAGGATTTCGGCGGCTGCCTCGTCGGCCATTTCCTCGTCCGCCATTGCTTCCTCGGCCGATTCCTCCTGAGCGACGCTGACTGCGACAGCAGCAGTCGTCGCGGACACTGGAACCGCCTCCTGCTGTTGTTCTGCGGCCACCACGGAGTCGCTGAGTTCATCAAGCCCGCCGTCTCGCAAAGACACCACGCCCACCACCGCGACTGCCACGAGTGCGAAGGCGCCCACGCCACCGCGCGCCGCGCTGCGCCGACGCTGCAGTTGGGCTGCGCGCGCCTGGACACCGGCGAGTGAGCCCGAGCTCACCGGCATCTCCGACGCTGCGCTGCGCAGCCGCCCGCGGAGGAGGTCCTCGTCAGTCACGACCTGTCCTCTTCGCCAGCTGCCGTTTCCAGCACGTCGCGCAGCTGTTCCAGCCCGCGGCTGAGACGGCTCTTGACGGTGCCTGTCGCGATGCCAAGCGCATCGGCAGTCTCGGCCACCGACCAGTCCAGGTAGAAGCGGGCCACGATCACCGCGCGGTGAGCATCGTTGAGCGTGGCCATCGCCCGCTCGAGGTCCACGTCTCGTGCCCGGTCCTCAGTGGCGTGCGGCTGGGCCAGCAGGGGTCGCCGTTCGCGTTCCCGCCGGACCCGTCGCAGCCACGACCGTGCCCAATTCAACCCGACGCGAAACACCCAGCCCTGCGGATTCGCGTAGGCACTGACCTGTCTCCAGCGTTGGCACGCGCGCGCAAATGCCTCATCGGCCGCTTCGGCGCCGAGCGCACTGTCACGCAGCGCCAGCCCGAGCGCACGCGCCAATTCGTCGCGGTGGGTCGCATAGAAGTCCTCGAACCGGACTGCTACCGCGTCGATGGGGGCGGCCCCGGTTGCGGGCGCGCCCTCAGCCGCGCTCACCGTCGGTCCTGAGCGGACGATGCCCGAGCCAATCGTGCCCGATCCCGCCAGTGGGGCAGCCATCAGCGAGGCATCGAAACGCGGTTCCAAGCTCATCACTGCCGGAATCGTCAATGCAATGGGCGCGCCAGCCATGCCTAGTCCCCACGAAGACTGCCTGCCCCTTCAGACTCCTGCCGGACTGTTTCGGTTCCATGAAGATCGTTGCATGAACGTCATGGTCAACGGTCACGGTCGCCCGTGCGCGCGCCCCTCGGCCGCGAACTCGTCCTCGATGAGCACGCCCGCGCCGCGCAACGCGTCAATCTCCGCGCGGCCGGCGCCCAGCCACTCCGCCAGCACCTCGCCGTTGTGCTCGCCGAGGTACGGCGCCAGTGAATCCGATGTCACCCCCGAGATCGCCCCCGAATCCGCAGTAGCACCAGCAAATCTGTACGGCGTCTGCGTGACGCGCCGCGTGCCGCCGTCGCGAGCGTCGATCTCTACCGAGGAACCCCGGTGTGCTGCAGTTGGCGATTCGTGCGCCTCCGCCGTCGTGCGGATGTCACCCCATGCCAGGTTCGCTTCGTCGAGGGCCGACAGCATCTCCGCACGGGTCCCGAACGAGCTCAGGAATGCGTTGATCGCATCGGTGCGGTACGCCCGCTTGGTCGGGATGTCGGCATCGGGAGGCGACGGGTCAGCGAGCCCGTGGGTCTCGCTCAGCTGCCGCCAGATCCATCGGAAATCGCCTGCAGTCAAGACTGGTCCATCGACGCCCTCCCACACGAGCCCGCCCTGGGACGTGTAGTTCCCGCCGTCGAGTCCAGCCTGGCTCCCCTCGTCAGTCGCGAGGAAAGACTCGAGCATCGCGATGTCGATGTGCTGACCGTGCCCGGTCGTTTCCGCGACGCGCAGTGCCGCGAGGACGCCGATCGATCCGTGCAGTGCTGCGTTGGTATCGGCGACGGCCAGGTACGGCTCTTGGAGCGGTTGCTGATGCATCTTGGCGGCGCGAGCCATCCAGCCCGATTCGCCGTGCAGCACTGCCGCATAGGCCGCTCGCTGCGCGTCGGGACCCTCCTGCCCGAAACCGCTGATCGACAGCATCACCAGCGCCGGGTTCACCTGGCACAGCTCGGCAAACGACAGGCCGTGGCGCGCCATGACGCCCGGTCGGAAGTTCTCGACGAGCACATGGGCCTGCGCCACGAGCCGCTTCACCGTCTCAGCTCCGCCCTCGGCCCGCAGGTCGATGCAGACGTTTCGCTTTCCCACGTTCTGCTGGGTGTAGAAGCCGGCGAGCCCCGCCCGATTGACGCCCCACAGGCGCGAGATGTCGCCTTCGGGCGGTTCCACCTTCACGACGTCTGCTCCGAGGTCGCTGAGAATCCGTCCGGCGAACGGCCCAGCCAGCACGCGGCTCATGTCGACCACGCGGATGCCTGCCAGCGGTCTCATCGACAGGTGCTCCCCTCGCAGGTGAGGCGACTCAACGCGGCCGGTCGCCGGCGATCGTCACCCGGAGCATGTGCCGGCGCTGTCCGTGATAGTCGTTCAGCGCGTAGTGCTGGACGCTGCGGTTGTCCCACATGGTGAGCGTGCCCGGTTCCCACCGCACCCGGCACGTGAACTGCTCGCCGACCGCATGGCTCCACAGCATCTCGAGCAGCGCCTTCGACTCGTGCCGACGCATGCCCGAGATGGCCTCGGTGAACGCCCGATTCACATACAGCGCTTTCGCGCCGGTCTCGGGATGGGTCCGCACGACCGGATGCGTCAGCTGTGCGTGCGCCTCGTCGGACACGTTGACGGTCATCGAGCTGCGCTGGCCGGCGTACCGGTCCGAATCGCCTCGCCGCCCGTACTGACGGGCGGCGGAGTGCACAGCGCTGAGGCTCTCGGCGAAGCGCTTCATCGTGTCGGACAGCCCGGTGTAGGCCGCCTGCTGGTTCGCGAACAGCGTGTCGCCGCCGAAGCTCGGCACCTCCACCGCATACAGCGCGGTCGCCATGGGAGGGCATTCCAGAAACGACATCTCCGAGTGCCACCCGCCGCCGAAATTGACCGTCTCATGGGGCTCTTTGATGACCGGCACCACCTCAGGCTCTTCGGATGTGCCGCCGAGGTAGGGGTGACGCTCCAGCTCGCCGAACCGGCGGCCGAAACGCGCGAGCGCTGCCGCCTCCATCTGCTGGTCGCGGATCACCACGACATGGTGGGTGCACAGTGCTTCCCGGATCGCTGCGTACCCGATGCCGTCGAGCGTGGTGACATCGAGCGGTCCGCCGTCGGGCGCCCACAGCTCGGCACCGAGTGCACCGGCGAGGGGCTTGGCCGTGATGGTCATGACGATCCTGTCGCGTTCATACCGGGTCCGCCTGTCTCAGCCGCCGTGCCACTTCCCCCGCTGCAAGTATCGCCTCATCGGGGTTCCCGCCACACAGCGTCATGTTGATGTGGCGGCAGCCGGCGTCGAGGTACGGCATGAAGAACTCGACGATGTCGTCAACCGTGCCGCATGGGGTGTACTTCTCGAACGCTTTGAATGGCACCCGGTAGAAGCGTTCCAGTTCGGGGCCGACCCAGCCGGCCGCTTCTTCACGGCTGTCGCCCAAGCCGATCCACAGCTGGATGCCGTGATCGGGTGCCGTGGGTGCAGGAGCGTCGACCGCCCGCTCAGCGGCGGCCGTCTCGGCGTAGAGGCGCAGCGCCGCCCGGTAGTGCTCGACCGTGCACCAGATGCCCAGCCAGCCGTCGGCGAAGCGACCGGCTCTGCGGATGGCGGCATCGGAACGGCCCCCGACATAGACGGGAATAGGCGGGTCGGGCACCGGGACGATGCGGGCCCCCGAGAACGAGAAGAACTCGCCTGTGTGATCGACGGTCTCGCCGGCCAGCAAACGCGCCACGATGCCGAGCGATTCGTCGGTTCGGCGCCCCCGGGTTCGCGGATCGACGCCGCACACTTCCACTTCGTGGCGGTCGTCGCCGCCGATGCCGACGCCGAAGCTGATCCGTCCCGGTGCCATCTCAGCCAGGTTCGCGAGCTGCCGGGCGACGGGAATCGGGTGGCGCAACGGCAGCAGGTACACGCCGAGATAGACGCCCAGCGTGGGATGCAAGTTCGCCAGTGCCGCCGCAGTGACCATGCCGTCATTGCCGTGCCCGATCCGGAAGCTGACGTGATCGGCAAAGAACACATGGTCGATGCCCGCATCAGCGACGAGTTCGAGCATGCGACGGCGCTCGGCCCACGGTCGTGACCAGAGCTTGACGTCGGGTGTGACGCCGACCCGGATTGGCGGCGTTGCGGGATGCGCGTTCAAAGTCACCGGAGCGCAATCATGCCGTCGAACTCACGTAGCGGTCCCTCCGCCAATGGGAGCAGCCGGATCCGGCACATCCCAGATGACTGGCAGATGCTTGAAGCCATGCTGGAAGTTCGACAGCAGACGCTCAGGCGGACGGGCTGGATCCAGTCGCAGGTTGGGCAGCCGCCACAACGACTCGGACAGCATGGCCGACATCTGGCGCCGCGCCAGGTGGGCGCCCAGGCAGAAGTGAGGCCCCGCACCGAAAGTCAGGTGATCGTTGGGGATGCGCTCGATGTCGAAGCGGTCGGGCTCAGCAAAGACTGCTGGATCACGGTTGGCGCCCACGTGGAAGACCACCACCTTTTCTCCGGCTTGCACGTCACGGCCGCCGAGTTCGACGTCTCGGGTCGCGGTCCGGCGGAAGTGCACGACCGGAGGCATGAAGCGGAGCATCTCCTCGATCGCTCGCGGCAGCAACGACGCATCGGCAAGCAGTTTGGAGAACTGGGAGGGATGCTGCAGCAGCGCCCACAGACCACCGGGAATGCCGTTGCGCAGCGTCTCGTTGCCGGCCACGGCGAACAGAAAGAACATCGTCTCGAATTCTTCGTTAGTGATGCCGCCCTCGGCGTCGTCGGCCGCCAGCAGGATGGAGACGACGTCGTTGCCCGGATTCGCCCGCTTGAACTCGGCGAGATCGTGGGCATAGGCGTACATGTCGGCGAGGCCCTCTCGCGAACGCGGGTCAGGCAACCGGCCGTCAGCCCCGGGACGGATCTGGGCTCGCACCTCGCAGGCGCGGCGCGCCATCGCTGTTCCTGTCGCAGGATCGAACGCATCGGACACTGCGTACTCGGCATCCTGGTAGCCGATCACCCGGTTGGACCAGTCGAAGAGCAGCATCCGGTCCTCCGACGGCACGCCCATGATGTCGGCGAGCGTCAGCAGCGGCAGCTCCGCCGAGACATCCTTGGCGAAGTCGGCGTGCCCCCGGTCGGCCACTGCGCCGACCAGATCGCGGGCGCGAGAGGCAATCGTGGCCTCCAACTCCGCGACTGCGCTCGGGGTGAACGAGCGCATCAGCAATCGCCGCAGCCGCGTGTGCTGGGGCGGGTCCTGGTTGAGCATCATCCGCTGCACGAACTCAAGCATCGCGGCGGTCTGGGGGTCGCGGATCTGCGTGCCGCCCAGGTGCGACGAGAACGTCGCCGGATCACGCAGCACCCGATTCACCAGCTCGTGGCTGAGCACTGCCCAGAAGCCGGGGCCCGCTTCCCACCCCATGAGCGACGGCTCGTCCACCCAATGGACCGGAGCGCGCGATCGCAGCTCGGCAATGAGATCGTGGGGCACGCCTTCGAGATATGTGCGCGGGTCGAACAGCGGCGACGGGTCGGGCCCGGGGTCGAGCCTCGATGCAGGCCGAGTGTCCGAGCGGACGGCTTCCATGGCGCTCAGCGTGCCACTTCTTGTTGTCGCTGTGGGCCGGTGGCGGTGCCGGTCGTGCGCTGGGGCGGGCTCGGGGGTTTGGTGATCACGAAGAACAGCATCCCGGTGGCGGTAATGGCAGCGAGCGCAACAAAGGCGGTGACGTAGCTGCCGGTGGTGTCGGCAACCCACCCTGCGGCGAGCGGGCCGACGATCGGCCCGATCATCACGATGAGCGAGCTCACGCCCATGATCGCAGCGAAGGCCGAGGAGCCGAAGTAGTCGGCTCGCATGGCCTGCATGAGCGGCCCGCGCGCACCCCAAGCCAGCCCATGAAAGACGACGGACAGCACCACCACGAACGCGTTGGGAGCCCACGCCAGCAGCAGGATGCCCCCGGCGTGCCCGAACATGGCGACCGACGCAATGAGCCGCTTGTTGACGCGATCGCCGAGGTAGCCGCCCACCGCCATGCCGGCAAGCTGCATCAGCGGCAGCGCTGCTGCGAACAAGCTGGCGTGCTGCAGCGAGTATCCCCGTTCGGACGTCAGGTAGAGCTGCAGGTGCGCCATCACTGCACCGACGACGATCAGGGCGCTCAGATGACCGAACGAGATGGTCCAGAACGCTCTCGTGCGCATCGCCTCTTTCGCCGTGAAGTGGACGTCGGTGAGGCCTTCGGCGCGGACCGTTCTCCCATTGGCAACGATCTTGGCCCCGCCGTCGACCTCTTCGCCGAACTCAGCAGGGCTGCCGTCGAGGTACTTGGCCAGCCACCAGGCGACAGCAGCGCCCCCGACACCGGTGACCGCAGCGGTCGTGCGCCAGCCGAACCACGTGAACATCAGGACCACGAGCGGGACGCACATTCCGCCCACTGCGAGTCCCATGCCGCCGAGCGCCAGTGCGCGGGCGCGGAGACGCTCGAACCATCGGACGATCGCGACGGTGACCGTCAAGAACCCGCAGAATGCGCCGCCGACCGACAGGATGAAGAAGGCGCCGTAGAACTGCCACAGCGAATGCAGCTGGCTGAACCACACGAAGCCGACCGCCATGCACAGCGCGCCTGCTCGGGTGATGGCTTTGGGTCCGAACCGGTCGATTAGCCAGCCCTGCGCCGGCCCCAGCAGCGCCGTCTCGGCTCGATTCACCGCGAACGCGCCCGACAGGGCCGTCTTGCTCCAGCCGTACTCCCGATCGAGCTCCACCAGGTAGGCGCCCAGCGAGTGCATGACGAATGCGCTCTGCAGCCCCTGGATCACTGCCCCTGCACCCACCACCCTCCATCCGCGGAAGGTGGTGCTAAGTTTGGACATCGTTACATCCTGCCTGATGAGGCCCCTGCTTCGTCGGTTCAGACCCCCTCTACAGGCTGATCTAGACTCGCTTTTTTCCTCCAACCACGCACGAAAGACTCCCAGGAGAGCGAGGAGGGCACAACATGGCACGCATGGTGACGGCCGCAATCGTGCAGACGGCCTGGACCGGTGACAAGGAGTCGATGATCGAGCTCCACGAGAAGTACGTGGCCGAAGCGGCCGCTGCCGGCGCCCGGGTCATGTGCTTTCAGGAGCTGTTCTACGGGCCCTACTTCTGCCAGGTGCAGGACGCCGAGTACTACTCCTATGCCGAAGCGATTCCCGACGGCCCGACCACCAAGCGCTTCTGCGAGCTCGCCGCCAAGCACGAGATGGTGCTCGTCGTGCCGATGTACGAGCGGGAGCAAGCCGGACTCCTCTACAACACCGCGGCCGTCATCGACGCCGACGGCACCTATCTCGGCAAGTACCGCAAGAATCACATCCCGCAGGTCAAGGGGTTCTGGGAGAAGTTCTACTTCCGTCCGGGCAATCTGGGCTATCCCGTCTTCGAGACCGCAGTCGGGACGGTGGGCGTCTACATCTGCTACGACCGACATTTCCCCGAGGGCTGGCGTGCTCTCGGGCTGGCCGGCGCGGAGATCGTCTTCAACCCCTCAGCCACCAGCCGGGGGCTGTCCGCATACCTGTGGCAGCTCGAACAGACATCCTCCGCGGCAGCGAACATGTACTTCGTCGGGGCCATCAACCGGGTCGGCGTCGAGCCGCTCGGTGACAACGACTTCTACGGCACGTCGTACTTCGCCAACCCCCGTGGGCAGATCGTTGACGGGGCCGCATCGGACCACGCCGAGGAGCTGATCGTGCGTGAGCTGGATCTCGAGATGCTCGACGAGGTCCGCAACCAGTGGGCCTTCTACCGAGACCGCCGGCCAGAGTCGTACGAACCGCTCGTAGCGCCCTGAGGCGGCGGGCCAGGACTGGAGCGGGCTGCGCAGATCGCGACCGAGGGGGGACACGAAGATGACGACGCTGATCAAGGGGGGCACCGTTGTCAGCTCGACCGGAGCGGATCCGGCCGAAGTGCTCATTGACGGGGAGCAGATCGTCGCGGTGTTGCAGCCCGGCAGCGACATCGCCGTGGCAGCCGAGCAGGGCGCAGAGGTCGTCGACGCCACCGGACGGCTGGTGGTGCCCGGTGGGGTGGACGTGCATACGCACATGGAGCTGCCCTTCGGCGGCACCTACGCCTCTGACACCTTCGAGACGGGCACGCGGGCCGCAGCATGGGGCGGCACGACGACGATCGTGGATTTCGCCGTGCAGAAGTACGGCGAGAACGTGCGGGAGTGCCTCGACGAGTGGATGGCCAAGGCCGAGGGCAACTGCGCGGTCGACTTCGGCTTTCACATGATCATCGGCGGCGTCGACAACGACTCGCTCAAAGAGATGGACCTGCTGGTCAACGAGGGCATCACCAGCTTCAAGCTGTTCATGGCCTACCCGGGGGTCTTCCTCGCCGACGACGGCCAGATCCTGCGGGCCATGCAGCAGGCTGCTGGCAACGGCGGGTTGATCATGATGCACGCAGAGAACGGCTTGGCCATCGACGTGCTGGCCGCTCAGGCATTCGAGCGGGGCGAGACCGCGCCGGTCACCCATGGCTACGTGCGGCGCAAGGAGCTGGAGTCGGAAGCCACGCACCGGGCGATCCAGCTGGCCAAGGTGGGCGCGGCGCCGCTGTACATCGTGCACCTCTCGGCTGCTGAGGCCCTCGAGCAGGTGACACTGGCACGCGACGCAGGCATGAACGTGTTCGCAGAAACCTGCCCGCAGTACCTGCACTTCAGCTTGGAGGAGCACCTCAACCTGCCCGGATTCGGGGGTGCCGCCTACGTGTGCTCGACACCGATCCGTTCCCGGGAAGAAGGCCACCAGGACGCCTTGTGGAAGGGGCTGCGCACCAACGATCTGGCCGTCGTGTCCACCGACCACTGCCCGTTCTGCATGAAGGAGCAGAAGGAGCTCGGGCTCAACGACTTCCGGGCCATCCCCAACGGCATCGGCGGCGTCGAGCACCGCATGGACATGATCTACCAGGGCGTAGTGACCGGCGAGATCGGCCTGGCACGCTGGGTGGAGCTGTGCGCTACGACGCCTGCTCGCATGATGGGCCTGTATCCCCGCAAGGGAATCATCGCGGCGGGTTCCGATGCCGACGTGGTGATCTATGACCCCGCGCACCGCTGGACCATCAGCGTGGACAACCACCACATGAACATCGACCACTCGGCCTATGAAGGCGTCGAGGTGACGGGCCACGTCGACACGGTGTATTCCCGGGGTCGCAAGATCATTGACGACGGCCAGTACCTGGGTCGCGCTGGCGACGGCCAGTACCTGCCCCGCGGACTCTGCCAGTACCTGCAATAGGGGGCGGCATCACCTCCCGGCGCAACGGCGCGCCGGGACAGCACAGCGGATCGGAGGACTCAACACATGGATTTTGGCGTTGTTCTTCAGACCGATCCGCCTGCCTGGCGAGTGGTTGACCTCGCTCAGCGGGCTGAGACACTGGGGTTCGACTACGGGTGGACCTTCGACAGCCACGTGCTGTGGCAAGAGCCGTACGTCATCTACAGCCAGATGCTGTCGGCCACGAATCGCATGACCGTCGGCCCGATGGTCACCAATCCGGGCACCCGGAATTGGACGGTGACCGCTTCGCTGTTCGCCACGCTCAACGACATGTTCGGCAACCGCACCGTGTGCGGCATCGGGCGTGGTGACTCGGCAATGCGGGTGCTGGGCCACCATCCCACCAGCCTGGCCACACTGTCCGAGTCGATGACGGTCATCAAGGGCTTGGCCGAAGGCCACGAGGTGACCTACAACGGCACCCGCCAGCAGATCCCGTGGTCAGCGGGCAGCCGGCTCGACATCTGGATGGCGGCGTACGGGCCGAAGGCACTGAGACTCTGCGGGGAACAGGCCGACGGCTTCATCCTGCAGCTCGCCGATCCCCAGATCACCGAATGGACCGTGGCCGCCGTCCGCCGGGCCGCAGCGGAGGCTGGACGCAATCCCGACGATCTGTACATCTGTGTGGCGGCACCGGCATATGTAGGTGACAACCTCGACCACCAGCGCGACCAGTGCCGGTGGTTCGGCGGCATGGTCGGCAACCACGTAGCCGATCTCGTCGAGCGGTACGGCGACACCGGGGGCGGGGTGCCGCAAGCTCTCACCGACTACATCGCCGGGCGCGAGGGCTACGACTACGCCGAGCACGGAAAGGCCGGCAACGTCCACACCGACTTCGTGCCCGATGAGGTGATCGACCGCTTCTGCATTCTCGGCGACGCCGACAGCCATGTCTCGCGCCTGAGCGAGCTGCGAGATCTCGGCGTGGACCAATTCGCCATCTACCTGATGCACGATGCCAAGGACGAGACCCTGAACGCCTATGGCCAGCGCATCATCCCGGCGCTCAGAGACTGACCGGTCCATCGTGCAAGCAGCAACTGCTCCAGAGTCGCATTCATCGGCGCCTTCATTGGCGTCCGATCCCTCAGCGATCGACGATCCGATCGTCCGCGAGCAGTTCATCAGGCTGCAGGCCGCGCGCGAGCGCCGCCGAGCGCGCACCCGCAGCACGGTCCGCCAGGCGATCGTGCTCGTGGCATTCCTGATGCTGCTGTGTGTCGCTTACACCGCCTACAAGGCGGTCGGGGCCGCCATCGACGACGCTCAATCGGAATGGCCGCTCATCGGCTCGTTCCTGCCCGAGTCCGGCGATCTGAAGATGCCGCCGGTGCTGGACATCGTCTCGGGCATCTTCGCCGAGCCGAGGGGAGCCGGCGAGCCCTTCTGGTCGATCGTCGGCAAGGAGGCAGCCTTCACGCTGCGGGAAGCTGCGGTGGGATTCGCGATCGGGGTCGTCGTCGGATTGGGCATCGCCATCGTCCTGACCACGTCGGGCCGCCTGGAGCGAGCGCTCGTGCCGCACGTCATCGCCAGCCAGACCATCCCGCTGATCGCCATCGCCCCGATCATCGTGATCTGGGGCCGCAAGAGCTTCGATTTCCTGCCGTTCGAGTGGCAGGACTGGATGTCGGTCTCCATCATCGCCACCTACCTGACCTTCTTCCCCGTGACCATCAACGGTCTGCGAGGCCTGCAATCCCCACGGCCGGAGAACTTGGAGCTGATGGACTCCTATGCGGCACGCTGGGGACAGACGCTGTGGCGGCTGCGGCTGCCGGCGTCGTTGCCCTACCTGTTCGCGGCGTTCAAGATCGCTGCGACGGCGAGCGTGGTGGGCGCCATCGTGGGTGAGATCTCGGCCGGTGTGAAGGGCGGCTTGGGCCGCCGGGTGCTGCTGGAAGCGCAGCGCTACACCACGGGACCCGAGCGCCTCTACGTGGCGGTGCTGGGCGCCGCCGCGCTCGGGATATTCGTCTTCGCCGTGATCTCGTCGTTCGAGTACGTGCTCGTCAGGCGCAAGGGTCAAGAGGCCGTGACATGAGGGACGGCACATGAACGACGCAGGACCGCAGCCTGAGTCCGACGGCGCTGCTGGTGGCGCACCTGCTGCTGTCGAGGTGGTGGGTGTCTCCAAGGTGTTCAACCCGGGACGTTCCAACGAGATCAAAGCGCTGACAGGCATCGACCTGCGCATCGACCCGGGCGAGTTCGTCACGCTGATCGGGCCGTCCGGCTGCGGCAAGAGCACTCTGCTGCGACTGATCGCCGCGCTGACAGGCGTGTCAGAAGGGACCGTCTCGGTGAACGGCAAGACGGCCGATCAGGCTCGCCTCGACCGCGACTACTCGATGGTGTTCCAGCGGGCGGGCCTATTCGACTGGCGGAATGTGTCACGCAACATCGAGCTGCCGCTCGAGCTCATGGGCTGGAAGGCGGCAGAGCGCCGGGAGCGGTCAGCCGAGATGCTCGACTTGGTGAAGCTCAGCGAATTCGCCCGCCATCACCCGGCAGAGCTCTCCGGAGGCATGCAACAGCGGGTGGCCATCGCCCGAGCGATGTCGTTCCATCCCCAGCTCTTGCTGATGGACGAGCCGTTCGGCGCGCTCGACGAGATGACCCGCGAGCACATGCAGAACGAGCTGCTGCGGATCTGGGCCGAGACGCAGATCACTGTGATCTTCGTGACTCACTCCATCAGCGAGGCCGTGTTCCTGTCCACCAGAGTCGTGGTGATGTCGCCCCGACCCGGCCGCATCTCGGCGGTCATCGACGTCGACCTGGGCGAGCGCAACGAGGCGACGCGTGACGATCCGGCCTATTTCTCCTGCGTGACCGCGGTGCGCGATGCGCTGCGAGACGGGGGTGAGTCGTGAACGCGGCAAAGTCGCTGGGGCGGGCGTGGCTGCCGCCGATAGCGGCTGCAGCGATCATGTTCGGCGGCTGGGAGCTCCTGCTGGCGCTGATCCGCCCGGACGGGTTCGTGCTGCCACCGCCCTCGAGCATCGTCGGCGCGGTGGCCGAGAAGTTCGACGTCATCGTCACGGCGACCGGCGTCACCGGTTTCATCATCGTGACCGGATTGATCGCCGGAGTGGCCGTGGGAGCGTTCGCCGCGGTGCTGGTCACGGCATTCCGCTCGGCAAACGAGACGCTCACACCGCTGGCCGTTGCCGTCAACGCAGTGCCGATCATCGCATTGGCGCCGATCTTCAACGCCTGGTTCGGCATCCTGTCGCCCCGTTCCAACCAAGCCGTCGTGGTGGTGCTCGTCTTCTTCCCGGTCTTCATCAACACGGCCCGGGGGCTGGGGCAGGTCGAGCCCAGCCAGATCGAGCTCATGGAGTCCTACGGCGCCGGAAAGTGGCGGATCATGCGCGAGGTGCGCATCCCGAACGCGATGCCGTACTTCTTCACTGCGCTGAAGCTGGGCACTTCGCTGGCAGTGATCGCCGCCATCGTGGCCGAGTACTTCGGCGGCCGTCAGGACGCGCTGGGCAATCTCATCACCAACTCGGCCGGTTTGACCCGCTACGACGAGGCATGGGCGGCAGTGCTGGCTGGTTCGTTGGTGGGCATCTGTCTGTATGCGATCGCTGTTGTGCTCGAACGGCTCGTCATGCCGTGGTACTTCGCAGCACGGAGGGCGGCATGACCTGGACCGTGGGCGTGAGCGCCCATCAGGCAACCCAACACGGGGGGAAATTATGAAGGTAAGGAAAAAGCTGATTCGGACGCTGGCGCCGCTGCTGGCGCTCGGCCTACTAGCCGCGGCCTGCACCGGCGGCGATGACGCGGATGAGCCCGAATTCGAGCCCATCTCCGAAGTGTCGCTGCAGTTGCAGTGGTTCACCCAGGCTCAGTTCGCCGGCTACTACGCGGCACAGGCGCTCGGCTTCTACGACGACGTCGGGCTCAGCGTGGAAATCCTGGAAGGCGGTGTGGACATCGTTCCCGCCTCGGTCCTGGATTCCGGCGCTGCTGACTTCGCTGTCTCGTGGGTGCCACGGGGTCTGGTGCCACGAGAGGAAGGCACCAACATCACGAACATCGCTCAGGTGTTCCAGCGAAGCGCCACGTTGCAGGTGTCGTTCGCTGATGCGGGCATCAACTCGGTGGCCGATCTCGAGGGCCGCACCGTCGGCAACTGGGGATTCGGCAACGAATTCGAGCTGCTCGCAGGGCTGCGCCGCAGCGGGCTGGATCCGGATTCCGACATCCAGCTCGTACAGCAGAACTTCGACATGCTGGCACTGATCGATCGTGAGATCGACGCCGCGCAGGCGATGATCTACAACGAGTACGCCCAAGTGCTCGAGACGATCAATCCCGACACCGGCGAGCTGTACCAGCCAGAGGATCTGCACATCATCGACTGGAACGACGAGGGCACGGCGATGCTCCAGGACGCCCTGTGGGCCGACGCCGACCGCCTCGATGACGATCCTGCGTACTACGACGCGGCGGTCCGGTTCGTGGAGGCGTCGCTGCGCGGCTGGATCCACTGCCGGGACAACACCGAAGAGTGCGTGCAGATCGTGCTCGACAATGTCCCGACGCTGGGCCAGTCGCATCAGACGTGGCAGATGAACGAGATCAGTGCGCTGATCTGGCCGTCTCCGCTTGGCGCCGGCATCATGGATCCCGACCTGTGGGCACAGACCGTCGATGTGGCTACCAGCGAGGGCATCTTGGCCTCGGAGCCCGATGAGGGCGCCTACCGCACCGACATCGCCGAAGCGGCGGTGGCGAATCTGCGGGACGCCGGCATCGATGTCGTGGGCAACGACTGGGAGCGGATCCCCGTCGTGCTGCTCGAGGGCGGCGAATAGCCGCAGACAACATCAGTTGACCGGTCGCGGGGGCGGCGGCGAGCAGGTCGCCGTCGCCCCTGCTGGCCGCGTTCGCAGGGGTATTGCCTGCCACGGCAAGCAACCACCGGTCTGGATGGTCCGGTGAAGGTGTCAGCGCCCTTCGCCCTCCGGCGGAGCATGCGGATTTTTCAACTTGCGGCTCAGATTGCTGATGCTTGCTGCTCAGGCCGCTGGAGTCTGCGGGGCTTCCTGATCGCATCTCCGTTAGTTGACGGAATTGTGCACGATTCGCGGCATTCCTCTGCTCGATTGGCTGCGTGGCGGTCCATGACCGACCGGCCTCGGCGGAACCTCCCGATGCCATCGACCAGCGCACTCTCCGCATCATCGGACGGATGCCGCTCGCGAGCACCTCCAACTTGGTGCAGATTCTCGCCCCGGGCGAGCCGCGAATGCGGGCGGAACTCGGACGGCTGCAGCGCTCCGGCTGGCTTGAGTCCATGAACGTCGGGATGATCGAACGCCGGCAGCAGCGCTGGTTTCTCACGAGTCAGGCCGCTGAGGCGCTCTATTGCCACGAGCGTGCACATGCGCACGGGAGCGCCGCCGCCCGTACGGCCGAGCAGGTTCTTTCCCCGTACACGAGCACTCTCGCCAGCGCACCGGTCCCCGGCTCTCGCGAGCGTGTCCCTTGGACGGTCACCGCGCGAGGTGTGCGCACGTGCGTGCGCCGACTGGCTTGGCTGGAGCTGCTCTACCGACTCGCTCCCAGGCTGCTGCTCAAGGGCTGGCTGCGTCTGCCCCCTGGTGTCGCCGCCGAGCCGCCCGATCTCGCCATGACCGATTTCCGGCTGCTGCGCCATGGCGGCTGGTTTCACGCTGTCGCCCACTATGGCGAGCTGTATTGGGTGACGTTCACCTACGTGGGCCTGCACGCCACCGAGCGATCACTGCGGCGCAAGAGAACCCATCGCTTCTGGGGACTCGACGCGTACTCAAGCGACCATGACGCCCACGAGCGGGCTGCCGACCGGGTCTTCTACGGCGATCCCACCTACGACGCGGTGCCGTCCGCGCAGGTGATCCTGGCCTCCGATTCGTGGGCGGCTCAGTTGGCGCAACGCGAGTTTGCGCGTGACGCGTGGCCGTTGATCTGCACACCCGACGGGCTGTGGGGAGATCCCGTCGAGCTGCGGCCCTCAGGTGACCGCGTCGACGACCCGGTCACGCCCATGGAGGTGGGGAGAGCCGAGAAGCTGAAGCGCTGGCGGAAATTCAACGCCGACACGATGGCCATAGCCGAGCCGCTCCCCTACGCCGCCTTCATGGCCGTCGCGCAGTTCCCGGCAATACAACGCAGCCAGCTCAGCCGCCTCTTGAGCGCATCGCCCCGAAGGATCGACGCAGTGCTCGCCACGCTCGACGACGTCGGGCTCATCGACTGTTTCGACGACCATTGCTATCTCACCGAAGGCGGTCTGCGCCGAGCGGCCAACCTGAGCCGGCTGCTTGCCCGGGCGCTCATACGGCGCCACGGTGCCTACCTGATCCCGACCTTCCGGCACCGCCAGCGCCGCCACGACGACGGCGTCAACCGGCTGGTGCTGCAGTTCGCCTCCGAGGGCGCAGCAGCATTCGCGGGTTGGAGGGGAGAGATCAACGTGCCGGGCGTCACGCAGATCCGGCCCGACCTCGTGGTGCTGGTCACCGATGGGCCGCTCGGCAGCGGTGCCTACTGCCTCGAGTACGAACGCAGCGCCAGCACCCCCTCGGAGATCATCGACAAGATCAGGCCCTACCGAAAGTGCGCCGCCGTGGGACGACCTGTGCCCCTGCTGATGGTCTGCGAGACCGAGCAAGCAGCCGGGAGGTTCGCCGAATACGACTCGCTGCTGCCCCTGCTGGTCACCCACACGGCGGCCGTCGAAGCAGGCCGGCTGACGGGCGGCGTCACTGTGTGGCGGAAGCGTGATGCCGACACCGTGTCGCTGCACTGCCGCCGCTGATCAATCCGCTACGAGCAACAGAGATCGTCATGACATGATCGCCGTGACATGCAACTTCGCACACGGCTGACGGCGCGGCAGGTGGACCTGCTGCTGGCCGTCGCCGCCACGGCGGCGGTTGGGACCGGGCTGGCGTCGTGGGCGGTGGGAACCGGTTGGGGACGCTGGCTCACCGTCACGCACGCTCTCGCAGGTCTGAGCCTGCTGGCAATGGCCCCGGCAAAGCTCCGGGGCTCGGTGCGCACAGGGCTGAAGCGCCGGCGCGCCACCCGGTGGTTGTCGATGCTGCTCGGCGCTCTCGTCGTCGCGACCGTCGTGCTCGGAGTGCTGCACGCCACCGGTCTGTGGCACGGCGTGGGCTACTGGTCGGCGTTGTGGACCCATGTCCTGCTGGTCGCGTTCGTGGCCCCGCTGCTGGTGTGGCACATCGTCAGCCGGCCGGGCCGTCCCGGCATCGCCGATCTCGACCGCAGGGCATTCGTCGGCGGGGGCATCGCGCTGGCCGCCGCAGGCGCGGCCTACTGGATCCAGCAGCTGGTGGTGGGCGACAACCGACGATTCACCGGCTCTCACGAGATCGCTTCGTTCACACCCGCCGAGATGCCGACCACCATGTGGCTCAACGACCGGTCGCCTCGGGTGGCAGCATCGGACTGGGAGCTCACCGTCGCCGGCGAACCGGTCGTGCTGGAGACCCTCCACGACCGGGCCGCGCCGCTGATCGCCGACCTCGACTGCACCGGAGGGTGGTGGAGCCGCCAGTCGTGGGATGCAGTGCCGTTGGCCGAGCTGCTGCCCGAGAACGACGCGCCCACACTGGAAATCACATCGCTGACCGGCTACAGCCGGCTGTTCCCCGCTCGCGATGCGGCCGACCTGTACCTGGCCGTCGGGTACGGCGGTGAGCCGTTGCGCCGAGGCCACGGCGCCCCGGTGCGGCTGGTCGCACCAGGCAGGCGGGGATTCTGGTGGGTCAAATGGGTCAGCCGAGTCGACCCTGTCGACCGGCCGTGGTGGCTGCAACTCCCCTTCCCGGCGGAATAGCGGGCGGCACGCTCGAAGCCGCGGTCGCGACGGGTCGAGCAGACCTCCGATGCCTGCAACCGGTCGGGAACTCAGATGCCGACGCGGATCAGCAGGTTGCGGGGGCCTCGGATCTGGTAGCCGCCCCATTCAGCGCCGCGGCCGTCCGCGTCGGTGGCGAGCTCGAAGTTCGGGAAACGTGCGAGCCATTCTTCGAGCGCGACTTTGAGCTCCATGCGGGCCAGGTTCGAGCCCAAGCAGCGGTGAATGCCGATGCCGAAGGCGAAGTGCCGGTTCTCCGCCCGGTCGATGAGGACCTCGTTGGGCCGGTCGAACTTGGCCGGGTCGCGGTTGCCCGCCCCGAACGGCAGGTACACCTTGTCGCCCTCGGGGACCGGGCAACCACTGATCTGTGCGTCGTCGGTGGCGCTGATCCGTGCCATAGTCACCGGTGCGTACGCCCGCAGGAACTCCTCGATGGCCGAGTCGAGGAGCTGTGGCTCGGCCAGCAGACGCTCGCGGTCGTCGGGGTTGGTCGCCAGGTGCAGCAGGCTGGCCGAGATCGAACTCCACGTTGTGTCGATGCCAGCCAACAAGAGCAGGAAGCCGACACCGGTGATGTGGCGGTTGGTGAGCGGGTCGCCGTTCGGCAGCCGCATGTCGATCAACTTGGACGGCAGATCGTCCGCACGTTCCTCGCGACGAGCGTCAACCAGGTCGCCGAAGTAACGAAGCACTTCGCGAGTGGCGACGGCGCGGTGGTCGTGCTCCTCCGGCGTGGCCTGCAGCACGGCGACGGCCCAGCGGGTGAACATCGGCTCGTCTGACTCGGGCAGTCCCAGGATGCGGGCGATCACCCGCACCGGGATGTACCTGGAGTAGGCGTCGGCGGCGTCGACGACGCCGGAACCGCCCCGGTCCGCGCCCGTTTCGGCTGCGATGACGTCGAGTCGCTCACGGGCGATGCTGCGCGTGACCTCCACAAGATCCTCCACTGCCGGGGGCGCGAAGAACGGCAGCAGCATCCGGCGAGCGTCGGCATGGAACGGGGGATCAGAGGTAATCGGCGGAGCCGAGATGAACGAAGCACCCTCGGGCGTGTGTGCTACGGAGCTGTCGCGTGAGCTGAAGTTGTCGGTGTCATACGCGACCGCCGCGATGTCATCCCAAGTGGTGGGCAGCCACCCGCCACCGTTGCGGTCGCTGTGCGCGACGGGGCACTCAGCGCGCAATTCGTCCCACACCACGGACGGGTCCGCGATGTACTCGTCGCTGAAGATGTCGAAGTCGCGCTCGACCTCGCTGCGATCAACGCCGGTTGTTGTGCTCACGGCAGCCTCCTCACCCGAGGCTCGACAGTCCAGATGGCGCCAGCGTAAGCGAGATGCTCAGCCCGGAATGCGTGATCGCCTTCATAGTGCCCATGACTACTAGACATCCACTGGTGTATGGAGCAAGTTCTAGTCTGAGCGCATGCACCTCACGCGACCATCCGAGCCGCGGCTGGAGCCTTTGGAGTGGGCGGCGAAGCTCGCACGCGAGGCCATGAAGGACTCGCCCGCGTACGTGGTGAACATGCGGGCGACCATGGCGCACAACAAGCTCGTCTCCAAGGCCATGGGCATGTTCTCCCAGACCATCCTGCTGAAGTTCGAAGGCGACCTCACCCGGCGGGACGTGGAGATTGCCGTGCTGCGGACATGCTGGAACTGCGGCTCCGCGTACACGTTCGGCCAGCACGGCCTTGTAGCACTGGTGGACGGTGTGACTGAGCCGGAGCTCTACGACGCCACCCGTCCCATAGCCCAGGGCAGCTGGACGCCTGCCGAAGCCGCCATGCTGCAACTCGTCGACGATCTGTGCGCCGACGACTGCGTCTCCGACAGCGCGTGGGCCGCGGCCTCGCAGCACTACAGCGCTGCCGACCTGTGCCAGCTGCTCGCCGTGTCGGGCTGCTACCGCATGGTCTGCGGCTTCAACAACAGCGCCGGAGTGCAGCTCGAAGAGGGCGTGCCCGGCTGGCCGACGCCACCAGAAGCAACGGGTTCCTAGACACCCATCCGCTCCTGCAGCCATGCGCCCGGGCGGGCGCAGCTAGCGTCCGCGCCATGAACTCCGACGTGGAAGCTGCCGGAACTGCCGGTGCCGCCGACGCCGAGTCGGAGGCCAGCGGCACCGAGCCGGTGGTGCTCTACAACGAACACGGCACGGTTGCCTTCATTACGCTCAACCGGCCCGAGCGGATGAACACGCTGACCGAGAACGTCATCGCCGGGGTGGCGGACGGCATCGACCGGGCGACAGCGTCGAGGAATGTCCGCTCGATTGTCATCCGGGGCAACGGCCCGACGCTCACGGCTGGCTACGACCTCAACCCCGGCGGGGGCAGTACCCGTGGCGGCAGCCACGGCGACAAGCACGGGAGCTCAGAGGAGCTGTACGACTCGTGGGGCAGCCCGTACGGCGCTCCGGGCCCCAAGCCGCGTGAAGGCGCCTGGGACCCGGTGCGCGACTGGCAGTTCATGGGCCACAACGTGAAGCGGTTCATGAAGATCTGGGAGTGCCCCAAGCCGGTACTCGGGCAGATCCACGGCTGGGCGATCGGCGGGGCCACCGACATGATCCTGTGCTGCGACCTGCTGTTCATGGCCTCCGACGCCCACATCGGCTATGCCCCATCACGGATCTACGGCACACCCACCACGATGATGTGGGTGTACCGCTTGGGCCTCGAGCACGCAAAGCAGTTCTTGCTGTCGGGCGATGCCATCGACGCTGAGACGGCTCACCGCATCGGCCTCGTCGCCTACGTGCACCCGCCAGACGAACTCGACGAGCGCGTCGAGGCATTCGCCCGGCGACTCGCCCACATCCCTGCCAACCAGCTCGCGCTCAACAAGCTGCTCGTGAACCAAGCCTTCGAGAACATGGGCCTGCGCACGAGCCAGCTTCTGGGCACGTTCTTTGATGGCGTGACACGGCATACCGAAGAGGCCTATCGCTGGGTGGAGGACTTCGAGACAAAGGGATTCCGCCAGGTGATTGCCGAGCGCGACGCTCCCCATGGCGACTATGGCGAGCGGCCCCGATGAACCTGACCGACGCGGATTGCAACCGCTGCAGCCGCCACCGGCAGATCCCCGGAGGAAGCTGTGGCTGAGCTGCCGGCTCTGGTGCTGCTGCACGGGCTGGGCGCCAACCGGCACGTGTGGGACGGCGTGGCAAAGATCATGGAATCGGCGGGCGGCACCGTGTACGCGCCCGACATCCGCGGGCACGGCGAGGCGGCGTGGCGCCGTCCCTACACGTTCGGGGCCATGGCGGCAGACGCAGCGGAGGTGCTGCAGCGGGACTTCGGTGGGAGGCGCTACGTCGTCGTCGGGCATTCGATGGGCGGCGCCGTCGCGCTGGCGCTGGCCTCGGGCTGGTTCGGACCGCCGCCTGTCTGGGCAGCAACCGTCGGGGTCAAGCTGCGCTGGTCGGACGAGGAGCTGGCTCGCATGCCGGACCTTGCAGCGCGACCCCCTCGGCTGTTCGACGACCGTGCCGGTGCCGTCGACTGGTTCTTGAAGCTGTCAGGGCTGTTCGGCGTCGTCGACGCTGACGACGAACGCATCGCCGCAGCTGTTGCGGCGGGCGTGACACGCGATGCCGACAGTTCAGGCCGTTGGCGAACCACGCAGGATCCCGCCACGATCGGCGTGGGCCCGCCCGACATGACGGGCCTGCTGCCGGCAGCGAAGTGCACGGTCGCCATGGCGATCGGCGAGCACGACCCGCTCGTCGCTACGGATCATCACGCTGACTTGACCGCGGTCGCGGCGACCAACCCTCACGCAGCGGGCGTCACCGCGCCGCACGTCTTCGACAGCCTCGGCCACAACGCCATGGTCGAGGACCCCCAAGCGGTGATCGACTGGCTCACCACCCGGCTCGAGCTCACCGACGCTCCGTGACCGGTGTCCGGTCTGCGGGCGAGCTCTGACTGCCGGATCAGCCCTCTTCGAGGGGCAGCTCTCCGGAAATCTTCACGCATTCGCCGCCGTCGATGTCCATGACGTGACCGGTCAGCCACGAGCCAGCAGCTGACAGGAACAGCGCTGCCTCGCCGATGTCGGACGGCTCGCCGAGCCTCTTCATGGGCAGTTGATCGGCGATCATCTGCCCGCGCGGCCCATCCCAGAGCACCCGGGCGAAGTCAGTGCGAATGAGTCCCGGAGCGATGCAGTTCACCCGCACCTTCGGCCCCATTTCAGCGGCGAGCTGGCGGGTCATGTGCATCAGCGCGTCCTTGAACATGCAGTACACACCCAATGCCTCCGATGTGTGGTGGCCGCCCACCGAGGCGATGTTGATCACCGAGCCGCCGTGGTCGGCCATCCACATCTCCCACGCCGCCTGCGTCCACTGCAGCGGCGCGCGCAGATTCACCTCATAGGTCTTGTCGAGGCGGGGGATGTCGCAGTCCTTCATGGGACCGGCCCACGGGTTGGTTGCTGCGTTGTTGACGAGAACGTCCAGCGAGCCGAAGCGTTCGATGGTCTCGCCCAGCACACGCTCGGCTTGATCGAGGTGGCCGATGTGCGCCGCGATGTAGCCGACTTGACCGCTCGCCGATTCGCTCAATTCCGCGACTGCGGCTTCGCATTTCTCGGCCTTGCGGCTCGTGATCATCACGTTCGCGCCCGCATCGGCGAATGACTTCGCGATGCCCTTGCCGATGCCGGCCGAGCCGCCGGTCACGAGCGCGGTCTTGCCATCCAGTCGTAGTTCCATGGTGGACTCCCCTAGTTCTTGCGGATCTAGTTCTTGCCGATCTCGTTCCACGGGCCGCCGTCGGCACGCGGCTCACGCGGCAGCCCGAGCACCCGGTCGCCGATGATGTTGCGCTGGATCTCCGACGTGCCCGCGTAAATCGTGCCCGGCCGGGCGCCCATGAAGGTCTGCACCCACGCCAGCGACGAGAACTCGACGCCGACCGCGTCGGTGTTGATGCCGTGCGCTGCGGGATGCCCGCTGGGCGCCGTGGCGTCCATGCCCAGCAGGTCCATTGACAGCTCGGTCACCCACTTGTGGTACTCGCTCCACAGCAGCTTGTGCAGCGACGACTCGGGCCCGGGTGCGTTGCCGGCCAGCACGTTGGTGACGTTGCGCTGGCCCATCCACCGCATGATCTCCACCTTGGTGTGCGCCCGGGCGAGGTCTTGGCGCATGAGCGGATCGTCGGCGGCCCCCCGCTCGACGGCCTCAGCCGTGATCCGGTCGAGCTCGTCACGGAAGCGCAGCGCATCGGTGGTGGCACCGTGGCCGCGCTCGAAGCCGAGCAGCACGTTGGCCACCCGCCAGCCGTCGTTGACGTCACCAACCACGTTCTCCTTGGCTGTCTTGGCGTCGGTGAAGAACACCTCGTTGAAGTCGTGCCGGTTGTTGATGTTGATGATCGGGCGCATCTCGACGCCGGGCTGATCCACCGGCACCAGCAGGAACGAGATTCCCCGATGCTTCGCCTCGGTGGGGTTGGTGCGGCACAGCACGAAGATCCAGTTGGCGGTGTGGCCGCTGGAGGTCCAGATCTTCTGCCCGTTGATCACCCACTCGTCGCCGTCCAGCACTGCACGGGTGCCCAAGTTGGCGAGATCCGAGCCGCTGTCCGGCTCGCTGTAGCCCTGGCACCAGCGGTGCTCGCCCGAGATGATCTTGGGCAGGAAGTGCCGCTTCTGCTCCTCGCTGCCGCACTCGATGATGGCGTTGCCGACCATCGTGATGCTGAAGCCGTCGTTGTTGCCGCCTGTGGGCACGCCGGCCTTGGCGAACTCCTCGGCCAGCACGATCCGCTCGACCTCGCTGAGCCCCGCGCCGCCGTACTCGACCGGCCACGACACCGCGAGGAGCTGGTTCTCAGCCAAGAGCGCACGCCACTCCTCGACGAAGGTCTCGCTCGCCTCGTCGGAGAGCCGGCCCATGCCGCCCCAGTTCTCCGGGAGGTGCTCGGCCAGGAATGCCTGGATCTTCTCCCGGTAATCCTCGGCCTCGTCGGTATAGGTGGGATCCATCGTTGCGCTCCCCTGTTATCCGCCGCTGAGTCTGCCACGCGGCCGGTTGGATGGCTCAGGGCCGATACCCAAACGAACTGGGCCCAGGCCGGAGCGAGCGGCGGGCGAGGTCCACCCACTCGCACAGCACCGGCCGGGTGTCACGCGGGTCGATGATCTCCTCGATCTCGAAGAACTCTGCAGAGCGGTGCGGCGAGCGGACGCTGTTGAGCCGCTCCCGGATCTCGGTCAGCAACTCGTCGGGTGCGTCGCTGTCGGCAAGATCCTGCTTGTAGGCCACCTCGAGACCGCCCTCAATGGGCAGCGAGCCCCAGTCGCCAGAGGGCCATGCCACCCGGAAGCTGCGGGCGCCCGGCTTGTTGTTGGCCGCACCTGCGACGCCGAACGCCTTGCGGATGACCACGCAGGCGAACGGCGCTGTGAGCTGACCCAGCGCCGCGAGGGCAGCCGATCCGAACCGGATCGTCCCGCTCTCCTCGGATTCCTTGCCGATCAGGAAGCCCGGGCAGTCGGCCAGGTGCACCACCGGCAGATGGAACGTGGAGGCCGTGTCGAGCAGTCGAATGAGCTTGCGGCAGCTGTCGGCCGTCCACCCGCCGCCATACACGTACGGATCCTCGCCGAAGATTGCCACCGGCCACCCGTCGAGGCGCGCCAGCCCGGTGATGATCGAACGCCCCCAGCGACTGCCGATCTCGAAGAAGCTGCCCTGGTCGCAGACCGACTCGATGATCGAGCGCATCTTGTAGACGCGCCGTGGCTCGCGGGGCACGATCGAGATCAGCTCGTCGTCGCGGCGCTGCGGGCTGTCGCCGGTGAGCACCCGCTCGGGCAGCTCGTCCACGCTGGCGGGCAGGTACGAGAGGAATCGGCGCGCACGTTCGAACGCCTCGTCCTCGCTGTCCACCACGTCGTCAATGGCGCCATTGGCCGTGTGGATGTCCGCGTGGCCGAGCTCTTCCTTGCCGTGATCGCCCAGCGACGCCTGCTCGACCAGCGCCGGCCCGGCAATCATCATCTGCGCGGTGTCGCGCACGATGACCGAGTAGTGCGCGGTGGCCACCCGGGCGGCACCGATGCCCGCCACCGAGCCCAGCGCCAGCGACACCGACGGCGCCACCGAGAGATGGTTCACGATGACGTCCCAGCCCCGCAGTTCGGGGATATATGTGCGGCCGGCCATCTCGATCGACTTGACCGAACCGCCGCCGCCCATGCCGTCCACCAGGCGGATGTGCGGCAATCGCATCTCGTAGGCCATGGACTCGGCTGCATTGCGCTTCTCGGGAATGGTGGCGTCCGACGAACCACCGCGGACTGTGAAGTCGTCGCCCGAGAGCACGACGGGGCGGTCGTCGATGCGGGCGAGGCCAAAGATGAAGTTCGACGGCGTCAGATGGACGAGATGACCGTGATCGTCGTATTCGGCGACGCCGGCGGTCTTGCCGATCTCGTGAAACGAGCCCTTGTCCGCCATGGCGTCGATGCGCTCGCGCACGGTCATCTTGCCGAAGAAGTGCTGGCGCTCGACCTTGTCGGGCCCGCCCAGCGCCTCAGCGAATGCTTCGCGGCGCCGCAGCTCAGCGATCTCAGGCTCCCAGCTCATGCGACCCCCGTTCTGGTTGCTCGCTCCGACTCAGCAGGTCCGCACAGAGCGTACGGCCGTGCTCGGGGTGCCTGCCGGTGAAGCCAGGAGTAGTCCCGAACCGTTCAGCCGGCAGTCGGATCGACCAGCAGCTTGATTGCCGTGTTGCGCCGGGTTGCGAGATCGTCGATCGTCTGCGGCAGCTCGTCGAGTGTGATCGTGCCTTGCACCAGCGGGGCGACGCTGATGCGGCCATCGGCGATGAAGCCGGCGGCGGCGCGCATCTCGTCGAGCGTGAATGCCAGCGACGTGTCCACCGAGACTTCCTTGAACAGCCAGCGGTTCGGGCGGATCACCGCATCGCTGCCGGTCACGCCGACGATGCAGACCGAGCCTCCGTAGCGCACCATGTCCACCGACTGCTGGATCGTCTGAGGGATGCCGGCGCAATCGAATGCGATGTCCGCCCGCAGACCGCCGGTGGCCTGATCCACCGCCTCTCGCATCTCTGCGCCGGGTGCTACGGCCAAATCGGCCCCGACCTCGAGCGCAAGGCGGCGCCGGTCGGCGTCGGGCTCGATTGCGATCACCGTCCCCGCTCCCGCGAGGCGAGCGCACTGGGCAACCAGCAGGCCGATCGGTCCGCAGCCGACGACGCACGTCACGTCGCCCGCTCGCAAGCGGCTGCGACGTACTGCGTGCAGCGCGACCGAAGCGGGCTCGATCACCGCAGCGTCGTCGTCGGTGAGCTCGTCGGGCACGCGCACCAGTCGGTCGGCGCTGGCGGCCATGAACGGCGCGAAGCCGCCAGAGGCCGGTGCCTTGGAGCCCATGTAGTACGAGCGCGCCGTGGAGCAGTAGGCGTGGTGGTCGGCACGGCATTCCGGGCACTGGCCGCAGCCCGGTGCCAGTCCACCCGTGACGCGGTCGCCCATGCTCACTACCTGAACATCAGCGTCCACGGCAACGATGTTGCCGACCCACTCGTGGCCGCAGATGCCCGGCGCGTATGGCCAGCCTTCGGCATAGGCGTGCACGTCGCTGCCGCAGATCCCGCAGAGCGAGATCTCCACCAGCGCCTCGCCCGGCCCGGGCGTCGGATCGTCGACCTCCCGCAACTCGAATTGTTCCTTGCCGGTCACCAGTCCCGTGCGCATGCCACATCGTCGCGCGAGACGGCACCCAGATTCAGCGCGAGACAGCGCCCGGAAATATGGTGCGCGTATGGAACTGAGACTCGACGGCCGCACTGCACTGATCACGGGCGGCAGCAGAGGTCTGGGCCGCGCCATGGCCGAGACCTTTGCGGCCGCAGGTGCCTCGGTGGCGGTGGTCGCCCGCGACCAGGCCATGCTCGACGAGACGCTGGCAGCATTGAACGCTGCGGGTCCCGAAGGTGCCCACACCGCCATCTCGGCCGATGTCCGCATGGCCGACGAGGTCACCCGGGCTCACGCCGCAGCAACGCAGGCCTCGGGCGCCATCGACATCCTTGTCAACAATTGCGGGACATCGCACGCCAGGCCATTTCTGGACATCACCGATGACGACTGGCAGGACGACTTCGACCTGAAGCTCTTCTCGGCGATCCGCCTGTGCCGCCTCTGCCTCCCTCACATGCGCAGCCAGGGCTGGGGACGGATCATCAATTCGCTGAACGCCGAGGCCAAGGCTCCGCGAGCGCAGACGTGCCCGACATCCGCGACCCGCGCCGCAGGCATGGCGATGACCAAGGCACTCGCGTCGGAGTTCGCGGCCGACGGTGTGCTGGTGAATGCGCTCAACACGGGTCTGCTGGTGACCCACCAGTGGCGCGCTCGCTGGGAACGAACGCAGCCCGGGGGGACCTTCGAGGAATACACGGCAGCGGTCGGGGAACGCATTCCGCTGGGCCGCATGGGCGACGCCCAGGAGTTCGCCAACTTGGCGCTGTTCCTCGCCAGCGACGCCGCCAGCTACGTCACCGGCGCCGCAATCAACATCGACGGCGGCTTGTCCCCCGTCGTCTAGGACTCGAGCAGCTCGCTGGCGGTCAAGGCGCCGAGCTTGTCCATCAGATCCGGAGGCGGGCGGCGGGGCTTGCCACTGTTGTCGCAGATCGCTGCGGTCAGGTAACCCTCCACCAGCACCGCCTCGTCGGACTCGCGGATGATCCGCTGCTGCCATCGCGTGCTGGCGCGGCGACGCTCGACCAGTTCGGTTTCGACGCGCAGCGTGTCGCGAGCGGTCGCGGGCGCCCGGAAACGCACTTCCAAGTTGGTCACCACGATCTGGACGTTCTGATCTGACAGATCCGGCAGCGCGAGATCGGCGGATTCCAACGCCAGGCAGCGGGCGGCTTCGAAGTACGACACGTAGACCGCATGGTTGACGTGGTTGTACGGGTCCAGCTCGCCGAATCGGGGCACGATCTGGGTCGCGTGTGTCGCCATCGGGGCAACGCTACGGCGCGATGGCCGTCGCCATCGCCGCAATGACACAGCGCTTTGCCACCAGCCATCTTCCGGGTCGCCCGGTGATCCCTCTAGCGTTGCGGTGCGTGAGCGTCATCGCGGCGATCGACGTGGGAACCAATTCGTTCCACCTCGTCGTGGCATCGGTGGATGAGGATGGCCATTTCGAGGTGCTGACACGCGAACGTGAGCCGGTGCGGCTCGGATCGGGCGGGGAGGACATGAAGCGTCTCGCTTCCGATGCCATGGACCGTGGCCTCGCGGTGCTCGATCGCATGCGACGCATCGCTGATCACGCCGGCGCCGACACTGTGACCGTCGTAGCCACCAGCGCGGTGCGCGAGGCCGACAACCGAGGCGAGTTTGTGGCGCGGGCTTTTGCCGAGGCCGGCGTGGACATCGAAGTGGTGTCTGGAGTCGAGGAGGCGCGGCTGATTCACCTCGGCGTGCTCGCGGCCGTCCCGCTGCTCGACAAGCGACACCTGGTCATCGACATCGGCGGCGGTTCCACCGAGTTCATTGTCGGCGACGGTGCCGAGCCGCTGCTCCTGCGCAGTCTCAAGCTCGGCTCGATCCGACTCACCGACCGCTTCTTCCCCGAGGGCCGGACGCGCAAGCGTGCCGTACGTGAGTGCCGCATCTACATCGAGTCGTTCCTGGGCCACCTGCCAGCCGAGATCGACGAACTCGGTTTCGAGACCGCAGTCGGCTCGTCGGGAACCATCATGGCCCTGGCACGCATGTGTGCTGTCCGGCGCGGTGATCGGGAGAGCCGCACCGGGCGGCTGTCGTTCACGACAAAGGAACTGCGTGCTCTGACGGCCGATCTTGTCGGCGCGCCGACACCGGAGCGCCGACTCGCTATCGAAGGACTGGAAGAACGCAGGGCTGACATCATCGTGGGCGGCGCACTGCTGCTGTCTGAGACGTTCAAGCTCCTCGGCATCAAGCGCATGGAGGTGTCCGACTACGCGCTGCGCGAGGGGATCCTCTTCGAACAGATGCGGCGAGCCGCTGCGCCGGGACTGGACCCGTTCCACCGCCTCGAAGATCTGCGGCGCTCAGGCGTGATGTATGTGGCAAACAGCTACCACGAGGACCTCGGCCACGCCGAACACATCACCGACCTGACGCTGGAGTTGTTCGACGGCCTGAGCACGCTGCACGGACTCGGCGAAGAAGACCGGGAGCTGTTCGAGGCGGCTTCGCTGCTGCACAACGTGGGGATATTCGTCTCCCACAGCGCCCACCACCGCCACAGCTACTACATCATTCGCAACAGTGAGCACCTCACCGGATTCACCGAGCGCGAGATCGAGATCATCGCCCAGGTTGCCCGCTACCACCGCAAGAGCGCACCCAAGTCCAAGCACCCCGAGTTCGCCTCTCTGGGTTCAGCAGACAAGAACAAAGTGCGCTGGATGGCGGCAATGCTGCGGGTGGCGATTGGCCTGGACCGCTCCAACCGTCAGGTGGTGACGCGCATCCGCGTCGCGAACGAGCCCGGAGTGTCAGGCATGCCGCTCGACGGCGAACTCCGGCTGGTCGCACGCGTATCACCCGGCATGGACACCTCCGTCGAGCTGTTCACAGCCCGAGCCCGCAGCGAGCTGCTCGAAGCAGTCACCGGACGCAGCGTCGTGATCGAACCTGAGATCGTCGAGACCGGACGAGCTACTCACCCCACCAACGGGATGCGCAGCACCCAGCCCACCAGGATCAAGTCAGGGTCGGTCAGCGCGCCGCCATAGGCCTGCTCGCGGCCCTTGTTCGCCTCGAAGATGAGCGGCCAGCTGGCGCCATTCCCCAAGTGCAACGCCGCGATCTTCCAGAGGAAGTCGCCCGGCTGCACGGTGTAGAGCAGAAAGTCGTCCTCGGGCACTTCGCCGGACACCTGCGCCATCACCCGGTTGCCGCCGTCGACGGGATACTGCGCAGCGCTGATCTCGCCGTTCAGGTCTTCCGCGATGTAGTCCGCGAGGGCTTGCTGGTAGGTCACGCCGAGACGGGTGAAGGCGAGGTCACCGAGTGGGTAGCAGTCGCCGCCATTTGCGAGAAAGTCGACCGTCGCCAGCACGACAGGATCGCCCTCGATGACCTCGCCGTCCCGCACGACTTCGGTGCCGTCATCCAATGTGACGCTTCGCAACCGTGTGCCGCTGGGCTCGATGAGCTCGCAGTCGCTCTCGCGATCGACGCCTTGAGCGGTGCCGACAGGGTCGTAGGTCACCGTCATGCCCGAGACGTGCGGGAACTGGCCCGACGCGCGCGGCAACGCGCTCAGCGCGCGTTCGAGCAGCTCTGCCAAGGTGGCACGCGGCACCGGTCCAGTGACCAGCACGTTGTTGAACGGAGCGATGTCCCACGTGGTGCCCACCGTCACCACGCCTGCACCGATGACCGAGTCATTGCGCAGCCCGCCGCCGTTGGTGACCGCCACCTGCGGCGCTTTCACGCCGAAGCCCGGCGCAAGGTGCGCGCCGCGTACACGCAGCGCGTCCGCCATCAGGCTGCCGACATTCGTCGACTGGGAGCGCAAGACCGGCTTGCGACCTTCGAGCTCGACAGTGCTCGTGCCGATCTGGGTGCTTTCGACCAGCGCCACCTCGGCCGTCAGCGGATCAACCACGGCCGACTGCACCTCGGCATCGGGATCGCGGTCGAGCGCGACGCCGATCGAGGCGCCCGCGGCCGCGGTGACGTTGCCGTCGGCGTCGAAGGTCACCTCCAGCTTGCCGATGCAGCGGTAGGCGCCGGGTGCGGTGACTACCGGGACCCGGCTGCCCGCTGCATCGTCGACCCACATCGGGTACGGCGCAACCGGCTCTTCACCCGGCTGGCAAGTGTCGCCCGAGTTCGCCAGCAGGTCGTCTCCACCGCCCGCGATCACCACGTCCACGCCGGTGAGCTCGGCAACCAGCGCCACCTCTTCATTGACGTCTTGCAGGTGGCTGACGAGGATGATCTTGTTGACACCGTCTTGCGCGAGGCGATCGGCTTCGGCCTGCACTGCGGGCAGCACCGCACTCACCGTCACCTTGCGCGGGCTCGAGATGTTCGGAAGCCACGGCGTGACCGCACCGATCACGCCTATGCGGTCACCGCCGGTCTCGATCACCGTCGAGGGCGCCACCAGCCCGCGCTCGGCCAACGCGGCCAACGCCGGTTCGGCAGAGACATCAATGTTGGCGCTCAGGAACGGGATCGCCGGATCGAATCCCTCGATGAATCGCGCCGTCACGTCAGGGCCGAAGTCGAAGTCGTGGTTGCCCAGCGCCATCGCGTCATACAGGCCGCTGAGCGCGACCGTGTCGTACATAGGGCCCTCACGGTCGAGTGACACGCCCAGCTCCAGCGAAGCGAGGAAGTTGTCACCGGAGGTCAGCGTCACTACCGGCCCGGCTTCAGCGGCCGCAGCCTGCAGCTCGCGCATCGCTGCGACGAACCTCGCTACCCCCGGGAAACCGGACTCGACGTCACCCAGCAGCTTCGATTCGCCGTCGTTGTTGTGCAGGATCGTCACCGTGACCGAATCCGCTGAGATGAGCGTCGGTTCAGCACCCTCACCATCGGTCTGCGCGCCTGACGGCACCGCAGCCAGCGGCACCGCCAGCAGCACAGCGACGGCCGCCGTCACCCACCGCACACCGCCGACCCGTCGCCGGCGCATTCCTGCGTCGTTCAACTCGCTCACAGCCACCTGCTGCCTCCCCAGTCCATCGGCCGCGAAGTGTCGCAGCACGGTGTGACAGCGATGCCACGGGCGGGAAACGTAGAGGCAAACGCTTATGGCGCGCGCCGCACGGCCCGCTGCGGCGGTAGCTTGCCGGGCTGACCCGCTCCGGGCGCCCTGTGCCGGGCACCAGACGTCACGCTGGGCCGAGGCGGCGCTCATCGCCTCGAAAGGACGCCGCCGATGTACACCGCGCTCGGCCAGTGGTGCTTCCGGAACCCGTGGCGCGTCTTCGCTGCGTGGCTGGCGCTCGCTGTCGCTGCAGCACTGCTTGCGGGACTTGTGGGGCCGTCATGGGGCGCAGCGCTGAGCACACCTGATTCGGAAAGCGACCGCGCCGCCGATGTGCTCGACGCCCACTTCGGCGACTTCGGCTCCAACATCAACGGGTCGATCGTGGTCAAGTCCAGCTCCGGGGTGGACGACCCTGCCGTGCGATCGACGCTCACCGAGTTGTTCGTCACCGTGGATGCCCTCGACGAGGTGACGGTCAACTCGCCATATGACCGCGGCGGCCGCCAGTTCGTCGCGCAGCAAGGCCCCCATGCGGGGCAGATCGCCGTCGCCGAGGTCCAGATCAGCCGCTCGTTCAATCTCGACAACGCGGGCGGGCTCGGCGAGCACATCGTCGAGCTCATCGACCGCAGCGGCGTCCGCGAGATCCCGGGTGTCCAGGTGGAACTGGGCGGCTCGTGGCTCGCCGGCCAGGAGCCTCCCGAGACCGAGGCCATCGGGCTCGCCTTTGCCGTGTTCGTGCTGATCGCCGCCGTCGGCTCGGTGGTCGCCATGGGCGTGACCGTCGGGACGGCGCTGATCGGTGTCGGCATCGGCGCGCTCACCATCACGATCCTCAGCAACGTGTTCACGGTGCCCGATATCGCGCCGACGCTCGGGGTGATGATCGGGCTCGGCGTGGGCATCGACTACGCGCTGATCATCCTCAACCGTTATCGAGAATGGGTACGCAGCGGATTCGGGCCGCTGGACGCCGTCGGTGCAGCGCTGGATTCCGCAGGCCGTTCGGTGCTTTTCGCCGGTGCGACCGTGGTGGTGTCGCTGCTGGGGCTGCTGCTCATGGGCTTGCCCTTTGTTGCGGGCCTGGGGCTGTCGGCGGCCATCACCGTCTCGATCGTGATGGCGGGTTCGATGACCCTGCTACCCGCCGTGCTGGGGCTGATGCGCAACCGGATGGCGACGACCAGGGTGCGCGGCATCCTCGCCGCAGCGCTGGTGTCGGTGGCGCTGCTGGGATTTGGCCTCGGCATCCGCCCGCCGCTGGCCGGGCTGCCCGCGGCCGCAGCCGTGCTCATTGCAGGGGCCGTCGGCGGCCCGCGCAACCCGTTGAGGCGGATCCTGCATCACCGCCAGCCCAAACCGCTGCGCGCCACCGCCTGGTACCGGCTCAGCCGGGTCGTGCAGCACCGGGCCTGGCTCTTCGCGCTCGGCGGCACCGCCGTGTTGCTGGTGGCCGCTGCGCCAGTCTTCGCATTGCGCCTCGGATTCTCCGACGAGGGCAATTTCCCGCCCGACAGCACCACCCGCAAGGCCTACGACCTCATCGCCGACGGCTTCGGCCCGGGGGCAAATGGGCCGCTCCTGATCGTCGCCGAGACGTCAGGCAATCAGGACCTGCTCGCACTCTTGGAACTGACCGGCGCGCTGAACCGCACCGATGGCGTCGTGGCTGCCTCTCCCCCGTTCCCGAGCCCCGACGGCCAGGCGGCGATGATCCGGGTGCTGCCTGCAACCGGTCCGCAGGACGCCGAGACCGAGACGCTCGTCCACACGCTGCGCGATCAGGTCATCCCGACCGCCATGGACGGCACCGGCGTCGAGGCGCTGGTCGGCGGCACCGTGGCCTTCCAGATCGACTTCAGCGACTACCTGGCCGGACGCATGCAGATCTTCTTCGGCGCGGTGCTGGGGGCGTCGTTCCTGCTGCTGATGGCCGTGTTCCGCTCGCTGGTGGTGCCGCTCAAGGCGGTCATCATGAACATGCTGTCCATCGGCGCGTCCTACGGCGTGCTGGTGGCCATCTTCCAGTGGGGCTGGTTCGGCAGCGTGCTGGGCATCCAGCCGGCGCCGATCGAGCCGTTCATCCCGATGATGCTGTTCGCTGTGCTCTTCGGGCTGTCGATGGACTACGAGGTCTTCTTGCTGTCACGCATGAAGGAGGAGTACGAGCGCACGGGCGATCCGGTCAACTCCGTCGCCGACGGACTTGCCGCGACAGCCCGTGTCATCACGGCAGCGGCGGCCATCATGATCGTGGTCTTCGGCAGCTTCGTGCTGGAGGAGGAACGGGTCGTCAAGCTGTTCGGCCTAGGCCTGGCCACGGCCATCGCCATCGACGCCACGCTCGTGCGCATGCTCATCGTGCCGTCCACCATGGAGTTGCTCGGCGCCCGCAACTGGTGGCTGCCGGCTTGGCTCGACCGCATCATCCCCAACCTGCGTGTCGAAGGCGAACTGCCCGATATCGGGCATGCCGACGACGAGGACCTTGAATCCGAGCACGTTGTGCAGCCCGAACACGGCGAAGAGCCCGAGCACGCTGGCTGAACGCATCGCAGTCAGTCGGCGCTGCCTGCGGCCTCAGGCCGCGCCGACGCTCATTCTGGATTAGCCGCCGACTCACGCACGAGTGGCCGATTCAGTCGCACCGTTCGGGCGCAAACCATCAGGAGCCGATGTTCATGCATTTACAGAACTTATATACCTTTTAATGATATTTCATTTTCCCTAGAGTGCAGCCGAATCGAGTAGCCGTGAAGGCAGCAGCAACGCTTTGTTACCTCCGTACCCAAACCGACTCCCGCTGCTGTTGGAGCAAGAGCTGGAGGCAGCGCGCCGAGCCGGTGTGGTTCCAGTCGAGGTCCCCAGCTCTGCCTTCACGGCGTTGGCAGCGGTAGGCGTCCGCATGATCTTCGTCGTCTCGACGGACAACAAACTCGTGGCGGCACCCCGGCGGCAGCTCGACGAGGACATTTCACACGCCGTGCTCGCGAATGGAGATCCTGTGCTTGCCGCGGGCGAATTCGATGTGGAAGTCGGTGGATCGGCGATCGTCGTCTCGGCGCTCAACGACATGAGCGGCCACTACCAACCAGGTGCCGGCGGCCTCGCGATCGCCCAGGAGGCGCTTGAGGCAGCGGGAATCGGCATTCGTCCCGACGCAGTCACCTCTTACGATTGGGAGTCACCATGAGCGCTATCGAAACTATCGCTTCAACCCCGGACGACTCGGCGCGCCAACGACTCGAGGCTGCGTTGGCAGGTGTTGCGCAGGCGACGAGCTTCTACGACTTCGAGAACGCTTGGATCACGGGGCTGCGAATGGTCTCGGCCTCAGATGGCAACGATGCTCGTGACCGCGTTCTAGTGGCTGCCGGCGAGCGGCTGCACACGTTTGGAGAACTGCAAGATGACGTTGCGCGGCGGAGCTGGCTTGAGCAGGTTGTCGAAGAGGTACGGCTTCGCAGCGGCGATCTGAACAGCGAGCTGGAAGCGGTGGCCGCAGCCGAACTGCGGGAGGCATTCGTTCGCGTTACCAGCGACCTGTCGGAACTGCGGGAAGCAATCGCATCGGGCGAAACTCTCAACGAGTTCGCTACCCGACGACCGCGCCCGGCATACCGGATCCGTGATCTGGGGCGCATCGCCGACGTCCTGCGCGGCAGCGGCATGTTGGCGCTCTGCCTTGCCGAGGACTGCGAACTCGCTCGCGACCTCGCACGAGCCATGAAACCCCCCGTTCATCTGGTGCCAACAGTGCCGGAATTGCTGCGAGTAAGTCGGGATGACTTGATCGGCTGGGCGAAGTCCGGTCGCGGGGACAAGGAGTTCCCGCGACTGGTGCGCAGCCTGATCGCCGAGACCGAGCCATCGGCGGAGTGGATCGACATGCCGGCTGGCACCGGGACGTCGTCATCTGGCTTGGACGGGATCGTGAGGTGCGCACGCGGCAACCGCTTCGTGCCCGCAGGGAAATCAGCGTGGGAACTCACGACGCAACAAGACGGCGTGAAGACGAAGGTGGGTGACGACTACCAGAAGCGAGTCGAGAACTCGACAGCCGACGAGCGTTCAGAAGTTGCCTACGTAGCCGCCGCGTGCGCCCCGTGGACCAAGCGGCGGTCATTCGAGTCTGAACGCACGGGCGACGATGAATTCGACCGCGTCAGAGCCCTGAACGTCGACAACCTCGAAGACTGGCTCTCGTGCGCGATCGCCACGACCATCTGGATGCGCGAACAGCTTGGCGAGCCGACTGAGGGCATCGGCCTGCTGTCCCGCTGGTGGGAGCAGTGGCTGGCGACGACGATTACGCCCTTGGACGAGAATCTCGTGCTCGCTGGTCGAGAGAAAGCAGCCGCCGATTTGCGGGAGCACTGCGACCAGGGCAGAGGCGTCCTGACGATCGGTGGCCAGGTCCACCGCGACGAGATCATCGCCGTTGTTGCTGCAGCCCTGAGTGCTAGCGATGCCACTGCATTGGACCCTGCGCATGTGCTCTACGTGGACAGTCACGACACCGCTGCACGGCTGTTCGCGCAAGAGGCGCTGTCGACTCAGAGGGGCCGGCAAACAAACAGCCCGGTGCTCACGATGGTGGTGCCGTCGGCAGAATTCGCGAGGCACTTGCCCGCTGGGAGCCCGCATCGAATGATCGTGCCGACGCCGGGCAGTCCGCAGGCGGCGATCACACTGAATGCCGTCGATTCGGACGTGGTCGCGAAACGGTTTGAATCGGCAGGATTCGAGCTGCGCGAGGCCCATGAACTCGGCGGCATAGCTCGCACCAGCTTGATCGCACTCCAACGGCGTCTGGCCAAAGACCCTGCATTGCACACACCTCAATGGGCGAAGGGACACATCGACACTCCGCTGCGGAGGTGTCTGCTGATCGGCGGCTGGCATGAAGCCCGTGATGGCGACCGCGAGATTATCGAGCACTTGGCCGGCGTTCCCTACGACAAGGCCGTCGAAATGCTGCGAGCGCTCGACAGAGCTGACGCACCACTCGCAGTTGTCGATCAACAGTGGTATGGCGTCTCCCCCGCTGACACATGGGTGCTTCTGCGCGACCAACTCACTTCGGACGACATCAGAGAGTTCGCTGAGTCTGCGCACGCGGTACTCACCGATGCTGACCCGTTGCAGGAGTTGACGGGCGAGGACGCGCTGCGCGCTCAGATCGACGGAGTCAAGGCCACGTACTCACCTCAGCTCAAGCATGGAATGGCGACGACGCTCGCCCTAGCGGGCAGCCTGCCTCCTTCTGGACCTGCAGCTGCATCTTCGACATCGGGCATGGCCAAGCACGTCTCCTCGTGGGTTCTGCGATCGGCAATGGACGACCCGACGCCCCGGACGTGGACTGCGCTTGATGACGTACTGCCCTTGCTCGCAGAAGCCGATCCTGACGCCGTGCTGCAGGCTCTTCGTAGCTGCCTTGCCGCTCAGCACGCCTTCACGCAGGCGATGTTCACGGACGGCAGCGTGGTCGGACTCGACTTCGGTCCGTCGTCACCTCATCTTCGAATCCTGAATGCGCTGGAGGTCATCGCCTGGTCGCCGGAGCATCTGACAGCTGTCGCTGATGTGCTCGCCCGTTTGGATCATCTCGACCCCGGCGGTCGATATGCGAACCGGCCATCTGCGACGCTGGCGTCGATCATGTGCCCGTGGATGCCGTACACATCCGCCACGGCCGATGACCGGCTTGCGACCGTGCGGATGTTGCGAAAGTCTCATGGGACAGCCGCTTGGACGCTGATGCTCTCGATGCTCCCGAAGCAGCACAGCGTCCAGATGCCCGGAGCGCAACCCAACTACCGCGACTGGCGAGAGGGGAAATCGGCGGTGTCGCAGCGGGAGTACATCGAGACGACCACGGCCATCGCCGAAATGCTCGTCGATGACGTGGGTGACGACCCCGATAGGTGGGCGACGCTGATTGGTCACATCAGCGAATTTCCTCCTGACGCACGTGGGAGGGCATTCGGAGCACTCCGCCGGCTGGCGGACACAGAACCCGCTGAAGGATTCAAATCGAAGGTGTGGCCCAAACTCCGGGAAACCGTAGAGAGACACCGCCAGTTCAGCGATGCCCACTGGGCGCTTCCAGAGTCTGAGGTGGCACCGTTGGATCGCATCCTGGACTGCCTTCGCCCGGCTGAACACGCCATCTCGTACGGCGATTTGTTCTCATCGAGACGGATCTACATCGACGGCGTGTCGGCGGCGGACGGGTGGAAGGCGTACCGCGAAGCACTTGAGCCCATGCAATCCGAAGCCGTCGAGAAGATCTTGAGCGATGGAGGCTTGGAGGCAGTCTTCGATTTCGCGGCGACGGTCGACCAGCCTCACCAAGTCGGCAAGGCACTTGGCCGATGCGATCAGACACTGGACGTTGACGTTCTCGAACGCATGGGCACCGATCTGGAAGCGGTCACTTGGGTCGCACTGGGCTACTTCGGCTGCCGGTTCGCCGCTCTTGGATGGGAGGGACTGCATCAGCTGCTCTCGGAGAACGACGTGCCGGCGAAGGCCGTCGCTGATCTCATGCGCTCCCCACCTCCCATAGAGATGCCGTGGACGCGAGTCGATGACCTCGGCACCGACGTCGCCAGCGCGTACTGGGACCGTGTCGGCTACTACGACCTCGGGATTCCCGACGAACTGGGCCAACCGCTCGAGGTTTGCCGCCGGCTGCGAGAAGCGAAGCGCCTCGGGCTTGCACGCTGGCTGCTCGTGGCTCACGCAGGCGAACACCAATCCGAGACCGACATCGCCGAAGAGGTGGCCCTCAATCTCGAACAGTGGATCGAGAACCCCGGCGACGACGCCGGCGACACCGAGATGGTGCGATGGGAACTGGCCGCACTTCTCAAGGTCCTCGACGCCCATCGAGATCACCTTGGCACCACGCGAGTAGCGATCATCGAGTGGCAGTTTCACCCTCTCCTTCAACATGATCCCGAGTTCAGCGCGCCAAACCTGTATCGGGAGATGCTGTGCGACCCGGACCTGTTTGTGCAGTTCGTGGAACTCGCCTTCAAGCCCGCGAGTGCCGCGCCGGACGAGCAGTCGACGCTCACGGCGGCGCAACAACAGATGGCACTCAGCGCCATGGACGTGCTGCGTGAATGGCCCGCATCACAGTTCACCCCGAGCGTTGACGGCGAGGGCGAGCTAGATGCGGGAGCGCTCAACGAGTGGATTGACGCAACCCGCGAGAAGCTGGCAGCAATCGACCGAGTCGAGATCGGCGACGAAGTCATCGGTTGGGCACTTGCTTCCTCCCCAGCAGATGCGGGCGACGAGTGGCCGAGCGAATCCGTCCGCGATCTGTTGGAACGACTGCAGAATGACCGCGTTGATCAAGGATTGGACATCACCATTCGCAACCGACGTGGCGTCACAAGCCGCTCACTCACCGCCGGCGGCGACCAGGAACGTCAACTAGCTCAGAACTACAAGCAACAAGCGCAGCGATTCAGAGAGTGGCCGCGAACCGCAGCCATCTTCAACAGCCTGGCCAGCAGCTATGAGGACGACGCGGGCTATCACGACCGCGACGCCGAAGCTCGCCGCCGAGGTCTGTGATGACGCGCGCCGGCTGGTTGGTCTATCTGACGGCGGCTCGGGCTCGGACGCATCGGCGAATGCGGTCAAAGGGATAGCCGAAGCTCTTCTCGATCTTGAGTTCTGGGAGGTTGGCAGGAGGCGCTGACACGTTGTCGGGCGGAGTGATTACTTGCACAGCTTGGTATGGCCGCTGAACAGGATGGTGGTCATGGCGCGCCCGCTCGTCCAAGCTCGTCGTCGTCGAGATGCAGCCAGTCGAGGTTCGACGACGGGACCAGCGCCATGCCTACAAAATGGTCCCTCAAGCCTGGCGGCGCATAGACCATCACCCAAGAAGCCGAGGCTGAGCCGACCATCAGACTGCAACGAACCACCAGACAAACCTCCGGCCCCTCGACTTCTCCGACCGGTTCAGTCCGCAGCGTCTCAGACCGTGGCGAAGTCGACGCCTTGGGCACGGCTTGCCTGCATCAAACGTCCCCGAGTCGGTGGAGGACCGCGTCGAGCGTACGGCGCAGGCCACAGAGATCGATGGTGAAGTCACTCAGCTATTGCGGGGGAAGAGCGGAGAGAATCCAGAATCGCCCGATCTCGAACTCCAGAGAATCGGCGGCGCATTATTCGGAATCGTGCCAGAGAATGTAAGGGGTGTACAGCAATCACCATAGCCCAGCGGTGCACGGGGTTCCGGTTGTTCTCCGAAACTCCGCAACAGGATTTCTGCATCGTGGGCGTCTTGTTCTGTTTCATAGAAGCCAGAAGCAATGTCAAACGGACCGGGACTATTCTTGATCGGACACAAACAGTCCAACACGAATCGATCGCCGAAGAAACCGGTTGCGGCCTTAGAAACCGTGTCGAGTCCATCTTCCATCGCCGCAATCACCACAATATGGACCGTCATCTCCTCGGGCAGGCACGGCGCGAAGTCTTCGAGTTGTTGTATCAGAGTTTGACCCGATCCTACGAAGTCATCAAGCACGACTACGTCTGTTACGGTTCCATCCGCCAGCTTCCGTAGCTCATTCGGCTCGCTAATGTTCTTCGTGGCTAGTTGTCGCGGGTTCGCCTTCTTGAACGTCCGAGCAACTGCGAGGCTGCTCTTGTCGATTCCGCCGACATGTGACAGCGCGATTTGCCCGATCGTCCAGGACGAGTGTCGCCGCTTGAGGCGCTGCTGCAAATTCGAGTACGCTTCTTCAAGCATTCGATGTTCATCGGCTTGGCTAATGAAGTGCATCTTCTGCAAGAATCCAAAGACTAAGCGCTGGTTCCTTGCATCTCCAAACTGTTCCAAATACTCAAGAATCCGTGTACCCGAGAAGGTGACCCCGCGATACGTCCCGAATCTCTTAGCGAGCTCGTCGGCCTCAGATACCCGGACGCGTTGGGACGTTCTTTGTGCGACGACCTTCTCAGCTGATGCCAACTCGCTAGAAGAAACAATAATCTCATTCTGGCCACGCTCAAGCATCCAGCGGCCAAATAGCTTGACCCGTGCTTCCCATGCTCCGCTGCTCGGCGCCCGCAACTGGTGGCTGCCGGCCTGGCTCGACCGTATTATCCCCAACCTGCGCGTCGAAGGCGAACTGCCCGACATCGAGCGCGCCGAGCAGTCCGACGGAGCTGCCTGAGCCTGCGGCGCAACAGCTCAGGCCGCGGCGAAGTCGGCGATCTCGGCACCGCTTGCCTGCACCAGCTCCCCCGGCGTCAGCTCGAAGACCGTGTCGGGCGTGCCTGCCGCCGCCCACACGACGTCGTAGCTCAGCAACGCAGGATCCACCACAGCCCGCAGCGGTTGCGCATGGCCGAACGGTGGCGTGCCGCCGATTGCGTAGCCGGTGGCCTCTCGCACGCCGTCTGCGTCGGCACGGGTGATCCTGCCGCCGAGCACCGTGCCGAGCCGCTTGGTGTCCACCCGGTTGGCGCCCGACGTGAGCGCCAGCACCGGGCGGCCGTCGCACAGGAACACGAGCGACTTCACGATCTGGCCGAGCTCGCAGCCCACCGCAGCGGCCGCCTCCTCAGCGGTGCGAGTGCCTTCGGGAAACCGCAGGATCTCCGGCGTCAAGCCCACAGCCTCGGCCCCTGCCAGGAACCGTTCGCGAGCGCCCACTTGCGGCTACTCGGCCCAAGCCTTGACTTGCGATATGACTTCGAGCGGGTTCTCGGTCTCGGGCGGGATGGTGATGTCCAGGTAGCTCACGCCGACCGAGCGGTACACCTCGACTCGTTCCTTCACGCGCTCAGGGTCACCGGTGAGGCTGGCACGGTCCACATAGTCGTCGGGCACGGCGGCGAATGCCTCGTCGCGCTTGCCGGTCAGGAACAGATCCTGAATCTTCTCTGCCTCATCGACATACCCGTAGCGCTTGAAGAGGTCGTTGTAGAAGTTCTTGTCGCGGGCACCCATGCCGCCGACGTAGAAACCGACGTTGTCGCGAACGCCCTTGCGCACCGAATCGACCATCGCGCCGTCACCCAGCGCCACGGTGCCGCCGGCCACGATCTGCAGATCGGCCAGGTCGTCGGAACGCTTGGCGCCGCCGGCCGCCAGCGCGTCGCCCCACACATCGTTGAACTTCTCGGGAAGGAAATGGATGGGCTGCCAGACCTCGGCCAGCTCGGCAGTCATCTCCACGTTGCGAGGCCCGATCGACGCCACCGCAATCGGGATGTCCCTGCGGAATGGCTTGGCCATGAGCTTGAGCGGTTTGCCCAGGCCCGTGCCCCCGTCATAAGGCAGGCTGACGGCGCTGCCCTCGTGAACGACCTTGTCGCCCGACCACACCTTGCGGCAGATCTCGATCACGTCGCGGGTCCGTCCCATTGGCTTGGAGAACGGCACCCCGTGCCAGCCCTCGATCACCTGGGGTCCCGAAGTTCCCAGGCCCAGGATGAACCGGCCTTCGGACAGCGTGTCGATGGTCATGGCGGTCTGGGCGATGATGGCAGGGCTGCGCGAATAGATGGGCAGGATGCCGGTCATGAGCTGGATGCGCTCGGTCTTGGCGGCCACGTATGCCAGCGTCGACACCAAGTCGAAGCCGTAGATCTCGCCGCCCCAGATCATGTCCACACCGGCTGCTTCGAGATCTGCAACGTGCTGGCTCAGCCGCTTGGGATCCAAGCTCGCGCCTGCGCCGATCGCCATGGATATCTTCATCGTCGTACCTCCTGGATCAACGGCGCGAATGCTAGGAGCAACTGTGTTGCTCTGGCAGCGCAGGCAGCGCCGCTTCGATGACGGAGCAAGCATCGGCACGAACCACGTTGGGAGGATCGGTGCACGACAACGACGAAGCTGCTGACGAGGTTGCGGACGAGATCGTCGACACGCTGCGACGCTGGGTTGACGGAGTGGTGGTGCCCGAGTCGTCTGCCCTGGAGCTGGCTGACGAGTACCCCACGGCGATGGCCGAACAGATGGAGGAGTTCGGCCTGTTCGGCGCCACCATTCCCGAATCGCACGGCGGCCTCGACCTCGACCACGTGACCTACGCCCGGGTGATCGAGGAGCTCTCGCGGGGGTGGATGTCGCTGGCGGGCATCGTGAACAGTCATCTCATCTGCGCCAAGCTCATCTCCCGTTTCGGGACCGACGAACAGCGCGACCGGTCGCTGCCCCGCATGGCCACCGGCAAGCTGCGCGGCTGCTTCTCGCTGTCCGAGCCTGACAGCGGCTCGGATGCTGGCGCGCTGCGCTGCCGTGCGGTGCGCGACGGTGACGAGTTCGTCATCAACGGCACGAAGATGTGGGTCACCAACGGCGAGCGGGCAGGCATCGTGGCACTGCTGGCGCGGGTTCCCGAAGGCGACCCCTGCGGCAGCTCGGGCATTACCTGCTTCCTGGTCGACAAGACGCCGGGCAAGCACTCGGGCGGCATCACGGTGAGCCGCAAGATCGACAAGATCGGCTACCGGGGGCTCGAGACCGTCGAGATGTCCTACGTGGACCACCGGGTACCGGCGGACCGTGTGCTCGGGGGCGATGAGGGCATCGGAAACGGCCTGCGCTGGGCGCTCGCTGCACTTGAGTTGGGGCGTATCAACGTGGCGGCTCGCGGCGTGGGCGTGGCCCAAGCTGCTTACGACGCCGCGGTGGCCTACGCGAAGCAGCGCGAGGCGTTCGGCAAGCCCATCGCCAAGCACCAGGCCATCGCCTTCAAGATCGCCGAGATGGCCACCAAGCTGCACGCTGCACGTCTGATGACCTACGACGCGGCTCGCAAGGCGGATGCCGGCGAGCGAGTCGATCTGGCCGCGGGCATGGCCAAGCTGTTCGCCTCGGAAACCGCTGCAGAGCTGTCGCTGGACGCCATGCGCATTCACGGCGGGAACGGCTTCTCCACCGAGTACCCGGTGGAGCGCTACTACCGGGATGCGCCGCTGATGATCATCGGCGAGGGCACGAGCGAGATCCAGAAACTCGTCATCAGCCGCACTCTCCTGGCCGACGACTGACTCTGCTGAAACATCTAGGTTGACGGACGCGCATCTGGAGGTACGAGTCATGGCTGACCGCAAGTCGTTCTGGGCGTGGTGCCTGGAATCGGAAGAACCCACCGACGCCGACCGGGCGGAGCTGGCGAAGAAGCTCTCGGCCCAGTACGGAACCGAGATCGTGGCCAAGCCGGTCCCGTCGGTGGATGACGCGGATCTGCGCCCGTCGCGCATCGCGATTCCCGACTCGGTGGCCGGCTGGTGCTCGACCAGCACCTACGACCGGGCCCGGTACGCCTACGGCGCCCACTTCACCGAGCGGGTCCGGGCGTTCAACCTGGACTTCCCGAACCCGCCCGACGTGGTGGCACACCCGCGCAACGAGACCGAGGTCGAGGCCACCCTCGACTGGTGCGACGCCAACGGGTACATCGCCGTGCCCTACGGCGGCGGATCATCGGTGGTGTGGGGCCTGACACCGCCCGAAGACCGCGGACCCACCGTGGTGATCTCCTTGGACCAGCTCGATCAGGTCCTCGAGATCGACGACGTGTCGCGGGCTGCGCGCATCCAGGCCGGCGTGTTCGGCCCGCACCTCGAGGATCAGCTGCGGCCCAGCGGGCACACGCTGCGCCACTTCCCGCAATCGTTCCGGTTCTCCACGCTCGGCGGCTGGATCGCGACCCGCTCGGGCGGCCACTACGCCACCAACCACACCCACATCGACGACTTCGTCGAGTCGACCCGGATGATCACGCCGTCGGGCTGGTGGGAGTCGCGACGGCTGCCCGGCTCGGGTGCCGGCCCCAGCCCCGACCGCATGGTGATCGGCTCGGAAGGCATCTACGGGATCATCACCGAGGCGTGGATGCGCATCCAGAAGCGCCCGACGTTCCGGGCAACGGCGGGCATCACGTTCCCGTCATGGGAGGCGGGCTACACCGCAGTGCGGCATTTGGTCCAGGCAAAGCTGTGGCCCGCGAACCTGCGCATCCTCGACCCGACCGAAGCCGGTCGAGCCGCCGGGATGGACGGCGAGCACGCGCTGGTCATCGTGTCGTTCGAATCGGCCGAGCTGACCCAGCGGCACAACATCGCTCAAGCGGTCGAGATCGCACGCGGCTGCGACGGGCACGTGCCCGACGACGAGATCCAGATCGACGACGGGACGGGCACACCGACCGGGCGCGGCGGTGCCGTCGGCGCCTGGCGCAACGCGTTCATCGGCGTCGGCAACGGCGTGGAGACGTCGCTGGGCCTGATCAATGACACGTTCGAGACTGCCATCACCTGGGACCAGTGGCCCGAATTCGATGCGGTGGTGCGTGAGAAGGTCGGCGCAGTGCTGGCCGAAGTCTTCGGGCCGCACCATTCGCTGTCGTGCCGCTTTACTCATGTCTACACAGACGGTCCGGCGCCGTACTACACGTGGTCGGGCATGGGCACCCAGGGCGGCGAGATCGAACAGTGGCAGATCGTCAAGGACGCCGCCAACGAAGCACTTGAAGCAGCGGGCGGCACCTGCACGCACCACCATGCGGTCGGCCGGATGCACCGCCCCAACGCGTACGACCGCCAGCGCCCGGAGCTGTTTGCCGAAGCCGTCCGGGCCGCCAAGAAGCGGCTCGACCCCAACGGCATCCTCAACCCCGGCGTCCTCATCGACCCTTGATCAACAGCGGCTCAGCGAACGCGACGAGCGGCCGCCGCTGCATGAGTCATGCAGCGACGGCCGCTCTCTGTCGCTAGATCTGGATCAACGGCAGCCGCCGTTGTCCTTGTCCCAGGCGCAGTTCGGAGAGCCGCCGTTCACGTCCACGATGTCGCCGACGATGTCCCACGTCTGCTCCGCCGCGTCGTACTGGCTGAAGTCCGAGCCTTCCACGTAGTACCCGTCCACAGCGCCGTCGGCAGCGAAGTTGATGCCGTCCAGCAGCAGCGGGTGGTAGATGTCGAGCGAGCGCGCCGCCAGGATGAAGTTGGTCCTGGTCAGGCCGCCCGGCAGCTCCGCGGCCACCCGGATCGCCTCGGTGTGCGGGTAGGCGAAGTAGTAACCGGTGCCGAGCAGCGAGATCTCGGGATCGAGTCCGCGATCGGCCAGCTCGCCCCGCAGGAACGAGATGAACGGCTCATCGACATGCTTCGGGTCGGTGGAGTCCTTGACGCCGCCGCCCACGATCCACCAGTCGTCGGCCGAATCGCCGGCCGGTGCCATGTAGGCCGCCACGGCCTTGCAGACCGACGGCGTGAACGCCACGGACAGATCGTCAAGCAAGCCCGACGCGTCGACCTCTTGGATCGCGAGCAGGCACGGGTTGCCGGCGGTCATCGAGATGAACACGTTCGGGCTCGCCGCAGCGATGGTCGTGACCTCGTTGGTCAGCGTGGGTGCAGCCGGGTCGTGGCGCACCGGGATGAACTCGCTCACGACATCGGGATTGGCGTGCGCATAAGCCTCGAAGCCCAGCTCGTAGGCCAAGCCGAAGTCGTTGTCCATCACCAGGCCGGCCACCTTCACCGGCAGCTCGTCGGCGAGGTTCTGCTTGATCCAGTTGCCCCACAGGATCGCCTCGGTCGAGTACGACATCTGCAGGCCCGTGGTCCACGGGTGGTTCACCGGGTCGCCCCAGGCCGGGTGGCCCGTCGCCACCATCACCTGCGGGATGCACTCGTCGTTGATCTGGTCGTACACGGCCAGCGTGTTCGGCGAGCCCAAGGTGTGCAGCGCGAACACGTTCTCCGACTCGATCAGCTCGTCGATGAACTCGATGGTCTGGGCTGCCACGTAGCCGTCGTCACGGGAGATCAGCAGCATGTCCTTGCCGGCCACGCCGCCCGTGGCGTTCACGTACTCGTAGTAGTTCTCCCAGCCCACGGTGATGTCGCCGTAGGCAGCCAGGTTGCCCGACTTCACCGTGGTCTGGCCGATCCGGATCGTGTCCTCGGTGATGCCGGTGGTGTCGGACCAGTCGGAGGGGCACTCGTTCATGTCGATCTCGAAGCCCGACGGGCCGCGCAGGATGCCGTCGTCACCGACGCCCCACTCGCCGGCTTCGATGCCAGCGGTGAGCTTGTCGACGATGGCCTGACGCTGCGCCGCAGCAAGCTCCCAGATGCCGTCGATCGTGGACAGGTCGAAGTCGTCGGGGTCGACCGACATCATGTCGTCGGCCATGTCCTCATCGGCCATGTCACCGTCGTCTTCAGCGGCGTCTTCCTCCAGCGCCTCCTGGGTGATGCCACCGCCGATGGAACCCTCGTCCTCGGGTTCGGCCTCTTCGGCCATCTCCTCTTCGGCCATGTCCTCATCGGCCATGTCCTCATCGGCGGTCTGCGTGCCGGCGTCCGTGGTGCCGTCGCCCGCATCGGCGTCGTCTCCGCCACCGCATGCAGCCGCGATGAGCGAGAACGCGAACAGCAGCGCTAGCAAGCGCCACAGTCGTCGGTGTGATCCGGTCATGGGTACCCCCAATGTTGTCGTCACATGCGCGCCTGCGGCCGTCCCGCCTGCGCGCAGCAGTCCGCAGACCCTAGGCGCGACGAGCGACCGCCGCAGCCAGGTCTCGGCCTGGCAGCGACGGCCGCCCGTGTAGTTGCGTCAGGTTGTCAACGTCTGCCTAGCGGCAGCCTTGACTCAGCGGCAGCCGCCGTTGTCCTTGTCCCAGACGCAGTTGCCCGAAGCGCCGTTCACGTCAATGACGTTCGAGACGATCCAGGAGTGATTGGACGAGTCGTACTGGCTGATATCCGTGCCCTCGATCGGGAAGGCATCCGCGTTGCCGTTCATGGCGAACGTGATGCCGTCCAGGAAGATCGGGTGGTGGATGTCGATCGCCCGCACCGCCAGGATGAAGTTCGCCCGGTTCAGGCCGGCCGGGTTGTTCGCACTCGCAGGCAGTTCCGCAGCGATGCGCAGCGCCTCCACGTACGGATAGCCCAGCATGTAGCCATTGCCGAACATCGAGATGGTGGGATCGAGGTCATTGGCCTCGAGGCTCTCGATGATGAAGTCGATGAACGCATCGCTGCCGATCAGCGCCGGGTCGGTGGTGTCCTTGACGCCGCCGCCCACGATGTACCAGCCATGGCCGTCATCGCCTGCCGGGGCAATCCAGCTGGCCGGGGCCTTGCACACCGACGGCGTGAACGCCGCCGAGAGCTCGTCCTTCAGACCGGACGCCGCAACCTCCTGGACGGCCAGCAGACACGCATTGCCTGCGGTCATCGAGATGTAGACGTCTGGATCGCTTGCGGCGATGGTCGTGATCTCATTGGTGATCGTCGGCGAGGCCGGGTCATGGCGGACCGGCACGAACTCCGACACCACGTCGGGGTTGTTGTGCGCGTACTCCTCGAAGCCCAGCTCATATGCGAGGCCGAAGTCGTTGTCCATCACCAGGCCGGCCACCACGACCGGCAGTTCGTCCGCGAGGTTCTCCTTGATCCAGTTGCCCCACAGCACCGACTCGGTCGAGTACGACAGGATGCTGCCGGTGGTCCACGGGTGCACCTCGGGATCGCCCCAGGCTGGGTGTCCAGTCCACACGAACGGCTGCGGGATGCACTCGGCGTTCAGCGTGTCGTACACCGCCAGCGTGTTCGGCGAGCCGAGCGTGTGGATCGCGAAGACGTTGTCGTTCTCGATCAGCTCGTCCACGAACTCGATGGTCTGTGCGGCCACATACGCATCGTCGTAGGACTTCATGACCACATCGCGGCCCGCGATGCCGCCTTCGGCATTCACATGCAGAAGGTAGGTCTGCCAGCCCAGACGAGCATTGCCGTACAGCGCGAGGGTGCCCGACTGCGGACCGGTCTGGCCGAGACGGATCTCCGTGTCGGTGATGCCCTCGGTGTTGGACCAGTCGTCGGGACACTCGTTGAGGTCAATCACGAAGCCTTCGGGGCCGCGGAGGACGTTGTCGTCGCCGACACCCCACTCGCCGGACTCGATGTGGGCGGTAATGCGCTCCACTACCTTCGCACGACGGAATTCGGCCTCTTCGAAGATGCCCTCGATGGTGGAGCGGTCAAACTCCATCATCATCTCGTCGTCTTCCATCATCTCGTCGTCTTCGGCCATCTCCTCCTCTTCGGCGGCCTGCTCGATGACGTCCTGGCTGAGACCGCCGGCCTCTTCCTCGGGCTCGTCGGAGGCCATCTCCTCTTCTTCGGCCATTTCCTCGTCGTCAGCCATCTCCTCTTCTTCGGCCATGGCCTCAGTGGTCTGGGTCTCGCCGGCGTCGTCGTCGCCATCGTCGCCACCGCAGGCGGCCGCGACGAGCGAGAACGCGAAGAGCAGCGCTAGCAAGCGCAAAAGGCGGTTCTTGGATAGTTGCATGGATCCCCTCCTCGGTGGAACAGCAGCCACCGCGGCATCGCAAGCGGACGGCAAGCAGCCGGAGCCCTCAACCGTCCCCCAAAGACCGCTGCGGCGGTGCGCGCGAGCGTAATCGCGCGTAGCCGTGCGTTTCCCGCCGAGGTGCGACGATCCCGTGACAATCGCTGACGACAAGGACACAGACGAACGAGCTGCGGAGGCGGCAGGAGACTCTGCGACGTTGCGACCTGCTGGATCGCGGGAGCAGAGGGTTCTGCCGCCTCCGCAGCGGGCGCGAGCGGGCGCCTACGGCATAGCGTGTCGCCCCATGGAATGGGGAGTCACTCTGCCGCACTTGGGCCGTATCGGATCCCGGGATGGCCTCATCACGTTCGCTTCGGAAGTCGACCGGCTCGGATTCGCTTCGGGCTGGGCCTCAGATCATGTCTGCTGGCCGGCCGAGCTGGTGTCGAAGTACCCGTACTCCGACGACGGCTCGTTCCCGGCGCCGCCGAAGACGGGATGGCTCGACCCCATCGGGACACTGCTGTTCGTTGCCGCCGTCACCGAGAATCTGCGGCTGGGCTTCAGCGTGCTGATCCTGCCGTACCGGCCGCCGGTGGAGACGGCGAAGCGTCTCGCCACCATCGATGTGCTGTCGAACGGCCGGCTGATCCTGGGCGTGGGCGTGGGTTGGATGCGCGAGGAAGCCGAAGTGCTGGGCATGCCGTGGGATCGCCGAGGCAAGCGCTCAGACGAGCAGCTCGAGGTATTCCGGACACTGTTCACCGAGGACGATCCGAGCTTCGACGGCGAGTTCTACTCGTTCCCCGCCGTCGGCTTCGAGCCCAAGCCGGTGCAGGATCCGGTGCCAGTGTGGGTCGGCGGCAACACGGCCGCCGCCTACCGGCGAGTGGCACAGCACGGGCACGGCTTCCATGCGGCATTCGAAACGCTCGATGATGTCGCTGCCGGCTGGAGCCAAGTGGGTGATGCGTGCGATGCGGCGGGCCGCGACCGCAGCGAGATCACCCTGTCGCTGCGCTACTACCTCGATCCGGCGTCGGCGATGAAGCCCGAGGTGTCGGTGGCGGGCAGCACCGAGCAGATGATCGACATGGTGGGTCGCGTCGCAGAGGCGGGGGTGACGCATTTCGTGCTGGATCCGGTGGCGCGCGGCGGCATCGAAGGCCGCTTGGATGCGCTGAGCGCCTTCATGGCCGACGTCGCGCCTCACTTCGCCTAGCGCCTGCAGCTTCCCGCTCTTGCTCGCTGTGGCGCTCGGGCCACGGTCGAGCCGAGCGGCCCGGCTTCCGACTGCCATCGGCACACGGGCAGACTCTGGACTGTGCTGTGGGCATCCTCGCTCGCCAAGTCGTACCCGCCGCGGCGGCTGTTTGCCGGCGTGGATGTACAACTCGCGGCCGGTCGGCGTATCGCACTGGTGGGCGGCAACGGGATCGGCAAGACGACCTTGCTGGAGATACTGGCCGGCATCAACGAGCCCGACGAGGGCGAGGTCCACCGCCAGAGCGGGCTGACGATCGGTTACCTGCCCCAGGAGCTCGCTGAGATCGCCGAAGGCACCGTGCTCGAGGCGACGCTGGCCGGAGCGGGTGACATCACCGCTATGACGGCCGAGCTTCGATCGCTGGAGGCGAGGCTGGCCGAGGTCGACGCAGCCGACCATCACGACGTGCTCGCCCGCTACGGAGAGCTGGAGGCCCACTTTCGCCAGATCGGCGGTTACGGCTTCGAAGCCGAAGCTCACCGCGTGCTCGCGGGCTTGGGCTTTGCGGCCGATGATGCGCACCGCCCGGTGGCGCAGCTGTCTGGCGGCTGGCGGATGCGGGTCGCGCTGGCACAACTGCTGCTGGCGAAGCCCGATGTGCTGCTGGCTGACGAGCCCACGAATCATCTCGACGTGGACTCGGTGGCGTGGTTGGAGGATCAACTCGCCGCCTGGGAGGGCGGGCTGCTGTTCGTGAGTCATGACCGGGACTTCATTGACGCCGTCGCCAACCGCGTGATCGAGATGGACGGCACGACAGCGCATAGCCATGTCGGCGGGTTCGCCGAGTTCGTCGTGGCCCGTGAGGAGCGGATCGCGGCTGCCGAGGCTGCAGCGGCGCAACAGGCACGCCGGCGCGCCCACACCGAGCGATTCATCGAGCGGTTCCGGTACAAGGCCACGAAGGCTCGGCAGGTGCAGAGCCGGATCAAGGCGCTGGCGAGGCTCGAGCCAGTCGAGGTCCCGACCCGCAAGGAGCTGGCGGCCCGCTTCGGCTTCGGCACGCCGCGGCGCTCGTCGCGAGTCGTCGTGGAGATGATCGGCGCTTCGGTGGGCTATGCCGACGGCGACGCGCCGGTGCTCGAGGGAGTAGACCTCGTCATCGAACGCGGCACCAAGGTGGGTGTTGTCGGTCCGAATGGCGCAGGCAAGACGACACTGTTGCGGGTGCTGCAGGGCGAACTGGGCGTCCTCGACGGCGAGCTGCACCGCGGTCGCAATGTGGACATGGCCACGTTTGCTCAGCATCTCGCCGAGGTCATGGATCCGCGACGGTCAGTGGTGGAGGAGTTCACCGCCTCGGTGGGCGATCAACCCGGGCGGAATGTGCGCACGATGCTCGGCGGCTTCGGCTTTCCGGGCGACGCTGCGGACCGCAAGGTTGCGGATCTCTCCGGAGGCGAGCGCACGCGGCTGGCGCTCGGCATCACGATGGCCAACCCGGTGAACCTGCTCGTGCTCGACGAGCCGACGAATCATCTCGATCTGCCGAGCTGCGACCTGCTGGAGGATGCGCTGTCGGTGTACCCGGGCACGGTGCTGCTGGTGACTCATGACCGCCACCTCATCCGCAGCGTGGCCGACTCGCTGATCGTGGTGCGTGATGGCACCGCCACCCTGCACCCGGGCGTCGACGAAGATCTGCTGCGGCCACCAGGGCTGAGCACGAGGCGGACCGCTGGCGGCAGCACCGCGGGAAGCACCGGCACCGGCCGCCAGCACACGGACAGCGGAGGCACGAGCAGCCAGCATGCCGGCAGTCGAGATGCCGCAACGGGGGCACCGACGTCGCGGGCTGCCGCTGCCGAGCGCCGCCGCGAGGGGGCGAGCAAGCGCCAAGCCGTCCATGAAGCGACCGCCGCCATGCGCAGGGATCTGGCCGAGGCCGAGCGGGCCTGGGAAGCCGCCGAGCACCGAGTCGCAGAACTGCAGGCTCTGCTCGGCGAGCCCGCGACCTACGACGACCCCGAACGTGCGCGTCAAGTCGCTGAGGACTACGGCGCTGCCAAGTCGGAGGCCATGCGCCACATGAGCGAGTGCGAGTCACTCCAACGCCGAATCGATCGCGCCGCCGCCGGCGCCTGAGCAGCCAGCCGCGCTGCAACCAGTATCCGACCAGCCGCCGCCAAGGGGTTGTGCCCTGGTCAGATATGCATGTCGCTAGGCGCAGCCGTCGGGCGGCGCAGCCACAGGCACATGAGATACAGCGACCGAGCGGTCAGCGCCGTCCGCGCCTCGCGAGAACGTGACGAGGGAAGCAGTGCCATTCGACGGGACGCCCATGGGTGCGCCCGGGTACCAAGCCACGACGTCGCCGACCGAGACATCGGTGGTCACGTGCCAGTGCCCGAGCGCTACGTAGTCGGCCCCGGTGGCCTCGATCTCCTCGGCGGCGATCGGCGAAGACCGGTGTGCATCGTCGGGGGTGCGCTGATAGTGCCCGTGCCCTGCTGCGATGAACCAACCGTCGTCCGGGCGTGCGGGCACGCCTGCAAGAGGCCGGTACTCGGAGTGGTGGGCGTCCATCGCCCGACCCCACAGCGTCAGGTCATGCTCGCCGAAGTGGAGGGTCGCGCCTTGGGGATCGTCGAGGAAGATCACACCGGCGCCGGTGACCTCAAGCCGGTGCTCATGATCCGCGTGGGTGCCCCAGAGCGACTGCTCGTCGTGCACGTCATGGTTGCCGGGGATGATGACCACTGAGGCATCGACGCGACCGAGCAACTCCATCGTGTGTGCGACGTCGGACCGCTTCAGCCGGGCGTGGTCGAACAGATCTCCCGCGATCAGCAGGACATCGGCCGCATGGACAGCGGCGGTTACGGCGAGTGCGTGTATGGGGCACTGGCAGACGTCGCGGTGGGTGCCGTGCGGCCCGCGCACGTGCCCGATGTGCACGTCGGACGTGTGCAGGACGCGCAGCCGGCGCCCGCCTGGCGGCCCGGCCTTCGCCGACCCCGTCGCAGCCCGCTCCTTCACAGCGCGACAGCTTGCCACGACGGCCCGCCCGAGACTTCGCCCAGGGGAGCGCCGCCGCACCACGCCATGCGGGCGCCGGGTCGTCAGTGAGCCATACGTCGATACGTCACCGGCGGGCGGTACCTTCGACACGGTGCGGATTCTGGTGACCAATGACGACGGCATCGAGTCAGAGGGGCTGCACGTTCTGGCGAGTGCGATGACCGCTCATGGCGATGTCGTCGTGGTGGCACCAGACTCCGAGTACTCGGGCGCGGGCGCTGCGATCGGTCCTCTGCATCTGATGGACCCCCAAGTACACAAGGTGCGTTTCGAAGGCGTCGCCGATGCGTGGACCGTCTCGGGGGCGCCCGCGTTGTGCGTGATGTTCGCCCGGCTGGGTGCCTTCGGCCCGGTGGATCTGGTGGTGTCAGGGATCAACCCGGGCGCGAACGTCGGTCGTTCCGTGTATCACTCCGGCACCGTCGGCGCGGTGCTGACGGGCCGCAACGGCAACATCCCGGGTTTGGCGGTCAGTCAGACCGTCGAGGGATTCGGGGTCGAGGGCCAAGGCTGGGAAGACGCCATCGCAGACCAGAAGTGGCACGCAGCGGCCGAAGTTGCCAGCGCCGTGCTCGGTGGCCTGCTCGCGGACGAACACGAATCGGCGTGGGCAGTCAACCTCAATGTGCCGAATCGTGAAGTCGCCGACATGAAGGGCTGGCGCTTCACCGAGGTGGGCACCCTGCCGCCGCGTTCGATCACCTCGGTGAGCCTTGAGCCGCATCCCGACAACGCCGACGCGTTCCGGGTTGCCATGGAGTGGGGCGATGCTGTCGACATGCCCGTCGAGGTCGACACCGGTGCCGTCATGAGCGACTTTGTCTCGGTGTCGTTCCTGTCGCGTATCACTGCCCAGCCGGCGATGGCCGACTCGAAACTCGCCGCCTGCCTCAACGGCGTGTTCTGAAGATCCGGCCGAGCGGTTGATCAAGCCGTGAAGCGCCGGGTCACCCGGAAGTTCCGCACCAGCATCACGACGGCGGCGATGCCGAGCGCTACGGCTACCCACGCTCCCCAGGTCGCGAGATCGGCATAGGAGCGGTGCTCTACCGCCAGGCCTGAGCTCACGCCGGCGGCCGCGCCGAGTGCCGTCATCAGCACGTCGGCGGTGGCTTGCACGCTGACGCGGCGCTCCAGTGGAAACGACGCCGTCAGCAGCGCACTGGCGGACACCACGCAGCAGCTCCAGCCGATACCGATGAGGAACAGCCCCAGCAGCAGCCCCGTCGCGTGAGCGGCATCGGTGTTTGCGGCCATCGCAGCGCCGACGGTGAGCACGAGCGCACCCGCAACGATGATGACCTGACCGCCGACACGATCCACCAGCCAGCCCACATACGGCGAGAACGCAAACATGCCGGCGATGTGCAGCGAGAGCATGACGCCGATGATCAGCGGGTTCTGGCCGCCCTGGGACATGTGGATCGGCGACACGGTCATGACGCCGATCATCACCGCCTGCGACAGCATCATCCCAATCAGCGCAATGGACGCCACGGGATGGGCCAGGATGCGGCCGGCCTCGGCCAAGCTCGGCAGCTTGACGCTTGCCGAGCCTGCGTCTGCAGCCACGACATGCAACGGATCTGGGCGCAGACGGCGCCAGATGTTGACTGCTGCGAGACCGAACAGGCCCAGCGTCATGGCGTACGGCAGTGCGAAGCCGCTCAACCCCTCGGTGTCGGCGAAGAGGCTCTTGAGGCCGAGCGCGACGGTGGGCCCCAGCACCGAGCCGACCGTGCTGGCCCACAGCACGAGGCTGATGGAGCGGGCCCGGTTCTCGTCGGTTGCGAGGTCGGCGCCGGCGTAGCGCGCGGCCAGATTGGCGGCTTGGCCGGTGCCGATCAGCACCATGCCGACCACGAGCATCGAGTAGCGGCCGGTGAACGCCGACAGCAGCGCCAGCGTGCCGCCGATCGCGCCGGTGAAGTAGCCGGCGGCGAGTCCGGCGCGGCGGCCCTGCCGGGCCATCAGCGCCGCGAGCGGGATGCCCGCGAGCGTGCCGCCGATGCTGAGGCATACGGCCGCCAGCGAGGCCTTCGTCTCGCTGCCCGTCATCTGGTCGGCGAGCAGGGTGGCCGCGGCGAACGACGCCGTCATGGCCAGCCCGCCGGGGATCACCCCGAGCTGCAGCACCCGGATGGTGCGGCGTGCCAGCTCGTCGCGTTCGGGCGAGCCGGGGAGGTATGCAGCCCCGTCGCTGCCCTCCGACAAACTCTGCACCATCGACCTAGCCTCCGGATCGGCCAGCCGGTATCACGGCGGGGCCGATTGCGAACGCTACTGCGGGTCACTGAAGCGCGTCGGGATGAACGGGCAGGAGAGGAGTGCGAGATGCGAGACATCACCGGTTGCGTGGCGATGATCAGCGGTGCGAATCGCGGCATCGGCGAAGCCATCGCCGCGGCGCTGCACGCGGACGGCTGGGCGCTGTCGCTGGGTGCACGCGACTTGGCCGCGCTCGAAGCCTCTGCGGCCAAGTACCGCACCGACACGGCCCGTGACAGCGATCACACAGGAACGGCCGGTGGCGGCGGCCCGACCGTCACCCTGCACCGCTATGACGCGACCGACCTCGATGCGGCCGAGCGCTGGACCGCGGAGACGATCGCTGTGCACGGCCGGATCGACTGCCTCGTGAACAACGCTGGCGTCGCCTATCCCGATGTGTTCGAAGAGCTGACTGAGGACACGCTCGACGAGATGTGGGAGGTCAACGCGAAGGGGCCGTTCCGTATGATCCGCGCCACACTCGACCACCTGCGCCGCAGCGGCGAGGGCCGCATCGTGAACGTGATCTCCATGTCGGGCAAGCGAGTGCGCGGCACCTTCGCACCCGGTTATGCCATGAGCAAACACGCCGCAATGGCCCTGCATCACTCGGTCCGCCACCTCACCTTTCCTGACGGGATCCGGTGCACGGCCGTGTGTCCGGGCTATGTGCAGACCGACATGACCTCGGGTTTCGGTGTGGACCCGTCGATCATGATCCAAGCCGACGATCTGGCGCAGGCCTTGGCCACGATCCTGCGGCTGCCGAATACCGCATCAGTCGCCGAACTGCTCGTCACCACCGAACCCGAGACGATCGCTTGAATCAGTGGCCTAGCGGGCCGCCAGGCGCCGGCGGCGCGTGATCATCTCGCTGGCTGCCTCGCTGCCGTCGTGGAACGTGCCGAGCCACTTGTCGAGCGGCACGATCGCGGTTCCGTAGTTGCAGTCGAAGTAGCGGTGGTGGAGCGTGTGGAACCGGTCGCCGCCGGCCACGGTGCGACCGCCGGCCACGACGAAGCGGTCGAAGCCGGAGTGCGACGCTGCCGGTGACAGCAGGAAGTACGTGGCGGTGAGCGTGATCAGGTAGGGGTTCGCCGGGATCAGCAGGAACATGAGCGGCGCCGAGAGGTACAGCACGTGCTCGAGCGGGTGCATCGACACGCCCGACCACGGGCCGATGTTCACGTTGCGGTGGTGAAGCGAGTGAGCCCAGCGGTACAGGTGCTTGGTGTGGAGCAGCCGGTGGTTGGCGTAGAAGTGCACCGAGCCCAGCGGGAAGATCAGCAGCGTCAGCGCCGCGGTGTAGCCCAGAGCGAACAGGCTGCCGCTTGCCGGAACGGTCCAGATGAGGTCGTTGGCGTACAGCCACAGCATCAGCGATTCGTACAGCGCCGCGATGGAGCAGGCACTGGCCAGCGACCAGAAGACGTTGTCACGCGTCTGGTTGCGGAACAGGAACGGGCGGCGACCCACCGACAGCCATCGCTCGTCGTACTTGTACTGGGTGCCCTGGCTGCGCCGGATGAACAGCCACCAGTGCAGGCCGCCGGCCACGGCGAGCATCAGCGCCACGTTGCGCAGGTACACCAGTGCGACGGCCCACGCCGCTGGTGTCGCAAAGCTCTCGAGCGACGGCGTGAGCCAGTTCCACGCCGCGATGCCCACAACGATCCACAGGCCGCCCTGCCACCACAGGAAATTGGTGACCGTCCAGCGCGCCATGGCCAGCGGACGAGGCGGCCGGTCGTACAGCGGCGGGAGCGTCACCTCCCCGATCCCCACGACGCGAATTGTACGACTGCTGCCCGCCTGGTCCAGCGCTGCAGCGTGATGAACAGCAGCGGAGGCTGTTTCGCCGCTCAGTCCCAGATTGCTTCGTGGCTGTCGAGGTCGAAGAAGTGGAGGTTCTCGACGGTGACTGCGATCTCGACGGGCCCCCCGGCGCGGCAGGCACTGCGAGGGTCGAAGCGCGCCACGGCGTCAGCATCAGAAACATCGTCAGCAGCGTCAGGATTGCCCGGATCCACACGGGCGGCGTCGAGCGCGAAGTGAACCACGATCTCGCTGCCGAGCGACTCGGTGAGCTCGACGGTGGAAGAGATCGTTGCGCCGTCGGCCGTGCCGGCAGCCAAGGACGCGTCCTCAAGGTCCTCGGGTCGGATGCCGACGACGATCTTGCGGCCCTCGTAGCTCGCCAGCGCAGGGCGCTGATCGAACGTGGCCTCGGGGAGCGTCAGGGACTCGTCTCCCAGCTGCAGCTCCCGGCCCTCAAGCGTGGCTTCGTACAGGTTCATCGACGGCGAGCCGATGAAGGCAGCCACGAAGACGTTGTCGGGGCGGTCGTAGAGATGCTGCGGCGTGTCGACCTGCTGGAGATAGCCGTCCTTGAGCACGGCCACCCGGTCGCCCATCGTCATGGCCTCGACCTGGTCGTGGGTGACGTAGATGGTGGTCACTCCCAGCTGGCGCTGGAGCCGTGAGATGTCGGCTCGCATCTGCACACGCAGCTTCGCGTCGAGGTTGGACAGCGGCTCGTCCATGAGGAATGCGGCCGGCTCGCGCACGATGGCGCGTCCCATGGCGACGCGTTGACGCTGGCCGCCCGAGAGCTGCGAGGGCCTGCTCGCGAGCTGATCGGTGAGCTCGAGCATCTGGGCTGCCTCAGCGACGCGTGCCGCGACCTCGGCCTTGGGGACTTTGGCCAGCTTGAGCGCGAAGCCGATGCTCTCGGCCACCGTCATGTGGGGGTACAGGGCGTAGTTCTGGAACACCATCGCGATGTCCCGGTTCTTGGGCTCGACATCATTGACGACGCGCTCGCCGATCCGCAGTTCGCCGTTCGTTATCTCCTCGAGACCCGCAACCATCCGCAGGGCGGTGGATTTTCCGCAGCCGGACGGACCGACGAGCACGACGAACTCGCCGTCTGCGACTTCCAAGGCGAGCTCATGGATCGCCTGAAAGCCGTTCGGATAGACCTTGTCAACCTGGTCGATGGTGATCGATGCCACGGTGCTGACTCCTCGTCGGCGTGGGTGATCAGGGGATGCGGGTGGGTGAGGCGGAGACTCGCGGCTCCGCAGGCCGATGCGGCCACAGCTCGACGCTGGCCTCAATGCTGGTGATGGCTCCCGAGCGGCTGAACAACAACTCGCTCATGTCGGCATCGAGCTCGTCGCCGGCCACCACCGAAGCACGTTCGCCCACGGTCACCACCAGCGACGGGCGGCCCTCAGCCAGCCGATAGATCACCGGCACGCCGCAGTAGGTGAACCCCAACGTGCCGGCGCTGAGCTGGCCATGCTGTTCATCCGGCCCGAGCGGTGCCCATGCTGCCGGAGCTTGCAGGAATTCGTCGGGATCGAGCAGCAATGGACGGAAGCGCACCCGCCCATTGCGCACTTGCACCCCGAGCTCCCCCCAACGAAGCAGGATCCCGTCCTTGGCGGCGCCAGTCATCCCGGGCTGCTGTGCACCCGCACCCGCAGGCGTGTGCGAGTACGGCTCGAGCGGGAAGGCGCCGTGCTCACTGGCCGACTTCAGGAAGCCGAGACCGGCCCGGATCCGGCGGTAGTGGTCGATGAGCCGGTCGGTGAGGTCGCCGTCGGCGCCGCTGTCGACGGCGGCGGTGATCTGACGCTGGGTTGCGACCAGCAGTTTCATGACCATGTGCCAGTAGATCGAGCCGAGGCCCTCGTAGCGGTACATCGTCTGCGCACGTCCGATGAACGACTGGTGCTGGAACACTGCTTCGTACGCCGAGGCGATCTCCGCGCGCTCTGCTGCGCTGATGCGCGACGCGGACTGCAGCTCGTCGAGCGCACCGCCGAGCTCCCGGCTGCTGGTCAGCCAGCTCGCGAACCGGATGCTGCCCTCCGCGTCTTGCTGGAGCAGCTCGGTGCGGCCGTTGAGCACACCCCGCAGCTCGGGGGTGATCCGCTCCGGCGGCACACGATTGCGCTCCATGAAACCCGGTCGCGTGTCGCCGGAATGGAGCAGAAACGATCGCCGGTCAGTCTGATACAGGTCACTGGCAAACAGCGAGTCGAGAATGCCGGCAGCCGCTTCGGGGCTCGTCGTGTCCGATCCCATCACGGCGACCTGCCCTTCGAGCATGAGCGGCAGCGACTCCACACGGGCAACCCCGGAATCGAAGGTCACCAGGCGGTACGCGTCGACGAGGTCGTCGGACCGGCGAGCAGCCTCGGTGACCGCATCGAGATGGGGGTGCACCGCGGACACCAGGCGGCGCAGGCGAGCCAACGGGATGGGCAGCGGCGGCTCGGGCAGCTGGTCGTAGATGCGGGCGCGGAATTCCTCGAACGCCGTGCCCAGCCGATCCGAGAACGATCGGCGACTGCTGTCGTCGAGCTGTTCCGGGTCGGCGAGATCGGCGTGCTCCTCGCAGATTCGCAGTAGCTCCTCGAGCCATATGGCAACCGACGGGCTCAGAGGAACAGTCTCGGCATCGCAGTCGGCGAACAGGCTGTCTATGAAGGCGAGGTAGTCGCTCAGGTGAAAGACGGTGACCACTGACAGGCCGATGCCCGCGAGCGCGTTGTTCGCGTCGTTCCACTCGGGCCGTTGCGCGTTCAGCCAGATGCCGCCGCCGGGCACCAGGCTGGAGATCTTCGCCAATGCCGGCAGCAGCAGCTTCTCTGCAAGCGACACATGATGAACGCCTCCGGCGGCGTTGAGCACGAGCTTGCCGTCGGCACCGAGCCGCCGCGTCCGTTCGTCAATCTGGGCTTGGGCGTCCGCGTCGAAGCGCAGCGTGCGTTTGGGGTCCGCGACCATGGCCCCGTACGGGAGCATGCGGTACGGGACGTTCGCCGACGCATAGCCGACCCATCCGAGCAGCGATTCGAGCAGACCGGGTACGTGGCGGCGAGCGAGCTCCAGCAGGCGGTGCAGGTAGACGATCTGGTGATCGCCCCAGTAGCCGAAGTTCGACCAGTAGCCCTCGTCGGGCATCTCCCAGTCGACGCCATCGCTGGTGATCCGGTACGGGTTGTGGCCGTCGCAGGTTGAGGCGTTCAGGAACTTGGCCACGACTGCATGGGCCAGCATGGGAAAGCTGGTGACCAACGCCTCCCAGTTCTGGAAGATGTCACGCCAATTGCCCTCGTAGGCGAAGTTCGACGACTCGCCGTCAGCACCGATGCGGAATTCGTTCCATGGCCTGCTCGGATCGCCGTGGCGGCGGCTGAACGACAGCGGCAGGTACTCGTCCACCAGCCGGAACAGATCCGTGTCGTCGACGACGGCCCGATGCAGCTCGCCCAGGCCGACCGTCGTATCCCCTCCAGCGGTCTTGGCCGCGAACCGCTCCGCCGCATCGGTGTTCCGTGCGGTCACGAACTTGCCGACATCGGCGACCTCGACGCGGTAATCGTCGAGCGGCACTCCCCCGCGCATGCAGTTGTAGAGAACGTTCGAGTAGTGGCTAATGTCGACACGGCGATCTGCGGTGCGCTGCAGCCCGTCGGCGGAGGCCACGAGCCGCACGAGTTCGCCTCGCATCCGATCGACTGAGGCCCCCAGTTCCGGCCGAGGATCGGGTGTCTCTCGCAGCCAGCTGCGGAGCTGTGCGACGTCGGCATGGGATCGGGAGGTGTCGGCGACCGTGACCCATTCCAGAGGTGTGCCAGGCTCGAGCCGCACAGCTCCGGCGAGCAGGAACGATCCCTTGCGGCCGGTCACCAGGTGCTCGGGCTCGAGCGCGTGGCCTGAGCGGAACAGCCTCACCTGCCGATCGGAAAGGACGACTTGGGCGCCGCCGAGACCGCGTGACCACACCACCGCGGCGTGCAGCGACTCAGCCGGGTCGGGACGGTCGCTGATCCGCGCCTCGAGCGTGAAGAGTGCGAGTTCCGCTTCGCTGTCGTACTCGCTGCGACGGTAGGCATCCACCAGCGTGCTCGATTGCTGCTGTACCGCCAGCTCGACCCCGGAGGGGAGCACATCAATCAGCCCATCGAGCACTTCCACATCGAGGGCGGCCCGGTCTGGCGAGCGGGTGAGCTCGCAGCTGCGCACGAAGCCGTACTCCGGCGTCGCAGACCACGTGTAGCTGAAGGTAAGTCCGAGATCGTCGTGCTGCTCGGTGAAGCGGAGCCGGTCTCCTTCGACGGACTTGGCGATGGTGCGACGCACCGAACCCATCGGCACGTGCGGTGCGAACGGCTCCCAGACATGGCCACCACCCCGTATCAGGGTGAGGGGACCCGTCCGGCCGCCGCTGCGATGCAGCCGGTCATCGGTCTCATAGGGAAACAGCGCCAGATCCGCGCTGTAGCGGCCTGCGGTCAGCGCTCCGCTCGATGACACGAACAGCCACAGGTCGCCGAGCGTGACCACGTTGATGAGAAACGGCTCAGCGTGGTCGTAGTCGGTGATCCTGTACCACTCGCGACCGTCTTCGGTGCAGATCTCGCCGGAGGGCTCGGCGATGACGGATGAGGAACTCATGCGGTTACGCCCCCGCCCCTGAATCTCGCTGGTAGACGCGCACGTAGTCCACATACATCTGCACGGGGAACTCCAGGTCGAGGGCGACGGGGCCCGGGAACAGCCCGCCGACGGCCAAGTTGAGGATCAGGAAGAAGTCGCCGTCGAAGACCCACTCCCGATTGCCCACCCCGGTGCGCGCCAGGTCGTAGTACATCTGGTCGTCGTAGAACCATCGGATGCCGTCGTAGTCCCATTCGATGGCGTAGGTGTGGAATTCGTCGGCGGTCAGATAGTCCTGGCGGAACCACTTGGACAGTCCGAGTGCCCCTGCATAGCCGGGTCCATGCACGGTGCCCAGGATCAGATCGGGCTCGCGGCCGACGTACTCCATGATGTCGATCTCGCCGACGAAGGGCCAGCGGTGCGCTTCGTCCTCAGCCCGGTGAATGAAGTCTGAGCCGAGCATCCAGAACGCCGGCCACAGCCCGGCCCCGGCCGGCACTTTGATCCGCGCTTCCATGCGCCCGTACTGGAACTCACGCAGTCCCTGGGTGAGCATCCGGGCCGAGGTGTAGTACGAGTTCTCGTACTTCTCCTGGTGGGCTTCGATCATCAGCAGCCCGTTCGAGACGCGGGCGTTTCGGGGGCGTGAGGTGTAGTACTGCGCTTCGCCGTTGCCCCAGCCCCAGCCGCCGATGTCGTAGGTCCAGTTCGACAGGTCGATCTCGTCGCCGTCGAACTCGTCCTGCCACACCAGTTCCCAGCCGGGCTCGTCGCGAATCGGGATGGGGGGCGGGGCCTCGATGGCCGGTGTGAACGCCTCGGTAGTGGTGGTTCTGGGCGCGGCCGTGGTGCTGGTGGCGGGCGCGGCCACGGTCTCCGGTACCGCAGATTGGGGCGTCGCCTGCGATTCGGCCGTCGTCGAGCCAGCGCAGGCGCTCGCGGCGATCGCCACGGCCAACGCCGCCGCGACCCAACGGCCAGTGAGGCCCACGCGGGCCCTGCGCTCGGGCATCAGCCCTTGACCGCCCGCGCCCAGAAGCGTCCTGCGCCGCACGATCAGCCCTTGACCGCCCGTGGCCAGAAACGTCTTGCGTCGCACGATCAGCCTTTGACCGCGCCCGCGGTGAGCCCGGAGATGATGTAGCGCTGCAGGAACAGGAACAGCACCAGCATCGGCGTCATCAGGATGAGCACGGCAGCGGCCAGCGCGGGCCAGTTGCTGCCGTACAGGCCCTCGAACACGATCAGCCCTCTTGTCACGGGGTACAGGTCTTCGCTGGTCAGGTAGATGGTGGGCAGCACCAGCTCGTTCCAGATGCCGATCGCATGCAGCACGGTGACCGTCGCGATGGCGGGACGGATCAGCGGCATGACGATCTTGAAGACGAAGCGGTAGTAGCCGCAGCCGTCCACGGCCGCCGACTCGTCGAGCTCCCGCGGGATCGACTTGATGTAGTTCACGAGGATGATGAGGCCGATCGGATTGACCAGGAACAGCAGGATGAACCCGGTCCGGGTGTTGAACAGGCCGAGGTTCAAGATGAGCTGGAACTGCGGGATCAGCGCTGGCGGCAGGAACAGCGCCACGAGATACAGCAGCAGGACATACTTAGCGCCCTTGAAGTAGCCGCGGGCAATCGGGAAGGCCACCAGCACCGAGGTGAAGACGCAGATCGCCGTCGCCACCGCGGTGTAGAAGATCGAGTTCACCAGGTAGCGGGCGATGTTGGCCTGCTCCCACGCCTCGACGAAGTTGTCGAACCCGAAGGACTCCGGCAGGCCCGTCGGGTTCTTGAAGAACTCGGGCAGCGTCTTGAATGACGTGAGCACCAGCATCAGCATCGGCCCGACGTAGAGCGCGGTGAATGCCATCAGGATCACGTAGGAGAAGATCTTGCGCCTGCGGGCTGCGGTGCGACCGCTGCGATCCACGTGGGGCCCCTCGCCCGGTTCGGTCCCTCCGGCGCCGATGCCGGAGCTGGTCTGACTGACGACGGTCATGACAGGTACTTCTTCTCGCGCCGGCTGACGAAGGCGTTGGCGGCGAGTGCGATGATCAGCACCAGCATGAACAGCGCGATCGAGGCCGCTGCCGCATAGCCCTGCCTGAACGCACTGACCACCGAGCCCGAGGTCTGCCCGAACCCTTCCGCGAAGACGAGGTAGCCGAGCACCTGGGTGCCGGGCCGGTAGCCGATCAGCACCAGGAACAGCTGCCACGCCTGCAGAGAGCCCACGATGTTCAGCAGGAAGTTCGTGTTGACCGCCGGCGTGAGCAGCGGCCAGGTCACATTGCGGAAGAGCTGCCAGCCACTCGCCCCGTCGATGCGAGCCGCCTCATAGAGGCTCTCGGGAATCGTCTGCATGCCGGCTAGGAAGATCACCATCGTGATGCCGACATTGGCCCAGATCTGCACCACGATGACCCAAGCGAACGCCTGGCGGGGCTGGCCTCCGAGGAACTCCGAGCTCCAGCCGATCCACGAGAACACCTCCGCCACCGGCCCGCCCCGCGGCAGCAGGAACAGCTTCCAGATGAGGCCCTGGATGGCCACGCCCAGGATCACCGGCATGAAGAAGATCGTGCGGAAGATCGTCCTGCCGCGCAGCCGGTTGTTCAGCAGCACCGCGAGCAGCAGGCCGAGACAGAACTGGATGGTCGTGACGAAGAAGCAGAAGATCAGCGTGCGCTGCAGCGCGGCGATGTTGTCGCGGGACGCATTGCCCCGGAAGAGGAACTCGTCGTAGTTCTCGAACCCGAGCCAGTTGATGGCGATGCCACGGATGCCGGTGGCATCGGTGAACGAGTACACCGCCGTCGCCAGCGATGGGCCGACGGCGATGAGCAGGTACAGCCCGAATCCGGGCAGCAGCAGCAGGAGCGGCGCCGCGCTCTTCCATCCACGGGCGAACAGGTAGTCGCGTGTGACGATCTTCATGCGACCCGTCAACTCCGAACTGTCATTCCGATGCAAAGGGAGGGGGTGCGGGCATCCTGCCTATCCGGAAAGGACGGACAGGATGCCCGCACCGCTGTAGGGAGGGCTCTTGAACTCCTCGGCAGAACTAGTTGGCGTCCAGGCCGGCCTGCAGGTCGGCTTGGGCCTGGGCAGCCAGTGCGACGTGGTCGGTCCACTCGTTGAACGGATCGAACCACGCGGCGGCGTGCGAGCCGTTCGCCCACTGGCCTGCGCCGGCCGGTGCAACCCAGTACTGCTCGAAGCCGACCCGGTAGTTGGCCAGGAACGGCGCGACCTCGCGGCCCAGGTGGGTGTCGAGCACGGCGGTCGGCTGAGTCGGGATGAACCCGACGGCATTGGCGAACGCCTGGTAGTTGTCGGGCGCAGAGAAGGCCTCGAGGTAGGCGAGCGCGGCCTCGGGGTGCGGCGTGTCGGCCGCAATGGCCCAGCCCTGGTCATACTTGCCGAACAGGTACTGGTTGTCCTCGGCGTTGTCGCTGCCCGGGAACGGGACGTAGGTCCAGTCGAAGTCGGGTTCCGCGCTCTCGAGAGCCGGTGCCTGCCACACGCCGGTGGGCATGAAGGCCACGTCGCCGGCTGCGTACCGGGGCGGGCCGGCGTCATGGGACAGCCCCGTCACGCCCGCTTCGAGCATGTCGGAGGTGTAGATCTGCATCCGGCGGAACATCTCGACGGACTGGTCGTTGTCCCAGGTGATGTCTCCTGTCCACAGACCCTCGACGAGCGCTTCCTGATCGGGATACATCGCGCCGAGCAGGCCGTACGCGCCGACGAACACGGGCCAGCCGTCGGCGCCGCCGACGGTCATGCACTCGTTGCCGGCGGCCTTGACGACCTCGCAGGCGGTGACCAGTTCACCCCAGGTGGTCGGTACGTCGAGGCCGTTGGCCGCGAGCAGGTCCTTGTTGACGAACATGCCGCTGTAGGAGACACGGCCGAGGTTGATGGAATAGACCTTGCCCTCGAACGAGCCGGCGTCGGCGATGGTGGCCTCGTCGTAGTTGTCGACGAACGGCTGCCCGGTGATATCCATCAGCAGCCCCGCCTCGATGAGCGTCTGCCAGTTCGGCGGCACGGCACCGGACATGTAGGCCTGCGCTGCGTTCGAGAAGCCGAAGATGCCGACGACGTCGATGTCGCCGGCCGACAGGCGGGTCTGCGTCGCAATGGACAGGTCGCCTGCCTCGACGACCGAGAGGTCGATCGTGATGTGCGGATGCGAAGCCTCGAACGACTCGTTGAACGCTTCCATGAACTCCACCATGGGCGGGTTCTGGTGGACGAGCACGCGTAGCGTGACGTCCTCTTGAGTCTCGGGTTCGGGCTCTGGATCGGCGGGCGCCTCAGTGGCCGCTGGGGCCGGAGCCGCAGTAGTCGCACTCGAGTCGCCGTCGTCGCTGCCGCACGCGGCCCCTAGCAGGCCGAAGACGAGCAGGACGGCGCCGAGCCGCCAGAACATTGATTTATTCATGGGGTTTCCCTCTTGGTTGTGGTCACGCGGGATGTGACCGGGTGTGTGTGGACAGGCCAGTTGTGCGAGTCGGGTGTGCCAGGTTGTCGGCGACGTGAGTCGTACCGCTTTGGGAGCGCTCCCAGAACTGGAGCGCAAAATGGTGGCGTGAGGCGGCGGGCCATGGTCAGAACGCTCTGTCTCGTTCGCTGCCGACGAGCGCAGCGCCGCAGGTTTCTCGAATGACGAGTTCGGTGGGGAACACCACCGACTCCGCGGTGGTGAGCTGGCCGTCCAGCACCGACTTCAGCAGCCAGACCGCTCGCTCGCCCACCTCCTGCACAGGCTGAGCCACGGAGGTGAGCCGGGGCACCACCATGTCGGCGGGGATGATGCCGTCGAAGGAGACCACGGCGACGTCTTCGGGGCACCGCAGATCTGCCTCGCGGATCGCCTGCAGCGCCCCGACCGCCATGCGGTCCGAGCCGACGAAGACTGCGTCGGGACGGCGCTCCAGCAACTCAGCCATTGCTCTGCGGCCGGCGGCCTCGGTCCAGTCGCCCTCCCTGATGCGGCCGTCGATGCTGAGGCCCACCTCGGCAAGTCCGTCGAGGAAGCCGCTGCGGCGGTCCACGCCTGCGCTGGTGTTCGACGGCGGTGCAATGAGTGCAGGGCGCTGGCGCCCGAGCTGCGCAAAATGCAGTGCAGCAGACCGGGCGCCGCCGCGGTTGTCGGCATCGACGGAGAAGACTGCGCTCAGATTGTCGGGCCGGCCGATCACGACGAATGGCATGGCGGCGTCACGCAAGTGATCGATCAGCGGGTCAGCCATGCGTGTCGCTGTGACGATGACGCCGTCGACAAGTCCGGGATTGACGACCCGGGAGATGATAGCGCTCTCGTCGATCTCGTCGCCGAAGACAAACAGCGCAAGCGTCATGTCCAGGCCGTTCATCGCATCGCTGGCGCCGAGGATCAGTCGACCGAAGTACGGGTCGTTGAAGAGCGTGCCGGCTTCGCTCGGGATGACCAGGCCGATCACCCCGGTGTGACGCGACGCCAGCGATCGAGCAGCGGCGTGGGGCCGGTAGCCGGTTTCCGCGATGACGGCTTCCACCCGACGCTTGGTCTTGGCGCTGACGTTGGGCTCGCCGTTGACTACGCGCGAGACCGTGGAGCGCGAAACGCCAGCTCGACGGCCGATTTCTTCCAGATTGAGGCGTGCAGCCATACGGCTCCTTTGGGAGCGCTCCCAGAACCTAGTCATGGAGGCGAGAGGCTGTCAAGTCGAAGCATGCCGAGAGCGTTCCCAGAGAGATCGACATTGCCGCATGTCCTGCCTTGCAGTTGGTGACTTGGCAACCGGCCCGAGACCTAGCGTCAGGCTGGTGATTGTCGCTCCTGGACCTGATGCCTCAAAGGCAACCTGGCGTCGGTGGATCCGAGATCACTCGCGACCCGTGCCGGATGCGACGGCCGCTGCCGTGGTCGCGGGTCTGCGGGCGTTCATCGAGGCACTCGACGAACGCTCGGCTGCCACAGCCGGCAGGCCGCCGCCCCCGGGGGCCGGCCTGATCCTCTTCTACCGGGCTATGGCGGACGAGCTGTCGCTGGACGGACTGGCTGATGGGCTGGGCTGGCAGCGCTTCGCGGTCACCCGCACTCCCCCGGCCGGTCCGCTCACGCTGCACCCGGCAATCGGCGCGATGGAGCAGCATCGGTACGGCTTCCCCCAGCCCACGGCCGACGCGTTCGAGTTGCAGCCCCGGCACATCTCGCTCGCGCTGGTGCCCGGCGTGGCCTTCGACCGGCACGGCACCCGGCTGGGCCACGGCGTCGGCTACTTCGACGAGTTGCTTGCGAGGTTGCCCGACGACTGTCCCCGTGTCGGCGTGATCCCCTCCGAGCTCGTCTTTGACCTGCTGCCGTGCGAGCCCCACGACGTGCCGATGACCCATCTGGCCACGGAAGACGGCGTCGTCACGGTCAGTCCCGACCGCGGCTAGTGGAGCGCATCGTCGAATCGCGCTAGCAATGGCCGTGACATATCACCGCTGAGAGGAGCCGAAATGGCGACACAACTGCGCCGCTACGACGTCATCGAGGGCCAGATGGACTCGCTGATCGAGTGGTTCCCCAACATCATCGCCGTGCGGGAGAAATTCGGCTTCAGGGTCGAGTTCATGTACGCCGATCGCGAGAACAACCAGCTCGTGTGGGCCGTGAGCCACCCTGGCGACTACGAAGCCGCGTACGAAGAGTTCGCCTCGTCGCCGGAACGGGCGGCCGTCTTCGCCGGCCAACCCGATCGGGTCAGCGGCATGCACCTGTCGATGGTCGACACCGTCATCGCCCCCGGCTCCAGCTGACAACGAGGTCGACGCTGCAGCTGGTCGGTCGCCCGCTACTTCGGTCGTTCGAGGCCGGTTCGGGCTGCTTCGACGACGGGCCGCCGGTGGCAGCCCTCAAGATGATCATTCACGATGCCTGAGGCCTGCATGAGCGCATAGCAGGTGGTCGGGCCGACAAACCTCCAGCCCAGCTTGCGCAGCGCCTTGCTGAGGGCAGTCGAGCGGGGCGTCGACGGCATCGAGATGAGTGATGGGTAGTCGACGATCGCCGGTCGATCCTCGGGACCCGGCTCGAACGACCAGAAGAAGGCCGCCAGGCTGCCGTGCACCTCGATCGTGTCGAGGGCAGCCCGGGCGTTGTTGATGGTCGCCTCGATCTTGCCGCGATGGCGCACGATGCCTGCGTCGCCGAGCAATCGCTCCACGTCGGTCTCGCCGAAGCCGGCGACCGCCTCGAAGTCGAACCCGCTGAACGCAGCCCGGAAGTTCTCCCGCTTCCGGAGGATCGTCAGCCACGACAACCCAGCTTGAAAGCCCTCGAGGCACATCTTCTCGTACAGGCGCACGTCGTCGATCACCGGCACGCCCCACTCGGTGTCGTGGTAGGCCTCATAGTCGTCGTGGCCCTCACCCCACCAGCACGCCAGAGACCCGTCAGCTCGCCGTGTCAACCCCTCGGGCGGCTGGTTCATGCGCCGCTGGCGGCGGCGACAGCCTCGGCGATGGCGTCGTTGGTGGGTGTCGGGCCGTAGAACATCATCGTCGTGCGGTCGGCGAAAGCATTCCGCTCGGCGATCTTGGCGCCGACCTCGGAAGGCGTTCCGGACACCACAACCAGGTCAAGCAGGTCGTCGTCGATCAACTCGCTCATCTCCCGCCAGTTGCCTTGCTTGGACAGCGTGTTCAGGCGCGGCTGCAGTTCGCCGTAGCCGTGATGATCCAGCGCGCCGGCGTACGCGGGCGTCGAGCCATAGAACGCGAGCTGGCCCGCTGCCGAGCGGCGTGCCTTGTCGATCTGCTCGTCGTTCTCGCCCATGGCGACAACCGTCAGGCATGCGACGGTGACCTCGCCGACGTCGCGTCCTGCCGATTCGGCGCCCGCAGCCATGGCCGGGAGCGTGACGTCGGTCATGAACTGGGCGGTGTGGAACGGATGCACGAAGAACCCGTCCGCCGCCGCACCGATCACCTCGACCATGCGGGGACCCACTCCGGCCACGTAGATCGCCGGCGGCTCCATGCCGATCGGCCCCGGGTTGAAGAACGGCGTCATCAAGGTGTGGGTGTAGAACTCGCCGCGATGATTCAAACGCTCGCCGGTTTCGAAGGTATGCCAGATGGCGCGCACCGCCTCGATGTACTCACGCATTCGCTCCGCGGGGCGTGACCACTGCTCGCTGTAGCGCTTGGTTATGTGGGGCCGGATCTGCGTTCCGAGCCCCAGGATGAAGCGGCCGCCGCTCATGCGGTGCAGATCCCACGCGGTGACAGCGCAGGTCATCGGGTTGCGGGCGAAGGCAACCGCAATTGCCGTGCCGAGTTCGATGCTCTCGGTGCGCTCTGCCGCCAGTGCCAGCGGCAGGAACGGGTCGTGGGACGCCTCGAATGACCACGCCGCCGACAGTCCCATTTCCTCGAACTGCGCTGCTTCGTCTGCGCAACCTCCTGGTGTCGACGCCGTCGTCGCCCCGTCGATCCGATGCTGAGCTGTTCCGGTCGTGTTCATTGAGCAGACCTCCTGATCGCTCTCAGTTCGCGGCCCGCTGACGAGTGCCTGTCGGCGAGCCGGGTGAATCTTGCCCCATCGGGCGTCCATAGGCTGCGGCGTCGTGCGGCATCGGCCTGATCGGCTGTTCCTGCTGACAGGCGGCGTGCAAGGCTTGGCCTTCGCGTGGGGCCTGCCAGCAATGGTGTGGTGGGTGGTGGATCTGCGGCTGTCGCCATTCCGGCTTGCGGTGCTCGGCACCGCGCTGGTGCTGTCGATTCTCGTGACCGAGACGCCGACTGGCGTGGTTGCCGACCTCTATAGCCGCAAGTACTCCGTGGTCGCGGCTTACGTCGTGATGGGTACAGCGATGGCATTGGGCCCGGTTACCGAGCTGTTCGGAGTGCTTGTCATCTGGCAAGTGCTGTGGGGTGTCGGCTGGACGCTGCAGAGCGGCGCTGCCACGGCGTGGATGACCGACGAGCTTGCCCACCACGCCTCACATTCGCACCGCAGTGCCGCGGTGATGCCCGTCGAGTCTTCGACCTCGGGCGACGACACCGGCGCTGAACACAGCGGCATCCCCCGTAGCGATCACAGCCGCCAGGTGGATGGGCTCATCGTGCGCCATGCCATCTTCAGGTCCGCGGGCGTCATGGTCGGTCTCGTCGCCGCCACCGCTATGGGCGCCTGGTCGGTCCGGGGGTCGATGGCAGTGATGGGCATGCTCGCGATCGCAGCAGCCGGATACCTCGCCATCGCCATGCCCGAAGCCGGGTTCGAGTCGCCGCGTCGGCGGACCGACGGCGCACCCAGACCTGCACACACGAGCGCTTGGAAAGACGCGATCGCGCTCTGGAAGCGCGGCGCACGGCTTGTCCGTCGCGATCCATCACTTCTGGCCGTGGCCCTGTCAGCCACGGTCGCCGCCGGAGCATGGGAAGCCAACGATCGGCTCTCGGTCCTGCGACTGTTCGATCTGGGCCTCACCCAGCTTGATGGCCGGGAGGCGGTGCTGTTCTTCGGCGCAGTCTGGTTTGTCATGTCTGCACTGGCGATCCCGATGATGGCGTGGCTGCGCCGGCGCCTTGAACAGGCAGACCAGCGAAGCGCCCGCCGGGACGCCTTCCTGCTGGCGCGATTCCTGACAATCGCCGCAGCGGGTGCTCTGGCGCTGGCGCTGAGCCCGTGGTTCACGATCGCTCTCATCGGCTGGGCCGTCCTCGACGTGGCCGGCGAGACGGCCTACTCGCTCACCGAGGCGATGGCGAATCGCCATGCCGACTCGTCAGTGCGCGCCACGGTGGTTTCATTCGTCGGGCAGTCCCAGGCGGTGGGAGAAGTGTCGATCGGCCTGGCCCTGGGAACGGTGGCGCAGTTCGTCTCGGTGCCGTTCGCGCTGGCGATCGCCGCGGCGCTCTTCGCCGTCTCCGCAGCGCCGGCGGCAATTGTCGGGTGGCGTACGGACGGCGCCGTGCAGTGATCCGCGGCGCCGGAGGGAGCCGGGAATCAGAGTCGACCAGGTTTGGTCAGGCGTCGCCCATCTCGACCATCGCGGCTTCTGAGCGGCGCGCCATCTCGTCGGGGTCGACGTCTTCGATGTGGGTGGTGAGGTTCCAGCGGTGGCCCCACGGGTCCTCGATCATCCCGGAGCGGTCGCCGTAGAACTGGTCCACGATCGGCCGCACCTCAGTGGCACCCGCCGCGAGCGCAGCAGCGAATGTTGCGTCGACGTCTTCCACATACACGCTCATCTGCACAGGCGAGCCGCCGTAGTGCTTGGGCGAGTGGAACTCCATCTCGGGGAATTCGTCGGCCACCATGATGAGCGAGTCGCCTAGTTGCAACTCGGAGTGGCCGATCCTGCCGCCCATGTCAATGCGCATCCGCTCAGTCATCCCGAGCACATCGGTGTAGAACGCGATCGCGTCTGCGGCGCCGTCGATGCTCATTGACGCCGAGATACGCGGGTAGTCGTCGGGGATGGGCTTCACCATTGCGATGTGCTCCTGAGTTCGGGAAGCCCGGCGCCTGGGCCGGAGCGTTCGTCGGTGCGGTCCGCCGGTCCGCGGGCGCAGCCCGAAGCTAGTGCGCGACCAGCACCCTGACGGCCTGCTCCACCGCAGTCTGGGCGCGGGCTTCGAGCCCTGCCTCATCCGCGCTGGCGATGGGGTGTTCGATCACCGTGAAGGGATGGTCCGGCACACCCTGCACGCGGGCCATCAGCTCGGCGGCACTCACAAAGGCACTGGTCATGACACTGACCGCGGGCACGCCGATCCGTTCGGCGGCGACGGCGTCGTGCAGACTGCACGACGAGCAGCTGCCTCAGTCGCCTACACCGGCGAGCACGGCATCCCAGCCCATCGCCTCGGCCAGCAGCTCATGCTGGGCAGGCGCGCTGTAGTTGGGCTTGATCCGGCGGATCACCTTGGCCACGCCGTGGCGGTCGCGCAGGAGCCGTTCCATGTGGTCGAAGAACGGCCGGGTGTTCTCCTTGCCATTCGAGATGATCCCGATGGTGGCGCCTTCGAGCGTGGCGAGCCGCGCCGGTGCTGCGAACCCTTCCGGATCCTGTTCGTGAGTCGGGTTCAGCAGTTCCACCCTGCCCTCCTTGTTGGCCTGAGTCGACAGCTTGCATCGGCGAGCACCGGTCAGCTACATGCTGCCACGCGCACTGCGCTGAATTGCGAGCTGGTCGAGCGGCCGCCCGCATCGCCTGCCGCTCGGCCTGTCAACCGTTGATTCCGTCGAAACCGGCGTACAGGAACTCGAACACGGCACTGGCGGGGTCTCCGGCAGAGATGATCTCCGCGTACGGCAGCGAGGCCCCGCCGAACGCGTCATCGTTCCAGTAGGTGTCGCTGCGATCCACCTTGCCCCACGGTCCCACGTAGGCATACGGGAACGGGTGCGCAGCGTCGCCGGGCGACAGGCCATAGGTGGCCCGTGTCTGGGCGTGGCCAATCGCCGTCGCGATGTCGAAGTGGCCGGGCCAGAGCTGGATCTCGTCCGGATCTGCGGCACCGGGCAGCTCATGCAACTGGTCCAGCGCCTGCTTGCCGAGCCGGAACCAGGCAACCAGGTGCGCTCCCAGCTCCGGGCTCACCCGCAGCCAGCGGTCGACGTCGCCGAGCTCCGGGCTGTCGTGTTCGCGCGCCTCTGTGCCGGGCGACACCCCGGCGAACTTGGCCGCCGCCGACAGCGTGGTGATGTGGGCGCTGCGCAGGGTGCCGCCTTCGGTGGCGAACAGCTCGTCGCCATCGATCCACACCTGGCATTCCATCTCGCCGGCCCGGCCCATCGTCACTTCGAAGACCGGCGTGCCGAAGCCCACGTCAAGGCTGCGGAGGCCGAACCTGCCGGTGGCGACTCGACGTGCCTCGCCGAGCACGGCGTACGCCAGCCGGTGATAGTCCTCGACGGCGGCCAGGTAACTGTCGGGCAGCTCCCGCAGCAGCCCCGCGCGTGTCAGTTCGCCTCGCACGAGCGCATTGTCCTCCATGTGCCGAGTCTTGCGCGGCGTTCAGATCATGCGGTCGCGGCTGGCGGGCTCAGCGCACTTCGCAGTCGACGCAGGCGCCGACCGCCACCGTGGCTGCGTGGCTTCGGGTGCCGAGCCAAGGCGGGATGACTGCTGCAAAGCCGCCTGCCGGACCGCCTGCGGCAACGATCAGCAGGTCTTCCGGCGATTCGAGCGCCGGATAGGTGCGTTCGGCGCGATCCTTGACGACCGCTCCCTTGCCGACGGTCGCCCAATCGCCCCGGCGCACCTGGGCCCGCTCGTACACGCAATTCGCGATGTCGTCCTTGGTCCAGCCGGCCGCATCGAAGTGGGTTCGCAGCTGCGGGGGCAATACCACCACGTAGTTGCCGGGCCAGATGGAGTAGTTGAGCTGGTTGGCCCGAATCTCTGCTGCGAGGGTGTCGCAGAGCTCGGCAGGGTCGGTGGTCCACTCGTTCATGACCTGCCGGGGCGCCATCGACGCCACCGCGGTCACCGACGACACGTGGCCCTGCTCGGCGAGCGCTGTACCGAGCCGCTGATCGCCGAGCGAGATCCAGCCCGTGGCCTCCTCATCCTCGGCGATGCAGTAGCCGAGCTTGCCGGGATGACCCAAGGTGGAGCGGTCAATGCCGCCGGGCTTGACGTCGAGCACGTTGGCCAGCACCAGCCGCACTGCCCGTGCGATGACCGCCCGCGACCGGTCGGCCCCCCCGAGCACGCTGAACGTGGCGTCCATGGCCAGCTCGTGCCGGATAGGTCCGTTGACGATCAGCAGGACTGCGCAGCCGCCGGTGGAGGCCGTTGGGCCGTGCAACCCGAACTCAGGCTGCAGCAGGGCGGTGAGCGCGGTGACGACGACCGGGAAGTGCGGCGGCAGGCAACCTGCCATCACGGCGTTGATGGCGGCTTTCTCAGCGGTGATGGCACGGGCCCGCACCGGCTCGATGCCGATGAGATGGTCCGGTGCCAGCATCGCCCAGTCCAAGCAGGCGGCCACGGCGTCGTCGGTGGGGGGTACCACGGGCAACCCGTCTGTCCAGCCGCGCGAGTGAAATGCCTCCTGCGCTTCGAAGAGGTCGTCGACCATGACACGGCCCGATGCAAGCTTCACCGACACGACCCTACGCTTCGGTCAGTTGACGCGGACTGTCGCGTACTAACTCCGTTCAAGCAGTCCCGAGAGCAGGCCGCGGGAGTCGTCGGACATCGGCCCCGCGGCGTTGGCCAGCACTCGCGACGACAGCCGCTCGAACGGCAGCGACTGCAGCCATACCCAGCCGGTGCCCGACACGGTTGCCAGGAACAGTCCCTCTCCGCCGAAGAACATCGACTTGAGGTTGCCCGCCCGCTCGATCGTGTAGTTGAGCGACGGCTGCAGAGCGACCAGGCAGCCGGTGTCGAGCCGGATGGTCTGGTTGTTGAGTTGGACGGCCTTGATCGAGCCGCCTGCGTGCAGGAAGGCCATGCCGTCGCCGGACAGGCGCTGGAGAATGAAACCCTCGCCGCCGAACAGCCCCGTGCCGATGCCGCGCTGCCAGGCGATGTCGAGCTTGGTGCCCATTGCCGCGCACAGGAACGCATCGCGCTGGGCGATGATCTCGCCGCCCATCTCAGCGAGATTCACCGGGATGATCTTGCCGGGGTAGCCCGCTGCGAAGCCGACCTTCGCCTTGCCTCCGGCACTGGTGTTGGTGAAGTGGGTGAGGAACAGCGATTCGCCAGAAATGACGCGCTTGCCGGCGCCCTTGAGCTTTCCCCACATGCCCGAGCTGGGCTCGGAGCCATCGCCCATGACGGACTCAAACGAGACACCGTCTTCGATGAACATCATCGTGCCCGCTTCGCCGACGACGGTCTCGCCGGGATCCAGCTCGACCTCGACGAACTGCATGTCGTCGCCGAAGATCTGATAGTCGACTTCGTGGCTCTGCATGACTCTCCTAGATACGAGCCGCGTGCAAGCGCGCGGCATCAATGGCCCACGGTACCCCTCACTATATGGCCCTCAGAGTCAGCGGTCTCAGGCTGCGTTGGCCGCCAGACGGTCGCCGCCGACGGGCAGCTTGGAGAGATCGATGTCGTACAGCTCGGCCGAGTTGTTGCACAGGATGTCGCGCTGCTGCTCTGGCGTCAGATGCGCCGAGTGCTCGTCGAGCAGCTCTTGGCTCCACGGCCAGGTGCTGTCGGAGTGCGGGAAGTCGTTCGCCCACAGCAGCCGCTTGTGGTTGACGTCGTTCACCATCTTGAAAGCCACCCAGTCGTCCTGGAAGGTCGTGTAGATGTGCTCGCTGAAGTACTCGCTGGGCAGCTTGGACAGCTCCTGACCCGGCGGCAGCCAGTACCGGTGGCGCTTGTAGGCATGGTCCATCCGGTACATGAAGTGCGGCACCCAGCCCGCATCGGCCTCGACGCACACCACACGCAAGCCGGGATTGCGTTCGAACACGCCGCCGAATACCAGCGTGCCCATGATGTCCTGGTTGGCCCGGATGATGGTCATGAAGGCGTTCGCCTTCGGACCCCGAGGCCGGCCTTGGCCACGGCTGGTGAGGATGTGCCACGACACCGGCAGATTGAGATCGACCGCGGCCTGCCAGAACGGGTCCCAGCGGGGATCGTCGAAGTCGAACTCGGTATGGGGGTTGCCTGACATCATCACGCCGCGCATGCCCGCTTCGGCCATGGCCTCGATGTCGGATATGGCCTCTTCCACCGAGCGGAGTGCGGTCTGCCCCACCGCCAGCAGCCGGTCGGTGTCCACCGAGCAGTAGTCAGCAATCCAGCGGTTGTAGGCGTCCATGGCCGCCTTCTTGTAATCGGGATCGGAGTGGTTGCACAGCACCATGCCCACCGATGGGTAGATCACCTCAGCAGAAACACCGTCGCGGTCCTGGTCGGCAGTCCGCGTGGCGGGGTCGTAGCTGCTGGCCGGCAGTTCCTCGTAGGCGGCGCTGCGCTTGAGCTCCTCGGGCTTCTGACCTGCGGCAGCGATGAGGCCCATGTCGATGGTGCGCTTCATGCCGTCGATCACATAGACGTCGCCGCGTTCCTCGGTCCACTCCACCCGCGGCGCCACATCCCGCCACTTCGGATCGATGTAGTCGACGTAGGTGTTGCGAGCCTCCGCGATGTGCGAGTCGGCCGAGATGATCGGATAGTCGACGTCCACGTTCCCCTCCAGGTCCAGCCCCGTCGGCGAGCGTACTGTCCTGACCCGAAGCACTGCCGAGATCAGGCGGAGCGTCGCCGCATTCCCTCCTCGGCCTCGCGCACTCCCCCGAAGAAGTCGTCACTGGTCTCCGCCCGCAGTCCGACAGTCATTGCGCCCCGTTCTCGCTGTGCCCGGCTCACCGACGCGAAGGCCTCGTCGACGCCCTCAGAGGAGGCTTGGTAGTTCTGCACGCTCCGCGCATCGAACCCCAGACGTGCCGATTCGGCGTACGAGTCTTGGTTGGCACCCATGAATACGAAGGCCCAGCCCTGCTCCCGGCGTTTGGTGATGAGGTTGTGGATGTCGTCCGCTGAGTAGTCGGTGCTGGCGTTCTCGTACCCATCGGTCACGATGACCACGGTTTGATCCTCCGGCTTCTTGCCTGCCTGAGCGCGCTGGGAGATCCGCTGGTCCGCGGAACCGATCAGTCTCGCGACAGCGTCGAACAGCGGCGTCAGACCCCGCGGCTCGTACTGCTCCAGAGCGTGCGGATCGGCCTTTTGCACCGAGACATTGTCGACGAGCAACTCGAACGGCTCCTCCGAGTCGAACTGGGCCACCGTGAGCCGACACGTGCCGGGCTCGGCCGCTTGCTCGGCGATGAACCGGTTCACGCCCTTGACGACGGCGGCTTCCAGCCCGGACATGGACCCGGATCGATCGAGCAACATCCACACCTTCGTCCGGCCAGACGATGTCCTCCCCGACCCTTTGCCGCCCTGTCGGCCCGTCGTCTTCTGGCCAGTGGCGCTCGGGCCCGTCCTGCTCTCCTTGGCCGTGGCCGTCTGGGCGCTCTCCGCTTGCGGTCCACCCTCTGGCTCAGCACCGCTCTCGTCACTTCGCTCCCACGGTGCGGTGACGCTCCGCTCAAGCTCGCCGTCTAGGCCACCGTTGGTTGATGATGTTCCCATTCTCTTTCCTCTCATCCAAACTCCGACTCGTCCGCTGACAAAGCCGAACTTGCCGGGTTGCGGGGCCGCTGATCGGCCGCCGCCTGACTGGTTTCCAAGGTAAAGAGGGGGTGTTACATCAATGCTCTCGGGGCGAGCAGAGCAGCAGCGCGACACCGCGTCCGGCACCACCGACGAACGAGGCGGCTCGGTGCCCCAGTGTGGGTTCTAGGGCGCCCGGGGTTGAGCGGCTCGGGCTCGGGCTGCGTTTGCAGGTTCGGGTTCGGTTGTGTGGGTTGTGGTCCAGGTGCCGTCGGGCTGGGGGACCATTGTGTGGCCGTGCTGGTGGAGATGGTGGTGGTGTCGGTGGCACAGCAGCACCAAGTTGTCGAGGTCGGTTCGGCCGCCGTGGATCCAGTGGTGGACGTGGTGGGCGTCGCAGCGAGAGGGGGGTTCCGCGCAGCCGGGCCATTGGCAGTGTCTGTCGCGTGCGATGAGCAGCCGCCGCAGCCGCAACGAGACTGTTCGGGTCGAACGGCCGGCGTCGGCTGGTCCGCCGGGGCCGCCGAGGATCATGGGGATGATCTCGGCGTCGCAGGCGAGGCGTCGCACGATCTCGGGCGGCAGTTCGACGCCAGCATCAGTCAGGCCCGCGACGTCCGTTTGGCCCCGCAACGCGTCGAGCCCGATCAGCACGCTGATCTGCGCCGGCGGCAGCCGCCGCTCGGGATTGCCCGCAGCGGGCTCGTGTGTCGGGAGGCGATCGGGTCGGCTGCGTGCGCGGAGCCGGTCGACGGCTGCTGAGTCGGTGTCGGTGAGGGTGATGCCCGCCAAGGCGTAGGCGAGAACGTCGGCGTCGCGCTGGGCGGGGGTGCGGCGCTCGCTGCGGACCTGCTTGTCGTCGAGCCAGTACTGGCGACGCAGCGCCTCGAGATTGGCTTCGACCGCGGCGCCGACCTCGGGGTCGAGCTTGGCCCACAGCCGCAGCATTCCTTCGTGGTCGCGCTGCCAGCCCGCGCTGCGAGCCTGACGCTGCCGCTCGAATCGCTCCATCGGGGTTTCGACCGAGTGGTCGGCTTCGGCTTGGCGCACCCGTCGGCGGGTGGCGTCGGTGTCCTCGCCGGCCGCTGCAGCCACCAGTTCGGCGCGCACCCCGTCAGGCACACGCGCGTCGCACAGTGCTTCGGCTTGGGAAGCGTTGATGCCGCCCTCCGACAGCGCCTCCAGCACCACGCCGTGCTCGCGGGCCTTCTCGGCACCGCGGACCATGCGGCGGGCGTCACGCTCGGACACCCCCGCCGCGTCGCGCAATGACAGGTGCGGTGCGGCATCGGGCGCCGCACCCGAGCGGCTCAACGCATCCAGCGCGCCCAGCACCTCGGCCCGGTAGCCCGCCAGCCGGTTCGCCACCCGCTCGATATCGCCCAGCACACCCAACAGCGCGTCGCGCCCCAACCCCGCCAGCGCCTCACCGCTCAACCGACACAGCGACAACGACGCCGACAGGTCGACAGTGGCGCTGCCCACGTTGGGGCTGCGGTCGGGGCCAACAGGGCCGCCGTCGGGAGCTGGATCGGTGGTGAAGAACTCAGCGGACGCTTCTTCGGCAGCGCCGCGTTCAGCGCCTACAGCAATGTCCTCGCCAGCTCGCCGGGCCCCGCCAGAGCCGTTCCTCAACATGGGAACAACCGTACGAAGGGGGTGTCACACGAAAAGCGCGCGGCCCGCCCGTCAGCCGCCCAACCCGTGGCAGCTCGTGAGCCGAACATCAAGCTGCTCGATGTCAATCCAGTCGACGTGAGTCCGAGCGGCGTGCGCCGTCGAGCTCGCCTGTCGAAGTGCCTTCCCCGGCCTCAGACGACCTCATCTTCGTGGCATCGTCAAGGTGAGTCGATCTGAACGATCTCAGGAAGGGACGTCATCCCTCGGTTCCGCTGCAGAAGCCGCGGAGCCAGACGACATCGATCCGATGAGCCCTGAAGGAAGTGAATTGGGGCCCGAGGACGGCGACAGCGAACGGGTGAAGAAGATCACGGATTCCACGCTTGCGGCCGGCAGGCAGATCGCCGACACGACGGTTTCCGAGAGTCGCAAGGCGGCTGCGGGACGCGCAGGCGCAGCCGCGACCACGGCGGCGCGTACTGCAGGCGAATCGGCGGCGCGGCGAGCCAAGGCACTCGTTGACCGCAAACAGCCTGAGGATCCGGAAGTCGATCAGCCGGACACGTCAGACAACTGACGGACAGGAACGCCGACAAGGCCGTCCGCGGCAGCAGCGTCGAGGCAGCTCAGTAGATCTTGGAGTCGGCTCCGGTGGCGGCTTCGGCTACGCCGGACTCGCGGGCCGTGCGCAGGTCGCGGGCCATGCCGCGACCCAACGCCATGGCGTCGCCGGCGACGGTTTGCATGCGGTAGCCCTTGCCTCGGCGGTCGGCCGACAGCGACGCCGTCGAGTGGATGCCAGCCACCACACCGTGGGCGGCGCAGCGTTCGGCGATGTGCTCCAGCGCCGCCTTGTAGTCGGCGTTGTCGTCGGTGTATCCCGGCCCGTAGCCGTAGCTGATGGACAGATCGGCCGGCCCGACGTAGATCGCGTCAACGCCGTCGATCGCCAAGATCTCATCGAGCGCCTCGACCGCCTGACGGGTCTCGATCATGGGAATGCAGGCCGTGGTGTCGTTGGCCACTTCGAAGTAGTTCTCTCCCGCCGCAGCCCGGGCAGCCACCAGCACCGGTCCGAAGCTGCGGGCGCCCAGCGGCGGGTACTTGCAGTAGGTCACTGCCGCCTGCGCCTCGGCGACCGAGTTCACCATGGGCACAACGACACCCCGAGCGCCGGCATCCAGCACTCGACCGATGATGCCGGGCTCGTTCCACGGCACGCGCACGATGGGCGTGCCGCCGCCCATCTCGACGGCCTGCATCATCTCCACCGCGACCTGGTAGTCGGCGACACCATGCTGCATGTCCACGCAGACGTAGTCGAAGCCCGCACGTCCGGCGATCTCGGCCGAATGGCTGGAAGCCATCGACAGCCAGGTGCCCAGCGTCTCTCCCCCGGACGCCCACGTATCCATCATCGAGTTCGGCATGACTGCGTGCTCAGGACTCGAAGATGTCGCGCAGGATCGCATTCTCCTGCGTCTCGACCAGCGGAGCGATCTCCTTCACGAACTCCAGCCACTCCGGGTCCTCGAAGAGCGTCTTGCGCTTGGCAGCCCGCTCGTCGAGCGTGTCGTAGCGCCACATGTGGATGATCTCGTTGATGCCGCCGAATTCGGTGGTGTAGTAGCCGACGGGCTCGCCGAGGTACTTGCGCTGCGCCTCGTAGCCCTTCTCGAAGTACACCTTGACCCAGTGCTCCGGTGCGCCGACCTTCAAGCGGTAGCGCCGCATCTCCACAAAGCTCATAGCTGTCTCCTTCGACTCGGGGCAGCCGAACCGTAGCGCGCAACCCCCTCGCTCAGCCCAGAAGGTCGCGGACTCGCTGCGCCTTGCCCTCTGAGCGCGGGATTCCTTCGGGTTCGACGGTGCGGACGTCGACCGCTATGCCGATGCGCTGGCGCACCGTGCCGGCGAATTCCGCGGCGATCGCCTCGTGGTCGCCGGCATCGGGCTTGGGCTCGAGCACTGCGGTGATGCCTTCCATCCGGCCTTGAGAATGCACTTCGAGAAAGAAGTGCCCGGTCAGCCGAGGCTCGGCTGACACCAGCTCCTCGAACTGGCTCGGGAACACGTTGACGCCGCGGATGATGAGCATGTCGTCGCTGCGTGCCGCGACCCGTCCCATGCGGCGCATCGAACGAGCCGTGCCGGGCTGAAGCGAGCAGATGTCGCGGGTGCGGTACCGGATCACCGGCATCGCCACCTTGGTCAGCGATGTGAAGACGAGCTCGCCCGTCTCGCCTTCGGGCAGCACCTCCCCCGAGTCAGGGTCGATGATCTCGGGATAGAAGTGGTCCTCCCAGATGGTCGGCCCGTCCTTGGTCTCCACGCACTCGTTGGCGACGCCCCCGCCGATCACCTCCGAGAGGCCGTAGATGTCGACGGCGTCGATGCCGAAGGCATCCTCGAGCTCGGCCCGCATCGCCTCCGACCACGGTTCCGCGCCGAATATCCCCACCCGCAGCGACGTCGAAGCCGGGTCGATGCCCTGATTGCGAAACTCGTCTGCGACGACCAGCGCGTACGACGGCGTCGCGCACAGCACATCGGCATCGAAGTCCACCAGCAGCTGCACCTGCCGGGCCGTCTGCCCGACCGATGCCGGCACCACGGTGCACCCGTATTGCTCGGCCCCGTAATGCGCCCCCAGTCCGCCGGTGAAGAGCCCGTAGCCATACGACACGTGGACCACATCGCCCGGCCGCACACCCGCCGCCATCAGCGAGCGCCCGAACACGTGCGCCCACATGTCCAGGTCGGACTGCGTGTAGCCGACCACGGTCGGCTTTCCCGTGGTACCCGACGAGGCATGCACCCGCAGCACCTGCTCTCGCGGCACGGCGAACATGCCGAACGGGTAGTTCTCGCGCAGCTCGGTCTTGGACGTGAACGGGAAGCGCGCCAGGTCGTCGAGGGTGTGCAGATCGGACGGGTGAACACCCGCCTCGTCGAACAGCTGCTGGTACGCCGGCACATGTGCGTACGCGTGCGCCAGGCTCCACTTCAGACGCTCCAGCTGGAGCGCTCGGATCTCGGGGATCGGGGCATTCTCGATGGGATGCAGACCCCGCCCGGCGGTGGGCTCGAACTTGGGCATCTGGCGGTTCCTCCTCCATTCGGGTGACGCTGGGTTGGCCGGCTCGGGCGCCGGCCGGTTTCCTAGTGTTGCAGTCTGCGCGGCCGATGCCGCAAGAGGCGGCGAACCGAAAGGACCCCGAGTCCCCATGACTGACTTCCGCTTCACGATCCTCGTGGTGCCGTACATGCGCCGTCGCGGCGAGCAGATCGGTTTGGCCGGGTCGATGCCCGAGCGCTGGCAGACGCTCATGGATCACATCCGGACCCAGATGCAGTTCGCCGAGTCGGTCGGCTACGACGGCTTCGCCATGACCGAGCAGCACATGCAGGTGGAGGGCATCGAGACCACCACCAACCCGCTGTTCTGGGACTACTTCGTGGCCCAGCACACCGAGCGCATGCGGGTCGGCCAGCTCGGCATGAACCTCACCGCCGTGAACCCGATCCAGCTCGCCGAGAACATCGCCATGCTCGACCACTTCACCGGCGGGCGCACCTTCGTGGGCTTCACACGCGGCAACACACCGCGTTGGACCGGCACGTTCGGCCAGCACCTCGGCATCACCTCCACCGAGTCCGACAAATCCGATGCCGACCAGCGAAGCCGCCGGGCCCTGTACGAGAACTGGCACCTGGTGAAGTCGCTGTGGACCCAGGACAAGGTGTCGATCCAGGGCGAGTTCTGGCAGGCCCCGCCCGAGATGGAATGGCACTTCCCGCCGACGGACGACTTCGACCCGACCGCTGTCGACGAGAACAAGACGCTGCGCGAGATCGGCATCGTGCCCCGGCCGCTGCAACAGCCGCACCCGCCGGTGTACGCCCCGTTCAGCTACAGCATGGAGACGTCCAAGTTCTGGGCCCGCGAGGGCGGCAAGATGGTCAGCTTCGTGGCCCCGGAGCGGCAGAGCTTCATCGGCACGGCGCTCGGCATCTACCTTGAGGAAGCCCACAACTCGGGGCGCGATACCACGGCGTCCGATGCGCTGGCGATCGGCGGTCACCTCACGATGGGCCGCACACCGGCCGAGGCCGCCGACCTGTACGCCGGCTTCGAGGAGCTGTTCAACTGGGCCTACAACGCGCCGCCCTACGCGGTGCCGATGGGTCGGGTCTGGCGCGGCAGCCGGGAGGAAGAGCTCGACCACGTGGCCTCGCTGCACGAGGAGTTCGGCGTCACCGAGTTCTTCCTCTGGCATCACGTCGGCTACTTCGAACAGGACCAAGAATTGGCGATGCTCAACGAGTTCGCCGGGGGCGTGATCGCCCCCCTGCGAGCCCGCTCCTGAGCACGGTGTACGTCGCGGCACCCTCGTTCGCAAACGCATCCGGAGCAGAAGCGCTCAGGGTCATGACTCCGGAGCTGCTCGTCGATCAGCCGTCGGAGGCTTCGGCAGAACTGGGCGGCTCGACGCCGGGGGCAGCGACGGGCGCACTGAAGCCGGTCACGAGGCGTGCGACGGCGACGGCGACGTAGAACACACCGGCCATGGCCTCGAGCGTCACGATGACGCGTCCGCTGTCGGCCGCAGGGGTCAGATCGCCGAAGCCGAGCGTGGTGAGGGTGACGAAGCTGAAGTACACCGCCGACTCGGAGGTGAGCGCTTCCCCCGAGCTCAGGAACGCCGTTGTGCCAGTGCGGTCGATCACCATGTACAGGGTGGCGAAGGCGTAGCCGATCAGCAGGTACGCACATGCCGAGGCCGCCAGGGAGGTGGTGCCCGCGAACGGCCGTGACAGCACCTGCCGGGTCACGACCGCCGCGGCCGCCAAGCCGATCAGGGTGAGCACCGCGGGGCCCACCACGGCGTCGGCGGAACCTGCGATCGCGATGTCGGCCGCGGTCGCCGCTGCTGCTGCCGCGATCAGCACCCATGCCAGCCTCGGCGGGCGCTCGGCCGACTCAATCAGCGTCCCGACGATCAGTGCCAGCCCGACCATGCCGCCGATGGCGCTCAGCGCGCCGGCGCCGAAGGCGGACAGCACCACGATGGCGAGGCTGATCGCCAAGATCACGTCGTAGCGCTCCTTGCGAAGCGCTCCCAGCACCGGTCTCACCGTCCGTCCGTGCCGGTGGTGCTTGCTGGGTCTGCTGGCCGGCCCGGCCGGTCGCGCTCTCGGCTCAGGCCGTGCCCGGCTCGGCCATGCTGTTCTTGCGCCATTGGTGGTACGCGGCCCAGGTGACCAGCATCGGCGGCAGCACCACCACCGCCGCGATCAGCGAGTACATCACCGTGACGGCGGTGAGCAGGCCGAACTGGCCCATCGGCGCGATCGGGCTGAACACCAGCACCATGAAGCCCAGCGCAGTGGTGAGCGCAGAGCCGATCAGCGCCCCGCCGGTGGTGCCCATGGTGATGTTGATGGCCTCGCTGATCGACTTGCCGTGGTCGACTTCCTCGATGAAGCGATGGGTGACATGGATGGTGTAGTCGACGCCGATGCCGATGGACAGCGCCGTGATGAGCGCCGTGATGACGTTATAGCTGTAGCCGAGCAGCACCATGGTGCCCAACACCCATACCAGCACCAGCAGGATCGGCAGCACCGACAGCACCGCCAGCATGGGCCGGAACTCGGTGATCCAGAAGAACAGGATCAGCACGGCGAGCGCCGCCACGATCGTGAACACAATCGAGGTGACCTGGCTCTCGGTGAGGCTGTCGGTGATCTCCACCCCGGTGATCTCCCCGGCCACGGGGGTGATGGCGCTGTCGTCGCCGAACCACAGGCCGTCCACGTCGTCGAGCAGCGCGCGCGTGCGGTCGGTGTCGCCGGTCAGCGCGTTGAACTGCAAGATGGTGCGGTCGTCCTCGCCTTCTGCGCCGAAGGCCACCAGCGAGTCGAACTGCGCGGGGTCGTGGTCGCGCATGAGCGTCAGCACCCGGTCGATGGCGGCGCTGTCGAGGGCGAGCGGGCTTGTCTGGCCCAGAGCCAGCTCGGAGAAGATCTGCTCTTGCAGGTCGGGCGGAAGGGTCTGGAAGTACACGCCGAGCGAGTTGGTGATGTCGCTGCTGACCGCCTCGGGCCGCTGCGATGAGTCCTCGATGGCGGACGCGAAGTCCAAGATGTTGCGCAGCGTGCGGTCATCGGACAGGTCGGCTTCGACCAGCACGGTGACCGGTTCGGTGTTGCCGCCCAGATGGTCAGCCATGAACACCACGTCTTCCTTGCTCTCGGTGCCGTCGGGCACGAAATCGGTCGAGCTGAACTCGCTGCCCAGCTGCGTGGTGAGCGACAGGAAGATCACGGTGACGATGCCGCTCAGCAGCAGGATGGCCGTCGGCCGCCGGACCGTCGCGCCGCCGATGGCCCGCACGACTGCGCCTGCACCGGGAATGGCCTGATCGATGGGTCGCACCATCGGGCGCCTGCCCTTGCGCTGGCCCCTGCGGTCGAGCAGGGCGCGCACGGCCGGCACGGCAGTCAGGAACACCGTCAGGCCGCTCAGCACGCCGACCGCTGCGACCACGCCGAAGTCGGCCAGCCCGCTGATGTCGCCGAACAGGTTGGTGAGGAAGCTGGCAATGGTGGTGACGCCCGCCAGCCCCAGCGGCAGCATGACGCCTGCCACCGAGCGGGAGACGCCCTCGACGGCATCGGCGCCCTCAGCACGGATCTCCCGGTAGCGGGCCGTGCCCTGGATGCCATAGTCGACACAGAGGCCGATGAGCATCACCGGCACCATCTGGGCCAACGCGCTGGGAGCGCCGATCACGCCGAAGCCGTCGGGACCGAGCAAGCCCTGGAACCCGAGCGCCCACACGATGGTGAGAATCAGCCCGCCCAGCGACAGCAGCACATCGGACACCTGCCGATAGAACAGCACCAGCAGAACAGCGATCACCCCGAACGCCACAGCCATCAGCAGACCGGTGGACGACTGGCTGGAATCGTCGGATTCCTGGTCGCTCTTGCCCGACGAGAAAGTGCGCGCCGAGTCCAGCCCGGAAAGCGGAACCGACTTCACCGCCTCGTCCACCGCCAGCAGCGCGTCGGCAAGCCCGTCGGGATCGCCCCCGGCATTCACGGTGATGATGCCGATGCCGCCCACCACGGCGCCGTCGGCGTCGCGGGCCACCATCTCCTCCAGCAAATCGGCGAGCGGGGCGTTGGCCTCGGCGGCCATGGCAGCGTCGATCTCGCCTTGGGATGCCGAGGCCACATCGAAGCCGGCGGCGCCGTCGGGGCCGGCCAGCATCCTCGCCAGCACGTGCCCGGGCGAGATCGGCGGACGCTGCTCGAACAAGAACGGCGCCAAGCCCTGGTGCGACGCCGCTGCTTGGGTGGCGTCTGCAGCGTCAGCGGCGCCCGCCGGAGAGAGCACGTCACCACGCAGCACCACCTGGACAGCCTCGAGGCCTGCTGTGGCGGGGAAGCTCTGCTCAAGCTTGTCCACCGCGGCCACCAGCTCGCTGTTGCTGGGCAGGAACGCGTCCTCGGCGTCGGCACTGTCCGCGGTGCGGGAGAGGCCGACCACGGCGACGATGGTCACGACCAGCATCGCAGCGAGGGCAGTCCACGGCCGGTTCGCCACCCATCGCCCGTGGGTCCCGAAGAACTTGCTCATGCTGTCTCCCTTTGGTGTCGGGTTGCCGCCGCCGCAGGTGCGGCGCGGGACGGTCGCTCACCGCGCCGCAAACCGCCGAAGTTTACGTCAGCGGGTACGCGAAGCCTGCAAACTGCCCGGCGCTGCTATGCGCCGGCAAGTGGGATGCGCAGGAGCCAGCCGGCCCGGATGGCGTCGCCATGGACGAACACAGTGCCGTCGGCCTGGCGGCGGCCCCGGTTGGCCAGCACGATGCGGTTGTACAACGCCGCATCGCCGTAGATGCGCCGCGAGATGGTGTGCAGCGAGTCGCCGGCCGCCACGCAGTAGGTGACGAACGGGGCATCGGCTGCTGCGGCTGCACCCGGCGCTGCGATCGGCGTGGGTATGCGGATCGTCCAGCCGGCCCGGATCGTGTCGGGACCGGTGAACTCGTAGCCGTCGTTCTGGCGGCGGCCCCGGTTGGCGTCGAGAATCCGTTGCCATGCGTGCTCGTCGCGGTAGAACGTCAGCGCGATGGCGCTGAGCGTGTCGCCGGGCTGCACCGTGTACGACACGAACGAGCCGTCGGCGGTCTGCCCGGCTGCGCCAGCTTGCGGGACGACGTCCGCAGCGTCGTCGTATGCCGGTGGCGCAGCACTCGCGGCGCTGGGGGCAACGGCCAGCGGCGCGGCGCTGTCGCTGCCCGTGTCTGCATCGTCACTGCCGACGGCGACGGTGACGGCGCCGGCCGCAGCCGACTGCGCATCCGGGCTGCGCAGCGCGGTGATCTCGGCGCTGCCCATCGGCACCAGCTTGGCCACCGAGCCCGCCGCGAAGGTCCGGTCGCCGATGCTGACGGTGAGCATCGCAGAAGCGTCGGCGCGGCCGGCGTCGCGGGAGGTCACGCGCACGAGCGCGTCGGTGTCCCTGCGCGGCAGGTCGAACACCAGGCGGCGCGGGTTGTCGCCGAGCGAGAACCAGCCGTCGCCGACATCGGCGTCCACGGTGTAGTCGCCGGTCAGCTCCGCTGTGCTGTCGATCTCGACGAACACACGCACCCACCCCCTCACCATGCGATCCAGTTCCACTGTCATCACGCTCGACTCGCCCATCGAGACGGCGGCCGGAGACGGGTCTCCCAGCCGGATCTCGACTCGCGGGGGTGCGGACAGCGCAGAGGACGATCCCGCACTGCCCGGCGGGACCGCAGAGGGTCCTTGCCCGCCGCCGCCGGTGCCCGGGTCGTCGGCAACGGGCGGCGTCGGCGGGTCGGGCACCAGCGGGTCGGGCGGCGGGGGATCGTCGTTGTTGATGGTGAGCGTGTAGCGGCGCTGCGTGCCGAGGTTGTAGCCCTGACCGGACGTGAGCGTCACCACCACGGTCTCGCCGGAGTCCATGATCTGGTCGTCCACCACGCTGACCGGGATGGTCGCGCTGGCCTGATTGGCGGCCACGCGAAGACTCCCCTGTGAGGAGGTGACGCCGCTGATCGTGTAGTCGCTGCCCCGTGTCGCGGTGCCCGACAGGGTGTAGCTCACGGTGATCGCCGACGCGGGTGCGGGCGACAGGCTGACGGTGACGTCGTGGGTGCCGATGTCCTCGTCCACGCTCGCCGAACTGCTGGCGAATTGTGCCGTGGGGGTCGGCGGAGGCGGGGGCGGGGGC
>WTFX01000008.1 GCA_011523825.1 Microthrixaceae bacterium
CGCGTTGGGGTCTTCGTCCCGGAACAGGCGCCGCTCCGCAGCGGCGATCACGGTGGCCGGGGACGGTGGGGCTGCCGGGCTGCCAGTGCGGCGCGTTGGAGGTCGGTGGCGGTACGGCGGCTGCGTCCCATGCGCAGATCGCCGGTGGCTGCTTGGAAGACTGCGGGCAGCACCTCGGCGTCGACGGCGAGCTGGGCGATCTCTGCGATGGCGATCGGTGTGCCGTCTGCGAGTCGTGCGTTGGCGAGCTGGTGGTTCACGGTGTCGTAGTCGGCGACCACGATCAGCGACGCGCCCGTAGGGCGCTTGGCATCGGGCTCGCAGATGAGCTCGACGACGGCATCTGCGGTGCGCTGTGGGGGTGTGCGCCGCGCGTTGGGGTCTTCGTCCCGGAACAGGCGCCGCTCCGCAGCGGCGATCACGGTGCCCAGCCGGGCGCCGGTGACCGGGTCCACGACGAGGTCCACCACGGTCATGCCGTCGCTTCTGCGGGTGAAGATCCTGCCGCTGCGCGCCCGGCGCTGGCGTTCGAGCACCGAAGCGCCGTCGTCGCGGCTCACGTCGGCAACATGGCGCGCCACGGTGCGGCGGAACTCGTCATAGCCCTCCTGGGGTGCCCGCTGGGCCAAGAACGCCTCATCGATCGCAGTGTCGCCCGCAGCGCGGGCGATCAGCTGCGCATGACCGACGGGCACCTCACCCCCGGCGAGCCCTTCCCGGGTCGCGTCCAACTCGCCGAGCCTCACCGCGTCGCGGACCTCGCCGCGCGCCCGCCGGCCCGACACCGCCATCGCATCAGTCGCAGCCCAAGCAGCCGCACCCTCGCCGCTGCGGCGAGCGATCTCACCCAACGCGTCAGCCTTCATCGCCGCCAGCCGCGACTCCGCCCGAGCGATCTCGCCCAAATGCGACCGCAGACCCTCCCCGCACAGCACAGCCACATCCACCGCATCCACACGCACCCCACCCAGCCCCGACGACGTCGACACACCGCCGCCCGGCGCGGACGGGCCTGTCGTGACGGTGCCACTCGGCGCCGATGCGTCTACGGCACCGCCGACGCCGATGCGTCGGTCGCGCTGCTGCTCGGCGCAGGCGTGGCTGTCGCACTGCCGCCTGAGGCCGGGTCGCCGCTGCTGTTCATGAGAACAACCGTATGTGGAGGGTGTGACACGTGCGGCTCGGCGCAACGTTTCGTCGCAGGTCGCAATGCCTCGTTACCGCTCGCCGGGTCAACGCCGGTCGCCGTAGCTGGGTTCGCTCGCAAGATCGCCGCGGTGCGGCCGTCGAGTCACTAGGTCCTCGCCCGCAGACCCTCGACGCTGCCGACTACACCTGCCAGTTCTTCCTGCAGGCGTCGCGTGCTCGAACGAGACTTCGGCCGGCTCGCCGCTACCCGAGTCGGCGTCGCCCGCTGCCGTCTTCATCGAAGGACCGCCGATCGAGCGTGATCTCGTAGCTCTTCAACCGCCATCCGTTGAGCGTGAGTACCCCGGTCGGGCGTGTCGGACGGGGCTCGAACCTTCCGGTCATGCCGCTCACTATGCCATCGCCAGGTGTTCGAACATTAGACACTTTGTCCATTTGCTAGACTTACGGAGTGCGAATCACGGTGGATCTCGATGAGGCAGAGCTGGCGCACACGCTGGAGGCGCTTGGTGCCGTTGTCGAGATCGTCGAGCGTCGGAGTGATGAGCTGGTAGCGGCAGTGATCATCCGGGACGTGATCGCGAAGCTGCTGCGGAGCATTGAGGAAGCACGATGAGCAACGTGAAGTCGATTTGGGATCTTGCTGGACTCGACATGGCCACGAGTTCCGAGGGCGCAGCACTCAATGTCGTTCGCAGATTGACCAGTCAGAAGGAGGATCTGGCCTCGCAATGGGCGACCGCGATCCGGCTTGCCCAAGCGAATGGAGCATCGCTGCGGGACATCGCCGCGGTTGCCAACGCCTCGCCCCAGACGATCTCCAAGATCTGCAAAGAATGAGGACCGGGGAGAACGAGATGACGGGTACTTGGCAGGTGCAGGAGGCGAAGTCTCGCTTCAGCGAGCTTCTTCAACGCAGCCTGAGCGACGGGCCGCAGACGGTGACGCTGCGCGGCGTGCCGACTGCTGTGCTGGTGCCGATCGAGGAGTGGGAACGACTGCAGCGCAGCGCCCGCCCGGATCTCAAGGACTGGCTGATGGCACCCCATGCCCGCACCGACAATCTGACTCCCCCTCGGCGGGACTTCCAACGTCGGCGCCCACCGGACCTCGGCTGACGCCCGTGCCTCTGCTCGACCCGTTCGGCTCGCACTAGCCAGAACGGCGCGCAAGTATCTGCGCGGATTCGAGCCTGCCCTGCGGTAACCGCCGCTCAGCGGCCGGTTGTCAGTGGGAGGGCGGCGAGGAGTTGGGCGGCGCGGCAGCCGAGAGGTTGGGAGGTGTCGACGATGACCTCGGGGGAGGGCGGCGGCTCGTAGGGGGCGGAGATGCCGCTGAGGCGGCGACTAGCAACTCGCCGCTACCTCCTCGGCAACCTTCCGTGCCAGTTGTGGTGGGACGGAGTTTCCTAGCTGTGCTTGTATCGCAGCGCGCCGTCCCACAAATGCGAAATCGTCGGGAAATGTGAACAGCCGTCGAATCTCCGGCACCCGGAGACGACGGTTCTCCCAGTGGAACGGCCCGACGTAGGGACCCGGCCGGGCCTGGATCGTTGGCGAGGGCCGCTCTGGGTGAAGCTTCAGCAAGAATGACCAGTAGCGCGAACGCCACCGGAAGATGGGTTCGGGATATCCCCGCTTCGCCGTGAAATGTAGGTAGTTGTCTCCGGGCGGCACCTCTGGGAGGAGATGCGCCCATGATCCTCGAACGACCTCGTCGTCCTCCGGCTCCGTGACTAGATCCTTGAGAACGCTGCCGGCCGTGATGTGTGGAGGCAGTCCTGCGGTAAGCCTCTGGTTCTCCCGCTGGGCCGAGTGGGTCGGTGAGGGGATCGCTGGGAGCTTCAGGCGCTTCTTAGCTCCGATGACAAACAGACGCTGTCGTGCTTGAGGAACGCCATAGTCGGCGGAATTCAGGACCTGCCAGCGATGGTCATACCCAGCGGCACCAATCTCCTCCAGGAGGCGATTGAAGGCTGGACGACTCGCCTTGTTGTTGAACGTCAGAGCATGCACGTTCTCCAGGATGAAGAAACGAGGCTGCGCTTCGGCTAGGAACCGGGTGTAGGCCTGCAGCAAGCTCGCAGCGGGATCGATCCCTTCTCGTTTCCAGTCAAGCCAGAAGCCCGACTTTGAGAAGGCGACGCATGGCGGCCCGCCGACCAACAGGTCTGGCCGCTCACGCCTCCCCAGCCCAGCGGCGCGAAGAATGTCGCGGGTCGAGAGGCCGTTGCCGCTACCGGTCGCCAACGGGAGGAGGTCACCTCTTAGCACTTCGCGCAGGGAACGGAAACAGGTGGGGGCGTTCTTCTCCATTGCAGATGCTGCGTCATCATCCAATTCCACAGCTGCCAGCGTCGTGAAGCCCGCGGCTTCAACTCCGAGGTCGAGTCCCCCGGCACCAGAGAAGAGCGAGATTGCCGACCCGGTCGTCATCTGCCGATTCTGCCCCTTGCAGGTGCCGCTGCGGTAGCTCTCAGGCGCTGGAGTGGGCAAGAGCGCCCCAGTATCGCTCGGTTCCCATCCGCGACGGGCGACACGTGAAGTGCAGCGTGCCTCGCATGGCAGAACACACGTCGGAAGCCCTGGCCCGGAGGATGCGCGAGTGTGACACCGATGTCAAGCGGCCGGGCATCTAGCGATGTATCGCCGGGCCGATCAGCATGAGTATCGCTCCGCAGCTCCACCTCGAGCGGACAGTGTCACCGACGGTGGCGCGGAGCGGGGGCGCGACGAACACTGACCGAATACGGACGCGTTGACTCGGTTCAGAGGCGTCTGTCACACCGGGCCACTACAAATGGGGCGCTTGTATCGGAGACGGGGCACAATTGAGCTCCGATGAACACAGGGCTGAAAGCAATGAGGACTCTGCATTCGTCGAGGCACTGGGAGCGGTACCTCCGGTGGAATCAGGCGATTGCCGATGTCGTTTATGGCCGTGGCAATGCCGGCAAGCCGGTCTACCTCGATCTCGAAGACGATGTCTTGGACGGCATAGCCGGGCGGGCCGAGCCGGGGACAACCGACGCCGTGGGTTCTCTTGTGGAGGCAGTACGAGACACTCTGACACTGCGCCATGGCGCCTCGCGGGTCTTCGCTCGTCACCTGAGCCACCTGAATGCTTGGCGCAACGGAAGCATGATGGAGGCGCCTCCAGTTCTGGGCCTGCTCGCGCTGCTGAGCCTCTCAGCCGAGACGATGCGTGAGGGCGAAGGCATGCGCCCTCACAACTTCTACGGCCGGCTGGCGGAACATCTCGAACTCGACGAACAGTCCCTCAAGGCCTTCCAAACCGGTTATCGGCGAAAGATCAATGGAACGGCCGTTTCGGGCTTGCTGTGGGGTGCGCTCAATGACTGGCTGGAAGCGCTCGAAGGAAATCGGGGGTTGCCAACGGCCTTTGCGCTCGGCCACGAGCACATTGGTCTTCCCGTTTCGCAAGCACTGGTTCGAGAGACCGACCGGGAACGTTTCGGCGACCTCTTTGCTTCCAACTCCTTGCCGCCTCGAAGTTCGCTCCCGTCGTTTGAGATGGAAGCGCTGATCGAAGAGTGGATCTCTCGCAGGCCCTGTCCTGCGAGCTACTCGCTAGAGCGGTTATGGAGAAGCGGTGCGGATGCCAGAGTGCGCATCGCTGACGTAGCCGCGTTGGCACTTGAGTCGTGGGATGGTGCCTCCGCGCTGAGGCCTGCGTCTCAAGACGACACACGACCGCAAGACATCGTTCGCGCTAGCGCAGTCCTACGCCAGTTTCCGACCCGAAGCATCGAAGTTGGACTGGTCGTCCCGGCTCACGCCGCCGAAGAGGTCGTAACTGTAGAAGTGCTTGGTGCTCGAGAAACCGTGATCGGATCCTTGGAGCTCATACCCACCTCTTCGTCATATTTGGGCCTCGCCGATGTCGACGCGATCGACGGGGCCAGCTTCCTCGCTGGCGAAGTGCTCCTGCGGCGCCCTGGATCTGAGCCACTTCTCCGACGCCGCGCGCGTCGGGCTGTGCCGATGCGCTACGACGATCGTCTGCTCAGTTGGGTCGAATGCGAGAGAGTCCAGCTGGGCGAGGAATCGCTGATTCTCGTGCGCGACGACGTCGCACCTAGCGCGAGGGGGCTTCTCACGGAAATTGCGAGACCGGGATTCAGGGAAGAGACCGCGCTGCGCGGGCTGCCCGGCGGGTGGACGCTGTTCTCGGGAGTGCAGGTGCTTTCATCCATCCCAACCGAACGGCGCAAGAGCACTCACGTCGATCTCAACGTCTTCCAGGCGATGGCCTCGGCTCAGCTTGTGCTGGAGGGAGGGCTTCGAATTCCCGGCAACATCGCGAAGTGGTCAACATCCCTCCCCCCAGAGATTCGGGCCACCTCGGACAGCGACGGGCGTCTCGAGGCGCGACTCGCCTGTTCTCGAGAACTCGGTTCGTCGAGGCCGGAAGATCGGGAATTCACTGGGGCAGAAGCGGTTCTGGTCTGGGATCTAGCCCAGGAGAGCCTTGAGGATGGGGATTATGAATTCTCATTGCTCCAAGATGGTGAGTTGATTCGAACCTTGACGCTCCGCCTCCGTTCTGCGGACAACCCGGCGGTAACTGTCGACGATGATCAGCGACCGATTGTCCACGACGCAGACGACCGCGGATTTGGGTTGTTCGCATGCCGGGACGATAAAGAACGGGGCTTTCGTGGCGTGGTCGTCACGGTCGCCGAAATCGAAAGCGGTGATCCACCAACAACCCCCGGTTGGTACTCCGCCAGGAAGGAAGGACGCACCGAGCAAGTCTCGTCTGGAGGCCGGGTTCTCTTTCCCGCCCCCGACGACAGTTCCTGCATGGCTACCGGTAGCCATCGGATGAGCATCGAAACCGCCCGGCCCGGGTTTAGGAGCGTCGAGGGCGTTTGCGAGCATTGTGGTCTCATAAAGCGCTACCCGGCATTTCGCGGCAAGCGCAAGTCCAACAGACAGTCGGGCGCTCGGTCGGTAAGCGCTCCGAGGATTGACGTAACTGCGCTAGCACCCGTGCGTGAGGCCCGCGGCATCGACTGGAAATCTGCATTCGATGCGGTTTGTCATATCGGTTCTGGTCCGGCGTCTGCCCTTACACGCCTCGCTGCCGCGCTGGAGGGGAGCGACCTATTCGGAGATGCATTCGAGCGGCGACTTGAGTCCCTTGGGCATGTCGAGATCGAGCGAGCGGGGACTTCGTTGGTTGCTTCCAGCTGGGGAGTCGTGGAACCCCTCATCGTCGGTCTGAGCGACGGCGCTGCCACAATCGCCGGGTTTCGGAGCGATGTCATGATGGCTGCGCTGGAGGAGTACGTGCGGGATCGCGGGGGCTCGGTTGCCATTGAGCCAGCCGAGGCACCGCCAGTTGTTCAGATAGCCGGATTGACGACCGCTGAACTCAACGAACTGGCTGCCCTCGTGGGCAGTGTCACGCGCCGGGAGGCCCGATTCGTCCCCCGTGCGGCCGAGAATCTGACGGCGATGCTTCCTCCACTGAGCAAGGCCCGGCAACAGTTGCCAAGCACATCGACGACCAGCGCCCGTGCCTATGAACGCTGGGACCCCGAGAAGGCGCGGTTCGAACCCTGTGGCAATGCATCCTTCCCGTCAGCCTTCCGCCTATCTGGGTTCCATCGCACGTACATCTACCGAGCGACCGATGACATGGCGAGAATGAGCGCCACGGTCGGTGACGCCCGAATCGTCAAGTACCTCGCAGCCGCAGATTCTGACCGGCCACTAGTTGGCTACGACTCGGCAACGAACGTGCTCTACGTACCTCTTGGCGCAGATCTTCCAGGGCTGTACGGACGTGCCGCGACCCTGTGCTCTGGCCGGCCTCCTGTGGAGAACCTGGGTGAGCGAATATTGGAGTATCGGAATGTCCCGTCGGGCGTAGCTGCCCATTTGTCACACCTCTTGATGAGCTGAACGGGAAGGCGGTCGTGACAATCTCGAGCCCACAGAGTGTCTATGAAGAGATTAAGAATGCGTACCTCCGTTACATCGACGCAGCATTCTGGCTTCGATCCTCCGAACTCATGCTTGAGCGGAGGCGGTTGCTAGAAGCGACGAATCTGCTCTTCACGGACGTATTGATCGAACCCGTCCTGCCGTACGACGCCACAGAGCAGCTCAGCTCCGTAGTCTCCGCCCTCGGGCTTGACCCTCAGGTAGGTGAATTCGTAGGCGATGCCCTGTTCGGCGCGTACACGAGCCCGGGGGACCCTCACCTTCTGCGGACGCATCAGGCGGAAGCCCTGCGACAGTCGCTTCAGCCGGGCCTGGCGGACGGACGGAACGTAGTCGTTACCTCCGGGACCGGATCGGGCAAGACGGAGTGCTTCCTTCTGCCCGTGCTCGCGAGGCTCGTGAGTGAGGCTCTTGAGTGGCCCAGCGATTCGCCTGCCGATGTTTGGTGGGAGCGGCCTCGCGAGGCTTGGCGCAGCATTCGGAGTGGCTCGGCGCGTCCTGCCGCTGCTAGAGCGGTTGTGCTCTATCCCACCAATGCGCTGGTCGAGGACCAAATCACGAGATTGCGACGGGCCATTAGATCGATTCGGGCATCTGGCGGGCCCCAGCTCTGGTTTGGCCGCTACACCGGTGCAACACTCGGCTCCGGCAGTCCTCCCGCCGGTCGGGCAGATCGACGTCGGGTGGAGGCGGTCGCCCGCGAGCTTCGTGCGTTGACGATCGAGTACGACTCACTCGTCAACGCGGGCGAAATCGATCTAGCGCAGTTTCCCGACCCGCGTCAGGGGGAAATGCTCACCCGGTGGGAGATGGTCACCGACCCGCCCGATGTGCTTGTCACCAACTACTCGATGCTCAACGCCATGCTCATGCGCGACATCGAGGAACCGCTATTCGGGGCCACCCGCGACTGGCTTCGCGGTGATGAGCGAAATGTCTTCTCCCTGATCGTGGACGAGCTGCACCTCTATCGCGGAACTCAGGGGTCCGAGGTAGCGATGATCGTCCGCAATCTGCTCAGTCGGCTCGGTCTTGAGCCGGATTCTCCCCAGCTGCGTTGCATAGCTACCTCTGCATCGCTCACTGACGATTCGACGGGCCTCAGTTTCCTCGAGCAGTTTTTCGGCGTATCACACTCAACCTTCTACGTCACTGCTGGCGCTCCGAGATCGATTGACGCTGAGTTGCCGCTCAAGGCCGAGGAATTCCTGAGAACTTGGCAACGCAGTTCAGAGCCAGAGCGCGTCAGAGCAGCAATTGACCAGTTTTCTTTGCCGGCAGCGGTCGCTTCGGCTTGCCGAGACAGTGAAGGTCGCGTGCGCGCTACACGGCTAGCAGATGTCGCGAACAAGCTCTTCGATGATGACGGGGAAGGCCGAGCCCTGCAGCACGCACTCGAGGGGCTCGCCAGTCTTGAAGCAGGCCCCGAGTCCATTCCGCTTCGGGCACACATGTTTGTGCGCACTCTCCGTGGCCTCTGGGCCTGCTCGAACCCGAACTGCGACCAAGTTACCCGTCAGGAAGAACTCGGAATCGGGCGCATATATGGGATCGCCACATCCACCTGCGCCTGCGGTGGCCGCGTTCTCGAACTCCTCTACTGCTTCGAGTGCGGCGATGTCAGCCTCGGCGGCTACGTGGCAGATTCGCCGGACGGCGCGACGTTCCTCACGGCAACGCCTGTTCAGGTCCCTGCCGAGCGTGCCGCACCGGTCTTCAAGCGGCAGCACGCCGATTACAGGTGGTATCGACCAGGTCTCGAGCGATCCACGCGCACTTGGGGCCCGACGACACCGAGCGGCGAAAGAGCGGCCATCGGTTTCACCGCTGTCGACTATGACCCGCTGCTGGGTGCCTTGGTCGCTCCCCCGGCAGGCCGTGGGACTGGAATGGTGCTTGCAGGCGTCCCTGATGGCGAGGGCCTACGTACGCCTTCGTTGCCTGTTCACTGTCCACGCTGCGATCAGCGAGCCGGTCTGCTTGACGGTGCCACCTACTTCACTGGCGAAGTGCGAAGCCCGATTCGTGCGCACACCTCGGGTCTTGCTCAGTCAACGCAGCTGCTGATGACTCAGCTTCATCGCGCGATGGGCGACACTGCCGAGGAGTCCCGCACAATCGTCTTTACGGACAGCCGTGATGATGCCGCACGCACAGCGAGCGGCACTGAACTGAACCAGTTCCGTGACCTCGTTCGACAGCTCACGCGGCAGATCCTCCAACAGCGCGATGACCGTATTGACATCATGCGGCGCGGATCCGCAGACATCGATGCTCTCCGAGCGGAGGAACGTGCAGTCTTCGGTCAGATTGTCGCCAGTGACGTTGCTCTGGGTCAGGCGTTCCTTAGGGAACATCTCGGCGCATCGACCCCGGCCGACGTGGAGCGCGTAGCCGCTTTCGAGGCGGAGCACAGTGGGCCCGAGCGATACGTGACGTGGGGGTCCCTGATCCACCGCTTGAGTAGCGAGCTTCTTGCCCTTGGCATCAACCCAGCTGGACCGGACGCTTCGTTCCAAACAATCGAGGGGAACGTGCCGTGGTACTGCGCGTGGGAGCCACCCGAGCCAGGCCTCTGGCACCAGATCGACTCTGACATCGGGCAGCAGGTACAACAACGTCAGAGAGAGCGCCTGACGGTCAGAGTTAGCGAAGGCGCTTTTGACCGCGCAGGTCGGGACCTCGAGTCGATTGGTCTCGGAATTGTTGAACCCAGTTCAGCCGACACCACCTCTTGGCCGCTCGACCGCGAGATCGCACACGAGGTCGTCAGATCGGTCACCCGAATACTGGGCACGAGCAGTCGCTACGACGGCAGCTACTACCGCCACCAGGTTGACAATCCGCCCCGAAACGTCAGGGACTACCTAACTGCCGTCGCTGCCGGTAGGTGCGATGAAGCAGAACTGATCAACCGCGTCTCGACTCTGTTCAACGGCCACGTCGCTCCGGGCTGGATCCTCGCGACCAGTCCAATCCGTTCGACTCTTCGAGTCGTCAGCCCCGCTACCGCATCTAGGTGGGTTTGCCTGAATTGCGCCCGTGTTCACTTGCATCCATCGGCGGGTGTGTGTTCCGGGACGGGCTGCTACAGGCCTGGCCTCATCGAGGAGGAGAGAGAAGCTGATGAGGCCGACTACTACTCATGGCTCGCCCAGCTTCCCCCGCGCCGGCTCCGTGTCCGTGAGTTGACAGGCCAGACGAAGCCCCTTGAGGTCCAACGCCGGCGCCAACGCGTATTCAGGGGAGCAATGCTGCCTCCGCCTAGCGAGAACGCTGCGTGCGATGGCATCGACGTCCTCAGTGTGACGACCACGATGGAGGTCGGCGTGGACATCGGCTCCCTGCGGTCCGTCATGATGGCCAACGTCCCGCCACAGCGTTTCAACTATCAGCAGCGCGTGGGGCGCGCAGGTCGTATGGGGCAACCCTTCTCCTACGCCCTGACCCTCGTTAGGGACCGCACTCACGATGACTACTACTTCAGGCACCCCCACAAGATCACCGGCGATCCTCCACCTCAACCCTTTCTTGACACGCGACGGGACCGGATCCTTCGACGAGTGGCGAGCGCCGAATTGCTGCGCCGAGCGTTTCAATCACTGCCGAACCCTCCCGTGCGTACTTCGGACTCGATCCACGGTGTGTTTGGTCGAACGGAAGAATGGGCGGACCGTCACAGGAGCCGAGTGGCTGCGTTCCTATCGCGCGCGCCTGACGTCGACGAGGTCGTTTGGCGACTTGGGGCCTTCACTGGCATGTCCGACGCGTCGCTCGCCGACATTTCGTTGTGGCAGCGAGACGATCTCGTCCCAGAGATCGACAGGTGGATCGACAGTCCTTACTACCGGCAGGCCGAGCTGTCAGAATTGCTGGCCAATGCGGGCGTGCTACCCATGTTTGGGTTCCCGACTCGCGTCCGTGAGTTGTTCGGCAGATGGATTAGGTCGCGTGAGGACCTTGAAGAGTTCACGATTAGCAACCGACCCTTGGATCAAGCGATCGCGAACTTTTCTCCCGGTTCGGAAGTAACCCGCGAGGGCTCCATTCATACCTGCACTGGATTCGCTGCTTACGAAGTCAGGGGAGATCGAGCCCTCCCCGTCGACCCGCTGGGCGAAAGTATCGAACTTCATCGATGCGTGCAGTGCAACCTCACTGAGGTGTTCGAGAGTGAGCCGATGCCTGCGTGTCCTGCTTGTGGAGGCGCACTTGAGGCGGTACCGGTTCACCAGCCCTTGGGGTTCAGAACCTCCTACTCGCCGAGGAACTACGACGATCTTGTCGAAGGGGTTGGACACACAGGGTTCCCTGAACTGGCGATGCGGCCAGGCACCGGCGTCTCCGAGGTGGTTCATTCCATGCGCGTCGAACGATGGGAGGAGCCTGTCAAGGTAGTTCGCATCAATGACAACGAGGGACGGCTCTTCCCACTGCTTCGGCTGCGGGACCGTTCCGTCGTTTGCGACGACGAATCGCTCTTCAGATCGCCAACGAACTTTGATTCCGAGAGCACAACTCGGCTTGAGAGTGCAGCAATTGGTGAGATCAGACCAACGGATGTTGTCACGCTGTCGCTCGAGCAGGTAGCGCTGCGCGGCGGTGTCGTCCCAACGTCGAGCTACCTGGTGCCAGCGGGGGTGAGCGCAATGTGGTCGTTCGCAGAAGTCATGCGCCGAGGATGTCAGGTAGCGCTTGACCTTCAGCCCGATGAGATCGAAGTTGGACTTCAACCGATTCGCATTGGGGACTTCGAGACGCGACGGATATTCCTAGCGGATCGTCTTGAGAATGGGGCAGGCTATGCGCCGGAACTCGGTCGCGGTTCACACATCAAGGAGATCCTTGAGGGGATACTCGGGGAGCTAACAGACGAGTTCGAAGGACCTGATCACGCTGAGTGTGGCGAACCCTGCCCCGACTGCCTGCGCAGTTGGGACAATCGCCGGTTGCATGGTGCGCTCGATTGGCGCCTGGCGCTTGATGTTGCGGCGCTCGCTGCCGGGTTGCCTCTGCAGCTAGATCGCTGGCTCAGCCGAGCACCATCGCTAGCCGATCTGTTTCGCCGTGCCTATTCCCAAGCGTTGCCGTGTCGGATCGCAGAAGTCGGTGACCTGTTGGCCATCATCGGAGATGGAGACCGCTCTGCAGTGATCCTCGGTCACCCACTGTGGATGCACGATGAGCGTTTTCTCAACGATCAGCAGGCTGAGGCCTACGACATCCTCCGATCAGACATTGGCGTGTCAAGCGTTTCCATTTCCGACCTCTGGGTGCTCGACCGAATTCCGGCAAGGATCTTCCGGTTGCTACGTGGAACCGTCTGACTTCCCGACCCCAGCGCCGACGCCGATCGGCGAATTCTCGCCGTCGCTCGCGAATCAGCTCCTCAGTTGCCAACTTCGAGTCGGCTTCTCGCGTGACCCTCGCTACAGCGAGTGGAAGCGGCCAAGTACTCATGCAGCGCTAGGACTTGTAGCCCATGCGGTGACTGAGGCTGCGTTCCGCGTGCACGACTGGCCTCAGGACCCATCTGCGAGGCGGCAACGCCTGGAAGACCTATGGGCGCAAGAGATTCAGGGACAAGCGGCGCGCATCGCCGAAGCATGGGCACCGGCAACACCACCTCCGGCCGAGGATTGGCCCGCCTATGCCCTCACTCGGATTCGGACAATTCGCAGAGCGGAGAAGCAGGTCGAGAATGCCACTCGTGGCCGGGCCAAGACCACGCGCGGCGGAGTAGAGGTCAAGCTGCGGGACGAGAGTTCGAAGCTATTTGGGCGCGCTGATCGGATTGAACACGTCGGGCAGGCTACGCGTGTCATCGACCTCAAGACCGGCTTGCATCAAGCGGAACCCAGTGAGGAACAGCGGCGACAACTGCTCTTGTACGCGGTGCTTATTCACCGGGTTGAAGGGCAGTGGCCCGTCTCCATTGACGTGGAAGACGCCTCCGGCAACACCTACAGCCAGCCCCTTGTGCCCGAGGAGGCCGAAGCAGCGCTCGCCGAGGCGATAGCTGCCGTTGACTCGTTCAATCAAGCAGTCGCGGAATCGAGGCTCTTGGCCGTTGCTGAACCAAGCCCAGATCGCTGTCGTTGGTGTGACTTTCGTGTGACGTGTTCGCCGTTCTGGAAAGCGCTAAGGACTGACTGGGGTCAACGAGCGGCAGCAGGCTCGATTGTTGGCCGCGGAGATCTCCCGGCAAGCCCGTACGTCACCATTGAGCTTGACTATCCCCGCGATCTAGCCGGCACGGCTCTGCACCTCTCAGGTCTTTCTGCTCCCGTATCGCCAGACGCGACGAAGGCTGCCGCGACGGATTGGGTAGGAACAGCGGGTGCACAGGATTCTCGAGCGCGCTGGTCGACGACGATTCGGGTGTGGTGACGCGGTCACGAATGAGCAGATTCCGTACGGGACTCGTGAGCAACAACATCTCGAGATTCGTGCCTTGCACGCTTTGGGTGTATGCCGAACGGAGCCGTCGCAAGTCTCGCTCACGGGCGCGAGAGCGGGAGGGCGGCGAGGAGTTGGGTGATGCAGACGCTGAGGGGCTGGGAGGTGTCGATGGTGATCTCGGGGGAGGGCGGCGGCTCGTAGGGGGCGGAGATGCCGCTGAAGTCGGGAATCTCGCCGGCTCGGGCCTTGACGTAGAGGCCCTTGGGGTCTCGGGCTTCGCAGACGTCGAGCGGTGTGTCGACGTACACCTCCACGAAGGCACCGTCGGGATGGATCGCACGGACCTGGTCGCGGTCGGCGACATAGGGCGAGATGAACGCCGTGAGCACGACGATGCCCGCGTCGGTGAACAGGCGGCACACCTCGCCGATGCGGCGGATGTTCTCGGTGCGGTCCTCCGGCGAGAAGCCGAGGTCACGGTTCAGGCCAAAGCGGATGTTGTCGCCGTCGAGCACATACGCCGCGATGCCGCGCTGCAGCAGTGCTTCTTCCAGCGCGAACGCCAGGGTCGACTTGCCGCTGCCCGACAGGCCGGTGAACCACACCGTCATGGCGCGATGGCCGAAGTGCGCCTCACGGTCGGCGCCGGTCACCCGCCCTTCGGCCCGCACGATGTTGCGCGACACCGGTTCGCCACCCTCATTTGCGCCGGCGGCGTTCACGGCGTGCTCGGTCCCCGCAGAAAGCCGCGCTCGGTGAGCCTGCGCAGGATCGCCTCGACGCACTCGTCGACGCTCTGGGCAGACGTGTCGACCCGCAGGTCGGCATCGGTCGGCCGGTCATAGCGAGCCGAGACGCCGGGGAAGCGCGGAATCTCGCCCTGATCGGCCATCGCGTACAGGCCGTGGGGATCACGCTCGCGGCAGACCTCGATGGGCGTGTCCACGAACACCTCCACGTAGCGATCGGCACCCACGAGATCACGGGCACGTAGCCGGACCTCGCCGTCAGGTGCCACCAGCGCGGCGATCGCGATCAATCCCTGGCCGTTCACGAGCCGTGCAACCTCTGACACCCGGCGCAGATTCTCCGAGCGCTCGTGCGAGCTGAAGCCGAGATCACGCGAGATGCCCATGCGCACGTTCTCGCCGTCGAGGCGGATCGACACCTTGCCCCGGTCGAACAGCTCCCGCTCGAGCGCCGTGGCAAGTGTGGACTTGCCGGCCGCAGTGAGCCCAGTCAGCAGGATGGTGCACGGCTGCTGGCCGAAGCGGATAGCCCGCTCTGCATCGCTGATCTCCGAGCGCTGGCGCACGAGCGCCGCATCGGGTGTGCGGTCCCACGCTGAGGCCGCGCCGATGACCATGCCGGCGGCCACGGTTGCGTTCGTGAGCCGGTCGACGAGCACGAACGAGCCGGTCGCCCGGTTGGCGCTGTACGGATCGAACGCGAGCTCCCGATCTGACGTGACGACGCAATGCCCGATGTCATTGAGTCCGAGGCCGGGTGCCTGTTCCTGCGAACCGGTGTTGATGTCGACTCGGTGCCGGATGCTGCGAATCGTGCAGTTCGACACAGCGTTGGCCGTCTGGAGCAGGTAGGAGCAGCCGGGCTCGGCACCGGCTTCGGCCATCCAGACCACCATGGCGTCGAGGTCGTGTGCCCGCTGCGGCTCGCTCCCGGGGGCCACCAGCAGATCGCCCCGACTGATGTCGATCTCGTCTGCGAGCGTCACGGTCACCGCCCGCCCTGGCCCGGCGACCTCGAGGTCGCCGTCGAAGGTTGCGATCCGTTCCACGGCCGAGCTGAGTCCCGACGGCAGGGCCACTACCTCATCACCAGGCCGGAGCGTCCCCGAGGCGATCGTGCCGGCATACCCGCGGAAGCTCGCATCCGGGCGAGCGACCAGCTGCACCGGCATGCGGAAGTGCACTGGGTCGAGCCCGGTGTCAACGTCGACGGTCTCGAGGTGCTGCAGCAGCGTCGGCCCGTCGAACCAGCCGAGATGATCGCCGGGCTCGACGACGTTGTCGCCCAGTAGCGCCGAGATCGGTATGAAGCTCTGCTCACTGAAGTCGAGTGCCTTGGCGAACGAGCGGTAGTCCTCGCGGATCTCGGCGAAGCGCTCCTGCGACCACCCCACGAGATCCATCTTGTTGATCGCCACGACCACCTGGCGGATGCCCAGCAGGCTCGCAATGTGGCTGTGCCGCTTGGTCTGTGCCAGCACTCCGTGCCGGGCGTCGATCAGGATGACCGCGAGGTCGCAGGTCGAGGCGCCAGTCGCCATGTTGCGCGTGTACTGGGGGTGCCCAGGGGTATCGGCGATGATGAACTTCCGCCTGGCCGTGGAGAAGTAGCGGTAGGCCACGTCGATGGTGATGCCCTGTTCCCGCTCGGCCCGCAGGCCGTCCATCAGCAACGCCAGATCGACCTGATCGCCTGCTGAGCCGTGGGTCGCCGAGTCGGCCTCGAGGCTGGCCAGGACGTCCTCGTAGATCAGCTGGGAGTCATGCAGCAGGCGGCCGATCAGCGTCGACTTGCCGTCGTCCACGCTGCCGCACGTCAGCAGCCGCAGCAGATCCATCAGAAGTACCCCTCGCGCTTCTTCTGCTCCATGGAGCCCGACTGGTCGAAGTCGATCACCCGGCCTTCCCGCTCAGAACGGGTGGCGGCCAGCATCTCGCCGATGATCTCCGGCAGCGTGGTGGCGGTCGACTCGATGGCACCCGACAGCGGGTAGCAGCCCAGCGTGCGGAACCGGACCAGCCGCTGCTCGACCGTCTCGCCCTCGTCGAACACGAACCGGTCGTCGTCCACCATGATCAGCACGCCGTCGCGCTCCACCACCGGCCGCTCGGCGGCGAAGTACAGCGGCACGATGGGGATGTCCTCGAGGTGGATGTACTGCCACACGTCGAGTTCGGTCCAGTTGCTCATGGGGAACACCCGGATGGACTCGCCCTTGTTGACCCGCCCGTTGTAGAGGTTCCACAGCTCGGGCCGCTGGTTCTTCGGGTCCCAGCGGTGGTGGGCGTCACGGAAGCTGAAGACCCGCTCCTTGGCCCGCGATTTCTCCTCGTCGCGCCGCGCGCCTCCGAACGCCGCGTCGAATCCGCCCGCATCCAGCGCCTGCCGCAAGGCTTGGGTCTTCATGATGTCGGTGTAGTTCTTCGAGCCGTGGTCGAACGGGTTGATGCCCTGGGCGACGCCGTCGGCATTGGTGTGGACGATCAGCTCGAACCCGATCTCGGCGGCCATGCGCTGGCGGAACGAGATCATCTCCCGGAACTTCCAGGTCGTGTCCACATGCAGAAGCGGGAACGGGATCCTGCCCGGGAAGAACGCCTTGCGGGCCAGATGCAGCAGCACCGAGGAGTCCTTGCCGATCGAGTAGAGCATGACGGGCCGCTCGCACTGGGCGACCACCTCGCGCATGATGTGGATCGCCTCAGCCTCGAGTTGCTGCAGATGGGCCATCCGCAGCTCGGCCGGCAAGGTTGCGCTCATCGGATACCTCGCGATGCTTCGACGAGCACTTGGCTCGCGTCCCACAGCTTGGTGCCATTCGCCGGGTCCGATGCGCGTTCTGACACCTGCTTGCGGTGCATCAGGTGCAGGTAGAGGCCGGTGGAGCTGCCGGCCTCTGGGGCGCAGCAGAGGTAGATGACCGGATCGATGGCGTCCGCAGGAGACCGGAACAGCTTGCGCAGCACCGGGTTGACGATCGGTTTCAGCATCGGCGGAGCGTCGCGGGCGATGTTTGTCGCCACGCCGCCCGGGCACAGCGAATGGACGGCGACATCGACGCCGTCGCCGGGGTTGAGGCGGCGTGATAGCTCGGTGGCGTAGGTGCAGAGCGCCAGCTTGCTCAAGCCGTAGTACCGCATGGCGTCCTTCATGCCGTAGGGCGTGAAGGCGTCGAGACGTTCCATGTCGAGGTCGGCGCTGGAGCGGTGCGCTTCTGAGGAGACGAACACGATTCTCGGAGTGTCGCCGGCACGCGACGGATCGATGACGCCGTCGGCCAGCCAACGGTCGATCATCACGCGGTTGGCCAGGAAATGGACGGCGAGCATGGTGTCGTAGCCCTGCGGGGACTGCCTGGCGGCAGGTGTCATGAGGCCGGCGTTCAAGAGCGCGATGTCGATGCGAACGCCCCGGTCACGCAGCTCATCGCAGCAGCGATGCACTGACCGGAGATCGGCCAGCTCCACCTCGACCAGTTCCACGCTCTCGGAGCCGGATTCCCGCCTGATCTCGTCGCAGATGGTGTCGCGGCCGGGACGGCACGCCAGGATCATCCTGCCGCCGCGCCTTGCGAGTTCGACAGCGGCCGCCCTGCCGAGCCCGCTGCTGGCACCGGTCACCAGGCACGTCTTGCCGTCGATCCGCACGTCATCAGGGACCGGGTCGACATCGGGAGCCTTCGGGTTGCGAAGGTCACGGACTGCCGTGACCACTGCCCCGACAACGCCGCTGTCTCCGAGCCCGCGTCCCGGCTGCGCCTCGTCCGCGGGCTGCTCGGCACCGCCGCCCTCGACGGGAATCGCGTGGGCCTCCCGGTAGGCAGCGAAGGTCGCGTCGACTATCTGGTAGGTCAAGCCGAAGTCCCCGAGCCGGTAGTCGTGCCTGCCGAAGCGGTTCTTCGGGTTCGCCTCCAGGTATTGCGCGGCCGCTTGGGAGGCGCGTTCGTCGAACGGCAAGCCCACGTGTTCGCAGGTGCGTCGCACCTCGGCGATCGGGTCAGCCATCAGGTCGTCGTACGACACATCGACGAACTGTTCAGCCGGTGAAGCGGCCCGAACGGCCATCGCCCGCTCCACCATCCGCTGCGCCTTGGCACACCAATGACGGCCGATCTCGACCGGATCGACCTGATCGCTGAACATGCCGCGGCCGTGGGCGACCATGCTGCAGAACGAGGCGAGCGCGATGCGCGGGTCTCGATGGGTCTGAGTCACCGTGGCGCCCTCGAACACCCCCAAGAGCACGTCGAGATACTCGAGGTGGTGCGGAGTCTTCAGCACCCACGTGCCGCCGGGTCGCTGCCACGACAGCACCTGCAGTACCCGCCGGAGGTACTCGTACGCCGGGGTGTGGTCCTGCGATTCCAGCCAGCGGGCGTAGGTCGGCACGTGCATCGTCGCCTCGGCCGACTGGCTCATGAAGCACAGGTCCAGCAGTAGGACGTCTTCCTCTGGCTCGTCATGGCTGATCGGGTGGATGGCCATGAACTCGGGCGACAGGTACGAGATCGACTTCTGTGCGAGCAGCGCCTGCCGCCTGCGCGCCCGCTCGGCACGGTCGCGGTCTGGGGTGCGTGGCACCGGCACCAGGGCCTCGGCGCCGGAAAGACCGCGTATGTCCGGATGGGAGGTCATTAGGCGATGCAGCAGGGTGGTGCCGGTGCGCTGCAGGCCGGTGATCACGATGAGCTTGCCGAGGTCAATATCCGCGATCTCGGGATGCCGTCGCAGCAAGTCTTCGATTCGCAGCCGCTGCACCAGCGCCCCGGTGAGGCGCGAACGCTGGATCAGGCGGCCGGTTGCACTCAAGCGGGCTTCGGCGTTGATCGAGGTGACCAGCACCTCCAAGGCCTCTGCGTGGCCGTCGTCGCCGAAGTCGCTGAGGCCGGTCTTGCGCTGTGCAGCGTCACGCAGCGATTCAGCGTCCAGCCGCTCTGGCAGCCCGACATACGTGCCGGCCCGGCCGAGACGGTTGAGGAGTCTGACCGGCGCGGGGCGGTAGGGATGCTCGTAGGCGGTGGAGGTCACCGCGTCTCTCCAGCGCAGGTGGGATCAGCCACGTTGCAGTTCCGCAAGGCTGGCGTGCTTGACCACCCGGCAGCCAGGCTGGGGGTGCTCGGCGGCTCGTACCCAGCGGAAGCACATCGTTCCCGAAGTGTGCCCTGCGGTGTCGATCCAGTTCGGCAGGCCGGGGTCGTCGTGCGCCACCACGATCCGCACCGAGCCGTCGGCCTCGTAGCTGGCGAGGTGATTGTTGGTGTGGATGGTGTAGTGGCGGTAGTCCAGCGACTCCATCCAGTAGTTGTTGAGCTGGAAGTTCCAGAGCTCGCAGTCGGGCGGTGTGGCGTCGATGACGAGCGCTTCGTCGGGCCCCAGCGCCCAGTGGCTGTGGTAGTAGGCGATGTTGGGGTCGCCGCCGGCCGCGAGCGACACGTCCGGGTCGAACCGGGGCAGCTCGTTGGTGTGCTTCTGGAAGTCGCGCGCCCACTTCGCGAACAGCAGGGGCGCCCCCATCACCAGCGAGCCGGCGTTGCGGAGCCCGTCGTCAAGTGCCTTCGCCGTCAGGTGGGAGGCGCGAGCCTCTGCCGGAGCGCAGTTGATGCGCTCGATGGCGAGCTCGGCAGGATTCTCGGCGTTGCGGTCGCCGTAGGTCTGGCGAACCACCAGGACGCCCGTCTCCGCAGTCATCGGCAGCCAATTGCCCTCGTGCGGGGTGCTGCTGAGCACCAATTCGAAGTTCCCTTCGGCGTCCATGTCGATGTCGCCGGACTCGAGAAAGCCGGTCGGGGGCAGGCCGCCGCCCTGGCCGTAGTGGCCTGCCTGGATTCCGAAGCTCAGGTAGGCGATGTCGTTGCGGCGACCGGTGATCTTGTACTCGAAGGTCCCGTCCAGCACCGCCGTCAGGTAGAAGTTGTCGGGGTTGTCTGCGCCCATCTTCGTGGTCTCGCCGACCACGCGGTGCAGCACCGGTGCCTTCGGGTCGGCGTGCTCGACAAAGGCCATCAGGCCCGCTCGGGCAATGCGGCTGAGGTAGCGGTAGCCCTCGGCCTGGTTGAACGCATCTCGCGGCGTTCCGGGGAATTGCAGCGCGGCCCCCGCAGCCTTGAGCGAGTCGCAGAACTCCTCCCACGACTGCCCGCTCGTAATCCGCTGTTCTGCCACGTCGTCGGGCGACTTGCCCCGGAGCTTCCACACCCACCCCGATACCCCTCGAACGGCGGCGAGCAGACCGATGACGAACCTTCGCATGGCGTACGTCTACTGACTGGAACGGTCCCGCAGCAACGATCAGCCTCCGGCTACGCCGCCGGCGAGAGCTTGTGGGCGGCCAGAGCCTCGTACAACGGCAGGCTGCGCTCGTACATCTCGAACAAGCGCGGCGTGTCGGCGAGCGGCGGGTATTCCGTGCGGGGCGGCGCGATGCCGGTGCTCTGACGCAGGTTGTCGTGCCATGGGCCGGTGCCCTCGCCGTACCAGCTCACCTCGGCGCGCTCGCCCGATTCCCACGACAGCGCCTCAGCGATGAACTCGATGCCCACCGCTGCGCAGAACGCCCGGATGGTCCCGTCGGGATCGCCGGTGAGGTCGGCGGCGTCGATGACCGGCGGGGGAGCGCCGCTACGGTCGGCGATCTGGCCGAATAGCCGGTGCAGCGACTCGAACCCGACCTCTTCCCACGTGCAGTCGGGCCAGTGGTGGCCGAGGCCCTGGATCACCCGTCTCGGCTCGCGGATCAGGAACGTGTTGGTCATCGCTGTGAGCTTGGCCTCGTCGAGCTCGTGCTCGACCGAGTAGGCGAAGTCCTTGATGAACACGTTGCCCTGCCCGGCCAGCGCCGTGATCTCACTCCAGAACGTGGCGTAGGTGTGACCCGGTCGCGCTTCGACATGGGCGTCGCGCTGCGAGCGCCGGTCCTCGCCGTAGTAGTAGAGCTCGTTCCACGGTTCGTGGAAGCACTCGAAGTCGCCTCGCTGGCGCATCATCCACTCGAATGCGGTCGAGATCGAGCGCGGCGTCGCCCACAGCGTCAGGAACATCAGCCAGCCTTGCGGCGCCGTTCGCTCAGCCGCATGCCGATCACCCGGCTCACGATGCACCGGCCCGCTTGCGAGAGCGGTGCGCCAGCACGGCCGCGCCTTGGGGTGTTCCATCGTGCCAGGCACCGATCATCTCATCGAGCGGCGACTCGTAGCCGCCGTAGTTGCATTCGATGAACCGGTGGTGGATCTGGTGGTGGAAGTCGCCCAGTTCGAATCTGGCCTGACGACCGGTCCGAGGGCCCAGCAGCAGGGCGTCGTAGCCGGTGTGAGACAGGGGCGCCCCGAGACCGTGGTGCATCATCATGAAATACAGGTGCAGCGGGTGCGACGGCAGCAGGAACAGCAGCACCACGTCGGAGAACAGAACGAGATGCTCGGCGGGGTGCATCGACAGCCCAGACCATGGACCGACGTTGGTGTTGCGGTGGTGCCACGAGTGCACGTGACGGTAGGCCCCGCCGACGTGCAGCAGCCGGTGATGGGCCGAGAAGTACAGGATCGACCACCACGGGATGATCACCAGGAACGCCACGAACCAGACGGGGTTGGCGTCGAAGGTGATGAGCCTGGCGTGCCCGTTGGCGTACGCCCACAGGATCAACGACTCGAACCCGGTCCAGATCACCACGGCCGGCACCAGCGTGAGGAACATGTTCTCGCGGACCTGGTTGCCGAACAGGAACACGCGCCTGTTGCGGCCGAACGGCCGGGCGTCGTAGCGCAGTCCGTCGCCTTGGCGACGGATGACGTAGAACCAGACGTGGAGCCCGCCGGCGACGAGCGTCACGAGAATCAGGTTGCGGAGCCAGATCTCGAAGATCCAGCCGAAGGCGAAGCTCTTCGTGCGCTCTGGCGACGGCATGAACCACGCCCAGACTCCCAGCGCCACCGCCAGCATGAAGAAGCGCGACCGCAACGGCAGCCATGTGCGCACGAGGTGCTTCGCTATGGCAGTCGGCTGGGGAGGCCAGTGCAGGAACGGCGCTGAGCGCAGCGGCAATTCCGGCGCATAGTTCCACATCGTTCGCCCGCCTCCGGGCGACGATGACGTCAAGGGCATCGCATCACCCCCGAGCAACCCCACGCTGCTGCCGTCAGACCTGTCAGCCTGCTACCTACACCAGTGTATGTTCGGAATCCAGGGCGCAGACCGCCATTTCACAGCCCAAAACGGGACAGCATGAGCGAGCCGCAGTTCAACGAGCACGGAGCCCAGATAACGGGACAGCGCATCTTCCGCTGGGACGAACTTGACGCGACGCGCTGGGACACCGACCGGGTGGAGGCGCAGATCCAGACCGGCGAGCACATGCACATGATCCGGGCGACCTATGACCCGGGCGCGACCTACGAGATGCACAGCCATCCCCACGAGCAGTTCAGCCTGCTGCTGTCGGGCCGCATGCGGTTGACGGTGGGCGAGGAGACCCGCGAGATCGGGCCGGGCGACGGGTGGTACGCGCCGGGCGGAGTGCCCCACGGCGGCGAGATCCTGGGCGACGAGCCGGCCGTCTTCATCGATGTCTATTCGCCGGCAACCACTTGGATCCTTGACGTGTTCGCTCAAGGCCGCCCAGTGGAGAGAGATTCTGCGAAGCTGGGGTGATGGGCGAGCCCACAGCGCCGCAGGCCCAGCCGGTGGAGGGAAGAAGCTTCCCGACCACGGCGCGCGGCGCGAGGCCGACGTTCTTCGACGACGACGGGGCCACCGATGCCGTGCTGGCCATCGTGACGGCGCTCGCGGCTGAGGTCTGGGCGCTGCGTGAGCGGCAAACCACGCTGGAAGCGGTGCTCGCAAACGCCGGCATCGATGCCGCCGCTGCGATCGAGTCGTACCGGCTCGATGCCGACGAAACGGCCGCCCGTGCTGCAGATGCAGCAGCATTTGCTGGGCGCGTGTACCGCGTGTTCGAGGAGATGCGGGAAGAGGCGCTGGCCGGCGACACCGAGGATCGCTATCTCCAGATCGTCGATCGGGCCTTCGCAGAGCTCTAGAGGGGGAACAGCCAGATGAGCCAGCAAACACATCCGCTCCTGCCCGCCGAGACGCACGACGAGACCGCCCGGGAGAGCTTCGTCCAGGCGTTGAAGTCGCACATCGCAACCCGGGTGAGTCCGGGCGTGCGGGAGATATACGACCGGCGGGTCCGCGGACAATGGGTCGACGAGCACGGTGCCGAGCCCGCGGATCGTCACGAAGTCCGTGAAGCGCTGAGCTCCGACACGTACTACCGCCTGTGGAGCTCGGTGCGCCGATCCAGCCAGCATCTGCTGTGGAGCTCGGTCAGCGATGCCATCAGCCGCCAAGCCCCCGAGCTTGCCGAGCGTGCCCGCGCAGCCGAAGCGGGGCTCGGGTCGCTGCGCCTCGACCCCGATCTGGAGATCCCCTGGTACAACGCCGAGGTCGATATCCATGCCATGCCGGGCGGCTACCGCGGCGAGTATATGGACGACGACGTGTCGGTGGGGGCGCTGTTCGACCGTGGCGTCTACGTGTACGCGATGGGCCAGATGGGCGCCCTCAACGACGACTACGGGCAATCTGTCTGCAAGAACTATCTGGGGGTCTCGTACCCCGAGTTCTCACCCCGCCGGATTCTCGACATGGGCTGCACCTCTGGCAATTCCACGCTGCCCTATGTGGACGCGTTCCCCGATGCCGAGGTCCACGCCATCGACCTCGGGGCACCCGTGCTGCGGTACGCCCACGCCAGGGCCGAGTCGCTCGGGCGTGCAGTGCACTTCTCTCAGCAGAACGCCGAGTGCACCGATTTCCCCGACGGTCACTTCGATCTGATCGTGTCGCACATCGTGATCCACGAGATGTCGCCGGCAGCGCTGCGCCGGATGCTGGCCGAGTGCCGTCGCCTGCTTGCACCTGGCGGGCTCATGGTGCATGCCGACTTCGCCGGGTACGCCGGCGTCGACCCCGTCACCCAGGCGATGATCGACTGGGACACCTACTACAACCATGAGCCGTTCTGGGGCCCGATGCGCGACATGGACCTTGTGGCCGAGTCGGTCACCGCCGGATTCGACGACGGTGTCGTAGCGCTCGAAGCAGTGCCGACCGGGCGGGTCCTGCAGACGGGCAAGCAGCAGAAGACGGGCCAGCTCACGTTGCTCGTCGGTCAAGCCTGAGCCGCTCCTGCCGGGTTGGGCCGGCTGACCTAGTTGACTGATGGAGCCGACGACAGGAGGGTGACCTGATGGAGGTCGTCAACGAAGTGATGCCCACGAGCCAGAAGCGCATCGAGGAGATGATGCAGCCTGGTCCCGACGGGCCGATCTACATGGTCAACCTGCTGAAGTTCAAGGACAAGGCCGAGTACGAGGACGGCCGCGAGACCGATCTGACCGGGTTCGAGGCGTACCAGCTCTATGGGCGGGCGGTGTCGCGGATCATCCAGGACTACGGCGGCGAGATCCAGTTCGCAGCGGACGTGACGTTCCTGTCGCTCGGCCAGGTCGAGGAGCTCTGGGACGAGATCGCCATCGCCAAGTACCCCAATCGGGGAGCGCTGCTGGCGATGTCGTCGTCGCAGGAGTGGCAGGAGGCGGCTGTGCATCGCACGGCAGGGCTCGCCGGTCAGCTCAACATCGAGACGGTCGCTCAGTTCGTCCGGCAGTGAAGGACGGCTCAGCCGTGTCGAGCACGCGACTCAGTCGTAGACGATGACGGTGCGGCCCTCGGTGCCGCTGAGCATGGCGTCGAGGGCTTGCTGCACGTCGTCGATGCGGACCCGTTTGGAGATGAGGCGGTCGACGGGCAGCCGGCCGGCGAGATAGGCCGCGCAGAGGTCTTCGATGGCCTGGCCGGCGTCGGTGGCGGCGAAATAGCTGCCCTTGATCGACTTGTGGCCCCGCGTCAGCTCGGCGCAGTTGAACGGGGTCGTCTCCGTGGTGCCGCCGATGCCCACCAGGACGAGGACGCCGCCGGGTCTCACCCCGTCGATCCACGACTGCTGCAGGCCGGGGTTGCCGATGGCTTCGAACACGACATCGGCGCCGCGACCGCCGGTCAGCGCTTGCACCTCCTCGATGGCGCTGCCGTCGCTCATCACGAAGTCCGTCGCGCCGACGGCGAGCGCCACGTCGCGCTTGGCGGGCTCCCGGTCCACGGCGATGATCCGCTCGGCACCGGCCATCGCGGCTCCCATGATCACGCTCAGCCCGACGCCGCCCGCTCCTACGACCGCAACCCGGTCGCCGGGGCCGACGTTGCCTTGGTGAAGGGCCGCACCCACGCCGGTGGAGACAGCGCAGCCGATCAGCGCAGCGACCTCGAACGGCACCGCAGCATCGAGCACCGAGCAGCACGCTTGGGGCACGACCATGTGATCGGCCCAGGTCGAGATGCCCGAGTAGTGATGGATCATCTGGCCGCCGCGTGACAGCCGGCTCGTGCCGTCCATCAAGAACCCGGCCCACAGCGGCCCGACGACCTCGCGGCACAGATGGTGCTGGCCGCGTTCGCAGTAGAAGCAGGCCTTGCAGCTCGGGATCCAGTTGAGCGCCACCCGGTCGCCGACCTGCACCTGGGTGACGTCGGGGCCGAGTGCAACGACCTCGCCTGCACCCTCGTGTCCCAGCACGCACGGCAGGTCGCCGGGATGACGGCCCGTGACGACGTGCTGGTCGCTGTGGCAGACGCCCGATGCCGCCATCTTCACCAGCACCTCGCCGGCTCGGGGCTCGTCGAGGTCCAGCGTGTCGACGCTCACGGGCCCGCCGACCCGGTCGAGCACGACTGCGGTGATCTTCATTGCCGGTCCTTCGTGGGGATTCCTTCCGGCTGGAAGGTTCAATCGGGAAGGTCAGGTACGGTCGTGCAGATGAGGATCGGAGAGCTGGGAGACCGCTGTGGGGTGAGCACGAAGACGATCCGATACTACGAGTCGATCGGATTGCTCGATGAACCCGAGCGGACTGCGAGCGGCTATCGCGTCTATGCCGCTGACGCAGTCGAACGGCTGCGATTCATCCGGGACGCGCAGGCGACTGGTCTGACCCTGGCCGAGATCTCCTCGGTGCTCGAGCTCAAGAGCGTGGGCGAGCGGTCATGTGCGCATACCACGGCGCTGATCGAGGCCCATGTGGATGCCATCGACACCCAGATCTCCCAGCTTCGTTCAGCCCGCAAGGAGCTGGCTGCGCTGCTGAAGCGGGCGCGGGATCTCGACCCGGCATCGTGCACCGACGCCAACCGCTGCCAAGTGATCAGCCGAACACGGCATTGACGCGAGAGGGACTTGACCTTCCAGCGGGGTGGAAACTTTAGAGTGGTCATGTGACCACCGCAGCCGCCCGAACTGACGTGGCGATCGACGGGATGACCTGTGCTGCGTGCGCCAACAGCATCCAGCGTCGTCTGGACGAATTCGATGCCGTGGTTGGCGCGCACGTGAACTTCGCCACCGGCCGGGCCACCATCAGCCACGACGGATCGCTCGACATGTCGCGTGTGGCGACCGAGATCTCGGCGCTGGGCTACTCGGTCATTGCCGCCGATGAGGGCGACGCCGCCGAGCGGCGACGCTGGGCGGACCTGCTGGTGCGGTTGGTCGTCGGCGCGGTGCTGACCGTGCCGGCTGCGCTGATCTCGATGGTCCCGGCGCTGCAGTTCGGCGGCTGGAAGTGGCTGGTCGCGGTGCTCGCCACCGTGGTGATCGCGGGGGCGGGGTGGCCATTCCACCGAGCGGCGTGGGGGAACCTGCGCCATCGCTCGACCACCATGGACACGCTCGTGTCGATGGGCTCGCTGTCTGCGCTGGCGTGGTCGCTGGCGGCGTCGGCCACAGGTGCCGGCGACGGCCATGTGTATTTCGAGACCGGCGCCGTGATCGTGACGCTGATCCTGCTGGGCAAGTGGCTGGAGCTGCGGGCCAAGCGCCGCTCCGGCGACGCCATCCGGGCGCTGGCCGACCTGGGCGTGCGGACGACCCGTCTGGTCGACGGTCGCGAGATCGCGCTCGCCGATCTCGCTGTCGGGATGCGGTTCGTCGTGCGCCCGGGCGAGAGGATCGCCACCGACGGCGTAGTTGTGGAGGGACGGTCCGCGGTTGATGCGTCGATGGTGACCGGCGAGCCGGTGCCGGTGGAGGTCGGGCCCGGCGACGACGTGATCGGCGCCACCGTCAACGCCAACGGGGCACTTGTCGTGGAGGCGACCAAGGTGGGCGCCGACACGGCACTGGCCCAGATCATCCGGCTGGTCACCGAGGCGCAGGGCAGTCGAGCCGAAGTGCAGCGCCTCGCCGACCGGGTGTCAGCGGTGTTCGTCCCACTCGCCATCGCAACCGGGATCATCACGCTCGCGGTGTGGCTGTTGCTGGGCAACGAAGCCGGCGCAGCGTTCAGCGCAGCGGTCGCGGTGCTGATCATCGCCTGCCCCTGCGCCCTCGGGCTGGCGACGCCGCTCGGGATCATGGTGGGGACCGGCCGGGGCGCGCAGCTCGGCGTCATCATCAAGGGCGGCGAGATCCTCGAGGACACGCGCTCGGTGGGTGTCGTTCTGCTGGACAAGACCGGCACGCTCACCGAGGGCGCTGTGACGCTGGCTGGCGTCTATGCAGGCGCGCTGCCGGGCGCCGAGCGTGACGAGATACTCCGGCTGGCGGCTTCGGCCGAAGCGCTGTCGTCACATCCGATCGCGCAGGCCATCGCTGGCTCGGTTGAGGGGCTGGGTGCCGGCCTGAGCGAGGTGGAGGCGTTCGAGACCTTGCCGGGCTCGGGTGTGACGGCAACTATCGGCGGGGTGGAGATCCGGGTGGGCCGCCGCAGCCTGTTCGACACCGTGCCTGGGGCGGTCGCCGAACTCGCCCGCAGTGTTGAAGCCGCTGGGTCGACGGCCGTGTTCGCCGGCCGCAACGGATCAGCCGAGATCGTTCTGGAAGTCGCCGACCGGATCAAGCCGGCCTCGGCGGAGGCAGTCGCGGCGCTTCGCCGTCAGGGCCTGGCGATCACACTGCTCACCGGAGACAACGAGCGCACCGCACGCACGGTCGCTGCCGAGGCGGGCATCGAGTCGGTGATCGCCGAGGTCTATCCCGACGGCAAAGCCGCTGCCGTGCAGCGGCTTCAGGCCGCCGGCAAGCGGGTGGCGATGGTGGGCGACGGCATCAATGACGCTCCGGCGCTGGCGCAGGCCGATCTCGGCATCGCCGTCGGCACCGGCACCGACGTGGCCATTGAGGCGTCTGATCTGACTGTGGTCAGCGGTGACCTGCGAGCCGTTGCCGATGCGATTGCGCTGTCACGCCGGACGCTGTCGACGATCAAGGGCAACCTGTTCTGGGCTTTCGCCTACAACGCCGCGGCAATCCCGCTCGCAGCGTTGGGCATCCTGAGTCCCATGATCGCCGCCGGGGCAATGGGCGTCTCGTCGCTGTTCGTCGTGACCAACAGCCTGCGTCTCCGGCGCTTTCGGGGTTACCGCCAAACTGTCTGATTGCATGAACAGCGACAAGTGGACAGCCGACCGCATTCCGGATCAATCAGGGCGTGTCGCGATCGTGACGGGCGCCAACTCGGGGAACGGACTCGAGACGGCGCGGGCGCTGGCCGGTCAGGGTGCCGTAGTGGTGCTCGCAGTGCGGGATCTCGTCAAGGGCGAAGCTGCGGCTTCCGACATTGAGGCGGATCACCCCGCTGCTCGCCTGGAGCTGGTGGAGCTGGACTTGGCATTGCTGGACTCGGTACGCAACGCCGCTGGCGAGATCCGGGACCGATTCGAGCGCATCGACTTGCTCGTGAACAACGCAGGGGTCTTTCACACACCGCGTCGGCAGACAACGGACGGGTTCGAGATCCGTTTCGGCACGAACCATCTCGGGCACTTTGCACTGACGGGCTTGCTGGTGGATCGGCTCGTCGCCGTCCCGGCATCACGGATCGTCACGGTCAGCAGCAACGCACATCGGTATCGCGCCCGCATCGACTTCAACCATTTCGGGATGGAGCAGGGTCGCAGCCAGTCAGCCGCCTACGGACGCTCGAAGCTGGCGAACCTGCTGTTCACCTATGAGCTGCAGCGCCGGCTGGAGACTGCCGACTCAACCACCGCTGCGCTGGCGGCTCATCCGGGCTGGGCCGAGACAGAGATTCTGCGTGACTTCCGGGGCATCCGGTACATCCAGCCTTGGATCGGGCCGCTGCGGAACAGCGCAGCCACTGGTGCCCTCGCCACATTGCGGGCCGCCACCGATCCAGCCGCTGTCGGCGGCGAGTTCTACGGCCCGGACGGCTGGTTCGAGATGCGCGGCCATCCAGTGCTCGTGGGCTCCAGCGACCGTTCCCGCGACGCTGAGCTGCAGCGACGCGTGTGGGCTGCCTCAGAGGACGTCACAGGAGTGACCTTCCCCATCTGACGAGACAACTGCCGTCAGGTGGCACCGCTAGCTGGTGACGAGGTGGAAGCCTTCTTCGAGCCAACCGGCCTTGCCGCCGATCATTTTCTTGACTGGCCGGCCGAGGCGTGCGAGCCGAGCTCCGGCCTTGTCTGCAGCATTGCAGTGAGGCCCTGCGCAGTACACGACGAACAGCGTCTCGGGCGGGTAGGCCACCAGGGCCTCCTCGGTGATCGTTGCGTGGTACATATGCACGGCTCCGTCGATGTGACCTGCATCGAATCCCGCCTGGTCGTCGTTGACGTGCAGCAGGACGAAGTCCGGCGAGCCGTGCTTCATCGCCGCATGCACATCCCAGCAGTCCGTCTCGAAGGCGAGCAGGCGCTCGAAGTGCTCAGCGGCAGCTGCCGGCGAGCCAGCCGGAACCGCTGTCACGTGGCTCGTTGTCGTCATGCTCATGGGGTATCTGGATCCTCCCGTACGGTCCGGCCGGACAGGCTATTGACTGACTCGTCAGTCGATATGAGGCATGCATGCGAACGCAAGACCCGCACCACGCCCAGTCGAGAATGATGTCTGACGCTGTAGTTTGCAATGTTGCTTACATACATGCATGCACAGCACGAGCGTATGGATCGATGCCGCGACGCACCGGGAGTGGAAGAGGCTCGCCGCACGCCAGGGAGCAACCGTTGGTGAGACAGTCAAGCTCGCCGTGCGTCGACTGTGTCAGGACCAGATCGGCGAAGAGTTGCGACGCGGGTTCAGCGAGACCGAGAGCGCATGGCTCGATGCTGACCTCGGGTGACGTCGTTGACCGCGGGCTCGGTACGCGACAAAGGCGCGAAGCCGGATTCCGGCATCCTCATTACCGAATGGCGCCGATCAGAGTCGCCGGATGCGGTCGAAGCCTCCCTCGGCGTCGATGACTTGGCCCCTGATCCAGGCGCCGCTGTCTCTGACCAAGAATTCGACGAGATTGGCAATGTCGTCTGGAGTGCCCCACCTCTGATCGGGAAATCGCTGACGCACGTCGTGATCCATGCCAGTCGTGGCGTAGCCGGTGTCTACGGGTCCTGGATTGATGCAGTTAGCCACGATCCGTGAAGCTGCGAGTGCGCGGTTGATCGAGGCGGTCATCTGGTGCAGAGCTCCCTTGGATACGGCGTAGGCGATCTCGCCGTCCATCGGCGCGAGGAGCTGGCCGCTCGTGAACCAGAGCATTCGTCCGGTTGGCGGTGATGCTGTCGGGGCTGGCTGATGGACCTGAGCAAATTGCTGGGCGAGCAGGACGATGCTGCGCACGTTGACGGCCCAGCAGCGGTCCAGCTCCGCCGCGTCGACCTCCGAGAGTGATTGCAACGAGCTGCGCGCATGGGCAGCGATGACGATGTCCAACTGTCCCTGCCGGTCGATGACTTCATCGACCAAGGAACTGACGGTCTCGGCTTGTTCCAGATCGTGGCGACCGACAGAAAACGGCATCGGAGACAGGGTCTGCCGACCCCAGGGCATCTCAGCGTCGTGCGCCGGCCACCCGGTCGCGTCCACGATGGCGCCGAGGTCGTGCAGCCTTTGTGCGAGGGCGGCCGCGATGCCTGCGTCGCGGGACACGCCCGTGACCAATGCGACGCGGCCTGAGAGTGGTCCGGCTGTGCTCATGGCGGGAAATCCTCTCGATGCTCTCAGGTTGAGATTGCGCGCCCGTGGAGGCGGGTCGTCGTTGACCTTTGTCGATTGGGCTTGAAATGGTGCCAGTCGGCCTCGACGGAAGTCGAATGAAATTCCTTGGGTTGGATGTCGTTACCATCACCCCGGCCTGAAGCCCACACCGAGGAGCACCCATGGTTGAGACGACTGCCAGCACCAGCATCGACATTGCGGCCAGTGCAGAGACCGTGTACGGGATCCTGACGGATCTGTCTCGTGTCAGCGAGTTCAGCCCCGAGTGCTACAAGTCCGAGTGGGAGGACGGCTCGACCGGTCCCGAGGTCGGAGCGAAGTTTCGGGGCTACAACCAAGCTGGCGACATGAAGTGGGATGCCGGCTGTGTCGTCGTGGCCGCCGAACCCGGTCGGGAATGGGCCTTTGAGGTGCCTGCCCAGGACGGTCGCCGCACCCTGTGGCGCTACGAGATCGAGGCGACTGAGGGGGGTTGCCGGGTCACCGAGAGCTTCGACTCGCCGATCCTCGACCAGGAGTTCTTCCAGAAGATGAACCGCCACAGCCTCCTCGTGCAGAACATCGCCCAGTCGCTGGAGAACCTCAAGGCCGTCGCTGAGGCCTGAGGCCGACCCGGCCTCAGGTCAGCGTGGCGTCGGCCACCACGGCGCCCGCCCAGCAGTAGAGCAGCACCGTCGGGGTCGCGCCGAAATCCTGCTGGTGCGGCTGCCAGGGCTCGTGATGTACGGCATCGCCGGGCTTGGTGATGCGACACACACCTTCGCTGCTGAACGACGGCTGGCCTGCCAGCACGTGGTACAGCTCTTCAGCTTCGTGGTGATGGCTGGGGTAGTGCAGGTTCGGGCCCCACACGGCGATGCCGACTCGCACGGAACGATGCTCGACGATCGACTTCGGCCCGATCAGCTGGACGTAGCCGTAGTTGTCGTGGAATTCTTGGCTCAGCACACCGCGGTAGCCGGCCGTCTGGATCCACGGCAGCGCTGGGGCGAGCGAGAGAAACTCCTCGAGCACGGCGTCGACGGCTTCGTCGCCGCTGAGCCTCACAGCGTCGAGATGCCGTAGCACCGGCAAATGTCGAGCCTCGACCAGAGCCGGGCTGCGGGCCTCGTCGAGCGCTTCGAGCACCGGGGCAACCATCGGATACTCGGGGACGACTGGGCGGCTGCGATGGAAGTCGGCAATCCGCTGCAGCAGTTCATCGATGATGCCGGACACCTGTGCATTGTCCCAGCCGCAGCCAGTTAGCAGAGCGCATTCCGCTGAGGCAGATCCACGCTTCGTCGAGCCGGCAGCGCGGCGAGTTTGCCGCGGACGCGCTCGCTGGCCCCCGCGCAAGTTTCAATCCTTGTTGATTTTGGATTAGATCTAAAATCAGATATAGTGCAGACATGTCCCAGGACACCGTGCAGCTGTTGCGAGGCCGCGGGATACAGGTGACCGCTCAGCGGCTGGCTGTGTTCGATGCCGTGGCGACGCGGCCGCATGCCACTGCTGACGATCTGGTCGACGATGTGCGTGCCAGTATCGGGTCAGTATCCAGACAGGCAGTGTTCGACGCCTTGGCCATGTTGACCGAAGAGGGTCTGATCCGGCGCATCCAGCCGGCACGGTCGGCGGCCCGATACGAGGACCGGGTCGACGACAACCACCACCACCTGGTGTGCCGTGCATGCGGCCGGATGGTCGACGTCGACTGCGCTGTGGGATATCGGCCGTGCCTGGAGGCCGCCGACGACAACGGCTTCATGATCGACGAGGCCGAAGTCATCTACTGGGGCACTTGTCCTGAGTGCCAGGCAATTCTGACAACAGCTCACCGAACAGCCAAGGAGCAGCAATGAGCGACACAACCGCAACCGAATCAGCCTCTGCAGCGGGCGGATGCCCGGTCTTGCACGACCCCGCATACATGGGCTCGCTCGCCAATCAGCAGTGGTGGCCCGAGCAGCTGAACCTGCGGCCGCTCGGCAAGAACTCGCCGAAGATCGACCCGACCGACGAGGGCTTCGACTACGCCGCTGAGTTCGAGACCCTCGACCTCGCGGCCGTCAAAGCCGATCTTGCGGAGGTCATGACCGATTCGCAGGATTGGTGGCCGGCCGACTTCGGCCACTACGGGCCGCTCATCATCCGCATGACGTGGCACAGCGCCGGCACCTACCGCATCCACGACGGTCGGGGGGGCGGCGGCTCGGGTTCGCACCGTTTTGCCCCGCTCAACAGCTGGCCCGACAACGCCAACCTCGACAAGGCTCGCCGGCTGCTGTGGCCGGTCAAGCAGAAGTACGGCCGCAAGATCTCCTGGGCCGACCTGATGATCCTGGCCGGCAATGTGGCGCTGGAGACGATGGGCTTCAAGACCTTCGGCTTCGGTGGCGGTCGGCAGGACGTGTGGGAGCCCGAGGAAGACATCTACTGGGGTCCCGAGAACGTGTGGCTCGACGACGAGCGCTACAGCGGCGACCGGGATCTGGCGAACCCGCTCGGTGCCGTACAGATGGGCCTCATCTACGTGAACCCGGAGGGGCCGAACGGCACTCCCGACCCGCTCGCAGCAGCGCGGGACATCCGCGAGACGTTTGCCCGCATGGCCATGAACGACGAGGAAACCGTTGCCCTCATCGCCGGCGGCCACACCTTCGGAAAGACCCATGGTGCCGCCGACGGCGATGCTCATGTCGGCCCCGAGCCCGAAGGCGCTGCCCTGGAGGAACAGGGCTTGGGCTGGACGAGCACGTTCGGCAGCGGCAAGGCAGGCGACGCAATCACCAGCGGTCTGGAAGGCATCTGGACGCCCACGCCGGTGACGTGGGACAACACGTTCTTCGAGGTCCTGTTCGGTTACGAATGGGAGCTGTCCCAGAGCCCCGCCGGCGCACACCAGTGGGTGCCGACCGATCCCGCCGCGGCCGATACCGTGCCCGACGCGCACGATCCCTCCAAGCGGCACGCCCCGGTGATGCTCACCACTGATCTGTCTCTTCGGATGGACCCGATCTACGAGCCGATCTCACGGCGGTTCCTCGAGCATCCCGACGAGTTCGCGGACGCATTCGCCCGGGCGTGGTTCAAGCTCACCCACCGCGACATGGGACCGGTCTCGCGCTACCTCGGGCCTGAAGTTCCCGACGAGCAGCTGATCTGGCAGGATCCGGTGCCTGCTGTCGACCACGAGTTGGTCGACGACGCCGACGTCGCGGCGCTCAAGACTGCGATTCTCGAATCGGGCCTGTCGGTGTCGGAGCTGGTGAAAGCCGCGTGGGCTTCGGCGTCAACGTTCCGCGACAGTGACCTGCGAGGCGGCGCCAACGGCGCACGCATCCGGCTCGCTCCGCAGAGCGGTTGGGAAGCCAACGACCCGGCTGAGCTGGCAGCGGTGCTCACAGCGCTCGAAGGAGTCCAGGCGGCGTTCAACAGCGCCCCGGACGGTGGAAAGCGAGTGTCGATGGCCGACCTGATCGTCCTAGGCGGATGCGCCGGGATCGAACAGGCCGCCCGCGCCGCTGGCCACGACGTCGTGGTTCCGTTCTCGCCGGGACGCACCGATGCCTCGGCGAATCAGACCGACGCCGAGTCGTTCGCTGTGCTCGAGCCCACTGCTGACGGGTTCCGCAACTACTGGCGAGCCGACGACAAGCGCCGTCCCGAGGTGATGCTGGTGGACCGGTCGAGTCTGCTGTCGCTGACCGCACCGGAAATGACGGTGCTGGTCGGCGGGCTGCGGGTGCTCGGTGCCAACACCGGCGGCTCGTCGCTGGGAGTGCTCACCGAGCGTGCCGGAGCGCTGACCAACGATTTCTTCGTGAACCTGCTGGACATGGGCACCGAATGGCAGGTGTCCGACACCGAGCACACCTACGAGGGACGTGACCGTGCCTCCGGCGATCTCAAGTGGACCGCCAGCGCGGTCGACCTCGTCTTCGGCTCCAACTCGCAGTTGCGAGCGATCGCTGAGGTGTACGGCGCCGACGACGCCGAGGCCAAGTTCGTGGCCGACTTCGTGGCGGCGTGGGCGAAGGTCATGGACCTCGACCGGTTTGATCTGAGCTGAGTGGCGCCGCCGAGCGCGGCACTACGTTGGTCAAGGGGGATGATCCCATGACCCAACGCTCGCGACCGCTCATGATCGGTGCCACAGCGGCCGATCCGAAGCGTGCCGTCTTCATCTGGAACGCCATCCGCAAGTACTTCAACGGGGCTGGCCTCGAAACGGAGTACGCGCTGTACTCCACCTATGACGCGCTGTGCGCAGCTGTGCTGGACGGTCACGTGGACATTGCGTGGAATGCCCCGATGGCTCATGCCCAGTTGCTGCTGCGGTCGCCGGATGCCTGCCGGACTCTCGCGATGCGCGACACCGACGAGGACGTCCACTCGCTGATCGTCGCCCGAGCCGACGCTGCCATCGCCGATCTGGACGACCTGCGTGGGCGGCGCCTCGCCCTGGGCGTGGACATCTCCAGCGAGCTCTACCTGCTGCCGGCTTCGCAGCTCGCCGAAGCCGGCTTGGACATCACGTCAGACTGCGAACTCGTCGAGCTTGAGGCCACCGAGTACTCCAATCTGCAGATGTGGGTGGACGACCGGACGATCTTCGGGGCCGTCATGGACGGCCGGGCCGACGCAGGCGTGATCTTCGAGCCGTGGCTCGGCTACTTGCTGCGCCGCCACGAGTTGGCTCCCGACGACATCGTCGAAGTGTGGCGCACTCGGCCCTACTGCCACTGTGCCTACACGTCGGGCCCGAGCCTGAGCGACACTGACAGCGAACGGTTTGTCGAACTGCTGGTGGCCATGGATTCCGAAGATCCCGACATTGCCGAGATGATGCGCATGGAGCATCTCACCAAGTGGGTGCGAGCCACCGATGACGGCTGGAACGACCTGATGGGCGCCGTCCGCAACGCCGACCTCGTCGGCAAGATCTTTTGAAGCCGTCCAGAGAGGGACCGGACATGTCGAAACCTGGGTTGGGCCTGCTGCTGGGCTTCGAGGACTCGATGGCGGACTTCGTGGAGCTGGCCCGCGAGGGTGAGGCCGCCGGGATGGACTCGATGTATACCGTGGAGGCGGGTCGCAGCGCCTTCGTTTCGGCGGCCGCCGTGATCGCTGCCACCGAGCGGGTCACCGTCGGCACGTATATCGCCAATGCGTATGCCCGCGAACCGTGGCTGACGGCCATCGCCGCCCGGGATCTCGACGAGATGAGCGGCGGACGGTTCACGCTCGGCCTCGGCACCGGCAACCGTCACTTCAACGAGTGGTACATGGGCGTCGACGACTTCCGGCCGCTCGGCAAGCTGCGCGACTACCTCGAGATCGTGCGCAGCGCCGTGGCGGGTCGCGCGGGGGAGCCGGTGCGCTACGAGGGCGACCACCACCGCATTCGCTGGCGGGCCTCCTGGGAGCCCACGCGGCCGTCGATTCCCGTGTACCTGTCGGCCTCGGGACCCAAGATGGTGCGGCTGGCGGGCGAGGTGGCCGACGGCGTCGGTGTCGGCGTGATGGCGTCAGCCGGATTCATGCGTGACATCGTTCGGCCGGCTGCACAGGAGGCGGCGAGCGAGGCCGGCCGCGACCCCGACAGCGTCAGCTTCCTGATGGGTTCGTTCCTCAGCGTCAACGAGGACGAGGAGTTGGCTCGCAACGCCGCCAAGGCCACGATCTGCGGACTGTTCCACCCCGTGCCGCACCCGTACTACGACTCGCAGCTCCGCCAGCTCGGTTTCGACGAGTTCGCGGACGCTGCTTCGCGGCTCATGCCGCAGGGTCAGATTCGCGACGCCATCGACTTGGTGCCTGACGAAGTGGTGGACACCATGACCATCACCGGCACGCCAGCCCAGTGCGCCGACCGCATCGCCGACTACGGCGGTCTGACGTCGGAGATCATCCTGTTCCGGGTGCCCCAGCGCACCGATTCACCCGGATTGGCGGGCTACGAGTCGATGTTCGAAGTGGTCTCGCTCGCCAGCAGCTGAGATCGCAGCTGCGCAATCGCGTCGATCACGCCAGGGCTAGCGTCGGAGACTCAGCAGGGGGTTGACATGGCAGAACGCATGGTCAGGGCCAACGGAATCGATATCTGCACCGAGGACTTCGGCGACCCTGGAGACATTCCCATCTTGCTGGTCATGGGAGCGAGCGCCCAGATGATCCTGTGGGAGGAAGGGTTCATCGCCGGGCTCGTCGACGGCGGGCGCCACGTGATCCGGTTCGACAACCGGGACACGGGCCAGACCACCAGCTTCGATCTCGAGCAGGAGTCGTACGGACTCGCTGACATGGCGAGCGACGCCGTGGGGGTGCTCGACGCCTATGACCTCGCCAGCGCCCACCTCGTGGGGGCATCGATGGGCGGGATGATTAGCCAGCAGGTTGCCATCGATTATCCCGGACGCATCCGGACGATGACGTCGATCATGTCGACGCCTGCAGGCGGGGAGATCGCGCGGGCGATCTTCATGGGCGAGACGCCCGACTTACCGCCGCCGGACCAGAAGGTCATCGACGTCAACATGAGGTACACGCTCGAGCCACCTCTCTCGCGCGGCGACAGGGTGCGATCGCGGATTGAGATGTTCGAAGCGCTGGCCGGCAGCCGTGTTCCTTTTGACGTCGGGCGATTCACGGCGATCTTCGAGCGCGAGTACGACCGAGCCGCGAATTGGCCGGCGATGAACAATCACGGCCTCGCACTCATGGACGAGGAGAACCGGTCCACGAAACTGCGGAATATCTCCACGCCCACCATCGTCATCCACGGCACGGAGGACCCGATCCTGCCCTATCCCCACGGCGAGGCCACGGTCGAAGCGATCGAGGGAGCCCGCATGGTGACGCTCGACCGAGTCGGTCACGAGCTGCCTGAGGCAATCTGGCCTCAGGTGTGGGAAGCGATCCTCGCCCACACCGCCGAATAGCTCAGCGAGGGGAAACCGCTGCGGCGGCCAGAGGTTTCAGTAGTCGATCGGCGTGGTCCAGCGGGGGTCGTCGTGGGCGTCCCAGTAGGCCTGACGGAGCAGCATCGTGATCGGACCGGGCGTGCCGTCGCCGAGCGGCTGACCGTCGATCATCGTGACCGGCATGACGCCGCCGGCCGTGCTGGTCATGAACGCCTCGTCCGCTTGGCTGGCATCGGCGGCCGGGACGGGGGCCACGTGGGTGGTCAGTCCTTGCTCTGCGGCTATGTCGAGGACCGTCCGGCGAGTGATGCCCTCCAGCACCCCGGCGTCGGGCGTGTACAGCTGGCCATCGGCAACGAGGAAGATGTTGAAGCCGGGACCCTCGGTGAGGTTGCCGTCGAGGTCGGGCAGCACCACCACGCTGCCGCCACGCTCACGGGCTTCGAAGGCGCCACGTGTCAGGTCGCCCCAGTGGAAGTTCTTGACCGTCGGGTCGACTGAAGCCTCGGGAATGCGCACGGTGTCCTGGGCGACGATCAGGTGCGAACCCGCCTCTTGCTTGTCGGGCTCGACGATCCAGATGTACGGGATGGCATAGGCGTAGAACTGGTTCCGGAACGTCCAAGGGTCGCGGGCACCCCGGCCCGGTCGGCCCCTCGTTGCGATCATGTCGACGTACGACTCGCGCAACCCCGACCGTCGGACGCATTCGTGAAGGATCTCCGAGATCTCGGTGCGGTCGAGGTCCAGGTTCATGTGGAGGTGCTTCATGCTCCGCTCGAACCGGTCGAGGTGCGCATCGAGGCGGAAGAACTTCCCGTCCCACACGGCAACCACGTCGTAAGTGACGTCCGATCGGCTGAAGCCAGCGTCGAGCAGCGAGATCTTGGCTTCGCCTACCGGCACGTACTCACCATCGACCCAGGCGCAGCCCCGGCTGTAGGGATTGTTGTCGGCGGCGGTGGGTTCGGTCACTGGTCTTCGGCGCTGGGCTCGGTTCCGGCACGGCGATCAATCAGACGTTGGAAGTGCCGAGCGCCGTTCATTGCCGGCACGCGTCCCACGCCGGGACCCATGTCTCCGAGCACTGGGAAGCCGGCCTCCACGCGGAAGCTGAACGGCATGGACTGGGGAAGGAAGCACTCCGCATCGTCGCAGGCCTGCCAGCGAACCCGGCCGCTGATGGTGACGAAGCGTCCGTTGTCGTCCTTCTGCATGTTCCGTGCGTTCTGTGCGACTGGCAACCGCAGCACCACATCGCCCTCGTACACGGCGAGCGTGTCGCCCGAACCCGACAGCGTGAGCGGCGAGGTAGTCGGCACTACCGGTTCGTAGGACAGGATCCCCGCGTTGCCATCGAGCTCGATTGCCGCCGCCACCAATCCTTCGGGCACCGGCTCGCTGTACACATGCTGACCCTCGGGAACCCGGAACGTGGCGACGATATGTCGCGTGACGCCCATCGGCAGGCTGTCGCCTTCGATGGTCACCTCCACTGACACTCTCTCGGGCGGCTGCTCGAGCTCCGGAACATCGAATTCGGTGCCGAGTGCTGCAGCAAGCAGCTGCTCGGGGCCTGGCCGAATCGCGAAATTGTGCTCGAAGAACTTCGCCACGATGATCCCGTCTGCGTTGATGACGTACGACCCGGGGAATGGAAGGCCGTACCACGGGTGGTCGTCAGGCGGGATCAGCGTGTTGAGGATTCCGAACGAACCGATCACCTCGCTGTCGGGGTCCGACAGCATCGTGAACGTGGTGTCGTGTGCCTCGGCATAGTCAGCCAGCGCGTCCGGTTCGTCGTAGCTCAGCGCATAGAGCCGGACGCCCGCCGTCCGGTAGGCATCCATGCCTCGTTCCAACTCGACCAGCTGGGTGCGGCACGGCGGTCACCACACCGCCGAGCGATAGAACACCACCACGGCAGGCTGCCCTGCCCGGTCGGCGTGCACATCGACCAGACGGCCGGTTTGGTCGGTCGCCACGATGTCCGGCAGGCGGGACCCCACCTCGGGGCCCGTCGGGAAATCGCCCAGCGGGATCCGCCGACTCCCGTTGCCAGGCGGCTCCGGCATGTTGAATCCCTCGGCGTCCTCGAAGTACGGACCATTCGAGGGGCCGCCCCTGGTGTCGAGTTCGATCTCCATATGCTGCTCCGATCGCCTGGCGTGCGTGCTGATCAGCGGGGTCGATCATTGCACGCTGGCCTTGGCCGTTCCCGGTACTGATGACACGAGGCCGCGGCCCGCCCGATTGGGGACACGCTCTCGCTGAATGTTCCGGGAGCTACGTTGCATCCGTGGCTACTTCAGGATTCGCCGGGCGGCGGGAAGACGAGCCGCTGCTGCGCGGCCAGAGCACGTACATCGACGGGTTGGATGTCCCCGAGCTCGCGGGTGCAGCGCAAGCCGTGTTCATCCGTTCGGCGGAGGCCCACGCACGCCTTGCCTCGGTCGACGTCACCGAGGCCCGTCAGGCCGACGGCGTGATTGCTGTGTACCTCGGCCCCGAGGTGGACGGCTGGCCGTTCCCGCCTCGGCTGCCGTCGATGAACCGCGACCTGTGGCGACCGCTCATGGCCTACGACACCGTCCGCTTCGTCGGCGAGCCCATCGCCCTGGTGATCGCCGAAACGCGTGCCGCGGCAGTTGACGCTGCCGAGCTCGCGATCGTCGACTACGAGCCGCTGCCCCCGGTCGTTGACCTCGATGCCAGCCTCAACGGCGAAACGCTGCTGCACGAGCACGCAGGCACCAATATCGCCCTGGCCTGGGAGCTCGACGAGGTTCCCGATGAGGTGTGGCAAGGCTGCGACGTGACCGTCGAGTTCGATCTCACCCATCCGCGGCTCGGACCACACCCGATCGAGCCGTTGGCTGGCGCTGCTGCCTGGGGTCCCGACGGGCGCTGCACTGCCTGGGTGTGCTCGCAGCGACCGGCTGGGGCAAAGCACGTCATCGAGACGTTGCTGGGCCTCGAACCGGGCACGGTTCGAGCCATCTCGCCCGATGTCGGCGGCGGATTCGGCGCCAAGGGCGGATGGGGCTGCTATCCCGAAGATGTCGCGGTGGCGTGGGCGGCCCGCGAGCTGGGCCGACCGATCCGATGGGCGCAGACCCGCTCGGAAGCGTCCCTCGCAATGGGTCACGGGCGGGCATCTCGTCACCGGGTCCGCATCGGCGGCAACCGTGATGGCACGATCGTGGCCTACGCCGTCGATGCCCTCCAGGACAGCGGGGCCTACCCCGCAATGGGCACCAACGTCACCACCAACCTTCGCAACAGCGGCACCGGCGTCTACGACATCGCGCACGCCACGCTGCGCGGCACGTCGGTGGTCACCAACACCACGCCCACGGTGGCGTTCAGGGGCGCCGGCCGTCCCGAGGCGGCATGCTCCATCGAACGGGCGGTCGATCGATTCGCTGCAGCGATCGGCCGCGACCCGCTGGAGGTGCGCCTGGCCAATCTCGTGCCGGCAGACCGGTTCCCGTACCGCACCGCCGTGGGGGCCACCTACGACAGCGGCAACTATCCCGACGCCCTGGCCATGGCGGCGGATCTGGCTGACTACGAGGGGCTGCGGGCCGAGCAGGCCACCCGTCGCGCAAGCAGCGATGGCGACACCCTGCTCGGCATTGGCGTGAGCTGCACGACCGAGATCACCGGTGGCGGCGAGGGGGAGCGGGCGACAGCGCTGTTGCTCGAAGACGGCAGCATCGACGTGGTGGTGGGCACCTCACCTCACGGTCAGGGGCACGAGACCACCTTCGCGCCGGTCGTGGCCGCCCAGCTCGGACTCGACGTCGACCAGATCATCATTTCCCACGACGACTCCGATCGTTCGCCCGTCGGCGGGGGGACCATCGGATCCCGCTCGGCGCAGCTCGGCGGTTCGGCCGCCCACGGCGCCGCGGTCGACTTGGTGGCAGCGGCCCGCGAACGTGCGGCTGAGCTGCTCGAAGCCGATCCCGGCGATGTCGTGCTCGACACCGGCCGCGGGCTGTTCCATGTGGTGGGCACGCCGGCCCGCTCGCTCAGCTGGGCTGACCTCGCCCAGCAAGGCGAGCTCAGCGTCGATCACCACTTCCGGCCCGAGGGCGGGGCTGGGTCGTTCTCGTTCGGCGCGTGCGTGGCCGCCGTAGAGGTCGACCCCGCGACCGGCGAGGTGCAGGTGCGGCGCTTGCTGAGCGTCGACGACGCAGGCGTGATCCTGCAGCCGGAGCTGGCGCATGGACAGGTGCACGGCGGCCTCGCACTGGCGGTCGGCGCTGCGCTGTACGAGGAGATGTACTACGACGACGATGGCATCCCAATGACGGTCGGCCTGGCCGACTACGCCCTGCCGTCCGCCGCGGAGTTGCCGAACTTCGAAACCCATGAGACGGTGACACCCTCACCGCTCAATCCACTTGGCGTCAAAGGTCTTGGCGAGTCCGGGACGGTGGTGGCCACGCCAGCCCTCCACAGCGCCGTGCTCGATGCGCTGGCGCCGTTCGGCGTCGAGCATCTGGATCTGCCGCTGACACCCGAGAAGATCTGGCGCGCCCTGCAGACCTAGCGGTCGCTGGGATTGCCCAGCAACGCCTGAGCCTCTTCGACCACGCTGTTGACGACTTCGCCTGCGCTCGGCAGATCGCCCAGCAGGTTGAATCCGGCACCGGCATAGAGCGGCTGCATCTGGTCGTCATCGGCAGCCACCGAAGCCCGCTGCAGGTCGGCTCGCGCCGCGGCCTGCAAGAGACCGGGCAGCGGCCGCCCGCCGTGTTCCGCCCAATGATCCGTGAACTCAGATCGCAGGACTCTGGCCCACTGGCCGGTGAATCCGTCGGTGAGCACGGTCGTGCCCGTCCCGGAAGTGAGCCGTTCCTTCCACAACGAGCTGGCTTGCGACTCGGCGGTGGCCACGAACCGGGTGCCCATCAGCACGCCAGATGCACCAAGCATGATCGCCGCCGCCAGGCCCCGCCCGTCCACGATCCCGCCGGCAGCGACCACTGGCACGCGATCGTGAATCGCTTCGATGACCTGCGGGACGAGCGTGAACGTGCCGGTGCCGGCAGCCTCGCCAGCGGGCAGCTTGCGGCCGTGGCTGCGATGCCCGCCCGCCTCGAGACCCTGGGCGATCACCACGTCGCTGCCGCAATCCACAGCGTCGCGAGCATCGGCAGTCGTGGCCACCATCGTGACGACCTTGGCGTCGATTCCGTGGAATCGGTCGACCAGCTCAGGCTCGGGTATGCCGAGGCCTGCCGAGAACACCGGTACGCGCTCGTCGATCATCACTTCCAGGGCGGCATCGACCAGGTCTGGCATCGGCGGGGGCGCCTCCAGCGTCGCAGGCAGCTCGAAGCGAGGACGCAGTTCGTTGAGGACGCGCTGCACCGATCGGACCAGGTCCGTGTGGTCGCTGACATCAGGGGGTGAGCGCACCTCGTCGTGGAGCCAGATGTTGACGCCGAAAGGCCGGTGGGTCAGTTCCCGCACCCGCCGAATTGCGTCCCGGACAGCATCGGGTCGCAGATTGAGCGCAGCCAGAATGCCGAGCCCGCCGGCGTTGCAGACGGCGGCCACCAGCTCAGGACCGGCCACCCCGCCCATTCCCGACTGCAGGACCGGGGCCGTGATTCCGATGGCGGAGCGCAGCCGCTGGGGATCGCCGGGAGTGGTGATTCCCGCACCCTAGACGTGTTGATCCGACAGTCTGAAGTGCGATGTGCTCAGTCGGCCTCGGCCGCGGCACCGACATTCGGCGTGAAGCCTGACTTGGGCGTCCCGACACCCTTCAGTGCTGCGGCGGCTCGCTCGTTCTCGAAGATCTTCGCCAGGATCGCCTTGCCGGCTCGATCGAAGTACTCCCGGTTCTCCATCACGAACTCGTTGGATTCCTGCATCGAAGCGAGCTGGCCGTTGACCGCAGGCATGACGTGGCGCGCCACGAGGTCCCAGCTGCGGAACATGGCCTCGGGCTCGGCCCAGTCGTTGACGAAGCCCATCATCACGCCGAACCCACCAGTGATCTCCTGCATCCGCAGGATGTTCTCGATCAGGTCGTCGGGGGTGCCGATGACGCCGGCGGCTGCGTCGGGGTCGGCATAGAAGTCGATGGCGTCGGCGGTCGAGGCGAGGTGCTCGAGGCCTGGGCGCTGCAGAGTGTCGACGTTGTATTCGTTGTGCCAGCGCAGCAGGCCGTGCTCGACGTCTCGCCGGGCCTGATCGCGGGTGAGCGCTACGTGGAAGTTGAACATCACCCGCCAGTCGGCCCGGTCCACGACCCGGTCATGCTTGGTGGCGGCCTCCTCGGCAAAGCTCCACTGCAGCGGCAGTGACGCCAAGCCCTCGGTGGACATGGAGCCGATCGAGAGCACGCCCATGCCGTGCTTGCCGGCCAATGTCATGCCCGACGGGCTGATCATCGACGCAGTCACCATCGGGATCTTGTGCTGGTAGGGCAGGATCTGCAGCTTCGCGTCATACAGCGAGAACCAGTCGCACTCGTAGGTGAAGCGCTCACCTCCCGCCAGCAGGCGCTGGATGACCGGGATCGCCTCGTCCTGGCGGTCGCGCAGCAGCATCGGGTCGATACCCAAGGTGTGGGCGTCGGAAGGCAACGCACCGGGCCCGGTGCCGAGCATCGCCCGCCCGAAGCTCATCTGGTCGAGCTGCACGATGCGCTGGGCGACGTTGAACGGGTGGTGATATGGGATCGAGGTCACCCCAGTGCCCAGCTTGATGCGGCCGGTGCGCACAGCAGCGGCGGCCAGGAACATCTCGGGTGAGCCGATGGTCTCCCAGCCCGTCGAGTGATGCTCGCCGCACCAGAACTCGTCGTAGCCCAGCCGGTCGAGGTGGCTGACGAGGTCGAGATCTCGCTGCAATTGCAGCGCAGGACTCTCGCCGGGCAAGTGGTGGGGCGCTAGGAACGCTGCGAACTTCACCATCGGGACCCTACCGAAGCCCGGCTGCCGCCCGATGAGCGACGAGTGCTAGCTGATACTGCGTCCCCCGTCGACGTCGAGGCAGACGCCGGTGAGGAAGCCGGCCTCGTCGGAGGCCAAGTACATCACTGCGTTGGCGACGTCGGTCGGGTCTGACATGCGGCCCATCGGGATGCCCTCGATGACTGCTTCCCGCATCTCGTCAGACATCTTGTCCAAGCCGGTCGCCCGCTCGAAGAAGCGGGTCTCCGAGGCCACCGGCGCGACGCAGTTGATGCGGATGTCGGGCGCGAACTCCTCGGCCAGGCCCCTCGTCAGCATGATCGTCGCCGCCTTCGACGTGTTGTACGGCGTCAGGCCTGGCCGGGGCCGCTTGCCGCCGATCGACGCCGTGCTCACGATCGAGCTGCCAGGCGGCATGTGCGGGGTGAAGTGCTTGGCGGCGAAATCAACGCTGCGGGTGTTGACCGCCCACATGAGGTCGAATTCCTCAGTGGGGATGTCCCGCGTGGGTCCCATCCGGTGGGCGAAACCTGCGTTGGCGGCGACGATGTCGATGCCGCCCCAGGTGTCCGCCATCAACTGGGCCAGTTCGACGTGGGCACCCTCGTCGGTCACGTCGAGCCGGAATGTGCGAGCCCCGTCGAGGTCTGCGGCGACAGCTTCGGCACCCTCGATGTCGACATCGGTCACCATGACCCGGGCGCCACGCTCTGCGAAGCCTTCGCTGATCGCCTTGCCGAAGCCGGATGCGCCGCCGGTCACGATCACCCGCTTGCCATCAAACCTCATCGTCGCTCCCTCCTGCCGTGAGCGGATCGTAGGTCGGGCATCATGACCTGACTGTTACGCTGCAACGCAGAGGCCAGCCGCCCCGGAGTTGGCAGAGCAACCCGCTTGGGTAGCAACCGGGGGGCTGGCCCTCTCGCGACCGTAGCGATTGCTTGCCCTGATCCCGAGTGAATTTCGGTGTATGTCAGGGCACGCTGAGGATGTCTGAGTCGATGAGGCCGTTGATCGCCTCGCCGTCGTAGCCGACTTCAGCGAGAATCTCCCGGCCGTGTTTGCCGATCCTCGGCGCCGGCCGCCGGACGCTCGGCGGTGTCTCGGAGAACTGCTCGGGCGGCGGGATGGACCGGTACGGGCCCGCGACCGGATGCTCCTCGACCGGAAGCTGGGACACGAGCTCATCGAGCGTCGCCGCCTCGGTGGCCGGAATGCCGTGCGCTGCGCACAGGTCGAGCCATTCCGCAGTCGTGCGCTGGTCCAGCACTGACGCAACGTCGCGATACAGGCTGTCGCTGTGCGTGACGCGCTCGATGGGCGTCGCGAAGCGCTCGTCGGCGGCGAGATCGTGCCGTCCCCCCGCTTCGAACAGCGCGACGTAGTGTTCGTGGTCGTAGGGAAGGATGTTGATCCAGCCGTCGGCGGTCCGCTGGGGCTTGCGTTCGGGCGTGAGGATGCGGGCATACCCAGCGCTCGCCACGGGAGGCTCGGAGATGGCCCCCGCACCGTGCTCGGCGAGCACGAAGGCGCGCATCACATCGATCATCGGGATCTCGATGCACTGCCCTTGGCCGGTCAGAGCCCGGTGGTACAGAGCGGCGGTCACCGAGTTGGCAATCGTCAGGCCACAGAACTTGTCGGCGACGAGGCTGGGCAGCAGCATCGGCTCGGCGCCCATGCGCCTGAACAGGTCGCCGATGCCGCTGGCGGACTGGATGATGTCGTCGTACGCCGGAGCATTGGCTTGCTCGCTGGAGGATGGGTAGCCGTGTGCCCGGCAGAACACGATGTCGTCGCGAACTTCCCGCACCGCCTCGTAGCTCAGGCCGAGCCGACCCAGCGGTCCGGGCCGGAGGTTGGTGATCATCACGTCGCACGTCGCAGCGATGTCCAGGAACGCCTGCCGACCACGCGGATGCTTGAGATCGATGGCGATGCTGCGCTTGTTGCGTAGCAGGTTGAGTGCGACTCCGGAGAACTCCGGAGTCGGGCCGGCGCCCATGCTGCGGTTGCGATCGCCTGATGCCGATTCGACGAAGATGACGTCGGCGCCCAGGTCTCCGAGCGTCCGGGTGGCAGCCGGTCCCATGAGCACCGACGACAGGTCGACAACGCGCACTCCGTCCAGCGGCCCCACTGCGTTCCCGCTCTCGCTCATCTCACCCCTCGGTGGCCGCCGAATTCACTGTTCGTTGGACGATAACCAGAACGCCGTCGCTCCTCTCGGGACGAGGTGATCAGCCGCGGCTGACAGCTCGGATCATGCGACGCCAGCACGGATATAGCTTCGACGCATGAGCGATGGCCTGGACGGGCTCCGGCGTGACGTCGCGCTCGGGTGTCGAGTGATGGCGCATCGGGGCTTGGTCGAGAACATCCTGGGGCACATCAGCGTTCGCATTGAAGGCGGGCGGGCGCTGGTGCGGTGCCGCGGACCTCGCGAGCGCGGGCTTCAGTTCACCGCGCCAGACGATGTGCGCCTCGTCGACTTGGCATCTGGCGAGATCACCGATGATCCCGTCGGGGAGTACTCGGCGCCGAGCGAGCTGCCGATCCACACGGCGGTGCTCGCGGCCCATCCCGATGTTGAGTGCGTGGTGCATGCTCACCCGCCCGATGTCGTGGTGGCCAGCCTGGCGGGGTTCGCTCTGGAGCCGATCTTCGGCGCCTATGACATCCCGGCCGCCCGTCTGGCTGCCGCCGGTATCCCAGTGCATCCACAGTCGGTGTTGATCCGCACGGCCGAACTGGCTGGGGAGATGGTCGCGTCGCTCGGCGAGGCTCAGGCGCTCGTTCTGAAGGGCCACGGTGTGGTGACGACCGGCGCAGATGTTGCCGACGCAGTGCTGAGAGCACTGCAGGTCGACACGCTGGCGCGAGTCCACTTGCGGGTGCGCTCGGCCGGTGCCATTCCCGAAGCCATACCGGATGCTGACGTGGCCGAGCTGCCGGACTTGGGAAGTGCGTTCAACCGTGAGACCCTGTGGAGACACCACCTGGCTGCTCTCGAACAGGACGGCCTGGGGCTGCAGTAGTGCGCGAGTGAGGATTCTCGATGGAACCCGACGTCATTGACCAGGTCACGGCCTCGGTGCGACAGGGCCTCATTCCCGCCTACCTGTACAACGATGCCGACGTGTACGAGCTGGAGAGGAAGCGGCTGTTCGGGCGCGCCTGGACGTTCCTGGCCCACGAATCCGAGATCGCCCGCCCCAACGACTACGTGGTGCGCAACATCGGGGACGATTCGTTCCTGGTGACCCGCGATGGCGACGGCGGGGTCCACGTCATGTTCAACATGTGCGTCCACCGCGGCATGCAGGTCTGCCGGGCCGAGCGCGGCAACGCCCGCACCTTCCGCTGCCCGTACCACGCCTGGACCTACCGCAACGACGGCCAGCTCGCCGGGCTGCCGTTCCACGTCGACGCCTATGGCGGCGAAGAGGGGTTCATCAAGGAAGGGCAGGCGCTGCTGCGGGCGCCATCCGTGGCGACCCGCAACGGCATGATCTTCGCCAGCCTCGACCCCGACGCCCCCGACTTCGAGACGTGGCTCGGCGACTTCGCCTTCTACCTCGACTTCTACACAGGTCAGAGCGAAGCCGGCATGGAGTTCCGCGGGCCGCAGCGCTGGCGCGTCGAGGCCAATTGGAAGATCGGCGCCGAGAACTTCATGGGCGACAGCTACCACACGCCCCACACCCACGCGAGCGTGGTTGACATCGAGCTGTTCGGCGAGCCCAAGCCGTACAAGCGCAAAGAGGGCGTCCTGTGGAACGCCGGGCCCGCAGGCGGCACCACCTACAAGCTGCCGCCCGGCAGCGACTTCAGGTCAGGATTGGCCTACGTTGGCTACCCCGACGAGATGATCGACGCCATGGAGGTCAAGCTGAGCGCGGCCCAGCGGGCACTGGCTGCAGAGCCCGGCTTCATGCCCTCGGCATCGACGCTGTTTCCCAACCTGAGCTTCGTGCACAACTGGCCCCAGACCGATGCCGACGGGCGGATCACGCCGTTCATCTCGGTGCGCCTGTGGCAGCCCGTCGGACCGGGAGAGACCGAGGTGTACTCCTGGTTTTGCGTCGCGGCGGACGCACCTGACGACTACAAGGCCGCCTCATACAAGGCCTACCTGATGTGCTTCGGATCATCGGGCATGTTCGAACAGGACGATGTCGAGAACTGGGTGTCCATCACCACGATGGCCAAGGGATCGATGGCCCGGAATCTGCTGCTCAACAATCGCATGGGCCTCACGCTCGACGGCGATCCGATCGTTGACCAGTTCGCAGACTTCGGCGGTCCGGGCACGGCGTATCAGGGCTTCGGTGAGCACAATCAGCGCCATTGGTTCTCGATGTGGGCCGACCTGGTGTCCCAGCCGGCGCCTGCTCGCGAGCCGATCGCCTTCGGCATGGGGGAGACCCCCGCGTGAGCACGGCGCGCTCGGGGGCGCCGCTTCCCTACAGCGACCCGCGGCACCAATCCGCCGAGCAGTTCCTGGTGGAGGAGGCCCACCTGCTCGACACCTCGGAGTTCGAGGCATGGCTCGGGCTGATGCATCCGCAGATCCGGTACCGGATGCCCGTGCGGGTGACGGCGGTCAAGGCCACCGACGAGGCCGACGTGCAGACCATGGACCACTTCGACGAGGACTGGTACTCGCTGTCCAAGCGGGTGCAGCGCTTCGGTACCGACTACGCCTGGACCGAGGACCCGCAGAGCCGGATCCGGCACCATGTCTCCAACGTAAGGACCTTCGAGGGCGTTGACGGCGAGCTGATCGTCGAGTCAGCCGTGCTGCTGTATCGCTCGCGGGGCGACCGCACGGCCCCCAGCCTGCTGTCAGCCGGTCGCACCGACGTACTGGTGCCGACTCCGGATGGGCTGCGTTTGCGAACCCGGGACATCGAGATCGACGAGTCGGTGCTGCGCACCCAGAACCTGGCGATCTTCCTGTGATTGCGGGCCTCCAACGATGAACAGGCTGGCTGGCAACCGGGCCTTGATCATCGGGGCGGGCTCGGGCATCGGCCGCGGCGTGTTGGAGGCGTTCGTGGCCGAGGGGGCCCGCGTCGGCGTGCTCGAGATCGATCAGATCAAGTGCGAGGCACTGGCAGAGCTGTCCGAAGGTCCCGTCGTCTGCGGCGATGCAACCAACGCCGACGACAACGAGGCTGCGGTTGCCGCGATGCTGGACGCCTACGACGGCATCGACACGCTGGTGAGCTGCGTCGGGCTGTTCGACTTCTATCTCGGGCTCGAGGCGCTGCCGCCTGACGCCCTCGACGACGCCTTCGCCGAGGTCATGGACGTCAACGTGCGCTCGATGCTGCTGGCGGTGCGAGCCGGCATGGAGCCGCTGCGAGCCAGCAAGGGCTCGGTGATCCTGACCGGCTCCACGAGCAGTTTCGTACCCGGTCGCGGCGGCATCCTGTATGTAGCGAGCAAGTTCGCGGTGCGCGGCTGTGTCGTGTCGTTGGCCCATGAGCTGGCACCCGACATCCGGGTGAATGGCGTTGCTCCTGGTGGCACGCACAGCACTGATCTGCGCGGGCTGCGCTCACTCGGCCTGCACGAAAGATCGCTGGGATCCGAGCCCGACCGACTCGAATCCATCCGACAGCGCAGTCCCCTCGATGTGGCCCTCGGCCCGGCCGACCACGCAGAGTGCTACGTATTCCTGGCCTCCGAGGCATCGAGGGGTATGACCGGCCGCTTCATCCACAGCGACGGCGGCGCCAACCTCCCGTAGCTCGCGCTGGCGGCAGGCGAGAGCGGCAGGACGACGGCCGTCGAACCCGTTTCACAAAACTGAATAGAGTCAGTTATAGGCGGAGCTACACCGCGCTGAACGGTGCCTGGCTCCGCATCGCCGAAATGGCGCGAGGGGGCAGACATGGGGTTGAAGACGGGCGAGGAGTTCCTGTCGTCGCTGGCAGACGGAAGGAGGGTCTACTACGACGGCCACCTCGTCGAAGACGCTTCTCAGGAACCTGGTCTGCGTACCACCGCCCTCACCGTGGCGCAGTACTACGACATGCAGCACATCGGCGAGCTCTCCGACGTCGTCACCTACGAAACGCCCGACGGCGACCGCGCCCACCTGTCGTTCATCGAGCCCCGCTCGGTCGACGACCTGCGACGTCGCGCTGCTGCGTTCGGCCTGTGGTCGGAGGTGACCGGCGGGCTGATGGGGCGGGCGCCGGATTACATGAACGCCTGCATGATGGCGATCGGCAACACCGGCCACATCTGGGGGATGAACGACGAACGGTTCGCCCGCAACGCCTACGAGACGTACCTGCACTGCCGCCGCAATGACATCTGCATGACCCACACGTTCGTGAACCCGATGACCGACCGGTTCACGCCATTCGCAGAGCAGGAGAGGTTTGTCAACGCCGGCATCGTCGACACCAACGATGACGGGATCATCGTGACCGGCGCACGCATGGTCGGCACGCTGGCACCGTTCTGCGAGGAGAACCTGAGCTTCGGCGCACCGCTGGGCCTCGAGGGCAACGGCGACGAGATCTACGCGCTCGGCTTCACCTGCAAGGTCAACCACCCGAACCTGAAATGGATGTGCCGGGACAAGCTCGATCCCGAGCGATCCCACTACGACCGTCCGCTGACCGGCCGCTTCGAGGAGATGGACGCGCTCGCCATCTGGGAAGAAGCGTTCATCCCCTGGGAGGACGTGTTCATCTGCAACGACATCGAGCCGCACAACCTGTCGATTCCCGGCATGAAGTTCTTCCAGTCGCTGGGTCATCACGTCGTGGTGAAGAACGTGGCGAAGACCCGGTTCCTGTTCGGTCTGGCGCACCTGATGGCCGAGTCGTCGCAGATCTCGCAGTTTGTGAACGTGCAGGATCGTCTCGGCGACATTCTCATGTGGCTGCACACGATGGAATCGCTGGCCATCGCGGCCGTCGAGGGCGCCGAGCTGAATCCCGCCAACGGCCTGTACTACGCCAACGAGAGCGCCATCCAGGCGGCACTGCGGCTGTATCCCGAGGTGTACCCGCGCATCGTCGATCACATCATCCAGCTCGGCGGTGGCGGGTATGTGTCGCTGCCCCAGGAGGCCACCTTGGAGATGGCCGAGCTGGCGATCGACCGCTACTACCAGGGGGTCAGCCAACAGGGCAAGGACAAGGTCGCGCTGTTTCGGATGGCGTGGGACATCTGCGGGACCGGCTGGGGCGGCCGTCAGGAGCTGTACGAGCGATTCTTCTTCGGCGACACCCAGCGGATGAAGGGTCTGAACTACCAGTTCTACGACAAGGACGAGGCCGTGAAGATGGTGTCGCGGATTCTGCGGCCGCCGCATGGGACCGAGCGGCTTCCGTGGCCCGAGTGGTCCGCGAGCTGAGCAGCCCCGGGAGACGGTCACCATGAAGCTCGGCGCAGCATTCGGCAACGTCAACATGGGCCTTGACTGGCCTGTCATACGGCGCCTCGTCCAAGAATTGGAGACCGCTGGCTTCGACGGCATCTCCACCAACGATCATGTGATCGGCGGTCATCCTGACCGGGCAGAAGGCGAACGAGTCCACACGTCTGCTACCGGAGTTCATGAGCCACTGGTGTTCCTGAGCTTCGTCGCCGCGGTGACTGAGCGTGTCGAGCTGGCCACCGGCGTGCTGCTGTTGCCGCAGCGCCAGACGACGCTGGTCGCCAAGCAATGCGCCGAGCTGGACCTGCTGTCAGGCGGCCGGCTCCGGCTCGGCGTCGGCATCGGACGCAATTGGATGGAGTACGAAGCGCTGAACGAGGACTTCGCCAACCGGGGCCGGCGCATCGAAGAGCAGGTCGAAATCCTGCGTCGTTACTGGACCGATGAGCACGTCACCTACGAGGGCCAGTGGCACCGCCTCGACCGGGTCGGGCTCAACCCCATGCCGGTGCAGCGGCCGATCCCGATCTGGATGGGCTCGTTCTTCGGATTCGTGAGCGAGCGGGTGCTCGAGCGCATCGGCCGCATGGCCGACGGTTGGATGCCGCAGTTCCCGCCGGCCGATCTCGAACCGATCCTGGAGCGGGTCAAGGGATATGCCCGCGGTGCAGGCCGTGATCCGGCCGAACTCGGCATCGAGTGTGCGATCCGTACCCGTACTGACGACGATCCGTCCCGCTGGGTGGACCTCGCCGAGGCCTATCGCGATCTGGGCGCCACGCACCTCAAGGTGTTTGCTGCGGGCAACACACCAGCGGACATCGTGGCGCTCATGCGTCGTTGGTTGGACGCTGTCGGTCCCGCAGTGGCGACTGGCTAAGCCCCTCTAGGTGGGGACGTCAGTTCTGCGACGCAAGGCCCCAGAGCGCTGTTTGAACGCTCTCGTCGAGCTCAGTGACCATCTCTGCATAGGAGAGCCGGCCGGTGACGAGGCGCCGCATGAGCAGCTGCCATTGCGCGTACAGATTGAGAGCCAATGTGCCCTTGGGCACATCGGGGTCGAGCTTGCCACTTGCGCTTGCATCATCGAGCAGATCGGCGAGCCGTCTCAGGAACCAGGCGACCAAGTGGTTCGCATCGGCGAGACCGGATTCGTGCACGAACGGCAGCTCTTTGAAGAATGAGCGCGCCAGTCGTCTGTCCGCTTCGTGGTGATCGGTGACGTGCATCAGCAGCGTCATGACCTGTTCCACGACGTCTGCATCAGAGTCGACGCGGTCGAACGCCTCAGTCCATGCGCCGCCTGCCACGTTGATGAACGCGCTGACGAGCAGATCCTCCTTGGACTCGACGTAGAGATAGAGCGTTCCGGCGCCGATCCCTGCTGCAGACGCGATCTCGGCTGTGGTGGTGTCGTCGAAGCCCTTTTCCTGGAAGAGCTTGGTGGCTGCAGCCACGATGCGCCGTTGCTTGTCAAGCTTGTTCCGCTCGCGCTTGCCCAGTTCGTCAATATTCGGCGGCGCGTCAGCGCTCAGAATCGGGGCGTCAGCGAGGGACATCGCCGTACAACGGTAGTCCGACCGACAATCCCCCACGAGCGCTCCGGACTCCGCCAAGCCGAGCGAATCCGGACGCGATGACCGGCCGGTAGCGCAGTATGTGCGTCGCTCATGTTTGACGGGTCGGGGTGACCTCGGTAGACCATCACCCATGGGGATCGACATCGAACCGACCGGCGCCGCGCTCGGAGCGTTCGTCTCCGGGCTTGAGTTGGGCAAGCTCGACGCCGACGTGTCCGGCACGCTGATTGAGACCCTCGGCGAGCACGGCGTCCTGTTCTTCCGCGATCAGGACCTGTCACCCGAAGCGCACATCGCGTTCGCCGAATCGCTCGGGGAGATTGACGTCAATGCGTATTTCTCACCCAACGAGACCTACCCCCAGATTGCCGAGGTGCGCACCCGCCCGGAGAACACCTACGTGATCGGCGAGGCGTGGCACACCGATCACTCCTACGAGGAGGCGCCAGCACTCGGCTCGATCCTCGTCGCCCGGCAGTTGCCGTCGCACGGCGGCGACACCGCCTTCAGCTCGATGTACGCCGCCTATGACGCGCTTTCCGACGGCATGAAGGAGACGCTGCGCGGGCTGCGCGCCGTGCACTCGTCGTACGAGGCCTTCGGGATCGGATTGTCGAAGCTGCCCGAGGCGGAGCGTTCCGAGCGATTCCAAGACGGGTATCGGTTCGGCCCCGATGTCGTGCACCCGGTGGTGATCTCCCATCCGGTGAGCGGCCGGCCGGTGCTGTATGTCAACCGTTCGTTCACGACTCGCTTCGACGGATGGACTGCCGCAGAGAGCCGACCCCTGCTTGACTTCTTGTTCGAGCACGGTTCGAGCGTGGAGTTCACGTACCGGTTCGCTTGGGAGCCTGGATCGGTCGCCATCTGGGACAACCGCTGCACATGGCACAAGGCCCTGAACGACTATCGCGGCGAGACCCGCCTGATGCACCGCATCACTGTGAAGGGCTGCCCGATCGCAGCCTGAGCCCTGCCCCATGTTCGACGTCTGTCGCTGCCGGCGTCGCTGCATGAGGTCGCATGACGCGTCGTTCTGGGAGCGTGCCTGCTAGACGGAGGCGATGCGAGACCGCGATCGTCCCGGAACCACCGCCGCAGAGCTGAGCCCCGCGTGGGAGACGCGACCGTCGGCCCCGGCGGAGGCGCCGAATGTCGTCGTGATCGTGTTCGACGACACGGGCTTCGCTCACTTCGGGTGCTACGGCAGCGACATCGACACCCCCAACATCGATCGGCTTGCGGCGGGCGGCCTTCGCTACACCAACTTCCACACGACGGCGCTGTGCTCGCCGACACGGGCGTGCTTGCTCAGCGGTCGCAATCACCACTCGGTCGGTATGCGGTTCCTGTCGAACGTGGACACGGGCTTCTCGAACTGCCGCGGCGTGATCGCGCCGTCGGCGTCGACGTTCGCAGAGGTGTTGGGAAGCTACGGCTACGCGACGTTCGCCTTGGGCAAGTGGCATCTTGCGAACCTGGCCGACTGCGGGCCCGCCGGTCCATTCGATCACTGGCCGCTGGGGCGTGGCTTCGACCGTTTCTACGGGTTCCTTGGCGGCGCCACCGACCAGTTCTCGCCTGAGCTGGTCATCGACAACCACCCTGTCGACCCACCGAGCGAGCCCGGCTACCACCTCTCAGAAGACCTCGTCGATCAGGCCATCTCGATGATCGCCGCCCAGCAGGCCACGGCACCGTCGCGGAGGTTCCTGACGTACCTCGCCTTCGGAGCGACGCACTCACCGCACCAGGCACCGCAGGCGTACCTGGACAAGTACCGGGGCCGGTACGACGAGGGCTGGGATGTCACGCGGGATCGCTGGTCCGCCCGCCAGCGGGAGCTGGGCGTGGTTCCGGACGGCGCCGAGCTGTCGCCGCGCAACCCGGGCGTGCAGCCGTGGGACGAGCTCGACGCCGACCAGCGGCGGCTGTACAGCCGCATGCAGGAGACGTTCGCTGCGTTCTTGGATCACACCGACGACCAGATCGGCCGGCTGGTGGACTACCTGAACCGAGCCGGCCTGCTGGACGACACGTTGATCGTGCTGCTGTCCGACAACGGCGCCTCGCAGGAAGGCGGCCGCCACGGACTGACCAACGAGAACATCTTCTTCAACCGCCAGCGGCTCGACGTCGCCGCCATGGTGCCGTTTATCGATCAGATCGGCGGGCCGAACCTCTACAACAACTACCCGTGGGGCTGGGCGCAAGCCGGCAACACGCCGCTGCGGTTCTACAAGCAGAACACCTACGAAGGCGGCATCCGCGATCCGCTGATCGTGCACTGGCCGTCAGGCATCGCCGATGCCGGGGGCATCCGCGACCAGTACCACCACGTGATCGACCTGATGCCCACCATCCTGGACGTGGTCGGCGTGGAGGCCCCGGCTGTCCACAACGGCATCGCGCAACAGCCCGTCGAGGGAATCTCCATGCGGCCCACGTTCGACTCGGCGAACGCTGAGATGCCGTCGGCCCGCACCACGCAGTACTACGAGATGCTGGGCCATCGGGCGATCTACCACGACGGGTGGAAGTCGGTGACCCTCCACCGCCAGGGAGTGCCGTTCTCTGAGGATGAGTGGGCGCTCTACGACACCCGCAACGACTTCGCCGAGATTCATGACCTCTCCCAGACCCACCCGGACAAGCTGCGCGAGCTGATCGAGTTGTGGTGGGACCAAGCCAGCACCTACAACGTGCTGCCGCTGGACGATCGAGGCGTGGAGCTGTTCGTGCTGCGCCGTCCTGGCCCAGATGCGAGTGCGACCCGGCTGCGCTACCCGGCGGGCATGCCGCATCTCGAGCGGTTCAAGTGCCCGGATGTGCGGAACCGCTCGTTCGAGATCACCGTGGAAGCCGACACCTCAGCGGGAACCGACGGAGTGCTGGTGGCGTACGGGTCGCGGACCGGTGGGCTCGTGCTGTATGTCGACAGCGGGGTGCTGTGCTTCGAGTACAACAATCTGGGACGTCTCTTCGGCGTGCGTGCCAGCGAACCGGTGCCGAGTGGGGAAGTCGTGCTCGGCGTTCGCTACGCGAAGAGCGCTGAGCACGCGGGAACGGCAACCCTGTGGCAGCGCGCCGACGGCGGGTCGATCCAAGAGCTCGGGTCGGTCGACATGGAGACGATGCCGTTCCGGCAGTCGCTGTACGGCATGGACGTTGGGCGTGATCTCGGCCCCACCGTCACGGCCGCGTACGCCGGCCCCAATGACTTCCAGGGGGTGCTGCGGCACGTCGAGTTCCGGTTGGACAACGACCGCGACGACCTCCGTGCCGCAGCCGAGGTCGAAGCTCGCAACGCACTCGTCGACCAGTAGCCGCTCTCAGGGCTCGATGAGCGCTGCCGTGGTGAACACGGTCAGGCTGGCGAACAGCGACTGCAGGAGCGCCCGATTTCCGACGATCTCGACCCCGTCGAGGGCGCTGGCGTCATTGAGCGCAGCGACGACAGTGGACCGATCGGTGCGCACTGAGGCCACAGCGCCGGGATCGACGGTGTCGTGGCGATGGTGTATGGCCGAACGGCCGACGCCGAGCACATGATCCTCGTCGAGGTCGGTGAAGCGGAAATTGAACGTCACCGGCCCTGCTGTGAACGCGTCAGGATCGAAGCGAACACCGATTACGTCGAAGAGGTGCTCCACGCTCATGGCCTGCGACATGTCGCGGGTAGGGACGCGGCCCCAGTCAGGGGAGCCCTCCCGCAGTTCCTTCGCGCCCATCAGGTAGGCATTGCGCCAGGTGGCTGACTCTGACTGGTAGCCGAGTTGTTCCAGTGCTGCGGCCTGCAGGCTGCGAGCCTCGGCGTTCGCTGGGTCGGCGAACACCAGGTGGTTGACGACCTGGGCCACCCAGCGGTACTCACCCCGCTCGAAGCACTCGCGCGCTTTCGCCAGCACGGCGTCGGCGCCGCCCATGAACTCGACGTAGTTCGTGCCGGCCTCGACAGGCGGCAACGGGTCCAGATTGGCTGGGTTGCCGTCGTACCAACCGAGATAGCGGTTGTAGACGGAGCGGCAGTTGTGCGACACCGTGCCGTAGTAGCCCTGCACGTGGGACTGATCGAACTCGGCCGGCAGTCGTAGCCGGGCGGCGATCTCGGTCGGCCGCAGGCCTTGATTTGCCAAGCGCATCGTCTGGTCGTGCATCCAGCGGTACACGTCACGCTGCATCGACAGAAAGGCCCGCACGTCCGCGTTGCCGAAACGGGGCCAGTGATGGCTGGCGAACATCACGTCGGTGTCATCTGCCCACAAGTCCATCGCTTCGCCGATGTACTTGCTCCACGCGAGGGCATCACGGGTCTGTGCGCCTCGGATCGGGTACAGGTTGTGCAGCGTGTGCGTGCAGTTCTCTGCCATGCACAGCAGGTTCTTGTCGGGGAAGAAGAAGTTCATCTCCGCGGGCGCTTCGGCATCGGGCGTGTTCTGGAACACGATCCGGATGCCGCTCAGCACGCGCTCCTCGCCGGTCTTGTAGATGGTGTCGGTGGGTGCGATCAGGTCTGAGCGTGCCAAGCCCATCGTGGAGCCCAGACCGCAATCGACGTGACCGAGCGGGCCCGGCGGCAAGAGCGGTCCGAACTGGTAAGCGGCCCGCCGGCCCATGATCGGACCTGCGATGACGAATTCGCTCACGACTTCTTCGAGGAATCCCTCCGGCGCCACGATCTGCACATCGCCGTTCGCCACGGCCTCGGCATCTGTCACGCCGAGCACGCCGCCGAAGTGGTCGGCGTGGGAATGCGTGTAGATGATGGAGTTCACCGGGCGGGTGCCGAGCGTCCGGTTGGCGAGGTCCAGCGCTGCGGCCGCGGCGGGGGCGTTGGTCAGCGGATCGATGATCAGCCAGCCGTCGGTGCCGGCCAGGAAGGTGATGTTGGCGATGTCGTAGCCGCGTACCTGCCACACGCCGTCGGCTACCTCGAACAGCCCGTGATGGACGTTGAGCCGGGCCTGCCGCCACAGGCTCGGATGCACCGACGGGGGTGCAGTTTCCGACTCTGATACGAAGGCGTGGCGGGCGACATCGAACACCGCGTGGTCGCCCAGAGTGACTCGGCCGCCGTCTAGCTGGGCGACGAGGCCGCGGGTGGCCCGCTCGAAGTCACCGGGATCGTCGAATGAGACTGCGGCGGCGGAATTGGCCGCAACGGTGAAGCCCGTCGGAGCTCGGGGCCGCAGTGTCTCTACTTCGTCGCGTCCGCCGTCCAGGTGGGTTGCCATGCTGTCGCTGCGCAGGTTCAGCGGGTTGTCGTGAACTGGATCGGCAGGTAGCGGGGACCGCGGACCTGTCCGCCGGCCCAGGTGACCGAGTGGGGTTCGCTCACCTCGAAGTCAGGAATGCGCTCGAACCAAGTGCGCAGTGCAATGTCCATTTCCATACGGGCCAAGTTCGATCCGGCGCAGCGATGGATGCCGACGCCGAACGCCACATGGCGGTTATGCGGCCGGTCCAGGATCACCTCGTCGGGGCGCTCGAACATCTCCGGGTCGCGGTTTGCGCCCGGGAAGTTCATGAGCACCTTGCTGCCTTGGGGAATCGTGACGCCCTCGTAGTCGATGTCGGTCGCGGCTCGACGTCCCATGGTCACTGGCGAGTAGAAGCGCAGCAGCTCCTCGATGGCCGACGGCCACAGCTCAGGCTCGGCCGCCATGCGCTCGCGGTCAGCGGGGTGGGTACCGAAATGCCACAGCGCTGAGCCGATCGAGCTCCAGGTTGTGTCGATGCCCGCGATGAGCTGCAGGTTGAGCATGCCCACCACCATGACCGGGTCAATGAGATTGCCTTCGTCGTCGGTTCCCGACAGCAGTGCCGAGACGAAGCCGTCGTCGGGATTGGCCTGCCGCTCTTCGACGACCTCGTAGAAGAACTGCCTGATGACCTTGCGGTACTTGATGCGAAGCTCGGGATTCGTCAGCCCGAGTTCCAGCAAGCAGCGGATCCAGTGCGTGAATTCCTCGACGCGGCTCTCGTCGATGCCCAGCAGGTGGGCGATGACCCGGGGCGGGATCTGCTGTGCGTACTGCCCGGCACCGTCCACCTTGCCGTCGTCGATGAACTCCTCGATCAGCCGGTTGGCGAGCTCGGTGGTGTACGCGCGGTGCGACTCCACCGCCTTGGGCGCGAAATGCGGCAGCAGCAGCCGGCGGGTCCAGCCGTGGACCGGCGGATCCTCAGAAATCGGAGCGGCGTTCGTGCCGTACTTCTCGAAGGTCGGATCGGCGAGCAGATCCTCGATGACCTCCGGCGGCGGCGAGGTCACCAGGGGATCGCTGCTGGACAACTCGGGGACCATCTTCGCAAGCGCCTGCACGTCCTCGTAGCGGGTGGGCAGGAACGAGCCACCCCATCGCTCGGTATGGGCGATCGGGCAGCGCTGCCGCAGCTCGTCCCACACCGGCGCCGGATCGCGCACATAGCCCGGGTCGAAGATGTCGTAGTCGGTGTCCCAGTCGTCGACGGGTGCTGTATCAGTCATGGGGCAGTATCCCTTCTTGGTTGCCGGTTCAGTCTTCCAGGGTGCGTTCGGGAGTCATCGTGCCGGGTGCTCCTCGAAACTGAGCATCCGGGCGAGCAGCGTCGCCGCCTGCGGCTCGAGCTCGATCGGGTTCCGACCGAGCGCTGTGGCGAACAGGGGCTCGAACAGCGACCACGCCAACTGGGCGGCAGCGACGAGCAGGTAGCGGCAGCGTTCGGGAGCAGTCGGTCTGCCATGCCGGCTGCGATGGCGGTCGAGCAGGGCGCCAACGACGGGGAAGTGGTCGCCGTCCGCGGCCAGCTTGGCGTCGAGGGCGATGTGTGTGAGCGCACGGACGTAGCCCGGATGTGCCCGCGTCGAGAAGAAATCGGGGATCAAGCCGGGACCGGACTCGTTTGCGTAGTACTGGTCGCGAATCCGCCGGGACGCTTGGGCCAGCACTTCGTTTGCCGAGCCGAAATAGTGGTGGATGAGCCCGTAGTTCACGCCGGCACGTGTGGCGAGTTGGCGTCCCGATATGGATGACGGCGTCCGGCTGGCGAGCAAGTCGACGGCTGCCGCCACGAGGCGCTGTTCGGCCCGGGCTCGGCCCGTCGTCCGAGGTCGCGCCGACGCCTGAGGTCCGCGGGCGTGCAGTCGTCTGGAGGCGAATCTGCCGCCGGCGAACGGTCCGCGCCCCGCGTGTAGATGCTCGATGGTCAGCACCAGCTCCCGGTCGACAAGATCTGCGTCGTCGTCGAGACCGGCGGAACGCACCAGCGGCGTACGGTGAATGCTGACACCGAGCTGCATGGCACATGACAAGGCGACCAGCGTGTCGAGTGCATCGGAAGTCAGCTCGGGGCGCAGCGTCGCCAGCCCGGTGCGGTAGCTGTGGATGATCGGATGCTCCGGTCGCAGCGCGAGTGTTGCTTGATCGAGTTGGATCTGGGTCAGCGCCCGCACAAACGAGTCGTGCCGCATCACGGTGCCCGGGGTGGGTACCAGCGCGCCGGGCGGGAAGGCATCGGCGACGAATGCGTCGCTGAGACGGTCGAGTACCTGCCGGCACAGTTCGCGCTTGGAACCGAAGTGCCGGTGGATCTGTGCGTAGTTGACCCCGGCTGCTGCTGCGATGCGCCGACCCGAGACAGCCGAGGGCGGTTCGACCGAGAGCAACTCAGTCGCGGCGTCGATCAGCGCGGCCGCGGGATGGGGCTGCGAGGGGAGATCGTGGTCGGCGTCAAGTGCAGCCACACGGCTAATGTACGCCCAGGGCGTCGCTGCAGAGTGCCGCGAGTGGCCGCAAAGGGGTATTGACGTGCGCATCAACGCCGTGCAGACCAGGGAGTACGACCGAATCCGGGTTGAACCGCTGACTGGCACCATCGGTGCGGAAATCTCTGGAGTCGACCTGCGTGAGCTCGACGACGAGCTGATCGCCGAGCTTCATGACGCCTGGATGGCCCACAAAGTGCTGTTCTTCCGGGATCAGGAACTGACTCAGGCCCAGCACGTGGCCTACGGCAAGGCATTCGGCGAACTCGAAGTCCACCCCTTCACGCGCAACGTGCCCGAGCACCCTGAGATCATCGTGCTCGAGTCCACTGCAGACAGCTTTCAGGCCGCCGAAACCTGGCACTCGGATGTGACTTTTCGCGAGTGCCCGCCTCTCGGATCAATACTGATGGGGCGGATTGTTCCCTCCTACGGCGGGGATACCTGCTGGGCGAACATGGAGCTGGCCTACGCGCAGTTGCCCGACGACGTCAAGAGCCAGATCGAGGGGCGCTACGCGATCCACTCCTTCGTCAAGGCATTCGGCCGCAACATGAACGAGAGCGAGCAGGAAGAGGTTCGCCAGAAGTACCCCGACCAGAAGCATCCGGTCGTTCGCACACATCCCGTGACCGGGGCCAAGAGCCTGTTTGTGAACCGCACCTTCACGCTCACGATCGACGGCATGACGCCCGACGAGAGCCGTGCGCTGCGCCGACGCCTGTATGCACAAGCGGCCGAACCGGAGTTCCAGTGCCGCTTCCGCTGGCGTCCCGGCTCGATCGCCCAGTGGGACAACCGCTGCACCCAGCATTACGCAGTGCCCGATCACGGCGGCCTGCACCGGCGCATGGAGCGGGTCACCCTGCTGGGTGACCGACCCGTCTAGATCCGGCTCTGCGAATCAGAGGGCAGCGATGGCCTACACGGACGACGCGGCTTCAACCATTCCGCCAGTCGCGGACTTCGCCACCGACTGGGATTTCAACGATCCGGCGTGGGTGAACGATCCGTTCCCCATTTGGGACGAACTACGCGGTCGCTGTCCGATGGGTCGTTCGGAACGGTTTAACGAGGGCGTGTGGCTGCCGCTGAACTACGACGACATCGTCGACATCGCGAACGACCCTGAGACTTTCTCCAACGTTCACCATGGCATCCGTCGCGGCGGAACCGTCGAGCGGGGATACTTCCCGCCGATCAACTCCGATCCCCCCGACCACCTGGAGATCCGCCGCAGCCTGCTGCCCTTCTTCGCGCCGAAGCGCATCGAGAGCTGGCGAAGCCACATCGCTGCCGACTGCGAAGCGCGGGCCGCAGCCATTGCCGAGCGAGGTCACGGCGACGCCGCGGTCGACTACAGCCAGCACATCCCGGTGGGCGCGATCGCCGCGATCCTGGGCATCGACCCGGCTGACGGCGATCAATTCCGGGCTTGGATCTTCGACATCCTGTCGGTCGGCCCGAATGACGGTGCGGTGCTCCAGCAGGCGATCTTCGAGGTGCGCGAGTACATGGCGAAGGCCATGGCTGCGCGGCGCGTCGAACCCAGCGACGACCTCATCAGCCACCTCGTGACCACCTCGATGGGCGGCGAACCGCTGCCTGATCACCTCATCGAGCGAATGCTGGTGCTGCAGCTCATCGCCGGCATCGACACCACGTGGAGTTCCATCGGCGCGGCGCTGTGGCATCTCGCCACCAATGACGAGGATCGCCGCCGTCTCGTCGCCGAGCCCGAGCTGCTGCCCACCGCCATGGAGGAATTCCTCCGGGCGTATGCGCCGGTGAACGTGGCGAGGCGGGTGGCCGCCGACACCGAGGTCAACGGCGTCCAGATGCAGGCAGGGGACCACGTGATGATGACGTTCCCCATAGCGTGCCGTGACCCCGAGCGATTCGACCGGGCAGACGAGGTGGTCATCGATCGCACAGAGAATCGACACATCGCTTTCGGGGCCGGCATTCACCGCTGCATCGGCTCGAATCTGGCTCGCCTCGAGATGGAGATCGCGCTCGAGACCTGGCTGCGCCACATGCCCGAGTATTCGATCTCACCGGGGGCCGAAGTCACCTGGTCCACCGGGCAGATCCGCGGTCCACGGTCGATCCCCATCGTTGTCGGCTGAGCCGCATTGTCGGCTCGAGCGGGCTGTTCCCGAGGCTTCGTCTCCGTGCTCGCAACATGGCAGCGCTGTGCGTGACTATCGTGCAGCCAATTGGCTAGCGCCGTGGACTTCAGGGGGCGGCGCCTGATTCCTGGGAGGGCAATCTCGTGAGAGGGCCTACACGGCGTGTGATGCGCCTCATGATGGTGCTAGCGGCATTCGCGCTGGCAGCGAGCGCTTGCGGCGGCGGTGACGCGGACTCTGGATCCGGAACTGCATCGGCAACGACGGCGGCGTCGTCGACAGCTACGACCGCAGCGGCGACACCTGCGCCGGCGACGACGCAGGCGCAGACCCAGGTGACCATCGCCGCGGTGGAGCAGACCACCACGACCCAGGGCGCAGTGACGACGACAGCGGCGCCGATTCCTCCGCCCGAGGGCACGCTACGCATGGTGGAGTTCTCGCCGGTGACCAGCTTCAACCCGGCGGCGAGCCAGTCGGCCCAGAGCGCCTACCACTACCCGACCTACGACACGCTGACCCGCCAGCGCAACGACCTGAGCCTGGAGCCATCGTTGGCCACGTCGTGGACGCAGCCATCGCCGAATATCTGGCGTTTCACCGTGCGTGATGACGTGGTGTTCCACGATGGCGCCGAGTTCAACGCCCAAGTGGCAGTGGACAACATGCACTATCACGCCAACTTCCAGGGCAATCCGAACGCAGCGACGTGGGCGGCCTTTGTCGACGCCCGGGTGGTCGACGACACCACCTTCGATGTCGAGTTCTCGGTTCCGGCACCGCAGTTCCCGCTGGAGATGTCCATGGTGATGGGCATGATGATCAGCCCCAATGCGCTCGACGGCCGCGATCTGACGCGTGATCCGCAGGGTTCGGGGCCATGGATCTGGTCCGACGCCGACAGCCAGGCCGGCGTGACCGAGGTGTACAACCTCAACCCGAACTACTGGAATCCGGCCGACCAAGGCGTCGAGACCGTGACGGTGACTGCCGTTCCCGACAACAATGCACGTTTGAATGCGCTGCTGACCGGCGAGGCCGACATCATGTCCACCACGCGTGACGCGCAGATCGATGCAGGCGTCGAAGCCGGGAACGTGCTGATTTCGGTGCCCAACTTCTTCGCCTACCTGCTCATCACCGACCGCACCGGCGAATTCGATTCTCCGCTGGGCGACGAGCGAGTGCGGCGAGCAATCCTGCTGTCGCTGGACCGCGATGCGTACGCCGATGCGATGCACTTCGGCAAGGCAGACAGCCTCGGCGGCATCTACCCGCCGGCGTTCAGCCAGTTCAACGTGCCCGAGCTGGACACCAAGTACAGCTATGACCCCGAGGAGGCGCGGCGCCTGCTGGCCGAGGCCGGCTACCCCGACGGCGTCACCATCAAGATGCCGCTCATGCCGGCCATCAACCCGATTGTGGAGTTCGTGGTGCAGATGCTCGGCGCCTCAGGCATCACGGTCGAGATCATCCAGATCAACAACGGTGAGCTGGGCCCGGGTACCGCTACTGCACAATGGGGCATGACGTGGTTCCGCGACCTGCTGGTGCATCCGGCGCGTGACCTCGGAAAGTTCATGGGCGAGAGTGGCCGCTTCAACGCATTCCGCCTCGGCGACCTCGACGACCTCGAGGACACGCTGGTGGATGCGCTCAATGCCCCATCCGTGGAGGCGGGTTACGAGCTGTACGCCGAGGTCATGGAGGGTCTGATCGACCGCGGTGTGGTGCTGCCGCTGGCTCACGGTGGCCAGAACGCCCTGTATGCCCCGTATGTCTCCGGCGTCACGCTGGGCCTGAACATGCAGGCGCCCATGCCGTACGGCGTCCGCCTCAACAACTAGGGGCGTCATACCCGACGACCCCGAGTCGTCGGCTAGTTTCCGCAGCCTTGACGACCACACCAAATGTGACCAGTCTCAGAATGGCGAACTGACGTGGTGGCCGAGCCAACCGGTTCGGCCACCACGCACGCCGCAGCAGCACAGGGGGGTGCTAGGTGTTTCGACTGCTGGTCAGCCGGATCCTCGCCGCAATCCCACTGATGCTGATGGTGGCCACGCTGGTTTTCTTCCTGGCCCAGCTCAATCCGGTCGACCCGGCAGCCACGATCATGGGCGACGACGCCGATCTCGAGTCGCTTGCACAGAAGCGCGCTGAGCTCGGCATCGACCGCCCGCTCGTAGTGCAGTACTGGGATTGGCTCAACAGCGCTGTAGTCGGCGACCTCGGCACCAACTGGTTCAACGGTGAGAAGATCACCACGGAGTTGCGCGATCGCATCCCGGTGACGCTGTCGATGGTGTTCGGATCGTTGATCGTGGCGCTCGGCATCGGCAGCGCGTTCGGTGTGCTGGCAGCGCTCAAGGCCGGCAGATGGCCCGACCGCACCATCACCGTCGCTTCATCGCTGGGGCTCGCCGTGCCGAACTTCTGGATCGGCCTGGTGCTCGCGTACTACATCGGGGTGAAGCTGCAGTGGCTGCCGGCTATCTGGCCCACGACCCGACCGGAGACGTTCTTCGCATGGGTCGAAGCGCTGATCCTCCCGTGCGTGGCGCTGGGCATCTCCGCATCGGCGGCAATCGCCCGCCAGGCCCGCTCGTCGATGATCGGCGTGCTCCAGCGTGACTACGTGCGCACAGCGCTGGCCAAGGGACTTCCCGTCCGGCGTGTGGTGTCACGTCACGCCATTCGCAATGCGGCGATCCCGGTGGTGACGCTGGCGGGCTTCCAGACGTCGGCGCTGATCGGCGGTTCGATCTTCGTGGAGTTCGTCTTTAACGTGCCGGGTCTCGGCAGGTTCGGCGTCGACGCGATCTTGCGCCAGAACATGCCGGCTCTGCTCGGGTTCGTGATGGTCACTGCAGCAGTGGTGGTGGTCGTCAACATCGTGCTGGATCTCAGCTACGCCTGGCTGAACCCGAAGGTGAGGCCGGAATGAGCGACACCTTGGCCGGACTGGGCGGCGCTGCCGATTCGGGTGACCTCAGCGGACAGACGCCGATGGCGCAGGAGTCGGCAACGCACGCCACTCGCAGCCGATTCTGGTCCCGCCTGTTGCGCAACAAAGTGGCTATGTCAGGCGCCGGCTACCTCGTCATCGTGGTGATTGCAGCGATCTTTGCCCCGTTGCTCACATCTCACGACGAGATCCTCGCGACCCGCTTCCAGGACATCCTGTTCAGCCCCGGCGAGGCGGGCTACCTGCTCGGCACCGACCACGTCGGTCGGGACATCCTGACCCGCATCTTCTTCGGGGCGCGCTATGCCCTGATCGCCGGTGTCGAAGCGGTGCTGGTGGCGCTGGTTATCGGCGTGCCGCTCGGATTGGCCATCGGCTACTTCCGCGGCTGGGCCGACCGCATCGCCATGCGGTTCGTGGAGATCGTCGTCGCCGTGCCTGCGGTCGTGATGGCGATGGCGATCATCACCGGGCTGGGCACGGGTCTCACCAATGCCATGCTGGCGATCGGCCTCGTGTTCTCGATGATCATCACCCGGTTGGTACGGGCCGAGGTCTTCGCTGCCCGCGAGGAGTTCTACGTCGACGGAGCGCGGGCATCCGGCGCAGGCGACCGGCGAGTGATGTGGCGTCACATCCTCCCCAATGTTGCGCCGCCGCTCATCGTGCAGACCACCCTGCTGTTCGCCCAGGCGGTCCTGGCCGAGGCAGCCCTCAGCTTCCTCGGGATCGGTGCCGACGCCACGCAGGCGAGCTGGGGAAGGATGCTGCGCGATGCCGAGATCAGCATCGATCGCACGATCTGGCCGGCCATCCCGCCGGGTATCGCCATCTTCCTCACCGTGGTGGCATTCAACATCTTCGGCGACGGTCTGCGCGATGCGTTTGCCCGCGAGGCCCGTGGCGGGCGAGTGGGTGTGGGCGACGTCATCGCCAAAGAGCGCAGCGCGGCCGCCCCGCCTCGGCCGCCCGGCGGCACCGACGACCCCCTGCTCAGCCTGCGAGGGTTGGACATCGTCTTCCCCAAGCCGGGCGAAGGCACCGACATGACCGTCGTGCGCAACGTGAACCTCGACATCGGCCGGGGCGAGGTGATGGCGCTGGTGGGCGAGTCGGGCTCGGGCAAGACGATCACCGGTCTGTCGCTGATGGGTTTGGTGCCCGACCCCGGCCAGGCCAGCGCAGAGTCGATCATGCTCGACGGCCGCGAACTGGTCCGCATGGACTTCGACGACCTGCGCCACATCCGGGGCCGCGAGATCGGGATCATCTTCCAGGAGCCCTCAGCCGCGCTGAACCCTGCGTACACCGTGGGCCGGCAGGTGGCGGAACCGTTGCGGGTGCATCTCGACATGACCCGCAAGCAGGCCCGCGAGCGAGTCATCGAGCTGTTCGCCGAGGTCGGCATTCCCGACCCGCACAAGCGCATCGACGCCTACCCGCACCAATTCTCGGGCGGCATGGCGCAGCGGGTGATGATCGCCATGGCCCTGTCATGCGAGCCGAAGCTGCTCATCGCAGACGAGCCCACCACGGCGCTGGACGTCACCGTGCAGGGTCAGATGCTCGATCTCATCGGCGATCTTGCACGCAGCCGGGGTGTCTCGGTACTGCTGATCACCCATGACCTCGGCGTAGTGGCCGATCTGGCAGATCGAGTGGCCGTGATGTACGCCGGTGAGATCGTGGAGACCGGCCGGCTCGCGGATGTCTTCGCCTCGCCTCGCCATCCCTACACCGAGGGGCTGATCGCGGCGATTCCCCGCAACGAACCCCGGGTCGGCGACCTGCCGACGATCCCGGGTGTGGTGCCCCCGCCGTGGGAATGGCCGGACCGTTGCCACTTCGCCGACCGTTGTCCCTACGAGGCGATCGAATGCCGCCGGGGGCCAGTCGAGCTGCGGCCCTTGGGCGCATCGCTCACCCGTTGCGAGCGCAGCCACGAACTCGAGCTGCAAGGCGTGCAGCGATCCGCAGTCGTGGGCATCGCCGGGTGGGAGCAACCCAGCGAGGAGGGTGAGCCGACGTGAGCGAGCCACTCCTCGACATCGACGATCTGACGATTGTGTTCGGTGGCGGGCGCGGTGCGTTGCCGTGGCAACGCTTGCCTGACGTGCGGGCGGTCCAGCACGTATCGCTGAAGATCGACGCCGGCGACACGCTGGGGCTCGTGGGGGAATCCGGATCAGGCAAGACCACCCTCGGCCGCGCCGTGCTTCGCTTCCTGCGGCCTCAGAGCGGCTCCATCCGACTCGGCGACTTCGATGTCACCGGATTCGGTCGTCGCGTGCCCACCGAGTACCGCAAGACCGTGCAGGTGGTGTTCCAAGACCCGGTCGGATCGCTGAACCCCTCGATGTTGGTGGGTGCGATCATCGCCGAACCCCTGCGCATCCACTTCGACATGGACTCGCGTGCTGCGCGAGAGCGGGCCGGCGAGCTGCTCGAGCAGGTCGGTTTGCAACGCCATCACCTCGACCGCTACCCCCATGAATTCTCGGGCGGTCAGCGTCAGCGGATCGCCGTCGCCCGCGCCTTGGCAACCGAGCCGGATCTGCTGGTGCTCGACGAGCCGGTCTCGGCGCTCGACGTGTCCACCCAGAGCCAGGTCATCAACCTGCTGGAGCGGCTGCAGCGCGAGACCGGCGCGGCATACCTGTTCATTGCGCACGACCTTGCAGTCGTGCGTCACACGTGCCATCGCATCGCGGTCATGTACCACAGCCGGATCGTCGAGCTGGGCGACTCCGATGACATCTGCGAACGCCCGGCGCACCCGTACACCGAGCTGCTGCTGGCCTCGATTCCCGATCCTGACCCGGCCGTGCAGCACCTCAAGTCGCAACGGCGGCGCGAGCTGGCCCAAGGCGTGGCTGGCGCCAGCGGCAGGGCACCAACGAACAGCTGCCCATTCGCCGAACGGTGCCCGCACGCCATGGAAGTGTGCTGGGAGTCGTTTCCCGAACCGGTGCCGACTGCCACGGGTGGGACCGTGTGGTGCCACCTGCACACGACGGGACCCAGGCTTGGCGGCCGTCCTGTGAGCGAGCTGGCAACCGATGCTCAGTTAGCTGAAGCGCCGGCGGCTGCAGCCGATGGCTGAGCAATCCGGCGCTGAGCGGCGCCGCCCGAACATCCTGTTCGTGTTCGTTGACAATCTCGGATACGGCGAGCTGGGCTGCTACGGCGGGGGAGCGGTGCGCGGTGTTCCGACACCCAACATCGACCGTCTGGCCGCAGAGGGCGTGCGCCTCACCAACATGAACATGGAGGCGCAATGCACGCCGTCCCGCTCTGCAGTGATGACCGGTCGCCTCCCGATCCGCTCGGGCACCGTCCGCATACCGCTGCCAGGCCAGCCCAGCGGATTGACACGCTGGGAGGTCACCCTGGCGGAGCTCGTGTCTTCGGTGGGCTACCGCTGTGCGCACTTCGGCAAGTGGCATCTCGGCGACGGACCGGGTCGCCAGCCCCACGAACGCGGTTTCGACGAGTGGTGGGGCCTCGCTGAGACACATGACTCATCGTTGTGGTCGACCGCTGCCGGCTACGACCCCGAGATCGTCCCACCAGAGCGGCTCCTTGAGGGTCGGAGAGGCGAGGCTTCCGTGGCGGTGGCCGACTACGACGCCGCTGCGCGGGCTCTCTTCGATGCTGAGGTCTTCGAGCGGGGCGAGAGCTTCATGCGGCGATGTGTTGCCGAGGAACAGCCATTCTTCCTGTATCTGCCCCTGGCGTTCCCGCACTTCCCGACGCTGCCGCACCCTGACTACGCCGGGGCCACAGGGCTCGGCGACTTTGCGGACGCGTTCCGGGAGACCGACGACCGCGTCGGCCATCTTGTCGGGGTGCTCGACGAGCTGGGCATTGCAGGCGACACCCTGGTGATCTTCACGAGCGACAACGGCGCGGAAGACGTTCTGCCGTGGCGGGGCTGGACCGGCCCGTGGGGCGGCTCGTACTTCACCGCTATGGAGGGAAGCCTGCGGGTGCCCTTCATTGCACGCTGGCTAGGCAGGATCCCGGCGGGAGGCATGAGCAACGAACTGGCGCACGCCACCGACATCTTCACCACGTTGGCAACCCTGGCGGGGGCCGACCTTCCCGACGACCGGCCCATCGACGGCATCGACCTGATGCCGCTGCTGGACGCCACGTCAGATCGCTCGGGACGCGAGTCGGTGCTGTGTTTCGTGGCTGATCGGTTGCACGCGGTGAAGTGGCGCAACTGGAAGCTGCACTTCATCTGGCAGGAGTTCATGGGTGATCCGCCCGTCGAATTGAGCATCCCGCGGGCGTTCAACCTCTACGACGACCCTCGTGAGCGTCACGATGTGTTCCTGCCCTCGAACACCTGGGTGCAACGGCCCGTGATGGCCGCAGTTGCCGAATTCTGGGACAGCGTCGCCGCCCATCCTCTGATCCCGGTAGGTACCGCTGATCCGTACGAACCCCCGGGGTCGGAGTGACGAGCAGAGGCATGCCTGCATGAATGCGCCTGCCAATGCTGGTGATCCTGATTCGGGCGACGGAATCCTGGCCGGGATCAACGTGGTGGAGTTCGCCCAGAATGCGGCAATCCCGCACTGCGGCCGGCTGCTGGCGGGCATGGGCGCAGAGGTCGTCAAAGTCGAGCCGCCCGGCGGCGATGCCATGCGCTCGCTTGCGTCGCTCGCGCCGATGGAGGCGAAGGCCTACGCCCTCATCAATCCGGGCAAACGGGCGATGGTGCTCGACCTGCGCCATCCCGATTCAGCGGCGGTCGTCGACCGGCTCTTCGCGTGGGCGGATGTGGCGCTGGTGGCCTTCAAGCCGGGTGACCTCAAGCGGTATGGCATCGACTTCGAGCACGCGGCGGCGGTTAACCCGCAGCTCGTCTACCTCGCGCACACCGCGTTCGGGCCGGAGGGCTCCGATGCCCACCTCGGCGGGTACGACGTGCTGGTACAGGCCCGCAGCGGCGCCGGCTTCATCATGAATCGGGCTGAGCACGGCGTGCCGTCAGCGACCCGACCCGCAGTGAACGACTTCGGCACCGGCATGGTCTCGGCGCTGGGCGTGGTGGCCGCGCTGCGCCACCGCGACCTGACCGGCAAGGGTCAGCGGGTCGACAGCTCGTTGCTGGGCACGGCGATGTCGCTCGCAACGCCGATGATCGGCGACTTCGAGAACGATGCCGAAGTGCTGGCCGAGCTGAAGCAGGATCTGGCGGCAGCCCGGGCTGCTGGCGTGGACTTCGTCGACCAGCGGCGCATCTACGAGGACCGGATCATTCCCGGCGCGGGCACGTTCCGGATCTACTTCCGCACCTACATGACGGCAGACGGGATGATCACCGTGGCAGGTCTGAGCCCGGCGCTGCGGGACAAGTTTCACGAGGTGACCGGCTTGCCGAGAGTCGACCTTCGCCGGCCTGATACGGAGGAATTCACAGACCTCGTTGACGCTGCCGAGACGCTATTCCGGACTCGCACCACTGCTGAGTGGCTGGCCGCGTTGCGCGCCGTCGAGTTCCCATGCGGGCCGTACCACATGCCTTATGAGGCGCTGGAAGACGAGCAAGTCCGCGCCAACGACTACGCGGTGGACATCGAGCACCCGGCCTTCGGGCGTTACACCACCTCGGGCATGCCGCTGCGTTTCAGCGAGGCTGCGAGTCCGACGCTCGGGGCGTCGCCGCAGTATGGGGAGCACACGCGCGAGGTGCTCGCCGAGATCGGCATCGACCAGTCTGAGATCGACCGCTTGGTCACCGAGTCTGTGGTTGCCGACGAGCCACCGCCGAGCGGCTGATCCCTCCCGCCGCGACGCTGCCCTTCGCGGATTCGGCGGTCGTCAATCAGACCGCCGGTCCGAGGCCGTCGATCTTCCAGAAGGTGCGCTTGGCGGCGACTCGGCCGTCTCGCAGCGGGTACAGGTCCACGGCGTGCGAGCGGAACTTCTCACCCCGTGAATCGGTGCCCGACACGACGAACGTCTGCACGATCAGATCGTCGCCGGCCATGCGCTCGTCGACGTCTTCATAGGTGACGCCGCTCCACTCGAGCTTGCGTCGGCGGAACTCCTCGGCCATGGCCGAGGGACCTCGGAGCACACTGCCAGCCGGCTCATCTGGAGACGCTCCGGCGTGCAGCTCCCACACAAAGTCCTCGGTGACTGTTCTCGCCAAGCCCTCCGCATCACAACGGAACATGGCCCGTTTGAAGTCTGCGAAGAATGCCGGCAGCTCGTCCATGGGACGATCCTGCCACGATGCGCCGCCGCCAGCACTGGTGCGATTCGCATTCGGCGCCACGGTTAGTCTCCGGCCATGGTCGGCAAAGTCATTCGTTCAGAAGCGCTCATCGAGACACACCCGGTTCCGGAGCTGATCCGGAGCGGGGCGTTTGCTCCGGCGGTCAGGGCCGGGCCGTCGATCTATGTCTCGGGCTGCATCGCCAACGATCTCAGCAAGTCCATGGGCGGGCAGACCGAGGAGATCTTCGACTACATACAGCTGGCGCTGGCCGAAGAGGGCTTCTCGATGGCCGATGTGGTGAAGCTGCAGGCGTTAATCACCGATATCGACCAGTACGGCGAGTACAGCGCATCTCGCAAGAAGTACTTCCCCGACGAGCCGCCGGCGAGCACCACCGTGATCGCCGGCATCATCATCCCCGGCGCCCTCATCGAGATCGAGGCAGTCGCCTACAAGGAATAGGTCGGGCTCACCGGAGGTCGAGCGACATGCGCTGTTCCATGGGCACGCCGTAGCTATGGGGGATGGGCGCGACGGTCTGAGCCAGCACCTCGAACCCGAACGCCTCGTAGAACTTGACGGCAGGATTGTCCGACAGCACGTCGAGGTGAACAACCCGGTATCCCTCGTCGGTGGCCCGCTCGATGGCGTCCTTCATGAGCGCAGCGCCGATCCCCTGGCCGTGCAGATCGGGACGGACTGACAGGGCGTGGATGTAGTAGGCGCTCGCCGGGATGACGACATTGAGGTAGCTGGCCAGATAGGTACGCCGACCGAGCTCGGCGAGATCATCGGCTGTCGCGACCCCGTCCTCGATGATCGGCGGCCACAGCGGGCGCAGCGTCTTCTTGCGGCGCTCGAACTCCGGGCCGGCGAACCCGATCTCGATGCCCAGCAAGTCGTCGCCGTCAAGAGCGAGGGTGGTTTCGTCGTAGCCGAACAGCGTCCCAGCAGCGAGCCACGAGTCGCCCACCAGGCGGTCGAACACAGGGCGTGAACCAAACTGGTAGTCGTACGTGGACGGTCCGGTGTTGTGTGCCAGCTCGACCACCTCATCGGTGAACTGCGCCGCCCGTTCTTGATCCACAGTGACGATCTGCATCGGCTGCCTCCACAGGTCGGGTTGGTGCTTCGGTCTTGCACGCTATTCCCTATGCGATCAGGGCATCCGGGGTGTTGTTCGGGATCGTCGCGACCCCTCGCGGGAGCAGTAGTTTCTGGGGAAACGGCCACTCAGCGTTTGTCGGGAGAAGACTGCCGTGAACTTGACCGCCACCCGACAGCTACAGAGGATTCCTGCTTCAGCGGGGCTTGAGCCGATTCTTGAGGCGATGCGAGATGACGGTGGGGTCATCGTCGAGAGCATGTTCGGCGCGGAAACGATCGCCCAGATGCGGGAGGCGGCCGACGACTACGCCCGCAGTGTCGAGCCAGGCGGTGCGACGCAGGGTCTCGGCGACGACGGCAAGCTCTTCGTCGGGTCGAACACGATCCGATTCTCGAGCCTGGCCAGGCTGACGCCGGCGTTCTTCGATGTCCTCGACAACGAGCTCTACGCCCAGATCGCCGATGCCGTGCTGCTGCCGATCTGCGGCTCGTACTGGCTGAACACAGCCCAGGTGATGTACATCGGGCCAGGGGAGCCCGCCCAGTTTCTGCACCGCGATGCCAACAACTGGTGGGCATTCGTGAAGGCAACGTGGCCCGATTCGCCCGAGGTCACGATCAGCGCAATGATCGGCTTGGAAGACGTAACCGAGGAGCTCGGTGCCACCCGGGTGGTGCCTGGCAGCCATCGGCTGTCGGAGCTCAACCGGTACGAAGAGCGTGAGTCGGTGCCGGCCGAGCTGGGACCGGGCGACGCGCTGGTGTATTCGGGATACGTGCTGCACGGTGGCGGTGCCAACCAGACTGCAGACCGGTGGCGTCGGGCCTTCCACGTGAGCTTCGTTGCCGGCTGGCTGACACCCGAAGAGGCCAGCCCAATGGACTTCAGCCTGGGCGAGTTGTCCGGCCAGAGTGAGCGCGTGCAACGGCTGCTGGGGCACGCCTCCTACGACCCCCGGCCGTACAACGGCGGTGGGCTGTGGCTGCGCCATGTCCGCGAGATGCAGGACGTCATCGGCTCGAACGGAGGCGGGGCCTGATCTCGTCGGCGCAGTCGACAGCCCGGACCAATCGCTGCACGCGGCGCTAGCTTCCCCATGGCCGTGATGCGGCAGCCACCACCCGACGGGCCTTGAGCTCGCTCGACACACAGGAGCACCCGATGGATTTTCTGGAAATGAACGCAGGCGTGATCAAGGAATTCCGCGAGAACGGGGGCAACTGCAGCGGCTGGCTCAAAGGGGCGCCGATGATCCTCGTGACCATGACCGGCGCCAAGAGCGGACGGGAGCTGTGCTCACCGCTCGTCTACTCCACTGACGGCGACGACATCGTGGTCATCGCCTCCAAGGGCGGCGCTCCGGAGAACCCGCAGTGGTTTCACAACCTCGTCGCCAACCCGGCCGTCACGGTTGAAGTCGGCACCGACACGTGGGAGGCCACCGCGGTGCTCACCGAGGGTGACGAGCGCAAGCGGCTGTTCGATGCCCAAGCTGCTCTGATGCCGCAGTTCGCCGAGTACGAGAAGAGCGCCACCGAGCACGGACGCGAGATCCCGGTCTTCCGCCTCGTCCGTAGCTAGTCCGCGGTTGCGGAACGGCCGCTGGTCCCGACGTTCACGGACGGCGCGGCGCCGTCCCTTGTCTGGCCGCGCGCCGTGGCGCATGCTGTGACGGTGAGGAGGCCGCCGCTGAGGTTCGTGGCCAAAGCGCTGTCCACCGAGGGCGTCCCTCCGAGCGAGTTGGGCATGTCCATGGCGCCGCACCCGTTGATGTACCAGGAGCTGGCGCACGATCCCGAGTACCAGATCTACAACGGTCGCTTGACTCCGGTGCGCTTCGCCGATGTGTCGGCTGCCGAGATGTACTGGAAGGTGCGCAGGGAGGTAATCCTGCGTCACACCGGCGAGCTGCCCATCGAGCTCGCGGGCCCCGATGCCGAGCGGCTGGCGAACCGGGTGTTTCCCAGGGATGTGTCCAAAGTGCGCGTCGGACGGTGTGCGTACCAATTCGCCTGCTACCACGACGGCGGGATGATCAACGACGGGGTCATGCTGCGCCTGGCCGAGGATCGGTTCTGGATGGCGCAGGCCAACGGCGATCTCTACGGCTGGTACCGGGCCCACGCTGCCGATCTCGATGTGGAGGTGCGGGACCCCGATGTCTGGGTGAGCCAGGTGCAGGGACCGCGGTCGCTCGAAGTGCTCGCCGCCGTCGTCGACGGCGAGCCGCCTGAGCCGTTCCGCTACTTCGACATTGCCGAGGTCTTGATCGCCGATCAGCCGGTGGTGATTACCCGGTCGGGCTTCACCAATGAGCTGGGCTGGGAGTTCTACCTCACTCCCGATATCGACCGTGAAGCCGTCGGCGACCGCGTTCTCGAGGTGGGACAGGCGTTCGGCATGATCATCACCTCAGCGCAGGTGTTCAGGGCGCGCCGCATCGAGGCCGGGCTGCTCAATGCGGGGTCCGACTTCGATCGAACGGTCAATCCGTTCGAGGCCGGCTTGGGCCGTTTCGTCGACCTCAGCAAGCCTGACTTCGTCGGCAAGGCCGCGTTGGCAGGTGCCGGCCGGGCGTGCCGAACGTGGGGTCTGCAGACGCAGGGTGACATGGCGCAGCTCGGCCGCACGCTCAGCCGCAACGGCGAGCCGGTCGGCAGGGTGTGCTCGACCGCCTGGTCGCCGTTCCTGCAATGCGGCGTCGCCATCGCACGCATGGATGACCCGGCTGACGGCCCCGGCACCCGGCTCGACGTGGAATCTCACGAGGGCGCCGTGCTGCGCGGCGAGCTGTGCACACTGCCGATGTATGACCCCGAGCGCCTCATCCCACGAGGCCTCCTCGTCGACATCCCCGACCGCCGTGACTGATCGCTCCGGTGACCATGCAGGAGAGGAGCGGGAAGTGTGGCGGGGGCTGATTCGGGATGTGCCGGGCTTTCCGCGGCCGGGGATCGTGTTCAAGGACATCACGCCGTTGCTGGGGGACCCTGCCGGCTTGGCAGCATGCGTCGACGAGTTGGTCGCACCGTTCGAGCACGAGGGCGTCGAGCTTGTGGCGGCACCTGAGGCTCGGGGCTTTGTGATCGGCGGGATGGCGGCAGATCGGCTGGGTGCCGGGTTTGTGCCGCTGCGCAAGCCGGGCAAGCTGCCTCGCTCCGCACTGGGTGCCGACTACGAGCTGGAGTACGGCGCTGAGCGTCTCGAGATGCACACCGACGCCGTCGCCGATGGGATACGGGTGCTGATTGTCGACGACGTGTTGGCCACTGGCGGCACAGCGGCCGCGTCGGCGCGGCTCGTCACACTCGGCGGTGGCGAACTCGTCGGCTTCTCGTTCATCGTGGAGCTCGCGTTCCTCGACGGGCGCCACCAGCTCGGCGATGCACGCGTCGAGTCAGCGATCCTCGTCGACTAGCGAGATCCACCCCGCAAGACACGAGTCACCATGCAGGCGGCGCCCCGACGCTGGCGTTTACGGTGAGCGCCGCACACCGGTCCGCTCACGAAACGAGGAAATTCATGACGACGCCAGAACCGAAGGCCATGGCCGCAGAGGCGCAGGAACTGGTGCGCAGGCCAAACTTCGCGCACCTCGCAACCGTGCGCGCAGACGGCTCGCCCAAGCTCGACCCGATCTGGATCGATCTCGTCGACTCCACGACGGTGATCATGGCCACCGGGCGGACGTCGCTGAAAACGCAGTACATCCTGCGCGATCCCCGAGTCGCCATCTCGATCGTTGACATGGACAATCCCTACGAGGAAATGCAGCTGCGTGGCGTCGCCGAAGTCGAGCCCGACCCCGATATGGCCGCCATGGACGCCATCAGTCACAAGTACACGTCCAAGCCATTCCCGATGCGGGACAACGTCGAAAACCGGGTGGTGCTGCGGGTGACGGTGACCCAGAGCCGCTACTCGAACTTGCCCTTCGAGCACACGCCGCCTCAGGAGTGACCGTCGCATGAAGCTGGGCACCTCCATCCGGTTCCTGTACCCGACCGGGCCACACACCTACCCGCAGTTCAAGGAGATCTTCGACTCGCTCCCGCCTGGGGCCTTCTTCGAGCGGCCCATGGGTGCCGAAGACACAGGCCAACAGGCCCGCAACGTTCTCGAGCTGGCGGCCACCGCCCACCAAGCTGGCCTCAACGGGTTTCTGACCGGCGATCAGCACGCACTGCCGGCCAGCTACGCAAACACGTTCTCGCCGATGCCGACGCTCGGGCGGATCATGGCGGTCACCGGCGACATGCCGGTCGGCGTCGTCCTCCTGGCGCCGTTCTACGAACCGGTCATGCTGGCCGAGCAGCTCGGCACGCTTGCTGCGTTCGCCGATGCACCGTTGATCGTGGTGCTGGTGAACGGCGGCAACCCCGAGCCGTTCAGGGCGTACGGGTTCTCGATGGCGTCACGGGCCCGGCGCACCGAGGAGCTCGCTGCGGTGCTGCGCCCCCTGCTCGACGGCGAATCGGTCAGCTTCGAGGGGCGGTACCTGCAACTCGACAGCGTCAGCATCAGCCCGCTGCCACGCGTGCCCGTCGAGATCTGGATCGGCGGCACTGTGCCCGCCGTCGCGGAACGGGCGGGCCGGCTCGCCGACGGGTGGCTGTCGGGTCAGAACACGCCCGATGATCTCAGCGTCGAGCAGTTGCAGCTCTACGAGGACACGGCGGCCGCACACGGCCGACCGGCACGAGCTGTGCTGCGGCGTGACATCTTGGTGGCCGACACCAGTCAGGCTGCCCACGCAGAAGTCGACCAGGTGCTCGCCGAGGGCTACCGGGGGACCGGCAAGGGAGATCTCATCGTGGGCTCGGCGGCCGAGGTCACCGAACGTCTCGCCTACTTCGCCAGCTTGGGCTTCGGAGAGGTCATGGTCCGGCACATCTCCGGCGACCATGCCAAGATCCTGCGTTCCATCGAACTCATCGGCGAACAGGTCATCGGGGCCATCGCCGACTATTGACGGGCTTGCGGAGACGCCGTCGCCTCAGGGCCGGTTGGCAGCACCTGGAGTGGGGGTGTCAACCGTTTCGAATCGGCCGGTGACATCGGGCACTCGGGCGTAGCTCTCATCTGCGCCGGACTGTCCTTCGTCCCAATCGACACTGGCGACCAGCGTGCCGTCCAGCAGCCAGATGCCCAGTTCCTCGTCGCTGCCGAGCGCGAAACCGGGCCAAGCCTCCTTGTCCAGGTTGAATTGCAGGTACTCGCCCGGCTCGATGACCGTTCCGGCCGGGAACGGCACTCGCTTTCCGACATCGGTGAGATCGTCGGCCATCTCGAAACCATCAAGCGCTATCGGCATTCGCGAAGCGTTGTGCAGCTCGAACCAGTCGAGCGGGTCGCCCTTGGCAGCCACCTCATTGATGACCAAACCGACATCGAGTGGCGCATCTGAGGTGCCGGCGGCCTGCGCGCCTGCATCGGTGTCGCCGGTCGCTGGCGGTGACCATCCGTAGGCGCCCCGGAAGTCACCGGCGATGGCCGCGCCGGGAGTTGTCCCGCCGCTCGACAGCTCCAGCGCACCCTCCGTGAAGGGCGAGAAGCTGTCCGGCGACGACGCTCCTCGCGGGATCGACCAGATTCCCCCGGCGATGGCGTCTACGCCGATGACCAGTGTGTTGCCCGCCACCAACTGCTCAGGATCCACCACCAATGACATACCGGCAACGGAGCCGTCGCCTTCGAGTTTCACGACCACGATCGACGCAGGGTTGTCGACGTCCGGAAGCAGGATGCTCTCTTCCGGACTGGCTGCGCCAGCGAACACGCCTGTTCCCTCCACAGCTTCGGAGGAACCGTTCAGCTGCAGGCTGTGGACCGTTCCCTGCCCCAGCGGATTGGGACTCGAACTGCTTCCCCACGTTGTCTCGAAGGCAACCTCGAGAGTCCCCGACCCGGCAGAGGGCGGCGCGGTTGCTTCAGGCGCGGGCCACTCCGGCGGTGTAGGGGATAAGTCTTCCAGGATCTCGGCCTTGCGCTTCGAGATGAACGTCCGCACCCGCTCGGTGTCCCGCCCGGCAGCGCTGGCCTCGGCCGGCAGGGCGTGCTGCTGCACGATGACGGCCATCTCGTCGATCGCCGCCAGCAGCTCAGTCTCGTGCCAGACGTCGTCCAGGATCTGCTTCAGCCGGGCGACGTAGGACGCCCGCCAGTCAGGGTGGTTGTACAGGCGGTTGGGAATGGCGGTCAGCGCCAGCACCGATGGCGGCGGGTTGGAGATGTTGTCGAGGGGATTGGGGTCATCGGAGAGGTGGAAGGTGCCGTCGGTGCCCCACGGCAGGAACACGAACCGGCCGTCAGGCACTCGGTAGAACCAGTAGTTGTTCCGGTCGCCGGCGTAGCCGTCCCAGTGGCCCACCAGCACCTCGGTCGCCCAGAACGAGAGGAACCGGTCGAGGTCGACGATTTCGCCCAGCGCGTTCAGGCCGGCGTCCGAAGGGTCGCTCAAGGCGGCGACGACGGCGTCGATGTCGGACCAGTCGTCGGCGTCCTCGTTGGTCTTCTTCTCGAACGTGCCGCGGAACTCCAGCGTGAAGTCGCTGACCGTGCCTTCGTACAGGTTGCCGTCGGCGTTCCTGAAATGGTGCGACAGGAACGGAGCCTTGTACTCCTCCACGTGCACGTACAACCCCAGATCGGTGCCGTTCACCGACACCCTGGCGAAGTTGCAGCGCGGCGCAGGATTGCCGGCTGCAGCGAACACCCGGTACGACAGGCAGGTGTTGACCATCGAGGGGTCTTGGACGCTGTTGTTCAGGGTCATGCGGTTCATGCCGCCAGGAAGGGACTGACCGTCCACGTACTTGTCGAATCGGAGCTTGAGCCACGGCTTGGTGGAACTCTGCGATCCGACGAAACCCTTCTTGCGTACCCCCACATCGGCGTGCCTCTCACCGTCGACCGTCACCGTGGCGCCGAACCACGTGTAGATGCTGGCAAAGGGCCGAGAAAGGCCGTATTCCTCGATCTCTGCGAACACATCCGCGAGCGTGCGGGTCTGGTTGCGCAGAGCGTCCCAGTCCTCAACGGCGATCTCGATGCTGATGTCGAGCACGCGGTCGAGGTCGAAGTAGACGGCGCGTGGGTCGGCCTCGACGTCGTAGTGGGCCGTCTCGGCATCGTCTTTGGTTGCTGTCGGGGGAGCGGTGGTGGGAGCTGCAGCGTCGGCGGCAAGCGTCGTGGCCGGGGGTGCGCCATCGTCGGTTGCACCCGTGCAGCTGGCGGCGATCAGCGACGCCGCCACGAGCACGCTGGCCCAGAGGCGCTGACGCCGACGCTGTGATCGCATTCCTTCGGCTCTCCGAGATCGATGGGGCGTGAGCGGACCATACCGGCAGGCCTCATCGGGAATGCCGATTCAGGTATGCCGTATCGGGAGAGCTCGGAAGGTATTGGCAGTAATACTGGCAAAAGAATGCTAGGGTGCCAGCGGGCTCGTCGAGACTCGGCCGAGACTGCGAGGCGCGCAAGGGGCTGCCGTGGACATCGTGCTGACCGGGACGGGATCGCCGCTGCCCGACGCCAACCGTGCGGGACCCTCGACGCTGGTCAAGGCGGGCGACACTCACATCCTCGTCGACGCCGGCCGCGGGACGGTGATGCGCATGGCCGGCGGCGGCTCGCTGCCGGTCTTCCTGAGCGCTGTGCTGATCACCCACCTGCACAGCGACCACGTTTGCGCGCTCAACGACGTGATCACCACCCACTGGGTGATGAGTCAGGGCAATGCAACGCTGAATGTCTACGGCCCGCCGGGCACCGCGCAGTTCGTCGAACGGCAGCTCGGCGCGCTGGAGGCCGACATCGGCTACCGGATCGCCCACCACGACCTGCTGGTCAACGAGCCGCAGGTCGCCGTCACCGAGTTGGAAGCGGGCGATGCGTTCGACATCAACGACGTGCACGTCAGCACGGCGGCGACCGACCATGCGCCGGTGCGACCGACGCTGGGATACCGCCTCGCCCACGACGGCGCGACCGTCGCGATCGTCGGGGACACGGTCCCGTGCGATGGCGTGGACCTGTTGGCGGCAGGCGCCGATGCCTACGTCCAGACGGTCATCAGGAGCGACCTCGTCAAGCTGACCCCCAACGAGATGTTCCAGGACATCCTCGACTACCACTCCGACGTGGAGCAGGCAGCCCAGACGGCGGCTCGCACCGGCGCCCAACGGCTGGTGCTGACCCACCTAGTTCCGGCGCCCACTCCCGATCAATACCCGGAGTGGATCGAGCTGGCCGCAGCGCACTTCGACGGTGAAGTGATCATCGGCGACGACCTCACTACGGTCACGCTGCCAGAGGCTGAGCCGTCAGGCGAAGCCGTGGCCTGAGCGGCCTGTGAGCCCGTATTGAATCGAAACTGGGAACAAGAGCGGGAAACAAATGGGCGGCACGACAACCACCGGAGCATCGATGACACATCCGATCCAGCCCGCCCCATTCGAAGGCCGCATCGGCCCCACGCTGGCCGAATCCGAGCCGCATTTCACGTCGTCACCGCATCCGGGTCCCGAGGCACCGAACGTCGTGATCGTGCTGCTCGACGACACCGGCTTTGCCCAATTCGGCTGCTACGGCTCGGATATCGACACACCCCACGTGGACGCGCTCGCCGCAGGCGGTCTGCAGTTCACCAACTTCCATGTCACCCCGCTGTGCTCGCCGACCCGGGCGTCCTTGCTGACGGGTCGGTCCCAGCACGCCGTCGGCATGCGATCGGTGTCGAACCACCGGACTGGCTTCCCGCACCAGATCGGCCACATCACCAACCACGCAGCAACCATTGCCGAGGTGCTCGGCTCACGGGGCTACGTCACCTTCTGCTGCGGGAAGTGGCACCTGGCGCCGACCGAGGACATCTCTGCGGCCGGGCCGTTCGACCAGTGGCCGCTCGGTCGCGGCTTCGACCGCTTCTACGGCTTCCTCGAAGGCGAGACCGACCAGTTCCATCCGGAGCTGGTGGTCGACAATCACCACGTCGACCCGCCCGCAGGGCCCGACGACGGCTACCACCTCAGCGAAGACCTGGTGGATCAGCTTCTGCGCATGATCAACGACAGCAAGGGTGTGCGACCCGACCGGCCGTTCTTCGCCTACCTGCCATTCGGGGCAACGCACGCTCCGCACCAGGCGCCGCAGGCATACCTCGACAAGTACCGGGGACGCTTCGACGAGGGCTGGGACGTGGTGCGCCAGCGCTGGTACGAGCGTCAGCTCGCGCAGGGCGTCATACCGGATGGCACCCAGCTCGCGCCACGCAACCCCGGTGTGAAGCCGTGGGCAGAGCTGCCCGACAGCCACCGTCGCTTCGCCTGCCGGTTGCAGGAGGCCTTCGCCGCCTTCCTCGACCACACCGACGACCAGATCGGCCGCCTCGTCAACGGGCTGCGCCAGATGGGCCAGCTCGACAACACGATCCTGATCGTGCTGGCCGACAACGGCGCCTCCCAGGAGGGCGGACCGTTCGGGGTCATGCACGAGATGAAGTACTTCAACGGCATCCTTGACGACCCCGACGACGTCACGGACCGCCTCGACGACATCGGCGGTCCCAACTCGCACACCAACTACCCGTGGGGCTGGGCCCAGTGCGGCAACAGCCCCTTCAAGTGGTACAAGCAGAACACCCACGAGGGCGGGGTGCACGTGCCCCTGGTGATGCACTGGCCCGCCGGTATCGCCGCCGACCAGCAGGGCACCCGCCGCGACCAGTTCGTGAACGTGTCCGACGTGGCACCCACGGTGTACGAGCTCCTGGGCATCACGCCGCCCGACGTATTCCGCGGTTACTCGCAGCTGCCGGTCACCGGGAGTTCCTTTGCCTCGGTGCTCGCCGACGAAGGCGCCCCGGCCACGAACACCCTCCAGTACTTCGAGCAATCCGGCTCCCGCGCCCTCGTGGTCGAGCAGGACGGCGTGTGCTGGAAGGCGGTGACCCGGCACATCAAGGGCGAGTCCTTCGACGACGACCGCTGGGAGCTGTACGAGCTCTCAGCGGACCGATCCGAGTGCAACGACCTCGCCGAAGCCCAGCCTGACAAGCTGGACGAGCTGATCGGCCTGTGGTGGTCCGAAGCCGAGCGCCACGGCGTGCTCCCGCTGGACGACCGCATGATCGAGCTGTTCGTCGCCCGGCGCGACGATCACTCGCCCCATCCGACGAATCGGCGCTACCGGTACCGCCCGCCGATGTCGCCGATTCCCTCGGCAGCCTCGGCGTCGCCGTCAGGCCGGTCGTGGGAGCTCACCGCGCAGGTGAGCCGCGGTGCCGACGATGCCGGTGTCCTGTGGGCGACGGGCAACGCCAACTCCGGCATGTCGGTGTTCGTGCAGAACGGCCGCCTGGTAGTGGACTACAACTCGTTCGGCGAGCACACGGTGGTCGAGTCCGAGCTGGAGGTGCCCGTGGGCGACTGCGTGCTGACGGCGCGGGTGCAGCGCACGAGCCGCACCGAAGGCGTCATCGAGCTGGCGATAGACGGCGAGCCCTGCGGGAGCGCGGAGCTTCCCTACATGATGCACATGATCTCCTCGATCGGCTCCAGCGTCGGTCTCGACCACGGTCAGGCAGTGTCGCCGCGGTACGAGGCGCCCTTCGCCTTCAGCGGCACGCTGCATGCGGTCGAGATCGACCGCAGCGGCGCATCACGGTCCGAAGCCGAGACAGCAGCCCGCACCGAGATGGCCCGGCAGTAGGAGACAAGGCGATGACGTTGACTGCCGACTCCATTCCCGTCGCGTACACCCCGGCGGGGGGTTGGACGCAGTGGCCGCCGCCGATCCTGGCGGGCTGCACCGAACCGCTGTGCGACGGCGCGCCCGACATTCGGGGCTTCTGGCAGACCGTTGAGGTGTACGTGGACGGCACTGCGCAGGCCGGCCATCCTGCCATCGGGCACGTGCAGCGCATCGAGCAGGCCGACGATCGGGTGGTGGTGACCGGCGCCGGCATCATCCACGACATGCGCTGCGACGGCACGCTGGACAATGGCGTGCACGACGTCGCGGAGTTCGACAAGTCGACCGAGATCCACGTTGTCGCCAGCTTCGAGGACCACGTGCATGTGCTGCGCCCTCACGACTTCGAGGGACCGTCCGGGCCGATAGAGGTACGCCGCTGGCGCGACGGCGAGCACCTCATGTGGGACTACCTGGGATTCACCGCGCGCCTGCGCCTGCTTGCACCGCCTGACGCCGACCCAGCCAGCGTTCTGTCGCAACTCGACCAACACCAAGAGGAGAAATCACGATGAAGACCCTTCGCACGCCCGACGAGCGCTTCGCCGATCTGCCCGGATACGACTTCGAACCGCACTACACCGAGATTCGCGACGGCGAGGGCGGTTCGCTGCGCGTCCACTACCTCGACGAAGGGCCGGCCGACGCCGATCCTGTGCTGCTGCTGCACGGCGAGCCGTCGTGGGCGTACCTGTACCGGCACATGATCCGCCCGATTGCCGACGCCGGGCACCGGGTGATCGTTCCGGACCAGGTCGGCTTCGGCCGCAGCGACAAGCCCGCCGAGCAGTCCGACTACAGCTACGCCCGCCACGTGGCGTGGATGTCCAGCCTGGTGTTCGACGAGCTCGACCTCAGCAACATCACGTTCTTCGGCCAGGACTGGGGCGGGTTGATCGGCCTGCGTCTCGTGACGGCGCAACCCGACCGGTTCGCCCGGGTGGCGGTCGCCAATACGGGCCTGCCCACCGGGGATCGCCGACCCAGCGATGCCTTCATGAACTGGCAGACGTTCGCCCGGGAGTCTCCGGTGTTCCCGATCGGCGACATCGTGAACGGCGGCTGCCTCACCGATCTCGACCCAGCGGTGGTGGCCGCGTATGACGCGCCGTTCCCGGACGATTCCTACAAGGCAGGCGCACGCGCCTGGCCGTCGCATGTCTGCACCTCACCGGACGATCCCGAGGCCCAGCCGAACCGGGAGGCGTGGGGAGTGCTGCAGCAGTTCGACAAGCCCTTCCTGTGCTGCTTCAGCGACCAGGATCCGGTGACTGCGGGCGCCGACAAGCCGTTCCGGAACCTGGTGCCCGGCGCGGAGGGTCAGGCGCACGTCACCATCGAGGGCGCAGCCCATTTCCTGCAGGAAGACAAGGGCCCCGAGCTGGCGCAGGTGCTGAACGAGTTCATCGACGCCAACTGAGCGCACCTGCACCCCGCCGCCACGGGGACGGGCCAACTACGGTCGCCGCATGATCGCGGGATACTGCTGGCCGCAGAGCGGTGCCGCTGGGGACGCCATCGACCTGATGATCAGCGCCACCGGCGGCTCCTGCCGGGTCGAGGTGCTGCGGATCGGTGCCTCCGAACAACTTGCCGGAACTTGGGAAGTCGCCGTCGGCGAGCAGCCGGTTCCCGACGACTGCGCCACCGAGGGATGCGGTTGGAATCCGTCGCTGTCGATCGACATCGATCCTGCTTGGCAGCCCGGCTTCTACCTCGTCCGGCTGACGGCCAGCGACGGCGAGGTTGCCGAAGCCTTCTTCGTGGTGCGCGCCGCCGAGCCCACCGAGACGCTGCTGGTGCTGTCCACCTCGACCTGGGCCGCCTACAACGACTGGGGCGGTCCCAGCTTCTACACCGGCGGGCACGAGTCATCCCAGCATCGACCGCTGCCACGCGGCTTCCTGGACAAACCCGATCCGCATCGCTACCGGGTAGCCCGTTTCCCCCAGCTGCCTCGACCTGAGGTCAACGAGTACTTCGACAAGTACTCGTACTGGTCGGGCGCGGCGGGCTGGGCCAACTGGGAACGGCTCTTTGTGAGCTGGGCCGAGCGCAACGGCGTAGCGCTCGACTACGCGACCAGTCTCGACCTGCACACCCGCCCTGATCTGCTGGAAGGCCGACGCCTCTACCTCAGCGTCGGCCACGACGAGTACTGGTCAGCGGCTATGCGCGACCAGATCGAGGACTGGGTCGAGGCGGGCGGTGCGGCAGCGTTCTTCTCGGGCAATACGGCGTTCTGGCAGGTCCGTTTCGGCGCCGACGACCGCGTGATCGGCTACAAGCTGGATTTCGAGCTCGATCCGGTGATGGGAACCGATGCCGAGCACACCGTGTCGACCATGTGGAGCGATCCGCTCACCGGACGACCCGAGTCGGAGATGACCGGGGTCACCTTCACCCGCGGCGGCTACGCGCACTGCCGCAGGGCACCCAAGGGAACCGGCGGCTACAGCATCTGGCGTCCGGGCCACTGGGCCTTCGACGGCCTGCGGCTGATGGCAGGTGACGTGCTCGGAGGCGAACCGGTCGTGGTCGGTTACGAGTGCGATGGTTGCGAGCTGGCCTTGGTCGACGGATTGCCGGTGGCGGTCGGATCAGCGGGCACGCCGGCGAACTTCGAGGTGCTCGGCACGGCCCCCGCGCGCCTGTGGGAAACCGCCGACGCACCACCCGGCATGCCTGACACCTATGTCGGTGAACTCAACTGGGTGACCGAACGCCTCGGCGGTGGCGACACGCCGGAGAACCGGGCACGCTTCGAACACGGCGCAGCGGTGATGGGATGGTTCGAGCGGGGCCGGGGTGAGGTCTTCACGACCGGCTGCACCGACTGGGCGTACGGCCTCGAGCACAACGATGTGGCCACCGTGACCCGCAACGTCATCGGCCGCCATGTCGATCTGCAAGCCTGAGCCGCATGACTGAGACGGCTGACGCACCGACCGCCAACCCATACCTCGAAGGCAACTTCGCGCGAGTCGACAGCGAATTGACGGCATTCGACCTCGAGGTCATCGGCCAGATTCCTGAATCGCTCGACGGCCGGTACCTGCGCAACGGCGGCAATCCGATCGTGCCCCCGGACCCTGCCAGCAGCCATTGGTTCATGGGCACCGGCATGGTGCACGGTGTGCGGCTGCGTGGCGGGCGAGCCGAGTGGTACCGCAACCGCTGGGTCCGCGGCGACGATGTCACCGAGCTGCTCGGTGAGCCCGCAGTCCCCGGCCCCACCCGGCAGCTCGACTTCTCGCCCAACACCAGCGTCATCGGTTACGCCGGAACCACATGGGCGCTCGTGGAGGGCGGCGTGCTGCCGACCGAGCTCGACTATGAGCTCTCGACCGTGTGCCGGAACGACTTCTTCGGGACGCTGCCGAACGGCTTCACGGCGCATCCCAAGTTCGACCCGGCCGACGGCCAGATGCACGCAATCTGCTACGCGTGGCAGGACCTGTTCGACCGCGTGGAGTACGTCGTGGTGGGCTCTGACGGCCGGGTCGTCAAGCGGGTGGAGGTTCCGCTGCCGGGCATGACGATGATCCACGACATGGCGCTGACCGAGAACTACGCCGTGATCTACGACCTGCCCGTCACCGTCGACCTGGAGATCGCGCTCAGCGGGGAGTCGTCGTTCCCGTTCCGCTGGGATCCCGACTACGGCGCCCGGGTGGGACTGCTGCCTCGCGAGGGAACGGCGGATCAGATCGTGTGGTGCGATGTCGGGCTCTGCTACGTGTTCCACTCGCTGAATGCCTACGAGGACAGCGACGGGCGCGTCGTGCTTGACCTGTGTCGCTACGACAAGATGTTCGAGCGCGACAAGCTGGGACCCGCAGGCGATGCACAGCCGACGCTGGACAGATGGATCATCGACCCTGCCACCCGACAGGTGAGCGAAGAGCGCGTGGACGATCGCTTTCACGAGTTCCCGCACGTCAGCGCCGACCGTGTCGGTCGGGACCACCGTTACGGCTACACGGTGAGCGTTGGCGACGGCCTCGTTCCAGGTGCCACTTGCAAGATCGACTATCGCACCGGAGACATCGCGTACCACGACCACGGGCCGGGCCGGGGAACCGGCGAGGGGATCTTCATCGCTGATCCCGAAGGGTCCGCCGAGGACGACGGCTGGCTGATGTCGTTCGTCTATGACGAAGCGAGGCACGGCAGCGATCTGGTCATTCTCGACGCCCGCGATCTCAGCCGCCCGCCCGTGGCTCGGGTGCCGCTGCCCCAGCGGGTGCCCTACGGCTTCCACGGCAACTGGGTGCCCGATACCTCGGTCGCGCCGCCTTCAGGCAACTGACCGCCCGCGTCGGCGAGCGCGCGGTCTAGAAGACGCCCGCGTAGCTGCCGCCGTCGAGCTGCAGATTCTGGCCGCTGATGTAGCCCGCCTGAGTCGAGCACAGGAACGCGAACGCGTCGCCGAACTCCTCGGGACGGCCGAGCCGCTGGGCCTTGATCATTGCCGCTTGTGCTGCTCGGGCTTCGTCCCAGGTGACGCCGCGCTGCTCCATGATGAGTCGTGCCATGTACTGCTGACGTTCGGTATCGATGCGCTCGGGCAGCAGCTGGTTGATCGTGACGTTGTCCATCACGATCTCGGTGGACAGCGCTTTGAGCACTGCCGTCATGCCGAGCCGCGGGCCCGCGGAGAGCCCGAGCGCAGGGTTCGGCGCCTTCACCATCGCGGAGGTGATGGCCACGATGCGGCCGAACCGTCGCTCGCGCATGCCCGGGACGACCCGCTGCACGAACATCAGCGGCGAGATCATCAGTCGTTGAGCGGCGTCCTGCCACTGCTCGGGCTCGATGTCTGCGAGCGCAGTCACCGGCGGGCCGCCGCCGTTGAGCAGCACGATGTCGGGTTGCCCGCACGCTTCAAGCAGTCGGTCGTGCGTGTTGGGTTCGGTCGCATCGCCCACCACGGCGAGGGCGTTCACACCGTAGGCAGCGGCGATCTCGCCGACGGTCGTCGCCACGTCTGCCGCAGTCCGCCCGTTGATGACGACATTGACGCCCTCGCGCGCCACGCTGTGGGCGCACGCACGTCCCAGACCGCGGCTCGATGCCATCAGGATCGCCGAGCGGCCGGCCAGTCCGAGATCCACTGAGACCACCTCCTCGATGGCGTCCGCGCCCTGCCTGGCATCGCCAGGAACCCGTTTGCGCCGCTGGGTTACGGTACTTCCGACGGCGAGAGGCTGAGCCAACCGGGGAAGACGTGGCCCGAGCGGCCCGTGAGCCCGTATCCAATTGAGATTGGGAACAAGAGCGGGAAATGCAGGAGGCGACATGACTGACACTGCGACTCCGCCCGAGGTGGCGGTGCCGATCGTGAAGGCGAAGGATGTCGCCTACATCCGCTTCTCAGCCCCCGATCTCGATGCCATGGAGACGTTTGTCGCCGATTTCGGCCTCGTGGTTGCGCACCGCGACGATGACGTATTGCTCTCGCGTGGCTTGGAACCGATGCCGTTCCTGCACGTCGTGCACCGGGGTCCGGCCAAGTTCATCGGCTTCGCCTTCGAGGTCGACTCCGAGGACGATCTGGCAGCACTCGCAGCGTCGGTGCCCGGTTGCTCGCCGCCCCACGACATCGGCGGCGCCGAGGGTCAGCTCGGCGGCGGCAGGCGCGTTCACTTCGTCGAGCCCGTCACCGGCTTCGTGCTCGAAGCGGTGCACGGCCAGCAGGCCGAGCCGCTCGCGCCCCGGCGCGACCGGCACACCTACAACCACGCCGGCATCGATGACCGGATCGGCGTTGAGCAGGACGTGGTGGGGAACCGCTACCCGATCAAGAAGGATCCGGGCCCGTCCGAGGTGTACCGGCTCGGGCACGTCGTTGCCGCTGTGCCGCCCGGCGCCCACCAAGCCTTCATGAAGTTCCTGTCCGACACGTTCGGCATGCTCGTCAGCGACTCGGCTCGGATGATCATCCCGCCTGGGGCAGAAGAGCACTTCCCGGCGCCGCTCGTTGAGCTCATCAAGGCGACCGGCTCCGATGTCATGTTCCAGTTCATGCGCATGGATCGGGGCGCTGCCCTCACCGACCACCACAGCATCTTGGTGCTGGCGCTGATGGACGGCACGAACGAGGCGCAGTTCAGTCACGCGGCGTTCGAGGTGTTCAGCATGGACGATGTCTTCCGGGGCCACATGCACTTCCGGGAGCGGGAGGCCGAGGGCGCGCCCTATGCCTTGGCGTGGGGCGTCGGGCGCCACGTCTACGGATCGCAGATCTACGACTACTGGCACGACCCGTTCGGACACGTCCACGAGCACATGTGCGACGGCGACCGTGTGGATGCCAGCTACGGACCGAACACGATTGACATGACCGACCCGGGGCAGTTGGGCTTCAACGGCGGCAGCCAGTGGGGACCGACGGTGGAAGAGTCCGGTATCCACAGTCTCAACGGTCCCCAGTGCGATCCGAAGTTCGCGCAACAGCCCGACGACGTGCGCGCGTCGCTGCTGTCGAGGGACCTCAGCGAGATTCAGCACATCGTCGACTCGATCTGAGCAGGCGGTGAGTTCCTACGAGAACCAGTTTCCTGAGGATCGGGAATCCAACCGGGAGCACTTGCTTGCGGCAGTCGAATCGGTAGCCGACGCGTTGGCGGCTGGCCGCGACGAGTCCGAACGGTCACGACGCCTGTCGCCGACCTCGGTGGAGGCCCTGCGAACCTCGGGGCTGTTCAGGCTGAAGTCGCCGCGGGTGTTCGGCGGCGCCGAAGCGCACCCGGTCACCCAGATGGATGTGATCGAGGCGGTGACGATGATCGACCCGGCGGCCGCGTGGTGCATGTTCATCACGGCGTCAGCGACCGGTGCCACGCTGTCGACACTGCCCGGTGAGACGGCCGAGACGGTGCTGGCTGACGGCTTCCCGTTCATGGCGGCCTCGCTGCGGCCAGGCGGCACCGCCCTTCGGGTCGACGGCGGCTACCGGGTATCCGGCCGGTGGGCCTGGGGCAGCGGCGTCGAGCACGCCGACTGGGTGCTGGTGCCAGTCTTTTGCGAAGGCGACGGGCCGCCGGTCATCAGGGCATTGGTGCCTGCAGGCGATGTGATCGTGCACGACAACTGGCACACGCTGGGAATGCGCGGCACGGGAAGCTGCGACTACGAACTCGACGACGTCTTCGTTCCCGAAGGCTTCGCGGTCGACGTGTTCTCGGGCGAGCCGCCGAAAGGAGGCGCGCTCATGCGCCTCGGGCTTCCCGCCTTCGTCGTCAACGAACACGGCAGCTTTGCCTACGCCCTCGGGCGATTGGCTTTGCGAACGGCGACGGACAGCGCGATTGAGAAGAAGCGGGGCTATCTCGGAGGCGTGAGTCTTGCCGACCGGCAGGTGTTCCAGCGGGCCATCGGCGAAGGCACGATCCGCATGAACGCCTGTGCCTTGGCGATGGCCGATGCGATGGAGCGCCTGTTCGACTCAGCAGCCGAGGGCCCGCCTGATCCAGTGCTCGTCACCGAGGCACAGGCAGCGGCGGTCTGGTGCACAGACGAAGCTCTCGAGCTGGTGAGCGAACTGTTTCGCTTCACCGGTGGAAGCGCGGTGATGAACGACAGCGGGATGCAGCGCATCCTGCGGGACGTCTACACCGTGCAGTCGCACCTGATGGTGTCGGCAGTCGTCTATGAGCAGTACGGTCAGATAATGCTCGGCATGACTGAAGGCGGAGCGCTCCCTTGAGACTCAGAACCTGATCTTGCAGTGCAATCGTGATCATTCTCGCCAACGACCAGACGACAGAAGTCGCGCAGCGCACGGATAAGCCGAGCGGGCTGTGGCTGCGGCTGGACGAGCTGCACAAGGCCACCGGCTGGCAGCTGAAACCCGAAGGTGCGTGTCTCGGCGAGCTCTGCGTGCCACTGCCGGAGGCCAAGCGGGCGGCATGGATCGCTGACGCCGACGACTGGGTATGGCTCCACTACTCGGCTTTTGCCGACATGATCGGCCAGAAGTATGTGCGCGACGGCGACGTGTGGAGCGTGGGATCGGTGCCCGAGGTTCGCCGATCCGGGCTGGAGTCCGGGATCGCCCCCGATTTCGAGATGGTCGAGCGCAACGGCAACACCTTGAGGCTGTCCGACCTGCGCGGTCGCAAGGTGGTGCTGTTCACCTGGTCATCCTGGTGAGGCTGCCGCGTCAGCCTGCCGGTCTGGCAGGACCTGTACGAATCGATCGGCCCGGACCGCCTCGAGCTGATCAGCGTGGCGCAGGACTCGGGCGGCGAGGACGCCGTGGCCAAGTGGTTCGACCGGGCCTCGCCCACCTATCGCTGCGTCGTCGATCCGACGCACCGGATCAGCTCGCTGTTCGGCTGGGTGAATGTGCCTTCAGCGGCCTGGATCGACGAGGAGGGCCACATCGTCCGCAGCAACGAGGGGGTGTACCCGGCGGAGACGACGATCAAGTTCGGCCTCGGCAAGGTTCGGCTGGGCGACAACGCATTCGCTCAGGCCACCCGCGACTGGATCGAGCGGGGCGCCGACAGCGAGCACGTCTGGTCGAGCGTTGACCTGGCCTCGCGGCTCAAGCCCATCGACGACGATGCGCTCTTGGCCGAAGCCACCTTCAAGCTGGCGCTGTACTTCGAGGCCATCGGCGACAGCGAGCGGGCGCTGAAGCACTTCGCTGACGCACAGGAACTGGCCCCCGACAACTGGAACTACCACCGGCAGGGATGGACCCATAAGGGGACCGTCTACGCCTACCTGCAAGTGCTGAAGAAGTCGAACAACCTCCGCAAGCACACCGACAAGAGCTATTACGACCCGATGGAACTGCCCGGTGAGGACTACCGCCGCTTCACCGAGCCCGAGTGGTTCTGGACGCCAGCCGTCCGCCGCGTCAAGAGCCTGCTCAGCCGCTAGCTGAGCCGACCGCAGCGCTCAGCGACGGCTAGGACTTGTCGGCGGTGGGCTTGTTGACGATCATGGCCACGAGCAGGCAGATACCGGCGGCGCCGAGTATGAGAGCGCCGTAGGCGGCATCGTCGTCGGGCCCTTGGTCGAACCAGTCGTTGAAGTAGGTGGTGGCGAGCGCGTCCAGGCACATCGCCGGCGCGAGCAGGGCGATTGCGGCTGAGCTGCGCCACTGGCGTGGCGTCTGCAGCACCCGGAAGCACACGAACATCGTGATCAACGTGACGATCGTGCCGACGATCAGCCAGACCCACCACACCGTGCGGGACACCGACGGCTCGTAGCTGTCGGTGAAGATCAGCAGGAACAGCCCCAGGAACACGGCCCAGCCGACGACGGCGATCACCATCATCAGGACCATGTGCTGGATGTACGTGAGTCGGCTCTGCACGGGCATGTCATGTCCTTTCTTGGCCATCGGCGCGGTGTGACCGGCTCAGCTGGCGCTCTTGGGGGCGACGATGGTGGTGGTGCCCTGTGCGACGGCGACCATGCGGCCCTCGTTTTCGATCTCGACACGCAGGACGGCGAGCCGTTTGCTCATGGAGATGATCTCGGCGGTGGCGACGCAGGTGCCGCCGGTGACTGGCGCGAGCAGGTTGATCTTGAACTCGGTCGTCGCTGCCCAGTAGCCGGGCGGCATCACGGGATACATCACGACGCCGAGCACGTGGTCGCACATGGCCGACAGGCAGCCGCCGTGCATCGTGCCCATCATGGTCACGAGTTCGTCGGTGACCGGCATCTCGCACACCAGCCGCCCAGCCTCAAACTCGACCGCCTTGATGCCCAGGTAGCCGTCGATGCCGCTGCGTGACACCCGGCCGATGACCTTGTCGGCCCATTCCTGGTTGAAGGTTTCGAACACCGGACGGCTCATTGGACTGCTCCTAGGACTGGGCAAGATTGGGCGCAAAGACGCCGTGCTGTGTTTGATGGTTCACGGCGCAAAGACGCCGTGAACTGGCGGAACACCGGGGCGTTCGCCGGCGAGGGTCTGGATGAGGGGTTCCAGGTCGTCGAAGCCTGCGACTTTGCGGGGCAGATCTTCGAACGGGTAGCGGCCCGACACCAGCAGATCGAGCGCTTTGCGGTATGCAGTGACATCCACGCCGAGCGCGCCGAAGATGCGCAGCTCTTTGTAGACGATGTGGTCGGGGTCGAAGCCTGGCGTCTCAGGCGAGCCACGTGTGCCGGCCAGCACGATGGTGCCGCCCGGACGGGCAAGCTGGACTGCCTGTGCCAGCGCGGCCGGCGCCTTGGCGGTCACGTCGATGACCACGTCGGCCTTGGCCCCGGCGGCGTCACGCAGCGCCCGGTTGGGATCGTCGGTCGAGACGTCCACCGCCAGATCGGCGCCGAACGAAGGGGCGAGGGCCAGGCGCTCGGCGTCTCGTTCGCCAAGGCCGGTCACCATCACGAATCCCGCGCCGGCCTCCTTCGCTGCTGCTGCCGCGCACAGTCCCCGCACGCCCGGGCCGAGAATCGCCACGACGTCGCCAGGCCGGGTATCGGGGATCTCGACTGCCCAGCGGATTCCCGCCCCGAGCGGGTTGAAGAGCGTCGCCGTGACCGGATCGAGCTCGTCGGGCACCGCCATCAGCATCGAGTCGGGTCGTAGGTACAGGTGCGAGGCGTAGCCGCCGCCCAAGCCCGGCGGCATGTCAGCGTCGGTGAAGCCGACCATGGTCGACAAGCCGTTGCGTTCGCATCGTCGGTAGAGCCCCGCCCGGCACTGATCGCAGTTGCGGCACGAGAGGAACACTTCGACGGCAACTCGCTGACCGGCGCTCACGCCCCATCGCTCAGCGGCGGCATCGCCCAACTCCTCGACCACGCCGATCACCTCGTGCCCGGGGATGAACGCATGCCGGTTGGTGATGTGGCCCGTGTACTGCTCGTGATCGGTGCCGCACAGCCCGCAGGCCTCGACCCGCAGCAGTCCGTCGTCGGCACCGACATCGGGCAACTCGAAGCTGCGTCGCTCCAACGAACGCGGCTCAGTGAGAACCAGCCCAGATGCGGTGGTCATGCATGTGCTCCCATGAGGTAGCCACGCGGCCGAGCGCGAGGCCGCCATCACGCTATTGCACCAATCTGCGAGCGTCGTCGACGGGACCGCTGCGATCGAAATATCGAGTCCGGAGTTGCTGTCCGTCACCTGCAATGGTTACGTATGCAGTACTGCATCGAGCCCCAGCCATCCCTAAGTCGGACTGCTGCGGCAGGGCGAGGAGTCGCAAGATGAGCATGGAGGGATTCGGCGAGGAATTCCACGATCCGCGCGACTACATCCTGGGCATCACGGAGACCATCTGGGAACAACGAGGCGTGCACACCCTCAATCGCTTCTACGCCGATGACGTCGTCGTCCGTTCACCAGCGGGCGTCGTGGTGGGGAACCAGTCGGTCATTGCCGCCACGCTGGCCACGCTTGCGGAGTTTCCCGACCGGCAGCTGCTTGGTGAAGATGTCATCTGGTGCAGCGATGACGACGGCGGATTCCTGTCGTCGCACCGCATCCTGTCGACGGCCACCCATCTTGGTGACGGGATCTACGGCCCCGCCTCGGGAACTCGGCTGAAGTACCGGATCATCGCGGATTGCGCGGCTCGGGACGGCCAGATCTACGACGAATGGCTGATCCGCGATCAGGGCGCCATTGTGCGCTTGCTGGGGGTCGATCCAAAGGGCTACGCCGCCGTCCAAATCGAGGCGGAGGGTGGCCTTGGTCAGTCTGCTCAGCCCTTCGCACCCGCACGCGATGTGGCTGGCCGCTATCGCGGGACGGGTAACGATGATCCCGAGGGCGTCCGATATGCCGAGCTGCTCGGCCGGATCATGGCGGGTGATCTGGCCGCTATCCGCACCGAGTACGACCGCGCCGCGCACCTCGAGTTACCGGGTGGCGTCACCGAGCACGGATGGGACGGCGCCGACAGCTTCTGGCTCGGGCTTACCTCGTCGTTCCCGTCGGCACAGTTCACTGTTCATCACCGGATCGGTTGTCGTGAGCCTGACCGTCCGCCACGTGCAGCTCTTCGCTGGTCGCTCGACGGGGTCCACGAGGGCGAGGGTCGCTTTGGCGCCCCGACCGGCGCTGACGTACACGTCATGGGCATCAGCCACTGCGAATTCGGGCCTGACGGCGTCCTGCGCGAATGGGTGCTGATTGACGACACGGCCGTGTGGAAACAGGTGCTCCTGCACACCGGTTGAGCGTCGTTTGTCTGAAGGTGCAGGTCAGGGCACTGCAAACGGTTTCGGTTGACGGAATGACTACGTATTCATAAGATTCGCCGCATGGCGGGGGGGACAGAGGCTCCTGACGGCGGGGCGCGTCCCGCTACCTCCACCGATGTCGCGATCGAAGCAGGTGTGTCTCAAGCCACGGTGGCGCGCACATTCTCGGCTCCGCACCTGGTCTCAGAACGGACTCGAGAGCGGGTCAGCGCAGCGGCAGCACGTCTCGGCTACGCACCCAACGCGTTCGCCCGCAGCCTCAAGTCACAGCAGAGCAACGTGGTGGGCGCCGTGGTGCCGGCGTTCGGCGAGTACTGGCAGAACGTCCTGTCGGCAGTCACCCGCGAGCTGGCGCTGCGCGGACGTCAGCTCCTGCTGTTCAGCTTCACCGACCCAGGCGAGGTCGACGACGTGCTCGACATCGTTCGCCAGTACCGGGTGAGCGGGCTGCTGCTCGCCTCGGCCAGCATCCGACCTGACCAGCTCAGCGCCATGCGTCGCCAGTCGAGCCCCACGGTGGCCTTCAACCAGCCGGCGGCATCTGGGCTGGTGTCGTCAGTGTCTGTCGACAATGAAGCCGGCTGCCGCTTGTTGGCGTCCCACCTCGTCGATCAGGGTTGTCGGACAGCCGTCTTCGTCGGCGGCGTCTCGTCGATCTCCACCGATCAGGCGCGGTATCGGGGAGCGGCCAGAGAGATGGGCGATCACGGCGTGGCATTGCCGTACCTCGAAGCGGGCGCGTTCAGCTACGACGCGGGCTATCGCTGCGCCGAGCGAATCGCCCGGCTCGCGCCCGACGCCGTGATGGTCGGCAGCGACGAAGTTGCCTTCGGCGTCATCGATGGACTGGAGTCGCGGGGCGTCCGGATCCCCGATGACATGGCCGTCACGGGATTCGACGGACTGCCGCAGGCCTCATGGGCAGGCATCGATCTGACAACGCTGGTTCAGCCGACTGAGCTGCTCGCACAGCATGCTGCCGAGCTGCTCGTCGACACGACGTCGACCTCGCGACCGACAGATGTCGTCGTAGACGGCCACCTCCGCATTGGCCGAACGTCGAAGCGAAGCGACCGATGACCACGTCCGCGCCGACGGTCACCGAGGCCGACTTGACCGCACGCGTCGTGCAACCCACCGATTTCGTAGCCGACACCGAGGCCTTCGTCGATGTTCGCATCGAGCGCTCGAAGGGCAAGGCCAGCTATTCGTTCGTGGGCCCCGGCGTCTCTCAGAACGCCGACCAGCACATCAGCATCGCCGAGCCGCACGGCTTCAACGTGGGCGCCGCCACGATGCCCCATGGCGTCTACAACAACGCCCACCTGCACTACACGCCCGAGGTGTTCGTCTGCACCCGGGGGAACTGGCGAATCGACATCGGCCGGGGCCGGGAGCAAGCTGTCCAATTGGCGGCCAATGACATCTTCTCGGCGCCGACTTGGGTGTTCCGCGGTTTCGAGAACACCGGTCCCGATGACGGGTTCCTGTTCGTGGTGCTCGGCGGCGACGACACCGGCGGGATCATCTGGGAGCCGGCCGTGCTGCGCGAGGCGGCGGCGACTGGGATGTATCTCGGGCGCGACAACTCGCTCGTCGACGCGCGCAACGGTGACGTGCCCGCCGGGGTTCTCGAACCGCTCAGCGACCGCCAGCTCGCGAGCATCGACAGCTACAGCCAATCTGAGCTGAGCGAGCATCTTGTGCAGCCAGGCCAGCTTCGCTGGTCGCAGGCGGCATTGCTGTCGAGCGTGCTCGGCCCTGAGCACTCGATAGAGCTTGCGCCGGTCATCGGACACGGACTGACACAAGATCGGCGCAGCCGGTCGCCAATCTGCACCCCTCACGGTTTCGCACTCGAATGGCTTTGGGTGGCCCCGGGAGCGTCAACAGGCCTCCACCGCCACGGCGACAGCCAGGTCGTGCTGCTCATCGAGGGCGATTGGGAAGTCGCACTCAACGAGCCTGCACACGAAGTCTCCACGCAGCCCGTCGTGGGCTCGCTTGCATCTATCCCCGCATCGGCATGGCGGGATCTGCGCAACGTCGGTACGACACCGGCGCGAGCAGTCATCGTCACCGGCAGCGACAGTCCCAGCAGGGTCGAATGGCCCGCCGAGACGCTGGAACGCGCCGCCGAAGCGGGCTTCGGTCTCGATGCGGCCGGTTACGTCGCGCCGCTCGAGTTGTTGGGAACCGGGAAATGAGCCTCCGGTTCTCGTTCGCATGTATCACCCGGGAGGGAACCTCATGATGACCACCAAAGGGAAGGCTTGGCGGCTGATCGCCGTCCTTCTCGCGTTCATACTGCTGGCCGCGGCTTGCAGCAGCGACGACGATGACGACGCCGGCAGCGGTGAGTCGCAGACGGCGGCAACGGCTGCGGATTCCGATGCCGGAGACGACGACATGGACGACTCCATGGACGATGACTCCATGGATGACGAGCACATGGACGACGAGTCGATGGACGACGACATGGCCGATGACGGCGACATGGACGAGTCGATGGACGACGACATGATGGAAGCGGATCTGATCTCCGACGAGTGTCCGATCCCGAATCCGTCCGAAGTCATCGAGATTGACGCGATCGGCTGGGAATTCCCCATCATCACCCAGTACGCCGAAGAGCTGGAGGACTGCGAGGAAGGCAACTACCGCTTCAATCTCCAGTTCCTCGACAGCGTCGAGGCCCGCAGCGCCATGACTCAGGACGCCGCGACCGGTTCGCCCACGTTCGAGCTGTACCAGGGCTCGAACGCGTTCATCGGCGAGCTGGCCAACCAGGGCTTCCTGATGCCGCTCAACGACCTAGTGGCCAAGTACAGCGATCAGTTCGATCTCGGTGAGATCGACGACGCGTTCTGGGCGATGGCCTCGATCGACGGCCAGATCTACGCCGTGCCGATGGTGTCGAACACCATGCACGTCTTCTACAACAAGCCGGCGATGGAGGAACTCGGCCTGTCAGTGCCGACGACTTTCGACGAGGCGTTCCAGACCTGCCGGGCGATCATCGACTCGGGCTACGACATCGGCTTCCTGTACATGCTGTCGGCCGGCTGGGCCTGGCAGATCGAATTCGACTCCGTGCTCGGCTCGATGGGCGTCACGCCGATCGACCCGCAGACGGGCGCGCCGAACTTCAACAGCCCTGAGGGCGTTGCAGCGGCCACGACCCTCAAGCGGATGGTCGACGAGTGCGCACCGGGCATCGCCAGCTCCTACAGCACCGACGATGTGCAAGCCGCCTTCCAGACCCGAGAGGCGATCCTGGGCCACACCTGGGCGTCGCGTGCAGCCGGCATGGACGATCCCGAGGCCTCCATCGTCGTGGGCGAGATCGAATTCGCGCCGGCGCTGGGCACCGGCAGCGGCATTGTGGCTGCCCCCGCCTACATCGACGGCTGGGGCATTCCCGTCGGCACGCCTGCCGACAAGGTCGAGGCGATCTTCCTCGCGATGCTGGCGGCCACCGACTTGGAGAGCCAGCAGGCCGCGGCCGAATTCGGCTTGGTCACCCGCAACGGCGTAAGCCATCCCAATGGCCCGCGTGATGCCGCCGCTGCGCAGGCAAGCCTGGTGAACGGCCGTGGTGCTGATCTCACCCATCCTGCGGCGGGCATCGCCCGGGCGAAGCTGGGCGAGGCACTCATCACCATTCTCGACGGCACGCCCGTCGAAGAAGCGCTGGCTGCTGCCGAAGCTGCTTAGGGTCCGTCGCGGGTTAGGTCGCGCGGTGGGGTGGTGTGATGGTGTAGTTC
>WTFX01000031.1 GCA_011523825.1 Microthrixaceae bacterium
GGACTCTTGGGGAAGATGAGCCTGTTATCCCCGGGGTACCTTTTATCCGTTGAGCAACGACGCTTCCACACGCAATCGCTGGATCACTATGCCCTGCTTTCGCACCTGCTCGACCTGTATGTCTCACAGTCAAGCTCCCTTGTGCCATTGCACTCGACGACTGATTGCCAACCAGTCTGAGGGAACCTTTGGGCGCCTCCGTTACCATTTGGGAGGCGACCGCCCCAGTCAAACTACCCGCCTGGCACTGTTCCCGAACCCGATCAGGGTCCTAGGTTAGAGTTCCGACATGAGCAGGGTCGTATTTCAAGGGTGACTCCACGCATGCTGGCGCACACGCTTCCTAGTCTCCGACCTATCCTACACAACACGTGCCACAACCCAATACCAAGTTATAGTAAAGGTCCACGGGGTCTTTCCGTCCTTCTGTAGCCAACGAGCATCTTTACTCGTACTTCAATTTCGCCGGGTCTGTGGTTGAGACAGTGGGAAAGTCGTTACGCCATTCGTGCAGGTCGGAACTTACCCGACAAGGAATTTCGCTACCTTAGGACCGTTATAGTTACGGCCGCCGTTTACCGGGGCTTAGGTTCACAGCTTCGCTCCGAAGAGCTAACCGTTCCCCGTAACCTTCCGGCACCGGGCAGGCGTCACAGCGTATACATGGTCTTACGACTTCGCACGCTGCTGTGTTTTTAGTAAACAGTCGCTTTCCCCTATTTTGTGCCACCCTTTCCGGCTCGGGCAGCTAGTGCCGTCACCATCGCAGGGTCATCCTTCTCCCGAAGTTACGGATGCAATTTGCCGAGTTCCTTAACCACAGTTCTCCCGTTCGCCTGAGTATGCTCTACCTGCCTACCTGTGTTGGTTTAGGTACGGGCACCACGTGAACTCGCTAGAGGCTTTTCTAGGCAGCATGGAATCAATGACTTCGCCTGTAGCGGCTCGGCATCGCGTCTCAGACTTGATGGGGCCCGGACTTACCTAGTCCCCGTCCTACTCGCTTACCCCAGGTCTACCATCGCCTGGGTTCACCTATCCTCCTGCGTCCCCTCATTGCTGTCCTCGGTGCGGTGGGTCGGTTCGTCGTTCCCCGAAGGGAGGACAGCCCCTTAGCAACCGCATTTTGGACTGGGCGCGCACGCGGTGGTACCGGAATATCAACCGGTTGTGCATCGACTACGCCTCTCGGCCTCGCCTTAGCTCCCGACTAACCCTGGGAGGACCAGCCTTCCCCAGGAACCCTTGGGCTTACGGCGGAGGGGATTCGCACCCCTCTCTCGCTACTCATGCCAGCATTCTCACTCGGACCCGCTCCACCGACGCTCACGCTCCGGCTTCGCTGCAGGCACGACGCTCCCCTACCCCTCGAACTTGCTCGAAAGCGAATTCAAAGGCGCGGCTTCGGCGGTGTATTTAGCCCCGTTACATTATCCGCGCAGGACCACTCGACCAGTGAGCTGTTACGCACTCTTTCAAGGGTGGCTGCTTCTAAGCCAACCTCCTGGCTGTCTGGGCAATCCCACATCGTTTGCCACTTAATACACACTTAGGGGCCTTAGCCGGCGCTCTGGGCTGTTTCCCTCTCGTCCAACGAAGCTCATCCCCCGTGGACTCACTGCCGCACTCTGGAGCCATGGCATTCGGAGTTTGACTGGGGTCGGTAAGCTTGTGGGCCCCCTAGCCCAATCAGTGCTCTACCTCCATGGCTGAACGTGCGACGCTGCACCAAAATGCATTTCGGGGAGAACCAGATATCACCGTGTTTGATTGGCCTTTCACCCCTATCCACAGGTCATCCGCCCAGTTTTCAACCTAGGTCGGTTCGGGCCTCCACGGAGTCTTACCTCCGCTTCACCCTGCCCATGGATAGATCACACGGCTTCGGGTCTACAGCATGCGACTGTGCGCCCTATTCGGACTCGCTTTCGCTCCGGCTTCCCATCACTGGTTAACCTTGCCACACACCGTAACTCGCTGGCTCATTCTTCAAAAGGCACGCTGTCGCGCTTGGACACAAGTGCCCAGTAGCGCTTCAACTGCTTGTAAACCAATGGTTGCAGGTACTATTTCACTCCCCTCCCGGGGTACTTTTCACCTTTCCCTCACGGTACTAGTTCGCTATCGGTCGCCGACACATATTTAGCCTTACGAGGTGGTCCTCGCAGATTCACGCCGGCCTTCACGGAACCGGCGCTACTCGGGAGCAATCCCAGGAGGCAAGCAGATTTCGCGTACGGGGCTGTCACCCTCTGCGGCCCGCCTTTCCTGTACGGTTCCGCTATCTGCTTGCTTTGTAACTCCTTGACCGATCTGGTGCTCGGTCGGGGATGTCCCACAACACCGATCCGGCAACGCCACCAGGCTTTACCACCGGATTCGGTTTAGGCTCTTCCCATTTCGCTCGCCGCTACTCCGGGAATCGCTGTTGCTTTCTTTTCCTCAGGGTACTGAGATGTTTCAATTCCCCTCGTTCCCTCTACCTACCCTATAGATTCAGGCAGGAGTGACACCCGATAAAAGGTGCCGGGTTTCCCCATTCGGATATCCACGGATCAAAGCCTATTCGGCGGCTCCCCGTGGCTTATCGCAGCCTATCACGTCCTTCATCGGTGTTCGGCGCCAAGGCATTCACCATTGGCTCTTCGTAGCTTGGTATATCGATACTCAGTCTCGAAGAATCAAATCTCCTCTGCTGGTTCGCAGAGGATTTTGATGCTCGTGCATCGCTATGCAGTTATCAGAGAGCCGCGACGTCACGGCGCGACACAGCGCTCCCTGGCAGCAGAACAGAGGACGAGCTGATTATTGCCAAATGGCTCTAGACAGCACCAGTGCTCCAACTGGGAATCTCCGTCTGAGATCTGAGACCACGGTGGTCTCATTCTCGGAGGTGACTCCTTAGAAAGGAGGTGATCCAGCCGCACCTTCCGGTACGGCTACCTTGTTACG
>WTFX01000010.1 GCA_011523825.1 Microthrixaceae bacterium
GGGGATGCCCTCAGTGAGGTCGGCAGCGGGCGTCGGTAGCTCGAAGCGGGTCGTGAGCGGCACCACTCCCGCCCACCAGTTGCCGGCCATGTCCTCGGCGTCGTCGACCGGGTCGCCGGAGCGCACCTTGGCGGATGCCTCCGCCAGCGGCAGCTCCAGCACCAGCGTCGCCCGCAGGTCCTCGGCGCTCGGCGGCCGGGACGTGTCCCAGTTGGCGACGATGTGGTCGGTCACCAGCTTCAGGGCCCGCTCCTTGGCATCGGCATCGGTGATCCGGCGAGCCAGACCGCGCACCACGACGCAGCGGAAGTTCATCGAGTTGTGGAACGGCGTGCGTGCCATGACCAGCCCGTCGAGGTGGGTCACCGTCACGCAGATCTCGGTGCCCTCGCCGGAGTTCAGCAGGTGGTTGGCCAAGGCACCGTGCAGGTACAGGTTCTCGTCGTCGCGGCCATAGGCCATCGGCAGCACCAGCGGCCCGTCGGGCGTATCCACGCCGACATGTGCAATGAGCCCCGCGTCCAGGATCGCCCGCACGTCGTCGCTGCCGTAGCGGCCCCGCTCGGCCATCCGCCGCAGCTTCATGCGCGTCGAGGGCGGTTGTGCGCCGTTCTGTCCTGATGTGTCGGTATCGCTCACGCTCGCACGGTACGCCGCGCACCGGCGCTGAGCACGGTCGATTTCCCGACGGGTCGTGGGATCATGCAGCGCAGTTTGAGGCGGCGATGCTGTGTCGATCCAGCAGCGCAGCGCTAATCCAGCAGGTCGTCCTCGCGCACGCGGCTGCGCTCGGCCTCTTCGTGTTCGGCTAGGACCCGTCCGAACAGCTGGCGGGTCCGCTCGACTCGTCCGATGACGCCGGGCTGGTGCGTGTAGGCGAAGATCGCCGCGTGGCGCGGCTGCGAGCTCGCAGCAACTCGGGTGACGCGGTGCAGGGAGTAGCGGCCGCGGAAGATCTGCAGGTCACCGGGGCACAGGTCCAGCGTGTGAACGCCGTCGCGCCCGCCGGCCTGCAGCCCTCCGATGGCCTCGAAACCCTCGTCGGCGGCGGTGCGCACCCCGGGCGCGTACTCGAACAGCCCGCCCTCGTCGGCGGGCTGCACCAGCACCGTCACCGCGAAGTCGTTGGTGTCAAAGTGCCACGGGAACTGCTGACCGGGATCCAGGATGTTGGCCGTCAGGCCGGCCAGCGGGTCGTCGTAGCAGTGCAGCTCGTCGATCTCGAGGCAGTCGGCCAGCAGGCGGCAGACCTGGGGTGCCCGGAACAGCGTGTCCATGGCGCACGCCGATGGCCAGGCATCACCGGGAATGAAGCCGCTCGATCGCTCGGTGAACGTGTTCACCGGATGGTCGTCGGCGAATTCGGGATTGATCTGTGTGTGGAAGTAGGGGTTGATGACCTGCATCGAGAAGTGGGTCTGCGGCTTGGCTGCGACGATCTCGTCGTTCAGCAGGCGAACTGCGGCCGGAGTGACGAAATCCTTCAGCAGGGCACAGCCGTCCGAGCGCAGGCCCATCTGAGCCTCCTCGACAGCACGCCAGTACGCGACGTGGCGCAGATCGTCGGCGGGCAGATCGCGCCCGTCCAGCGGGTAGCGCTCGGTGTCGACCAGGCGACCCACGCCTGACGCCGCGGCCGGCTCGGCCGCCTCGGCGGATCGGGGCGGGCTCTGGCTGGCTGTGGTCATTCCCCTACGCCTCCCAGTGCGGAATCCAGTCGCCGTCGAGCCGCAGCGACAGGTCCGCGTCGTCTTCGATGCGGCGCGCCACGCTGAGCTCCGGGGCGTCGTCGCCGTAGCGCTCAGCGGCACGGGCGAACGCGGCACGGGCAGCGGCGGTCATCGGCAAGTCGGCCCCGACTGCTTCCTCCAGCTCGGCCAGCAGACCCAGGTCTTTGAGGCACAGTCCCAACGAGAACGACGGGTCGTAGTGCCCGGCGAAGATGCTGGGTGCGTCATGGCGGGCCGCGAAGCTGTCTCCCACGCTGGCCTTGATGGCCTCCCAGAGGTCGCCGAGCTCGACGCCGTTGCGCGCGCCCACCGCCAGACCCTCGGCCAGCGCCGCCGCGCCCACGAACCACAACTGGTTCGTGACCAGCTTCGTCACGCAGCCGGTGCCCAGTTCGCCGCAAGCGATCACCCGCCCGAGCCGCTCCAGCACCGGGCGCACGCGCTCAATCGCCTCCGGCTCGCCGCCGGCGAACAGCGTGAGCCTGCCGTTGCGGGCACCATCCACGGCGCCGGTCACCGGCGCGTCGACCACGGACACGCCCGGCGGTGCCTCGGCAACCAGATGGCGGATCAGCTCGGGCCGGCTCGTCGTCAGGTCCACCCACGTCGATCCCGGCGACAGCGCCGCAAGCGCACCGGCATCGCACATCACGGCCTCGACCTGCGCAGGTGCTGGCAAGGATGTCAGCAGTACTTCGACTTCAGTAGCAGCGTCTGCAGCCGAGCGGGCCGCAGACGCTCCAGCGGCAACTGCAGCCTTCAACGCCGCGGGATTGACATCAAATGCCTGAACCCGATGTCCCGCGCCGGCCAAGCGGGCACACATGGGCCCGCCCATCGTGCCCAGCCCCACGAATCCAACGGTGGTCACCTCCACATCTTCGCGCCGCCCACATCCTCGTCCAAACACCCATGTATGTGGCGGCACCGGAGGGGTGGGTGGCAGCGAACGGGGACCCCGCAGCCGCAGCTTGCGAGGACTGCGGGGCGCGCGGGCGCTCGCGCCCGCGCCAGTGACACGGTGCTGACAGGACCCGCCCCGGTCAGCACCGACGACATCCGTGCAAGCCAAGCCCACCGATCAGCCCGGTTACCTAGGATGACCGGCGGTCCAGCGCACAGGGGGACACGCCATGAAATTCGGGATCTTCTACGAGCTCCAGCTGCCGAGGCCGTGGAACGACGACTCGGAGTACATGCTGTTCCAGCAGGCGCTGGACCAGATCGAGCTGGCCGACAAGCTGGGATACGACTACGCGTGGGAGGTCGAGCACCACTTCCTCGAGGAGTACAGCCACAGCTCGGCACCCGAGGTGTTCCTGGCGGCTGCCAGCCAGCGCACCAAGAACATCCGGCTCGGCCATGGCATCGTGCAGCTGCCCACCAATCATCCCGCCCGGGTGGCCGAGCGTGTCTCCACGCTCGACATCGTCAGCGGCGGCCGGGTGGAGCTGGGCATCGGCGAGGGCTCCTCGGTCACCGAACTGCACCCCTTCGACCGCCGCTTCCGCGACAAGCGCGTCGTCTGGGAGGACGCCGTGCGCTGCCTCATGCCGATGTTCCAGGAGGTGAACCACTCCTACGACGGGGAGATCTTCAAGTTCCCCGCCCGCAATGTGGTGCCGAAGCCGTACCAGAAGCCGCACCCGCCCCTGTGGGTGGCCTGCAGCCAGCTCGACACGATCGTCATGGCCGCCCAGCGGGGCATGGGCGCTCTCGGCTTCTCGTTCGTGTCGGCCGATGCCGCCCGGGCCTGGGTGAACGCCTACTACAACAACTACCTCAACCACCTCGACCTGCTCTGCGACTACCAGACCAACCCCGGTGTCGCGGTGGTCAGCCCGTTCATGTGCGCGGAGACCGACGAGGAGGCCCAAGCCAAGGCCGAGGGCTGGACGTTCTTCCAGTTCTCGCTGGTCTTCTACAACTCCCACGGCCCGGTCGAGCCGGGCTCGGTCAACCTGTGGGACGAGTACCAGGAATGGAAGAAGTCGCCGAAAGGCCAGAACGCCAGCAACAACGTCGGCCTCGTCGGCTCACCCGACACCATCCGGCGCAAGCTCGAGATGTACGAGGACGCACACGTCGATCAGCTCATCCTGCTGAACCAGGCCGGCAAGAACACCCACGAGGACATCTGCTCCAGCCTCGAGCTGTTCGCCGCTGAAGTCATGCCCGAATTCCACGAGCGCGACGCCGAGCACCAAGACTGGAAGTCAGCGGTGCTGGCCGGCGATTTCACCCTGGAGGACATCGACACCGACCTGTACCAGGTGATCACCAACCAGACGCCGGTGGAGAAGCGCGAAGAGATCGAGCGCAAGCAGCGCGAGGCCCGCGCCCGCCAGGCAGTCGGGCTCAGTTAGCCGTCGGTTGAGCGACTGAGCTGGAACAACCGCTGGCTCAGCGGCAGTGCTGGTTCAGCCGCTTATTCAGCGGCTGGTGAGCCAGTCGGCGATGGCTTGGCCGATCTCGTCGGGGCTGTCTTCCTGGCAGAAGTGATTGCCCGCGACGGTCACCTCGGTCTGGTTCGGCCAGGTGCGGCAGTACTCCAGCTGGGGGCCGTTCAGGATCGCGCCCGGGTCAGCGTTGACCAGCAGCTTCGGCACGTCTGAGCCCGACAGCCACTCGCCGTAGTCGGTCACGATCTGGGTGACGTCAGCCGGCTCGCCCTCGATCGGGATCTGGCGCGGCCACGTCAGTGTGGGGCGCCTGTGCTCGGGCTCGACAAATGGGCGCCGGTACTCGTTCATCTCCTCGTCGCTGAGCTTGCGGATGATTGAGCCGGGCAGCACCGCTTCCACGAACAGGTTCTTGGTGATGACCATCTCCTCGCCGGCGGGGGAGCGGAAGCCCTGGAATATGCCGGCTGCTGCCTCAGGCCACTCCGCCCACGTCATCGGCCGCACAATGGCCTCCATGTAGCAGAGACCCGCGACGCGATCACGGTGCCGGTTGGCCCAGTCGAAACCGAGCGCCGATCCCCAGTCGTGGATCACGAATGTGACGCGGTCGCCGAGGTCGAGCCCCTCGAGCAAGCCGTCGAGGTACTCGCGGTGCTCGACGAACCGGTACGAGTCGGGCCCGGTGTCGTCCAGCTTGTCGGAGTCGCCCTGGCCGATCAGGTCGGGCACCACGACCCGAGCATGCGGCCGCACATGGGGCACGATGTTGCGCCACAGGTACGACGACGTCGGGTTGCCGTGCAGGAACACGACCGGATCGCCCGAGCCCGAGTCGTGGTACGCCATCTGCTTGCCGTTGACGGTGGCGTAGGACTTGGTCAGTGGTTCCGCGGACATCGGTGCCATGGGTGCTCCTCGTGGCTATGGGGATGCGCCGGATCGGCGCCACATCATGCCCGTCCCGTCGGGGCGATGCACAGGCTCCCAGGTCGCTAGCGGTACGAGACGGGGATGCCCTCGTTGGTGTAGGTGACTTGGGGATCCCACAGCAGCCAGTCGCTGATGCCGAGGTCGGCGGCAGCATCGATCTGGGCGCGCACCTCGTCGGGTCCGTAGTTCACTCGCATCGAGAAGTCCTGCAGCCACGGCACGACCGCCGTGTTGGTGCCTGACAGGACGCGCTGGAATTGGGCCAGCGACGCCTTGGTGATGTCGTACGGCTGCGCCTCTGGGTGCACTACGCCGTACTCGCCGCGCCCCCAGTGCGACGGATACACCATGGGCGCCACATAGTCGACGTGGTCGGACATCGCGCCGATGTCCTGCGCCACCCACTCCCCACGGTCGGCCGCAATGCCGAACACCGAGACACCGTGGAATACCTGCGCCTCGCGCAGCATGGAGTTTGCCTCGGCCAGGAAGCTCACAATGACCGGCGAGGGGTCGCCTCCGTCCCAGCCGGGAATCCGTATGCCGCTCAGGTCGCCTTCGGGCCGGCGCATGTAGTCCCACAAGATGTCGTCGATGCCCGCCGCGGCAGCCTCGGCTGCAAGATCCAGGTTGTACTGCCGCACGACGGGGTGGTTGAAGTTGGTGAATCCGCCGTAGTTCGACAGTGGCCGGCCGTCGGGAGTCTGCAGCACCCAGTCGTGGTCGCCGTTGGCCACTGCGTAGCGGGTCAGCGTCGGATCCCTGAACGCCACGATGCGCCCGATCACCCGAACGCCGAGGTCATGCAGTTCTTCGACGGCCTCCCGCAGGTCGTAGAGCTCTCTCGACGCACCGGTCAGCTGGGCCAGCCGGACCTCGGTCCGGTGGCCGATGCGGCCATCCTCGTCCTTGAGATCGAGCTGCACCGCGTTGATGCGACCTTGCTCGATGAGCTCCACCACCGACGAGCGCAGCCCGTCATGGTCCCATGCCGCTGCCGTGACGTGAACTCCGGTGGTGTGCGGGTAGCCGATGGGCACGATGACGTCGAATTCGGTGCTGTTGCCGGCAGCGTCGGTGGCGATCACCGGGACCGGGCCGCCAGGCGGGCTCGGCAGGGTGAGGCTGAACGTGCCCGATGCCGTGTCGAGTTGCTGATCCCCGATCCGCAGGGACACGCCAGGCTCGACCGACCCGGCCAACACCACCTGCTCGCCCAGTGCCACCGGATCGAAGACCCTGGGCAGTTCCACTTCTGGAGGCGTCCCGTCCACCGTGAACGTGACCACGGCGGTTGCCGTGCCGAAGAAGCGCCGATCGACGTCGAGCGTGACGACGTGTGCGCCTTCGGTCAGCTCCGGCACCGGCCAAACGATCCGGTTGTCGTAGCGCTGCACGCCGCTCACCGGGAAGCCATCGAGCAGCATCTGCGCTGAGGTGACGTCACCGCCGTCGACGCTGAACTCCAGGACGGTCCCCGCCAGCCTGGCCGGCTGCAGCATCGCGCCCTCGTTGATGCCCGAGACGGTGATCTCGGTGACGCGCAACGCGTTCATCGCCACGAAGCCCACGCCGATAGTGGCAGCGATCAGCAAGATCGCGACGATCAGACGCCCGCGACGACGGCGCCTGGGCGGCGGCCCCGCTATGCCGACCACGGCGCGGTCGGCCGCCCGGCGCGCTCGCCGGCTCAGTCCCGTTGCGTAGAGGGGCGCCTCGGGCTTCGGTGGCCGCCACGGATAGCCCCAGCCCTCGGCCGGGTCGGCCGGACCGGTTGCCTCGTGACCATCGGGTTCGCCGACAAGGTCGTTTCCGACCAGGGACGGCCCCACTTCATGGCCGTGCCGGGTGAGCGACCAGCGCGCTCCCCGCAGCCCGGGCACGGAGCCGGCCTGCGCCACGATGCCCGATTGCTGCAGCGTGCCGAGCGACATCTGCACCGTCTGGTTGTCCAGAGCCACGGCCGCGCTGATCTCGCCGATCTCGGCCGTTCCCCCTCGGCTGAGCAGCTCGCGCAGAATGCGCCTGTCGGCGGGCGCCAACAATGGCATCGGATCGAGTGTATTGAGGTCGCCTGATGGCCTTCGGTCAGGCGTGCATCCGATTCAGCTCAGCGATGCCTGGGCCGGATGGCGGGCCGTGACCGTGGTGGTGATGCCGCCTCGCACCAGCCAGCGTGTCTCCACCGTGGCCTGCTTGGGGGCGACGGCCGCTACCAAGTCATCGAGGATGCGGTTGGTGATGGCTTCGTGATGGACCGGCTCGTCCCGGTAGCTCCAGAGGTAGAGCTTGAGCGATTTCAGCTCCACGATGCGGTGATCGGGGATGTACGCGATATCGACCGTGGCGTAGTCGGGCTGCCCGGTCACGGGACACACGCAGGTCAGCTCCGGCGTCGTGCACCGCACCTCGTAGTCGCGGTCTGGGTAGGGGTCGTCGAGCGCGATCAGGTCTTTGGATGGTTCGCTTCCCATGTCGGAACTCCTCGACTGGCGGGCAGAAGTACCCGTCAGTACGACAGGGTGGCGTGCGGGGTGTTCTCCGCCAACCCCAGCGGCGTCACCGCGACGAACTCTGTGCGCTCGGTGAATTCGGCCAGGTTGCGGGCGTTGGTGTAGCTCATAGCGCTGCGCAGGCCGGCCATCAGTTCGCCGATCAGCTTGCCTGCCTCGCCCCGGTAGGGCACGGTGCCCTCGACGCCCTCAGGCGCCCGCTGCTCGAAGTACTCGTCGTCGACTTCCTCGCCGTGGCGCTCGGCCCGAGCTTCGATGGCTTCGAAGCTGGCCATGCCGCGGATGCGCTTGCGCAGGCCGTGCGGGCCCTGCTCGACCTCGCCGGGACTCTCCTTGGTGCCTGCCAACATGCTGCCGATCATCACGGTCTCGGCACCCACGGCCAGCGCCTTGGCAATGTCGCCCGACGTCCTGATTCCGCCGTCGGCAATGACCGGCACGTCGAACCCGGCATCAGCCAGCCCGTTGACCACGCTGTCGGTGGCAGACAGCTGCGGCACCCCGACCCCGGCGACCAGCCTCGTGGTGCAGACGCCACCCGGCCCCACACCCACCTTGATCGCGTCGGCGCCAGCCTCGGCCATGTCGATCGCGCCGTCGATGGTGGCCACGTTGCCGGCGATCACGTCGGTGTCGGCGAAGTGGTCCTTCAGGCGGCGAACCCCGTCGATGGCGTGGTCGGCGTGACCGTGCGCGATGTCGAGCACCAGCACATCGGCTCCCGCGGCCACCAATGCCTTGGCACGGTCGCCCATGTCGTGGTCGGTGCCCACGGCGCCGCCCGCTACCAGTGTGCCGTCGTCGGCTTCCTTGATTGCAGCGATCTGGGCTGCTTGCCCGCTGATGGGCATGAACCGGTGGACGATGCCCGCACCGCCCAGACGGCCCATGGCGATCGCCATCTCGTGCTCGCAGACCGTGTCCATATTGGCGGCGATCACCGGCAGATCCAGCGGGATATTGCGGGACAAGCGGGTGCGCACCGACACGTGGCTGCGACTGCGGATCGACGAGCGCTGAGGCACGATCAGCACGTCGTCGAAGGTCAGTCCGGTTCTCAGGTCGCGCAGTTTCATGAGCGGCTCCAAGCTACCGTGAGCCGCCATGAGCCCCCGGCGCCGGACGGTCTTGACGGTGGTCGCGCTGCTCGTGATCGTCGCCGCTGCAGCGGCCGTCGGAGTCTGGCGAGTGCTCGGCGACGCCCCCGAGGAGGTCAGCCTGGCCGAGGCAGTCGAAGTCGCTGAACAGGTGCAAGAAGAGGCCGAGGCGGAACCTGCCACAACGGATGCCGGCAGCGATGTTCGCCAGAGCGACGACGCTGTGCAGGACACCGACTACAGCGGCGACGCCAGCGATGCAGGCGACGGCGATGGTGGGGCCGACGCAGCCAGTAGCGACAGCGGTACCGACGCCGACACGACGTCCGACGGCGTCGCGATGGCCGCCGCAGAACTTGACGGCACGTGGGCCGTGGATGCAGAGACCGGGGAGTTGACGCTGGAGGACGCAACCGGTTCCTTCGCCGGATTCCGGGTTGACGAGGAGCTGGCGCGCATCGGTGCATTCACCGCCGTGGGCCGCACCGGCGACGTCAGCGGCACCTTGGTGATCGCCGGGGAGGCGGTGACCTCGGCGGAGATCCAAGTCGACCTGACCACGCTCCGAACCGACGACAGCCGCCGCGACGGTGCGATTCAACGGGCCCTGCGCACCTCCCAGCACCCGACTGCCACGTTCTCGCTCACCGAGGAACTGAGCATCGAAGGCGCGGCGGAAGCTGGTACGGCCGTCACCCTGTCCGCGGCCGGCGACTTGACCGTGAACGGCATCACCCAACCCGTCGTTGTCGACATCGAGGCCCAGCTCGTCGGCAGCGTCATTGCCGTCATCGGCTCGGTCGAGATCACTTTCGCCGACTTCGACGTGACCGTGCCCCAAGTGCCCATCGTCCTGTCCGCCGAAGACCACGGAATCATGGAGTTCCAGCTGCTGTTCAGGCGTCCTAGCTGAAGCGTTCGCGCAGCCGGTACTTCTGGATCTTGCCGCTCGGCGTCATCGGGAAGTCGTCGACGATGACGAGTTCCTCGGGCCAGAACTGGCGGGTCACGTTCTGGGAGTCGAGGAAGTCGGTCAGCTCGGCCAGTGACGGCGGATCGCCGGCGGGCTGCACGAAGGCGCAGCCGATCTCGCCGAGGCGCTCGTGGGGCTTCGCGACGATCGCCACCACGCCGACCGACGGGTGACGCAGCAGCACGTCCTCGACTTCCTTGACCGGGACGTTCTCACCGCCGCGGATCACCAGATCCTTGGTGCGTCCGGCGATGCTGATGTAGCCGTCGGCATCCATGAACGCCCGGTCGCCGGTGTCGAACCAGCCTTCTGTCCAGAACTGCTCGGTGAACTCACGCCCGGACATGTAGCCGGCGAACAGCGCGCTGCCGCGGCACTGCAGGTCGCCCTCGAACTCCAGCACGGCCTGGCCGGCCTCGTCGATCACCCGGACTTCGTTGTTGTCCACCGCCCGGCCGTCGGTGAGCCGGCGCTCGAGCGGATCGCTGGGCCTGCCCACAGTCAGCAGACCGGTTTCGGTCATGCCCCAGCCCGGCATCACCACGCAGTCGGGCAGCAGCTCGAGCGCACGTTCGAGCACCGGGCGAGGGATGGCCGCGCCCGCGCAGAGGAATCGCTGCCACGCGGAGAGGTCGTGGCCGGCCAGGTCGTCCACGTTGAGCACATCGGCCAGGAACGGCGTTGCGCCCATCGACAGCTGGATCCGGTGCTTGCCGATAAGCCCCACGAACTCGACGGGATCCCACACGTCCTGCATGACGACGTGACCGCCGACGTGCAGCGGCAGCCGCATCCCGTACAGGTAGCCGGTCTGGTGGCCGAGGGTGGAGGCCATGTGGGTGACATACGCCTGCGGCGCGCCTGCGCCGGGATGCGGCTCGAGGCCCTCGCACACCGTGTCGAGGAAGGCATCCACGGCCACCGCCAGGATGTTGTGGGTGTGCATGACACCCTTGGGCAGGCCGGTGGTGCCCGAGGTGAACATCATCTCGCAGACGTCATTGGGCCCCGGCCGGCACAAGTCGACCGCAGCGCGGTCGTAGGACGAGAACCGGCCCTCTTCGACCAGGTCCTCCCAGGTGATCGCGCCCTCGGGCAGCCACGATTCGTCCCCGCTCGCATCCGACTGCAGCGTTTCGGGGCCCGGCACCACCACCAGCTCGGTGACCCAGTCGCAGCGCTCGCGCAGCTCGGCGTGCATCTCGGCGAGCTTGAAGCCCCGGTAGCTGTCAGCAGTGATGACGACTGTCGGCCGGCCGAGCTCGCTCATCACCGTGAGCTCGTTGTGTCGGAAGATCGGTGCCACTGGATTCACCACCGCCCCGATGCGGTCGCACGCCGTCGCCGCCACCACGAAGTGGCGCCAATTCGGCAGCTGCAGCTGCACAACTGCGCCGGGCCGCACGCCGATCTCCAGCAGGCCTTTGCTGGCAGCGTCCACCTCGGTGCCGAGCTCGCCCCACGTCATGGTGCCGAATCGATCGGTGATGACCGGCTCGCCTGCTCGCTCGGCCGTCCACCTGTCGATCCGGTCGTCGAGCAGCCGGTTCGGCCATGCTCCCGAAGCGCTGAGCTCCTCGATGCGCTCCGCTGCCAGCGTGGTCTCGAAGAATCGCTTTGCGGACATCTCGTGCCTTTCGGCGACTAGGCCTGCCCCTCGCGGATGCGCGGCAGCACCTCGTCGGCCATGAAGCGCTCGCTCTGCTCGATATAGCTCATCGGTGAGGCGGCGCTGAGCACGATGGTGCGGGCGCCGGCGTCGATGTACTCGTTCAGGCGCGCAACGCAGCGGTCAGGGTCGCCGGCGATGGCGTACTTGTGCACGAGCTGGCTGAAGTCCTGGGCGTACTGCTTGGACAGCCGCTCCGCGGCGTAGGAGATCGCCGTGTCGTTGTCGGGGTGGCAGCAGAAGAAGATGAACAGCCCCGGCGTCACCGGCGTGGGGTTGCCGGCGTCCTCCCGGTAGCGGGCGATGGCCTCGTTGGACTCGGCCAGGCGCTCGGGCGTGTACATGTACGGCAGCCAACCGTCGCCGTACCGTGCAGCCCGCCGCCACGCGGCATCCTGGCGGCCCGACACCCACACCGGCGGCGGCGATGCCGGCTTGGGCGCGAGCGTCACACCCGACAGCGTGTTGAAGCGGCCCTCGAAGGTGACGTCGTCCTCGGTCCAGAGGCGCTGCATGATCTCCAGCGCCTCATTCGTCCGGGCGCCTCGCTCGCGCACCGGCACGCCGCACGCCTCGAACTCCGACGGCATCTCGCCGCCGACGCCTACGCCGAGGTGGAAGCGCCCGCCCGAAGCCACATCGAGCGAGGCAGCGAGCTTCGCGCACAGCGCCGCCGGGTAGAGCGGGATGAGCGTGATGGAGGTCATCAGCTTGAGCGTGGTGGTGGCGCCCGCGGCCACCGCCAGCGAGATGAAGCCATTCGAGACGGGCACGTGGAAGAAGACGTGCTCGCCGGTGGTGGCGTAGTCGTAGCCGAGCGCTTCGATCTCTTGGGCCTGGCCGGCGATGTCGTCGCTGCGCCGGATCGCCAGCCCGAATTCGATCTTGCCGTCGGCCGGTGTGCTGTCGCTCATTGCGTCCCCCTGTCCTTGCCCGCTCATGTGAGCTTCGCTCACGGACCGCTCGGGCCCGGGGCTTCTCGCTCGTGTTCGCCAGCGAGAACGTAGCCGCGGGTGCTAGGCCAAGGCCGTGAGCACGACAACTGACGCCGCATCCGCTGTCCACAGCACCCGCATCGACGCGCTGCTCGACCGCTGCAAGCGAGAGGTCGAATCGGGCCTGCTGCCGAGCTGCCAGGTGGCGATCGGCTTCGAGGGCGAGATCGTTGCGCAGGCCACCTACGGCGATGCCACCGACGAGACCCGCTACTGCATCTTCTCGGCCACCAAGCCGTTCGTGGCTTCGACCATGTGGCAGCTCATCAGCGAAGGGCTGGTGGAGCTTGACGCCACCGCGGCCGGCTACGTGCCTGCATTCGGCGAGAACGGCAAGGACCAGATCACGGTGGAGCAGGTGATGCTGCACACGTCGGGGTTCCCGCACGCTCCGCTGAAGCCGCCGGAGTGGGACACGTCGGATTCCCGGCTGGTGGCCATGGCGAACTGGCGGCTCAACTGGGTGCCTGGCACCCGGTACGAGTACCACCCGACGTCGGCGCACTGGGTGCTGGCGGAGATCATCAACGCAGTGACCGGCAACGACTTCCGCGACGAGGTGCACGACCGGGTCACCGGTCCGCTGGGGCTGCCTCGCCTGCTGGGCCTGGCTGCCGATGACCAGGACGGCATCGCGGAGCTGATCCTGGTGGGAGAGCCGGCCACTCCCGGCGAGCTCGAGGCGACGTTCGGCGTGCGGGAACTGCCTATGACCGAGGTCACCAACGAGGCGATTCTGCGGTTCAACGAGCCGTCTGTGCGCGAGGTGGGCGTGCCTGGCGGCGGGGGATTCGGCACCGCGGTCGATCTAGCGCTCTTCTACCAGGGACTGCTCCACAACCCGGACGATCTGTGGGATCCCGCGATGCTGGCCACCGGCACCGGCGAGGTGCGAAACACGTTGCCCGACCCGATGGGCATGCCGGCCAATCGCTCGATCGGGCTGTTCCTGGCGGGCGACGACGGCATGTCGAACATGCGCGGGCTGGGCCGCACCGTGTCGCCGATGGCGTTCGGCCACAACGGCGCCGGCGGGCAGCTCGCCTGGGGCGACCCGGCCACTGGCTTGTCGCTCGGCTACACCACCAACGGCTACGACGAGCACGAGGTGCGCCAGCCGCGCCGCGACACGGCGATCAGCAGCATGGCGGGCCTCTGCACCACCCCTGACTGACCTCTGTCCTTGACGTGGTAGCAACGGGGACGATGCGACTCCTCGTACTGCAGCACATCGACTGCGAGCATCCCGGCCGGCTGCGCGACTTCCTGCGGGCCGACGGCGTCGAATGGACTGCCGTCGAGCTCGACGAGGGAGAGCCGATCCCTCCGCTGGAGGACTACGACGCCATGTGGGTGATGGGCGGCCCGATGGATGTGTGGGATGTGGAGGACTGCCCCTGGCTGGTGCCCGAGAAGCGGGCTATTCGCCGCTGGGTGCGCGAGCTGCGGCGACCGTTCCTGGGACTGTGCCTGGGTCACCAGCTGCTGGCCGATGCGCTCGGGGGAACGTGCGGGCCGCAGCGCCCACCCGAGATCGGCGTGCTGGCCGTTGATCTCACGCCGGAGGGCCGCAGCGACCCGATCTTCCGCCAGATGAGCGACCGCCAGCACGCGCTGCAGTGGCACTCGGTGCAGGTGGCGCAACCGCCCGACGATGCGGTCGTGCTCGCAAGCTCCCCGGAGTGCCGGGTGCAGGCGATGCGAGTCGGGCCGCGGGCGTGGTCAATGCAGTACCACGTGGAGGTCGAGGACGACACGGTGCGCAACTGGGGAGCCATCGACGCCTACCGCGACGCCCTGGAGTCGACGCTGGGCCCCGGCTCGCTGGACGCGCTCGCAGCCGACGCGGACCGGGCCATGGTCGGCTTCGCTGCTGACGCCGAGCAGCTGTACCGCAACTTCATGGCCGCGGCAGCCAGCTAGCCCACCTGGGCCCAAGCGGACGGCATCGAAGCAGCAACCGCGTACCAGCGTCCGCAGCGTCTGCGAGAACTAGCTTCGGGCCGTCATGGCACAGGGCGACGTGCATCAGGATCCGGTCCGACCCGCGGCCGATGGGGCGCTGGCGGGATTGCGCGTCGTCGACGCCACCGGCGATGCGGGCCGGTTCGCGACGAAGCTGCTGACCGAGTTCGGGGCCGATGTCGTGCGTATCGGCAGGGGCTCACCGGGTCTGCCGCTGGCTGAGCCGGCCACTGCGGCCCTCGGCGGGGTGGCCGACTGGTGGTACGACGGCGGCAAGCGCCGCTGCGCGGTGGACCTCGGCACCGACGATGGCGTCGACGCCTACCGCCGGCTGGTCACGGCCGCCGATGTTGTGATCGAGACCGAGCGCCCAGGCCGTCTGGCGGACCTCGGCATCGACTACGCCGAAGTGGGCGCAGCCAACCCGGCGCTCGTGCAGGTGTCGATTACGCCGTTCGGTCGCACCGGTCCCCGCGCCGGCTGGCTGGGCTCGGACCTGGTCGCCGCCGCCATGGGCGGGATGATGGCGTTGACTGGGCTATCGGATCGCCCGCTGAACGTCTGGGGACGTCAGGCCTACAACTACGCCGGGTTCGTTGCAGCGAGCTCGGCGATGGCTGCGGCGCTGTCTGCACGCTCGACAGGCCGGGGGGCGCACCTCGATCTGTCGGTTCACGAGACGGTCACCGGCTCGATCGAGAACCTGTTCATGCAGTACTTCTTCGACGACCTGCTGCCGCTGCCCAAGGTGGCACCGCGCCAGGGAGCGCTGCACTGGCTGCGCGCCTACGACCTCGCTGAGTGCACCGGGGGCGACGGCGGCTACGTCATGATCACGCCCACTCCGACACCGGACCTGCTGCTGGAGTGGATGATCTCTACGGGGGCCGGCGACGTCGAGAAGTGGCTGGGCCTCGAACCCGGCGAGCTGCTGCTCAGCGTGGACGAGGTCATGGATGCCGTCCGGCGCTGGATCCATCCCCAGGACGCGCGTGAGGTGTGGTGGGAGGCGCAGGAACGGCACGTCGCCTTCGGCGGGGTGCTCGACATCGCCGAGGTGTATGCGAATCCGCAGTTCGCCCACCGGGGTTTCTTCGCAGAGATCTCCCCGGCGCTCGACGGGGCGCCCAACGGCTCGCATCTGCCGGTCGGCACGCCGATGACCGGGAAAGCTGCAGCCTCGGTGACGCTGCCGGCGCGCCTGGTGCGTTGGAGCGACGCCGGCCGGTCTGGGTCCGTGCCACCCCGCGCGCCGGCCACCGAGGCCACACCGCTGGCGGACATCCTCGACGACTGGACGGATGGCCCGGCTGCAGCCGGCGAAGCGAACGATGCCACCGACGGCGAGGGAAACGATCGGCGGCCGCTCGACGGCATCCGGGTGGCCGACTTCACCTGGGTGCTGGCAGGCCCCTCGGCCACCCGGCTGCTCGGCGATCTGGGCGCGGACGTGATCCGGATGCAGAGCGAGGAGCACTCCACGATCGTCAACTCACCCGACTTCCCCTACTACTTCGTGTGGAACCGCTCGAAGCGCAGCGCCACGCTCGACATGAAGCATTCGGACGCCCTCGCCGCTGCCCGGCGGCTGATCGAGACCTGCGATGTGCTGATCGAGAACTTCAGCGCAGGGGTGCTCGACTCGTGGGGCCTCGACTGGGAAACCGTGCACGAATGGAATCCACGGCTCGTCTATGTCTCCATGTCGGGTTGCGGGCACGACGGGCCGTGGCGGCACGTCATCTCGTACGCCCCGACGGTGCACGCCGTGTGCGGCATCACGCACCTGACCAACTTCGCCGACCGCGGCGACGTCGGCCCCGGCTTCTCGCTCAACGACCATCTCGCAGGGTTCGCCGCAGCCACGGCAACACTCGGGGCGCTCTACGCCCGCGAACGCACCGGCGAGGGCCAGCGGATCGACATGGCGCAACTCGAAGTCGGCACCTACAGCATCGGGCCCGCCATCGTCCGCCAGTCGGCGGGTCTGGCGCCGCCACTGCCGCAGGGCAACTGCGACGGCATCGCCGACCACGTGCCGAACGAGGTCTACGCCGCCAGCGACGGGTTCGTGGCGGTGACCGTGACCGAGGCTGCGCAGTGGCTCGCGCTCGTCGGCCTGCTGGGCGACCCCCGCCTGGATGATCCGACGCTGGCGACCGAACGCGGTCGGCAGGACCGCCGAACGCTGGTGGACTCGGTGCTGGGCTCGTGGATCGCCGGGCGCACGGCGGTCAGCGCTGCCGAAGAGCTGCAAGCAGCAGGCATTCCTGCAGGACCGGTGCAGGACTCGCACCAGCTGTTCACCGACGATCCCCAGCACGCGGCGCGCCACTTCTGGCAAGCGGTCGACCACGCGGTCTTCGGCGAGCGGACCGTCGATGCGTTCGCCGGCCTGTGGAACGGCCGGCGCTGGACGCCCCGCCATCTCAGTCCCGCATACCTGGGGGAGCACAACTTCGACGTGTGGGCCGAAGCCGGCTACTCGCCGGAGGAGATCGCCGAGGGCATCGGCGACGGTCTGTTCCGCTAGCCCGGCCCGCCGCGCAGCCGGTGCCGCGAAGACATCAGCCCTGCGGTCCTATGCTGCCCTGCCGAAGCGCAAAGCACCCGCCGAGTGCGGGTGCCGGGCGCGGGAAGGCCGCGGCGATGAAGCTGTACCGCTACACCCTCACGTTCGATACTGGGTTCGCTCCCAACCCCTACGGCGGCTACTGCACCTTGGCAACCTGCAAGCCGCGGGTGCGTCAGCACGCGCAGGTCGGCGACTGGGTCGCAGGGTTCGGAAGCGCTAGCAGGGGACGCTCGGGGCAGCTCGTGTACGCCATGCGCGTTGCTGAGACCATGACGTTCGAGGAGTATTGGGACGATCCGAGGTTCGCGGCCAAGAAGCCCAGGTACAGCTCCCGCTATGAGGAGACGTGCGGAGACAACGTTTACCGCCGTGCCCCTGACGGCAGCTGGTTGCAGGAGGCCTGCTTCCATTGCTCAGACCACATGGGCAACGATCTCCGCGTCGACAGGGTCCTTGTGGCGACAGAGTTCGTCTATTACGGCGACCAGTCGATCGATCTGCCGTTCGAGATCGCACGCCTTGGCGAACAGCATTTCGCACGCATACACGGCCATCGCGTGAATGGCTTGTCGAACGATGGCGTCCAGATGGTCATCGCGTGGCTGCAGGATCTCTGCAGCGATGGCGGAGTCGTAGGCTCGCCTGCGCAGCGCCAGCAGATCATCGCTGCGGGCCGAGACACTGGCCCCAGCAGGCGCTGCTGACAAGCTGCCCGTCGCCGTACGCAGACCGACGAGTATGGAGCTCTTCGTCCTCTTGCGGGCTAGGGGTGGGTTGAGGGCTCCCCGGTAGGCGTCTCTCACACCGGGTTTGCAAAAGACTGTTTGTTGTGTGTTGCAGCTACGTCAGGGATGTGCTGTTTCGCCGAGCCGGTACCGACCCCGCCAGGCGCATCCGAGGATCGTCAGCCGGCAGCGATCTCGGCGATGAGGGCCAGCACGGCGTCGGAGGCCTCGCGGTCCTGTTCGATCCGATCTGCGGTCGAGTAGGTGATCTTGCGGGCGACACGCGCGCCGCGATCGCTGACCCCAGCGATGTGGGCCCGATCCTCCCCTCGTCGAGGCGGGTCGGTCACCAGCGCCGCGGTGCATGAGATACCCGCCAGCGGCCACGGTTCGGCACCCGACTTGGGCGTCGAGACCAGGTGCTGCGCCCGGGCCAGACAGCCGTCGGCCATCGCGAGCGCCGCCTCGTCGGAGACGTGCGGCTCAAGCTCGGAGCCCATCAGCTCGTATAGCGACTTCACCGAATAGGGGACCGACGCCTCCAGGATCGTGCGGGAGCCGCCGGGGATCGTCAGCAGGTCGCTGACTGCCAGCATCCCGCCGCCGGTGACCGCCAGCACGATCCGCAGCGGCGAGTCATGAATCGCCCGGATCGCAGCCAGTCGCTCGTCAGGTGTCATGTTTCCGCCTCGTAACTCCTTGTCGCGCCTTTCATGCGTGCGGTTCAAACTGCTTGCTTGACGCTGTATCGCAGCCTGCGAGCGCAGACCCGCAGTATTGCGGTTGGGCGCCCAAGAGGGACCGACGACCGCGCCGAACAGTTGTTGTCACACCCCTCATCAAGGATGCCGAGTGACTGACGGGCAGCATGTCCGTCAGTGCGCGGGCGGTGCATTGTGCGAGCATTCGGGGCGATGGCAGCTACGGCGGGTGAGGTGTCGACTGCGGGTGTGCGCGAGGTCGGCATCGACGATGAGCAGGCGCTTTGCGCCGCCGCGTGGATGCTTACGCGCGGCGGTGCGCTTGCCGAACTGAGCGAGGCCGAAGCGTCGCTGGTTCGTGCGACGTCGGAAGTGCATTCGCCGCGATCACTGGATCTCCTAGCGGCGGCGATCCGTGCGGGTGGCGACCCGCTGGGCACGGCTTTCCTGCGACTGCGATTGGCCGAACGCCGTCGTGCACTGGGTGCCACGTACACCCCGGCCGCGCTTGTGAAGCTGATGTGCGACTGGCTTGCCGACTACGGACGACCGACGCGGGTGGTTGATCCGGGAGCGGGTTCAGGAAGATTCCTATGTGCAGTTGGTCCGCTGCTGCCTCAGGCGGAACTTGTGGCTGTCGAGCTCGATCCGCTTGCTGCGCTGACCGCTCGTGCGAATTTGACAGCGCTAGGTCTCGACGCGCAGTCGCAGGTGCACGTATGCGATTACCGAACGGTGCGGTTGCCGTCTACGAGCGGCTCAACGGCGTTCATCGGCAACCCGCCGTATGTGCGCCATCACGGCATCACGCCGGAATGGAAGGACTGGCTTCGCCACCGTGCCGCTGAACTACATCTGAAAGCGTCTGCGTTGGCAGGGCTGCATGTGCATTTCTTGCTCGCGACAGCGCACCTCGCCAGCGTCGGCGACTTCGGCGTGTTCGTCACTTCGGCCGAATGGCTGGATGTGGGCTACGGAAGTCTCGCACGCGAGCTGGTCGTGGGACTGCTGGGTGGTGTGTCAGTACACATCTTGGATGCCCGAGTGCACGCCTTTTCCGACGCGATGACTACGGCGGCTGTGACTGCGTTTGAGGTCGGCCAGCAGCAGCGCCCGATTCGGATATGCAAGGTTGCTTCGACCGATGATCTGCGAGAACTGCGCGGTGGCACGCCATTCGATCATGCAGAACTGCGTTCGACGTCTCGCTGGTCGTCATTGCTGGAGAAACGGGTTTCGGTGCCGCGCGAGTTCGTGCCACTAGGAAGTCTGTGCCGGGTTCACCGTGGAACAGCCACTGGTGCGAATGCAGTGTGGGTGACTGACCAGAACGATCTGCGGCTCCCTGCGGAGGTGCTCCGGCCGACGGTGACCAAGGCATCGGAGCTCTTCGAGCTCGACTCAGCGGTTCTCAGTGAAGATCGCCATTTGCGGGCCGTCATCGATTTGCCGGCCGACTTAGGCGTCTTCGACGAGGATGACCGATCGCTGGTTGACGCGTTTCTTCAGGCAGCGCGTAGCGCTGGCGTTGCCGACGGCTACATCGCGCGTCATCGACGATCATGGTGGTCGGTCAATCTGCGGAGCCCGGCACCCATCTTGGCTACGTACATGGCCCGCCGACCGCCAACGTTCGTGTGGAACGTCGTTGAGGCTCGGAACCTCAACAACGTTCATGGCCTGTACCCGGTCGAGCCGCTGTCGGACGCAGCGCTGTGCAGGCTGGTCATTGCTCTGCGTGAACAAGCCAGCGTTAGAGGCGGGCGCGCGTACGCCGGCGGCCTCGTCAAGTTCGAGCCCAAGGAGATGGAGCAGATCATGGTCCCGCCTCCGAGTTGGCTCGAATCGGGCGAGGCGCTGGCATCCTTGAGGGTGAAAGACGAGGTCGCTGGCGACCGAGTCGCGGTACTTGGGGGTTGCTGATGGACGCGGACGACCCGCACGCGAACCCAAGCGGCTCGATGGTGCCGAACAGCGATGCGGCTGCTGCGTTCGCTGGCGATGGCGTAGCAGCAGTTGACCTCTTCTGCGGAATCGGAGGCTTGTCGTACGGTTTGGCGTCGGCTGGGGTCGAAGTGGTGGCAGGCATCGATGTGGACGGCTCCTGCAAGTTTCCTTTCGAAGCCAACGTGAGCGGCGCACAGTTCATCGAACGAGACGTCCGTGACGTCACGGCTGAGGACCTGTCCAACCTGTGGTCTGAAGGCGCTACGAGGCTCTTGGCCGGTTGCGCACCGTGCCAGCCGTTCTCTTCGTATCGGAAGGACGTACGCCCGTCGAATGACAACCGTTGGGAACTCCTGAACGAGTTCGGCCGCTTGGTCGAAGAGACGCAACCCGAATTCGTCACGACTGAGAACGTCCCCCGCATCGAAAGCAAGGCCGTCTTCGCCGAGTTCGTGGCGATGCTCGAAGACCTCGGTTACTCCGTGGACAGCAGTGTTCGCAGGTGTACCGACTACGGGGTTCCTCAGAACCGCCGTCGCCTCGTGCTGGTCGCCTCCCAGCTAGGCAACGCCGCGGTCCCGGAGGGAAGCCAATGTGGCCGTCCACCGAAGACGGTTCGGCAAGCCATCGGGGGTCTCCCCGCCATTGAGGCCGGCGGCGCCCACGAAACCGACACAGTGCATCGCAGCCGCGGCCTGTCAGCGCTCAACCGGCAGCGAATGGAGGCATCCAAGCCAGGCGGCACGTGGCACGACTGGAATGCGGAGCTGCGAGCCGCCTGCCATCGTCGAGCCAGCGGAGCCGCATTCAAGAACGTCTACGCGCGCATGCGCTGGGACCAGCCGTCCCCAACGATCACCACCTACTTCCACAACTTCGGAGCCGGCCGCTTCGGCCACCCCGAACAGCACCGCACCATCTCCTTAAGGGAGGCCGCCATTCTCCAAGGATTCCCAGGGGATTATCAGTTCGCTCCTGAAGGAGACACCCCACCTCTGACTACGCTGGGCCGACACATAGGCAATGCCGTGCCGCCACCACTTGGAGAGGCGATAGGCAGAGGTTTTCTTAGCTCGCTGGCGAAGGTAGGCACGCAATGACGGAACGGCCGGACTTCACCATGTCCATTGACATGTCGGTCCTTGAGGCGCTTGGTATCAAGCTCTACAGCAACGCAGCCGCTGTCCTCACTGAACTTGTGGCCAATGCGTACGACGCTGACGCAACACTGGTTCAAATTAGCTGGAACGTGGATGAATCCAGCGTCGTTGTATCCGACGACGGTTGCGGAATGACTCAGCAAGAACTCAATGATCGTTTTCTGAAGACTGGCTACCAAAAGCGGTCCGAGGAAGGCTCGCACTCTGAGAAGTGGAACCGGCCGTTTATGGGCCGCAAAGGTATAGGAAAACTAAGCGCGTTTTCCATTGCGGACGAGATCCTCATCTACACTACCAAAGAAGCCGAAAGCACAGGCTGCCGGATCTCAGTCAATGACCTCAGAAAGGAGATTTCCCTGGGTCGCGCATACCACCCAGAGAAAGTCGAAATCTCCGAAGACTACCCGGGTGTTGGCACGACAATTGTCCTGCGGCAGCTCACTAGTAAGCGTGTCAGGCTTACCGCGGCCGCACTCCGTAAACGACTCGCTCGTCGCTTCGACATACTTGACCAGACGCCGCCTGCCGAGGGTGGCTTTAGAATCGAGATTGATGGGGAGCCGCTTACCTTCGATGATCGACAAGAACTGAAACGACTCGAATTCCTCTGGGAGTTTGGTGAGCAGCGCTTACCCGATCATGCTTTACCAGCTGGGATAAGTCGGTACGTAATTGACGATTGTAAAGTCGAAGGCCGTGATGATTGGGAAGTACGGGGCTGGATTGGTACCGCTAGGACTCCCTCAGACCTAGCTGACGACGGCGAGGCCGGTTCGCTCAAGAACATCATGGTGCTGGCCAGGAAGCGCCCAATCCACGAGGGAATCATCGACAAGCTCGATTTCTCAAGAGTGTTTGGAAACTATGTCACGGGTCAGATCGAGGCCGATTTCTTGGATGTTGACGGAGAGGACGACATCGCAACTAGCGACCGCCAACGGCTCATTGAGGATGATCCGCGGGTGCAAGGACTGCACTCGTTCTTGAAGGACGCGTTCCAGACAGCGTCGGATCAATGGAATGCCGAGCGACCAAAACGTAAGTCCAAAGATGCGTTTAGAGATTTTCCGGCGCTAGAAACGTGGCGGGATTCCTTGCCCGGATGGCAGCAGGAGCCTGCAACCAAGATGATCTCCACGATTGCGGCCTTGACGCTGGATCAACGCCATGAGAGAGCAAATCGGGTGTCTCTCTATCGCTCGGGAGTTCTCGCATTCGCCCGAATCGGGTTGCGGCAGAAGTCGGATGAGCTTGACCAGCTAGGCACTCTCGACGCCCAACATCTCTTGCAGCTCTTTGGTGCCCAGGAAGAATACGAAGCGAGTCTCTGGGCAGATATTCTCCGTGGACGCGTTGAAGCGATCCAGAAGCTGGACAATCTCGCCGATGACAATGCAGTCGAACGAGTAGTTCAAGAGCATGTCTTCGATCACTTGTGGCTCCTAGATCCTTCTTGGGAGCGAGCCACCGAAGATGCTCACATGGAGGAGAGTCTGCACAAAATCGCGCCAGGGGTGTTTCCGAAGGACAAGCGGGGAAGAAGAATTGGCGGTCGTATCGACATCAGGTATCGGGAGGCTGCTGGCACACATGTCATTGTGGAGCTAAAGCGATATGGACGATCTTCCAAAATCGATGAACTAGTTACACAGGGGTCAAAGTACCTCGACGCGATGACCTCAGTCCTAGAGCAACAGAATCGTGTCGGAGAGCGTATAGAGGTTGTATTTGTTCTTGGCAAGAAGCCGACAGTTAGTAGCAGGCACTCATTGCGTGACGATGATGAGCTCATCGCAAGCAGGTTACGAGAGATAAGTGGACGTTACAGATTGTATCGGCAGCTCGTTAGCAACGCTCTCAAGCAATACAACGACTATCTCAAGGCTTCTCGGCAGGCACATGAGTTAGAGCGCCTATTGACTTCGCTCGATTCTGACTAAGCCGCCCAGAGACGGCGACATGTCTAATGGAGCTAGTATCCGCCACCAGCTGTGCAGCGGCGTGGTAACCAAGCGATCACCTTGGCGTGATAGCGGACGGACAGCTCGCTGAGTGAGCGGCTGCTGTTCCGTACCGTTTTGATGCGATTGTCGGGATTTGAGACGAGTCAGAGGCTGGCAACTCGGCTAACGCCACCTTTCGCCTCGAAGCGTCGGATTGATCAGGGGTCAGTCAATGACACCGACTATGGCGAACTCGACGAGGCGGTTGACGTCGTAGTCGAGACTCTCCCACAAGCCTTGGCCGTTGTGTTCGCCCAGGCTGAAGCCTGAACGGGTGATGGCATGGGGCGTCGCTCTGAGCTGCCGGCGAGGCGGCTCCACGATCATGCGGTCATGCACGGGGTGGTCAACCTCCACCCAGTGAGCGCGCTGGCTGAACTGCGGATCGACGAAGCAAGCCAGTCCGCTCCGGTTGACCTGAGCGGGGATGCCTCCGGCCTGTAGCGCCGCCTCGGCTTCAGCGAGGGTGCGGTCGGCGGCCTAGGCATCGACGAGAGCACCGATCTCGCTGCTATGGGCTCCGCGTCCTGTTACGTCGAGTCCAGCCGACTCTGCGGGCTCAGGTTGGCCGCCCTCGTCCAGCACCTTGCACAGCGCTGCCCAGCAGTGCTTGATCTTGCAGGTCGTCGCAATCCATGGGCCCGGCGTTCGAGTGGATTGTCAGGGCCCGCGTCGGGGGGATCGCACGAGTACATCGCGTGGGGACACAGGTGTGCATCAACGTTGCCCACCCGGGTGGCGATGGTGCGCTCCGGCACCCCGGTTGGGAGGCAGTGACTCGCCACTAGCCGTTCGTCAGATGTCACTTTCTCGCCTCGCAGTCCCTTGTCGTGCACATCGTGCGCGCTTCGAGCTTCTTGCTCGACGCCAGTCGCAGCCTGTGCGCGCAGTCCTGAGGCACTGCGGTTGGTCGTCCAAGCAGAAGATGCGCACGTGTCGAACAGTTGTTGTCACACCCCCGAATGACTGTGGCCCAGCGGACGGAATCGTCGCTCCGCCGACCTGGAGGTGTCGTATGCGAACATGCCAGCAGATGGTTTTGACCATGCCGGAAACGGCACTTGATGAGGCGCCGGCCGGCGGCATCGTTGACGAGCAGCAACTGTGCGCGGTCGCGTGGGCTCTCGCCAGCGACGGCTGTCTCAGGGATGTCAACCGCGCCGAGGCGGGCCTCATCGCAAAGGCGGATGAGTCGCTCTCATCGGTCGCAGTCGAGCGCGTAATGGCAGCAATTCGGTTGGGTGAGGACCCTCTAGGCACTGCATTTGCTTCGCTTCGATCAGCGGCGCAGCGGCGCAAACTGGGGGCGACGTATACACCAGCGTCACTGATCGGTCCGATGTCGGAGTGGCTCGCGAGTTACAAGCGCGCATCTCGTGTCGTGGACCCAGGTGCCGGGTCAGCGAGGTTCCTGGTCGCGGCCGGTCGGCTCCTACCAGAGGCTCGGCTCGTTGCAGTCGAGATTGACCCGCTCGCTTCGCTAGTTGCGCGCGCGAATCTGACTGTCTCGGGCTTCGATGAGCGGTCCGAGGTGCACGCGGCCGATTTCCGTTCGTTGAAGCTGGCATCTCACCCTGGACCGACAGCATTCATCGGCAACCCTCCCTACGTGCGGCACCATGACATCGCGCCCAAGTGGAAGGCGTGGTTGCGAGAACGTTCCGAGGAATTGGGTTTGAAGGCGTCGGCGCTCGCGGGCTTGCACGTTCACTTCTTGCTTGCAACCGCTCATCTCGCGCGGGCGGGTGATTACGGAGTCTTCGTCACCTCGTCTGAGTGGCTTGACGTGGGCTACGGACGGCTCGCCCGCGAACTGGTCGCCGGGCCGCTAGGCGGACTTTCGGTTCATGTTCTTGATGCCCGAAGCCGGGCCTTCGCCGACGCCGCCACCACGGCGGCAGTCACGGCGTTCGAAGTGGGGGAGTCGCGGTGCAGCGTTCGTGTCCGCAAGATCAAGCGAACCGAGGACTTGCGAGGTTTGCAAGGCGGCAAGCGATTCAACCGTGAGAAGTTGCGCACGACGCGTCGCTGGTCGTCGCTCCTGGAACCCAAAGTCAGCGTGCCGTCGGACTTCGTCCCGCTCGGTGAGTTCTGTCGTGTGCACCGGGGAGCGGTCACTGGCGCAAATGCCACGTGGGTGACCAAGCAACGCGACCCGAGATTGCCGGCAGCAGTGTTGTTCCCCGCAGTGACTAAGGCGTCTGAGCTGATCAACCTGGGTTCGGCATTCTTGAGAGATGACCACCATCTACGTGCAGTGATTGACCTGCCGGAAGATCTGGACGTCCTGGATGCGGAAGACCGAGAGCTCATTGAGCGGTTCTTGCGCTCAGCCCGACGGGAGGGCGCGGCGAACAGCTACATCGCTCGTCACAGAAAGCCTTGGTGGTCTGTCAAGTTGCGTGACCCTGCCCCAATTCTGGCCACCTATATGGCTCGACGTCCTCCGACGTTCGTGCGCAATCTCGCATCAGCCAGGAACATCAACGCAGTGCACGGCATCTACCCGTTGCAGCAGTTGTCCGATTTCGCGCTTTGCCGCTTGACGAAGGCGCTTCGCAACGGCGCTTCCTTGACTGGTGGTCGTACATACGCTGGCGGTCTGACGAAGTTTGAGCCTTCGGAGATGGCCGAGGTCATGGTCCCGCCGCCGAGCTGGCTGGAATCGGGCGAGCCATGGCCCTCGTAGATCCTCCGCGCTGGTCGGAAGAGGTGCTCGGACGAGAACGTCTCAAGGCCATCGAGATCTTCCGCGAGGAGCGGCTCACCGAGCCCTTGGAGAGGTACCTCGAGGCGTTCGATGACTATGCAGCCAGTGTTGACCGTCTTATGCGCGAGAGCGACGACCTCCGATCGCTCCACGATGTCGCGCAGGAGGTACTGACCGACGCAGACCTGTTGGAGGCCGTTCGCTACCTCGCAGGACCACCGGTTTCTGCCGACGATCTCATGGAATTGGCAGAGACCCAGTTGACAGTGAGCCGCTTGCGGGACGACGAAGCCGCCGCCCAACGCGTGATCGAGACCATCTTGGACATGCTTGATTGCCGCCGATTTGCCTGGGTGACAGAGAATCGAGAGCCCACGGATGAAGAACGATCTTCGGCTGCTCTGGCGTCGGCTGCTCTCATGGCGAGTCAACGGGTGCGAACAAACCGTGCCAACAGTGCCAAGACCGATCAGGAGGAGGCCGTTCGCAACCACCTCGCCGATTCGGGTCTCGGAGAAGTAGAGACACGCGAAATCTGGACGCCGGCAGATGCTCCAGGGCGCGGTGAGTTCTGTGCCGAGTGTTCCGTCGCCGGTCGTAAGGCCGACGTGGTCGTCGGATTGCATGACGGTCGGGTGATGCCGATCGAATGCAAGGTTTCGAACTCGTCAACGAATTCCGTGAAGCGGCTGAACAACGACGCTGCGGCCAAGGCTGCCGAGTGGCTCCGGGCGTTTGGCCATCAGGGAATTGTGCCGACGGCCGTATTGTCCGGCGTCTTCAAAACCCACAACCTCGTCCAGGCTCAAGACAGCGGCCTGACGATCTTCTGGGCTCACGACCTATCGCCACTGACCGCCTTCGTATCCTTCACCGAGTAGCGCTAGAGGATCACAGCCGTGGCAAGTCGTCGCGGGCTTAGCTGACCGGCGCCGCGACGGGTCAGCCGATGGCGCCGGCGACGGCGAGCTCGACAACACGGTCGTCGTCGTAGCCGAGGATGTCCCGCAACACGACGTCGTTGTGCTCGCCCAGGCTGGGGCCTGAACGGGTGACGGCGTGGGGCGTCGCGCTGAGCTGCAGGCGCGGCGCCTCCACGACCATGCGGTCGTACAGCGGGTGTTCGACTTCCAGCCAGTGGCCCCGGTGGTTCAGCTGCGGGTCGGCGAAGCAGCCCACGCTGTTCTGGTTTGCGTGCGAGGGGATGCCGGCCGCTTGCAGGGCAGCTTCGGCCTCGGCGGGGGTGCGCTGGGTCGCCCAGCCTCCGACGATGGCGTCGATCTCATCGACATGTCCAAGCCGCCCCGCTGCGTCCATGCCGGCCAGCTCGGCAGGAACTGCATGGCCGTCCGCATCGAGCACCCTGCACAGCGATTCCCAGTGATGCTCGGTCTCACAGACAATCGCGACCCATGGGTCGGGCGGTTCGAGCGGGTTGTCGGGCTCGGCGTCGCCTGCGTCGCACGGGTACATGGCGTGGGGGCACATGAAAGCGTCCGCGTTGCCCATCCGTGTCGCTTCGTCGCCGTTCACGGTCTTCGCGAGCACCTCGGTCGCCAGGAAATGAATGGCGGCCTCGGCCTGCGCGAAGTCCAGATGCTGTCCGCGGCCGTCGGGGTCGGCATCGCGGGCATCGAGCGCCGCCATGAGCAGCGGCACCATGAACTGCGGCGTGACGTAGTCGGTATAGGCCAGGAAGGGCCCCGCCGGAGGTCGGTCCGGCCAGCCGGTCATCTCGTAGTAGCCGGTGATGGCGCCGGCCAGGTTGCCGAACCCGGCGAACGTCGACAGCGGACCGCTCTGGCCCATCAGGCTCGTGCTCAGCAGGATCAGGCCCGGATTCCGTTCGGCTAGCACGTCGTAGCCGATTCCCCACGCCTCGAGCGTGCCCGGCGTGTAGGACTCGACGTAGATGTCGGCCCACTCGACCAGGTCGCACAGCACCTCTCGGCCGGCCTCGGTGTTGAGATCCAGGGTCAGGCCTTGCTTGCCGGCGTTCAGGGTGCCGAACTGGATGGAGGCATCAGGCCCCATGTCTCCCCGCAGGCCGCCACCGGCCCCGCGGGCGGCGTCGAAGCGGGCCGGCCCCTCCACCTTGATGACCGTGGCACCGAAGTCGGCGAGCAGCCGCGTGGTGAACGGTCCGGCGTACACCCAGGTCGTGTCCAGCACCTTGAGGCCTTCGAGAGGTCGTGGCGATGCTGGGTCGCCGCCGGCGTCCCGCAACGCCTCGGCGGACTCCAGCAGCGCCGAGCGCGGCGCAGCCTTCACTGCCTCGGTGTCGGCGCCGAGCGCGGGAGGCCCGCTGAGAGTACGCAGGGGCGTGCGGCTGGGCTGGCACCAGCGACCGGGCGCGGTGACACTGCCCCATGCGGGATCGTCCACCACGTCCCAGTAGCCCCGCTGGGAGAAGTGGTCGACCTGCACGAGCTCGGCAGGGGCGTAGACGGGTGCCAGCAGCACCTCCCGACGCTGCGCCTCGGCGAACAACTCCGCCCGCGTCATCGACGATGTCATGGCAGCGATGGCGGCTTTCGCGGCCTCCATCTGGGCGGGCGCCACCTCGGGATCGGTGAACAGGCGCATGCCGAACTCGACCCAGTCGAGCCCGGCCAGTTCGTCATCGCAGAAGCCCAGTTCATGAACCCACTCCATCAGCCGGGCGGTGAAGCGGCCGATGGTGTCGCCGAACAGCAGCGTGATGGAGACGAAGCCGTCCGCAGCGGCATACACGAACTGCAGATGGAAGTTCAGCAGCAGAATCCCACCGGACGTCCTGCGCGCCGACGGGTACGCATTCGCACTGTGGACGATGCCGGGAAAGGCCGTCTGCATCATCGCCTGCTGGGCGGAGATGTCGACGTGCTGGCCCCAGCCGCTGCGGTCGCGCTGGCGCAGCGCGAGCGCAGTGCCGACCGCCCCGTGCGAACCGGCATGCAGCCAGCTCTGCGGAGCGGTGATGCGCAGCGGAGCCCGGTCGGTGTCGCCGGTGATGGCGGCGCTGCATGCCGACGCCGCAATGGTGAGGTCCGACGCCGCCCAAGCTGCCTTCGGGCCGGTGCTGCCGAACGCGGTCACCGTGGTGTGCACGAGTCCCGGGTTGATCGCGCGCAGCTCGTCGTAGTCGAGACCCAGGCCAGGGTCGGGCGACTCGATCAGCGCGTCGGCACCTGCGACGAGCTCTAGCAGCTCGTTGCGGTCCCCGATGACGCAGCTCTGCGCACCCCGGCGCTGCGCCCACCATTGGAGCGACGTGCCGTCAGGGCCGTGGCTGCGGTGGCTGCGGCCCCGGCCGTCAGGTCCTTCGACGAGGACCACCTCGGCACCGAGCGAGCCCAGGATGGCGGTGCACATCGCGCCCCGGTGGTCGGTGAGATCAAGTATCCGGTACGGCTTCAGCATCGCCGTGACGCTAACGCTCGCCGGCGGGAGGGGTTGGCGCTCGCGGGGCGCAGCTGTCCGGTTCTGTTCCGGCACCGTCTCGGGCCCTGCGACTAGGTTGCCGCCGGTGACGATTCGAGGCAAGGCGCTCATCGCAGGGGTGTACGAGCACCCTGGCCGTGAGCTGCCCGACCGTACGCTGCCGCAGATCCACGCCGACGTTGCCGCGGGAGCGCTGGCGGACGCCGGGTTGACACTGGCGGACGTCGACGCCTACTACTCCGCGGGCGACGCTCCCGGCTTCGGTGCGCTGTCGATGGTGGAATACCTGGGCCTCGACTGCAGCTACATCGACGACACCGAGACCGGTGGCTCGGCCTACCTCGTGCACGTCCAGCACGCCGCGGCAGCCATCGCCGCAGGCCAGGTGAATGTGGCGCTGATCACGCTGGCAGGCAAGCCGCGCACGGGCGGCGCCGGTCCGGGCGGAAGCGCCCGGTTCAGCTCGGCGCCGGAGGCGTCATTCGAGAACCAGTTCGGCATGTCGGTGCCCGGCGGCTACGCGCTGGCTGCGGCACGGCACATGCACGAGTTCGGCACCACCTCCGAACAACTGGCCGAGGTCAAGGTGGCTGCCTCGACCCACGCGCAGCACAACCCCCACGCGTTCCTGCAAGACGTCGTGACGGTAGAAGAGGTGGTGTCCTCGCCGATCATCTCCGATCCGCTGCACCGGTTGGACTGCTGCGTGATCACCGACGGCGGGGGAGCGCTCGTGCTGGTCAGCGAAGCGGTGGCAGCGTCGCTCGACCGTCACTGCACCCCGGTACTGGGCACGGGCACGTCGATCAAGCACACCTCGGGCGGTCGCATCGATCTGACCCACACCGGCGCGATTCGCTCAGGCCCTCTGGCGTTCAGCGAGGCTGGCGTGACGCCTGCCGACATCGACTACGCGTCGATCTACGACAGCTTCACCATCACCGTCCTGATGACGCTGGAAGACCTCGGTTTCTGCAACAAGGGCGACGGCGGGCGCTTCGTGTCCGACGGCGCATTGCAGGCTCCAGGCGGCACCCTGCCGTTCAACACCGACGGCGGTGGCCTGTGCAACAACCATCCCGCCAACCGCGGCGGCATGACCAAGGTGGTCGAAGCCGTGCGGCAGCTGCGCGGCGAGGCGCACCCGGCCGTGCAGGTGCCCGACTGCGAGCTGGCCCTGGCGCACGGCACAGGCGGCAGCCTCGCCACTCGCATGGGCAGCGCCACGCTCGTCCTGGGCAGGTCGGCATGAACCGGGTCGGAACGAGCCGAGTCCGAGCGAGGTCGCTGCCATGACCGATCTGGGTCCATCGGGGCTGCCCGTCCCGTCGCCGAACCCCAACCTCGAAACGCAGCGGTTCTGGGACGCCACCGCCGAAGGCCGGCTGGAGCTGCCCCGCTGCGACAACTGCGGCCACGTCGTGTGGTACCCGCGGGAACGCTGCGATCAGTGCGGCAACACCTCGGTGACCTGGTTCGAGGCTTCGGGACGCGGCACCGTGTACAGCTGCACGGTCACCCGGCGCATCCCCGGTTCGTGGCGCAAGGCCGCACCGTTCGTGCTGGCCTACGTGGAGCTCGACGAGGGTCCCCGGGTGATGACCAACATCGTCGGCTGCGACCCCGAAGCGGTTCACATCGGCCAGGTGGTGCACGCCGTCTTCGACCCCACCCCCGACGGCCCCGGCCTGCTGCGGTTCATCCCCGCCTGACAGCGTTCAGCAAGCTGAGCCGGAGTCAGACTTCGAGCATCAGGGTGACGGGTCCGTCGTTGGTGAGCTCGACCTTCATGTGAGCGCCGAATGACCCGGTGGCCACCGTGGCGCCGTGGCGGCGCAGCTCCGCCGCCACCTCGTCGATGAGCTTCGTGGCCTCATCCGGCGCTGCCGCGGCCACGAATGAGGGACGCCGGCCCTTGCGGGTGTCGCCGTAGAGCGTGAACTGGCTGACCACCAGCACCTCGCCGCCGGTCTCGGCAACCGACCGGTTCATCTGGCCGTTCTCGTCGGCGAAGATGCGCAGGTTCCAGATCTTGCCGGCCAGCTTGCGCGCCGCGTCCACATCGTCGTCGTGCGTCGCACCCACCAGGCAGCACAGCCCGGGACCGATCTCGCCGATCACCTCACCGCCGACGCTGACGCGGGCCTCGGCGGCCCGCTGCACCAGTGCCCGCACGCGCTCAGGGAATGATCGCGTCGACTTCGATCTCGATGACCAAGTCGGGATGGATCAGCGCCGACACCTCGACGAGGGTCGAGGCCGGCCTGATGTCGGCGAATGCCTCACCGTGAGCCCGGACGAAGTCGTCGATCATGCCGATGTCGGTGATGAATGTGCGCACCCGCACCACGTCGGTCATCTGGGCTCCGGCTTCTGCCAGCGCTCGCTCGATGACGCCCAGCGTGTACGTCGCCTGCCCGTAGCAGTCGCCCGGATGCACCACGCCGTCAGGACCAAGCGATGTGCTGCCCGACACGGCGACCCAGTCGCCGAGGCGTACCGCGCGCGAATAGCCGGCGACAGCCTCCATCGGCCCGCCGCTCGAGATGTTCTGTCGTTCACTCATGGAGGCATTCTCGCAAATCGGCGCCGAGGCGGACGCTGGGCGATGCTCATCGCACCAAGTCGGGCAAGCGCAGGCCGCAGCTGCACTCCCTCTGCGGATGCAGCCGCTCAGGTGATGGCGCCGGCAATGACGAGCTCGGCGATCTTGTCGGCGTCGTAGCCGAGGATCCCTTCGAGCACCTCCATGTTGTGCTCCCCGAACATCGGGCCGCCCCACAGCGGCCGGCCGGGCGTGCGCGACAGCTCGAAGTTGCTGTTTTCGACCCAGGTGTGGCCGTGCTTGGCGTGCGGCACCGACAGGAAGTGCTCGCGGGAGACGATCTGCGGGTCGGCCATGAGATCTGCTGCGTCGTTCACGCGGTGGGCGGGCACGCCGCACGCTTGGAGAACCGCCTCGATGTCCGCTGCTTCCTGAGGCTCAGTCCACGCAGTGATCGCGGCGTCGATGGTCTCGGAGCGCGCTCGACGTCCAGCGACGTCGAGTCCGCGCAGTTCGGCGTCTGCATCAAGCAGGTTCGCCAGCGCCGCCCAGTGCTTATCGGTCTCGCAGGCGATCGCCACCCAGCGGTCGTCTCCGGCCGCGGGATACACACCGTGAGGGCACATGTGGCGGTCAGCGTTGCCGTTCCGGCCGGCAGTGCGCCCATTGATCTCCTCGTCAGCGAACTCGGTCGCCAGGAAGTGCAGCGCGCCCTCCATCTGGGCGAAGTCGATGTGCTGGCCCCGCCCGGTGCGGTCCCGCTCGGCCAGCGCAGACAGAATCAGCATCACGCCCAGCTTCGGCGAGATGTAGTCGGTGTAGGCGGTGAACGGCCCCGCTGGGATGCGGTCGGGCCAGCCGGTCACCGGATAGAAGCCGGCGATGGCTGCCGCCATGGTGCCGAAGCCGGCATACAGGCGCATCGGCCCGGTCTGGCCCATGAGGCAGCTCGAGAACATGACGAGCTCGGGATTCACCTCGCGCAGCACGTCGTAGGTGAGGCCCCAGTTCTCCATCGCCTTGGGCGAGAACGACTCGGTGAGCACGTCGCACCATGCGACAAGGTCGAGCACCACTGCTCGCGCCTCAGGCAGCGACAGGTCGAGCGTCAGGTCCATCTTCCCGGCATTGATCGAGTGGAACTGCAGGGCATTCTCCTGCCCGCCTTCCTCGCCGATGAAGGGGTGGACACCGCGCAGCACGTCGGGCTTCAGCTCGCTCTCGACCTTCACGACGGTGGCGCCGTAGTCGGCAAGCGTGCGCGTGGCGCCCGGTCCCGCCAGCGCCCACATGAAGTCGAGGACCTTGACGTCGTCGAGCGGGCGCTCCATCGAGCGACCTGTGGCAGCGATCTCGGCGCGAGGGCGAGAGGTGATGCCCGTGCCTGCAGGGCCGTCGCTGCCGAGGTGCAGCTCGGTGTGCTCGCCGAGCTTCGGCGCGACGGGCAGGAGCGGCAGCGGGCCGGCCGTGGTCTTGGCCAGCGATCCGCATAGGCGCACGGGCGCGGGACCGCCAGCACGGGGCACGTCGACGCGCTCCCAGTAGTCGCGTACTTCAAGGTGCTCGAGCGCGAGCACGTCGGCTGTTGTCGTGACGGGCGCGATGAGCAGGTTGTCGGTCAGTGCGCGTTCCAGCAGCTCGGCCTTGGTCTTGCTGGCCACGAACGCCGTCAGGGCCTTGATGGCCCGGTCGAAGGTGTCCATCGACTCGCGGCCCTCCACGATGGCCATGCCGAAGTCCACCCAGTCCTTGTCGCGCAGCTCGGGCTCGCAGAAGCCCTCGTCGCAGGCCCACGACAGGATCCGGCTCGTGAAGGGAGCGATCATCGGGCCGAACAGGAAGGTGACGGTCACGTGGCCGTCAGCACACTCGTACACCCACGGGATGAGGAAGCCCCCGAGGTCGACCGCTCCGGGGAGCCGGACCGGCACGTCGCCGCCGGTCAGCACCGTCATCATCTGGAATTGCGTGCAGTCCACGAACGACTGCTGAGCTGAGGTGTCCACGTGCTGGCCCAGCCCTGAGGTCTGCCGTTCGTGCAGGGCCATGAGCACCGCGCCTGCAGTGTCCACCGCAGCGTTGTGCCACGTCTGCGGCGAGCCGATCCGCACGGGTGCCCGATCACGGTCGCCGGTCAGCGACATCGTGCCGCTCGACGCGGCGATGGTGAGGTCGGTAGCGGCCCAGGCTGTCTTGGGACCGGTCTCGCCGAACGGCGTGATGGACGCGGTCACCAGCGCCGGGTCGGCGGCGCGCAGCGCATCGAGGTCGACGTCGAACGCGCCGCACGAGATCACCGCATCACAGCCGGCGGCCAGCTCGGCAATCCGGGCCGGTTCCTCGATGACTACCGAGTGCTTTCCCCGGTTGTAGACGAGGAACTCGATGGCACGCTCAGGATCGACCACATCGTCGACGTACGGACCCCGGTGCCGGGTGCGATGGCCGGCAGGCGGCTCGCAGAGCACCACCTCGGCACCGAGCTGGGCGAGCAGCAGGCCGGCGAGGTGGCCGCGGTCGTCGGTCAGATCCAGTATCCGGTAGCCGTCCAGCACGTCTTCCCGCTCCTAGGTCGCTGTCTGGGTCTAGCGCAGCGTTAGTTTGCTGCCGTGACATCGCTCCCTGCACACGTGCACCTCGCAGCTCGGCCAGAACGGCTCCGTCGCCGAGCATCGCCGCGGGCGTATGTCCGGCGCCTCGCTGCCGCTGCGATCGTTGCGGCGTTGGTTGCCGGGGCATGCGGGAGCGATCCTGCTGCGGAAGATTCGGCGCCTGAGACGACGGCCAGCGCCGCCGTCGACGCAGATGTCCCCGATGCCGCAGAGGAGTCCAGCGGCGGCACGCTCGTGCTGGCCGTCGAGCAGTGGCCCGAGTGCGTCAACCCGGTCACGTCGTGTGCCAATGCCACCTGGACGATCTGGTCGGTGCTGATCCACTACCTGCCGAGGCTTATGGAGCTCGATCAGACGAACACCTACGTGGCGTCGTCGCTGCTCGTCGAGGAACCAACGGTTGCGAACGGCGGCCTCGTCACCGCAGACGACGGCACGTTCACGCTCACCTACCGCCTGAACCCCGATGCGACGTGGAGCGACGGCACGCCCATCACCAGCACCGACGTCTGGTTCAGCTGGCGCGCCGGGCTCGACACCACCGGCACGCTCAGCACGATCGGTCTGGATCTCATCACCGACATCGACCATTCCGATCCCCACACGGCGGTCATCACGTTCAGCGAGCCGTACGCACCCTGGCCGACGCTGTTCGGCGGCCTGCTGCCGGCGCACGAGCTGGGCCCAGACACCGACATCGCCGACAAGTGGAACGACGAGATCACGGTCTCGGGCGGGCCGTGGATCCAGGAGGAATGGAACCAGGAGCAGCACATCTTGGTACCCAACCGCAGCTACTGGGATGCCGAGCGCATCCCGCTGGTGGATCGGGTGGTGATGGTGCCTCGCGAGGACACCGACTCCGAACTGCTGGCGCTGCAGACCGGCGAAGCGATGGCCGCCTTCCCCCAGCCCTTCCCCGGTGCTCGCCAGCGCATCACCGGCGATCTGAGCTACAAGGTCGCCGAGGGCACCTACATGGAAGGCCTCTGGATCAATCAGAACGCGCCTGATCGCCGCTTCGACATGACGCGCAACGTCCGCCAGGCCGTCGCCTACGCACTCGACCGCGAGCGCATCGCCGAGATCGCGCTGGGCACGATCACTGCTGACCCGCCGGTCCTGCAGTGCACGGGATGGAACCCCGGGTTCGGTCCTTGGTGCCAGGACGACTTCGCGCGTTACACCCAGGATGCGGCCAAGGTCGCAGAGCTGCTCGAGGCCGAGGGCTGGACCCGGCCCGACCCCGAGGGGCTGTGGGTGAACGCCGACGGCGAAGAGCTGGTGCTGGCATGGAACACCGTCGCCGGCAACAACCGGCGCGAGGACGTGCAGGCGCTCGTGGTCGACATGACCGCTCCGCTGGGCATCGGCTGGGAGATCATCAACTACGACCCCGGCGAGCTGTTCCAGAACCGGCTGCCGGCGCTGAATTACGGACCGGTGGCGCTGTTCGCGAACAGCACCAATCCGGACCCCTCCGTGGCCAATCTCTATGACATCGACGGCATTCCCACCGAGGAGAACGAGTACACGGGCCAGAACTTCACGGCCTACCGCAATCAGCAGGCCAGCGATCTGGCGTTCGCCATCGACGCCGAGGTGGACCCGGACGCCCGCCTGGAGCTGGTCCACGAGTTGAGCCAGATCCTGGCCGCCGACGTGCCGTGGATCCCGCTGTACATGCTGCCCAACATGATCATCTGGGACACCACCGCGGTCTCAGGACCCGGGGCGTACGTGTCGAGTCCCTACGGCGGGTTCTTCGACATCTTCGACTGGACGGTCCACCCGAATTGAACGCCCGACTGAACGCTCGCTGCGTGAGAACGCCCCAAGCGAACGACTAGCCGGCGAGCGGCTGGCAGGCTCTCGACCGTGACGCGCTACGTCCTGCGCCGCATTGCGACGATGGCGCCGATCCTGCTGGCCATCTCGATCGCTGTGTTCTGGGCAGCGAACCGGATCGCCAGGCCGGGGGGCGACCTGGCCATCAATCCCAGAGTCACCCCGGCGGACCGGGCTGACTATTTTGAATCGCTGGGGCTCAACGATCCGTTCTTCTTGCGCTACCTGAGTTGGCTGGGCGACTTCGTGAGGGGCGATCTGGGCACGTCGCTCGTACGCAACGGATCCGACGTGTGGCCATTCGTGCGCACAGCGTTGGCCAACACGCTGGTGCTGGTGAGCTTGGCGGTTGTGCTCTCGCTGGTGGCGGGAATCACGATCGGCGCGATCTCGGCCATTCGCCGCGGCTCGTTCATCGACTACTCGGCCACCACGGTCTCGTTCTTGGGGATTTCGATCCCGGTGTTCTGGCTCGGCCTGATGCTGCAGCTCTTCTTCGGGCTGTACCTGGCGAATTGGCTGGGCATCACGCCACCGTTGCTGCCGACTGCAGGGCTCTACTCGCCGGGCCAGCAGGGCTTCGATCTGGTGGATCGCCTGCGGCATCTGGTGCTGCCAGCTATGACGCTGTCGCTCCAGCTCATCGCGGTTTACAGCCGTTACATGCGGGCAAGCCTGCTCGATGTCATGAGCTCGGATCACATCCGGGCCGCCCGTGGCAGGGGCTTGCGGGAGCGCACCGTGGTGGTCCGCCACGGCGTGCGCAACGCGCTGATCCCGGTGACGACGCAGGCCGCAGTCGACATGGGACAGCTCGTGGGCGGGCTCATCGTGACCGAGCTGGTGTTCCAGTACCCGGGCATGGGCCGGCTGTTCGTCGATGCCATGACCGGGGGCGACTACCCCATGCTGCTGGCGATCACCATGATCGTCGCCGCCGCGGTGATGTTGTTGAATCTGGCCGCCGATCTGTTCTACGGCGTGCTCGACCCGAGGATCCGTCGTGGCAGCCGCTGAGACCCCCGTCGTCGAACGGCCGGCGGTCCTCGTCTGGCGCAGGTTCTCCCATCGCCGCGTCGCGCTGGTGTCGCTGGCGGTGCTCGTGGGCATTGCGCTGGCGACAGTCGGTGCCGAGCTGCTGGCGCCGTACCCGCAGGGCCGCACGCACGCCACCGACGTGCTCGCCGATCCGGGTCGCGACTACCTGTTAGGCACCGACACCCTCGGCCGGGACACGCTGAGCCAGATGCTCTACGCCGGCCGGGTCACCCTCGCGGTCGGCGTGTCGGTGGCGCTGCTGGCAACCTTCGGCGGGACGCTGATCGGCATGGTCGCGGGCTACGTGGGCGGTGCCGTCGACGCAGCGCTGATGCGGCTGACCGACACGCTGCTCGCCTTGCCTGGCTTGATGGTGGTGATGATGGGCGCCCGGATGCTGGGCGACGGCATCTTCGACGTGGTGCTGGTGCTGTCGCTGCTGGGATGGATGGCGGTGGCCCGGATCATCCGGGGCAAGGTGCTGTCGCTGCGCGAGCAGGAATTCGTCGCTGCGGCACGGGCGATGGGAGCGGGCCCTGGGCGAGTCATGTTCCGTCACCTGCTGCCGAATCTGGTGGGGGAGATGGCCGTGGCGGTCTCGCTTGCGACGGCGGGCGCCATCCTGGCCGAGTCGGTGCTCAGCTTCCTGGGGTTCGGCGTCAGCGCAGCCCACACGCCCACCTGGGGGAACATGCTGGGCGGCAACGAGGGCTTCATGACGGTCGCGCCGTGGTTGGTGATCTCGCCGGGCATCGCCATCGTCGTCACCGTCTTGGCCGTCAATTTCGTCGGTGACGGCCTGCGCGACGCATTCGACGTGCGCAGCGACGGGCAAGAGCGACAGCCCCGCCGAGCATCGCCGCGGGGTGCAAGCGCCGGAACGCCCCGATAGACAGCGGGCCGCAATTCCACCACTTCAGGGCTTTTGTGTGCTGAGGTGGTACCCCGAATCGTTTCAGAGAGGAACTGGACCGTGGCGAACAAGGCAGAGACCATCAAGGCAGTAGCCGGCGAAGCCGGTGTGACTGCGAGCGACGCGGAGCGGACGCTGTCAGCATTCTTCGATCTCGTGGCAGCAGAAGTGAAGGCCGGCGGCAAGGTGACCTGGCCGGGATTCGGCTCCTTCTCCATGTCTGAGCGCGGTGCCCGCATGGGCCGCAACCCCCAGACCGGCGAGTCCATTCAGATCGGTCCGAGCCGTTCGCTGAAGCTGGCAACTGCTGCTGCCATGAAGAAGCAGCTGATGGCCTGAGCTGACGCTCAGCTCAACGGCGCCGACTGCGGCGCCACACCATTCCTGCGGCGCATCGTCGCCATGCAGACACCCGACGTGAGCGCGATTGCTGCGATAGCCCAGTACGTCGCGCTGAAATCGCCGGTGCGGTCGGCGAGCCAACCGCTCGCGGCCGGACCGACCACCGAAGCTGGGCCGTAGAACATCGTCATGGTTCCGAGGACCGCCGCGAATGTCCGGTCCGAGACGTGATCGCTGACGAACGTGGCGGTGAGCGACGGGAACGAGAATGACGCGCCGCCGAAGATCACCACGGCGATGATGACGATCGCGCCGCTGGGGATCTGCGCCGCCAAGATGGCGCCGGCAACGGCGCTGAGGGCCATGACCGTCGCCATGGTCGCGGGACGTCCGATCCGATCGCTGAGACGTCCGAACGCAAGCGCGCCCACGATCGAGCCGGCGCCCATCACGGAGAATGCGAGCGTTGCAGCCGTGCGGCTGAAGTCGTGATCGCTCTCGAGCGTCCGCCCCAGAAAGTTCGCGAACGACGACGCCATATAGGCGAACCCGACGTATGCGGCGACGGCTCGCTTCCAGCCATGGATCTGTCGCAGCGCTCCCAGGCCGCCCACGGCCGCGACCCGCTCGGTGCGCCGAGCCCGAACCAGCAGCGACAGCGCCAGCAACAGCAAGACCGAGAGCGCCGCCTGGGCCAACCAGACAGGGCGCCAGAGCGCATCGTCGCCTGCCGCGTTGCGCAAGGCGGTCGTGGCGATGGGTACGCCGATCAAAGCGGCACCCATCGTGGCGGTGAGCGTGCCCAGCGCCGCTCCGCGGCGAGACGCTGGCACGCCTTCGCTGGCGATGACCGGCGCGGTGAGCCAGATGCCGCCGCCACCCAGCCCAGCGAGCGCGGTGCCGATCACGATGGCCGCCGGGCTCGACGCAGTGCCGATTACTGCGAGGCCCAATGTGGAAGTGACGATGCCGGCGCGCAGCAAGGTGAACGGCTCTATTCGGCCGGCAGTGAACGTGACGATGATCACGCCGGTGAAGTAGGCGCCCATGTTGGCGGAGCCGAGCGCGCCGATCAGCGTGTCGCTGAGCTCGAGATCATCGGCCATCGCGGGCACTAGCACCCCCACTGTGGCCCGCCCGAAGACGTGCGACACGACCCCGGAGAGAGCCACCAGCACCACCCGGCCCCATCGCACCCGCTCTCGCGGGGTTCCGTCCGCGGGCGGCGAACCGGCGCCGTCGCCAAATCGGCCTGGGCTTGAAGCAATCGGACCTGGCGAAATCCCGAAGACGTCGGGCAGGCGGCCCATCAGAAGAGACCGGCGCGGGTCAGTTCCCCGGCGTGAACCTGATCGGCAGCACCGCCGGGCCCCAGATGCCGTTCGACAGCGGCTTCCACTCCACGTCCCCGTCGAGGCGCAGGTCCGGCATGCGTTTAGCGATGGCCTTGAAGGCTTCCTGCAGTTCGGCCCGGGCCAGGAAGGCCCCCAGGCAATGGTGAATCCCGCTGCCGAAGGTCATGTGGGGCGTGCCTGACCGGCGGGTGATGTCGAAGTCGGTGGGTTCAGCGAACTTTGCGTCGTCATAGTTCGCGCCCACCAAGCTCGGGAAGATGAAGGTGTTGGGCGGAAACTCGATGTCCCGGTAGGTGATCGGCTGGCTGGCGTAGCGGGCGGTGCCCCGGATGGCACCGAGGTAGCGCATGACCTCTTCCACCGCACCCTGCGCCAGGGAGGGCTCTTCGGCAAGCAACTGAAGCTGATCTGGATGCTGCGCGAACAGCGCTGCCGCGCACGCAAGCTGATTGCGAGTGGTATCGGTGCCCGCGAGCAGCAGGGAGTTCGCAAGCGACAGGAGCTCGTCGGTGGAGAGCCGATCTCCCGCCTCCTCAACGGCGATGAGGTCTGACAGCAGGTCGTCGCGCGGCTTCGATCGGCGCTCGGCGATGAGCGCCAGCATGTACGTCTCCATCTCGTCCTGCGCAGCGACGATTGCCGGACCGTCGCGGTGCAGGTTGCCGTTGAAGATTCGGAAGATGTCGGTGGCAAGCCGGCCAAACAGCTTCCAGTCCTCACGCGGGGCACCGAGCATCTCGCAGATGATCGGGATCGGGTATGGCTCGCACACTTCGCTGACGAACTCGGCACTGCCGCGAGCGCAGATCGGGTCGAGCAACTCGTCGATCACTTCTGCCATGAACGGCCGCAGCCGTTCAGCCGATTTCGGCGTGAAGGCCGGTCCGACCAGGCGCCGGATCCGGTGATGCTCCTCACCCTCCATCGCCAGAATGTTGCGACTGCTGCGCCTGCGGAAATCCGGATTGTCGTAGCCCTGCATGTCCGCAATGAGCCCGATGGCCGAGTGCCAGCGGTCGTCGCGCAGCATGGCTGTGGCATCGTCGTATCGCGTGATGACGTAGCCCAGCGGGGTACGCACGATCCAGTCATCGTTCTCGAGGAGGTCGAGCAGCGCCTGCCGCTGTTCCTCCCACGTGACCGGATCCAGCTCCGCTTCGGGCATCTCCACATCAGCAACCGGCACGGCCATGGGCGCACCCTAACCAGCCCGGCTCAGGCGCCCGCCCCGGCTCGGGCACGCCGGCAGGTGCAGCCGTAGCATTCGGGCAATGAGCGCTTCCGCAGAATCGAACGACGGCCCCAGCGGTGACAGCACCGTCTCTGCAGCGCGGCACGGCAGCGTGCTGCTGGTGCGGGTGGACGACGGCAAGGCCAACGCCTTCTCCGTGCCGATGCTGGCAGCGCTCGATGCGCAGATCGACATTGCCGAAGCTGACGAAGACATCAAAGCGGTGGTGATCGCGGGCAACGACCGGGCGTTCTTCGCCGGATTCGACCTCAACGTGATCCGCGGTGGCGATCGGGCGGCCATGACCGAACTGGTCATCGCTGGCGGTGCGATGGTGCGTCGGGCATACGGGTCATCGGTCCCGGTGGTGGCGGCCTGCACCGGTCATGCGGTCGCGGCGGGTGCCTTGCTGCTGCTCGGCTGTGACCACCGTGTCGGGCCCGACGCGCCCGTCAAGATCGGCCTGAACGAGGTGGCCATAGCGCTGACGCTGCCGGACTGGGCCATGACGATCTCCAAGGAACGGCTGTCGCGCCGTCACTTGCAGCGCTGCGTGGCCAACGCGCGTCTGCTCGACGGCAACGGAGCGGTCGAGGCCGGCTACCTGGATGAAGCAGTCAGCCCCGATGCCGTCGTGGACAGAGCGCTGGAGGTGGCCGCGGACTTGGCAGAGACGCTTGACGCTCGCGCCTATGCCGGCACGGTGCGCGCGCTGCGCGGCGATGTCCTCGCCGCAATGGACGCTTCGGTCGAGCGGGACCGGGCCGCTGCGGCGTGAGGCGGCACTCTCGGACAACGCCGTGACACAGTGATGAGGGTCAGCGGAATGGAGACTCGGCGATGAAAGCAATCGTCTTCGACGAGCACGGCGACATCGATGTGCTCGCGTACCGCGATATCGACACGCCAGACCTGCAACCGGGCGAAGTGCGCATCGCGGTGCGGGCCTGCTCGCTCAACTACCACGACGTGTTCACCCGCAGGGGCATGCCCGGCATCAAGGTGCCGCTGCCGGGCATCCCCGGCTGCGACGCGGCCGGTCAGGTCGCCGAGCTGGGGCCGGGCGTGGAGGGCTGGTCGGTCGGAGACCGGGTGCTGGCGGACCCGGTGCACTGGGACCGCGAGACCGGCAAGATCTTCATGATCGGCGACACCCTGTGGGGCGCGTATGCCGAGTACGTCACGGTGCGCGACAGCCAGCTGATTTCGCTTCCCGACGACGTCTCCTACGCCGACGCTGCTTGCCTGCCGGTGGCGTACGGGACTGCGCACCGGATGATGATCACCCGGGGGGAGGTGGGCCCCGACGACTCGGTGCTGATCCTGGGTGCCAGCGGGGGAGTGGGCACCAGCGCGCTGCTGATCTCCAAGATGCGCGGCGCCAAGGTGATCGCCGCTGCCGGAACCGACGAGAAATGCCAGCGCCTCGCCGAGCTTGGTGCTGACGAGACCATCAACTACTCCGAAGTGGACATCGCTCGCTACTGCCGCGAACAGACCGGCGGTTTGTTCGCCGGAGGCGGCTACGACGTCGTGGTGAACTTCACCGGCGGCGACACGTGGGCCCGCTCGCTGCGGTGCGTGCGCCAGCGGGGCCGGGTGCTCACCTGCGGGGCGACGGCGGGCTACGACCCGCCGACCGACCTGCGGTTCATCTGGACCGCCGAGATGGACATCCGCGGTTCCAACGGCTGGCAGCGGAGCGACCTCGACGAGCTCTTGCGGCTGGTCCAGACAGGTGACCTGGTGCCGGTCATCGACTCAGAGGTGCCGCTGCCCGACGGCGTGGAGGCACACCGGGCGATGGAGGAGCGCCGCTTCTTCGGCAAGATCGTCATCACTGCCGACGCGCCCGTCTGAGCAGCGCTGCCATGGCCCGCGACGGGAGTCCTCCGGCCGGCAGCGGCGACAGCGACGACGTAGCCGTCATCGACTTCCGGTTCCGGCCCATCGGGGCGCGCAGCTGGACGCCCGGGACCACCTACCACTACCTCGAGCGGATGAGGCTCGAGCCGTGTCCCAGCTTCGTGCAGCAGTCCCGTGAGCTGATGTTCGCCGAGATGGACGAGGCCGGGATCTCGCTGGGCGTCATCGGCGTGCCCGGGCCGACGGGCATCCGTGGGCTGGACCCCACCGGCTCGGCTGAGATCCGCCAGATCGTCTCGGCGCACCCGGACCGGTTCGTGGGGTTCGGGTCGGTCGAGCCAAGTGATGTCGACGCTGCTGTCGTGGCGGTCGGCGAGTTGGCGGCACAGGGCATGCGTGGCGTGACGGTCGACCCGTCCACCGCGCGGACCAGCCGCAGGTTCGGTGATCGGGCGCTGTACCCGATCTACGAGGAGGCGCAGCGCCTCGGCCTCATCGTGTCCACCACGATGAGCTGTTTGCTGGGTCCGTACCAGGACGACTGCCGCCCCGAGTACGTCGACCACGTCGCCACCGACTTTCCCGGTCTCACCGTGTCCATTCAGCACGGCGGCTGGCCATATGTGCGCGAGGCGCTCGGCGTGGCGTACAAGCAGCCCAACGTCGTGATCGTGCCGGGTCAGTACGTCCACTACGGCTTCCCCGGCTCCGAGGACTACGTGACGGCTCTGGCCCGCCAGCTTCCCGACCAGATCCTGTTCGGCAGCGTCTATCCCAACTGCGGTCCGCTCACCGACTTGCGCCGCATCGTCGCTGGGTGGCAACTGCCACAGGACATCGAGCGCAAGTACCTGCGCGACAACGCCGCCCGCGTCCTGGGCCTGTAGATCCCGACTGCCCTCGTTCGAGATGCGAGCTCGTGCTCATTTGCACTTGCCGATTCGGAGTGCCTTGCAGGGGTCTCGTACTTGGGGGTAGGTGTGGACCACCTTGACGGTGGGGCGCAGGTCTCCGGGCACCACTTCGTGCACATGCTGGTCATGGATGATGTCCCGAGTGTCGGGGTCGATGGTGATGAAGCCGCGCGGACTCTCGTGCGTCCATCCGGCGAGCGCCGCCATCGTGCCTTCGGCGGTGATGTTGCCGTCCTGCTCTTTGATCGCGTGGGCGATGGCGGCCATGCCGTCCCAGGCCCCGACGGCCATGAAACCCGGTGTGGTGTCGGACCCGTAGGCCCGGTGCCAAGCCTCCACGAAGGCGCTGTTGGCCGGGGTGTCGTAGTCGGCGGAGTAGTGGTGCATGCTCATGAGGCCGACCGCCTCGTCACCGATCTGCTCGAGCCGGGCGATCTGTGTGAGGGCGCCCGGCCCGAGCAGACTGATCCCTCGGTCTCTCATGCCGGTCTCGACGTACGCATCGAGCAGGGCGGCGTTGTGGGCGCCGGCAGGCACGAACACCCACAGGCAGTCCGGATCGGCGTCGATGACGCGTCGCAGGAACGGGACGAAGTCCGGTACCTCGCCTGAGCCGCCCATCGGCACGTCGGCGACGAGCGTGCCGCCTGCTTCCTCGAGGCCTGTCGAGAAGGCGTGGCCGCTGTCGACCCCGGGCGAGTAATCGCTGTAGCCGACGGCCCCTCGATTGCAGCCGAGTTCGTCATGGGCGTAGCGCCCCATCGGGTACGCCGCGTGCCAGGTGGAGAACGAGACTCGGGCGATGTACGGCGACAGCAGCGGGATATGCGCGGAGGATGCATTCATGACGACCGTCGGCACTCGGGCCTCGGTCACCAGTGGCGCGCTCGCGATGGCGTTCGGGGAGAAGACGAACCCTGCGAGGATGTCAACCCCCCCCCCCCGGACTTGAGCAGGCCGTGCAGTGCGGCTGGCACTGCCTCGCCGTCTGTCCGCTGCAGATCCACCCTGACGAGTTCGACGCCGTGGCCGCCGAATGCATCGGGGTTCTGCTCGATGAACAGTTCGATGCCCCGATCCACCTCGGCACCCAACGGCGCCCCGACCCCTGAGTAGGTCACCGCAACACCCACCCTGACGGTCTTCGCGCGGCCGAGCTGTGTTGCCGCGACAACGGCGGCGGCAACCGACAATGCCGCCACGGCGCATCCGATCAGGACCCACCGGCGTCTCACGCAGCCTGCCCCTGGCTCGATCTCACTGCTGGGGCAGGGCGAAGGCGACGAGCGCGGCGTTGGCGCCGCGGCCGGTGGCGATGACGACCAGTTGCTGCCCTGATTGCGTCGTGTAGGTCATCGGGTTGGCGCTGGTCGGGAACGGCGTTGCACCACGCCAGAGCTCGGCGCCTGTTGCGCTGTCGAATGCGTAGAGGAACGGCTCGCCGCCGCCCACGAAGACCAGTCCGCCGCCGGTTGCCAGCGGCCCGGGGTTGCCGAGCCTGCCCAGCCGATCCGGCAGCTCGACGCCATCGAGCAGCGGGTGGTTGCGGATCTCGTCGCTGCCTTCCCCGAAGGGCACCTTCCATGCGATCTCGCCGTCGTTGAGATCGATTGCCACCAGGTGCGCCCAGGGCGGCTTGGTGAGCGGGATCGGGCCGAGCCCGCTCTCGGGCGTCTCCACCGCGCCCGGCCCGCCGGCTTCGGCGAACATGACGCGAATGGCGCCGTAGGGGCAGTTGTTGCTGTAGGCGGCGTCGACGCGCGGATCGTCGCCTCGGTTCTCGCAGACTTGGTTGGTGTCGGCGTCTTCGGACGTGCGCACGTACAGCATCCCGGTGTCGGGGTCGAACGCCGCCCCGCCCCAGTTGGCGCCGCCGCTGCCGCCCGGGCGCTGCAGCGTCCCCTGCAGGCTCGGCGGTGTGAACAGCGGACCCAGCCGGAACCGCTGCATCTCGGCTACTGCGAGCGCGTGGATCTCCGGAGTGAGGTCGTTCGCGTCGTCCAGCGTTGAGCCCTGCTGGGCGAACGGCGGGGGCTTGGACGGGAACGGCTGGGTGGGATACAGCTCTTCGCCGGGGACGTCGGTGAACGTGTCGACCGCGCGCTCGGTGATCGGCCACACAGGCTCGCCGGTTTCCCGGTCGAACACGTAGGTGAACCCCTGCTTGGAGACCTGCGCCACAGCGTCGATCTCGCGCCCGTCCACGGTGATCGTCACCAGGTTCGGTGCGGCAGAGAGGTCGTAGTCCCACACCCCGTGATGCACTGTTTGGAAGTGCCACTGCCGTTCGCCGGTGCGCGCATCGAGTGCCACCAGCGACTCGGCGAACAGGTTTGCCCCCTTGCGGCGCCCGCCCCAGTAGTCGCTACTCGGCGTGCTCGTCGGCACGTACAGCAACCCCAGCTCGGCATCGAGCGACATCAGCCCCCACACGTTGGCGTGACCGGTGTAGCGCCAGGACTCGTCTTCCCAGGTGTCGGCCCCGAATGCGTCGCTCGACTGGGGGATGGTGAAGAACACCCAGCGCCGCTCTCCCGAGCGGACGTCGAATGCCTGCACTGTGCCCGGCGGGTCGAACTCGCGCTGCACCCCATCGGGCACCCGGCTGCCGACGATCACCAGATCCTCGAACACCACAGGCGGGGAGGTCTGATCAAACTCGAAGCGGGTGACCTCACGGCCGTGCCCTTCGGTCAGCACGATGCTCCCGCCGTCGCCAAAATCGGCGTCCGGTTCGCCGGTCGCTGCGTCGAGCGCATACAGCCGGTCGCGGCTGTTGAGGAAGATGCGCTGGTCGTCCCCATCGCTCCAGTAGGCGACGCCGCGGTGTTTGAAGCCGGTCGGCCCCGCGCCGACCGGCCCGCCCTCGTAGGCCTTCGGGTCGAACGCCCACAGCTCGGCACCGGTCACGGCATCGAGCGCGACCACCCGCGTGTACATCGTGGACAGGTAGAGAATGCCATCGACCATGATCGGAGTGGCCTGGAAGGGACCCGGTCGGGTGTCATATTCCGCACGGGGCGTCTCGTTCGGCTCCCACGTCCAGACGATCTCCAAGTCGCCGACGTTGGCGCCTGTGATCTCGTCGGCTGCCGAGTATTTCGTGTGCGCCTGATCAGAACCGACAAACGGCCAGCCAGCTGACGTGTCGTCCGTTTGGGCGCATGCGATCGCGACCACGGCCACTGCGGCACTGACGAGCAGTGCCCTCATGGGTCGGACACCGTGGGCGGGCGCATATATGAGGGAAACTACATAGATACTGCCTGCGCGCGGCGTAGCCGCATATGCAATAAATGTAGTACGTACTATATTACCTACGCCGGATCAGTACGTCACGGCGGTCGCTATTGAGTTCGCTCGACCTCGACGGTGATGATGTCGATGCCCGAGTACTTCCGGTGGCGCACCCTCGACGCGAAGTGACTCAGCAGGCGGAGCGACATCGTGTGCCCTTCGGGTGCGGGGGCTCGTTCGCTCACAAACGTGAGCCGGTCTTCGAGATTCTGGGCATCTGCTGAGGTGCGCAACTGCAGTTCGATGCTGGCCGCTGAGGGTCGGGCGATGACGACCAAGCGCGACGGAGACTGATCCTCGCCGGTCTCGCTCTCCTCCATGAGGCTCAGCAGTGATTCCTCGCCGACGAGCCTGAGCCGGTTCGCTGAGGCCTCATCCCAGCCGGAATCGGCCGCGATCTCCGACAGGAACTGGTCGACCTGCGGCAGCGTCTCGGCATCCAATGCTGTCTCGAGACGGCGGCGCTTCCGACCGCTCGACTCGAGGTAGGCCGTCAGCAAGATCGCGATCAGCGTGCCGACCACCATGCCGTTGCTGAGCAGCGTCCCCCAGGCGCCGCCGATGATGGTGCCGATCGAGTCGGAGCCCTGCAGTCCCACGCCGACCGCAACGGCGACGCCGATCACGACGGCCTTCTGGGGCCGCAGGCCGTCCTGCAGCACGGAGCGGAGGCCTTCCACGAACAGCAGCCCCATGATGATGAGCAGGTAGCCCGAAGCCACTGCGCTGGGAACCGTGAGCAGCACGGCGGTCAGCTTCGGTGTCAGCACCAGAGCGATCAGGATGGCGCCGATGCAGTACCCGACCCTGCGCGAGGCCACGCCGGTGAACTGTGCGAAAGAGATGGACGTCGCATCCATGGTTCCGACGGACAGCGTTCCCGCGAGTCCGCCGACGAGCGAGCCGATGCCGACGGTGTTGACCGTGCCCTGCACGAGGCGGTAGTCGGCCGCGCCCGGATCCCGTCGTGACACCCGCTGGATCACTACGGCGGTGGTCATCGCCTTGATGGTGACGGCCAGCGAGACGACCACAAACAGCGGCAGCAGTGCCCAGAAGTCGGCTCCTGGGGTCAGTTCGAGCCCGGGGAACTCGGGCTGCGGCACCGCAAGCCAAGCAGCGCTGCCGATACCGGCTGGGTCATACAGCCCGAACAGGACGGCAGCGATGGTGGCAGCGACAATGGCAATGATCGGCGACCACAGCCGGAGCAGCCCCTTGGCGCGCAGCGCCAGCACTGCTGCCACCAACACCGCGATGAGCGCGACCACTGGCGCCGCGATGTCGGGGGCGTCGGTGGTCGTCGTTCCGACACGCTCGACGACCACTCCCATTACGCCGATCGCGATCAGCATGACGACGACACCTGAGACCGCCGGCGTGATGATCCGGCTCAGGCGATGCAGCCACTTGGCCAGCGCGAGCTGGAACACGGCGGTGACGACCACCAAGGACGCCAGCGTCTGCGGCCCGGCACTGTTCACTGCCAGGATTGCAACAGCCAGATAGCTCGGCGAGATGGCCATCAGCACGTTGTGGCCCCCGCCCACTGGTCCGAGACGGGCGGCTGCAACCGCGGTTGCGATGCCGCAGACCACGATGGCTGCCATCACCGACCATGTCGCTTGCCGGGCACTGAGACTTGTCGACTGCACGAACAGCGACATGGTCAGCACGGTCGGCGCCAAGGCGATCACGACGCCCTGGATGCCCATTCCCAGCGACAGCGCGAACGAGCACTGCTCGTCCGGTTCGTAGGTGATGTCCTCGTCCGGCGCTACTGCGGCCACGGAGATCGAATCGCCGGGTTGGTGACCCCCCCCCCCCCGGGGACCGGCAAGGTCAGCCCGGCTACATCCGCGGCCGAGCGAGCGGCAGCCACCGGGAGGCGCGATTCTCCCATCCGCTACACCGAGTAGGCGAAGTCGCGCAGTGCGGCAGCCGTCGCCGCGTACACCTCAGGCATGGCGCCGCGGAAGATCACGTCGCCCGCGTGGCAGGTGCCGTTGACCGTTCGGGCCTGAGCGCTGTTTCCGGCCGCGAGCAGCTTGTGGTAGTAGGCGAGGCCCTCGTCGCGCAGCGGGTCCAGCTCGTTCACCGAGACGACATGCGGCGGCAGGCCCGCCAGATCGTCGGCGGTGGCGTGCAGCGGCCAGGCCAGCGGGTTGGTGCGGTCGGGTCCGCCCAGGTCGTACGCCTTGGCGATGCCGCCCATGTTCTCGCAGTCCAGGAAGTACTGGTTGTTCTCGGTCAATGACGGAAGACTCGCCGGCGGCTCCGCGTACGCCCCCGAGATGTAGGGACACTGCGCAAACACGCCGTCGATGATGTCGAGATACCCCTCTCGCTTGGCCTTCAGCGTGGTGGCCAGCGTCAGATTTCCTCCGCCCGACTCGCCCGAGACGGTGATCGTGGAAACGCCGAGGGCGTCCTTGTTGGCGGCGACCCACTGCAGGCCTGAGGCGCAGTCGTTCAGACCGGCCGGGAATGGGTGATTGCCGAGCTTGCCGCCGCCGTTGCGGAACTCGACGCCCACCGCGACGAGCCCCCGCGACGCCAGTTCGTTCCGCCACGCGACGTACGACATGCCCGCCGCGGACAGCAGCACCATGCCGCCGCCGTGGATGTGGTACACGCACGGCAGCGGGCCGTCGGCCTCCGCCGGGCGGTGGATGAACAGCGTGATGTCGTTGTCGTCGACCCCGCTGATGACTTCGGTGCTCGCCACCACGCCGTCGGGGGGCGTCAGATCGGCGAAGAGCGCGTCGAACAGCATCTCGAAGCCCGGCTCGGCCTCATCGACCCAGGCGTACAGCTCCTCCATTGACGAGTCCGCGGTGGCTGTCGCAGGCTCGCCGTGCCCGTCGAGACCCATTGCTGCCAGCACTGCCACCATGCGCGGATCAGCACGCGGATCGGTGCCGAGCGTCATATCCGGATCGCCGAGCCGTCCCGGCCGGTGTACCTCTGCTGCAGCCATGATGATTCCTTCCATCCGCAGGACGCTCCCATGCCGTCCCGTCGCGCCGCCGACAGTAGCCCCGACGCGCGCACCCGAACGCTGTGGTCGGCGTCGGTAGAGGTATGTAGTCGTTCTTATTACTATGGCAAAATGACCGATCATCCTTTCGACAACGAATTCGTCATCACCAGCGCGCAGAAGGAGCAGTTCTCGCGCGACGGCTTCGTCAAGCTCGAAGGATTCCTGAACCCCGGCGTGGTCGACATGCTGCTCGATCAGGTCGACGCCGAATCGAGCCGCGGCGCTGGCGACGCCCCCCCGCCCCAGCCGGGCCGCCGGTTCGCCAACATGCAGCACTTCTTGGCGACCGACAAGAAGGAAGTCTTCGGATTGATCCAGCGTCCCTACTTCCAGCGGGGCTTGACTGAGCTGACAGGATGCGACCTGTTTCTCACCTACGACCTGTCTTTCGAAATCGAGCAGAGCGTCGACCGGGGGCTGCCGTGGCACGCCGGCGTGTCGACGTTCGGGCTCCACTTCGCCGAGGACTTCGGGTGCACGCTCTGGGCCCCGCTGCACCCCATAGATCCGGACGGGCAGCGCGGCGGCATCGCCTGCGTTCCGCTCCATGTGCTGTCAGCCGAATTCGTCCACACGACGGACTTGGCTCTCGTCGAGGTGATCAGGGCCAGGGAGCGGGCCGGGAGATCGACGAGCCCGCAGGATTACCGTGATCTCAGGAACGAGATACTGAATTCCCCGGTGATGGACGAGCTCTGTGATGTCCACATGGTCGAATACGACTTTGCTCCCGGCGATGCGCTCCTGTTCACCAAGAACGTCGTGCACCGCAGCATCGTGCTCGGCCCCGGCGAGCTGCCGCGTCGCGCTGCGTACGCAATGCGCTTCATCGACGCCTCGTCGCGCTACGACCTGAACCGGGCGCAGACCCTCCATTTCCCCAGCGTGCAGTACGGGGAGGGGCTGTTCCCCTACCGGCAGATCACGAGCGACTACGTCGAGATCGGCAAAGCCGGGGCGAAGGACGGCGACCTCGTCGCGCAATGCGCCTACTTCAGCGACCGCGACCTCAGGATGGTCGTGGGTGCATGAGTTCTGATCGCAGAATCGGCTGGTAGCGCCTGACGACCTTGACTACTCGGGCTCGGCCAGCGGGGGCGGGCGTTCGCGATCTGGATCGTCGACGAGCAGGCGCCGGGTGATGTCCTGGGCTTCGTCGAGTGTTCCGACCAGCTGCTCGGACGGGATGCGACGCAGTGCATTCAGCGACGTGAGCGTGGCAGCGGGCGCGCCGTCAAGCGCCAGCACGATGCAGTGCACTTCGTTTTCCGTCGCCGTGTCGATGAGCTGTTCGATGACCAGCGCGGCGCTGTCGTCGATGTGATCGGTCTCGGAGAAGTCGAGAATCACCACTTGGTGACCCACGATGTCGTCGCCGATGGTGCGGATGAGCTTGCTTGAGGAAGCGACGGTGAAGCTGCCGCGCAGCTTCACAATGCCGGTGCGAGCGGAATACGGGCTGATGCCGTAGGACTCTGCGCTGTGCTCGTGCAGGAAGATCTGATCGAGCAGGGGCACCGAGATGACGCTGTCGAGCTGGAGGCGCTCGAACTGGCGGGCGCCGATCATGCCGGCCACGATCAATCCCACGGCCACCGCCGTCACCAGGTCCACGAAGATCGTGATGCCGAGGGTCGTCAACATGATCAGCAGGTGCTCGCGCTGCACCCGGCGCAGTCGCGCCAAGAACCGCCAGTCGATGAGCTGCCAGCCGGTCACCGTAAGTATTCCTGCCAACGCGGCGTGCGGCACATAGGCGAGCAGCGGCGCCAATCCCAGCACGAGCCCCAGGAGCGTGAGCGAGCGGACGATGGGTGAGATCGGGGTACGGGCTCCCATCCGCCACGCCAGAATCGACGACAGGAACGTCGGGCTGCCCGGCAAGCCGCCGATCAGGCCGGCTGCGACATTGCCGATGCCCGTGCCGAGCAGGCCCTTGTCCGGGTCGAGCTGGGTGCGAGTCTGCGCATCCACTGCCAAGGCGCCCAGCAGACCTCGCACCGTGCTGAGCAGGGCGATGGTCAGCGCCGGCACCACGGCGCCTGCCAGGAAGCCCAGCGAGAGCTCGGGACGCTGCAGGTCGGGCAGCGAGCGCGGGATGCCTTCGAGTGTCGGCACGTCGCTCAGCCAAATGATGTTCAGGAGGGTGCCGACCAGCAGTGCCGCGACCATGGCGGGCAGGTACCCGCGAAGTCGCTTGGGCCACAGCAGCGCGACAGCCAGCGCAACCAAGCCGATGATCAATGCGCCCGCGTTCAGCGCTTCCAGCGCGTCGGGCCATTTCTGGATTGCGTTCAGGGGTTTGGTGATCTTGACCGGTTCCCCCAAGAACGAGTTGACCAGGGAGAGCACCATCATCACGCCGATTCCCGATGTGAATCCGGCGATCACCGAGTACGGCGTATAGGTGACATAGCTGCCGATGCGCAGCACGCTCAAGACGAGCTGGATGACGCCGGCCAGTATCACCACCGTGAACGCTTCGGCGGGGGTCTCGGCGTGCGTCGCCACGACGGCGGCCATGGCCACCGCCAAGACGGCGCTCACCGATCCCATCTGGGGCCGCGACCGTTCGAAGATGCCCACGAAGAAGCCCACTGCGAGAGCGCCGTAGATGCCGCTCGCGGCTCCGAGCCCCGACACCACGCCGAACGTCGCAGCGGGCGTAATGGAAACTGCCGCCGCGGTGATGCCGCCCGACACGTCTCCACGCAGTGTGTGAAGGTCGTAGCTCATCGGATTGCTACGGATCGGCCGTGATGACGACGAGCAGTTCGCCGTTGTCGACCTGGTCGCCGACGTGGGCGCGAACTTCGGCCACCTCGCCGTCGGCGGGTGCCGTGATCTGGTGCTCCATCTTCATGGCTTCCATCACCACCAGCACCTGACCCTCGCTCACATCATCGCCGGGGGCAACATTCACGATCAGCACCTTGCCCGGCATCGGCGCAACCAGGCCGCCCTCCACCGTCTCTGCATCCGGGTCGGGGAAGCGCGAGCGTTCCTGCAGCATGACGGCGCCGGCCAGCGGGCCGGTGACGTACCAGTTGTGGCCGCGACGGCTGACGTGCCAGGTGCCCCGCAGCCCACCAGTCTCGACATCCAGTTCCGCGTCGAATTCCTCGGCGGGCGGCGCATCGGTCACCCCGCCCCCCGCATCGGTTCGAATGTGATCGTCGACGATCGGATGGATCTGGATCGAGTGCGGGAGCACGACGAACTCGGTGATCTCGGCCTGCGCTGCGTCATCGCTCTGGCCGCCGCCACTGTCGCCATCCGACGGCGAATCGATCTCAGGGGGCGCGTAGGGAGCATCGGCCCGGAGCGGGGCGACTCGCAACCTGAAGCTGCCGTCGCGCTGGCGCCGGTACGACACGCTCACGTCGAGCTCGCCCGGGCCTTGGCCGATGGCCGTGAGCGGCAGCACCTCGTCAGGCATGACGCTGTTGCGGTAGCCCGAAGTCATGAACCCGAGCGCAGTCGCCTGGGACCGGTTGCGGGCTTGAGAGATCAGCGCTACCGCGGCAGCCGCAGCGTGAGCGAACTGCCCCCGAAGCGGCGACGACGTCGCGAGCCCGGTCCGATCGATGAAATCGGTGGTGGTGTCTCCGGCAAGGAACTCCTCGCTCCGCAGCACGGCCGAGAGGAAGTCGCGATTCGTCACGACGCCGCCTAGGCGGGTGCGGTCGAGTGCCGATGCCAGCCCAAGAGCGGCCTCAGCGCGCGTCGGCGCTGCCATGACCACCTTGGCCAGCATCGGGTCGAACTCGGTACCGACAACCGAGCCGACCTCGATTCCCGAGTCGTAGCGAGCTGGCGGATCTGCGGCGGGCGCCCACAGCTCCACGGTGCCGGTCTGCGGCAGGAACTCGTGGGCGGGATCCTCGGCGTACAGGCGGGCCTCGACCGCGTGGCCGCTGATCGACAGTTCGTCCTGGCCGTACCCGAGTGCTTCGCCTGCTGCGATGCGGATCTGCTCGCGCACCAGGTCGAGGCCGGTGATCTCCTCGGTGACCGGGTGCTCGACCTGCAGGCGGGTGTTCACTTCGAGGAACCAGAACTCTGCGTTGTCGCCGCTGCCCTCGAGCAGGAACTCGACCGTGCCGGCCGAGTAGTAGCCGATCGTGCGAACCGCGGCGACCGCTGCCGCACCCATGCGCTCACGCAGTGCCGGGGTGACTGCCGGCGACGGCGCTTCCTCGATCACTTTCTGATGGCGCCGCTGGATGGAGCACTCCCGCTCGAAGCAGTGCACCAGATTGCCGTGGGTGTCGCCGAGCACTTGGATCTCGACATGCCTGGGAGCTGGCAGGTAGCGCTCGAGGAACACCGTGTCGTCGCCGAACGCACCGGCGGCCTCGCGACGGGCGGCTGCAACGGCGTCGGCCAGCGCGTCGGGGTCATCCACGATGCGCATGCCCTTGCCGCCGCCACCGGCCGACGCCTTGACCAGCACCGGATAGCCGACCTCAGATGCGGCAGCCAGCAGAGCGCCGCTGCTCATGTCATCAGTTACGGGCACCGACGGCAGCGTCGGCACGCCCGCGGCGATCATCGACTCCTTGGCCTGCAGCTTGTCGCCCATGGCCGCGATGGCGGCCGGGGGCGGACCGACCCAGATGAGGCCGGCGTCGATGACAGTTTGGGCGAACGCGGCGTTCTCGGACAGAAAGCCGTAGCCGGGATGGACGGCGTCGGCTTCGCTGCTGACTGCTGCGGCAATCACGTTGTCGATGGCGAGGTATGACTCAGCGGCTGATCGCCCGCCGAGCGGCACTGCCAGGTCTGCGTCGGTGACGAAGGGAGCCTCGGCGTCGCCTTCGGAGTAGACCGCGACCGTCGAGATGCCCATCGACCGTGCCGTGCGGAACACTCGGCGTGCGATCTCGCCGCGGTTCGCCACGAGCAGTCGCCGGAGCGGGCGGGAGTAGGTATTGCTCATTGCCCGTCGCCCCTACATCCGGAAGACCGGTGTTGTAGCGGCGTCTTCCCTTGTTGCTTGCTCATTGCCCGTCGCCCCTACATCCGGAAGACGCCGAACCCGTCGGCGCCTTTCACCACGTTGTTGTGGCAGGCAGACAGGGACATTGCGATCACGTCCCGGGTGTCGCGCGGATCGATGACGCCATCATCGGTGACGCGCCCGCTGGCATACGGGGCCAGCGACTTCAGCTCGTGGTAGTGCTCCACCTGCTCGGTGATCTTGCGGTCGGCCTCCTCGTCGAACTCGATGCCGCGGCGCATTGCCTGGCCCCGCCGTACGATCGACATGACGCCCGCGATCTGCTTCGGGCCCATGATCGCGATCTTGGCGGTCGGCCACAGGTAGGTGAAGCGGGTGTTGAACGCCCGCCCCGACATGCCGTAGTTCCCGGCGCCGTAGCTGTTGCCCAGGATGACCGTGATGTGGGGCACCATCGAGTTGGACACGGCGTTGATCATCTTGGAGCCGTTCTTGACGATCCCGCCCTGCTCGAAGTCCTTGCCGACCATGTAGCCGGTGATGTTCTGCAGGAACACCAGCGGGATGTCCTGCTGGTTGCAGAGCTGGATGAACTGGGTGGCCTTCTCGGAGCTGTCGCTGAACAGCGGGCCGTTATTGCCCAGGATCCCTACCGGGAAACCGTGCACCGAGGCCCAACCGCAGATGAGCGTGGTGCCGTAGCGGGCCTTGAACTCCTCGAAGCGAGAGCCGTCCGTGATGCGGGCGATGACCTCGCGGCAGTCGATCATGGCCTGCAGGTCTCGCGGCATCAGCCCGAGCAGTTCCTCGGGATCGTGGACTGGGGGATCGGCCGGCATGGTCGGTCCCGGGCCCAGCTTGCGCCAGTTCAGGTGCGCCACGACCTCGCGGCAGATGCGCAGCGCATCGGCTTCGTCCTCGGCCAGGTAGTCGGCGAGACCCGAGATCTCGGCGTGCATCTGCGCCCCGCCAAGCGTCTCGTCATCGGAGTCCTCGCCGGTGGCCATCTTCACCAGCGGCGGTCCGCCCAGGAAGACCTTCGACTGGTTGCGGATGAAGATGTTGTAGTCGCTCATGCCGGGCTGGTAGGCGCCCCCGGCCGTCGAGCTGCCGAACACCACTGAGATCGAGGGGATCTTCATCTTCGACAGCTCGGTCACGTCGTAGAAGAGCCTGCCGGACTCGGCGAAGTGGCTCTCCTGCTCGAGCATCTGCCGCTCGGGATCGTCGTCGCCGCGCAGGTCGCCGCCCGCCGACTCCACGAACTGGATGTAGGGCATGCGATTGTCGCGGCAGATCTCGATGGCCCGCATGATCTTGCGGCCCGCGAACACCGTGATGGCCCCGCCGAGCACGGTGGGGTCATTGCCCTCGATCATGCACTCGACGCCGTTCACGACGCCGATCCCCATCACCAGCCCGCCGCCGACGGCGTAGTTCGAGCAGTAGCCGGCTAGCGAGCTGATCTCGAAGAACGGCGAGTCGCGGTCGAGCACCATGGCAATGCGTTCGCGCACGGGCATCTTGTCGCGGCTGCGCATGCGTGCCATAGCCCGCGGTCCGCCGCCGGCCGCAGCCTGCTGCTGCAGCTCGTCGAGCTCTGCGAGCTGCTCGCGCATGTCGTCGCAGTTCTGGGTGAACCACTCGGCGGAGGTGTCGATGTGGGATCGCAGTACTGGCATGTGACTCCCGCGTAACGGCCGTGCGCACGTTCTGTGCCGCCAGCCCGGTCGAAGCTACGGCGCGAACGCCCGAAGTCTGCATGACGCGCTAGGCGAATGCTCGCTGTGTCGGCCTGACGATCATCAGCCGCCGCCAATAGCATCCCGGCCGTGGCTGACTCGGGTGCCTGGCCGATCGAAACGCATATCCTCCAACGGCGCGACGTCGATCGCAGTTACCAGCTCTGGGTAGCGCTCCCGATGGGCTACCGGCCCGACGCCTCCAATCCGTACCCGCTCGTGGTGTGCTGCGACGCGCCCTGGACGTTCGGCACCGCGGTGGACACCACCCGGATCCTCTCGATGTCCCGCGAGACGCCGCGCTGCGTGGTCGCCGGCATCGCGCACGACACCGCCGACATGCGCGACATGCTCGACCTTCGCGCCGTCGACTACACGGTGACGCCTGCCGAGGCCCCGCCGATGACCGGCATTCGGGTGCCTGCCGCCGAGACCGGCCAGGCCGAGCCGTTCCGCCAGTGGCTTGCGGGCGACGTGATGCCGCTGCTGTACGACCGGTACCGGGTCGGCGAGCCGACCTATGTCGGCCATTCGTTCACCGCGCTGTTCGGCCTGCACGTGCTGTTCAACGCACCCGACATGTTTGCTCGCTACCTGCTGGCCAGCCCGTCGGTGTGGTGGGACCGGGAAGAACAGGGCGACGGGGTGATGTTCCGGCTCGAGGAAGAGCACGCCGCAGCCGGCGGCGACCCTGCCGTCAAGGTATTCATGTCGATGGGGGAGCACGAGACCGACGAGTACTCGCCCCAGGCCAAGTTCTGGGACCAGTTCTCAGCCCGCGGCTACCGCAACATCGATGCGACCTGGCACGTATTCCCGGGCGAGAACCACAACACCGTCGTCGGATCGGCCGTGAGCCGGGGCCTGCGGACCCTCTACGCCGACTGAGGGGTTTCTGACGCTCTAAGTTCGCGTGATTGCGAGCGGGAACGCAGAAGGCGACGGGGGAATGGCGCTCACAGCACCACAAGCCGATGACGCAGACGCGTCTGGCGACCTAGCCGCCAGCCGGCTGGCGCGCCTGATGCGCCCCTTCGTGGGTGTCGCTGTGCCTGCGTTCGCTGCGGTCGCCGCCCTGCTGGTGGGCGCTGTCATGCTGCTCACCTTCGGCGCAAACCCTCTGGTGGCCTACGGCGAGCTGGTCACGGGTGCGTTCGGCAGCGCCGACAATCTTGCGGACACCGCGGTGCGGGCCATGCCTCTGGCCCTCGTCGGTGTCGGTATCTGCATCGCGTTCCGCACCGACGTCATCAACATCGGCGGCGAAGGTCAGATCATCCTGGGCGCGATCACCGCCACAGTCACTTCGATGGCCTTCGACGACGTGCCGCGGATGTTGCTGGTGCCCATGGTGATCGTCGCGGGGGCGATCGGCGGCGGCTTCTGGGGTGCGATTCCCGGGGCGCTCAAGGCCTACGCGGGTGTCAACGAGATCTTGTCCACCATCATGATGAACCTCGTTGCGTTCCACTTCCTGAGCTTCCTGCTTCAGGATCTCCTGATCGAGCCGGGCGCCATCAAGATCCAGCAGACGCGCCGGCTCAGCCCCAACGCCGACTTGCCCCTGCTCCCCGGAGGAACCCGGCTGCACATCGGCGTGCTCATCGCGATCCTGGTGGCAGTGCTGGGTTATCTCCTGCTGTTTCGCAGTGCGCTCGGCATGCGATTGCGCGCCGTCGGCCACAACCCGGATGCCTCCCAGTACGCCGGCATGGCGGTCAAGAAAAGCATCACCCAAGCACTGGCGTTCAGCGGGGCCTGCTGCGGTATTGCCGGCGCTGTGCTGGTGTTCGGAAGCGAATCGCACCGGCTGATCGGTGAAGGCGGCGCGGCGGCCTTCACGCAGAACGCCGGCTTCAACGGCATCGTGGCGGCGCTGTTCGGCGCGCTCCATCCGATCTTCACGGTGCCTGCGTCGTTCCTGTTCGGGGGGATGCTCACCGGCGGCAGCGACATGCAACGGGCAGTCCAAGTGCCCGCCGCGCTGGTAGTGGCGCTGAACGGCGTCGTCGTGGTGTTCGTGGTGGGCAGCTTGCGGCTGCGTGATCGGCTCAGGACGTGGGCGGGAGAGGTCTCGAGCTACGGAGGCCGGGCGTGAGCGATTTCTTCACCGTGAGCGTGCTCGTTGCCACCCTGGCGTCGGGCATCCGGCTGGCGACGCCGTTCCTGCTGTCGGCGCTGGGTGAGACCATCGGCCAACGATCCGGCGTGCTGAATCTGGGCGTCGAGGGCGTGATGCTGATTGGCGCGTACGCCGCCTACATCACGGCGCTGCGGACCGGCAGCGTCGTAGCTGGCGTGATTGCGGCCATGGCTGCCGGTGCGGCAATGGGCGTGGTGTACGCCTTCATCACGGTGGTGATGCACGCCACCCAGGGCATCAGCGGCATCGGCATCTTCCTGTTCGGTCTGGGCTTCACCGATCTGCTCTTCCGTCAACAAGTGGGCACCCCGGTGCCGATCGACGGCCTTCGGGGCCTCGACATGGGCGCGCTCTCCGACCTGCCAGTCGTGGGGGAGCTGTTCTTCCAGCACAGCGTGCTCACGTACGTCGCGTTCGCCCTCGTGCCGGTGGTGTGGTTCGCCATGAACCGCACGACCTTCGGGCTGAATGTGCGAGCTGTAGGCGAAACCCCCGAGGCCGCCGACACGCTTGGCGTGCGCGTCAACGTGGTGCGCACGCAGGCGATCATCATCGGCAATGTGATGGCGGGCCTCGCGGGCGGGACCCTGGCGCTTGACGTCGGCATCTTCCAGCAGAACCTCACCTCGGGGCAGGGCTTCATCGCCGTAGCGCTCGTGTACTTCGGGGCGTGGCGCTCGAGCGGCGTGATGGCGGGGGCGCTGTTGTTCGGCGTCGTGTCATCCACCGTGCTGCAGCTCAAGACGCTCGGCATCATCGTCGGCGCCAACTCGACCATTGCTGCGATGGCGCCCGCAATCCTGACCATCGTGGTGCTCGTGCTCGTCAGCCGTCGCATCGGGGCGCCGTCCGCTTTGACGGTTCCGTTCGAACGAGACAACTGACGACGGCCGCACCGGTTCCCGCATGTGGGGCCGTGCGAGGCGTTGCGGGCACGGGAGCATCGCGCCTATTCGGGGTCGCCTAGCATCGCCTGCAGGCCCGGGACTCCGCCGAGCCGCGCCGCAAGGCAGCGCACAGATCCGGCGAGAGTTCTCGACAGGGCCGATCCGGGAGGGAACACATGTACAGGAAAACCACACGCAGATCGCTCGTAGCCAAGCTCGTAGCGGTCGCCGCAGTCGTGCTGCTGCTCGCTGCGGGCTGCACCGGTGCCGATGAGGAGGACGCAGGTCCGATCCGGATTGCCATCGTGGCGCCCAGCGCCAGCAACGACTTGGCATTCACACAGAGCATGGTCGACGCAGTGAACGCGGTCGGCGAGACGCGCGAGATCGAAGTCGCGGTGACCGACGGCACGTTCATCGTGGAGGAGGCCGCTGCGGCGATCCGTGGTTATGCCGAGGACGGCTTCGACCTGGTGATTGCGCACGGCAGCCAGTACGGCGGTCCGCTCGAGGAGATAGCACCTGACTTCCCGGACACCTCGTTCGCATGGGGCACGGCCGTTGACTTCAAGGGTCTCGACAACGTCTTCGCCTACACGGTCCGTTCCGATCAGGGCGGGTACGTCTCGGGCACCGTTGCAGCCCAGATCACCGGCACGGGCGTCGTGGGTGTGATCGGCCCGATCGAGGTCGGCGACGCCAAGCTGTACGTCGACGGATTCGCGGCCGGTGTCGCTGCACAGGACTCGTCGGTGACCACCAACATCGTGTACACCGACTCGTTCAGCGATGTGGCATTGGCGGCCGAAGCGGCCGAGGCCCACATCTCCAACGATGCCGACGTGCTGACCGGTTCGGCGCAGATGGTCGTGGGTGCGACCGGCGTCGCCAACGAGCACGGCGTGGCGTGGTTTGGCACTCAGGCCAATCAGACGGCGCTCGGCGAGAGCATTGTGGTGGCTTCGCAGGTGTACCACTGGGAGGTGCTGCTCAACGAGATGATCGACAAGATCGAGGGCGGCACGCTCGGCGGCGAAGTGATGACCGCCACGCTCGCCAATGGAGGCATCGTGATCGAGTTCAACGATGGCTATGGCCTCGATGCCGGGATCCAGGCGGCTGCGGAGGAAGTCATCGCTGGTATCGCGGACGGCTCGATCTCGACCGGCCAGTAACAGGCACGATCAGCTTGAACGGCCAGCACCGACGAGCCGGGGCCACGGCCGCAGGCCGGGCCCCGGCCTCGCCGATGCTGGAGATGACCGGCATCACCAAGCGTTTCCCGGGTGTCGTCGCGAACGAGAACGTCGACCTGGTCGTCCAGCCCGGCGAGGTGCACACCTTGCTGGGGGAGAACGGGGCCGGCAAGAGCACGCTGGTGAAGATCCTCTACGGCCTGTACCGGCCCGACGAGGGCGAGATCAAGATCCAGGGAGAGCCGGTCGAGATTCCCTCGCCGGCGGCTGCGATCGACCATGGCATCGGCATGATCCACCAGCACTTCATGCTGGTCCCGACGTTGACGGTGGCCGAGAACGTGGCGTTGGGCCTGCATGGGCGCCGGGGCCTGGCGGACATGGGTCCGGTGCGGCAGCGGCTGATGGAGGTGTCCGAACGCCACGGTCTCGCCATCGACCCCGATGCGTACATCTGGCAGCTGGCCGTCGGCGAGCGTCAGCGTGCGGAGATTCTCAAGGCGCTCTACCGGGAGGCACAGCTGCTGGTGCTCGACGAGCCGACGGCGGTGCTGACGCCTCCCGAAGTCGAGGATCTGTTCGCCACGCTGCGATCGCTGACCGACGAGGGTCGCGGGCTCATCTTCATCTCCCACAAGCTGGCTGAGGTCATGGTCATCTCCGACCAGATCACGGTGCTGCGAGACGGCTTGGTCGTGGGGCGCACCACGCCTGCACAGACCACCCGCGAAGGGCTGGCATCGATGATGGTCGGGCGGGAGGTGAAGCTGGGCCGCGAGGTGCCCGACCAGGACTCCGGCGACCAGCGTCTGACGGTGGACCGCCTCCGAGTGCGCGGCGACCGGGGGAACATCGCGCTTGACGACTTCTCTGTGCACGTGGCGAGCGGAGAGGTCGTCGGCATTGCAGGCGTATCGGGCAACGGGCAGCGCGAGTTGGCCGAAGCGATCTTCGGCCTGCGACCCATCGAGTCCGGCACTGTGCAGGTTCGCGGCGAGACCATCGCGGCACCGTCGCCGAAACAGGTCCGCCGACGTGGCGTGGCGTTCGTGCCCGAGGAACGCATGCGCCACGGCGCCGTCGGCGAGATGAGCGTGTCGGAGAACCTGATGCTGGTCGACTATCACAAGCCGCCCTTCGCCCGCGGCGGGCTGCTCCAGTTCGGCATCATTGCCGAGCGCTGCTGGGAGCTGGTGCGCCGCTTCACCGTGAAAACCCCTGCGCTGAGCACCGAGACCTCGCACCTGTCGGGCGGCAACATCCAGAAGGTCGTCATCGCCCGCGAGTTCTCCGCGGACGCCGACGTGCTCGTGGTAGCGCAGCCGACCCGTGGCATTGACATCGGCGCAGCCGAATACGTGCACGAGCGCCTGCTGGAGAAGCGCGCGGCCGGTGCCGCGATCCTGCTCATCACCGAGGATCTCGACGAGGCCCTGCAGCTCTCGGATCGGGTCGTCGTGCTCTTCGAAGGCCAGGCCATGTGCGACCTGCCTCGAACGGAGGCCACCACCGACCGTGTCGGCCTGCTCATGACCGGCGTCAGCGAGGGAGCTTCAGCGTCCGCCTGATCGTTGAGCGCCGGGCCTCGGGGGTGGGGCAGAATGGGCGCACAGGGATGTCGCACCTGAATGACGGGGGAGGCTGTGACATGGCCATGACAGAAGCACGCAAGAGCGCTGGACCACTGGCGGCCAACGGCAAGGTGCCGGTCTACGACGCGGACGCGCACATCGCCGAGCCGACGTCGGTGTGGGAGGAGTACGCCGATCCCAAGTACCGGGATCTGATCGCGCAGTGCCGGATCATGGGTGACGGCAGCGATGCCATGTTCGTCGAGGGCAAGAGGCTGCGCAACGGCATCGCGCCGGCCTGCATCCCGCACGCCTATGGCACCGACGTCACCTGGGACGACATCGTGCCCGGCAGCTACGACCCGGCCGCTCGCTTGTCGGTGATGGACGACGAGGGCCTCGACGCGGCGCTGATGTTCCCGTCGCTCATGCTGATCTCGGGCGACATCAACGACCCAGACATCGCCGTCGAGAATGCCCGTGCCTACAACCGCTGGATGACCGACTTCTGCTCGGAAAACCCGAACCGGCTCTTCGGTATGGGCGTCTGCCCGCTGCAGTCGATCGACGGGGCAGTCGAGGTGATCGAAGAAGTGGCGAATGCCGGGCTGACCGGCATCACGTTCCGGCCCGAGCGGTATCACGGGATGGAGCTGTTCTCCGACGAGATGAACCGCGTCTGGTCGGCGGCCGAGCACCACGACCTGACCGTCGGCATCCACGGCAGCTTCGGCTCGAGCATGCCGAGCTTTGCCAAGACCCGCTACGAGAACCAGTTCTACGTCCACATGGTGTGCCACCCGTTCGAGCAGATGGCATCGGTGATGGAGATGGTGGCCTCCGGCGTGCTCGACGACCACCCCATGCTGCGGGTGGGTTTCTTCGAGTCCGGCCTCGGCTGGCTGCCGTACTGGCTCGACCGCCTCGACGAGCACAAGGAGGCCATGGGCCACCTCGTGCCGCGGCTCAAGCGCGACCCCACCGAGATCTTCTCCGAGCAGTGCTTCGTGACCATGGAAGCCGGCGAAGGCGAGGCCTTCGAGCAGGTCGCCGCGATGGGCCTGGCGCACACCGTCGTGTGGGGTTCCGACTACCCGCACTACGACTGCACGTTCCCCGGCGCCCTGGCCGAGCTCAACGAGACTTTCGCGGGCTTCGACGACGAGGTCGGCGCCCTGCGCGACGAGGTCGTCTACACCAACGCCCGCCGCTTCATGGGGCTCTCGTAGCCCCATGAACATCGGGCACAGCATGGGGCTCTCGTAGCCCCATCAACGTCGAACACAGCATGGGGCTCTCGTAGCCCCAGACTGCCGACGCCTCAGGGCGTTTCGGGGACCAGGGTTCGGTGGTAGACGGCTCGAACGGCTAGAGCCTCACGCAGCTCGTCGGTCATGTCCTCGGCGAACTCTGAGCGGTAGCTGGAGTCGAGCACGACCGACACGGCGAACTGCAGCCCGGAGAACAGCCCGATGAAGGCTGCCACCAGCACGAGCTGGCGGCTGAACAGCAGTTCCCCGCTCCACAGCGGGAGACTCACCACCCACGAGTCCTCCCAGGTGAGCTGGCTCAGCGTCGTCCACTGCAGCAGGGTGCTCTCTCGCACGGTGAACACGCCGAAGAGCACGTAGAAGCACGTGACGATCACCGCCACCAGCGCGATCTGGATGCTCTGGGCCACGAACAGCAGCAGGCTGACGTTGAATCGTGCTCGGCGTCCGAGGGGCGGTGAATCGGGTGCCGGGGAATCATCCGTCGGGACCAAGGTCGCGATAGGCGTCTCCGCACAACGAGAGCGCACATCGGCCCACGACGAGAAGCGGGCCATGTCCACGGCAAGGCGCCGTACCGAGATGATGACGAACAGCGCCCCGACGGCCACGAGCAGCGCGGCGATCATCCCGAAGAACGGCAGCGTGAAGTCGTTGGCCACCTGCCACATCTCGGCATTGAGGAAGATGAACGCCGAGAACACCAGCAGGATCGGCAGCGACTTGGCCAGCAGCGTCATGACCTGGCCCACTTGACGCCAGAGCTGGCCCACCGACCATCGCACCATCGGCAGCAGGCCCCAGCTGGTCACCACGTAGGCACCGAGCAGCAGCACCGCGTTCAGGCCTGCGGCGAATGCGGCATCGACAATGACCGAGTCGGACGATCCCAGACCGGCGAAGACGGCCCCGAGCACGAGGTAGGCCAGCACCTCCCAGACGCCGAACCGGTCGGGGAGTTGCCACAGACGTCGTCCCCGCAAGAGATTCACGAGCACCACAACGCCCGCCATCACCGCCAGGCCCACCACGAAAACGGCTGCCTGGGCCCACCCCGTCCAGCGATCTCCGAACACGAAGAAGAACTCGACGAACACCACCAGCGCCAGGAATGGCGCGGCGCGGGTGAGCACGTCGGAGCTTGCGGAGTAGTCGTGGATCAGGTGCGGCAGGCCTCTGCGCACGAACCACCGCTCGCACCGGTGTCGCTCGGCGGCGAGGTCATGCTCGCTGCCTGCCGCGTCGGGGTTCCCCATGGCGGAGCACCCTAGGAAACTCAGCCGGGCCAGCCAAGATCGCGGCAGCAATGACATCGACTGTGCAGGGGCCGCTAGACATTGGCGCCATGGGACAGACGATTTCCTTGACAGCTTCAGACGGCACGACCTTCAGCGCCTATCGGGCCGAACCCTCGGGGCCGCCGAAGGGCGGCGTCGTGGTCGTGCAGGAGATCTTCGGTGTGAACGACCACATCCGCAGCGTGGCCGACGGCTATGCCGCTGACGGCTATCTGGCGGTGGCGCCGGCGCTGTTCGACCGTGTCCGGGGCGGCGTCGAGCTGGGTTACAACGCCGAAGGCATCGACGTGGGACGCAAGATCGCCTTCGAGGACCTCACGGTGGATCAGGTCATGGACGACATCGCGGCAGCGGCTGACTGCGCCGCCGAAGGCGGCAAGGTCGGCATCGTGGGCTACTGCTGGGGCGGGTCGATGTGCTACGTGGCCTCAGCCCGCCTGACCGACAAGATCGCCGCAGCTTCGGGTTACTACGGCGGGCAGATCATGCCGCACCTTGACGAGCGGCCCACCGCTCCGTTGCTGCTGCACTTCGGCACCGAGGACCACGGCATCCCGCTCGAGAACGTGCATGCCATCGCCGACCGCTGGGGTCACATCGGCGTTCACATCTACGACGGCGCCGACCACGGCTTCAACTGCGACGCCAGGGCCAGTTTCCATCCCGATGCCGCCGCTCTGGCCAAACAGCGCACTCTCGATCATTTCGCCGAGCACTTGAGCTGAGCCTTCGGCGCCGGGACGGGAGGCGCAAAGAGCATCGGCAGGGGCGCACGTTCGTCGGGTTCGTAGCGGATGTGCTCGTTTGTCGGCATCTGGCCTCAATCGCCGAGCAGGAGGACACCTCGGTCCACGGCGGGGCCGCCCTCGGCGTTCAGCACGTCGAAGCGCACGGCGCGGGTCGCTGGGCCGAAGTCGGTGACCGGGAAATCGTCCCAGACGCGCACCGTGATGGTCGACGGCATGAGCACCATGGCGCGGAAGCGGCAGACGATGCGGCGCACCCTCGACGGGTCGCGGTCGGCAACGGCGTCGACGACGGCCGAAGCGCCCAAGGCCAACGTGGCGGTGCCGTGCAGGATGATGCCCGGCAGCCCCGCCTTGCGGGCAACGGCCGCGTCAGTGTGGATCGGGTTCCAGATGCGGGCGCACTCGGTGTAGCTGTGCGCGGCGCCGTGCGCGACGGGAACGGCAATCTCGGTGAGCGGCTCGGCCGGCAGCTCGCCGAAGTCCGGTTCTGCAGGCGCATCGGGATCGGGCCTGTCGTCGCCGGTGGTTTCCACATTGAGGTACATCCCGCCCTGGTAGGTCGTGGCCACCGGGCCGCCGTCGGCATCGACCGTGTCGATGCGCATGGTCTGGAACGTGCCCGGCTTTCGCTGCTCGACGCCGGAGTACGTGAGGCTCGTGGTCAAACGGTCACCCGGGCGCACCAACCGGTGAACCGTCACATCGTGCGTGGCATGCACCGAACGCCGGACCTCATCGGGCGAGATGCCCCAGCGGTCCGAGACGTCACGGCCTGCCACGATCACCGGCCACTCCGGGCACACTGCGAACATCGGGTGAGCCACCACACCGTCATCGGCGAGCGTGTCGAAATAGCAGTCGTGGGTGTCGCCGAGCGAGGCCGCGTATGCCATCGTCCAGCGTTCGTCGACGTCATGGTCGATGGGCCCGATCGTCTCGCCCACCATGTCTGAAGGAACCGGCATCGTCTTCGTCCTCACCCTCGGAGAGCACGAGCGTAGTGACATCGCAGATTCCGGATCCGCGCGGACCGCTTGCGAAACGCCAGAATCTCTGTGTGGCGCGACAGACAAGCAGATGGAAGCTGCGTGGCCCCGGAGGGTTGCTGGCCGACGACGGCCTCGTCGGCTTGCTGGCGTGGCGAGCGGCACGGGGGCTCATCCGCATCCTGCTGTTTCGCATCTACCGGTTGCGCGCTACCGGCCAGAAGCGATTGCGGGGGAATGGCCCGTTGATCTACGCGCCGGTTCATCGAAGCCACCTCGACGCCCCGCTCATCGGCGGCCTCACGCAGCGTCGAGTGCGCTATCTCGGCAAGGAGGAGCTCTTCCATCCCAAGCCGCTCGGATGGTTCATGCGCTCGATCGGCACGTTTCCGGTGCGGCGAGGCGAGGCTGATCTCGATGCGATGCGTGCAGCGCTCGGTCTGCTGAACGACGGTGAGGCCATGCTGGTCTTCCCGGAAGGAACACGCCAGCCCTCCGACGACATCGGCCCCGTGTTCGACGGCACGGCATGGCTGGCGGCGAAGTCGGGGGCACCCGTGCTGCCGGTAGGCATCGCGGGCACACGCGAGGCGATGCCCAGCGGCGCGAAGCTCCCGAAGCGAACGCAGGTCGCGATCGTGGTGGGGGTGCCGCTCGATCCGCCGACGGGTCCTGACGGCGGCCGAGCCAGGCGACCGGACATGACAGCGTGGACGGCAACGCTGCGGGATGCGCTCGAGGACTGCCAGCAGCGCGCACGGACGCTGGCCAACCAGCCCGGCCGTGCCCGCACGCCTATGCGCGATCTGGTGCCGTGATCGGGCCGGATCACCGTCCGCCCGTCTGGCCCAGGCCTGAGCCGGGAGCCCTCGCCGGCATCCGCATCTGCGATTTCACCGGTCAGCTCGCCGGGGCGGGTGCCACAAAGATCCTGGCTCAGCTCGGTGCGGAAGTCATCCGCATCGAAGATCCCGTGCGGCAGGGCCGCTGGGACATCCTGCGGGGCACGCAGCCCTTTGTCGGCGAGCACCGCGGCATCGAGGCCGGAGGCTCCTTCAACAACCACAACGCCGGGAAGCTCGGCATCACGCTCAACCTGCGGGATGACCGGGCGAAGGATCTGCTGCGCGAGCTGGTGGCCGCGAGCGATGCGGTGACGGAGAACTTTGCTGCGGGTGTGATGGAGCGGTTTGGCTTCGGGTACGAGGCCCTGCGGGCCATCAAGCCCGACATCGTCTACGTGTCGAATTGCGGGTTCGGCGCCGACGGTCCGTATGCCAGCTTCCGCTCATGGGGACCGATCGCCCAGGCCGTGTCCGGATTGACATTCCAGTCGGGCCTGCCAGACCTGCCTCCCGCGGGATGGGGCTACTCGTTCATGGATCACACGGGCGCCTACTACATGGCGATGGCGATCCTGATGGCGCTCTATCACCGGCGCCGCACTGGCGAGGGCCAGTGGGTTGACCTGGCCTGCATCGAAGCCGCAGGCACGCTGCACGGCGCTGCCTCGCTGGACTTCACCGTCAATGACCGCCCCGCTCGCCGCGACGGCATGCCGAACAGCAACCGGTGCCAGTCGCCGGCCATGGCACCGCATGGCATCTGGGCCTGCGATGGCGACGACGAATGGGTGGCGATCGCCGTCCGCAACGACGATGACTGGCAGCGCTTGGCCGAAGCACTGAGCGAGCCGTGGGCCGCCGATGGACGCTGGGCGCGTCTGGCCGGGCGGCTGGCCCATGAGGGCGAGCTGGAGCGCCTCATCGGGGAGTGGACCGCCCGTCGCGACAAGCACGAGGTTGCCGAGCTACTCGTCGCTGCCGGCGTGCCTGCCGCTCCGGTGCTGCGACCCAGCGAGCGCATCGACGGCGACCCGCGCACGAGCGACTGGGGCATGTGGGTGACCGTCCCGCACAGCGAAGTGGGTGACACCCGGGTCGAAGGGCTGCCAGTCCGCCTGTCCGAGACTGACTGGGCCATCGGCCGCGCTGCGCCATGCCTCGGCGAGGACAACCAGTACGTACTCGGCGAGGTGCTGGGCCACAGCGACACTGAGATCGCCCAGCTCAAGGCGGACGGCGTCATCTGATGGCGGGCGCAGGCGGTGCGAGGGCGCTCGACGGCCTGCGCGTGGTCGAGCTGAGCTCGCAGCGATGCGCGCTCGCAGGGAAGCTGCTGGCAGACATGGGCGCTGATGTCATCGTGGTGGAGCCGCCGGGCGGCTCGCCGATGCGCAGCTACGCGCCATTCGCCGGCGATCAGCCCGATCCCGAGGGCGCCTTGTGGTGGTGGCACTACAACACGTCGAAACGCTCAGTGGTGGTCGACCTCGACTCCGCGGCAGGCGCAGCCGACTTTCGTCGATTGGTCAGCACCGCCGACGCTGTCATCGAGGCGGAGCCGCTCGGTCGCCTCGACGCGCTCGGATTGGACTGGGCCCAGCTCGGGGGGGCGGCCACCGACCGCGACCAGCCTGATCTCCGCACGGACGCTGAACCAGACGCGCCGGACGGAGCGGAAGACTGCGCTGGCGGGCGAAATCAACGCCTGAGCTGGGTGTCGATCACCCACAACGGACGCGACCGTGCCGACCCGCCGGCCACCGACTTGACGGTGCTGGCCGAAGGCGGACCGGTGTGGTCCTGCGGCTATGACGACCACACGATCCCGCCGGTGCGCGGCGGCGGGAACCAGGGCTTGCACATGGCGAGCCAGTACGCAGTCGTCACGCTGATGGCGGCGCTCATGTGGCGTGAGCACTCGGGCCGCGGCCAGCTCATCGAGGTGTCCATGCTCGCTGCTGCGAACGCCACCTGCGAGTTCGCAACCTACTTCTGGCTGAATCAGCAGATCGACGTGCAGCGCCAGACGGGCCGCCACGCACTTCCGCAGATCAGCGAGCCGACGCAGGTGCAGTGCGCGGACGGCCGGTGGCTCAACACCGGCGTGCCGCCCCGGCGAGGCCCCGAGTTTGCGGCGCTGGCCACGTGGGTCACTGAGCTCGGGCTCATGGAGGAATGCCCGTACGCAGAGCTGCTCCGGCTTGGCGAGAGCTACGAGCAGATCGACATCCTCCACCTTGACGCCGATCCGCTCGGCGCCGAGGTCTTCGGTGCGGGACGCGACACGGTCAACTTCCTGGCCGAACGGCTCGGAGCGCATGAGCTGTTCGTGGGTCTGCAGTCGATCGGTCTCGCCTGCGGGATCGTGTATTCGCCCGAGGAAATGCTGGCCGACGAGCACTTCGTGACCCGTGGTTTCCCCGTCGAGATCGATCACGACGGGACCGCGGTGACCTACCCGGGCGCGCCCTACAAGTTCTCAGCCACGCCGTGGCGCGCAACCCGCGCGCCGCGATTGGGCGAGCACCAAGACCTGCTCGCCGAGTGACAGATACGACGCTGCGCTGAGGCCTCGCTACTCGTCAGGGTTGTGAAAGCGAGCGGCCTTGGCCAGCTCGCGGACTTCGGCGCGCTCATCTGGCGTCAGGCACTCGAAGTCGGGTGCGTGCAGCTTGTCGGTGAGCGATTCGATCTCGTCGCGTGCATCAGCGAGGTGGCTGACGTCGGGATAGGGCTTGGGCCAGCCGAAGAACTCGGCGTTCCACTCGCCCGCCGGGCCCGACAGGATCGCCTCGAGCGGGCCCATGCCCAGCGCTTGCACTGCGACAGCGTGACGGCCAAAACGCAGCTCGCGCATGCACTGCGCCATGAAGAACGCATGTGCGGCACTGGACTCGCCAGGCCGGGGCATGTCCCGCCAGCCGACGAAGGTCGGCGCACCCTGGGGGACTGCGGCATCCACTACCCGCTCGAGCAGTTCGCCCAAGCGCTCGGCGCCTTCCATCCCGGCGAGCCGCTTCTCGCCGTACTCGGTGCAGATGTCCGCCCAGATCAGCGCCCCCTGCGACGGATTCATGACCGCACGGCCCGCTTCGGTCGCCGAGCGCATGGTGTCGGGATTCCAGAAGAATGCCGCTGCGACCACGTTGTCGACAGGGCACTCGCCGAGCACGCCCAGCCGGCCGGTTGCGTATGCGCCCAGGCCCTCAGCCATGCCGCGCTGTGCAGCCTTTTCCAGCGTGCTGGGGTCCATCAACCAGTCCATCGCCAGCATTCCCACTGAGCCGCGCATGCTGCGCGCCACCGCCGTTGTCTCCATGACCGACTTCTCCTGTTTCGAGCCGGCTTGACGCTAACCGCCTGGGCCTCGATCGTGCATGGGCCGGCGGTGGCCGTACGCCTAGGAGACTGCTGAGCAATTGGCCATATCGTCGATTTCCGATTGTAAAACCGCAGGTCACAGCGTTACGAGTCGGAGCGAAACCGGATAAATCAGCAGTCTCCTAGGGGATGCCCGTGCAGGCCGCCGTGCCGACGGACGCGGCCTGTCGAGAATCTGCCTAACATTAGATTTTGGCCGCAATATCGGCGGCCGGACCCAGGGGGCACGTCATGCACGTCGGTTATTCGGCCGTCTTCCAGAACCCGGAGAATGCACTCTCGGACCGTGAGGTCTGGGAGCAGGAGATCCGCATGGTCGAGGAAGCTGAGGATCTCGGCTTCGATTCGATCTGGACCGTGGAGCACCACTTCACCGACTACACGATGTGCCCCGATCCGGTGCAGTTCCTGACATGGGTTGCCAGCCGCACGAACCTGCAGCTCGGCACCGCCGTCATTGTGCTTCCGTGGCACGACCCGATGCGGGTGGCCGAGCAGGTGACCATGCTCGACAATCTCTCAGGCGGGCGCATGATCCTCGGCATCGGTCGTGGTCTCGCCCGCATCGAATACGAGGGCTTCCGGGTGGACATGAACTCCAGCAGGGAGCGCTTCTTGGAGTACGCCAAGATGCTCATCGAAGGGCTTGAGCAGGGCTACGTGGAGCACGACGGCGAATTTGTGCAGCAGCCTCGGCGAGACATCCGCCCCGCGCCGGAGCATTCGTTCAAGGGTCGCACCTATGCCGCCGCGGTGTCGCCGGAGGGCATGCCGCTCATGGCGCAGCTCGGCATCGGCCTGCTGGTGATCCCGCAGAAGCCCTGGGAGATTGTCGAGTCAGACTTCGCGGCGTACCACGGCGAGTGGGCCAAGCATCACACCGCGCCGCCGCCCCCGCCGCTGTCAGGCGGATTCTGCTGGGTGGACACCAACGCCGACCGGGCCGAGGAGAAGGCGATGGAGCACATCTGCAACTACTACGGCACGGTCATGAAGCACTACGAGTTCGGTCCCAAGCGGCCGCACGAGGGCGTGAAGGGCTACGAGTTCTACGAGGGCATCTCCAAGTACATCGATCGCCATGGTGCCCGTGGCGCAGCGGAGGACTTCGCCCGCCTGATGCCGTTCGGCACCCCAGATCAGGTGCTCGAGAAGATCCAGGTCATCAGGGACAAGATCGACATGGCGGCCTTCTTCCCGAATCTGAGCTTCGCGGGCATGACGTGGACCGAGGCCCGGCGCAATCGCGACCTGTTCGCCACCGAGGTGCTGCCCGTGCTCAAGGAGTGGGACGCGCCGCCGGTCGGCCTCGCCGCCACCCAGCTCGCCACCGCCGCCGCGTAGCAGAACCGGGCGGGCCTGGGTGCCCGCGGGCAGTCAATGAGGTGCTCGGCGAGGTGCTCGGCTTTTCGAAACTTTCTGGGTTGATCAGACCGCCGGGGCCGGGTCGGGGCTCGGTGCCCACTGTTGGAGTGGGGAGGCCTCGCTGACCATCTGGAGGCCGAGAGCGGCGAGCGCTCGCTCGACCTCATCGGGCTTGGCGGGACGGAAGATGTCGGTGAGGCGGCGGGCATGGGAGGGACGCATGCCGATACGGCGTGCCAGTTCACCGACAGTGACGCTTGCAGTGAGCATGGCGTTGTGGAGGGCGAACTGTGCAGCGACTGGCGGCGACACCGCGACGAGCACTTGGCCAGGTTCGGGTTCACTTGGCGTAGGCAGCGGTTCACTGTCGTGCAGGCAGCCGCTCAGAGCTGTCTCGAGGCAATCCCGCAATCGGCCGTGTACTTCCTGCACAGTATCGCCGCAGGTGTGCGCGCCGTGTACATCGGGGAATGTCGCGTTGTAGCCCTCGCGCCCTGTGTCGCGCAAGTGCTCTTCGTCAAGCCAGATTGTGCATGGATACTCGTACCGCATCGCTCAGAACTCCCGCTTGTCGATTTCCAAGTCGCGCAGAATGCTGCGGAGCGTCCCCGGCTTTATCTCGCCCCTCGGCAAGTAGGTTCGTCGCTCTCCCAGCCGCACTTCGGCATGGCTGCCCTTACCCAGTTCGGGCCGATAGTCGACCACCAAGCCACGACCACGAGCGTAGCGGCGGAGCTTGCGCAGGAACTCTTGGTCGGTCATGCGCCGCAAGACCACCGCCGCAGGTGTCCCGCGTCAACCGCTTTTCTGAACGGGCACCTACAACGCTCATCGGCCATGATGTTCGCCGCCGCGTCATCCGAGCGCGGCGGACCGGGGGTTCCCAGATGAGATTCGGCCTGATCTCCGCGAACTTGATGGGCAATGTCAGCAATGGCTGAGTACGGCGACGGCGACGCGATCAGCAACGAGGAGCGCGCCGCAGACTTGCACGAACGAGCCAAGGCCATCCGGCACGACATGGGCGGTGCGTCGAAGGTCCGCGCCATGAACGAAGAGGGCGACCGGACCATTCGGCAGCACATTGACGCCTTGCTGGACCCAGGGACGTTTCGTGAGGTCGGCACGTTCAGCCGCTCGATCCGGCCGGAGATGCGCGACATCACGCCCGGAGACGGCAAGGTCGGCGGGCACGGCAACGTGGACGGCCGACCGGTGGCGGTGTTCGGCGACGACATCACGGTGCTGCGCGGATCAAGCGCGGTCGTCGGAACCCGCAAGGAGACCCGCCTGTACGACCGCGCCCTCACCATGGGCATTCCCATCGTGCATTTCGGCGAGACGGGCGGCGGCCGGATTCCCGACCTGATGGGCTCCGAGGGCATCTCCGAGCCAGGTGCCATGTTCGAGATGGCCCAACGCCGCCACCGTGTGCCGATGGCCACCATGATCTGCGGCCAATCCTTCGGCGGCTCGTCGTTCGTCTCCGCCATGAGCGACTACGTCGTCATGGTGCGCGGTTCGTGCCTGGCGGTTACCTCGCCGAAAGTCTTCGAGATCGCCACCGGCGAAGTCATCTCCTTCGAGGACGTCGGCGGCGTGGACGTGCACGCTCGTATCACGGGGCAGATCGACCTCGGCGTCGACACCGACGAAGAGGGCTACGCAGCGATCCGACGATGGCTGTCGTTCATGCCGTCGAATGCGTGGGAGCCAGCGCCGCGCGTTGAGCCCTGCGGCGGCGACGGTCCCGATCCGGAACTCGCCCGGATGGTGCCGGCGCGGCGTACTCGCGGCTACGACATGCGGCGCGTCGTGGCCCGCATCTGCGACCCAGGGTCGGTCTTCGAGATGCAGCCGAGCTACGCCCGCAACATCGTCTGCGCGCTCGCCCGGCTCGACGGCTACCCGGTGGGCGTCATTGCGAACAACCCGATGTTTCAGGCCGGCACGCTCGACCCGCAGGCCTGCCACAAGGCGATCCGCCTTGCGACAGTGTGCGATTCGTACAACATCCCGCTGATCTTCCTGGTGGATGTGCCCGGCTTCATGGTGGGCAAGCGGGTCGAGCACGATCTGATGCTGCACTGGGGCATCCGCATGATGCACGCATTGCAGAACGCGTCGACGCCGACGTTGACGGTGTGCCTGCGCAAGGCCTTCGGAATGGCGTGGCAGGCCATGAACGGCTCTCGCATGCCGAGCCACGGCATCTACTGCTGGCCCGGCGCCGAGATCGGCTTCATGGATCCCGAAGTCGGCGTGAACGTAGCCTTCGGCTCGAAGCTCGGGCGCATTGCCGATCCCGACGAGCGCGAGGCCGAGCGCCTCAGGCTCGTGGCGGAAGTCGCCGAGGCCACTAATCCGTACGAGGCTGCGGGCACGATGCGCATCGACGAGATGATCGACCCCGCCGACACCCGCCGCGTGCTCATCTCCGACATCCGCATGCTGGCCAATCGCCCGGTGCCGCCGCCAGAGGAGCGACCGCTCAGCTACTGGCCGAGTTGCTGAGGAATGCCGCTCGGGCAGTAATGTCGATCTGGTGCCTGCGCTGAGCTTGGTCGACGATTTTTGCCTGCTGACGCTCGATGACGCAACCGGGGGCTTCTGCCCGCTTCCGGGGCAGGGGCACGATCTCGGACTCGCTGCCGCGGTGCTGCTGGAACTCTGCCGACAGGGCCGCATCGATGTGCGGCACGACTGCATATCAATCGGCGATGTCTCTCCATTGGGCGACTCAGTGGTCGATTCTGTGCTGGCCCAGATTGCGTCTGCCACCGAGCTCGAACCGCCTGAGTGCTGGCTGGGTCGGATCGGCGGCGGGGGGGGGTGGGCAGCGCGCCCCACGCTCGATCGTCTCGTCAGGCTGGGGATAGTGGAGCACATGCCCGACGGCCTGTACTTCCATGCGCCGGCCATCGAACGCTCCCGGCGCTACCCCGGCGACACGCTCGACGCCGGCGTCGACGAAGTCGGCACCCGGGTAATGCGGACCTTGCTGTGCGGCGAGGAGCCCGAGACTCGCGATGTCACGCTGATCCATCTCGCTGACGCGTGCGGCGTCTTCGACTGCATCCTGGATGCTCGGCAACGAGAAGAGGCCCGGCGCTCCATCCAGCAGCTGGACTCGCCGCATCCGCTCTGCGAGGAGGTTGCACGTCTCGTCGCAGCGAGCATCCCGGCGCCATTGCGGGAATCTGCGGCCTGCAAGCCGATCCCCGACGTTCCGGGCCTGCCCTTTGTCGGCAACGGCATCGGCTTGGCCGGCGAATTGCGTCCCTACCTCGACAAGCTGCATCGCGAGCACGGACCGATCTGCCGGATACGCATCCCGGGCAAGAACATCGTCGTGCTCAGCGGCAAGGAGGGCGTCGACTTCGCGCAACAGCATGCGCAGACGCACATGCGCAACGACGTCGCCTTCGCCCCGATGTGTCGAGCGGCACAAAGCGACCGGCTGATCATCGCAGGCAGCGGCCACGACCACATCAAGCTGCGCCGGGTTGTCCATGAGGTCATTGCGGGGATGGACATGGAGGCGAGCCTGCCGGCGATGCTCGGCATCGCCCGTGACGAGATTGCCCGATGGCACGGGATGAAGTCGGTCTCGCTGTATGCAGCGATGCAGCGGCTGTCGATCATGCAAGTCGGCCATGTGGCCTTCGGCAGATCGGTCTCGGAGCATGTCGACAGCATCCGGCACTGGAACGACGCCCTCATCATCTCGATGCGCGGCGACCGCCCAGACTTCATGGTGGAGCGCAGGGTGCGCAAGTCACGGCCCCATGTGCAGCGGCTCTTTGCGGAGATGCAGGCCGAACGACGACCGCTCGTGGGCACCCAGCGGACGCGCTACCTCATCGACGACCTCCTCGAAGCGCATTGGCGCCAGCCTGAGTTCATCACCGAGGACGATCTGGTGGCCGCTGGCATCTACCCGTTCTTCCAGTCGTCGGACCAGATTGCCTGCACGCTCGGTCTGGCGCTCATGTTCCTGCTGGCCGACGACGACCTGCTCCGGCGGTGTCGAGCCGAAGCCGATGCGGCCCTCTCGTCGGACGGGTACGCGGCGGGAGGCTTGAACGGTCTGGAACTGATCAGAGCGGTCTCGGCCGAGACGCTGCGCATTCATGCCCAGGCGCCGATCATGCAGCGCACGGCACGTATCTCATTCGAGTTCGAAGGCCATCTGGTGCCTGCGGGGCAGCAGATGTGGGTGGCTGGCGCCGTGGTGCACGGCGACACCGACTTCTACCGGGACCCGGAGAAGTTCGATCCTGACAGGCACCTGCCGCCCCGGAGGGAATCACAGGCGCCGGGGGCGGATGCATCCTTCGGGGTGGGCGCTCACGCATGCCTCGGCAGGCAGTACAGCGAAGATGCCATGGCGCTGAACCTGGCTGCGATCTTGCGGTATGCCGAACTTGATCGTTTCCCGTTGCAGGACCGCGGAATCCGGCTCACCTCGTACCCGCTCATCCGTCCCCACCGCAAGTGTCGCATCCGGGTCACGGGTCTCCGCGACGTCGACGACGCCCCGCTCGTGGGATGAAGGCAGCAGACAAAGGAGCGATGACGGATGGCTGATTGGCTCGGAATCGACCATCTTCTCGACTTGGACCGCACTGAGGCGATCTGGGGGTTCTTCACGCCGTGGATCCTCTATGCGGTGTTCTTCGTCGCGCACGTCGTTGTTCCCGGCCGACGCGTCCACGGCTACGTTGCGGATCGCGACACAGGCGAGCCGCGGACGTACCGGCTCAACGGTCTCGTGGTGTTCCTCTTGGCGCAGATCGTCTGGTGGCTCCAGCTCACCGGGCTGCCGCGTGACTGGTTCTACCGTTCCACCATCTATGCCGTGGTCGGAGGCACCGTCCTCGCCCTCATGCTGAACACTGTCGCTGTGTTCACCCAGCCAAAGGGTGAGGTCAAGAACCCATTCATGGCCTGGTGGTTCGGGCGAGCACAGGAGATCCAGCTCTTCGATTCACGCTTCGACTTCAAGATGTACATCAACATCGTGGGCGCGACGATGCTGTCGCTGAATGCACTGTCTGCTGCCGCATGGAACTACGACCGTTTCGGAGACGACGCAAATCCCGGTGTGTACTTGTTTGCCGCCTTCTTCACCTTCTATGCGCTCGACTTCTTCATCCACGAGCGGGTGCATTTGTATACCTACGACCTGATCCATGAGAATGTCGGCCTCAAGCTGATCTGGGGAGGCTTGGTGGTGTTCGGCTGGGGCTTTGTCCTGCCGCTGTGGGGCATGGCCGCGCACCCCGATCCCGAATTCTCCACCGGGTGGAGATACTTCTGGCTGATCGGCACCTCGCTGCTGTTCCTCGTCGGATGGGGCATCGGACGCGGCGCCAACCTGCAGAAGTACACCTTCAAGCGTTGGCCCGATCGCAAGTTCCTCGGCATCATCGAGCCGCAGTACATCAGCGCTGGGGAGCGCAAGATCCTGTGCAGCGGCTTCTGGCGCCCGGCGCGCCACTTCAACTATCTGGGCGAGACGCTCCTCGGCCTGTCCACTGCGTTGGCTTTCGGTCATTTCACCCATCTGTGGGCCTGGGTGTACGCGATCTTCGTCACTTCACTTGTCATCCAGCGCCAAATGGACGACGAGCGCCAGTGCATCGAGAAATACGGCGCCGACAAGTGGGCGGAATACAAGGAGCGCGTCCGGTACCGGATCGTTCCCGGCATCTACTGAGCACAGCAATCGGGGAGCTGTCGAATGGGTCTCGTCATCAGCATGATCTATCGAATCATCGCCTACCAATTCGAACGGCTCGTCGGCCAGTTCAAGCGGCTCGGACGCCGCTGAGAGGCAAGGCCGGCACCCTCGACCGGAGTTCGCCGACTCTTTGAGGTTGCCTGCACCGATCGGCCAAGATGGAGGGGCTGAACTCTGCAACGGGAGCTGTCTGTGAATGTGCACTCCGAGCCGGAGACACGCGTAGGGTCAGCGCAGCCGATCTCGTGGGCTGGCGAGGAGTTCTGAGCCGTGATCGATCTCGAAGGCGTCACCAAGCACTACGAAGTCGGCCCTGTGATGGTGACGGCGCTGGCCGGCATCGACCTGCACGTCGACACCGGCGAGTTCGTCGTCGTCCTGGGTGCATCGGGCAGCGGCAAGACCACGACGCTCAATATCATCGGCGCCCTCGATGTGCCGTCGTCCGGCAAGGTGACTGTCGGTGGACGCGACCTCACCACGTCGAGCCGCAGCGAGCTCTTTGCGCTGCGGCGCGAGACGGTCAGCTTCATCTTCCAGAGCTTCAACCTCTTCCCCGGCCTGACAGCAACCGAGAACGTCGAGTTCGGCATGGACGTCTCCGGCAAGAGCGGTTCGGCCTCTCCCGCAGACATCCTCGACTCCGTCGGCCTCGGCCACCGATTGGGGCACTTCCCCCATGAGCTGTCGGGCGGCGAGCAGCAGCGCGTCGCGATCGCGCGAGCACTCGCCACCGGCAACCCGGTGCTGCTCGCGGATGAGCCTACGGGCGAGCTGGACTTCAAGACCGGCGCCCAGATTCTCAAGTTGCTCGCCGAGCAGGCCAACCAGGACCGGGCGGTGCTGGTGGTGACCCACAACCGCGAGATCTCGCGGATGGCAGACCGCGTCGTCGAGATGAGCAGCGGGCAGATCATCAGCGACGGTCCGCCGGAGGGCGGCAAGACCCCGCTGTCCGAGCTGCACTGGTAGGCCTCGGGCATGAAGCTCCTCCGGCTGCGGTGGTCGCTGCGAGACGCGCGCAGACGATGGATCCAGATCGTGGCCATCGGCTTCACGCTCGCGATCGGCATCGGGCTGTACGCCGGGCTCTCGAGCGTTACGGAATGGCGGCTCGTCTCCACCGACAAGAGCCTCGAGGCCACCAGCATGTACGACCTGCGGGCCACGGTCAGCGAGGGCGGAGACGTGTCGGCGGGCTCGCTCGCCCGCATCGCCGGCGAGATCGACGGCATCCACAGCTACAGCGAGCGTCTCGTGCTCGACACGCAGGTAGAGACCGCTGTCGACGGCGACGAACTGCTGGTGCACGGACGCATTGTCGGCATGGACGTGTCGGGCAGCGAACAGGTCGTCAACGATGTGTACCTGATCGACGACGCCGTCCGTCCGGCGCCGGGTGCCGCAACGCCGCAGGTGCTGGTCAACCGGAGCTTCGCCACCTTCTGGGACCTGCCGACGAGCGGCACGCTGACCGTCGGCGGCGATATCGGCGTGGACTATGTCGGCTCTGCCGTGTCGCCCGAGTTCTTCCTGATCGTCGAGGGGAACGGATCGCTCGGCAAGTCCAACCTTGCTGTGCTGTTCGCCCCGCTGGCTGCCGCGCAGGACATCTCGGGCCGGCCCGGCGCCGTCAACGATCTCGTGATGACCCTCGAGTCCGGTGCCGATGCTGCGGCGGTGACCGAGCAGCTCATCGCTGCCGCGGCGTCGCAGGACGGTGTGCTGCTTGATGTCCTCACCCGCGAAGAGACGCCGTCGTACATCGGCTTGATCGGCTCGCCGGAACTCGACCAGGGCATCTACAACGCCATCTCGCTCCTGCTCTTTGTGGGTGCAGCGTTTGCTGCGCTGAACTTCTCGGCGCGGATGGTCGAAGCGCAGCGGCGCGAGATCGGCAACTCCATGGCGATCGGGGAGCGACCTCGGTCGATCATCGTGCGGCCGTTGCTGATCGGCCTGCAGATCGGCATCATCGGCATGATCCTCGGCGTCGTCGTGGGCTACGCGATCGCATTCCAGACGGTGGGCGTCGTGCAGGAGTTGATGTGGCTGCCGATCTTCGAGCAGCCCTTCCAGGGAGAGATCTACGCGCAGGCTATGGCAGTCGGGTTCGCGGTCCCGGTGCTCGCAGTGCTCTGGCCCGTGGTGCGCGCGGTCAGGGTGAAGCCGGTCGACGCGATCCGCTCGAGCCATCTGGCGTCTCGCGGCGGCAGCCTCGGACCCGTCATCAGCCGCATCCCCTTGCCCGGCCGCAGCCTTGAGCGGATGCCGTTCCGGAACCTGATGAGGGCCCCTCGCCGGACGTTCCTGACGCTGCTGACCTTCACCATGAGCCTCGCGATCATGTTCGCCATGCTGAGCCTGTCGAGCACATTCGCGGGCACCTTCGAGCAGGGCAACGAGGAGCTGCTCGGCAGCGAGCCTGACCGATTCATGGTGCAGATGGATTCCCTCTACCCAGTCGATGGGCCGCAGGTTCAAGACGTGCTCGCCGATCCGACGGTGCAACTCGGCGAGCCGGCGATGGTGCTGGGCGCCAATGTCACTGCCACGGCGTCAGGGGACGCCGACGATCCGATCCGGCTTGATCTCGCGGTCCGATTCGTCGACTTCGGCAGCACCGTCTGGACGCCGACCGCTTCGGAGGGTTCGCTGCCGCGGGGATCGCCGGGCATCGTGCTCGCCGACAAGGCCGCTCGTGACTTCGGCGTGGGCGTCGGCGACGAGGTCGTCGTCACGCATCCAGCGCTGGTCGACGGGGCGTTTACCCACAGCACGCGCACCGTAGAGGTCGCAGCGATCCATCCGCATCCGCTGCGGCTCAACGCCTATATGGATCTCTCGCAGGCCTCGGCTTGGGGCTTCGGCGGTCTCGCCAACATTGTGACTGGTGTGCCGGCAGACGGCAGCAGCCTGAACGACGTGAAGCGATCGCTGTTCGGCAGCGGCAAGGGCGTGGCACTGGTGCAGGGGCTGAGCGAGACGTTCCAGTCCGTGGAGGATTCGCAAGAGCAGTCCCGCGGCGTGTTCTTCATCACGCAGATCTTCGTGGTTTTCCTGGTCATGCTGATCGCGTTCAATACCGCCAACATCAATGTGGACGAGCGTTCCCGGGACCATGCAACGATGTTCGCTTACGGCATTCCGGTGCGGCGGGTGATCGCGAACCTCTCGATGGAGGGACTGCTGCTGGGTGTGGTGGCGGCCGTGCTCGGCGGTCTGTTCGGCTACGCCCTGCTGCTGTGGATGGCGCTGTTCCTGTTGCCGACGGCGATCCCCGATATCGGCATGATCGTGTCCGTCCGTTGGTGGGAGATGGCGGTGTCGTTCGTCGTCGCGTTGGCTGCGATCGCGCTGGCGCCGGTGTTCCCCGGCCGCAAGCTGAAGAAGATGTTCATCCCGGGCCAGCTGCGGGTGATGGAGTAGCGACTCCAAGGTCCTGTCCGCTCGGTGCCCAGCGACCGACGATCGGGTGGTTGGTCAAGCGATGCCCTCGGCCAGCGCCTTGATGCCTTCGATGCAGCGCGTCATGTTCGCCAAGTGCTCGTCTTGGCGGCGGGACAGGATGCGAGGCTCCTTGTCGGGCATCGCCGTGATGGCCATCGTGAGGCCGGACTCGCCGGGACCGATGCGCACGGTGTGGCGCAGGCGGCAGCGCTGGCCGTGCAACACGTCGATTTCGTAGCGCCAACGAGCGCCGGCAACGTCTTCGGTCTCGCCGGTCGCCCAGCCGAAGAGAACGTTCGGCTCGTACTCGGTGACGGTGAGATCGATGTCCCACTCGCCGATGGCCGGGTGCTGGTTGTGGCCGATGAACTTGGCGCCCAGGGCCGGGCCGTCGTAGCCCGGCGCCCACTCGGCACGAACGAACTCCTCGGAGAAATCGGCCCCGGCGTTGATGTCGCTGACGATCTCCCACACGCGTTCCGCGGAGGCGTCGATGTCGACCTCGACCGTGGCGCCGGGACCCTCGCCCAGCGAGCGAGCTGCCGACTCGTCACCACGCGCCTCCCAGGTGCGGCCCCAGCCGTCCACGTAGGCGATCTCATTGGCACGTCGGCGGGGCACCGAGCCGAACTCAGTGCCCTTCGACCAGGCCAAGGGCAGCAGTGCCACCGGCGTGACTCCCTCAGGGATGCCGAGCACCTCGCGCAGCTCCTCCTCTTTGTTCAGAATCGCCGTGGTCCAGGCAGTAGCGAGGCCCCGGGCACGGGCCGCGAGGCAGAAGCTCCATGCCGACTGCAGGACGGAGTCGAACAGGCCCGGCTTGCCGCTGTCGTCGTGGACGCCCCACACGCAGGGAATGACGATCACCGGCACCTCGGCGAGATGCTCGGCGAGGTGGAAGGCCGACTTCATGACCTGTTCCATCGGGTGCCCGGTGCCTGCGGTGGCGTCGCGCCCCCGTTGCATGAACGCGCCGACGACCGAGTTGTACATGTCGCCGATGGCCTGGCGCTGCTGGGGATCGCGGATCAGCAGCCATCGCCGGCTGGCCTGGTTGCCGCCGCCGGGTCCCTGCTCGGCAACGTCGATGCAGTCGAGCACGAGATCGTGGGGCACTTCACGTTCCAGATCGAGCCGCAGCCGCACCGAGCGGGTGGTCGACAGCACGCCGTCCACCGACGCGAGGTCGACAGCGGCCGTGTCGTAGCGGGCGGGCACGTGGGGGTTCAGCTCAGGTGTCGGCATGCCGCCAGTATTGCCGCCTCGGTCAATAGTTTCTCCGAGCGTGATGAGACCCCCGCCGCCCGGCCCGTTACCGAGCCGATTGGCCACGCCGTGGCCCGAGCGGCTGGTGAGCGTCATCCGAAGGCCGACGTTGGGCGCGAGCGGGATGCCGCTGGTCTTGGCTGCAATCGCCATGCTCGCCGTTGGCTGCCTGCCGGGCGGCGTGACGCTGGAAGAGACGCAGGAGCCTGCCGGCACGGCGGAAGCGGAGGCTGGCGCGGCTGCCGAGACGGCGGCGCCCTCGGTACCCGCCACTGCCCAGCCGCCTGCGACGACCGTCCGCGACTGTTCGCCGCGGGCCGCAGCCGACGACCTGGCAATCGACCCCACCGGAGCTGTGCTCGCGAGCGTCCAGATATCGCGTGCGCTCTACGACTGCGTCGACGAGATCGGCTTGGCATTCGCCGACGATTCCGAGGCGATCCTCACGCTGGCCGCCCGCGGGATTGACGGACCGCTGCTGCTTGTCGAGTCGTGGTCGGCTGCTGAGCCGATGACAGAAGTACGGCGTCTCGCGCCGGTGAGGATCGTGGCGGCGGGCTTCAACGAGCAACGCCTCTCCCAGCAGCTCGCCGGCTTCGACATCGAGTGGGTTCCCGTCAATCCGGCCGCAACGCTGCCGCATCGAGATGCTCCCCCCGAGCGGGTGTGGATCGTCGGCAATGCCGAGCAAGCAGCGGTGTTCGGGGCCCTCGGGCGCCAGATCGACGCAGCAGCGTTGACCGTGGCCGTGGGTGACGACTTGCGGGCCCTGCCTGGGGCCGATCGAGCGATGCTGCGCGACGCTGCGCGGGTGGGGCTGCAGGCCGACCTTGGCCCCGACGCAGCGTGGCAGCTGGAGGTTGTCCGTCGCGGCGACGAAGTACCCGGCGGCGGCCTGCTCATGTTCGAGCCCGGGCGCGCTCGTCGCCTGGTGGCCATGTACGGCCACCCGGCGACATCGCAGCTCGGGGTGCTGGGAGAGCAGGACCCAACTGAGGGCGTGGCGCGCTTGGCGTCCATAGCGGAGGGCTACGACGCTGACGGATCGGAGGTGGTGCTCGCGTTCGAGATCATCGCCACCGTTGCCTCTGCCCGAGCCGGCCGCGACGGCGACTACTCCAACGAGACCGCTCTCGACGACATCAGACCCTGGGTTGAGGCGGCGGCTGCCAACGACATGTACGTGGTGCTCGACCTGCAGTCCGGCCGAACCGATTTCCTGACGCAGGCCAAGCACTATGAGGAGTTCCTGCGGCTCCCGCACGTCGGGCTGGCGCTCGACCCCGAGTGGCGGTTGCGGCCCGGCGAGGTGCATCTGCAGCAGATCGGCTCGGTCGACGCGGCCGAGATCAACCAGGTGGTGCGGTGGCTGGCCGGCCTCGTCCGTACCGAGGCCCTGCCTCAGAAGCTGTTGATCCTGCACCAGTTCCGCTTCTCGATGATCACCAACCGCGAGCTCATCGAGACGCCGGCAGAACTCGCAGTGATGATCCACATGGACGGGCAGGGTCCGATCAACACGAAGTTCAGCACGTGGAATGCGTTGACCGGCGAGCCCGACGCCCATCGCTTCCACTGGGGCTGGAAGAACTTCTACGACGAGGACTTCCCAACACCCACAGCGGAACAGGTACTCGCTCAGACACCGTCGCCGTTGTTCGTCTCGTACCAGTAGCCGCCTAGCCTCCGCGACATGGCACGGCTGCCGTACTTGAGTTCGCGCCTACAGGGCTACCAGTCGACGATCTTCGCCGAGATGTCGGCACTGGCGGTGCGAACCGGTGCCATCAATCTCGGCCAGGGCTTCCCCGACACCGACGGGCCGACCGAGGTGCTGGAAGCGGCGGTCGCCGCGATCCGCAGCGGCACCGCGAACCAGTACCCGCCGGGCATCGGCATTCCGGAACTGCGCCATGCGGTGGCCCGGCACCAGAAGCGCTTCTGGGGCATGGACGTCGATCCGGACAGCGAAGTGCTCATCACGGCTGGTGCGAGCGAGGCATTGGCCGCGAGCATCCTGGCGCTGACTGAGGTGGGCGACGACGTGCTCACGTTCGAGCCCTGGTACGACCTCTACGGCGCGGTGATCTCCATGGCAGGCGCCGTGCGGAAGGTGGTCACCCTCCGCCCGCCGGACTACGGGTTCGAGCCTGACGAGTTGGCGGCGGCCGTGACGCCGCGCACCCGAATGCTGGTGCTCAACAGCCCGCACAATCCGACCGGCAAGGTGTTCAGCCGGGCCGAGCTGGAAGCCATTGCGGAAGTGGCCGTCGAGCGAGACCTGATCGTGGTCACCGACGAGGTCTACGAGCACCTGACCTTCGACGGTGAGCACATTCCCATCGCGACGCTGCCGGGCATGGCCGACCGAACGGTCACGGTCTCCAGCGGCGGCAAGACCTTCGCGGTGACCGGCTGGAAGATCGGCTGGGTCTGCGCCCGCCCGGAGCTGGCAGCGGCAGTGCGCACGGCCAAGCAATGGCTGACCTACGTCAGCGGCGGGCCGTTTCAGCATGCGATTGCCGCCGGGCTGGATCTGGGCGACGACTACTTCACGGCCCAGGCTGATGACCTGCGCGCCAAGCGGGACCGGCTGTCGGAGGGTCTGCGCTCGGCTGGTCTGGAAGTGTTCGAGCCGTCGGGGACCTACTTCATCACCGCCGACATCCGCTCGATCGGGCACGGCGACGGCGTCGAGTTCTGCTGGGGTCTGCCCGAACGGATCGGCGTCGCGGCGGTGCCCAACGTGGTCATGTACGACAACCTCCACGAAGGCCGCCACCTCGTCCGCTTCGCCTTCTGCAAGCAGCACGACGTCCTCGACGCCGCCATCGAACGCCTCCGCTCGCTCTAGCCTTGGTTAGGTCTGTCAGAAAGTTTGGGCATCCGGCTGTGGCGGTTTTCGTCGGATGCGGTCGGCGATGCGGTCGCCGTGTGCTTGTCTGCGAGGGCTTCGTCGACCGGTGTCTATGCTGCGCTGCGTGCCCGAGCCAGCCGTCAAGGCCAACAGCGGGGGCAGCCTGCGCGAGGCGCTGGACGATTTTCTCGAACTCCGGGAGGTCGCAGCAGACCCGGCCGGCGATCGAGCCGAGCGCGAGCAGCCGCACATGGTGAGCCGCTTCTACGATGTCGTGACGAGGTTCTTCGAGTACGGCTGGGGCAAGTCGTTCCATTTCGCACCGCGTCGTTCCGGTGAGGGTCTGCATGCGGCGCAGCGTCGGCAGGAGGCCGGCGTCGCCGGCTTGCTGGGTCTTGGGCCGGGTCTTCGGGTGGTCGATGTGGGGTGCGGCGTGGGCGGGCCGTTGGTCAACATTGCCCAGTTGTCGGGTGCCGACATCACGGGGCTGAACTTCAACGCCTACCAGATCGAGCGAGGCTGGCGGGCGCTGCGGCGGGCCGGCGGGGTCCGCGGAGCGTGCGACTTCCTGCTGGCCGACTACATGGACGTCCCGCTGGCCGATGGGCGCTTCGACGCGGCGTATTCCTTCGAAGCGATCTGCCATGCACCCGACCGGCATCGCTGCCTCTCGGAGATCTGGCGTCTGCTCAAGCCCGGCGGCCGGATCGCACTGACCGAATGGTGCCTGACGGATCGCTTCGACGCGCGGGACCCGATCCATGGGGACATCCGGGCGCGAGTCGAGTTCGCGAATGCGACGCCTCAGCTCCCGACGACCTCTGGATTCATCGCGGCCGTGCAGGCTGCGGGCTTCGAGGTGCTCTCCAGCCGCGACCAGGCGCTCGACAGCGACCCAGACTTCCCGTGGTACCGGGCGCTGCAGGGGCGCGACCTCTCGCTGGCGTCGTTGGCGCGTGTCCCGGCCGGTCGGCGGTTCACCGCCACGGCGACAGCGCTGCTTGAACGGCTCCGCATCGCCCCGGCCGGCATCGGCGAGTCGGCCCGCATCCTGAACGAGGCCGCCGACGCGCTGGTGCAGGCGGGCGAGGAGGGAATCCTCACGCCCTGCTTTCTCGTTCATGCCCGCAAGCCGGACGCGGTCCGCATCGACCCTTCCGACTCATGAATCGCAAGGCGGCTTGCATCTGTGCTGTCGAGATTGCATCCCGAACGCGGCCCGTGCGGGGTATGGTCGGGGGCGTGAGCGAGATGGACTCGATGCGTGACTGGCTGGGCGAGATGTTCGGCCAGATCGGTGAGCGCTTCGACCGGGTGGACCAGCGTCTCGATGGGGTTGATCAGCGTCTTGACCGCTTCGAGACGCGAGTAGACGAGCGCTTCAATCAGGTGGACGAGCGCTTTGATCGTCTTGAGGCCCGGGTCGAGGAGATTGCCGCGGTGAACGGCACGCTGATCGACGAGGTGGCTCGCATCAATCAGCGTCTCTCCTGAGCCGACATCGCTGAGTTCGCGGGCATCGGCCGCGGCGAGATCACCCAGATGGACGTCCGCGTCACCATCCCCACCCCCCGTAGGTTGCTTTTCGTGGGGGGGGGGGGGTAGCTTCACGGCATGTCCACCGTTCGCAAGACGGTTCTGCTGCTAGCGGCGCTCGCTTGCGCCGCGGCGCTGTGGCCGCTTCCCGCGGGCGCCCAGACCACACCGAGCGGCGTCACCGTCGACCAGCGCCCCCATCAGTGGCGCAACCTCGGCGACCCCGAGATCGTCTGCGTGAACGACGGCTCGACCGCCATCTGCCAAGTCGAAGTGGCCGGCGAGTACCGCGCCCGCTACCGAATTCGCAACACCAACAGCTCCGGCGGCGATTGCCAGCTCGGCAAGCGCGGCAAGGAAGGCCACCAGGTCACCGTCACACACAGCGAGAACCTCGGCGCAGGCCACGGCACGCCCAAGACGGAGACCGTGTGCGTGCCCTACGGCCGCAGTCGGCTTCTCAAATTCGGCTGGGAGTCCGGCACCCGCACCGACTACGACTGGGACCTGTTCGCTTGGTACATGCGCGACACCCCCGTCCATCTCAACGAGGACGCCTACCGCAGCTGCGCCCGCAAGCTCGGCGACCTGTCGTGCATGCTCACGGTTCCCGAAGCCGACAGCTGGACGGTGAACGGCGACAGCGCCGCCGTCGTGCCCAAGGGCTGGCTCCGCATGTGCATCTACGCCTACGGCGACGCCGCCATCCGGCGCTACGGCACCCGGAGCATCTGCGCCTAGCGTCCAGCCATGAGCAGACTCCGCGTCTGACTCGGCATCCTCATGATGATCTCGGGCGTTGTCGGCTGCGGCACCCAAGGCCGGCGCGGCCCTCGGGTCACGGCATGGGCGGCTTGTCGTCATGGGCGGCGAGACGCGATTCGTGCAGCCGGCGCCACGAGATGATGTCGCCGGTCTGGCGGTGCTGGTCGGCATCGCCTCCGTACACGGCGAAGGGCAGTGCCGCGGTGTCGTCGTCGGCGAGACGGTCCCGCACGGCGGATGCGGTGCTCAGCAGGTGGCTGCCGGGCGTCATGGATGCCTTGGCTTCGATCAGCATGGCGGAGCCGGGGCGTTCGAGCACCACATCGACCTCGCGGCCGCTGCGTTCGCGATAGTGGAACATGCCGCCGGGCAGCCCGCGGTTGGCTCGGTGCTTGGCGATCTCTGCGGTCACCCATGTCTCGAACAGCGCGCCGCGCAGGGGATGGGCGCTGAGCTGGGCAGGTTCGCGGATGCCGAGCAGCCAGCAGGCCAGACCGGTGTCATAGAAGTGAAGCTTGGGCATCTTGACGAGCCGTTTGCGAAGGTTGGCGTGGTACGGCGGAAGCCTGAACACGATGTAGGTGGCTTCGAGGATGCTGAGCCACGCCTTGGCGGTGGGCTGGGAGATGCCGCAGTCGGCGGCCAGCGACGTGTAGTTGAGCAACTGCCCGCAGCGGCCCGCGCACAGCTGGACGAACCTGGTGAAGGTGGCCAAGTCGCCGACGTTGGTGACGGTTCGGACGTCTCGCTCGATGTAGGTGCTGGCATACGCGCTCAGCCATTCGGCGGGCTCGATCCCCCGCTCGAGGATCGCGGGGTAGCCGCCGGTGACCATGCAGGCGTCGAGCGTTCCGGGGTGCTTCGCGAAGCGGACGGTCTCGTTGCGGGCCAGGGGCAGCAGCGTCAGCAGCGCGGTACGCCCGGCCAGCGACTGGCTCACCGAGGAACTGAGCGTCAGATGGTGAGAGCCGGTGAGGATCCAACGCCCCGGCCTCGGATCGTCGTCGATCATGCCCTGGAGGTAGGACAGCAGTTCGGGCGCCCGCTGGACCTCATCGATGACCGCCCCGTCTGCGAGCGCGGCCAGAAAGCCGCGCGGATCGTCGGTGGCGAACTGGCGGGTGTCTGCTGCTTCGAGTGACACGTAGTCGCGCCCAGCGAACAGACTGCGGCACAGCGTGGTCTTGCCGCTCTGGCGCGGCCCGGTCAGCGTGACCGCCGGCCACTGGCGCGCAGCGGCCCGCAGCCGATAAGCCATGTCCCGCTCGATCAGCACGGCGTCACCCTACTAGAGGTTGACAGATTCAAAAGCAGATTTTGAATCTGTCAACCTGTGTGGCCATGCATGGCCGCTGCCGAGCGCGCCCACGTTGTGCCGTGCCATCGAGCGCCCGACATGGCGGTCATAGGCGGACGGCGTGCAGTGCCTAGGCTTCGAATGCGGCAGCAATGGCGGAACAACAGAACCCATTGGCGGATGCCGTCATCGGAGTTGTCCATGCGGAAGGCCAGACTCGCTCGGCTGCTGGCGTGTGCTCTGTGCGTCGCCTTGCTCGCTGCGCTGGTGCCGTCGGGTGCGGGGGCCAGCACGACGACTCTGGGGCCGTGCGATGAGGGCTGGGTAGCGCCGACCCCGACAGCGGTCGCGGTCACCGCAGTGCCGATTGTGGTCGCCTCGACTACCGCCGACTACTTCGTGCTGTACGTGAAGCACGAGAGGCGGAGCGGGGTGTGGAAGTACATTCCGCAGTCGGTCACCCGGGGCGAGGACGGCACGACTGTGCTGTCTGACCGGCTGGCATCGTTGGCCGCCGATCGGTACAAGGTGGAGAAGTATCGGGTGGACAGTCCGGCCGATGTGGACGGCGACTGTGTCGACGACATGGCTGAGCTGGCGGATTCGGGACGTCACAACCCCACGAACCCGGCAACGGACGCCGGCCAACTCCACCCGGGCTATCGGAGTCGGCATTTGTCTTGGCACCCGTTTCACCAGCTCCCGATCGGGGCCGCCTCCATTGACTCCCATGAGGCATTCGAAGCGCTGTCGTATCAAGGCTCGTACGTTCTCAACGACCCCCACCTCACAGGCTTGGAATACCTGAAATTCTGGATACTCCACCCGGGCACCGACAGCCCAGAGGTGTATTTCATCAACTCGCGCGCCACCCGGGCGCATGCTGGGTATAGGTGGTTGATGGGGTGGGACAAGAACGACATTCATGGGCATTTGCGGGGCGAGGTCGTGTACCACCCCAATGTCTTCGCTCCTGACGGTTCATTGGGCGTCTACCGCCTTGAGTTCCAGGACTATCACAATGTCGATTTCTGGGATGCGGCGTTTGCGTATGAGGCAGTGGCGGCAGCGATGCCGGTCCTGGCGAACAATCTCAAGTTCTATCCGATGCCCGTGATGCGCAAACCCGGCGGGGCCTATACGAAGCAGAAGGCGCTGTATGACGCGTCTCGGGTGGATGTGCTGCTGGACAAGGACATCCTGCCCGATATCGACTATGTGCCGCTCAATGCCGCCCGCGGGTATGGGTTGTTGCGGGTGGTGGAGCCGGGCGAGTTGCCGGGTGCTCGTGATGTGGCGATTTTGAAGGCGTTGCCGAATGATCTGCCGCGGGTGGCGGGGATTATCACGACGGTGCCGCAGACGCCGTTGTCGCATGTGAATCTGCGGGCGATTCAGAACGGGGCGCCGAACGCGTTCGTGCGCGATGTGCTCGACGACAAGGCCGTCACCGACCTGGTGGGCTCCCATGTGTATTACGAGGTGGGCAAGGACGGCTATGTGCTGCGGGCTGCGACTAAAGCGGAGGTGGACGCCCATCATGCGGCGTCGAGGCCGACAAAGGCGCAGACCCCGGTGCGGGATCTGACGGTGAAGAAGATCGCGGCGCTGGGCGATGTCGGCTTCGACGACTGGGACGCGTTCGGGGTCAAGGCGGCGAACGTGGCCGAGCTGGGCGCGATGAGCGCGTTGGCCGAGGGAGTGGCGCCTGATGGTTTCGCGGTGCCGTTGTATTTCTATGACCAGTTCATGGCCCAGGCGACGCTGGCGGAGAAGACGGTCTTGGGCAAGAAGAAGGACCCCGACGCGAAGAAGGTGACGTTGGCGGCGGGGACGACGCTGTGGGCGGCGGTGTCGGCGATGCTGGCCAACTCGCACTTCCAGTCGGACTTCGCCGCGCAGGAGGAGATGCTCGACGATCTGCGCAAGGCGATCAAGAAGGCCGCTGCGCCCGCATGGATCATTACTGCGTTGGAGGCGATGCACGCCTCGTTTCCCGAGGGCACGTCGCTGCGCTACCGGTCGTCGACCAACAACGAGGACCTGCCCGGCTTCAACGGCGCGGGCCTGTACGACTCCAAGACCCAGGATCCCGACGAGACAGCCGCAGAGGGGATCGACAAGTCGATCAAGGCGGTGTGGGCGAGCCTGTGGAACTTCCGCGCGTTCTTGGAGCGCTATCACCACCGCGTCGACCACCTGGCCACCGCGATGGGCGTTCTGGTGCATCCCAACTATTCGGACGAGCTGGCCAACGGGGTGGCGGTCAGCTTCGACCCGGTCACCGGCCTCGACAACATGTATTACGTGAACACCCAGCTCGGCGAGGACCTGGTGACCAACCCGAACGCGAACTCGCTGCCCGAGCAGATCCTGTTGGACTCGGCGGGCAAAGCGACCGTTTTGGCCCGCTCCAACCTCGCCCCGCCCGGCAAGCTGTTCATGACCGACGCCCAGATGGTCGAGCTGCGCAACAGCCTCAAGGCCATCCACGACCGCTTCAAGGCGCTCTATCAGCCCGCGGCCGGCGAGAGGTTCGCCATGGAGATCGAGTTCAAGATCACCGCTGAGAACAAGCTCGCCATCAAACAAGCCCGCCCCTGGGTGTTCAACGACCCGCTGGACCCGGTGTGCGTCACCGACGACACCGACCTGCTCGCTGAGGTGGAGGCCAAAGCCGCCGACCCCTGGGGCGGCACCCGCCCCGACCTCGCCGAGATGTTTTCCCGCTCCTATCGCACCATGCAGGGCAAGGACGCCTACACCACCGCCGACATCAAGGCCCGCCCCGACAAGGCTGACCCCAACTGGCAAGGCGCCGGGCCCAACCCGCTGTGGCAGAAGATCTACGCCGAGCTCGACCGCCTCCAAGCATGCCGCGCCGCAGGCGCCCTGCCCCCATCCGACCCCGCGATCAGCGTCATCGCCGGTGCGGGCATCACCGAAGGCGGCTCGGCCTCGTTCACCATCACCGCCGACCCAGCTCCCGCAGCACCGCTGGCTGTCACCATCACCGTCACCCAGCAGGGTGATTACGCGGCGTCCGGCACCACCGGCACAAAAACCGTCACCGTCCCCGCCGGCGGCACCGCCACCCACACCGTGGCGACAGCGGACGACGCCGCCGATGAGGCCGACGGCTCGGTCACCGCCACCGTGAACACCGGCACCGGCTACACGGTCTCGGGCGCCCAAGCCAGCGCGACCGTGGCCGTCGCAGACAACGACGATCCGCCGAAGAAGCAGGCGCCGCCTCCTGTGAAGGTGTGCAAGACCACCGACACGGCGTTGCTGGCGCGGGTGGCTGCCAAGGCTGCTGATCCGTGGGGCGGAGCGCGTCCTGATCTGGTGGAGACGTTCACCCGCTCGCACAACACGATGCTCGGCAAAGACTCCTACACGGTGGCTGATCTCAAGGCCCGCCCCGACCGCCAGACCTCCAACTGGCAGGGCGCGGGCCCGAATGCGCTGTGGCAGAGCATCTACGCCGAGTTGGACCGCCTCCAAACATGCCGGGCAGCGCCCACACCAGACACGCCGCCGGTGACGCCGGAGGTCAGCGTCACAGCAGGCAACGCGATCACTGAGGGGAGTGCTGCGGTGTTCACGGTGACTGCCAGCCCCGCGCCGTCAGCGGCGTTGAGCGTGAAAGTCACCGTCGGCGAGTCCGGTGACTTCGGCGTCGCTACCGGCACTGGGACGGTGACGATCCCGACCGCGGGTTCGGCGCAGTTGACGGTCGCCACTGTCGGCGACAACGTCGACGAGGCCGACGGGTCGGTCACGGTGACTGTGAAAACTGGCAGCGGCTACACCGTGTCGGGCGCACAGAACACCGCCGCGGTTCAGGTTGCCGACGACGACAACCCCCCGCCCCCGCCTCCACCGTCGACTCCGGAGGTCGGTATCACAGCGGGTGCAGGCGTCACCGAAGGCGACGCAGCAAGATTCACGGTCACGGCAACCCCGGCGCCTACCTCTCCGTTGACTGTGACAGTCACGGTCGCCCAAGCCGGTGATTTCGGCGTCACAACCGGAACCGAGACCGTGGTCGTGCCCACGACAGGCTCGGCGCAGTTGTCGGTGGCCACTGTCGGCGACAACACCGACGAACCCGACGGGT
>WTFX01000028.1 GCA_011523825.1 Microthrixaceae bacterium
GTCATACGACCTCTTGTCCCGAACTTAACAAGACGTGAGTGTTTTAGTTCTCTGTGAGGTTGCCTAATGCAGCTGGCTAGGATTGACCGCACCTTTCTGGATGGTGGCGCACACAAATTAACTAGCTCGGTTAATTGACCACAGCTGTCCGGCCAGATCTCAAAATCAACCAATTTCGTCCTATCTCGAGACGGAACAAGGTTAGAGTTTATTCGGAGCCACTGCCAAAACTGTGTGCGAATTTGTTTATTAGCAACTTGGAGACTGTCACTCTCCAAGAAAGTTCTCATTGTGTACTTCTGTCGTCGCCACTTTTTTCGTCTAAATAGAGGATGCTTGACAATGTCAGGATGAAGAATAGGCGGAATATCAAGGCCGGGTATACCGCTCAAGAGTAAATTACTTGAGTAGAGACTATCCAAAGACAAAGATTGACTGTGGCTATCCGGCACAAGCAACGTCTCGAGCAACTGGTCCTCATGATCTTTTCCAAAATCCTCGGCCTCATCCAAAGCAAGATGAATTAAATCAAGGTAGTGTTTAACAAGAACTGGTTCCCCGAACTCTTTACGTCGATTCGGAATCGCACCAAACCAATGATTACCTTCAGATGTGATTCTTTGAACAACATCCGTTTCATCGAATGTGGTGATGTTCTTCCAATCTTTCTTGCAGACTGCATCAACAAGTATTTGTACTAGTTCTACCGCAACACAAGGGTCTAGTTGCATTTCCGAACGAGGACAAAGTATAGAAAGAACAGGACTAGTTGAAGACTTTTCCCACGTTGCTCGAGGAATTACGAAAAAGTATCTCTTTTCCTCTTTCGGTAATTTACGTCCAGAAATCTGACGTAAAGACTTCTTAAGATTCTTGCTTTTCGTGGTGGTCTGTGCAGCCTTGTTCCAGTTAAGAACAGGTAACTTTTTCCGATTTACAAGTTCAGCTAAAAGTTCTGATACGGTGTCTTCAGCATCCTTAATTTGCGTATTTGGAATAATTGGAACGAGTCCATTCGCCCCCCGGCAAGGAATTAGATAATAAGCAAGTGCATCCGTTAGAAGGTCGTTACAGACATCTCGCAGATGTTCATTCGTCTCCTCATTAGCCGCTGGAGCGTGGCGCTTAGAATTGGAAACAATCGGCACATTAAAAGACACCCCGTGCCCAGTACAAGCGTGCTGTGATTCTAAAGGATATCCAATTGGGTATCGGTATCGGCCCACTTTAGTCAGTGGTTTTCCTGCACTGTTCGTAACCCATGACACTTCAGCAGTGAAATTTTTTTCCACACGGTAGAAATCAGGGCACCTTTCTTTCAGTTGACCACGAAGCGGTAATAGCCTTCGTATAGCCTGTTCATGTATAGTGTCGGGAAGCAAATCAGTTTTACCACTTACTACACACTTTCTTCTATACCTCTCCATACGTTTGTTTTTAATTTCCATTCCCCTTGTGCACGAGAAATGAAAACGTGCCTCGCCCAATTGCCAATGTCTCATTGTGATCTCATAACGAGTTACCCTTCCAGGCGAAACAATCCCAACAAACTGTTCTGGGATATTCAAACAAGCATTTCGAAATAATTCCTCTAATTCTTCGTCTGTAGGTGGCTGCCAGCTTAATTTTTCTCCTTTCTGTGGTCGAAGTGTTGTAATTCGGTATGGAATCACAATTCGGCAACCGTTGACAGGTGCTTGAGCGTCAACAGCAGGCTCGATAGATGCACCTGGATGTGGTTCGCATTCATTTCCATGTGAGAACAATGTCTGCTCAATCGACTTTCCATCCGACATTAGAAACAGTCTATCTCCCAGCGTAAACGCTGTCTTAAGACCGTGGTTTTTTACACCAATTTTTCCACTCTTAGCGGAAACTTGATCTCCCGCTCCTTGGATAAAACTCAATCGTTGCCAACCCTCCTTATCGACAGATCTGCCATTTCCATAGCAAATTAGTTTATCTTCTTCAAATGAAATTTGAGTTAAGGATGCATCTTGATCTAGGTCATTTTGAATCAATTCAGCAATTAAGTCATCTCGATTGAGATCTGCCAGAAAGTTCCAAAAACTGGGAATCCAATCAACTTTCGATTTGAATTTTTTCATAAGACAATAATTGCATCAAACTTTAAACCAGGAATATTTTAAATATAAAAGTTATTGCGTTATTGCGTCAGGACTTTAACCCCAAACCGACAAGTAAAAAGGCGAAGACACTGTGAAACGGTGAAATTCCATGATTCGACACGCTCGCACCCTACCGATTCTAGGCTGGGCAGGTCATAACGCCAACGTTTTTTCGAAAATTTGCAAATTGCGTCACCGAACGGCCTTAGCCCTCGTCATTCATGCACACTGCTCCCTTGGCCCTCATTCGACAATCCTCTATCAGCACACAATTCAGGCCGACCATGACGGCTAGCGTTAAGCGAGCAATGGATATCTGTCTATCGACCGCATCGCTTTGCGTTATTGATGTTGATGCTGAAATAGATACAGCGAGCACTGCACCAATAAGGAAATTCGACATTTCTTGCTGTATAGTATGGCAATCGACAGTTGTTGAATATTCAATGTTGACGCACCA
>WTFX01000018.1 GCA_011523825.1 Microthrixaceae bacterium
GTGTAGGCCGCCGAGCCGAACTGCACGACGGGAGTCGGCGGGGGCGGGGGGCGACGAGATCTGTCCTTCACCGAAATCAGGGCAGTCTGCGGACCTGTGTCGGTGGTGTATGCACTGCCGGGGTAGATCGCCACGGTTGCCGCGCCCGTCAGAGCGCCGGAAGATCCTTGGGCGCACACCGACGAGTACGGCTGCCAGTGGGGCGAGTTCACGTGGCCGACCTTCGTGATGGGAACGCCGTCAGCGTTGTTCTTGCAGTACAGAGTCTTGCCGGCTTCCGGGCTGAAGTGGAACGTCATGTCCCGGTTGGTCGGCACGCGGACGGTGACGCTGCTCGTGCCTGCCCTGATGGTTGCCGTCTTTCGCCCCTCGGCATGTCCGGGCACCGTGTCGAAGTTGTCGTCGACGAAGTAGCTGACAGCGAGGTCGCTGGTCGGCGCCGGCGTGGCGCTGATCGTGAACACCGCCTCGTCGCCTTCGTAGATGAGTTCCAGCGCAGTCGAGACGCTGACGGCCGACTTGCCCGAGGCCGCTGCCGGGGCGCTCAGCGGCACCAGCACCAGCAGCGGCGCTGCAAGCACGGCCGTCAGGGCTGCAACCCAAGGCCGGCATGTCGTGCGACGGCTCGAACGGTGAACTGCAAACATGCACTCGCTCCTCAGATACCGGGGACAGTCCCGGCAAAGGAACTACGAGTACCGCGTTCGGTTTCGGAGGTCAAGACCGTCTCGGCAAGACCTCGAGGCGGCCTGCCGACGGGCGAAGCTCTTCCACCCGCCGAAGCATCTCGTCCTCAGCAGTCTCCTAAGCGGTGAGCAGGGCTGCGGGGACGACGCCGATGCCGTCACGGCGGCGGTAGGCCTCTTTGCCGGTAGTGATGACTGCCGCGTCGAGCAGGTCGTCGCCGAGCCGTTCGGCGAGCCACGCTAGGTGACGGACGTCGCGGTCTTTGACAGTTGCTGACAGCTTGACCTCGAAGGCCACGACTCGCCCGTCGCCTCGCTCCACGATCAGGTCGACCTCGTGCTCGCCGCCGTGGGTGCGCAAATGAGAGACACGGGTCCTGTTGGCCTGCGCGTACACCCGAACCGATAGGGCCACCAGCGACTCGAACATCGCCCCGAGCAGGGTTCCGTCACGGGGCAGCGCATGATCCGTCGCCTGGCCTTCGAGCAAGCCCGACTCGTCGATGCCGAGGCAGCGCAGCGCCAAGGCGGGGTCCGCCAGATGGTGCTTCGGCGCTGAGGCCAGGCGTCGGAGCCGGTTGCGGGTCGGCAGCCAAGCCGGCAGATCTTCGATCAGCCACAACTGCTCGAGCGCCCGCCGGTGAGCAGCCGCAGTGGGAGGCGAGGGCGGCTCGGCTGATCCTTCAGCGGCAGCGTTGCGAACGGCGGCGAAGGATGTGGCGGTGGCGGTGGCAGCGGCGTACGCCGCGAGCCAGCGCCGAAGCGCTCTGCGGTCGCGAATGCCAGCCCCGGCTTCACTGAGGTCGTAGTCGACTACCCGGTCCAGATAGCCGTCGAGCAGATCGGCCCGCAGCATCCGGCCCAATGGCCGAATGCCGGGGAAGCCCGAGCGCGCGATCTCCGCAGCGTAGTCGGCCAGCGTCACGCCGGACGCGCCGGCGAGCCGCGGCCGTTCCCCCGACAGCAGTTCGCGGAGGCTGACCGTCGGCGCTGCGAGAGAGCGCTCGGACAGCGACAGCGGATGCATCCGCAGCGTGACGATGCGCCCCGCGCCCGAGTGGGTCGGCCGCTCGCTCGACGCTGCCGAACCGGTCAAAAGGAAGCTCGACTTCTGTGCTCGGTCGTCGACATGGCGTCGGACGAGGTCCCACGACGCCCGGTACCGCTGCCATTCGTCGATCAGCACTGGCGGGTCGCCCTCCACCAGGCGCGACGGGTCGCCATGCGCTAACTCGAGCTGCTGATCGTCGTCGAGACGATGCACCGTGCGGGCGCGGCGCAGCGCCGTCTCGGTCTTGCCGACCGCGCGCGGCCCCTCGAGCGAGATGGCGGGCAAGCCCGACAGCAGTTCGTCGAGCCGCCGGTCGACGATGCGCGGAATGTAGAAGTCTGGGCGAAGCTCGTCCACGGGACACAAGCTTATGATTTCGACGCCTCGAATTTGTCGATTTCGACGGCTTGAATTTGCCTGCTTCGACGCCCCGCAGTCGTTGCCGGTGATGGCGACGGTTGCTGTGCCGCGGGCCACTGCGGCACCCGCATCGCCGACCACATCCGACGAAAGCCAACACAGCCCGATACACAAGAATTCCGAGTGTCACTGTTGGGCTTGCCCTCAGGCACTGACGGAGACAGGCGCTCAGTCGTTGTCTTTGATGGTTACCGTGGCGGTGCCGCGGCTGATGGGGGCGCCGACAGCGTCGGTGAGGGTGACTTGGAAGGTCTCGTCTTGTTCGGGGTCGCGGTCGTCGAGGATGGGTATGTACAGGTAGTCGTACAGGAGCCTTGAGCCGGCGGTGAACCTCAGCGTCCGGCTGCTGGTTGCGTATCCCCGGTAGTCGGCGCCGTGTTGCGCGGTGCCGTCGCGGGTGGTCACGCGCACGG
>WTFX01000004.1 GCA_011523825.1 Microthrixaceae bacterium
CCCCCAGCGACCTCCCCGCCCGAACCCCCAGCAGCCACCGCAGACAGCGCCGCCGCAGCCCAGGACCGCGTCGGCACAGCCAGGCAGCCGCGCTCGCTGCTCGTCCCGCTGCCCACCGCCGTCACCGCAGCACTCGTCGCCGGACTGTTCGGCCTGCTGTACCTCAACCTCAACAGCCTCAGCGACGACATCAACGGCCTGCGCAACGAGATGAACGGGATGAACGGGCGGATCGACAGCCTCCGCGACGACATGAACGGACGGATCGACAGCCTCGACGCCAAGATCGACAACAAAGTCGACAGCCTCCGCGACGACATGAACGAACGGATCGACGCACTGCGCGGCGAGATGACGGCCGGGTTCAGAGAGATCAACGCGACCCTGCTCGACCACACCGACCGGCTTTCCCGCATCGAGACACACCTCGATCTCCGCCCCCACACAGACACAACAAACCCATAAACCGCCGCGCCCACCGCCGCGCCCACCGGCCGGCCTGCCGCCCCGACAAAATCGCTTGCCCAGCCCGCCGGCGCCTGCCTAGCTTCGCCGGCGAGGCACGGCCTGTCCTCGCCGTGCCCACAGCGCACGACCGCCCCCCGGAGCCGTCATGAGTACCATCGACACCGTGACCGACAGCGGCCAAGCCCCACAGGCCGAACCCGCCACACCACAGCCCGCCCCAGAAGCACCGGCGGCCTCAGCGCCCGCACCCGCAGCAGCCACCGCAGACAGCCCCACAGCCGCCAACCGCGCCCGCGCCGCCGGGCAGCCGCGCTCGCTGCTCATCCCGCTGCCCACCGCCATCACCGCAGCACTCGTCGCCGGACTGTTCGGACTGCTGTACCTCAACCTCAACAGCCTCAGCGACGACATCAACGGCCTGCGCAACGAGATGAACGGGATGAACGGGCGGATCGACACACTGCGCAGCGACACAAACAGCAGCATCGACACACTGCGCAACGAGATGAACGGGCGGATCGACGGCCTCGACGCCAAGATCGACAACAAGGTCGACAGCCTCCGCGACGAGATGCTCGCCGTGCTGCTCGACCACACCGACCGGCTTTCCCGCATCGAGACACACCTCGACCTCCGCCCCCACACAGACGCAACAAACCCGTAAACCGCCGCGCTCACCGGCCGGCCTGCCGGCCCCACAAAACCGCTTGCCCCCCGGCCCGGCGCCTGCCTAGCTTCGCCGTCCAGGCACGGCCTGTCCCCGCCGCGCCCACGCCGTGCCCACAGCGCACGACCGCCCCCCGGAGCCGTCATGAGTACCATCGACACCGTGACCGACAGCGGCCAAGCCCCACAGGCCGAACCCGCCACACCACAGCCCGCCCCAGAAGCACCGGCGACCTCAGCGCCTGAGCCGACACCAGCACCAGCACCGGCGACCTCAGCGCCCGCACCCGCAGCAGCCACCGCAGACAGCCCCACAGCCGCCAACCGCGCCCGCGCCGCCGGGCAGCCGCGCTCGCTGCTCATCCCGCTGCCTACCGCCGTCACCGCAGCACTCGTCGCCGGACTGTTCGGCCTGCTGTACCTCAACCTCAACAGCCTCAGCGACGACATCAACGGCCTGCGCAACGAGATGAACGGGATGAACGGGCGGATCGACGCACTGCGCAGCGACACAAACAGCAGCATCGACACACTGCGCAACGAGATGAACGATTTCCGCAGCGAAGTGCGGACCGAGATCAACGACCTGCGCAACGAGATCAACGCCGTGCTGCTCGACCACACCGACCGGCTTTCCCGCATCGAAACGCTCCTCGATCTCCGCCCCCACACAGACGCAACAAGCCCGTAAATCGCCGCGCCGAGCTGCCGGCCGCCCGCCGACGACACCTGCACCCTCGCCGACCCCGACACCAGCACCACGCCATAGCCGGTCAGCAAGCGCGCCGCCAACGTCGATTTCGCCTGTCTGGGGTCGAGCAGAGGGCGTACGCTGGTCATCTCGATGGGAAGGCAGCCATGCCCCGGCGCAGAGAGACAGACGTTCTGTGCCGGTCTCGGCGACGGTGCTCGTACGGCAGAATGATCGGGCGGGCACTGACGGCGTTGGCGCTCGGGGCCAGCGTGCTCGCCACGGCGCACAGCCCGGCCATGGGCGCTGCAGCAGAGGTCGAGAAGCCCGTTCGTCTCGCCGGCGCCGACCGCTACGCGACCGCCGTCAAGATTGCCGAGGCCTACGTGGCCGAAGCCGAAGGCGCCACCGGTCGGCCCGCGGTCAGCACCGTCATCCTGACGTCCGGCCGCGACGAGCACTTCGGCTACACACTGCCCACACCAGCGCTGGCCAAGCTGTACAGCGCGCCGGTGCTGCTGACCGAGCCCGGCTCGCTGCCGACAGTCGTCTCGACGTTCCTCGCTCGGCCGGCCATCACCACGGTGTACATCGTGGGCGATACCGGAGTGGTGTCTGCCGAAGTGGAGGCTCAGGTGGCTGCCATCAGCGGCGTTGCCGTCAACCGCATCGCCGATGCCGGCACTGCCTACGACGCCGCCGTGGTGATCGCCGGACTGGTGGGCTGGTCGCCCGGCTCACCCGGCGAGGTTCCCGGCAAGGGCCGCACAGCGCTGATGGCGACCGGCGAGAGTTTCGCCGATGCGCTGAGCGCTGGCCCGCTTGCCTATCGGGGCGAGCATCCGATCCTGCTGACCCGCAGATCAGAGCTGCCAGCAGCCGTGTCTGGGTTCCTGCGCGACAGCCTCACCGACCACGTCATCATCCTGGGCGGCATTGCGGCGGTGGACGCCGCGGTCGAGAACGCTGTCAAAGCCCTAGGGATCACCACGCAGCGCTGGCAAGGCGCCGACCGCTTCGGCACGGCGATCGACATTGCCGAGGAGCTGCTGGGCGCCGACGCTCCGCAGGACTGCTTCGAGGGCAGCGGCGAGATCGGCCTCGCTTGGGGATGGCGTTCGCCCGACGCAATCGTCAGCGGGCCGCTGCTCGGCGAGCTGTGCGCACCGTTGCTGCTGACCGAACGCGATGTGCTGCCGCCGGCCGTCGCGGCATTTCTGCGATCAGACGACTACGCGACCGGCGATACGGCCGGCAAGCTGCGCATCTCCGTGTTCGGCGGCACCTCGGCGGTGGCGAGCAATGCCCTGAACGGGGCGACGGGGGCAGCAGCGCTGCAGGCCGTGGGGGCGACCTTGGAAGCGTTCGCCGGGGGATGCCACTTCACCGTCACGTTCGCCGCGCCAGTGCGCACCGTCGATGCCGAAGACGTCACCCACTATTTCAACGGCAACGTGCCCTTCAGACCCGAGGACGTGGAGGGCATCGTCGACGCCGGCGACGAAGCGAGCACCACCAAGGCCGTCGTGAGGCTCGCTGGGGGCGTGCTCGAAGCCAATGCGACCGTGCCCACCGGCTGCGCTTCGCCGCTGCAAGGCCTTGACCGCATCGGAGTGGTGGGCGGCGAGATCAGGGTCGCTGCCGGCAACCGGCGAATCGGCCGCGTCGACTACTTCGTCGCTGCCGACGAGACACCTCCGACGCTGACGGTCAACGCGGCGCAAGGCAGCAACAAAGTGTGGATCGAGGCCGACGAGCCGCTGCGGGCGCTGGACGGTTCCGTGACCGTGGTCTTCCGGCGAACCGGCATCGGAGCGGTGTCGCAGCCGGTCACAGTACCCGCCGGGATCACCAGGTTCGAGGTGTTCGTGCCGATCGCGTTCGGCGGCGAGATGAAGATCGGCGACAGTGTCTCGATTGCCGCCAACCGGCTGCGCGACCTTGCGGGCAATGCGAACAGGGCGATCAGAAAGGTGGTGGTCCGCGACACCATCGCGCCCCGCGTCAGCCGCATCACCGTGACCGAGCCGCATCCAGTTGCCCAAGCCTCGGTGACGCTCACCGCGGGCGACCCTCAGGTGCCGGTCGACGCGTTGAGGATCAGCGCGAAGCCCGGCACCGCAGCAGACGGCACGGCCGGCAACGAATGGACCATCGACCTCGACGTGCGCAGCAGCCGCCCGAGCAGCTGGTCGATCACCCAGACCACGTCGGTGCAGGTATCGAGCCTGAACCGCCACATATTGGTGTTGGCACTGTCCGGTGCTGCTGAAGCTGCGACCGTGCGCCAAGTGGCCGACGATCTCGCAGCTCGCCGTGACTTCAACTCGTTGTTCACCGCCGAAGTGGTGGGCTTCGACTCTGACGTGCCGATCGACTCTGGGGGGCGCAAGCGGTTCGAAGGCGGCGCCAGCACGGTGGACCTCGCCGTGCACTGGACCGAGGTGGCGCGAGAATGCGATGCATCGGGCAGCCAGCAGGCGCAGACGCGCCTGATCGAAGTCGATGCCGACGGCGACGGGGCCACCGACTTCGCCCTCGACGGCTTTGCTTTCAGCGGCAGCGATGTCACTTTCGTCGACGGCGAGCCTGACGGATCCGACTCCATCGAGCCGGAGAGGGCCGCCTGCGACACGGCGACGCCGGGAGTTCGCCCGGGCACGCTCGTGGCGCGGGTCCGCTCAGAACGAAGCAGCGGCCTGCCAACCACGCAGTCGAGCGCCATCGTGAGGTCGGGCGCGATCACCGACTTCGCCGGCAACCCCAACGCCTGGCAGGTCGTCCCTCGCTTCCAGAGTCCCTGACGAGGCAGGCTGGCAGCGTGCACATCGTCGGCACCGCGGGCCATGTGGACCACGGCAAGTCGACGCTGGTGCGCGCCCTCACCGGCACCGACCCCGACCGGCTGGCCGAGGAGAAAGAGCGCGGGCTCACCATCGACCTCGGCTTCGCGTTCTGCACGCTGCCGTCGGGCCGGCAGGTCAGCTTCGTGGACGTGCCCGGTCACATCCGCTTCGTGAAGAACATGCTGGCCGGCGTGGGAGCGGTGGACGCCTCCCTGTTCGTGGTGGCAGCGCCGGAGGGCTGGAAGCCGCAGTCGGCCGAGCACCTGGCGATCCTGGAACTGCTCGGCATCTCGCACGGCGTCGTGGTGCTGAGCCAGATCGATCTCGTGGACGACGAGCTGGCCGAGCTGGCCCGGCTGGACATCGCCGAGCACGTCGAGGGCACGTTCCTCGAGCATGCGCCGGTCATCGCCACCGACGCCATCAACGGCACCGGGCTGGACGAGCTGCGCTTGGCGCTCGACGACTTGTGTGCTGCCACGCCTACCGCAGCCGACCGTGACCGGCCCCGCCTGTGGATCGACCGGTCGTTTGCCGCGACCGGCGCCGGCCGGATCGTGACTGGCACGCTCGCGGGCGGACCCATCTCGGCTGGCGACGAGCTGCGGACCGCACCCGGCGGCCGGGCGGCCCGGGTACGCGCCATCCAGACCCAGAGCACCGGCGTGGAGCGGATCGGCCCGGGCCACCGTGTCGCACTCAATCTGACCGGAGTCGATGCCAACGACCTAGGACGGGGCATCGCCCTAGTGCGGGCCGACCAGTGGCACCACACCCGCAGCATCGACGTGGAGCTCGCTGTGCTCGATGGCCTGCGGAACGATGTGACCCGGCGGGGCGCCTACGCCCTGTACCTGGGCTCGGGCGAGTGGCCGGTGCGGTTGCGCGTGCTGGGGCCCGAACGCATCGCCCCCGGCCAGACCGGCTACGCCCGGCTGCACCTGCCGGTCGCGCTGCCGCTCGTGGTGGGCGACCGCTTCGTGCTGCGGGATTTCGGCCGGGGGCAGACCGTCGGCGGCGGCACCGTGCTCGATCCCGACCCGCAGCTGCGGGCCTCGGTTGCCAAGCCCGACGCCCGCCCCGAGCGCATGGTGGCCGAGCGCGGCTGGATCGAGGCGACGCAGCTCGAGCGGTTGACCGGCGAGCGGGCGAAGCCGGTGCTGGGCGGCTGGGTGGCGGCGCCGGCGCTGGTCGAGGCGCTGGTGGACGATCTACGGGAACAGATCGAGCGCGCCGGTCCCCTCGGCTTGGACCTGGCCGGGCTCGACGAACGCCAGCGCCTGGCAGTCGGCACGCTCGACGGGGTCGCCATCGAAGCCGGACGGGCCCGGCCGGCCGACGCCGCCGACATCCTCGCCGACCATCCAGTCATCGCCGAACTGGCTGCGGCGCCCTTCTCTCCGCCCGCCCCCAGCGGCGTCAGCCAGCGGGAGCTCTTGGCACTGGCAGCGCGCGGCGATCTCGTGCATGCGGACGGGATCTGGTTCGCGGCGTCCGCCGTCGAGGCCGCAGCCGAGCGAATCGCCGGTCTGCTCAGCGCTCAGCCCGACGGCGTCACCGTGGCCGAGATCCGAGAATCACTCGGCACCACGCGGAAATACGCGCTGCCGCTGGCGGGCTACCTGGACCGGACAGGGGTGACGCGACGGCGCGGGGACCTGCGCATCGGCGGGCCGCGGCTGCCCGAAGTATCCGGATAGAGCGGGAGAGCGCTAGCTGGCTTCGGTGCGCAGCAGCAGCATGTTGCGGCGCTCGATCTCGTTGCGCCCGCCCCAGATGCCGTGCGCCTCACCGACGTCGAGCGCGTGGTCGAGACAGTCGTCGATCACCGAGCACTGGCCGCAGATGGCCTTGGCTCGGGCTTCGCGCTCGGCCTTCTCGTCGCGCCGTTCGGTGCGGGGCGGCGGGAAGAACACCGCCGCCTGAGGTCCTCTGCAGGCTGCCTTGTCCTGCCACTCATCGACCAGCAGAGCGCTCATGTGTCCCCCTTGTCGGTGGGGACGCTAGATCACAAAAAATAGCTTGACAAGAGGTAAACGAAACCTCATTCGGTTTCGGAAACCGTCGCATCGGACCGTCTCTTGCGCATCTCCCGATAGTCGACGGCAGCGCCCTCCAGCGGCTCCACCTCGAGCACCACACCGTTCAGTCCGCTGACGCGCAGCGGCTCGCCCGCCTGCAGCGGCGTGAGACGGTTGACCCGGGCCCGCCACCGGGCGCCGTGCACCTCGACGGTTCCGTCGGGATCAACGTCGGTCACCGCTGTCCCTTCCACCCCGATCAGCCACTCCCGCCCCACGGTGGCGGTGCCGTAGCGGGTGCGGACCAGCGCAGGCAGGCCCGACAGCACGAAGGCGCCGACGCCCACCAGTCCCACCAGCAGCGGGATCCAGCTCATCGAGTGCTGGCCGAACAACGTCAGCGAGCCGGCAAGAAGTGCCGCACCGCCCGCCGCTGTCCAGAAGCGCGGCACACCGGTCTGGATGTCCACCGCGAACGCCACGAAGCCGGCGATGAGCAGCACCAGCGCCCACGTCCGGACGTCGAGCGTTCCCAGCCCGAACGCGGCGAGCAGCGCACACACCGCGGCGACCATGGCGGCGATGCCGATGCCGCCGGTGTAGAAGTCGAGCAGCAGCAGCGACAGACCGGCCAGCAGCAGCAGGTAGGCAACCGCCGGGCTGGCAGCGGTGTGGAAGAGTCCGTCGAGCAGCGGCAGCTTGACGAACGACACGACCACGTCGTCGGCCGGCGCCCGCCGGACCACGCCGTCATCGCCGGTCACGTTCTGGCCGATCGGCGGCAGCAGGCCCTCATCGGACATAGCGAAAAGGAACTCGCCGATCACCGGTGCGGTGCTGTGGGTGAGGCCTGCGCCCTTCGCCGTGTCGGCGTCGTAGTAGCGGACGCTCGTGCCCGAGTGCAGCCCGTCGCCTTCGTGACTGTGGACATCGCCCCCGCCGAATCCATATGAACCGGCGCCGGACTGGCTGGCGCTTCGAGAGTCACCGCCGTGGGCATGGACGAGGCCGTCGACTGCGGTGAACTCGCCGATACGGCCGCCGGGCGCGATCGCGGCAAAATCGGCTGCCGTGACCAAGTGGGCGGCGCCGCCGAGCGCCTGCGCCCCGGAGGGGCCCACCCACACACCTACCGGCAGGTGCGCGAGGCGAACGCTGTCGAGCAGATCGACCAACTCGTCGTCGTCGAGCGTGGTCCCGGCACTGTCGAACTGCAGCACCACACCGATCGCGTGGAGCCCGTCCGCGGTGACGAGCTGGCGCTTGATGTAGGACGCCATGATCGGGTCGATGAGCCCGTTCACCTCCACCACGATGATCAGGCGCGGGCTGTCTTCGCCCACGATCTGATGGGTATCGGACTCATGCGAGCCGTCACCCGGGTCGTGGTCGAGCTCATCGTGGGCAGATGCCGGCGCGGCAATCAGGCCCACCACAGCGCCCAGCAGCGTCGCGGCCACGACACGGGCGAAACCGCGACGGTGCTGGCGTGCGTTCACCCGGGCTCCCTCGCGGCAACGCGACGCAGTGAGCCTCCTCGTCACGACACCCATTGCGCCCCGCTCTTGTTCGCTTCGCTCACGGGCCGCTCGGGCCACGGCTTCGCCTGTCGGCTCGGCCTCTTGGATCGGCGGCCGCACGAACTCTAGAGGCTGGCCTGACGAGCACAGTCGGGCACGGTCGGCCCCATTACGCTGCGCCACCGTGACCGACGTGCTGCTCGCCACCGATGCCGACTGGGTCGTCGAAGAGGTGGCCGCTGCCCTGTCGGCGCCAGACGTGACGTTCCGGGTGGTGCGATCAGGCCAGGATGTCCGGCCTGCCGTGAAGGCGAGCACCCCGGATCTGGTGATCCTCGACTTCCAGATCGGGAATATGGGCGGCATGGCCACCTGCTTGGACCTGCGCCTGGAATCGGGCATGGGACGGCTGCCGCGGGTGCCGGTGCTGATGCTGGCCGACCGCGAAGCCGACGTCTTCCTGGCCCGTCGCTCCGAAGCCGATGCGTGGCTGGTCAAGCCGCTCAACCCGCTGCTGCTGCGGCGCACCGCGCAGAGGCTGAGCCCCTGGCCCGAGCGGCCAGCGAGCCCGTATCCAAACGAAATCGGGAACAAGAGCGGAAAGCAAGCCACCCCACGCTGAGCCGGCTCGTATTGCTGTAGCGCTCCTGCTTGATTGACCGGTAGCTTCGGCCGGAGCGATCCGCCTGTGGTGGTCGCGTACGGGCAGTGGCGCAGGTTGGTAGCGCGCTTCGTTCGGGACGAAGAGGTCGTGGGTTCAAATCCCGCCTGCCCGACGTCCAGTGCGAGCGAGAAGGGCTTCGCCCCTCGCTCGCAACAACAGAAAGCGCAGGCCTTGCCTGCGCTTTCGACTACAGGGGTGTCGGCTTTGACGGATACCGATGCGACGGCCTCGCCTTCTCGGGTGGGGTTTGTTGGGCTTGGGAATGTTGGGGGGAAGCTGGCTGGGTCTTTGTTGCGTCATGGGTTTGAGTTGGTGGTGCGCGACCTGGACCCTGCCGCGATGGCGCCTTTTCTCGATGCTGGTGCTGAGACCGCTGCTTCTGGGGCAGAGTTGGCGGAACACTGCGATGTGGTGATTACTTGCTTGCCTTCTCCTGCTGCGGTGGCTTCGGTGATGGAGGGGCCCGATGGGGTGTTGGCGGGATTCGGCTCTGCTGGCTCGGCCGCCTCAGCCGGCTCGGCTGGGTCGGGGGCGAAGATCTGGGCTGAGATGAGCACTACTGATCATCATGAGGTGCGCCGGCTGGGTGCGCTGGTGGAGGCGGCGGGCGGTGCCGCTATTGACTGCCCGGTGTCGGGCGGCTGCCACCGGGCCGCCACCGGCAACATCTCGATCTTCGCCGGCGGTGAGCGCGACACCTTCGAGGCGATGCTGCCGCTGCTCGTGACCATGGGACGGCGCATCCTGCACACCGGTCCGCTGGGCTCAGCGTCGATTCTGAAAGTGGTGACGAACTACCTGGCCACCGCCAACCTGGTCTCGCTGTGCGAAGCGCTGGCCGCCTCCCAGGCGGCGGGCATGGACTTGGCCACTGCCTACGAGGCCATCCGCATCAGCTCTGGCAACTCGTTCGTCCACGAGACCGAGAGCCAAGTGATCCTGAACGGCTCGCGTGACATCAACTTCACCATGGACTTGGTGTGCAAGGACATCGGCCTGTTCGCCGACATTGCGGCCGAGCACGGCCTGCCGCTGGAGCTGTCGCCGGTGCTCGTTGACGTGTTCGCCGACGGGGCCGCTCGCTATGGCGACCGGGAGTGGTCGCCGAACATCATCCGGCGGCTCGAGGATGCGACTGGGCGCATCATCACGGCTCCTGGCTTTCCGGCCGAGATCGTCGACGATGAGCCTGAGGTGCCGGGCGCCGAAGTAGTGATCCGCCGCGGCTAGGCGGCGAGGGTTTCGGCTATTTGGATGGCGTTGAGGGCTGCGCCTTTGCGGAGGTTGTCTCCTACTACGAACAGCGCTAGGCCGTGCTCGACGGTGGGGTCGCGGCGGATGCGGCCCACATAGGAGGGGTCGCGGCCGGCCGCCTGCAGCGGTGTGGGCACATCGGCCAGCTCCACGCCTGGCGCTTCGGCCAGCAGCTCGGTTGCTCGCTCGGGCGAGATGGGTCGCTCGAAGCGCAGGTTCAGCGACAGCGAGTGGCCTGTGAATACCGGCACCCGCACGCAGGTGCCCGACACGGCCAGATCGGGAATGCCCAAGATCTTGCGGCTCTCGAAGCGGAGCTTCTGCTCCTCGTCGGTCTCGCCGAGACCATCATCGACGAAGCTGCCGGCCTGGGCCAGCACGTTGTGGGCGATCGGGCCTGGGAACTTGTCGTGCGGGGGATGGCCGACAGCTTCGCCGTCGTAGGTGAGCGCAGCGGCGCCCTCCCTCGTTGCCGCCAGCGCCTGGTCCAGCTCGTCGACGCCAGCGAGGCCCGCACCGGACACGGCCTGGTAGGTGGCCGCCACCATCGCGGTCAAGCCGGCCTCGGCGTGCAGCGGTGCCAGCACCGGCATTGCCGCCATCGTCGTGCAGTTGGGGTTGGCGATGATCCCCTTGGGAGCGGTGAACACCTCGGCGGCGTTCACCTCGGGCACCACCAGCGGCACATCGGGGTCCATCCGCCAGGCAGACGAGTTGTCGATGACCGTCGGACCCTGCGAAGCGACGCGCTCGGAGATCGCCAGCGAGGTGGTCTTGCCCGCCGAGAACAGGGCTATGTCGAGACCGCGGTAGTCGGCCTCGGCGGCGTCCTCGACGGCGACTTCGGATCCGTTCCAACCGATCTCGCGGCCGGCTGAGCGGGCCGACGCGAAGAGCCGCAGCTCGTCGATGGGGAAGCTTCGCTCGGCCAGGATGGCCCGCATCACACCGCCCACCTGGCCGGTGGCCCCGACGATTCCTACTCGCATGGGGTCGAGGCTACCGAGGCTCCTTCGGCGGGCTTCTGTGATTTCTTGTTTCCGAGGGTGGGCAGGGGCAGCAGCACCCAGGCTCAGACATACGCAGCGCCACCTGCTACAGGGTGGACGGGCTGTAGCGCTGCGAGCTGCGGGTGGGCACTGCTGCCCCTGCCCGTCCCTCGTTGCGCCTGTCCTCAGTCCAGACCAGACCTAATCCGCAAGCACGACGATGCAGTCGGACCTCCGAACGCTCCCGCGGCTGCATACCACTATGGGGCCGCCTAATGTGCGCGCATGGCAGACCAGCCGACATCGCAGGAACTCACCTTTCGGCTCGACGACGATGTCTCACCTGGCGGCGTATATGCGAATTTTGCCGGGGTCTGGCACACTGAGCATGAGTTCACGATCGACTTTGCCACGCTGCCGCACTCGCCGACGGGCCCCAACTCCGAGTCCGTTGAAGGCTTGGTCGTCGCCAGGGTGAAGATCCCACCCTCTGTGATCTTCGCCGTCGCTCGAGCCATCTCCGAGAACGTTGCAAAATTTGAGACGCAATACGGTGCGCTGACACCTCCGCCGCCGCCTGAACCGCAGGATCGACCATGAACGCCATCACAATCTCCGAACAACGCCGAGACCACTTCACCTACAAACAGCAGATGCCAGCGCGCGCAGGCCGAGACGACCTCGAAGCACTTGAAGCGCTCGCCATTCGTGATGCGTGCAGTCGCGCGTGGGCAGATCACCAGGAACGTGCCGCTCAAGGCCTCACCTACGCCGGCCCGGTCTCTGCAGCCGACCTTCAGGAACGCATCACCGAGCTTCGCACGACGGGGTGAACGCACCCAACAGCCCGCTCCCTGCGAGCATCTTCACTGTTTTGTGCAGGCTGTTGGGGGTCCTTGGGATGTTCGTGGAGGCGGGTTACTGGATTCATGGTTTCAGGAGCGGGACCGACGCCCAGGGTCGAGGCATGCGTCGGCCTCGCGCTGCACATGTTTAGGCATGAATGTTGCTGCCCCTGCCCACCCCTCGTTCAATCGAGGCCGAGCCTGATGCCGCCTGGTCAGTCGAGGCCGAAGGCTGTGTGCAGGGCGACTGTGGCCCGGTCTACGTCTGCTTCGGCGACTACGCAGGAAATGCGGATCGGCGAGGTGGAGATCATCTCGATGTTGATGTCCTGCGATGCCAGCGTCTCGAACATGGTGGCCGCCACGCCGGGGTGGCTGGCCATGCCGGCACCGACGAGCGAGACCCGGGCGATGTCGGCATCGGTGTTCGTCGCTGAGAAGCCCACCGTGTCCACCATTCCCTCGCAGATGACGCGCACATCATCGGCGCTCTCGGCCGGAACCGTGAACGAGATGTCGGTGCGATCGTGGTCGCCCACGTTCTGCACGATCATGTCGACCACGACCGCCGCGTCGGCGAGCGTGCGGAACACCTTGGCAGCGATGCCCGGCTCGTCGCGGACGCCGACCAGCGTCACCTTGGCCTGCGATGTGTCCGGCACGATGCCGGTCACGATCGGCTTTTCCATTTCTCTCGCGTCCATGTCTGACTCCGTGTCGACGACCCATGTTCCCGGTTCCCACGTGAATGCCGAGCGCACGTGCAACCGAACGCCGTACGTGCGGGCAACCTCGACCGAGCGGGCAGCCGGCTTGGGGCAGCCCATCGCGGTCATCTCGAGCAGCTCATCGAACCCGATGCGCGCAATCTTGCGAGCGGCGGGGCACACCCGGGGATCGGTCGTGAAGACCCCCGAAACGTCCGTGTAGAGCTCGCACGCGTCGGCACCGAGGCCGTGCGCCAGGGCGACGGCGGTGGTGTCGGACCCGCCGCGGCCCAGGAATGTCACGTCGTTGTCGGTCGACACGCCCTGCGCGCCGGCAACGACTGCGACGCGGCCGGCTTCGAGCGACGCGGCCACCCGTTTGGGCGTCACCGACAGGATCTTTGCGTTGCGATGGTTCGTGTCGGTGAGAAAGCCCGCCTGGCTGCCGGTGAACGAGTCGGCGGGGACGCCCGCTTCGTGCAGCGCCATGCACATCAGCGCTATGGCCTTGCGCTCGCCTGCCGTGATGAGCATGTCGAGCTCGCGGCCCGACGGCTCGTCGGTGATCTGGGCGGCCAGCGCGAGGAGCTCGTCGGTCTCCGAGCCCATGGCGCTGACAACGAGCACGATCTCATCGCCGCGGCTGCGGCAGTGCTTCACGTGGTCGGCAACCTCGCGCATGCGCGCCGCGCTGGCGATCGACGTTCCGCCGAACTTCTGCACGACCAACGGCACGCCGGGCGAGGGTACCGGCGGGGTGAGGCATCGGTAGTGTGACCGCCGGCCGTGGTCAGGGGCATTGATGAGCAGCGAGAAGCGACAGCGACAGCGTGAGAACCGGATGCGGGCGGCAGCCGAGGCCGAACGTGCCAAGAAGCGTTCGAGCGTGACGCGCAAGGTGGTGCGGATCGTGCTGATCGTGGCCGCTGTGCTGCTCGCGCTGTTTCTGTGGAGCGTCTTCAGCGGCGATGACGGCGAAGGGTCCGGCGATGAGGCGACCGTGACCGCTGATGCGCCCGATGTCACGGTGTTCGAAACCGATGAGCCGTTCGAGACCGTAGAGCCGAGCGACGACGTGCCAGCGGCTATCCAAGATGCTGTCGAACCAGAGACCGACGACGGCCCGGACGTGGCCGAGGAGCGCAGCGATCCGGCTCACGACAGTCCGGACGTGACCGCGGCGGCGGATCCGACGGCCTGTCCCGCTGCTGACGGCAGCGACGGGCCACGCAGCCAGTTCCCTGCGCCGCCGCCGGTCTGCATCGACAACGAAGTGCTCTACGCCGCAGCCTTCGACACGAGCGTCGGCCCCTTCACGCTGGTGCTCGAACCTGCGCTCGACCCCGTCAGCGTGAACAACTTCGTCGTCCTAGCGCGTTGGGGCGCGTACGACGGCACCTTGTTCCACCGGGTCATCGAAGACTTCATGATCCAAGGCGGCGATGTGCAGCTCCAATACGGCACCGGCGGACCCGGCTACCAGTTCACGGGCGGATTCCCGGCCGAAGACTGGTACCGGGCGGGCGCGCTGGCGATGGCCAACCGCGGCAACCCTGCGTCCAACGGGGCGCAGTTCTTCATCGTCACCGGCCCGAGCGGCATCGGCTTGCCCGCGCTGTACTCGCCGATGGGGCTGGTCACCGACGGGCTCGACGTCGTGTGCTCGATCGAAGGCGTCGCCACCGACGAGCGTGACGCACCCGTCAGCGAAGTCATCGTTCACAGCGTGACCGTCACCGAAGCCACCGACACCCAAGCCGACGCCTACGACGAGGTTCAGGACGGCGACCGGTTCGCCGACGGCTGCTAAGCATCGTCGCTGCCCGATCGCGAGCGCCGTATCGACCGCGGGCGCCGGTGCTCGGGTCGGCCATGCTGCACCGAACACCCGCGCACAGATCGGCGTAGGCTCGCATCGATGCAGCGCCAGTCAGAAGACGGCCCGACGGAGCCGCCCGCGTCGGGATGGTCATTCCCTCCCGCGTCGACCGCAGACGAGAACGGCCTCGTCGGTGCGGGCGCCGACCTCGAGGCGGGCACACTGCTCGGCGCCTACCGAGCAGGACTGTTCCCCATGCCGCTAGGCGACACCGTGGGCTGGTGGTCGCCCGATCCGCGGGGCATCCTGCCGCTCAGCTACCTGCGGGTAAGCCGCTCGCTGCGGCGAGCCTGCCGACGGTTCGACATCCGCATCGACACCGCCTTCGGGCAGGTGCTGGAGTCGTGCGCCGATCCCGCCCGCCCGCACGGCTGGATCAGCGACGACATGCACAACGCCTACCTGCAGCTCCATGAGCTCGGGTGGGCCCACAGCGTGGAGACCTGGCTGGACGATGAGATGGTGGGCGGCCTCTACGGCGTGGCCGTCGGCGCCTTCTTCGCCGGCGAGTCGATGTTCCACACCGAGAGCGATGCCTCCAAGGTGGCCCTGGTAGCACTGGTGGATGCGCTCAAGGTGACCGGGGGCGCACTGCTGGACGTTCAGTGGTCTACGCCGCACCTGGCCGGGCTGGGTGCGGTGGAAATCGAGCGCGCGGCCTACCTGGAGCTGCTGGCCGAAGCCATCACCCGGCCGTTGCCTGAGATCTGGCTGCGCCCGATGGTCTTCCGCATGCTCGACGCCTGAGGCCGAACCCCGGGCCCGCGCAGCTCCTCAGACCGTGATGGCCTCTGAGGGGCCGTAGCGTTCACGATCGTGACTGCTTCCGACTCGCCACAGCGCTCGCGTCCGTGGCTGATGCGCACGTACTCGGGGCACTCCACCGCCCAGGCTTCCAACGAGCTGTACCGGTCGATGCTGGCCAAGGGCCAAACAGGCCTGTCGGTGGCGTTCGACCTGCCGACCCAGACCGGCTACGACCCTGACCACCCGATGGCACGCGGCGAGGTGGGCAAGGTCGGCGTGCCGGTCACCCACCTGGGCCACATGGCCCAGCTCATGGACGGCATCCCGCCCGAGGCCATGAACACCTCCATGACCATCAACGCCACGGCGCCCTGGCTGCTCAGCCTCTACATCGCCAACGCCCAGAACGCCGGGGTGGCGGCCACGGCGCTGCGGGGCACCACCCAGAACGACATCGTGAAGGAGTACCTGAGCCGGGGCACGTTCATCTTCCCGCCCGAGGCCAGCCGCCGGCTCACCGTCGACGTGGTGGCGCACTGCTCGGCCCATGTGCCGCAGTGGAACCCGATCAACGTGTGCAGCTACCACCTGCAGGAAGCCGGCGCCACGCCCACCCAGGAGATCGCCTACGCCCTGGCCACCGCGATCGACGTGCTCGACGCCGTGCGCGACAGCGGCAAAGTGCCCCCCGAGCGCTTCGACGCCGCAGTGGGCAGCATCTCGTTCTTCGTGAACGGGGGCATCCGGTTCATCGAAGAGGTCTGCAAGGTGCGGGCCTTCACCCAGATGTGGGATCAGATCTGTGCTGAGCGCTACGGCGTGGCCGATCCGAAGCTGCGGCGGTTCCGCTACGGCGTGCAGGTGAACTCGCTCGGGCTTACCGAGGCGCAGCCCGAGAACAACGTGGCGCGGATCACGCTGGAGGCGCTGGGCGTGACGCTGTCGCAGCGGGCGCGGACCCGCTCGCTGCAGCTTCCCGCCTGGAACGAGGCGCTGGGGCTGCCGCGGCCCTGGGACCAGCAGTGGTCGCTGCGGATCCAGCAGGTGCTGGCGCACGAGACCGACCTGCTGGAGTACGGCGACATCTTCGACGGCTCGGTCGTGGTCGAGGGTCGTACGGCCGAGTTGGCGGAGTCGGCGCAGGCTGAGCTGCATGACGTGCTCGAGATGGGCGGCGCGTTCGCCGCGATCGGTGAGCTGAAGCGGCGCCTGGTGGCGAGCCACACCGAGCGGGTGCGCCAGATCGAGAGCAGCGAGCTGACCGTGGTGGGGGTGAACGAGTTCACCGAGACGGCACCGTCGCCGCTGGAGGGAGACGAGTCGATCCTGCGTGTGGATCCCGAGGTGGAAGCCGAACTGGTCGCCGATCTCGAATGCTGGCGGGGCGCACGCGACTCGAACCGGGTCGTCGCAGCGCTGGACGACCTGCGGGTGGCCGCATCGGGCGACGTGAACATCATGGGGCCGAGCATCGAGGCCGCCCATGCCGGGGTGACGACCGGTGAGTGGGCGCAGGCCCTGCGCGAAGTGTTCGGCGAGTTCCGTGCGCCGACCGGCTTGGGTGCCGCAGGCGCTGGGGGCGCCCGATCACGAGGATCAGGGCTGGCGACCGTGGCCCAGCGGTGCGCCGCGATGGAAGGCGGCCCGCCCAGGGTGCTGGTTGCCAAGCCGGGCCTGGACGGCCATTCCAACGGCGCTGAGCAGGTGGCGGTCGCGGCCCGCGACGCCGGCATGGAAGTGGTGTACGAGGGCATCCGGCTGACACCGAGCCACATTGCCGCGACGGCACGCGACGAGGACGTGGACGTGGTGGGCCTGTCGATCCTGTCGGGCAGCCACCTGGAGCTCGTGCCCGAGGTGCTGGCGTGCCTCGACGCTGAGGGCGTGAGCGCGCCGGTGGTCGTCGGCGGCATCATCCCGCCCACCGACCATCAGGCGCTGCGGGACGCCGGCGTGGCCGCGGTTTACACGCCGAAGGACTTCGAGCTGGCCGCGATCATGGCCGACATCGCCGGCCTGGCCGAGAAGTCACGCACTGACGCCGGCTGACGGACGCGGCACGCTCATGTCGTTCAGCTCTCGCCGGGTGCGGCCCTCAACGGGGGGCATGAGGATCCTGTGATGGGCATCGCAGGCCGCCGGAGGCATCGCCGGCTCTGGAAACTGCTCGTTCCGGGCTTCATCGTGCTGTACATCGCGATGATCCCGCTCAATTCGGTGCTGGAAACCGACCATGTCGAGGTCTTCCCGTTCTTCAAGTGGAAGCTCTTCACCAACATCCCCGACTGGGAAACCTTCGAGTACGCACTCGTCATCGACGCGATCGACGGGGAGCCGCCAACCGAGACCTTCTACCTGATCCCGAGCGCGGACGTCCGGGACTGGAAGGCGCTGCGACGCGTCGCGATCGCATGCAACAAGGACCGTGGATGCGAAGAAGCGGTCACCGAAGTGCTGTACCCCATCATCCGGCGCGCCCTCGGCGAGCGCAGTGTCGACTTCAGCATCATCAGAGCCGATGTGGACCTGCGTGACCTGCAGGACAACATCACCGACTTTGCCGACGGCCGGTTGACCAGAGCCGAGCTCCTTCGACCCGACAAATTGATCGTCCGGTGGAACACAGACACGGGCCGCATCGACGCTGCGCTGAATGGCAGCTGAGCCATGTCTGTGCGAGTCCGACGGCGTCTGCGATGGGTCCGCAAGTCGATTCTGAGCGCGGGCATCGGGGAGCCTCGTACTCCCGCTGAGCTGACTCACAGCGCGAACAACGTGGTGCTGCTGAGCCGCTTCTACTACGTGTTTCTCACCTACCTCGTCGGCACGGGCCACTACCCGTTCGGCGATGCCTACTCCGGCGGTCCGCCGACCGCTCCGCTGTGGCCCATCAGGTTGGCAGAGCAGGTTGTGGGGACAGCATGGCTGAGGCACGAGCTCGCGCTGATGGCGGTCGGTCTGCTGTTCGCCCTCGGGGCTGCGGCGAGCCCGCGCATCTTCGTCTTGCGGTTCGGCGCGTTCTTGCACCTGTTGCTGCACGTCGCAATCCGGAATTCCTACGGCTCCATCAACCACGGCGTCCATGTCCTGCTGCTGGTCGGCTTCGCATTGCTGTTCCTGCCAGGCCGCCGGAGCGACCGACGCCCCGCACGGAACAGCGTGCGGCCGAGCCTGGTGGCCCTGTGGATGGCACAGAGCGTCATCCTGCTGTCGTACACCCTGTCGGGTGTCTGGAAGATCTGGTACGGCCGGCTCGAACTGTTCACCTCCGATGCCTTGACGCGCATCCTGCTGGATCGACTGCTCGCCGAAGCCGACGAGATTCCGATGCTGCTGCCGTTCGTGGCGCAGCACAACTGGCTGGCGCAGTCGATGTGGTGGATGACGCTCTACATCGAGATCTTCGCGCTGTTGGTGGTGTTCCGGCCCCACCTGCACCGGCTGTTCGGGGCAGTGCTGATGGTGTTCCACATCACCAGCGACTGGCTCATGAACATCTCGTTCTCGCTCAACATCGTGATGCTGGGCCTGTTCTTGCTGCTGTCGCCGCTCGCACCTGACCGGTTCTCGCTGTCGGGCACCGTGCGGGCGCTGCCGATCGTGGGCATACCGTTCCGCCTCATGAAGCGCCGGCAGCAGTCGCAGCAGCCCCGCGACACCGATCGGGTCTGGCTCGTGTACGACGGCGAATGCCCGATGTGCAACAACTACGCCCAGTACCTGAGGCTGCAGCAGTCGGTCGGCGAGTTCGTGCTGGTGGATGCGCGCCAGGGCGGCCCGATCGTCGACGAGGTGCGGGGGCTGCCGCATGATCTGAACGACGGGATGGTGGTGAAGATCGGCGACCGGTTCTTCGTGGGGCACGAGGCGCTGCATGTGCTGGCGCTGCTCGCGGCTGATCGTGGGGCGTTCAGCAAGTTCAACCGGTTGGCGTTCAGTTCGCCGCTGATCTCACGCTTTACGTACCCGCTGATGCGGGGTGGGCGGTGGGTGCTGCTCAAGCTGAAGGGTGTGGAGCGGATCCGCTGACGCGTGTGCTTCCGGGGCGGGCGGGGGCAGCTGCACCCATGCTCAGACATGCGCAGCGCCGCCCGTTGCGAGGTGGATGGGCTGTGGCGCTGCGAACTGCGCGTGGGCACAGCTGCCCCCGCCCGCCCCTGGTTCTCTCGGGCTTCAGGCTTTGGGCCAGGGGTCGTCGTCGCTCCCGGCGATGTCGGCGAGGCAGTTGTTGTCGGCGCCTTCGGGGCGGCCGGTCCAGCGGACTTGGCCGGGGGTGGCGCTGAGGCGGGCTATCACGTTTTGCTGGACGAGCCCGTCCACTTCGACGAAGGACTCGCGGGCGATGGTGTGGGGGTCGGTGGCTAGCTGGCTCATGTCGAGGACTGGTGCTGCGGCTGCTTGGGCGTTGTCGAATGCTGCTACTGCCTCGTCGAGCGTGCGTTGGCTCACCCAGTTGGCCATTGCCTCGTCGAGTTCGGCTCGGTGGGCCATGCGGCCTTCGAAGGTGGTGAAGCGCTCGTCGTCGCCGATGCCGATCATCCCCATGACCCTGGCTGCTACCGAGTCGGTGGAGGTGCTGACTGCCAGCCAGCCGCCGTCGGATGCCTGGTAGGTGCCGCGGGGGACGCTGTAGGGAATGCCTGCGCCGAGGCGGGGCTGCAGGTAGCCCTCGCTGTGCCAGGCGGTCATCAGCGGGCCCATGGCCTGGGACATCGACTCGAGCAGGTTGACGTCGACGACCTGGCCGACGCCGCTGCGCAGGGCCACCATCGCGGCGAACGCTCCGGCCAGGCCGGCGATCTCGTCGGTGAGCGCAACGGGCGGCAGCAGCGGTGCGCCGCCGGCCTCGCCGTTCATCGAGGCGAAACCGCTCATGGCCTCCGCGAGCGTGGCGAAGCCGGGGCGGTCGCGGTACGGGCCGTCCTGGCCGAAGCCGGTCAGCCGCACGATGACGAGCCTCGGATTGGCGTCGATCAGCTCGCTCGGCTCCAGGCCGAGCGCTTCGAGCTTGCCGGGCCGGAAGTTCTCCACCAGCACGTCGGCGACAGCCAGCAACCGCCGCAGCAGTGCCACGTCGCCGGCGGCCTTGAGGTCGAGCGTGACACAGCGCTTGTTGCGGTTGACCAGGCGCCACCACAGGGTCTCGCCTTGCGCGTCGCGCCAGCCCATGTTGCGGACGGTGTCGCCGCCGGGGCGTTCCACCTTGATGACGTCGGCGCCGAAGTCGGCCAGGTAGCGGGCGCAATGCGGCCCGGCGAACACCGACGAGAGGTCCAGGACTCGCAGGCCGTCGAGCGGCATGGCGGCGGCGGGATTCGGGCCTGTGGGCACGGTCAGCGGTAGCGGACGGCCGGCCAGGAGGTGGGGGCTTGCCAGGGGCGGCCGCTGAAGCGCCACTTGCTGGACGACTCCTGCTGCGGGTCGGCCAGGACGGGACGGGGCCACAGCAGTTCGAGCGCCGTGACGATGGCAGCGGCCTCCTCGGCAGTCGCCGCAGGAGCGATGGCCACGTGCGACGCGTCGATCACGGGTGCGGTCACCGGTCGCCCACTCGTTCCATGGGCTCTACAGCGGCACGTTGCCGTGCTTGCGGCGCGGCAACTCCTCGCGCTTGGCGCCGATCATGTCGAACGCGGCGATGACCTTCTGGCGGGTCTCGGCCGGGTCGATGACCGCGTCCACGATGCCGCGCTCGGCTGCGATGTAGGGGTTGGCGTACTTGCGGCTGTACTCGTCGACCAGCGCCGCCTTGCGGGCCTCGGGGTCAGCGGCCTGCTGCAGCTCGCGCCGGTTCAGAATCTCGACCGCGCCCTGCGGGCCCATCACGGCCAGCTCGGCCGTGGGCCAGGCGAAGCTGACGTCGCAGCCGACCGACTTGGAGTCCATGACGACATACGCGCCGCCGTAGGCCTTGCGGGTGATGACCTGCACCCTCGGCACGGTGGCCTCGCAGTAGGCATAGAGCAGCTTGGCGCCGTGGCGGATGATGCCGCCGTGCTCCTGGTCGACGCCGGGCAGGAACCCGGGCACGTCCACGAAGGTGAGCAGCGGGATGTTGAAGGCGTCGCAGAACCGCACGAACCGGGCCGCCTTCTCGGACGACTCGATGTCGAGCACGCCGGCCATCACCATCGGCTGGTTGCCGACGATGCCCACCGAGCGGCCGTTGAGCCGGGCGAAACCGCACACGATGGAGCCCGCCCAGGCGGCGTGGTACTCGAAGAACTCGCCGTCGTCGACGACCTCGCCGATCACCTGCTTCATGTCGTAGGGCACGTTGGGGCTTTGGGGCATCAGGTCGCGCAGCGTCGGGCACCACCGGTCAGGCTCGTCGGCGGCTTCGACGGCCGGCGGTGCGTCCAGGTTGTTGGACGGCAGGAACGACAGCAGGTAGCGCACGTCGTCGAGCACGGCCTTCTCGTCGGCCGCGACGAACGTCGCCACGCCCGACTTGGTGCTGTGCGAGCCGGCACCGCCGAGCTCCTCGAGCGTCACGTCCTCGCCGGTGACGGTCTTCACCACGTCGGGCCCGGTGATGAACATGTGGCTGGAGTCGCGCACCATGAAGATGAAATCGGTCATGGCCGGCGAGTAGACGGCGCCGCCGGCGCACGGCCCCATGATCACGCTGATCTGCGGGATCACGCCCGACGCCAGCACGTTGCGGCGGAAGATGCCGCCGTAGCCGGCGAGCGACACCACGCCCTCCTGGATGCGGGCGCCGGCGCCGTCGTTGAGGCCGATGATCGGGGCGCCGACCGACTCGGCGAGGTCCATGACCTTGTGGGTTTTCTCGGCGAAGACCTCGCCGAGGGCGCCGCCGAACACGGTGAAGTCCTGGCTGGCCACGAAGACCTTGCGGCCGTCGATGTTGCCCCAGCCGGTGATGATGCCGTCGGTGTAGGGGCGCTCGTCGAGGCCGACATCGTGGGCCCGGTGGCGGGCGAGCATGTCGAGCTCGTGGAAGGTGCCCTCGTCGAACAGGTACTCGATGCGTTCGCGGGCGAGCATCTTGCCCTTGTCGTGCTGCCGCTGGACTGCCCGCTCGGTGCCGGCGTTGAGCGCCTCATCGCGGCGGCGGGACAGCTCGGTCAGCCGCTCGTCCATAGTCGGCTCAGACATCCAGCAGAGCCTACGAGAGCCGGCCGTGGTGTAGCTCAGCGGACAGCGGCGTGAGGGTGGGCGTAGGCTGCGAGCATGGAACTGGGGCCTGTGCATCACGTTTCGATCAACTGCGCCGATGTGGACGCGGCGGCGCCGTTCTATACCGACATCTTGGGCATGAAGCAGCTCGACCGGCCCGACTTCAAGTTCAACGGGCGGTGGCTGCAGACGCCGGGCGGCGGCGAGGTGCACCTGATCGAGGTGGCCGACTGGGTGCCGCCCAAGGGCCAGCACTGGGCCTTCAAAGTGGACGACATCGACGCCACCGTGGCCGAGCTGCGCGACGCCGGCGTGAAGGTCAAAGACCCGGTGGCGCTGCCGGGAACGACCGCCCGCCAGACGTTCTTCTTCGACCCGGCCGGCAACATGATCGAGCTGAACCAGCCCGCCTGAAACCGGCGCCGCGACAATCCAGCGTCGCCTCAGCTAGAGGTCAGCGCGGTAGGCCGCGAGGTTCATCACCCGTTCGAACAGCGGGCCGGCGCCGATGCGCTCGCAGAGGTCTTCGAACCCGCTGTGCGGGCCGCGCCAAGCCAGCTCGTCGACGCCGTCCGACACCGGCGCATCGGTGCGCACTGTGGCGATGCGGCGGAACAGCAGTGCGAGATCGCGCTCGGCCTCCAAGGTGGCAGCCAAGCCTGCAGCACCGCGCACCTTCACTGCCCAATCGTCCGCTGAGACCGGGATGTCCTCGATGTGGCCGTAGTGCGACAGCATCACCGACGTCGATTTGGCGCCCCAGCCCTTCAGCCCCGGAAAGCCGTCGGCGCTGTCGCCGACCAGGCCCAGGTAGTCGGGTATGGACTCGGGCCGCACGCCGAACTTCGCCTCGACTCCCGCTGTGTCGATGATTTCGTCGGCGCGGCGGTCCCACTGGACGACCTTGCCGCCGACGCACTGGCCCAAGTCCTTGTCGGGCGTGCAGATCAGCACCTGCCGGACACGGTCGTCGTCGGCAGCCATCGCGGCGCCGGCTGCCATGGCGTCATCGGCTTCGAACTCGATCATCGGCCACACGGCCACGCCCAGCAGCCGCAGCGCGTCCTCGGTGGAATGGAACTGCGACAGCAGGTCGGGCTCTATCCCCGAGCCGTCCTTGTAGCCGGGCCACAGGTCGTTGCGGAACGACTCCACGACATGGTCGGTGGCAACGGCCACATGGGTGGCGCCGCCCTCCAGCAACATCACGATGTTGCCCAGCACACCCCGCAGCGCACCGACCTCGCTGCCGTCGGACGCCCTGCGGCTGGGCACGGCGAAGAAGTGGCGGAACAGCTCGTAGGTGCCGTCGATCAGGTGGACATCGAATTGCGCTCCAGCCAACGGTGCTTCCGGCGCCCCTGCCATGGACGTGACCCTACGAGGCCCCCGCACAGGGCACGTCCGAGGCAGCCCGCTCTAGAGTTGGCGCGGCCGATCCGCCAGGAGACATCTCCGGCAGGGCACCGCACACCACGGCGACCACCGCTTACGACAACCCATGACCCTGAGGGGACGACATGAAGGTTCCGTTCACTGTTTCCGACTTCCTGTACCGGGCTGAGAACGTCTACCCGGACCGGGTGGCGCTGGCCGACGAGCCCGAGGCGCCCGGCGGCGGGCTCGGGGAAATCACCTACGCTCGGTTCGGCGAGCTGGTGCGGGCCCAGGCAGCCAAGCTGGACCAGCTCGGCATCGGGCACGGCGAGCGGGTGGCGATGGTGTCGCAGAACGCCGGCCGGCTGATGACGTCGTTCTACGGCGTGTCGGGCTACGGCCGGATCTTCGTGCCGATCAACTTCCGCCTCAGCCACGACGAGATCAGCTACATCATCGATCACTGCGGCGCCACGATGCTGCTGGTGGACCCGTCCATGGAGGACACCTGCAAGGACATCGACGTCGAGCACTTCGTGGTGATGGGCACCGACGCCGACGACCAGATGTACGCGCCGGGCGTGGAGCCCGCCCCTTGGACGCCCGACGAGGACGTCACCGCCACCATCAACTACACCTCGGGCACGACCGCCCGGCCCAAGGGCGTGCAGCAGACCCACCGGGCACTGTGGGTGAACGCCACCACGTTCGGCTGGCACTCAGGCGTCAGCGACCGTGACGTCTACCTGCACACGCTGCCGATGTTCCACTGCAACGGCTGGGGCATGCCGTATGCCGTGACCGGCATGGGCGGCAAGCACGTCGTGCAGCGTGAGGTGCGCGGCCCCGAGATCCTGAAGCGCATCGAGCAGCACGGCGTGACGCTGATGTGCGGCGCTCCCGCCGTGGTGGCCGCCGTGCTGGACGCGGCAGCCGAGTGGGACGGCCCCATTCCCGGCAGCGGGCGGGTGCGGATGGTGGTGGCGGGCGCCCCGCCTCCCACGCGCACCATCGCCCGGATGGAGACCGAACTCGGCTGGGAGTTCATCCAGATCTACGGCCTCACCGAGACCGCGCCGCTGCTCACCATGAACCGCTGCCGGCCCGAGTGGGACGGCTTCGAGCCCGACGAGAAGGCTCGCAAGCTGAGCCGGGCAGGCGCGCCTGCCATCGGCGTGAAGATCGACGTGGACAGCCAGGGCGAGATCCTGGCCCGGGCCAACGTGGTGCTCGAGGGCTACTGGGAGCAGCCTGAGGCGACGGCCGAGGCCATCGTGGACGGCTGGTTCCACACCGGCGACGGCGGCTCCATGGACGACGAGCACCACGTCACCATCTCGGATCGCAAGAAGGACGTGATCATCTCGGGCGGCGAGAACGTGTCGTCGATCGAGGTGGAGGATGTGCTGTTCAGCCATCCCGCGGTGACCGAGGTGGCCGTGATCGGCGTGCCCGACGAGAAGTGGGGCGAGACCATCAAGGCCCTCGTGGTCGTGGATGCTGCAGCCGACGCCGTGACCGACCGCGACCTCATCGACTTCTGCCGGGACCGGATGGCGCACTTCAAGTGCCCCACCAGCGTCGAGTTCCGCGAGGAGCTGGCGCGCACCGCCACCGGCAAGCTGCAGAAGTTCAAGCTGCGTGCCCCCTATTGGGAAGGCATGGAGAAGCAGATCAACTAGAGCGGCTCCACACCGCCTTCGGCCCGGCGGCGTTCTACGAAGTCGGTGAGTTCGGCGCGGATGGCGTCGTCCATCGGCGGCTCTTCGTAGTCGTCGAGCAACTGCTTCCAGATGCGATTCGCCCGCTGGGTGGCATCGAGCGCGCCGTCCTCTTGCCACGTCTCGAAGTTGCGCCAGTCCGACAGCATCGGCTCGTAGAAGGCGCTGTCGTAGCGCTCCAGCGTGTGCGCGGCGCCGAAGAAATGGTTCGCCGGGCCGACCTCGGCGATGGCATCTACCGCCAGCGAAGCATCGTCGATAACGGTGGGCTGCAGCATCGCCCGGATCATCTGAATCATCTCGGCGTCGATGATCACCTTCTCGTACGAGGCGCACAGCCCGCCCTCGATCCAGCCGAGGCCGTGCAGCACGTAGTTGATGCCGCCGACGATGCACGCCCACAGCGACATCTGCGACTCGTAGGCGGACTGCACATCGGGTGCGTTGGAGGCGTTGGCATTGGAGGCGCGCAGCGGCAGGCCGTAGCGACGGGCCAACTGCCCGCTGATGATCGTGGCTTTGGCGTACTCGGGCGTGCCGAACGCCGGCGCACCCGAGCGCATGTCGACGTTGGAGGTGAAGCTGCCATACACCACCGGCACGCCCGGGTTCACGATCTGCGACAGCGTGATGCCCGCAAGCGCCTCGGCGTTCTGCAGGGTGAGCGCACCGGCGATGGTGACCGGTGCCATGGCGCCCGCCAGCGTGAACGGCGTGTACACCACGGGCTGGCCGTGGCGGGCCAGCTCGATGGCGCCCTCCAGCATCGGTGCGTCGTACACGAGCGGCGAGTTGGCGTTGACGACCGTGTGAATGGACGGCTCGCGCAGCAGCGTGTCGTGGTCGATGCCGCGGGCGATGCGGGCGATCTCGATGGCGTCGCTGACGCGGGTGCGGCCCAGCGAGTAGCAGAACCCCGGCTTGGTGGACAGCGTGTACATGGCCGACACGGCATCGAGGTGGCGCGTCCGCACATCGAGGTCGATGGGCTCGACGGAGTGCCCGGTGCACGTGTCGGCGGCGTCGAGCGCCTGCTGCAGGCGCAGCATATTGCAGTAGTCGACGTAGTTGCCGGTGACCCTGCCGCGATCCAGGTCGGACACGTTCGGCGGGCTGCCGACCATGCCGAAGACCACCCAGTCGGCGCCGAACTTGACGCTGTTGGCTGGGTCGCGTGCATGCAGCGTGAACTGCGACGGCGCCAGCGCCACCTGCTCGGTGACCATCTCAGGCGGCAACCGCACCCGCACGCCGTCGTCAGAGCTGGCGCCGGCGGCGCACAGGATCTGCACCGCCTCGGGCAGCAGGAAGTTCATGCCGATCTCGGACAGCACTCTCAGCGACGACTCATGGATGCGCTCCACCTCGTCGGCGCTGATGAGCTCGAGCGGTGTGAAGGTGTTGCGTGCCTGCTGTCGAGGCGCCGCCGGGGCCGCGGCGGCATCCCGACGTTTACGACCTCGACGTGTCACTGCAGCGCACCGTACGGTGCTGTCCGGATGGCGTCAATATGAGCGCGATGCCGGATTTGCATGAACAGAATGTCAGATGCGCAATCCGGCGAGGATGGCCGCTCGCTCGTCGTCGGTCGGCGAACGGCCCACGTAGATATCGAAGTAGTACGTGAGCGCTTCGATGCGAGCGTCCATCGGCTCATCGACCTCGAGTTCGTACCAGCCCATCTGCAGGAAGTAGATGGTGCGCGCACGGTGAAGTCTCATGACCGGGTCGCTGACTTCGGACGCGAGCATCTGCACGCATGCATCCACCCGCCGCTCATCGGTGGCCCTCAGCTTCTGCCACAACTCGGGATTGCTGCGACCCCAATTGCGCACGGCTACCTCAAGACGCGGCTCGAAGCGCTCCATCCCCAGCCAGCAGCGCATCAATGCGACGTACCGGTCGACGATGCCGCCCTCCAGCGTCGCTGCCCGGATGATCGAACCTGAGTTGGTCTCCTCCCACACCTCAAGCAGGCGGTTGAGCAGCGCTTCGTGGTTCTCGAAGTGCCAGTAGAAGCTGCCCCTGGTGACGCCGAGCCTCTTAGCGAGCGGCAGGATCTTGACGGCGCTGATGCCATCGGAAACGAGCACGTCGAGCGCGGCCGCAACCCAGTCGTCTGCGCTCAGGCGTGCTCGATCGGCCATCGGGTCACCCTAGCCACCTGCCCTGACGTGGCGACTCAGACGCTTGTCATGATGGGAGCAACAACTTTGGGAGTCATTGCTCCCATCATGGGTCTACCCTGAGACGGTGCGGGTTGAGGAGCTGGCATCGGCGCACGCGGTGAGCGTCGACACCGTGCGCTACTACCAGAAGATCGGGCTGCTGCACCCGCCTGCACGCCAAGGGCGAATGGCGCGGTACGACGAGTCCCACGCACGGCGGCTGGGCGAGATCCGGCGCCTGTCCGCAGCGGGCTTCTCGCTGGCGCAGATCCGCCGACTCGGCGACGGCGGCGACGATCCGATGCTGATGGCGCTGGGTTCACGCCGCGATGACACCCTGACCTTCGACGAGCTGGTGCAGCAATCCGGGCTCGACGAAGAACTCGTGCGGTTGGCGACCGACACCGGCCTGGTGCGACCGCTGCGCACCTCCGCAGGCGCCGCCGATGACGCTCAAGGGGCCGCAGACGGTGCCAGCGAGACGGCGGCCGGGGAGGGTGTCATAAGCGGCACGCTCTACAGCGCCGGTGCGCTGACGATGCTGCGTGCAGCCACGGAACTGTTGGCCGCTGAGATGCCGCTCGACGATCTCATCGGCCTCGCGCTGCGGCACGCATCGAACATGGAAGCTGTCGCTGCCGACGCCGTCGGGATGTTCGCCGACCGCTTCGCCGACCGGCCCGCTGCAGAACGTGCCGAGCTGGCGGCACGCTTGATCCCGATGGTCACCGATCTGGTGGCGCAGCACTTCCGCGAATCGCTTGTGGAACACGCCACCGAGCGCATCCTGGCCGGCGACATCGACGATGAACCGGCCGAGCACGCCGCTGTGACAGCGGAGGCCGCGCCGAGCACGCCCGGCACCTCGGCGGGACTGCGCGCCAGGCACGCGCTGACGCTGGACTGCCGTGAGCTGTCCGGCGAGCTGGACCCGCTGGCGGTGTTCGCGGCCTCCGACGCGCACCAACGTGTGTACTGGGCGTGTCCGGACGACGACTTGGAGTTCTGCGCGCTCGGCAGCGCCTTCGAGGCCAGCGCCGAGGCGAGCGCCGACCGATTCGCCGCTGTCGCTGAGGCAATGAGCTACCTCGATGTCACGGTGACCGGCGACAGCGGTGATCCGATGGGGCCCCTGCTCGTCGGAGGGTTCGCCTTCAGCGACGAGCAATCGCCGGCCGGCTCCGCCTGGGAGCCATTCGGCAGGGGTCGGCTGACTCTGCCCGAGGTGCTCCTGGTGCGCAGCGGCGGCGCGTCCTGGCTGACAGCAGTGCCGGGCGCCGACATGAGCCCGATCATGGCTGCGGCTCGATCGGGCGTCGGATCGGTCTGCGCAACCTGCGGAGTGGCCGACGGCAGCGGTGTCTGCGGTCTAGAGGCTGAGCCGGCGGCGTGCGTCGATGACGACCCCGAACTGGCGGAGGGTCCCGCGCGGGATCTGAACGCTGCGGCGCTGGCCGCGCTCGGCGGGAGCTACCAAGCCGATGACGACTACACCGAGCTGGTGCGGCGCGCCCTCGACAGGATCGCCGAAGGGGGGCTGGACAAGGTTGTGACGGCACGTGAGCTGCACATCGCGTCGGCGCTTGAGCCCATCGCGGTGCTCAACCGCCTGCGGTTGCGCTACCCGTCGTGCGTCACGTTCGCGTTCGGGCGCGGGCCGCACACCTTCTTCGGTGCCACGCCCGAACAGCTGGTGAACTTCGACGGGCTGCGGCTGCAGACCGACGCGCTGGCCGGCTCGGGGCGCCGTGTCGGCGATCCGGCACGCGACCGTGAACTTGCAGCCGAGCTGCAGCGCGATCCCAAGGAACTGACCGAACACGCGATGGTCGTCACCGACGTGCGCGACACGCTGCGGGCGTGCGGCGCAGCACTCGACGCCCCCTCGCCGACCGGCGTCATGGAACTGCGGCGCATCATGCACCTGCACACGCCGATCAGCGGGCGCGTCCCCGCCGGCACGACAGTGCTGGAGCTTGCGGCCGCCCTGCATCCGACGGCTGCCGTCGCAGGACTCCCGCGGCGCGTCGCCCGCGATTGGATCTCGCACCACGAGGACTTCGAACGCGGCTGGTATGCAGCTCCGGTCGGCTGGACGACGCTGGACGGGCGGGGCGAATTCCGCGTCGCGTTGCGCTGCGCGCTGACCGGTCCCGCCGAGACCCGGCTGTTCGCGGGCGGCGGCATCGTGGAAGGTGCAGTGCCCGATGCCGAGCTGGCCGAGACGACTATCAAGCTCGAGGCCCTCCTGTACGCGCTCGAGGACGACTGAACGGCAGCATGCAGATCTCCGACGACGACGCTGCCTACCTGGCCTGCCGGTCTCTCTGCGAGGGATTGGTTGCTGCGGGCGTCACCGATGCGGTGGTGTCGCCGGGCTCTCGCTCGATGCCGCTGGCTCTCACCGTCGACGCAACCGCCGGGCTGCGCACGTGGGTCCGGATCGACGAGCGATCCGCCGGGTACTTCGCGCTCGGGTTGGCCAAGGGCTCGGGACGGCCGGTGATGCTGGTGTGCACGTCGGGCACGGCGGCGGCCAACTACCTGCCGGCTGTGGTCGAGGCTCACTATTCCGGCGTGCCGTTGGTGGTGCTGACTGCCGATCGGCCGCCGGAACTGCGGGGTTGGGGGGCAGGGCAGACCATCGATCAGCATGGGCTGTACGGCAGCCACGTGCGCTGGTTCTGCGAGACGCCGGTGCCCTCGGAATTGCCGCCGTCGGAGGCAGTGCGATGGTTCGGTGTCGCGGCTGCTCGAGCCGTGGAGCAGGCGACCGGTGTTGACCCCGGTCCGGTGCATCTCAATGTGCCGTTTCGAGAGCCACTGGAACCGCTGCCGTGCTGAGAGATTGGGCGGCAGCGCACGAGCGAGGCGTGGTGGCAGCCGGGCCCATGTGGGACGGGGATCGGTGGGTGGAGGCTGTGGCGGAGTTCTGCCGGGCCTCTGGATGGCCGCTGCTGGCTGAGCCGTGCTCGCAGCTGCGGCGCGAGTTGGACGGCGTGGTGGTCACCGATCATCACGATCTGCTGCTGCGCACAGCATGGGCGGATGCTGAGCCCCCGGACGCAGTGCTGCGCATCGGCGGGGCGCCCACCTCCAAGCCGCTGAGGCTGTGGATCGAGCGACACCGGCCGGCGTTCGCATTCGTCGATCCGGCCAGTACCTGGACCGACGCGAGCTTCAGCGTCTCGCTGCACCTGCCCGTCGGGCCGGATGCCGTGGCCGACGCTGCCGGGAAGCTGGCCGCCGGAGAATCCGGGTGGGCGCGACGATGGGCCGACGCTGACGCACGCGCTGGCTCCGCAATCGACGGTGTGCTCGACACCGAGCCGCTGCTCGAAGCCGGTGTGGCTCGCCAGCTCGGACGCAGCCTTCCGGCAGAGCGCGCGCTGTATGTGTCGAACTCGATGCCGGTGCGCGACGTCGATTCGTACTTGCGAGCCCGCCGAGAGTCCTTGACGGTGCACGCCCACCGGGGTGCGAGCGGCATCGATGGCGTGATTTCAGCTGCGACCGGTGTGGCTGCGTCGGGTACCCCGACCACGGTGCTGGTGGGCGACCTGGCATTCCGCCACGACATCGGCGGGCTCGTCGGTGCGTTCGACACCGAGCCGGCCGCGCATGGCGGGCCCGGCGGATTCGATCTCACTGTGGTGGTCGTGGACAACGGCGGCGGCACGATCTTCTCGTTCCTGCCTGCCTACGGAATCGTCGACCCTGAAGCGTTCGACCGCCTGCTGACGACGCCACCAAGGCGCAGCAGCGCGGAGCTGGCGAGCGGACTCTCAGCAGCCATGGGCTTCGAGCACCACCACATCGAATCGCGGGACGAGTTGCATGCGCTGTTGTCCGGGCCCGGGTCGAATCGGGGAGTGCGCGTCATCACCATCGACATCGACGCAGACGCCAACCGGGATCAACACCGGCGCCTGGCTGATGCAGTCGCGACAGCAGTCGGGGACGCAGGGCCCAGCTCGCCGTGACCTCGAGACCGCGACGCATGCGACCCGGCGGCGGCGCCGCGTTCGCAGCCAGCGGCATAGCTCCTCGCCTGCTGTCATGAGCGAGGACCCCGGGATGCATCTGGCAACCGCGACGAGGGGCAGCGGCGAACCGGTTGTGGTCGTTCACGGCTTCACCGGCAGCGGCGAGGCGATGGCGCCGCTCGTCGACCGGCTGGACGGTTGGCGACGCATAGCGGTGGATCTCCCAGGTCACGGCCGCAGTTCAGCACCGGCGAAGCTGTCTTGCTACAGCGTCGAGGCGCTGGCGGAGTCGGTCGCTGGACTGGCAGCCGCAGTGCCCGATGGGCCGTGCCACGTCGTCGGTTACTCGATGGGCGGGCGAATCGCGCTCGCACTCGCTGCCGCGCACCCCCATGTGTGCCGATCTCTCACCCTCGTCAGCGCCACGGCGGGAATAGACGACCAGGCCGAGCGTGCCCGCCGCCGGCAGGCCGACGAGGCGCTGGCGGACCGGATCGGCCAGCACGGCCTCGAGCAGTTCGTCCAAGACTGGATGGCAGCGCCGATGTGGGACACGCTGCGGGCGCGCCTCAGCGAGACCGAATGGGAAGCCTCGATGCATCAACGGCGCAGCTGCGATCCGGTGGGGCTGGCGAACTCGCTGCGTGCCGCCGGAACGGGATCGATGACGCCCCTGTGGGATTGCCTGACCGCAATCGCCGTGCCGACGTTGGTCGTGTGCGGGGAGCTCGACGCCAAGTTCGTCGAGCTCGGCCGCCAGATGAACGACCTGCTGCCGAATAGCGAGCTGGCAGTGATGCCCGGCGTCGGCCACGCCGCCCATCTCGAGGCTCCCGATTCCTGTGCCCGGGCCATCGCCAAGCACCTAGCGGCCTCTGCGGAGCTGCGCGTGTAGGCGAGCCTCCCCGTCGTCACGCCTCTCGTTTCCCGCTAACCCTCCGGCAGCGGGAACTCGAAGGCGCCGGGCAGCAGCTCGGCGACGGTGGTGTGCTCGTTGACAGCACAGTCGGGTCCGCCCGCTTCGAGCAGCAGCTGCCGGCAGCGGCCGCATGGAGCGAGCAGATCGCCGTTTGCGTCGGTGACCGTCACCGCGACCAGGCGACCTCCCCCGCTGCGATGCAGGTCGCACACCATGGCGCACTCGGCGCACAGCGTCAGCCCGTACGAGGCGTTCTCCACGTTGCAGCCGGTGACGATCCGGCCGTCGTCGCTGAGGCCTGCCGCGCCGACATGGAAGTTCGAGTACGGCGCATATGCCATGCGGGACACGTCATGCGCCCGAGCGCGCAGATCGGCCCAGGGGATCGCTGTGTCGTCGGTCATGCCGGTCGTGGCTCCCGCGTCGTCTGAGCGACGAGAGTACGAGCCAATAGCGTTCAACCCGTGCAGGTGACGCTGCAGGAATTCGAGCTGCCACTGCTGCGGCCGCTGCTGACCGCTCACGGCTCGATCGCCGTGCGGCGGGGCATCGAGGTGCGCGTCGGCGACGACGCGTGTGTCGGGGTTGGCGAGGCAGCACCGTTGCCGGGCTTCGGTGTGGAGACCTACGACGAAGCGCTCGCGGCGCTGGAGCGCTGGGCTGAGAACCCCGAGGGCGAACCGCCCCGCGAGCCGTGCGCCGCCGCCGCAGTGGAGTCAGCGCTCACCCAGCTCGACGCCGAGATCGAGGGCGTCACGCTGTCCACGTTGCTGACCGAGGCGGCGCCGAAGCAGCGGCGCATCGCCACCCACGCGCTGGTCTCCGATCTGGATCCCGAGGCCGCGGCCCAACGCGCAGCACACGCCGCTGCGACCGGTCACCTGGCGGTGAAGCTCAAGGTTGCCGCCCACCATCGCGACGGCTCCGGCGGCAACGGCAGTGCTGCGGGGTCCGTCACCGATCAGTCGGTGCGCATCGCGCACGTCCGCCGGTCCCTGCCAGCCGGCGTGGCGCTGCGGCTGGATGCCAACGGCGGCTGGGATCGCTCCACAGCGGTGAAGGTGCTGCGTCCCGTCGGACACCTCGACATCGAATTCGTCGAGGAACCCACGCCCCAGCCGGCTGACTGGGCGCAGATCAGCCGCACGGTAGGCATCAGAGTCGCCGCGGATGAGCACCTGCGCCACGCCGATGCGCTCGACCGGCTGATCGAGGTCGGCGCCATCGAGGTCGCCGTGCTCAAGCCGGCGGTGCTGGGCGGCCCGCACGCCGTCTACGACATGGCCCGACGGGCGGCGATGCGTGGTGTTCGCTCGGTGGTGTCGTCGTTCATCTGCGGACCTGCGGGGCTGCGCATCGCTCGCGAGACGGCGGTGGCAGTCGATCCGCGTGGCGTGCATGGCATTGGCACGGCTTCGCTGTTTGCTGATCCGTTGCCCGAGGATGTGACGCCGAGTGGCGGCTACCTGCCGGTTCCTACCGAGGCTTCTGCCAGCGCCAGCTAGATACGCCAGCGTTGGGTCTTGCCTAGGGGGGTTTGGGGGAGCTCTTTGACGAGCTCGAGTGCGCGGGGGGCGCAGTAGGCGGGGAGCTGCTCCTTGATGGCGTCGCGGAGCGATTCGAGTGCGGGAGGCATTGCCGGGTCGGTGGGGACGACTACTGCGGTGACGGCTTGGCCCCAATCGGGATCGGGCCTGCCGACGACTGCTACTTCTGAGATGTTGGGCAGGTCGGCGAGGATGCGCTCGACGGCGACGGGCCAGACGTTTTCGGCGCCGGTGGTGATCATGTCGTCGACTCTTCCGAAGACTGACAGATGGCCCTCGTCTGACAGGGCGCCGGCGTCGCCTGTGGGGTACCAGCCGTCTTCGGTTCTGGGGTCGGTGCCGTCGCGGTAGCAGCGCAGCAGCATCGGGCAGCGCAGCTGCACCTCGCCGTTCCGGATGCGCAGCTCGACGCCGTCGAGCGGCCAACCCTCGTAGACCACGCCGCTGAAGGTCTCGGTCATGCCGTAGGTGGCGACGGTGTTTGCCGCTCGTTGAGCGGGCATGGCGGAGCCGCCGAGCAGGATCGCCCGGAACGCCGACGGGTCGATGCGGGCGAGGGCCGTGGGCACCAGCGAGGTGAGCGTTACGCCCTGGCGGGCGGCCGCCTCGACAGCAGCGGCGTCGAAACCATCGTGGACGTCCACGGGGGTGTCGGTCAGCAGAGCCCGCACCACCACGGCCAGCCCGCCCACGTGAGCGAGCGGCAGGCATGCCAGCCAACGGTCGGTGCTGGGGTCGACCTCGAGCGCGGAGCTGGTGGCCATGGCGTTGGCCTCGATGGCGCGGTGGGTGAGCACCGCGCCCTTCGGCGCGCCGGTACTGCCGCTGGTGGCCACGACCAACGCATCGCCTGGTTCGGTCGGCCAGCCGCCACGGCGACGGTGACGGCCGGTGCCGTCCGCCACGACGCTGGCGCCCATGCGCTCGATGAGGGACTGCTGCGCCGCGTCGGGAAGCCGCTGATCGACGGGCAGCACCGCATCGCCGGCGTCCCAGGCTCGCTGCAATTCGGCGACGAAGCGTTCGCCACCCCCTAACGCCAGCGCCACCAGTCGTCGCACGGCGCGGACGCTACCGATGGGTTCCCGGCTTTGTCTGCCCCATTTCGGTCGAGCGGCGGAGGAGTTGTCAGCCACCGGCGCGAGACTGTCCGCAGCATGGGCACGGCAGCTCCGACGCCGACGCTGCGCTGGACCGGCGACAGCATCGAGATCATCGACCAGACGCGCCTGCCGGCCGAGTTGGCGTTGATCGACGTGCGCGATGTGGCAACCGCCGTCGATGCCATCGGACGGCTTGCCATCCGGGGCGCGCCGGCGCTCGGCGCCTTCGGGGCGCTTGCGCTGATCGTCGGACTGGACGAGGCGCAACCCGGATCGATGGACGATGCCGTCGACGTGCTTGAACGTCTCAGGACTGAGATCGGCGATGCCCGGCCGACGGCGGTCAACCTTCGATGGGCGGTGGACCGCACGATCGACGCTGCGCTCGGCGACGGCGCAGCGGCCGACGTCGCCGCAGTGCGCCAGCGACTGCTCGATGAAGCCCTCGCCATCGCAGACGAAGACGCTCAGGCATGTGCCGAGATCGGCCGGCTCGGTCGGGAAGTGCTCGCGGAGGCCACAGTGATCGCGACCCACTGCAATGCAGGACGCCTTGCCACCGCCGGCGACGGAACAGCGCTGGCAGCGGTGTATGCGAAGGCGTCTTGCGGAGAATCAGTGAGAGTGCTGGCCGCAGAGTCGCGCCCGCTGCTGCAGGGTGCCCGTCTCACGGCATGGGAGCTGGCCGACGCGGGCATCGACGTGTCAGTAGTCTCCGACGGCGCGATGGCCTCGCTGATCGTCCGCGGCGACGTGGACGCCGTGATCGTGGGCGCGGACCGCATCGCCGCCAACGGCGACACGGCCAACAAGGTCGGCACGCTGGGCCACGCCCTGGCTGCCGCCCACGCAGGCATCGGCTTCTACATCGCGGCACCGACCACGACCATCGACGCAGCCATGCCATCGGGTGACCGCATCGTCATCGAGCAGCGGGATGCCGACGAGGTGCACCACGCAGGCGGGGCTCGCCTCACGCCGACGGGCGTGGGAGCAGTCAACCCAGCGTTCGACGTGACGCCTGCCCGTCTCATCACTGCGATCATCACCGACGCCGGCGTGCTGCGACCGCCATATGGCGAGTCCATCGCCGATGCACTGGCAGCAACCCGGTGTGCGCAACCGGAAGACGACCGGTGCTGAATCGCTGGGACGACGCCGAGGCGGCGCGCTGGGCCGACCTGGGCGACCTCGGCGAGATCACCTACGGCTCGCGTCTGGTGGGCGCCGATCCGGCACTGGTGCTGCACGGCGGGGGCAACACCTCCGTCAAGGGCCACAGCACCGACGCCTGGGACGAGCCGGTACCGACACTGTGGGTGAAGGGCAGCGGCTGGGATCTCGCGACCATTGAACCGCCCGGCTTCGCGCCGCTCCGTCTTGAACCTGTGATCCGGCTGGCCGAGCTGCCGCAGCTCAGCGACACCGAGATGGTGAACCAGCTGCGGATCCACCTGCTCGACGCCAGCGCCCCGAGCCCGTCGGTGGAGGCGATCCTGCATGCGCTGCTGCCCCATCGCGCGGTGCTGCACAGCCACGCCGACGCCGTGCTGGCACTCACCAACACGGCCGACGGCGACGCGAGGGTGCGCGATCTCTGGGGCGACCGGGCGGTGGTGGTGCCCTACGTGATGCCCGGTTTCGACCTGGCCCGTCGCTGCGCGGACGAGTGGCGGGCGCAGGCCCATGACGGCACCGACGCGATGGTGCTGCTGAACCACGGCATCTTCACCTTCGGCGAGAGCACGCGCCAGGCGTACGATTCGATGATCGATCGGATCAGCGAGGCCGAGCAGTGCCTTGCGGACGCCGGCGTGCCGTCATTCGGCAAGAGCGACACGAGTGCGGTCGAGGGCCGCAGCGGGCATCGTGTCAGCCCCGACGACGTCGAGAAGGTGACGGAGCTGCGTGCGGCGATCTCGGCAGCGGCGGGCGTGCCGATGTTGCTGCGAGCCGTGCACGACGAACGGGTCGAAGCGTTCTGCGGCCGTGATGACCTGGCTTCAGTGGCACAACGCGGACCGGCGACGCCTGATCACATCATCCGCACCAAGCAGTTCCCGATGATGGGCCGCGACGTGGACGCCTTCGTGAACGGCTACCGCGCGTACTTCGAACGAAACAGCGCCCGGCACGACACCGATGCCTCGCAGACCACGCTCACGATGCTGGACCCGGCACCGCGCGTAGTGCTCGACCGCGAACTCGGGCTGTGGACCGCAGGCCGCCGCGCGGTCGACTGCGACATCGCCGCGGACATCTACCTGCACACCATCGACGTCATCAACGCTGCCGAGGCCCTCGGGGGATACGTCGCACTCGGCGAAGCCGACCTGTTCGACGTGGAGTACTGGGAGCTCGAGCAGGCGAAGCTGGCGCGGGCCGGAGCGCCGGCTGCGCTGGCGGGCCAGGTGGCGCTGGTAACAGGAGCGGCCTCTGGCATCGGGCGGGCCGCAGCCGCAGCGCTGGCTGCAGCGGGCGCGGCAGTGGTCGGGATCGACATCGACCCTGCTGTCGCGCACGCCAACGACGGCGGCAGCGATCGGCTGGGGGGCCCGGCATGGCTCGGCATCGAAGCCGACGTCACCGATGCCAGAGCCATGACCGCAGCAGTTGCCGGCGCGGTCGAGCGCTTCGGGGGCATCGACATCGTGGTGGCGGCGGCTGGCATCTTCGGCCCGTCGACGCCGCTGGAACAGCTCGTGGATGACTCCGGGCTGGGCACGGCCTGGCAGCAGACGTTCGACATCAACGTGAGCGGCGCGGCGAACACCCTCGCCGCGGCTCATCGGGTGATGCGGCACTCGGTGACCGGGGGACGGGTGGTGATCGTCGGTTCGAAGAACGTGCCCGCGCCGGGGCGTGGCGCCGCTGCCTACTCGGCGTCGAAGGCAGCGCTCACGCAGCTCGCCCGTGTGGCGGCGCTCGAATGGGCGGCCGACGGCATCACGGTCAACGTCGTGCATCCCGACGGCGTGTTCGACACAGGACTGTGGTCTGACGAGCTCATCGCCCAGCGCGCCGCCAGCTACGGGCTCACCTCCGAGCAGTACCGGCGGCGCAACCTGCTCGGCCGCGAACTGGCGTCGGCCGATGTGGGCGCCCTCATCGCCCAGATGTGCGGCCCGGCCTTCGCCCACACCACCGGCGCCCAGATCCCCCAGGACGGCGGCAGCGATCGGGTTGTCTAGTCGCCGCCGTCGGCGACCCGTCGTCTAGCTCCCGACGCCGGCGGCGGCGCCGGCCATGAGCAGGCCGATCTCCTCGCGGGTGGCGGTGCGGGGATCGACGGTTGCCACGATGCGGCCCTCGTACATGACGGCAACCCGGTCACTGAGCGCCAGGACCTCATCGAGCTCGGCCGACACCAGCAGCACGGCCGTGCCCTCGTCACGCCGCTCGCGGATGCGGCGCCAGATGAACTCGATGGCGCCGATGTCGATGCCACGGGTGGGCTGCGCGGCGATCAGCAGATCGATCTCGTCGGAGAACTCGCGGCCCACGATGAGCTTCTGCTTGTTGCCGCCCGACAGGCTGTCGGCCGGGGACTCCACGTCGGGCGTCCGCACGTCGAAGGTGGCCACGACATCGCGGGCATGGGAGTCGATGCGATCCCGGCGCAGCATGCCGCCCGCCGCGAACGGCCGCTTGAAGTAGCGGTTCAGGACCGAGTTGTCGGCCACCGAGTAGGAGCCGATGAGACCGTGCTTGGCCCGGTCCTCGGGGATGTGCCCCACGCCGATGACCGTGACCTGGCGGGGCCGGGCTCCCGATGCATCCCGGTCGCTGATCGACACGTTGCCGGCAGTTGCGTGGCGCAGGCCCGTGATGGCTTCCACCAGCTCCCGCTGACCGTTGCCCTCCACGCCGGCGACCCCCACGATCTCGCCAGCGCGTACCGCGAGCGTCAGTTCGTCCACGGCGCGCTGGCCACGATCGTCATCGGCGCAGAGGCCGGCGATGTCGAGCACCACCGGCTGCCCAGAATCCTCGGCGCTCGTCGTCTCGGGGACCGGCGCCGGGTCGTCGGGCGCGATCTCGACCGGGGCGGCCGACCCGACGCCGGTGGCACCCGACTCGAACCGGTCGCCGTGCAGATCCACCGCGCGGCCGACCATCAGCTCAGCCAGCGCTGCCTCGCTGGTTTCCGCGGGCGTGGTGGTGCCCACCACCTTGCCCTCGCGCAGCACGACGATGTCGTCGGCGGCAGCCATGACCTCGCGCAACTTGTGCGTGATGAACACGATGCCGACGCCCTGGTCGGTCAGCCCGCGCAACACATCCAACAGATGATCGGTCTCCTGGGGGGTGAGCACGGCGGTCGGCTCGTCGGCGATCAGCACGCGGGCATCGCGGTACAGCGCCTTGAGAATCTCGACCCGCTGCTGGGCGCCGACCGGCAGGTCCTCGACCGCCGCGTCCGGGTCGACATGGAGCCCGAACCGGTCGGCCAGCTCCAGCACCCGGCGGCGGGCCTGGGCCACATCGATCATGCCGAGCTTGCGCGGCTCGGCGCCCAGCACGATGTTGCGCACCACGCTCATCGGCGGCACGAGCTGGAAGTGCTGGTGCACCATGCCGACGCCGCGGGCGATGGCGTCATGCGGGCTCGACAGCTCGACCTGCTCGTCGGCAATCACGACCTGGCCCGCATCGGGGCGGTGCAGGCCGAACAGGACATTGACGAGGGTGCTCTTGCCGGCGCCGTTCTCGCCCAGCAGCGCCAGGATCCGCCCGGGCCGCAGTTCCACCGACACGTCGTCGTTGGCCACCACCGAGCCGAAGTGCTTGGTGATGCCGTGGCCTGCCAGCAACACCTCGGGCTGCGTCTCGGCGACCGCTGCAGTGCTTGCAGCCATCATCGGACCTCGTAGGGCTGGCCCAGCGCAGCCGGGTCGCGCATGCGGCCGAACAGACCTGCCGCTGCCACCACGATGATCGTCACCACGAACGGCAGCATCCCCACGAACTGCGCCGGGATGTCGAACGTGTCGTTGAGCTGGAACTGGCCTTGCAGTGCCGTCGTGAAGCCGAAGAACAGTGCCGCCGCGTAGGCGCCCAGCGGGGTGCGGCGACCGAAGATCATCACGGCCAACGCTAGGAAGCCCCGCCCGCCAGACATCGCCCGGGTGAATGTGCCCACCGATTCCAGCGCCAAGTACGCGCCGCCGAGGCCGGCCAAGCCGCCCGCCAGCGTCACGTTCCAGTAGCGCAGCCGGATCACATCGATGCCCACGGTGGCCGCGGCACCGGGGTGCTCGCCGATAGCAGTCGTGCGCATTCCCCACACCGAGCGCAGCAGCAGCACGTGGAGCACCACGACCAGCACGAGCGCCAAGTACGTCAGCGGCGGGCGGTTGAACAGCGCCGTGCCCACGACGGGCAGATCGGCGAGCGGGCCGAGTTCGATCGACTGATACTTCGGCTGGCCCAGCGAACGCCCCCGGTCGTAGAAGAACGAGGTCAGGCCCAGAGCCGCGATATTCAGGACCGTGCCGGCGATGATCTGATCGGTTCGCAGCCCGACCGACATCGCAGCGAGCATCCAGCCCATCGCCAGGCCAGTGCTGACGCCCGCGACCACACCCAGGAACAGCGAGCCCGACATCGACGCGACGGTGAACGCCGTGAACGCCGACATCAGGAACTGGCCTTCGATGCCGATGTTCACGATGCCCGAGCGCTCGCCGATCATCCCGCACATCGCGCCCAGCACCAGCAGGGTGGCGGCGCGCACGGTGCCCCCGAGCACTGCTGTGGTCTGCGCCCCGTCCCAGGCGTAGAAGCCCCACACGCACGCCACCAGCACGACGGCCCCCGCCACCGACCACATGCGCTGCGGCGACCAGCCCCGCACGCCGGCATTTCCCGATGCCGCGCTCGCGGCCGAGCCAGCGCCAGCGTCGTGTGTGCCCCCGTCGTGTGTCACGGTCATCGGCCCCACCCCGCACCGAGTGTCAGGCGGCGGTCCGGCGCGTCGGGCCGATCGCGCAGGCGCAGCAGCCAGCGCACGATCAACGGCGCTGCCACGAACAGCAGGATCAGCGCCTGGATCACGTCGATGATCTCTGGCGCCACCCCCGACTCGAACTGCATCTTCGCGGCACCCGCTTCCATCAGCCCCACCAGCAGGCCGGCGGGGATGACGGCGATGGGGTTGGTGCGAGCCAGCAGCGCGATCGTGATGCCCTCGAAGCCGAGGCCCACGTTCACCCCGGCCTCGAAGCGGCCGTCGACTCCGAGCGACTCGATCGCTCCGCCCAGGCCGGCCAGCAGCCCCGCCACCGCCATGGTCGAGGCCATGATCCAGCCCACCGAGATGCCGGCGTACCGGGCGGCGTGGCGGTTCGCCCCCACGCTGCGCACCTCGAAGCCGTAGGTGGTGCGTTCCAGGATGAACCAGCAGGCGAATGCGGCGATCACCGCCAACACGAATCCCGCTGGCAGCCATCCCCAGGTGGGGATCTCGGCCGACGGCTGGACCAGCGGGGTCCGGGCGATGATGTTGGAACCCGATCGGTCCTGCCAGGGGTTCGCGGCCAGCCAGTCGGTCAGGTTGCCGGCCACGAAGTTCAACATGATCGTGACGATCACCTCATGTGCACCCGACGTGGCTTTGAGCACCCCGGCGATGGCGCCCCACGCGGCACCCGCAGCAGCACCGACCAGCAGCGCCAGCGGGAGATGCACCACCAGCGGCAGGCCCTCGAGCCCGAAACCCACGCCGGCGGCGAATGCCGCGCCCACCAGCAGCTGGCCCTGCCCGCCGATGTTGAACAGGCCCGCCTTGAAGGCGAAGGCAACTGCCAGGCCGCCGAAGACCAGCGGTGTCGCCTTCTGCAGGGTGCGCAGCAGCGCGTCGGCATCACCCGCCCCGCCGAGCACCAGCGCGCTGTACGCGCTGGAGACCGAGTGCCCCTGCACCGCGATGAGCACGGCACCGAGCACCAGCCCCAGCACCACCGAGGCCACGGGCACCGCCGCAGCGCGCAGGATTGTGCGCGTCGAACTGCGCCGGGCATCGCCGGCGCCGTCAGACGACGCAGGCTGCTCCGCAGGAGCGGGCGCCGCTGGGCCGGCGGGCATGCTCACCGTCGGGTGAGGTGCCCGCGGCCCACGGCGCCCCGCTCAGCTCGTTCGGCGGCCGATCAGCCCGGCGGCCACCCGGTGTCGATCTCGCCGGCGTTCAGGCCGGCAAGGACGTCGGCGAGTGTTGCCCGCATGTCGTCGGTGACGATGTCGTCGAAGTCATGGAATGGCGCCAGACCGACTTCGCCGAGATAGTTGCCACCGGCGAAGTCGCCGCTCTGGGCTTGGGCGATCAAGTCGGCCACACCCGGTGTGATGAGCTTCATGGCGCTCGTCACCAGGCACGGCCGCGCCTCGGGCACCGTGTTCCACTGGTCGGTGTCGACGCCGACGCAGAAGGCACCTTCCTGCGAGGCGATCTCGATCAGCGCCCCGTTGCCGGTGGCGCCGCCCGCGCCGAAGATGATGTCCGCGCCCTGGTCGAGCGCCTGCCGGGCGGTGGCCGCACCCCAGTCGGGGTCGCCGAAGGCCACATCCAGACCGCCGGGGTGGTACGTGGAGATCGTCTGCACGTCCGGGTTGGTGTAGCGCGCACCGTGCTCCCAGCCTTCCTTGAAGGCCACGACGGGCGGCACCAGATCGGTGCCCAGCACGGCACCCACGATGTTGCTCTCGGTGAGCATGCCGGCGAGCGCGCCGGCCAGGAAGCCGGACTGGTCCTCGGGGAAGATCAGCCCGGCCAGGTTGGGCAGCGCCTCTCCCTGGAACTGATCGACGCCGATGAAGAAGATGTCGGGGTTCGCCTGTGCGGCGGCGATGGTGGCGTCGCCGAGGCCGAATCCGACAGTGATGATGACATCGACGCCGTCTTCGATGAACAGGCCGATGTTGTTCTCGTAGTCCTTGGCTTCCTCGGTCTCGATGTAGTTCGCCTCAGCCCCCAGTGCTGCGGCGGCCTGCTCAGCACCTTCCCATGCCGACTGGTTGAAGCTCTTGTCGTCCACCTTGCCGGTGTCGGTGACGAGCCCGATCTTGAACGGCTCGGCGTCGTCGGGGTCGTCGGCCGGTTCTTCGGCCGCGGCCGTCGTTGCCGGTGCCGCGGCGGTGGTTGCCGCAGGCTCGTCGCTGCCGGTGCATGCCGCAGCGAACACCGCCAGCACAGCGAACACGATCGCGAATCGTCTCGTGAGTACGGTCATTGGTTCCTCCCTGAGCGCAGGCGGCGGGAAGGCTCAGATACGCCCGCGCCCGACACCGGCGAGCCTATGCGCGCTCATTCCTCGACGAGTTCGACGAGCGTGCCGAGATTGCCTTTCGGATGGACGAACGCGACCGTGGTGCCGCGTGAACCCGGCCGGGGCGCGGTGTCGATGGGCACAGCACCTGCGTCGATCATGGCCTCGAGGGCAGCTGCGCAGTCGTCCACCCGGTAGCCAATGTGGTGCAGGCCCTCGCCCCTGCGCTCGAGGAACTTGGCGATCGGCGAATCGGGTCTCGTCGCAGCGGTGAGCTGGATGTAGCTGTCGGCCACCTTGATCAGCGCCTCTTCCACACCGTCGGAGTCGACGACTTCCCGGTGGGCCACCTCGGCACCGAACGCCTCTGAGTAGTAGGCGACTGCAGCGTCAAGGTCTTTCACGGCAATGGCCACATGGTCGATCTCGGTCAGGATCATCAGGCTGCTCCTTGAGCGGCTTCCAGCGAAGCCGCGTGACGGGCGAACAGCGTGATGCGGTCGTCGCCGATCCGCTCGCGCTTCTCCGGATCGGTGATGCCCTGCCCCGGCTCGGAGGCCAGGCACAGCACGCCGAGCTTGCCCTCGTGCAGATTGTGGTGGACTTGCCAGGCGGCGAGGCCCGTGTCGTCGAGCGTGAACGTCTTGGACAGGATCGGCTGGATGCGTCCCTGATCGATCAAGCGGTTCATCGCCCACGCCTCGGCGTAGTTCGCGAAGTGGCTCGACACGATCCGCTTCAGCTTCATCCACAGATGCCGATTGTCGTACTCGATCATGTACCCGCTGGTGGCGGCGCAGGTCACGACGGTGCCGCCCCGCTTGGCGGCGAACACCGATGCACCCATGGTGGACCGGCCCGGGTGCTCGAACACGATGTCGGGATCGTCGCCGATGAGGCCGCGCACCTTCTTGCCGAAGCGCCGCCATTCGCCTTCGTCCTGGGTGTGGTCGTCGCTCCAGAAGCGATAGCCCTCGGCACTGCGATCGATGACGTGCTCGACACCGAGCTGACCGAGCAGCTCGGCCTTGTCGGGCGAGCTGACCACGCCGACGGGCACACCGCCGCCGTTGAGCACGAGCTGGCAGGCGTAGCCGCCCAGCCCACCGGTTGCCCCCCAGACCAGCACAGCGTCGCCCTGCTTCATGCGGGCGGCGTTGACGCCGACCAGCATCCGGTACGAGGTCGCGGCGCAGAGCGCGTTGACCGCGGCTTCCTCCCAGGACAGGTGTGCCGGCTTGGGCATGAGCTGATTGGCCTTGACGATGGAGAGGTCGGCGAGGCCCCCGAAGTTGCTCTCGAAGCCCCAGATCCGCTGGTTGGAGGCCTTCATCGAGTCCTCGTGGGCGGCGGGATCCTGATCGTCCACGTAATTGCAGTGAACGACGACGCGGTCGCCAGGGCGCCAGTTGCGCACCGCCGAGCCGCACTGCAGTACCACGCCGGAGGCATCGGAACCGAGCACGTGATAGTCGAGCGCGTGCCGAGCGCCCCAGTGACCTTCCCGGCCCAGCCGGTCCAGGAAACCGAATGTCGGCAGCGGCTCGAAGATCGAGGTCCACACGGTGTTGAAGTTGATGGCGCTGGCCATCACCGCCAGGTACACCTCATCGGGCGCGAGCTCCGGCGTGGCGACCTCGCCGATGTGGGTGGCCTCGCGGGGATCCTTGTCGGCCGAGGCACGGCCCTCGAACATCGTCTGCTCGTCGCGTACTACATAGGCAGCTCTGAAGCTCTCCGGTATGGGCATGGCCTCGAGTTCGGGGCCCGATGCGCCGGCGGCGATGGCATCTGCGAACTGCTTCACGGAGCGGAACGCTAACGGTGCGGAAGGGCTGCGAGTGCCGCCTTTTCTGAGACTTCGGCTGGGCCTCTGACTTGGCGCTCCGGCAGCCTCGCAGGCCGTTTCGTACACTCGCCGTGCACAGATCCGTCGCCCAGCGCAGAGGCTGGCGCGTCGGTGCAGGTGAGGGGGTTGCAGTGGCTAGTGGTGCGACGGCTGGTTCGGTGATCGTCGGGGGCGCACGCACGCCGATCGGCAAGTTCAACGGCGGGCTGGCCAGCCTGACCGGCGCACAGCTCGGCGGGGTTGCCATCGAGGGAGCGCTGGAGCGGTCCGGCGTCGCGCCCGGCGATGTCGACTACGTGGTGTTGGGACAGGTGCTGCAGGCCGGTCAGGGCCAGATCACCGCCCGGCAGGCGGCGACCCACGCCGGCATCTCCATGGACGTGCCGGCCATCACCATCAACAAGGTGTGCCTGTCAGGTCTGAATGCCCTCTACATGGCAGACCAGATGATCGCGGCGGGCGACGCGGACGTAGTGGTAGCGGGCGGCATGGAGTCGATGACCAATGCGCCGTACCTGCTGCCGGACGGCCGCAACGGCATGCGGATGGGCTCGGGCACCGTGCTCGACGCGATGATCCACGACGGCCTGTGGTGCGCCTTCGATGACGGTCACATGGGAGACGGCACCGAGCGGGATGCCGCGAGCGCCGGCATCTCCCGCAGCGCGATGGACGAGTACTCCGCCCAGTCGCACGAACGCGCGGCGGCTGCACAGAAGGACGGCCGTTTCGATGACGAGATCGTGGCCGTCAGCATCCCTCAGCGCCGCGGCGATCCGCTGACGGTGCTCGACGATGAGGGCATCCGGCCCGGCACGACTCCCGAGAGCCTGTCCGGTCTGCGGCCCGCGTTCGCCGCCGACGGGGTTGTCACGGCAGGCAACGCGTCCCAGATCTCCGACGGCGGCTGCGCGCTGATCGTCATGTCGCCTGAAGCGGCTGCCGAGCGCGGCATCGAGCCGCTGGCTGAAGTTGTCTCGTACGGCATGGTGGCGGGGCCGGACACCTGCCTGCTGCACCAACCGTCCAATGCGATCCGCCGTGCGCTGCAACGCACCGATCTGGATGTCGAGGACCTGTCGCTGTTCGAGATCAATGAGGCGTTCGCGGCGGTAGCCGTGGCTTCGACCGAGGATCTGGGCGTGTCACCGGAGATCGTGAATCCGAACGGCGGTGCGGTGGCGCTCGGCCATCCCATCGGCATGTCGGGCGCCCGCTTGGCGCTCACGCTCGCCAGCGAGCTGCGCCGCAGGGGCGGCGGACTCGGGGCGGCGGCGCTGTGCGGGGGCGGCGGCCAAGGCGACGCCGTGGTTCTGCGCGTCGCGTAGCCGTTCGGTCCCATCACTCTCGCCTCACGAACGGCTCCGAACGGCAACGGCAACGGCGCGAGCCGGATCACGCCGCTTCGGGTCGGGCGAGCACTTCGGTGGCAACGCAGAGCGGCCAGAGAGCAGCATGCACGGCATCGCCAATTGCGACAGCGTCGATGGCGGGCACCTCCAGGTAGATGCGGCTCGCTCCGAGCAGCTCGGTCAACCGTGCGAACGGAGCCGGGTCGACCAGCATCGCTCCCACGACGGCCGCCGGTGCGGTGGCGATCGCCAGCAGCGCACCGCATGGATCCACGAACACCGCAGCGACGCCATGCGGCGACGCGCCGGCACTCAGGCACAGTGCTCTGGCGTGGCACGGGCCTGCCACCATCACACGCTCGGCTGGCGCTGGGCGGAACACTGCAACCGGCAAGTCGTGCGGCGGTGGACCGGCTGCGCGGTCAGTTGTCCGGTCGTGGGGATCGAAGGCAGCCATGGCACTCCTTGCGAGTGCAGGCCGCTCAGGAAGTGCCGGCCGGACCGTAGGCAGCCGCAGCGGACCCGTCCAGCGATTTAGAGACTCGGCAGCTAGGGCGTGAGGGTGCGGCGGTTGCGGAGGGCCCGTTCGAGGGTGAGCTCGTCGGCGTATTCGAGGTCGCCGCCGACGGGCAGGCCGCTGGCGAGGCGAGTCACCTGCACGCCCAGCGGTTCGAGCTGGCGGGCGAGATACATGGCGGTCGTGTCGCCCTCGATGTTCGGGTTCGTGCAAACGATCAGCTCAGCGACCGACTCGCTGTCGAGACGTGCGAGCAGCTCGCGGATGCGCAGCTGCTCGGGCCCCACGCCCTCGAGCGGGTTCAGCGCGCCGCCAAGCACGTGATAGCGCCCCCGGAAGCCCGCTTTCTCCATGGCCACCACGTCCCGCGGCTCCTCCACCACGCAGATCATCCCGTTGGCCCGGGCCGGGTCAGCACACGTGGGGCAGGGATCGGTCTCGCTGAGGTTCCAGCACTGGCTGCAGAAGCCGACCCGGTCCTTGGCTGCGGTGATGGCTGCAGCGAGACGGTGAGCGTCGGCAGCCGGCCGTTTCAGCAGCCAGAACGTGATGCGCTGGGCGCCCTTGGGGCCGATGCCGGGCAGGCGGCTGAGTTCGTCGATCAGGTCTTCGACGGCGTCGTCGTACACGTCAGCCCCCGCCGCTGGTGGTCAGTCAAGGCTCTCAGGTCGCACCTTCATCGTCGCGGACCACGACCGATCCGGGGAAGTGGTCCACTATCCGCTGCACCTTGTCCTCCGGAGACGAGGCGGGCGCGGCGTCCTGTGAGAGCGTCGACGCGGCGGGGCCTGCGGTTTCGGGCGCGATGTCCTCGGCCGGCCCGGCTGGGGACGGCGGCACCTCGTCGGCGACCGTTGAGGACCGGCCGGATTCGCCTGTCGTGTCGCTCACCTCGAGGCGGACGGTTTGATCGAGCAGTGCTGACAGGATCGCATCCACCTCGTTGCTGCGGCGCCGGGCGTTAGCGAGCGGCACGCCTTCGCTCAGCCGAACCGTCACCACATTGCGCTCATGAGTGAGGACGGCTGCGTCGCGGAACAGGCCCTTGGCGACTGGACGCAACTTCTCAACCACCTGCGACTCCCAGATGCGCTGCAGGTCCTCGGCTGTCATGGCCATTGGGGCTTCGGCGGGCGCTGCCGAGGGCCTGTCTGTCGATTCCGGCTGCGGTGCCTCTGCCGGGGCCGACACTGGCGGCGCAGGCGTCGCTGCGGGAGTGGGGGGTGCGGGCGGCGGAGGCTGCGGGGCGGCGGCCGGGGCATCGAGCGAGGGAGGAGCCGTGGTTGCGGCCATGGCCGCGCGGGCGGCAGCGGGACCGCCAGCGGGGGGCGCTGGAGCGTCCGCCCCGCCACGGGCGGGTGCAGCAGTGGACGGCACAGCGTCAGCCGCACCCGCGTCGAGCAGATCATCCGCGAGGAGGCCCACCAAGGCCGTCTCCAAGGTCAGGCGACGATCGGCTGATTGGGGCATCTGCGCCAGTGCGGTGCCGAGGGCCTCGAGCGCCCGCACGTTGGCACGACGACCCATCGCATCGCTCAGCTCCCGCGCCGAGGAGATGTCGGCCGGTGGCAGTTCAGCGGGCTCGACGCCCGCGCCCACCAGGAACATGTCACGCAGGCGCCGCGCGGTGCGCTCGGCCAGATCGCGAGCGTCAACACCCGCGGCGGTGGCCTCGGCGATGGCGATGAGCGTCGCCGCCAGGTCGGCACGCGCCAAGGCCTGCACCAGCGCGTTCACGTCGGTGCGGTCGTCGGGAATGCCTCCGGCCGCCAGCACCGTGTCGAGCGCCGAGAGCGCATCACGCACCGACCCGGCACCGCGTTCGGTCACATAGTCGACTACGGCATCATCAACCGGCGTCCCGGCGGCCTCGGCGACGGCTCGCACATGCGGCGCCATCTCGTCCGCGCCCACCAGCGACAGCTCGAACTGCTGGGTGCGGCTGCGGATGGTGGGCAGCACCTTGTTCGGATCGGTGGTGGCCAGGATGAACACCACGTGGGATGGCGGTTCCTCCAAGGTCTTGAGCAGCGCATTGGACGCCGCCGCAGAGAGCATGTGCACCTCGTCGAGCAGGTACACCTTCCGACGCCCGGAGCTGACCAAGGCCGCCTTCTCGGTCATGTCGCGGATGTGGTTGACCGAGTTGTTGGACGCCGCGTCGAGCTCGATCAGGTCCATCGACGTGCCCGCCGTCACAGACTGGCAGCGCTCGCATTTATCGCACGGCTCGCCGTCGTCGCCGAGCGCATCGCAATTCAACGCCTTCGCCAGAATGCGTGCCGTCGAGGTCTTGCCGGTGCCGCGGGGGCCGCTGAGCAGGTACGCATGGCCGACTCGGTCCTCTGCCACAGCATTGCGCAGGGCACGGACCAGGTGCGGCTGTCCGACCACCTCCGCGAATCTCTGCGGCCTGAACCTCCGGTAGAGCGACTGATGCTGCATCCCGCGGCGATCCTAACTGTGACAGTTTGGGCGGCTCTGCGGTTAGCGTTTGGCGTGTGTCGCCGTCTGACGTGGCGGCCGGGTCCTGTGCGACGGCGACCCGTGAACCGAGTCAGGGCCGGGAGGCAGCAGCTCTCAGCGGACCTCGTTGTGTGCCGCAGATCGCCTGGCCGCCTCGCCAGACGGCGACACCGCCCTCATCTCCGTCTCGCCGGAGGCGAGGCGCCTTCGCGGGATCGCCACGCGATCCCGGATTGATACGGAGAGTTGCCAGAGTGGACGAATGGGCTCGCTTGGAAAGCGTGTGAGGCTTTCATCGGCCTCCGTGGGTTCGAATCCCACACTCTCCGCTCCGTGAAATCTGGAAGATAGCCTCTGACCAGCAGTTTTACTAGCAATCGGGGCGGTTGACATACGACGGCATATCAGTTTCCTGCCGCAGATGCCTGATCGAGCGACCCTGAACATCCCTCATCGTCGACTGCCAGCATGCACATCGAGGTTCATTTCGTAGCGTGTCGGACGCCACGAAGTCACCAGCACACAGGTGAGCCCACGCGCGGACGCGCTGCGGTATCGCCCCGATGGCACTTCGGCGGCGGCGGGAGATTGCGTCTCGCAAGCACAAGACACGGGCACAGTCGGCATCTAGACCGGCTCAACTCGTGGAGCTGCTGAAAAATGCACCGATTCGCGCTGGTTCGTGCGCGATCATGGCAGGGTCCGCTGTCGGTCATTCGTGCCGGTGTGGGGCGGCGGGCGTTCTGGCGGGAGTGGGGTCAGATGCGGGGTTCGCCTCGCTCCATGAGTTGACCCTTGGTGATGGATCGAGATGATGACGATGCAGGTACGACGAGTAGGCGCAGATGCCTTCATGGTGGGATTGGAGACGCAGGCGCAGGATGCGCTGTACGTGAACAGGTACACGCCTCGCCTCCTGCACGAGCTGCCGGCCGTGTATGTGTCGCGGCGCTCTGCGCCTGAACAGCCAGGGACGTTTGCGGCCGACGCAGGGTTGCTGCCAGTCCACTACACGATGGACAAATGGAGCTTCCTGCCCGAGTTCCACGGGAGCTGGATCGAGCAACCTTGGCGGGAACCACGCGGCAGCGGACTGCTGCTGCCCAAGGATGTCGCTGACGATCTTTCCTTTCAGCGCGCGTTGCCAGTGAAGCTGCTGATCGACCCCGAAGACCTGCAGGTATCACCCATCGGCAACGAGCTGCGGCGCGCAGCAAGGCATGTGCTCGCCTGCGCTCAACCCGAAGAACTGATGAGAGTCGGCCTGCACTGGGCCTTCGCCTGCGAAGTCGCCCATCGCCCGTGGGCTCAAGCGGGGGCAGTCCACGATTTCCACAGCGTGACCGCGCCCGAGCCGGACCGCCATTGGCTGCGCAACAGAGCAGAACGACTGGTGGTGCCTCAGATGGCACGAGTCATCGCGATCGACGCAGCATGCAGGCAAGGTGGCGCGGCGGCCAGCCCCGACGGTCCGCTGTCGTTCAACCCTGCCGTCCGCCATCGCATTGCTGCGTTCTTGCCGAGCGTCGTTGGCGGGCAGCCGCCGTCCCATGCCGAGATGCGCACGGCAATCTGGCTGCTGTCTCTCGGCTCGCCATTCGAGATCGAAGCCGACGGCGGCCCCTCCATGTTGATGGCGTACGCATTCGGGACGCGCAGCGTCGGCGAGCCTCACCTGTCTCCGAGCGACTGGGTCGAATTGGTGAGCCTTCGCGACGACCACCGTCACGGAAGCTGGGGACCCGGCCAAGCCCCGTCAGACCTGCAAGCCGAGTTGCTGACTGCTTCGGGCTTGGACCTTCGGCGGGTTGCCATGGTGTCCACATGGATGCTGCACACCATGGTCCAGTCACAGCACACGGGAAATCAACTGTGGACGCTGCCAGCCTTCGCGGCACGCATCATTCACGACCACGGAGGTTCAGCACAGCCCGAGCTTGACTTCATGGCTGCACATATCGTCACCTCGGCAGAAGCGATGCTGGAAGAACTGAGCATCGACGATGACGCAGAAGCATCGCCGAGCGATGCCATCGCGCGCCGGCGACAAATCGAGCAGTCGTGTGTTCGGCGGCCGTTCATCCAATTCGATGATGGCTCGATCATCCCTGTCGGTCTGGCTGATGTCTCCTACCGAACGATCGAGCTGTGCCAAGAGCCGCACAACGGCCAGACCGAGAAGCCCGAAAAGCGCAGACAGCGGATCGGAGGGCTCCTAGGGCACTGCTTCGAAGCCAAGGTCAAGGATCTGTGCCACAGCATCGGAAACCGGCACTTCGTGATCGGCAGTGACATCATCAACGAGGTCATCGACAATGAAGTCGGCAAGGACGCAAAGCGCGGCGACGACGTCATCATCGGAGAGCTGAACGGCGACTACTTGGTGGTCGAAGCGACAAAGCGAAACCTGCGCCTCGGCATCCGCTACGCCGAAGACCAGCCACTGGAAGAATGGGCCGCCGAACACCGCGGCAAGCACCAGCAAGCGCTCACAACGGCTCGCCACATCGTGCAGATCACGACCAAAGGCAGGTTCCCGGCGCCTCGAAGCGTCACTACGCTCGTCGTGGGCGATCTGGTCCTGCCCCAGAATGTCGCCTTGAGCGTCCTGCTCAACAGAGGATCAGATGAGCCGAACCCGCCGTTCCTGTGCAGCCTGACCGAATTCGAGCAACTCGTCGAACTCGGACGGCAGGGACATAGCGTCCCTCTGATGGTCCGTTCTTGGCAGAACGCCGGCACCGACGAATCCTTGACCGTGTTCCTGCAGAACTACCCGCTGCGCTGATGCGATGAGGGGCGTGAGGCAGTCCGGATGACGGAGCAATCCCAGCAATCGCGGATATCCGGATCACGAAATCTGCGGACCAGCGCATGCCTCGCACAGACGATCGTCCAGCCAATCCAGCCAAGGGACGAACCATGCTCGACCTTGTACGACCAGTGCCTAGTGCCGACCGCGCCGGGCCTGACCACCAGGTCGCTTCGAGGCTCGACATTTGACGGCGGAGGATTCGGACTCTGGTCGAACTCGGCTTGGTGCTCGGCACACATCGCGTTCCACGAGTAGTCGGAGCTGGAGACATTGAAGGCCCACACGGTGTTGTTGTGGCTGTAGGTGCGCCATCCGTCGAGCCACACAGCGACCAGCCGGCCTATGGCCAACGCAACGGCAAGCCCATAGGCGCACAGGGTGATGGTGGCAGGAGTCCAGCCCCACGCTGACTGCTCGACCACTCTGACAACTTCGACCGCTTCGGCTTTCACGGGGTTCAAGTGTGTCGCACCGCGTGGTCAGCGGACTGCTGCGGTGGGCGTGTCGCCGTTTGCGCGCGACGCGCACGCTCACCGAGATTCGGTGCTCCGTGCGCCCCTGACTTGGGGCGCGCCTGACGGCCCTGCGGGACGCCATGACGGTCTGTCAAACGTGCGCAGGTTGTGCCGCTGCCGGAGGCTTCTGGTCAAAGGTGGTCAAAGCGGGAGCATTGTTGGTCGAGTCAGGACCACGGTCCCCGATCGCCATGGCCACTCGGCCCGCGCGATGACGCCAGGCTGCCGATGCATCCGAACCACAGGAGGCATCGCATGACCGCAGCCGAGAGCGAGCGGCTGAGTTGGCTCGATTCGCCTCAGCGGTACGCCGTTTCCTACGATCCGGACGGCGGCGGTGTCACTGTCGACTGCTCAGAGGACGAGTTCGACATCGTGCTCATGGAGCCGCCGCCTGTCAGAGAACTGCGGATCGTGGTTCGCCGCCGGCTGTCGCTGCGAGGCGAGACGCGCATCAGCCGGGTGCGTCAGTGCCGGCTGAGTCTGATCGCCGATAACGCGACCGCAACCGGGAGCGACGTCGAGTCCCGCTTCACGGCTATCAGATGCTCGGTGCGGCCTTCGGCTCCGCGGAGCCACAGCCACGAGCTGAGAGTGTCAGGTTCACAGCATGTCGAAGTCAGCGGCGGCAACTGGCATCTCGACGCGCATCCGGGAACCTTGGACAAGGACCACGGCCTCACTCTCATCGTCGACAACCGGGATGAGTTCCTGCGAATCAGCAGCGCTGCACGCTTGGTCGCTCTCTACAGCTACGGGAACCACGAGTTCGATCTGAGCGAACCCCGCGAAGCAATCGCCGGCACTGACGAATCAGACGACGCTGGCTCGCTGCCTTCGGCCGATGAGTACGAGGTGCGAGGACCGGTCAACGTCTTCGCCGAAGCAGGCATCACGACACTGCGCCAGCCCATCGAAGGAATCGAAGTGCAAGGCCGAGGCAAGCTCCGAACCCTCGGGACCATCACTCGATGCCACATCAACATGCTCGGCAGCCTCGAAGCGCACAACAGGATCGTGCACTCCGACATCCTCCTCGGAGGCGACCTCGAAGCTGACGGCCCAATCGTGCTCAGCGACCAGACGATCAAATGCCACCACGCCACGTTCCGCGGCGGGCTCGAGACCGCAGGCGACACCTACTGCGAGACGCTCGACGTCCAAGGCCACATCACCAGCGCAGGGCTCATCATGGCAAACGACCTGCGCTGCAAAGGCACCCTGAAGGCCGAACGGCTTGCAGTCCTCGGCAGCATCGAAGTCGGCTGACTGGCCAACGAGGTGCCAGACGCTCAGAATGCATGAGCGCCGCTCCCAGACCCGCGGGCAGGAGCCCGCCATGCCCGACCGAGTCGCCGGTCAAGAAACTGTCGGCTGGCCGACTGCGCCCAGCACCAGCCGGCTAGCCGCTGTCGGCGCCGCCTTGCTGTTCTTTGCGCGTCCGTTCGTCGCGTAGTTCCTTGAGCCGCTCGGCCAGCTTGTCGTGTGCTTCCCGTTCACCGGCGTCGAGTGCCATCGAGGCGGCGGCGATCTCAGCTTCGCCGAGATGCCCCAAGATCACTGAGAGCGTTCGCTTCTCTTGCTTAAGTTGTTCCTCCAGTCCTTCTGCCTTCAGATGCGCCTGTTCTCGGTCGTCGAACAGCATCGCTAGCGACAGACTCAAATGGATGTCTTCGCTCTCGCACTTGACTTGCGCATTGCACAGACCGTCAGCATCAGTAGGCGGCAGCATCAGCGACAGCACCTGGGTGATGTTCCCGTCGCTCGCCACCGCAACCGGAATCCACCCACCTACCGGATAACCGTCCTTGCGTTCCGCCGGCGTGCGCTTCTTCTTGGCCATAGCGGCACAGTCTGGCCTGCGGCTTCCGTCGCTGAGGTGACCTGCGAACCGGTCCTCGTGATGCTGTGGGCGGTCCGATGATCGTCGACAGGGTGCACACCGCCTTCGTTCACGCAGACAGAATCAAGCAGCGTGCGTTCCGAGTGCGCAACGGTACTGCCAGACCCGCAGTGCCAGAACGAGGAGCAAGGGTGGCCAACGACCCGTACAAGTCGGCGTGGCGATGTGGGCCGTTGCCGTACGAGAAGTACCGGGTGCTGGTTCGAGACATCGGAACCATGTGGTGTCCGCCGTGCATGCAAAAGCGACTGCACCCCAGCGCTCAGGAGATCCGCTACCTGCCCACCCGCTGCCGCCGATGCAGACAGCTCCGAGCGCGTTTTCGCCAGGAGATCGCTGAACCGATGAGCAAGATGTCGCACTCGGATCTCACGCTGGAGGCGCTGGGCGGCGATCCGATGCGCAAGCGGCTCGCAACCGAACTGCTCAAGATGTACGCCCCCTAGCAAGGCGACCGGCAGCCGTCACCGGTGACCGCAGGTCGCAGTGGCCTCAACGGGACATCGTGGCGTCGTGTGTCCGAGAGTCGTTGGAGATTGATCGTCGCAGCGCAGCGGAAGGGCTCGGGCGGCAGAGGACTAGCGGATCGGCCCGCAGGGATGTCGTCGTGACTGCGCGCAGGGTCTTGGGGAACGGTCGGGAGACGGTCCAGCGGTACGCGTTTGGAGCGATTCAGGAGCGCTCAGACCGGCTTTCCCAAGCCGTCTCAGGAGGTTTCAGAGGGGATCAGCAGGGCTCATATTACTTCTGATAAGAGTCGTTATGAGATGTTATACTAACCGCACACCCCCTCTGACCTGCGGTTTTAGGTCCGCTCGGATCCAAACGGCTCAAAATCCCCCTAACCGCACAACGTCCCGCGACCCCAAGGAACCGGCCATCGATGCCCAACGCACTGCCCACCGCCAGCCACCACCGACCGCAACGCACCGAGCAGCCCACAGGACCGAATCTGCCTCTGTCCGAGGCCGCGCTCGAAGAAGCGCGGAACACGCTCGCGCCGAACACCCGCCGCGCCTACCGCGACGGCCTGCGCCGAATCGAAAACGCGATCCGGCACGATCTCGCCCTGGCAGAGGACGAGCCGGTGCCCATGAACGACACGACAATCTCCACAGCGCTGCGCTACCTCGAAGAAGCCGGAATGAGCGCAAGCACCATCACCGTCACCGTGGCCGCCGTCCGATTCGCCGCGAAGATCGCATCCATCCCAAACCCTGTCGGTCCGTCCTCCGAGTTGGTGATGAAGGCCATACACAGACGCGCACCGGAACAAGCACAGGCGGCAGCCATCGTGTGGGAGTCAGCCGACGCAGCTGCGCTACTAGCCGCCAAGACAACACATGACGACGGCACCCCCACACTGGCAGGCCTGCGCGACGCCGCGATCATCAGCGTGATGTCGGACACCCTGATGCGCGTGAGTGAGGCCTCGGCACTGCGCACCACTGACATCGAACGCCTACCTGACGGTGATGCGACGCTGCGAATACGAAGCCACAAGACCTCAGCAGGCGAAATGAGCGGCGGCTCAACTGAGTACCTGGGCAAGCCGACCGTGGCACGGATCGATGCTTGGCTGAATGCCGCTGGCATAGATCCTGCCAACGACCGAGGATTCCTGTTCCGCCGGCTACACAAAGGCGACGTCGCAGCACGATGCGCATTGTGCGACAGCGGACACAAGGGCTGCTGCCGACACGACGTGGCGCCGCACACCTGCTGCGTCCACCCACCCAACAGCCGCAGATGCACCCCGGGTCAATGCTGCCTGCACAGCAGCGACCCGCACACCTGCTGCATACACACAGCCGGCGACCCGCAATGCGACGGCGCACCGTGCTGCAGACATCTGGGCGGCTGCGATGAATGCCGCTGTCGAGCAAGCATCGGACCAGAATCACTGCGCCGCATCATCAAGACGCGCGCAGCAAACGCGGACATCGCTGGAGCAGTCAGCGGGCACTCGCTGCGAGTCGGATCGGCAGTATCGCTGGCTCGCGCCAACGCCGAACTGCCTGCGATCATGCAAGCCGGCCGCTGGTCGAGCGCGCAAACCGTCGCTCGCTACACGCGACGTGAGCAAGCGTCCAAGGGTGCAGTGGCGAGGCTGCGCTACGACGCCGCCTGACCGGCACCGAGTTCCCCCATTCGTCGGGCGCTATCGAGTCGCATATCTGAAGCACAATCGCAGAGAGCGGATCGATGCTGCGTGCTTGCAGCGTCGGAGAGCCGTATTCCGATCTGCCGGGATCGATACTCACTATCCCCTCAGGCATGTCTGTCCTGCCCGAGGTCACTGCGCGCGCCGACGGCCTGACGCCGTGGCCTGTCTGCCAGTTTGACTGCTGCGAACTGTCCGAATACGCACAGGGCTGGTGCAGAATGCACTGGGGACGAGTGCGTGACGGCCGAGCACTCGAAGACATGCCGCGCCGCTCAGACGGGATGTGCGCACATTACGGCTGCGATGAGCCGACCTCAACGCGCAAGAAGCCGTACTGCAGGCGTCACGACTACCGCGACCAGCACGGAAACAGGATGGATGACATCCCACAGGCAAAGCCTCGTGCGAAACGCGTACCTGATGATTGCGCCGAGTGCCTGTCCAAGCCGTGGGCGCGTGGCATGTGCCCTCGTCACTACATCGGCGCCTGGAAAGCCGGGAAGCTGACCGACAAAGACGGCAACCAGCTCGGACCGCCCCCGCCTGCCGAATGCGCAAACTGCCACGAAATCAAACGCATCAAAGCCCGAGGGCTGTGCAGCCGATGCCACATGGCCGCCACCCGCGCAGGAACACTCGACCAAGTTGCCCTTGCGTCACGGCGCAGAGTCAGCGACTGCAAGGCTTGACGCAGTTCTCTGTTGCAGTTGTAAGGGTCCTATACGTGTGCCGTCTTCGTCACGATGCTGAAGTCTCTCAGTGAGTTCTTCCCGCTGTTGCCGCGCTTGCGACAGCTACTGAGTGCTGTCCAAAACGTTCACTAACCCAATCCGGTTCGGTCATGACGACGCCTCGCGTTGTGCCAGCAGCAGGCCGGCAGCCTCAGACCGCTGCGTGTCCGTGCTGTTCAGCGCTGCCAGCGTTAGGCCGTTCGTGTCAAGCCGGTCCAGATCAACCAGAACGTGAGCCAAACCGACGGCTTCGTCGAGCAGATTCGGCCAACCGTCGTCGCAAACGCGAAACGGCAGTCGGCTGTATGTGAGCGCACCATCATCGCGCGCTTCCCATCTGAACGGACAGCGGTAGCCGTACGCCATATGCGGACAGCAGTCGGCGTCGCAGTCGTTGCTGCCGCAGCAGCGCCACGGCTGTTCGTAAGATTCGATCATCTGACGCATCCGTGCTTCAGTTTCGATGCGTACTTTGTCTGAGCCATCCAGCAGCGCTGCCAGTCCAGCCAGTGACCCGCCTCGCACAAGCTGCCGTTCAGTCAAGACGGTCATGATGCTTTGTTGCGTTCCGCGAGCGCATAGCTGATTACTCGTTTGCCCCATTCGGGCTGATCAGGTTCGAGCAATGTCATCGTGATCTCGTTAATGTCACGGGTTCGTGCTTCGGTGAGGACTTCGTACACCGCGCAGCACATATCCCATTTCTGCGAAGGCGCGTCAGGTCCGCCGTTGATCATTTCGGCGTAGAACTCGTCAGGGTCTTCGAGCACCGTGTCCACACATTCGAGCCACAGCTGCTGGATGGACCGGTCCAAGATGTCTTGCATCATATTCTGCAGCGTCATTCTGCCTCCTTGCGTTCAGCGAGCAGCTTCACTGCGAGGCTCGCGACTCATTGTGATGTGCCTAAACAATCAATGGACTCTAGGTCTGTCTAGGGGGAACAAGTCCCGAAATATGATCATTGCCGAAGCAGTCCTTCAACGATGGACAGACCTAGAGTCCGATTTGCATAGTAGCAACACAAGTTCCCGGCGGACCAAAATGAAATTCCGGGAAGTCTGTTGAACACTCATGCGTAATCATCGCGGTGCGCACTGTCTTGCGTAGTCCTCCGCATTGATTTATTGGACATGCTTTCGCCATGCGACGGTAGCGCGGTTCGACTGGGCGTTGCAGGCAGTTTTTGCTCTTTCAAGGCCACGGGAACAGCGTATCGGTCAGGTGATTGGTTTCCCGGCAAAACCCTGTAAGTCCGGGGCCTAGGCGTCCTAAAATGGATGTTCTGTGAGTTGGTATTCGCGCCCGCAGAATGCGGGATGCTCGGCCTAGTCACCCGGGCAGAAGTATCAACTGGAAAGCCGTCCGCTGGGTTCGTTGCAGCGGGCGGCTTTCGTCATTCTCGGCTCAAATTCGACCTCATCGACATCTTCTCTAGCAACTGTTGTCACATGCGTCATTTTGAATTCGTGACCAACTTCACGTTTTCTCATTACGTTCTATGGAAACCCGCTGACAGCCTGACCGCTGCTCAGTCACAACGAAAGGAAACAACATGTCAAATTTGGAAGACTCCGTCGAGTCATCCGATTCGAATGCTGCCGCCTTGGCAATTGAGGATGCGCCGAAGTCTCAGACTGCTGAAGATGGCAGCGTGCGCCGCGCTCGCGACGGTGGCGACCAGCCGCTCGATCTCCCAGGCGAGCGACTAACCACCTCGGCCCCAACACTATTCGAGGAAGTGCCAATACCGGTCGGGCCGGCACCGAGCGAACTGAACGTCGCCCAAGCCGACGACATCGCTCACGAGCTGTGGGATGTCGTCAGCGATGTCGCCTGCGCGAAGCATGTCATCGCCAACAAGCAGCTCGGACTTCAGCGTGGCATCAGGTTCTCGCCTGCTGCCGGGTGGCTGCTATGGCACGGCGCCGACGAGGGATGGAAGCAAGTCCGAAATGGAATCAAGCTGGATCGCGCCCTGCTCGGCCATGTGCAGAAGGAGTTGGACGACTACGCCGCCGAACTCGTAGAGGAAGCCGAGCAGGCGCTCGGCAAAGCCCGCCAAGCAGCGGAAGCAGACACCAGCAACAAGGACCTGGAACGAGCCGAGAGTCAAGCACGAGAGTTGCTGAGCCTGCGCAAACAGCAAGCTGTGACGCTGCGCTCCACACGCAAAGCCGCCGATGTGATGACAGCAGTGCGCGCATTCTCCGGAGTTCACGCCGAAGCTGACGACATCGTCGCGGCACCCGACACGCTGCCGTGCCCTGGCAGCATCGTGGACCTGCGCACAGGCGAACACAGGCCCTATGCGATGTCGGACCTGGACCCCAAACGCACCACCGTCGAGCCAGCTCCGCCCGGCAGCAGCATCAAGGGAACATTGTGGGCAAAGTGCCTCGATGACTGGACAGGCGGCAACGAGAAAATGGCGGACTATCTCGGGGCATTCGCCGGGTACTGCGCCACCGGGTACAGCGACGCCAAGACGTTCCTGATCGCCCACGGACCCCGCGACGCAGGCAAATCGCAGATGCTGCAAGTCCTCGCCGGGGTGCTCGGCGACTTCTCCAGGCTCTGCGACCCCGAGCTGCTGGTGTCATCGAGATCATCCAGCCGAGAGCAGCAGGAAAAAGCCGTCACGCTGCACGGCGTGCGAATGGCGTACGTGTCGGAGATGGCCCCGAGCCGCACCTGGAGCACCGAGAACGTCACACGCCTGATGGGCAACGACGACCTGCAAGGCCGGCACCTGTACATGGAGGTGTTCGACTTCTCGCCGACGCACAGCATCATCATCGCCTGCAACGACGTGCCGACATTCCGAGGCGTGGTGAGCGATGCAGTGATGCGACGCATCGCGATTATGCCGTTCATACACATGATCCCCGAAAGCGAGCAGGTGGAGGGACTGGCGCAGAAACTGATCGACGACGAAGGCCCGATCATCCTGCGGTGGGTCATCGACCATGCTGTGCGGCTGAACACCTTGGGCCGCAACGCCGCTCTGCTCGACATCCCGCCTGAGATGGCCGCAGCCAAAGCGACCTATCGGGCGGAGTCCTCGCCTGTAGAAGCGTGGTACGCCGAGTGGTGCGTGGAAAGCCGCGCCGCATCGACGCCGCAGAGCCAGCTGCACAAGAGCCTCAAGGCGTTCATGGACAACAACGGGCATCGTGCCATCTCGTCGCAGAGGCTCGGGAAGTTCCTCGAAACCAAGCTTCCTGCTGTCGAGCGCGGGATGCGCGGCGAGGCCGGGCAGATGTGGGACGGCGTGGCGCTGCGCCTGCCCCCCGAGCAAACCGCTGCGAACGGATCGGTTCCTGACGAACTGACAAAACTGACAAGAGATCCGAAAGTTGCCACGCGAGATATCGAGAACTCTGTGGCGAAAGTCTCGGAACCGCCGTCATTTTCGTCATTTTCGTCAGGACTCGACCTCTCAGAGCCGAATTCGGCCGCCCAGAACGGCGCCAGGTCGCCGCAGGAGGTGACCTGAGATGGCCAGCACAGGATTCGACAGCACAAGGATCGCCAACGCCGCCGAATTCGAGGCAGCCGTGCGCGATGACAGCGGCAGCATTTCGGGCTCGCCGCTCGGCGAGATCTTCAGCGAGCGCTACTTGGACCGCTGCGTCGCATCGTATGCGCCGGTGTACAACGACATGCGCACACTGACCCCAGATGAGCGCGCTGCTGCTGCAGTGGATCGTGTGCCTGTGTTGAAGCTGCGCACCATCACGCATAGCGGCGCAGTGGTCGGCGCTCAGCATGTACGCAGCCGATTCGGGCGTGCACAAGTGCCCGAGGTCGAGTGGAAGACGAAGCACATGGGCGGCTCGAACGTCCGCGTGCCGTTCGGCCACCACCTGCTCGCCGGCAGAGAAGCCCAAAATGTGCTCCTTGTGGAAGGCGCCACAGACTGGCTGACTGCTGTGGGCCTCTGGCAGCCGTGGGGAAACGACGAAGCGCACCGCGCCGTCTGCCACAGATGCCAGCCGTGGCCACGATGCGAGCCGCTGCCGTTTGTGCCGCTCGGCGCTCAAGGTGCGTCCAATCTGGGCAACTCGGTCGATGAGGTGCTGACTGTCGCCTCGGCGACGCGAAGGCTGGTGGTCGTGTGCGATGCCGACGAGGCGGGCGTCAAGCACGCCACCAAAGCAGCACGCACCTGGGTGCAGGGTTGCGGCGGTGCGGCGACTGTGGCGTTGCCGCCTGCTGCGGGCATGGACCTGTCCGACATGTGGCTCGAAGCCGCCGAATCCAGCCTGTCGACATGTCACGATGACATGCGCAGTGTGCTTCGTGGCTTGTTCGTGGGTGGCGCTGACGGCGCGGCGAGGCTTGTGTGCATCGACGGCAGCCGACCGGCGCAGTGGGCTGTCGACATGATGATGGACATCGCACAGCCGACCCAAACGACACACCAGCAGAACCGGCGACTCCGAAAGCGCAAGCCCAGCCGTCCCCGGCCGAATCGCACCCGCGAGCCGATGAGCCAAAAAGAAGCGATCGACGCCGTGAAACGCCTCGGCAGCGTCGGCAAGATGGTCGGCAGCCAGTGGGAAGGCTCATGCCCGCCGCCCGGATGCGGAGGCGGCGACAACCGGCTGCGAGTCATGTCAGACGGCGGCATCTTCTGCCGCAAATGCCCTGACGACGGCAAAGCCGTCTGGCAAGCAGCCCAAGAACTGAACAGATCGGCAGCATGACCGTGATGCCGGGCTCGAGACCGGATTGTTTCCACTGAGTCCGTGCGCCGCCTTCGCCGTCTTGAGTACCAACTCCTGCTGCGCTGTTATCCGCCGAGCGACGCCGGATAGCAAGAGCCCTATTTTTCTCATTGCGCCGCATAAGCCAAGTGGCAGCCGTTGCGGTTCGCCTATCTGTCGCTGATGGCCCGCGGCAGCCGCGCTGCGCATCTCACACGACGAGCAGTTCGTCCTCGGGTATCGAGATGCCGTGCCGCTCGAATGCGTCAGGTGTGGTGCTGATGGTGCGTTCGCGATCTAACGGGTAGCAGCCGCCGGCGAACCAGAACTCGTCCAGATATCGGCTCTCGTTGTGCACCCATGCGGGCAGCTCGATGCCATCCTGCGCACAGAGATGCTCCGTGTACGCAGCGAGGAAGGCGTCCCAGCGAGGATCGAACGGCTCGGGTTCCTCGGCGACCAACTCTGGTCGTTCGTCGACGGGGCTGCTTGCCCAAACGAGGCCGAAGTCATGCAGGATGACCCGCAGACACAGAATGTCGTCGCAGGTGCGCAACGTCGGGACATATGCGGCGATCCGATTCGGCAGGTCTGCGCTCATGGCGGTCACACGATCCTTCGCGGTGGCCTCATGCGCATAGCTGCACTGCCTCGCATCTCAGGCAGCGAGGATGGCCGTCGCAGCCGTCGGCATCGCACCAGTGCCACACGAGCAGCTGCGCACCCTCTGCGCACACGCATCCCGGCGGCCTGGTTCTCGGGTGGGGTCGCCAGCGACTCGACCCGCCTGTATGCGGTTGCTGGCAGTATGACGGCTGGTTCATTGGCCGCAGGCATGCCCCGCAGATCCGGTCGCCGTTCATGCGAACGACAGTACCGCGCGCATGCGGGCGGTACTGTCAGTAGTCGGGGTTGAGCTTGACGCCGTAGGTGACGCCCCACCGGTCGGCTCTCCTAGTGATGTCGGATTCGCCGGTGCGAATCTCCACGGGCGAACCGATTCCTCGGCTGCGGACGCTCCGGTACAGCGGCCGGAGATTGATCCTGTGCTGGATGCCGCGGAGCTGCTCCAGCATCGAACCGGTGCGTCTCGCAGTCTCCGGTGCGTACCGTTCGGAAGCTTCGGCGAGAGCCTTGGGGTCCAGCAGTCTCCAGAACAGCGCTTTGACCGAGATCGTCGCGATGTGGTCCGTCCCGCCGCATCTGTCGGGGCGTTCCATCATGTCGAGCAGCGCCGTCTCCATCGTGGCGACTCGGACGATGCACCGTGCGGACCTGGCGCGTTCTCCGCCACCGGGCCGCGAGACTGGCCTCTGGATGATCGTCACAGGCCGTCCGTGCTGCGGATCGATCCGGTGGAACGAGACCGCCAGATCGACAGGGCCGTCGGCGTGACGAAGCTCCAGAGCGTCCATGGCCATGTCATCGCTGATCTCGATCTGCACGCGCTTGCGCATGACCCCGTGGTGGGACGCTCCGCGCATCTGCGCTGCCGCGGCGTAGCTCATGTAGTAGCCGACACCGAGGCGGCGCATCATGTCGTCCAAGTAGGCGTCGAGCACCGGCGCTTGCCGTTCTTCGTCGGGACGGTAGCGCCAAGTGAGCACCCAGCCCTCCCGACAGACACGCAGCGCCCGCCCTTGGCGCTCCAGCTCCGTGAGCACCCTGCGGGCATCGTCGACACCCACCCAGAGCTGTTTCGCTGCCGCCGCCGATGAGAAGAATGTGCGGGGCAGCTGTTCGAGCTTGTGCTCGGCGTCATCAAGTACCTGAGAACTCATGCGCTGCAGCCGTGCGCACCATCTGCGACTGCCCGTCCTGATTCATGGCAGGTGCTCACATCGCGGCGGGTCGTCCAAAGTGAGCAGAGCGAGATGGTCGGGCCGGCCATCGTTGGACAGCCCGATCACCTCGGCGCTCGGGCTGATGTTCTCGCGGTTGGCTTGGTGCCAGTGACCGTGAATCACCAGCCGGGCCTCGGTGTGGTCGACGGCGTCGGCAAGCAGCCGGCGATTCTCGTTGCACGACGCTTGCACCGCTGGTGGCGCCCAGCTGATACCCGGCACCAAACCTCGGACCTGTTCGGGTGCGTCATGTGTGAACAAGACATCCAGCTGACCTGCGTGATCAGTCTCGGCATTGCGGATCAAACGGTCTAGATCGTCCTGCGTGGTGGCTTCCTCCGGCCAGCGCCACCTCCGCACATCGCGGTCTTCCCGATCCGGGGACACCGCCCCACCTAGGGCACCGCATCGGGCATATGCCCACTGCCACACGCTTCCTCGCCATGCCCACCACAGCGACCCGCCGAGATGCAGGGGGCGACGTGACGCCACGGCGGTTCGGGCATCTGGCATCTGCCAGTAGCGGCGCAGCGAGGGCCACGCTTCGTGGTTGCCGTCCACGACGATGATGGGAATCCGAGAGCCGTGGGCGGCCCACATGAACTTGGCCTCGGTTGCGCCGTGTCGATCCCAGCCTGCGTCATCCAACCAAAAGTCGCCGATCTGGACAATGGCCTGGACATCGAGTTCGGCCGCTCGCGCCACCGCGTTCCGGAGGTGCCGAATCTCGCCGTGGATGTCGCCAACGGCGAGCACTCGGCACACGGAGTCAGGCTGCAGGCCCGGAGTGTTGTCCCAGGCCTGCTCGGTCGTGAATTGGTAGGGGATCCATTTGGGCATCACCAAGGCTCCAACGCTCGTAGTCAAGCCATGGAGCATGGCGTCAATCAGCCATCGAATGCAAGCGAATATCGCATGCCGAAATTCTTGCGCCGGCATGCTGACTCGGAGCCAGCCGTTCACAAGATATCCACAGCCCCGCGATAGGTTTACACCGCCACGGAGCCGCACCGAGAGTTCGCCGGGAAACCGCTGCGAATATTCTGGAAAACCGTGCCCGATGTCGGCACCGTGAACAAACTAGATCAATGACCTAGCTAAGCAATCTGGACTTGTGAACCTAGCCGAGAGTCTCGCAGCGCCACAGAGCGCCGCGGGGCTCATTGGCTTAGGGCTGGACGTGCACTGGTGATGTGACTGGTCGAGCTATGCGGCATCGATTTCGCGCACTCTTGTGACTGAGTATCTCGCTGCTCGGCGGTCCCAACGCCCGACATGATTCCGCGACCGAACTTGCCGAGTTCATCGATTGCTCTCGTACTCATTGAGGATGTCGTCAATCTTCGTGTCCTTGAGTGCATCCAACTCGGCTTGCAGCGCGTTGGCGAATCTTGATGCATACACTTCGCGGGCGATAGATATCCGGTCCTCGTCGTTGCGTGCCTCATCGATGCTCTCGCGTACGTCGGAGATCTTTGAGCCTGCTGTGATGAGGTTTCGAATATCCGATCCCGTCGAAACGACATCGAGCACGCGTGCGAGGGTGATCGGCAGCGAGGCTCCCTTGGCTATGGGGAGTCCGAAGCCGAGAGCTAACTCGATCGGAGAGGGCGTGAAGCCATCCATGATCTCTTTGATTCCTTTGAGTTGGCTGCATTGGACATCCTTGAGTATGGATATTGCGAGGCCTTTTTGAACCATGTGCTCCTTCACGCGCTTTCTCGCTCTGTCCATCTTCGTTTGGAGGTTCGCTCCGCTTGTGTCGCACTTCAGGAACACCTCATACTGCTCGGCAACCAACAGCGGGAGGTAGTCTTCGGCGGCACGCTGGTATTCGGTGTGTCCGTCGTATCGGCACTTCTCTGCAACTTCGCTGACGACTGACTTCGCGTTTCCGCTGTGTCGGGAAGTGTCGTGGCAGTCCAAGTTCGTGGCTTCGATGACAATTGCGTCATTTGCGACTCGAATGTCGCCGCCGATCTTGATGTCGTTCCCGATGATGGTTGCATTGCCTTCGATGATCACGTCATCCAGGATGTCCACCTTGCCGCGGATATAGGCATTGCCCCGTATGTGCGCCCGCCCGCGTATCTTCAGATGCTCCGGACCTTCGAGCGTGGCGTTCCCGTAGATGCGGACCCCGCCCTCGATTGTGAACTCACCCCACAGAGTGACATCGCCGTAGACTTTTGCGTTGCCTTGGATAGTGGTAGTGCAGAGCCTTTCGCATTGCGGATCGTCGACATTGATGACTGCATTGCCATAAACCTCGGCGGTGTCTTTGATCGTGGCATGCCCGACTACAGCATTGCCGAGGACTTCCGCGCTGCCCTTGACTTCTACATCCTCGAAAATCCACGCGCACCCTCTGTGCCCAAGATTGTTCACGCTGTCGATTTTGCCTCCGACATCGCCAGCGCGGATCGTGTCCCCGGTGATCGTCCGGAACGTTGTCCGGGACTTGGCCCTGCCGTCAACGCGCAGATACTTGCTCACAGGCGGACACTGAAGGCCGACCTCACTCGAATACCAGGTTTGCCAACCAGACCAGCCTCCCCGTATGTCGCCTCTGACGGCTTGGATGCTGTATTTCAGCCAGTCGTGGCCGGGATTGCGCAGGAACACAGTCTCGCATCTGACTCGGCCGCAATCGGTCTCGATGTCATGGTATTTGACTGACATTTTCGGATACTGGAAGCGCAGGCGATAGCGCGTGGCGTTCGGCACCCTGTCCCAACTGATCGTGTCCTCGCTGTACGTGAAGCGTTGCTGCACCAACAGTTCACCAGGCACATAGTCAACATTGCGCGGCTTAGACGGCGGCGCAGCTTCCTGCTGCGTGTTCGTAGTACCGCGCCCAGTCGCTGCGGGGCTCTTCTTGCCGGCCTCGTTGACCGCCCACACCGTGACCGTGTAAGTGGTGCCGTACCGCAGCCTGTACGTGATATGGGAAGTGCCCTTAGTCGTGTACACCTCGCTCTCCCACTTCGGGATGGTTCCAATCTTGGGACGCGAATACTGCACCAGATAGTGGCTGATCGCCGAACCGCCCGTGCTCGAAGGCGCCGACCACAAAGCCCAAAGATTTCTCTCGCCCGCCGCCGTGGCACGCACATTGCGCGGCGAAGACGGCGCTTTCGCTTGCTGTGTGTTGGTGGTTCCGCGTGCGGTCGCTGCGGGGCTTTTCTTGCCGGCTTCGTTGACTGCCCACACCGTGACGGTGTAGGTCGTGCCGTACCGCAGCCAGTACTTAATGTGTGAGGTGCCCGTGGTCGTGAACACTTCGCTCCCCCACTTCGGGCTGTTACCGATCTTGGGACGCGAGTACTGCACGAGGTAGTGGCTGATCGCCGAACCCCCGGTACTCGAAGGAGCCGACCACGACGCCCGCAGATTCCTCTCACCGGTCGCCACAGCACGCACATTGCGCGGCGCTGACGGCGGCGCTGCCGCTTCGGCGTTCGTGGTGCCGCGTGCGGTCGCTGCGGGACTGGTTTGCCCGTCGCGATTGACGGCGGTGACTGTCACTGTGTAGGTGGTCGCGAACCGCAGCCAGTACTTCGTGTGGGAGGTGCTCGTGGTCGTGAACACCTCGCTCTTCCACGGCTGTCCGGTTCCGATGGCGGGACGCGAATACTGCACGAGGTAGTGGCTGATCGCTGAGCTGCCCGAATCTGACGGCGCCGCCCACGAAGCCCGCAGATGCCTCTCTCCGGTCGCCACTGCGCGCATGTTGCGGGGTGCGGACGGCGCTTGTGTCTGCTTCGTGTAGGCATGCCACGCTGTCCAGGTGCCGCTTCCGCCTTGGCTGATTGCTCGGACGCGGAACTGCAGTTGTTTGCCTGCTTCGGCTTGGACGGCAAGGAAGCATGACGAGCTGCAGGTCACGCGTTGGGCTGTCGTCTGTTCGCCTCGGTGCCGCCATTCCACGTCGTACGCAGACGCACCTGAGACGGCCTGCCACACGATGCGTCCTGATCGATAGTCCAGCCCGGACACGGCGCCCGGCACATCGACTTCGGCTGCCTCGGTCGCCCACGCCGACCAGGGGCCGGTACCGCCGCCGTTCTTCGCTCGGACGCGGAACTGCAATTCCTTGTCGGGGGCTCGTGTGATGCCCAGCGAGCATGACGACGAGCAGGTGACGCTCTGAAGCGTCGAGGCCCCGCCGGCGTTTCGCCATTCGATGTCATATGCGGTGGCTCGCGCTGCGGTGTCCCAGCGAATCCTGCCCGACTGATAGCGCAAACCGCTCACCGCGCCGGGAGCCTGAACCGGCGCCTGCGTCTCGGCGGCGTCGGACTCCCAGCTGCTCCACGGCCCGAACTGGGTCCCGCCCTGGTTCTTGGCCCGAACCCGGAAAGTCAGCTCCTTGTGCAGGATGCGCGTGATCCGCAAAGCGCAGTTGCGTCCCAGCAGCGTGTCGTCCGATGTCGAGCACAGAGCAACCCGCCCCTGCGTCGTCTCGCCGGGCTGGCGCCACTCGACGTCGTATGCCGTCGCGCCGCTCACCGCTCGCCAAAGGATGCGTGCGGTTCCGCGGTCGTAGTCCACCCCGGTGGGCCGACCCGGAGCAGGGGTCGGATAGTTGATGGCTTGGAGCAGCTCGGGGGACCACGGCCCCGCGCCGGCAGCGTTGACGGCACGCACCCGATACCCCACAGCGGTGATGCGCCAGCCCGAGTTGACGCTGAAGCTCTGAGCGCAGCAACCGACGCCATTGAGGTTGTGAGTGTCCTCGCCGGTCGTTCCCTGCGCAGTGTTCTCCGTGCCCAGAGTGATCTCGATGTCGTACGAAGTGGCCGTAGCGACAGCACCCCACACGAGCCGCCCAGCGCCGTTGGAGCGATCGTCCACCGAATAGCGGAGGCTGAAGGGTCGATGCCGCCGGGCGGCAGGGCCTGAGCGACCGGCCGAAGGCGAATGGCGTCCACCGCGAGACGCGCATTCGCAGCGCCGACATCGCGATAGTCGTCACGGCTTCGGGTGTCACGCACCTCGATGCGCACATCGCCGTCGAAGTCATAGGTGCCGAGCGACTGCCAGCCGCTGACCGGCTGCTGATTCAGCCAGCGGCCGGTCACGTACTCGCTGCTCGAAAACGAACCGTCGCCGTTCTCGTCGGCCCACATCAGATACTGCGGATGCGCAGTCGCCCACTGGCTGGGAATGTATGCCTGCACCTCGTAGCGGCCTGAGCTGATGTCGAAGCTCCAGTACGCCCAGTTGTCCTGCTGGCTGTCGTCGTCGTTGCCGATCGCCAAAGTGAAATGGAAGCCGTTGCTGCCGTACCCCGTGCCATCCACGTCCGCAGGCGGCTTGAACCACGTGTAATCGCCCAGCTTGTCCTGTAGTACCGGATCGGCGTAAACGTCGGAACTCTGAGCGGCGGCGCTGCTTACATCCGGCAGAACCAGGACGGATGCGATCAACGCCGTCAATGCAACGCTGATCGACAGGCTGCGCCCCGCTGCGCGGGTCGCTCGACGCCACAGGCATCGGCGTGACTCCCGCACCATTGCCGGTTGTGCCCCACGCGAACGCCCCACCTCAAGTCCCTCGCGAAGCATCGCAGCACACTAGACCCGGCTGACAGCAACCGCCCCTGTTCCCGTGACTACCGAGAGCGCAACCGTTCGACCATAAGCGGGCACAGAGGGGCCACAAAATGCGCCGGCAACGGAGTCACATGAGCGCTCCAGGTCCCCAAGACTCATTGCTCAGGAACGACCCCGTGCTCACCGGACCCGCACGCCGCCCTTCGGCACCGCAAATGGCTCGATGCACATCGTGGCCGGCTGTCAGTTTCGAGTCTCAGAGGATTTCTTCGGGGCGTTTATGTGCCTCCGGACATGACGAGTGCACTCGCTGCGCTTCATGCGTACGGCGGCGCTGTCGACGTCGTCCGAGGCCGGCTGTTCTTCCTGCAAGAACGGGTCGGAGCAGGCGGGCCGAAGCGACACCCATTCGCTGTCGATGCAGTGGCTGCTAGGCCCGGTTCCATTCGAGACGGCACCTGTAGGCATTGTCTCCGCTGTATGTAGCGACGATGAGCGTGTCGCCGTGATCGAGACGGATTTCGCGGCCGGTGCGGAGGAGCACTGCTTCGCCGTTGATCTGCACATAGCCCTCGGCGCCGGTGTCGCTCGATCGCCACGATGAGCTTTGGTAGTCGTAGAACAGGCACCAGCTGCCGCGCGAGAGCGTCCAGTAGCCGGTGCGTATGTTGACAGGCAGCCCGCCGCACCAGGTGCCTTGTTCGGTGCCGTCGTCGGTTGCTCGGTAGGCGGCGGCGTATGCCCGAGGTTCGCCTAAGGCGCCTGAGATGGTCGCGAATCGTCGAGGTGTGAGATTCGAGTAATCGCCTGCCCAGCTGCGCGGGCGGGTGCCGCTGAGCCACGCGCGGTAGTCCCAGTCGCAGTCGGGAGTCTGGCCGTTGATGTCGACGATGTCGCCGACTTGTTCCCAGCGGCGCTTTGCTGCGTTGTACTGGGCGAACTGGGTTCCTTCGATGAGGTAGGCGTCCTCGTTGCCGTTCATGCTGGCTGCAATACCGTCGTGGTACAGCGGATGCTCGAAGTCGAGCGTGCGCGTAGCGAGCATGAAGTTGGGGCGGGTGAGCCCGCCGGGGAGCGCCGCCGCGACTCGCAGCGCTTCGACATACGCGTAGGCGTACCGGAAGCCGGTGCTGAACAGCTCCCGTCGTTGCGCCAGGCTGCTGTCGGGCAGTTGGCTGCGCAGGAGACTCATGAGCGGCTCGTCAGCAAATTGGGGATCGTCGGCATTCTTGGAGCCGCCGAGCGCGATCCACCATCCGTCTCCTGCCGTTCCCTCGGGCGGCGTGTAGAAGTCGCCGATGCGGCATTGCGATGACACCAGGGCGGCTTCGAGCGAGGCTCGCAGTTCGGAGTCGTCGACCTCGGTGATCATCTGCGCACATCCGATGTAGGTGTCCATGGCGATGACCACGTCGGGCTCGTGTCGTGATGCGCCCGTGATGCGCCCTGTCAAATTCGAGCCGTCGGGTGCGACGCGCAGGGCGACGAACCGCGACACCGTCTCGGGGTTCTCCGATGCCCATTGCGCGAACGCGTGCTCCCAGGTCTGGCCCACGAAGTTGTCGGCCACGAACCCGACGACGCGCACCGGCGCTTGGTCGGCGAGGTTGCGCCTGATCCATTCCCCCCAAAGGCGCGCCTCGGTCGAGAACGACAGCTCCATGCCGGAGGTCCACGGGTGATGCTGGGGGTCGCCGCTGGCGGGGTGCTGTGACATGACGAACGGCTGCGGCACACACGCTTCGTTGACCCGGTCGTAGGTGACCCAGGTGTTGCGCGTGCCCAGCGTGAGGATCGAGAACACCTTGTCGGACCCAATGAACGCCTCTGTGGCAGCGATGGTCCGTTCGAGGTCGTGCAAACGGTCATCGCGGATACGCAGCCTGATCGTTCGCGGGGTGCCGCCGACGCGGATCGGGTCGTGCTCGTTCACCCAGTCCAGGTAGCTCTCGAAGCCGTCGGTGACGTTTCGGTTCGTTGACCAGTCCCCGGTGAGCGCCGTGGTGTGCCCGATCCGGATCTCGTCCGAAGTGATCCCTTCGGATTCTGACCAGAACGGCGGGCAGTTTTCGAGTGACACTTCGAAGCCGCCGGGGCCGCGCAGCACGTTGTCCTTGCCGACCCCGTAGATGCCCGCCTCGATGCCTGCTGCAAGCTCTCTCACGGAGCGTGCCCGCGAGATCGTCTGCTGGGCGGCGAGCCCTTCGAGGGGCGCTTCGTCGCTGACCGCGGCGAGCGCCTCTGCTGACACCGCAGCCGGACCGCCGAACACCACCAGCCGGCGCGTCCTGTCGCCGATCCAATCGGCAATGTCAGGGTCCAGTGAGTCGGGATCAGTCAGCAGCAGCGGAGCGCACAGTCGGCCCAGCAGCGGACCGGCGCTGAACGCATCGAAGGGAACCCATGCGGTGGCAACACCGGCAGTGGCGCGGTCGAAACAGCGCCCCGAACGGTCAGCCGAGTACTTGCCCTCAATGAACTCAGCCACAACCTGCGCAGTGTGGAGTCGGGTCGAGCCCCCCAGTCGAGTCACCGACACGCCCAACGCCTCAACGCTGTCCTGCACCTCTTGGGAAACCGCTGCGGTGCCGCCCATGATCACCGCATGCTGAGCTCCGCTATCCGCCAGATACGCCGCGACGTTGTCGTCTAGCGCATCGCCCGGCGTCAGCAGCACCGGATGGCCACCCCGCGCAGAGAAGCCGCCCGCGACCATCGCATCGGCGAACACCTCCGCATTGGCCAGTACCACCGTCGAGCCATGACCGGGCATCTCCCCCGGAGTACCCATGCGCTGCGCCACCTCCACTGACGCAGTGGACGGGTCAGGCCCGAAGACCCGCTCGACCGTGCCGTGCTTTCCCAACGCTGTGAGCACGCTGTCGCTGACCGCTGCCGGCGATCCGACAACCACCAACTGCGAGACGCCTGCTTCGGCAAGAAACGACGACACCTCTACGGGCAGATCGCCCGGACGGGTCAGCAGCACTGGCCCGCCGAGCGACCCGGCGAGCCCAGAAGCGACTACCGCGTCCTGCCACGACCTCCCTGACACCAGCACCGCAGCATCGACACTGCCGCCTGCCTCAGCGACAAGACGTTGCGCCACACCCAGCGACGTCTCGTACCGGTCCAACCCCCACAGCCGATCCAACGCCGCAGAGTGACCAGACTGCGCGCCCGAGGCGTTCTGGCCGAGCGGCAGCACAGCAAGCCCCACCGTCAACACCGCAACCGCCAGCAGCGAGCCGAGCTTGCGCATCCGGGGCACGGTAGTCGCGTGCCCATGCGGGCTCGAGACCGGAGCTGACGAAGCGCCGGTGCAGCTCTAGTGCGCCGAGAACCTCGGCGGAGCCGTCTCCTTATCTGTGGCTGCTGCGGCACCCGCATTCAACAGCACCTTGAGTTGCACTGCCACAACCGTGCGCGCTCCATTGCACTGACGCGTCGAGAGCCAGCCGAGCCCAAGCGTTGTCACCGAGTCATGCAGATCAAGTCGCAGGCTGTGGAACAGCCGTCGTGCTCTCAGGGGCACCAGCGAATGTTCTCAGGAATCGACGACACGCTCGAAGGCGACCCATGCGAACGGGCCGTGGCTCGATGGCGCTCGGCGTTTGATGCAGATGCGAAGGACCCCGGGGCTCTCGCCCCGGGGTCCTTCGTTGCCTTGCCGGCTGTCGGGCCGGTTCAGCCGTGGTTCAGGCGAACCTGCTTGGTCCTATCCCTACAGGCCCAGCGCCGTAAGCAACGCTGCAGATGCGGGCCTGGGCTGGATGCTGGGGTCAGGACGGAAGCTGCTCAGGATCTTCCTGACGTTTCCGACGGCGGGATCGGCGTAGTTGGTGGCGATGCCGGCGCTGATGACCCGGAACCCGGATCGGGTCGGCAGCTGCGCCATGCTCGTCCCGAAAATCGTCTGGTGCACCTGATTGTCGTAGATGTTGTCCTGCGCCGAGTGAGTCAGGGTCCCAAAGCCCCCACCGGTCGCCCCGCGCCGGAGGTCGCTGAGAAGCGTGCCGGCATTGGCAGAAGTGATCTCCCGAACCGCGTCGTTGAACCTCACAATCAGGCCGACCGAGCTGATGCCACCGCTGAACGTGAGCCCTGCCGGCGAGGTCACGCCGAGCGATGTGGCCCTGCCGGTTTCCGGCGTCGGCGTGAGGTAGCTCACCCGGAAGCGGGCTGCGAAATCCTCGTCAGCGACCAGCCTGTCTGCCAGAGCGCCGATGGTCACCACGCTCCTCGCGACCTTCTCGAAGCCCGGCACGGCAGGCTTCTGGAAGATCGTGTAGCTGATCGCCCGATTCGCAGTGTCGACCCCGACACGGATGTCCCACTCGAAGACGTTCGCCGAGCCGTTGGGACGGTCGTCGTAGCCGTAGATCTTCCAGCCGTTGCCCTGAGCGCCGGCAGCGCCGGCATCGCCCTTCGCGGTCACGACCATTGCGTTCTCAATCGTCGCCGAGGCATGCCCGGTGCCGTCAAGGTGGCCGTGCTGCACGTTGCCGATCGACACGCTGGTGATCTCGAACTTGCCGGTCTCCTTCAGCGCCTGCACGGTGTGGCGTGTCAGCGCGTTGGAGCGGCCGTCGTCATCGCGGACCGCGTTGCGGTTCACTGTGATCACGTCGCCCGCGATGAGCGTGTCTGCCGGATCAGTCTGGTTCGGGCTGGTCTCCGTGGCCGCTGCGGTCACAGTGAAGCGCATCCTCAGCACACCCGAGGCGGGCCAACGACCAGCAGTCTGAGGCGCGGTGGTCGTGTCACTCGAATCGTTCGTGAACACCACGGTCACGGTGCGGTCGGTGCGCTCTGTCCGAGAGTCGTCGGACGGATCGTCCGGCGTGCCGCCGTCGTTGGTCGACGCGGCAATCGAAGCGCCCCTGACCGAGATGAACTCCGACAGGTTCGTCGCCACGCTCAGCTCGTTGTACAGCACGTTCGGCTCGTGGACAAGGACATCGAAGGTCGCCTGGCCAGCGACAGCGATGATCTCGATCCTCGGAGCAGCCCGATCGACCGCGGTGGTTACAGCGCCGAGCGTGACCTCTGCTTGCTGCAGCGGACGCCGGTCGCCGTTCCGCGCGCGAGCGACCTGGCTGCCGCCCACGACGGTGATCGTGTCGCCCTCTTCAAGAGCATGTACCAAGGTGACGGTCACGATGCCGTTGGCGACATCGATGAAGTTGTTCGCTGCGAGCGACTCCTCGTTGCCGGTCTCGGTGTCGAGCAGTGCCTCAAGGCGCCGCCCGTTGATGCGATACAGCGTCGGGTCCGACACCGCGGCATCAGCGACGGGATCGCTGAACGACACCCTGAACACGTTCTTGTAGTCGCCGACCGACTTGCCCGCCGGGATCGACCCGCCGACCGCGTCCGCCACGGTGTACTTCAGCGCCGTGATGGTCGCGGTGATGTCACCGGAGGTCTTCGCCGCAGCAATGGCATCAGCCATCACCATGTTGCTGACCACAGCGGTGCCGCCGATCGCGAGGATGCCCAGGTGGGTCTTCTGACCCGCAGAGTTGACCTCAGCAGTGCCAGCGAGGTAGTCGCTGACCGCTGCAGGCAGGCTGTCGCTCACCAGCAGGATCGGCACCGGGCCGTCGCCGCCGAGGCCGCGTCCGAGCACCGGCGCCGAGGCGATGCCGTCCGCTGTCGCGTCACGGTTCACCAGAGCAACCATGCCCGTGCTGGTGCCCAGCACATCGGCGCAGTTGCCCAGCATTTCCTCGGCGATGTCGGCCGAGGTCCCAGCGGCAGTGCCGCCAGAGATGCGCTGCACGTTGACGACGCCGACATCTTCGACCAGATCGTCCACGATGCCGTCCGACACGGCGGTCATGCCGCCGACCACGACGACTCGCTCGACCTTGTTGTCGGTCAGGAAGTCCACCGTGGCTTGGGGCAGCTCATCAGCGCTGGTGAGCAGGATCGGCAGGCCGAGGCCGAACGCCAACGGGCCGATAGCGACCGCGTCGGCACGGCCCTCGTTGCCGCCGTTGACGAGGATCGCCGCAGTCTGGGTCGAACCGCACCACGTCGGATTCGGTCCGCCCAGCTCGTTGCCGATCCGCGCAGCCGTCTCATAGCGGTCAGCGCCGGAGACTCGCCTCACATCAGGATCAGCGTCCAGGCTCTCGATCGCCGTCAGAATCGAGTCCGGCACGGCAGCAGTGCCGCCCACGACAATCACTTCGGTGACGTTGTGCTCGTCGATGAAGCGGGCCACGTTGTGCGGCAGCTGGTTCGAGCGCGTCAGCAGCACCGGTGCGTTGACGTTGCCTGCGAGTCCTGCTGCGGTGACAGCATCGACCTGGGTCTCGCCCGAGGCGATGATCACCGTCGTCACGCCGCCGTTGTCAGCAGCGAAACGCTCAGCGAGCTTTACCGCTGTGTTGTATCGGTGAGAGCCGGCGAACTCACGAGTGTCGCCGATGCCGTCGTCATTGGTGTCGATCAGCTCTTCACCGGAAGTGTTGGCGGCTTGGACCGGTCCGCCCGCCACGACCGAAAGCACCGACGCCATCAGCGCCGCCGCCAAGATCGCAGCAAGGGTCCTGCCCCGCCGCTTCGAATAGTCAACTTCCGAGCCTCCTGTGCTTGGAGTTCCTTTGTTTCGGTCAGGATCCGAGTCGTCTGAACGCGCATCGCATCAGCTTCTCGCCCTCGCATGTGCAAACCGCTCAGGCGAGTTCTCTGTGACACGCAGTGTTCCACGATACGGCCCTTCGGCCAGCGGTACGAGCCGAGCTGTTGAATTCGGGTGAGGCTGTCGCTGGGAATGGCTCAGATTGTCATCGAATGGGTTCAGCTGCTGAACGACCCGACAGCCAGTGGCGCCAGTTTTCCCGCACTGTATTGCGCGGCTCGGTGCTCATCGTGGCCAGCCTCATTTTCCGGTTCCGTGGCGTAGGGCGAGGGCCTGCGCTCATCGAGGGACCGTCTCTGGATCGGTTGGGGCCGGTCCAGTGCAATCAGCGCCACCGAGACGATCTGTTCATGGTGCGCTCGCTGCGCAATCCAGAGCGCACCCAACATCTCAGGAGCGTCTGTAACCGCCCTCTGGACGCGGGGTAGGACCAGAAAGCCTCCGCAGCTCGAGCCCGTATCGCTGTCGTTGTGGGCTGCTCAGCGCAAATCTGTTGCCCGTGCGCAGGAAACACGTCAGTGTCTGCGCTGGATGCCCAACCATCGGCCCCTCACAGCCCACTTTGTGAAGTCATGCACCACCCCGGGCCGCTATGGGGACGGCCGAGGCAGCAAGGGCCTGCGCCTCGTCGTCAACGCCAGCCCTGTCGCCCGATCCGGCGTCACCAAGTCCTGGGTTGCCGAAGTGAGGGGACCCGGTGGACGGAGGATCGCACGCGGCCTCGGCAGCTATCCGGCCGTGTCGCTGTCCGAAGCCCGCAAGCTCGCAGCCGAGAACTATGTGGCGATCAAGTCCGGAATCGTCGATCTGCACGCACGGTCAGGCGCCCCGGCTCGCACGCTCAGCCAAGCGCTCGACGCGGTGATCCCGCTTCGCAGGATGAAACCCGAGACCGCCCGCGACTGGCGGAGATCGCTCGAACAGCACGTCGGCCGACTCATGGGCGCACCGGTCGACGTCATCACGTCGGCTCACGTCATGAAGGTGCTGACACCGATCTGGCAGTCCAAGCCTGCGCTGGGCAAGAAAGTCCTGCAACGGCTCAGCGTCCTCATGGACTGGGCGAAGGCAAACAACCTGCGCGACGACAATCCGTGCGACGCAGTCCGGGCGGCTCTGCCGAAGAACGATCACCAAGCCGAGCACCATCGGGCGCTTCCATGGCGTGAACTGCCCGCAGCGTTGCGGCTGGCTCAGAGCTACCGCCGGCCGATGGCGGTGCGGCTGTTCGAGTTCGTCGCTGCCACCGCCGTGCGAATCAGCGAGGCGCTGGCAGTCACTTGGACGGAGATCGATTTCGACGCCCAGGTGTGGACGGTGCCTGCCGAGCGTATGAAGGCCGGGCGCACACATCGCGTGCCGTTGTCGAGCTTCGCCTTGGGTGTGCTCGACAACGCCCGCCGGCTCGCTGCGCACGAAGGCATCGTGACCAGCTATGTGTTCCCCGCAGCGACCCGCAAACCCCTGCACCGAAACGTTCCCATCAGAATGTTCGCCGAACTCGACATCGACACAACCACCCACGGGCTCCGCTCCACGTTCTCAGACTGGGCCATCGAAACGGGATACGACACGATGACCGTGCATCGCGCCACCGCCCACGAAGACCGCAACACCGTGCGCGCCGCCTATCAGCGAACAGACCGGCTCGAAGAACGCAGAGAAATGATGCAGGCCTGGGGCGAATACATCGCCGGTTGATCGACCGCAGACGCGAAGGACCCCGGGGCGGGTGCCCCGGGGTCCTTCTTGGTCTCGCCAGCCAGGTGGCTGGCTCAGCCGTTGATCAGGCGGTTGTACCTGACCGTGGGATCAGATCCCTACGGCGTGATGCTGGCATCCGGGCGGAGACTGTTCAGAATCTCCCGGATGTTGGTGGTGTCAGTGCCGTCGACCGCTCCGTAGCTGGTTGCCACGCCGGCAGCGATGACCCGGAACCCGGACCGCTTGGGCAGGTTCGACATGGTGGCGGAGGTGTACGAGATGTGCACCTGGCTGTCGGGGTCATCGAAGGTCACCGTCAGCCCATCGTCGCCCGCGTCTGCGGTCAGACCAGCGTCAAAGTCCGCAGCAATGTCGTAGGCGAGATCCGTGCCGCTGTTCAGCAGCGACTCCACATTGTCGTTGAAGCGAACCACGACACCAACCGCACTCGTGCCGCCGGAGAAGTCGACACCTGTCGCGGCGGTCGCCCCCAGTGCAGTGGACCTGGAATCGTCGGTGTTGCCGTCGGCGTCCCGGACGAAGTCCAGCCTGAAGTGGGCTGCGAAGTCGTCATCAGCGGCCAGCTTGTCGGCCAGATTGCCCAGGTTCGGCGCAGCCCTCGCGACCTTCTCGAAGCCCGGCACGGCAGGCTTTTGGTAGATCGTGAAGCTGATGACCTTGTTGGCGGTATCGACGCCGACTCGGATATCCCACTCGAAGACGTTTGCCTCGCCGTTGGGACGGTCGTCGTAGCCGTAGATGATCCAGTCGTTGCCCTGAGCGCCCGCAGCGCCGCCAGTGGCCTTCGCCGTGACGGTCATGTCGTCACCGATGGTCGCCATGGCGTGCCCGCCGCCGGCGAGGGTGCCGTGGCGCACATTGCCGATCGACACGCTGGAGACCTCGAACTTGCCCGGATCCCTCAGCTTCTGCACCGTGTGACGGGTGAGCGCGTTGGCGCGGCCGTCTTCATCGCGGACCGCGTTGCGGTTCACGGTGATCACGTCGCCCGGGATGAGCCCAGTGTCCGTCAGCGTTGGGTTCGGGCTCGTCGCGGTGACCGCCGCCGTGGCGGTGAAGCGCAGCCTCAGGATTCCCGACCCGGAACGCCCGTGAGGCGTAACGACCGGGGTTCCATCGGGTGCGACCGTCACCATGCGGTCAGTGCGCGGAGTCCTCACGGGAGGATCGGCGTCACTGGTCGACGCAGGGATCGAGGCACCCGTGACGGTCAGGAAGTCCGAGAGGTTCGTCGCCACAGTCAGCTCGTTGTAGAGCA
>WTFX01000019.1 GCA_011523825.1 Microthrixaceae bacterium
CAACTCCACACAGACGACACTACACCCCGCGAGTTATCTTATGACGGACCCTAACGCAGGACGCTCATATGTTTGCAGGCACCGGATCGGTGCCAGGACATGGTGACGGGCTCAGATGGCTTCGGCGACCGCTATCCGCGTCTCGGCCCACGCCAGGGCGGCCTTGGCCTCGTCATCGTCGGCGTCGGCCGCGACTGCGGTCTGGGCCGCTTCGAGGTCGGCCTGCGCAGCAGCGACGTCAATCTCATCGGCTGCATATGCAGCGTCGCTCAAGATCGTGACCACGTTGTCGCTGACTTCGACGAAGCCACGGTTGAGGGCCAGCGTCACGATGCCGTCGGACGCCCAGAGCTGGGTCTGCCCGATGTCGAGGGCACCGATGAAGGCTGCGTGGTGGTCCAGAAAGGCAATGTCGCCGTCGACGGTGCGCGTCACCACCTGGCTGCACTCGCCGCTGAACAGCACCGCCTCTGGCGAGACGAGTTCAACCTGCATGTGGCTCGACCTGCATCGGGTCCGTCTCCTGACGCGAGCGCCGTCAGGCCCCGGCCTGCGCCAGGTCGCGGGCCTTGGCCATCGCCGACTCGGCATTGCCGACGTTGAGGAACGCCTGCTCGGGCAGGTCGTCGAGATCGCCATTGCACAGCATCTCGAACGACTCGATGGTCTCCGAGACCGGCACGAAGATGCCCGGCAGGCCGGTGAAGACCTCGGCGACAAAGAACGGCTGGCTCAAGAAGCGCTGGATCTTGCGGGCCCGGTCGACCGTAATGCGGTCTTCCTCGGACAGCTCGTCGAGGCCCAGGATGGCGATGATGTCCTGCAGCTCCTTGTAACGCTGCAGGATCTCCTGGGTGCGCCGTGCCACGTTGTAGTGCCGGTCGCCCACCACCTCGGGGCTGAGGATGGTGGAAGTGGAGGCCAGAGGGTCCACTGCCGGGTAGATGCCCAGCGAGGCGATCTGCCGGCTCAGCTCGGTGGTGGCATCGAGGTGCGTGAACGTGGTGAACGGCGCCGGATCGGTGTAGTCGTCCGCCGGCACGTACACCGCCTGCAACGACGTGATCGAGTGGCCTGAAGTCGAGGTGATGCGCTCCTGCAGCTCGCCCATCTCGTCAGCCAGGTTGGGCTGGTAGCCCACCGCCGACGGCATGCGGCCCAGCAGCGTGGACACCTCCGAGCCGGCCTGCACGAAGCGGAAGATGTTGTCGACGAACAGCAGCACCTCCTGGCCCTGCACGTCGCGGAAGTACTCGGCCATGGTCAGCGCCGACAGCGCCACACGCAGCCGCACGCCAGGCGGCTCGTCCATCTGCCCGAAGACGAGCGCTGTCTTTTCGAGCACGCCGGATTCCTCCATCTCGAGATAGAGGTCGGTGCCCTCACGGGTGCGCTCCCCCACGCCGGCGAACACCGAGACGCCGCCGTGCTGGGAGGCGACACGGTTGATCATCTCGGTGATGAGCACGGTCTTGCCCACCCCGGCGCCGCCGAACAGGCCGATCTTGCCGCCCTCCACGTAAGGCTCGAGCAGGTCGATCACCTTGATGCCCGACTCGAACATGGTGGCCTTCGGCTCCAGGGTGTCGAAGGCGGGCGCCGGGCGGTGGATCTCCCAGCGGTCGGCGATGCCCTCGGTGTCGCTGGTGATGTCGGCGCCGTCCAGCGGCTGGCCGAGCACGTTGAAGATGTGGCCCAGCACGCCGTCGCCCACCGGAACGGTGATGCCCTGGCCAGTGTTGACGACCGTCATGCCGCGTGTCAGCCCGTCTGTGGCCTTCATCGACACGATGCGGACGCGGTTGTCGCCGATCTGCTGGGCGACTTCGCCGGTGATGGTGACCGGCTGGCCCTCCAGCTCCACGTGCATCTCGACGGCGGTGTTGATCTCAGGGATCGCGCCGGGCGGGAACTCCGCGTCAACGACCGGTCCGGCGATGGCCACGACGCGGCCATCGGCGTGCTCGGCTGCTTCTGCGGCAGTTCTCTCTTCGGTCATCGTCATTGCTGTCACTCCTCAGAGCAGAGCGGAGAATTGGCGGGTTACTAGCGTCCGCGGAACAGGTCCGCAGTACGGGCTTCGATGGTGTCCGAGAGCAGGTCGACTTCGCCGCCGGCGGTCTGAGAGAGCGCTTCGGCGCCGCCGACGATCTCCATGATCTCGGTGGTGATGGCGTCCTGGCGGGCACGGTTCATGATGCGCGTCAGGTTGATCTTGAGTTCCTCGGCGTTGTCGGTAGCCGCCTTCATGGCGCGTTGGCGCGCTGCGTGCTCCGATGCCGAAGCCTCGAGCAGAGCCGAGTAGAGCCGGGCCTCGGCATAGCGCGGCAGCAGCCGTTCCAGGATGACAGCGGGCTCGGGCTCGAACTCGTAGCCGCCCTCTGGACCGCCAGCGGAGGCCTCGGCGCCGTCAGCGTCGTCGAACTCGCCGGTGTCGAGCGGCATGAATGGCACGATCGCCACCGACTGATTGCCCATGGAGTGGAATTGGGTGTAGGCCAGCATGACCCGCTGGCAGTCGTTTTCGAACAGCTCCGTCGCAGCAGCAGCAATCTGCTGCGCGTCGCTGTAGCTGGGCTGATCGCTGAAGCCCTCGAAGCCCGCAGCGATGCGGTAGTCGCGGAAGCGGAAGTAGCCGAGCGCCTTGCGACCGGACAGCACCAACTCGTAGTCGCGGCCTTCCGCTGCATCAGCGGCGATGGCTCGCTCGGTGGCCCGCAGGACGTTGTTGTTGTAACCGCCGCACAGACCCCGGTCCGCGGCGATGGCCACGTAGGCCACCTTGGTCACCTCGCCGGGCTCGCGCAGCAGCGGGTGGTCTGCCTCGCCGCCGGCAGATGCCAGGTTGGCGATGACGGCCGTCACTTTGTCGCTGTACGGCCGTGCTGCGCGCACCCGTGCCTGCGCACGCACGATGCGTGAGGCAGCGATCAGCTCCATGGCGCGCGTGATCTTCTTGGTGGCGTCGATCGACCTGATGCGACGCCGAAGAATGCGCTCCTGACCGCTTGCCATCTGTGCTCAGACCCCGCTCAGTCCTCGCCGTCGTCAACGCCTGCACTGTCGGCAGTGCTGTCGCTGCCTCCGGCAGTGCTCACGAACTGGGCGGTGAATGCCTCGACAGCCGCCTGCAGCGCTGCAGCGTCGACATCGCCGGTGGAGCGGATGTCCGACATCAGGGCGCTGTGACGGGTGCCCATGTAGGCCAGCAGTTCTTCCTCGTAGCGGTTCACGTCCTCGACATCGATGCCGTCGACGTAACCGTTCGTGCCGGCATAGATGACGACCACCTGTTCCTCGACCGGCATCGGCGAGTTGAGCCCCTGCTTGAGCAGCTCCACCAGCCGGTAGCCGCGGCCGAGCTGCGCCGCCGACACAGCGTCGAGCTCGGAGCCGAAGGTGGCGAACGCCTCGAGGTCGCGGAACTGGGCGAGGTCGATCTTGAGGGTGCCGGCCACGCTCTTCATGGCCTTGGTCTGCGCTGCAGATCCCACCCGCGACACCGAGATGCCCACGTCCACCGCAGGCCGCACGCCGGACTTGAACAGGTCGTCCTGGAGGTAGATCTGGCCGTCGGTGATCGAGATCACGTTGGTCGGGATGTACGCCGAGACGTCGCCTGCCTTGGTCTCGATGATCGGCAGCGCCGTCAGCGAGCCCGCGCCGTTGGCGTCGGACAGCTTGGCGGCGCGCTCGAGCAGCCGGCTGTGGAGGTAGAAGACGTCGCCCGGATAGGCCTCACGTCCCGGCGGCCGGCGCAGCAGCAGCGACAGCTGCCGGTAGGCCTCGGCCTGCTTGGACAGGTCGTCATAGACGATGAGGGCGTGGTCGCCGGTCTCCATCCAGTGCTGGCCCATCGCGCAGCCCGCATACGGCGCCAGGTATTTGAACGGTGCCGGGTCTGACGCGGGCGCTGAGACCACCACCGTGTACTCCATGGCGCCGCGCTCGCGCAGCGTGTTGACCACCTGCGCCACCGTCGAGCCCTTCTGCCCGATGGCGACGTAGATGCACTTCACGCCCAGGCCGGCCTGGTTCAGGATGGTGTCGACCGCGACCGAGGTCTTGCCGGTCTTGCGGTCGCCGATGATGAGCTCTCGCTGGCCCCGCCCGACCGGCGTCATCGAGTCGATGGCCTTGATGCCGGTCTGCAGCGGTTCATGGACCGGTTTGCGGCCCATCACGCCGGGCGCCTGGATCTCCATGCGCCGCTCGACGGCACCGGTGATCTCGCCCTGGCCGTCGATCGGCTGGCCGAGCGCGTTGACCACTCGGCCCAGCACGGCATCGCCCACCGGGACCGACAGGATGCGGCCGGTCGCGCGGACCGCCTGGCCCTCCTCGATGTGCTCGACGCTGCCGAGCACAACGGCGCCGATCGACTCCTCATCGAGGTTCAGCGCCAGACCGACGTCCCCGCTCTGAAACTCGAGGATCTCGTTCACCGAGCAACCGGGCAGGCCCGACACGCGTGCGATGCCGTCGCCGACTTCGAGAATGCGTCCGACGGTGCCCGACTCGATTGCCGGGTCGAAGCCTTCGAGATTCCGACGAATCGCAGAGGTGATGTCGGCTGTATTGATGGAAAGATCGGTCACGACAGGCGCTCCTTCATCTTGTCGAGCCGGGTGCGGACCGAGCCGTCGAAGACCGTGTCGCCGATCTGAGCGGTCAGTCCTCCGATGATCTCGGGGTCCACTACGACGTGGACGGTCACGTTGCGGCCGCTGGCTCGGCTGAGCGCCCCAGCAACTCGGGTGATTTGCTCTTCGGTGAGCGCAACGGCCGAGCGGACTTCGGCCACCGCCCCTCCCCTGGTGGCTGCCGCCAACTCGAGGGCTTCGTCTGCGACGGCATCAATGTCGCCGCCACGGCCGGCGCCGACCAGCATCGCCACCACGTTGAGGGTGACCGGCGATGCCTGGTCCGCCAGCAGGTCCTCGATGATGCCGATGCGACGCGAGGCCGGGACCGTGCGGTCCGACAGCACGCGGCGCAGTTCCTCATTCCCGGCAGCAGCCCGGCCCACCGCGGACAGCTCTTCGGTCACCCGGTCGAGCACGTCCTCAGCCTGTGCGATGGCCACGACTGCGCTGGCGTACTGGTCGGTTCGCTCGCTCATTGGTCGATCCTGGCCTGCGTCATGATCATGAGTTCAACTCCTGTCCCGCTCCGGAGCCTGCTGTCCCTGCTGGGACGGCACCGGCGGGCGAGGGCAGGGAGATTCAGTTCCCCACCCGTTCGATGTAGTCCTCGATGAGCTGGGCGTGGGCCGCCTCGTCGATGCTGGCGCGCACGACCTGCTCGGCGGCGCCCACGGCGATCGACGTGATGTCGGACCGCACCTCGGCCATGGCCCGCTCACGAGCCGCCGCGATGTCGGCCTCAGCCTGTGCCCGGCGCTCGGCGATCTCGGGTTCGATCGCCGCGAGGCGTTCCTGACGGACCGCTTCCGCCGCCGCCCTGGCCTCCTCGATGATGCGCGCCGCTTCGGCATTTGCCTCGGCGATGCGGCTGTCATAGGACGCACGCAGCTCTTCGGCTTCAGCCTTGGCGCTCGCAGCAGCGTCCAGGTCGCCCTGAATGCGGTCGGTGCGCGCCTCCATGGCCCGCCTGATCGGCGGTAGCGCCAACTTCCACATGACGATCAGGAGGAGGAAGAACGCGATCGAACCCCAGATCACCTCGAACCATTCCGGGATGATCGGGTTGGAGGTCGACTCGCCCTCGGTCGCCGCGAGCAGGCTGGATGACAGTGAATTCACCGTCGCCTCCTACGCGAAGTTCAGCAGGATGAACACCACGAAACCGATGAGGGCCAGTGCCTCAGTGAACGCGATGCCCAAGAACATGGTCGTACGGGCCATGCCTGCTGCTTCGGGTTGGCGCGCCATCGCTGTGATGGCATTGCCGACGACCAGGCCGATGCCGACGCCGGGGCCAATGGCCGCAAGGCCGTAGCCCAAACCGGCGCCGACAGCCTTGAGGCCGTCGACCGCGTTGTCCGCTTGTGCGAGCAATTCGATCACTCGTCTCTCCTGTTGTTCGGGAACTGTTTGTGGGGATCAGTGGTTGGGCCGCTGCTGCGGCGGTTGGACTTAGTGCTCTGGGTGCAGTGCGCCGCCGATGTACACGGCGGTGAGGATGGTGAAGATGAACGCCTGCAGCACCGAGACCAGGATCTCGAAGGCCGTGAGTCCGATCAGCATCAGGAACGGAGCTGGCGTGATGATGACCAGCCACGTGGGTGTGTCGTCAAAGAGCGCCAGCCAGAACACGGTATGGGACAGCACAGCGAACGTGACCAGCAGCAGGTGGCCGGCGAGCATGTTTGCGAAGAGCCGCACCGCCAGCGAGAACGGCCGAACCACGATCGTCGAGATGAACTCGATCGGCAAGACAATGATCAGCAGGGCCTTGGGGACACCAGGCGGGATGGTGATGTTCTTCAGGTAGCCGAAGAACCCGTGGTTCTTGATGCCGATGGTGTTGTAGATCAGCCACACCAGCACGGCGAGCGTCAGGGGCATCGCCATGCGGGCGTTGCCCGGGAAGTGGATGAGGGGGACCACCTCGGTGATGTTCGAGAACAGGATGAAGAAGAACATCGCCAGCAAGAACGGCAGGTAACGCAGACCGTCGGGGCCGATGGTCTGCATGATGATGTTCTCTCGGATGAACTGCACCGAGGTCTCTGCCACCGTCTGGATGCCGCGGGGGGCAGTGATGACCTCCGCCTGTGCGTAGCGGCGCTTGGCCATCACGAACATCACCACCGGGGCCACGAAGGCGAAGAGGTAGATGATGCCGACCTTGTTCAGCGCGAACACCGTGTCGTCGAGCCCCGGCAGGATGTTCGGCCACTCCAGAAGGTGCCCGATGTCAGGGAAGGTCAGCGCTAGCAGGTTCACTTCTGCTCCTTGCCGGGACGTGGGAGATCGAGGCCTGGGGCTGCGAGCCGCAGGGAAACATAGCGGATCTCCCACACAAGCAGACCGAGATGGCTCGCGACGATGGTGATCGCGATAGGCACAGGCTCGAAGAACTCGAGCTGAGCGACGGCGAGAACGATGCCGGCGAGCACCGCGAGCCGCGCGATGAAGCCGCCCAGGGTGGCCCCCATGAGCGCGACCGGCGAGGTACGCGCACCCCATGCCATCAGCGCCGCAGCCGCCGCGAGATTGCCGATGACCAGCGCATAGCCGAGTGCTGCCGACAGCGCCCCGCCCATTCCCCAAATGAATCCGCTGGCGACAACCCAGGCGGGGAACACCCACAGACTCCGCCGCGCCATGTCGAACGCGAGGTCGCGCTCAGGAGAGCGTTCGTCGCGGTCGGAGCTCACGCGGGTGAGTCGGCGTCGGCATCCAACGACACACCGGTCGGCAGCGATGCCGGCTCGTCGAAGCCAGTGGCGCGGTCGATGCCGCGCTGCTCGGAAGGACGGTTCGAGGCCATCTCCTGCTCATGGACCCGCATGCGCTCGCGGTAGCGGTACCACTCGACAATGAACTTCACGATGAACGCAACCGTGCCGAAGCTCAGCACGAACCAAGGTGCGGTGCCCAACCAGTAGTCCAGCCCGAGCCCCGCCACTACGAATATGCCTAGGGTCAACGCAATCTCGATGGCCTTGGCCAGACCGTCCTCGCTGCCGTTGCTGCCGGCGGGGCCTCGTGCCATGCGCACAGGCTACGAGCGTCAGTTGTCGTAAGGCGGGTGAGCGGCGCAGAGCTCGGCGACCTCGGCGCGCACTTGGGCAATGACGGTCTCGTCTTCAGGAGTACGCAGCACTCGTGCGGTGAATTCGGCGATCTTCGACATCTCGTCCGGCCCCATTCCCTGAGTGGTGACCGACGGCGTGCCCATGCGCAGGCCGCTGGTGACGAACGGCGAGCGGGGATCATCGGGGATGGCGTTGCGGTTCAGCGTGATGCCGGCGGCGTCGAGTGCCTCTTGTGCCACTTTGCCCGTCAGATCAGCGTCGAAGGTGCGCAGGTCGATCAGCAGCAGGTGGTTGTCAGTGCCGCCCGACACCAGCCGGAAGCCGTGCGTGCCGAGCGAGTCCGCTAATGCAGCCGCGTTCTCGACGATGCGCGCCTGGTAGGCGGCGAACTCATGGCGTGCCGCTTCGGCGAACCCCACCGCCTTGGCCGCAACCGCATGATCGAGCGGTCCGCCCTGGCTGCCGGGGAACACGGCTGAGTCGATGCGCTTGGCGTAGTCCTGGGTGCACAGGATGGTCCCGCCGCGTGGACCGCGCATGGTCTTGTGCGTGGTGAACGTGACAATGTCGGCGAACGGGACCGGGTTCGGGTGCACGCCGCCCACGATGAGTCCGGCGATGTGCGCTGCGTCGAACATGAACACTGCGCCGATCTCGTCGCAGATCTCGCGGAACGGCGCCGGGTCGATGCGGCGCGGATACGCCGTGGCGCCTGCCACGATCAGCTTGGGACGGTGCTCACGGGCCAGCTCGGCCATGGCCTCGTAGTCGATGCGCTCGTCGCTGCGCGTCAGGCCGTAGCTGACGAAGTTGTAGAGCTTGCCGCTCGCATTCACCGGGGACCCGTGCGTGAGGTGACCGCCGTGGTCCAGGCTCATGCCCATCACCGTGTCGCCGATGTCGAGCAGTGCGAGGTACACCGCAGCGTTGGCCTGCGATCCCGAGTGGGGCTGCACGTTGGCGTGCTCGGCGCCGAACAGCGCCTTCACCCGGTCGATGGCGAGCTGCTCGGCGGTGTCGGCATTGGCATTGCCGCCGTAGTAGCGACGGCGCGGGTAGCCCTCGCTGTACTTGTTGGTGAGCACGCTGCCGGTCGCGGCCATGACGGCGGGCGAGGCGAAGTTCTCCGAAGCGATGAGCTGGATGGTCGTCATCTGGCGTTCGAGCTCGGCGGCCAGCACTGCGTCGATCTCGGGATCGCCGAGCGGTGCCCAGCTCGCTGCTGTGGGGTGCGTTCGGGTCATCAGGCTGTGCCTCCTTGCGGTGCCCGTTGGGTGTGCGGGGTGCCTCAGTGCCCCCTCGATCGCCGAAGCGATTTCAGCGCCGGCCGAGCGCGTCGATCTTGTCCACCCGTCGCTGATGGCGTCCGCCCTCGAACGACGCTGTGAGGTACGCGTCGAGTGCGGCCACGGCCTCACGGTGATCGACGAGGCGGGCGCCGAGACAGATCACGTTGGCGTCGTTGTGCTCGCGGGCCAGCCGGGCCGAAGTCTCGTCGTGCACCGTCGCCGCACGGATGCCGGCCACCTTGCCCGCGGCCATCGCGATGCCGATGCCGCTGCCGCACACAGCCACGCCCAGGTCTGCGGTGCGGCTCGCCACTGCCTTGCCGACGGCTTCCCCGAAATCGGGGTAGTCGACCGATTCGGGGCCGCTCGTGCCCAGATCGACGACGTCGTAGCCGCCGTCGCGGAGGTGCTGTGCCAAGCGATCTTTCAGTTCCCAGCCGGCATGGTCTGCCGCGAGCGCGATGACGGCTTCGTTCGGGGTGGAGGAATTGCCCTGGGCCACGGCGTCAGTCTCGCAGCGGTCGCCGCCGCTCAGGTGCCAGATTCAGCGAAAAAATCGGGAAATCCGAGCGAGTCGGCCGCAATCGCTCCCTCGCGCAGCACGACGGGCTGGTCGCCGGTCACATCCACCACCGTCGATGCGACGCCTCCGGGCGCGGTTCCCGCGATCACGGCTCCGGCGACAGGCGGCACCGCGAGGCTCGCTGCGGCGTCGTCAGCTCTGGCCGGGGTCTCGACGCCGTGGCGGTTGGCACTGGTGCCGGTGACCGGTCCTGTCTCATCGATAAGCCAGCGCAGCCAGCCCACCGCCGGCGCCCGCACACCCAAGGTCTCGCGGCCGTGAAGTGGATCCGGCCCGCCCCTGCGCCTGGCTACCAGTGTCAGCCCTCCGGGCCAGTGGCGCTCGGCGAGCGCCCGCGCTCGCGGCGAGAACTCCACCAGTTCGTCAGCCTGGGAGATTCCTGACACCAGGATCGGCATGGGCTCGCTGCGGGGACGATCCTTGGCCTCGCACACACGGGCCACCGCATCGGCGTCCGCGTAGCGGGCCATGATCCCGCACAGCGTGTCGGTGGGCGCCACCACGAAGTGTCCTTCGTGCAGCCGTTCAATGGCCTGACCGATGGCGACGTTGTCGGGCTCAGATCGTGGGCGGGTCGCCACGAGAACCCGGTCACGGCCGGCAAGGTCGGGTTCGATGCGCACGTCTGCGTAGCCACGGGCCTCGGCCAGAGCAACGGCTGCGTTTCCCTGTTCTGAACCGATCTCCAGCACGAGAAGGCCGCCGGGCGCGAGCCAGCCGCGGGCCTCACGCAAAATCGTGCGCAGCGCGCCGAGCCCGTCGGCCCCCGCATACAGGGCTTCGTGTGGCTCCCAGTCGCGTACCTCGGCGGGCAAGGCATCGCCGTCGGCGACATAGGGCGGGTTTGCCACAATCACATCGAGTCGCCCATGCAGTCCCGTCACGGCAGCGGCGATGTTCTGCTCGGCGGATTCGTTCTCACCCTCCGAGACAGCACTTGTCTCGCGGGACTCCCGCGGGGTGGTCAGTTGGACGCCCGCGAGCGCGTCGAGCCAGTTCCCGTGATGCAGCGAGACCCGGGTCGCCGCGTTTCCCAGACCGGCCAGGTTGGCTGCGGCCAGCGCCAGCGCGTCGGCCGAATTGTCGGTGGCGAACACCCGGGCTTGGGGAACCTCGTGCGCAATCGACAAGGCGATGGCGCCGCAGCCGGTGCCGAGATCGGCGACGCTCAGTCCGGCGGGATGGCGGTTTCGGGATGTGCCGTGGAGCCAGTCGATCGCGATGCCCGCAACCACCTCCGTCTCGGGACGAGGGATGAGCGCTCTCCGATCAGTCGCCAGGTCGAGTTCGCGAAATGCCCAGCTGCCGAGTACGTACTGCAGCGGCTCGCCCGCCACCCGACGGGCGGCCATGGCGTCGGCGTGCGCCACCATCCGCACGGTCATCGGCGTCTGCGGTGCCAGCGCAGTCTCGGCCGCGCTGGTGCCGCTCGCCTCGGCTGCGATGCGGCGCGCGCTCACCTCGGGATCGGACACGCCGGCTGCGGCGAACTGCTCGCGCAGCCCCCGGTACAGATCGCCCAGCGTCAGTCCGTCCTTGCTGGCCATGATCGAGCCTGCTGCCGGATCCGGTCGGCTCACCCGCCGCCGTCGGCAACCGCAGCGGCGAGCTGCTCGGCGCGTTCCGCACCCGCGAGGGCGTCGATGATCTCGTCCAGCTCGCCGGCGAGCACCCGATCGAGCTTGTAGATCGTGAGCCCGACACGATGGTCGGTGACGCGGTTCTCCTTGAAGTTGTAGGTGCGGATCTTCTCGGATCGGCCGCCGCCGCGGACCTGGTCCCGCTTGTGAGCCGCGACCTCGGCTGCATGCGCCTCCTGCTGCACCTGCAGGAGCCGGGCGCGCAGCACCCGCATTGCCTTGGCGCGGTTCTGCAGCTGGCTCTTCTCGTCCTGCATCGACACCACGACCCCGGTGGGCTTGTGGGTGATCCGCACCGCGGAGTCAGTCGTGTTCACCGACTGGCCGCCCGGCCCCGACGAGCGGAACGTGTCGATGACCAGATCGTTGGGATCGATCTCGATGTCGACCTCCTCGGCTTCGGGGAGCACGCTGACGGTCGCGGATGACGTGTGGACGCGGCCTTGGGACTCAGTGACCGGCACGCGCTGCACCCGGTGCGGTCCCCCTTCATGCTTCAGCGACCGCCACACGTCACGGCCGCGTACAGCAAAGGCCACATTGGTGAACCCGCCCATGTCGCTGTCCTGGCTGCCAAGCAGCTCCAGCGACCAGCCGGATTGCGCCGACGCATACGCCCGGTACATCTCGAAGAGATCGCGTGCCCAGATGTTGGCTTCCTCGCCGCCCTCGGCACCTTGGATCTCCACGATGACATCGCGCTCGTCGTTGGGATCCTGCGGCAGCAACAGCTCCTTGAGTCGCTCGTCGAGCTCTGCTGCCCGCGCGATGGCCGCGTCGAGCATCTCGGCGGCATCGACCGCGTCGTCGCCGTCGCTTGCGTCGAAGAGGTCCTTGGCGGCCGTCGCATCAGCTTGGGCTTGGCCGGCTTCGTGAGCCACGTCGATGATCTCGCCGATACGCGCGAGCCGCCGACCGAGCTCCGCGAACTGGGCGCGGTCGCCCGAAGCGGCGCCCTCGCCGAGCTTCCGTTCGAGTTCGGCTCGTTCGGCTTCCAGCGCGTCAAGCCGCAGGGATTCCAAGGCGCCCGACACGCGTTCAGGCTAACTGGGGGGTTTCGGGCCGGATCAGGCGCCCGCGGTGGACAGCGTGCGCCATTCGTCGTCGATCTCGACGATCCGGGCAGGACTGTCCAGCCTTGCAGCTATGGCCCTGATGACGTCATGTGCGTCGCGTCGGGGCAGCGCAATGGTCAATTCGGCGTCGGGATCGAGGAACAGCCGCGCGTCTGCTGCGAAGGGCACCACGTCGAGGTCGATGCCGACGCAGACCACCACGATCAGACGACGGCCGTCGGGTGTCAGGCCGTACGCCACCGCCGGGGCCGGGTCCTTCGGACCGCCTCGGGGCACTGGCGGCGAGGCGGCTCGCAAGCGGCCCGCGGCGACAAGTTCTGGCTGGCGGATGAGCAGCGAGCGCAGCCAGCGAGCCGCACCCATCCGGTTGAGCGGATGCGGTGATGCGCCTGGCGAGCGGTGTGTACGCACCACTTCGGCCACGCGGCGGATGGCTTCAGGCGTCGGCTCATCGGCGTGCAGCAGGGAGAACGCCTCGCGATCGTGGGCGCCCACCCCTACCTCGATCTGCCACCGGTCGGAGGCACCGTCGGCATCGCCTTCGTCGCTGTGTCCCGCTTCCGCGCCGACAGGCGCTGCTGCGACGATGCGGGCTACCTCGAGACCCTCCACCTCGCCGGTGATCACGCCGTGCTCCACGACCACCTCGACTCCGGCACTGCCCAGCAGCGCAACCAATTCGGGCACGCGCGGCGGCGCGGGTTCGACCGGGCGCGGCGCCGGTTCTGCGGCCGTCGCGCTCGCGCCTTCGATGCCCCAGACCGTGGGCGCTGGCTTGAAGCAGGCCGCACGTCGAGCGAGCACACCGCTGTGATCGTCGGCAAAGACGTGCACGTCATCGCAACCGGTGCGCTCGGCCAGCGCCAATGCTCCGCCCAGCGCCCGCTCGGCTCGCTCCTGGGCAAGACACACCACTGCGGGGCGAGGCTCGGCGGCAACGGCCAGTGCGCCCTCATCTGTACCCGAGACGTCGGTGAGCTCCGCGCCGAGTGCCGAACTCGCCAAGGCTCGCAGCTTCGCGGCGTGGAGTGCTCGGATGCGATCAGCGTCAAGCGTCATAGCGGATGCCGAAGATCACGAGTCGCCACGTGGCGGCGCTTGCTCGCGCAGGATGCTCGCCGCGCCCTGGGGCCACGCCGTGCCCCGACGTTGTCAGCTCCGCCGCTTGCGCTGGCCGTAGCGGCGCTCGAAGCGTTCCACCCGACCCGCCGTGTCCACGATCTTCATCTGGCCAGTGAAGAAGGGATGGCTGGCGCTGGACAGTTCAACGTTGGCCAGCGGGTACGTGTTGCCGTCTGTCCATTCGATCGTGTCGCTGGTCTCGATGGTGGACTGCGTCAGGAAGGCAAAGTCGGCGCTGGCATCCCGGAAGACCACGGGCCGGTAGTTCGGATGGATGTCGCTCTTCATCGTGATTCCTGATTCGAAGGCTCGGGGCTCATCAGCCTAAGGATTCTTGGCCGTTACGACGAGTCGGTCAGCGGTGGTCGCCGAGGCTGAAGCTGCGGTCGCCGTCGAGGGAAACCTCGCCGGCGTCCAGTTCCGCGACGCCGGGCAGGCCCTCGTCGAGCGCGATCTCCAGGTTCGCTGCCTCTCGCAACCGTGCCGCCACGAGGTCGTCGACCTGGTTGCCCGTCGAGGTACGCGTTGTCGCCACCATCGTGATGGAACCCGCGTCTTCTAGGTTGCGCGCACCGCCGAAGAATCTCAGCGTCGAGGTGATGGCCGCACCCACAGCGTCGGCCGGTTGGTGCCGACCGTTCCCACCGGCCGCGTATGCACGTGCAAGCCGGGTCAGGCCGTCGAAGAGTATGACCACGTCGGCTCCGGCCTCTGCCATGCGCTTCGTACGCTCCAGCGTGAGCTCGGCCACCGCGAGGTGCTCCTCGGGAGGACGATCAAAGGTCGATGCCAATACTTCGCCGGACGTCTCGAGCCGGCGCGTCATGTCGGTGACGTCTTCGGGCCGCTCCGCAATGAGCAGGACAATCAGGTGAATGTCGGGATGCTGATCGCCGACCGCAGCGGCCATGGACGCGATCAGCGGAGATGCCGACCGCGTCCCGCTCGCGGTCAGCAAGCCGCGAGAGCCGAGCCCGATCAACGAGAGACGGTCGATGGCTGCGAGGGCACCAGCGCTCTGCTCGCCGCCGAGCGGCAAGGCGTCGGTGGGCAGCACCGGCGTGAGGTCGTCGAACAGCGGTCGTTCAGGTTGCTCGGGCGGCGGCTCGCCATTGAGCGTGTCGAGGCGCAGCAGCGCAGGGTTGCGCTCGCTGCGCGCGGCCGGGCGGCTGACACCCGTGATCCGGTCGCCGCGGCGCAGGTCGTACTGGCGCACCTGGCGGGCTGCTACGTAGACGTCGTCGGCCGACGGCAGCGGGCCGTTCGTACGCAGGAAGCCGTAGCCCTCGTCGCGCAAGTCGAGCAGGCCGTCGCAGTGCACGGTCTCGCCGACGATCTGCGTGTCGTCGCGCCCTCGACCGCGCCGGCGGCTCCGTCGGTTGCCTTCCTCGGCCACCGGAGCGTCGGGCGCGGACGTCCCGGAGTCGGCTGCTTCGCCAGCTTCCCCCTCCGCTTCGGCGGCACTTTCGGTTGACGCAACCGGGTCGCTCGCCGCGGCCGGCTGTTCTGCTGGGACATCGGCACCGGTTGCAGGGGTGGCATCGGCTGGCGGTGTTGGTGTACGCGTGCGCTTGGTGACCGCCGGAGCGTCCGACGCGGCGTCGGCTTCAGCGGAGCCGTCGCTCGCTTCCTTGCCGGTGCCCACCTCGCCCTCCGGAGCCAAGATCGCGCCGATGATGGTGTTCTTGCGGGCGCGGGGCGCTACCTCGACGCCGAGCGCTGCGGCGATCTGCAGCAGTTCATCTCGCTCCTTGGACTCCAGCAAGGCACGATCCGGCATGTCTGACATGGCTACCTCGCAAGCTCCCGCCTGCTCTCACCGCTCCCAACGGGTGAGCGAAGTGAGTCTGTGTTTCCTGTGACAGGCCTTGTCGCCCGACCCAGCGATCCGGTCCCGCGACGCCCGAGCGAACCCTGCACTAGGGAACCGTCGATCAGCGCCGACGCTACCGCCACCCAACCGACGCCACTACTGCACGGCAGACCTGACGAAATCGCGGAGGGTGGCGAGGTCGTTCGGGAGCGCCGTGACGTGCTCGTCCCGGTTTGCGAGGCTCGCCAGCGGCGGGGCGAGCTCGGGTTGGCGACCGGTTGCCTCGAGTACTGCTTCACCGAACTTGGCGGGGTGCGCGGTGGACATCACGGCGACCGGTGTGGTCCAGCCGCCAGCAGGAGCATCTCGGCGCCCGACGGTCAGTGCTACCGCCGTGTGGGGATCGATGAGCCGCTCGTCGATCTCGTTCACTGCTGCGATGGTGGCCGAGACCTCGTCCTCGCTCGCCGAGCCGGCATCGAAGCCTGCACGCAGGCCTGCCAGCGCCTCAGGCGCCAGTGCGAGCGAGTTCTCGGCCCGAAAGCGGGCCATGTCGGCAGCCAGCGCAGCACCTCGCCGGTCCCCCAGCTCGAACAGCAGCCGCTCGAAGTTGCTCGACACCTGGATGTCCATCGCCGGGCTGGTGGAGGGACGGACCTCGGACATGGCCATCTCGCCGGTGCGGTAGGTACGAGCCAGGATGTCGTTGTGGTTGGTGGCAACCACCAGCCGGTCGATGGGCACGCCCATGCGCCGGGCTACATCGCCTGCGAGCACGTTGCCGAAGTTGCCGGTCGGCACACAGAACGAGACGGCCTGCTCGGGAGCGCCCAGTCTGACAGCGGTCGTCACGTAGTAGACGGTCTGCGCCGCAACGCGCGCCCAGTTGATGCTGTTCACCGCACCCAGCCGCATCCGCTCGCGAAACGGCCGATCGGCGAACAGCGCCTTCACCAAGTCCTGGCAGTCGTCGAACGTGCCGTCGACGGCCACGTTGTGGATGTTCGGGCTATCTACCGTGGTCATCTGACGTCGCTGGATCTCGGTGACCCGGCCAGCGGGGTGCAGCATCACCAGTTCGATGCCCGCCCGGTCCCGGCATGCTTCGATCGCGGCAGACCCGGTGTCTCCCGAGGTGGCTCCCACGACAGTCATGAAGCTGCCGCGCCGGGCCAGCTCGTGCTCGAACAGCCTGCCCAGCAGTTGCAGAGCCACGTCCTTGAACGACAACGTCGGCCCCCAGAACAGCTCCACTAAGTGCTCACCACCTGTCAGCGCGCTGAGCGGAACGACATCGGAGTGGGTGAACGTCGAGTAGGCGTCCTGGGTGAGCGGCGCCAGGTCGTCGACGCTCAGCGACGGCGCCACGAACGGGGCCAGCACCCGGGTTGCCACCTCGTGGTACTCGAGCCCGGCGAAGTCCCGCAGATCGCTCACGCTGAGCGCGGGGAACTCACGAGGCACATACAGCCCGCCGTCGGCGGCCAAGCCTTCGAGCAGCACATCGCCGAAGTCCAAGACCGGGGCGTCGCCCCGGGTGCTCAGGTAGTGCATGGTGCCGTCGGCCGGTCCCGGCGACTACTCGCCGATCACCCGGATCGCGTTGCCGATGCGCCGTACTGCGTCGAGCTCGCGCACGTCCCGCAGCGTGGAGGCCACGTCGGCTTCGCGGGCGCGATGCGTGATGAATTCCAGATGAGCGATGTCGTCGGCCGCCCCGGCCCGGGTGGTCTGCTCGACCGAGCGGATCGACACACCGTGCTCGCCGAACACGCCCGCCACCGCGGCCAGTACGCCTGGCTTGTCGGTGACATCGAATTGAAGGTGGTAGGCGGTGTAGGTCTCGTCAATTGGCCGCAGCCGCGCTGCGCTCAACGGGCCGAACCCGTCGCACACTCCCCGGCGGAGATTCTGTGACACGGTGATGAGGTCGCCCAGCATTGCGCTGGCAGTCGGGAAACCGCCTGCACCGCGCCCGTACAGCATCAGGTCCTCGACAGCCTCACCCTCCAGGAACACTGCGTTGAAGGCATCGCGCACCGAGGCCAGCGGGTGGTCGATGGGCACCATCGCCGGGTGCACTCGGACGGCAATCTCGCCGTTCTGACGCTCGGCCACGGCGAGCAGCTTGATGACGTGGCCCATCCGGGCGGCTGCCGCAATGTCGCCCTTGCCGATGCCGCTGATGCCCTCCTGGTGAACATCGCCAGCCACCACTTTGGCGCCGAAGGCCGTCATGGCCAGGATCGCCGCCTTGGCACCCGCGTCGAACCCCTCCACGTCAGCGGTCGGATCGGCTTCGGCATAGCCCAGTCGCTGTGCCTCACCCAGTACGTCGGCGTAGTCGGCCCCGTCCTCGGTCATGCGGGTGAGGATGTAGTTCGTCGTGCCGTTCACAATGCCCATCACCCGGGTGATGCGTTCGCCGATGAGCGAGTTGCGCAGCACGCCGATGAGCGGGATGCCGCCTGCCACAGCCGCCTCGAACGCCAGGTCGACGCCCTTGGCGGCAGCCAGTGCGAACAGCTCCTCCCCGACGTTGGCGATGAGTTCCTTGTTGGCAGTCACGACCGGCTTGCCCGCACCGAGCGCAGCTGCAACCAAGTGTCGGGCCGGCTCGATGCCGCCCATCGCTTCCACGACGACGTCTACATCGTCGGCCACGACAAGCGACTCGCTGTCGCGGGTCAGCACACCCGACGGCAGCTCTACCGTTCGCTCAGCACTGAGATTGCGGACGGCGACCCGGGTGACTTCGAAGTCCAATCCGGTGCGGCTTGCCAGATGCGCTGCGTCGCGCCGCAGGATCGCAACGAGCGCGGCACCGACGTTTCCACAGCCCAGGATGCCGACGCGCAGCGGCCGCGGCTCACCCGTATGAGCGGCAAAGGAGGGCGCAGGCTCGGCAACAGCTTCAGGCACGGCCGAAACGGTACCGCCAGCACGCCCGCACACCCGCAGCGTTTTCGGCGACGCTCAGCCGGACGACGTCGTGCAGAGACCGGCGGTTCTCAGAGAACGTCGAGGGTGAGCATGTCGTCGATGGTCTCGCGGCGGATCACCAGACGAGCCTCGCCGTCGGCCACGAACACCACAGCCGGGCGACCGATGCGGTTGTAGGGCGCGCCCATCGAGTAGCCGTAGGCGCCGGTCACCGGTGTGGCGACAAGGTCGCCAGCGGCCAGCCCTGCAGGCACCGGGGCAGACCGGACGATCACATCACCCGATTCGCAGTGCTTGCCCACCAGACGCACCCGATCGGGACGGGGCTCGCCGGCACGGGCCGGCATGAACGCCGTGTAGTCGCTGCCGTAGAGCATCGGGCGCGGGTTGTCGCCGTAGCCGCCGTCGACGGCGACATAAGTCCGCACGCCCGGCACCGCCTTGATGCTGCCCACCGTGTAGAGCGTCACCGCAGCCGCAGCCGCGATGGCACGTCCGGGCTCGGCCACCAGACGGGCTTCGAAACCGTAGAGCTTGCTGAGCGACCGCCAGCGCTCACGCAGCGTCGCGCCCCACTCGGTGATGGTGGGCGCCTGCTCTGATTCGACGTACGCAATGCCGAGTCCGCCGCCGATCGACAGCTCTTCGAGGCGGCCGGCGGCCGGGCCAGCATCACCGAATAACGGTGCTGCGAACTCGGCGACGACATCGAGCGCGCGGGCCAGACTCTCCACGCGGAACACCTGGCTGCCGATATGACAGTGGATGCCGGCGAGCTCGATCGACGACATCTCGGCTGCACGTTCAACGGCTGCAATCGCGACGCCTTGGCCGATACCGAAACCGAATTTGGAGTCGGCTTGTCCGGTCGAGATGTACTCGTGCGTCTCGGCCCGGACACCCGGAGTGACTCGCAGCAGAACCCGCGGCACTGCCCCATCGGCACGGTGCAGCTCGTCGAGACAGTCCAGCTCGGCAAAAGAGTCCACCACGATCCGGCCCACGCCTGCTTCGCGCGCCATCGCCAGCTCAGCGATCGACTTGTTGTTGCCGTGCAGCACGACGCGCTGCGCCACATCACCGTCAGCCGCGGCGTCATTGGCGTCGAATGCTCGCAAAACCGTCTGCAGCTCGCCCCCGCTGGCAACGTCGATGTCCATGCCCTCCGACATCGCAAGCCGGGCCATCGCCGCACACAGGAACGCCTTGGCGGCATAGGCCGCTCCCCCGCCAAAGGCCGAGATGGCTTCCCGGCAGCGAGCGCGCAGGTGTGCCTCGTCATAGACGAACAGCGGTGTGCCGAATTCGGCAGCGAGGTCGACGAGGTCGCAGCCACCAATGTGCAGGTGACCCTGCGCCAACACCTCGGCCGTATCGGGGAGCAGGCGCAACGGGATCGGTCCACTGGGATCGTCTCCGGGTGCTCCGCCCCCAGCTGCTGCAGCGCTGTGCGGTTCAGTAGTCATCGCTGGACCGTCGCTTCCCGCTCACATCGCCTCGGGCGCGTCCACGCCGAGCAGGTCGAGGCCGATCGCCAAGCCGATGCGCGTGCCCTCGGTCAGGCACAGCCGGGCGTCACGCACCTCTGGCGGATTGTCGCTGTGCAGGATCGGGCAGTCGTGGTAGAAGCCGTGGAAGGCGGCGGCAAGATCGCGCACCCATGTCGTCACCTTGTGAGGCGCCCGCTCGCGCAGCGCTATCTCGACCACCGACGGCAGCACTTCGAGCGCGCGCAGCAGCGCCACTTCCCGCTCACCGACCAGCGGTCCCAGATCGGTGCCCGCGGGCGGCACGGGTTCGACCCCAGTCGATTCGGCGCGCCTGGCCACCGAGGCGATCCGGGCGTGCGCGTACTGCACGTAGAAGACGGGATTCTCTGCAGCCTGCGCTGACAGCAGGTCGATATCGATGGTCTGGCGCGAGTCGATCGACTGCAGCAGGAAGGCGAAGCGCGCCACGTCGGGGCCCACCGCGTCGATGAGCTCGCGCACCTCGACCATGGTGCCAGTGCGCTTGGACAGTTCGATGACTTGGCCATCGCGCATCAGCGTGACGTTCTGGCCGACGATGGCCTCATAGGACTCCGCCGGATGCCCCAGCATCTGCATGGCTGCGGCGATGCGCGGCACATAGCCATGGTGGTCAGCGCCCAGCACGTCGATAACGAGGTCGACGGTCTCATTGTCCGGGTCGTGCCGGCGGGTGTCGCCAATGGCACCGCGGCGTTGCAGCGCTCGGAGCCGGCGAAGATCGAACTTGGCATCGTGGTAGGCGATGTCGGGAACGAAGTAGGTCGGCTCGCCGTCGCTGCGGTAGAGCACACGGTCTTTGTCGTCGCCGAAGTCGCTGGTCCGCAGCCACTCGGCGCCGTCCTCGGTGTAGGTCCATCCACCCTGACGCAGTCCAGCGATTGCGTTGTCCATGGCACCAGACGCCACGAGCTTGTTCTCGCTTTGCCAGTGGTCGAAGCCGACATTCATCGCTTCAAGCGCCTCGCTGACATCACGCAAGGCGCGGTCGCGTCCCCAGGACGCCGCGTAAGCCGAGCCGCCGAGTGCCTCGAGCGCCGCCGTGAGATCGTCCGCACCCGACGACGCGCCAGCGCTCAACTCCGACGCCAGCTCGGTCGCCCACTCGGCGACGTACTCGCCGTGATAGCCGTCGTCGGGCACAGGACGGTCGTCGAGCCGGGCTGCCAGGGAACGCCCGAAGAGCTCCATCTGCGTGCCGCGGTCGTTGACGTAGTACTCGGTGTGGGTCTCGTAGCCACACCGGCGGAACAAGCGGGCCAAGCTGTCGCCGAACGCCCCCCAGCGGCCGCCGCCCGCGTGCAGCGGTCCGGTGGGATTGGCCGACACGAATTCGAGGTTTACGGTCTGTCCGGCACCGGCGTCGTGGCGGGCGTAGGAGCCGGCACCGAGGCGCAGCACCGCTCCGAGCACTTCGTGCAGCCACGACGGTGCCAAGTGGAAGTTCACAAACCCCGGTCCGGCCACCTCGGTCCGTTCGAGATGCGGCAAGCCGGTGCCGTCGAGCTCGGCAGCGAGTCGCTGCGCCAGATCGCGAGGCGCCATCACTGCGCCCTTCGCATGCACCAATGCGGCATTTGTCGACCAGTCGCCGTGATCGGCGCGAGCCGGTCGTTCGAGGCCGATGCGCGACGGGTCAGCGTCGACGCCAAGGCGCGTCAACGCCTCCGAGATTGCGCCAGCCAGCACTGCTTCCATCACTACGGCTCCATCACCGAGGCGAACCTATCCCTGCCGGGTGCCGAACCTCGTGACAATTGTGCGCAGGCGCTCCGAGGCCGGGGTCGTGCCGCTCGTTGGTCGGTAGCTTGACCGGGCATCGGGTCCGGGAATCGAATCCAGCCGGACCGCCAGCCCTCGTAGCTCAGGGGATAGAGCAGTGGCCTCCGGAGCCATGTGCGCAGGTTCGAATCCTGCCGAGGGCGCTGCGCCGGCACCATGCCGGCGGTGGGCGCTCAAGCCGTGGCGGACCAACCTGTCAATTCGGTGCGCTGGATGACGATGGCGGCGCCGACGGGCGGCTCCGCGGCGTACTGCGGGTAGCGCTTGCACAACAACTCGATCGCATGCCGATGCTGCGCACCCTCGGTGTGCACCGCGGCGCGCCCTCGCAGGCGCACCCACCACAAGCGCTCCCAGTCGGTGTCGTCGTAGTGCTCGATCAGCATCGTGACCTCAGGGAAGCGTCGAACGTTGTCGAGCCGCTTGAGGTCCATGGTCGTCTTGGGCTTGTGGTCGACCGCTGTCACCACCACGTCGTCCTCGAACGCGTAGGTGCATGGCACCAGGTCGACGCGCCCGTCGGACCGGATCGTCGCGAGGGTTGCCACCCGTCCCTGCTCGAGCAGCTCCAGCAGTTCAGCCTCTGTCACGGCGCGCCACCCTAGAGCCCTGAACAGCGGTTTCAGCGTTCCGCGGGCCTAGGCCGATCGTGTCGCCCTGCGAGGTCGTCGCTGTTCGTTCTCAAGACGCCTGCCGTAGTCTGGCGACATGGCAATGACCGGGGAAACGACCGAGGCCCCTCCCGCATCCAACGGGGCGCCGCAGCGCTGGACCTTCCAGTGGAAGGAGCTGTACGACGAGGTCATCACCACCGGGCTGTGCACCGGATGCGCCGGCTGCGTGATCTCCTGCCCGCACGACGTCATCGGCTACGAGCACGTGCAAGGCGGGTTCACCCCGTTTCACCTCGAAGAGGAGCTCGGTCTCGAAGACTGCGGCCATGGCCAGAAGGGCTGCACGAGCTGCACCCGTGCCTGCCCTCGCTTCCGCACGTGGGAAGACGAGGCCGACGACTTCATGTTCGGCCGCCACCGCACCGCCGACGAGCCGTCGGGTGTATTCAAGGACATCATCCTGACCAGGGCGTCCGACGACTTCGTCCACGAGATCGGCCAGGACGGCGGGCTCGTGTCGGCAATCCTCATCTGGGCGCTCGACCATGGCTACATCGACGCCGCGCTGACATCGTACGTCGGCGAGGGCGAGGGCAACCAGTGGACGGCCTCGCCGGGCGTGGCGTTCAACCGCGACGACGTATTGCGGGGCGCGGGCAGTCGCTACACGTACTCGGCCAACACGCTCGCCTACGACGAGGCAATGGAGGCCGGCGCGCAGAAGATCGCGCTGGTCGGCATGAGCTGCCAGAGCTCGATCGTGCCGGTCGCCAAGTCGCGCAAGGTCGGCAAGGTCGGCAACCGCTTCGTGCTGAACATCGGCCTGCTGTGCTCGAAGTCGTTCGACGAGGCCATCTTCGAGGAGCTGTTCGAGCAGAAGTACGGGCTCGACCGCCACCGGATCCGCAAGACCAACATCAAGGGCGTCTTCCAGATCTGGACCCACGACGGCGGCTACTACGAGATCAACCTCAAGGAATGCCACGCCTGGACCCGCGAAGGCTGCAACCACTGCCCCGATTTCGCCGCCGAGCACGCCGACATCTCCACCGGCGGCATCGGCAAGTACAGCGACTGGACCCTCACCATCGTCCGCACCGACATCGGGCGCGAGATCATCATGAAGATGCTCGCCGACGGCTCCCTGATCGGGCGTCCAGGCGACGAGGACCCGGGTGCCATCGCGCTCATGCACAAGCTCAGCGAGAAGTCGCGTGTCCGCTGGCCGAAATTCGCGTGGGACAAGCCCGCCCTGCTGCCTGAGCCCACCAAGAAATAGGGGCTACAGGCAGAGGTTGAGGAAGTCGACGATGCCCGGCTGGATCTCGTTGCTTGCGAGGAAATCGTTCAGCCGGTGGGCCGGGACGACTTCCTGGGCGCGGGCCAGCGAGCAGGCGCACAGGCTTCTCATCCGATCTGAACCGGCCGAGCATGCGTCCAGGTACGTCTGCCGTTGAGCATCGGACCATTCGGGCGGCGGCCCGGCCTCACGGCAGTCCACCAATGCTCCCGCGAGTTCTGGAGAGAACTCCAGCGCACCCGACATGCGGTCCTCGAATACCTCGAGATCGATAACTGTCAGGCTGCCTTCGATGCGGTCAGCCGCACAGTGGCAGGGCCCGACAAGGCCTGTGTCGGCCACGCACGCATCCATGAAGGCGGTGAGCGGCTCGATCGCGAGCAACCCCGGTGCGCCAGTGCCGGGCACGGTCGGCGGAGCGAGCGTGCCCGGGTTCCCGAGCCCCGCGTCAGCGCCAGCGGAGCCGGAGCCAGTGCTCGCGGGCTCCACCTCGACCACCGTGGCTGAGCACGCGAATATGCCCGCCGATGCCAGTAGGGCAGCCACCAGTCGTGCACCCCGCCGGAGGTGGGGCCGCCTTGATTCAGGCAGGCGCGAGGTTCGCCAGCCGGCGCGCATCGCGGAGCACCGTATCGGCCATGTCGGCGGTGAGACGGCCAGTGAAGGTGTTCTGCTGACTGGGATGGAACGAGCAGATGATGCGGGAGATGCCAGCAAGCGGCAGCAGCTCGGCTGACCCAGGGCCTGCGGGCACCTCAGCGATGACACCGTGGCCGAAGCGGGGACGCGGTCGCACCCCGCCGATCGTGCACAGTACGCCGTACGCGAATGCGCCCAAGGCGACTGCGACGCGAGCATTGACCAGCAGCGCCAGCTCGCGCTCGAGGAATGGCCGGCAGGCGTCGCGCTCAGTGGGAGTGGGCTTGTTGGCCGGCGGCGCGCAGCGAACCGCTGCGGTGATGTACGCGTCGCGCAGCGCGAGCCCGTCGCCGGCGCGCACGGAAGTCGGCTGGTTGGCGAAGCCGCAACGATGCAGGGCTGCGTAGAGGAAGTCGCCCGACCGGTCGCCGGTGAACATCCGGCCCGTGCGGTTCGCGCCGTGCGCAGCCGGCGCCAAACCGACGAGCACGACCGCTGCCGCCGGGTCGCCGAAGCCGGGCACGCCGCGGCCCCAGTAGTCCTCGTCGGCGAAGGCCGCCCGTTTGTCGGCGGCGGTCTGCTCGCGCCACGTCACGAGCCGGTCGCAGCGCCTGCATGCTGCGATCTCGTCGTTCAGCGAGTGCAAGGCCGCGATGCTCGCTGCATCGCCGGGCGGGCTCGGTGGGGCGCTCACCCTGCGAGTGTGCCAGGCAAGTAGCTTCGACCCGGTGCCGAACCGAACTCGACCCACACTGCTGCTGTTCGTCCGGCACGGGCTCACGCCGACCACCGGCGTCGAGCTGTACGGCCGGCGACCCGGCGTGCACCTGTCGGAGGCCGGAACGCAACAGGCGCAGCGTGCTGCAGAGCGAATCGCCGCAGGAGGGCGCCGGGTGGCGGCTGTCTATGCCAGCCCGCTGGAGCGTGCCCAGGAGACTGCCGCGCCGATAGCCGCTGCCCTCGGACGCCGCGTGCGCACCCATGACGGCCTCAACGAAGCAGACATGGGCCGCTGGACGGGCCGCAAGCTCAATCAGCTGCGCAAGCTGGCGGCATGGTCGCAGGTGCAGCGTTATCCCAGCGGCTTTCGCTTCCCCGACGGCGAGACATTCCGTGAGATGCAAACGCGCATAGCGGCGACGGCGAGCGACCTGGCGGCCCGCCATCGCGGCGCGACCGTTGTCGCCGTCAGCCACGCCGACCCCATTCGGGCGCTGGTGGCAGATGCCATGGGCACCCATCTGGATCTCTTCCAGCGGATCGTCGTGTCGCCGTGCTCGGTGACTGCGATCCTGTACGCCGCTGACGGCCCCGTCGTGCTGGCCACCAACAGCACATCCGACCTCGCAGCATTGGCTCCGGCATGAGTGACGATTTCGACCTCCGCAATCCCGACACGTTCGTGGCGGGCACCGTCGGGCCGCCCGGCCAGCGGATCTTCTTCCTGCAGGCAACCGAGGCCGGCCATGTCGTCTCGCTCAAGCTGGAGAAGGGGCAGGTCTGGGCGCTGGCGAACCTGCTCAGCGAGCTGCTTGAGGGCGAGAGCTACGAAGGGCCCGCGGCGGCCTTCGGCGAGTTGGTCGAACCCGTGACCGCCGCATGGACCGTGGGTCGCCTCGCCACCGGCATGGACACCGAGGGCAAGGTCATCGTCGTGGTCGCCGACGAGATCGATGACGATGACGACGACCCCGAAGCCGACACGGACGCTGCGGGAGAAATATCGCCCGAGGACGACGAGCGCACCGGCGGTCGAGCACGTATCCACCTCGACTACGCGACGGCACTCGGATTCGCTCAGCAAGCACTGCTGCTCGTCGAAGAAGGCCGCGACTTCGGCATGCGCAACGGGCACCGTCCGCCCAAGACATGAGCATTGCGATTCGTGATCGGCCTCATTCGCACTGTCTCTCCATGAATGAGGGCGGCGCGTGAACGCACCCTCCCCGCACCACCTGATGCCGACCGACGAGGAAGGCGAGCAGCTGAAGCTGCCGGTGATCCGGGATGCGCCTGTGGCAGACGTGCTCGAGGTGCTGCAGGAGGGCGATATCTCGATCCTGGGACGGATGCCGTACAGCAGCAACGCCACCTTCCTGGTGCGGATCGACCACGCCACCACACCCACGGCCGCTATCTACAAGCCTGAGCGGGGAGAACGACCGCTGTGGGACTTTCCGTCTGGCCTGTACCGGCGCGAGATCGCTGCGTTCGAGCTGTCGGAGGCTCTGGGATGGCACGTCATCCCGCCCACGGTCGAGCGGGACGGTCCGTACGGGGTGGGGTCGGTTCAGCTGTTCATCGATGCCAACTTCGAAGAGCACTACTTCACGCTGGTTGCCGAGGATCGGCACCATGGCGACCTGCGGCGGATCTGCGCGTTCGATCTCATCGCCAACAACACCGACCGCAAGTCGGGTCACTGCTTGGCGTCGCGCTGGGGGCCGATCTACGGCATCGACCAGGGCCTGTGCTTCGCCAGCGACTTCAAGCTGAGGACGGTCATCTGGGACTTCGGCGGAGAAACGTTCGACGAAGAGTTAGGCACCGCCATCGGTTCGGCTGCCGATCCGCCTGCCGAACTGACGCATTGGCTGCGGCCTGACGAGCTCAGTGCCCTGGCCGAACGCGCCGAATGGCTCACCGACTTCGGCAAGTTCCCCGACGACGACGGCGGCCGCCGCTGGCCCTGGCCGCTGGTCTAGCCAGCGGCAGTGCGACAGCCGCGGGTATGGCTAGCGCGACTTGAGGGCTTCGATCAGCGCCGGCATCACCTTGTGGACATCGCCCACGATGCCCAGGTCTGCCACACCGAAGATCGGCGCTTCGGGGTCCTTGTTGATGGCCACGATGTTCTTGGAGCCCTTCATGCCCACCAAGTGCTGGGTGGCGCCGGAGATGCCGCAGGCGATGTAGACGTTGGGCTTCACCACCTTGCCGGTCTGGCCCACCTGCTTGGCATAGGGAACCCAGCCGGCATCCACGATGGCGCGCGAGGCGCCAGACGCCGCTCCCAGCAGGCCTGCCAGCTCGTCGACCATCGAGTACGCCTCGGGCTGGCCCAGCCCTCGACCGCCCGACACCACCACAGCGGCGTCATCGAGCTGCGGGCCCGAGCGCTCCTCGGCATGGCGCCCAGTGACCGTCGCACGCCCCGCCTCCCCGGCGTCGACTGCTGCCACACTCTCGACCGCAGCAGCCCCGCCGCCGCTGGGCTCGGCCTCGAAGCTCTTCGGGCGGAACATTGCGAGCGCCGGTGCCGGTGCCCGGTACGCGGTGAAGATGTTCTGCGTGCCGCCGAAAATGGGCTCCTCGGTGACGAGGGCCCCGTCGACAATCTCGGCCCCCACGTTGTTGGTGGACACGGGTCGGTCCGCCAGCACCGCCAAGCGGGCGGCGGTGTCGCGCCCGTCGGTGGTCTGACCGAAGAACACAGCATCGGGCGAGGTGGCTTCGATGTGCCCGGCCAGCGCCGCGGCAGCGTGAACGCCGACCAGCCCGTCGCCGAGTCCGTCCAGTGCGTACACGGTCGACACGCCGTGCGCGCCCAGTTCGGCAGCCATGGCTTCGCCGTGGGCCGGCGCGAATGCGGTGACCGTGTCGGCCAGCGTGCGGGCCTTGGTGGCCAGTTCCAGCGTGAGGCCGGAGGCACCGTCGGCGTCGCCTTCAGCGAAGAGCAGAATCTGTGCAAGCGTCATTGCGGGTGGTTCCAGTCGGTTTCGTGGGTGAGTGGATCAGAGAGCTGAGTCAGCCGGCAGCTGGCGGGAGGGTCAGATGACCTTGAGCTCGGTCAGGAACTCGACGATGTTGGCGTGCGCATCGCCCTCGTCGGTGATGATCTCGCCGGCCTCGCGCTCGGGCGCATCGGTCACCTCGACCGTCTCCTGGCGTGCCCCGGCCACACCGACTGCGGCCGCATCGATGCCGAGGGCTGCGAGGTCCTTCCCCTCGACCGGCTTCTTCTTGGCCGCCATGATCCCCTTGAACGAGGGGTAGCGAGGCTCGACCACGCCTGCGGTCACCGAGACGACGGCCGGCAGGGCGCACTCCACCTGGTCGTAACCGGCCTCGGTCTGCCGCTGGACGCTGGCGACGCCGTCGGAGATTTCGATCTGCTTCGCGAACGTGATCGACGGCAGCCCCATCACGCCGGCAATCATCTCGGGAACGGTGCCGGTGTATCCGTCGCTGGACTCGACGCCCGCGAGCACGAGGTCGGCTTCCAACTCGGCGATCGCGGCACCCAGCACCTTGGCAGTGCCGAGCGCGTCGCTGCCGGCGAGCGCATCGTCGCTGATGAGCACCGCATCGTCGGCGCCCATGGCGAGCGCTGTCCGCAGACCGCTCGTCTCCGAACGCGGTGCCATCGACACCAGCGACACCTGGCCGCCGCCGGCCGCCTCGGCGAGCTGCAGCGCCATCTCGACGCCGTAGGAGTCGGATTCGTCCAGGATCAGCTTGTCGTCCCGGTTCAGCGTCCCGGTCTCGGGAACCAGCTCGCCCGGGATAGCCGGGTCTGGGATCTGCTTGACGCACACAACGACCTTCATGGCCGGGCAGTCTGCCGACTCACAGCTTCGATGCCACACCCGTTGTCTGATGGCGCTCGCAAGCTCCAGCTTTGTCTCGTGGCGCTCGCAGGCTCGCGTCGGGGCGAGACTTGCGCGGTGCGTGTCCTGCTGCTGGTCAACGATTCCGCATCGTCGACCACGGCCCGCACGCGCGTGCTCATCCACACGGCGCTCTCGGAGCGGCACGACACCGAGGTGGCCTTCACCAATCGGCGAGGGCACGCGGCTCGCCTGGCACGCGGGGCGGCGACGACCGGCACCGACGCGGTTGTCGTGCTCGGCGGCGACGGCACGCTCAACGAAGCCGCCAACGGGGTCGCCGGCACCGACTGCGTGCTCGCCGCATTGCCGGGCGGCTCCACCAATGTGTTCGCACGGACGATCGGCACGCCCGACGATCCGCTGGCTGCGACCCAAGCCGTCCTTGAGGCATTCGAGATCGGCAGCATCACCTCAGCGGGGCTCGGACGCACCTCGGGCCGTTACTTCCTGTTCCACTGCGGCATGGGGCTCGACGCTGCAATCGTCGAGCAGGTCGAGAGGCACCCGACGCTCAAGCGGTATCTCGGCCACCCGCTGTTCCTCCTCGCGGGCATCGACACGCTGCTGCGCCGCTACGACCGGCAGACAGGAGCGCTGAGCGTCCGCACAACGGCTCCGGCCGCGGCGACCATCGACGGCTGCTTCGTCGTGGTGGCGGCGAACACCGACCCATACACCTTCCTCGGCAGCCGTCCGGTTCGCATCGCCCCCGCAGCAACGCTGCACACCGGACTGTCGCTGGTCGGGCTGCGGTCGCTCCGATTCGCCGACGCGCTGGACGTGCTCTCCGCTGTCTTCCGCGCAAATGGCCGCCTGAGCGACACCGATCCGAGTGTCGTGCAGCGCATCGACGACGTACGCGACGTCACCGTGACGGGGATGCACCCGTTCGGTCACCAGCTCGACGGCGACCACCTCGGTGCCGTCAACGAGCTCCAGCTCGAGTGGGTACCCGACGTGTTGCGCCTGGCCATTCCCGCTGTGTCTGAGTGACACGGCAATCGGTTGCTGCAAACCCCACAGGTAGCCTGCGGCCATGGACATCCGGATCGGCATCACGCACGGCGGTCGGGAGCTCAGCGTCGAGATCGACGATGAGGCTGCTGAAGACGCGGCGGCATCGCTCGAAGGCGCTCTCAGCGGCGATGAGACGGTGCTCTGGCTGAACGATCGCAGTGGGCGCCGCGTCGGCGTGCCCATCGACAAGCTCGCCTACCTGGAGCTGGGTCCGGCTGGCGATCGGCGCATCGGCTTCGCAGCCGACTGAGACTCGAATGCGGGCGTCTGCCGAACGGCCGCTGCCCGCAGACAACGTGCGCGACACCGCCCGCGACGGCCCGCGCGAGCACCTGCGCCGCTTGCTCGCATGGTGGTCGCTGCTGGCCGACCTGTCGTTCTCGGACCTGCTGCTGTTCGTGCCCGGACAGGTGACCGCACTCGACGAACTACCCGACGAAGTCGCCGATACTGACTCAGCCCGCCCCGACGGCCCGCCCCGGCCCTGGCGCCGGCTCGGTCCCGAGACCCCGCTCACCGTGATCGGCCAGATCCGGCCGACGACCGGCCGCACGCTGTACCGCGACGACCACATCGGGCTGTGCGTTGCCGCCGGTGAACGGCCATTGGTGTCAGAGGCCTTCGCCCGCGGCGTCATCGTCACCGGCGAGGGCCTGCGCGTGCCAGGCGACCGGCGTGCGCGCATCACCGCCGTGCCGGTGACGTTCGACGGCGTGACGATTGCGGTGATGAGCAGCGAAGTGACGCCGCGCTTCACCGACATCCGCGATCCCGGCGAGCTCGAACGGACCTATATCGCGACATTCGGACGCCTCGCCCGCATGGTCGCGGCCGGTCTGTTCCCGTACCGCAGCGCCGAGGTCGCCGACGAGGAGGCCCCACGGGTGGGCGACGGGCTGTTCCTCACCGACGAGACGACGCGCATCGGCTTTGCGTCGCCAAATGCCGTCAGCGCACTGCACCGCATCGGCGTCGGCGGCAACGTGCAGGGGCGCCGGGTGCGAGATCTCGACCTGGGACCCGACGTGGTGGGGCGTGCCATCAGCGGCGGCATTCCTGTGGTGGGCGAGGTCGAGCACCAGTCGGTGACGGTGCAGCTGCAGGCGCTGCCGCTCACCGACACCCCTGTGCGCAACGCCCTGGTGCTGCTGCGCGACGTGACCGAGCTGCGTCGCCGCGACCGGCTGCTCATCTCGAAGGACGCCACCATCCGAGAGATTCACCACCGGGTCACCAACAACCTGCAGACGGTCTCGTCGCTGCTGCGCATCCAGGCCCGTCGCTTGGAGTCGCGCGAGGCGAACCGGGCGCTCGACGAGGCAGTGCGACGCATCCGCGCCATCGCGTTGGTGCACCAGACGCTGTCGACCGAAACCACCGACGATGTCGACTTCTGCGATGTGGCCGAGACGCTCACCGAGACGATGCGCCAGAGCATCACGTTCCCGGAGCGGCCCATCGACTTCACCGTCTCCTGCGAGGCAGGGATGCTGCGATCTCAGACGGCCACATCGCTGGCCGTGGTGCTCAATGAGCTGCTCCAGAACGCCGTCGACCACGCCTTTCCCCAGTTGTGGGAGATCGAGGACCAGGCGCTGGAGGCGGCGCCGGCGCTCGACGAGAGCCCCATCGGCCACGTCGAGGTGGAGATCTCCCGGCCGTCGCCGGATCTGCTGTCGATGGTCGTGCGTGATGACGGTGTGGGCATCCCGGCCGACTACGACTCGCAGCGATCAGGCGGGCTTGGCACCTCGATCGTCCGAGCGCTGTGCGGGTCAGATCTCGGCGGCACCTTCGAGGTTCGGCGCAGGACGCCCCCTCCGGGCTCCGAAGCCGTGGTGCAGATCCCCCTTCGCACCATCGCCTGACGGCTGCGCTGGGTGTCGGGTCTGCTTGGCAGTGACCCGCTAGGAGCTGCAGGAGAGCTGGCTGCAGCCGACTCGGGTGCGGGCCCAGTCGGGGCGGAGAACTGCGTAGGACTCGCGGTCGGGTTGCTCGTCGTAGGGGCGCCGCATCACTTCGAGCAGCTCGCCGATGGCCTCGGGGCGGCCGGCGGCGGCGGCGTCGATGGCCAGTTGGGCCAGGTAGTTCCGCAGCACGAACTTGGGATTCGTCCGGTTCATCGCCTCGGCCCGCGCGGCGTCCGCGATGCCGAGTGCTCGCAGCCGCGCCGCATAGCGCTCGACGAACTCGCTCGTGGCTGAGCGGTGCTCGTCGGCGACCTCCGAGGGCTGGTAGTACGCGTCCGCCAGCGGGGCAATGCGCTCGGCAGGATCGATGCCTTCGGCGGTGTCCACCGTGGCAAGCCGACGCCAGAAGACCGTCATGTCTGTCTCAACCAGCCGGAGCACTTCCAGCACGCCGTTCGCCAGCTCGCGGTCGGCTTCGGTTTCCAGCGCCGGCAGTCCGAGCTTGGCGGCCATCATCACCGACCATTGCTCCTCGAAGTAAGGCACGTAGCCGTCGAGGGCTGCCTGCAGCGGCTCGGCCTCGCCCACCAGCGGGTACAGCGCATTGGCGAGCTGCATGAGATTCCACTGCGCGACAGCCGGCTGCGTGCCGAAGCGGTAGCGGCGGTGGGCCGCATCGGTGGTGTTCGGGGTCCAGTCGGGGTCGTAGTTGTCGAGCCAGCCGTAGGGACCGTAGTCGATCGTGAGACCCAGAATCGACATGTTGTCGGTGTTCATCACGCCGTGCACGAAGCCGACCCGCAGCCACTCGCACACCATGTCCGCCGTGCGCCGCACCACCTCGTCGAAGAACTGCGCATACCGCTCCGGCGACGAGCTGCCGGACTCGGTGTCGGCAGCCAGGTCGGCAAAGTCGGTGCCGATGACGAAGTCGGTGAGCGTGCGCAATGTGTCGATGTCGCCGCGGGAAGCGAAGATCTCGAAGTTTCCGAAGCGCACGAACGACGGCGCCACCCGGCAGACCACCGCCCCGGGCTCTAGCTCGGGATGGCCGTCGTAGAGCATGTCGCGCATCACCATGCCGCCCGTCGCCACCAGGCTGAGTGCCCTGGTCGTGGGCACGCCGAGATGCGCCATGGCCTCGCTGCACAGGAACTCGCGCACCGAGCTGCGCAGCACAGCCAAGCCATCGGCGGTGCGGGAATACGGCGTGGGGCCGGCGCCCTTGAGCTGCAGGGTTTGGTGCTGGCCGTTGCGGTCAACCACTTCGCCGAGCGCGATCGCACGGCCGTCGCCAAGCTGACCGGCCCAGTTGCCGAACTGGTGGCCCCCGTAGCAGTGGGCATGCGGATCCATGCCGTCGAGCAGCGTGCTGCCGCCGAACACCGCGGCGAACTGCGGATCGCTCGCCAGTTCAGCGTCGAAGCCCAGCAGGTCGAACATCTCAGCGCTGTGCGCCAGCAGGTGCGGCGCGGGCACCGGAGTCGGATCGACCCTCGAATAGCAGGCGCCCATCACCTGCCGGCGGGCATTGGCGGCGTCGGGATCGGCGGGGAGCGCGGCAGTGAAGCGGTTGTCGAAGCTGAGCTCGTCGAGCGAGCCGATCGGCGTCGGCGCTGTCGTGATGCTCACAGCAGCTTCAGCCCCTCGTTGTAGCGACGGGTCGGCAGATGCTCCTCGCAGAGCAGGCGCGCCATGTCTTGAAACACACCGGCCGTCTCGCTGTCGGGGTCTGCCGCGGCGATCGGCATGCCCTCATCGCCGCCCGCGCGCAACTGCGGCACCAGGGGCACCTGGCCCAGCAACGGCACCTCCAACTCGTCAGCGAGTGCTTGGCCGCCTCCGGAGCCGAAGAGTTCGTAGCGCTTGCCGTCGTCGCCCGTGAACCAGCTCATGTTCTCGATCACGGCCCGCACCTGCAGGTTGACACGCCCCGCCATCTGGGCAGCACGCTGGGCAACCTTCTGCGCTGCTGGCTGCGGTGTGGTCACCACCAGCATCTCTGAGCGGGGCAGGAACTGTGCCAGCGAGAGCGAAATGTCGCCGGTGCCGGGCGGCAGATCGATGAGCAGATGGTCTGGCTCGTCCCAGAAGACATCGGTGAGGAATTGCTCGAGCGCCTTGTGCAGCATCGGGCCGCGCCAGATCACCGGCTGGTCTTCGCGGGCGAAGAAGCCCATCGACATGCAGCGCACACCGTGCGCTTCGGTGGGCACGACCATCTGGTCGATCACGGTGGGAGGGCGAGCAACGCCGAGCATCCGGGGAATGGAGAAGCCCCACACATCGGCGTCGATGACGGCGGTGCGCGTGCCGCGCTGGGCCAGCGCTATCGCAAGGTTGACGGTCACGCTGGATTTGCCGACGCCGCCCTTGCCGCTGGCCACCAGCAGCACGCGCGTCTTGTTGCCGGCTTGGGCGAATGGCACTTCACGGCCCTCGGCGTGTCCATGGCCGGCCTGGGTGCCCGCGGTGGCTGCCGGGTCGCCGATGAGCTGGGCCCGCAACGTCGACTGCTCGGCCTCGTCCATCACCGTGAATTCCACGACGACATCGTCGATGCCGTCGAGGGCGCGCCCCGCCTCGCTCACGGCGTGCGAAACGTGGCCCGCAGCCGGCCAGTCGTTCGACGGCAAGGCCACAAGCACCTGTGCAGCGCGCCCGGCGACTGCAGCGGCTCGCAGCATGCCCATCTGGCCGATGGGCCGGCGCAACTCTGGATCGATCACGTCAGCCACGGCAGCGGCCAGCTGCTGATCAGTGACGCTGGCTGGTCCGCCGTTGGCGGCTGACCCTCGACGCTTGCCCTTCACTGGGTGCCCCTGACCGGTTGCGATCGCTTGCCGCGTGGTGCCTGCACCGGCGTTGCAGCCGCACCTGCCGTTCGCCAAGCACGCTACTGCCGCAACCATCGCCGCCCGCAGCGCATCGAACTGGCTCCGCCTGGCGCCCCGTGGACGTTCTGCGGTCGGCTATTCGAGTTCGGCTTGCATCTCGGTGATTGCGGTTTCGAGGGCGGCGGCCATTGCGGGAGGCGGGTTGCGTTGCAGCGCTGCGCCGTAGTAGCCGATGGCCGCTTCGAGGTCGCGCTCGATGAAGCGGGCGGTGTAGCCGCGGAAGACCCACGGATCGAACTCGCTGGGGTCGAGCGCGACGGCGGCGTCGAGCGACGCTATTCCGGCGACGATGAGCTCGCGGTCGGGGATGCGCACCAGCAGCCAGCCGCGCAACGCCAGTGCCTCGGTGTCGCTGGGGTCGTCAGCTAGGACGCGGTCCAGATCCACGAGGGCCGACTGCAGATCGCAGCCGGCCGCGGGAGCATCGGTTGCCTCGCCTGCGCCGGACGGGTCTTGCGATGACGCCGATTCGCAGTGACGCAGGTGCAGGCGGGCTGACAGTACGAGCGCGCCGCGCAGATCAGGGTCGAGCCGGAAGATCTCCCCCAGCGTGGCGCGGGACTCATCGAGCTGGTTCGCAGCGAACTGGCGCTGTGCATCGACGAGCAACGAGCGGGCCGAGCGGTCGATGTCGCCCGTCAGGGTCTCGCCCGACAGGCGTAGCCCTGCCGAGCGGGCCACCAGCACCCCGGCCACCGCGCCCACGAGCACCAGTCCGCTGACCGTGACGACAGTGGCGCTGCGCCAGCCGCCTCGGCGCACTCGGATGTCCGCGGGATCCAAGCCGGCGTCTGCGTCTGCGCCGGCGTCATCCGTGGCCTCATCGGCTGCGCCGGCCCGAGCCTTCCAGCGACGGGTCGCAGCCCACAGCCCTGCTGCGGCCGCGGCGAAGGCGGCCACTGGCAACGCCCACACCAGCGTGCCCACCCCCTCCCCCGACGGCAGTGCATTCACGTCGTCGCCGTACGCGGCCGCGAGGTCGGTCCGGATCTGCTCATCGCTGCGACCCGCATCCACCCACAGATCGATCTGCCGGCGCATGGCCGCGGCAGCCGGCGCATTGGACTCAAGCACGCTCTGGCCGTCGCAGACCGGACACAGCGTTGCTTGCTTCAGGTCGTAGGCCCGCTCGGCTTCCGTCGCCGGCGGGCGCGACGCCGTCGCGGCCACAACTGCGGCGACGATCGCCACAGCGGCGACGGCAAGCCAGCCGATGCGCCGCATCCCAGCATCACCGCGGATCGACGGAGTCGGCGGAGTCGGATCAGCAGGCTGGGTCGCCTCCGAGACGCTCATGGTCGGCTCATGAGTCGGGCTGCGCCTCGGCGTCGCTGCCAGCGGTGCCCAGCAGCAACGCGATCACCTCGTCAGGATCGTCTGCGCTGATCTGTCCCTGCCACCGAGCTGCCACGATGCCGTCGGGTGTGATCAGGAACGATTCGGGCGGCCGCAGTACGCCGAACTCGACCGCCCAGCGGGAATCGGGATCGTCGACGACCGACCAGTCGCCGCCGAGACGTTCGTAGAACGCAATCGCGTCGGACGTCCGATCGCCGAATGGCACAGCCACAAGGACACCGTCGCGGGAATGACGAGCCGCCCACGTCGCGAGCGCGGGATGTTCACGCTCACAGGGCACACACCATGACGCGAAGAAATTGACGAGCACCCACCGCGGATTTGATGACAGCGGGCCAACCGCGTCGATGTCGAAGCGCGCTACATCATCGGGACCGATCCGCGCCCCCGGCAGGGCCTGTGCGCCACCGGCGTCGAGGAACGAATCGGGCGGCCAGATGAGCTCGCCACGCAATGGCGGGACCAACTCGCCGATGAGCGGGCTCGCGGCACGGATGCCGCCGCCATCGGAGTCCCGAGTCGCCAGCAGCGCGATCAGTCCGGCGGCCACCAGACCCACGAGCACTGCCGCAACCCGCACCCACGAACGGCCACGGAGCGCGGCCGGGTTGCTGCTCATGCGGAAACTCCACTGCGGCGCGGGACGCGGTCGCGTGCGCCGATGCGGGCCGGCACCAGGGCGGCGGCAATGCCCAGCACGAGCACGGCACCGCCCAGCCACATCCATGCCACGAGCGGTTTGATGAGCACACGCAGCGCTACGTCGCTGTCTCCTTCTTCGGGGATGGTGGCCAGCGACAGGTACACATCGTCGATCAGGCTCGTGGCCACTGACGGCGTCGAGATCGGCTGGCCGAATTCGGCGAAACGTGTCACGGCCGGCTCGAAGATGCCCCGATCTTCGACGTCCACTCGCACCCGCACGACCCGGTTGCCGTTCTCTATCTCATCGGTGAGCCCCAAGTAGGTGACTTGGTGGCCCGCGACCACGCCGGACTCCCCGGGCGACAGCGTGAACTCGCCTTCAGATCCGTATGCGCTCGACGCGATGAACCCGAAGGCGATCACGGCGACCCCGATATGGGCGATCATGCCGCCGCCGGTGCGTCCCAGCAGTCCGCGCCAGCCATTGCGCCGCGCGCCCAGCCACAGCAGCCGCGCAGCGCTGCCGATGACGAAACCGCCCAAGCCCAGCGCCAGCACCTGCCACAGTCCATGTGCTCCGGCCCACACCGACAGCACCATGGTCAGCGCTCCTGCCGCGGCAGGCCACACGAGCCGCTTCGAGCGAAGCTCAGCCGGGGTGTCGCGCCAATTGAGCGCCGGCGACAGCGCCATGAGGCCGAGCAACGCAATGCCGACCGGTGCGAGCATCCGGTCGAAATAGGGCCGCCCTACCGCCAGACGCTCGGACGCGACCGCCTCGGCCAAGAGCGGGAACACCGTGCCGAGCATCACCACGAATGCTGCGACGGCGAAGAGCAGGTTGTTGCCGAGGAACGACCCTTCCCGGGACCAGATCGAACCCAGGCTGGCCGGGTTTCGCAGCGCCTCGCCGCGCCAGGCCACCAGCACCACGCCGCTCACCACGATCACGCCGAAGAAGCCCAACAAGATGGGTCCCAGAGATGACTCGCTGAACTCGTGCACCGACTCGAGCACGCCCGAGCGCGTGAGGAACGTGCCGAAGATCGTCAACGCGAACGTCACGATGAGCAGCGAGAGATTCCACACCCGCAGCATCTGGCGTCGCTGCTGGGTGATGAGCGAATGCACGAATGCGGTGGCGGTCAACCACGGCAGCAGCGAGGCGTTCTCGACGGGATCCCATGCCCAGTAGCCGCCCCAGCCCAAGACCTCGTAGGACCACCAAGCGCCCAGCATGATCCCTGCGCCCAGGCTTCCCCAGGCCATCAGCGTCCAGCGGCGGGTATCGGCCAGCCAGCGGCTGTCGAACTGGCCGGTGATGAGCGCAGCGACCGCGAACCCGAACGGCACGGTGAACCCGACGTACCCCAGGTACAGCATGACGGGGTGAATCGCCATCAGCGGGTGGTTGCGCAGCAGCGGATTCAAGCCGCCGCCGTCCGCTGGCGGATCGGCGAGCGTGCCGAACGGGTTCGCCGGACCGGCAAGGAGTGCGAAGAAGAAGATGCACACGCCCAGCATCACCGCAAGCGCCCAGGCAACCGTTGGTTCCGATGTCCGGGCACGGAAGCGCCATGCCGCGGCGCCCACATAGCCGCACAGCACCAGCGCCCACAGCAGGATGGATCCTTCGAGCGCGCCCCACAGCGTGGCGATCTTGTAGATGAGCGGTGTGGCGACGGTGGAGTTGCGCGCCACGTACGCGAGCGAGAAGTCGTCGCTGAGCAGGGCGAACTCCATCGCTCCCACAGCCAGCACGCAGCCGCCGGCCATGGCCGCGATCCATGCCAGCGCCTGGCGGCACCGCTCGGGCTCACCGAGCGCTCTGGCTGCAACCAGCGTTGCGGCACCGCCGAGCGCGCTGACGAGGCCGACGGCCACGCCGAGCGTGCCCAGCACGGCGATCACAGCCGGGGCACCTCAAAGGGGCAGTCGTCGAGGAAGCCCTCGGGCGGCTCGTCGGGATCACCGATGCGATCCGCGTTGGCTGCTGCGTACTCGTTGGTGTGCTTCACGAGCATGTTGTCGCTTGAGAAGAAGTGCGTATCGCGCCCAGCGACCGTCACGACCTCTCCGGGCACCCAGCGCCCTTCCAGCACCACCGGTATCCACGGCGACTCGAACAGGTCCGGAGGATCGACCGAGTGGCGCACCGCGACCGAGGCGCAGTTGTGAATCACTTCGAACGTGGTCACACCGCCGTCGACGGCCACCGACGCGGGTACCACCCGTCCCTGCAGGCGAAAGCGCCGGTCGCTCAGCTCGACCCGCTCCGCGATCGCCTCGTCGGCATTGCGGAAGAACAGCGTGGCGTTGCGCAGGCCGGCGATTGTCGCCGCCCCGCCAGCGATGAGCAGCAACAGCACGAAGGCGCCGATCACGGCCTTGCGGCGACGACCCATCTGCCGGCGCACCGCCGCGCGGTCACCTGACGCCTCCAGTGGGTGCCGGGGGCTGAGGTCAGTCACGGGGACGGGACTCGTCGGCGATGTCGGAAACGGGGCCTCGCGCGCCGATCCCCAAGTGCCGACCGAGCGTGCGTCCACGGTGAATCACCCACACGACATAGGCGGCCGTCGCGACGGCTGCCAGCACGTAGCCCGAGAACACGTTTGCCGCGTGCGTCATCGGCCCGCCGCCTGCTCGTCACGACGCTGGGCGAGGAGTTCTTCCAGCGATGCCTCTTCGGCAAGTTCCTCGAGGCGCAGCACCCGGTAGCGGTGAATGCCGATCCACAGCGCCACCGCAGTGAAAGTGGCCCACGAATACAGCAGCGTCCAGTACATCTCGCCGGTGATGTTGCGGTCGCCCCCCGGTTCGAGGTTCAGGCTGGCCTCTTGATGCAGCGTGCGCCACCAGTCCACCGAGTAGTGGACGATGGGCAGGTTGACGACCGCAATGAGCGCCATCACCGCCGACCTGCGGGCCCGCGCACGCGACTCGGCCGGGAGCCGGCGCAGCGCCAAGTACCCCAAATAGGTCACGAACAGCAGCACGGTCGTGGTGAGCCTGGCGTCCCACTGCCAGTAGGTGCCCCAGGTCACCTTTCCCCAGAGCGAACCGGTTACCAGCGTGAGAGCCGTGAACAGCACACCGAGCTCGGCCGCCGCACCGGCGACGCGGTCCCACCGCCGGGCCTGCCGATCAGCGATGACGCCGTAGGTGCCGCCGGCGCCGCTGCGAGTGCGCCACAGCACCCTGGCACTGGCGAATGCGGTGAGCACGAAACCTCCATAGGCGACCCAGATGGAAGGCACGTGGATGTACATGAGGCGCACCGCATCGCCTTGGACCGCATCGGCGGGCGAGATCCACAGCGCCAGCAGCACCATCACACCCACAGCGGCGATCGCGACCACGCCGAGCACCCGGGTGGCGACGCTGCCGGTCATCGACAGGGAACCGGCTCGCTGCGCCTGCTCGCGAAGGTCGGGCTCAGGTGTCTCGATCATCGGGCGACTCAGGCGTCCTCCAGCAGCGGGCCGGCTGCGGCCCAGCCCACTGCGACATAAGTGACGAGCACCACTGCGAGCAGTGCTGTCCAGCTCCAGCCTTGGTCGGCGCTGGTCCCGAGCGCCACGTCGAACGCCCGGGTTCCGGCCAAGAGCACCGGTGCTGCCACCGGGATCAGCAGCAGCGGGAGCAGGGTATCTGCGGACCGCAGACCTACCGTCATCGCCCCGTACAGCGTCCCGCAGATGGCGAACGCAGCCATGCCGCACAGTCCTGCAACCACGATCAAGAGCCAGTCGTGGACGGTCACTGAGTAGAGCACCAGCAGGCCCGCCGCGGCGAAAACGCCGACGAGCACGAGCTGCAGGGCCAGCGCCGCCGCCTTGCCCCAGAGGATGGCCGCAGGCACGAGCCCTCCGAGACGCAGAGCATCGAGGTTCCCGCCTTCGGCTTCGATGTCGAAGCTGCGCTTCGCCCCGAGCACTGCCCCGAAGAGCACAGCCACCCAGAACAGGCCGCCCGCTCCCGCACCCAGCAGCGACGGGTTTGCGTCAAGAGCGAATGCGAAGACGACCAGCACCAGCAGCACGGTCGGGACGATCTGGACGAGGGTGACGCGAGCCCGCCACTCGATGATCATGTCCTTGCGGCAGACAAGCCAGATCTCACGCCACATCGGTCGGGCCATTGGTCTGTGACACGGGTGCGTTCGGCTCGACGCGGCCGCCGGCCAGCATCACTTGGCGAGCGGCCGCAACGCGGGAGCGGCCCGTCTCGTGCGTTGCGAACATCACGGTGGCGCCTGCCTCCACGGCATCGGCCAGCAGCTCGTCGAGCGCGTCCCGGCTCACGGTGTCAAGCCCGGCGTGGGGCTCATCCAGCAGCCACAGCCGCGGCCGCGCGATGGTCAGGCACGCCAGCGCCACCCGCCGTTGCTGACCTTCCGACAGCCGTCGAATGGCAACCTCGCCGAGACGGCCGCCGAGTGCAAAGCGCTCGATCGCGGCTGAGACTTCAGGTACTCCGGCGCGGTGCACGTCAGCGCAGTGGCGCAACTGGTCGTCGACCCGCAGATCGCCGTACAGGGGTGACCGATGACCGAGCAGTCCCACGTGAGGCCGGACCGAGCGACGCTGCGCTTTCAGGTCAAAGCCGAGCACCTCGGCGCGCTCGCCCCGCACGGGCACGAGCCCCGCACAGGCCCGCAGCAACGTGCTCTTGCCTGCTCCGTTGGGTCCTCTCAGGCACACCATCTCGCCGGCTTGCACGCTGAGATCCACACCCGCCAATGCGGGAAAGCGGTCCAGCAGGGCAACAACGCCCTCGAAGGCAACGGCAGCGCCCACGGAACGTCAAGGCTACGGCCGCGCCGGAGGTCAGGACGTGGCGACCACCGCAAGCACATCGCCTTCGGCGACGGAGTCGCCTTCGGCCACATGCATCTCCGCGAGCGTGCCGCTCTCGGGTGCAGTGACCGGGATCTCCATCTTCATGGACTCGAGGATGAGCAAATCGTCGCCGGCAGCTACGGCGGTGCCAACCTCGGCGACCACCTTCCACACGGTCGCAGTCAACTCAGCTCGAACGTCCAGCACGTTGTCTCTCCTCGACGGGCCCGGGGCGAAGGGCCGGCGCAAAGCTAACCGAGCGGCAGCCGTGCCGCCCCTGCTGTGCGCACTCGACGATCCACCAGCGCGCTGCGGAGATTGGATGGCCGCCTGCTGCCGCATCCCCGAACGCTCGCGCGCTACTCGGTATCTTCAGAACGCGGTGTCCTTCATCGCGCTCTTGGCCCTCATCGGACTCGGCGTCGGCTTTGCTGTCGCTCTGATTACCGGCGGCACACCCTCCGGAATTCTCAGCGGGATCCGAGGGGTGCGAATCAACCACTGGCCGGTGTTGGTGCTCGGAGCTGTCCTGTCGCTCGCCGTCGGGCTGGACACCAACATGCTCGCCGGCCGGTTCGCCCTCGGCATCTCGCTGGCGCTGCTGCTCGCGGGGTGCCTGCTCAACCGGCACATCGCCGGCGCAACCATCGCCGCAATCGGCATGGCCGCGAATCTCGGTGTGCTCCTGGTGAACGGCTACGTGCCGGTGAGCGAAGGTGCCGTCGTGGCAGCGGGCATCATCGACTTCGACGGGATCGACCGGGTGCTGCTGGGTGCGGCACGCCGGTGGTCGGACGACGCAACGATCGCTGCTTGGCTGGGCGGTGCGATCCCGCTCGCGCCGCTGAGAGATGTCATCACGCTCGGCGACCTGGTGACTGCCGCCGGCTTGGCGAATGTCGGATTCCGGCTGATGTGGCCGGGTGCCCGGGAGCTGCAACGACTGGCGGCGGTGTCGCACAGCGACTTCGACGACTACGACGAGGCTTCGGTCGTGCTGAGGCCCGCAGGACAGCGCACGACGCTGGAGCATCCCCCACTGATCGGCTCAACCGCAGCGGCAACTCCCGCAGCGCCCGCACCCGTCGCTGCCCCGTCCGAACCCAGCCCGGTGCCCATACCCAGCGAGCCGGCCTGGGCCTCGAGGGTCGAACCGGCACCGTGGCCGGCCCCCGCTCCGTGGCCTCATGAGCCGCAGGCCGAGGAGCCCATCGGCAATCAGGCGGGGGAATACGACCGCGTCTCGGGCGACGAGCCGACAGGGAGCCACGATCCCCAGCTCTTCGGAGCCTGAACGCCGCAGCGTGCCGAGATAATGGGACCGTGGACGATGTTCTCGCTCGGCGAGCCCGGCTGAAGCGGATCACCAGCCTGGGGCAACGGACCGGATACGGCCTCTATGCCGCTTCGCTCATCTGCGGGGCCGTCGGCATCCGCTGGGGCTACACGCCGCTGCTCAGCACGCTGATCGCCGTGGCGCTCGTGGTGGGCTCGATGCTGCTCGCGCCCACCATCGTCATGAGCCACGGCATCAAGGCCGCCGAGCGCGAGGAGCGTCAAGCCGCTGCAGCCGGATCGACTGAGTAAGCGGAGGCTCGCAATGCCAGACACTGCAAGCACCGCCGCGGCCAGCGACGAACCGGCCGGCGCCCTCGATGGCATACGCGTCGTCGATCTCACCACCGTGCTCATGGGCCCCATGGCGTGCCGGATGCTGGGAGATCACGGCGCCGACGTGATCCGGGTGGAATCGCTGGACGGAGACTCCACGCGCAACGGTCTTCCCGCCCGTTCGGCCGGCATGTCCGGCTTCAGCCTCAACATCCAGCGCAACAAACGCTCGCTGGCGCTGGACCTCAAGTCGGATGCCGGTCGTGCAGCCATGCAGCGGCTGCTTGGCAGCTCCGACGTGCTGATCACCAACATGCGAGCTGCGGCGCTTGAGCGGCTTGGCCTCGACGCCGACTCTCTGCGAGCAGAGCACCCGCAGCTCATCTGCTGCCGTGCGAACGGCTACGGCAGCGGCGGTCCCTACCGCGACAAGGCGGCGTACGACGACGCCATCCAAGCCGCATCCGGCCTGTCGGACCTGATCGGTCGCATCGCAGGCGAACCTGGCTTCGTCCCCTCGGTGATCGCAGACAAGGTCACCGGGCTTCATGTGGTGGAGGCCGTGCTCGCGGCCCTGTTCCATCGGGAACGGACCGGCGCAGCACAAGCCATCGAGGTGCCCATGTTCGAGACAATGGTGGCCTTCAACCTGGTGGAGCATTACCGCGGCGCCGTCTTCGAGCCGCCCGAGGGTCCGTTCGGCTATGACCGGCTGCTCACGCCGCACCGGCGTCCCTACCCCACGGCCGACGGCTGGGTGTGCCTGCTGCCCTACAACGATGCGCAGTACCGAGCCTTCTTTGCGTTCGTCGAACGACCCGAGCTGGCCGAGGATCCGCGCTTTGCCGACCACAACTCGCGGATCGCGCACATCGACGAGCTGTATGCCCTGTTCGGGGAACTCTCAGTGCGCCGCACGACCGATGAGTGGATCGCCTACTGCGATACCCACTCGATCCCGGCCGCGAGGGTCATGGACTTGGCAGACCTCGACGCAGATCCCCAACTCGCCGCCGTCGGCCTCGTCAGCATCTCGGAGCATCCCACCGAAGGGGCATACCGCTACGTGGCCGATCCGGTGGTCTACTCAGCGACGCCGACACGGTTGCGGCGCCATGCCCCGCTGCTGGGCCAGCACGCGGTCGAGATTCTCAGCGAGCTGGGCTACGGCGACGACGAGATCGACGCGCTGCGCGGCCAGGGCGCCATCGTGCTGCCGGATTGATCAGTCGCCGCGCCCGCCAATGCCCTTGCGCAGGGCGCTGATTGCAGCGTCCCGCACCGGGATGAAGGCAACGAGAACGATGGCTGTCGCTACGTCCATGCCGAAGCGGCCCAGCGACAGCAGTTCCATGTTCGTTCCGAATCCCAGATTGAGCACATCGTTCGCACCGTTGATCTGAGAAATCAGCACGAACAGGTACGCCCAGATCAGGTTCAGATTGCCTCCGACAATCGGAATGGACTTCAGCGTGTCGTTCACTTTGAGCGTGTCAAGGACGCTGTCCACGACCACCATCGCACCCTGGAACACCATGCCCAAGATGATCAGCGTCAGGATTGTCGCCATCATGCCAATCGACCCCCTTTGGTCGGCAATACGGCTGAAGCTGCCGACCGCCCCCGCGGCCGGCAACCACTGCTCACACTAGTCAGTTTCATTGCTTTCTTGTGACATTTTCATGACAATCGCTGAGACACCGGGTGCGTGCTGCGCATCCCGCCTGCATCCGAGACCGGCCTCCGACCGAGCGCGCCGGTAGCTTTGCGGCGCATGACGCAGGTGCCCGAAAGGCCCACCGTGGACGGGCTCGAAGCGAAGTGGTCGCAGCGCTGGGAAGCCGACGGCGTGTACCGCTTCGATCGCACCGCCACCCGCGATCAGGTATTCAGCATCGACACCCCGCCGCCGACCGTGAGCGGCTCGCTGCACATGGGGCACGTGTTCAGCTACACCCACACCGACAACATCGCCCGCTACCGGCGCATGGCGGGCGACGAGGTCTTCTACCCGATGGGTTGGGACGACAACGGCCTGCCCACCGAGCGCCGCGTCCAGAACTACTTCGGCGTGCGCTGCGACCCCTCACTGCCATACGACGAGAACTTCGAGCCGCCTGCTGACGGCGGCGACGCCAAGGCGGTGGATGCCCGCGGCGAGCTGGCGATCTCGCGCCGGAATTTCATCGAGCTGTGCCACGTGCTCACCGCCGAAGACGAGCACGCCTTCGAAGCCTTGTGGCGCCAGCTCGGGCTGAGCGTGGACTGGTCGATGACCTACGCCACCATCGACGAGCGCTGCCAGCGGATTGCGCAGCGCGCATTTCTCGGGAATCTCGAACGCGGCGAGGCGTACCAGATCGAAGCGCCCTCGCTGTGGGATGTCACCTTCGGCACCGCAGTGGCCCAAGCCGAACTCGAAGACCGAGAGCGGCCCGGCGCCTACCACCGCATTGCGTTCCATCGCACTGGCTCGCCCCGATCGCGCAACGGCCCATTGCCAGGCAGCACTGTCGAGATCGAGACCACCCGACCGGAACTGCTGGCTGCATGCGTGGCGCTCGTGGCCCACCCCGACGATGAGCGCTACCAGCCATTGTTCGGCTCTACCGTGCTGACCCCGCTGTTCGGCGTGGAAGTTCCGGTGGTGGCGCACAAGCTGGCCGAGCCCGACAAGGGCACCGGCATCGCCATGATCTGCACGTTCGGCGATACCACCGACGTGACGTGGTGGCGCGAGCTCGACCTGCCCGTGCGGGCGATCGTGGACCGCCGAGGCCGCATCTCCCCCGACCCGCCGCATGGCATCGAAGGGACCGCTGGCCGCGAGGCATACGAGCGCCTGGCAGGCCGGACGGTGGGCGGCGCTCGCACTGAGACGGTCGAGTTGCTGCGGGGCTCCGGCGATCTCATCGGCGAGCCGCGCCAGATCACCCATGCCGTGAAGTTCTTCGAGAAGGGCGACCGGCCGCTGGAGATCGTGTCGAGCCGCCAGTGGTACATCCGCAACGGCGGGCGCGACGCCGAGCTGCGCGACGCGCTGATCGCCCGCGGCTCCGAGATGACCTGGCACCCGCCCTACATGCAGGGCCGGTACACGAATTGGATCGAGGGCCTGAGCGGTGACTGGCTGATCAGCCGCCAGCGCTACTTCGGAGTGCCGATCCCGCTGTGGTACCCGCTCGACGATGCCGGCGAGCCGATCTGGGTACAGCCGCTCGTGCCGGGCGACGGTGCGTTGCCGGTCGACCCGAGCAGCGACGTGCCTGCCGGCTATGACGAATCGCAGCGGGGGCAGCCGGGAGGTTTCGTCGGCGATCACGACGTGATGGACACCTGGGCCACGTCGTCGCTGACGCCGCAGATCGCCTGCGGCTGGAGCGAGGACCCTGACCTGTGGGAGCGCACCTACCCGATGGACATGCGCCCCCAGGGTCATGACATCATCCGAACCTGGCTGTTCTCGACGGCGGTGCGCAGCCATCTCGGTCATGACTGTGCCCCCTGGCACCACTGCGCCCTGTCTGGCTGGATCCTCGATCCGGATCGCAAGAAGATGTCCAAATCCAAGGGCAATGTGGTGACGCCGGTGGACCTGCTCGACACGTACGGGGCTGACGCCGTGCGCTACTGGGCTGCCAACGGCCGTCCCGGCACCGACACGGCCTTCGACGAAGGGCAGATGAAGATCGGGCGCCGGCTGGCCATCAAGCTGTTGAATGCAGCCAAGTTCGCACTGTCGCTGACCGGCGGCGCGACGCCCGGGGCGACCGCGGACGCCGGTCCAGACGGTCGTGCCGGACCGGTGTGCAACGCACTGGATGCAGCACTGCTGGCTGAGCTTGCCGGGCTGGTGCGGGCCGCTACTGACGCATTCGAGAACTTCGACTACGCCCGCGCACTCGAGCGGTCGGAACAGTTCTTCTGGCGATTCACCGACGACTACGTGGAATTGGCCAAGGGCCGGGCCTATGGCGGGCAGGGCGAAGAGGCGGCGGCCGACGCGCACCTCACGCTGACGGCGGCGCTCGACGTGCTGCTGCGACTGTTCGCGCCGTTCCTGCCCTTCGTCACCGAAGAGATCTGGTCGTGGTGGCGAGACGGTTCAGTGCACCGGGCGACGTGGCCCGACGCGGGAGAGATCGATGCGCTCGTTCCCGACCATCCGTCGGGCGCGTTCGAACTCACTGCGTCGGTGCTCAGCGAGGTTCGCAGGGCGAAGACCGAAGCCAGGCGCAGTCTTCGCGTGCCCGCCGAGAAGGTGAGGGTCGGCTCCACAGCCGTCCACATCGCCACGCTGGAGCAGACGCGAGCCGACTTGATCGATGCGGGACGCATCGAGAGCCTGACGTTCGTGACGGACGATTCGCTCGCACATCCTGAAGTCGACGTCACACTGGCGCCAGACGACGCCTAGATCATCGCCGTAGCTACAGATCGCTGTCGGCGCCGTCAGCGTCGGCGTCCTCGGCCTCCATCGGCGAGGGCACGGTCTCGAACGCGCTGAAGGGCCGCTCGCCGCTCTCGCCATCGGGCTCACCGCTGCGCACCCAGACCGTTCGCTGCGGGAACGGAATCTCGATGCCGGCCTCGTCAAAGGCGTCCTTGATGCGCTTGCGCATCAGGCGCGCCGTCGCCCACTGCTCGGATGGCTCGGTCTTGAGCATGACCCGGATAGTGACGGCATCAGCGCCAAAGGCCTGCACTCCGGAGAGGGTGGGTTCCTCAAGCACCGTGGTGCTCTCGCCTTGCTCCTGCCACACCTCGTCCGCGACTCGCTTGATGATCGCCATGGCCTGATCGAGGTCGGTGTCATAGGCCACGTCGAGGTCGAGTGGCACCCGGGCCCACAGCTGCGACATATTGCCCACGCGCGCGATCGCGCCGTTGGGCACATGCCACACCGTGCCGGAGATGTCGCGCAGCCGCGTGGTGCGCAGCCCGACCGACTCGACCGTGCCGACGGCATCGCCGAGGTCGACCACGTCGCCGACGCCGTACTGATCTTCGATCAGCATGAACACGCCGGTCAGCAGATCGCGCACGATCGACTGAGCGCCGAAGCCGACGGCGACGCCGATGATGCCGGCGCCTGCAATGAGCGGCCCGAGGTTCACGTCGAATTCGCCGAGCAGCATCATGAGCGCAACGGCCCAGATGATCGTGGTGGCGATGCTCTTGAACAGCGTGCCCAGCGTCTGGGCCCGCTGGCTGGCACGCTCGGTGCGCTCGCGCAGCTGCGTCATCTTGGCCGCGAGCCGCTCCGGATCCCAGGTTCGGCCCTCTTCGGCGGTACGGGCGGCTTCGTCCTCCTCGGCGTGCTTCTTGTCGGACGCAATTCGCTCCACCATGTGGTCGATGGCGCGACGCATGACCCGGCGGGCGATGACCGCCAGCAGCAGGATGACCAGCACCGTGAGCGGCTTGTCCACGATCCACACCGACGCCGATGCGAAGCCCTCGCTGCCGGTCCAGTCCAGGATGCGCTCGCAGACCCAGCTCGGCTCGGTGCCGCACACCTCTGTGCTGCGGCTGACTTCGAGCAGCGCGTCGACGGCGTCGGTCGCCGATTCAGCCTGTGCGAGAAGTCCCTGCATCTGAGGGAGCCTAGGAGTCAGCCCGAAGCCTGTGCGCCCACCCTCGGGTGCCTAGCATCGCTGCGATGTCAGAGGACACTTCCGCCGAAGGCGCCGACGATCGCACACGGCCCGATCACCTTCAGGCCGACGACCCGGAAGCCGCCGTGCTCTACGAGTTCGCCGGTGGCGTCGCCACGATCACGCTGAACCGGCCCGACTACCGCAATGCGCTCAGCGTCGAGATCGTGAACGGCATCGGTGATCACTTCGAAGCGGCATTGGCCGATCCTGGGGTACGAGCGATCCTGTTCACCCACGCCGGCAACACATTCTGCGCTGGTGCGGACCTGCGTGCCGCCCAGCCCGGGGTGCCCCAGCCGACATTGCGCCACAACTTCGTGGAGATCCTCGAGAAGATCATGACCTGCGACAAGCCCGTGGTGGGACGGCTGGCCGGTCATGTCACCGCCGGCGGCGTGGGGCTGGCTGCAGCGATGGACATCTCGATCGCCGCCGACGACGCCATCATCGGCTTCACCGAGGTTCGCATCGGCGTCGCGCCAGCGGTGATCTCAGTGGTCTGCCTGCCGAAGCTGCGCCGCGCCGATGCCAGCGAGCTGTTCCTCGAGGGCGAGCGGGTGCCTGCTCCTCGAGCAGCGGCGGCGGGTCTGATCAATCGAGCGGTACCGCGCGAGCAGCTCGACGACGAGGTGACGGCGACGTTGCGTCGCCTGGTGCGGGGCGGCCCCAACGCGCTGGCCAACACCAAGCAGCTCGTCACGAGGGTGCCGCAGATGGACCGTGACGAGGCTTGGGAGTGGACGGCCGAACTGAGCCAGCGGCTGTTCCAGAGCGACGAAGCGGCCGAGGGCATCGCCGCCTTCCGCGAACGCCGCGATGCCAGCTGGGTGCCGCGCGAATCCTGAACATCTCCGGCATGTTCAGGGGACGGGCGGTAGCGTCAGCCGCCGTGAGCGGGCAGGTGCATCTCGAACGCGACGGCCATGTGGGCCGCATCATCCTCGACCATCCTGAGCGGCACAACGCCATCAGCGCGCAGATGTGGAACGGCATCACCGACGCCGCGACCGAACTGGAGCACGACCACGAGATCCGGGTAGTGGTGATCCGCGGTGCCGGTGAGCGCGCGTTCGCGGCAGGCGCCGATATCAGCCAGTTCGGCGAACAGCGGTCAGACGCGAGCGGCAACCGCGACTACGACGACACGACCTCGAGAGCACATGCGTCGCTGCTGGGACTGTCCAAGCCGCTCATCGCTGCCATCCATGGCTACTGCATCGGCGGTGGCCTGGCGGTGGCCCTGACAGCCGACCTGCGAGTCGCCGCCGAAGATGCGCAGTTCACGATCCCCGCCGCACGTCTCGGGCTCGGCTACGGCGCCGCCGGCATCGGCACGCTGATGCGGCTGGTCGGACCTTCTGCAGCCAAACGCATCTTCTTCCTGGCCGACCGCTTCGGAGCGCAGGAAGCCCTGCAGATGGGGCTCGTCAACCGGGTGGTGCCCAAAGCGCACCTCGAGGCCTCCGTCGACGAATGGACCGATCTCATCGGCCAGAACGCTCCGCTGACCATCGCTGCCGCCAAGGCTGCGCTCACCCAGTGGCAGAAGCCGGAATCTCAGCGTGACTTCAGCGAAGTGGAGGCGATGATCCGGGCGTGCTTCGACAGCGAGGACTACCAAGAAGGCGTCGAAGCGTTCATGAACAAGCGCCGGCCCGAATTCAAGGGCCGCTGAGTTCGGAGCTCGGCGGCCAAGAGAGGTTCGCGTCAGCGAGGGCTGCGCTGGTCGTCGAATCGATCCCCCGCCATGTCTGCGACCAGTTCGAGATACGTGCGCAGGCGCTCGGCTGCCAGCTCCCCGGCCGCTGCCGCGGCGGTCAGGGCACAATCCGGCTCGACCGTGTGCGAGCAGTCGGCGAAGCGGCAATAGGGGGCCCGTTCGGCAATCTCCGGAAATGCCTGGGCAAGCCCGCTCGCTGCGTCTGGTCGCCCAGCCTGGATTCCCGCTCCCAGATCGCCGCTCCAGGGGATCAGATCCTGCAAGCCCGGGGTGTCCACGAATGTCCCTCCATCGGGCCCGCCGACTGGGACAAGCTGACGACGCACCGTCGTATGGCGTCCGCGGCCGTCCGGACTCAGTGGGGCCACGGGCACTACGTCGGCCCCGGTGAGCCGGTTGACCAGCGATGACTTGCCGACGCCGGACGCACCGCTGAGCGCGACCGTCGCCCCGTTGCCGGCCAGTGCGCCGAGGCGGTCGAGCCCACGACCGTCGAGGGCGCTGGTTGACAGGATCGGCACGTCTGCCGCGGCGGAGCCGAGCCGGCGACGCAGGGCATCGACGGTCGCCTCGTGCTCGGCGTTCGACACCGTGTCGATCTTGTTCACGATGATCACCGGTCGAGCGCCGCCGCTGAACGCCGCCGTGAGATACCACTCGATCCGGTGGCCTGCAGAATCCGGTGCTGCCGAGCCCGCAACAGATCCGGTGCCGGCGGGTGTGGGGGTGGTGACGACGGCGAGCGTGTCGGCGTTGGCTGCCACCAGTTGCGGTCGTGCGCGCGGGCCGGCTGCGCGACGGCACAGCAGTGACCTGCGGGCGAGAACAGCGGTGATCGTCACGCGGCGATCGTGACGGGGTTCGGTTGAGCGGACGACCCAGTCGCCGACGGTCGGGTAGTCGAACGGCGTGCGGGCTGCGCGGCGCGCGGCAGCATCAAGCGCGCCGGTGACCTCACCGGTGCCATCGACGAGTTCGTAGGCGCCCCGATGCTCGACCGCGACGCGGCTGACGGTGTACCCGCTCGGCACTTGGGGCACGGGCACGGCTCGGCGCTGCCAGCCAAGCTGGCCGAGTGTCGGCGGAGGCGGTGACCCGCCGGCTTGCCGATCCGCAGCGTCACTCACGACGCAGCCACGCCTCGTCGTAGCGGCCGACGCCGAGTCGCTGCCCTTCGACCACGCCGCCGTTGGGAAGCGATGTCCGCCCCAGTCCTTCGACGTCCGCCGTTGCCGCCACCACGCTCGACGAGTAGGCCAGAAGAACGTAGGGGGCTTCGTTGGCTAACTCGGCCATGAACTGCGCGACGGCGTCGCGCCGGTCGTCCCCTGCGTCAGTCGACTTGATCAGGCTCGCCAGAGCGGTCAAGTGCTCACCGCTGATGTTGGACGCGTTGAGCGGCGTGGTTCGCACCGGGCCGACGGCGGCCGATGCCAGCACCGCTGGATCGGACTCGCCGCCGACGCGCCAGCACGTTGCGCCGAAATCACCGGCGAACGAAGGGCTCTGGACCACCGAGCCCATGACACGGCTGATGAGCCCCGTGCGAGCCAGGGTCTCGACCTCGACATCGACGAGACCGGTGTTCTCCCACTGGCGCTCCAGCTCAGCGGTCATCCGGCCAAGGGCGAGGTCGTTGGTGCACAGCACTCGGAGGCGCACAGGCTCGCCGGGATCCCGGTCGTCGGATCGTTCGGGATCCTCCGTGTACTCACGCAGCAGCGCATGGGCGCGCTCGACGTCGTGGATCGGCCAGGCCGCTGCGACCTCAGTCGAATGCCAGATGCTTGCGGGCGACCACCACTGCGTCGCAGCCAGCGAGTCGACATCGGGGCCGAGTGCAGAGACGAGCCGGGACTGGTCGGCAGCGGCCACCAACGCTCGTCGCACGCGGATGTCGTCGAGCGGGGCGCGCAGCAGGTTGAACAGAACCACTCCGGCGTTGTCGTCGAATCGCCGGACGGCAGTGAGCCGGCGGCCCGCTCCGTCAGTTGCCGCGGCTGCGGCCGTGGACAGCTCGGCCGATCTCGACATCAGAATGTCGCCGCGGCCGTCGAGCAACGCCTCAAGTCGCTGTCGCTCGTCGGCGATCTCGGTGAAGGTGATGTCGGCGGCCCACGGCAGGGTCGAGCCGTCCGATGCGGTGCGCCAGTAGTCGGGGTTCGCCTCCAGCACCGCCGGCTCGCCCACCGACCAGCGCCGGAAGACGAACGGCCCCGTGCCGACCGGCGCTCTGGCAAAGATGCCCGGGTCGGCCTCGGCGGCGACCACGGAGAAGACCCGACCGACCGGGCCGGCCAGCGCAGCAGGCAGGCCGGCGTTGGGCTCGCTCAACTCGATGACCAGCGTCAGCTCGTCGACGACGATGACCGAGGTGATGCGAGCTTCCCGCAGGTGGCCGCTGCTGGCTCGACCTGAGCGCAGGTAGTCGTCGATGCCGGTCTTGACCGTGAGCGCATCCAGCGGCTCGCCGTCGGTGAAGGCGATGCCCGGCCGCAGCGTGATCGTCCATCGCTGCAACGAAGCATCCGCTGACACCGACTCGGCAAGCCAGGGTTCCACCGATCCGTCGGGAAGCACGACCGTGAGCGTCTCGAGGACGTGGTCCAGCACATTGCGGCAAGACCATGCGCAGACGTGATCCCATGGTGTCCAGCCGGTGATGGGCGTGGGATCGGCGGCCAGCAGCACGCGCAGCGTGCCGCCCCGGCGTGGTGATGTGCCCTCCAACCGCTGCGTTGTCGGCACCGCCGACTGCCCGGATCCGCCGTTCGTTGGAGTGATGTCCTCCGTGCCCTCGCTGCCAGCGATCGTTGGCGTCACCGTCTCCGGTTCCGGCGTGTCGTCAGTAGCTGTGCTGCACGCCCCCATCAGCAGCAGGACCGTGGCAAGGGCCGCAATACCGGCGCGCCGCGATCTCAGGAGCCCGGGCCTTTGCCGCTCGTTGCCCATGAACGCGGGCTGGCGTTTGTGCTGTGCACCGTTTCTGACGCTAGTGGCGCGATGATCAAGGCCGATTAAGGAGTGAGCCTCATGTCCACCGGTCTTGCCGTCGTGCTCGGTCTCCTGGCGGGTCTCGCCGTGGGGGCGGTCATTGCGTGGGCCGTGCGCTCACGCGGGCTGAGACAGGTTGAGCTCGAACGCGACGAGGCGCGCGACGAGTCGGCCGGGCAACGCGACACTGTCGCTGAGTTGCGGGCCCAGCTCGCCTCGGTCGAAGCCGATCGGGCCGCCCGCGTCGAGGAGATGGCGAAGCAGCAGGCTGAGATCGAGGGCCGCTTCAAAGAGATCGCGGCCCAGGTCAGCGAGACCACGCGGGACGCCTTCATGAAGGAGTTCCGCGACCTGACCGACGAGCAGACCAAGACGGCGGGCAAGACGGTCTCCGAACTTGTCACGCCCATGCGGGAACGCCTGCAGGAACTGCAGGAGCATGTCAGCAATGCCGACAAGGCTCGGGTGGCGGACGCGGCCAAGGTCTCGAAGAGCGTCGATCAACTGGTGTCAGAGACGAGTGGTCTGCGCCAGATCCTGCGCGACTCCAAGATGCGGGGTGCCTGGGGAGAGCAGCATCTCCGCAATGTCATCGAAGCCGCCGGCATGAGCCGCCACATCGACTACATCGAGCAGGCCACTGTCGGCGAACCGGGAGGCGAGGGCCGGCTGCGGCCCGACGTGGTCGTCAAGGTACCGGGCGGGGCGAGCGTCGTGATCGACGCCAAGACGCCGTTCGCCGCATACGACCGGGCTGTTCAGACCGCTGATCAAGCCGAGCAGCAGCAAGCGCTCGCGGAACACGCCGCGGCTCTCAGCGAGCGGGCGAAGGAGCTGGGTGAACGCGACTACGGCCGCTGGGTGCCCGGGTCGCCCGACTTCGTGCTCATGTACGTGCCGACCGACCCGATGCTCGACGTGGCCATGGACGTCGACAGCGATGTCTGGCAGAACGCGTGGCACCGTCACCGGGTGCTGATTGCGACCCCGGGCTTGCTGATTGCGTTCCTGCGAACGGTGGCACTGGCATGGCAGCGACAGGACATCGCCCGCAATGCTGAGAAGGTCGCGAACCTCGGCAACGAGCTGTACTCCCGCCTCTCGACGTACATCGAGCACGTGGACAAGATGGGTCGGGGCCTGCGCAGCGCGGTGGGTGCCTACAACGACAGCGTGGGCTCGTTCGAGCGCATGGTGTTGCCCCAAGCCCGTCGCTTCCGGGAGCTGGGTTCCGTCACGGGAGGCGAGGAACTCAACGAGCCAAGCCTGGTGGAGCGCGATGTGCGGGCCGCCAATGCGCCCGAGCTTCCCTCAGGCGACGATTGAGCCAGCACCGACTGCGTCGGTGATGGCCTGCCAAACGCGTTGGGGGGTGAGCGGCATGTCGATGTGGCGGATGCCCAGGTGGGCGACGGCGTCGACGACGGCATTCTGGATGGCGGGCGTGGCGCCGACGGTGCCCGACTCGCCGATGCCCTTGGCGCCGAGCGGGTTGATGTGCGTGGGGGTCTCCAGCACCACGCGGTCGAAGAAGGGCAGCTCCGCTGCCGAGATGATCGGGTAGTCCGCGAAGTTCCCGGTGAGCGGGTTGCCGTCGGAGTCGTAGACGAACTCCTCGTACAGCGCCTGGGCCGCCCCCTGTGCGAGGCCCCCGTGCACCTGCCCGGCTGCGAGCAGCGGGTTGAGGATGGTGCCGGCATCGTCGCAGGCCACGAGCCGGCGCAGCTCTACGTCACCGGTGTGGCGGTCGACCTCGACCACGGCGACATGGGTGCCGAACGGGAACGTGGGTGCTTCAGAGTCGAACACTTCCTCGGCATGCAGCAGGCGTGGCCCTTCTCGGCCGTTCATTGCTGCGAGGTGTTCGGCGATCGCCGTCCAGCCCACCGACACCGCCGGGGTGCCGACGACGTGGAACGCACCGGCCCCGGTGTCGAGCGTGATGTCCGCCGGGTCGGCTTCCAGCAGCGTCGCCGCCACCGATCGGGCCTGATCGACCAGCGTGGCGGAGGCTTCCCAGATGGCCGCACCGGCCAGCTGCACCGACCGCGAGCCGCCCGTCACCTCGCCGCGGGGCACCTCGTCGGTGTCGCCGTGGACGATGTCGATGTTCTCCATCGGCACGCCGGTACGGTCGGATATGAGCATCGCCCACGAGGTGTGGTGGCCCTGCCCGTACGGCGATGAACCGGTGCGAGCCACGATGCGACCGCCCGCGAGCAGCTCCACTGCCCCGTACTCGGAACGCCCGATGCCGGCAGTGCGCTCGACGTAGGTCGCCAAGCCGATGCCGAGCAGCTTGTCGTCGCCGTCTACGCGGCGGCGGGCCTGCTCTGCGCGCAATGCGCTGTAGCCGGCCGCGTCGAGCGCAGCATCCAGGCTGGCCTCGTACGCGCCGGTGTCGTAGGGCATGCCGGTGCGGGTGGTGAGCGGGAAAGCCTCCGGCTGCAAGAAGTTCTTCCGGCGCACCTCGGCAGGGTCCATGTCGATCTCGGCAGCGAAGACGTCGACGGCTCGCTCGATCGCCGCCGCCGCTTCGGGCCGGCCGGCGCCCCGGTAGGGACCGGTCGGCGTGGTGTTGGTGAGCACCGAGACCGAGGTGAAGCCCAGCGTGGCGATGTCGTAGCAGCCCGCGAGCATCGCCCGGCCGTTGTTCGGCAACGCCGCACCCATGTTCCCGTAGGCACCAGCCTGCTGAACCACGTGCACCGCAAATGCCGTGATGCGACCGTCACGGGTGCCGCCGATGCGGCAGTACTGGATCTGGCCGCGGCCGTGAACGAGACCCACCATGTCGTCGGTGCGCGAGGGCACCCACATGACCGGCCGGCCAGTGCGCGCTGCGAGCCAACCCAGCAGCGCCTCCTCGGGATGCGGCCGAGCCTTCGCTCCGAAGCTGCCTCCCACGTCGCGGGAGAGCACGCGCATCTGGGATCGGTCGAGCTCGAGCATCTTGGCAAGACCGGCGCGCACCGGGTGAGGTCCCTGGCCGGCATTGACATGGTGCAGGCGTCCGTCGTCGGCCCAGCGACTCGCCGCGACGCGCGGCTCCAAGGGGCACGGTGCGATGCGGTTGTTGATCGTGCGGACCTCGGCGACCGCCTCGCATGAGTCGAAGTCGGCCTGCTCGCCGTCGAGCGACATGCGGATCACCACGTTCGGCTCCGCCATGCCGTCGAACAGCGCTGGGCCCTCGAGTGCTTCTTCGGGATCGACGAGCGCCGGCAGCGCCTCGTAGTCGACGATGACCAGCTCAGCCGCGTCGATCGCGGCGGCCGGGCTGTCCGCTACCACGACGGCGATGGGCTCGCCTACGAATCGCACCCGGTCGGCGGCCAGCATCGGGCGCACGATGGCGGCGTCGAACGCCGGGTTCGGCGACGGGTAGGGCTCCAGATTGAGATCGGCTGCCGTGACCACATCGACCACACCGGGCGCGTTGCGTGCCACGCTCACATCGAGGTCGGTGATCTCGGCATGAGGAACCGTCGACGTCACGTAGCAGGCATGCGCCATGGGCTCCCAGTCGGCATCGGCGGTGAGGTTGGCGACGAACTGTCCTTGGCCGCGCAGCAGCGACTCGTCCTCGCGCCGGACTACAGATGTCCCTCGCAATGCCATGAATCGACCTGCCTCTGTGTCGCGTTGCCTACCGCCGCCGGCCTCGGGTCGACGCCCGGGCGATTGTGGCAGAGGAGCTACCAGCGCGCTGTCGGATCCAGCGCGAGCACCTCGACCATCTCCGCGTGCAGCGCTGCGAAGTGGGGTGAGCGCAGTCCGGTTCGGCCGTTTGCCGCTGATGCGGGGTCGGCGTGCTCCGGCCACTGCGGTTGGTATCCGGCCTCAGCAAGGGTGTCATCGACCGCTGCCTGCCATTCGGCACGCTGGTCGCTCATTGGGCGAGCAATGATGCCTGCAGCAACGAGGCCATCGGCAGCGCAGTCGGGCGGAAGCTCGAACAGCTCACACGCCAACGGCGTGAACTGATCGAAGAGCGGGAGCAGCTGCGATCGACCTGCCTCGGTGCGCAGCAGCCGTGACAGCAAACCCGACGCGTGGCGCAGGTGCGATCGTTCCTCGGCCAGAGCTCGGCGCGCAACGGCGCCGAGGGCTTCCCACGATGAGTCGGCCAGCGCTGCCCAGCGAACGGTCTCGGCCGTGTCGTACAGGAAGTGCCGGACCAAGGTCTCGCCCCAGTCGCGGCAGGGCAGCTCGGTGAGGTGCGCGCTGCGGTACTCGTGCGGCTGGCGTCCATAGGCCAATGCGTCGATGTCGTCGCCCAGCAGCCCGTACAGCGCACGGGCATGACCCAACTCGTCCTGGCTGATCGAGGTCAGCGCCAGATCCTCCTCGAGGAACGGGCCGACTGCGATCCACCACGCCAGGTTCTGGCCGATGCACAGCTCGTCATCGGCGAGCGCCAGCACCATCTCGCGCGGGCCGCCCATGCTTGCCTGAGCAGAGTCGGTCATGAGGCTGAGGGGTCTCCGGCCTGCCGCAGATCCCGCAACAGCGCTCCGTCGTTGTGGCGGTGAGGACGGTCTGCCATCTCGAGCTCGACGGTGTCGGCGACCAGCAGGTCGTCGCGGGCCACCACCCACATCTGGTCTCCCTCCGAGCGCCGGGTGTAGCAGTCGCGGGCAAAGCTGAGGGCCAGATCGTCGTCGGGTGCTTCGAGCGCGCCGACGTGGGTGAATGGATCCTTGCCGGGACGCTTGAGAAACACCTCGTAGGTCTTCATGCGAATGCCGAGCTGATTGGCGCCGCCCCCATGGCGGCCGGGCTGATCGGCGCCGCCCCCATGGCGGCCGGCAAGTCCACCCTGCCGACGACCTCGATCGGGTTGCGGCAGCTCGGGCACCATTCCACGCTGCGGCACGGCGTCGGCCCGAAGTCTGACCGGTGCTCCAAGGAGGTGTTGCCGCAGATGGGGCATGTGGCAGCGGACTGGGAACTTCTCACGGCCACGGAATATTCGCTGGCCATGAACTTCCTTGCGCCGGGAGCGATGCGATCCGGTGTCCATACCGGGTCGGCAACGAACACCACGTCCACCGACACGTCGCTGCCCATACAGGCCGAGCGCGCCGCAGCGGAGACGTCAGTGGCGATCACGTCAAGGGCCGGGCAGCCGAGCATGGTCGGCACCAGCTCAATCCGGATGGTGCTGCCGCCGTCGCTGACCGAGACCCGTTCGAGGATTCCCAGCTGGGCAATGGTGATCTCGGGATACTCGGGATCGCACACAGTCGACACCGCCTCGAGAATCGCCGCTTCCATAGCGGCTGTGCTCATCGGCGCCGCTTCCATAGCGGCTGTGCTGCGGCCTTCGCTCATGCAGGCACCGCCGCGGCTTCGTCCAGCGCGGAACGCACCCACGCTGCCCCGTCCCAAGCGAGGCGCGCGTCGTTCAGGCGCCGGGCGCTGTCAGGCCCACGGCCAGCGATCGCGGCCTTCAGCGCGTCCCAATCGATCTCGCCGCTTATCCAGCGGCCGGTCTCGGGGTCCTGGCGCAGATCCGGGTCGGGAATGCTGAAGCCGGCCGCCTGCAGCTGCGGCACCATCTTCTGCACGAACTTGTCTCGCAGAACCTCGTTGCGCTCGGACTTGATGTGCCAGCGCAGCAGCACATCGTCGGGGCCGGTGTCCGGGCCGAACAGCTGCACTGCCGGCCACCACCACCGGTCGAGGCCTTCCTGCATCATCTCGTGCTGCTGGGCGGTGCCTTTCGCCATCTTCAGCAGCAGCTCCTCGCCGTTGCGCATGTGGAAGCCCTCCTCGGCGATGATCCGCCGCAGGATGCGCTTGTAGGGCCCGTAGCTGCAGTTCTTGAAGACGGCCTGCTGGCTGGCGAGCGCCGCTGCATCGACCAGATACGCGATCGCGATCTGATCACCCCACGAGTACGCGCGGTAGTGGAACACGTTGTGGAATGTCGTGCGCCCCGCCAGCAGGTCGGCGGTCATCTCGTCACGTGTCTTGACGCCCATGTCGGCCGCCACCATGTACAGCAGATGCGCGTGGCCGATCTCGTCCTGGGTCTTGGCCAGCGCGGTCAGCTTGTTCGTCAGTCCCGGCGCCTTGGCGATCCAGTCCCGCTCCGTCAACCCGCCCATGTACTCGCTGTTCGCATGCAGCTCGATGAACCGGAACACTGCCTCGCGGTACGCATCTGGCATGTCGTCATCGGGCTCCACCAGCCCTCCGCCATCCAGAAAGGCCTCGAAGTCGTCCATCGAGTCCCAACTGCGCATCATCACCTCCCTGTCACGGGGAACAATGCGAATGCTACGCGTGCGCTGTGCACGGTTGACCACGCCGCAGACCCCGCATCGCACACACTGCGCTGTGTCACGCCGGCGGCGCGTGGGTGTGATGATCGGTGACCTGTTGGAAGGCCTCGCCGACGGCGGCGAGGGTCCGCTCAGCGAACGGCCTGCCGATGAGCTGGAATCCGATGGGCAATCCATCGGGAGCGAAACCGCCGGGCAGCGCGATGGCCGGCAGCCCGGCCCCGTTGACCGGGAACGTGAACTGGGTCGTCGCTGGAATGAGCGGCACGCCGTTGAGTTCGACCGCGCCATGGGGCAGCACCTGGTTCGGATTGACCGGAGCGATGATCAGGTCGACGCCCTGGTCGTCGAACACCTCCATGCACGCATGCTCGAACGCCACCCGCTGCGCCTGGGCTGCCGCAAACTCGGTGCCCGAGATCGCGGCACCCGCTTCCAGGATGCCCCGGACCTCCTCACCGATCAGGTCGTGGCGGTCGGCGCGCAGCTCCTCGAGCAGCGCCGCAGACTCAGCGAACACGATCGTGACGCCCGCCGGAGTGTGCTCGGCGCTGTTGGGCACCTGCACTGGGCTGATGTCGGCCACAATCGTGCGCAGCACATCGACGGCTGCGTCCATCGCTGCAGTCACATGAGGATCCACATCGATCCCGTCGAAGAAGCTGTCGCTCGGCACGCCGAGCGTGAGTCCACCCGGATCTGCAGTGTCGCTCAGCGGTGCCTTGGATGAGAACGGGTCATCGGGTGAATGGCCTGCGATGACCTCCAGCAGGATCCGGCAGTCCTCGGCGGTTCGCGCCATCGGCCCGATGGTGTCGTAGGTCCACGAGATCAGATGCACGCCGTGCCTGGGCACCGCGCCGCGTGTCGTCTTGATCGCTGTCGTGCCACAGCAGTTCGACGGGATGCGAACCGATCCGCCTGTATCGGTGCCGAGCGCTCCGAACACCTGCCTGGCGGCCAGGCTTGCCGCACTGCCTCCCGATGATCCACCGGTCGAGCGCTCCGGGTTCCACGGGTTGTGCGACGCCGGGCACGAGACGCCGAATGCCAGTTCGTGCGTGTTCGTCTTGCCGACGATCACGGCACCGGCCTGGCGCAGCCGGTGCACGACAGTTGCGTCATAGTCGGGCACAAATCCCCGCAGCGCTTCGCAATTCGCCTCGGTGGGAACGCCTTCGGTGAAGAACAGGTCTTTGAGGGCGATGGGGACGCCGTGCAGCGGTCCGGCGATCCCGCCGCCGTCGAGCTGCTGAGCGACCGCACGCGCAGCATCAGCCCCGATCGAGGCAAATGCGCTGATCACAGGTTCCGTCTGGGAGATGTTCCCCAGACAGGCGTCGAGCAACTCGACCGCGCTGAGATCTCGGGCTCTGATGGCTTGAGCTGCCGCGGCGAGGCTCATCTGGGTCGGTTCCGTCATGATTGCCGTCCTTTGTACTTGCTCGTCTGCTGTTGCATGACTGGTGCGACTGGGCTGATCTGGCTGAATTGACCTCACAGGGCGAGGCGACCCGCCAGCCGGTCCGCGAGGCCGGCCTCGCCGGCGGCGCCTGCGTCGACGATCTCGCCCTTCTCGAGCACTATGAACCGGTCGGCCAGCCGCAGCGCGAGCGCCAGGTGCTGCTCCACCAGCAGTACACCGCGGCCCTCCTGCCTCGCCGCAGCGAGGGCATCGCCGAGCAGCTCGATATTCGAGGGCTGCAAGCCCTCCGTCGGTTCGTCCATCAACAGGATGGACGCGGTCGATGCAAGCGCCGACGCGGCAGCGAGCATTTTCTGCTCGCCACCGGAGAGGGTGCCAGCTCGCTGAGCTTCCCGTCCCGCCAACGATTCGCCGAACATTGCCAGGACGCGGCCGTGCTCGGCCACCGGATGCCCGCTCAACCGCAGGTTGTCGCCCACCGAGAGCTGGCTGAACAGCGAGCGCTCCTGGAAAGCGGCTCGGAGCCCGGCTCGGACACGGCGCGACGGCGGCATCCGCGTGATGTCGGCGTCGTCGAGCCGGAGCTGCCCGTCGGTTGCCCTCAGCAAGCCGACGACCGTGCGCACCAGCGTGGTCTTGCCGGCGCCGTTGCGTCCCACCAACGCCACGATCTCGCCTTCCGAGACACAGAAGCTGACGCCATGCAGCACCGGCACGCTGCCGTATCCCGAGTGCAGCCCGCGCGCCTCGAACCGCATCAGCTGTCGACCCCCGCATAGATCGCTTGCACATCGGGGTCGTTCTCGACCTCGGCGACAGTGCCGTCTGCGAGGACCTCACCACGCGCGAGCACCGTGACGCGATCCGCCACGGCCCGGATGAACGCCATGTCGTGCTCGACGATCACGATCGGCAGGCGATGAGAACGGTGAATCTCTCGCAGCAACGCGGCCGCTTCGAGGCTCTCGGCGACCGTCATACCTGCGGTCGGCTCGTCGAGCAGCAGCAGCCGGCAGTCGCCGGCCACTGCCATCGCGATCTCGAGCCACTGCTTGTCGCCGTGGGAGAGATCCCCCGCCCGCATGTCGAGTCGCCGGTCGAGCTGTGTGCGTTCGAGGATCTCCAGCGCCGGTTGGGGCACTGATGTGTCCCACGGACGGCGGATCAGCCTCCACGGCGAAGAACGAGTGCCCCAGGCGGCGATGGCCACATTCGTGGCCACCGACAGGTCGTCGATGAGCTGCGGCGATTGGAACTTGCGACTCACGCCGTGTCGTGCGAATTCCCAAGCATGGCGGCCGGTGTGCTCGGTACCGAGCACCAGCACCCGCCCCGACTGGCAGCCCTGCTGACCCGACAGGATGTCGAGCAGCGTGGACTTCCCCGCGCCGTTCGGCCCGATGAGGCATCGCAGCTCTGCGCTTTCCATGGTGAGCGTGACGCCGCCGAGCAACCGGAAGAAACCGAAGCTCTTGTGCACGTCGTGGGCTTCGAAGATCGCTGGTGCTGCAGCCGACGGCGCTCTGTCGCCGACCATGTCAACGGCGTTGGCGCCCGACAGCGCGTCAACTCCGGTGGCGGCGGGCCGCAGCGTGGGCTGCTGGCGTCGGCGGGCCGGCCGGCCCGCCAGCCGCTGAGCGCTGGGGACCAGCCCGTGGGGCATCACCACCACAACGGCCACGAAGATCAGACCGGTGGCGAGCGTCCAGTACTGCAGCCAGACGTCTGCCAGCGTCGCGGAGGCGAAGTTGATGGACATCGCACCGATGACCGGGCCCACGATGGTTCCCCGCCCGCCGACCAGGGTCCACAGCACCATGCTCGTGGCCAGCGAGAATCCGAAGATCTGCGGTGACACGAAGCTCGTGCGATGCACGTACAGCGCGCCAGCGAAGCCGGCGAGCGCGCCGCCGACGGTGAACGCCCAGATCTTGATCTGGACGGTCTTGTAGCCCAACGCCTCCATGCGGCGTTCGTTGGACCGGATGCCGATCAGCACTGCGCCGATCGGGCGCGTGACCAGGGCGCCGACCGCAGTGATCGCGGCGATGGCCAGCACAGAGACGACGACGTCCTGCGCAGCATCAGAGAGCTGAGCCCCGAATGCACCGAGGCGGGGAACCCCGGTCAGCCCGTTGAAGCCTCCGGTGACGTCACGCCACTGCTCGGCCAGTTGTTCGAGCGTGAGCGACAGCACCAGCGTCAGCAGCCCCACGACGACTGCCGACGGCCGGCGTCGCAGCATCGCCACGCCGAGGGCCGCCGCAACACCGGCGCCCACCGCAGCAGCAGCGACGAGCATCGGCACGCCCAGCGACGGCGCCGCGGAGACGATCTTCGCCGACGTGTAGGCAGCGATGCCGAAGGGCAGCAGTTGACCCAGCGAGAGAATGCCCGTGTAGCCCCACACGAAATCGAGGCTCACGGCGAGGGCGGCGAACACCAGGAACAGCGAGAGCTGTCCCGAGCGGTAGCCGCCGAATGCTCCGCTGAACACCGTGGCTGCGAGGGCGCAGGCGGCGCCGGCAGCGAGGGCCCGCCTCATGTCGTGGCTCCCTCGACAGGTACTCGACGCAACTGCAGCATCAGCACCGCGAGGACCAGCGCGGCGATCTGCGCCCAGACTGCGTCGTAGAAGTGGATGACACCGGTCTGCACTGCCGCCACCACCAGTGCCCCTGCGATCACGCCCCACAGCCGGTGGAAGCCGCCGACGATCACCACCAGGAAGGCCCCGGGCAGGTACGCGAGACCTGCCTGAGGTTCGATCGCTCCGAGCGGAGCGACGAGCGCGCCCGCGATCCCGGCGGTCGCCGCGCCGATGCCGAACGCACAGAAGTTGGCGATGCCGGTGCGCACGCCGGACGCATCGGCCAGGTCGCGGTCGGCGACGATCGCCCGGACGGTCAGCCCGAAGCGCGAACGGGTGAAGGCGAGCAGTGTCACGACCACCACCACGACAGCGATGCCGATCAGCACATACCGATACGTGGGGAACAGCACTCCGAACGCCCGAGTCGCACCAGGCACCGGGTTGGGAACGCCACGGAAGTCCTTGGTGAAGATCAGCTCGACGGCCTGCCGCAGGCAGATCGACAGGCCGAAGGTGGCCAGGATCGTCACCTCCGGCCGACGATGGATGCGGCGGATCAACCCGACCTCGATGCAGGCTCCCAGCACGAACAGCACGACTGCGGCGAGCGGCAGCGACAGCCAATGACTGAGCCCGCCGGCGTGGGCGACATAGGCGACGTACGCCCCGATCATCACGAACTCACCGTGCGCGAGGTTGATGATCCCCATCAGCCCGAAGACGATGCCGAGGCCCAGCGCGACGATCGCAAGCGTCGCGAACAGACTCAGGCCGTTGAGCAGTTCGAGTGTCAGCGCATCCAAAGGAACCCGCTAGGGCGTGCAGGTCTCGTCAGGCTCAACCGACGGGAACGACTTGACGATCAGCTGTGAGCCGTCGGCCTGGATCTCGGCCACGTAGATCGGCTGGGCCAGGTGACGGCTGCCGGTGACGGTGATCTCGCCGGTGGGAGTCGACAGGGTCAGCCCTTCCAATGCGGCCGCAACGGCCGCCGTGTCGGTGGTGCCGGCTGCATTGGCCGCCGCGGCGTAGAGCAATGCGGCGTCGTAGATGTGCGAGCTGAACGTCATGTGCGGCGGCGCGTCAGCCCCGAATTGCTCGAAGTAGCGAGCCACGAATGCGGCGTTGGCAGGGTTGTCGACTTCCTTGAAGTAGCCCAGCGTGACCCGCATGCCGGCGGTGACCGCGGGTCCCATCACGCCGAGCACGTTCTCCTCATAGATGTTCGCCAGGCGCGGAATGGCGTCCTGGCCGATGCCGAAGTCCACCGCCTGGGTCTCGAAGGCAATGGCGTCGCCGCCGACGAGTGCCGGGAAGATCAGATCGGCACCCGAGCCCGCGATCTGCTGGGCGACGGATGAGAAGTCTTGAGTGCCCAGCGGCACGTATTCCTCTCCGACCACTTCGCCGCCTGCGGCCTCGATGTATTCGCGAGCGAGCTCGAAGCTCCGACGCGGCCACACGTAGTCGTTGCCGAGCAGGAACCAGGTGTTGCCGCCGGTCTCGTCCATCATCCACGGGATGACCGGCGCGAGCTGCTGGCTGGGCACCTCGCCCGTGTTGAACATCACCGGCGAGCACTCGCCGCCCTCGTAGAGGGCTGCGTAGATGTACAGCACGCCGGCATCCTCGGCGAGGGGTTTGGCGGCTTCACGCGTTGCGCTGGAATGGGTGCCGAGCACCACGTCGACGCCGTCCGACTCGATGAGCTGCTCCATGGCTTGGCGCCCCACTGCGGGGTCGGTGGCGTCATCGGCGAGGAACGTCTCGACCGGCCGGCCGTTGATGCCACCGGCGGCATTGATGTCTTCGGTGATGAACTCTGCGATGTTCGCCGTCGGTTGGCCGAAGATGCCCGCGGGACCACTGTTCGAGAAGAGAATCCCGATGCGCACCGGCTCCCCTGACGGCGCCGCCGGTTCGTCGGGTGCCGCGGCGGCCGATTCGGTAGTTGCGGGCGCTGGGTCAGGTTCCGATGCCGGCTCGGTGTCCGTGGAGACCTCGTCGGCTGCCGGCGCAGCAGTGGCGGCTGTCGGTTCGGGCGCCGCTGGTTCATCGTCGCTCGTCGTGCACGCCGCAGCCATCCCCAGCAGCAGCGCCATCATGATGGCTGCGGTTCGACAACGGGACCGCGTCCGTGGTTTCTGTGTGCTCCCCACGGCGTCAACCTCCCCCAATATGTGAGTAGATGTTGACATATTGTCTCGTCAATCGGGCTGGGTCAAGCGCGGAGATACGCCAGCGGCCTGCCCTGACGCCGACGCAGCGGGCTCAGCCAGACGCCTGACAATCAGCTGTGTGCTGCGACAGGAAGCTCGTCGATCACCCGGACTCCGGCCGGCGTCGCCTCCCCCAGCAGCAGCGACTCCAACGATCCGCCCCGACCGCAACGGCGCGGACCGCGATACGTGCTCGTGCGCAAGCCGCTCAGCAACGACGAGGGCTCGGTGCCCCCGCCCGATCTGCAGGCGGCCGCCCAGATGTGCACCGCCTCGTACACCCCTTCGGCGGCTGCGGACACCGGAGGAGCGCACTCGCCGAACCGGTCTGCATAACGCCGCAGAAACTCGCGGTTCTCTGCAGAGTCCATGCCGACGAAGTAACCGAGAGCGTTCCAGATGCCTGCAGCGGAATCCCCGAGATGCTCCACCACCGCGTCGTCCATGAGCGGCGCGAACGTACGAGTGGTCGAGCGAAGTCCCGAGGACGAGAACTCGCTCTCGAACCGGACGTGGTCCTGCCCGACAAAGCTCGACACGACGTGGTCAGTGCCGTGTTCGCCGATGGCCGAGATCACCGGCGTGAAGTCCTCGGTTCCCAGCGGTACGTAGCCTTCGCCGCTGACCGTGCCGCCCATGCGCTCGATGAGCGCCCGCGCGGCCGTGCCGACCGCCCGGGGCCACGAGTAGTCGTTGCCGGCCAGGAACCAGCGGGTCCCGCCGGTCACCTCGGCCAGGAGCGGGAGCGCCCGGTGCAACTGGTCGAGCGGCCGCTCGCCGAAGTGGATCAGCAGCGGATGCGTCGGTACTGCTTCGCTGGTGGGCGTGTAGAGGTACGGGATGCCGTGGGCGACAGCGATCGGCGAGGTCGCCGTGTAGGTCGCCGAGGAATGCATGCCCACCACGGCTGCCATGCCCGACACGCCGCAGAGACGGCGCATCGCGACCACGCCGGTGCCGGGATCGGTCGCGTCGTCCGCGACCGTCAGTCGAACGTCACGACCTGCCACGCCGCCGTCGGCGTTGATCTCTTCGGTGGCGAGCTGCGCGCAGTTGACCGTCGAGCGTCCGAGGATCCCGGCACTCCCCGACAGCGACGTGAGCAATCCGAGCGGCAGCTCCCAGCCCTCACTATCGGCGCCGCCGAGGAGCCCCAGATCGGCCCCGAGGCGCATGAACTCGCGATCGTCGATGCTGACGCGGATCCGCAGCCGGGTGCCGCCGCTGCGCAGCGGATCCAGGTGGCATGCCACATGCCCGAACCAAGGCGATTCGTGAACCAGATCGATCCGTCGAACCGGCTTGCAGCTCAGCACCCGTGCCGTTCCGTGAACCCGTGATCCCTCACCGATGGGAAGGGCGAGTCTCACGAGTGCATCGGGCGCCAGCGCAGCGGCCTCTGAGCCGAACAGCCAGCCCAGCGACGGATCGCCGGATCCGAACAGCGCGAACAACTCGCTCGGGTCTGCCGCTAGCCGCACCTCGCTGCTCAGAACGAGTTCAGCCACCGCAAGCCCCTAGGCGCTCAGCCCGTCGCCTCGCCGGCCAGCGTCGTCGTTCCCACTGCCAGCGCCGGCGACCGCTTCGTTCATGGCGTCTGCGAGCTGCTCGAGCGAGTTCTGGTACACGGATGCAAGAAAGGCAACGACGGTGTCCGCCGGGGTCGAGGTCAGCGAGTAGTGGCGGTAACGGCCGTCGCGACGCTCAGTGATCAGACCTGCAAGACGCAGGATGCGCAGGTGTGAGGAGACAGCCGTCCGGCCGACGCCGTCGAACCGAGCGGCGATCTCCCCCACGGTGAGCTCGCCGTGCTCGCCGATCAGGCCCAGGATGGCTCGGCGCGTCTGGTCAGCAAGAGCGGAGAAGGTGGCATCGCTGGCGGGATCAGTCATGTGCGCTCTTGTATCAGCTTGTCAACACTTGTTCACATATCCTGCCACACCGAGGGCACGCTGTCGTTGGGTGCCGCCACGCAGCTAGATCGCCGACACAGCGCGGCCGAGCAGCGCGAACAGCGGTTCCTTGGTGGCTTCGAGTGCCGCCGAGACTTCTTCGTGCGAGATCTCGCCGTCGAACATGCCTGCGGCCATGTTCGCGACGACCGCTATCCCTGCGTAGGGGATGCCCGCCTCTCGCGCCAGCGCAACCTCGGGGTAGCCGGTCATCCCGACAACGCTGCCGCCCATCTGTGCGTACATGCGGATCTCTGCGGGTGTCTCGAAGCGGGGCCCGTTCGTGCAGACGTAGGTGGCAGTGGGCTCCACGTCGATGCCCTCGGCCTCTGCTGCGGCGGCCAGCGCGGCGCGCAGTGAGGGGTCGTAAGGCGTGGTCATATCGATGTGGGTGACCTGCCCTGGTCGGTCGAAGAAGGTGGCGTCTCGGCCGGCGGTGAATTCCAGGTAGTCGTCGAGCAGCAGGAAGGATCCGGTGCCCCGCTCGGGCACCATCGAGCCCACGACGCTCACGGCAAGAATGGCCGTGGCCCCCAAATCCCCGATGGCCGCGATATTGGCCCGGTAATTGATTGCCGACGGCGGGATCGAATGGTCGCCCCCGTGGCGCGGCACGAAGACGATCCGCCGCCCGTGCCAGCGGCCGGTCATGGCGTGCGCCTCACCCCAGTCGGTGCTCACGGTGAGGTGTTCGGCATCGGCGAGGTCGGGAATCTCGTAGAAGCCGGTTCCCGCGATGATCCCGACCGGAGCCCGCTCGGCTGCGGTTGGCTTGCCGTGCTCGCTTGCCTCGCTCATGTTCCCGACTCCCGCGCCAGTCGCTGTGCTCGATGCTGCACTTCATAGCGAGCCCGTGACTCGTCGACAGTCAGGCAGACGCTGCCGGCCACGACTCGCTCGCCGCCCACCCAGACGTCGGTGACGTGGCGGCTGCCCCCAGCCCAGGCCACGTGCGCGATGAGTTCCTGCGGTGAGGTGACCGGCACGAACGCCACGTCATCGACGTCGAGCCTGATCATGTCGGCCCAGCGGCCGGGCTCCAGCACGCCGGTGGGCAAGCCCAGCGCCTCCGCACCGTTGCGGGTCGCCATGGAGATGACCTGCTGCGCGCTCAGCACGGTGGGATCGAGCGCTGTCACGCGGGCCAGCAGCGAGGCGATCTTGATCTCCTCCCAGAGGTCCAGGTCATCGTTGGAGGCAGGCCCGTCGGTCGCGAGCGACACCGTGATGCCCCGCTCGATCATCTCTGGCACCCGCGCCACGCCCGAACCCAGCTTCATATTGCTGACTGGGCAGTGCGCCACTGCCACACCCGTCGACGCGTAGATGTCAAGGTCGGCATCGTCGAGCCAGACGCTGTGCGCCGCCAGCACCCTGCCCTCCAGTGCTCCAGCGTCAGCGAGGAGCCGCGGCACGCTGGCGCCACCACGCTCTTTGGCCAGCGCGTCGCCTTCGTCGGCGGTCTCCGCCACATGGATGTGCAGCAGGGCATCCCGCTCGAGCGCCGCAGCAGCGATCTCCGCGCACGGGCCCACGCCGAGGTCGTACGCCGAATGCGGCGCGAACCCGATGGTGACGCGACCAGATGGGTCGTTGTGCTCGTCGTGCACCCGAGCGATATCGGCAACGCGATCTCCGACACCGCCGCTGTCGTCGAGGTGCGCCACCGACAGCACACCAGGACACATGACCTGCCGGATGCCGGCGTCGAGGCCCGCAGCGATCACCTCGTGTTCGAAGGCGTACATCTCGCACGTGGTGGTGACGCCCGAGCGCAGCATCTCGACTGAGCCCAGCGTCATCCCCCACCACACGTCAGTGGGGCGCAGGCGACCCTCTCGTGGCCACATCACCTCGGAGAGCCAAGCCATCAGCGGCAAGCCGTCGCCCGCGCCGCGCACCAGCGTCATCGGCGTGTGCGCATGGGTGTTGACCAGACCCGGCATCAGCAAGCCGCCCATGTCGATCACCGGCGCATCGGTGGCTGATGCTTCTGCGGCAGCACCGACCCATGCGATGCGCCCATCCGCACCCACGTCGACTGCCCCGCGTTCGATCATCGCAAAGTCCTCGTCGCAAGTCAGCACGACATCAGCGAGGTAGCGAGTCTCAACGGAGGCGGCATCTGTCCCGGTTGGCACGACCTCATCTTCGCACCGGCGGGCGGCCTGAGGTCAACGCGCCCGCCCGTGACACAATCTGCGGCCGTGACCCTGTTCCTGCAGCGGGTCTTCGACTCGTTCGCCAACGGCTCTGCGTATGCAGCGCTGGCGGTGGCGATCTCGATGGTGTTCCGCTCGACGGGAGTGCTGAACCTCGCGCAGGGTCAGATGGCGATGCTCTCCGCGTACATCGCGGTGGTGTTCGCTGCGGGTGCGGACCCCACCGTGGCCTTCTCGGGCTGGTTGACGCCATTCGCGACACCGTGGCCGATCTGGGCGGCGGTCGCGGGCGCGGTCGTTGTGTCGGCGGCCGCGGGCGCCCTGCTGGAGTACACGGTCATCCGGCCGATGCGCGGCGATCCGGTGCCGACCATCGGCGCGACGCTCGGGCTCTACCTGCTCATCGGCGTCTTCGTCGCGAAGCACTTCGGCGGTCGCCAGAGGTTCCTCGGCTCGCCGTTCCCGCAGGAGCACACCGACCGGTTCATCATCGGCGGCGCGCGCCTGTGGTTCGACACCATCGGGCTGACGCTCGTGATGCTGGCGGCGATCGGCGTGCTCGCGCTGGTCCAGCGCACGACCAAGGTCGGCCTTGCGTTCCGGGCGATCACCTCCAATCGCGACAGCTCGGCGCTCGTCGGCATCAGGGTGGAGTGGGTGGTGATGGGCGGATGGGCGGTAGCCGCGGCCTTGGGAGGACTGGCCGGCGGCCTCATCGCGGGCGAGCTGAACGTGCGCCCAGACATGATGGAGCGCCTGCTGATCTTCGGCCTGGCAGCCGCCACCCTCGGCGGCTTGCGCAGCCCGGCACTGGCGCTGGCCGGGGGGTACCTGTTCGCCTTTGCCGAAACGATGATGGCCGGTTACATCGGCTTCATAGACAGCCAGGTCACGCTGGTGTGGGCACTCGGGATGCTGATCGTGGTGCTGTCGCTGCGACCGTCCGGGCTGCTCTCGCGCAAGGCCGGCCGCGGGGCGTTGCAGACATGACAGCCCCTGACGAGCCGCTGGCCCCGGATCCCGAACCACTGGTGTTCCGATTGGAGCCGACTGAGCCGCTGCAGCCGCCGGCAACGCCCGAGCCACCCGTAGCGCCCGAGGCGCTTGCACCGCCCGAGCCGCCCGCGGCGCCGGTCCTTGACGATGCCGCCGACGCTGAGGTCGTCACCGGCGACGCCTCGCCCACGTTGGCGTCCAAACAGAAGCGCACCGCGCCGTGGCCGGCGCTGCTCACGGCCGTATCGCTCATGGTCATCGCGGCGCTGGTCGTGGTCGTGCCGCTGCAAGCGTCGTCCACTTTCGTGACCGACGTCACCCAGCTCACGGCCTTCTGCTTGGTGTTCGCCGGGCTGTGGCTGCTGACGCACCGGATGGGGCTGCTGTCGGTCGGCCATGGAGCACTGACTGGCGTCGGCGCCTACGCCGCTCTGCATGCGGTGAACGACTTCGGCTTGCCGCCGATGCTGATGCCGCTGGCCGGCTTCGCGGCGGGCTGCGCGGTCGGTGCGCTGCTCGGAGTGCCCGCCCTGCGCTTGCCGAAGGCCTATCTGGCCTTGCTGACCCTGTCGGCGGCCGTGGCATTCCCCATCGTGCTGCGCCAGCTCGACGGCCCGTTGCCGGTCACCCTCGACAGCGAGTTCATCCCGCCGACCTGGACGGGCATCGCATCCAACGATGAGCACATCTGGGAGTTCTGGGTGGTGGTGGCCTGGGTGGCGGTCGCCTTCTGGATGTTGCACCGGCTGCTGACCGGACCGATCGGACGTGCGCTGGTGGCCACCAGGGACGAGCCGACCGCAGCGGCAGCGTTCGGCGTGTCGGTGTACCGGCTGCGGCTGGCCGGCGTCAGCCTCAGCAGCGGACTCGCCGGCCTGGCCGGCGGCCTGATGCTGGTCCCGGTGAACTTCAATGACCAATCGCTGTACCCCGAGGAACTGTCCATCAAGCTGTTCGCATTGACGATCGCTTTCGGCAGCACGGCGATCGGGGGCAGCCGGCTCATCATGACGGTGCCGGCGGCAGCGGTACTGGTGCTGCTGCCGGTGTGGCTGGTCGACCGGCCCGGCTGGGTGACTCAAGGCGGCTGGATCGGTTTCCTCAAGTCCGAGTTCTTCCTGTACGCGGTGCTGCTGCTGGTGGCCGCCTATGCGCGCAGCCGCCGGTCTCAAGCGGTTCGGGTCTACGACGCGTGAGCGCGGCCGAACGTTGGGACGCCAAGTACGCCGACTGGGACGAGCCGGGGACGCCCTCAGACTTCGTGATCGGACACGCCGAGCTGCTGAGCGGCGGCTCGACGGCCGCGGACCTGGCCGGCGGCACGGGTGGCACGGCACTGTGGCTGGCAGCGCAGGGACTCGCGACGACGCTCGTCGACGTCTCGGGGCGGGCACTGGAGATCGCCCGCGTTGCAGCGGCCGAACGTGGCCTGCCGCTGCTGACGATGCAGGCCGATCTCGAGGCTGAGCCGCTTCCGACCGCCGCAGAGTTGGGCAGCGAGCGCGGCTGGGACGTGGTCGTGTGCGCCAACTTCCTGCACCGACCGCTGTTCGGGACCCTGCGGCACCTGCTCGCGCCCGGCGGCATCGCGTTCGCACAGATCGCCACCGTTCGCAATCTGCTGTACAACGAGCGCCCCGGTCGCCCCTACCTCGTCGACGAGGGCGAACTGCCAGACCTCTGCGGGGGACTCGAACAGGTCAGCTTCGAAGAGGACTGGTTCGGCCATCGCCACGAGGCGCGCCTCGCGGCGCGCCGGCCGGCCTGAAGCTGCGGCAGCCCGAGCCGGGGCTCGGCCCCGCCGTCAGCCCAACAGCCAGTCCGCCGGAGTCACCGAAGCGTCAGCGAACAGGCGCGACTGGAAGCGGCGCATGCCCGACAGCCAGCGGTCGATGTCCGATGCCTTGCGCTCGCGGTAGGTCTGCACCTCGGGATGAGGCAGCACCAGGAAGCGCTCCTCGGCCATCGCCTCGATGACTGTGTCCGCCAATTGCCAGGGTTGCAGGACTCCGTCGCCCGCGGCGGCACCCGGCGTGCCGCGCTCCTGGTCGCCGTTGCCGGTGCGATCCGGGCTGTTGGCCAGGATGTTGGTCTCGACCGCCTGCGGGCACAGCATCGACACCACGATGCCCTTGTCGCCATAGGTGATGGCCAGGAACTCGCCCAGCGACACCGCCGCCGCCTTGGTGACCGCGTACTGCAGCGAGCCGAGCTGGGTCAGCAGTCCCGCCGCCGAGGCTGTGTTCAGCAGGTAGCCGCCGCCGCGCTCGACCATGACCGGCACCGCTGCGCGCGCCGCATACACGTGGGACATGACGTGCACTTCCCACATGCGCTGGATCTCGTCGTTCGCGATCTCCAGACCGCCCTGGGTCACATAGCCGGCGTTGGAGACGAACACGTCCAGCGCACCATGCGCTGCGACGGTGTCGGCCACCACCGCCTTGATGGCCTCCTCATCGGTTACGTCGAGCCCGACGGCCGTGCCGCCCACCCGGTCAGCTACCGCCTGCGCGCCGGCTGCGTCGCGGTCAACGACCACCAGCGCACGCGCCCCCTCAGCCTTGAAGCGCTCGATGAGCGCTTCCCCGATTCCGCTCGCACCACCGGTGACAACGGCGACCTTGCCCGAAAGTTCCATGGCCGGGCAGCGTAATCTCGCGGCCCGGACTCGACGCTGGCTTGGAGGTCCGATGGCAGCACCGTTGGACGATGTGAAGGTGATCGAGGTGGACAGCTGGATGGCCACGCCCTCGGCAGGCGCGATCCTGGCCGACCTCGGCGCCGATGTCATCAAGGTGGAACCGCTCGACGGCGACCCGATGCGGGGCTACAGCCGGCCGGCGAAGCTGCCGCCGGAGATCAAGGACTACGACTTCCAGTTCGACGTGGACAATCGCGGCAAGCGGTCGATCGCCGTGGATCTGGGCTCGCCGCAGGGCCGACAGGTGGTCCACCGGCTCGTCGCCGGCGCAGACGTGTTCATGTGCAACCTGCTCGTCCACCGCCAAGAGCGATTCGGCCTCGACTCGGCCACGGTGACGGCGGTCAACCCGCGCATCGTGCACGCCACACTGACGGGCTACGGCACCACCGGTCCCGAGGCCTGGCGTCCCGGCTACGACGTGACCGCATTCTTCGGCCGTTCGGGCATCTACGACGCCATGCGGGAAGGACCCGACGGCGCAGTGCCGATGGCGCGCCCCGCCCAGGGCGACCACACCACGGGCCTGGCGCTGGTGGGCGCTGTGCTGGCGGCCCTGCGGCTGGCCGAACGCACTGGCGAGGCCCAGGTCGTGGAGACCTCGCTGTACGAGACCGCGGTGTGGACCCAGGCGTCCGACTACGCCATCACCGCCGTCGACCGGGCGCCGCTGCGCCAGCGGGCCCGCGAAAACATGATCGTGCCCACCGCCAACCGCTATCCCTGCGGCGACGGCAAGTGGCTGGTGCTCAACATGCCCCAGGAGAGCGCTTGGCCATTGCTGTGCCGGGTCATCGAGCGGCTCGATTGGCTCGACGACGAGCGCTTTGCAGACATCCGCGGCCGGTTCGCCCACATGCCTGAAATCGTGGCCGGCATCGACGAGGCGCTCGCGCACCGCACCCGCGACGAGTGGGGCGAGATCTTCGATGCCGAGGGAATCATCTGGGGCCCGGTGCTGGGCCTGCACGAAGTTGCCGACGATCCCCAAGCAGAGGCGCTCGGCCTGTTCCCCACGCTCGACAGCCCCGACATCGGGCCCTATCGCAGCGTCGGCATCCCGATGCGATTTGCCAACGCCGAGGTCGGCCCCCGCGGACCGTCGCCGAAACTGGGCGAGGGCACACGTGACATCCTGGCCGCCGCCGGCATGTCAGAAGCCGAGATCGACGGACTGATCGCCGATGACGCCGTGCGCGAGGCACAAGAGCGCCGCGTCTAAGTTCGCTTTCACAGACCTACCACCGAGGAGGTGCCCGGAATGCGACACGTCTTGATCGTGGCCAACCAAACCCTCGTCGGCGGCCACCTGCACGAGCGCGTGGAGCACATCCTGGCCGTCGATCCCGAGACCCGGTTTCACATCGTCGTGCCCGCGACCGGTGCGAACGGTCCTGATCCCGCGCGGGCGCTGGCCGGTGCACGCCGCCGGCTCAGCCAGGCGTTCGAGGCGCTCGACGACATCGGTGCCCGGGTCACCGGCGAGGTCGGTCCCGCGCATCCGGTGGTGGCGGTCAACCTGGCCATTGATCGACTGAATCCCGACCTCATCGTCTTGAGCACGTTGCCCGCCGGTGCCAGCAGATGGCTGCATCTCGACCTGCCGCATCGGCTGCAGCGGCGCTTCGGCGTTCCCGTCGAGCACGTTTCGGCGGAGACGCAGACCGTCGATCGCGCAGGCACCTTCGAACCGCCGGTCGTCCACGCTCCCGACGACACGGTTCATGTGCTGCTGGCCGAGGAGAACCAGCATGACGTCGACGTGATCACCATGGCGCTCGCCGAGGCCGGCACCCGCAACCAGCTGCGTGTGGCCCACGACGGTGCGAACGCGTTGGCGTTCATGCGTGCGGTGGGTCCGTCGGAGATCGATCTCGTCCTGTTCGACCTGAAGCTGCCGGTCGTCAGCGGGTTCGATCTGCTCGCCGAGACGCGTGCCGCCGACGAATTCGACAAGGTGATGATGGTTGCGCTCACCACCGACGAGGCCGCCGACGACCGCGCCCGGGCCTATGACCTCGGCGCGGATGCGTTCGTGATGAAGCGGCCTGACTACAGCCAGATGGCCCACGTCATCGACGACTTGCTGGCCGAAGTCGCCGGCTAGCCGGCCGGACACGTGCGTCCGCCGCGGAGGCGGCAGGACCCTCTGCTCCCGCGATCCAGCAGGTCGCAACGTCGCAGAGTTTCCTGCCGCCTCCGCGGCTACGGCATATGGGTCTGACGGGCGGCGTTCATGCCGCCGGGGAAGCCGATCTCGGCTGGCGCCTCGACTTGGCTCTGCAGCACCCACCCGAGCAGGCCGTGCCGGTCGCTGATCGCCGTGTGAGTGCCGGCCAGCCCTCGGGGTGCCACCACGGTGGCCGCATCGAAGTAGAACCACTCTCCCGCTGGCACTCGCAGCAGTTGCAGCGTCACGTCAGTGTTGATGTAGGCGCCGCCGGAAGGCGAGAAGTCCCAGCCCACCGCCGCGCCGAGATCGGCCAGCGTCGCAACCCGAGCCAGCGGTGACGTCTCCTCACCGGCCACGAGCGGATGGTCCAATCGCAGCCACGTGCGGCCGGGGCCCGGCTCCTCCGTCGAGCCGCCGACGAAGCGAAAATCCACCGCATCGGCGTTGAAGCCGGGACGCGGGTAATCGATATCGGGATTCGCGCCGGGATCGGCCCGCTCGTCGGGGATCGGCGGCAGCGATTGCCCGTCACTCCCAGGCTCGACCGCCGGGATTGTCGGCGTCAGCCATTGTGAGGTCGCACGGGCCACCAGGCGACCTCTGTTCGATCGGCCCGGTACCGGGATCTCCGGTGGAGCGGCGCGCACCTCGGCGTCGACCAGCGCAGTTCGCTTGCCGGCCTTGACGGTGGTTGCGGTGACCTCGTAGGTCGCCATCGGCATCCCCGAGAGGATCTCCACCGTCAACCGGCTGCACACCTGATCGATGCCTGCCCGTCGCTGCTCGCGCTCGACCGCCCAGCCCAGCAGCCCGCAGATGGCGCCGCCGTGCATCACCTGGTGAGCCCACGGGCCGCGCGTCAGCTCGGTCGCGCGCACGCCGCCGGGTTCTGAGACGAACAAGGCGGGCGGCATCGGCGCCGACGGCAGCGATGCTGCGTCAGGGGAATCCGAATTGGCGCCGCTCGGCCCGGATTCGATGTTCACCACGGCGACAAGCTAGGTGGCAGGATGTTGGATCGCCGGTTTGCTGAGCCGGATCGCATGAGGGGGATGGGTGTCGTGACCGATACCGCGGCGGCGGCGCCGCCGGCACCACCAGTCGCCCGGGAGATCAAATGGTGGGCGCGGCTGCATCCCATCGGCTGGCTGGCAGCGTCCACGATCGTGATCGCAGTCATCGCCCGGCTGTTCACCGACACCGAATACTGGATCGGCAACCTGGTCTGGTGGAACTGGCTGGTGCTCGCCGGCGCCATTGCCATGGGGCTCTGGCACGACGGGCTGGACCGGCTCCGCCGGGGCGTGGAGTCCATTGCCACGTTCAGCCTGACGGTGGCGTGGATCCTGGCGTGGGTGGTCTTCCTGCTGCAGCTTTTCAACGTCATCACCCGCTACGGCAATGACCTGGTCGAAGCCGACATCCTCTTCGGCGAGACCACCAGCCTGGCGTGGCAGTCGTTCGGGCTGATGTTCCTCATTGCCATCAACTTCGGCGTGCGCGAGGGCGTCAACCCGCGCATCGACTTCTGGTGGGCCAACTTCAGCGTCCGACGCAAGGCTTGGCTCGATTTCGTCATTCACTCAGCCCTGCTGCTGCCGTTCATCGTGATGGCCATACGGATTCTCAAGGGCTATGCGGCCACATCGCTGGGACGTCGGCACAACGGGGAGTGGCCCAGCGGCTGGCGGGTCTGGGAGACCTGGGAGGAGGCCGTCGATGCCGGCGGATTGCCCGTCGGCCCGATCAAGGTGATGATCCTCGTTGCCTTCATCCTGTTCGGCCTGCAGATCCTGGCCGAGGTCATCAAGACCGGCTTCGCGATGATCGGCGATGAACGCAGGGGCGACATCGTCCAGCACGATTCGCCGCTGCGGGTCGAGTAGGGACCTGATGAGCCACCTGCTCGCCATCTTCGGTATGGACACCGGCGTCTTTCTGGCGTTGACGATGTTCGTCGTCTTCATGCTCATGATCCTCACCGGCTACAACGTGGCCTTCTCGTTCGCCGCGACGGCGCTGGCGTTCGCGTTCATCGGCGACCTCACCGGCTCGTTCAACGCCGCCACGCTGAACACGCTGCCGGCGCGCTGGTTCGTGGCCATCAGCGACCCGGTGCTGCTCGCCGTGCCGCTCTTCGTGCTCATGGGTGCGATCCTGGAGCGATCAGGCATGGCCGAGCGGCTGCTGAACGCCGTGGGCATGTTGATGGGCGCACTGCGCGGCGGCGTGGCCGCCGCGGTGGTGCTGGTGGGCACGCTGCTGGCGGCTGCCACTGGCGTGGTGGCGGCCACCGTCATCGTGATGGGCCTGCTGTCGCTTCCCGCGATGGTGCGGCTCGGCTACGACAACAAGCTCTCGACGGGCGCCATCACCGCTTCGGGCACGCTCGCGCAGCTGCTGCCGCCCAGCATCGTGCTGATCCTGCTGGCCCAGCAGATGGGTGTCGGCATCTTGGGCCTGTTCGCCGGCGCCCTGCTGCCCGGCCTGATGCTCAGCGGCCTGTACGTGGCCTACGTGCTGGCCGTCTCGTGGTGGAAGCCCGACATGGGTCCGGCGATGCCGCTGGAGGAACGGAAGCTGGAGGGCAACCCGTCGGTCCAGACCAAGCTGCTCATCGCCGCGCTGCTGGGCTTCATGGTCGGCTGCGTGATGCTGCTGGCCAACGTGCGCATCGCATTGATCGCCGCCGTGCTGGTGCTGATCGCGAGCTTCGCAATCATGTTCTTCACCCGGATGCTGGCGTGCTAGGTGCTCATCGCGATCGTGCCGATCGTGGTGCTCATCCTGGGCGTGCTGGTGTCGATCTTCCAGGGGATCGCCACGCCGTCAGAATCGGGCGCAGTCGGCGTGTTCGGCGCGCTGGCACTCACGGGCTTGAACTGGCTGTTCGACCGCCTGCTCATGCGCGAGGGCGCCACCCACATCACGCCCCAGTGGCGACTCAGCCGCGCTGCAGCGGTGCAGGCTGGCAAGTCGACGGCCAGCGTGGTGGTGCTGGTCATGACGCTGCTGTTCAGCTCCACCTTCTTCAGCGCCATGTTCTTCCAGCTCGGCGGCTCCGATCAGACCTCGGAATGGCTGACCTCTATCGGCGGCGGGAAGCTGGGCTTCGTCCTCGTCGCGATGGTGGCGGTGTTCCTGCTGGGCATCAACCTGGAGTTCCTCGAGATCACCTTCATCGTCGTGCCGATCTTCGTGCCGGCCATGGAGGTGCTCGGCTTCACCCAGGACGAGAAGGTCTGGTTCGCCGTGATGATGGCCGTGAACCTGAACATGGCCTTCATCTCGCCGCCGGTCGGTTTCTCGCTCTTCTACTTGCAGAGTGTGGCGCCGCCCGAAGTGCGCACTGCGGAGATCCACAAGGGCGCCATCCCGTTCATGGGACTCCAGTCGATTGCGCTGGTCATCCTCGGCGTGTTTCCGGGCATCGTGTACACGTCGCTCGAGCTATTCAGCGGCTGAATCGGCCCCGTCGGGGGCGTCCTAGGTGCGTGCTAAGGGTCCGTCATAAGATAACTCGCGGGGTGTAGTGTCGTCTGTGTGGAGT
>WTFX01000030.1 GCA_011523825.1 Microthrixaceae bacterium
ACCGGTATTTCCTCTCGTCCTTCGCCTACCAGTGGCGGGAGATGCCCGGCGTATGCGGTCCATGCAGACTTCGGCGGGCACGTCGATCAGCAGGGTCAGGGGGGGGTGGATCGCCCGGGCGTTGATCGACTCGATCCAGTCCAGTTCGCCGGGCATCTCCCGCCACTGGTAGGCGAAGGACGAGAGGAAATACCGGTCGCACAGCACGGGGATTCCGCGGTGTATGCGGGATTCGATTTCCGTTTTGACGTGGTCGATCCGATCGGCCGCGAACAGCAGCGCGTGACAAATGCCATCGAGCTCCACCCGGCGCTGAAGGGCGTCCTTCAACAGTCTTCCGATGGGGCGGTTCGTGGGTTCCCCCGTGGTATGGACCGGACCGCCGAAACGGGTTTCCATCCACTGCCTGAGCCGTCTCAACTGGGTCGTCTTGCCCGCCCCGTCGATCCCTTCGATCACGATGAACGGCGCGGTGGCCTCCCCGGCGTCGCCACGGGCCTCCTTCCCCATCATGAATACCCCCATGGGCGGAGCAGGTCCCGCCAACCACGCGCTTCCTCCAGGACGCCGGCTTCCTCCCGGTCATATCGTTTCAGGATCTCCCTCAGCCCGGTGCTGAACAGGACGCCGATGGCGCCGAGACCCAGGAAGAGCAGCCCGATGCCGCTGGCCAGGCTGAAGGCCATGACGAGGGAACCGGCCAGCAACAGCGCGAAGGAACGCCTCGGGTTGTCCACGACCAGGTATACGCCCGTCCGGACGATCCGCCTGACCGGTACTTGCTCGCGCAACATGAGGGGCAGCGCGTATACGGCCGTCATGCAGACGAATACGATCAGCCACATCATCACGCCGCTCAGGATCGCCCCCGTCCATGGCCAATCTTCCATGAGCCGCACGTAGAAGAGCACGTTGGCCGCGAGGAGGATCAGGACGCCCGCGTACAGGCCGCAGAGCAGAAAGCTCCGGCGCAGGTCCCCGCGGGAGTTGGCGAAGAAGTCCCTGATGCCCGTTTCTTCATAGGCCGCAATGCGTCCGGTGACCCGGAACAGTCCGGCGAAGGCGAGGGGAAGAGTTACCAGCGGCAGGGCAAGCAGCAACCAGAGGATGTTGATCACGATCAGCGTTCCCAGGTAATCATAGGTATTCCAGAACCACTTCCTGAACAGACCGGGTTCCCTGTCCCGCATATTCGGCGCACCCCGTATCCAAAGGCCAACTCGGACTGCTCCAGCGATACGCGAAGCCCAATTCCAAAGGCCGACTCGGACCGCTCAACAACGCCAGCATGGTACAGGCTGCCCCCCGAATTCGCAACTGTTTTCTTGGTGAGAAAAAACCTTGACTTTGCCGCCGCACCGCGCTATAATGCCGCATTCGACAAACGGCAGCCGAACGGTTTTCACATCGAGCATTGGACTGAAATGACAGCCGCAAGTTCCTCCCGGTCATCCCGATTCTACGCTTGGCGGAAGCAGAGCGATCTGTTTACCTGGTGGCCTTTTTATGGGACGAGGCGGCATGTCATGCGAAGCGGCGCCTGATTGAAGTAGATTCATCCTTCGTTGATTTGACCGGCCTCTACCCTCACAAGGTAGCGGCCTTTTTTGTTTTATGGGGTGAATCGAAGAAGGGCCGCTAAAGGGTTGGGGATACTTTTAGGATCGGTTCATCGGGAACGGGACAGGACCATGCGAGTTACCCACATACACCTGGAAGCCATCGAATACCAGACCGGGGGCGGCGTGTCCGTCAAGCGATACGCCGAGCATCTGCCACCGGACGAAGCCATTGAACCCGTAATCGACGCGCTCGATGCCCGCCTGGGCGCCCTGTTCGCGTCCGGTTACGAGTATCCCGGAAGGTATACCCGGTGGGACATGGGGTTCTTCGATCCGCCGATCCGGATCGAAACCCGGGAGAACGCCTTTCGTATCGAGGCCCTGAACGCCCGGGGCAGGGTGTTGCTGCCGGCGATTCTCGCGCAGGTCGAAGGCCTGGGGGCCACGTGTACCGTTGACCGTCACGAAGACCGCGTCTCCGGCGAGGTGCATCCGCCCGGCGAACATTTCCCGGAAGAGCAGCGCAGCCGGCAACCTTCCGTTTTCTCGATCCTTCGGGGGATCATCGACCTCTTCTCCTGCCCGGACGAGCATCATCTCGGCCTCTACGGCGCCTTCGGCTACGACCTCGCCTTCCAGTTCGAACCCATGGACTACCGTCTGAGCCGTCCGGCGGACCAGCGCGACCTGGTGCTCTACCTGCCCGACCGGCTGGTGACGGTCGATCACAACCGCGAGGTGGCCGTCCGGTACGATTACGAGTTCGATACGGGCGGCGGGTCTACCGTGGGCC
>WTFX01000027.1 GCA_011523825.1 Microthrixaceae bacterium
GCGGTGTGACCGAGGGCACCCCGGCGAGCTTCACCGTCACCGCCACCCCCGCCCCCGCATCGCCCCTCACCGTGACGGTGGCCGTCGCCCAGACCGGCGACTTCGGCGCCTCGACCGGCGCCAAGACCGTCGTCATCCCCACCGGCGGCAGCAAGACCTACTCCGCAGCCACCGCCGACGACAGCACCGACGAGCCCGACGGCTCGGTCACCGTGACGGTGAGCACGGGCAGCGGCTACACCGTGTCGGCCACCCAGGGCACAGCCGCGGTCGCCGTCGCCGACGACGACGCCACTTCAGTGACGCTGGCGGCGCTCGGCAGCGGGTCGGTTGCCGAGGACGGCGGCAGCCGCGAGATCACCGTGACCCTGGGCCGGACGCTCGCGTCAGGCGAGACGGTGGCCGCGCCCTTGGCCGTGACCGGCGCTGTCGCGGGAACCCACTACACGCTGGCCCTCAAGCAAGGCGACGGCGTCAACGAGCACGTAACGCTGGCCACCGCAGACCCCCACAGCGCCCAGAACCCGGCCGTCGTGTTCGCAGCAGGCGCCCAGCAGGCGACGCTGGTTCTGACCGCGGCGCCCAACGGCGATACCGACGAGCGCACCGTGCGGGTCGCGTTCGGCTCAGGTGCACGCGCCCCCACAGGTCAGGGCCTCTCCGGCGGCATCGCGGCAGCAGGCGGGCCTATCGACATCCCCATCGCCAACGACGACCGGCCCCCGCCGCCCCCGCCCCCTCTGCCGGCAGGGCCGAGCCTGTCGGTGCGCGACATGCAGGTGAGCGAGAACGGTCGCAACCTGAGACTCCTGGTGTACCTCAGCGAGTCCCCCGACCAGACCGTGACGGTGCGAATCACCACCCGCGACGGCACCGCCGAGAACGGCGCCGACTACCGCGGCTACCTCGCCGACCGCCGTGAACGGCGCCTCACCTTCACCGCTGGTTCGCGACTGCTCTACACCTACCTGTACATACCGATCGTCGACGACAGCGCTGTTGAGGGCGACGAGACATTCGAGGTGGTGCTGTCGGACGCAGTCGGCGCCGCCATCGCTCGTGGCACCGCGACTGTCACCATCAAGGACAACGACTGACCCACAGGGGGAACCGGGTCGCGTGCCGTGGTGCGGCTCTCGTCATGATCCCTCCAACCCGGAGCGAGCCGACGCCTGGGTCTGACCGCCTGCATCTTGCTCCCTGCGCTGCGGCGACGGGAGTGGCAGAGTTCCCGCCATGACCTCACCCGGATCAGTCACCTTCGGCCTGCTGCTGCCCTCGCGGGAGCTGGCGATGTACCCGCCCCATGACGGCGACCCCCGCCGACTTGTCCATTGGGCCGTGCGAGCCGAAGAGCTCGGCTTCGACGCCGTGTGGATCGGCGACTCCTTGCTCGCCAAGCCGAGAGCGGAGCCGCTCTCGGTGCTGGCGGGCGTAGCGACGGCCACCGAGCGCATCGATGTCGGCACGGCGGTGCTGCTGGCCTCGATGCGCAACGCGGCGCAGCTCGCCCAGCAGGCCGCCACCGTGGATGCGCTGTCGGGCGGCAGGCTCATCCTGGGCGTCGGCGCAGGTCCGCCCGGTGCAGAGGTCGACGCCGACTTCGATCTGGTCGGCGCCAGTTACCACCGGCGAGGCACCCGCATGATGGAAGTGGTCCGCCGTGCCCGTGACCTCTGGCGCGCCGACGGCGTGCCGACCGAGCAGCGGCTGCAGCCGGTGTGCGTCAGCGAGGGCGGGCCGCGTCTGTGGCTGGGCGGCTCAGGCCCGCGCGGGCTTGAGCGTGCAGGCCAGCACTTCGACGGCTGGTTCCCGACCGCCCCCTCGCTAGACGCATTCGCTGAGCAGCTCGCCATCGTGCGAGCACATGCTGCCGACGCAGGCCGCGACCCGGCGTCGATCACTGCCGCGGCGTACCTGACGGTCAACATCGGCGAACCGGAAACCGCAGCCGCCGAGGTGGCCGAGCACTCGAAGCTCTACTACGGCGTAGAGATTGAGGTGCTGCGGCGCGTGATGGGCACGTACTCGGGCACTCCTGCCGAGATCGCCGCCTGGCTGCAGAGCTACATCGACACTGGCTGCGAGCACATCTGCATTCGGCTGGCCTCGCCAGACGTGGACACCCAGCTCGACCGCCTCGTCGACCTGCTGGCCGAGCTCCGTCAGCAGCGGAACCACGCTCTTCAGCCTGAGAGGCTTCGTTCGGACTCAGCGGAATCTGCTCAATCGGCACTGGGGCTGGGGTTACGCTCGCAGCCGTGACCGAGGGGGGTGCGACGACGCCGGGACTGGTGTGCTCGCATCATCATCTCTATTCCGCGCTGGCCAGGGGCATGCCTGCACCACCGCGCACACCGGGCGGATTTGCCGAGATACTTGAGCTGGTCTGGTGGAGGCTGGATCGGGCGCTCGATCTCCAGATGCTGGAGTGGTCGGCGAAGCTGGGCGCGCTGGAAGCGCTGGAAACCGGCTGCACGGCCATCGTCGATCATCATGAATCGCCCAATGCCATCGAGGGCTCGCTGGACGTGATCGCCGGGGCCTGCGCCGAGGTCGGCGTGCGGGTGAGCTGCTGCTACGGCGTCACCGACCGTCACGGCGCCGACGGTGCCAGGCGGGGACTGGCGGAGAACGACCGCTATCTCGCTACGGGCGGCCGCGGGTACGTCGGCGTTCATGCAGCCTTCACCTGCGCCGATGACACGCTGGCTGCCGTGGCCGATCTGGCTCGGCGGCACGACGTCGGCGTGCACATCCATGTCGCCGAGGGTCCGCCCGACGCCGATGCCGCGACGAGGCTGGCCGGCCTCACCGACGAGCGCTGGCTGCTCATCCATGGCGTGCACCTGCCCACCGACCACGATCTCGCGGGGACGATCGTGCACAACCCGCGTTCCAACATGAACAACGCGGTCGGCTATGCCGATCCCATGCGCTTCGCCGCCACGAACCCGATTGCGCTGGGCACCGACGGCATCGGCGCGGACATGCTCGACGAGTTCCGGGTGGCTTACGCCCGGCTGCGCGAGCACGACATCACCGCCTCGCCGGACCCGCCGTGGGAGTGGCTCGCGCAGGGTTGGGAGCTGATGCCCGAAGCCCGCAACGACACGGTGCGCTGGTCGTACCCCAGCGCCGACCCGTGGCATCTCGCTTACACGCCCGGCGTGCATGCGCAGGACGTCACTGTCGACGGCGAGCAGGTGCTGTCAGGTGGCGTCGCCACCCGCGTCGACCCTGCTGAGGTCCGGGCCAAGGCAGCCGAGCAGGCCCAGCGGCTCTTCGCTGCCCTGGAGACGCTCGATTGAGCCGTTCGAACGTGACGGCGTCGGCGCGCAAGCCGGGACGGCAGGGCTGCCACCTCGACCCCCGACCGGAACACACGAGGAGCAGACGTCCATGACGGCACTGGTGACACGCAACGAGATGTTCGACGGGCGTGACTGGCCCGCAGCGCCTGCTGAGGTGCTCGCCTTTCACCGGCGACTGCCGGCGTATGCGCCGACGCTGGTCATCGACGCGCCCACGCTGGCTGCCAGCCTGGGCGTCGGGCGGGTGCTCGTGAAGGCCGAAACGCAGCGTATGGGTCTGCCGTCGTTCAAGATCTTGGGAGCGTCGTGGGCGTCCTACCGTGCGGTCTGCGAGCACATCGGCGGTGAGCCGTCGCCGTGGGCGAACATCAACGAGCTGGCTGCCAGCCTGGCCCATCTGAAGCCCATGACCCTGGCCGCGGCAACCGACGGCAACCACGGCCGGGCGGTCGCCTTCATGGCGCGCCTGCTGGGGTTCGACGCGCACATCCTGGTGCCCGACGGCACCTCGGAGGCTCGCATCGCCGCGATCGAGGGCGAGAGCGCGACGGTGACCGTCGTGGACGGCACCTACGACGATGCCATCGAGCAGAGCGCGGAGATGGCCGGCGATCGCTGCCTGGTCGTGTCGGACACCTCGTGGCCGGGGTACGAGACGATCCCCGCCAACGTCGCCGAGGGGTACACGACGATCTTCGCCGAGGTCGACGACGCACTCGCAGCCAACGGCATCGGCCAGCCGGATCTGGTCGCGGTTCCCGTGGGAGTCGGCGCCTTCATGGCTGCGGCGGTCACCCACTACCGCAGCGGGAAGCACCGGCCGGTGCTGGTGTCGGTGGAGCCCGACGACGCCAACTGCGTGCAGATGTCGACGATCAATGGGGAGATCACCGAGACCCCCGGCCCGCACCGGTCGATCATGGTCGGCCTCAACTGCGGGGTGCCCTCGCCGCTGGCTTGGCCGATGATGGCGAGCGGCGTCGACTGGTGCGTCTCGGTCGGCAGCGATGCGGCCGGTGCGGCCATGTCTGACTTGGCCGATTCCCAAGTGGTCGCCGGCGAGACCGGCAGCGCCTCGCTGGCCGGCGTGCGAGCACTCCTCGCCGATGAGCAGGGCTCAGCGGCGCTGGACGACCCCGCGAGCGCCACCGTGCTGATCATGGTGACCGAAGGCGCCACCGACCCCGCCAACTACGAACGCATCGTCGGCCGCCCCCACGGCGAAGTCGGCCGGGTCCTCACCGCCGTAGTCAGATGATGAAGGGCAGGTTCGGCAGCGGCGAAGTGGAGTTCACCAGCTCCACCTTCTTGGCGGCCATGCGCAGGCCGTCGGATGTGCGCCGCAGGCGGTGCGTCGCTCGGCCCGCCCACAGGCGCAGATGGCCCGTGGCCTGCACAGCGTGCTCGTAGAGCACGAAGTTGCTGCCCACCTCGAACTCATCGCCCTCGGCGCTCAGGATCTCGATGTTCGACACCACCCGGCGCATCGATGACGGCGGGTCCTGTGCGTGATGAACGCCGGTGGCGAGCTGCCGGATACGGGTGCCCAGGCGGGCCCGGTTGTCGTTGATGTAGCTGACCCGGGTGCCGGGCTCGTAGTCACCCGGGCCGAACGGCACCCAGTAGTGCATGTCGTCGGTGACCAGCGCTTCCCATTCGTCATAGCGCGACTCGTCCGCCAGCCGGGCTTCGCGGTAGATGAATGCCTCGATCTCGCGACGCGTCGGCTCGTCGACAGTCGCCATCGCCGTTGCTCAGGCGCTGTCTTGCCGGTGGCCCGCCACGTCGGCCATGACGTCGCGGTAGTGATGCCAGAAGCCGCGATTGGTGGTCTCGTCGGTGATGTCGCTCCAGCGCTGACCGTCGGTGACGTGCTCGCGCTCGAGGCCCCGGCTGAGGTCGACCCAGCCGTCATCTCCGACTGCAGCTCCTTCGAAGGCCCGGTGCATGCGCTCGGCGATCACCGCATCGTCGGTCAGGAAGAACGATGCGGGCCCCATCGCCGCCTCTGACTGCAGCACGAGTCGCCGGTTGACGCTCTCGTCGGTGCCCTCGACCAGCAGCGGAGTGTGGTGGTGCACCGTCACGCCCGGCGAGACCGGCTCGATCCGGGCGATGTTCATCTCGGCCAGGAACAGGTTCGGGAACACCAGCGCGTGCGGCGGCCCGTCCCACATGATCGTCTTGGCCCTTTCGGGGCCGTACGACCGCTCGAGAGCGTCGCAGTAGTCGGCGACCTTCTCGCGTGTGGTGCCCAGCCAGGCCAGCTCCCGGGTGTAGCTGCGGCGGAAGTCGAGTTCGAGGTGGCCCCCGTCGTAAGCGCGTGTCACCGACGCCGAGGCATCCTCGCCGGTCATGACGATCTCGTCGTAATAGGTATCGGGCACCGCACGAGCCATCGAGGCATGGGTGAAGTTGAGGTGGTATCCGTCGTTGTCGCTCTCGGGCCACATCTTCCAGTTCGAGTCGATGCGCTGGCCGATCCAGCCCGCAGAGAGGCGGACACTGCCGGTGGGCGACATATTCGACGTGCGATCGATGAGATCGGTGCCGCCTGCGCCAAGATGATCGCTGAGCGGTCCAGCAGCGCCGCTGCGGTTGGCGAAGACGAACCCCCGGTAGTCGTCGACCTGCCCGGGGCGGTCGAGCCCCAGGTCGGCGGTGTCTTTGTGGAAGCCCTTTGGCCCGGGCACGCCGAGCAGTGTGCCGTCAAGGTCGTAGGTCCAGCCGTGGTAAGCGCAGCGGAAGTTGCGGTGGTTGCCGTCGTTCTGCGGGCAGAGCGTGGTGCCGCGGTGCGCACAGCGGTTCGCGACGACGCTGATCGCACCGTCACGGTTGCGCACCATAAGCACGGGCTCGGTGCCGAGGCGCCGCGAAACCCAATCGCCGACTTCGGGTACCTCGGACTCGTGGCCCACGAAGACCCAGCCGTCGGTGTAGATGCGTTGCATCTCGTCGGCGAACACAGCGGGATCGGTGTAAAGGCTGCCGTGGATGCGGTCTTCCTGCACGAGGTGCTGGTAGTCGTTCGATGCTGGTGAGCTCTGCACAGTCAGTGCCATCGATGTCCCCCTCGGTGTCATCGAACGCTAGGCGCTCGTGCCCGGTGGCCGCTGATACCGGCCAGATCCCGGGCTTCGGGCTGCTGTTGATCGTCGTTAGATCCCGGGCGTCCGGTAGCCGTCACGCCGCCACAGGATCGGGAAGTGGTTTTCGTCCATCTCGTCGTCGGCGAGCCGGGCATAGCGAGAGTAGATGGGCCCATTGCCCTCGCCGAAGCCGGTTCGGTCGAACTGGGCTTCGCTGGAGGCGCAGTGCAGCACGAGCGCCCGCCGGTGCCGATCGGACTCATTCGGCCCCGACCCGTGCCACGCCCAACCGTGATGGAACGATCCGCCCCCGGCGGGAACCTCCACCGGCGCAATGTCGAGTTCCGCACTGTTGGCGCCGGCGGCTGCGGTGACGGTGGCCCGGTAGTCCTCCGGCGCATGGAATTCGCCCATCTGGTCGCCGCCGGTCGGCCAACGGTGCGATCCCCGTGCAATCTCCATGGTGCCGCCGCCGGCCACCGTGTCGTCGAGTGCGATCCAGCACGAGAACATCTCGGTCGGCCTGTACCAGGCCAGGTAGGCGTTGTCTCGATGGAAGCCGACAGAGCGTGCGCCCGGGGGCTTCCACAGCACGTTGTCCTGGATGATGCGGGCGCCAGTCCAGCCAGCCAGCGTGGCCACGGCCTCGCCCAGGCGGGCGTCGAGCACCGTCGAGGCGATCAGCCGGTCGGCCTTCCAACCGTTGCAGATCTGCCTCGTCAGCGTCGGATCGTCGCGGCCCTCCAGCCAGTTGACCTCATCGGGCGCGATACCGGTCTCGAACTCGGCCCGGAACAGCCGCTCGAAGCGCTCCCTGAGCGGCTCGACTAGATCCATCTCAATCAGCGAGTCGACCGTGACGAAGCCATCAGCGTTGAACGACGCGACCTCATCGGCCGTGAGCATGGCCTCACGCTAGTTCTGCAGGCCCCTCACGCCGGAAAGCTCGCTCCCTTCGCACGTCCTTGCACCGGGAGTGCCCGCTTTCAGTCGGAGAGCGGCTGGCAGCCCCGAGCAGCGATGCGGTTACCCTCGCTGCCCATGGTTGAACCGGCGTTCGCACCGGGCACGCCCGACTACCAGGCGATCGTCGATCACGCGTTGATGACGACCCGGGGCGTGCGCCAACGCCTCGACTTCGACCGGGAGGTCGAGGACCAGATCATCCTCGACTGCATCGACGTGGCCGAGCAGGCACCCACCGGAGGCAACAACGGCAGCCGTCGCTGGATGATCATCAGGGATCAGCAGACCAAGGACCGGATGGCCGAGCTGTATCTGTCGGCGGGAGTCGACTGGGTCATCGAGACGGCGAAGCGGCTGGAGGGCAGCGGCCACCAGAACGAGCGGCTGATGGTGGGTGCCCGGCACCTGGGTGAGAACATCGCCAAGACGCCGGCGCTCGTGATCCCGACGATTCTCGGACGCCACGACGGCAGCGGCCGGCCGGGGCTATTCGATTCGGTGATCCAGTCGGCATGGAGCTTCATGGTCGCGCTGCGAAGCCGAGGCCTGGGAACGGTCTGGACCACGATGTACCTCAACGAGGCGCCGGCGGTCGCCGAGCTGTTGGAACTGCCCGATCACGTGACCCAGATCTGCCTCTTCCCGGTGGCCTACACGATCGGCGCCGACTTCACGCCGACGTCGCGGCGTTACCCGGCGGCCGACATCGCCTACTTCGACCGTTATGGGCGTACCAAGACGCCCGCCGGGCCGGGTGTCGTCGATGAGATCGATCTCAAGGCCAAGCCCGACGCGGTCGGGGCCGTCATCGGATCATTCGACGTGCCATCCGACCACTGGCGCTTCGACCTCGAGCAGGTACCCGGGGGAAGCCGGCTGCGACTTCACGCCCCGGTCGATCCAGGCGCCAACCCATCGACAGCCCTGGCCGAAGTACGACGCACGCTTGACACCTTAGCAGACAAAGTTAATGAAAACTATTGAAAAATAATTATAAGGTGCAAATAGTCTGCCTCGGGTGGCGTCCGGCGTTCACCCCAAGAAGGAGATTCGTCAGGCAATCAGGTTGCTCGAGGCAGCCGGTTGGACCGTGGTGCTCTCGAAAGGGCGCAGCAGCCACGCATGGGGTCGGGCACATTGTCCGTTCGGGCACCGCGAGTGCTCGGTTTCCATCTGGAGTACGCCGGCTATCCCAGAAAGCCATGCGGCTACCCTCGCGGCCAAGGTCGCCAAGTGCAATCAGCGCACCGCAAACGGATCGGGGTGACATGGGCGCGAGCGACGTTCAGTTGGGTGAGGCCGACAAGGCGTTCCACTTCGTGCTGGTCACTGCGGGTCCCGATCTCCTTGATTGGGCCACGCTTGACGCTCTCTATGAGGCCGGCTGCGGCGACGCGACCATCGGGCACGACACGCTCGAGTTCACGCGGTCTGCAGTGTCACGAGACCAAGCCCTGTGTTCAGCTTTGCGAGACGTCGAGTCAGTAGCAGGCGTGTCCGTAGTGCGAATCGAGTTCGGCGAGGGGTTGGCAGAGCGCGCCTGACGTATGACGAACGAGAGTTCTACCTGTGGTTTCCGCAGGGCGATTCGCCTCATTGGCCAAACACCCGCCTTCCATGACATTCGGTGTGAGCGCTTGGGGATTGTCGCGGTGTGTGCTCACACGAGCACGGGTCAATTTTGGTCTGCATGCATGCTGTGCGCAATGAAGACGCCGTCGAAGCTGCAGTTCGTCCAGGAGGCTGGGTCCAGCCAGCCCATCGCTTCGGCTGCAGTACTCGCTCCGCCTCCTACGCGCACTCTGTCCCCTGTGAGGTGTGGGCCGGCTGCCCACACCCATAGGCCACCGCTTTGGCGGTCATAGCGTGTGATGCTTCGGGGCAGACTCAGCAAGTATCGGTAACCGAACAGATCACTCTCTTCGATCGCGACGTCAAGGTACACGCACGGCGGATCGATCCAGAGTTCACCCCAGTCTTCAGCGTTTGGCACACCGCCTTCAGGATCCAGGTCCCACATTGCCACGAAAGGGTCTTGTACGGCGCGAGCCGAAGCCCGCGCCGTGGCAGTCGTTTCGAATTCGATACTGATTGTCGCAGGCGGCGTTGTCGAGGCCGATTCGGCGTCGGACATGGGCTGGACCGTCGCAGGAGTCGACTCCGGCGCGAGAACTTGAGGAGATGTGATGAGCGATTCAGCGACGGCGGATCCGTCGCTGTCGAAGTTGGTGGTCGTAGCGCAAGAAAAGCTCAGTGAGACGACCAGCACCAAGTATCGCGCCGGTGGGCACCGCGGCCACGCGGCCGTCTCGAAGGACAGCCTTCTACGGCACCTCGATGTATGTGTCCTCAAGTACTTGGACATCGAGGTAGTCCTCAACCTTGCACGCCTTCAACGCTGGCCCTTCGACCCGTACAAAGACTGCGTTGCATGCAGCCCCCCCGCAAGCGCCACTGTTGCTGGGCTGAAAGTTGATGTTCCTAACCGTCCCGCAGGTCACGCCGGAGCTTCTACCGGTGTGGCACACATGATCGTTGACCATGCCGCTCCGCCCGACATCATTGTGGATCTGCTCGATGCCGGATGCCTTCTTGTACTGGGAGCGGGCCCAGTGCCCTGCGCCGCTTGGGATCCTGTGCGACTGGGCATCTGCATTGGCATGCATGTAGCCCCTTATCCACGGAAGTGACACCCCGTGCATCTTCTGCTGGTTGCGGTAATGCCCAGCAGTAATGACCACGTAGTCGCCGTTGCCGTCTTCCTGCGCGACGAAACCCGATGTGCAGGTGCTCATTGACCGGCCGGCGTCGAACATGGCGTTGTCCGAGATGCCGCGACCGTCAACAACCCGAGCCTCTACAAAACACGGGGTGATGCGCTTCTTCTCGACCCGGCTCCAACTCCCGTCAGGGACGGTCTGGCCGAGCGGTGAGGATGTCAGGCCCACAGACTGCTGATGGGCGCGGCCCAGAGGCGGTCTGCGAGCGGCACGAAGCCTGGGCCGGTGTGAAGCACGATTCCTGCGAGGAATCGATCGCCTTCTTCGTCGCGCAGCCAGGCGAGGTGCCGGGCGTCATCGCGGGACACAGCAGCGGCGGCTTTGACTTCGATGCCGATGATGTGCCCGGAGTGGAGTTCGATGACGATGTCGACTTCGTGCCGGCCGTTGTGCTGGCGCAGGTGATGCAGTGCACAGCGGTGCTCGCTGACGGTGGCCTGCGCTCGAAGCTGAGCGACAACGAACGTCTCGAGGAGGCGACCCAACAGGTCAGCATCGCGCATCACACCCGCCTCGGTGGTACCAGTAGCCGCGGCGAACAGCGAGGAATCCACGAGGAATCGCTTGGGTCGCTTGACGAGCCGCTTGGTGCGATTCGATGACCACGCGGGCAGCCCGCTGACTACGTAGATGCGTTCGAGCAGGTCCAAGTACGCATGTGCGGTGCGGCGGTCGATGCCTGCTGCCGTGCAGAGAAGGGTGTCGTCGGTGATTCGAGCGCACTGATGGGCGTACGCCGCGAAGTAGCGCCCCAGCCGACTGCGGTCGACACCGTTGCCTGCAAGTACGGCGTCGCGGCCGACGATCTCCGCTGTGTAGGTGTCGAGCCAGCGTCGGCGGGAGCGCTCGGGTAAGCCGAGCGCCGCTTGCGGGAACCCTCCTTGCAGGGCCAGCCGCACGTAGTCCCGGAGATGCCCAGCGGTGCCTGCGCTGGTGGCGCTGTCAGCAGCGTTGCTCGCCCAGCGGGTTCCCCCAGTGAGGGCCGGATCCCCCTCGGCGATGCGGTCCACCAGTGTCGGGACGGTGGAAGCCGACAGCTCGCCGACGGTCAGCGGGAACATTTCGACGCGAGTCACTCTGCCGGTTCCCGGCCATGTCCGGTGGTCGGTCTCGGCTCGCACCGATCCGGTCAGGATGAAGCGCCCCGGATGGCGATCGCGGTCGCACGCCCGTTTCACGGCGCCGAGCACCTCGGGCACCTCCTGCCACTCGTCCAGCAGGATCGGCGTTGGAAGCCCGTCGAGAGCGGCATCGGGATCAGCAGCGACGACATCAGCCTCGCCGGGACGGTCCAGATGAATGATGCTGCTGGCGTGCCGGGCGGCGGTGGTTGTCTTGCCTGCCGCACGCGGACCCACCAGCGAGACCGCGGGCAACGCAGCGAGCAGCTCCGCCAACAACGGGTCAGCGAGGCGTTTCAGGTAGCCGTCCATGTTGCAAGCGTAACTGCCGGCATCTGAATGTCGATTTGCAACATCTCGTGATGTCGGTTTGCAACAGTTCGCAATGTCGGTTTGCGACAACGTTGGGCGCATCGCTGGCAGTCCCCGACGGCCACACGGCTACCCTCCTGGTACCTCAACGAGGCACCCGCGGTCGCCGAACTGCTGGAACTGCCAGACCACGTGACGCAGATCTGCCTGTCCCCGGTGGCCTACACGATCGGCGCCGATTTCACGCCTACGTCGCGGCGCTACCCGGCCGCGGACATCGCCTACTTCGACCGTTATGGGCGTACCAAGACGCAGAGCGGGCCGGGCGTCGTCGATGAGATTGATCTCCAGGCCAAGCCCGACTCGGTCCGGGCCGCCATCGAATCGCTCGACGTGCCTGCGGACACCTGGCGCTTCGACCTCGAGCAGGTACCGGGGGGAAGCCGGCTGCGCCTGCATGCCCCGGTTGACCCCGGCGCCGACCCCTTTGCGGCGTTGGCCGCGGTGCGACAAACGCTCGACAAACTGGCCCAGCAGCTCAAGAGCTAGCCCCCTTCATCAGTGACGATCGCTTGTCGCCTCATGCGCCTCATCGGGCATGGTGGGCGTCAGAGCAGTGTGGTCCGTTGTTGATCCTGCACTACGGAGACTTCGAGGCGGCCATCTACTCCGCGGGCATAGCGCTGGAGAACGCTGATCGTGACGTTGTCTGAGCACTCGATGGCGGCGATACGGGGTTGTGAAACGCCGATTCGCTCAGCAAGGTCTCGCTGGGACAAGCCGGCGCTCTCACGCAGTGCGGTCAAGCCAGCGGCCCATCGCAGTTCATTCTCGATCTCGCCGACGCGCTGGTCGGCACCGGGCGATTCGAGGATCTTCTTCTCCCATTGTTCAAGACTCATCGTCGCTTCCTCCTGCCGGTCTGCCTTCTTGTTGCCATCCTGCGTGGTGTCGTCTGTCGTCCCTCGGCGAGCTTCGCCTGATGTTCGTCGAATCGATCATCGGCGATCGGGATGTTCGATTCATACCAACGGTCCCAATCGTCGCGCTTGTCGCCGACGACCACAAACGGATTGGGGCGACATGAGCGCGAGCGATGCTCAGTTGCACGAGCCTTACGAGACGTTCCGCTTCGTGCTGGTGACTGCGGGGGCCGATCTCCTTGACTGGCCCACGCTTGACACAGTGGCCCGGAGGCTTGAGGGCTAGCTCCATACGGCTGAGTTTGATGCTGCGGATGGCCCATGCCATCCGCAGTGTGTGATGTTCCGGATGAGTTAGCTCATCCTGAAATCGGGATCGTGGCGCCGGAGTTCGCGGCGGGCGATGGTCATCTTGTGGACCTCGTCGGGGCCGTCGGCGATCCGCAGCGTCCGCATCTGGGCGTACATCTCGGCCAGCGGGAAGAACTGGGTGACACCGCCGGCGCCGTGCACCTGGATCGCCCGATCGATGATCTTCAGCGCCATGTTGGGCACCACCACCTTGATGCCGGAGATCTCCTGCGCAGCGGCCTTGTTGCCGATGGTGTCCATCAGATGTGCCACATGCAGCACGTACTCGCGGGCCTGGTCGATCTCGATGCGTGCTTCGGCGATCCAGTCCTGGATGAGGCCTTGCTGGGCAACCGACTTGCCGAAGGTGTGGCGTTCGAGCGCCCGCTTGCACATGTGCTCCAGCGCCCGTTCGGCCACGCCGATCGAACGCATGCAGTGGTGAATGCGTCCGGGGCCCAGCCGAGCCTGGCTGATGGCGAAGCCCTCGCCCTCGCCTCCCAGGATGTGGTCCTCGGGCACCCTCACGTTCTCGTACACCAACTCGGGGTGACCGCCCCGGTGGTGGTAGCCGAACACCAGCGGGTCGCGTTCCACCGTGATGCCCTCGGCGTCGCGTGGCACCACGATCATCGACTGCTGGCGATGGCGCGGCCCGTCCGGGTCGTTCTTGCCCATCACAATGAGCACCTTGCACTCGGGCCGCAGCGCGTTCGAGGAGAACCACTTGCGACCGTTCAGCACGTACTCGTCGCCGTCCTTGTCGATCCGCAGGCGGATGTTGGATGCATCAGAGCTGGCCACCTCGGGCTCGGTCATCGAGAAGGTCGAGCGGAACTCCCCCTCCAGCAGCGGTGCCAGGTACTGCTGCTTGACCCGCTCGGAGCCGTACAGGTTCAGAATCTCCATGTTGCCGGTGTCAGGCGCCGCGCAGTTCAGCGCCTCGGAGCTGAACGACACCTTGCCGAGCTCTTCGGAGATCGGCGAGTAGTCCAGGTTGGACAGCTTCGTGCCCGGCGCCTGCGGGTCGAGGTGGGGGATGAACAGGTTCCACAGGCCGCGCTCGCGCGCGGCCGCCTTGAGCTTCTCCATGATTGCCGGGGTGGCGTGCACTTGCCCGGCGGCTACGAGCTCTTCGTACTGCTCGTTGTACTCCTCCTCGTTGGGGTAGATGTGGTCGTCCATGAACGACTTCACGGCCTCCTGCATCTCGAGGCCCTTGTCGGTGTAGGCGTGCGCCATGTCGGTGCTCCTGTTTGGTCTGCGAGTTCGTGAGCGAGATTGGCGACCTGAAAGCTAGCCCGCGGCTCAGATCAGTTTCAGAGCAACGCAGCTAGGTGCGCCCGCTGCGGAGGCGGCAGGAAACTCTGCGACCAGCGATCCAGCGGGTCGCAACGTCGCCGAGTTTCCTGCCGCCTCCGCTGCTCTCGCGTCTGTGCCTCGGGCTCTCAGACGTGGGTGCCGACGCCGCCGTCGATGGTGAGGCAGGTGCCGTTGATGTAGTTCGCTCCGTTGCTTGCAAGGAACACCACGCCGGCGGCGACCTCGTCGGCCGTGCCGTAGCGGCCCTGGGGGACTCCAGTGGAGTTGCGGGCGAAGATCGCCTCGGCGTCCGTGTTGTTGGCCTCAGCGATCTCGGCTGCCGCTCGTTCCCACATGTCGGTGCGGATGAGCCCCGGGATGACGGTGTTGGTGAGCACATTGTCGGCGCCGTACTTGCCTGCGAGCGCCTTGGCGGTGGCCACCATGGCGGCCTTGGTGGCTGCGTAATCGATGAGCGCAGCATTGGGGGAGAACGCTGCGCCGGTGGCGATCATGATCACCCTGCCCCACTTCTGCTTGCGCATGTGCGGCAGGCAGAACCGGGTGCAACGCACCGCCGACATCAAGTTGAGCTGGTGCAGATCGGTCCAGTCGTCATCGGACATGTACAGGAAGTTGCGCGACGGCGATGCGCCGACGTTGTTGACGAGAATGTCAGCGGGTCCGACGTCGGTCGTGGCTGCTTCGAGGAACGTCTGCGTGGCGTCGGCATCGGACATGTCCGCCGTGTAGCCGCGGACCGAGCCCGATCCCGACGGCGGCGCGTACGCAGCCAGCGCGTCCACCGCTTCGGCGCCGCGGGCGCAGAATGCCACGGCGGCGCCATGATCGGCGAGCAGTCGCACCGAGGCCTCGCCGATGCCCTTGGAAGCGCCGGTCACCAGCGCCACCCGTCCCGAAAGGTCCATGTCCAACATCAGGCTCCCCTTGTTGATCCGTGCTCCTGGTGGGCGTTCGCGGTTGATGCTTCGTCCAGCAGGCTGTCTAGTCCGCTGCTGCGAGCGCCGTCTCCGCTCGGGTGCCGGACTCAGCCTGCGGCGCTCGCGCATCGAGCTCGGCAGCACCCGCCTTGATGCGGGGAATGAGCTCGCGGCCGAAGTCGACGGCGTCGTTGAAGGGATCGAAGCCCCGGATCAGCACGTAGCCCACGTCGCTCACCCCGCCGTCTGCCGGCATTCCGAGCTTGTAGTAGCGCAGGATCGAGTCGGCCACCTGCTCGGCGGTGCCCACCAAACAAGACGTGTTGCCGGGAGCACCGGTGGCCTCGGCGATCTTGAGCCACAGCCGCTCGTCGTGAACGTCGCCTGCTGCGGCATAACCCAGCATCCGCTCGCCGCCATGGTCGTACGGCTTGCCCCGGTGACTGCCCGCCACGGTCAGCTTGTCGGTGCCAGCGGCCTCGATGCCACCCAGGATGCGGTCAGCGCGGTCCCACGCCTCGCCCTCGGTGTCGCCCAGAATCGGCCGGACGCTGATCGAGAAACGCGGCGTGCGTCCGTACGCAGCGGCCCGGCGGCGGAAGTCCTCGAACCGTTCTGCCACTGCGGCGCGAGGCTCCGCGTAGATGGCGTAGACATCGCAGCGCTGTGCCCCCATCTCCAGGGCTTCCTCGCTGGAACCGCCGAAGAAGATCGGCGGCGAGGGCTGCTGCAGCGGTTGCACGTCGGCGCGCACATTGCTGATGCGGTAGTACGGCCCTTCGTGGTCGAATGGCTCCGCTGAGGTCCACGTGCGGCGCATCACGTCGATGTACTCGCCCGCACGGGCGTAGCGGTCGACCTTCGGCAGGTAGTCGCCGTCGCGCTGATTGTCCTTGTCGCTGGCTCCGGCGATGATGTGCAGCGCGAAGCGGCCGCCGCTGAGCTGATCGAAGGTGGCTGCCTTGCGGGCGGCCAGCGTGGGCGCCACGAAGCCGGGCCGGTGCGCGACGAGATAGCCGAGCCGCTCGGTGACCGAAGCGGCGTGGGTCGCCACCGCCCAGCCGTCGGCCGAGGTCGACGTGTAGCCCACCAGCACCAAGTCGAAGCCGGCCTCGTCGTGCGCACGGCTGAAGTCCTCGAGGAACTGGCGGGACAGCCCGCCCTCGATGACGTGCACGGTCGAGTCGTCCTTGGGCGGCGATACACCGATCATCCCGATGACGTCGAGCGGCACGTCACCACGGTACGCGCCGTGCCGAATCGACGCAGCGGCCGTGCGCCCTGCCGGACCCCGCAAGAGGCGCGCGCAGCGCCTGTGACCCGGCAACTCCGGCGCAGCAATCCACTGGCGGAATACCATCGGTGCTCGTGCGGGTCGCCGGCAGCGTCCGCACAGACCGCCGCGATTCGTCGGCGGGTGTCAGGAGTGGGGTGCCGACCGACATGTCAGAACGACCGCCTGTCGCCGATTGGGCGATGGACTTCGACCACTTGAGCGAGGAGTGGGCCGCCGACGGTCCCGAGATCATGGCTGACCTGCGCGAACGCTGCCCGGTCGCCCACACCGAGAGGTTCTACGGCGCATACCTCGTGACCCGTCACGACGACATCACCGAGACGGCTCGCGACACCGACACCTTCTCGAGTCGGATCACTGCGGTCAACACGAACCATCCCGACAACATCAAGCTCGATCTGTCTCCGATCACGCTGGATCCGCCCGAGCACGGACCGGTCCGCCGGCCGCTGCTGCCGTCGTTCAGCCCGAAGGCCACCGATGAGCTGGAGCCGACCGTCGTCGCCATGGCAGAGCGCCTGCTCGACGACATCGGCGATGCCAAGCTCACCGACGGCGCTCTCGACTACGCGCAGCTGCTGCCGGTAGAGGTCATGGGCTACCTGTTCGGCGTCTCGACCGAGATGGGCCCGACGTTCCGGCGATGGGTGGACGGGATGCTCAAAGAAGGGCAGATCGACCTGGACATCGCCAGGGTCGCCTCCCGGGAGGTCCAGGAGTTCTTCGCGAGGCAACTTGACGAGCGCGAGCAGCAGGGCGACGATGCGCCCGACGACCTGGTCACCATGGTGCTGAACGCGCAAGCCGAAGTGTCCGAGGGCAGCACTAGGCCGTTCACGCGCAAGGAACGCATCGGTGCGCTGTTCGTGCTGATGCTGGGCGGCATCGACACGACGTGGTCGACGCTGGGCTCCATGCTGTTCCACCTCGGCTCGCATCCCGACGATCTCAAGCGACTGGTCGACGAGCCCGAGTTGATGCCCACAGCCATCGAAGAGTTCCTGCGCTATTACAGCCCGGTGACCATTGCCCGCTACATCACCGATGACGCCGAGATCGCGGGTTGCCCCGTCTCGAAGGGCGAGCGGGTGCTGCTGGCGTACCCGTCGGCGAATCGCGACCCCGCCTACTTCGAGAACCCCGACGAGCTGATCCTGGACCGTGAGAACAACCGCCACATGGCGTTCGGGGTGGGCGTGCATCGCTGCCTGGGCTCGAATCTGGCGCGCATGGAGCTGCGAGTCGGCCTGAGCGCCTGGCTGGAGCGCTACCCGCGCTTCGAACTGGCCGTCGACCCTGAGGACATCAAGTGGTCGGTCGGCCCGATCCGGGGCCCCCGCAGCGTTCCGCTGCGCATCCTCGATTGAGTCCCCCCCAGCGGCCCATGAAGTTCGGCGCTGTCCTTCCGACGTGCGAGATCGGCACCGATCCGATTGCGTTGCGTGACTGGGCTCAAGCTGCCGAGGCGTTGGGCTACGCGCACATCGTCACCTACGACCATGTGCTGGGCGCCGAGCACGCCGGGCGGGAGCCGGCCTTCTGGGGCCCCTACGCCGAGCGGGACGACTTCCACGAGCCGTTCGTGCTCTTCGGCTACCTGGCAGGGGTGACCAGCACGATCGAGTTCGAGACCGGCATCATCATCCTCCCGCAGCGCCAGGCCGCCTTGGTCGCCAAGCAGGCAGCCGAGGTGGACCTGCTGTCAGGCGGCCGCTTCCGGCTCGGCGTGGGCTCCGGCTGGAACTACGTCGAGTACGAGTCGCTGGGTGCCGACTGGGAGCAGCGCGGCGCTCTGCTGGACGACCAGATCACGGTGATCCGGGCGCTCTGGGAGCACGACGTCATCGACTACACCAGCGAGTTCCACCGCATCGACCGTGCTGGCATCCGCCCCCGGCCGCAGCGGCGCATCCCGATCTGGTTCGGCGGCTACACCCCGGCGGCACTGCGACGGGCGGCCCGTCTCGGCGACGGCTTCACCTTCGGCGACTCGGGTCCCGACACTGTCGCGCTGGCTGATCGCTTGCGGGAGCTGCTCACCGAGTACGGGCGCGATCCGGCCGAGTTCGCCCTGGAGGGCGAGGCCAACCTCGGCATCGGCCCCGACAGGTGGACAGCGCTCGTCGACGGTGCCCGGGACGCGGGCTTCAGCCACTTCTCGATCAACTGCCAGAGCACGACATGCGAGTGGGGTGGCAACCCGGCGGCGAACCTGCAGAACACCGGTGAGCACATCGCCGCACTGGAGAGCTTCATCTCGTCGGTGAGCTGAACTAGAACCGCGCGGGGAGCCCACGGCACCAGCGGAGGTGGCGCATGGAACAGATCACGGTGTACCCGGCGGCCCGGATCCACACGATGGACCCCGGCAGGCCGCACGCAGAGGCCGTCGCAGTGGCCGACGGCCGGATCGTGTCGGTCGGCACCATGGAGTCGATGCAGCCGTGGCTGCGTCGCAACCCCTACGAGGTCGACGACCGTTATGCCGGCAAGGTGATCATGCCGGGGTTCATCGACCCGCACACCCACCTGCGTCTCAGCGGCACCTACATGGGGCTGCACTACGTCGGACCGATCGACTCGGCGTCGCCGACGGGGCTGCGCAAGGGCCTGCCGAGTCGTGACGCCGTGGTGCACCAGCTGCGCGCGCTGGTTGCCGAGCACGCCGATCCCGGCGAGCCGTTGACAGCGTGGGGGTACGACCCCGCCAGCCAGGAGGGTCATCTCGACCGCGACATGCTCGACGCCATCAGCGACACCGTGCCGCTGTGGGTGTGCGCCTACGCACCGCACATCGTGTACGCCAACACGCCGATGCTCGGCCTGATCGGCGTCGACGACGACTCGGTCGGTCACGGCTTGGGTCGCTACCCGGACGGTCGGCTGAACGGCTGGTTCGTGGAGACCGAGGCAACGGCGCGGGCCAACCGGCCGGTCGCGGCCTCGATCTTCGGCCCGGGCACGGGACGGGCGGCCATCGACCGCATGGGGGCGGTGGCCCGCGCCGCCGGCGTCACTACCACCGCCGACCTGGTGTGGGGCATGGCCGACGGCTTCGAGCCCGAATGGGACGACCATGCGGCGGCGATCGCCGAGGGCACGTTCCCGCTGCGGATCTTCATGATCCCCTTTGAACCGAAGCTGCGACGCAACTACGGCGACGACATGCTCGACTTTCTGGCCAGCAAGCGGGCTGAGGGCGACGATCGGCTCAACACCCACGGCGTGAAGTACGTCAACGACGGCTCGTACCCGTCGATGACGCTGGTGATGAACTCGCCTGGCTATCTCGACGAGGACACGGCGCACACCGGCGAGGTGCCGTGGGAGGACATGGTGGAGCGGATGCGCCCCTTCTGGCAGTCGGGTGTGCAGATTCACTCCCACGCCAACGGCGATCGCACGGTGGACATGACGCTGGACACGCTGGCTGCCCTGCACGCCGAGCACCCGCGCTTCGATCACCGCTTCACCATCGAGCACTACTGCATCTCGACACCCGCGCAAGCGAAGCGTCTCGCTGCGCTGGGCGGGCTGGCCAGCGTCAACTGTTACTTCGTGCACTTCCGGGCGCAGCTGCATGCCGATCACGGTTTCGGGCCCGATCGCAGCGAGGCGACCGCCCGGCTGGGCTCGCTGGAGCGCGCCGGTGTCACCTTCGCCCTGCACAGCGACTTCAACCTCGTCGTCACGCCGCTGCAGCCGCTGCTGGCGGTGTGGTGCGCTGTCAACCGGGTGGGCGCCGACGGCGAGACAGTGATGGCGCCGGGGGAGCGCATCTCAGTTGACCGGGCCCTGCGTGCGATCACCATCGACGCCGCCCACGTACTGGCCCGCGACGACCGGCTGGGCTCGATCGAGGCCGGCAAGCTGGCCGACTTCACCGTGCTCGACGACGACCCCTACGAGGTCGATCCGATGGCGCTGCGCGACATCGGCGTCGTCGGCACGGTGCTGGGCGGCGAACCCACGTCGTGAGACGCCAGCGCCGCTCGCTCCCCGACGCTTACGGGGCGTGGGCCGTCGTCGCCGGTGCCTCAGAGGGCTTCGGCGCTGCGTTCGCCGCCGAGCTGGCCGACCGCGGCATGAACCTGGTGCTCCTGGCCCGCCGGGGGGATGTGCTGGGCGAGGTTCGCGATCGGCTGCAGGACAACCATGGGGTCGAGGTGCGCTGCCTGACGCTGGACCTGGCCGATGATGCGTACCCGGTTGCGTTGGCCGAGGCCGTCGCCGGCGTGGACATCGGCATCGCCGTCTACAACGCCGCTTCGGTGCCCATTGGACCCTTCCTGGACAACACCGACGAGGCAATCCGGCACGCGGTAGATGTGAACGTGCGCGGGCCGCTGCACGCCGTGCGGACGCTGGTGCCGGCCATGTGCGACCGGGGCCGCGGCGCCGTGGTGCTGGTGTCGTCGCTCTCGGGTCTGCAGGGAACCCCGCACGTCGCCGTGTACGCAGCAACCAAGGCATTCAACACGCACCTGGCCGAGAGCCTGTGGTACGAGCTTCGGCCGTTCGGCATCGACGTGGTGGCGTGCTGTGCCGGGGCGATGCCCACACCGGGGTATGCCCGCACGTTCGGCCGTGACGTGCCCGGCATGCTCGCCCCTACCGAAGCCGCACGCCAGACGCTGGACCGGCTGGGCCGCGGCCCGCGGGTGGTGCCCGGACGGGTGAACCGCCTGGCGGCACAGCTCATGGGCCGTGCGGTGCCCCGCAAGACAGCCATTCGCTTCATCGCCCGCGACACGAAGCACCTGACATGAGCGACGCGGTGGCCGGGTTCTGCGCACCGTGGGCGGTGTTCGCCGCAGTCGGCGTGCTGCACCTGGTGCTGCCGGCGAGGCGCATGGCGGGCTATGCGCGCCACGAGCGCACCGGCAAGGTTCTGCAGTACCGGATCAACGGCTTGGCGGTCTTCGCAGTCACGCTGGCCGTGTGGTGCACCGTGTGCGGGACGGGCCTGATGCCCTGGGACTGGCTGTGGCAGCAGCGCTGGCCGAGCGCGCTCGGCGCCCTCGTGCTGGGCCTCGGGGCGAGTGCCGCCACGGTGCTCGGCGCTCCGTCGAGCGGGCGAGGAGTGCTCGCCGAGCTGTACCTGGGGCGCCGGGCCAACCCGCAGCCATTCGGCGGCCGCGCCGACGCCAAGATGTACCTCTACCTGGCCGGCGCCGTGCTGCTCGAGCTGAACGTGCTCTCGTTCGCAGCGCACCACTGGGACGACTTCGGGGACGATCCGTCTCCCGGCGTCGCCCTCTACGTGGTGTTGATGAGCTGGTTCGTCTGCGACTACCTCGTCTTCGAGCGTGTCCACCTTTACACCTACGACCTGTTCGCCGAGCGCGTGGGGTTCAAGCTCATCTGGGGGTGCCTGTTCTGGTACCCGTACTTCTACGCCGTCGGTCTGTGGGCAGTCGCAGATCTCGGCAATCCCGACGCTCCGGCATGGCTGCTGGTGATTGCGGCGGCTGTGTTCTTCGGCGGGTGGGTGCTGGCGCGTGGCGCGAACCTGCAGAAACACCGCTTCAAGCGGGAACCCGATCGGGCGTTCTTGGGCATTTCCCCCAAGGCACTCTCCGATGGCGAGCGCCACGTGCTGGTCAGCGGCTTCTGGGGCGTGTCACGTCACGTCAACTACCTGGGCGAGATCGCCATGGGCGTGGGCTTGGCTCTCGCGCTGGGCCGGCCGTCGATGCTCGCACCGTGGCTGTACCCGCTGTATTACGTCGCGCTGCTGGTGCCGCGTGAGCGAGCCGACGACCGGCGCTGTGCCGCCAAGTACGGCCCGCTGTGGGACCGGTACCGGTCCCAGGTGCGCTGGCGCATCGTGCCGCGGTTGTACTGAGCGGGGCTGCGGGCGCCGTCATGGACACCTCGAGCGAACCCGGGCCGGCATCGGTGTCGCAGCATCATCCAGCACAGCTCGACGCTGCTTGGCAGGCCGTGCTGGGCTCCCTGGCTGCCGCCCGACGCGACGCAGGAGAGGACCGAGCGGGTGGCATCGGGGTCACTGTGCTCACGGGCTTCCTCGGCAGCGGCAAGACCACGGTGCTGCGTCGGCTGCTGGCTGAACCTGCGGGCCTACGCATCGCGGCCGTGGTGAACGACATCGGCGCGATCAACATCGACGCCATGTCAATCGACGCCGACTCGGTCGACGCCGCCTCGCCGGCTGATCAGGGTGCGGTTGGGACGTTGTTTGCCTCGAAGCTCGGCGAGCGGATCGAGCTCACCAACGGCTGCGCCTGCTGCGCACTGGTGTCCGATCTGGCCGAATCGCTCGAAGCCCTTGCAGCCTCGGAGGTGTACGACGCGATCGTGGTCGAAGCCAGCGGCGTCGCCGATCCGGCAACGATGGCGTCGGCTGTCGAAGGCGCATCTGGCTGCCGGCTCGACGGCGTGGCTGCCGTGGTGGACGCGCAGCTTCTGGCGGCGCAGCTCGACGACGCCCAGGTCGGGTCCGCGGTGCATCGCCAGATCGACGTGGCGCATCTGGTGGTGCTGTCGAAGGTGGACCTGGTTGACGACGCCCATGTGGAAGCGCTGACGACTCGGATCGGCGAGATCGCTCCTGGTCGCATGGTCGTGCCGTCGGCTCACGGACGCATCGACCCGAGTGTGCTGCTCAGCGCAGCGATCCGCGGTGCAGCATTCAACCAAGCCTCCCACGGCCATCCCATCGAGATAGCGACGGCCTCGGTACGAGGGATCGGGCCATGGGAGCCCGCCGCGGTCGGACACTGGTTCGACCGTCAATCCGAATCCCTGCTGCGGGCGAAGGGATGGTTCGCGAGTCCCGACGGCCGATGGCACGAACTACAGGTCGTGGGCCGGCGCTGGAGCATCGAGCCTGCGGACTCGCTCACTGGCGTCGGCGTTGAGCCCGCCGTCGTGCTCATCGGCCGCGAGCAGTTGGCTGTCGATCGGGCCGCCGCCTCGCTTCGCAGTCTCGATTGACCCGGATGCGTCTCGCAGGTGAGCCAGCAGCGAGCCAGCAGCTAACCGACAGTGAGTCGGCGTTGAGCCTGCAGCGAGCCGGCGGCCAGTCAGACCCTCAGGCGTCAGGCGTGCCAGCCATGTACTCGCGCATCTCCGCGGACGGCGGGCCGGCGATGCCCCAGCGGTCTGACAGCTCGGGGGTGCGGGGCCAGGTGCGCGGCACCCAGGTGGCCTCGTCGATCTGCTGCACCTCGGCGGTGACCTCGGGCACGGTGCCTGCCGGGTCCACGAAATAGCCGAACGCGTTGTTGCCCGGTCCGTGCCGGCCGGGGCCCCAGCCGACATCGTGACCAGCACGCTTCAGGCGGCCGATCGACGACATGAAGGCGTCCAGTGACGGAACCTCGTAGGCAACATGGTTCAGCGATGCCCACTCGGCCCGGTTGAACGCAATCGAGTGGTGATCGCTGTTGCACCGCAGGAACACCATCTGGCGCTCGCTCCAGTCGCTCACCTGGAATCCCAGCACCTCGCACCACCACACACTCAGCGACTCGATGTCGGCAGTGTTCAGCACGACGTGGGCGATCTTGACGGGAGTGGGTTCCTCAGCACTCGCCGGCACGGCGTCGGTGCACGCCGACAGCTCCACGATGCGTCCCTCGGGGTCGGCAATGCGGAACCCGTAGCCGCGGCCGGGCCGGTCGAGGGCGGCAGGTTCGCTCAGCAGGGTGACACCGGCGCCTCCGAGATCGGCAGCCGCAGCGTCGACGGCTCGGTCATCGAAGAGCCCGAGGCTCAGATGGTCGATGCCGTTGCTGTCAGAGCGATGCAGTTCCAGCACGTGGTGTTCAGTGCCCGCGGCACGCAGCACCGCTGACTGATCGTCAGAATCAGGGAGCCGCTGCAAGCCCCACGGCCCGGCGTAGTAGTCGAGGCACGCGTCGAACGCGCTGCAATGCAGCGAGATGTGACGCAGATGGGTGATCGCCCACGCGGCCGAACTCATCGTGTGCTCCCGACTGCGCGCCGGCAACGGTGGCCGGGGCGCAGTTGCGGCCTCAGGCGCGGGCAGGGAAACATGGTTCAGCCTGCGCCCGCGTCGAGTGCGGCCAGCACGGTCTCGCCGGTCAGCGGCATCGAGGTGACCCTCACCCCGGTGGCATCGGCGATCGCATTCGCAATGGCCGACGCGACCGGCAGCATTGCCCCCTCGCCGAGCCCCTTGGAGCCGAACGGGCCCGGTCCGTGCCCCTGCTGTTGGGTGATCGACACGAATTCAGCCGGCACGTCACTGGCCCGCGGCACCCGGTAGTCCACGAGGCAGCCGTTGGCGAGCTCCGCTCCGTCGAAGCGCATGGTTTCGTACAGCGCGCCGCCCAGGCCCATGATCGCGGCGCCCTCGTCCTGGCCCCGGCAGGCCCCCTCGTGCAGCACCGTGCCCGCATCGCCCGAGACCACCAGTCGGTGAACGGTCACCACGCCGGTCTCGGCGTCCACCGACACCTCCGCAGCGCCCCAGCCGTACTCCCAGGACACACACGGCGACTCCAGCGGTGCCCGGCTCTCGCCGGGTGCCTTGAAGAACCCTTCGCCGGTGAACTCATAGCCGGTGCCGCCGTAGAAGCCCATCACCAGCGGCGCCAGCGGGACGCGTTCGGGCTCGCCCGAACCGTCGGGTGCCGCCGCGATCACGAGACCGTCCTGGAATTCGACGCGCTCGAGCGGCACGTCCAGCGCGGTGGCGGCGAACAGCAGGACGCGCAGTCGGGCCGCTTCAGCGGCTTTCTGCACTGCCTGGCCCATGACCGAAATGGCTGAGGATGCGTTCGTTCCCTGGTCGAAGGGCGTGTGGTCGGTGTCGATGTCAGACCAGTGGACTCGCTCGCGGCTCACGCCGAGCACCCGCGCCGCAACCTCTCGCAGGGCGGTCTGGGCGCCCTGGCCCATCTCGACAGTGCCGCACTGCACCCAGGCATCGCCCGAGGTGGCCACCTTCACGCGGGCCTGCGCCGGCTTGTTGACGCCGCCGGAATCCTTGAATCCCACTGCCACGCCACGCCCCCTCCCCGGTGGGCGCTGTTCGTCCATGCCGATGCGGTCGGCCACCAGGTCCAGACCCTCGACCAGGTCCGAGTCCATGGCCGACTCGCCCGGCACGTATGGCTCGCCCAGCCCGATCAGGTTGCGGCGCCGCAGTTCGACCGGGTCGAGGCCCAGCCGCACAGCGATCATGTCGATCTGGCTCTCGCAGGCGAAGTTCGCCTGCGTGCCGCCGAAGCCCCGAAACGGTCCTGCCGGCGTGGTGTTGGTGAGCACGGCGTCGGTGACCGACCGGATGTGCTGCCAGCGGTACGGCCCTGCCACCCGGTAGCCGGCCTTCTCCGCCACAAGCGGGCTGGCGTCCGCGTAGGCGCCCGCGTCGAGCAGCACTTCGGCGTCGCGGGCCACGAGCGTGCCGTCGGCCATGACGCCGGTGCGCAGCGTCAGCCGGGCGTTGTGCTGGCGCATCGTCCAGAAGCCCTCATCCATGGTGAGGCAGTAACGCACCGGTGCCCCGGCCTTCAGCGCCAGCAACGCGGCGATGGGCTCGGTCTTGCAGCCGTTCTTGGCGCCGAAGCCGCCGCCGAGGTAGCCGACGTGCATGCGCACCCGCTGCTCGCCGATGCCCAGCAGGCGGGCCATCTCCTTGCGCACAGGGAACGGGTTTTGGCAGCTCGACCAGAGCTCCAGCCGGCTGCTGGCACCGAGATGCTGAGCTGTTGCGTCGCCCGACCATGGAGTGCTGGTCCAGCGCGCAACCGCCACGAACGGCTCCGGGTGCAGGTGCTGCTGACGGCCGTCGAAGTCGAACACGTCGGTGAACACGTGGTCACAGCGCTCGAATGCGGCAGGGTCGCCGGTCTCGTAGCCGAAGCGGTAGCAGACGTTCGGCCGCGGCCGGGCGCCGCCGCTTGCGCCTTGGCCGTACTTCGGCGTCATGGCGAGCGGTGCTTCGGGAAACAGCTCTGTGGCACCGGGAGCCAGGGCCTCGTCGAAGTCCGTCACGGCGGGCAGCGGCTCGTAGTCGACCCTCACCAGCGCCAGTGCCCTGGCTGCATCCAGCTCAGTGTCGGCGGCGATGGCCACCACCGGATCGCCGATACAGCGCACACGGTCCAGGGCCAGAATCGGCTGGTCCTTGATGAAGTAGCCGTAGCTGTGCGAGGCCACCAGGGGCCGCTGGGGCATGTGCAAGCGGGCGTCCTGGCCGGCCCAGCGCTCGCAGGCGTCCGCGTCGAGCAGGTCGCGACGTGTGAGCACCGCCCGAACGCCGGGGGCTGCTTCAGCCTCGGTGGTGTCGATGCGCGTGACCAGTGCATGGGCATGGGGGGAGCGCAGCACCTTGGCATGCAGCATCCCGCCGAGCGTGACGTCAACAGCGTAGGAACCGGTGCCGGAAACCTTCAGAGCGGCATCCGAGCGGGTCATGGCGTGTCCTCGAGGTCGGCGCCGCCGCGGTCTCGCACTGCCGCTGCAGCAGCCTCGACCGCTTCGATCACCATCAGGTAGCCGGTGCAGCGGCAGACGTTCGAGTCGAGCCAGTCGCAGACGGTGGCCCGATCCGGATCGGGATGGCGGGCGAGCAGCGCAGCGGCCACCAGGATCAGGCCCGGAGTGCAGTAGCCGCACTGGAATGCGCTGCTCTCAGCGAAGGCACCTTGCACAATCGGCAGGATCGAAGCCACATCGTCTAGCGCGCTGGCATCTGCGGAAACTCCAGCAGCTTCGATGGTGAGCACGCGTCGACCGTCGGCCTGCCAGGCAAATGTGGAGCACGATGCGGTCGGCATGCCGTCCACGAGCACCGTGCAGGCACCGCAGACCGCCTGGTCGCAGCCCACGCGGGTGCCGTCGAGACCGGCCCGTGCGCGGATGGTGTCCACCAGCATCTCCGAGGGCGGCGCCGCTAGGGCAAATGACTCGCCGTTGAGATGCATCTCCACATGGGCCGCGCTGATGGCGCCGTCTCGCGAGGAAACATCCGTCGGGGGAGCGTCAGAGGGCAGAGCAGGCGGGATCGGGGGCGCGCCGATGCCGCCATTGCCTGCGGATGTCACCGGCTCGGCGTGTGTTCGCAGGCACCGGTCCACCAGCACCTCGATCATCCGGCGCCGGTAGGCCGCAGAACCGAACGCATCGTCCGTCGGGTCGGACAGCGCGGCGACCGCGGCGGCGACGTCTTCGGGGTTGGTCGCGCCATGCGGGATCACAACGGTCTGTGCGTAGGCGCAGCCGATGGCGACAGCCTGATCCCCGACGGCCACCGAGACCACGGGCTTCAGGGAGCGGTCGTAGACGACCCGCCCCGACAACGGCACCTCGCAGCCGACGATCAGCCGATTCAGTGGCACATCGGCCACGTCACAGCGGTCCAGCGTGCCGTCAGGTTGGGCAACGACGATCCTGGCCCCAGCGGCGGCCAGGACCGGTGCGGCGTCGTAGCCGGGATGAAATGCCGCCAGGTTGCCGCCGAGCGTGCCCGCAGCTCGGATCCTGACGTTGCCGATCGTCCTCCATGCGGCCGCCACGTCGGGACGGTGCGCCTGCACCAGTGGGTCCGATTCGATACGGGCATGGGTGACGGCTGCGCCGACGAACAGGCACTCGTTGCCGAGCGAGATCTCGCCCAGCACCTCAAGCCCCGTCCCGGCGGACGTCGGTGGGCTGCACAGCGGCACGAGCTCGTCGGCGGCTTCTCCGGCGCGCAGACGCTGGGCGACGTCGATGCCGCCGGCATGCGCCCAGGAGCCGTCCGCCACCGCGGCCGCGGCGTCGGCCAGCGAGGCAGGCCGACGCACCTCGAACGGCTCAATGCCGAGATGGCTGCGCGAGATCAGTCCCGCATCGGCCGAGCCCTCCGCCTGGTCGGACGAGACAGCCATCAGCCCGGCACCTCGACGGGCGGGATGAACGGCACCGGCATGGGACCGAGCTTGTCGCAGTCCACCCGGATCATCTCGGGGCTTCCGCTGGCTGTCGCAGCCCCGAATGCAGCAGCAAACTCATCGGGCGCTGCCACGTCGCGGTAGCCGAAGTCGAATGCAGCCGCTGCCGAGGCGAAGTCGGGTGCGAGCAGGTCAACACCCGAACGGCGGCCTACATGGCGATCCTGCGTGTTGCGCAGCACCCCGTAGCCGCCGTCGTCGAACACGACCAAGGTGACCGGCAGATTCTCTTGGGCCAACGTGGCCAGCTCGCCGAGCTGAGCGGCGATGCCGCCGTCGCCGAGCATCACCATGGTCGGTTCGGTTGGCCTGGCCACAGCAGCCCCGATCGCCATGCCGACAGCCTGTCCGATGCCGCCGCCACGCGGGACGACATTGGAAGCGGGGTCGGCGACGGGCAGCAGGCGGTTGCCCCACGAGCTGTTCGGAATGGTGATGTCACGGACCCGGGGAGCCCGATCGCCGAGCACGCTCGACATGATGTCGCAGATTGCCGCGTATGGACCGATGTCGCGGCGCAACTGGGCGCGACACTGGTCGCGCGCGGTGGCAACGGTCGCGCGCCAACCCGGTCCGGTTCCTGATTCACCGTCGCTGAGCTGATCGACCAGCGCGTCCAGCACAGCCGCTGCGTCGCCCACGATCCCGACCTGAGCCGGATAGACCCGCCCCACCGCAGCAGGGTCGATGTCGATCTGCACGTGTGCTGGCGGCAACGCCAACCGGTAGCTGCGGGTCTCGTTGGAGCGGAAGTGGGTGCCGATCGAGATCAGCAGATCGGCCTGCGACAGCAGCTCGGCACCGGTCGGCGAAGCGGCGAAGTTACCGATGACCCGGTCGTCGGATTCGGGCAGCACGCCGCGTCCGGCGCTCGAGGTGAACAAGCCCGCACCCGTGCACCGCAGCAGGTCGTCGATCTGGTTGCCGGCGCCGATGGCGCCGCCGCCTGCCCATACCAGCGGCCGTTGAGCCGCCGCGATCAAGTCGGCCGCTCGTCCGAGCGACTCTGGGTCGGGCGCGGGCACTGTCCCTGCTGTTCCTGAGTCATCACCCAGCAGCGCGGCGTCGAATGGCGTCGTGGCGCCGTACTGCAGGTCGATGGGCCATTCGAGGCTCACCGGGCCGCGCGGATGCTGACCAAGACGCCACACAGCGTGGGCGAAATCAGCGGCCGAGTCGGTGCCCACGGTTGTCGCCCAGACCGAACACGACCGCAGCAGCGCGAGCTGGTCGCGGGTCTCGTGGATGACCCCCCGACCCTCGCCGAGATACTCGCTGGGGATCTGGCTGGTCACGTGCAACACCTGTGAACCGGCGGTCAGCGCCTCGACGAGTGCGCCCGCTGCATTTGCTGCGCCGGTGCCGGTGGAGGTCACCGCACAGCTGGGCGTGCGGCGAACCCGGGCGTAGGCATCGGCCGCGTTGACAGCGGCTGCCTCGCTGCGCGTCGGCACCCAGCGCAGACGGTGTGCGAGGGCATCTACCAGCGGCAGATTGTGAACGCTGACGACGCCGAAGGCAGCATCTGTCCCAAGGGCCGACAGCACCTCGACCAGCAAGTCACCGCCGTTCCGGTCTCGGCCAGGAGAGCCGCTCGTCGTCATGGCATCACGAAGCCGCCGTCCACCACCATGGTCTGCCCGGTGATGTAGGCGGCCTCGTCCGACAGCAGGAACGTGACGGCGCCTGTGATGTCAGACGGCTGCTGCGGTCGGCTGATGGCCCGGTTGGCGGCGTAGAGCTCATGGCGCTCCGCAGGGATCTGCTCCGCAGAAGGTCCCTCGGTCAGCCCGGGCGCCACCGCATTGACGGTGATGCCGTGATCGCCCAGCTCGCGTGCCATCGCCCTGGTCAGCGCAAGCAGCGCCCCCTTCGAAGCGATGTAGTGGGCGAGCCGAGGGGAGCCGTACAGCGCTGCATCCGAAGCGATGTTGACGATGCGGCCCTCCCCGGCAGCCAGCATCTGCGGGGCGAGCGCCCGGCTCACCAGCCACGGCCCGCGGGCGTTGGTGGCCTGAATGCGGTCCCACTCGTCGGGAGTGATGTCCCAGAACGTCTTGCCGCCCACGGCGTCGGCGAGACCGGCGTTGTTGACGAGGCCCCACAGCCCGCCGCCTGATGAGATGTGAGCGGCCAGATAAGCGACCGATGACCCGTCGCTCACATCGGTCTGGACGAACTCGGCAGCACCGCCTGCGGCCTGGATGTCGCTGACGACCTGTCTGCCGCGCTCGGCCACCAGCTCGGCAACGACGACCGACGCGCCGCCGCCGGCGATGGCGTGTGCCATGGCTTCCCCGAGCCCGCGCCCGGCGCCCGTGATGACGACACGGCGACCGTGCAGACCCATCTCGGTCCCGCTCGACTCAGGGCCGGCCCTGCGAGCGGGTCAGTCCCGCGTGATCCCCGCCATGGGGGAGTGCGGGGGATAGGTCGGCAGCTGGGGCTTGGACGCTCCCAGCATCACCACGAACAGCGCATCGGTGTCGCCCACATTTCGAATCGAGCGTGCGGTTCCGGCGGGGACCTTGATGAGGTCGCGGTAGCCCAGCAGCCGGCTGGCCGAGTCGTCGCCGTCGTGAATGGTGACCTCGAGCTCTCCTTCGAGTACGAAGAAGGCCTCCTCGACGTCGTGGTGGGTGTGCTCGGGTCCCTCGGCGCCAGGGGGCAGCAGCATGTTGGAGAACGTGAAGTGTTCGGCGGCGAGCGCTCGCTCGTCGCCTTCGTGATTGCCGGTGCCGCCAGAGCCGATGTAGCGAATCTGGGCGCGGCGGTACTGCGGTCCCGCCTTGGTCTGGAAGGCCAGCGTGTCCCAGTCCTCGCGTCGGCTGTCTGCTGTGGCGCACATCGAGTCGATGAGCTCCTCGATGTCGGTTGCTGGCGTTCCGCCGGGGGTCTCGGAAGCGGTGGCGGTCTGGCTCATCGGTGTCGTCCTGTGGTCGGGGCGGTTGGCGGTTGGGTGGTTCGCTCGGCGTGGAGCTGCTAGCGGTTGGGTGGCTCGGCGAGTGGTGGGCGGGTGACTGGGTAGTTCGGTGGGCGGTGGGTCTGTCGGCGGTGCAGCGGGCACCCAAGCGGTCAGTCAACGGCGAGCTGCGGTACGGGCTCCGTTTGGGCTGCCAGCCCGAAACGTTGCCGCTGGCCCTCGAAGACCGGTTCGAGCGCTCGTCGCAAGTGCACCACCGGCCGATCGGCCTGAGCGAGATGCTCATCGCGCCGGGCTTCTTCGACGGTGCGCAGGCCCTCGAGCATTTCCTTGTCCTGGTTCAGCACATGGAGGTGGGTGCCGCGCAGACGTAGCCGGTAGAGCGTCCGCCAGATGCGACGCTCCCGGCCCGAGACTTCGCGGAAACGCGGGAAGTGCACCAAGGTGGCTGCGTTGTCGCGCGGGGTCAGGAATCCCAGGATGCGCAGCGGCGGGCCGGGGCCGGCGCTGGGCGGCAGCGGGATGTCCAGGCGGACGTACATGAGGTCTCCCGTGTGGATATCGATCCAGTCGAAGTTCGTGCCCGCCTGATCTTTGCGACGAACCTCGAAGCCGTCGTCGTGATCGTCGACAACCACACGGTCGGTGGTGATCCCCTCGTTGAGGGTGATCGAGCGAGCGTGCAGGAATGGAGCGTGCATCAAGTCGACGAGGTTCTCCAGCCCCAGCATCCAGTTGGCGCCCCACTCCACGGTCTCGGGGAACGTCGAGTAGCGCTCGTCGGTGAACTCAGCCGGAAGCTTGAGCGGCGCAGGTTCACTCTCGCCGATCCAAGCCCAGAGATAGCCAACTTGCTCGCTGACGGGATAGCTCACGCTGACACGGGTCCGTTCGGCCAGCGAGCAGGCGCCGCCCTGCGACGGCACCGATGTGCACTGTCCCTCACCGTCGAATCGCCAGTGGTGGTACGCGCACTGCAACTGCCCGCCGACGACGTCGCCGACCGACAGGCGTGCGCCCCGGTGCGGGCAAAGGTCCGCCATCAGCCGCACTTCGCCGTCGCCATCGCGCCAGGCCACCAAGTCCTCGCCGAGGAGGCGTGTCGGCACCGGTTGGGCGCCCACGAGGTCGGCTACGCCCAGCAAGTACCAGCGGTCTCGCAGTCCGAGGCGGGGGTCGCCCTTGGGAAGTTCGGGCGCCGGCGGCCAGATCGGCGGCCGTCGTGCGGCACGTCGCGCACCGATGCCCGAGTATTGGGAGACGCGGTGTCGAGCGAGTTCTGCCAGCGCTTCGGCTTCAGCCCGAATTGTTCGGAGTGCTGGCGAAGTTGCTGCTCGCGGTGCCGACACCATGGCGCGCAACTGTATTCGCCCCAGTCGCCGGACTCGGCGGGGCTGAAGCTGCTAGCAAAGTTTGCGCCGGCTCAGTCCCCGGTCAGGTGCGCCACGCGCGGCATCACGTCATGGGCCAGCAGCTCCATCGACTGCCGCCACGCCTCCGCGCTCTCGGGTGTCTCGGAGTAGTCAAAGCAGAACAGCAGCAGGTGGCCGAAGCCGCCGACGTCCGCGTAGACCTTCTCGATCGACGCCGCCACGGTCTCGGGCGAACCCACGAACCAGTTGTTGCGGGCGCAGTACTCCACGGTGACCACACCGTCGGCTGGCGGATTGCGCTCGTCGATGAGGAACTGGTGGAAGTCGAAAGCTCCGAGCAGCGGGATGAAGTAGTCGGTCATCATCCGGCCCATCATCCCGCCGTAGGAATGCTCCCAAGCCTCCTCGTCGGTCGGTGCCACGAAGACCTCGCGCACCATGCGCCAGTCGCCGCGGCTGACCTCCCGCCCGGCGCGCCGTGCGCCGGCTTCGTAGGAGTCCCAGTGGCCACTGACGTACTGGGGGTTGAGGTTCAGGCTGAGCGGGATCCAGCCCTTCTCACCCGCCATCTCCAGCGTCGGCGACGGCGAGTTGAGCCCGGCCACGCCGATCGGCGGGTGCGGCTGCTGCAGCGGCTTGAGATGGTGCACCAGTTCCATGTCGGGCATGCCGTGAGGCACCGAGCCCTTCCAGTGCTTGCCGTCATGGGTCCAGCCGGGCTCTTGGCTCCACAGGTTCAGGATGAACTCGACCGACTCCTGGGTCATCTCCCGGTTCTCGCCGGCCATGCCGTCCACGCCGAACATCTCCCAGTCGCTGGGCAGACCGCTGGCGGCAACCCCGAAGTTCAGCCGCCCTTCAGAGATGTGGTCCAGCAGCGAGATGCGGTTGGCCAGCTCGGCGGGGTGGTAATAGGGCATGAGGAAGCCGCCTGGGCCGATGCGGATGTTCTCCGTGCGTCGCAGCGCCTCCAGCGTCAGCAGGTCAGGCGCAGGGTGCGGCTCCCACTTGGCGGCATGGTGCTCGCCGATCCACGCCTCGGAGAAGCCGTACTCGTCGGCCCACTCGATGACCTGCAGATCCCATTCCCAGCCCTCGCGCAGATCGCGCTCGGGTGGGTGGCTCGGCATAGTGAACAGTCCCAGTTCCATGGTGATCCCCTGTCAGGCTCGGTGGCGCCGCGACGCCCTGCGCCTCGCAGCCGCAACTTACTTCGACAGCCGGACCCCGTCACTGGCCTGCATTCGGTTGCCTGTTGTGAGCGGTCGCGTCGCAGGAAAATGACGCCGGTGATGTCACACCCCCCGGTCAGTATCGCGGGATGGAATTCACCGAACATGAATGCATTCGATTTGGCGATGCCGTGATCGACTACGAAATCAAGCGCAGCACGCGGCGGCACAAGACCATGGAGATCTCGGCTGGGCCGAGCGGAGTCCGTGTCGCAGTGCCTGCGATGACGCCGTCTGAGGAGGTGGCGGCGTTCGTCCGCAACAAGGCGCGATGGATACTCGCGCACACTGCGGCACCGCGCGCTGCGCCGGAGCCGCGCGAGCTGCCGAGCTCGCTTCCGTATCTCGGTCGACACGTGAACGTGGCCGTCGGCAACGGATGCACAGCGGATGTCGACGTGCGCTTCCGGCCCGGGGAACTGCAGGTGCTCCTGCCGCTTGAAACGGACGAAGCAAGTGCTCCGGGGCGAGCTCGCAGTGCGGTCGCCGAGTGGTACTGGCTGCGTGCCTGCGAGCACGTCACGACGAGCGTCGATCGCTGGTGGCCCGACCTCGGTTGTGACTCCGTGCCGGAGATCCACATTGGGGATCAGCGCAAGCGATGGGGAAGCTGCGCTGCAGACGGCCGGATCAGGTTCAACTGGCGGCTCGTGATGCTCGCACCGCGACTGATGGACTACGTGGTGGTCCACGAGTTGGCGCATCTCACTGAACTCAACCATGGCCCGGCGTTCTGGGCGCTCGTCGAGTCGGTGCTCCCCGATGTCGCCGAACGCAAGCGTGCGCTGCGGGCGGTCGAGGGGACGCTTCCGATGTGACGTCAGGCTGTTTCGGCGAGCGGCCGTGCGCTGAACACGGCGCAGAGGCAGCCAGCACCTCATACATTCGTAGGGCACCCGATGGTGCACGCTCGGCGGTCGCCAACGCAGCGATGTGCACAGACCCATCGGTGTGATCGGAGTGCACGGATGCCAGTTGATCCGGATCGGGAGACGTGGAAGCCGGGAATGTCCTGGGAGGACGCGATCGCTGAGATCGCGTATCTCAAGGAGCTCGCATCCGAGATGGGCGGTCCCGAACGCATAGACCGTCAGCACCAGGGCGGGCGCTACACGGTGCGCGAGCGCATCGCCAAGATGGCCGATCCAGGTTCGTTCGTGGAGATGGGCGGCCTCATGGGCGGTCCGGAATACGACGACGAGGGCAACATCGTCGGGTTCACGCCTGGCGGCTACGTCATGGGCCTCGCCGAGCTGGACGGTCGCCCGGTGGCGATCGGGGGCGACGACTTCACCATTTCCGGCGGCAGCCCCCACAACGTGCACAAGATCCCGCACCAGTTCGCGCAGCCGCTGGCCATCACTTATGGCATCCCGTACGTGCAGCTTCGTGAGGGTGTCGGCCACAGCTCCCGATCCGACGAGGAGTCGGGCCAGATGGCGCTGCCGCAGGGCGACATGTGGTGGCAGGGCGTCGAGATGCTCACCAAGGTGCCAGTGGCCGCCGGGATCATGGGCTCTGTCGCCGGCTGGCCTGCAGCAGCCGCACTCATGTCGCATTTCACGGTCATGGTCAAGGGCCAGTCGCAGATCTTCCCGTCGGGGCCGCCGGTGGTGCAGCGCGCGACTGGCGAGTCGCTGTCGAAGGAGGAGCTGGGCGGCTACCGGATGCACGTGTACGAGAGCGGTCAGGTCGACAACGTGGCCGAGAGCGAGGAAGACGCATTCGACCAGATCCGCACCTTCCTGTCGTACCTGCCGAACACCACCGCGCAGGTGGCGCCCCGGGTGGACACGGGCGATCCGCCAGACCGGCGTCCCGAAGAGCTGCTCAACATCATCCCCACCAACCGCCGGGCTGGCTACGACGCTCGGGCGCTCATCCGCCACGTTGTCGACAACGGCGAGTTCTTTGAGATGCGGCGTCACTACGCCGGGGCGATCATCACCGGCTTCGCACGGCTGGACGGCTACAGCGTGGGTGTGGTCGGCAGCGACCCGATGCGGCTGGCGGGGGCCATGGACGGCGACGGGGCCGACAAGTACGCGCACTTCGTGGACCTGTGCGACGCGTTCAACCTGCCGATGCTGATCCTCCTGGACATGCCCGGGTTCATGCTGGGCTCGGCCGCCGAGCGCAAGGCCACGATGCGGCGTGGGGTTCGGGCGCTCATCGCGTCAGCCGAGGCCAGCGTGCCCAAGGTGGAGTTCAACGTCCGCAAGTCCTACGGCGTGGCGGCCGATGCGCCCAACAGCATCGGCCTGCCGCACAACCTCAACCTGCGATTCGGGTGGCCGGCGGGGGAGTGGGGCGGCATTCCCATCGAGGGCGGCGTGGCAGCCGCGTACCGGCGCGAGATCGATGCGGCACCTGATCCCGAGGCGCATCGAGAGATGATCGAGGAGCGGCTGCTGCGTCTTCGCTCGCCGTTCAAGGCCGCCATGCACGGCGACGTCGTGGACCTCATCGATCCCCGCGAGACCCGCAGGTTGGCGTGCACGTTCGTGAAGCTGGCCCAGCCGGTGCTCGAAGAGCTCGCCCGCCGACCCAACAAGCGCGCCGTCCGTCCCTGACCCAGGTCCTCGGCGTCCTTCCAGAGCGCTCAGGATCAGCCGGTTAGCGTGACGCCGTGACTTCAGGGAACGGGCTGAGATTCGGGTGGCTGTCGCCGTGCATCGGCAACCGGTGGAGCGATCACCGGCCGATCGTGGCCGATCAGGTGGAGCGGCTGCTGCCTGAGGTGATCGGACATTTCGACTCGCTGTGGATCGCCGATCACTTCTACGGGTTCGACGCCAAGACCGATCCGTTCCTCGAAGCATGGACCACCATCACGTGGTGCGCCGCCCGCCTGCCGGACGTGCAGCTCTGTCACCACGTGCTCGGTCACGGCTACCGGCCACCGGCACTCACCGCGAAGATGGCGGCAACGCTGCAGTACCTGTCAGGCAACCGGTTCATCCTCGGCATCGGAGCCGGATGGCGGGGAGACGAATACGAGGCCTACGGCTACGAGTTCCCGCCGCCCAAGGTGCGCTTCGCGCAGCTCGAAGAGGTGGTCACGATCTGCCGGCTGATGTGGACGCATGACGACCCCAGCTTCGAGGGCACCTACTACCGCATCGACGGTGCAGCGGCGCCGCCCCTGCCCGATGTGCCGCCTCCGATCTGCATCGGGGCTTCAGGCGAGCAGATCGGACTGAAGGTCGCCGCCCGCCACGCCGACATCTGGAACACGCCGTGGCGCCGCGATCTCGAATCGCTGAAGCGCAAGTGCGGCATCGTGGCAGACGAGCTCGACCGGCTGGGCCGCGACGCCGCAGATGTCGAGATGTCGACCACCGTCGAGCGAGCGCTGCCGACGAACGACAGCGAAGCTTCTGAATACGCGGAATTCCTGGCTTCGCTGGCCGAGGTCGGGATCCGCCACTTCGTGCTCGATTTCGGCAACCCCGACAGCGCCGAGCCGGCCCACCGGTTCGCCGAGCAGGTCATCGCGCCCTTGCGGGCTGCCGGGTAGTCACCCGGCCCTCCGCGGCGGGGGCTGGCGAGCGCTGAAGCTGTGGCGCAGGCACTTGTGTCCGTGACCGGAGGCTCAGTCGGCGAACAGCTCTAGCTCGGCGGGTGTCGCCGACCCTTCGCTGGCCTTGGGCGAGCGCATTTCTGCCCGTGCCAGGGTCTCGGTGTAGACGCTGTGGGCAGATTGACCGGATGACTCGAACGCCATCACGTCGGTGCCGATGAATTCGACGGCGACAGGGTCGCCTCGACGAACGGCGGGATCGGGACCGCAGCGCACGCGAAGCCGCGTCCCGTCAAGATTTGCCACCACCATCGAGTCGTGGCCATAGAACTCCACCAACTCGACCTCGGCGCCAGTCCCTGCACCCAGCCGAAGCTGCTCGGGGCGGAGCATCACATCCACGACGCCGGACGGGGCATCTGCATCCCACGCACCATTGCCGCCACGTGACGCCGTGCCGCCCACAGGGAGGCGGCCGAGCGCTGTGTGCACGACACCGCCGGCAGCCTCGCAGCGCAGCCACGATGCGGTGCCCACGAAGTCGGCTACGAACGGATCGACCGGCCGTCGGTACAGCTCGTCGGGTGTGTCGACTTGCATGAGGCGGCCGTCACGCAGCACGCCGACTCTGTCGCCCACCACGAATGCTTCGTCCTGGTCGTGGGTGACGAACACCGCCGTGATGCCCAGCTCGATCAGCAATCGCCGGACCTCGCTGCGGACTTCTTCGCGCAATGAGGTATCGAGATTGGAGAACGGTTCGTCGAGCAGCAATACCCCCGGGTGCGGGGCCAACGCCCGGGCCAGGGCCACCCGCTGCTGCTGCCCTCCTGACAGTGTCGACGGCAGGCGGTCTTCGAACCCGGCCAGGCCCACGAGTTCAAGCGCTTCGCTGATCTGGCGCGGTGTTCGCTTGGCGCGTTCGAGCCCGTAACCGACGTTGCGGCCAACGGTGAGGTGCCCGAACAGCGCCCAGTCCTGGAACACCATCCCCACCCGGCGCGACTCCGGCGCCACCCACGTGCCACCGCGTCCTGGCGGGCCTGCCACGAACCTGTCGCCGAGCTGGACGGTTCCCGAGAGGGGACGTTCCAGCCCCGCGATCAGGCGAAGCAGGGTCGTCTTGCCGCACCCGCTCGGGCCGAGCAGCGCAACCGACTCGCCGGGCTCCACCCGCAGCGACAGCTCGCGCACCGAGTACTCGCTCGCAGCCGGCCCGTCATCGTCGCCAGGTGCGTGTACTTCCTGGAGGGGGCCGTAGGAGTGCGTGACGTTTTCGAGGACGATGGATCGAGCCGCGGGCCAGCGGTGATCTCGGCCGTTGCGGAGCCGTGCGTCCGACTCGGCGGGTCCGGTACCTCGCCCGCGTCGCTGTGACCGAAATGCCCGGACCATGCGCACCGACAGGAGTATATGCAACCGCGTCCCGAGGTATCCAGATAGGTGAATGCCAGCTGATGACGATGCCTGCTGCCTCTTGGTAGGCATAGCTAACGCCGCTGAACGCCCATGCCGGCTGTTCGGCGCCGAAGTAGGTTCACATCGACATGCAGGGCGAACCGTGGGGAATGCCGTGACCGTGACGAACGATGACCGGGTGGAGATCAGAGATCTGATCTCTCGCTACAACAAGGCGATCGACACCGGCGACGCCGACGGATACGCCAACACGTTCACAGCGGACGGGCAGTTCATCGGGATCGTCGGCACCTTCAACGGCCGTGATGAGCTGCGTGCGTTCGCTGCGGCCTATGCCACCGAAGAGCAGTACGCCGACTTCGCCTCCGCACAGCACTGGGTGACCAACGTCGTCGTCGATGCCATGGAAGGCGATGATGAACGGGCCACGGTGTTCAGCCACCTGCAGATGGTGAAGCCGTTGGCTGACGGCGGGCGGATCCTGCTGGTCGGCCACTACGACGACATCGTCCGCCGAGCCGACGGCGGGTGGCTGTTCGAGCAGCGGATCGTGGTCTCGGACGCCTGAGGCCCATGCCGGCGTTCGACATGACAGGCAAGATGGCCGAGGGGCTGCCCGCACCCGCGGGCGCATGGTCGCCGATTCCGAAGTACAGCTTCGTGGGCGGCAACAACGACTCGCCCAGTGTGCCGGTCGGCGGACTGACCGAAGCTGCTCTGGCGGTGCTGGCCAAGCACGGATCGAACCTGGCCACCTACAACCTGGGCGGCAATCCGCAGGGATTCGAGGGCCTGCGGAGCTTTGTCGCCCAGTCGCTCGCAGCCAACGCCCACATGCTCACCGATCCCGATCAGGTGCTGGTGGTGTCCGGCTCGCTGCAGGCCCTCGACCTGGTCAATGCAGCGTTTCTGCGTCCGGGCGACGTCGTGGTTGCCGAAGAGGCGACGTACGGGGGGATGATCTCGAAGGTGAAGCGCCGCGGCGCGAGCTGCGTCGGAGCCGAGCTCGACGACGACGGGATCATTCCCGAGCGCCTCGAATCCCTGCTCGACGAGCTGGCTGCGGCCGGCACGCTGCCGCGGTTCATCTACACCATCCCGACGGTGCAGAACCCGACCGGATCAGTGATGCCGGTCGAGCGCCGGCGGCAGATCCTGGCCATCGCCCGCCAATTCGGCGTGCCGATCTTCGAGGACGAGTGCTACTCGGACCTGCAATGGAGCGGCCAGCGCCCGCCGACACTGCGGGCCCTGGATAGCGCCGAGTCGGAGGGGCAGAGTGCAGTGATCTACTGCGGCTCGTTCTCCAAGTCGATCGCCCCGGCCCTGCGGGTCGGCTATCTGGTAGCCGACGTGCCGGTCATCCGGCAGCTCTCAGCCCTCAAGGACGACGCAGGTACCGGCGCACTGGAGCAGTTGGTGCTGGCGGAGTACGCGACCGCGCACTTCGACGACCATGTGAGCCAGCTGCGGGACACGCTGCGAGCGAAGTGCCAGGTCATCCGTCACGCCGTGAACACCCACCTCGGTGCCTTGTCACGTGTGGCGATCAAGCTCGGCGGGCCAGTGCAGGTGACCGACCCCAAGGGCGGCATCTTCGTGTGGCTGACGTTCCCGCCCGGCACCGACACGGCGCGCTACCTGGCGCCCGCTGCGGAGCGGGGTATCCAGTTCAACGAGGGTGCGGCGTGGTCGGTCGACCCGGCGTGGGGTGCGTGCCGGATGCGGCTGTGCTTCGGCAGCCTGTCCGACGACGACCTGCGCGAGGGCGTCGCAGCTCTCGCCGAGGTGATCGCCGCGGACTAGCCGCGCCGCGTCGGTCCGGTCGCTAGCCGCGCTGCATCTACTCGGCCGCTAGCCGCGGCCGTGCCGCAGGAGCATGCCGGGGGTGGCCCCGGTGCACTCGCCGTCCTGGAAGGTCTCCACGCCGTTGACCAGGATGTGGCGGTAGCCGTGCGCCCGCTGCACCCGGCGCCATTCGCCGCCGGGCAGGTCGTAGGTGGCCTCGCCGATCCACTCGGGGTCGATGGCCAGCTCGTCCATGTCGTACACGAGCACATCCGCCGGTGCGCCTTCCCGCAGCACACCCCGATCCTTGAACCCCGCCGCGTGAGCCGCCAGTGCCGACATGCGGTAGTGGGCTTCCTCCACGGTGAGCTTCTCTTCGTCGCGCACCATCCATGCCAGGAAGTCGGTGGTCCAGGCGCCGCCGGTGAAGAACTTGGTGTGGGCGCCGCCGTCGGACACTCCCGGGATGGTGTAGGGCGAGTCGGCGTACACCGCCGACATGTGGTCCACGTTGAACTCGGGACCCTCGCCCAAGAACTCCGTGCGCAGGTCGGTCTCGAGCGAGAGGTCCAGCATTACGTCGATGTAGTGCTTGCCTTCTTGCTCGGCGATCTCGCCCAGCGACTTGCCCACATACTTCTGCAGGTCCTCCCGCCGGGCCACGCCCTGCACCACCAGCTTGCGAGGCGGCCCGCCCACGGCGCCCTGCGTGTTGGCGAACAGGGTCGAAGCCTCCTCGGTCTCGTGGCGCAGCCGCTCCCGCACTGAGGGGTCGGACATCTTTCGGATCTTCTCGTCGAGTGTGCCGGTGGTGGCCTCCCGCCACGCCGGGCTGGAGTCGTACAGGTTCCACTCATCAAGCGAGAACGCAAAGCCAGTACGGATCGATGCACCCTGCCCGAAGATGCGCAGACCTTCGTCCTGGGCCTCCTGGAGCCATTCCAGTCGCTCCTCGTGCACACGCGGGTTGCGCTGGCTGACCGGCACCACATTGTCGATGATCGGCCGGCCGCTCACCTCGGCGAGCTGCCGCTTGAACGCCAGATCGTCAGGATCGTTGACATTGGCGCTGGTGGCCTGAGTGAGCTGGATGAAGCCCTCGTCCCGCTCCCGCAGCACCTCGGCCAAGTTGAAGATGTCGTCGTCGCACATGGTGTCGGTGACCATCGGGCTGCCGTCGAAGTCGGCCTGGGTCGAGTTGGGCCCCAGTCGCTGGATCGAGAAGCCGCACAGGCCCGCGTCCATGCCCTCGTGCAGCAGTCGCTGCATCTCCTTGCGCTCGGCATTCGTGGCCGGCCGGCTCTTGGCGGCTTCGAGGCCCATGACGTAGATCATCAGCGATGCCGTGGGCATGTACTGCAGGACGTTCACGCCCTTCGGCGCAGCGTCCAGCGAGTCCAGGTATTCCGGGATCGTCTCCCAGTCCCACTTCGGCAGCATGCCTTCCTGCATGGCCGCCAGCGGGATGGCCTCGGTGCGCACCATCGTGAGCATCGAGCGTTCCCGGAAGTCGGGCTTGCAGGGGGCGAAGCCGAATCCGCAGTTGCCCAGCACCACCGAGGTCACGCCGTGCCAGCTCGAGATCGAGCAGTACGGGTCCCAGCGGATCTGGGCGTCGTAGTGGGTGTGCAGGTCGATGGCCCCGGGCGCCACGATGCAGCCGGCGGCGTCGATGACCTCCCGGGACGGCCTATCGGCCCGACCGCCGATCTTGGCGATGCGACCGTCGGCGATCCACATATCGCCTTGGTAGCGAGGCACCCGCGTCCCGTCGACGATCGTGCCGTCCTTGATATGGATGTCGTATTCCTCCACGATGTTCCCCCCTTGGCCCAGCGCTGCAAAAAACCTAACACAGCTTCGTAAATCGATAGTCAGGCCGGGCGGGGTGCCGGGAGCCGGCGGGCGTCAGAAGATGCTGAAACCGCCGTCGATCTTGATGACGTCGCCGGTGTGCCAGCGTGACGCATCGCTCATCAGGTACACCGCAATCGGGCCGAAGTCGTCCGGCACGCCCCAGCGCCGCATCGGTATGCGCGGCATCACGTTGTCCACGAACTTGTCCCAGTTGAACAGGCGCTCGGTCATCGCCGTGTCGATCCAGCCGGGAATGATGGCGTTCGCAGTGATCTTGTAGCGGGCCATCTCGACCGACAGACCCATCATCATCGCGATCATGGCGCCCTTGGTGGCCGCATACGCCTGACCCCGCGCCGCACCTTGGATGGCAGTACCGCTGGAGGTCAGCACCAGGCTGCCTCCCTCGCCCTGGGCGATCATCTGTCGGGTGGCGGCGCGCAGGGTGAAGAACACGCCGTGCAGGTTCACGTCGATAACGCTGAACCAGTCCTCATCGGAGTGCTCGTGGAAGCCCTTCTGGTTCTGGGTGCCGATGCCGGCATTCGGAAAGCAGGCGTCGATGCGCCCGTAGCGCTCGACAACCGCTGCCATGGACTCCTCGACCTGTTCTTGGTCGGAGACGTCGCAGCGCAGCGCGCTGGCGGACGGGTTGATCTCTTGCAGCTCGGCCTCGGCCGCCGCGTTCTTGTCGGGGTTGGTGCCCCAGATGCTGACGTCAGCCCCGGCGGCGGCGACGCCACGGGCGTAGCCCAGGCCGATGCCGCCGTTGCCTCCGGTGATGACCGCGACCTTGCCGGTGAGGTCGAAGCCGTCGTACTGGTAGGCCACGGCGAGCTCAGCCGCCCTTGATCTGGCGCATGAACATGCCGTTGTCGAAGTAGTCCCGCCAGAACGTGATGAGCCCGTCGTTGACCTCGAAGATGCCCATCACCGGCAGCTCGATCTGGCGGCCGGATCCAGTGTGGAAGCGGTCGACGCGCTCGTTCATGACGGTGTTGCCGGTGGCCGTCTGCCGGACGATTTCGAACTCGACGGGGCCATCACCCCTTGTCAGGCCGCTCAGGAATTCCTTCATGGCATCGGGACCAGTCATGTCGCCGACTGGCACGTTGTCGTAGTAGACGTCGTCGGAGACATGAGCGGCTGCGCCATCGAGGTCCTTTGCTTCGATGCAGGCGATGAACTTGCCGACGACCTCGGTTGGGGAATCTGACATGACTGTTGTGCTCCAGTTTTGGACGGCCGGCGAGCCCAGCCGCCGGGGCCTCTGGTGTAGCACGCGGCATGATCCGGTGCTCAGCCAGAACGGCGGGTGCGGCACCGTGTCGGGCGCTAGCGCCGAGAGTGGCTGAGAGTAAGGTCAGCGAGCTATGAAGCCGCAGCAGGTGAGGTGTCAACCATGACGGGCAGCACTGACCGCAGGCCGCTGGACGGCGTCCGGGTCTTCGAGATCAGCATCGCAGTGGCGGCGCCATGTTGCGGGAAGATCCTGGCCCACCACGGCGCTGAAGTGTTCAAGGTGGAGGCCCGCAGCTATCCCGACGTCGCTCGGGCCTTCGGTTCAGCATGGGCACGAGATCCCGAGCTGGCCGACGTGTTCTGTGACACCAGCCCGTATGTGCCCGAGATGTCCTGCGGCAAGCGTTCGGTGGGCTTCGAGCTGAAGCAACCCGGGGGGCTCGAGGCCGCCAAGCGGCTGCTGGCGACCTGCGACGTGTTCCTCACTAACTTTGCTGCGCCGGGCATTGCCGAGCTGGGCCTCGACTACGCATCTGTCTCCGAGCTGCGGCCCGACATCATCTACGCCGGCATGACGGGTTTCGGCGTCGATCCCGACAAGCCGTACTACCCCTTCCGGGCCTTCGGGCCCAATCAGGCCCCGCTCGTGGGCTGGGACGCCCTCACCGGGTTCCCGCACGAGGAACCCGCAGGCATACCATCCATCGCACCGCCCGACTACATGGGCGGCCTGCACGCCACACTGGCGATTCTCAGCGCACTGCACGAGCGTGATCAGACCGGCGAGGGACGCTTCATCGACATCAGCCAGCTCGAGACGACGGTGTCGTTCCTGGGCCCGTACCTGGTGGGTCAGGACCTGGGTGTGCCAGAGCCGTTCCGCAACGGCAACCGCGTGCCGTGGTCGGCGCCAGCTGGCATCTACCCGTGCGCCGGCGGCGACGTGTGGGTCGCCGTTGAGGTGCAGAGCGACGAGGCGTGGCGAGCGCTCACCGGACTGGCGGAGTGGTCCGAGATCGATGCCCACGACGACAGCGGGCAGCCGGCGCTGTCTACGTATCCCCATGCGTCCCTGGCTGAGCGACTCGCCAACCATGACGCCATCGACGTGGAATTGTCTGCGTGGACGGCACGGCGCAGCCCGCAGCAAGCGGCGGCCGAACTGCAGGCGCTCGGCGTGGCGGCGTACGAAGTGCTGGACCACCGCGGAGTTCTGGTCGATCCGCAGGTGCATGACCGCCGGCCATATTCGATCGTCCCGTGCCCCCGCCTCGGCAGGGATCTGTTTGTGCGGGACCCGCTTCAGATGAGCGCGACCCCGCCGTTCGTGACACGGGCGGGGCCGAACATGGGTGGCGACACCACCGATGTCATGGCCGAGCTGGGCTACGCCGACGACGAGGTGACCCAGATGATCGAATCGGGCGACGTGTTCACCGATTCCCGGCCTGAACTCGTGCTGGAACGGCCCTTCGACCGCTGGTACGAATCGGTGGGCATCGCCGAGTTCTACGACGCCGAGGGCAACATCACGGGCGGCGGGCAATGAGCGCCGAACAGGCCGCTCCCCAGCGGCGGGGCCCTTGGACGGGCACCCGGGTACTCGATCTCACCGGGTTGTCGGGTGCGTACGGCACGCGGGTGTGGGCGGCGCTCGGTGCCGACGTCATCTGCGTGGAGCCTCCCCAGGGCAACCCGGTGCGGACGATGCCGCCGCTCGCCCCGGGGCACAGCGGTCCCGAAGCCAGCCTGTGGTGGGCGTACTACGCAGCTTCCAAACGCAGCGTGGTGCTGGATCTCACCGACGCCGAAGACGTCTCTGCGCTGGTGAGGCTGATCGGTACAGCCGATGTGGTGCTCGACGACGCACCTCCGGCCACCCAGGAGACGTACCGGTGGTTGGCAGACAGCGGCGAGGGCGGCCTCGGCGTGGCAGGCATCGTCGAGCGATTCCCGCACGTGACCTGGGTGTCGATCACGCCGTTCGGCATGACCGGTCCACGGCGTGCCTGGCGCTCGTCGAACCTGATCGGCTGGGCGTCCTGCGGCCTGGCGTCCACGGTCGGCTTTCCCCACGGTCCGCCTCTGGCGCCAGGCGGCGAGATCGGCGTGCTGATGCACGGGGCATCGCTGTACGGCGTGATCGGTTCGATGCTGGCGTTGCGCTCCCGTGATCAGGCCGCAGCGAACGGCGGTGCTGCTGTGGGCCAGACCGTCGATCTGTCGCTGCAGGACTTCGGTATCTGGCTGTCTCCCGAGACGGGCGTCCCGCTGTACCTGGACGACCAGGTGCCGAGACCCCGCGCCGGCAACCGGCGGCCCATCACCAGCCCGATGGGCATGTATCCGGCGTCTGACGGCTACGTGGCGATGATCGCCATCCAGCCCGCTCACTGGAACGCGGTCGCCCAATGGGTGCACGAGCTCACCGGCAACGAGGGCATCCTCGACGAGATCTTCGTCGACATCGTGGTGCGGCGCGAGGCGCTCGAAGCCGTGGATGCCTGGGTGGAAGAGCTGACGACGCAGTTCACCAAGCAGGAGTTGTTCGTGGAGGGACAGCGCCGGCGGATACCGATCACCCCGGTGAACACCGTGGGTGACCTGCGTACCGACCCACATCTCGAGGCGGTCGGCTGGTGGCGGAGCGAGGAGCACCCGGTTCTGGGCAGCTACACCGTGCCAGGTTCTCCGTTCAACACCGACGGCGACTGGTGGGCCTGGGATCGTGCGCCGATGCTGGGCGAGCACACCGAAGAAGTGCTCGGCGAGTTGAGCTGAGCGAGGGCGCGACCACATCAACCAGACTGCGTCACGAACCGACCCTCGGGGAGGCGTTGAGATGATCAGGTTGACCCATGACGGCGCGGTCGGTGTGGTGACGCTGTCCCATCCGCCCCGCAACCTGATCGGCGACGAGTTCATCGATCGCTACTGCACTGCGCAGGAAGATGCCGTGGCTGCAGGCGCGCGGGCGATCCTGGTGCGCAGCGACCTGCGTCATTTCTGTGCTGGTGCGGACGTCAAAGCGCTGGGACCCGGCGACGGTGCCGCCAGCGACCCTGCAGCAGTGCTCGACCGGCTCGAATCGATCCCGGTGCCGACCGTGGCGGCGATTCACGGCGCCGTGCTCGGCGGGGGCTTCGAGCTGGCGCTGGCGTGCGACTTGATCGTGGCCGCCGAATCGGCCCAGGTAGGCGCTGTGGAGGTGACGCTGGGCCTAGTGCCGCTGCTGGGTGCCATCCAGCGCCTGGTGGCCCGAGCCGGCCCGGCCAGGGCACGTGAGATCACCATGCTCGGGCGCCGCTACCGGCCCGCGGAACTCGAGCGGTTGGGCGTGGTGAACCTGGTCGTGCCCGACGGTGAACTGGAAGAGGCATCGATGTCCTTGGCGCGCCAGCTGGCGGCGGGACCCACGGTTGCGCTGGGTGTCATCAAGCGCGTGGTCAGCATCGCCGTCAACGACGGCACGAGAGCCGCTGACGAAGCACTGAGCGGTGAGCTTGCGACCATGTGGGCGTCGAATGATGTGCGGCGCGGTACCGAAGCGATGTTCACCGATGGCCCCGGAACCGCAGTGTTCGAAGGCAACTGAGCGAACCGAGGCTGTGACATGACCGACGCCACTTCCGAACTGCCCGACGGCAATGGCGACACCGACGCCGAGCAGGCTGCCGAGCACGCTGCACCGCTGGCCGGCATCACCGTGGTGGACTTCACGCGAGTGCTGGCAGGGCCGACGGCGACCCGGATCCTCGTCGAGATGGGCGCATCGGTGACCAAGGTGGAGCCGCCTGCGGCGGACATCGCCCGGGCCGCATCGCCCTCCGCAGGCCCGACATCGGGCTACTACCTGCAGTTGAACGGCGGCAAGCGCAACCTCAGCATCGACCTGAACTATCCGGAGGGACGCGCCGCAGTCTTTGAGCTGTGCAGCCGGGCCGACGTGATCGTCGAGAACTACCGACCCGGCACCATGGCGACCTTCGGCCTGGACTACGAGGCGGTGAGCGCTGTCAATCCCATGGTCGTGTACGTGTCGATGTCGGGCTACGGGCAGGACAACCCGTGGTCGGGCCGACCCGCGTTCGCGCCCACAGTGCAGGCCGAGAGCGGTTCCACAGCTACGCATCTCGCTCACTACGGCGACCTGCTGGCCCGCCCGACGACCGACTCCACCAGCCAGGCAGACCTGTACACCGGCGTGCAGGGCGCGCTCGCAGCCGTCACCGGCCTGTTCCAGCGCGGCGTCACCGGTCGGGGGACGCACGCCGATGTCTCGATGATGGCCACGATGCTGTCGGTGAACGAGCGGCTGCACATGGAGGCCAACGGGCTGGACCCGCTGGGGGAGCCCACCGCGCTGAGCGCTCCGGAGTCGCCGATCTTCGAGATGGCTGACGGCTCGCTGATCACCATCGCCGCGTCGCCGGTGTGGAGCCCGGCGTTCGGCCGGTACTGCACGATGATGGGCCGCAACGATCTCAAGGCCGACTCCCGTTACAAGACGCCTGAGCTGCGCCGGGAGCACTACGACGAGTTGATGGCGGAGGTCGCGGCGTGGATCCGCACCTTCGGGAGCATCGACGAGCTGGAGCACCAGGTCTCAGGGGCCGGCGGTCTGGCCGTCGGCCGCATCCGGACGTCGGGCGAGGCGCTCGACACCGAGTGGGCCGAGGCGGTCCAGCCGTACTACACCGTCGAAGCCGACGGGCGCGAGCTGCGCCTGATGCGCGGGCCGTGGCGATTCGACAACCTGTCGACGGCGCCATTGCCGCTGGCGGCAGCGCAGGGGGCGCACAATGCCGAGGTCATGGCGGAGCTCGGGGCTACCGAGTCCGAGATAGCCGATCTGGCCGAGCGAGGCGTGCTCCGCTCCAACGACTGAGGCCGCTGCTCAGCGCGGTGGGTCGAGCAGGGGCTGTCCGGTGGCCGTCACGATGACCGGGTCGCCTACGGAGACCACAGCGCCTTCGGGATCGATGGTGCAGGCGATGCCGAACATGGCGTTGCCCTCCAGCATGCCTCGCATGCCCGGCGAGAATCCTTCGGCGCTGTAGCACCAGCGGTGCTCGCGCAGCACCAGGGCCGGCTCACGGTGCCGCTCGCCGGTGTCTTGGTCGATCTGGGGGACGGCACAGCGGGGCCACACCACACGGGCGGCGAGCTGGGTGGGTCCGATGGAGAACTCCGTCCAGGTGTCCTCGGCCCACGGCTGGTCGTTGGTGACGATCAGGTTGGCACGGAACCGCTCGATGCCGAACGGCTCGGACGCCCGCGCAACGAGATCGTCGAGGGAAGCAGTGCTGGCGACCAGCACGGGCGCGGCGTCGGCGAATCCGGTGGGGCGTCCCCGGAACAGCCGCATCGGCCGTGACGACTCGGGAGTCAACGCTGCGAGCCTGGCCGGGAAACCGAGCACTTCGCTGAAGAACTCGGCGGCTTCGTCTCCCGCATCGGCGCACGCCACTTCGTCGCCGATGAGCGCAAGGACAGTGACGTCGTTGGCGTCGGGCCGCTTCACCTCGATCGTGCCCACGCCGGGTGCGCTGACGGTCAGGCCGCCTTCGATCGGCTCCGGTGCGACCGTGGCGAGCGCTGCGTTCCGGCGCTGGGTGACCGCCTCGCCGAGGGCGCCGTCTGACGCATCGTTCTGGTCGGGGTCCGTCACCACCTGCCATTGCCGGTCGCCTTCGAGCCCCGTTGCGGTCACCGTCGCCGAGTCCAGCTCGATGCGGCGGCAGCCCTTGATGGGGTGGATGGCGATACCGGTGAGCGATCCGCCGTCGTGGCTCTCCGTGGTCATGGTCAGACCCTAGGCTCGCCGCGCACCGCTGTCTCGGAGTCGCGGCGGCCTGGCTGACGTGAGGAGGGACCAGCAGGCATGTCACGTCGGGGATTCGAAGCTCGCCACCGTCCCAAGATCGGCGTGGAGCGAGCCGAACCGGCGCAGTGGCTCCTGGATCACACCGATCTCAACATGCACGCGCTCGGACCCGGCGCCGACCTGGAGGCCGCGTGGGTGGCAGCAGGGCTGGAGCTGCCCAACCGCTCCGCCATGCGCAGGTACCGGCTGGAGCGCGTGCGCGAGCAGTTGCGGGGCGCCGGCTGCGACGCAGCGCTGCTGTATGACCCGCTCAATGTCCGCTATGCCACCGACACCACGAACATGTCGCTGTGGACCATGCACAACGCTGTCCGCTATGCGTTCGTGGCCACCGAGGGGCCCGTGGTGGTGTTCGAGTTCTCCGACGGGGAGTTCCTCGATGCCCACTCCGAGACGGTGGACGAGATCCGCCCGGGCCTGTCGTACATCTATTTCAAGGCCGGGCCGCGATCGGGCGAGATCGCTGACCGCTGGGCGGCTGAGATAACTGGGTTGGTCGACGAGCACAGCGTGGGAGGGCGACGCCTCGCCGTCGATCAACTCGAACTGCTCGGGGCCCGGGCCTTGGAGCGCCGCGGCATCGAGCTGGTCAGCGCCGGCGAGCTGATGGAGCAGGCCCGCGCGATCAAGGGCCCCGACGACATCCGTGCCATGCGCTGTGCCGTGCACGCGTGCGAGGCCGCCGTCGGCGACATGGCGGCGGTTTTCGAGCCCGGGGCGAGCGAGATGGATCTGTGGGCGCAGCTGTGGGCCGGCAGCCTGCGGCGCTACGGCGAGTGGATCGAGACCCGGCTGCTGTCGTCGGGCCCGCGCACGAACCCGTGGTACCACGAGGCCAGCAGCCGCCGGGTGCAGGCAGGCGAGCTGATGGGTTTCGACACCGACCTGATCGGTGCGTACGGCATGTGCGTGGACCTGTCGCGGACGTGGCTGTGCGGCGGCGGCAGACCCAGCGCCGCCCAGCACGACGCCTGGTCGCTCGCACTCGAACAGATCCAGCGCAACACGGAGCTGCACCGCCCCGGAGCGACGCTGCGGGAGATCACCGACAAAGCGTGGTACCCCGACCCCGAGCACTACCGGGGCTACACGGTGATCTCCCATGGCGTGGGGCTGTGCGACGAGTACCCGGCCGTCTACCACCGCCACAAGTGGGACGCAGGGGGCTACGACGGGGTGCTGGAGCCCGGCATGGTCATGTGCGTGGAGGCGTTCATCGGGCCGAGATCAGGTAGCGAGGGCGTCAAGCTGGAAGAGCAGGTGCTGATCACCGAGACCGGCAGCGAGGTGCTGACGAGCCTGCCGCTCGGGCTGGTCTAGACGCCCGAGCCCGTCGGGTTTCCCGCCTCGTGGCGGCAATCACGCCGGATCTGCCGGCAGGCTGCGCTCGTGCTGCTCGAAGCTGACGAGCACCTGGTTGGCTTCGACGGCATCGCCTGGCGCGCAGCGGACCTCTGAGACGGTGCCCGCTCCGTGAGCGGCAAGCGAGTGCAGCATCTTCATCGCCTCCACCACCACGACGACATCGCCGGCGGCCACGACATCACCTGTCACCACCGGCACTTCGACCACGACAGCGGGGAACGGCGCAGCGACCGAATCGACGTCGCCGGTGTCATCGGTTGCGGTGGGTGCCCAGGCGTCGGAACGGTCGGGCACGTCGAAGGTGACCGTGTGGCCGCGGAGATTGACGGCCGCACCGTGTGATGTCGCACTGCTGGCGCTCGCTGCATTGCCCGCAGATATCGTCCCGGCGGACACCTCGTGGAGCTCGTCCGTCGCATCCCGCAGCACGACGACAGCCTCCGAGGCGTGCGGTGTCAGCCGGAAGTCACTCAGCACGGCCCACGGCCCTGCAGCAGGGCCAGCACGCTCACCCAGCAGGCGGCCCAGCCAGGCGGCTGCAGCCGCCGCGGCTGCATTGGCCGCCGGCGGCGGGGCCGGCAACTCGGCGGCGCCGAGCGCATCGATCACGTTCGTGGTCATCTCGCCAGCGCGCAGCTGGGGCGCGTCAACGAGCCAGCGCAGGAAGCCGGCATTGGTGGGAACCGGTCCCACCACGAGCCCGTCGAGCGCGTACCGCAGCGCATCGAGCGCCTCGTCGCGACCCGGCCGGGTGACGATGAGCTTGGCGATGAGCGGGTCGTAGTAGGGGGAGACCTCGCTGCCGGCTGCCACCGACGTGTCCCAGCGGACTCCGTCGGGAACGCGCACGTGGCCGACCGGACCCGCCCGGGGCGTGAAACCGTCCGACGGATCCTCGGCGTTGATGCGGGCTTCGACGCTGTGCCCGCTGAAGGTGATGTCTGATTGGGCCAGGCCCAGCGGCTCTCCGGTGGCAACACGAAGCTGCAGCTCCACCAGGTCGAGCCCGGTGACCGCCTCGGTGACGGGGTGCTCGACCTGCAGGCGGGTGTTCATCTCGAGGAAGAAGAACTCGCCGGTTTCGGCGTCGACGATGAACTCCACGGTGCCTGCGTTGTCGTAACCGATGTGATGGGCAAGCGCCACCGCCGCGTCACCCAGCCCGTCACGCGTGGCCGGCTCCAGGTTGGGTGCGGGCGCCTCCTCCAGCAGCTTCTGGTAGCGACGCTGCGAGGAGCAGTCGCGGGTGCCGAGATGGATGACCGTGCCGTGCCGGTCGCCGACGACCTGCACCTCGACGTGGCGGGGCCGTTCGATGTAGCGCTCGACCAGCACCCGGTCATCGCCGAACGAGCGCAGCGCCTCGGTGCGGGCCTCAGCCAACGCTGCGTCGAATCCCTCAGCCGAGCGGACGATGCGGATGCCCTTGCCGCCCCCGCCTGCCGACGCCTTGACCAGCACCGGGAAGCTCATCTGATCGCGGGTGCCGGCCACGTCGGCGTCGTCGAACCCGGGGATCGTCGGTACGCCGGCCGCTTCGGCCAGGGCGCGGGCTTCGATCTTCGAGCCCATCTGGGCGATGGCGTCGGGACGCGGACCGACCCAGGTCAATCCTGCATCGACGACTTGCCGGGCGAACTCGGCGTTCTCGGACAGGAAGCCGTACCCGGGGTGAATCGCATCGGCCCCGGATTCGTGCGCAGCCGCAACGATGGCTGCCGCGTCGAGGTAGGAGCGCTCAAGCGATGCGGGCCCGATGCAGTGAGCCTCGTCGGCGTCACGCACGAACGGCGAGCGGCGATCGGGTTCGGCATAGACGGCAACCGTCTGCCAGCCCAGCCGTCGCGCCGTCGCGAACACCCGGCTCGCGATCTCGCCTCTGTTCGCGACCAGCAGCTTCATGGCGAACGATCTTCGAGCGTGTTCGGATGGATGAGTCGTGCCATTGTGTCGCCTGCTATTTCCCGCTCTTGTTCGCTCCGCTCACGGGCCGCTCGGGCCACGGCTTCGCCTCTCGGCTCAGCCTCTTGCCGGCTACATCCGGTAGACGATGCCGCTGCCTGGGGCGGGGGCATCCTGGCGGGCTGTGAGCGCCAGGCAGAGCCCGAGCGCGTCCCGCGTGTCGGCGGGGTCGATGAGGCCGTCATCCCACAGCCGGGCGGTGGCGTAGTAGGGGTCGCTCTGGCGCTGGTACTGGTCGGCCACTTCGGCTCGCATGGCCGCGATCTCCTCGTCGGTGGTCTCCGTTCCCCGCATGCCCGCGAGCCGGATGTCCACCAGCACGGTCTGTGCGGTCTCGGCGGACATCGTGGCGATGCGGCTGTTGGGCCAGGCGAACAGGAACCTGGGGTTGAAGCCTCTCCCGCACATGCCGTAGTTGCCGGCTCCGTAGGAGCCCCCGATGAGCACCGTGTAGCGCGGCACGGTGGCGTTGGCCACGGCGGACACCATCTTCGCCCCGTGCTTGGCGATGCCTGCTGCCTCGGAGTCGCTGCCCACCATGTAACCGGTGGTGTTCTGCAGGAACAGCAGCGGCACCCGCCGCTGCTCGCACAGCTCGATGAAGTGGGTGGCCTTGAGGGCATCGGGGGAGAAGATGATCCCGTTGTTGGCGATGATGCCGATCTGGAACCCCCAGATGCGGGCGAAGCCGCAGGTGATGTGCTCGCCCCATTCGGGCTTGAACTCCGAATAGCGGGAGCCGTCGACCAGACGGGCGATGACCTCTCGTGCGTCGAAGCCGATGCGGTCGTCAGCGGAGATCACCCCGTAGATCTCAGCCGGGTCGTAGTGGGGTGCTTCGGGCTCAGTCCACGACAGCCATCCCTCGCGGTGATTCACCGGACGCTGGTTGACGGCGGCGCAGAGCTCGCGCAGCTTGCCGTAGGCCGATCGCTCGTCGGGAGTCATGTAGTCGGACACGCCCGAGATGCGGGTGTGCAGCGCAGCGCCGCCGAGGTCGTCGGGCTCGATGATCTCCCCGAGCGCGGCCTTCACGATCGGCGGGCCGCCGAGGTAGATGCGGCCGATGCCCGACACCATGATCACCTCGTCGCTCAGGGCCGGCACATATGCCCCACCTGCGGTGCACCCGCCCAGCACCACCGAGATCTGCGGAAGGCCCATGGCTGAGAGCCGGGCCTGGCGGTAGAAGCTGCCGCCGAAGTGATCCTTGTCGGGGAAGATGTCGTCCTGCAGCGGCAGGAAGGCACCGCCGGAGTCCACCAGGTAGATGACGCCGAGGCCGTTCTCGGCGGCGATGTCCTGAGCGCGCACGTGCTTCTTGATGCTCACCGGCAGCAGCGAGCCGCCCTTCACCGTGGCGTCATTGGCGATGAACATCCACGGCACGCCGCACACCACGCCGATGCCGGTGACGATGCCCGCGCCGGGGGCGCTGTTGTCGTACATCTCCCAGCCGGCGAGCGTGGAGAGCTCCAGAAACGGCGTGCCGGCATCGCACACCAGGTCGATCCGGTCCCGCGGCAGGATTTTTCCCCGGCTGTGGTGACGCTCGATGGAGCGCTCCCTGCCCGCCCCGCCGGAGATGGCGAACTGCTGCCGCTCGCGCAGCACAGTGAGCAGGTCGGCATAGGCCGCTGCGTTCTTCTCGAACTCGGTGCTGCCGGTATCGATGCGGCTCTCGAACTGTCTCATCTGTCGGCGATGTCCATAGGCCGGGGCGTTCCCGTCGTCGAAGATCGTACGGGGCGCGCCGTTTCGCACCCCGGCTCAGAAGTTGCGGTCGCCGGGATCCTGGCCGAGCAGGACCTTGCCGGCGGTGTCCATCTGGTAGCCGCCGACCATGAAATGGCCCGCGACGGCGCGCACGTCGTTCAGCAGGGCACCGAGCGGCGAAGAGGTGAAGTTGGCTGTGCTGCCGGCCGCATCAACCAGCGTCTCGACCGCAGCGATGCAGTTCTGGACGCTCCACGAGCAGGCCAGGCGGGCGCGGGCGTGCTGGGCGGGCGTGATCTCGTCGTGCGCTGCCGCGGCGTGCCAGATCTCGTCGAGCTGGTCGGCCACGTAGGAACGACCGGCGCCGGCGAGTGCGGTGGCGCGGGCGATCGCTGCGTGGGCATCGGGTCGGCCAGCCAGCTCAGCGCGGGCGAACAGCGGGGTCTTGGCGGTGGCGAGGGCCGCGAACTCGTCGATGGCCCGATCGGCAATGCCCGCAGCCACCCCGGTCTTGGGGAACGGGAACCGCAGCGCCGAGGGCAAGCGGTAGAAGGGATGCTCGTTCGGTCGGGGCAGCGAGAAGTTCTCGGCCACGCCCGCCCGGTCGTTGGGAACGAAGCAGTCGGTCAGCACCACATCGTGGCTGCCCGTGCCGCGCAGGCCCAGCGTGTGCCAGGTGTCGTCGATGAGCGAGGGATCGGCGGGCACCAGGACGTGGCAGATGTCCTTGGGTCGGCTGCCCTCGACGACATTGGCCACCACCCACCAGTCGGCCACCGAGCACCCGCTGACGAAGGTCCAGCGACCGTTGACGATCCAGCCGCCATCTACTGCGCGTGCAATGCCGCGGGGCACGCCGGAACCGGCGATCACGGCGTCCCGATGGGAGGCATAGAACGCCGTGACCGTTGCCGATTCGAGGTGGGCCGCGAAGATCTCAGCTTCCTCGTTGCAGGTCATGGCAACCCATCCGGTCGAGGGGTGCTCGTAGGCAATCTTGCGTGAGAACTCGATGAACTCTGCGGGGTGACGGCCGAGCCCGCCGAGCTCGGCCGGAACGAGCAGTCTCATGAGGCCGAGGCGTCCGAGTTCGGCGAAGATCGCCCGATCTGGGTTGCGCTCTGCGTCGCAGCGCTCCCCGCAAGCGCGCACCCGCGCCAGCATCTCGTCGTTCAATTCGCTCGGCGGGCGAAGACGCTGGGGCGCGTGGCTCTCGGCCATCCGGGCAAGCTAACCGCCCCTCGACTGTGGTTGCCTGCGTATCGTCGTACCGGTTCGACACGGAATCCCAGCCTGAGTTCACGGACATCCCATGAAACCACCCCATGCCACGCAGCCTTCCGCGGCGGCACCGCTCGCGGGCATGACCGTGCTCGACCTGACCGATCACCGCGGCGAGCTGGGTCCTTGGATGCTGGCCGAGTTGGGTGCCGAGGTGATCAAGGTCGAACCGCCGGGCGGCACTGCGGGCCGCGCAGCGCGGCCGATGCGGCAGCCGGAGGGCCCAGTTCAGGACCTGCGCAGCTGGCAATTCTGCGCCTACAACTCCAACAAGCGCTCCATCGTGCTCGATCTGGACGACCCGGACGACCGGACTGTCTTCGAGCGCCTGGTCAGCACCTCCGACTTCGTCTACGAATCGGGCGTGCCGGGCACCCTGGCTGCCGCCGGGTACTTCCACGACGATCTGGCAGCGCTGAACGAGCGGATCGTCCATGTGCAGGTCACGCCGTTCGGCCTCGACGGCCCCCGCAGCGGCGATCCCGCCTCGGAGCTGTCGCTGGCGGCACTGGGCGGGCCCGCGAACATGCAGGGTGTCTTCGAGCGAGCGCCGGTCAAGGTCTCGGTCGCGCAGGCGTGGCGCCATGCAGGCGCCGAGGCCGCCGCTGCAGGGCTCATGGCACACGCCCGCATGCGCGTCAGCGGAGCGGCACAGCACGTCGGCGTGTCGGCTCAGGCGGCGATGACGTGGACGCTGCTGAACGCCATGGAGACCCACGCGATCTGCGGGCGCGACTTCACGCGCTCGGGGACGGTCGCGCAGCTCGCCGTTCCCCTGCAGATGCGCTACCTCACCCAGGACGGTTGGGCGATCGGCGTCGCCCGTGGCGTGGCGACTGGCCGGCTGCTCGACTGGTACATCGAGGAGGGCTTGGCCGACGAAAGCTGGCGCACCGAGGAGTGGGACACCTACGACATGCGTGCTGCGGCGGGCGAGCCGATCAGCCGAACCTTCGATGAGCTGTACGAGGCCATGGTGGGGCTGTGTGCGAGCCATACGAACGCCCAGCTCCTGCAGCGTTCGATGGTCCTCAAGGAGACCATCGCGCCGGTCCACACGGTGGCCGACCTCGTCGAGTTCGAGCATCTGCGGGCGCGTGATTTCTGGCGTTCAGCGGAACTGCCCGGCGCTGACCCGGTAGAGATCCCCGGGGGCCCGGCGACCATCGACGGTGTGCGCATCGGCACCAAGCGGCAGCCGCCACGACTCGACGAGCACGGCGTCGAGATTCGGGCGCAGGCTGCTGAAGCCGCGAATGAGCCCGAGTTGCCGGCACAACCGCTGGCATGGGACGTGGGCACCGCCGAGCTGCCATTGGCCGGGCTGCGGGTGGCGGACTTCAGCTGGATCGGCGTCGGGCCCATCACGGCGAAAGCGCTCGCGGACCACGGCGCGACCGTCGTGCGCATCGAATCGAGCTCACGCATCGACGGGCTGCGTGCCAACCCGCCGTTCAAGGACAACGTCGTGGATGTGGACATGGCCCACTTCTTCGGCACGTTCAACACGTCCAAGCTCAGCATCGACATAGACCTCAAGACTCCCGAGGGCGTCGAGATCGCGCGCCGGATGATCGCCTGGGCCGATGTGGTGGTGGAGGCGTGGACGCCGGGGACCTTCGCTCGCACCATCGCCGACGACGAGCTGATCGCCGAACTGAACCCGCAGGCGATCGTGGTGCACACCTCGCTGCTGGCCAGCGGCGGCCCGCTGTCGGCATTGGGCGGGTTCGGCTACCACGCTGCGGCCATCGCCGGCTTCTATCCGGTCGTGGGCTGGCCCGACCTGCCGCCCGACGGCCCGTATCTCGCCTACACCGACACCATCTCGCCGCGCATCATCACCGCCACGCTGCTCGCTGCGCTGGACCGGCGCCGCCGCACCGGAGAGGGCTGTGTCATCGAAGCCGCACAGCTCGAATGCGGCCTGCAGTTTCTCGCCCCGGAGCTGGCCGACTACGGCGAGAGCGGCACGGTGGCCACCCGCATGGGCAACCGTGATCCCGACGTAGCCCCTCAAGGCACGTACCCGTGCGCGGGCGAGGACCGGTGGTGCGCGGTCACCATTGCCGACGACGGGGAGTGGAAGACGCTGGTGGAGCTCATGGGCAGCCCGTCGTGGGCGCACGCGCCCGAGCTGTCGACCCTGGAAGGCCGCCTCGCCGCACATGACGAGCTCGACGACCAGATCTCGGTGTGGACGGCCGGCCAGGACGCAGCCACGCTGGAACGGCGGCTGCTCGACGCGGGCATCGCCGCAGGCATGGTGCAGCGCAGCAGCGACCTGCTCGCTGACCCGCAATATCTGCACCGCGGCTTCCACCGGTGGCTGGAGCACCCCCGGATGGGCGCCGTGCCGTACTCCGGCCATCAGTATCAGATCGCCGGCTACGACCACGGGCCGAGGTTCGCGGCGCCCATGCTCGGCCAGCACACGTACGACGTCCTGAGCTCCGAGCTCGGCTACACCGACGAGCAGATTGCCGACTTAGCTGCTGCCGGCGCCTTGGGCTGACGGCTCGCCGCTCAGCCAACGGCTTTAGCCTGACGCCGTGAGTGCTGCGCAACCAGTACCGCTGTCGGTGCTGGACCTGGCGACCGTTTCTGAGGGCGGTACCAGCGCGCAGGCCTTGGCCGAGACCACGGCGCTCGCTCGTGCGGCCGACCGGCTGGGCTACGAGCGCTTCTGGGTGGCCGAACATCACAACATCGACACCGTGGCGAGCACGTCGCCGGCGGTGCTCATCGCCCACTTGGCCGCTCACACGCAGCGGATCAAGCTGGGCTCGGGCGGGGTGATGCTGCCCAATCACAGCCCGGCCGTGATTGCCGAGCAGTTCGCGATGCTCGAAGCGCTGCACCCGGGTCGCATCGACCTCGGCGTCGGGCGGGCCCCCGGCAGCGATCGCCTCAGCGCCGCTGCGGTGCGTCAGAGCATCGCTTCCGCTCCCGGTGAGGGTGGCCGAGCACCCGACGGCGCACTTCGGCAGGGCGCAGTGCCTGATCCTTGGCAGGTGGATGACTTCCCGAGCCATCTCATCGACCTCATGGCGTACCTCGGGGACGTCCGGGCTACGGAGGGGCCTTGGGTCGACTTCCAGGCAACCCCAAAGGCGACATCGGCACCTGCGGTGCTGCTGCTGGGCTCGAGCGGCTACTCGGCCCAGCTCGCCGGGTACCTCGGTTTGCCGTTTGCTTTCGCGCACCACTTCGACGGCGGGGGAGTGCTGGGTGCCGTTGACCTGTACCGCCAGCGGTTCCAGCCGTCGATGGTGCTCGACGAGCCCTACGTGATGGTGAGCGCGGGTCTCGTCACCGCCGCCGACAGCGAGACCGCCCGCTACCACGCTGCGCCGTCGCTGCTGCGACGCTGGGGCATCCGCACCGGCCGTTTCTGGCCGCTGTTGCATCCAGACGAGGCGATGACCCATCCGGAATGGCAGCGCGCGGCGACGATGCCGACCAACGCCATCGTGGGCGATCCGGGCGAATCGGTCGAAGCTCTCGAGGCGCTGGCCGTCGCGACGGGTGCCGACGAGCTGATGGTGCACACGTCCACGTACGGCCTGCCGGAGCGCATCGCCAGCCTGGAATTGCTGGCGGATGCCTGGAGCGAGCGCAATTCAGGCAGTGCCGAGGCCAATTCCGAAACCGACCCAGCGCTCGACTCCACAGCCTCTCCGGCGGGCACCGCATGACGGCGGCGAACGAAGCTTCACCGAGCGCTCCATCGAGCACAGTGCGCAGCACAGCGATGGCGACGCACTTCGGATCGTTCCTCTTGGACTCAGCCGACGGTGAGGTGCTGGAGGTTCGCCGACATCCCGCTGACCCTGTTCAGTCGCACCTCGGAGAGTCGCTGCGCCACTTCGCCGAGAACCGGGTGATGCGCCCGGCGGTGCGGCAGTCGTGGCTGGCTGACGGACCGGGCTCGGCGACACACCTGCGGGGTCATGAGCCCTTTGTCGAGGTCAGCTGGGACCACGCGCTCGATCTCGTCGCCGCCGAGCTCGACCGGGTGCGTTCGGAGCACGGCCGGTCGTCGATCTTCGGCGGCTCATACGGCTGGGGCTCGGCGGGACGCTTCGGGCTGGCGTCCAGCCAGCAGCACCGGTTCATGCGGCTTGCCGGCGGCTGCACCGACCAGAAGGGCACCTACTCGTCTGCCGCAGCCGAAGCGCTGTTCCCCTACATGGTCGGCATGGGCTACCACGCCGCGCTGGCCCGTCAGACCTCGTGGTCGGTCATCTGCGAGAACACCGAGCTGTTCGTGTGCTTCGGCGGCATGCGCGCCACCAACAGCCACGTCACCTACGGCGGCCAAGGCCCGCATCACCACAACGACTGGGTGGGTCGGGCCCGCAAGGCGGGCGTCGAGTTCGTCAACGTGGGCCCGCTGCGGGACGACTTCGATCCTGCCGTCGGCGCGCGCTGGCTGCCGATCCGCCCGGGCACCGATGTGGCGTTGATGCTGGGAATCATCCACACGCTCGTCACCGACGGCCTCGCCGACGAGGAGTTCCTGGCCACCCATTGCCACGGCTGGGCGCAGCTGCGAGCACACGTGCTCGGCGAGGGCTTCGCAACCGCCTGCGGTGACTGGGACGGCGCAACGCCGTGGCGCGATGCCGTTGACTACGACACGCCCAAGACGGCTGGATGGGCCGCATCAGTCACCGGCATCGAGGCTGCGCGCATCAGGGCGCTGGCGCACGAGATGGCCGCCAAACGCACCCTGGTCAACCTCAGCCTGTCCACCCAGCGGGCCCACCACGGCGAGCAGCCGTACTGGACGGCGCTCGCTCTGGCGTGCGTGCTGGGCCAGGTGGGGCTTCCCGGCGGCGGCTACGCCTTCAGCTTCGGCACCCAGGGCAACACCGGCGCCGGTCAGGTGCGGGTGCGCGTGCCAGGCCTGCCGGTGCCGATGCGCCAGCCGGGTCCGCCGGTGATCGCGGTCTCACGCATCACCGAGATGCTCGAAGGGCCCGGTGAGCCGTTCGACTTCGACGGGCACCGCGGCCGGTTCCCCGACATCAAGCTCGTCTACTGGTCGGGCGGCAACCCCTTCCACCACCACCAGGACCTGAACCGGCTGGTGCGGGCGTGGCAGCGACCCGAGACGATCGTCGTCCACGAGCCCTTTTGGTCGCCGGTGGCCCGCCGTGCCGACGTCGTGCTGCCGGCAACCACACCCCTGGAACGAAACGACATCGGTGGCGCCGAGACGATGATCGTCGCGATGTCGGCGGTGGCGGAGCCCGTGGGGGAGTCCCGCGACGACTACTGGATCTTCGCCCGCCTCGCCGAGCGGCTGGACTTCGGGGAGAAGTTCACCGAAGGCCGCACTGCAGACGAGTGGCTCGAGGTGATCTACGAGATTCACCGGGCGGCGAATCCCGAGTCCCCTCCATATGACGAGTTCTTGCGCGACGGCTACGTGATGGCACCGGGCATGTCGCCGATGGGGGAACCCCGCCAGGTGTTCCTGGAGGCCTTCCGTGCCGACCCGACGGCTAAGCCGCTGCGCACGCCGAGCGGGAAGATCGAGCTGTGGAGCGAGACCATCGCCGGCTACGGCTACGACGACTGCCCGCCGCACCCGGCGTGGATGGAGCCCTTCGAACGCCTGGGCGGAGCCCGCAGCGACCGGTTCCCGCTGCACCTGGTGTCGAACCAGCCCGCAGCGCGCCTGCACAGCCAGTACGACCACGCCGCTCCCAGCCAGGCCACCAAAGTGGCGGGCCGAGAACCGGTTCGCATGCATCCCGACACCGCCGCAGCACGGGGCATCGCCGACGGCGACGTGGTGCGGCTGTTCAACGACCGGGGTGCCTGCCTGGCCGGCACAGTGCTGGACGACGCCGTGATGCCCCAAGCGGTGCAGATTTCCACCGGCGCCTGGTACGACCCCGCCCCCGACGGCACCTGCCGAGCCGGCAATCCGAACGCGCTGACCGCGGACATCGGGACCTCCCGGCTGGCCCAGGGACCCTCAGCACACACCTGTCTCGTAGAGGTCGAGCTCTTCGAGGGCGAACCGCCGCCGGTGAAGTCGTACCTGCCGCCGGAGCTGGTGCGACTGGACAACTGACAGCACTTGCGAACATTCGTGTTTAAGGAACGTACGTTTGATACCCTATGGCGATGGTGTGGAACCGCACCGCCGTCACGGCCGGTGTCGGCGACTACCAAACCGATCTGTTCGCTCTGGGCACGCCCCAACTCAACCCGGCCGCAGCGGTGGTGCGCACGATCCTCGATGACCACAGCTGGATCGACGCATCGTCTCGATGGCTGAGCGGCGCCGACGAGCTGCTGGCTGACTTGGCGCAAAGGCTCCGCTGGACCAGGGCACAGCGCGAGATGTACGGCCGGATGGTGGAGGAACCACGGCTCGGCGCGCAGCTCAGGTGTCCTACTTCGAGCGCGCCGAGAGCCGTCAACGCCATGTCGACGGCTCTCGGTGACCGATACGGGAAGCCGCTTAACTCTGTGTGGGTCAACTACTACCGGGACGGCCGTGACTCTGTGGCGTGGCACAGCGACCGCATCGGTATCAATCCCGACGATTCGCTGGTGGCCATCGTCTCCCTCGGCGGTCCTCGCCGTTTCCTGCTGCGACCCAAGGGCGGGGGGCGCAGTCGTGCCTTCACCCTGGCCTCAGGCGATCTGCTCGTGATGGGCGGCGCCTGCCAGCGGTCCTGGGAGCACTCAGTGCCGAAGACAGCGACGGCTTCGCCGCGCATGAGCGTCACCTTCCGTCACTCCCGCGAAGCCAGCCGTCGCCCGGAAAGGGGCGATCAACAGCTCAGAACTTGAGCCCGACAGCGGTACACAAGAACCTCATGAGCGGCTGTGTCTCGGCGCACCAAGCGGCGATCATCGAAGGGAAGTCGGGCTTGAGCGCGACGCCGTGGTCGAAGTCGCGCACTGCGATGAAGCTCTTGCGTTTGAGGTCCTCGATCATCGGGTGGTCCGCCGACCAATCACGGGGCGAGCGCTTGAGCCGCTCGCCTTCCATGCGCCAGCCGTCGGACTGGCACGTGTCCCGGGCCGCAATCCATGCGTCCGGACGCTCGTCGATGGCCACGCGGTACGCAGCAAGCGCATCCCGATCAGGCATCCAGCTGCCGGCGCCGAAGAAGCAGCTCTCGGTGTCCAGGTGGACGTAGTAGCCGGGAGCGTGGACATCGCCGCCCCGGACATGGCGGAACTGGATGCCCACATTGGTCTTGTACGGAGTCTTGTCGGAGGAGAACCGCGTGTCGCGGAAGACGCGCATCAGCGAGCCGCCGACCTTCGTGTCGCGTGCGGTCATGTGCGGTGAGATCTCGCCCAGCAAGGCGCCCATGGCACGGATGAAGTCGAACGCAGGCTCGCGCACTTCCTCCTCGTAGCGCTCGCGGTTCTCGTTGAACCACTCCCGGTTGTTGTTCGCTTCGAGCTCTTCGAGAAACTCGAACAGCTCGGGTCCGAAAATGCCCTCGTCGTCGCTCATCGGTGTCCTTTCGGCTCAGCCTCTCGTGGCACCTGCAGGGTTTGCACCGTAGCGATCCAATGGAGGCAGACGAGCATGTATTGCCCGCACTGATGCGACCGTCCAAACGTACGCTGTGGCGATGAGCGACGAAGCGGGTTCCGGACCACCGGGCACGACGGCGCAGGAATGGCTGGCGGGCTTTGCGGCAGTGATCGGCGCGGCCGCGCCTGATGAAGAAGTCAATGAGGCGTTGTTGAATCTGGCAGGGGTGGCCGCGCACGACTCTGAGCGGATCGCAGCTCCCATCGCCTGCTGGATGGCCGGCGTTGCCGGTGTCGATCCGGCGGAGGCCCTCCAACTCGCTCGGCGCTATGCCGAGAGCCGGGTCGGCTGAGGGGCGCTTCCCGCAGCAGCCGCAGCAGCCGACCTCGGCTCGCTGGGCGGCCGTCGTAGGCTGCGGTGAATGAGCGATCACCAGTTCGGGTTCCGCACCCGCGCATTGCACGCAGGCGGTCGACCCGACCCGACCACTGGGGCACGCGCCGTTCCGGTCTACCAATCCACCAGCTTCGTGTTCGAGGACGCGGCTGATGCCGCCGACCTCTTCGCCCTGCAGAAGTACGGAACCATCTACACCCGCATCTCCAACCCCACCGTCAACGCCTTCGAGGAGCGGGTAGCGAGCCTGGAAGGGGCCATCGGCGCGGTGGCAGCGGCCTCAGGCATGGCAGCGGAATTCCTCACCGCGGCCGCCCTGTGCGAGGCCGGCGACAACCTGGTTACCTCCTTGGCGCTGTACGGCGGCACCCACACCATGTTCGATGTGACGCTCGGCCGTTTCGGCGTCGAAGCCCGCTTCGTCGACGGCGACAGCGTCGACGCTTACGCCGCCGCCATCGATGACCGCACCAAGTTCTGCTACACCGAGATCGTCGGCAACCCGTCAGGTTCCATTCCCGATCTGGCCGGCATCGCCGAGGTGGCACACGCCCACGGCCTGCCCCTCGTGGTCGATTCGACGTTCGCCACGCCATACCTGTGCAGGCCCATCGAGCACGGCGCGGACATCGTGATCCATTCGGCGACGAAGTTCATCGGCGGCCACGGCAACTCCATCGGCGGCGTCGTCAGCGAATCAGGCCGCTTCGACTGGGGCGGCGGGCGTTTCCCCAACATGACCGAGCCCGTGGCCAGCTACAACGACCTGCGGTTCTGGGAGAACTTCGGCGAGTACGCCTTCTGCACCAAGCTGCGTGTCGAACAGCTGCGAGACATCGGTGCTGCCATGTCGCCAATGAACGCCTTCCTGCTGCTGCAGGGCCTCGAGACGCTGCCCCAGCGCATGGACGAGCACGTCGCGAATGCCCAAGCCGTGGCCACCCATCTCGAAGCTCATCCGGCCGTGAGCTGGATCAGCTATGCGGGCCTGGAGTCCTCGCCCTACCGGGAGCTCGCACGCAGGTACATGCCCCAAGGACCCGGCGCAATCTTCACCTTCGGCGTCAAGGGCGGCCGCCAGGCCGGCGCTGACTTCATCGAGGCCCTCCAGATGATCAGCCACCTCGCCAACGTGGGCGACGCCCGCACCTTGGTCATCCATCCGGCCTCCACCACGCACCAGCAGCTGTCCGATGAGGCACTGGCTGCAGGTGGCGTGAGCGCCGACATGATCCGGCTGTCGGTCGGCCTCGAAGATCTCGACGACATTCTCTGGGACCTGGACCAAGCCCTCGCGAAGGCGGTGCCCGCATGACCATCGTTCACGAGCCAGTCGACGGCTGGACCGAGCCCAGCGCAGCCGACCGGCTGGCGCTCATCCAGCGCACCAACACTGTGGCGATGGTGGGTGTCTCGGCCAACCCGGCGCGCCCGTCCAACTTCGTCGCGACGTACTTGCTCAGCTCGAGCACCGACTTCGACGTGTACTTCGTGAACCCGGTGGCTGATGAGATCTTGGGCAAGCCCTGCTACGCGAGCTTGACGGACCTGCCGGTGGTGCCCGATCTGGTCGATGTGTTCCGGCGGCCTGCCGACCTGCCCGGTGTCGCCGAAGAAGTCGTTGATATTGGCGCCAAGGCCTTCTGGGTGCAGCTCGGCCTGTGGAGCGCCGAGGCCGCAAAGCTGGCCAACGATGCCGGGTTGGATGTGGTGATGGATCGGTGCCTCAAGATCGAGCACGCGCGCTTCCATGGCGGCCTGCATCTCGCCGGCTTCGATACCGGCGTCGTGGACTCGCGCCGCACCGTGCGCAGTCACTAGCAGTCGAGGGAGGCGGCATTCCGGTGCCGATGCAGGCCTTCAAGCGAGCGACCGGTTGCCGGCGGCGAAGCTGGCTCGTTCGACTCGCTGTCGGAGCCGTGGCAGGCTCGCTGCTGCTGGCTGGCTGCGCACCGGGCGAGACTGACGAACCGGCAGCCGTCCCGGCCGACACTTCCAGCGCCGATGGGGATGATTCGCAGGCGGCGTCGCAGACAACCTCGGTTGCTCAGCGCGACGATGCCTCGGCGGCTGCGGGCAGTGATGCCGGCACCGCACCGACGGAACCGGTCGAGCTGACGTTCGAGGGCAGCGTTGCGGCACCGGAGTTCCCGGCCGGATACGACTGGTTCAACGTCAGCCGGCCGCTGTCGATGAGCGGCGACCTGCGCGGCAAGATCGTGCTGCTCGACTTCTGGACGCAAGGCTGCATCAACTGCATCCACATCATTCCCGACCTCCACCGGCTGGAAGCCGAGTTTCCCGATGAGGTCGTCGTGATCGCTGTGCACTGGGCGAAGTTCCCCAGCGAGCGCACCTCGGAGGCAGTGCGAGAGGCCTCCATCCGGTACGGCCGGCAGCATCCCGTCGTCAACGACTCGGCGGACCTGCTTGCCCGTGCCTACGGTGTGCGGGCCTGGCCCACAGTGGTCGCCATCGACCCACTGGGTCGGGTGCTGGGTCCCATCGCAGGCGAAGGCGTGTACGAACGGCTGCAGCCCGCCATCGAGATCATGGCAACCGAGTACGGCCACAACGGGCTCATCGACCCGACGCCGCTGGGCGAGCTGCTCGAGATAGCGCCCGCGCTGCCAACCGTGCTCAGTTTCCCCGGCAAGGTGCTGGCTGACGAGGCGGGCGACCGCTTGTTCATCGCCGACACGGGACGTCACCGGATTCTCGTTGCGACCCTCCACGGCGAGCTGATCGAGGTGATCGGCACCGGCGCACAAGGGCGTGCCGACGGCGGGTTCGGCGAGGCCACATTCAGGCGCCCGCAGGGCATGGCGCTGGACCCCGACGGGCACACGCTGTACATCGCCGACCGGGAGAATCACCTGATCCGTGCAGCCGACCTCCGCACTCGCGACGTCACGACGATTGCGGGCACGGGCGAGCCGGTCACGGTGTTCGCTCCGGGCCCCGCCGAGCAGACGGCGATCGCATCGCCGTGGGATCTGCACATCGAGGGCGATTTGCTGTACGTCGCCGGCGCCGGACGGCACCAGCTCTGGCTGATGAATCTCACCAGCGGCGTCATGGATTTCTTCGCCGGCACGGGTGCCGAGGGTCTCGACGACGGCCACCGCCTCGAGGCCACCCTGTCGCAGCCTTCCGGACTCGCCGCCGACGGCGGCGTGCTCTACTTCACCGACCCCGAAGCCAGCGCTGTTCGACAGGTCTCGTTCGGCCTCGACGGGCAGCTCGACACGCTGGTGGGCAAGCACCTGTTTGTGTGGGGCGACGAGCTGGGAAGCTTCGACGAGACGCTGCTGCAGCACGCCGTCGGCATCGAGCACGTCGGCCGAGGCGACGGCCGAGGCGTGCTGTACATCGCGGACACCTACAACCACAAGATCAAGCTGCTCGATCTCGACGCCGAGACCTCGTCGCTGATTGCCGGCGACGGCGTTGCCGGACTTCGCGACGGCTCCGGTGCCGACGCACGACTGGCCGAGCCGAGTGGGCTGAGCGCCACGTCGGACACGCTGTACGTGGCGGACACGAACAATCACCGCATCCGGACGCTCGACTTGGCCACCGGCGAGCTGTCCACGCTGGCGCTGTCGAATCTGGAGATCGCCACCGTGACGATGGCCGGCGTGATCGAAGACGACGTGGTGCTGTTGCCCCAGCGGGTGGCGCCCGGACCGGTCCAGATCGTGCTGGGCCTGCAGGTGCCCGAGGGCTACAAGTTCAACACCGACGGCCTGTTCGAGTTCGAGTGGTCTGCCGAAGGTGACGTGCTGCGCCCGGAGGGACCGGCCCGCTACGAGGCCCGTGGCCCTGAAATGCCGCTGCGGCTGGCCGGAACCGTGAGCGCAAACGACGGGACAGCGGTGCTGACCGCCACCGCGGTGGTGTTCTACTGCCCGGCCGTGGACGAGACGTTCTGCCTCATCCGGGACGTGAACTTCACTGCCCCGATCGAAGTCGATCCTGCGGGTGCAAGCAGCATCCAACTGCCGCATCAACTGCTGTCCGCCGAGGAGCTGGACCAACGCTTGGGAACGGGTTGACGACCGGCGGCACCAACTCGTCTGAGCTGTCGCGCACCTCGCGGCTGAATGGGCGATCACGAAGCCGACGGGTCACCTCGGCGATGCTGGCTCTGCTCATCGCAGCCGGCTGGTTCGTTGCACTGCCGGACGCCGCTGCTCAGACATCCAGCGAATCGGAGACCCCACCGCTCGTCACCGTGGCGCCAGACGCGGAATCTGGGGCAGCTGAGGCGGAGCCATCCCTGCCCCGGCTGGTGGCGGTACTGCGCGGTCCGGGTGGGATTGGCTACTGGGTGATCGGCGCCGACGGCACCATCGAACCGGTCGGCACCTCGATCCTGCCGATCGTGGGCGACCCGGCCCAACTGCACACGCAGGTCGTCGGCGCCCGTCTCGGGGCGCCTGGGGCACTCGGTGTCTGGCTGCAACTCGCCGACAACTCGGAGGTAGCCATTGGCGATCCAGGACCGACGGTCTTGACAGGAGAGGAGCGGCCACTGGGCTGGCTCTCGGGGGTCGGCGTTCGTCAGCTGCTCTCCGGTGCGTGGTGGACCGACGTTGATCGGTGGTGTACCAGTGAACTGTCATTGCCGGTGCGGATCGGGCAGACGATCATGACGGCATTGGGCGAGCGCTCGCTCGGATTTGCCGTCGAGGAGGCACGTGACCGCCGGATCGCCGGCGTTCTGGTGCAAGGGCCGGTCACCGAGCATGTCTGGCGTCGCATCGCCGAACTGCAGGATTTTGCCGGCCGTGTCCCGTTGATCTTTGCCGTCGACGAGGAAGGCGGTCGGGTGCAGCGCCTCGCCGCGGTGGTGGGGCGGCTGCCCTCGGCGGCAGCCCAGACCGCCAGACCGTCCGCTGAGGTGGCTGAGGCGGCCGCAGATCACGCCCGCAAGATGTACCGACTCGGATTCACCATGAACTTCGCGCCGGTCATCGATGTCGGTGCAGGTGAAGGCATCGGGGACAGGTCATTCGGCGACGATCCGGCCACGGTCACCGATTACGGCATGGCGACAGTCGAGGGATTGAGTGCCGGCGGGATTGTGCCCGTGGTGAAGCACTTCCCCGGCCACGGCGCAGCCACTGCAGACACCCACGACCAATTGGCCTCCACGGCGCCGCTGGACGAGCTGCGCCGACGCGATCTGATTCCCTTCGCCGCGGTGGTCGGGGCCACTGACGCCGCGGTCATGGTGGGGCATCTGCAGGTCCCTGGCTTGACCGGCGGGATGCCGGCCTCGCTGTCAGCTGCTGCGATAGACGGTGTGCTGCGGAACGAACTCGGCCACTCGGGACTGATTGTGACCGACTCGTTGGTGATGGGCGCGATACGCAGCCAGTGGTCCGTGAGCGAAGCGGCACTGCTGGCAGTGAGTGCAGGCGCGGATCTTGCGCTCGTCGGCGGCCTGGAAGATGCTGCCGCAGCCTTTGCTGAGATCGAGACTGCGGTGGCCGAGGGGCGGTTGAGCCTGGAGCGCTTGGACGACGCGGCGACCAACGTGCTCCGAGCCAAGGGCGTCTACGCATGCACGCTCGTCGGCCGCGACGGCCTAGGCCGCCCAGTGCTGTACGACCCGACCCTGGTCGGCCGCTAGGCCGACGAGGGAGCACGTGGCCGCTAGGGCAGCGTCACGGTTACTTCGGGTTCGGGCGGCGGGGGACCGGTGCGGAAGTTCCGCACCACCTGGCTCCACGTGAGCTGCCACTCCTTCCAGTGGGCACCGACATAGGCAGGATCGGGCCGGTACGGGTGCACTGTCACCCCGAATTCGTTCCACTCGGGCGTGCTGACGATGTCGTTGCGGGCCGGTCTCGAACCGAAGCGGTCGCCGACGCCGAACTGGAACAGGGGCTCGCCCATGGCGTCGATGAGCCGCCCCCCGAGAGAAGCGTTCTGCGCGCCCGCCACCACTCCCGCATAGAACCCGATCCGGACACAGTCATCGGTTACCACCGCGATGTCCAGTGACGGCGGCAACCCCGGTTGGTACTGGGCGTACACCGACGGCAGTCCAGTCGTGCCCCAGGTCATCGGCAGGCGCCCGCGCAGCGATCGGAGTGTCACAGGATCAGGCTCGTCCTGACTGATCGGTCGCTCAGCGGGCGGCTCCCCGCCCGCGAAACGCTCGAACGTAGCGAGCTCCCAGCTGGGGGCGAGTTCGACGCCCCACCTCAGCATCTGGTCGAGCACCTGGGGCCACGGCGTCGTTTCAGGGTCAGCACGTCCGGGGTGCAGCCGCTCGAGTGCCACCAGCAGGTACACGCCCATCCTGCTGGTGGCCGCATCCGGGATCACGGCGGTGCCCCCGTGCGCCGGGTCCCAGAGCGCAGCGAGACCGCTTGGCACCGGCGGCGGCAGGAGCTCGGCGTCCGGCAGCTCATCGATGCGCCGTTCGGGCACCACGTAGAACGATGGCAGGTAGTTCAAGCAGGCGTCGATGTAGCTGATAGGCGTCATCGCATGGTCGTCCACCGCCAGGTCGGCAACCAGCGGACCGGGCGCAAGCGGCACGTAAGGTTGAGTGAGCCCGCTGTCGATGACGTGTTGAAGGTCCAATGTGTCGACGCCGACGACGACGTCTGCGACCGGATGGGCTCGACTGCGTTCGAGCAGATCGATCACGTCGTCGGGCGTGTCTTCCCGGAACACCACGATCTCGATGCCGGTCTCGGTGGTGAAAGTTTCGAGCGCGTCGGCGGGCAGGTGAAAATCACGATGGGTCAGGATGCGCACTGCTGCGGATCCCTGCCCAGTCTCGGCGCACCCAGCGGCCAGGAGGGCAACTGCGCACGCGACAGCGGCAAGAGCCCGGGCACGCCGTACGCGCTGGCGCGCCCCCTCAAGGCAGCGGCTTGCCATGAGTCTGTATCGCCAACACGGTGCCGGCTCGGACCCTGAGGTGGGCCTCGGGCTCGATGAGTTCGTTGCTCAAGCCGAGCGACGCCGCACTGGCCAGTGGCGTCGTTGCTGTCAGGTTCCATCGCAGCCCGCGCGTGTGCATGCTCGCAGCGCCGCCCACCGCCAGCAGCGTCAACAGATTCCCGTCGTCGACGGCCAGTCGCATGCCCATGCCTGCGGTTGCCGCCCGTACGACGCTCGCACCGATGTAGGCAGTGAGCGGCAGTGCGGCGTACCGGGGCCGTGCGAGCATCGTCACCGAGGTCATCATGTGGTCGAGCCTGCCGCCGCCACCACCGGCCAGCGCGATCTCGGCAGGGTCCAGCCCCCAGGCAAAGCTCAACGCCAAGTCCAGGTCACTGTGCGCCTTGTGCCGGTCGTGTCGCTGGACCACCAGGTCAGGCCACTGCTGACGGGTCGTCTGGAGCATCGCAGTGTCAATGGAGTCGAAGTCGCCGACCACGACGTGAGGCCGCAGTCCTAGCTGCAGCGTGTGCGCCAGGCCGCGGTCCACGGCGATGACGCATGAGGGCTCACCGAGCGGCAGCCGGCGGGGTGCCACAGGACCGCCGTCGATGATCCAGACGCAACGAGCATCCAGATGCGCCCCATCAGCGTTCACACCACCAGTGTGATGCCCAACGGCAAGACGCGTATGTCATAGCTGGCAGGCGGCAGTGAACTCTGCGACGTTGCGACCTGCTGGATCGCGGGAGCAGAGAGCGCTGCCGCCTGCCAGCGGGCGCACGTTGGCGCGCGGCGGGGCCCGGTACCTTGCAGTTCAACGTGGACCTCGCCCGCCGGCTCGCCCGGCTGCCCCTGCTGGCCGTGATGATCGCGGTCTGCGCAGCCATCGTGACGATCGGTGCCCGCGCCTCGGCGCCGCACGCCGCGCGCACGCTCGATGCTGTTGAACGCGACCGGGACCACATCACCATCGACCTGCGTCCTGGTGCCCAGCGAACCCAGGTTTTCGACTCCGACGGCAATCCGATCGGCATCTTGGTGAACGATGTAGACCGCGAGATCATCACGCTGGACCAGGTGCCCGACGACGTGATTGCGACGATCGTGGCGGTGGAGGACAGCAAGTTCTGGATCCACAACGGCGTCGACCTGCGGGCTACGGCACGAGCCCTGGTCTCGAACGTGTCGGCTGGCGGCATTGCGTCGGGCGGCTCCACGATCACCCAGCAGATTGTCAAGCTGCGTGTGGTGGGCAGTGAGCGCAGCTTCAACCGCAAGATCCGCGAGGCGGTCATCGCCGCCCGACTCGAGGAGGACTTCACCAAGGAGGAGATCCTCGAGTTCTACGTGAATGAGGTGTATCTCGGGAACGGGGCGTACGGCCTGCAGGCCGGGGCCGAGACGTACTTCGGCAAGGACGTCTCAGCGCTCGACGTCGGCGACGCGGCCTTCCTCGCGAGCCTGATTCGCAGTCCCGGCTTATTTGACGGGTTCGATCAGAACATCGACACGATGACGCGCCGCCGGAGCAGGTCGCTCCAGCAGGCAGTCGATGCGGGGATCATCACCGAGGCCCAGCGGGACGCTTTCGAGCGCCGACCGCTGCCGAGCCGGAATCTGTCGCCGCGCCGCACCGACGTTGCTCTCCGGCGTGATTACTTCCTGGTCGAGGTGCGGCGGTCGCTGCTGGCAAACCCAGCGCTCGGGGAGACTTACCAAGCTCGTTTCAGCCAGGTGTTCGGCGGCGGCCTGCGGGTCTGGACAACGCTGCGTCCCGAGCTGCAGCGGGCCATGCGCACTTCGGTGGCAGAAGTGCTGCCGGAAGGCACGGGCCCCTTCGAGGTGTCCATCGTCAGTGTGGATCCGGCGACCGGAGCAGTGCACGCGTTCATCGGCGGCCCCGCCTTCAGCGATTCCGAGTTCAATCTCGCTACCCAGGGACGGCGTCAGCCAGGGTCGTCGTTCAAGACCTATGTGCTCGCTGCGGCGATCGAGCGCGCCGGTCTGTATCCGTTCGACACCATCAGCGGACAGGGCCCGTGCGTATTCCCCAATCCGCCCCTTGACGACTACGAGGTGAGCAACTTTGCCAACAGCCCGGGTCGAGTGGCCACACTGGAGAAACAGGCCACTGCCAGCTCGAATTGTGCATTTGTGAGATTGGGCTTGATCACCGGTCTGGACGAGGTGGTCGGGATGGCGAACCGGTTGGTCGGTCGATCCGACGCAGACAGCTACCTGCCGTACCCGTCCATCTCGCTGGGAGCCCAGGAGATCACCCCACTGGAGCAGGCGGTGGCGTATGGCACGTTCGCGAACGGCGGCGTTCGGATGGAGCCGTTCTACGTGACCCGCATCGAGAACAGCTTCGGCGAGGTGCTCTATGAGCATGTCCCGCGTGGGCGTCGAGTCGTGTCGTCGACGACGGCCGATTGGGTGACATCGGTGCTAGAGGAGAACGTGCGCTCGGGAACCGGCACGCGATCGGTACTCGCGAGCGGTCAGGTCTCGGCGGGCAAGACCGGAACGACCCAGTCATTCCACGACGCCTGGTTCGTGGGCTTCACACCGCACATGTCGACTGCCGTCTGGATGGGCCATCCAGACGAGCAAGTGCCGATGGGCGAGATTCAGGAACGGCGGGCCACTGGCGGCTGGATCCCGGCGCGCATCTGGTCGGCTTACATGGGGCGGGCGCTGGAAGGCACGCATTTGCGAGAGTTCGCGCCTGCGCCGCCGCCGCCACGGGCCAGCCAGTACCTGTTCCTGTCGGGGGACACCTGCTCGATCGCCGTTGCCGTGTCGCCGTCGGAACCTCCGCTGGAGTTCGACCTGCCATGCAGCATGGTCCGTCCGACCGATGACAACGAGTTCGAGCCTCTGCCCGATGCGCTGTGCAAGGTCGCCGTTCCCGAAGCCCATGGCGAGTCCCGGTTCGAATGGCTCCGCTGCACCCAGATCGCCACCGAACTCGGGGCGCGGGCGACCGAACCCGTCGGCGATACTGACGGGTCAGTCGCGCCGGGCGGCAGAGATGAGACCGGGGTGGCCAGCACCGAAGAGGACGAGAATTGAGCGGATCGAATGTGAACCAGCTCGAGGTTCTCGCCCAGATCGGCGACCTCGACATACGACTCGATCAGATCTCCCATCACGTCACGAACCTGCCCGAACGCGAGATCCGGGCCGGTATCGAGGCCGAACTCGGCGTGCTGGCATCAGAAGCGAGGGTGCTCGACGGGCAGATCGCAGATCTGGAACGCCAGCAGCGTCGCCACGAGGACGAGGTCGCGCGCATCGAGGCCAAGCGAGCGCACAACTCCGAGCGACTGTACGACAGCCACCTGACTTCGCCCAAGGAAGCCGAAGCGCTCACGGCGGAGGCAGATGCTCTCGGGCGGCACCAAACCGAGATCGAGGATCAGATCCTCGAGCTGATGGAAGAGCTTGAACCGCTCCATGAGGCCCGGGCCAACCTCGGACAACGCAGTTCGGCGGCCACGGAGCGCATGGCCGCAGTGGACGCGGTCATCGGCACCGCCGAGAGCGAAGCAGGCAAGGAGCGCGACGAAGTGCTTGACCAGCGAGCGGCGCTCGTGATCTCAGCCGATCCTGCGCACGTGTCGGTGTATGAGGAGCGCCGGGCCGCCGCTCGAGGTGCCGCCGTCCTCGGCCGGCTCATCGGCACTACCTGCAGCGCGTGCCACCTCGAGGTTCCTTCGGTCGACTATGAGCACATCACCCAGCTTGCACCTGACGAACTCGCCGAGTGTCCCCAATGCGGGGCACTGCTCGTCCGCTGAGCCGTTGGATCCGCCGGTGCGCTGGCGAGGGGCTCCGGGCTGATGCTGTTGTGGTTTGTGACGACCTCGCTGGTGTCCATGCGTTGGTGCTTCGGAGACCCAGCGATCGATCACCGCCTCATAGTGGCGGGAGCGCTCCTGCCCGACGTATTGCACGCTGCCACAGGCGGGGCGCCCCTCGCTCACTCGCTGGCGCTGCCGGTGTGCGGCCTCGTTGCCGTGATGCTGCTGACCGTCGGGCGCCGGCGCGCGCGGCGCAGGTGGCTGGCGTTGCCGATCGGCGTCTTCTGGCATCAGGTGTTCGATGGTGCGTGGATCCAGCCGGCGCTGTTCTGGTGGCCCGTCGGAGGCGATGCCGCCGGCGCCACGCTGCCGCTGGCTGCCCGGAGCATCTGGTGGATCCTCGTCATGGAGTTGGCAGGTCTGCTCGGCTGCTGGTGGATCTGGCGTTCGTCCGGCATGGCGCACAGTTCGCAGGCCCGAGCCGATTTCTGGCGAACTGGACGGCTGGCGTACGGTGCCGGCCCGCAGTACCGGCGAGAAGGCGGTTGATGATGGCGCTCATGGCCGTAGGGCGCCCATGTTGATCCTCGTGCGCCACGGGCGCCCATGCTGATCCTCGTGCGCCACGGGCGCACGAGTGCCAACGCGGCGGGCCTGTTGCAGGGACGTGTCGACAATGAGCTCGACGACGTGGGAGTGCAGCAAGCGAGTCAGATTGCCGCAGCACTGTCCCGGGCCGATCAGCCTCCGGATCGGATCATCTCCTCACCGTTGCTGCGAGCACGCCAGACGGCGGAGGCCACAGCGGAGCTGACGGGCCTGGAGATCGCCATAGACGAACGCTGGTCAGAGCTGGACTACGGCGAATGGGACGGGATCCCGATCTCGGAAGTACGAGCCTCTGAATGGCAGCGCTGGCGGGCCGACACCGGCTTCGCACCGCCTGGTGGCGAATCGCTGGCGCAGCTCAATGACCGAGTCGATGCAGCCTGCAATGAGCTGGCAGCGCTGGCCGCTGGCCGGAACGTCGCCGTCTTCACCCACGTTTCGCCGATCAAGTCAGCAGTCAGATGGGCGCTGGGAACCTCCGACGAGATCTCGTGGCATCTGCACGTCTCACAGGCACAGATCACGACCATTGGATTCCGGGGACCGATGCCGGGATTGAGCGTCTTCAATGACACGTCCCACCTCAGCACGTAAGGCGCAGCTTCGACAGCGGCGAAGGCGGTGGGGCGGTGAGCCGGCCTGTAGGCGGGATTCTGTCCGTCGGCTGCTGCCGTCGGGGTGGCCATCCATCTGAGCGGCCTACCCGGGATCATCGGACGGGCCGCCCGATCCCTGCTTGGCCTTGCTCCGGGAGGGGTTTGCCGATCCGCCGGAGTCACCCCCGGCGATGGTGCGCTCTTACCGCACCGTTTCACCCTTGCCTGTGGCCGGACACCGGGCCCAGCCCATTGGCGGTCTGCTCTCTGCTGCACTTTCCGTCGCCTCGCGGCGCCTGGTTGCGAGCCAGCTCCCTGCCCTGTGGAGTCCCGACCTTCCTCGAATTGCGCCTTTCGTACGGCTCCGCACGCTGCGGAGCGCCGAAGCAGCTCAATCCGCGGCCACCCGGCCGACTCACCGCAGGCTCGAATGCTATCTCTGCCTCTTGTGACGCGGCTCGCGAGCATCCAGCAGTGACCGCCGTCGGCGCTGAGTCATGCCGGCCAGGATGCCCCCCAACGTGGCCAGCGACGCTGCCAGCAGCATCACGAGAGGAAGGCCGAGTGGTGCCACCGCGTCGCCGGCACCGAATCTGCGGATCAACTGCACCACTACGGCGAGGACCATCACCGGGCCGGAGCTGAGCACTGCAGCCAACAGCTGGTGCCCAGTTGCCCTGGCCGCAGCTACCGCGCCTCCAGCGATCATTCCTGCGAACAGCAGGCCGTTGACCGCGTACGCCGCCGCAGTTCGCTCCGCCACCCAGCTCCCGGCCACGACGCCCACCAGCAGTGCAGTTCCGGTGGACACCAGGGCACCGCTGACGACTGCACGCCGCTCGACGGTTCGACCGAAGACTTGCAACAGGCTGCGCATCACGCTCCATACTGAACGCTCAATAAGGTCTTGACAAACAGCAGCGCATCGGCAAGATTGCGCGTCAGATGCCTCCTGTCACAGCACCGGCACCGTCCTCCACGCAGACCGCGAGCTCACGTTCGGCGGCAACTGACCCCATCCGGGTCATCGTGGACCAGCACGGTGGTCTCTCCACAGACTTGCTCGCCTGGCAGCGTCATGCGGCCTGCCGGGGCCTAGAAGCCGAAATCTTCTACCCGCCCGACAGCGACGACGCCGGCGATGACGAGGCCGCGTTCGAGGCGAAGGCGGTCTGTGCAGCTTGTGCTGTATCGGGTGAGTGCCTGGAATACGCCATCGCAGTGCGGGAGAAGGAAGGCGTCTGGGGTGGGCAGACCGCGGCCGAGCGTGTGCGCATCATCCGGCGCCGGCGTCGCGCCGCTGCACGCGCCCGCAACGCGCAGGCGGCTGTCGCATCGAACTGATGGCCCACTCGAGCTGATGGGACAGCCGGATCCTGACGAGGCTCACCCCCTCGAGCACTACGGCGGTTGGAAATCTGTCCTCACGGATCTGGTCGCGGGCATTGACTTGAGCCCCGAAGTGGCCCGGGCGGCGCTGGGCAGCATCCTCAGCGAGCGCGCAACTGACGCGCAGCTGGCTGGTTTCATCATTGCCCTGGGCATGAAGGGCGGTTCGGTTCCCGAGCTCACGGGCCTCGTGGACGCCATGCACGATGCAGCGGTTCCCCTGAGGGCTCCCGATGACGCCATCGACATCGTGGGCAGCGGCGGGGCGCCGGTCCGGCAGCGGCACGCGCTCAGCGTTTCCACCATGGCAGCCTTCGTGGCCGCGGCGGCCGGCGCCGTGATCTGCAAGCACGGATCCGTCGCGGCCACGTCATCGTCAGGTTCGTTCGACACCCTCGGAGCGCTCGGCCTGGTGATCGACCTCGACGGACCGGACGTAGAACGGTGCATTTCCGAAATCGGCTTGGGATTCGCCTTCGCCAAGAAATTCCATCCGGCAATGCGCTTTGCGGGACCGGTGCGCAGCGAGCTCGGCGTGCCCACGACGTTCAATTTTCTCGGGCCGCTGTCCAACCCGGCGCGGGTGAAGCGGCAGGTGCTGGGTGTGAGCGATCCGGTCATGGCGCCGCGTGTCGCCGGTGTCCTAGCGGCCCGCGGCTCGGAACGATCGCTGGTCGTGCACGGTGCTGACCGGCTGGACGAGATCACCCTGACCGATCTCACGCGCATCTACGAAGTGCGCGATGGCGAGATCGTGAACGAGTACCAGTTCGATCCCACATCGATCGGGCTGGAGCGCGTCAATCGAGCGGAGCTGTGGGGCGGAGGCCCGCAACGGAACGCGGACATCCTGCAAGCGATCGTCTCCGGAGACGAGACCGGGCCCCGAGCCCAGATCGTGGAGCTCAACGCCGGTGCCGGATTGGTTGTTGCCGGGTTGGCGGAGAACTTCGCCGAGGGATTCGAGATGGCGCATGACGCCGTGGCCGACGGGCGTGCCGCGGCAAAGCTGGAAGCGGCTGTGAAGCTCACGAATGAGCTGGCCGCCAGCTCGACTTCCTGACGTGGTCGTCGGACTCTCCTTGCCGTTCGGCGTCGGCGACATCGTCCGTTTGGCGAACACCTCCGATGACCGCCGCGCCTCGCTGGTGGGCACGACCGGCACCGTCGTTGGGGTGCGTCCGGGAGATCGGCGGGTGATGGCGATTGTGGTCTTCGATGAGGGGCCGGCCGAGACGGTCCTGGTGTATGGGATCGACGAAGCCGAGATTGTCGAGCGCTACCGCCACGGTGTGTGAGCCCGCTGCGGAGGCGGCATGACCCTCTGCTCCCGCGATCCAGCGGGTCGCAACGTCGCAGAGTTTCCTGCCGCCTCCGCAGCTGTGTCGCTTGCGCCCTTGCGCCTAGGTACGGCTGGTGAGTCGGCGCAGGAGACCTTTTCGTCGTTCGCTTTCGTGGGCGGGGATCTCGACTGTTGCCAGGGCGGCGGCTAGGTCGGCTCCGCTTGCGAAGCGGTCGCCGGGGGCCTTCGCCATTGCGGTCAGGATGATCTCGGAGAGCTCGGCAGACACGCCTCGCTCTGCTGGGTCCGGCGGCGGCGTGCGGACATGGGCGTGCAGCAGGTCGTTCCGTTCGCCGTAGAAGGGTGCTGAGCCCACAGCGAGCACGTACAACGTCGACCCCAGACCGTAGATGTCGGTGCGAGCATCCACCGGCTGCGCCAGCGCCTGTTCAGGCGACAGGTACATAGGTGATCCGTAGACGCGACCCGGTGGGGACGGCGGCCCATCGAGGTCGTGCGCCAGGCCGAAGTCGAAGAGCACTGCCCGATCGCTGCTGTCAGGTTGAGCATCGAGCATGATGTTCGACGGCTTGACGTCGCGATGGACGATTCGGTGCTCGTGGACGTGGTCGAGCCCTGCGCAGATCTGCTGGACAATGGCAATGCTCTCGGCGAGGCTCGGCGGGTGGCGGCTGCCACACCGGTCAGCCAAGGTCTCGCCCTCCACGATCTCCATCTCCATGAAGTGGGCCCCGCCGATGACGCCCGCCCCGTGGACGGCAAGGACATTCGGATGGCTCAGCCGCGCCATCAGCTCGTACTCCTGCTCGAACAGTGAGCGGATCTCCGCGCGTGCTTCAGCGAACGGCGTCAGCACCTTGAGCCCGACTTCGTCGCCCCTCAGCGTCGTAGCCCGGTAGCAATGCGCCACGGTGCCGCGGCCCAACACCCCGGTGATCTTGTACGGGCCGTATTGGCGGCCAACCCAGACGTCAATTTGGTCTTCGTACATTGCACCGGCCGCGGCTCGAGCGCCGCTTCCAGCATAAAACGACGCGAGAACAAGTGAGCCTCACTGTCACGGCACACTTGGGCGATGACTGCGGGCGCAAACCGGTTGCTGCTTGCCCAGATCCAGCGCGCTGCCACGAGTGCCGGCCTCGATGCCGTCGGCGTGACCGACATAGCGCCGTTCACCCAAGCGCGACGAGCCATCGATGAGCGAAAGGCGGCTGGACTGCACGCCGGCATGTGGTTCACCTACGGGCGGCCCGAGCGCTCGACGACTCCCGCGAACATCCTGACCGGCGCCCGCAGCATCGTGGTGTGCGCTCTCAACTATGAACCGTCGGATTCCCTCACGCCTGAGCGGCCCGCGACAGATGGGTGCGGGAGGGGAACCGTGGCGGCCTATGTGGCAAGCGATGCCTACGGGGCGTTGTGGGCCGGCCTCGAGCGAGTCTGCGAGGTCCTAAAGGGCAATGGCCACGACGCCGTAGCTGTCTGCGACGACAATCGCCTGGTCGATCGAGCTGCTGCGGTCCGCGCCGGACTGGGATGGCTGGGTCACAACACCATGCTGCTGTCACAAGAACTCGGCTCGTGGACCGTGCTGGGTTCGGTGGTCACCACCGCCGAGCTGCCGCTCTCGGATGCGGCCCAACCCGATGGTTGCGGGACCTGCCGCCGCTGCCAGACGGCCTGCCCGACAGGTGCGTTGGACACAGCGGGCGTGCTTGACGCAAACCGGTGCTTGGCGTGGCTGGTCCAGGCACCGGGGATCTTCCCGCCCGAACATCGCGTCGCCCTCGGCGATCGTCTCTACGGTTGTGACGACTGCCAGACCGTTTGCCCCTTCAACGACAGCGCAGCCGCATCGGCGCGCGGTCAGCCTGTCGAGCTCGGCCTGCGCAGCGAACGTGCCACCCACAGAAACACGGTTGACCTCGCCGAATTGCTCCAGATGACCGACGACGATCTCATGGCCGCCTTCGGACATTGGTACATCCCCAGGCGACGACCCGAATACCTGCGACGCAATGCTCTCGTCGTGCTCGGCAACGTGGGTGATCCCGCCTCGCCCGCTGTCGACGAGGCGTTGCGCAGGTCGCTCTCGTCATGGTCCGACGTGGTCGCAGCGCATGCTGTGTGGGCGGCGCGCCGGCTGGGACGGGACGAACTGGTCGCCGAGGCACGAACCGCTGGACTCGGCGATCGGGACCCGAACGGCCTGGTGGCGGCTGAACTCGCCAGACCGGTGCCTTTGCGGCACCCAGCCGGCTGATGCGCCGTCACCTCTTGGTCACCAACGACTTCCCGCCGAAGGTCGGCGGCATCCAGAGCTACCTGTGGGAGCTGTGGCGCCGGTTGCCGCCGGAATCCACGACGGTGCTCACGACACCCCACCGCTGCGGCGCCCCCTTCGACTCAGCGCAGCCCATGCGGATCGTGAGAACCCGGGACCGTGTGCTGCTGCCGCATACGGGCCTGGCCAGACGGATCCGTGCCCTGGCCGACGAAGTAGGTGCCGAGATTGTGCTGCTCGACCCGGCGTTGCCGCTTGGCGCGCTGGGACCATCGCTCGGCATGCCCTACGGCGTGGTGCTACACGGCGCAGAGGTGACGGTGCCGGCACGATTGCCCGGCCTGTCCGCCGTGCTGTCTCGGATACTTCGAGGTGCCTCGATGGTGATCTCGGCCGGCGGGTACGCCGCCAACGAAGCGGAGCGATGCGCATCCCGTGAGCTGCCCGTCATCGAGGTGCCCCCTGGGGTTGATACCGACAGGTTTGTGCCTCTCGCTGCCGAGGACCGGCTGCGTACTCGCCGCAGGTTCGGCCTGGCGCCCGGACCGCTGGTGGTTTGTCTGAGCAGGTTGGTCCCGCGCAAGGGTTTCGATGCAGTCATCGGCGCCGTATCGCGTCTCCGGTCAACCCATCCTGCATTGCAGCTGGCGATTGCAGGTGCCGGGCGCGATCGGCGGCGATTGGAGCGGCTCGCGGGGCGTCTCGGCGTCCCGGCCGTATTCGCGGGCCGCATCAGCGGCGACGATGTACCGCTGTTCATCGCCATGGGTGACGTCTTCGCAGCGCCGTGCCGCAGCAGGTGGGCGGGACTCGAGCAGGAGGGATTCGGCATCGTGTTCGTCGAGGCTGCTGCATGCGGCGTGCCTGCGGTAGCGGGCCGATCAGGCGGCAGCCATGAAGCGGTAGCCCACGGCCGGACCGGGCTCGTCGTGGAACGGCCCGCGGACGCACACGATGTCGCCACTGCCATCGGCGAGCTGCTGTCCTCAGAACGCAGGCGGGCAGCCATGGGCGCTGCGGCGCGCCGAGAGACCGAACTGCGCTTCTCCTACGACACGCTGGCAGCCAGGCTTGAAGCGGCCCTGTCCTGACGGCAGGTGCTCGCGGCAGGAGCAGCGGATGTCAGAACCGTGAAGATGCCGCGAATATGAGCCACTGTCGGCTTCGATCCTGAGACAATGGAAACAACCAGCACACAGGACGTGGAACGCAGCCATGATCGACGAGATGACGATGACCACGGTCGTGACTGCCTCGCCTGAAGACTGCTACGCGCTGATATCCGACATCGAGCAGTACCCAGAATGGGCGACCGACGTCTCCTCGGCGACGGTGATCGAGAGCGATCCGGACGGGCGGGCCGCCCAGGCCTCGTTCCGTGTCGAGGCACTGGGACGGTCCGCGAGATACACGCTTGCCTACGACCACGGCGGAGCACCCCATCGGCTCTCGTGGAAGCTCGTCGACGGCGACGTCGTCAAGCAGCTCGACGGCAGGTACGAGTTCAATCCGGCAGCCGAACCTGGCCGCACCGAGGTGCTCTACCAGCTCGCCTTGGAACTGGCAGTGCCGCTGCCGGGATTCGTCAAGCGCCGCGCGGAACGGCGCATCGCTCATACGGCACTGGCCGACTTCGCGGCGCGTCTCGAGTCGGGTCCGGCGAGCTAGGGCGCCGAGGGTCGCTGCCAGCGCCATGGAATTCCGCCGGATCGGTGGCCTGCCGCCGTACGTATTCACCATCATCGACACGCTGAAGATCGAGCGCCGGCGTGCCGGCGCTGATGTCATCGACCTGGGCTTCGGCAATCCTGACCTGCCGTCGCCCGAGCGCGCCGTGAAGAAGCTCGCGGAGGCTGCTCTCAACGCCCGCAACCACCGGTATTCAGCCAGTCGGGGCATCCCGAAACTGCGCGCTGCGGTGGGAGTCCTGTACCGGCGCAAGTGGAACGTCGAACTCGATCCTGATACCGAGATCATCAACACGATCGGCGCGAAGGAGGGCTTCTCGCACCTGATGTGGACCTTGCTGGCACCCGGGGACGCCTGTCTGGTGCCAGCGCCCTCCTACCCGATTCACATCTTCGGCCCGCTCTTCACGGGCGCGAGCGTGCGAGAGGTGCCGCTCGACGTCGGCGAGACATTCTTCGAGCGACTGGTGGAGCGCTTCGAATACTCCTGGCCGCGACCGCGGGTGATCGTGCTGTCCTTCCCGCACAATCCCACTACCGCCTGCGTGGATCTGGAGTTCATGCAGCGCATCGTGGACTTCGCGCGTGAACGCGAGGTGCTGCTCGTTCACGATTTCGCCTACGCGGACTTGGGCTTCGACGGCTACGAACCGCCGTCGATTCTGCAGGCAGAGGGCGCGAAGGACGTGGCCGTGGAGTTCTACAGCCTCACGAAGTCGTTCTCGATGGCGGGTTGGCGGGTTGCGTTCTGCGTAGGCAATGCCGAGGTGATCGCAGCGCTTGCCAAGCTCAAGAGTTATCTCGACTACGGCACGTTCCAGCCGATTCAGATCGCCGCGACGGTGGTCATGAATGAAGATCAGGACTATCCCTGCGAGGTACGAGAGACCTACCGCAACCGGCGGGATGTGCTGGTGCGCGGGTTGGGCCGCATCGGCTGGGAGCTCGCGCCGCCCAAGGGGACCATGTTCGCCTGGGCCAAGATCCCCGAGCCGTACCGGCACATGGGGTCCGTCGACTTCTGCAAGCTGCTCGTGTCCGAGGCGAACGTCGCGCTCTCCCCGGGCGTCGGTTTCGGCCCGGGAGGCGAGGGCCACGTGCGTTTCGCGCTGGTCGAGAACGAGCATCGGATTCGCCAGGCCATCAGCCAGCTCCGCGGTGCACTCGACCAACTGACGCAGCCCGACTGAGGCCTACTGGTCGAGTTCGCGTACAGGCCAGCGCCTCGTTCGTTCAAGTGTCTGCCGCCACAGCGTATGAAGTCGATCAGCTTCGGCCTGGTCGCCTGACGGCTCGAAACGCCGTTCCATCTTCCACACCGATGCCGCTTCGGCAGGCGACGACCACACGCCCTCGGCCAGCCCGGCCAGCATGGCCGCCCCCAGAGCGGTGGTTTCGGTCACGATCGGCCGGCTCACCGGCGCGCCCAGTTGGTCGGCTTGGATGCTGCACAGCAGGTTGTTCACCGCTGCGCCGCCGTCGATTCTGAGTTCGGCGATCTGGCCCCCCGCAGCTGCACTCATCGTCTCAACGACGTCGCGGGTCTGCAGTGCCATGGACTCGATCGTGGCCCGCGCGATATGCGCGGGCGTGGTGGCGAATGTCAGACCCATGATCGCTCCCCGCGCAGTCGGATCCCACCAGGGGCTGCCCAGACCGGCGAACGCTGGCACAACGACGACGCCGGCACTGTCGGCCACGCTTCTGGCCAGCATCTCGATCTCATTGGCGTCGTTGGCCCCGGCCAGAACATCGGTGAGCCAGCCCACGGCGGAGCCCGTCGCAAAGATCGAGCCCTCCAACGCGAACGCAGGTCCAGAGCCGAGATCCCAGGCCACGGTCGTGAGCAGCCCGTCGACGGGCTCGGGGCACCTGTCCCCGACATTCATCAGGACGAACGAACCGGTTCCGTACGTGTTCTTGGCCATGCCGACGTCGTGGCAGCCTTGGCCGAACAGCGCAGCCTGCTGGTCTCCCGCCACGCCGCTGATGGCGATGCCCGGCCCCAGGGCGGTGGTGTCCGCAGTGACACAGAACCGCCCTGCTGACGGATGTATCTCCGCCAGCGCGTGCATCGGCACAGAGAGCAGGTCGCACATGGGCGCCGACCAGGCACCGTCGTTGATGTCGTAGAGCAGCGTGCGCGAGGCATTCGTGGGGTCAGTGACGAATGCGGAGCCGCCGCTGAGCCTCCACATCAGCCAGCTGTCGACGGTGCCGAGGGCCAGATCTGCACTTGCCGAAACGCGGCCATCACGCAAGAGCCACTCGGCCTTCGTACCGCTGAAGTAGGGGCTGAGCACGAGGCCGGTTCGACGCCGGACCTCACCCAGATGACCGGCGGACTCCAGCTCCTCGCAGCGCGACGCGGTGCGCACGTCCTGCCAGACGAGTGCACGTGCCAGCGGCTGCGATGAGCGACGATCCCACGCAACGACGGTTTCACGCTGGTTGGTGATGCCGATCGCCGTCACCGCGGGCATCTGCCCGTCGTCGAGTGCCCGGAGGCTCGCGCAGAGTTCATCGAGCGTGGCGACTGTGGCGTCCCAGATGTCGTTCGGGTCGTGTTCGACCAAGCCGGGACCTGGAAAGTGCTGCGGGAACGACCGGTATGCGTACGCCACCTCGCTGCCAGCCTCATTCACCGCCATCGAACGCACGCCGGTGGTGCCTGCATCGATCGCTATCAGAAGGGCCATGGAGCCTCCCGCGTCATGATGACTTCTCTTTCCGGCGGCCCGAAGTAGGGTCGCCCATTGTGAGGATTCTCGTGGTGGGGGCCGGCGAGGTCGGAAGCTACATCGCCGAGCGCCTCAGCCGTGAGGGCAATGATGTGATCGTCATCGACCAGCACTCGGGACGTCTCGACACGCTCGCCTCCGAAGTCGACCTGCTGACCGTGAACGGGAGCGGCACCAATCCCAGCGTGCTGGCCGAAGCCGGCCTTGATCGTGCCGAAGTCGTGGTGGCCGTCACCGATTCCGACGAGGTCAACCTGCTCGTGTGCATGCAGGCCAAACAGGCCGGTGCGCCGGCGACAGTCGCACGGCTGCAGGATGGCGACTTGCGCGGCTCGGCAGGTCGCAGCCTGCGAAATGCCATCGGCGTCGATCTGGTGCTCGATCCCGATGAGCAGACCGCTGACGCCATCATGGACTTGCTCGTGTACCACGGTGTGTCCGACATCAACGAGCTCGCGAACGGCGAGGTGCTGGTCGTGGGCGCGCGCTTGGCGGAAGACGCCCCGCTGGTCGGCAAGACCATGGCCGAGATCGGCGCGTACTACGAGCCGGAATGGGACTTCATCTTCGGTGCGCTGTCGCGAGGCGGCGATGTCACCGTCATGCGCCGCGAGACCACGCTGCAGCCGCACGACCTGCTCAGAGTGGTGTGTCGACGCCAGGGGCGACGTGAGCTCATGGAGATCATGGGATTGAGCCGCTCTGATCTGCGTCGCGTGATGATCCTGGGCGGTGGGCGCACGGCCGGGCTGCTGGCTGGCCGGCTGCTCGAGCGCCACATTGAGGTCGTCATCATCGAACAGCATCACGAGCGCTGTCTCGAGCTGAGCGAGCGTCACGCTGGCGCACTCGTCCTGCATGGCGACATCACCGACATCGACGTGCTCGCACGCGAGGGCGTAGGCAGCTTCGACGCTGTGGTGGCCGTCACCGGAGAGGACGATGCCAACGTCTTGGCCTGCCTGTATGCCAAGTCCGAAGGGGCCACCGAGACCATCGCTGTCGTGCATCGCCTGTCTTTGCTGCCGCTGCTGGAGCAGGTGGGCATCGACGCGGCGCTGTCGCCCCGCACGGCCAGCGCCAACATGGTCATGCGGATGGTCCGGGGAGACGTCACCGCTGTGGCGACCTTCCTCGAGGGCGATGTCGAAGTACTCGAATTCGAAGTGGGTGCAGGTTCGAACGCCGACGGCTCGTTCGTGCGGGAACTTCACCTGCCCGGCCAGATGCTGCTCGCAGCGATCGTGCGGGACGGCAAGGCCCGCATTGCCCGGGGCCGGAGCGAGCTGAGGGCGCGGGACCACGTGGTCGCCTTTGTGACGCCTGACTGCGTGGACGAGGTCAAGCAGGCCTTTCGGTGACACCCCGTCCGGCACGCCGGGCTACCGAACGCGAGAGGCTTCGCCGATTGGTGGTGCGAGCGGTACGAAGCGCCGACGGCGCGCTGCACAGCTGGGCACGCGGACCCTACGAGTCGACCCTTGCCATCACGGCCTTGGTCGTGCTCGCCGCCGCCTCGCCTGTGTTTGCGATATGTGCGGCATTTGACTGGCTGTTCGGAGGACGGGTTGCCGCCAGCGGCGAATCCGGGACCGACGCCGTCCCGCTGCTGATCGCAGGAGTTGCCGTAGCGCTGTTCGCCTTGGGTCTGTTGCGACTGTGCCGGTTCGAGCGGCGCATCACCGAGCGCCAGACCCTGACGGCGCTGGTGCTCGGATCGTTCGCCGCAGTGGCTGCGGTTGCGATTGCGCACCTCGCGACCGGTGCAGTGGAACCCGATGCGTTGGCGACAGCCTTTGCAGAAGCCGCAGCGACCGTCACCGGAACCAACAGCACGACGATCTCGGGCGCCGATCTCGGTGGTGGGATGCTGGCCCTGCGAGCTGTGGGGCAATGGCTGGGCGGAGCCGCATTCATCGTGGTGCTCGTCCGCGTGCTGCCGCATCTCGGCGTCGGCGGCTTGGACACCGACGGGGGAGTGGCGACCCGATCGGCTCGCAGGCTGGCACCCCGCAGTGCCGGCACGATGGGTCGCCTCCTGTTGCTGTACGGCGCGCTCACCGTCCTGGTAGGGGTCGGCTACGGATTGGCCGGCATGCCGCTGCTGCAGAGCGGCCTGCATGCCCTGACCACGGCGGGGACCGGGGGTTTCTCCACGCAGGCGACGTCGCTGGGCGCATTCGACTCAGCAGCCATCGAGTGGGTGGCGATATTCGGCATGGCGGCAGGAGGCGTGAGCCTGCCGCTCATGTTCTTGGCGATCCGGCGCCGGGACCCGGCCCGGTTCATTCGCAGCTACGAATTCCGGCTGTACATCACGCTGATCGTCTTCGCCACGGTGGCGGTGATGCTGTGGACGCGCGATGGCGTCGGCTGGACGGACGTCCTGCGCCCGGATCACATCCGGGAATCGCTGTTCGCGGTGGTGTCGGTGATCTCGACGACCGGCTACGAGACCACTCCGCTCGTCGAGCTGTCGACGGGCAGCCAGGCGCTGCTGATGGTGCTCATGCTGATCGGCGGCATGAGCGCATCGATGGCCGGCGGTTTCAAGGTGGTGCGGCTGCTGACCCTGGCGTCCTTCATCGGACGGGAACTGCGTCGCGCCATCTACCCGTCGCTCGCTGAACGACTGCGCCTGGGCCGCTCGACCATCTCCGAAACGACGATCGGCCGCATCACGGGCGAACTGCTGCTGGCAGCACTGCTGATCATCCCTGCCTCCATCGTTCTGGGTGCCAGCGGGCTGAACATCGTCGATGCGCTGACCTACGCGGTGTCCACGCTGTCCAACGTCGGGCCGGCGATGGCCGCCGCCGACTCGACCGGGCATTTGGCCGTCGAGGGTTCGACCGGCCACCTTGACGCGGTCAACTGGCTCGGACGCGTCACGGCCGGGCTGCTGATGATGTGCGGGCGCATGTCGGTGACCGCTGCTGCCGTGGCGCTGAGCGTTGCGGTCTATCCGGCGGTGGCTGCGGTGCGCCACGGGCACTGGCGCCGGCGCAGGCATCACGGGGTGAGAGTGCGATGAAGGGCTTGGCAGTGCTCGCGGAGCGGCGCTTCGCTTCCACGCCAGTGCACATCAGCGGCGTGGCGCTGCTGTTCGTGGCGGTCGGCATGGCGGTCTCGGCGTGTGTCGCGCTCATCGATGGCGGGGGAGGAGCGTTCGCCTTGGGGGCGTCGGCAGCAATCACGGCGAGCGTGGGCAGCACCATGATGGGCAGCACCACGGCATCGGGTCGGTCGGATTCACCGCTGGCGTTCGCTTCGGTGGCATGGGCATGGCTGGCGGTCTCGATAGCCGGAATGATGCCGTACCTGCTCAGCGGCGTGATCGGATGGAGCGAGGCCGACAACGCGCTGTTCGAATCCATCTCAGGATTCACCTGCACCGGCGCCACCATCCTGGCCGACATCGACGGGGTTGCCCACGGGATCCTCTTCTTCCGCAGCATGACTCAATGGTTCGGCGGGATGGGCTTGATAGTGCTCGCGGTGAGCGTGCTGCCAGCACTGAAGGTGGGCGGTTTGGAGCTGATCGCCAACGAGGCACCCGGCCCGACTGCAGATCGCTTCACGCCGCGCATCGCCGCCACGGCTCGGCGGCTGTGGATGCTGTACGGGGGATTCACGCTGGCGGTGGCGCTCGCCCTGTTGGCGGCCGGAACGAGTTTGTTCGACGCAGTGGCGCACGCATTCACCACAGTGGCAACCGGGGGCTTCTCGACGCACTCGGCATCGATTGCCTTCTTCGACTCGGTGGCTGTCGAGCTGGTATTGATCGTCGGCATGATCACCTGCGGTGCGAGCTTCTCGATCCACTGGCATCTGATCACGCGCACCAGATCACAGCGCCGGAGCTACTCAGAACTGCGCTGGTACCTGGGACTCATCGGCGGTGCCGCTGTCGGGTTGCTGGTGCTGAATTCGGGCAGGCTCGACCTCGGCGACAACCTTCGGGAAGCGGCGTTCTACGCAGCGTCGTTGGGGTCGAATACCGGCTACGGCCTTACCGACTATGCGCACGAGCAGTTCTGGACACCCTCAGCGCAGCTTGTGCTGCTGGCGCTGTTCGTGGTCGGCGGCATGACCGGTTCGACCGCAGGCGGCATCAAGGTGCTGCGCCTGCAGATCGTGGCCCGCTATGCGATCCGGGAGGTCATCCGTGCCCGCCACCGCAGGGCAGTGCTGCCGATGCGCCTCGGCGACATCACCGTGGCCGAGGACGTCGCTGCGCGGGCCCTGGGCTTCGTGCTGCTGTATCTGGGCCTTGCTCTGGCAGGCGGCGTGCTGATGACCGCGCTGGGCAATGATCTCGAGACAGGATTCTCCGGTGCAGTCTCCGCCATCGGCACCGTGGGTCCCGCATTGGGCGAGGCGGGGCCGACGAGCTCAGCGCTTGCATTCGAACGTGCATCGCGGCCGGTGATGATGGTGCTCATGCTGTTCGGCCGGCTCGAGGTGTTCCCCACGATGCTGATGTTCGTGGCGGCAGTGCGTGCCGGCACTCGTTCGCGCTATCAGCGGCCGACCACCACACGCGGACCCCGCCGGCTCACACGCCTCGGGGCGCGCAAGGCAGGCTCATCATGACGAGACCGAGCGCAGCGGGGTCAGCGGCATCAGCTCGCTGAAGTCGTCGACCCGCAGCACGCGGGGCAGCTCACCGGGCCGCACTTGAGCGATCGTGCCGGCTCCATCGGGCAGCGACTGAGCCACCCCGTCGAGAAAGACCAGCACGCCCTGGCTGTCACGTGCGAGTGCCGAAGCGGTGAGCACCAGCTGCGCTACTGCGCGCACTCGCTGCGCTCCTTCGACTTCGAAGAAGACCTCGTTGAGGTGGATCGACACGACGTTGTTGCGCAGGAGTTGTACGTCCACGACTTCGGTGCCGGCCGGGATCGCTGACTCGAGACCGTTCTCGGCCTCGGTGGGAGTCGGACCGGCCAGCAGGTTGTTGAGCGGGGCATCGAGGAACACGGGAGCCGCGAGCGGTCGCTGCAGCTCCACGAGCAGGCCGTCTCGCAGGAAATAGACAGCGTGCAGGGACGTGGTGGGCGTGTCAGGCTCCGCACCGACCACCGGTTCGTTCCGGTCGGGAAACACGCCGGCAGGCACTTCGATGTGAGTAGGCGCATCATCGGTGGGCAGACCGCAGGCAGCTGCCGCGAGCGCGCACGTCATCGACGCGCTGATGCGTCGCAGCGCGCGCCTGCTCGGCAGGCACCCATGCCGCTTGCGACTGGGGCGTCTCACCGGTGCCCCGCAATGGGCAGCTCGACCACGAAACGGGCGCCGCGCTGTCCGTCAGACCGTGACTCGACACGCACTGAACCGCCGTGGCGCCGGGTGTGCTCGTACACCAGGGCCAGGCCGAGACCGGCACCGGTGCCTGCTCCCCGCTTGCGCGCCGCCGCGCCGCGTGTGAAGCGCTCGAAAACCAGATCGCGCTCGGACGGCGTGACCCCCGGCCCGTCGTCCTCGACAGCGACGCGCACCAGGTTGCCGGGCCGTGAGATCCCCACCCGGGTGACACCGCCACCATGCTTTTCGGCATTGCGCAGCAGGTTGTCGAAGACCTGTGCGAGCCCCCGCTTGTCGCCGATGACCACAGCGTCCGTCGCGGCAGCACTGATGTTCAGCTCCACATCGGGCCCAAGTGTGCCGACGCGATGCTGGACCAGCTCGGTGATATTGACCAGACCTCGCTCGAAGACCGATCCGTCGGCGTCGGGTCGGGAGATCTCCAAGAGGTCCTGCACCAGCTGCTGGAATCTGTCGACTTCGGCTGCAAGCAGGTCCAGTGCAGTTGCCCCTTGAGCGGACAGCTCATCACGGTGGCCGTTCAGATAGTCGATCGAGCTTCGCAGGGTCTGCAACGGCGATCGCAGCTCATGGCTCACATCGGACGCAAACCTCGCGTCGCGCGCGATGCGGCGCTCCATCGCGTCGGCCATGTCGTTGAACGACTCGACGATCACAGCGAGGTCGGGATCGTCGCTGCGTTCGACTCGCGTGTCGAATCGACCGTGAGCGATCGAGTTCGCAGCATCGGACACGGTCGCAAGCGGACGCAGCAGTCGCCCGCCGGCCCAGGCGCCGACGGCGACACCGATCAGCACCGTCAGCGCCGCGCCGACACCCAGAATCAGTCGCAGGCTGGCAAGGGTGGCTTCGATCTCCGACAGTGGTACGACTTCGAAGTAGAGCGTTTCGCTGAGCTGCGACACCGCAGCCGGGCGCAGGCGCAGGCCGAGTGCGAGCTGAGGGACGCCGTCGAGCCGGTACCGCATCGCGTGGGCCTGATCGGATCGCTCGACTGCCTCCACGAGCTCATCAGGAAGGTCGCTGGGCACGAGGGACGGCGACCGCCAGATGTCGGGTCCCGTGCGGACGATGGAACGGCTGCCGCTCAGGCTCGGGAGCGATTCGAGCAGCACGGCGAAGTCCGGGCTCTCCGCACGCAGCGAGCCCTGCACTTGGGTCGCATTTGCGAAGAACTGAGCCTCAGAGGAGTCTTGACGCAGGCCGAGCATCGAGCCTCGGGAAAGGCTGTAGGTCATCACGACGAGCAGGAACGCGGCCAGCATCGCGCCCAGGGTGAAGGCACCGACCACGCGGGCGCGTAGTGGCAACCGGCGCAGGGGCCGCGGCCAGCGCAGCCTCATGTCACGCCCGGAGTCCGGTTGCCGCCGTCAGGCACAGCAACCGGCGCAGGGGCCGCGGCCAGCGCAGCCTCATGTCACGCCCGCAGCTTGTAACCCAGGCCGCGAGCCGTGGCCACGTAGCGCGGGCTGGCTGGATCGTCCTCGATCTTGAGACGCAGTCGGCGGACATGCACGTCCACCAGACGGCCGTCGCCGAAGTAGTCGTAGCCCCAGACTCGTTCGAGCAGCTGCTCGCGACTCATCACCTTGCCGGGATTGTCGGACAGCTCGCAGAGCAGCCGGAACTCGGTCTTGGTCAGGTGCAACTCGTTGCCGCCCTTGGTCACGACGCCTTCGTCGGGATAGATCTCGAGGTCGCCGACAGTTCGCGGCAGGTCACTGCCGTCCACGGTCCGACTTCGCCGCAACAGCGCCCTGATGCGCGCGGACAACTCCTTGGGGGCGAAAGGCTTGGTGAGATAGTCGTCGGCGCCGGCCTCGAGTCCTGCCACGACGTCGTGAGTGTCGTCGCGGGCGGTAACCATGATGATCGGCACATGACTGATCCGCCTGATCGAGCGGCACAGCTCGAACCCGTCGAGACCGGGCAGCATGATGTCGACGAGCACGACATCGGTGCTCTCGGGAGTGAATCGCTCGAGGGCTTCCTCGCACGACTCGGCCTCGCTGACCTGCCAGCCTTCGTCTTCCAGCGCGAGGCGCAGCGCCGTGCGAATCCGCTCGTCGTCTTCGACTGCGAGAACGTTGGTGGTCAACGCCGTGTCCCTTTCCTGCGAAGCTGCACCGAGGCTTGGTCGGCCCATTCGCTCATGGAGCGCAGCACCAGGGCCGCGAGCGCGGCCACGCCTGCGGCGGCGGCCAAGGCACCGATTGCCGTGCCGCCCAGCGCCGGCCCGACGCATCCCCCGCTGCACTGCAGAGCGCTCGTCGCGTAGCCCGCGAGGCCACCGCACACAGCCCCAACGACAATCGCACTGAAGGCCAAGGCTCTGGCCAGCACCGATGGCAGCGCAGTGGGCGCCGCCGTGAGCCCGATGCTGTCGCCGTCGTCATGCATGCTCACCCGCGCCATGGTACGGCCAGGCGTGCAGCACCTCGTCAATCACCGAGCGCTCTCCGCTCATGTTCCCCATATCCATGCGATTGGGCTCACGGGCCGCTCGGGCCCCGGCTTTGCGCTGCGCTCTTCGCTCATGCTCGCTTCGCTCGCGGGCCGCTCGGGCCCGGGGCTCAGCCTCTGGCCTTGCGTGGCAGACTGCGCCAATGCTGCCTGAAGTGCATCGATGGGCTGTGGCCGGCGGCATCCTCGCAGACGATGATGCCGTGCTCATGGTCAACAACCGGCGGCGCAACGGCAGCACCGATTGGAGCACACCAGGCGGTGTGGTCGATCCGGGCGAGACCGTGCTCGGAGCATTGACGCGTGAGGTCGCCGAAGAAACCGGCCTGCGGGTCTCGGCCTGGGATGGCCCGCTGTACACCGTCGAGGCAGACGGCAGCGACGGACCTGGCTGGTTCCTGACGGTCGAAGTTCACGAGGCCCGGCAATGGAGCGGCGAGCTGGACATCGCCGATCCCGATGGCATCGTCTTCGATGCCCGGTGGGTACGCGTCGGTGAACTCGAAGATCTGCTGACCGGCCAGTACGCATGGATGGCCGAGCCATTGCTGACATACCTCGAAGGCAGCGCACCGCGCGGCCATGTATTCCGCTACACCGTGACTGGGGACCATCGCGACGGATTGGTGGTGACATCCGCCGCCTCATGAATCAGCCACAGCATCGACCGCCCGATGAGGCTGTGCCTGACGAGCTGCCGATCCTGCATGTCGACATGGACGCGTTCTACGTGGAAGTAGAGCGCATGCGCGATCCATCGCTGATCGGTCGGCCCGTGATAGTCGGGGGATCCGGCAGGCGAGGTGTTGTTGCCTCCGCCAGCTACGAAGCGCGGGCGGCAGGCGTGCACGCAGCCATGCCGACTGCGCAGGCACGCCGCCTCTGCCCGTCCGCCGTCGTGGTCACCTCAGATTTCTCCGGTTACATCGAAGCCTCATCGGCGATCGCGGAGGTCTTCGAGTCGGTCACGCCCCACGTGGAGCCCATTGCACTGGATGAGGCCTTTCTGGATGTCTCCGGTGCCCACCGGCTGTTCGGTTCATCCTCGGAGATCGCGTGGCACCTGCGCGACTCGGTTCGGGAAGCGGTGGCGCTGGACTGTTCAGTTGGCGTTGCGTCGAACAAGACGCTGGCGAAGCTCGCGTCGGTCGCGGCAAAGCCGGCCGTGCACCCAGATGGACCCCGGCCAGGGCTCGGCGTCTGTGTGGTCAGCGTCGCGCAGGAGCTGGATTTCCTGCAGGCTCACGCGGTGGAGGCGCTGTGGGGGGTCGGCCCCGTAACGCTCCGCCGGCTGAACGAGATCGAGGTCTACACGGTCGGCGACCTGGCGGCTGTGCCGCTGGAGCGGCTGGTCTCGACAGTCGGTGCCGCGCACGGCGTCCACCTCGCAGCGCTGGCGCAGGGAATCGACGACCGGCCAGTCCACCGGGGCGGGCTCCCGCGCTCGGTGAGCCACGAGCAGACATTCGAAACCGATCTGACCGGCCTTGATCGCATCCGGAGCGAGACAGTACGACTCGCCGATGCCGTCGCATCACGCCTGCGCGCCAACGGGCTGTCGGGGCGGACCGTGACGGTCAAGATCAAGCACCCCGACTTCTCGTTGCGGACGCGAGCACACACGCTGCCCGCGCCGATCCAGACCGGACATGCGCTCGCCCACGCGGCGCAGGAGCTGGTCGGCACGCTTGCTCTCGACCGGGGAATCCGCTTGCTGGGAGTAGCGGTGTCGAACCTGGAGGAAACCGCATCACCAGCGACGGAGTCAACGCCCGAGGCGCCCGACGGACGCGAGGCCGGCTCACCGTCACCGCGCCAGCTGGCACTCGACCTGGGCCTTCCGCCCGGTACCGAGGACGCGTGCAGTGGCGGGGCGGTCCGGGGCCTAACGGGAGACACCGAACTCGATCTCAGGCTCGCAGAAGCGCTTGATGCCATACGAGACCGTTTCGGCAGATCCGTGATCACCCACGGCTCAGCAGCCCTGCGTGATGGCACCCCAGGCGAACGCCGTTGGGGCCGCTGAGCATGCTGCACGTCGAGGGTGCGTGGAAGTAAGGCCGAGCGCGGTCCTACACTGGCAGCAACATCGGCAATACGGCATTTGGAGCCTGTGCGTGCCGCTTTCGGAAGACGAACAACGCATCCTGCTCGAGATCGAGAAGGACTTCTACGACACCGATCCTGAATTCGCGCGGGAGGTGTCGGAGACCACACTGACTCGCCATGCGCTCCGCAACATCCGCTGGGCAGTGCTCGGCGGGATCCTGGGATTGGTAGGCATCGGCTTGGGTCTGCAGGTGCACTTCGCGCTGTCATTCATCGCATTCCTGGTGGTCTTCGCCAGCGCGGTGGTGATCGAACGCAACGTCCGCAAGATGGGCAGGCTCGGACTCGAGAAGGTCTCAGACTCGATCGCCAAGCGTTCGCGGCCGAACAATCCGGATTCCTTCGGCGACCGCATGCGGCGCCGCTTCCGCAACGACCCCAGCTAAGCCCTGCCGTTGAGCCCGACCCGGTGCCGGCGGCGAGAGCGGGGACCTGCCGTCAGCGCTGCCGGTCGGCATGCGGTCCCAATGCGATCCCAGCGACTACGCGCAGACTGGATGCGCGCTTGGAGATGCTGTGCGTCCAGCTTGGCTTCGGTGACCGTCTGCGGTGTCGGGGGCTCGGCCGCGTAGGCAGCCTCCTGAGCGGCAGCCGCCAACGAGCGCAGCTCGCCTGAATCGATGCGCAGTCGACGGTCGACACGATCGGCAAACTCAGCGTGCGTCTCGACTGCGCGTTGGTCGATGCCGAGGTTGAACAGCGTCTCAGCAACGTCATCCCATGCGGCACCGATCGCGGCGCGGGCATCGTGACGGGCGCGGCGATGGTGCAGTGCCCGACGGACTCGCACGGCCGACGGCACGATGATGAGCCAGCCAATCCCGACCGCCAGCACCGCATAGAAGGGAACGACGAGCCATTCCGACCAGCTCCCCGTCGGCGATTGCGAGCCTTCGAAGTCGAGGACGTCTACGAAGCCTTCGAGATCGCCCGACAGGCCTTCCAGATCTTCGAGGCCCAGCTCGCCGATGAATCCCGAGCCGCCTTCGCCGGCCGCCTCGGGGTCGCCCGGTACCGCTTGCTGGGGCGCCACACCGGTGTAGACGACAGCCCCGGGAGCGCCTCGCCCTGGGGTCGGCTCGAAGTACACCCAGCGTCCGGCAATCCAGACCTCGGGCCAAGCGTGATAGTGCTCGCCCCTGACGATGTAGACGCCGTCGATCAGCTCACCCGGCGTGAAACCGACCGCCACTCGCGCCGGCAGGCCGATCGCGCGGGCCATAGCGGCATAGGTACCGGCGAATTGCTCGCAATAGCCGCGCCGTTCGGTGAACAGGAACTGTTCCATGCGCTCGGTGTCGTGCCCGCTGGGCACTCTCAATGCGTAGACGAAGTTCTCGAGGAAGAAGTTCTGCAGCGCCAGGGCCTTCGCGTACGGGCCGGCTGCGTCGGCGGTGATGTCAGCCGCGAGGCTCGCCACCCGTTGGTTGAAGTTGTCCGGCAGGTCCAAGTAGTTGTCGGCGATGTCTGAGGGCACGTCTCCGCTGGCGGCCACGAGCCCTGCGACAGAGGGAACGTTGACATTCGAGCTGACCGTGTAGGTCATGCCCGACTCCAGTTCGCTGCTGTGCTCGGTGACCAGCGTGCCGGTTTCCGGGTCGTACAGCGCCTCGGGGCCGTCGTAGGCGACCGGTTCGTACGCGGCCGGCAGCCAGATGCTGTCGAGCGCCCCGATGGTGACTCGCTGGGTGAGCAGCTCGTCGTTGGTCCGCCCGTCCAAGTGCCGGGATGCGTCTCCGTAGAGCTGTTCGGATCCCCAGAACGTTCCGTCGAAACGGCTGAGACCTGAGACCCTCCAATATGCAGGTGCATCTGCCTCGACCCGGAACAGCTCCGCACCCGACGTGCCCACCAGCCGGCCTTGGGCATTGACCAGTGGGCTGATCGTCACCCTCGACGCTGGAGCGCGCCCATCGAGGTCCTTCCATGAGACGATTGCCGGGGCGTCGCTGCCGGGCAGCAAGGGCACCAGCAGCGCAGCGCCGAGCGCGGCGGGGATTCCCAATCGCAGCGCCGAGCGCATGGGCACAGTTGCACGTCGTCGGTCGGTCGCGCCCACTGAGGTCCGGTCGCCAGTGTGGAGGATGCCGTGCGCGGCCACGAACGCGGCAGCACAGATGACCATTGCAGCGGCACTGCGGATGCGCCACGCATCGGTACCCAATGCCCCCACGAAGGCGAGCACGCAGAAGGCAGGAAGCAGCCCTTCCCCTACCGACTTCGCGCGCAATGCCAGTGCGTCGGCGACAAAGGCCGCCAGCCAGATGACGGCACCCCCGACCAGCAGAAAGCCTGCGGTGGCCGGTGTCGGCGCTTCCACGATGCCGAAGGCATCCCAGGCCGAGGTCACGTCGGCCGCCGCTTGCCGCAGCGTCTCGGCGGTGGGGAGCAGGCGCAGCCAGAGTGTGTCGGAGTACAGGGCCAGCCCTTCGACGATGATCAGCATCACCGCCGATGCCGTCGCGGCCGCCGCAAGGGGCCAGCGCTGGCGCCGTGTGACCGCAGCCGAGGCATGACCGCCCAACGCCAAGATGAGCCACAGCGGCGCGTAGTCCCAAGCGTCGAACAGGCGGCGAGCGGTGAGCACCGCGAGCAGCGTCAGCAGCCAGAGCGAGACCTCCACCTGCCACAAGCTGCGCTCTCTCATGTGCGCACCCCGTTCGCTGGGGACGATGTCTGCGCCGCGGCCCACTTGGGTCCGAGCTCGGCGAGCGTGCTGATGTCGACAACTCCCGGACCGCCCGCCGGCAGGGCATCACCGGATCTGCGTACGCGGATGACGGTCATCGACGACGTGCGCGACCCTGCTGCAGAGATTGCTTCGGCATCGCGCGCCGCATCGAACGCGGTGGCTCCGAGCACCACGACCACTGCGCCTACGGCCGTAGCCGCGGCGGCCGCAAGTGTGCTGCGCAAGGATCCCTGCGCAGAGGTGGAGACATCGGCGAGATGATCGAACAGCTGGGCCAAGCCTTCCCCTGATGTCACGAAGCCGGTGTCGGCACCCGCCACCGTCAGCAGTCGCAGCGGGTCATGTCGAGCAGCGCAGGCCAGCACGACGCTCGCGGCGGCAGATACGGCAAGCTCGAAGCTTCCGTCGGCGAGCGGATCAGCCTCAAATGCGGTGCTGCGTGTGTCCAGCACTACCGTGACCCGGCTCCGACGGGGCACCTCGTCTTCTCGCACCATGGGACGCCCGAGACGCGCCGTCGAGGGCCAGTGGATGCGGCGGACATCGTCGCCGGCCGTGTAGTCGCGCAGCGCGTAGAAGTCCTCGCCGATGCGCTGCAAGGTGTGAACGTCCGCAGCAAGGCCCAACGGTTCAGGCCCGCGAGTCAAGCGAGGCGGTACCAGTGTCTGCGTCGCGGGATAGACGACCAGCATCGTCCGCGGGCCGTTGCCGATGGAGGTGCGGGCCAGACCGAACGGATCGACGACATCGACCTCTGCTGGTCCGATCTCCAAGCGTCCCCGGCGTTGAGTCGGCAGCAGGTACGACGTGCTCACACGCTCGGCGGCGAGCAGTGGGCCGACCTGCAGGCGCGCGCCGAGCGTGCCGGTCACCGGATCGGTGAGTTGGAGCACGGGGGCATGTCCACCCAAGTTGGTGAGGACGAGCTGCACCCGTGCCTTGCCTCCAGCATGGACGCGCGCTGGCTGGACCGAACGCTGGATCCTGAGACGGATCCGCCGTGTCCGGGTCCACACCACCGAACCCGAGATCAGTGCTATCCCCGCCAATGCGAGCACCAAGAGCTCGCCCATGCCGAACAGCCGACCGGCGCCGGCGGCGACTGCCGAGCCGATCCCGACGGAGATGCCCCGCCGCGTCAGCACGCTGCTCAGCCTCTTAGCCGGCGGTGGGGACTGCGACAGCGTCGAAGACGTCGCGCAGTGCTGTCTGGGGCGTCAAGCCCTGCAGTTGCGCATCGGCGCTCAAGCGGATCCGGTGACCGAGCACCGGCTCGGCGACCGCCTTCACATCGTCGGGCACCACGTAGTTCCGGCCGGCGGCCAGTGCGCGTGCTTGTGCAACGCGTTGGAGGTCGAGTGTGGCGCGTGGACTGATGCCCAGCGTGATCGTGCCGCGCTGCCGCGAGGCATCGGCCACAGCGACGATGTAGCGGCGCAGCGCCGGGGCGACGTGGACTTCGGTGACGGTGCGGGTCATCGCCAGCACCTCGCTGGCGGCGGCGACGGGCTCGAGCGTGATCTCCGTCGTGCCGTCGTGGAGATCGAGCACCTCGACGGCCGAGTCCGGATCCGGATAACCGATGCTGACGCGCATCAGGAACCGGTCGAGCTGGGACTCGGGCAACGGGTAGGTGCCTTCGTGTTCGATCGGGTTCTGTGTGGCGATCACCATGAACGGCTGACCGAGCGGTCGTGTGGTGCGGTCGGTGGTGACCTGGCGTTCCTGCATTGCCTCGAGCAGCGCCGCCTGCGTCTTCGGCGATGCTCGGTTGATCTCGTCAACCAGCACGATGCTGGAGAAGAGCGCGCCGGGACGGAACTCGAATGCGCGCTCGCGCTCGTCCCACACGTTGACGCCGATGACATCCGACGGCAGCACGTCGGGCGTGAATTGGATCCGGCCGAACGGTGCGTCAATTGAAGCCGCAAGCGATTTGGCAAGGCTGGTCTTGCCGACGCCCGGCACATCTTCGATCAGCAGATGTCCGTCGCACAGCAAGCACAGCAGCGAGAGCCCGACTGCGTCGGGCTTGCCGCGAATGACCCGCTCCACGTTCGCAGTGATGCGCTCGAACGTCTGCCGGAATGTGTCGGCATCGGCAACGTGCGATTGCGAAGGAGTGTGATTGCGCACGGCGTCTGGCTTTCGGGGCTGGAGAATTCCGCTGTGCCGGCCTCCAGGCCGGGACTCGGAGAACGCTGTGAGGCTACTCAGCATCACTTCACCGTCACCGTCGCCTCCCGCTGTCGCTTCTAGAGTGGCCCGGTGCGCCGATCACGGACTCCACGCGGCCCCCGCACCGGGGCGGCTCTCGCGGCCGTGGCCAAGCGCCCGCGGCTGTGGCTCACCGCCGGGCGAGCCATGAGGCGGCTGATCCCGGCGCGCTGGTGGATGCGCCCGCCGTTCCTGCCCGTGCCTCACCGCGACTATGTGCGATTCCGGCTGTTGACCGCCGTCGGCTCCGACGGCAGTGCAGCCGCCACACCAGCTGATCTGATCCAATGGCTGGAATGGTGCAGACGCTGGCCCTCTGCTGCAGCGGTACAGCCGTCGCATGACGTCCGTGACCTTGGGCCGGCGCCCCCGAGGCGGTGACATGACTTCCGTTCGAACGGTCGCCTTCGCGCCGCAGCCCGTCGTCGATGCCGGCAACGGGAACGGTGCGATCAACGGCCATGCGGTCAGTCGCGATGGGAAGATCACGCGGCCCCGCACTGTGCTGTCGGAACGGACACTGGTGCTCAACGTCACCTACCAGCCGCTGTCGATCACGACCGTGCGGCGCGCCCTGCTGCTGGTGCTGGCGGGCAAGGCCGATGTCGTTCACACCAGGCCCGGCAGCATTCGCTCGCCTCGTCTGACGATGTCGGTGCCCTCAGTCGTGCGGCTGACTTATCACGCACGGGCGCCCTACCGGAGGCGTGCCCCGCTCCACCGGCGTGCCGTGTTCGCACGTGATGCCTTCCGCTGCCAATACTGCGGGAATCGGGCCGAGTGCATCGACCATGTCCACCCGCGCAGCCGCGGTGGGGAGCACACGTGGGAGAACGTGGTGGCCTGCTGCCGGGCGTGCAACGTGGGCAAGGGGGATTCGTTGCTGTCAGAGAGCCGGTTCCGGCTGCGCCAGACTCCCTACGCCCCCGATCCGCTTGCCGTCGTAGCGGCGATGCGTGGCGGTGCCCCCTCTGAGTGGACCGACTACCTCGGCGACCTGCGACCCCAGCTCGTCTGAGCCGCGCGATACGAAGGCGCGCTCGGCCGTCTGCCATCGTGTGGGTGTGGCCGTGTGGGTACGCGACGAATGGCACGCGAGCGCTGAATTGCTGCATGCACGTCCGATGCCAGGCGACGGTCGCCGTCGCGTCTCGTGGATGCTCCCGACCGCACCCGCACTGATCCTGGGTTCTGCCAGCCCTGACCTCTTCGGCGGGATGCGGACTGATCTCGTCCGGCGACACAGCGGTGGGGGATTGGTGTGGCTGGACCCGGGGACGAGCGCATGGGTGGACGTGTTCGTGCCGACCGGTGATCCCCTCTGGCACTCTGACGTCGGCAAGGCCTTTCATTGGCTGGGCCACACTCTGGCCGCGGCTTTCGCCGATGTCGGTGTGCCCGCCAGCATGCATCCCGGGCCATACGAAGCTGGGCCGTCAGACGGTCTGCTGTGCTTTGCGTCGCTCGGCCCTGGCGAGGTGGTGGTGGACGGCCGGAAGCTCGTCGGCATCTCCCAGCGTCGCACGCGTGAGGGCAGCCGCTTTCAATGCATCGCCTATGAGCGCTTCGAGCTCGGACCCCTGGCATCCGTCGTGGATGCCGCCACCGCCGCTCGCGCCCTCGACAGAGCAATCGGCTGGGCCGATCTCGGCCTCGCAGCCGCGCCCTCTGGCATCGCCGAGCAGATGGTCAGCTTCATCGCCGCACAAGGGGCGCAATAGCGCCGGCACATCCGGGGTGGACAGTGTGGGTGCTTTCCCCATAAAGTGGTGCAAAGTGGTTTGCAGGGGTACAGATACCCACGCGAATCAGGTTCCCATTCGGACGCTGCGGAGGCCCTGCGGTGGAGACTCTGTTCGTCGGTCAGCACGAGCACTCGCTCGATGCGAAGGGCCGCATCGTGCTGCCGGCGAGCTTTCGCAGCGCCTTCGAACCGTCCGGCTTCCTGATCAAGCACAGCGAGGGCTGCCTCGCGCTCATGACGCCGGACCGATTCGGCGAGATCGCGGGCAGGATGTCCGAGCGTTCCCAGTCTGGCGGGCCGCACGGGCGCGCAGCCAAGCGCTCCTTCGGAGCGGGAGCCGCCCGCGTCCTGCCCGACAAGCAGGGCCGGATAGCGGTTCCTGAGGAGCTGCGCCGCTTCGCCGGTCTGCAGCGCGAGTGCGTCGTGATCGGCGCGATTGACGAAGTCGAGATCTGGGACGCGGGTCGCTGGCACGAGATGAACGCCCAGGGCGAATCGCTCCTGGCAGCACCCGAGAGCGGCATCGAGGCAGCGGAGCAGGCGTGAGCGTGTCCACCGCTGCCCGTTCCTTCCATCAGCCCGTCATGGTTGACGAGATCGCCGAAGTGTTCGCCCCTGTTGCCGGCGGACTGTTCGTGGACGCGACCTTGGGCGGCGGCGGTCACGCCGAGATGCTCCTGCGGCAGCATCCTGAACGGCAGCTGCTCGGCATCGATCGTGATCCCGAGGCAATCGCGGCAGCACAGGAACGGCTTGCAGCCTTCGGGGACCGAGTCACGCTGCGCTGCGAGCGGTTCGATCGTCTCGGGGAACTGGTTGATACGGCTGCTCGAGGCCCGCTCACTGGTGTTCTGTTCGACTTCGGTGTCAGCAGCCATCAGCTGGATTCGGGCGAGCGCGGTTTCTCCCACCGTCGCGACGCCCCGCTGGACATGCGCATGGACTCCCGCTCGGGACTCGATGCCAGCGCCGTCGTCAACACCTACGAATTCGTTGAACTGCGAGACCTGTTGAGGCGCCATGCCGGGGAGCGCTACGCCCACCGCATCGCCGCGGCGATTGTGTCCGCCAGACCGTTGCGCTCGACCCTCCAACTGGCTGCCACCGTCAAGGCCGCTGTGCCGGCCGCAGCTCGGCGCGGCCGCCGTCATCCGGCCATGCGCACGTTCGCGGCGATCCGCATCGAAGTGAACGACGAACTGAACCTCATTGAACCCGCCATGCGAGCAGCGCTCGCGCGCCTGCAGCCACGTGGGCGCCTCGCAACGCTCGCCTACCACTCAGGAGAAGACAGCATTGTGAAGATCATTCTGCGAGAAGCGGCCGACGGCGTGTGCGAATGCCCGTCGACGTTGCCATGCATCTGCGGCGCCGCACCCACCGTTCGCCTGCTGCGCCGCAAGGTCACTCGGCCCAGCGCTGCAGAGGTCGAGCGGAACCCGCGCGCCGCCAGCGCCGTGATGCGCGGAGCGGAGCGGCTCGAGCCTGCCCGTCGCTGATTCCGGCGCTGTCAGAGAACCGAGCTTCGCCCGATGGCCCTTGCCACTGCCCACCTCACGGTCACCGGTGCTCCGCCGCGACTGGCGCAGGCGCCGGTGGGTCGCGCCGTGGGGTTGCGTCTGGTCGGCATGACTGCGCTGCTGGCGGCTGCAGCCATCACTGTGCTCGCCGGTCTCGCGGTATTCCATTCGATGCTGGCAGCCGGCCAATACCGACTCTCGGAACTCGAGTCGGAGATCGCTGCAGAGCGAGAGCGCCTGATCGACCTTCGCTACGAGCTCCAGACGCTCCATGGTCCCGCGGAGATCGAATTGATGGGCGTGGGGGCGCTCGGCCTGGTGAGCGCGACCGATCCGATCGATGTACGGATCGAGCCGCGGCATATTGCCACCGTCGACTCGCCGCACCCTCGCATCCATGAAGGCGGAGACTGGCTCTCGATCAAGACGCTGCTGACCGACGCGTCCACAGCGCATGACCGACGTTCTTGACCGGCATACAGCTCCGGCGACCTGGCACCCGTCGAAGGGTGCGCCGCCGGGACTGCGATCGCCGTCAGATCGCTCGGGATCCGCGTCGCGTGCAGGCGCAACGGCAACCGGACGGTCTGATGCGGCGGCCGCGCGCCGGTGGCACCCGTCGTCGGGAGCGCAGGAGTCACCTGGCGAACCGAGGACATCATCCGCAACGAAGCGGACCGAACGAGAGCCGCGACGGCGCACGGCTCGCGCCGGGCCGCCTCACCGGCGAGCGCTGCTGCTGATCATCGCTTCGGCAGTGGCGCTGGCCACCCTGGGCGCCCGACTGGTTCAGGTACAGGTGCTTGACCGCGACACCTATGCCGCCCTCGGCGAGCGTCAGGGGACGGCACAGTGGGAGCTCGAATCGGTCCGCGGTGCGATCCTGGATCGGAATCTGAATCTGCTTGCTGTGTCAGACAACTTGCCCACGATCTGGGCCGATCCCCGCCTAGTGACCGATCCCCACCAGACGGCTGCTGTCCTGGCATCAGTGCTGGACATCGACGCCGGCATCATCGCCGAACGGCTTGCGAGCGACCGGCACTTCGTCTATGTGGCGCGTCAAGTGAGCCCCTCAGATGGGTTGGCGGTGCAGGAGCTGCAGCTGGCCGGTATCGGCGTACGCGGGGAATCCTCACGGCTGCGACCCAATGGGGACGACTTCGCGCGCGGGCTGCTCGGCGCCACCGATATCGATCAGAACCCGCTGGGCGGCGCCGAGAAACAGTTCGCCGAGGTGCTCGACGGCACAGACGGCCGTGAGGTTGCCCGGATTGCCCAGAGCGGAATGCCGCTGCCGACAGGGACCGAGCTGTTTGAACCTGCCAGTCATGGCGACGACGTGGTGCTCACGTTGCATACGCAGATGCAGTGGGTTGCGGAGCGATCTGTCAGTGATGCTGTCAGTGCAACCAATGCCAGAGGCGGCATGGTGGTAGTGATGCAGACCGACACCGGCGATGTCCTGGCGCTGGCGGCGGTCGCCCGCGATCGGGACACGGATGAGATCAGGCCGGTGGCCTACAACCCCGCCTATACGGACGCCTTCGAGCCGGGCTCGGTAGCAAAGAGCTTCACGGTCGCCACGGCACTGGAAGCCGGCCTCACCACGCCGGTCGAGGTGCATTCGACGCCGGCCGCGTACACCTTCGCCGACAAGGAATTCGTCGAGCCGTATTCCAAGCCCAGCGCGGACATGACGACCTCGGAGATTCTCGTTCACTCGTCGAACATCGGCACCATCAAGCTTGCCGAACGGATCGGCGCCACTGAATTACAGCGTTCTCTGCGGTCATTCGGCTTCGGCCGCTTGACCGGAAGCGATGACGGGCCGGCGCTGCCGGGCGAGAGCCGAGGAATCCTGCGTGCTGCGAACCAGTGGCGGGGTACCGACCTCGCCACGATCGCGTTCGGCCAAGGCATCGCGATCACTGCGATACAGCTCACCGCTGCGTACAACGCCATCGCCAACGACGGCGTGTATGTCACGCCGCGCCTCGTGCTGGGCAGCGTGGGCAGTAACGGTGCACTGCGACCGGCTGAGGTGCTCCCGACACGCCGGGTGCTGTCCGAGCGGACTGCGCAGCAGATGCAGGCCATCCTGGCTGAAGTGGTCCGTTCGGGAACTGGCAAGCGAGCGGCCATCGACGGCTACCAAGTCGCGGGCAAGACCGGCACCGCGCAGAAGCCCAGCCCTGACGGCGGATACTCCTCCGAGGCGTACACCAGCTCCTTCGCAGGGTTCCTCCCCGCTGACCGACCTGAGCTCACCGTTGTCGTGGTGCTCGACGAGCCCGACGAGTACCGGGCCGCCATCGTGGCCGCACCAGTCTTCGCCGAGGTCGCCGAATATGCCCTGCGCATGCTGCAGGTGTCGCCCGATGCCTGAGCAGCGCGGCAGCACGCCGGCGACGCCGATACCGGTGGAAGAACTGGCTGCGGCAGTCGGCGGCACCTGCGTGCTGCCCGCGGACCAACGAAGGGACGAGGCCGCCGGTTCCGCGGTCGAGGTGCGCGGCATTACCCACGACAGCCGTGCAGTCACGCCCGGCGCGCTGTTCGCCTGCGTCGCAGGACAGCATCACGACGGCCACCGGTTCGCCATTGACGCGCTCCACGCAGGTGCTGCGGCGCTGCTGGTGTCACAGGTCCTCGATGTCGATGTGCCCCAGATCGTTGTGGCCGACGTGCGAGCGGTGCTCGGGCCGGCATCTGCTGCTGTGTGGGGGCAGCCATGGCGCCGCCGCCCGGTCGTGGGCGTCACCGGGACAGCGGGCAAGACCACAGTCACGCACGCAATCGCGGACATCGCAAGCGCGTGCGGTACCACTTGTGAGGTCATGGGCACGCTGGACGGAACGCACACCACGCCCGAGGCACCCGATCTGTGCAGGCGTCTCAGCCAGGCCGTCGATGCGGGAACCGAGTTGGTCGTGCTCGAGGTGTCGTCTCACGCACTCGCCCAGGGCAGGGTCGATGGTGCCAGCTTCGCTGCGGGGGTGTTCACGAACCTGAGCCATGAGCATCTCGATTTCCATGAGACGATGGAGGACTATTTCAACGCCAAGGCGCGCCTCTTCGACGGTCGCAGCGAGATAGCGGTGTTGAACGTTGCCGACCCCTGGGGCCGCCGCTTGGCGTCCATGGCGGCTGGCACAACGGCCGAGGTGGTCGAGTGGCAGCCGTCCGATATCGATCGCGTCGTGGTGAGCACAGCGGGCTTCACAGGCCGGTGGCGCGGCCGGTCCGTCCACTGCGGACTGCTGGGCCGGTTCAATGCCGCGAACGTGGCGGCCGCGGCAGCGACGGCCAGCGCCCTCGGATTCGAGGATGACGCGATTGCAGGAGCGATCGCTGCCGTGTCCCCAGTACGAGGGCGCCTGTGGCCCGTCAGCGGTCCGGATGATGACATCACTGTCTTGGTCGACTACGCCCACAAACCGGACGCGCTCGCTGCCGCGTTGGCCGGCGCTCGTGAGCTCGGCGCTGCAGGCGGCCGTTTGTGGGCAGTGTTCGGAGCGGGCGGCGACCGGGATCAGTCCAAGCGTGCTCTCATGGGCGCGGCAGCGGATCGGCATGCCGATGTGCTCATCCTGACCTCCGACAACCCTCGCAGCGAGGATCCTGCTCAGATCGCATCCGACATCGCCGCAGGCGTGGTCAGTCGACACGACGCAGACGACGGTTTGCACGTCGACTTGGACAGGTCGAGCGCCATCTCGTATGCCATGAGGAATGCTCAGGCCGGCGATGTCCTCGTGGTCGCTGGGAAGGGCCACGAGACAGCCCAGGTGACCGCCGGGCATTCCGTGCCGTTCGACGATGCAGTCGTGGCGGCCGAGCACCTTCGACAGCGCAGGCGTGCACAGCGATGATTGCACTCCTCATCGCCGCCAGTTCCGCAATGTTCGTGTCGCTCGTGGGCACTCGCTACCTCATTCCCTGGCTGCAAGCGCGCGGCGTCGGCCAACCCATCCGCCTCGACGGCCCCCGAGGTCACATCACCAAGGCAGGCACGCCGACGATGGGTGGTGTCGCAGTTGCCACGGCAGCGGTCGTGGGATACGTCGTCAGCCATCTGCGGGCCGAGACCGTCATCACGCGGTCGGGCATCGTGCTGCTGGCTGCCGTCTGCGCTGCAGGCCTGGTGGGCCTGGCCGATGACTGGATCAAGGTCAGCCGCGAGCGCAATCTGGGATTGAACAAGCGGGCCAAGCTGATCGGGTTGATTGCCGTGGGCATCGGCTTTGCCGTCGCGTCGGTGTGGTGGGTGAACCTCGATACCGCCGTCGGATTCACACGGCTGGATGGCAACTCGCTGCGGCTTCCCGCTGCCGTGTGGATTCTGTGGGCAGTCATCATCGTCCTCGGCATGTCCAATGCAGTGAACCTGACAGATGGCCTGGACGGCCTTGCCGCCGGAGCCGCCGCAGTGGCGTTCGCGGCGTTCGTTGTGATCGGTTATTGGGCATTCCGTCACCCCATCTCCTACGACGTCAAACACCCCCTGGACCTCGCCATCGTGGCCGCCGCCATGGCCGGAGCCTGCGCGGGGTTCCTGTGGTGGAATGCGCCCCCGGCGCGGATCTTCATGGGCGACACCGGTTCGCTGGCCATCGGCACCGCGATGGCCGGGCTCGCGATGCTGCTGCACGTCGATCTCCTGTTGCCCGTCATCGGCGGTCTCTATGTCATCGAGACCGCATCGGTGATCATCCAGGTCGGCTCATTCCGACTCTTCGGCCGCCGCCTGTTCCGGATGGCGCCGATGCACCACCATCTCGAGTTGGGCGGATGGCCCGAAACCACCGTGATCATCCGTCTCTGGGTCGTCAACAGCCTGCTTGTCGCACTGGCGTTGGGCATGTATTACGCCGACTTTCTGAGTCTGGATCTCGTCGAAATTCCGGCAGGCTCGTTGTGAGCGCCCCGGTCAGCCATGAACGGGCACCCGATGACGTGATTCCCGACAACGGAGCAATCGTCGTCGTTGGCATGGGAGTGACCGGACGGGCGGTGGCTTCCGCGCTGGCAGCGCGCGGTCATGAGGTCGTCGCGGCCGACGACCGACCCGGCGACGCGGCGCGCAGAGGGGCCGGGGCAGATGCTGCATTCGATGAGATTCACGACTCCACCGATGCGAGCCTGCTCAAGAGCCTGGTCTCAGGCGCCGCAGCCGTCGTGCCATCCCCGGGAGTGCCACCGCGACACCTCAGCTACACGCTGGCAGCTGCGGCCGGAGTGCCGGTGGTCAGCGAGTTGGATCTGGCGGCGCAGTGGGACAGCCGACCTCTCGCAGCGATCACCGGCACCAATGGCAAGACGACGGTCACCGTCCTGACGGAGCGAATGCTGAATCGCAGCGGAATCTCCGCTGTCGGAGCCGGCAATACCGACATCGCTCTGGTGGACGCCATTGACCGTGAGGTCTCCACGTTTGTGGTGGAGGCATCGTCATTCAGGCTGCACCGGGCACGCAGATTCGCTCCTGCGGTTGCTGCGTGGCTGAATCTGGCCCCCGATCATCTCGACTGGCATCCCGACCTGCGCGACTACGCCGCGTCCAAAGCCAGGATCTGGGCGGCGCAGGGTCCCGACGATGTCGCGGTGGTTCCCTTCGGCGACACCGATGTCGAACCGTGGACCTCCGGGATCCGTTCACGACGTGTGACCTTCGCGACCCCGCAGCAGCTCGATGCGCCGTGCGATGTGCGCTACGAGCGCGGCATCTTGATTGCACACAGCGACAGCGTTGTGCCAGCGGCGGAACTTCCCCGACAGCGTCCCCACGACTTGTCGAATGCTGCCGCTGCAGCGGCAGTTGCACTGGAGATGGGTGCATCTGCCGAGGCGGTGGCGGCGGAGCTGCGATCGTTCCATGGCTTGCCTCACCGGCTCGCGTTCGCCGGGCGCATCGGCGCCGTGAGCTTCTACGACGACAGCAAAGCGACGGCGCCGCACGCGACGGTGGCAGCACTGCGGGGATTCTCCGATGCAGTGCTGATCGCAGGTGGCCGGAACAAGGGCCTCGATCTCGGGGAGCTGGTCGCTGTGGCCGACCGTGTTCATGGAGTCGTGGCGATCGGCGAGGCCGCCGCCGACGTGCTCGACTGCTTCAGCCAGCCTGCATGCGGCCAGATCGAGCTCGTCCGTGCCGATTCGATGCCCGAAGCCGTGGAGGCTGCCCACCGGATGGCGCAACCCGACCGCGATGTAGTGCTGTCGCCCGGGTGCGCCTCATTCGACTGGTACTCGAGTTACGGCCAGCGGGGCGAGCACTTCACCACGGCGGTGGCTGACCTCGCTGAGCGCATCCGCTCGCGGGTTCCGAGTGAGAGACAGCCATGAGCAAGCTGGACGTGCCCAGCACTCCGTCACGTCGGCCCTCGTCGGGACCGTCGGTGCGCTACGCAGCCCTCCTGTCAGCGGTCTTCTTGCTGCTGCTCACCGGCGTCGTCCTGGTGCTGTCGGCGACGTCAGCGACCGGAATCGAATCGTCGGACCGTCCCCTGCAGTACTTCACCCGGCACTTGTGGTCGGTGGGGATCGCTGTTGCCGTGCTGCTCATCACGCTCGGCGTCGACTACCGGCATTGGCGGCGCATGGCCGTGCCCCTCGCAGCTGCGAGCGTGACCTTGTTGGCAATCGTGCTGGCGGTCGGAAAACGCACCGGCGGTGCTCGTCGCTGGATTGAAGTTGGCCAGATCAGCATCCAACCGTCGGAGATCGCGAAACTGGCGCTCATCGTTGCGTTGGCGGCCTTCTTGGATGCTCGCAAGGATCAGATCGAGCGTCCCGACCGGATCCTGCGGCCCGCGATGCTCCTGCTCACCGCCGGGTGCTCGCTGGTGTTGCTCCAACCGGATCTGGGAACCACCCTCATCCTCGCGGGCATCGGCGTCGGCATGCTCTTCGTCGCGGGCCTGCCAGGCCGCGATCTGACCAAGATCGCTGCCATGGTCATCGTGGCGGCGCCGCTGCTGGCGTACGCGGCGCCGTACCGCCGTGCGCGGCTCGCCGGCTTTCTGGACCCGATCTCTGAACGGGCTTCAAGCGGTTACCAGACGTTCCAGAGCCTGGTGGGTCTGGCGCAGGGAGGGCTGCGCGGCACTGGGCTGGGGGCAGGCCAGGCCAAATGGGGCTGGGTGCCCAATGCACCCACCGATTTCATTTTCGTCATCGTCGGCGAGGAGATGGGACTCCTCGGCGCCCTCGGGCTCCTGACCCTGCTGGGGGTCGTTGGCATAGGAGGGCTCCGGACGAGCCAGAAGGCACCAGACCTGTTCGGTTCGCTGCTCGCGGCCGGCATCGCCATCTGGTTCGTGCTCCAGACGCTGGTGAACGTCGGCGGTGTGGTTGGATTGCTGCCAGTGACTGGTGTGACGCTGCCATTCCTGTCTTTCGGCGGTTCGTCACTCGTAGTGACGGCAGCGGCAGCAGGTTTACTGCTGAATGTGACGCGGCGATCCGGTTGAGCGGTGGCAGCACCCGGCAGGACCCCGTACGCCCCCAGCGTCCTGATCGCGGGGGGCGGAACCGCGGGGCACCTGATGCCCGGCTTGGCGGTGGCGTCCGCGCTGACCGAACGTGGCTGGCCCGCAGAAGGGATCCATTTCGTCGGCAGCGCTCGGGGAATCGATGCACAGATCGTGCCGGATGCCGGTTTCGGCGTGACCTTGCTCGGAGGTCGGGGCCTTACTGCACGCCGGGTGAACCTGACCAACGCGCGCGCTGCGGCGAGCTTGGCGTGGGCCACCTTGCGCGGCATAGCGCTCGTCGGACGGCGGCGTCCAGCTGCGGTGCTGTCACTGGGTGGCTATGCCGCGCTTCCCGCAACGGTGGGCGCGGTGATCTGGCGCGTGCCGTTGGTGATCGCCGAGCAGAACGCAGTCGCGTCGGCAACGAACCGCTTGTTGGGCCGATTCGCACGCGCCGCAGCCGTGCCGGTCCGCGGGACGGGGTTGCACAGGGAAATCGTGACCGGGAATCCCGTGCGCCCAGCAGTCGTCGAGGCTGCGCTCGGAGCGGACGACGCACGTGCGGGACTCGGCTGGCCCGCTGATGCAACCGTTGTGGTGGTGTTCGGCGGTTCGCAGGGTTCGCTCCGGATCAACACAGCCACCTGGACGGCGCTGCCGTCACTGCGGGACCGCGATGGCTTGTTCATCTATCACGTGGTGGGCAAGCGCGATTGGGCTGAGCGACCGCCGTCACCGCCACCGCGACCCGATGGCTCGCAGGTACGTGACTGGTACCAGGCCGTGCCGTTCGATGAGCAGTTGCCTGCCGCATTGGCTGCGGCTGACCTCGCTATCTGCCGTGCGGGGGCCTCGACCGTGGCAGAGCTGTCGGTCATCGGCACGCCTGCAGTGCTTGTGCCCTTGCCGATAGCGACCAACGACCACCAACGTCGCAATGCCGAAGAGTTGGCCGCCACCGGCGCTGCGCGCGTCGTTGCCGATGCCGAGTTCGACGCGGAGCGGATGCTCGCAGAGCTCGAGCAGATGCTCGGATCGCAACGCCTGCCCAGACCCGAGCGCGCCCCCGAATCCACCTTCGGTCGCCAAGACGCTGCACAACGGGTCGCGCAGCTCGTCATAGATCACAGTTCAGCGGTGCCTGGCACAGTCGTCCCAGCGGATCGTTCGTCGAGAAAGCCCGCAACGTGACCACGTCACCGACCGCGGGTCAGATGCCACCGACTCCGGGGCCCTCAGGTCTGTCATCCGAACTTGGGGAGGCTCGGAGCATTCATCTGGTGGGAGCAGGTGGCGCCGGCATGAACGCCATCGGGTTGGTACTCGCTGAGATGGGCCATGCCGTGAGCGGCAGTGACCTGAGAGCAGGCCCCGGCATGACACGGCTCGCAGCTCACGGTGCTCGGGTAGTCATCGGTCATGAAGCCGCCAACATCGGCTCGGCGGATGTCGTGGCCCATTCGAGCGCGGTACCGCAGGACAATGCGGAGCTGGTCGAGGCCCGCCGCCGGGGCATTCCGGTGCTCAGCCGGGCAGAGCTGCTCGCAGGAATCTGCCGGCGCAAGCAAACGCTGGCAGTCGGCGGTACTCACGGCAAGACGACCACCTCGTCGATGCTGGCGCTTTGCCTGGTGGCAGCGGGTGAACACCCCTCGTTCCTCGTGGGCGGCGAGGTGAACGAAATCGGCTCCGGCGCCGTTTGGGACACGGCGGGGGAGTGGTTCGTCGTCGAAGCAGACGAATCTGACGGGACGTTCCTTGAGTTGGGTGCCGATGCGGTGGTCGTGACGAACATCGAACCCGACCATCTCGACCACTACGGCAGCTTCGACGCGCTCGTGGCTGCATTCGAGGCTTTCACCAGCAGTGCTGCTGGGCCACGCATCGTGTGTGCCGATGATCACGTGGCGGCCGCCATGGCCGAGCGCGTCGGCGGCTGCGTTACCTACGGCAGGGCCCCCCACGCCGACTACCGGATCACCGATGCGCTCAGCACTCGCACCGGTGCAGGCTTCGAATTGGTCGCCGGCGCGACATCGATCGGCCGTTGCGAGCTGCCGCTGCCTGGATTGCACAACGTGACGAATGCGGCCGGTGCTCTCGCGGCGGCACTCGAACTCGGGGCCGCCGCGTCACCGATGATCGACGCCCTCGGTCGATTTGCCGGTATCGCCAGGCGATTCGAACGACGCGGCGAGCGTGACGGGGTGTCATTCATCGACGACTATGCGCACCTGCCCACCGAGGTGACCGCAGCGATCGCCGCAGCTCGCAGCGGAGGCTGGAAGCGGATTGTCGCCGTCTTTCAACCGCATCGCTACTCGCGGACCGCAGCGCTCTGGCAGGATTTTGCGAACTCGTTCGCCGATGCTGACCAAGTGGTCCTCACCGACATCTACTCCGCAGGCGAACTGCCTCGGCCCGGTGTGTCCGCCGAACTGCTGCTCGGCGCCGTGCTTGACGCCCACCCCTACGCGTCGGTGGCGTACCTCCCGGGCCGGGCCGAACTGCGGTCCTACCTGCGATCCAATCTGCGCTCCGGCGACCTGTGTCTCACATTGGGCGCCGGTGACCTGACGACGCTCGCAGATGAGCTGCTGCATGTCTCCTGAGCAGTGGTCAAACCCTGATGCCATTCGACGTGCCGCGACCCTGCTTGGTGATGACGCTCGCCTCGATGCCCCGCTGGGTGCGTTGACCACTTCGAGAGTCGGTGGTCCGGCAGCGGTGACATTCGTGGCGAACGGCCTGTCCGACCTGCGGCGTGCCCGAGAGGCCGCGGAAGCTTCCGGGCTGGAGATTCTCGTGGTCGGGCGAGGATCGAACCTGCTGGTGGCAGATCACGGTTTCGAGGGCATTGCACTCTTCCTCGGCGATGCCTACAACCAGATCGACTTCGATCATGCGAACGCCGCGGTCACTGCAGGCGCATCGGTGGCACTGCCGGTGCTTGCGCGCCAGTGTGCCGCTGCAGGATTCGGCGGTCTGGAATGGGCCGTCGGCGTCCCGGGTTCCGTGGGCGGTGCCGTGCGCATGAACGCCGGAGGGCACGGGAGCGATATGGCGTCGTGTTTGATCGACGCTGACGTTGTCGACCTGCGGGCTGAGTCCGGAGACGAAGCCAAGGCCCGTGACGTCGATGCCTTGGATCTGGGTTACCGCAGCAGTGGCCTTCAAGACGGTCAAGTCGTGGTGCGGGCGCGGCTGAGCGGGCAGCAAACGTCGCCGTCGAGGGCGATGGATCAGATCGCGGACATCGTTCGTTGGCGCCGGGAGCATCAGCCCGGCGGGCAGAACGCCGGATCAGTCTTCATGAATCCGCCTGCTGAGTTGGCAGAGGCTGAGTTGGCAGAGTCAGTGTCCGCAGGGGCTCGCATCGACCAGACAGGCCTTCGCGGCTTGCGCATTGGCACGGCCGAGATATCGCGCCTGCACGCGAACTTCATCGTTTCGGATCCGGGCGGCACTGCAGCAGATGTCGTCGCGCTCATGGCTGAAGTCCGGCGCCGGGTGACTGAGTCGTCCGGGATCGTGTTGCAACCCGAGATCCGCATGGTGGGCTTCGGGACGGCACCGATTCCATCTTGAACGATGGTTCCCGGTGATACGAAGCCTCCGGCGCGGAACCGACGTCGTCGGCGGTGGCTGACGGCTGCGGCGCTCGGAGCCATCGTGATCTCAGTCGTCACGATTCTTCTCGCAGCAGGCACCTTCGAAGTAGACCGAATTCACTTCAACGGTCTGCATCGCGTGAGCTACGACGAGGCACACGAAGCTGCCGGCATCCGCACCGGGGATTTCATGGGAACACTCGATACCGGCCAAGCAGAGCGATCGCTCGAGGAACTGCCCTGGGTCGCTGACGCGCGAGTCCAGCGGCGATGGCCTGCAAGCGTGGAAGTGGACATCGTCGAGCGCACCGGCGCGGCGATCGCGTTGGCCGCTCCCGACAGCTGGGTGCTCATTGACATCGAAGGTCGTGTCCTCACTTCGCCGCTCGCTGTCGTGCCTGAGCATCCGCGCTTGTCAGGCATTGCTGCGGCGCCGGGACCGGGCGGATTCCTCGCGAGCGATGCGAGTGCCCTGCTCGCCGCATTGAGTGCAGCCGACGGGCAGCCGGAGTATGTCATCGCTGCGATATGGCGGGACAGACGCGGGGACATACGCGCGCGGGTGCGCCAACAACCCGGCAACCTCGTGCTGGAGGTGACCCTGGGAGACGAGTCGGCGATCGGGGCCAAGACGGCGGCAATTGCTGCGGTCATCGGGGAGATGACGAGCTCCGACGCCATCTTGGATGTGTCGGTTCCGCACCTGCCGGTGCTCCGCCCATCGGGCTGAGCGGCCGAGCGCAGGGTCTTGCCGATCGGCAGAGGCGTCAGTACTGTCGTCAATTGCGCTATTTTCCCGTAGAAGGTGCCCGTCGACGGCACGTGCAGTGTCGCGGCCGGCCAGTGAACGCAAGGAGCCCTGTGGCCTCACCACAGAACTACGTGGCAGTCATCAAGGTGGTGGGCGTCGGGGGCGGCGGCTCGAATGCCGTCAACCGCATGATCGATTTCGGTCTAGGCGGAGTCGAGTTCATCGCCGTCAATACCGACGCCCAAGCCCTGCTGCTGAGCGATGCTGACGTCAAACTCGACATCGGCCGCCAGCTGACTCGCGGACTCGGCGCCGGCAGCGATCCTGAAATCGGCACTCGAGCCGCGGAAGAGCACCGTGATGAGATCGCCGAAGCGCTGCAGGGTGCGGACATGGTGTTCATCACCGCTGGCGAAGGCGGTGGCACCGGCACCGGGGGCGCTCCGGTGGTGGCAGAGGTCTCCAAGGAGGTCGGAGCGCTGACCATCGGAGTGGTGACGCGCCCGTTTGCCTTCGAGGGCAAGCGCAGGCAGATCCAGGCCGAACAAGGCATCGAGTGGCTGAAGGAACGCGTCGACACGCTGATCGTGATCCCGAATGATCGGCTGCTGACCGTGGCGAGCGAGCACACGTCGATCATCGATGCCTTCCGCATGGCGGACGACGTGCTGCGCGAGGGCGTGTCCGGCATCTCGGGCCTGATCACCACGCCGGGCCTCATCAATACCGACTTCGCCGATGTCAAGGCGATCATGTCGAGCGCCGGTACCGCCCTGATGGGAATCGGTCGCGCCCATGGCGAGAACCGTTCCAAGAATGCAGCCCGGCAGGCGGTCTCGTCATCCCTGCTCGAGGAATCCATTGACGGTGCCCGCGGCATCCTGCTGAACATTGCCGCAGGGCCGGATCTCGGGCTGTTCGAGGTGAACGAGGCGGCCGAAGTCATCCGCGAAGTGGCGCACGCCGAGGCCAACATCATCTTCGGCACTGTGATCGACGACTCACTCGGCGAAGAGATACGCGTAACGGTCATCGCTGCAGGGTTCGACCGTTACGGACCGGGCCGCTCCGGAGGTGCCGCGCTGGGCGACTACGCCGCCTCGGAGGAAACTGGCGATGTGGCCGACCCGTTCGGCGACCTCGACGAGGACGACGAGTCGTTCGACGTGCCCAGCTTCCTGCGGTGACGCCTGGCTCGCATCACCACTACTCCAGACTGCCGCACATCGACGTCAATCGCGACGCAGCGACGGGGCAGTACGGCTCGGCACGCTGCATTGGCAGGCGCTTCGGATGCTGACGCTGCGCCGTCGCTGCGGGAACAGCCTGGTACGCATCTCGGTCACTGAGCGCTCCGACGGCGACTGCGCTCCGGTAGGCGGCACTGCCGCCGGCAATGTGACTGTCCTGCGGCAAGTCCACGGCACGCGAGTTGTCGAGGTCGCACGACCAGGAGAGCATCAAGGTGTCAGCGCAGACGCGGCGTGGACGAGGGCGCCACGAGCCGCACTGGCCGTGCGAACTGCTGATTGCGTGCCGATCGCTCTGTACGGCACCGATGCGGCCGGCCGAGGGGCGGTTGCGGCGGTGCACGCGGGGTGGCGAGGCTTGCTTGGCGGCGTCGTCGCAGCAACCATCGCCGAACTCAGCCGTCACGGCATCCGTGACCTACGCGCCGTCGTCGGGCCTCACATCTGCCCGCAGCACTACGAATTCGGCGCCGAAGAGCTGAACTCAGCCAGCGAGGCATTTGGGCCATCGGTGTCGAGCACAACGCAATGGGGCACCCCGGCATTCGATCTGAGCGAGGCCACACGGCTGTCACTGCGACGCAGCGGGGCCGTGATCGACAGCGAGATCGGCCGCTGTACCGCTGCTGATGAGCGCTATTTCTCGCATCGAGCTCGTGGCGAGCAGGGCCGGACGGCTCTGCTGGTGTGCCTTGAGGTTCAGCTGTAAGGCCGGCACGATCGATGATTGACGCCGATGAGATCCGCCGACGCATCGAGCGCATCAAACATCGGATAGCTGACGCTGGCGGCGATGCTGCTCACATCGGCATCGTCGCAGTGACCAAGGGATTCGACAGCTCGGCCATCGAGGCCGCTGCTCATGCTGGTTTGTCGATGATCGGTGAGAACTACGCACAGGAACTGCACGGGAAATGGAGCGAGATCGCCGCTGCGACCAAGACTGCCGTCGAGATCCACTTCATCGGGCGACTGCAGTCGAACAAGGTCCGGCAGCTTGCTGGAGTGGTGGACGTGTGGCAGAGCGTGGACCGCATGCGGTTGGTATCTGAGATTGCGCGCCACGATCCTGGCGCTGCCATCTTCGTGCAGCTCGACGTGAGCGGCAGTGCGACGCAGGGCGGCTGCCCGCCGGATGAGGCCTCGTCGCTGGTGGCAGCCTCCCGTCGGGAAGGACTCGATGTGGCAGGTTGCATGGCCATCGGCCCGCAGGGTTCGCCGTCCGAGATTGAACAAGCCTTCAGGGAGGTTGCCCGATTCGCCGACCGTCACGAACTCGAGCATCGCTGCATGGGAATGAGCGCAGACCTCGAAGCGGCGATCAGAGCGGGTTCGACCATGGTGCGGATCGGGACTGCCCTCTTCGGCAATCGCCCGCCGCGGGGTGCCTGACCGCAACTTGACGAGTCGGTACCCTGTGCGACCGAGACAGTTTCTCGATCGGGACTGTCGTCATCGAGGTTCTGCATGGCATCGTTCATGAAGCAGGCAATGAGCTATCTGGGTCTGGGCCCGGATGACAGCTATGCGCCGCCACCAGAACGCGCCATGCCTGGCGACATGCCCACGGCTGAGGCATTCGCGGAGCAAACCAGCCAGAGCGGCGTCACCGTTGTCGAGCGACCGGCGGCAACGACTCCCCAGGCCGCACCCGCCGCGCCGACCTCGGCCGTGCGCCGTGTCGCCACATCGACAGCACAGCCGTTCGTGTTGATGCCCCGGATGTTCGATGACGCACAGCAGATCGGAGACCGCTTCAAGCGCGATCAACCGATCATCTTGAATCTGCAAGGGCTCGATCGCGATACCGCTCGCCGACTCCTCGACTTCGCCAGCGGATTGTGTTACGCCCGTGACGGAGAGATGCGCAAAGTTGCGAACGCCGTGTACATGCTCGTACCTGCAAACGTCGTGGTGAGCGACGATGAGCATCATGCTGTTGCCGCACAGGACGCCTCCGCGCAGGACGTCGGCCGCTGAGACGCTCCACCGCGGACCCTCAAGCGGAGCGATGAGATGCTGTGCATGCTGATATCGCTCTACGTGTTCGCCATCTTTGCGCGTGTGCTGTTCAGCTGGATCCCGCTTGCCCCGGAAAGCCCGGTCATGGTGGTCCGAACCTGGCTGGTACGCATTACTGAACCCGTCATGGGTCCGTTGCGGCGGGCGCTTCCCGCGGTGCGGCTGGGCCGTGTGGCGCTCGACCTGTCGCCGATCGTGCTGATCATCGGACTGCAGGTCTTCGTGGCGGGCATGCTGCTGGGATGCTGAGACGCTGGTACATTCCGCGCCATGGCGAGCCCTGATTCTCCACCCGTCGAGCCCTCCGATGCCGAGGGCGAGGGCTTGCTCGAGACCATCGGCGCGCAGCTCGCGACACTGGCGGCGCAAGTGTCCGAGATCGACCAGCGCATGAGCAGCGTGGAGTCGGGAGCCCCATCCCAGCCGGTGGAGGTTCGGCTGTCGCCCGAGACCGTCGCGCAGATAGCCGATGCACTCGCTGCGCTGCAAGCGGCAGGCAGTCAGGCATTGGACGAGGCGTTCAAGACAGCGAGCGACGATCTCACCGAGGCGCTGTCCGGTCTCGTACGGGCCGAGATATCGAGGACGCTGACCGACGCCGGTTACACCGTTGATGTCACAGAGGCCGATGAACCTGCCATCGACGATGGGCGCTTCGAGGACGACACCGGCTCCGACGGCGCGGCCATGCCGTCGATCGTCGCACCGCTGGCCGCAGCCGAGCGGATAGACACCGCTGACGAATCGACCGGTTCTGGGTCGGAGAGCAACACCGACGACGCTGACGGCGATGTCATCGATACGGACCGGGTGCCGCTGCGGCTGGACGAGCTAGATGATCCCTTCCTGGATGCACTGATCCGCAAAGAACCGCTGTCTGCTTAGACAGTCGCTCGCTGACAGACCACTAGATCGAGGTGGGGCTCGTCGCTGCCGTCGAGCCAGCGGATCTCCTCGGCCAGCACGGCGGCTTCCACCAATGGCTCGTGCTCGCGGATCGCATCCAGATTCGGTGGGCTCCAGCGGATCGTCAGATTGATGCGGTCGGTGACCTCGAAGCCGTGCTCCTTGCGCGTTTGCTGGATGTGGCGAATCAGATCCCGAGCAGCACCCTCGGCCTCCAGCTCAGGCGTGACCGTGGCGTCCAGCGTCACGACCAGTTGTTGGTCTTCCAGCACCGACGTCGTGGCCGGGTCCGCAGGTTGCAGGGTGAGCTGGTATTCGCCCTCGCGCAATTCGTGGCCTCCGGCGACCACCGCACCCTCGGGAGTGACGCGCCAGTCACCCGTTCGGGCGGCCACGAAGACATCCTGAACGGCGGCGCCCAAACGCGGCCCCAGCACCGAGCCGTCTGGGCGCAGCACATGGTTCGCGAGGTCGCCAAGCTCGTCGCGGAGCTTCACCTCCCGGACGTTGATCTCCTCAGCCAGGAGCGAGGCGAATGGTTCGAGCAGCGCAGCACCGGCACCGGCAACGGTCACGCTCCGGAGCGGCAATCGGACGCGCAAACCGGCATCCTCACGCACTCGCAGGGCCGCCGAGGCCGCCGCGCGCACCGCATCCATCCGCTCGACGAGATCAGGATCGAACGGGAGCATCTCGGGGTCAGGCCAGTCGCTCAGGTGCACGCTGTCGCCGCCGGTCAGCCCGCCGTAGATCTCCTCGGTGATCATCGGCAGCAGCGGGGCCGCCATGGCCGCAAAGATTCTCAGCACCGTGTACAGCGTGTCGAATGCGTCCGGCTCGCCGGTGGTCCCGCCCTCGGCAGACAGGACGCGGGTGAACTCGCCCCAAAAGCGTGTCCGGCTGCGGCGGATGTACCAGTTGTTCAGCGCATCGATGAATGACTGCAGTTCGGCGGCAGCCCCCGGCAAGTCGTACGCATCGAAACTTGCCGTGACTGATTGCAGCGTGGCCCTGGTCTTGGCCAGCAAGTAGCGATCGAGCACATGGGCAGAGTCGGCTCGGGCCTTGGCTTCGTAGCCATCGGCATTCGCATACAGCGTGAAGAATGCGTAGGAATTCCAGATCGGGATCAGTACCTGCCGGGCGACCTCGTCGATGCCGCTGTCGGAGATACGCGTATCGCCGCCCCGCACAATGTTTGTTGCCATGAGGTACCACCGCAGAGCGTCGGAGCCCTGATTGGCGAAGATGTCAGTGGGCTCGGTGTAGTTCCGCAGTCGCTTGGACAGCTTGTTGCCGTCGGCGGCGAGCAGCACGCCGTGGCAGATCACGTTCTGGAACGCCGGCTGGGAGAACAGCGCTCCTGCCAGAACGTGGAGCGTGTAGAACCAGCCGCGCGTCTGGTTGATGTATTCCACAATGAAATCGGCGGGGAAGTTCTTCTCGAACCACTCCTTGTTCTCGAATGGGTAGTGCACCTGCGCGAACGGCATCGAGCCAGATTCGAACCAGCAATCGAGCACTTCGGGCACGCGTCGCATGGTCGAGCGGCCCGTGGGATCGTCAGGATTCGGGCGCGTCAGCTCGTCGATGAACGGCCGGTGCAGATCCGTCGGCCGCACGCCGAAGTCGGCTTCGAGCTCGTCGAGACTGCCGTAGACATCGATCCGGGGGTAGTCAGGGTCATCGCTCATCCAGATCGGGATCGGCGAGCCCCAGAACCGGTTGCGACTGATGGACCAGTCGCGGGCACCTGCCAGCCATTGGCCGAACCGGCCGTCGCGCACATGGCCGGGCACCCAGTTGATCTGCTGGTTGGTCTCGGCCAAGAGAGCTGAAATCTCGGTGACCTTCACGTACCACGAACTGATTGCCTTGTAGATGATCGGCGTGTCAGTGCGCCAGCAGTGCGGGTAGTTGTGCTCATAGCTGTCGTGGCGCAGTACCCGGTCGCGTCGTTTCAGCGCGGCGATGATCTTCGGGTTCGCTTCGAAGACGTTGAGGTCGGCCCACGGCGTGACCGGCTGGGTGAAACAACCCCGGTCATCCACCGGCACGGCATCGCCGATCTCGATGCCGTGGGCTTCGCAGAGCGATTGATCCTCCTCGCCGAATCCGGGCGCCAGGTGAACCACGCCGGTGCCTTCTGAGGTGTCCACGAAGTCGCCGACGAGCACCCGGAACGCCTCGGTTCGATGGGCGAAGAACTCGAACATCGGCGAATAGCGGCGGCCTGCGAGCTCAACGCCGCTCATCGTGGCCACAACCCGGTAGGGCTCGAGGTCGGCTGCGTACCGCTCGAGACAGTCCGACGCGAGGACGTAACGGCCAGCACCGAGCGCTTCCGATTGCACCACGGCATAGGTGATCTCGTCGCCGACGGCGACTGCGAGATTGGACGGCAGGGTCCACGGCGTCGTCGTCCATGCCAGCAGTCGCAACGGACCGTCCGTGCCGGTTGAGCTGCCTGCGCCGGCTGGCTCATCGGTGTCCGCGAGTTCGAACCAGACCGTGATGGCGGGATCCTGGCGAGGTCTCGTGGCGTCGTCGAGCCTGATCTCGAAATTGGACAGCGGGGTCTCTGCGCCCCACGAGTAGGGCATAACCCGGAATGCCTGGTAGATGAGACCGCGCTCCCAGAGCTGCTTGAACGCCCACATGACCGATTCCATGTAGGGCAGGTCCATCGTCTTGTAGTCGTCGTCGAAGTCGACCCATCGCGCTTGGCGGGTGACGGTCTTGCGCCATTCCGCTGTGTACCGCAGCACTGAGTCACGACATTGGGCGTTGAAGCGTTCGATGCCGAAATCCGTGATCGCAGCGCGCCCGCTCACGCCGAGCTCGCGTTCGGTCTCCATTTCGGCAGGCAGGCCGTGGCAATCCCAGCCGAAGCGCCGGTTGACGCGGTGGCCGCGCATTGTCTGGTATCGAGGGACCACATCCTTGACGTAGCCAGTCAGCAGGTGGCCGTGGTGCGGCAACCCGTTCGCAAAGGGCGGACCGTCGTAGAAGACGAACTCGTCGTTCGCGGACCGGTTCGCGATCGACGTCTCAAAGGTCCCCAGCTCGCGCCAGCGCTCCAGGATCCGTTCCTCGATCTGCGGGAAGTCTGCTTGCGCAGGTACACGTGGGTACACGGTGTCGGTCGGCTCTCGCTTCACCAGCGCCTCCTGGGCTTCGCCTGCCGGCTTCGCCTCTGGGGTGCGGACCCGCCCACGAGCCAGCCCACGAGACAGCGAGGGTACCCCTGAGGCAGGGAAATCAACGGGGTTGCGAACTGCGGTACGCAGTCGAAATCGGCGACCTAGACTGCCGCGTCGCTTCTGTGGGGAGGAGCCATGGCCACTGCGAAGAAGGCTTCCGCCCGTAAAGCAGCCGCGAAGAGGGCTCCGGCACGGAAGCGGGCTACGAATTCCTCGAAGGCCAAGAGCGCCGCAAGCAAGGCAGGCGCAGCCAAGAAATCACCCGCGAAGAAGACTGTTGCGAAGAAGTCTGCAGCGAAGAAGGCAGGGGCGGCCAAGAAGACATCTGCGAAGAAGGCCGCTCCCCGCCGCAAGGCTCCAAAGCCCCGCTTCGGTGAGGTTTTTCTCGAGAAGCAGCGACAGGCGCTGCTGGCTGAGCGCCGTCGCTACACGGAGCACGCCGAGCGGTACGAGGCCGAGGCTGAGCAGCTCGTGAACGAACGCGAGCCGGGCGATGTTCAGTTCGATGAGGAATCAGGCGAGGGAGATTCCATAGCCGTGGAGCGTGATCGGGCTCTGCAGATCTCGGCTCGGGAGCGCGAGGAGATCGCCGAGATCGATGCAGCTCTGGCGCGCATCGAAGACGGCACCTATGGCATCTGCATCGTTTCGGGCAAGCCCATTCCCAAGGAACGCTTGGAAGCGATCCCGCACGCTTCCATGCGGGTGGAGGTCAAGAGCAGCGGTCCGGCGTGGCGTCGGCCCTGACCGGCACGAGGTGTTCGCAAACCGCCCCTCAACCCCGCAAGTCCACGTGACGCGCAACCTCAGCATCGCCGCTGCTTCGGGTGCAGTGCTCTGCTTGGATCAGATCACCAAGGCATGGGCCGTAGCCGCCCTGGACGACCGCATCATCGATCTCGTGTGGACGCTGCGTTTGCGGCTGGTCCACAACACCGGCTTCGCCTTCTCGGCGGGCCAGCAACTCGGCCCGGTGCTGGCGCTTGTGGCCATCGTGATCGTCGGCTTGCTCTGGTTGTGGCGACGTCGTGTCCACGGCCAGTGGGCCTCCATCGGTCTCGGTGGGATCATCGGGGGAGCGCTGGGCAACCTCACCGATCGTGTCTTTCGCGGCGCAGCCTGGGGACGTGGCGCGGTCGTCGACTTCGTAGACCTCCAGTGGTGGCCGATCTTCAACGTGGCTGATGCCTTCATTACGGTGGGACTCATCGTCGTGTTGATCGATCTCTATCGCAATGAGCGGCGTCGGGCCGGGGCCTCGCCGGAGGGGTCTGCGTGAGCGACCGGGCAGGACATTTCGAGATTCCCGCATCGCTGTCCGGCGAACGCATCGACCGTGCGCTGTCGCTGTTGACCGGGAGATCCCGATCAGACACGGCGAAGATGGTGGCGCAGGGGTGTGTCCAGATCGATGGGCAGACCGCTCGAGCCGGTTCGATACGGGTTCCTGCGGGGGCGACGGTAGACGTCATCGACACGCAGGCTTCCGCAGCAGTCCGGGAACACCACCGCGAGATCGTCCCCTTCGATGTCTTGCATGTCGATGCGGACATCGTGGTTGTGGACAAGCCTGCCGGAGTTGTGACCCACCCGGGCAGCGGCCACTCCACCGGCACGCTCGCGGACGCACTGGTCGAGCGGTACCCGGATATGGCCGATGTGGGTCAGCCAGGCAGGCCCGGCATCGTGCACCGGCTCGACCGCGGAACCAGCGGGGTCCTGGTGTGCGCACGCAGTTCACGGGCGTATGACGGGCTCGTCGAGCAGCTCTCGAAGCGGCAGGTTCACCGAACCTATGCCGCCCTCGTACGAGGACACCCTTCCTCGCCGACGGGCACGATCGATGCACCGATCGGCCGGGATCGGGAGCATCGCACGCTCATGGCCGTGACTTCCGAGGGCCGTGAGGCCCGGACGCACTACAGCGTCGTGGAAACCTATGTGCATCCTGGGGAGGCCTCGCTGCTCCGCTGCCGGCTCGAGACAGGGCGGACACACCAGATCCGGGTGCATCTGTCCAGCATCGGACTGCCGCTGCTCGGCGACCTGACCTACGGCGTGCCGGATCCGTTCGGCATCGGCCGTCCGCTGCTGCACGCGATCCGGCTCGCCTTCCAGCACCCTGTCACCGGCGCCGATGTGAGCTTCGGGGCCCCGATGCCCGACGATTTCGCCAAGGCGCTGGCACGCTTCGGCGCCGAGCCGTCGGCTTTCCCGACGGAGTGAGGCATCAAGGGGCTGAGCCCGCGGCTCCGGGCCATGGCGCTCGACCACGGGCTATCTCGGCCACGGCAGCGAGGCTGTAGGAATCCAGTTCGGCGCGCATGCGATGGCCGACCGAGTCCCAGATTGCGAGCAAGACGCACTGACCTTCGTGGTCGCAGGCACCGTCTTGATGGGGTTGGCCGAAATCGCCGAGAGCGATTGGGCCGTCGACTGCTCGAACGATCATCCCGATCGTGATCTCGGCCGGATCGCGAGCCATGACATAACCGCCGCCGACACCGCGCTTGGACCGGACCAAGCCAGCGCCCTTCAGCGCTAGCAGGATCTGTTCGAGGTAGGGCTGGGGCAGACCTGTACGTACCGCGATGTCGCGCACCGAGGTCGGCCGGCCGTTGTCGTTGAGGACCAGAGACAGCAACGCGCGGCTCGCGTAGTCGCCCCGCGTCGAGACCGCCACGGTGGCAGCGTAGCCCCGGTGCCGGCCCAGGCTTCTAAGGTCGGATTCGTGGAGGGCGACGCCATCGGGCACACTGGAGACAGCGGGGCACTGGCGCTCGACCGCACGCTGCCGACGTACGACGGCCGCTGTATCACCGCTGTGGCCCCGGCGCTTCTCGCCGGCGTAGAAGCTGATGTCGTCAGCGATGCCGTTGCAGCTGCGCGCACAGTGGTGCTGCTGGTCGTGGACGGCCTCGGCTGGCACCAGCTGCGCCGTCATGGATCGCTTGCGCCGTCGCTTGCGGCGGCGAGCGACGCAACCCCGCCGATCACCACCGTTGCCCCGAGCACCACCGCAACGGCGTTGACATCGCTGGCCACCGGGGCAGCACCGGGTGAGCATGGACTTGTCGGCTACCGCATTGCGACATCTCTGGGACTGCTCAACGCGCTTCGCTGGCGGGCCGGCGGTCGGGATGTGCGAGCTGAGCTGCCGCCTGACGAACTGCAGCCCGTCGAGCCCTTCTGCGGCCAGCCCGCCGCTGTCGTGACCCGAGCGGAATTCCGCCACAGCGGCTTCAGCGGTGCTCACCTGCGCGGCGGCACGTTCTGGGGATGGCGCGACCTGTCTGGCTTCATCACCGCTGTGCGAGAGGCCGTCAATGAGGGCTTCCGGTTCGTCTTCGCCTACCACGACACTGTCGACAAGATCGCTCACGAGTTCGGCCTCGGCGAGCACTATCGCTCCGCCGTCGCCGAGACGGAGCGCTTGGCAGTGGCATTGCGCGATGAACTGCCCGCCGAGATACCGCTCCTGGTCACTGCCGATCACGGCATCGTCGAGGTGCTCGAGCCTCCGGTGATGGTCGATCCGGAGGTCGTTGCTCTCACCGAGGGCTGGTCAGGTGAGGCCAGGCTGCTGTGGCTGCACGCCTGCGCAGGCGCCGAGTCCGAGCTCGTAGCGGCCTGCGAGCGCTACGCCGGTATTGCCGAGATCGCTCCAGTTACCCAGGTACTGGACGAACAATGGCTGGGTCGTCATGTCACCGTCACGGCGAGGGGCCGGCTCGGTGACGTCGCGCTGGTGCCCCGAGGACTGCAGGCCTTCACCATGCCCGACGAAGACCAGCCCCACCACGCACTCATCGGTCGTCACGGGGGCCTGACGGCAGAGGAAATGCTGGTGCCGTTCGCACAGCTCTGACCGATCCGGGCGGCAGCGCTGGGTCAACGTGTGCCCAGTGTTTATGCGGCCTGGAGCGCTGCGACCCGGCGGGGATGGAATTTCCGCCAGATAGCATTTTGCTGGTGGTCGGCGATCCAGTTCCAGACCCAGAACAGGGCGAGTTGCTGGAGAGCGGACCATTCACGGAAGACGGCATCGACGACGAGGCCTTCGTTCCCGAACCGGCGAAGCTCATGCGCATCGGCGGCATGATTCGCAAGCTGCTCGAAGAGGTCCGCCACGCGGAGCTCGACGAAGCAGGTCGCGATCGCATGCGCGATGTGTATCACCTGTCGGTTGACGAACTGGCGACAGCGCTGTCCGAACCGCTCGCTGAGGAGCTGAACCGGATTGCGCAGCCGTTCGACGAGGACATCCCGTCGGATCCTGAGCTGCGGATCGCCCAGGCTCAGCTGGTGGGATGGCTCGAAGGGCTCTTCCACGGCATCCAAGCCGCGGTATCGGCGCAGCAGATGATGGCAGAGCGGCAGTTGCGCACTATGCGTGGCAATGCACTCGAAGCCGGCGGGCAGCCCCAGAGCTCGCCGGCAGCGGGGCGGGGCGGTGTCTATCTGTGAGCAATCACTGAAGGCAATAACTACCGAATCGGTTGGCCGGCATCGGGGGACCGGCCAGCGAGCATCGCGGGGAGCGAGAATCACATGGCGCTCGAGGTTGAGACAAAGGACTGCACGGCACTCAGCGATGCTGAGATCTCCGAGATGGCCGAGCTGGTCACCGGCGAGAACGTTCACTTCGACGTCGGCCACCTGTCGAAGCAACGCGATGCATGGGTGCTCGTCACCCATGTGCGGGACGGCGCCAAGCTCGCTGCATACGGCTTCTGCACGCTTGAGCGGGTCGGTGGCGACCCGACGGTGCTGATGGGCGCCGGCGCTACTCGGCGTTCGGCTCGCCGCGACAGCGCGCTACGAGCGATGATGACCGACCAGCTGCGGCGCGCCGTGCTGGCGTTTCCCGACGAGGACGTGCTGGTGGCCTGCCAGATGGCCGACGCAGCCGCGTTCACAGCCTTCAAGCCGCTTGACCGGGTGGTGCCTCGTCCCGGCTACGAACCGAACGGCGAGGACCGCGCCTGGGGACGACGACTGGCCAAGCGCTTCGACGTACAGGGCGAGTACAAGGCACGCGAGTTCAAGGTGTACGGCGATGGCGGGCCGTCATTTGTCCTGAACCACACTGCACCCCGGCCCGAGAAGCTCGACTCGGCGATGATCGGGCTGTTCGACGGGTTCGACACAGCCAACGGCGATGCACTGATCGCGTTCGGCTGGGCCAGCCGGGAAGATCTCGCGAAGTTGCTGTAACGCTCGCAGCCCATGGGCTCGTACAGGGAGCGCATGCGCTGGTGACCTCCGGATTCAGCGAACTCGCCCGTCGTCGCAGGATGACCCGGCACTTCCTGCCCGACCCCATCGACGAGCCGTTGCTGGCACGTGTGCTCGACTCGGCGCGTCGGGTGCCGTCGGCTGGCAATGCACAGGGGTTCGATTTCGTTGTGCTGTGCGGCCCCGAGGAGACGGCTCGCTACTGGGATGCGGCCATGCCTGCGGATCGACGGGCCGGTTTTCGCTGGGCCAGTCTGCTCGCCTGCCCGGTCTTGATCACGGTGTGGGCAGATCCACGGGCGTACGTCGAGCGCTATGCAGAGCCCGACAAGGCACAAACCGGCCTCGGCAACAACGAAGGGGCATGGGCGACGCCGTACTGGACGGTGGATGCCGCGTTTGCCGCGATGGCATTGCAGTTCGCCGCAATCGACGAGGGCCTCGGTGTTCTCTTCTTCGGGATGTTCGAACATGGCGATGCGGTCGCCGCCGCACTCGGGGTTCCGGCATCGCACGACGCTGTGGGAGTGATTGCCGTCGGATGGCCGGATCGAGCTGCGGAGACCACCGGCGGGCCCGCCGCCAGCGAGAACCGACCGCGGCGCCCGCTGTTCGGTACAGAACAAGCCCCGACCCGTGACGGCGACACCGCCGCCAGCCGGCCCGTGGTGCATCGGGGCCGCTGGCTGGGTCACTGGTAAGTTGCTGAGGTGGCCGACGAGAGCGCAGCCGACGGTGGTCCTTCGAACCAGATTGCGATGGTCGAGTACTTGCATCTGGATGACGAACCTCACTTGGTCGCGAACGTGTGCGACAACTGTGGGGCCACCTATTTCGATCGGCGCAATGCGTGCGCAGCGTGCGGGGCGCGCGAGTTCACAGCATCACGGCTGGCCAACACCGGCTCGGTGCGGACCTTCACCATCGTGCACCGGGCTGCGAGGGGCGTGCCGGCACCGTACGTCTCTGCTGTCGTCGATCTCGACGGCGGCGGGCGCGTCAAGAGCAACATCATCAATGTCGAGCCCAAGCCCGAGAACGTGACTCTGGGGATGCGTGTGCGCCTTGCCACGTATGTGACGGCGACAGACGACGACGGCGTCGAAGCTGTCGCCTTCGGCTACGAGCCGGTCGCAGCATGATCCGGCGCCACTCGCGACCGTCACAGCACCTGACCTGACCATCGACCATCATCAAGAACCAGCACCACCGACCATCACACCGACAGGGAGCACCCATGAGCAGCGAAGAACCCGTGTGGATTCTCGGCACCTCGATGACAAAGTTCGGCCGCTACACGGACAAAGACCTGATCGACCTGGCTGCCGAGGCATCCTTGGGGGCACTCGATGACGGCGGCGTGACCATGGCCGAGATGGACGTCCTGGCGGCAGGCTGCCTGTACGAAGCCAACGGGGGCGTCGGCCAGCGCCTGCAGAAGCAGCTGGGCCAGACCGGCATTCCCGTCTACAACGTGGCCAACGCCTGCGCTACCGGGGCGACTGCCGTCCGCACCGTGATGATGGCGATCAAGGCCGGCGAAGCTCACATGGGGCTGGCAGTCGGCGTCGAGCAGATGGGCAAGATGGGCATGCTCGGTGCTGACCGGGCTGCCCGTTCCGACAAGCAGGTGTTCGAGCGCAAGGGCCGCTTCGGCTCCGTCGTCGGAGTCGAAGGCCGCCTCGGCACCAACATGATGCCGGGTGTGTTCGCGCAGGCAGGCATGGAGTACGCCTACGAGAACGACGGCGTCGGTTTCGAGCAGTTCGCCAAGGTGGCGCAGAAGAACCACGAGCACTCCACGCTGAACCCGCTGGCGCAGTACCGCAAGGCGTTCACGCTGGAAGAGGTGATGGGTTCAGAGGTGATCGCCTACCCGAACACGCTGCTGATGTGCTGCCCCACCGGTGACGGCTCGGCGGCAGTGGTGCTCGTATCGGACGAGAAGCTGAAGTCGCTGCCGCGTGAGCAGCAGCGTCGAGCCGTCAAGGTCTCGGCATCCGTGCTGACGTCAGACCCCTGGACCGAGGGCTGCCAGGTGCAGCCCGATGTCAACACGCTGACCCGCAATGCTGCCGATGCGGCGTACGAGGCGTCCGGTGTCGATCCTGCCGACCTCGATCTCGTCGAGCTGCACGACTGCTTTGCCACCGCCGAGCTGCGGCACTACGACAACCTGCGGTTGTGCGAACCCGGTGGTGCCGGCGAGTGGATCGACAAGGGTGGCCCCTGGCGTGACGGCGAGATCCCGGTGAACGTCTCCGGGGGCTTGCTGTCGAAGGGGCATCCGATCGGCGCGACGGGCGTGGCGAACCTGTTCGAGGTTGCCACTCACGTTCGCGGCGAGGCAGGGGATCGTCAGGTGCCAGACGCCAAGGTGGGCCTGGCCCACGTGATCGGCCTCGGCTCCAGCTGCGGCATGCACATCCTGGAGCGCTCCGGCCTCTAGCTGCTGAACGCTTCGAGCGTGGGCACCAGCTCGTCGAGATACTGCAGCGTCTCGTCTGCTGACGGGAGATCGAAGTTCACGGGTGTCAGGATGAACTGGCTGACACCAGCATCGGCGTAGGACTCCAGCCGATCCAGCCGCGGCCGGCCCCAGATGTACAGAGAGATTGGGATGTCGGCGGCGTTCTCGCGCCCTGCCTCCGTCGCGAGGCGGCGGAATCGCTCGATGCCCCCGATGACATCGGGCTTGCCAGTGGTGTTCATGACGCCGACGTCGATCGGTGCCCATTCGTCGGCGTACTCCGCCGCGTGCTGAATGCCCAGCGGTCCCGCGTTGCCGAGCGCAACGGGCACCGTGCCGTTGGCTGGCTTCGGATAGATCCATGACTCGCTGTAGCTGTCCCATTCGCCCTCGAAGGCGGGCACGGGATCGTCGGCCCAGATCGAGCGCATGGCGGCGATGCGTTCGCGCATCGCGCCATAACGACGGCTGAACGGCATATCTGGGCGATGGTCGGCGAGTTCTTCGGCATTCCAGCCGACGCCGACACCCAGCACGACGCGTCCGCTGCTCAGCACATCGGCACTGGCGACGGTGCGGGCGAGGTCGATGAGGTCGTGCTGGAGGATGAGGCAGATGCCGGTGCCCAGAGTGATCCGACTTGTCTGCGCGGCGGCGACGCCGATGGACACGAAGGGGTCCATCATGTGGAGATAGGTGCCGGGCAGCGGTCCGCCGTTGGGATAGTTGCTCTGGCGGGATGTCGGAATATGGGTGTGCTCCGGGTACCACACCGATGCGAAGCCTCGTTCCTCAAGTTCGCGGGCGAGGTCGCCAGGATCGATACCGCCGTGATGATTGCCTGTGAGATACCCGAACTTCATGGGCCGCAGCTTAGGAAGAAGGACTTGCCCGCGGCCGAGTCCGATGCGATGCGGCTACCCGCGGCCGACCAGGGGCATGCCGTTGGCCATCACGGTCATGGTGAGCACGTTGGTGTCGGCGGGGAGTTCCGCCATGTACAGCACGGCACGAGCCACGTCGTCGACATCCATGAGCGGCTCAGCGCGGACGCTGCCATCGGCTTGGGGCACGCCCGTGGCCATCGGGGCCGTCAGGGGCGACTCCGCGTTGCCGATGTCGATCTGCCCCACGGTGATGCCATGATCCCGTCCCTCCAGCGACAGGGCCTTGGTCAGCCCGGTGATCGCATGCTTCGTCGCCGTGTAGGGCGAAGAATGCGGCCGGGGCGTCTGCGCAGACACGGATCCGTTGTTGATGATGCGCCCGCCGGACGGCCGCTGACGCTTCATCTGGGCGAACGCTGCTCGGGCGCACAGCCACGAACCGGTCAGGTTCACCCCGACCGTGGCCATCCAGTCGGCGACCGGCAACTCATCGACCGGCACGGGGCGGGTGCCCATGCCGGCGTTGTTGAACAGCAGGTCGACGCGGCCGAACTGATCTGTGGCCGCAGCAAAGAGCGCATCGACCTCCTCGGGGGCCGAGACATCTGCTGTCACGGCCAATGCATCAGCGGCGCACTGATCCACCACCTGGTCAAGCAGTTCCCGACGGCGGCCGCATACGACCATCTTCCAGCCGGCCTCTGACAGGGCGAGCGCACACGCTCGACCGATACCGCTGCCGCCGCCAGTGATGACTGCCACCCGGTCGTTCATCGTTGTGCTCCTTGTTGCCGGCGCTTCTGGATATTCGCCCACTCGTCACGTAGCCCGACTGTGCGGTGAAACAGCGCGGGATGTCGACCGTCAGCGCAGAAGTATCCGATGCGCTCGAACTGCACTACCTCACCGGGGCCGATGTCGGCGATCGCGGGTTCCGCCACGGCATCGAGCCGCTCGCGCGAGTCCGGGTGCAAGTCATCGAGCGGGTCGCCGGTGCGCTCGCCGGGCAGCTCAGCGTCGAAGAGCCGCTCGTACAGGACGGCGGTGATCGGCAAGGCGTGCTGTTCGCTCACCCAGTGGATGGTGGCCTTGACCTTGCGGCCGTCGGGCGCCTGACCGTCTGAGGTTTGCGGATCGTAGGTGCAATGCACCTCCACGACGTTGCCGTCGCGATCGGTCATGGCATCGGTGCAGCGAACGAAGTATCCGGCCCGAAGCCGGACTTCTCGTCCAGGAGTCAACCGGAAGAACTTGGGAGGGGCTTCCAGCCGGAAGTCGTCTTCGTCGATCCACAGCGTGCCGCTGAACGGCACCTGCCGGGTGCCGGCGGAAGGATCCTCAGGATTGTTGATGGCCTCGCGGTACTCGATGGCGGGGTTGCCGTCGTCATCGGTGGGCCAGTTGGTGATCACCAGCTTCAGCGGACGCAACACCACCATCCGTCGCGGGGCCATTGCGTTCAACTCAGCCCGCACAAACGACTCCAGCAGTTCGGGGGCGTGGCGGCTGTTGGTGCGTGCGACACCGATGAAGGAGCAGAAGTCGCGGATCGCCGCCGGGGGATAGCCCCGCTTGCGCAAGGCCCGCAGCGTCGGCAACCGGGGGTCATCCCAGCCCTCGACGTGGCTGTCTTCGACGAGGCGACGCAGAATGCGCTTGGAGGTGACCGTGTGAGTCAGCTCCAGCCGGGCGAATTCGGTCTGGTAGGGCCGGTCGCCGTCATGGCCCAGCTCAGCGGTGGGCAGATGCTCCAAGTACCAGTCGTACAGCGCCCGGTTGTCGCGAAACTCCAGCGTGCACAGCGAGTGCGTGACGCCCTCGATTGCGTCCCCCTGCCCGTGAGCCCAGTCGTACGTGGGATAGATGCACCACCGGTCGCCTTGCCGGTAGTGATGCTGGTGGCGGATGCGGTACATCACCGGATCCCGCATCTGCATGTTCTCGTGCTGCATATCGATGCGGGCCCGCAGCACCCGGCTGCCTTCTGGATGCTGGCCGGCTGCCATCTCCCGGAACAGGCGCAGGTTCTCTGACACCGAACGGTCACGGAACGGGCTGTCCGTTCCCGGTTGGCCGAAGCCTCCTCGTCCAGCGGAGATGGCCTCGGCATCCTGATCGTCGACGTACGCGAGCCCCCGGTTGATCAGCAGCTCTGCCCATTCGTAGAACTGATCGAAGTAGTCGGAGGCGTACCGGATCTCCTGGGGCTCGAATCCGAGCCACGCGACATCGGAGATGATGCCGTCGACGTACTCGGGACTCTCGGTGGCGGGGTTCGTGTCGTCGAAGCGCAGGAAGCAACGCCCACCGGACTCCGCCGCAACGGTGAAGTCGAGGCAGATCGCCTTCGCATGACCGATATGGAGGTATCCGTTCGGTTCCGGTGGGAACCGCGTCTGGACGCGGCCCTCGAACCGGTTCGAAGCCGTATCGGCGACGACGAGGTCGCGGATGAAGTCGCGCCCGCCCCTGCCGTCCGGCTCGGAATCGGTGCTGTCGGACGGAGCGGGCCCGCGTTGATCAGGCACAGGTCCTCAGGCGTCGACCGTGACGTGCGGCGGCGGCCAGGTCCCCGACACGGCGCCGGTCGCCACCAGGTAGTCCATGATCCGCTCCAGCTGTCCCAGCAGCGTCTCGAGATCACCGGCATCGAGTGCTTCGGCCGCGGCCAGCGAGAGACGGTCGGTTTCCGCTTCGACCGAGCGACGGGCCGCGTTGCCGTCGTCGGTCTGGGATCCCTCGTCGGTGATCCAGCCACGCTCGACGAGTCGGGCGCAGGCGGCATCCCATTCCTCGAGCGACCAGCCGCGGATCTTCTGGATCGTTGCGCCATTGCCGTGTCCGCCGCTGGTCATCATGACGTGACACTCGACAGGGTCGAGGTCGCCTGCCGCCAGCGCGATGTTGTGGGCGTCGAAACGGAATTCCCGCAGCAGGGTGCAGCCGTGCCAGAGATCCATGGTGGCGTTGCCGCCCTCGTCGCCGGGCCAAGGCTGCTGCGCCCACGCGCCGTAGAGAGGCCGCGCTCCGGCTGGCAGATCAGCCGTGAAGCTGCGCAGAGCTGCAGCAGCACCGGCGATGTCGGCGGGTTCGGGATAGTCGCCCAATGTCCTGCTCATCGACGCCGTGGTGATCTCGCGGTAGCGCGCCAGGACCGCGTCGGGCTCCATGATGTCCCAGCAGCCCGGCACTGCTCGCTCCACCATGCGAGGGGCAAAGTTGTAGAAGACAGAGGTCACGGTGGGCGCGCTCACTGCGCCCATGGGGGCCGACCGGTAGGCGAAATAGGCGTGCCACCAGCCCTTGAAGCCGTCGTCGTTGAAGCCGTAGATCTCTGGCGAGTAGTAGGCGACCGTGTGAATGGGTTCGACGAACCGCCCCAACCGCCGGATCGGACTGCGACGGTCCTCGCTGCGCGGGATCTCACCCATGTGTGCTCCTGGTGCCTGTGGCGCTCGTGCGTCGGTGCCTGCAGGCGGCCAGACGACCCGCCCGAGGTGGCCGCAATGGTATGGCCCGAGGCTTCGAGACGCGATGCTCACCACCGGACACCAGCCCAGGCTGACTCGACGAGGCCGCATTACGGTTCGTGCCATGACCGTTCATGGAATGCAGCACGAGACGAGCGTGGAAATCGCTGCGTCTCCGCAGGCCGTCTACGCCTTGGTGTCCGACGTTCCCCGCATGGGGGAGTGGAGCCCCGAGAATGTCGGAGCCGACTGGACCAACGGCACACCGGGTGCCGAAGGCTCGACGTTCGAAGGCCACAATCGAATCGGCGAACGTGAATGGAGCGTGCCCTGCACCGTCACGGTGGCCCAGGCGCCCGAGTGCTTCGAATGGGTGACCCGCCCGGAAGATCCCCAAGGGCCGTATGTGCGTTGGACCTATCGCATGGCACCCAACGATGCCGGCGGCACATCACTGACTGAAGTCTGGGACGTCCTGTCGCTGCCGCCCACACTCCAGCCGCTGAGTGCCGAGCAGCTGGCTGCGCGGGCTGACGTCGTGCGTGCCGGCATGGCCGCAACGCTCGAAGCCATCAAGGCCGCCGCCGAGTCCTAGCCCCGCCTGCTGGCATCATCCGGCAGGCTCAGGGCCAAGAGGCCTTCCTGTTCGCCTTGCAATACAGCCACTACAAATCCGCGCCCATGAAGCCTGCGGTTCTCTGCGCAGCGTGACTGAGCGCCGCAGGTCGGTGAACCCAAATGCGCCGCAAGTCCATGAATCATCGTCACTCAAGTAGCTGTGTGCCTCATGGCACCTCGGAGACGGTGCAATACTCCCGCACGTGCTTGTACGTCTCAAGAGGCGCTTGGATGCACTTGCAGATCGACTTGTTCAGCGTCAACGTGACGTAGACGAGCAGGGCTTTCCTGGCTCGCTGGTCTGGAGATCGGTCGAGCAGTTAGTTGCTTGGCCTCGGTGGTTGCTTGGCTACTGGCTAGACAGTGGGCCCCACGTCGTCGCAAAGACTCTTGCGCTGCCTTGGGCGCTGGTGAATTGTGCCTTCTGGCTCTTGATGCTCGCCGCCTTTTGTGCGGGCGCGGGACTCGTCATATGGCTGCTGTGGCAAGTGATCGCATCGATCGCCTCGTGAGGCTCCGCCGGCTCGTCTTGAGACTGGTCGTAGTGGCCTCGATTGTCATCGCGGGTTGCTCAGAGGATGCGTGTGAACAGGCACGCCGTGAAGCTCTCCAAGCTCATCACGCCTTCGCTTCAGCACAAGAGGCGAAGTTGGACGCCGAAGCCGAATGGGAGGCCGCACGGGCGGCGGGGCGAGTAGCCGCAGGTTGCCCAAGTGGATCGTTGTTGCCGTGGGAGGCGGACCTGCCGAGAGAATGCCGTCAATGGCTCGATTCGGGTGAGATTTCGAAGCCAGACACAAGTGAGTACGACGCAGCACTTCGAGCCATGCGGATAGCCAATCACGCAGTAGAGAGCGTCTGCGTCGGGCTGGCACCCGACTCGTGATGCGGCTGAAGGCGGCGGTTGGTACCGGAACGATGCGACGAGCTGAAGGACACCAGTAATCGCAGCGTCGATTCCGCAGATGTGTCGCCCGGTAGGCACGCAGAGGTCTACCGATACGAAAAAATAGGCTGCCAGCGAGAGTCGGACGCTCGCTGGAGGAGATTCAGGAGGGCACAGATGGACGCGATGGACTTGGGGAGTCTGAACTGGTGGGCGATCATCGTGGCGATCGTGTTCAACCAGGTGCTCGGGGCGGCGTGGTACAGCACGCTGGCCAAGCCGTGGATGGCCGAAGTCGGGCTGACCGATGAGGACATGGAGGCGATGAAGGGCACCCCACGCCAGTGGTACCCCTACGTGCTGGCGATCGTGCTCGCTTTCGTCTTCACGCTGGCACTGGCGCTGCTGGGCCAAGGCCTCGATGTCGATTCCTTCGGCGAGGGTCTCGGGCTGGGCGTGTTGGCCGCAGTGGGCTTCGTGCTCACGTCCAACGGGATCAACTACGCCTTCGAGGGACGCAGCTTCAGACTGTTCGCGATCAACGCCGGCTACCCACTGGTCTCCTACAGCGTCATCGGCGTACTGCTCGCCCTGTGGAACTAGCCGGCTGAGCGCTGCCGCCGTCGAATGGTGCAGCTGCCACCGTCGATCTTGACGGCGAAGCGCTCGATGATGTCCATGCCTACAAGCACGTCGAATCCCTCGGGCTGTTTCGGCATCTGCCAATAGAGGCCGTAGCCGCCACCGAAGCCCGGCTCGCTGCCGTGGCTGTCAAAGCGGAGCCCCATCCACAGTCGGAAGGCAGGGGTCCGGACCCCGGGGGCACCGAGCGGCGATACCCGCTTGAAGCTGTCTGGCTCTAACGGTGCCGCCAGTGCGAGTCGCTCGATCACTCGCTGGGAGATGCCCGACTCTTGCGAGCCGGTGTCGATGAGACCGGTGAACTGCCCTCCTTCGCCGGGCACGACGGTGGCCACATCGATCTCCGTGACGATTTGGCCTTGCCGAATCTTGATGATGCGTTCGCTCATGCGGTCTCGCCGAGGTCGAATGTGCTCACGAACACGGGCTTTGCCCCGATCTCCTGGAAAGAAAACTCACCCCTTCCGAATCTCTCCACGCCAGCGGCGAAGGCAGCTTCACAGTCGTCGTAGATGCCGACGACCTCCTCGTTGCGCATGAGCGCGACCTTGCCATTGTGCTCGGGCTCAAGTTTGGCCTGATGCCTCGCTTCGTACGCGTCGAAGTTGATTTCGGCCTGAAGAACCATGCGAGACCTCCGTGACGCTTGGCATTCAACACCTGCTCGTCGGGACGCTTCAAACTGTTTTCGAGGGTACGCGGGCTCAAGCTGCGATCCGGGGATCGACGAGATCTCTGCGGATACTGACGTAGTCACGGGCTGGCGATGTGACGGAACGCCGAGTACTTGGGCTGATCGATGGCCACCTGGTGTGCAACTGAGGTGCGCAGGTAGTCCGCCAGTCCCGGTTCGTCCAGCGGCATCGAGCCGTCGCGCAACGTATGGGTGAGCTTCCAGCGCAGGGCAGTGATCTGCTCGGCAATCGCAGCGTCCCCCGCGCGACCTGAGCGCGCCGGAAGCGCCGCGTCGCCGACCAGTGCAGTGAGCCGGTCCAGCTCGTAACGATGCAGCTGCGGGCCGATCAGGCGTTCCCGCAGCGCGATGTCGATCGAATTGCCCGCCACGAGAGCCAAGAAGTTCGTGCGTCCCTCAGTGGCTTGACGGACCTCGCCGTGCAGGAAGTCGCGCACACTCTCGAGCAGCTCGTCCACCCGGGGCATATCGCCCGCTGCAGCATGCGCAGCGGCGCTGGTATGACTGCCGCCGAGCAGCGACGGCTCACTCGGGCGCCGGCCGAAGTCAGGTTCGAGCAGGCCCAGACTGTTCACCGCCGGCACAAACTCCACTCGTCCCGGGATGATGAGGTTTACGCAGTCGAGCTGGCACTCGGAACTGCGGCGGCCGATGCCGGGCCGTTCCACAGTGGCATCGGAGCCCATCCGGTAACGATCAGCCATGCCGAGGCAGCCCACCGCCCACCAGAAGGATCCGAACACTTCCCAGTACTGCACCCGATCCCGGTCCACCGGCGTGCCGGCGACGTCTTCGTAGCCGGCAAACAGGTCCTCGTACTCCCCGAACCCGCCCACGGGCAGGTGACGCTGCCCGAACCGCCACGAGTTGGTGCACATCCAGCCCAGGTCGCGCATTGGGTCGCCGATATGTGCCGTTTCCCAATCGAGCACGGCGGTCAAGCCCTCGTCGGCATCCACCATCACGTTGCCGTTGCGGAAGTCGTTGTGCACCAACGTGAGTTCGACCGATCCCCGGCCTTCGAGTTGCTCGGTCAACCACCGGCCTGCATAGTCGATCATCGGTTGGGGGGTGGGCATCTCCCTGTAGCGGTCCCATGACTCGGCCAGGTACTCAGCGGGGTCGACCCTGCGCAGCACCTTCGCCAAGCCAGTGGCCTCCAGGTCGATGCCGTGGATGCGCGCCATCTCCTGCCCGCACTGGAAGGCCAGCCGTGAGCGAGCCCCTGCCAGATCGGGCGCCCGGGCTATGCGAGCGCCCAAGGTCACGCCGTCCAGCCATTCCATGAGGAACCCGGAGCCGATGCCGTCAGCGGCCGTCAGCACGTACAGCACCTCGGGCTCGGGAACGCCTGCCGAGCGTGCCGTGCTCATGCACAACGCCTCGGCCTCCACCCCGGTGACGTTGTCGCCTTCACGATCTTCGCCGTCAGGCCCCCGGCGCAGGCAGACGTCGAAGGTGTCCGCAGCATCCGACACACGGCGGCACCGCAGCCGGTACGTCTCCATGCTGGCCCCGCCGCTCAGGCGCTCAGCGTTCTCCAAACGGGCGCAATCGGGAATCTCACGGCGCACCACCGCATCGAGTGCCTGGAAGAAGTCCGGCAACCGATGGTGGCCTTCGCCGGTCATCGCGCACTCCCGAGGTGGGGATCGAGTCCCGTGCGATCCTGCAGATCAGCTGCCGGTGTGGTCGTTCTGCTGCGACCCGAAGATCGTTGGCGGGCCCTTGCAGGACCAGTCCGGCGCCCCGTGCATCTGGCGGCCGTCGATGGTGAGCATCTGGGACGCTTCCCCGCCGCAGATCCGACCCCCGCTCGAACCGAGCACGCCGTTCGCGCCGATGTGGCCGATGGGGTAGGAGTCGATAGCCGAGTAGGTCTGCAGCAGCAAGGGCCGCGGCCGCGGCGAGTTGTTGGGCAGCGAGCCGTGGATCATGCAGCAGTTGTGCACCGTGACCGATCCCGCCGGTCCGCCGAGGTACACCATCCGGTCGAGATCCAGGGTCGCGACATCGGCATCAGCCATGGACCCTGCCCAGCTTCCGTCGGGCGCGTACTGGTCGAACAGCGGGCCACGGTGGCTGCCGGGCAGCACACCCATCGGGGACATCTCGGCATCGACATCTTCGAGGTACACGCCGATGGTCAACGGCGTGAAATCGGTGTGAGGCCAGAACTGGATGTCCTGGTGCCACTTCACCTCCTCGCCGCCGCCGGACCACTTGAAGTTGAGCTTGGAGTGGTGGTAGCGCACCGGTCCGCCCAGCAATGCTGCAGCGAACTGCGCAGGCGGTCCCTCGAAGGTGAAGCGTGCATATGCAGGGTGCTGGTCCACCGGCGAGATGAGCCGGCGCAACCGAGGCGCCTCGGCGGTGTGCGTGGGTTCGAGGTCGAAGACCTTGCCGGAGGCAGTCTCGGCACGGCTGGCTTCGATGAACTCCGCCGTCACCGACCGAAGCTCGTCTAGCCATTCGGGCCCGACGAAGCCGGGCAGGCACAAGTAGCCGTTCGCCTCGTAGTCGGCACGCTGGCTGTCCGTGATGACGTCGCTGGCGGACGGGGCAACTTCGGCGAGTGTCATGGCGCAAACCGTACCGGGCATCGCTCTGCGAGTTCTGCGTGCTCAGTCGGGCTGCGGCTTGATCTCGTCCATCAGCAGCAGCAGGTCGATGACGTCGTGGGTTGCGACGGTGCCGCAGAAGTCTCCGTCGGGTCCGTCCACTACTGGCGTCACACTGATGGCGTACTTGGCCATGCGTTCAAGCACGTCGCTGATCGGCTCATCGGGGCGGGCTGCCATCGGGCACGGACGCATCACCGCACGCAGCGGCGTCGTGGGCCGGCTGCCGCGCCGAACCCTTCGGAGTCGAGAGAGCGAGACGACGCCCACTGCCTCGCCGTCGGACGCCACGACATAGTCGGTGTGCCCGGGGAACGTCCATTCCGCGAGGAGCTCTTCGACCGTCACGTTCGGGCCTGGCAGTTCGCGCGTTGCGTCCAGCAAGCTGCCCACCCGGACGTCAGCGAGCGCGTAGCGAGCGAACGACGGCGGCATGGAGTGCGACGCCACCCGCACCGTGCTGGTCCGGGCGCGCTCGACCGCGGCGGTGATGAGCGGCGGCATCACCAGCATGTACCCGAGCATGACGAGCACGAGCAGCGAGAAGACATCCGCACCGATGACACCCTGTTCCAGCATCACCAGCAGGAAGGCAACCTCGGCAACGCCCTTGGCCATCAGACCCGTGGCCATCGTCAACGGCACGTCGATGCGTACCAGGAACGTGCCGATGAAGGCCCCGGCGAACTTGCCCGCCAGCGGGATGACGACCAGAGCGACGATGGTGGTCAGCGGCTGATCCAGGAACGACAAGTCGAAGTACAGCCCGGCTGACGCGAAGAATAGCGGCACGAACAAGCCCTCAGACGCGCTGCGGAACCCGGGCATGATGTCGTTGCGCACTTGCTCGGGTAGGCCGGACAGCGCCGCTCCGAAGAGCAGCGCTCCGATGCTGCCGTGCAGGCCCATGCGCTCTGCACCGACCACCACCAGGAACAGACCGCCCAGCAGTAGGCCGAACGACAGCTGCGGCACGTCGAATATGCGTTGCAGGAGCGAGATGGCTGCCGGCAGCACGCGGGCCGACAGCAGCCAGGCAATCAGGACGAAACCGATGATCTGGGCGATGAGCCGAACGATCGCTGCGGCATCGGAAGCTTCGGCATGTTCGCCGATCGTGAAACCGACCACCAGCAGCGCCATGATCTCGGCGATGAGCACGACGGCAAAGATCTTGAGGCCGATGCGCTCGCGCAGCTGACCGCTGTCGGACAGCACTTTGGCCACCAGGCCCAAGCTGGAGAGCGACAGCACGCCCGCCAGGGCGAGCGCGTCGGTAATCGGAAGGCCGAGCGAGAAGCTCATGCCGAAGATGTCCGACGTGACCGACAGGGAGACCGCCGTGGAGATGGCAACCGAGATGAGCGCGGCGGCGAAGTAGCGGCCGCGGATGATCGACACGAAGCCGCGCACATCGATCTCGTCGAAGCCGATGACGAAGAACAGCACGAAGATTCCCAGGCCCAGAAAAATCTGCAGTTCGCTGGTGGGCTCGACCGCGCCCAAAACTGGGCCGAGCAGGATGCCGGTCAGCGCGTACGCCACGATGGAGCTCAGGCCGAGTCGTCCCAGCAATCCCTCGAGCAGCTTGGCCACCACAATGAGGAGCCCCAGCGGGACCAGCAGATCAACCAGCATGTCGAGTCACACCTGGGTCAGAAGGAACTCTGGAGGCTCCAGAGTCTCGCGCAGCCAGAGCATCACAAAAATAGTGGCGGTTATCTGCTGTCGTCAGATCGTGCACTTAGGGTGAGGCGATGACTGCGGAGCTGGTGATCTCCGGGGGTCGCTTGGTGGCTCCGACCGACGCTGTCGAACCGGTCGATCTGGTCGTCGAGGACGGACGCATCGCGGGAATCCTGCCGGCGGGGGAGGGCCCGGCTGCGCGGCGGCGCTTGGACGCGTCGGATGCCTGGGTGATGCCTGGTTTCGTCGACATCCAGGTGCACTTCCGGACCCCGGGGGGCACCGAGAGCGAAGACATCGCCTCGGGCGCTGCAGGAGCGGCCATGGGCGGCGTGACCGCATGCGTGATGATGCCCAACACGATCCCGCCGATCGATTCACCCGACATGGTGCACGACGTCCTCGCCATGGCCGCTGGCGCTCCGTGCGATGTCCGTACGTCCGCTTGCGTCACCGCGGGTCGGGCAGGGGAGCGGCTCGCTGACATCGGGGCGATGTATGCGGCAGGCGTGCGGGTCTTCACTGACGATGGCGACTGCGTAGCCGATGATGCGCTCATGGAAGCTGCGCTGGCGGCGACCGTCGAACTGCGGGGTGGAGTCATCAGCCAACATGCCGAGGACCCCGCCATGGTCTCGGGGGGAGTGATCAACGAGGGGCCCGTGGCGGAGCGGCTTGGTGTGCGCGGCAGGCCCGCCGAAGCCGAGATCTCAGTGGTGCATCGGGACATCGAACTCGCACGGCGCACCGGCGGTCGCTACCACGTACTGCATCTGTCCACTGCAGCCGCGATGGAGCTGGTGGCCCAGGCCAAACGCGACGGCGTCCAGGTCACGGCTGAAGTCACCCCCCAGCACCTGGTGCTCACCGAGGACGACGTCGAGCGCCTCGGCACGACCGGCAAGATGAACCCCCCGCTGCGCTTGGCCGACGACGTGGGGGCACTGCGGAGGGGGATCATCGATGGTGCGCTCGATGCCGTGGCGACCGATCACGCTCCGCACCATCCCTCTCTCAAGGACTGCTCGCTCGTAGATGCGGCGCCGGGCATGATCGGCGTCGAGACCATGGCCGCGGTCGTGTGGAGTGAGCTCGTGGCAACCGGCCAGATGACTCCACAGCGCTTTGTGGAGGTGGTCTCGGCAGCGCCGGCGCGCATCGCCGGCATCGACGGCCACGGGCGACCCGTCGCTGCGGGCTCGCCGGCCAATATCGCCGTGTTCGATCCGGCTGAGGCATGGACGGTGCGTGTCGACGCCCTGCAGTCCCGCAGCCTCAACTCGCCGTGGGCCGGCCAGGCACTCACGGGCCGGGTGCGTCACACAGTGCTGTCAGGAAGCCCGGTTGTGGTCGACTCCCAGTTGGCCTGAGACGCAGCCTCGCCGAGCTACCAGGCGCCGGCCTCACGCCAGGCTTCGAGCTCTTCCCATTCAGCACCGGCTTCGAGCAGCACCTCTTCGGTGTGCTGACCCAGCTCGGCCACCCACGTGCCGGTCCGAGTCGGCGTGTCCGACATCGTGATCGGGCAGCCCACCCATGTCTGCTCGCCCCATTCGTCGTGATCAGCCCTGACGAGGTAGTTGTTGGCATAGGGCTGATCGCTGGCGACAACCTCCGAATGCGACCGAACGGGGCAGAAACGCTGCTCGGCAGCTTCGAGTCGCTTGGACCACTCCTCGGTGCTGCGGGTCTGGAATACCTCGGTGAAGAAGGCCCGCATCTCCAGTGCTACTTCCTTGGGCACGAAGTAGGCGTTCCAGGTGGGATGGTCGGCGAGATCGGGGCGTTCGATTGCCTCGCACATGCCGGGCCACAGGTGTTCTGGGCAGCCGGCCATGGCAAGGGCACCGTCCGAGGTCGGGAACACGCCGTACAGGGCATGCACCAGCGGATGCCCGCCGTTCGAGCGGCCGGCCTCCTCCCCGGTGAGCAGCAGATGGGTGTACTCGGTCGCCTGCAGCCAGATCTGCCCGCCGAGCAGGCTCACGTCGACGCGCTGGCCCCTGCCGGTGCGTTCACGAGCGAACAGCGCCGCCAAGATCCCGGTCTGGAGATTCTGCGCCCCGCAATGGTCGGCGACCAGCGCGCCGTATGTCGACAGCGGGCCGCCGTCGAAGCCGCTCGAGGCGACCACGCCACCGGCCGCCTGCCCGGCGATGTCGGCGCCTTCCCGGTCAGCGTCGGGTCCGTACGGCCCGAGGAAACTGCCGGCGGCCCAGATGATGCGGGGATTCACCTCTGCCAAGTCGTCATAGCCGAGGCCCCACTCGTCCAGGGTCCCCGGCTTGAAGTTCGACAGAACGACATCGGAAGTCTCCACCAGCTTCAGGAACGCTTCACGTCCCGCATCGGTACGCAGGTCGAGTGTCACCGAGCGCTTGCCCCGGTTGCAGGCGATGAACACCGAGGTATGCCCGAAGTCTTCGAGCATGTCGACATGACGGCCGACATCGCCGATCTGCGGCAGCTCAATCTTGATGACCTCGGCGCCGAGGCCGTGCAGCATGGCACCGGCCTGCGGGCCTTGCACGAGGGTCGACAGGTCGAGGATGCGAACTCCGTCCAGTGCACCGGGCATGGCTGTTCCTTTGTCGGGGGTGTCGGCAGCGGTTCGGAAGGATCGTAATTGGCAAAAGCGGCTGCGAGAATGGGCGGCCGTGAGCGGGACCGCTGCCACCACAGCCGCCGAACTCGAAGAGGCATCGGCCCGGACCCTCCGGTTCTCGATCCTGATCTCGGCAGTGCGCTGCACGCTGGCTTATGTGATCCTGCCTTTTGTAGCGCCGGCCATCGGATTGGCAGCAGGGGTCGGACCTGCAGTGGGGATCCCCATTGCCGTGGTAGCGCTCTGGGCGAACGTGGCCAGCATCAGACGGCACTGGCACACCGGCCATCGGTGGAAGTGGCCGATCAGCCTGCTCAATGCTGGGATCGTCGTTCTGCTGGTAATCCTGCTCGTTCTCGATGTGGGACAGCTGCTGTAGGACTGCGCAACTGGCGTTGTCCGCAGCGTCCGAGGGGGCGGTCTCCAGTTAGGTTCGCCGGATGCACGTGCTGATCACGGGGGCCGCCGGGATGCTCGGCCGGAAACTGGCCAAGCGCTTGGCGGACGTCGGCGCATTGCGTGCGAAACCCATCGAGCGGATCGATCTCATCGACATCATGGAAGGGCCGGCCGCCCCGGCCATCTGTGCCTCATCTGTCGCCGATATCTGCGAACCCGGGGTCGCCGCCGGATTGCTGAGGCCGATGCCCGATGTGATCTTCCACCTTGCCGGCGTCGTGTCCGGTGAAGCGGAGGCCGATTTCGACAAGGGCATGGCCGTCAACATCGACGGCACGCGGGCGCTCTTCGATGCAATCCGCTGGGCCGACGGCACCCCACGCGTCGTGTTCACTTCGTCGATAGCGGTGTTCGGCGTGCCGTTCCCCGATCCGATCCCCGACGACTTCCACCTCACACCGCTCACCTCCTATGGCACACAGAAGATGGTCGCCGAGGCACTGCTCGCTGACTACAGCCGCCGCGGATTCTTCGATGGCATCGGCGTTCGCCTGCCCACCATCAGCGTGCGCCCAGGTTCCCCGAACGCCGCCGCCTCTGGCTTCTTCAGCGGCATCATCCGTGAACCGCTGGCCGGCGTCCAAGCCGTGCTGCCGGTGTCCAGGCAGGTACGCCACAGCCATGCCAGCCCGCGTACAGCGATCAGGTACCTGCTCCATGCTGCGGAGCTGGACAGCGCAGCTCTGGGAGCACGCCGGAATCTCACCATGCCTGGGGTCTCGGTCACCGTCGGTGAGCAGATCGAAGCTCTCGCTCGTGTGGCTGGACCTGATGCAGCGGAATTGATCGTCGAATCACCCGAGCCGGCCATCGCTGAGATCGTTGCCGGATGGCCTGAGCGATTCGATGCGCGGCGAGCCCTGAGCCTGGGTTTCGTTCCGGACCAGAGCTACGACGACATCATCCGGGCCTACCTCGAAGACGACGTTGTGAGCGATTGATGCAGGTGCACCGCGCGGGGTCGCGCGTTTGGCACACTGGCTGGACATGCGGGTATATGTCCCGGCGGCTGCTGCGGCGGCGCTGTGACCGCAAACCCTGTCCTAGCGGTGACGCCGATGCGCATTCTGTTTGCCGACAAGATCGATACTGGACGCTTGGGTCGACTCGAAGCCGCGGGACACGAGTGCATTGTCAAGCCCGAACTGACAGCGGACGACCTTCCGGAGCACATCGAGGGCATCGAAGTCCTGGTGGTACGCAGCACTGACGTCAATCGCAAGGTATTCAAGTCGGCCGATCGGCTCAGCATGGTGCTGCGCGCGGGTGCGGGGACCGACACCATCGACTGCGACGGAGCCGCCAAGTTCGGCGTGTACGTCTGCAACGTGCCTGGGCGCAACGCGGTGGCCGTGGCCGAGCTCACCATGGGCTTGCTGTTGGCGGTCGACCGCCAGATCCCCGACGCCACCTCGGACCTGCATGAGGGTCGTTGGAACAAGGCCTCCTACATGGGCGCCACGGGCCTGAAAGGGCGTCGCATGGCGATCGTGGGCATGGGCGCGATCGGCATCGAGGTCGCTCGCCGGGCGGCGGCATTCGGCATCGAGCTCTCCGCGCTGTACCGCTCTGATCGCTCCCGCGCTCTGCTCGCTGAGATGAAGCAGCACGAGATTCAGATCCATCCGGATTGGGACAGCTTGCTCGCAGGCGCCGACATCGTGTCGGTGCACCTGCCCGCCACACCTGAGACGTGCGGCCTCGTGGATGCCGATTTTCTGGCAAAGATGCCCGACGGGGCGATCCTGCTCAACACTTCGCGCGGCGAGATAGTGGACGAGGAGGCGCTGCTGCGTGTTCTCGACGAGCGCGGCATGCGGGCTGGACTGGATGTTTTCTGCGGGGAGCCTCCTGGTACAGCCTCGGATTGGCATTCGCCGCTGGCATCCCACCCGCGTGTGACCGGCACCCATCACATCGGCGCATCCACGGTGCAGGCCTCCGAAGACATCGCCGACGGCGTCGTCGAAGTGCTCGAGGCCTTCACTGCGGGTGACGTGCTGAATTGTGTCAACCGTGCGGAGCGACCCTTGGGTCGCAGCACCATCGTGGTCCGCCATCGCGATCAGGTGGGTGTGCTGGCGGGGATCCTCATGGCCTTGCGTGCCAGCGGCATCAACGTTCAGCAGATGCAGAACGAGATCCTGGCGGGGCCGAAACACCATGCTGCAGTGGCGACGATCCGAGTGTCGCGGCGTCCTTCGCAGAAGGTGCTCGCAGAGATCGCCGAGATGGAGGCCATCTACGGCATCCGGCTGATCAACAGCGGCTGAGCTCGCTTGGGATGCATTTGGTATCTGATCAGATACCATTGTGGCGATGAACGCAGCCCAGGCGATCCGTTCCGCCCGATCGCGAGCCGGCCTCACGCTGCGGGAACTCGCAGTGAAGGCCAGTACGTCCCATTCTGCGATTGCCGCATACGAATCGGGCGCCAAGTCGCCGTCAGCTTCCACCGTCGATCGCATCATCGAGGCAGCCGGCTTTGCGCTCGACCGGCAGCTCAGCCTCCGAGTGCGGGGAGACGGTCGGCAGGACAGAGGCGCCGAGCTGGCCGCCGTATTGGAATTGGCCGCTGAGTTCCCCGCGCGCCATTCCGTCAAGCTCGAATTCCCCGTCTTCGGACGATGAATCTGGTCGAGCGCGTCGTCGCCCTGCATCGTGCCTTGGAGGAGGCCGGCATTCCCCACGCGTTCGGCGGCGCACTGGCCCTTGCCTGGTGCACCCGGCAGGCTCGGGGAACCATCGACATCGACGTGAATCTCTTCGTCGGCATCGAGCAGGCTGACGCGGCGCTGTCTGCGCTTCCCGCTGGCGTCGCGGTGACTGCCGGCAACCGGCGCGAGCTGAGCGCCGACGGCCAGACCCGATTGTGGTGGGACACGACGCCGCTGGATGTCTTCCTCAACACCACACCGTTCCACGAAGCGGCCGCAGGGCGAGCGCGCATCGAGCGCTTCGGCGGGGCAGACGTTCCCTTCCTCGCTTGCCGAGATCTGGCCGTGTTCAAGGCGTTTTTCGACCGGACTCGGGACTGGGCCGATCTCGAAGACATGAACTCGGCAGGCACGCTCGACCACGAGGCCGTGCTCGGCGTTCTCGCCCGTTACCTCGGCGGCGACGACCATCGAGTGGCCCGCCTGCGTTCCCTCGCGGCCTGACCCCAATCGGCGACGAGCTGCAGGGGCGGCGTACGCTGACCCGATGTCCGGCAGGGCTCTGAGCCAGCAGCGCCCTGCGCGCAGCCCGATGGCCACCATCGTCATCGCGGGCAGCATCATCACAGCGATCTCGCTCGGCGTGCGGGCCACCATGGGCCTGTTCACCGACGAGATCGATCTTGCCTTGGGCGTCGGCGTCGACACGTTCGGCCTCACCATCGCTGTGCAGAACCTGGTGTGGGGTCTCAGCCAGCCGCTGGCCGGAGCTGTTGCCGACCGTTTCGGCGCCGGTCGGGTGCTGATCTTCGGGGCCGTCGTCTATGCGGGCGGGCTGCTTGTCATGGCGAGTGCGGGTGGCGCTGCCGGTTTGTATACCGGCGGCGGACTCATCGTGGGACTCGGCATGTCGGCGGCATCGTTCGCGGTGGTGCTGTCGTCGATCGGCAAGCTCGTCGAGCCGGAGCGTCGCTCGATGGCCTTGGGCATCGCCACCGCATTCGGCTCATTCGGCCATTTCCTGCTGGTGCCGGTCACGCGGATCTTCATCGACCTGCTCGGCTGGCGCGGCTCGATCGTCTTCCTGGCGGCTGTCACGATGGTCATCACCACCGTGGTGCGGCCACTGCGCACCGGGATTCGCATCACTGCCATCGAGGGCGTCGGCACGTCCAACCCAAGGGCCGCCGGCCCAGACCACGAGCCCCTCGGCCAGATCACCAGCCGGGCGCTGCGCCACCGCGACTACATCCTGGTGAACGCTGCATTCTTCGTATGCGGCTTTCACGTGACCTTCATCGGCGTCCACCTGCCCAAGTCGCTGGCTGATGCCGGCTATACGACCAGTGTCGCCACGTGGTCTCTGGCACTCATCGGGCTGTTCAACATCTTCGGTGCGTTCGCCGCGGGGCTGCTCGGCGTCCGCTTCAACAAGAGCCGCTTGCTCAGCATCATCTACATCACCCGTGCCGTCGCCTTCGCGGGCTTGCTGTTGCTGCCGGTCATGCCGCTGGTGGCGCTTGGTTTTGGGGCGCTGCTGGGGGTGGTATGGCTCGCCAGCGTTCCGCTCACCTCAGGCATCGTGCTGGGCCAATTCGGCGTGCGAAATGCGGGAACGCTGATCGGTTTCGTCTTCTTGTCCCACCAGGTCGGCGCGTTCCTCGGCTCTTGGGGAGCCGGCGAGATCCGGGAATTGACCGGCTCCTACGACCTGTGGTGGTGGCTCGCAGCCGCATTGGGAGTCATGGCTGCTGCGATTCACTTCAGCATCTCCGACGAGCCCGTGCCCGCCGCCGCGGTTCCGGTGGGAATCTCGGCTCAGCCGCCAAGCACGCCGTAGCTGCCCTCGACAACCAGGCGGATGGAGACATACAGACCCAACAGCGGGCACAGGATCCAGGGGGCGTTGAATCCCAGGATCATGCCGTACAACTCGCCCCTGCTGATGTCCCGGTGACGCTTCGCAATGAAGAAGCTGGCCAGGTAGATGGACGTCGCATATGTCCACTGCCAGAAGAACATGATCCCGAGGATTCCTGCCGCAAGCGGCGACAGGAACTCCGTCGTGAATGCCGCGTACAGGATCAGTGTGGGTATGGCCGTGATGACACCATTGCCCACGTCCACGTTGAATCCATAACTGCGGCGATCGGCATACGAACCGTCGTATACGCAATAGGCAGCCCACACGTCGGCCCAGGTGTCCGGAGAGAACACGGACCGCAGCGGAACCTTGGTCATGAGGAACGCGAGTGCCGGGCTCCTGCCGCTGTGCAGCCGTTGCTGTTGCCAGTAGGCAAAACGGGACTCGATGTAATCCCGCCGGAGGAAGAGGCAGATCTCCCAGAAACAGATCACAAGATTGGTCGATAGGAACAGGGCAAAGACCACATACGTGATGTCGATGCCCCCGTGCCAGTACCCGCGATGTGCAATGCCCAATGCCGCGAGCACGGCGATCTTGAGCGCGGCCAACAGCCCCGCCGGCAAAGTCAGCGACCCTTTGCTCGCCTGCGGCGCGAGGGCGTCCCGTTGAGGGCCGTCTCGCGCCAGGCCACCGTGTCGGCGATCGCATTGAAGGTGAAGACGTGCAGGCCGGCTATGGCGAGCCGCTCGGCATGAGGGGCGATCTGATCGACCAACCCGCTCGGGTCGTAGCCGCCAGGACGCAGCATGCGGGCCACGGCCCCGGTGTTCTTGCGCAGGTAGCGCAGGGACGCTCCGACCCCCAGGCGGGTGCCGATCCGCAGCAACCGTGCCGGGTCGACCGCTCCGGGAATGCCCAGGTGCACGGGAAGGGTGAAACCGCTGTCACGCTCGGCGGCCAGCCAGACCAGGATGGCCTTGGGATGAAAGCACATTTGGGTGGCTGCATGACCCTCAATGCCCGCCTCGGCGAGCAGCACCTGCTTGATGTGCAGCGCCTCGTGCAGCACGGCATCGGTGATGAGCGCATGTCCCTCGGGGTACGAAGTGACTCCGATGTGGGTGAGCGAGTGGTTGACCTCGCGCAGCGCCTCGAGCAGACCGACGGCGCTGTCGAACGGTCCTGCAGGGGAGGTGACATCGCCGCCGACCAGGAATATCTCGCTGAGGCCCATCGATTCGATGCGGCCCAATAGCTCTTCCAGATGATCTCGGCTGGCCACCATGCGAGCTGCGACATGGGGCACCGGGCGATGGCCTAACGCACACAGCTCAGCTGTCAGATCCAGCGTGTCCTCGAGCGTCTTGGAAGCCGACGCTGTCACCGACACCGGCGACTGGGGGGGCAGGTACGGCAGCTGCTCGGCCAGATTGCGCAGCGGGATCAGTTCCCACTGGGCGTGCTGCAGCAGCCGACGAAGCTCGGAGACGTCCTTCAGCAACAACTGCTCCGCTCAGCTCAGGCCGACGATGTCGCCGTCGGCATCCAAGTCGATGTGGCGGGCTGCGGGGTCACGTCCGAGACCGGGCATCGTGCGCATGTCGCCGCAGATCGGGTACACGAACCCGGCACCGACCGACGCCCGCACCTCACGCACCGGCAGTGTCCAGCCGGTCGGGGCGCCCTTGAGCGAGGCATCCGACGAGATCGACAGGTGGGTCTTGGCGATGCACACCGGCAGGTTCCCGAAGCCATTGCGCTCGTATCCGTCGATCTCGCGGTTGGCCCGGGCGGTGTAGCTCACATCGTCGGCGCCGTACACATTGGTCGCGACAGCCCGGATCTTGTCGCGCAGTGACATGTCGTCGGGGTACAGCACCGAGAAGTCCGTCGGCTCCTCGGCCGCTTCGGCCACGGCTTCGGCCAGGTCGGCCGCGCCGGCGCCGCCGTCGGCGAAGTGGGTGCAGCGGGCCGAACGGGCACCGTACTCGGCGGCGATCTCGGCGATGGCGGCGAGGTCGGCCTCGTGGTCGCCAGGGAATTGGTTGATCGCCACCACCGGCGAGACACCGTGCATCCGCACATTCTCGAGCTGTTTGCGGAGGTTGTCGCCGCCGGCATGGACCTCCTCCGGGTTGGCCTCGAGAAGGGCCGGCGGCAGCGGTCGCCCGGCCACGATCCGATGCTTGCCCGAGTGAGCCTTGAGGCCACGCACGGTCGCCACGATCACAGCGGCATCGGGTGAGACTCCCGAGTACCGGCACTTGATGTTGAAGAACCGCTCTGCGCCCATGTCGGCACCGAACCCGGCCTCGGTGAGCAGGAAGTCGGACGTGCCGATGCCGATCTGGTCGGCGACGATCGAGGAATTCCCGGTCGCGATGTTGCCGAAGGGACCCGTGTGCACGAGCGCCGGGGAACCCTCCAAAGTCTGCATGAGGTTCGGTTTGATGGCCTCGCGCAGGAGCACCGCCATCGACCCGGCAGCGCCGATGTCCTCTGCGGTCACCGGTTCGCCGCCCTTGGTGTAGCCCAGCACGATGCGGCCGAGCCGGGCGCGCAGGTCTGACATGGAAGTACACAGCGCGAGCGTCGCCATCACCTCCGAGGCGGCGGTGATGTCGAAGCCCGATTCGCGCGGGATGCCGTCGAGGCGACCGCCCAATCCGATCGTGATATTGCGCAAGGCCCGGTCGTTGACATCGAGCACCCGCCGCCAGGTGATGTTGTGGATGTCGAACCCGGCCTCGTTGCCGTGGTACAGGTGAGCATCCAGCATCGCTGCGCAGAGATTGTGCGCAGCGGTCACGGCGTGCATGTCGCCAGTGAGATGCAGGTTGAACAGGTCCATCGGCACTACCTGGCTGTAGCCGCCGCCGGCCGCACCGCCCTTGATACCGAACGTGGGACCCATCGACGGCTGCCGGATGGCGATGGTGGCGGTGCGCCCGATGTGTCCGAACGCCTGCCCGAGCCCCACCGTGGTGGTCGTCTTGCCCTCGCCGAGCGGCGTCGGGGTGATGGCCGTCACCACCACGTAGCGCCCGCGGGGACGGTCAGCCATGGCATCGACGGCCTCCAGCTTGACCTTGGCCACGCCGGTGCCGTACAGCTCCAGGTAGTCCCGCGGGATGCCCGCCTCGTCTGCGATCTCGGTCAGCGGCCGGATCTGCGCAGCCGATGCAATCTCGAGATCGCTTGGAAATCCGCCTGTTGTCGCCATGCCGTGCACCCCCACACGAGTCGAGCCCTCTACACCCTGCCAGAACCCTGTGGCACCGCTGTGCCACCGACTCCATGTCGTCAATTGCCAGGTCGTTCGGCTACTGTTCCCCTAGTTGCTGTTCCGCTGAGTGGAACTGTTCCATCATACAGAACAGCATTGATCCATAACAGCGATATGCGGCAGCCGTGCTGCGGCATGCTGTCGACCGGCAACAGTGGGGGATGCGAGCTATGAGTGACTTCCCGGCGCGGGCAGATTGTGTCGTCATCGGTGCAGGCATCGTCGGCAACTGCCTGGTCGGCCATCTCAGCGACCTCGGCTGGACCGACATCGTGCTGCTCGACAAGGGCCCGCTGCCCAATCCTGGCGGGTCCACCGGCCATGCGTCGAACTTCATCTTCCCCGTCGATCACTCCAAGGAGATCGTCGATCTCACCGTCGACAGCCAGCACCAGTACGAGGCACTCGGTTTGCAGAACACGTGCGGCGGCATCGAAGTGGCACGCAGCCCCGAGCGCATGGAGGAATTCCGCCGCCGCATGACTTCAGCAACGTGCTGGGGCATCGAAGCGAGGTTGCTCACGGTCGACGAGGTCGTCGAGATGGTGCCCTTCATCGACCCCGACGTCATCTTGGGCGGGTTCTACACGCCGAGCGTCTCGGCCGTGGACTCACTGGAGACGGGCACACAGATGCGCCGGCGAGCCACCGATGCGGGGCACTTGCAGACGTTCGCCAACACCGAGGTGCTCGACATCGAGACCGTGGCCGGACCGAACCGGCCCCGCATCTCCGCAGTGGTAACCGACCGGGGCCGCATCGAGTGCGACACGGTGGCGATCGCCTGCGGCGTCTGGAGCCCCAAGCTCGCCCAGATGGCCGGCGCCACCATCCCGCTGACGCCTGCCGTGCACCAGATGGTCGACGTCGGCCCGTTCGACCTGCTCGTCGAGACCAACCAGGAACTGGCCTACCCGATCGTCCGCGACATGGACACCTTCTGCTACGAGCGCCAGTCGGCCGGCTCCATGGAGGTGGGCAGCTACGCCCACCGGCCGATTCTGCACCGTGTGGAGGACATCCCCTCCAACTCCGAAGCGGCGCTCAGCCCGACCGAGATGCCGTTCACGCCCGATGACTTCGACGAACAGCTCGAGCAGGCCATCGAACTGATGGAGTTTCTGGGTGACGGCGAGATCAAGTACGCCATCAACGGCCTGCTCTCGCTGACACCCGATGCCTCGCCGGTCTTGGGTCCGACACCAGAGGTCGAGAATCTGTGGTCGGTGGCGGCGGTGTGGGTCAAGGAAGGTCCTGGTGTGGGGCGCCTGATGGCCGAATGGATGACCTACGGCTATCCCCGCATGACCGATCCGCACGGTTCGGACGTCACGCGCTTCTACCCCCAGGATCGCAACGTCATCCACATCGAGACCCGGGCCGACGAGCACTTCAACAAGACCTACGGCATCGTGCATCCTCGCGAGCAGTGGGCGACGCGCCGCAACCTGACCTGCGGCCCCGCCAAGGCCCGCACCGATGACCTCGGCGCCTTCTACTTCGAGGCCGGCGGCTGGGAGCGTCCGCACTGGTACGAATCGAACGCTGACCTCGTCGAGCACCACGGCATCGAGGGCCGTACCCACGAGTGGGACGCCCGCTGGTGGAGCCCCATCACCGATGCCGAGCACCTGCACCTGCGCGAGCACTGCGGGCTGGTGGACATCTCGCCGTTCCAGGTGTTCGAAGCATCAGGCCCAGGCGTGGTGCCCTACATCGAGAAGATGGTGGTCAACAAATGCGACCTACCGGTCGGGCGCTCGATCTACACCCCGGTGCTCACCGCCGACGGCGGCTTCCGTTCCGACCTCACCATCGTGCGCCTGTCCGAGGATCGCTTCCGCATAGCCACCGGCGCATTCGACGGCGGTCGCGACGAGTACTGGTTCCGCCACAACCTGCCCGCCGACGGCGTGCACTTCGAGAATCGCACCGAGGCGCTGGCCACCTACGGCGTGTGGGGTCCCAACGCCGTCGCACTGCTGCAGACGCTGACCGAGACCGACCTGTCCCAGGAGGCCTTCGGCTATGGCCAGGTGCGCGATGGGTTGCTCTCGGGGATCCCGGTGCAGATGTTCCGCATCTCCTACGTGGGCGATGCAGGCTTCGAGATCTACTGCTCCACGAGCGCAGGGCTGGCTCTGTGGGACGCCATCACCCAGGCCGGGCGGGAATACAGCCTGCGACCGGTCGGTGCCGGGGTGTACGGCACCACCGGGCGACTCGAGAAGGGCTACCGGCTCATGGGCGCCGAACTCGAGAGCGACTACAACCCGGTCGAGGCGGGCCTGGCCCGGCCGCGGGTGAAGGCTGCCGATTTCATCGGCAAGGAGGCCTACCTGGCAGCCCGGGAAGCACCGCCCGCAGCCCAGCTCGCCATGCTGCGCTTCGAGAGCCTGCGCTGTGCTGAGGGCTACGACCGCTTCCCGATGGGGGCAGGCAACGAGCCGGTGCTGACGCCAGCGGGGGAGCGGATCGTCGACTCGCACGGCAGGGTCAGCCGCGTCACCACCGCGGGCAACGCGCCATCGCTCGGCGCCTACCTGGCCATGGCCTACCTGCCGCCTGAGCTCGCCGCCGTGGGCACTGAGCTGTCGGTCATGTACCAGCATGAGCGGTATCCGGTGACAGTGGCGGCGACGGGTGCGAATCTCGCGCTGTTCGATCCCGACGACAGCCGCATGAAGGCCTGAGGGCTCGCCGGTGCGCATCCTGGTTTGCGTGAAGCGGGTGCCTGCTGTCGGCTCGCGCATCAACGTCACCGACGACGGCCAGCAGGTCGACACTGCCCACTTGGGCTTCACCACCAGCCCGCACGAGGAATGCGCGTTGGAGGAAGCCGCCCAGATCATCGAGCGACTTGACGGCGATGACCATGCCGTCGTGGTGCTCACACTGGGTCCCGAGGCGTCCGCTGAGCAGCTGCGCTATGCGGCCAGCGTCGGCGGCAGCGAATTCGCACTGGTGATCGCAGATGGCGGCCTCGACTGGGATCCTCAGCGAACGGCAGTCGCGATCACCTCCGCCGTGCGGGAGCTCGAGGCCGGCGGGGGCCAGTTCGACCTGATCCTGTTCGGCAACGAATCTGCCGACGGGGGCAACTTTCAGGTGGGCATCCGGGTCGCACGTGCGCTCGGACGGCCGATCGTGAACGGCATCAAGGGCATTGACCCCCATGAGCGAGGGTTCATCGCGCGCCGCGAGACCGACGCCGGCTACGAGGTGTACGAACTCGAGGCTCCCTGCGCGCTCGGTGTCAAGGAAGGCATCAACCTGCCTCGCTACCCGACCATGAAAGGGCGCCTCGCCTCGCGCAAGGCCCAGATCCAGGTGCTCGACTGCGCCGCCGATGCTGACGCCGGCGGGCAGTCGCGGATTCGGCTGCATCGCCCGCCCGAGCGTGCCAGCACCACGGTGCAGCTCGGTGACAGCGCCGCGGCGGCACCCGCGGTGGTGGACCTGCTGGACGAGTTGGGCGTGCTGTGAGCGGCATTGCCGTCCTGGTCGACCACGACCGTGGTGTGCCCTCCGGCGGTGCCCTGGAGGCCCTGACTTCGGCCCGCGCGCTCGCCGCGGACATGAGTGCCGACCTCGATGCCGTCATCCTGGGCGACGGCGACCTGTTCGATGCACATGGCGCGGACCTCGTTGCCATCTGCGCCGCCTACGGCGCCGCTGCGGTGCATTGCGGCCGCCATCAGTTCCTGGCCGACTACGGACCGGACGCCTGGGGTGCAGCACTCGCAGAGTTCGTCGAGACTGCGGCGCCTCTTGCCGTGGTTGCGGCAGGCACCGATCGGGGTGCCGAGGCCATGGCCCAGCTCGCTGCCCGCACCAACCTCCCGCTCGTCGCCAACTGCGTGAACGTGTCGCCCAAGGGCTCACCGGCTGATGCGTCGACTGCTCCCTCAGCCGGCGGGGCGTGGCATGTCACCCGCATCCAGTGGGGCGGCTCGCTGCTCGAGGACGTGACCCTCACCTCAACCCTGCCGCTGCTCACCATTGCGCAGCACTCCATCGAGGCGGAGCCACGCGAAGACGGTCCCCTCCCAGCGGCCGTTGCCGATTTCGAGCCCGACTTGGGGCCTGAAGTGCAGCAGACTCTGGTCCGCGATCGGGTGACCCTTGCCGAGGGCGTCACACTGTCCACCGCGCCGGTCGTGGTGTCGGGCGGCCGAGGCGTCGGCTCAGCAGACGGGTTTGCCCCGCTCGAGGAGCTTGCGGAACTGCTCGGCGGCCGCGTCGGCTGCTCGCGAGCGGTGACCAACAATGGCTGGCGCTCGCACGCAGACCAAGTCGGGCAGACCGGCACCCGAATCGCCCCGGAGATCTACATTGCCTGCGGCATCTCGGGCGCGATCCAGCATTGGGTCGGCGCCATGGGCTCGAAGAACATCCTGGCGATCAACATCGACCCGGAGGCCAACATGGTCACCAAGGCGGGCTACGCCGTCATTGCCGACCTGCACGAGGTCGTGCCCGCGATCTGCGACGAGATCCGGCGGCGCCGCGACCGCCCCAGCTGAACGCCCGGGCTAGGTCGGCAGCGGCGCCCGGCCGGACAGGTGCTCGGCCAGATTCGACGCGGCCTCGATCAGCACGAGGCCGATGTCGTGGGTGCTATTCGGATCGGGGAAACGGTACGCCGGGCCGTGAACATGCAAGGCCGCCACCACCGCTCCCTCCTCGTTCAATACCGGCGCAGCCGCCGAGTTGATCCCGATGGCGAACTCCTCGTACACCCAGACGTACCCGGCGCTGGCCACTTGGCTGAGCCGCGTCTTCAGCGCCTCGGCATCGACCATGCTGTTCGCGGTCGTCGCCTCGAGACCGGCACTCATGTAGTCGTCGAGTGCTTCCGGGCTGAGGTGGGCCAGGTACACGAGCCCCGACGGCACCAAGTGCATCGGGCAGTACTCGCCTGTCCATGAGCGCACCTGCACCTCCGACTCGGGCTCGACCTGGTCGAGGTAGTACACCGTCCGATCAGCACGAACGCTCACCCCGGCTGTCTCGCCGACCTGGTTGACCAGACTGTGCAGGTGCGGGCGCGCTGCGGCCAACAGACTCCGATCGGCTCCAGCAGCGCCGATGATGTCGATGAGCCCTTGCCCGAGCCGGTAATCGCCGCCCGCGTCGTCCTGGACGACGGCGTCGACCGCTTCGAGCGACGTCAGCAGCCGAGCCACGGTGCTCTTGGGCAGCCCGACGTGATCGGCAACATCGGTGACGCCCTGCGGTCCGACGGCCAATGCCCGCAGCACGGCGAATGCACGAGAGATCGACTGCATCGGCTCCACGGTAGCCCGCGGCCAGCTCGGACCTGTCAGTTGAGCGTGATTTTGTGCCGTATTGTGGAACTGTTCTGCAATGCGGAACGCTGGCTCGTTCATGCAACGCACGCGAGATGTAGTCAGGGTGAAATAATTCTCATCACAGTAAAGGCGCCCGCGGCAACGTAGAATTCGAGGTCACGGGACGTATGCGACCGGGGAGGGGCGATGCCGCGGGGGACCGGTGCCCGACGAAACAGTGCACGATCGGGGGGGCGTCAGGCACCTCTCGCACGACTCGACACGCCCCTGGTACGCGACGGCGGTGTCTTGCGCCCGGCGAGCTGGGACGATGCGCTCGACCGGGCTGCATCGGGGCTGCGGGCGGCTACCCAGCAGCACGGTGCCGGCGGCGTCGGCATGTTCTCCTGCTCCAAGAGCACCAACGAGATGAACTACGCAGCCCAGAAGTTCATGCGGACGGTGCTGAAGTCCAACAACATCGATTCCTGTAACCGCACCTGACACGCTCCGTCGGTCGTCGGTCTGGCGACAGTGTTCGGACTCGGGGGCGGAACGTGCTCCTACCAGGAGATCACTGAGACTGATGTGATCCTGCTGTGGGGATCGAATGCCCGCGAGGCACACCCCATCTTCTTCCATCACCTGCTGCGGGGTCTCGACAACGGCGCGGCCATGTACGCCGTGGATCCCCGCCGCACCTCCTCAGCCGAGTTCGCCGACGTGTGGCTCGGCCTCGACGTCGGCACAGACATCGCGCTGTCCAACACGGTGGCTCGCGAGATCATCGCCCGCCGAATGCACAACCAGTCCTTCATCGATCATGCGACAACAGGGTTCGATGCCTACGCAGAATCGGTAGAGCCGTTCACCCTCGACGAGGGCGAGCGGCTCACCGGAGTCCCGGCAGAGGCCATCGCGGAGATGGCTCACACGTACGCCACAGCCGACCGAGCGCAGATCCTGTGGACCCTGGGCATCACGGAGCACCACACGGCGGTCGAGAACGTGCTCTCGCTGTGCAACTTGGCGCTGCTGACCGGTCATGTCGGTCGGCGCGGTTCGGGCCTGGTGCCTCTGCGAGGCCAGAACAACGTGCAGGGCGGCGGCGACATGGGTGCTCTGCCTGATCGGCTGCCCGGGTTCCAACCGCTCACCGACCCGCAGGTCCGGGCTCGCTACGAGAGCACCTGGGGTTGCGAGCTGAATCCCGTCCCGGGAAAGCACCTCACCGCGATGTTCGACGCCATGGAAGCTGGAGAACTGCGGGCTCTCTATGTCATCGGGGAGAACCCGGCAGACTCCGAAGCCAATGTGGCGCACGCCCGCAAGCTGCTCGAAGGGCTGGATCTGCTGGTCGTTCAGGACATCTCGCTGACACGCACCGCGCGGATGGCTGATGTGGTGCTGCCCGCGGCCGCGGGTTGGGCCTCCAGCGAGGGCACTGTCACCTCCTCCGAGCGGCGTGTCCAGCGGGTGCGTGCCGCGGTGCCCCCCCAGGGTGACGCACGCGACGACGTGCACATCATCAGCGAGTTGGCAGCGCACATGGGCACCCAGTGGCCGGCCACGTCGGCGCAGGAACTGTGGGACGAGATGCGTTCGCTGTCGCCGCTGCATGGCGGCATGAGCTGGGAACGCCTCGAGGCGAGCGGCGGCCTGCAGTGGCCCTGCCCCCACGACGACCATCCCGGCACCGAGTTCCTGCATAGCTGGCTCTGGGAACCCGACCTCGACGGTCGTGCGCCGGCACCGTTCTCGGTCGTCGTCCACCGTCCTCCCGCGGAGGCGTTGAGCGAGCAGTTCCCGTTGCGCCTGACCACCGGCCGGGTACTCGACTCATACAACACCGGCGCCCAGTCCGCCGGCTACTCCTCGCCGATCCGTTCCGGTGACGCCATCGAGATCAGCCCTGCCGACGCAGCGGATCTCGGGCTTGCCGAAGGCGACACCGTTCGTGTGAGCTCACCGCGGGGCTCGGTCGATATGCATGTGCATGTCACCGATCGCCTTCCGACAGGCCTGGTCTTCACGACGTTCCATTTTCCGGAGCTCGTGGATGCGAATCTGCTCACGAACGATGCCTGGGACGTCCGCAGCGGCACGGCGGAGTTCAAGGCAGCGGCTGTGCGCATCGACCCGTTGCCGGCTGCCACAGCCGCCACCGGCGGCACATTCGGCACAGCCGCCGCTGGCAGCACATCGGGCGTTGCAGCGGCAGGTGGCGCCGGTGGCTGACCTGCACTTCTCCGATGCGGAGCCCACCGCATCGGAGCGACGAGCGGTGCTCGCTGCACTCAGCGTCACCTCCGAGCGCGATGGCGCCGTCGTTTTCGAGCATCCGCGCGTTGTGCGCGCAGGGATGCAACGGCGCAGGCAGCTGCGGCACCAGTTGCTGCCCGCACTGCACGCGCTCCAGCGCGAGGCCGGGTGGATCTCGCCGGGCGGCCTCAACTTCGTCGGCCGGACGCTGGGCGTGCCGCCGGCGGAGGCCTACGGCGTGGCCACCTTCTACGAGATGTTCCGCACCGAGGCCCCCGCCCACGAGCTCAGCGTCCGCCATGTCTGCGTCGATCCCATCTGCGCGCTGGCCGGCGCCGCGCCGCTGGCAGAGCACCTGCGCTCTCAGGGTCACGCCGTGCACGAGGGCCCATGCCTCGGGCAGTGCGAACGGGCACCGGCGACCTTCATCCAGGGCCGCCGCGAGCCCGACCGCGTCCCCGCAGACGGCAGCGGTCCTGACTCGCTGCTGGTGAGCCTCACGGCGACGACGCCCGAAGCGCCCAGCCTGCTGCGGCACATGATCGGAAGGGATCGGGACCACAGCGATCCCGTATCCATACAGGTGTACCGGGAGCGAGGTGGGGGAGCAGCCCTGGATGCAGCTCTGCGACTCGGAACCGACGAAGTCATCGCCCAGGTGACCGCAGCCGGGCTGTCGGGGCGCGGCGGGGCCGCCTTTCCGACTGGCATCAAATGGCGAGCTGTGGCCGACGGCGACGGCCCCAAGCACGTCGTGGCCAACATCGACGAATCTGAGCCGGGAACGTTCAAGGATCGGCTGCTCTGCGAGCTGGATCCCTTGGCCATCATCGAGTCCATCGCTGTGGCCGGCTTGACCGTCGGGGCCGAGCACGGCTGGATCTACATACGCGGCGAATACCCGCTGGCCACCCAACGCCTCCGGCACGCCATCGCGCAAGCCCGCAGCGCCGGCTGGCTTGGCGATGATGCGGCTGGGTCCGGGCAGCCATTCGACATCGAGTTGCGCAGGGGCGCCGGCGCATACATCTGCGGCGAGGAAACCGCCCTGTTCAACTCGCTCGAAGGCTTCAGGGGGGAGCCCCGCAACAAGCCGCCGTTCCCCACCACCCACGGATTGTTCGGCCGCCCGACGGTGGTGAACAACCCAGAGACGCTGCTCAACGTGAACGAGATCCTGCGCATCGGTCCTGAGGCGTACCGCAGCGTCGGAACCGAGGGCTCGCCGGGCACGAAGCTGTTCTGCCTGTCCGGCCACGTCGGCCGGCCTGGGCTCTACGAAGCTCCTTTCGGTGTATCGTTGGGCGAGCTGCTGGAGCTGGCCGGAGGTGTGCAGGGCACGCTGGCCGCAGTGCTGCTCGGCGGCGCTGCGGGCAGCTTCGTCGGACCCGACGCGGAGGCGCTGCCGCTGTCCCTGGAAGACACCCGTGCCGCCGGCACGACGCTCGGCTCGGGTCCAGTGATGGTCTTCAACGACACTGCCGACATGAGCGCCGTGATCGAGCGACTGGCCAAGTTCTTCCGCGACGAGTCCTGCGGACAGTGCGTTCCGTGCCGCGTCGGCACGGTCCGCCAGCACGAGCTGGTGACGCAGATCCGTCGGGCAGGCAGCCCGACGGAGCCTCAGCGTGAGCTGCTCGGCGACATCGCAGATGCCATGGGCGATGCTTCCATCTGCGGTCTCGGCCATACTGCGGCCTCGGCGGTGCTGTCGGGGATGCGGCTGGGCTTGCTGGAGGCTCAAGAGTCATGAGTTCCGGAAACGGCAGCACCACATCGCAGGTCACGGTCAGCATCGACGGACATGAGGTGACGGTGCCGCTGGGCCAGACCATCCTGGCTGCATGCACTGCTGCCGGTGTGGACACACCGACAATCTGCTGGGCGCCCAACCTCACGCCGGTGAACGTGTGTCGTGTCTGCGTGGTGGAGCTGGAAGGCTCCCGCACGCTCGTGCCTGCCTGTTCACGGCCCGCCGAAGACGGCATGCAGATCAGCACAGATTCTGAGCGGGTGCGCCACAGCAGGCGCATGGTGCTGGAGTTCCTGGACTCGGCCAATGATCTGTCCCAAGCGACAGAGATCACAGCGTGGTCCCAGCACTACGGTGCCGATGCGGGCCGTTATGGCTCTGCAGTGAATGACGCCGCCGAGGTCGAGATTTCCCAGGTGGACGATCCCGTGCGGATTCAGGACGATCTCTATATCCGCGCCTATGACCGTTGCGTGCTGTGCTACAAGTGCGTCGAGGCGTGCGGCGACGATGCCCAGCACACCTTTGCCATAGCGGTGGCGGGGCGAGGTTTCGACGCCCGTATCCGTACCGAGTACGACGTCGAACTCCCGGAGAGCGCGTGTGTCTATTGCGGCAATTGCGTCGCGGTGTGTCCCACCGGTGCCTTGCAGTTCCGTACCGAGTTCGATCTGCGGGCGGTGGGCGAGTGGCGACCCGATGACCAGACGGTCACCCGCACGGTGTGCTCGTACTGCGGAGTGGGATGCAATCTCGAGCTGCATACCCAGGACGATCAGATCGTGAAGGTGACGTCGCCGGCAGATCATTCGGTGACGAGCGGCCACCTGTGCATCAAGGGCCGATTCGGCTGGCAGTACGTCCACGCGCCGGCCTTCGAACCGCCTGCGGCTGACACGTCCGCCTCAGAAGGCCCTTCTCCCGACAACACAGGGTCCTAGACGCCGGTGTCGGCGGACGATCCGGCCCCACCTGCCGGAGGCGGCGGCTCAGCAACAGCGCGCGTTTCCCGCCGCAATCGCGCCCTCCGGCGTGCTCGGGACATGGCGACCGAACACCTGCCGCGCATTGCACGTTCGGAGGCGCCCGAACCGCTCGTCGGCGGTCCCGCTCTCGCTTCGACGGCAGCTCGCAGCACAGCGCTGTTCGTGGGCATAGCGCTGCTGATGGCCGGTAACGGCCTGCAGAACACGCTGCTGGGAGTCCGGGCCGAATCAGAGGGGTTCGGATCCACGGTCGCCGGCCTGGTCATGGCGATGAACTTCGTGGGATTCCTCGTGGGTGCCGCCGTCGCCCCGCATTTCCTGCGCCAGGTCGGCCACGTGCGGGTCTTCGCGGCTCTGGCTTCCGCCGGCAGCAGTGTCGTGCTGGTGCAGGCGGTGTTCGTCAACCCGGTGGTATGGGGTGTCGGCCGCTTCGGCTGGGGTGTCTGCTTTGCCGCACTGATCGTGGTGGCGGAAACCTGGCTCAACGAATTGGCGACCAACGAGAACCGGGGCCGGATGCTGGCTCGCTACATGGTCATCACCATGGGCGCCATAGCGACCGGCCAGCTGCTGGTGGCCACCGCAGACACCGATGGCTTCGCGCTGTTCGCCGTGGTGTCGGTGATGGTCTCGCTGGCGTTGGTGCCGATGTCGCTGTCGGCCTCTGCCAATCCACCGGTGGTGGTGCCTGAGCGGGTCGGGCTGCGCACGCTGATGCAGACGGCACCCACCGGGGTCGTCGTGGCATTCCTGGTCGGGGCTGCGCTGGGTTCCATCTCGGCGATCGGGCCGGTCTATGCGGCGTCGCGAGGGCTGACACCGATCCAAGTGGCGCTCTTTGTCGCAGCGCCGATGGTCGGCAGTCTCTTCGGGCAGGTGCCGCTGGGCCGTCTCTCCGATCGCGTTCCGCGGCGCATTGTCATCGTTGCCGCCGCCGTGATTGCGGGCAGCGCATGCGCACTGATGATGCTGCTCGATGAGGCGACGCCGCTCGGTATCGCTGTCATGGGCCTCATGGGGATGTTCGCTTACCCGATCTACTCCATGGCGGTGGCACAGGCGAATGACTGGCTGCGAGACTCCCAGCGAGCCGGCGCCAGTGCTGTGATGGTGCGGATGAACGGCGTCGGCGCCACGGTAGGGCCGATCTGTGCGGCGATCGGCATGTCAGTGACCCTCAATGCCTTCTACGTGGTCATGACGGCAGCGCACATCTCCATCGCCACCTTCGTTGCCGGGCGCATGCTGCTGGTCGCCGGTCCGACGGTGGCGCAGCAGGGGACGTTCCTGCCGATTCCTGCCCGAGCCTCAGCAGCCGTGGCAACGCTGCTGCGGTGGCGGCGGTAGAGCGTCTGCGAGAGACAGCAGCGTGGGAGCCCTGTTCGGCCTGCTGACGTCGGTGAGCATCGGCACCAGCGATCTGTTCGGGCGCCGGGTAGTGACTCGCTGCCACGTGCTGTCGGCGATGATCGTGTTTCAGGGTGCTGCAGCGCTCGTATCGCTCGCGATGCTGCCCCTCATCGGAGGCTCGTTCGCGGTTGACGATTTCGGGAGGGGGCTGGCATCAGGACTCGGGCTCGGCGCGGGCTTGGCGTTGTACTACACGTCACTCGATCGGGCCGGTTCGGCCATCGCCGCGCCGATCGTGGCGACACTGTCAGCAGTCATTCCGTTTGCGTACACCGCTCTGCGGGGTCATGAACCGCCGCTCATCGGCATCATCGGGGCCGCAGTGGCATTCGGCGGGCTTGGCCTGGTGACAGCCGGCGGGACCCGCGGCCGCCATGCAGCAGCGGGAACGGTCTGGGCAATCCTGTCGGGCCTGGGATACGGCGTCGGCCTCAGCGTCCTGGTGGATCTGTCCGAGAGCTCGGGAGCATGGCCCGGATTCGGCCAGCGGCTGACGTCGGTGGCGCTCATGGCCGCGGTGGTCGCGATCCGCGGTCTCCCGGCGCTGCCGCCAGCCGAGGTGATGGGCTTCGCGCTGCTGACCGGAGTCGCCAGCGCCGGCGCCACCATCTTCTACATCATCGGCATCTGGTTCGATCCGCCCACCACCGTGGTAGGTGCGTCGATGTTCCCGGTGATGAGCGTCATCGTCGGCAGGATCGCCTACCAGGATTCTCTCAACGCGCGCCAAGGGGTCGGCATCGTCGCGGCCGTGGCCGGTGTCACTGCCGTCGTTGCCACTTGAGACGCCGAGGCGCTACACGATGGCGTCGGGCTCTTCGGCTTTGCGCCGGGCGATGTAGTCGCACAGCTCGGCGTCGATTGCGTCGTCGATGGGCGGCGGCTCGTAGTCGGCGAGCATCTGCTTCATCAGGCGGTTGGCTCGCTGGGCCGCATCGAGCGAGCCCTCGTCGGACCATTGCTCGAAGCTGTTGTTGTCGGCAATCGACGATTGGTAGAAGGCGGTCTCGAAATTGGCCAGTGTGTGCGGATGCCCCAAGAAGTGGTCGCCGTGGGGGTTCGTCGTGAACGCCTCGACCGCCTGGCCGTTGTCGGACATGTCCACGCCCCTGGCGTACACCTCCATCATGCCGAGCTGGTCGGCGTCCATCAGCAGCTTCTCGTAGCTCAGCGTCAGCCCGCCTTCGAGCCAGCCCGCTGCATGCAGTACGAAGTTCACCCCTGCAGCCATCGTCGGCAGCAGCGTCGAGGCCGATTCGTAGGCCGCCTGTGCATCAGGCGCCTTGGAAGATGTGAACTGCCCGCCCGACCGAAATGGCACGCCGACCCGTCGCGCCAGCGCGGCCATGACGTAGATCGCCAAGCCTGCCTCGGGTGTGCCGAACGTGGGCGCACCGGTGGCCATCGACATCGACGACGCGAACGTGCCGAAGATCACCGGCGCCCCCGGACGCACCAGCTGGCAGAACGCCATGCCGGACAGCGCTTCAGCCAGCGCCTGGGCCGCCAGCGCCGCCACCGTGACCGGTGACATGGCTCCGGCCAGTATGAACGGCGAGATCACGCATGCCTGGTTGTGCTGCGCGTACACCTCGGCCGCGCCAAGCATGGTGGCGTCCCAGCGCAGCGGCGACGATGCGTTGATGAGGCTGGTCAGCACGGTGCGATCGCTCAGGTCGCCGCCGAAGGCGATGCGGCAGAGTTCCACCGAATCGGCTGCGCGCTGGGCCGCCGTCACCGAGCCCATCAGCGGCTTGTCGCTGTAGCGCAAATGCGCGTACACCATGTCGAGGTGGCGTTTGTTGACCGGCACGTCCACCGGCTCACAGACCGTGCCGCCGCTGTGGTGAAGGTGGGGAAGCATCCAGGTCAGCTTCACCACCTGCTCGAAGTCGCCGAGAGTGGCGTACCGGCGCCCGGCATCGAGGTCTGTGACGAACGGCGAGCCGTAGTTGGGGGCGAACACGGTGGCGTCGCCGCCGATCGGCACTGAACGCGCCGGGTTGCGCGCATGCTGGAGATAGGTGGCCGGCGCCGTGGCCTGGACGATCTCGCGGCACATGCCCCGCGGGAAGCGCACCATCTCGCCGTCGACATCTGCGCCGGCGTCACGCCACAGCTCGAGCGCGCGGGGGAAGTCCTGGAAGGCGACTCCTACCTCGGACAGGATCGTCTCGGCGTTCTCCTCGATCTGGATCAGGCCATCGGCGTCGAGCACGTTCACCGGCGGCAGTGTCCGTTGTACGTGGGTGTTGAACGCCATATCTGCCGTTGCCCGCTGCGCCTGACGAGCCGCGCGGCCGCCTCCTCGCCGTCGTCGCTCGTTCATGATTCCTCGCTCATCGGGGCCGCTCGCCGTCGTCGGGTGCGGTGGTGGGGACTCGAAGTTCTACGGGATGGGCGGGGCAGGTCCACCGCCGCAGCAAGCAGCGGGTTGGGTGCCGTGGCATGGGGGAGTGCCATGGCTGCCACGAACAGCTCCTGGAATCGGGGCTCGGTGGCAGTCTCGATCTTGCGGATGCTGCGGACCACTTGCTCCATCTCGGCCCGCTGACTCCCCGACAGCAGCGCGCGCACAGCTCCGGTGCCTGCTGCGTTGCCCACCGACCGCACCTCGTCCGGGTCGCAGTCGCCGATGAGTCCGAGCACCATCGCCCGTACCGGATCAATGTGCGCGCCGAAGGCTCCAGCGAGCTGCACACGATCAGGGGCCGCGATGCCGGCGTGCTCGCGCAGGAGGTCGATGCCGGCGCGCAGCGCCGCTTTCGCCAGCTGGATGGCTCGCACATCATTCTGGGTGATGGTGATCGTGGGTCCGTCCGTACCCTCGGGCGGCTCGTACAGCAGGAATGACGACGTCCGGCCATCGGAGATCACACGCGACGCCCGCACGCCCTCTGCCGGGGATGCTGCAACAACCCCATCTGGCGACAGCACGCCGGCCAGATACATCTCGGCGATGACCTCGATGATGCCGGAGCCGCAGATTCCAGTGACACCTGCGGCCGCACTGCGAGCGCCGGCGGCGACTCGCCGTTCGACCGCCTCCGCGAAGCCGGGTTCGTCGGACCACAGGTCACAGCCGATGACACGCACCCGAGGAGTCCAGGTCGCCGGATCGATGCGCACGCGCTCGATCGCTCCAGGCGTCGCTCGCTGGCCGCAGCTGATCTGCGCGCCCTCGAATGCGGGCCCGGTCGGGCTCGACGCCGCCCACAGGCCGTCCGAGTTCCCCAGCACGATCTCGGCATTGGTGCCCACGTCCACCAGCAGGGTGACCGCTTCGTCGCGATGCGGCCCTCCAGCGAGCACTGCCGCTGCAGTGTCGGCACCCACATGACCGGCGATCGCGGGCGCGACGTAGACGCGAGCTGATGGGCACGGAAGTTCCAGCTCCGGCCCGTCGACCTCGACACTGGCGTCGGTCGCCAAGGTGAACGGTGCCTGCCCGAGCGGGGTCGGGTCGATGCCGAGGGCAATGTGGACCATGATCGGATTTCCGACCAGCACCACCTCGAGCACGGCGTCTGGCTCAGCACCGGCATCGGAACACAGCTCGGAGATCAGCGCCGCGAGCGAGTCGCGGACGAGCGCAGTGAGCTCCCGGGCGCCGCCGGGGTTCATCATCACGTAGGAGACCCGGCTCATCAGGTCCTCGCCGAGGCGGATCTGCGGGTTCATGCGGCCTGCGGAAGCCAGCACGTCACCGCTGTGAAGATCAACTAGGTGGCCCGCGATCGTGGTGGAGCCGATGTCGATCGCAACGCCGAGTGCCGCCGTCGCGACGCCAGGCCATACCGCCGTCACCATGCCGGTGCGATTGGGGCGCTCAGGTCCGCTCCAGCGAACGGCAACCGTGACCAGCCTGCCACCAGTGTCGTCGGGCGAGCCGGCAGCGACTGACGCGTGGAGTCCCGCAAGTGCCCCGGGCAAGATGCCGGCCAGATGAACGCCCCATTCGTCGGCCACGCAGTCGATCACGACCTGCGCCAGCCCGCGGCGCTCGTCGAGCGTCGGCGGCGGCACGGTGACGGCATGCAGCGTTGCCAGCGGGTCGAGCGCTATGTCGCCCACGTCGACCGTCTTGCGCACCACCGGACCGTGCAGCTGGCTCTCCGGCGGCACATCCACTACGACGTCGGCCTGCACACGCGCCTGGCAGCCCAGCCGGGCCCCCGCATGCAGCGGGCGTCGGCCCTCATATGCGGCTTCGGTAGCGCTGGGCGAGCTGAGCGATTCGGAGCCAGCAGTGATGGCCCACTTGGGAAACGAACCCACTGACGGCACGACCTGGCAGCGGCCGCAGATGCCACGCCCACCGCACACGCTGTCGAGATCCACGCCGAGTTCACGAGCGGCATCGAGCACCGTGGTGCCCGCGCTCACGTTGCCAGCGCGTCCCGCCGGGGTGAACACCACCCTGACCGCGGCCGTCGGCACCAGGGCTCCGTCAGCCGGTGCGAGCGCGGCGGCCGCCCCGTCGTCGGCCTCCAGCTGCGGCCCGGCCGTTCGCTGGCGTGTCCTCGCCCATGGCGCTGCGGTCGCGGTGCTCGGCAATCCATGCGGCGCAATTCGTGTCATTGCCTGCGAGCACGTCGCCGGCCATGACCGCCGCCTTCACGTCGGCGTGGAGCGGGTTCATGATGGCAGAAGTCATGCCGGCACCGATGGCCATGGCCAGGAACGTGCCAGTGACCACGTGTCGATTGGGCAGGCCGAAGCTGACATTCGACGCACCGCAGGTGGTGTTGACGCCGAGTTCGCTGCGCAGTCGCTGCACGAGCTGGAACACCTGCCGACCCGCCGTTGGCATAGCACCGATGGGCATCACCAGCGGATCCACCACCACGTCGTGCGACGGGATGCCGTAGTCGGCGGCAGCGCTCACGATGCGCCTGGCCACCTCAAATCGGACATCGGGGTCTTCGCTGATGCCGGTCTCGTCGTTGGATATGGCCACGACAGCGGCGCCGGCGCGTGCAACCAGCGGCAGCACTCGCTCCATGACCTCCGCCTCGCCAGTGACTGAGTTGATGAGCGGCTTGCCGACGTAGGCATCGATGCCGGCCTCGAGTGCTTCAATGATCGAGGAGTCGATGCTGAGCGGCACGTCGGTGACCGACTGCACGAGCTTGACAGCCGAGGCCAGCAGCGCGGGCTCGTCGGCAAGCGGCACTCCGGCGTTGACGTCCAGCATGTGAGCTCCCGCGGCCACCTGCGCCAGGGCATCGGCCTCCACCCGGCTGAAATCGCCCTCCTTCATCTCCGCGGCCAGCAGCTTGCGGCCCGTGGGGTTGATGCGTTCGCCGATCATCACGAACGGCCGATCGAAGCCGATCACGACTTCCCGGGTAGCGGAGCTGATGACGGTGTCGGTCACGGGACCTTCCGTTGCGTCGCAGAACTGGTCTCCATCGACGTGGCCCTGGAGATCGAGGCGACGCTCACCGAAGCCACCGCTTCGGCCAGGTCGCCATAGCCGGTGCGAACGACTTCCAACCGCAGACCCAACCGCTCGGCGCCAGCTCGTGCGCAGGCCTCCACCCGAGAGCGCTCAGCGGCGTCAGGGGTTTGCGTCAACAGCACGACGCGCCGGTAGTTGCCGAAATACATCTCGGCCAGCTCGGGATGGTCGGCTATGCCGAGGCCCTTCCATACCAGCAGGTCGAAGTGCCGGGCCAAGTAGTCGGTCAGGTAAAACGTGGCCGGTTCGTCGTCGCTGAGCTGGGAGAAGCCGGCCGCTCCCGCGAAGAACTCGTAGCAGTGCGCGCCGGGCACTCGGGTCATGGCCGGACCGTTGCCTGCGGCGTGAGCTCGCTCGAACTCGTCGCACAGATCGTCGATGGCACCTGCGCTGCCGCAGTCGCCATAGCCGAGCAGTACCCGCTCGTATGTGCGGCCTTCCGCCGACAGCCGGGCCAGCCGGTCGCGAACCTCGCCGGCAATGAGCGCCGGCCGATTGTGGAGCTTGGCAGGCAGGCATTCGATGTCGATGTCACCGCGTTCGCTGTTGTCGGCCTGCTTCGTCAGCGCCTTCAGCTCATTCGCCAGTGCACCGCAGCCCAGCACGAGCACACGGCGCGACGGGTCAGTGGTGCCAGGGTTCAACACGGTGCGGCCTGCAGGCCGTGCCGACGCTCGCTCACCGTCCGTCCCGGCAGCCCGGCGGGTGCGTGTGCGCCGGCGCCGTTGAGCGCTCGGGGCCCCAGGTGAGGCGGTGGCGATCTCAGGCGGCGGCACGCCGGGCCCTGATGAGATCCGTCGCTGTCTCGGCTGCCACGGCAGCATCGCGACAGTAGGCGTCGGCGCCGACGGCCTCGCCGAACTCCTGGTTCAACGGGGCACCACCGACGATGACGAGGTAGTCGTCGCGCAGGCCCTGCTCGATCAGCGTGTCGACCACCACCTTCATGTACGGCATGGTCGTGGTCAGCAGCGCTGACATGCCCAGGATGTCGGGCCGATGCTCAGCCAGGGCGCCGAGGAACTCGTCGACATCGGTGTTGATCCCCAAGTCCACCACCTCGAAGCCCGCTCCCTCGAGCATCATGCCCACGAGGTTCTTGCCGATGTCGTGGATATCGCCTTTGACGGTGCCGATGACAATCTTGCCGATCGGCTCAGCACCGGTCTCCGCAAGCAGGGGCCGGAGCACCTCCATGCCGGCCTTCATGGCATTGGCAGCGAGCAGAACCTCGGGAACGAACAGGATCCCGTCGCGAAAGTCGATGCCGACGATGCGCATGGCCTCCACCAGCGCCTCATTGAGGACTTTGTCGGCCGCCCAGCCGCGCCCGAGCAACAGCTCGGTGCCTTCTACGATCTCGGGGCCGAGCCCGTCATAGAGATCGTCATGCATCTGTGCGATGAGATCGTCATCGTCGAGGGCTGAGAGGTCGATGTCCTCGTCAGCATCGGCGCTGTCGACGGTTGCCGCATCGGCCATGCCTTGCCCCCTCGCCATGGTCATGACGTGTGCCGGGCACCCCCGGCCCGGTCAACTGTCCAAGATTCAGCATGGGTCCTGCGGCCGGGTGGTTCCGCTGTGCTGTCCAGCATCAAGCTGTTCCGCATAGTGGAACTGTGCCGCAGAACGGTACAGCAGTACGGTACCACGAACCCTGCCGGAACAGCGACAATCGAGGGCCGGAATTTCGGGGCAAGATCCGGGTGCCCAGCGGCAGGTTTCAGCCCCGATTGGTGTCGATCTCTCTGGCTGTCACGGCCGCTGCCTCGGCCACCGTGACCAGACGTGTCTCGCGGGTTGAGCGTTCAGTCAGTTCCACGTTGCCCTCTGCCAGGCTGCGCGCACCGACCGTGAGCCGGTAGGGGACACCCACGAGCTCCGCATCCGCAAGCTTCACGCCCGGTCGCAACGGACGATCGTCATACAGACAATCGATGCCGAGTGCTGCCAGTTCCCGCCGAAGCCCCGCGCCAGCCGCCGACTGAGCATCATCGGCAGGATCGAGCACGGTGATGACTGCTTCGAACGGCGCCACAGCGACGGGCCAGCACAGGCCTCGCTCGTCGTGATGGGTCTCGGCCACCGCAGCCATCGCCCGTCCTATGCCGATGCCGTAGCTGCCCATGATCGGGGTCTGGGCCACGCCGTTTGCATCCAGCACCGACACGCCCATCGCCTCGCAGTACTTGCGGCCCAGCTTGAAGATGTGGCCCGCCTCGATGCAGCGCACGATCTCCAGCGGTTTGCCGCACTCCACGCACGCCTCGCCTGCCGCGACCTCGCGCAGATCAGCCCAGCGAGGATCGATGATGTCGCGCCCTACGTCGATGTTTCGCAGGTGCCAGTCATCCTCGTTGGCGCCGGTGGTCATTGATCTGCGGCCCCGTAGGGCCTCATCGGCATAGATGGGCAGGTCGTCGACGCCAACCGCCCCCAGGCTTCCGGGACTGGCGCCGAGCTGCGCCACCGTCTCGGACTCGGTGGCAGGACGCACATCGGTCGCGCCGCTGCCATCGGCCAGCTTCTGCAGGTTGAGCTGATGATCGCCTCGCAGGACCACCAGCGTGAGCTGATCGTCCAAGACCATGACCATCGTCTTGAGCTGCCGGTCGGCGGGCGCGCCGCCCTCGAAGGACGCGAGCGCATCGATGGTGCGGATGCCCGGTGTCGCGAATCGCTCAGGTGCGTCGCCGGAGGGTGGGTCAGCGACCGGCGGCACTGCCGCACGGGCCCGCTCGATATTGGCGCGGTACCCACAGCCCGCGCAGCGCGCCACATCGTCCTCGCCTGCAGGCGACTCCACCATGAATTCGACGCTGGCGTCGCCGCCCATGGCACCCGAGGAAGCCTGCACGGCCATGACATCGAGGTTGAGCCGTTCGAAGATCCGCAGATATGCCTCGCGGTGCGCCTCGAATGACACGTCGAGGCCTGCTTCATCCATGTCGAAGCTGTACGAGTCCTTCATCATGAACTCGCGCACTCGCAGCAGGCCGCTGCGCGGGCGCGGTTCGTCACGAAACTTGGTCTGGATCTGGTACCAGGTCTGGGGCAGTTCCCGGTACGAGCTCATTTCCGCCGCCAGCACCGCGAAGACCTCTTCGTGCGTCATGCCCAGCACGACATCTGCATCATTGCGGTCGCGCAGGCGGAACATTTCCGAGCCCATGAGGCTCCACCGGCCGCTGCGCCGCCACAGATCGCCCGGATGCATTGCTGGCAGCAGGAACTCCTGCGCGCCGATGGCGTCCATTTCCGCTCGAACCACATCGGCGACCTTGTTGTGCACGCGCAATCCGAGCGGCAGCAGGCTGTAGTGCCCCGAGTGCAACTGCCGGATGAAGCCAGCCCGCACGAGCAGCTGATGGCTCGCGGCAGTGGCGTCGCCGGGCGCATCGCGCAGCGTCGGGATGAACGAATCAGACCATCGCATCCGACGCAGGGTAAGCGGGCAACCCGCGACATGACTCAGTCGTGTGCCCAGATCCGGACATTTGGATGGGAGCGTTGCGATGCAACCCGTGTCCAGTACCCTCAATCCGCGTAGCCGGCGACTGCACACCGGCGACCGTGCATCGGTCGTGCGGTTCCGGCAGCGGACCGGGGCCACAGTGCCGACCACGGTGACTGTGTCCGCAGCAGGTCCTGCGGCGACGGTTCGGGCCATGCCCCCAGCGCAGGCCGGACAGACGTTGCAGCACACCTGCCCGTGCCCCTGCATGACGCGATGAGCGACGAAGACTCACCGACCCATACTCCGAACCGGGGCGCGCCGGCGCTTCAGCAGCTCGCGCCTTCCGATGGCATCGCTCACAACGGCGACATCTCGGGTTCCGCCAGAGAGACCAACGGCACAGGGCGCAATGGCCCCGGGCTCATCGGCACAGGGCCCTCTGCCCTCGCGGCGATGCGCTGGTCGCAGATTGCGCGTCTGGTCTGGGCCGAAGCGCAGGGCACCGCTGGGAAGGACGACATCGCCACGCTTGAAACCGACCGGTTGCGCTGGGAGCGAGTTCTTCTCGACCTGCTCGACCAGACGGAAGCCTCGCTGACAGGGGCTCGACGGCTGCCCCGGCCTATCCGCCGGCAAGTCGTGCGAGACTTCGAGACCGATTTCTCCGAGCTTGCCGCCGCCTACGAGCGCCTGACGGGCCTCGACGCCACCGAGTCGCCCGATGATTCAGCAGCGGATCCAGACACCGGCGATGCCGCAGCAGGTCCGCTGCCAGAACCGGCTGCACTGCAGCTTTCCTGGCAGCCCGGCCGGATCGTTGCGTGGGCTGCAGGCGCCGGTACCGAGCCCGACCCCACAGATCGAATCATGGATCGCTTGGTGGCAACCGGGGCCCCGGACAGCGTCTGGCGCTCTCATCCGAACATCAAGCTGCCGGGCGGCATGAGCGCCGAGGCACTGGTGGCCGACGTCGACGATGTCCTGGGATGGTTGGTCGGTCTCCATGGTCCGGCCGCTGGCAGCCCGTCCGGCTCATCGTCGGTGGCCCCGACCTCACCCGGCGTCGTGGCCGACGGTGATCCACCTGGCGATGACGAGTCCCTGCACGGCAACGAGCAGCTCGACACTGCCGAGAGCGGCCCGAACGACGACCTCCTGCTCGGTGCCAGCGCACTGTGGCTGCGAACCGCGGCCAGAACGGCCGTGGAACTGGTGGCAGGAGGACGAACGGTGCCGCGGCTCCACCGTGTCCGCAAGCGCCGTAACCGCAAACGGCCCGACACAGCGGAGTTTTCGGTGCAGTGGCAGCCGGCCTCACCGCCTGCGGATCGACTGGCGGCGCTCATCGACTGCCTGCCAGGCGCAGTGGCTGCGCCCGAGCCCAAGGCAGAGGCGCGAACCACGGTGCAATCGGCTCTGTCTGGCATGGTCGACGCCATCGTGACGAGCGCCGCGAAGCGGCTCGATGTTCCTGCCGCATCGCCCGAGCCACGGAGCCGGGCGGAGATGGCCGAAGCCTTCCTGGCGTACCTCAACGGCACTCGCTTTGTCGGCTCGGCAACGCAGGGCTCGGATCTGGCCCGACGCATCGAACTGTGGGCCAGGCCGGTGACTGCCGCCGCTCGGCAGTCGTTGGTCGTTCGGCTGGACGAGCCCGACGACGCCGGTGCTTGGCACATGGAGGTGCTCGCCACCAGCCCCGAGGGAGCAACCGAGCCCGTCGAGGTCGCGATGGTGAGCGGCGCCAGCTCGCATCGCACCGAAGTACGTGATCAGCTCACCCGCCTCGAACGGCTGCTGCCGGTGCTGATGCGACCCGGCGGCAAACGGCGGGGCGAGGTGATCCTCAGCCAGGACGAGGCATGGGAACTCATGTCGGTGACAGGGCCGGCACTGCAGTCCGCTGGCTTCAAGGTCGAGGTCCCGAACCTCTCCCGGGAGCGCCCGGCGCCCTCGCTTCGGCTCACCGCTGCCACCGACGCCGACAGCGCCTTGGGAGCGCAGCAACTCACCGCAGTGAGCTGGACAGCGGTCTTCGGAGACGTGGAGCTGACCGCAGATCAGATCCACGAGCTGGCCTCCCAAGCACGGCCGCTCGTACGCGACCGGGGCCAGTGGATAGCGCTCGATCATGCCGACCTCGCCGAAGCGGCTGCCGCGCTTGCCGAGCGTGCAGATGTCACAGCGCTCACCGGTTCGCAGATGCTGCGCCAGGTACTGGGCCTCGAGGGTCCGTCTGTACGCGGCGGCATCACCGTCTCTGGCAGCGGCTGGGCAGCCGACCTGCTGCGCTCTGCGTCGGAAATCTCATCCGCGCCACGGCCCAGACCTGAGGGATTCGTGGGCGAGCTGCGCAACTACCAGGCTGAAGCGGTTGCCTGGCTGGAATTCCTCGACGGGGCGGGCCTGGGCGGCTGCCTCGCCTTGGACATGGGATTGGGCAAGACCCCCACTGTGCTTGCCCGCATCGCTGCGGACCAGCGCCGAGGCCCCGCTCTGGTCATCGCACCGCCAGCCGTGGTCAGCAACTGGGCAGCCGAGGCAGCGCGCTTCACACCGGGGCTCTCGACGATCATTCATCACGGCCCTGCTCGACGTGAGCCCGCAGAACTGGTCGGGGCCCTGCGTGACGGCGCCGCCACTGATGATCGTGAAGCGGCCGGGAACGGGCAGATCGATGTGGTGATCACCACCTACGGCACTGCCGTGCGCGACATCGACGCCCTCGAAGAGGTGGCCTGGGACCGGATCGTGGTCGATGAGGCACAGGTCATCAAGAACCACACCAGCGAGACCGCCAAGCAACTGCGCCGACTGTCGGCCCGGATTCGCCTCGCATTGACCGGGACCCCGATCGAGAATGGCCTTGGCGACCTCTGGGCGATCATGGACTTCTGCAATCCAGGCCTGGTCGGCTCCAGGACGCCGTTCATCGCACAGTTGCAGCGTCCCGGCGACGCACGCGGCGCCGCCGAGTCGGCCCTGCATGCGCTCAATGGAGTGCTGGTGTTCCGACGTACCAAGGCGGAGCCGCAGATCGCCGCCGAGCTGCCGGACCGCATCGACGAGCTCGCGCATTGCGCCATGACGCCGGAGCAGATCGGCCTGTACCAGGCAGTGCTCGACCAGCTGATCGTCGACACAGCCGAGAGTGAGCAAGCGGGCGAGAAGCGCAAGGGAGCCGTCCTCGCGGCCATCACCGCCCTCAAGCAGATCTGCAATCACCCGCTCAACTACCGCCCCGACGACATCGACGGGCAGATCGAGGGGCGCAGCGGCAAGCTCGACCGGCTGCACGAGATCCTCGAGGCGGTCTTCGCAGCGGGGGAGCGGGCGCTGGTGTTCACCCACTTCGCCACTTGGGGCGAGCGGCTCGCCGCACACCTGACGCGACAGACCGGATTGCAGATCGACTGTTACCACGGTGGGCTGGGTCGCTCTGCACGCGATCGCATGGTCCGCCGCTTCCAGTCAGAGGAAGGGCCCGGGGCGATGGTGCTGTCGCTCAAGGCCGGCGGCACGGGCTTGAACCTGACCGCAGCGAGCCATGTAGTGCTCTACGACCGTTGGTGGAACCCCGCGGTCGAGGACCAGGCTCGCGATCGGGCGTGGCGCATCGGCCAGACGCGCACGGTCATCTGCCACCGCCTGGTCTGTCCGGGCACGGTGGATGAACGGGTAGAGGAGGTCGTGGCCGGCAAACGGCGCATCGCCGACATGGTGCTGCCGAAGTCCAGCTCCATCGGCGATCTCGACACCGAGCAGCTCCGGCACGCCTTGGGTATCGATCCTGATGCCCTCCTCGCCGACGATTCCAACGGGATCGCCACGGTCGCGCCGCCCACAGCAGACCTGGTGCAGGCAAGCGCAGGTGGGTCATGAGCAATCGCCGTCGCCGCAAGACGTCGCGCACCCGCCGCATCGACGGTGCTGAGGTTCAGCAACGGCAAGCCGCCGAGGCGAGCGCAGCGTTCTGGCATGGAGCTGCGGCGGCGCCGCCAGAGCAACCTGATGCCGCCGCCAATGGAACAGCAGACGGGTCGCCCGACGCCGAGGCTGCACCGGTGCAACCGCCCGACACTCTCACTGAGACACGCCGCATCTCGGTCACGACGGATCCGACGTCGACCGTGCGGTCGCTGGGAAAACCGCCGCTGGCAGGGCGCGAGGCAGCGGCTGAGCACTACTTCGAAGCCGTCTACCAGCGTGCCGTTGCGATGGCCGGGGCCCTGGCGGCAGCGGGCGATCTGCTCGCTTCAGATGACGAGGAGATCACGGCGTCCTGAGTGCTGTCCAAACTGCCGGTCCACCGCACCTCGATGTGCACGGACCCGGTCGGCGTCACGCGAATTGGATGCCCTGATAGCCGTCAGCGGCGATCGCGTCGACCTTGGCCCGGTAGCGGGGCGCCCCTCCGAAATAGGCCTGGTAGCGAACGCTGCCCTCCTCATGGCCGGCAACGTTGGAGTTGTAGCCAGTGAACCAGCCCTTGCTGCGACGGAACAGCATCCGCTCGTGTGCACGGATCACCTCGTTCACCCACTCCTGCTCGGCCGCGAACTCGGCCTCGACCTTGCTGTGGCCGTTCTCGAACGCATAGGCGACCAAGTCGGTGACCCAATCCACTCCGGTCTCGATGGCCCGGGGGAAGTTCGTCGATCCCGACACGCTCTGAGGCCCAGCCACCATGAACAGATTGGGAAACCCGTGCGAGAGCACGCCGACGTACGTGCTCGGACCGTCCCGCCAGCGCTCGGCCAGCGAGGTGCCGTCGACTCCGAGAATCTCCACGCGGTCATACGCGCCGGTGATGGCGTCGAACCCGGTGGCATAGACGATGAGATCGAGGTCGTAGTGGGCGCCGCTGGTCTGAATGCCGGTCGAGGTGAAGTGCTCGATCGGCGTTTCTCGCAGATCGACCAACTCCACATTTGGCAGGTTGTAGGCCTCGAAGTACTGGGTTTCCAGCGGCAGGCGTTGGAGACCGAAGCCATGGTCTGTCGGGATCAGCTTCTCCGCCACGGCAGGATCGTCGACCCGGCCGCGAATGCGATCCGCGATGTAGTCGGACAATTCCCGGTTGGCCGTCTCATCGAAGAAGATCTCTGCGAAGTTCGCGGCCAGAATGGCGAAGCCGGACTGCGAGTAGAGCTCATCCCAGAGAGCATGACGCTCGTCCGCCGTCACGTCCCAGAACCCCCACCGCGGCACGTGCTCGAAGCCGCCGGGCGAGGCTGCGCAGTTGGCGAAGATCTCGTCGTAGCGTCCCCGGATCTCGTCCATCTCGTCGTCGCTGATCGCCGAGTTGTTGAGCGGGGTACTCCAGTTGGGTCGGCGCTGGAACACCTTGAGCTCATCAACCACATCAGCGATCTCGGCGATCACCTGGATGCCTGTGGCCCCGGTGCCGATGACGCCGACCCGCCGACCCGCCAGCGCAACCGGTTCAGTGGGCCAGAAGAAGGTGTGGAATGCCTCGCCCTCGAAGGCGTCCATGCCTTCGTAGCTCGGCAGCGTCGGTGCGGACAGGGGACCGAGGCTGGTGATGACGAAGCGCGCCGTATGCGAACTGCCGTCGCTGAGCCCCAGGCACCAGTGCCGTGCGCTGTCATCCCACGCCATCCGCTCGACCCGGGAACCGAATCGCATATGGCGACGGAGGTCAAACTTGTCGACCACGAAATTCAGGTAGCGAAGATTCTCCGGCTGAGACGAGAAGCGCTCCTTCCAGTGCCACTCGTCGAGCACCTCCTTCGAGAAGGAGTACCCGTATGTGTAGCTCTCCGAGTCGAACCGGCAACCTGGGTAGCGATTGCGATACCACGTCCCGCCGAGATCATCTTCGCCTTCGAGGACGACAGCATCGATGCCAAGATCGACCAGCCGTTTGATCTGGTAGATGCCGGACACCCCGGCGCCCAGCACCACGACATCGCTGTGCCGTGCAGGGTTCATCGATCAGTCCGCTGCCGCAGGCTCGAAACCGACTTCCTTGCCGCGGTTGATGCTCGCCCAGTCGCGTGCCTCGAGATACGGCCTGAAAGTGTCGAAGATCTTCTTCTCGTCGCGCGGCATGTGCTGGATCTCGTAGAGGTGGGGGAATTCCAGCCAGCCCAGCACCAAGTCCCACATGCGCAGCGCCGCGTCGCCGGTGGGCGGGTCGAGCAGCACCGGACCGAAGATCGCGGTATCGCCGAAGTACAGCGTCGGCACCCCAAAGCCACCCGAGTCGATGACTCGCTGATGCTCGGCCTTGATCTCCTCGTGAGTGCTCTGGTCGGAGATGGAGAGGTCGACGATTGCGGGATCAGCACCGATCTGCTCCAGCAGGTGCCGGGCCACGTCAGGGTTGTGGGGTCGGTGGCCATCCACATGCAGGGCCTTGCCTGACGCTGCGTACCAGTGGTCGAGCAGGTCCATGGATTCGCGCCGCAGGATCGCCCCGATGCGCATCATCGACCAGCCGTAGCTCCAGTCGCGCTCCCAAGGATGCTTCTTGCCCTCGCGCAGGTTCACCTCTTCGAGGCTGAAGAACTTCCAGTTCACGGTGAGCCCGAGCTGGTCACGCACGTCGCGCATCCAGATGGAGGTCTGGTAGGCCCACGGGCACATCACGTCGAAGTGAAAGTCGACCTCGGTGGGGCCGTCGTAGGTCTCAGCAGTGATGTTCATGAGTGCTCCGCTCAGCCGCGTCGTGCCTAATGGGCCGCTCAGCCGCGGCCGTGGCGCAGCAGGCGGCCGGGGGTTGCGCCGGTGCACTCGCCCGATTCGAACGTGATCTCGCCGTTGACGATGATCTGGTCGTAGCCCTTGGCACGCTGGACCCGGCGCCATTCGCCGCCTGGCAGGTCGTGCTCGACGTTGCCGATCCACGGCGGGTCGATCTCGAGCTCTTCCATGTCGTAAACCACCACGTCGGCAGCTGCGCCCTCGCGCAGCGTGCCACGGTCCTTGAAGCCTGCAGCGTGGGCAGCCAGCGCCGAGAGCCGGTAATGCGCTTCCTCCAGTGTCACGGTGCCCTCGTCGCGCACCAGCCACGTCAGGAAATCGGTGGTGTAGGAGCCGCCGCTGAAGAACTTGGTGTGCGCGCCGCCATCGGAGACACCGGGAATGGCGTACGGCGACTGCATCATCTCGCCCATGAACTCGGCGTTCGAACCCTTGTCGGGGCCCAGGAACTCCACATTCAGATCGCCCTGCAGGGACAGATCCAGCATGACCTCGATGGGGTGCTTGTCTTGTTCTTCAGCGAGATCGCCGACCGAGCGGCCGACGTACTGCTGCATATCGGCCTGGCGGTTGACGCCCTGGACGATCAGGCCCTTGGGGTTGCCGCCCACACCTGCCTGGATGACCTGCAGCCGGCGGTCGGCTTCCTCGGCCTCGTCCACGAGCGCCTTTCGCAGCTCCGGATCGGACATCTTTTCGATCTTCTCGTCCTTGGTGCCCGTGGTGACCGCACGCCAGGCGGGGGAGGCGTCGTAGAGATTCCAGTGCTCGAGCGTGAAGGCGAAGCCGGCGCGCCCGGTGCCGCACTGTGCATAGATCGGCAGATCCTGGTTCCAGCACTTGTCGATCCAGCGCAGCGGCCGTCGATGCACCTCAGGATCCTTACGGGCGGGCGCGACCACGTTGTGCAGGATCGGCCGCCGCGCTGCGGCCGCGAGCACCTCGAGGAACTTGATGTCGGCACGGATGTCGCCGGTGCCTTGTGTGATCTGGATGAAGCCCTCGTCACGTTCCGCCAGCACGCGCGCCAAGTTCAGGATGTCCTCGTCGCACATGATGTCGGTGACCATGGGGGAGCCGTCAAAGTCGGCCTGCACGCTGTCTGGGCCGAGGCGCTGGATCGAGAAGCCGCAGAGCCCGGCGTCCATGCCCTCGTGCAGGAGCCGGGCCATCTCCTTGCGCTCGTTCTCAGATGCCGGTTCGCCCGCTTTGGCCTTCTCGAGGCCCATGACGTAGGTCATCAGCGACGCCGTGGGCATGTACTGGATGACATTGACGCCCTTGGGGGCGCGGTCGAGCGAGTCCAAGTACTCGGGGATCGTCTCCCAATCCCAGTCCATGCCCAGCCGCATCGACTCGTAGGGGATCGCTTCGGTGCGGGTCATCGTGAGCATCGAGCGGTCGCGAAACTCGGGCCTGACCGGTGCAAAGCCGAAACCGCAGTTCCCGAGCACCACCGAGGTCACGCCGTGGTAACCCGAGATGGTGCACCACGGGTCCCAGCGAATCTGGGCGTCGTAGTGGGTGTGCAGGTCGACAAAGCCAGGCGCCACGATCTTGCCGGTGGCGTCGATCTCCTGTTCGGCCGTTCCCTGCGGGCGGCCGCCGAGCTGAGCCACCTTGCCGTCGCGGATCCAGACGTCGCCCTTGTAGCGCGGCACCCGTGTGCCGTCGACGACCGTCCCGCCCTTGATGTGAATGTCGAACTCAGCGCTCATGGCATGCCCCCGTACCGCTCGGCGTGATCTGATCGCAGCGGTTGCAGTCGAGCCAGGCGCCCGTGTAACCGCCTCCTCACGCTACCTGTCCCGCTCCACGCCTGCCGGGACGCTGCCGTCGCTCTGCGGACGTCGAACCATAGGCTCCCGCCTCGTTTGCCGACCCCCCCAAAGGCAATGTCCCGTCTCTCACAACACTTCAAGCGCATTGCCGCAGCCATGGTCTGTGTGTCAGCAGTGGCCACCGGTGCCTTGGTCCTGGCTGCTGCGAGCGCGCCGGAGACGGTCACTTCGCCGCCTCCGGCGAGCCCGTCCGTGCATCGCTCCACACTGTCATCAGCAAATGCAGCCTCGGAGGCCCAACGCAGCCCGCTGACAGCCCCGCCGGTCATCATCGAAGCCAGTTCCGAGCCGGCGTCGCCTCGGAAGGAGGGAGTGGAAGCAAATGCAGTTACCGAACACCCGAATCTGCCCGCCTCGCCCATTGCGACCGCATACCAACTCATCGAACCGAGCCGGCAGTTCCGCCGCACGGTGGCTCCGGGAGTGTCGCTGGCCTGCGACCGCTATCGATCCCAGGTGCAGGACGTGGGGGAGTGGGATCCCGACATCGTCCTCGCGCTGATGTGGCGAGAGTCACGCTGCACTGAACACCTGGTTTCGGTGACCAATGACTGGGGCCTGCTCCAGCTCAACGCCACCTGTTGGGCAGGCAAGGGCATCGACCGGCTGCCCCACGTCGCCCGCTTGCCCGACGGTGTCACCGCACCAGAACTGCGCTGCGACGGCGCCACGACCGCCACGCCGGCCGCCCAGTGGTGCTTCCTCGCCAAGGAACAAGGCCGCCGCACAGGGTATCGACCGCCGTCGCCATGTGACCCGTGGCTGCAAGCAGAAACCAACCTCCAGGTGGCACATGACATGTGGCTCATCCGGGGATGGCAGCCCTGGTGTTTCGATGACCGAAGCCGAGCGACGCCAGCCTGCGAAGCCGCCGCAGATTCGTCGAGTCCTTCGCAGACGACGGGATAGCCGCCGTCATCCGGGCGACAGGGTCGGAGCCGAGCTTGGAGTTCGGCGTTCGGCTGAATTTGCTCAACTTGACATAATGTCTATTATCGGCGTTCTTGGCGCCGATAATGACTCAGCCTTCAGCGACGACCGCGACAGGGCGCTTTAGATGTCGAGGGCTTGGCCGTATGCCTGACTGTGCTTGACGATGAACTTCCTGCGGGGTTCTACCTCTGAGCCCATCATCACCTTGAAAGCCTCTGCCGCACGTGACTGCTCAGCTCGAGCCTCGCCGAGGGTCACCTTGCGCAGCACCCGTGTCTCAGGATTGAGTGTGGTCTCGTACAGCTCGCCGTCGTCCATCTCGCCCAAACCTTTGAACCGGGTCAGCCGGTAACGGCGGCCGGCGGCGTCGAGATCGGCCACGAGCGTTTCGCGCTCGGCCTCGGAGTACACGAAGCGCTTCTCGGCACCGATCGTGAAGGCATGCGTAGGCGGCTGGGCCGCGTAGACGCGCCCCGCCTCCAGCAATGAGCGCATGTAGTGGTACATGAGGGTGAGCACCAGGCAGCGGATGTGGCTGCCGTCGACATCTGCGTCAGCCAGCAGCACCACTCGCTCGTAACGGCAGCCGTCGGCATCGAAATCCGGTCCCGAGCCGGCCCCTAAGGCAGTGAAGAGTGCTGTCGCCTCCGCGTTGTCGAGCACGGCTCTCAGCGTGCCCTTGCCGGCATTCACCACCTTGCCCCGCAGCGGCAGCACGGCCTGCCAGGCGCTGTCGCGGGCACGCTTCGCCGGCCCGGCCGCAGAGTCGCCCTCCACGATCAGCAGTTCCCCATCGGGATGCAGCCGGCAGTCGGCCAGCTTGTCGGGCATGCCGTTGCTGCCCAGTGCCGCCGCCTTGCGACGCTGGTCGAGTGCCCGCCGCGACTCCACCCGGTTCAGCACGGCATCGGCCAGCTTGTCGATCAGCGCACGCACGTGCACCTTGCGTGACCCCGGAGCGCTGCCGTCGAACCAGGCTCGCAAGCCCTCCCGCACGACGTTGGCCACGATGCGCTGCACCTGCGGGGTGCCGAGCTCCCGCTTGGTCTGGCCACGGAACTGCGGCTCGGCAAACGTCGCCCGTACCACCGCCACCAGGCCCTCCTGGGCGTCTTCCCGCTGGGCCCGGGCGTCGTCTTTGAGGCGTCGCAGCTTGCGCGGATCGGCTTCGGTCAACGCAGTGTTCACCGTGGCGGTGAGCGACCGCTCGAACCCGGCGATGTGGGTGCCGCCCTCGGGGGTCGGGATCGTGTTCACGAAACCGATGATGCGAGTGTCGTACGAGCGAGTCCAGCGCATGGCGATCTCGACATCGCACTGGCGCTCGACATCGGTGAGCTTGCCGTCCACCGGCACCCGCTCGGTGAACGACTCCGCGCCGGTCAGGCGGATCAGCCCGGTCACCGGCTCGTCGTCGCCCGACAGCTTGTCGACGAAATCGCCGAGGCCGCCGCTGGACACGAGCTCCTCCACCACGGCTGGGTCGCGGCGGCGATCGGCAATGCTGATCTTGACTTTGGGCACCAGGAAACAGACCTGCTCGATGCGCTCACGGACCTCCTCGAGGTCCACCGTGGCGGCGGGGTCGAAGATCCCCGTGTCGGGCCAGAACCGCACCCGGGTCCCCGTGCGCCCTGCGGGCACCCGCCCGACCCGCTTGAGCTTGTGACCGGGTCGGAAGCGGCCGGCGCTGTCGGTGTGGCCGGCGATGCGGTCCTTGAATTCCAGGCGATGGGTGGCGCCCTTGCGGTTCACGTCCACTTCCATGCGGCTGGACAGCGCGTTCACCACCGAGGCGCCCACGCCGTGCAGGCCGCCGGAGGCTCCGTAGGCGCCGTTGCCGAACTTGCCGCCTGCGTGCAGCTCGGTGAACACCACCTCCACGGCGGTGATGTCGTCGTGCTTGACGTCGATCGGGATGCCCCGGCCGCGGTCGACGACCTCGTAGGAGCTGTCGTCATGCAGCGTGATCTCGATCAGCTTTCCGTGGCCGGCGGCGGCCTCGTCGACCGCGTTGTCGATCATCTCCCACAGCAGGTGTATGAGACCGCCCGAACCGGTGCCGCCGATGTACATGCCGGGGCGCTTGCGCACCGCTTCGAGGCCTTCCAGCACCTCGATGGCGCTCGCGTCGTAGGAGTCGGCGTCTGGCCGAGCGCCACGAGGCGCTGTGGGCGCGTTCGGTTCGGGGTCGACGCCGTCTGCCATCTTGAGCGTCCGCCCCTTCGAGGTTCCGCGAATGGTCGGTGATGCCGGTGGTGCCATCAGAACCGGTACTCCCCCAGCGTCAGGATCCGCTGGGCTGCCCGCTTGGCTGGTCCATTGCGCCGGGTCGGCTCGAGTTCAGGTCGCTGCGGCACCGGATCGGGCGAGCCGATGCCGTCCGGCGGTGCCACGACCGCCGCAAGCTGGCGGTTGAGACCCACCCACCCGTAGACGATCTGCGTCTCGAATCCGGTCAGCTTCACCGTCGGCGAGCCTGAGGTTCCCCGTCCCCGCGATGGCACGTCCGATATCTCGGTGACCTTGGCGGCGCCCTCGTCGGTGATCAGCACCACCAGTGCCCCGTACGACACTGCTGCGGCTGCCAGCACCGTTGCGCCGGGCCGCAGCTTCATGCCGGTGACACCGGCTGCGCCGGGGCCTCGCACCGTGAGCGCGTCGGCCCCGAATCGCAGCGCGTGTCCTGTCGTGGACACGAGCGCCACCTCCGAACCGTCGGGAGCGTCGAAGGCGGCAACAACCCGGTCGCCGTCGCCGAGCGACATCACGGTGTTCCCGCTGCGCACCGAGGCAAGCGAGCCCGCATCGAGACGCTTCGCGACGCCGGCGCGCGTCACCAGGGCGATCGGGGCGCCAGCGTGGCCGAAGAGGGCCACCGGCTGCTCGCCACGCGCCAGCGAGAACATCTCTCGTACAGGTGCGCCTCGACTCCCCCGCAGCATTTCGGGTATCGAGCGCACCTCGGTTCGCAGGACCCTGCCCCGGTCGGTGACCAGATGCACGACGTCGAAGTCTGAGGCAGTCGCCGTCGCCAGGAGCACGTCGTGGCGGCCCGGCTTGGCGCTCAGGGGGTCTTCCTCGTGGCGACGACCCAGCAGGCCCGATGTGGACAGCGTCACGAGGCTGGTTCGCTCGTCGCCGGCGATGTCGCGCTCCAGGTCGAGGGTTCCTTCGGTCCCCCCCTCCCCCACCGCTGGCGCAGCGTTCACCATCTCGTCACGATGGCGGATCTGGGTACGGCGCGGCTGCGCGAACTGCTCGACCAGGTCGTCCAGCTCACGCTCGACGATCGTCCTGCGCCGAGCGTCCGATGCCAGGATCTTGCGGTAGCCGTCGATGGCCTCGCGGACCTCTGCGAGCTCGTCGCGCAGGCGCTGCGTCTCCAGGGCGGTCAGCCGCCGAAGCTGCATGTCCAGGATGTGGTTGGCCTGGATCTCGGTGAGCTCCAGCAGCGCCATGAGCTCAGAGCGCGCAGCCGTCACGTCGGCCGCGCCCCGGATGATCGCGATGACCGCATCGATGTTGTCGAGCGCCACCAGCAGGCCCGCCAGGATGTGCTCCCGCTCGGTCGCCCTGTCCAGCCGGTACTGGGTGCGCCGCACGATCACGTCGAGCCGGTGCGCGATGTAGTGCTCGCACAGTGCCAGCAGGCCGAGCTGGCGGGGCACCCCGTCCACCAGGGCCACGTTGTTGATGCCGAACGTGTCCTCCAGCGGCGTCAAACTCCACAGGCTCTCGAGCACAGCGTGCGCGTTCGCGCCCGGCTTGCACTCGATCACCAACCGCAGTCCGTGGTTGCGATCCGAGAGATCATTCACGGCGGCCACGCCCTCGAGCCGCCCGGCTGCCACCAGCTCGCGCACCTTGGCCTGCACCCGCTCGGGACCGACCATGTAGGGCATCTCGGTCACCACGATGCCGTCGCGGCGAGCAGTCAGCGGCTCGATGTGGGCCTTTGCCCGGACGCGAACGGTGCCACGACCCGTCTCGTAGACCTCGGCGAGCGCACCATCAACGATCACCACTCCGCCGGAGGGGAAATCGGGCCCCGGCACGTGAGCCATGAGCTCGGCGATGGCGGGCTTGGGACGGCGCTGGCGCAGCACCAGCCGCAGGGCCGCGCAGATCTCGGCCAAGTTGTGCGGCGCCATGTTGGTGGCCATGCCCACCGCGATGCCGCTCGCTCCATTGACCAGCAGGTTCGGCAACAGAGCCGGCAGGCACTCCGGCTCGAGACGCTCGCCGTCGAAGTTCGGCACGAGTTCGACGGTGTTCTCGTCGATGCCGGTCACCATCGTCATGGCCGCCGGGCTCAGCCGTGCCTCGGTGTACCGGTAGGCAGCAGGCGGATCGTCGAGACTGCCGAAGTTCCCTTTCGGCTCCACCAGCGGCACCGACATGGCGAAGTCTTGGCCCATGCGTACCATCGCCTCGTAGATCGCGCTGTCGCCGTGGGGGTGGTACTTGCCCATCACCTCGCCTACGACTCCAGCCGACTTGCGGAACGGCGTGCCTGGCCGCAGCCCCAGATCGTCCATGACGTAGAGGATCCGCCGCTGCACCGGCTTGAGGCCGTCACGGACGTCGGGAATCGCCCGGGCCGTCGTGACCGACAGCGCGTAGGGCATGAACGAGTCCCGCATCTCGTCAGCGACATCGATGTCGTGAATCTCTCGGGCGATCGTCGTCGGTGCGGTCGGTCCGGCCATCGTCAGAGGCCCTTTCGGGAACGGGAGGTGTTGCAGAACAGGAGGGGACGCGTGCGCGCCTCAAATGCCGGATGGCACCGTTGGGTTTGGCGCACTCCGGCGGTTGCTGTCGAGGGTACGACGCTCGCCATCCTGCCCGGAGGCAATTCTTGGGCGGCCCTCGATGCCGTGCCATTCTCCGTACGCCGCCGTTGTGCGGTCAAACTGGAGGCACGCCACTAGCCTCCCGCGAGTGTTGGTGAAGACCCCGTGAGCCGACGCCTTGAAGTCGAGTTGACCAGTCGGCGCGACGACGGCTCGTGGACGTGGCGTGCCGCTGGCGCGAAGCAGCCCAAGGGCGTGCTCGACGGCGATCTGCTGCCGAAGGGCGCCGCTGAGGGCGACGTCCTGCGCGTCGACGCAGAGTTCGAGATCGACGGCATCTTCGTCACCGAAGTACTGCCGCCGAAGGCCCGCAGCGGTCGCCCACCGAGCGAGCGCATCGAGATGATCGGCCCGCCCGATCGGGGTGCGGGCGCGACCACCACGCGAGTCGGCGGCGGACGCAATCAAGGGCGCAAACGAGACAATGACAGCCGTCGGCCTAAGCGCCGCGGCGGCGAGCGAGACTCGCGAGATTCCCGGCGTAAGCGAGAGGGAGATCGCCCCAAACGCCAGCGGTCCGAGGACGCTGGAGGCGACGCGCCTCAGCGGGGCAAACGGCGCGATGGGGACGGCCGCCGCCGGGATGGCGGTGCGAAGCGACAGGCGAAGCGTCCTGCCGCTCAGGCAACGCCCGAAACCCCAGATCGCCCCCCGAAGCCCAAGGCTCGCAAGCTTCGCCCCGGTCGCAAGCACCGCGATGAGCTCATCGCCTCGCTGCCTGCCGAGCAGCAGGTCGTAGCCGAGCAGATTGCACGTGGCGGCCTCGCCGCCGTCCGAGCGGGAATCGATGAGCAGAATCGCAAGGCAGCCGAGGACGGCACACCCGAGGTGCCCGCAGAAGGCGTTCTGCGGCTCGCAGAATCGCTCGTCGGACCTCTGCAGATAGCCGAATGGCGTGATCGCGCCGATGCCGCTTTCGCCGGCATTGAACGCGTCGACCTCCGCGACCTGCGCTCCGTGCTGGTGGCTGCGGAGGACTTCGCCAGGGACGCAGAGTCCCGGGAACTGGCCGACAAGATCCGCGAAGGGCTCAACGAACGCCTCGAGCGCAGCCAGCGCGAGTGGCACGACGAACTGCGCACCACCTTGACCGAGGGGCGCGTCGTGCGAGCGTTGCGGCTCAGCTCCCGGCCTCCCAAGGCCGGTGCACCGCTGCCGCCTGAAGTTGCGCAGGAGTTGACGGCGCAAGCGAATGCTGCCTTGGGGACCGGCAACTCCCAGCACCGCATTGCCGTCGTGCTCGAAGCGGTTGCCTTCTCCCCGGTTCGGCCGTATGTGGTGTTGCCGAACATTCCGGCCGAGCCCTCCGAAGAACTGATCGAAGTGGTGCGCAAGATCGCCAACCAGTTGCCCGAAGTGGCAACTGCTCTCGGCATCGATCCCGCCCAGGCGCGCCCACGCAGCCACTCACGGCGCGGGCGGGGCCGTCGACCGAAAGCTGAACCGGCTGAGGCCGCCGCCGGCGGTATCGAGGCAACTAGCGAGAGCGGCGAAGATACGGGAGCTTCAGCGACCGAGGATGTGGCGGTCGAGGAAGTCGCGCATCCCTCCTGAGAGCGGCAGCGAACCCGCGGTGATCTCAGCGAAGCTCACGAACCGGGCCTCGGCCGCATCGTCGCCAGCCACCGGCACTGCGTCGGGCGAGCACTCCACGGCGTAGTCCAGGATCACGAAGTGCATGCTGTTGCTGATGTGCTCGGTGACACCGACGAGTTCGCCGCATTGCACCACGAGGCCGGTTTCCTCGGCCAGCTCGCGTTCGACCGCTGCGCTCAGGCTCTCTCCGGGTTCGACACGGCCACCCGGAAACGCCCACAGGCCCACTGCCGGCGGGCGGCCACGGCACACCAGCAGCACCGACTCTCCCCGCACGGCGATCCCGCCGACGCACACCTCAGGTACCGGTGCGCTCACAACGGTCTGGGAGGTGATTTGGGAGGTGGCTCGGCACCCGCCGCAAGCCGTCGGTGCAGCACCAGCAGCCGTGCGGTGAAGCCGAAGGTCTCGAAGAAATTCTTGGTTTCACGGTTGCCGGGCAGCGCCAGCGAGTCGACGCCGACGCAGCCCAGCTGTTCGCACCATTGCAGAACTTCGCCGATCAGCTCCTCCCCCACGCCGACGTCTCGGGCCCCAGCGGTCACATACAGGTCGGTGACGCGCCCGAGCCGGTCCCCCGACTGCAGCGTCTCGACAGCAACCGCCGCATAGCCCACTGGCGTGCCGTCGATCATTCCGACCCACACGGCCTGATCGGGATCCTCGAGTGCCGCCCGGAGGCTCTCGCTGACGGGCTCCGGGCGCACCTCCCGGCGCGACCAGACCCAGCCTCCACGGGCATCAGCCTGCTCAGCCACCGCTTCGGCCGCCAGGGCCGTCAGCGCATCGAGATGTTCGCCGGTCGCCGGAAAGGCCGCAACCTTCACGGACGCAGGCTCCATGAGCTCGGCCCCATCAGGCAGGTTCGGCAGATCGCCGCCGCACAGTGGCCTCCTCGGCGCCGAGTCTTCCCAAGACGCCCTCAGACAGGTCCACGTGCGACAGCATCGCAGCAACCGCGCGATGGCCAGCGACCTCGGCGATCTGCCGATACATCGCAGTGACGATTCGCCGGTAATCCTCATGACCTTGCGGCTGGGACCGCAACTCGATCAGATGCATCGCCTCCCGGGCATTGAACTGCATGCTGTAGCGCACGCGATAGGCCATGGCAACGGCATAGGAGGCCTCCAGCGGCCCTGCTGCCTCGACGAGTGCGTCGTAGAGCTCCGCCGACAGCTCCATGACCTCGTCGTAGGCCTCGCCCCCGCCGGCGGCATCGACGAGGCTGGGGACGGTGTAGCCGTGACGCGGTGTGAGCGGCTGCCACTCGATCGTCAGCAGGCGGTGCCGCTGCAGGTCGCGGAAGCTGCCGTAGTCGGCGAGCACATCGAACCGGTAGTCGATTCGCTCCAGCGCCCGGCTGGGCCGGTGGCGGCGATTGGTGCGTTCGCCGGCATACCGCTGCACCAGGTCCAGGCACTGAGCCTCGGTCATCTGGGCAACACGAGCGGCGATCTGTGACTCCGGCAGATCGGTGTAGGGAAACAGCATCGCAGCGAGCATCTTGTCCTCACCGGCGGGATCCCAGTCGGTCAGCACCACCTCGGGCACCGGCTCAGGCGTCTCGTCGGCGAACAGCTCGTCGGCAAGCTCTTCCATCGCAACGCGATTGGTCTCGAGGTAGTCCGACCACACGATCCCGCGGTCGGGCTGATCAACACGGCGCAGGAACGACGGGATGACCTTGCGCAGCTCGGTCAGCATCATGTCGCCGTAGCTGCGTGCTTCGGGCAGCGGGTGCGACCGCATCCGCAGGAGCAATGCCTCGTAGGCCTGCCCGCTGCCGAAGATGCCGACGTTCGAGAGGCTGGCCGCCGGCAGCAGCCCCCGGGCCGCATCAAACGCCTGCGCTCGGATCGCCCGACGGCGGGCCAGGTCACCGCCCTTGGCGGCCACAGACGACGCAGCACCGCTGCCGGGCACTGCATCATGGTGCTCGGTGAGCCACGCCGTCATGCGGCGGACCATGTCGCCGTAGGCGTCGAACATGCGGTCGACATCGCCGACAAACCGGGTGCCCGCCGCAGAATTTGTCACCCCGTCAGGCCGGTGGTAGCGGTAGCGACCTTGGACGCGCTCGTCGTAGGCCAGATAGCGGGTGGACTGCTCCAGGTACGACATCAGCCGCCCACGCTCCAGCACCTTGGTGAGCAGGTTGGAAGCCTGCTCGCATGCCAGATGCACGGCCCCGAGCTGGGCTACCGAATCGTCGCCATACTCCACGAACACGCGCTGGTAGAGCTGCTCGGCGCGGGCCACGCCGACGGTGGCGTCGATGGATTCGTCGCCGGAGATGTCGAGGTCATCCACGAACTCGTCGAGCAGCAGCCGCCGCAGGCTCTTGTGCGTCCTGGAGTAGCGGGCGAACAGGGCCCCTTTCACCACCTCAGGCAGGTTCACGAGCGCGAAGACCGGCTGGCGCAGGTTCGTGACGTACCGCCGCAGCACATCCTGCTCCGCGGGCGTGAACGTCTCGGCGGTGTAGTGCGTCACCGGATCACCGGTAGGTCAGGTCGAAACACGGCACTGCTGAATGATGGTATGGGCCATCCGAAAATGCGCGGATAGGCAAGCGCCGCCGTGACCTCAGAACACGATCACCGCGGCGTCCGGCCGGATCGTGAAAGCCAACTCGTGGCACTTGCCGACTCGCTCGCCGTCGAGCCACAGTCCGAGCGACCGATCGAGCCGGTGCCCCCAGCTCTCCACACGCCGCACGGCGATGGCTGGATGCGGCAGGTGGGAGCCGGACCGCAGTCGCCGGCGGGCCAGCATCCGTTGGGCCACGCTGAGCGCGGGCCCGCCACCACCAGTGCTGAGCACGTGCAGTCGCCCGTCGTTGGGATGGGCTGCGGGTGCCAAGCGCCACCGCCCGAGCATCTCGGCGCTCATGGCCGCCACAACCGGTCCGTGCCACCACGAGTTGCGCGCGACGGCCCCGATGCACGCCCAGAGCGTGTCGCCGTCGGCCGTCACCTCGATGAGGTCGATCGGAGCAGTTCGAGCCTGCTCGGAACGCAGACGATCTGCGCCTCCCGACGGCGTGCCCACCACATGCCACAGGTCACCGCCGACCACACCGATCGGCATCGCCGGTGCATCACCGGCGCGCTGCGCGGTGATTAACCGGCGCAACTCGGCATTGCTGCTGGCGATCGGTGCCCCCTCGGGCAGCGCCGCGGCAGATCCCCACGGCTGGTTGCGCCGAATGGTCACGACAGCCTGCGAGTACGCGTCACCACCGGCAATGACACGAAACCGTCTCCCGGCGCCGCGGCAGCGGATCCTCCCACTTGGCCGTCGGAGACTCGGGCCGCTGCGGCGACCACACCGCGGTCGAGTGCCGAGCACGCATCCGTTGCGGTGCGCCGTGTGGGCTGGGTGGGAGCTACGCCTCCGATCCGGTCGACGAGATCGATGAGCTGTCGCATCTGGCGGACGAAATCGCCGCCAGAGGGCACCTGGTCGCCTCCTGCATCGCCGTGCCACAGGTCGATGTATGCGGTCCCGCCAGCCCAGGCATAGGCAGCCGCGAAGAACGATGCGTCGGGCGGGCGCGACGGCGCCAAGCTGTGCTGCCGCTCAACGCTGTTGATCTGCGACGCCAGTTCGAACATGTGCGCTGACCGCTCACGGGAATCGTTGTCGGGATAGCGGGGCGCCGGCGGGGGCTGGCTGCTGCGATGTTCGTAGGTCAACACCGACACCAGGCCGGCCAGTTGGGCAGGCGCCACGCCGTCGAAGACGCCATCGCGCAAGCACAGCACCGTCAGCAGGTCGCACTCATGGAAGACAGCCTTGAGGCAGTCACCGGTCTCGGTCAGCGACCAGCCGTCTGCGCAGCCGAAGATGTTCAGCACCTCGTTGGTGGCATCGAGCTGACGGGCCAGCCCTCCCTTGGCGACCTTGATCCGGTCCTTCAGACGGCTCACCCGTGCTCCCGCGCGCTCGGCGTGCCGTTCCGCATCGACGAGCGCCCGGTCCGTGCGCCGGTCGGCAGGCCGGCCGCGCCGGTGCCGACCCGAGCGCGATGACCTCCCGCGTGCCGATGCGTGCGAGCGCGAGCGGCCGCGGCCGCCGCCCATCGACCGCAGACGTGCCCGGGCCTCTCGCAGCGTCTTGCGTTCCGCCTCGAGCTCTGCGGTCCACTGGCCGACACGGCGATCAGCCCGCCACTGGGCGAACGACCGCTGCAACAGCTCGACTGCCTCGTCGTGCGTGCGGCTGGCGATGAGGTTGGCAACCATGTTGTACGTCGGCCGGAACGACGACTCCAGCTCGAATTCGCCGCTCGCGACCAAGCGGGCTGTCTCCTCGAAGGCCGTCTGCGGGTGCCACAGCGTGTAGGCGTAGCCCGTCTCGTCGATGCCGCGGCGGCCCGCACGACCCGTGAGCTGCGTGTACTCGCCTGGTGTCAGCAGCGAGAAGCCCTCCCCCCGGAAGCGGCTGAGCTGCTCGATCACCACCGAGCGGGCAGGCATGTTCACGCCCACCGCCAGCGTCTCCGTTGCGAACACCACCGCCAGCAGCCCGGCGGAGAAGCACTCCTCGATTGCCTCCTTGAATGCCGGTATCAGGCCCGCGTGGTGAGCTGCGACACCGGCCGTGAGCTGATAGAGCCACTCGTCGTAGCCGAGCGCGTCGAGGTCGCTCTCCTCGAGATCCGCTGTGTGCGCCGCCGCGATCTGCCGTACGCGATGCTGCTGGGCGGCATCCAGAAACGCCGCCCCCTCATCGACGAGCATCCGGGCGGCGTCATCGCAGCCCTGGCGGGAGAACACGAACACGATTGCAGGCAGCCTGGCGCCCGCAGCCAGGTGCTCGACGATCTCCGAGCGCCGCGGTCGGGCGGGTCGCACACCTGTCCGGCGATGCCGGCGCTGGCCACCGGAAGTGGAACGTGCCTGTTCGACCATCCGTTCGATCTCGGGATTCGGGCGGTTGTCGCGCAGCGTCGGCAGGTCCACCAGGCGGCGGCTGTTCCGCTCGTAGAGCAGGAAGCGGTCCTCCAGGGGCACCGGCCGCTGCGAGCACACGACCGGGGTGCACCCGCCGGCAGTGGCCTCGATCCACGATGCGAGCTCGTGAGCATTGCTGACCGTGGCCGACAGGCACACCAGCCGCATATGCGGCGGTGTACCGATGATGACCTCTTCCCAGACCGCTCCCCGGTACGGATCCTGCAGGTAGTGGACCTCATCCAGCACGGCCATGCCGAATTGGGCGATGTGCGGCGAACCGGAGTACATCATGTTGCGCAGCACCTCGGTGGTCATGACCACCACGTCGGCGCCAGGGAAGATCACGTTGTCGCCGGTGAGCAGGCCGACCCGTTCAAAGCCCAGCCACGAGCGCAGCTCGCGCAGCTTCTGGTTCGACAGCGCCTTGGTGGGCGCGGTGTAGGCGGCTCGCTTGCCGGCTTGCAGGGTTGCCGCAATGCCGTATTCGGCAACAAGCGTCTTGCCCGATGAGGTGGGCGCAGCCACCAGCACCGAATCGCCCCGATCCAGCGCGGCGAAGGCCTCGGCCTGAAAGCCGTCGGGCGAGATGGCCCGCGCACCCAGGAGGTCGGCGAACAGCGGCGGCGTGGCCGGCCCGCTGAGGCCCTCGCCGCGTTCGGTCACGCGGCTCACGGCGTGGGTTCCGCTGGGGCGGCGCCCTGTTCGTCGGCTGGAGACGACCGGCGGAACCGCCGCCGCAACGGAGGCTCGCCGCTGCGGCGTCGAAGAACCAGGTAGCCGACCAGGATCGACAGCTCGTAGAACACGTACAGCGGCACCGACAGCGCCGCGAGCGTGATCGGATCGCCCGAGGGCGTGATGATCGCCGCACCGGCCACGATGCCGACGATGGCGTAGCGGCGGGCCCGATTCAGCTGCCGCGGCTCGACGATGCCGGCGAGCTGGGCGAAGATCAACACGATCGGGAATTCGAACCCGATGCCGAAGGCCAGCATCATGAACGTCACCAGTCCGAGGTAGGAGCCGGGCCCGAGCAGCGGGTCGACCGCGTCGCCGCTGACGGCGATCAGGAAATCCAGTGCCCGTTCGAAGGTGAAGTACGCCAATACGGCACCCGCCGAGAACAGCACGAACCCCGCCATCACGAATGGGATCGCCCACCGTTTCTCCCGGCGATCCAGCGCCGGTGTGATGAAGCGCCACAGGTGCCACAGCAGCACCGGCATCGCCAGCACCACCCCCAGGTACGCGGACACCTTGATCCGGGTACGGAATCCCTCCAGCGGCGCGGTGATCACCAAACTGCACGGGCGGTCGATCTCCTGGGCCTCCAGCACATTGCAGTACGGCGGCAGGAAAACCTCGCGCAGCAGCCAGTCATAGACGACGAGCCCGACAACCATGCCGAGCCCGATGGCCACGATGCTCCAGATGAGCCGGTTCCGCAGCTCGGCGACGTGATCCCAGAAACCCATCACCGCCGGCCGGGGCCGACGGCGCCACCGGAGCCTCACGCAGAGCCGTCGCTGGTCACGCCATCGCCAGCCGGGCCTTCGTCGGACCGGCGGATCCCGGTGTCGTCAGCCTCCGGCTCAGTCTCGGGGACTTCAGCGTCGGCGCGGGCAGGGGGCGATGCGGGTTCGACTTTCGGCGGCGAGATCGTGGCATCCATTTCCTGGCGAACGGTGGTCGAAAAGTCGCGCACCTGCCGGAAAGCGCGGCCGATGCCCCGGATGGCGCCCGGCAGCCGTTTGGGGCCGAGCACGATCAAGGCCACGAGCACGATGATCAGCACCTCGTTGGGCTGCAGGCTCACGGCTCGATGGTAGAACCCCGGCCCTGCGTGGCGGTTCTGCACCGTGCACGCGCAGGCGGATCCGTATGCGGCGATCGTTGCCCCATCAGAAGGGCAGTACCCGGCGAGCGGCCCACCGCACCGCCATGCCGAGCACTCGCTCGGCAGTGGCCTGGCGCAGCGACGGCACGTCGAGGCTGTCGATTGCAGCGCGCGCTCGCATGACGTCGGCGCGCACCGCCGCTGCGGCGTCTGAGATGGACGCCAGGCTTTGCGTTGTCGCCCGCAGCTCCATCGCCAGCCGCCGGATCAAGACGATGCTGACCACGGCGAGCACGCCGAAGGCAACGATGGGCAGCAGCCATATCGTCGGCACAAGTGGCACGATATAGGTGTGCCCCCTCAGCCATTGCCGTCACTGCGCACGCCTCCGATCGCGTTCGCGCACCGCGGCGGGCGAGCGCACGGCGCCGACAATGCCCTCGAAACATTCGCCCTGGCCTTGGACCTGGGAGCAACCGGACTCGAGACCGACGTCTGGCTGAGCCAGGACGGTCACCCCATGCTGGACCATGACGGCGTCATCTGGCACCGCGGCGTCCGGCGACCCTTCAGCTCGGTGGGACGTGAACGAATCGGTGCCGACATTCCGACGCTCACTGACATGTACCAGGCGTGCGGCACCGACTTCGAGCTGTCTGTCGATCTCAAAGACCCTGCCGCGGCAGACGCCGTGATCGCTGCCGCCCGCGCCGTCCGCGCCGAGGACCGCCTCTGGCTGTGCCACGGCGACTGGGATCTCCTGGTCGGCCTGCGCGGGCGCACTTGTGCCCACATCGTCGATTCCACTCGTGTGCGGCGCATGAAGGAGGGTCCGGAGCGTCGAGCGGCCGCGATGGCCACCGCCGGTATCGATGCGGTCAACCTTCCCGCCAAGGACTGGACAGGCGGCCTCGCGGCCCTCTTCCACCGATTCGAGCGTCTGTGCTTCGGCTGGGACGTGCAGCACACCCGCCTGGCGACTGCGCTGGCCGACATGGGCCTCGACGGCTTGTATGGCGATCACGTCGACCGCCTGCTTGCAGGCCTCCAATCATCGAAGACACCGGACGGCTCAGCCCCTGCAGGCGATATCTGCGAAACACAGCCTGTTTGAGGTTGATCGGTATCGATCACAGCGCTCGAGATCTACAAGCCGCCGAGTCGCGTCGGCGGCCAGAAGCGTGCAAATGCCCTGCCGACGATCTCGCTTTCCGGGATGGCGCCGAAGACGCGGCTGTCCTGGCTTGAGCGACGGTTGTCCCCCATGACGAACACGTATCCGGCGGGCACCAGCACCGGGCCGAAGTCGCGCGTGTACACATCGGCGGAGAGGTAGTGCTCATCCACAGGCGACCCGTCGATGATGAGCCGGCCGTTCACTGCTTCGACCTGCTGGCCGCCGACGGCGACGACTCGCTTGATGAGCTCTGTCGTCTGCGCCGGCTGCATCGAGGGCGGGGTCCGGAACACGACGACGTCGCCGGGTTCGGGATCCCCGATGCGGTAGCTGAGCTTCGAGACCAGCAGTCGATCCCCGATCTCGAGAACCGGTTCCATCGACTCGGACGGGATGTAGAAGGCGGCGATGAGGAACGTCCGCATCAGCAGCGCGAGCGTCACCGCTGCCAGCAGCACCCAGGCCCACGACAGCAGGCTGCGCGTGCGCCGTCCCATCGCTCGCCGGATACGCGGCGGCCGGTGCTGCGGCGAATCGTCGGGTTCGTCGGGAATCGTCATGCCGATGCCGCCAGCCACGCCGCTGCGGCTCCTAGCCAAGCGCACGCACCTCGGTCATCTGCCAGCGGGCGGCCCATGGACGTGACACTCAGGCCACCGCGGGCAAGGGCATCGCCGACAGCAACCGGTTCCAGGCCAACCGCCCGCTCCCCCAAGGCCGAGATCCACGCTGCATCGCCCGCTGCCTCGCCAGCCGCTGATCCCGCCGGGACTGGCACGACCGTCCGGACGGGGGCCAGCGCTGCTATTGCCCGGGTGTGATGGCTCAGGCCACGGTGCCGTGCGCGCTCATCGACCGACGATGCACGTACGGCCAGCGCAGTCGCCGCCCCGAGCGCGTCCAGCACAGCCGCGTGGCCTGCGAGATCCAGAGCGGAGAAGCCCAGCGGACTCGCCGTCCCGAGGTGTCCTGGCCCTGGTGCGACGACGACACGCCCGATGTCCCGCTGCGCCAGTGCGGCCACACCGGAGGCAACGGTGACCGCCTCGAGAGGAGCCCCGAAGGCCTGCCCGGCACTGACCGCCGTCGTGATCACTCCCCGTTCCAGGCACGCCGCGGCGAGATCGCTGAGCACGAACGGCAGCGCTCCCCCATCGGTCATGACGTAACCCAGGGGCGCGCCGGAGGCATCGCGGACCGCTGCAGCCAGCGCCAGCGCATGACTGTGCAGCACGCACAGCACCACCCGCATGCCCGCCAGCGAGGGCAGCGCCTCCACGTCGGCGTCATTGGGCGCCTGGCCCGTTGCTTCCTCATACGCGTCGACGGGCAACTGTTCGGCGAGATAGCGAGCCTTCATGACCCGGCCCGGGGGCTCAGGGTCTCCATCACCTCGGTAGGGAGCACTGAGGTTGGTGTGAACCACGTGAACTCCACCGCTGCCCAGATGCATATCCAGCGCGGTCGTGTTCACGAGCAACTCGTTGCCGACCTCAACCGGTCCGCACAGATCTGTGAGCGCGTACGCCTCACTGCCGTCGGACAGGGTCATCCGCGCCAGCCCGGGCCGCACGTCACGCACCTCGGTGGCTCGCAGGCGCGCAAAGCGCGGCATCTGCTGCCTTCAGCCAGCCGGGAGCCGGCGCAAACGGGCCGCCGTGCGCATCACAGCGACTCGATCAGCTTGTCGACACGCTCGTCGTGAGAACGGAACGGGTCCTTGCACAAGACGGTTCGCTGAGCTTGGTCGTTGAGCTTCAGATGCACCCAGTCCACGGTGTAGTCGCGGCGCCGAGCCTTGGCCTCGCGAACGAAGGCCCCTCGCAGCCGGGCTCTCGTCGTCTGGGGCGCTTCCTCGGTCGCCCGACGCACATCGGCGTCATCGAGGACTCGCTCGACCAGGCCGCGCCGCTGCATCACATAGAAGACGCCTCGCGTCGAATGCACGTGGTGGTACTGCAGATCCAGCAATGCAATGTGCGGGTCGTCGAAGCCGACCCCCGCGCGGTCGGCATAGCTCGTGAGCAGCTTGTGCTTGATGACCCAGTCCACTTCGCGGTCGAGCTGCAGCGGATCGTCGCCGATCGCCGTCATGACGTGCTCCCACATCTGCAGGGCACGCGATTCCTCGGTGGTGAGATCGTTCGTCTCGGCAAATCGCAGGGCCCGTTCCAAGTACTCCGACTGGATGTCGAAGGCGCTCACCTCACGCCCATTGGCCAAACGCACCTTGCGTCTGCAGGTGATGTCGTGGCTGATTTCGCGGATCGCCCGGATCGGGTTCTCCAGCGTCATGTCCCGTAGCACCACGGCGGGATCCTCGAGCATGCGCAGCATGAGTGCAGCCGCGCCGATCTTGAGAAACGACGTGTACTCGCTCATGTTCGAGTCGCCGACAATGACGTGCAGGCGCCGGAAGCGCTCAGCATCTGCGTGTGGCTCGTCGCGGGTGTTGATGATCGGGCGGCTGCGGGTGGTCGCGCTCGACACGCTCTCCCAGATGTGCTCCGCTCGCTGGGTGATGCAATACCGGGCACCTTTGGCCGTGTTGAGCACCTTGCCCGCGCCGGCGTAGATCTGCCTGGTCACCAGGAACGGGATCAGCACCTCGGCGTAGTTCGAGAAGTCGTCAGCACGGCTGGTCAGGTAGTTCTCGTGGCAGCCGTAGCTGTTGCCAGCCGAGTCGGTGTTGTTCTTGAACAGAAAGATCGTGCCGTTGAACGCTTCCTCTGCCAGGCGCTCGGTGGCGCTGGCGACGAGCTGTTCGAGGATCCGCTCGCCCGCACGATCGTGGCACACCACGTCATAGACGGAATCGCATTCCGGCGTGGCGTACTCGGGGTGGCTGCCGACGTCGAGGTACAGGCGCGCTCCGTTTGCCAGGAACACGTTGCTGGAACGCCCCCACGACACCACCCGGCGGAACAGATAACGCGCCACCTCGTCGGGGCTGAGGCGCCGTTGTCCTCGCAGCGTGCACGTGACGCCGTACTCGTTCTCGACACCCATGATGCGCCGCTGCACGGCGCTCACCGTAGTTCCGATCTAGGAATCTTCCTGTTCGGAACCCTCGTCGGGCTGATCTGCGCTGTCGCCCAGAGCGACTTCCACCTCGTCGTCACCAAGACGCCGGAAGCACCGGCGGCGGTGGGTTGCGTCCTCCGCATTCGACTCGAGCAAGGCCACCTCAAGATCCGGTGCAGCGATCTCACGCTCGGGCCCAGCGAGTGCCGCACGAGCAAGCTGGATGGCAGCGCCGGCGTCGAGTTCAGGGTCGTAGCCCTCTGCCACCCGATCGCGCACCGCATCGGCATCGCCACCGATGCAGCAGTACGCCTCCTCGTCCATGACGGTCCCGTCGTACTGAATCCGGTAGAGCTGGTTGGCCTCGTCGCCGATCCCCACCTCCACCACCACGATCTCCACCTCGAGCGGCTTGAGCTCATGGGTGAAGAACTGCCCGAGCATCTGCGCGTACTGGTTGGCGAGACTGCGAGCTTCCACATCTGAACGCGAGTACTGGTAGCCCTTCAGCTCAGCGTGGCGGACACCCGCAATGCGCAGCTGATCGAACTCGATGTAGCGGCCTACGCCCCCGAACGCGATCCGGTCGTAGATCTCCGACACCTTGCGCAATGTTGCACTGGCGTTCTCCGCCACCAGGGCGATGCCGCCGCCGTACTCCAGCGTTACCAGCGAGCGTCCCCGGGCGATTCCCTTGCGGGCGTAGTCGGCCCGGTCTTGCATGAGCTGTTCGGGACTGACGTACATCCCGGGCATGCTCATCGCGACACCTCGCTGCGGCTGCCTCCGGCGGAACTGGGATCGCCGCCTGCCGAATCGAACCGAGCTGCCCCTCCGCTCCCGCCACCGGAGAGCTCGGCCTGCAGATCAGCGAATACTGCTCCTGACTCGGCATCGCTGAGCTGGCGGAAGCCCTCGCCTCCGATTGCCGCCAACACCGGGTAGATACCGCGCACGGGATCCGGACCGCCGGTGGCGCTGTCCTCGTCGGCGGCGTGCCACAACGCCTGCACGCTGAGCGTCAGTGCTTCCGGCTCGCTCAAGTCGTCGCGGAAGCCGAGCTTGAGGACCGTCCCCGCGTGCAGGCTGCCCGAGCCGGCCGTGGCGTAATCCTGCTCCTCGTAGCGGCCGCCGGTCACGTCGTACTGGAAGAGCCTGCCTCTCCCGTCGGCGGGGTCGAATCCGGCGAAGATGGGCACTACCGGGAGGCCGCGCATCGCCTGGGGCAGGTGTGCTCGCAGCATTTCAGCCAGCTGGTTCGCCTTGCCCTCCAGGCTCAGCGGCTTGCCTTCGATCTTCTCGTAGTACTCGAGCTGCAGCTGGAAGAGGCGAACCATCTGCACGGCAGGGCCTGCGGCACCGGCGATGGCGACTGCCGAATAGGAATCGGCAGGGAAGACCTTGCGCATGTCGCGGTGGCTGATGAGGTTTCCGCTGGTGGCCCGCCGGTCTCCGGCCACAACCACCCCGTCGGAGCTGCGCACGGCCAGCACGGTGGTGGCGTGAGAGCCCTCGAGGGAGCCGAAACCCCCCTCAGCGGCGGGAACCTGCGCGAGCCCGGCAAATGGCTCACTGCCCGTACGCCGCAGCAGTTCCAGGAAGCTCGCCCCCGGATCGTCCCCTGGGGCGAAGAAGGGCATGGGGGTCACTCGCCGCCCTTCTGCACGTAGTTCTTCACGAACTCCTCGGCATTGGTCTCGAGCACATCGTCGATCTCGTCGAGCAGGTCGTCGAGCTCCGCCTTCAGTTCGGTCGCGCCTTCAGACGAAGTGTCCTGCGGTGCGGGACTCTCGGTCTCCCTCGGAGCCGACCGTCGCATCTGCTCGCGTTCTGCCATCTCGGGCCTCCTCCGGTGTCGATTGCTTGGGTCTCGAATGCGTGAGAGTTCCGATTGCCGCCTGCGTTCGAAGCTGAACTTGGCGGCTAATTGCCCAGCCGGCGCAGCAACTCGGCTGCGTCCCGGCACTCGTCCAACAAGCTACCCACGTGCGCGCGGGTTCCTCGCAGCGGTTCGAGCATGGGCACGCGCCGCAGCGGATCAGTGCCGATGTCGAACACCATCGAGTCCCAGTTGGCGGCCACGATCTCATCCCCGAACTTGTCGAGGCAGCGGCCCCGGAAGTACGCACGTGTCGTCGGTGGCGGTACCGACACCGCCTCGTCCACCTCATCGTCGGTCGTGATCCGTTCAAGACCGACGCGTCGGGCCAGCGACTTGGACGGCCGCAGGTCGTGATACTGCAGGTCCAAGGCGGCGAGCTTCGGATCATCCCAGTCGAGGCCGTGCCGCTCGGCGAAAGCCCCGTACAGGCGCAGCTTGGCAACCCAGTCCAACTGCGTCGCGAGGCTCATCGGATCCGACTCCAGTCCGGTGAGCACCGCCTCCCAGCGATCCAGGATGTCATTGCCGACGTCGTCGCCGCCGACGGGATCCAGACCATGGCTCTGCGCATACTTCCGAGCCAACTCGAGATACTCCCATTGGACCTCGATGGCTCGCATGCGACGGCCGTCGACCATTTCGATCAACCCTGACAGGGCAGTGTCGAAGCTCACCTGGCGCAGCGCCGCGACTGGCACAAGAGGCGTCAGGGGCTCGGGCACGAAATCGTCGTCGATCATCGCCAGCACCAGCGAGGTCGTGCCCAGCTTGAGATAGGTCTGGAGCTCGCTCATGTTGGCGTCGCCGAGGATGACGTGCAGGCGCCGGTACTTGCGCGTGTCGGCGTGCGGCTCGTCGCGGGTGTTGACAATGGGTCGCTTGAGCGTGGTCTCGAGCCCGACCTCCTCCTCGAAGAAATCGGCGCGCTGGCTGATCTGGAACGGCCGGTCCCCGAACGGCGCCGGAGAGCGATCGTCCATCGGCACCTCGATGCCCAGCTTGCCGGCGCCGCAGAAGATCTGGCGGGTCACGAAGAACGGCAGGATGTGCGTCACCACCCGGCCAAAGGGCACATCGCGGTCCAGCAGGTAGTTCTCGTGGCAGCCGTAGCTGTTGCCCTTGCCGTCGCTGTTGTTCTTGTGGATGACCAGCTCTTCGTCGTCCGGCAAGAGGTTGTTGGCAGCCTGCATGGATCGGATCAGGATCTCCTCGGCTGCCCGGTCGTAGACGACGCATTGGCGTGCGTCCGAGCACTCGGGGGTCGACAGCTCGGGATGCGCGTGGTCGACGTAATAGCGAGCACCGTTGGTCAGCACGGCGTTGACCAGGTGCGTTTCGATCTCGGGCGCCAATGCGTCGAACTCGTTGAAGCCCCTCGCATCAGCGCCGGGCTGCTCGTCTTCGAAGTCCCAGCTGACGCGCTGGCACAAGAAGCCGTTGACGTAGGCGTTGATGATCATCGACGACGCAGCCACGGGATTGGAGTCGCCGGTGCAGCGATGGATGATGCCGAACTCAGTCTCGATGCCAACGACCTTGTGAACCGCCACCGTGCGAGACCCTAGCTCTCAGGCCTGCGAACCCCGCAGAGCAGCACCTGGTACCGGTGGAGAGCGCAGTGCTCTACAGGTACTGGCTGGTCTGCACCCGCTCGATGGCGCGGCCGCCCAGTGCGTCGCTCTCGTCGGGATCGACGAGCGTCCGGATGAACACGATCCGCTCGCCCTTCTTGCCGGAGATCTTCGCCCAGTCATCGGGATTCGTCGTGTTGGGCAGGTCTTCGTGCTCACGGAACTCTTGGCGGATCGAGCCCATGAGGTCGTCCAACCGGATGCCGTTGCTGCCGGTGGCGAGCGACCGCTTGATGGCGTTCTTCTTGGCCCGGCGTACGATGTTCTCGATCATCGCCCCCGACGCGAAGTCCTTGAAGTACATGACTTCCTTGTCGCCGTTCTGGTAGGTGACCTCGAGGAAGCGGTTGAGATCATCGGGGCGGTACATCTCGTCGACGGTCCGCTCGATCATGATCCGGACGGCCTTGTGCGGATCGCCGCCGCCCAAGTCGGCAACTTCCATCGGGTCGATCGGCAGCGTCGGCGTGAGGTAGGTGCTGAAGATCGACAGCGCCGCCTGCTCGTCTGGCCGGTTGATCTTGATCTTCACGTCGAGGCGGCCAGGACGCAGGATTGCCGGGTCGATGAGATCCTCCCGGTTCGAGGCGCCGATCACGATCACGTTGCGCAGACCCTCGACGCCGTCGATCTCCGCGAGCAGCTGCGGCACAACTGTCGACTCCATGTCGGAGCTGATGCCGCTGCCACGCGTGCGGAACAGCGACTCCATCTCGTCGAAGAACACGATCACCGGCCAGCCCTCGGAGGCCTTCTCCCTGGCCCGCTCGAAAATGCGACGGATCTGGCGCTCGGTTTCGCCCACGTACTTGTTGAGCAGCTCAGGACCCTTGATGTTGATGAAGAAGCTGCGTGCGCCCTGCTGTCCGGAGACTTCCCCCACCTTGGCCGCCAGCGAATTGGCAACCGCCTTCGCTATCAGCGTCTTGCCGCATCCGGGAGGGCCGTAGAGCAGGATGCCCTTCGGTGCAGGCAGGTCGTAGGTGCGGAACAGGTCCTGATGGAGGTACGGCAGCTCCACGGCATCGGTGATGAGCTCGATCTGGGTGTCCAGCCCCCCGATGTCCTCGTAGGTGACGTCCGGCACTTCTTCGAGCAGCAGATCGTCTACCTCGGGCCGCGGCAGGCGCTCGAGCACGATATTGGAGCGCACATCGAGCAGCAGGTTGTCGCCCGACCGCAGCGGCTCGTCCCGCAGGTCGCCCGCCAGCTCCACGATGCGTTCCTCGTCGGCGCGGCCCGTGACGAGCGCTCGGAAGCCGTCGGCGAGGACCTCATTCAGCGTGACCACCTCGCCGGACGTCTCAGGCCCACGGGCCAGCACGATGTTGTACGACTCGTTCAGCACTACCTCGCTGCCTTCGACCAGCTCGGTCTCGGCCAGGTCGGGGTGCAGAGCAACACGCATCTTGCGCCCGCTGGCGTGCACATCCGCCGTGCCGTCGTCGTTGCGGGACAGGAAGGTGCCGTAGGCCGACGGCGGCTGGGTCAGCTTGTCGACCTCTTCGCGCAGGGCCGCGATGTGCTCTCGCGCCTCGCGCAGCGTGTAGGTCAGCTTCTCGTTCTGCGAAACCGCAGCCGACAGCTGGCCCTTCGCCTCGAGCAGGCGTTCTTCGAGCGTGCTGACCCGCGCTGGCGTGTCGGCCAGCTTGCGCCGGAGCAGCGCGACCTCTTCCTCGAGCGTGCGCATGCGGCTGCGGAGTACGCCCGCATCGGCTGCGCTGCTGCGCTGGGTCTCCTCGTCGCCCTGGTCCATGCGCGGCCGACACTACCCTGACACTGCTGGCAAGACGCGACGCTCAGCACGGTTACCAGTGCTGCCGCCGCGGAGTGCTGTTGGGTGCCGTGCAGGACGCGCGCCGACTCGGTAGATTTCATAGTTGGCTCCGTTCCCCCTTCGGGCCGTCCCAGAGGAAGGGTCGTTACACGATGAAGGTCTGGATCGATCAGGATCTGTGCACCGGTGACGGGCTCTGCGAAGAGATCGCGCCCGATGTCTTCACGCTTCTCGACGACGGGCTTGCCTACGTGAAGGAAGGCGACAAGATCTTCTCCGAACCGGGCGGTGTCGAGGGGCTCGCAGAGTTTCCCGACTCGCAGCTCGACGCCGTGATCGAGTCCGCCGAGGAATGCCCCGGGGAGTGCATCTTCATCGAGGCGTAAGCCGAGTGAAGCGACAAGCACAGATCGAGGCGTAGGCCTCAGCGCAGCGCGCACGCTCCGTTCGGCACTCGGCGCAGCTTCGCAGGCTGCGCCCTCACCACGGTGCGACCCAGATAGTCGATCCGGGCATCGACACCCGACGAGGCAAGGAATCCAAGCAGTTCCTCGCGACTGAGCGCGAACCCGATATCTGAGGGTCCGCTCGTGGTGGCGAAGGCAACGCCGACGACGCTTCCGTGCGGGTCGACGAGCGGCGCGCCCGACTGTCCGGCGCGCACATTGACGGCGAGCACGTACACCCGTCGCCTCATTCCGTCACCCCAAAGCCCGCTTGCGCTCACGTAGTGCTCGATGCGGGCAGGTGACGCCTCGAGTGCGGAGCCTTCGGGGTAGCCCAGTACTGCCGCCATCCCTCCCAGCCGTGCACGGTCAATGCTCAGCGGAGACACCGCGGCATCGGTTCTGAGCAAGGCGAGATCACGTTCTTCTGAGTATCCGACCACTTCCACCGGCTGTGCCGCAGCCGTGACGGTGCCGCCTGGTGACGCATCCACCTCGACCTTGGAGGCGCCTGCGATGACGTGGGCAGCTCCCACCAGCAGTCCCGGCGCGACGACGAACGCCGTGCCGTTCGATACGGCTCCGCAGCCGATCGCTCGCAACGGCATCACGCCTCGAGTGGCCTCGGCGAGCACGTCATCAGCGATCGGGAGCGCCGCCGGAGGCGCACCCAGCCACAACGGACCGTCGGTGCCTTCGATGAAGGACACAGGTTCGGGAGGCGCACCTGCTCGTCCGGCGTCATCCGGGTCGGGCGCGCACGCCGCCGACGCGCCGGCCAGTACCACCGCACAGAGCGCCAATCGCATCGGTGCTGTGACGTGACGTCGCAGTCGCGACTGGTGCCCGGAGGCCGAGCCGCTGAGCGAGGCCCAGGCTCGTCTCACGCCTCGATCAATCGGGCGTGCGTGAGAAAGCCGGTGTGGGCGACCATGCGGTGATCGGGCCGTACGGATGCCCCTTTGACGTGCCAGCTCCGGTGCATGACCTCGATGGTCTCGATGAGCGCCCACGGTCCGTCTTCCAGCGTCCGACGCAGCTGCTGCACCTGCGTCACTGACGGGTTGTACGCCACCAGGATCCCTCCGCGCCGCAGCCGTTCGGGCAAGTGCACTGCGACACGCCAAGGCTCGGGGATGTCGAGTACGGCTCGGTCGTACCGGCGCTCGGAGGAATCCGTCGCTCCGGCAGCCCCCGCCCCGGCATCGCTCTGCGACGGATTGCTGTACGGCGGATCGACCGAATCGTAGGCATCGCGGAGCTGTACGTCATAGCGATCCAGCGCTTCGGTGCCGGCAATGCTCTCGACGTTCTGGACAGCTCGCTCGGCAAAGTCCTCCCGCAGCTCGTAGCCGGTGACACAGGCGCCGCAGCGGAGCAGCGTCGCCGACAGAGCACCTGAGCCCACACCGGTTTCGAAGACCGACATTCCGGCTCGCACGTCGGCCAGCATCCAGATCGCACCGAGATCCTTGGGATAGATCACTTGCGCTCCGCGCGGCATCTTCAGCACCTGATCGGCGAGCGTCGGGCGCAGCGCCACGAAGCGGGCACCCGAACCGCTGCGGAACTCCGAGCCCTCGGGCGTGCCGATGATCTGGTCGTGCGGCACGACTCCAGCATGAGTGTGAAACTCGCCGCCAGCGCGCAGCACCACGAGATATCGACGCTGGCGACTGTCGACCATCAGCACCGTCTCTCCGGGTTGCAGCTCGCCGTGCTCCAGCTCGTCAGGTTGTTTCACGCCACCTCCGCCGCCGAACTGCCGCCGTCACCATCCGGTGGCACGTGACGGATCATGAGCCGCTCGCCAGCTGCCAACTCACCGCGATAGATCACTTCGCGCTCGCGCTTGGACCATCGAACAAGCAACCGCAGCCCGCTAGCCATGATCGCCGCAGCCAGCCATACCCCATTGCCGGTCCGCGCCCGTCGCCAGAGCGCATCGGTGGCTCGGGCCGGCATCCGCCTCAGCCGCTTCGCCATGGGGGTCAGCCTCTTACACCCGGACGATTTCGACAAGCGTGCTGCGTCGGCGGCCCCTGCGACGGCCGAACAGGAATGCGGCCAACACGAGGCCGGTACCGACGGCAGCGGCTACTGCCACAGCGGCGCTGGACACCTGCTCGGCTGCGTCACCTGCACCGCCGATGAGCTGACGCACGCGATCAGAGATGTCCGATGGCGTGATGCGCTCACCATTTGTGCTCGATCCAACCCCGTTGCCCCTGCCGCTGTCAGCCATCGTCATCCTCTGCCGCATTGTCATCGGTCCGCCGTGCGGCCGGATCCGGCGCAGCGGAATCGGTGCGTCTCGGCCGGATAGCGCGGATCAGCAGCGCAATCGCCAGCAGAAGGAAAGCGGCACCGGCTGCATGGGGAACGAATGACCAGTTCGCATTGAAGAGTTCCGTTTCGGCCTGCAGGAGGCGCACCACCCCCAAAGCCCCGAAGACCACGCCCAGGCTCACCCCGATGCCGCCGATGAGCCCGAACAGCACATACCTGCCCAGCCCGCGCAGCGGGCCCACCGTCTCTTGGACGATGTAGGACCGCAGCATGCCGGCCAATTCGGAAATCTCGGCTCGCAGTCCGGAGTCTCGTCGAGGCACAGTCACGGCGACGCTACCGTTCGCCCAGCAGTTCTTCCACGCCGTCGAGGATCTCCCCGATGACATCCACCCGGCTGGCGGGATCCGGGGCGCACAGCAAGCTGTGACGGTCGAATGGGCCCGCGGGCACGAGCGACGCGAGCCGAAACGACCACGCTGATGCCTCAGCGGGCGCTGCTGCGAGCAGCGCGAGCTGATCGTCGATGGCAGCCGACTCGGCCGCGGTCACTCCGAGCGCTCCGATCTCAGACGCCCGAGCCCGCAGACGGCGCAGTCGAGCCACGACCGCCGTGCGCTCGTGGGCGGGCACGTCCGCAGGATCGTCGGGCCAATCGCAGGTCAGTGCCCGGGGGTAGGGATCGTCCACCAGCCACTCGACGATCCTGATCCGCCGATCACCGGTGGCCAGCATCACCCAGCGTCCGTCGGGCAATTCCTGGTACTGGGCAATGGTGGCCAGGCAACCTACGTCGGCGCGCACATCGCCGCCACCGACCTCGCTGCCGCGCTCGATCATCACGACGCCGAATGGGTCATCGTCGCTGGTGCACCGCCGCGCGAGGGCCCGGTACCGAGGCTCAAAGATGTGCAACGGAAGCACGGCGCCAGGCAGCAGCGGCGACCCGAGAGGGAACATGGGCCGAATCTCAGGAGGGGGCACGGGTCAATCCTCGCAGGGCGACGGCGTCTCCCACGGGGTACCGCAGGAGCTGCCCGGCCAACGACTCCTGCAGTTCCAGGCCGAGACGGCCCTCGGGCGGCACACCGTTCAGCATCTGGGCGAACGTCACCGTCCCACTGTCGGTCTCAACGAACCCGGCGAGAGCGTTCACGCCGGTGAGCAGCCCGGTCTTGGCATGCAGCCGACCGGCTGCGGGATGGTCGGCGAACCGGTGTGAGAGCGTTCCCGTGCGAGCCGCCACCGGCAAACCCGCCGCGAATGCACCCTCGGTGCCGAAATGATCCAGCAGCGCGGCGAGGAAGCTGCACGTGACCATGTTCTGGCGATCCAGCCCCGAACCGTCCACTACTGCGGGCCGGGACTGTTCGGGCAGCAGATCCGACACGATCCGCTCGGCAGCTGCGGCACCGGCGGGTGTGGAGCCCTCACCGGCACTCCGCAGTCCGATCTCGCGCAGCATCATCTCCGCGGTGGTGTTGTCGCTCTCGCGCAGCATCTGCTGGATGATCTCCACCAGCGGGGGCGAGGTGAGGCGAGCGATCTCGCTCATGCCGCTCGGCGCCGTTGACACGTCGATCTCCACGTCCACCGCAACGCCTCGGACACGAAGCAGATCTGCCAACGTGGACACGAACCAGCGCGCCGGGTGCTCGGCTGCGGAAAGCGTTGTCGTGAAGCCCGTGATGCCGTCGTTCAAGTTCAGGGCCGACAACGGGCCGCTGTTGAGTTGCGTGATGTACCGCTGCGGCCACGTCTCGGGAAATCGCGTTGTGTCATAGCGAGACTCGTCGGCAATGAGGTTGCCCCGCAGCGTCTTGATGCCGCGCCCGAGGAGGTCATCAGCAAGGCGTTCCATCGGGGTGCGCAGCTGCGGCTGGCGCCGATGAGAATCTGCGTAGGACTGCGTCATGATCAGCGGATCACCGCCGCCGACAACCCAGACGGTGCCGTCGAGGACGCCGTCGACGATCTCCGCATCGGTCAGCACCCGGGTGACCAGCCGCTCATCGGCGTCGACCACAGCCAACGCTGCCGCGGCAGTGATGAGCTTCTGCACCGACGCGGGAATCACCGGATCGGGATTGCTGGAGAACACTTCGACGCCACCGATCCAGATAGCGAGGCAGTGCGGTTCTGGCCAATCGGAACTGAACGCGGTCATCTCGTTGCCGATGTGGTGCTGCTGTGCCGCTCGCCACAGCGCGTCGGGAGCGCGCTCAGCCCGGAGCAGTGGCAGCATCAGTGTCCTTGGTTCGGTGCCGCCGGCGTCATCCGGCACAGGCTCATCCAGCGTGGAGGCCAGGACGGGAGTACGGAGCGAGGCCGCGTGCGTCGCTGCATCATCGGCTGAGGAGTTCATGCGCACAGCCGCCACGATGGGCAGCAGGCCAGCCGCTGCTGTCAACAACACCAGCACGGCTGTGCCCAACGGTCTCACGTCACTAGGGAGAGTCGCCGCCCAAGGCGGCACTGTGACCCTGCGCGCCGCCCAAGGCGGCACTGTGACCCTGCGCGCCGCCCAAGGCGGCGCCGAGCGCCGCCGAGAGCTCGCCTGCTTTGGAGGGAACGATGCTGGGGCGGGATTCGGCCGATCGGCCGATGAGCAACGCCGCCATGTGTTTGTCGGTGGTCGGCGCCAGCAGATCCCAGTCCTCGCTGAGTCCTCCGCCGATCACCACCATTTCGGGGTCGGTCAGGATGCACAGGTTCGAGATGCCGATCGCCAGCCAGTACGCGAACTCATCCAGCACCTCGAGCGCGGCAACCTCACCTTCGCGTGCTGCGGCAGTCACCGCTGGCCCGCGGCATGCCTCGCCGAGTCGCTCGACAGCCATCCGATCCAGCGCGGAACCGGATGCGTACACCTCCCAGCAGCCCCGTCGCCCGCAGGCGCACTGGCGGCCCCCTGCCTCGACGATCATGTGCCCAGGCTCCCCCGCCAGCCCCCCTGAACCACGCAGCACCTCGCCGTTCAGCATGAACGCGCCGCCGATCCCCGTACCGAGCGACACCATGACGCCATTGCGAACGCCACGCGCGGCACCAGCGGACATCTCCCACCGGGCGGCACAGTTCACCTCGTTGTCAAGGAACACCGGCATGCCCAGCAAGTCGCCGAGGCCCGACCCGATGTCCGCGCCGTCGACATCGACGAGGTTGGGCGACACGGTGACGCGGCCGTCGAGCGTGATCAAGCCGGCCATGCCGACGCCGACGGAGACTGGGCGCGATCCTGTGCCAAGACGTGCCGTCATGTCCGCCAAGGCACCTATCAGCGGAACCGCTCCGTCGGGCGTCGGCTCGCGCAGGGTCCGCTGCACGGCGCCGTCGTGATCGGTCACCACGCCGAAGATCTTCGTGCCGCCGACGTCGAAGCCGATGTGGGTGACCGACGTCACTTCACCGGCCGCTTCGCTGTCGCCCGGCTTCTCATCAACGCTGCGACACCCACTCAGAGGCGTCGCAGTCCCAGATTCGTCCGCCGTGGATCAGAGCTTCCCCAGCATGGACGAACAGCTCGAGACGTCGACGCCGCCGCCTTCCTCAACCTCAAGCGCGGTCACCGTGCCGTTCTCGATCACCGCGGCATACCGGCGCGATCTCATGCCCAGGCCGAATCCCGAGCCGTCCATGACCAAGCCCATGGCCTCGGCAAAGTCGCCGTTGCCGTCCGCGGCCATCTCGATGCCCTCTGCACCCTGAGTCTGCGCCCACGCGCCCATGGTCCACGCATCGTTCACCGAGACGCAAACGATCTTGTCGACGCCCTTGCCGGCAAGCTCGGACGCACCTTCGATGTACCCCGGGAGGTGCACATTGCTGCAGCCCGGGGTGAATGCTCCCGGCACTCCGAACAGCACCACCTTGCCACTGCCCAGCATCTCGCCCGACTGCACGGGCGCAGGCATGCCGCCCTCGTCCAGTACTCGCAGTGTCACATCGGGAATCTGGTCGCCGACCTCAATCGCCATTGCTTCGCTCCGTCCCTGCTCGTCGTATGGGGAACATGTCGCTCGCAGCGTATCCGGCGTCCCAGCCCTGAGGCTCAGCGAGTGATCGGCACCTGCACGCTCTCGATCCAGTGCAACAGTTCGCTGTAGGTGGACGCCGACGGCAGGTCCGGATTGGCGTCGGCCACCGCCTGAGGACATCGGAACAGGGTCGCCGCGTCAGCCGCCCTCAGCATCGTGAGATCGTTGTAGGAGTCGCCGACAGCGGTCACGTGGTAGTTCAGCGCGCGGTATGCCTCGACGGCACGCCGCTTGGCATCGTCCACGCGCCGTCTCCATCCCGCCAAGCGTCCGCCGTCCACGTCAAGACGGTGGCAGAGCAAATGGGGATAGCCCATCAGATCCAGGAAGTGATCGTCGAATTGCTCGAACGTGTCCGACAGCAGCACCACGACCCAGCGCTGCCGGAGCTCGTCGAGAAATTCCCGTGCGCCCTCGAGCAGGGGCAGCTCAGCGATCACGGCGCGGATCTGCTCGAGCGACACGCCGTGGGTGTTGAGCACGTCGATCCGGTATCGCATCAGCGCGTCGTAGTCCGGCTCGTCCCGAGTCGTGCGCCGCAGCTCGTCAATATCAGTGCGCTCAGCCACCGCTATCCAGATCTCCGGCGTCAGGACGCCTTCCATGTCGAGCGCGATCACCCTCTGCACGAGCGCCGATTCTGTCACGCACACCGCCACCACCTGGGAGCATGCCGAGACAGTCCCGATACTGTTGAGGCTGAGCGGTCGTCTTCGTCGCCGACGGCCGAACCAGAGAGGTTCTCCTAGAGGGATGAGCCCAGAGGAGTTGTCATGGCATCACAAGCCGACGTTCCGCAGGTTCGACTGCCTTCCAAGATGGCTCATTGCGTGTTCCGCACCGATGACATCGCGGCAGTGCGCGACTGGTGGTGCACGGTGCTGGGTGCGCAGGTCGTCCACGAGAACGAGTTCATCTGCTTCATCTCCTACGACGACGAGCACCACCGCATGGCCTTCGTCAATCGCGGCCAGCCGGGCCGCTACGAGTCGCGCAACGGCACTCTGGAGCACATCGCTTACACGATGGGCAGCTTCGGCGATCTCATGGACCACTACGAGCGGCTGCGGGCCAAGGGCATCCTGCCGGTGCGCACTATCAACCACGGACCGACTACCTCGATGTACTACTCCGATCCCGATGGCAATGGCGTGGAGTTCCAAGTCGAGAACTTCCCCACGATGGCCGAGTGCATCGAGTTCATGAACGGGCCAGTCTTCGCGGAGAACCCCATCGGGGTGCTGTTCGACGCAGATGTGCTGCTCGAGCGATTCCGCCGCGGCGATCCGCTCGCTGAGCTGGTGCAGCAGGGTTCTGCACCTGCCGCTTGACACCCTTCGAAGGCATCTGGTGAGCACGATGGTCCATCGCAACATCTACATGACCGACGAGTTGCAGGCGATCTATGAACAGACCGCCGCATTCGTCGCGAATGAGGTCACCCCCGTGGGCGACGTCTGGGAAGAAACCGGCCAGGTGCCGCGCGAAATCTACAAGCGCATGGGCGAGCTGGGCATGTTCTCGCTGCGTGTACCCGAGGAATGGGGCGGGCTAGGACTCGGCCCACTCGCTTCCGCTGCATTCGCGGAGGCGCTCGGAACTTCCACCTACGCAGGCTTCGAGGCGAACATCTTGGTCCACACCGACATGGCGCTGCCTCACCTGCTCAATGCCGGGTCCGACGCGCAGCTCGAGCGCTGGCTGCCGTCGATCCAATCCGGCGACACGATGATGTGCATCGGCGTGACAGAACCCGATGCCGGTTCCGATGTGGCTGGATTGCGCACCACCGCAGTACGCGACGGCGACGGATGGCGTCTCAATGGGGCCAAGACGTTCATCACCGGTGCCGTGTACGGCGATGTGATCGCGCTCGCAGCGCGAACGAATCCCGACGACCGCTACGGAATCTCCATGTTCTTGGTCCCGACCAGCGCGGACGGGTTCGAGGTCTCGCGCAAGCTCGACAAGCACGGCTGGCGCTGCTCGGATACTGCGGAGCTGGTGCTGACCGATGTATGGCTGGGCGACGATCACCTGCTCGGCGAGGTGCACCGTGGCTTCTACGCCGCCATGGAGAACTTCCAGAACGAGCGCATGGTGATCGTGGGGATGGGCATCGGCGCCGCTCAGGTAGCCATCGACTTGACCAACGCCTATACCCAGCAGCGCAAGGCGTTCGAGGGAACGCTGTACGACCTGGGCGCGATCCGCCAGCGCATGGCCATGAACCAGGCCAAGGTCGACGCCGCGCGGGCGGCGATGTACCACGCTGCGTGGCTCAAGGAACAGGGCATCGACGCCATCAAGGAGATGTCGGGCGTCAAGGCCTTCGGCGCCGAGGTGGTGAACCAGGTCATGTATGACTGCATGCAGTTCCACGGTGGCATCGGCTACATGCGCGAGTCGACCATCGAGCGGATGTACCGCGATGCGCGCATCCTGCCGATCGGCGGTGGCGCCACCGAAGTCATGCTCGAAGAGGTCGCCAAGCGCAGCTACGTCGACATCTGAGACGGCCCGAGGGCTGCGCTCCAATGACGTTGGCTATGGGGATGCTGACGAGCGCGATTCGAGCCAGTCTCGTACGGCGCCCGCGAAGCGGGCGGCGGGCGCCCCGTCGAAGGCTCGGTGGTCCCACGTCAGCGAGAGTGTGAGCGTCGGGCGTGCAGCCGGAACGTCCGCTGACCAATAGGTCTCGTTGCGGATACGGCCCACACCCAGAATCGCCGTGTTGGGCGGGTTGACGACCGGGGTGAAGGCGTCCACCCCGAACATGCCCAACGCCGTCACCGCGAACGTAGCGCCCTGGTAGTCGTCGTAGCCCAGTGTTCCGTCGCGGGCACCGGCGGCGAGCCGGGTTGTCTCCGCTGCGATCTCATCGAGGCTGAGTCTGTCGGCGTGGCGGACAACCGGGACGAGCAACCCGTCGTCGAGCGCGACCGCAAGCCCGACGTGAATGTCACCCAGCAGCGCAACCGCGTCGTCGGTGACCTGTGAATTCACCCGCGGGTGCTTGCCGAGCGCGGCAGCCGCCGCAGAGATCACGAAATCGGTATAGCCGGGCACCACCGCCGCGGCAGCCTCTGGATCTTCATCAGGGTGGCCGGCGTCGTCGCCTCGAGCGGCTTCGACGAGTGCAGCCCGTTCCGCCACCACGGCGCTCATGTCGACATCCATCGTGAGCGTGAGCTGGGCCATTGAACGCAGCGAAGCGCTCATGCGCTCCGCGATCACGCCCCGCATCCCCCGCAGCGGAATCTGTTCAATCGGGGTCTGCGACAGCGGCGGCGCCGAGGTCTCCACCGCCGGGGCAGATGCCGTCCCCGCGGTCTGCCGGGGAGGATCGGGTGAAGCCGATGAGGAACTCAAGTTGGCCAGCAGCTTCCTGACGTAGGCGGCCACGTCCGCGCGCGAGATTCTTCCGTCGGCGGCGCTGGCCGGTACGGCGCGAAGGTCGGCACCGAGCACGTCGGCGAGCTGTCGAGCTGCGAGGGTTGCCGGGGGCTGCACCGAAGCACCTGGCTCGGGTGCCGTTGAACCGGTGATGTCAGCCGGCTCGGCCACCGGTGCTGCCGGCGCTGCCGCCTGAGCCTCGCTCGCTGCTCGAACATCGCGCTCGGTGATGCGGCCTTTGGGCCCGCTCCCGGCCACGGCCGCCAGCTCCATGCCCAGTTCACGCGCCAGCCGCTTGGCTGCGGGCGACGCCAGGATGCGCTCGCCGGGTGCGCGCACCGGCGAGGCGGGAACCAGCTGCGGGGAAGATGGAGATGCCGGGACCGCCGCCGCTTGCGCCTGCGGCGCTGCGGTCGGAGCGTCGGCCGTTGCCGGGGGTTCCTCGCCGGCTACCAGGAACCAACCGATCCGCACACCGCAGGGGTATTCCACGCCGATCTCGCCGGTCTGAGCAAGGACACCGCTGCCCGAGGCCTCGATCTCTGTCTCGACCTTGTCGGTCTCGACCAGCAGCACTGCCTGCCCAGCGGCAACCTCGGCACCGTCGGGCACCAGCCAGCGCAGGATCGTCCCCGACTCCATCGTCAGGCCCAGCTTCGGCATTGCAAATTCGGTGGCCATGGCGTCCCTTTGCTCAGCGACCCGCTGCTGCAGAGCCGAAGGGGTAGCGCCGCCGCTGAGCCGCCGCAACCGCAGCGCCCGGGTCGATCACGTGGGGACCGTCTGGATTGACAGTGACATGCGCCCGTTCCCCTCTGCCCAGCACGATCTCGCGTTCCCCGTCCAGCGTCAGCACGCCGGGACCCGCCAGCGTGACCGGCTGACCGAAATGCAGCTGCTCGCAGTGTGCGATGTCGATGTCTGCATAGCTGCCGGGCATGACGGCCGCTCGGATGGCTCTGGAGCCCTGCGAGCCCCGTGCATTGCGCAACCCGCAACCCAAGCCGACGTGGACGCCGCCGGCTTCGCGCCGTCCCACGGGCGCGACGGCCGCAGCAATGGCCGAGAGCCCCACCGAATCCGGCTCGGCGATGGCTGCCACGATCTCGCTCACCGACCCCAGGTCCCAGATGGCGCGTGCTCCCACGAACGCGCTCCGCACCAGGCACACGTCCACAAGCGCCACCTCCGAGCGCTGAGTCCTCTCCGTCGTGACGTCGATGATCTTCGCCTGCGAGGTCACCTCGGTCGCATCGGCACGGCCGCTCGCCACTGCTCCCGCGGCGAAGCCGGCGACAGTGGCCTCGGCTTGGAACGGGAAGACGTTGTTGGTGCCGACGGCCAGCGGCACCAGCGGGACGGCGCGCCAGCCCGTTGCAACATCACGCTGAGTGCCGTCGCCACCGAGCGCAATGATCGCACCGACGCCCGCATCACGAAACTGTGCGGCTGCCAACTGGGAGTCGCGGCCGGTGTGCCAGCCATGGGGTTCGGCAACTTCCACCGTGCCCGGCACCTCCAGACCTGCCGACGCGCGTTCTCCCAGGCGCGCCCGGTCGCCGCTGATCAGCACGCGGTCGGCGCCGCCCTCGATCGCGCCCACCACGGCGCGCCGTATGGCACCGATCTTGACGGCGTCCGAGACCGGGGTGGCCCCCGAGGTCAGCCGCCTGACGTCCTTGCCGGCCAGCGGGTTGGCGACGATTCCGACTGCCGGACCGACGGCCTCGCTCACGCGGCCGCGAGCGCTCGGATTCGCTCGCCGATCATCTCGGCGTTGGGCACCCATTCGGACTCGAGCACAGGGCTGAACGGCACCGGGCTGAACGGTGCGCCGATGCGCTCGATCGGGGCGTCCAGGTAGTCGAAGGCCTCCTCCGCGATCTGCGACGCTATCTCGCCGCCGAGGCCGCCGAACCGGACGGCCTCGTGCACCACGGCGACCCGGCTGGTCCGCTGTGCCGACTGAACCACGGTGTCCATGTCCAGCGGCTGCAGGGTGCGCAGATCGATCACCTCGCACTCGATGCCCTCTGCCGCCACCGCATCCGCAGCGGACATCGCCTCGTGCACCATCCGGCCGTAGGTCACCACCGTGACGTCGTCGCCGGACCGCACGGTGCTGGCCGTTCCCAAGGGGACCTCGTACAGATCCTCGGGAACATCGCCCTTGAGGCCCAGCAGGCGCTTGTGCTTCACGAACACCGTCGGGTTGTCGTCACGAATGCATGAGATGAGCAGGCCTTTGGCATCGTATGGATTCGATGGCATGACCACTTTCAGCCCTGGGATGTGGCACAGCATCGCCTCAAGGCTCTGGCTGTGCTGGGCCGCTGCTGACAGCCCGGCCCCGGCGCTCGTGGTGATCGTCATCGGCAGCGTGGCCTTGCCGCCGAACATGTACTTCAGCTTTGCCGCCTGGTTCACGATCTGGTCCATGGCCACGAGCATGAAATCCATGAACATCACGTCGACGACGGGACGCAGGCCGCTCACTGCCGCCCCGGTACCCAGACCCACGATGGCCTGCTCGCTGATCGGCGTGTCCACCACCCGCATGTCGCCGAAGCGGTCGTTCAGCCCGCGGAACGAGCCGAAGACTCCCCCGGCCCGGCCCACATCCTCGCCGGCCACGAACACGTCCGGATCGGCCTCCATCATCTGGGCCAGCCCTTCCGTGAAGGCAGCTCCGTAGGCGATGCGGCGCCCCTCGGTGTCGGTTGAGGGTGTCATGACGTGACTCCTGCGTAAGCGGCTTGGGTATAGACGTCGACCAGCAGACTGTCGGGGTCGGGCAGCGGGCTCTCCTCGGCGAATGCGATGGCCGCCTCGATGTCGGCTTCGGCCGCGTCGTGAGCTGCCTGGGCGCCAGCCGCGTCCAGCACGCCTGCGGCGGCCAGCCGATCCTCGAACAGCTCGATCGGGTCTCGCTGTTTCCACTGTTCGAGCTCGTCGTCGGACCGGTACTTCATGCCGAGGGTCTGCACGCCATGGTGGTTGTAGAAGCGGTAGGTCTTGGCCTCGATGAACGAGGGTCCTTCGCCCCGGCGAGCCCGGCCCACGGCCTCGTTGGCCGCTTCCCACACCGCGATCACATCCATGCCGTCCACGATTGCCCCGGGCATGCCGTACCCGGCCGCACGATCCACCACATCGGTGATGGCCATCGTGCGATCGCGGGGCGTGAACTCGCCGTACTCGTTGTTCTCGCATACGAACAGCACCGGCAGCGACAGCGCGGCTGCCATGTTCGCGGCTTCATGGAAAGCGCCGATGTTCGAGGCGCCGTCGCCGAAGAACACCACCGAGACCCGGTCGCTTCCCCGGTACTTGTTCGCGAACCCTGCGCCGACGGCGATCGGCACGCCGCCGCCCACGATGCCGTTCGCGCCGAGCATTCCCAGATCGAGATCGCAGATGTGCATGGAGCCGCCCTTGCCCCCGCAGTAGCCAGTGGCCTTGCCCATCAGTTCGGCCATCATCCCGCCGTAGTCGCCTCCCTTGGCCACCAGGTGCCCGTGTCCCCGGTGGGTCGAGCTGATCTGGTCGTCATCGTCGAGATTGGCGCACACCCCGGCGGCGACGGCCTCCTCCCCGACGTACAGGTGCAGGAACCCGGGCAGCCGGTTCTGCTCGGCGAGCCGGCCGGCAGCTTCCTCGAAGTGACGGATCCGCACCATGCGCCGGTGCAGATCCAGCAGTACTTCCGGACTCGGATCCATGCGTGACCCCTCCCTGCCGAGCTCTGGCCCGGCTCACACTAGTTCTGGGCCGTCGCGCAGGTCCGCGTAGTGTGGCCCGGTGGCTCCCGAAGCAGATGCATCTCCGACCTCTGAACCCCGTTCGATCCATCCCAGCGGCCCCGACCCCGGCATCGGGCGAGGCGGCCTGCGCTCAGCAGCCTGGTTCGACATCGAGGGCGATCCGCTCATGTCGGCGCTGTACCTGGAGCGCTACGCCAACTACGGGCTGACACGCGAAGAGCTCCAGTCGGGCAAACCGATCATCGGCATCGCCCAGACCGGCTCAGATCTGTCGCCGTGCAACCGGCATCATCTCGAGCTGGCGAAGCGGGTGCGCGAGGGCATCCGTGAGGCGGGAGGCATCGCGTTCGAGTTCGGCGTGCATCCCATCCAGGAGACGGGCAAGCGGCCCACGGCTGCGCTCGACCGCAACCTCGCCTATCTGGGCCTCGTCGAGGTGCTGCAGGGATACCCCCTCGACGGTGTCGTGCTCACGATCGGCTGCGACAAGACCACGCCCGCGTGCCTGATGGCAGCCGCCACCGTCAACCTGCCGGCCATCGCGCTGTCGGTCGGGCCGATGCTGAACGGCTGGCACGAGGGCCGCCGCACCGGCTCGGGAACCGTCGTGTGGAAGGCCCGCGAGCTGTACGCAGCCGGCGAGATCGACGATGCGGGGTTCATCGACTTGGTCGCCTCCTCGGCCCCGTCGGTTGGCTACTGCTCCACGATGGGCACCGCCACCACGATGAACTCGCTGGCCGAAGCGCTGGGCATGCAGCTGCCAGGGTCCGCTGCGATACCCGCCCCGTATCGGGAACGTGCGCAGATGGCCTACCGGACTGGTCTGCGCATCGTGGAGATGGTGCGGGAGGACGTGCGGCCGTCGGACATCATGACCCGCGAGGCGTTCGAAAACTCCATCGTGGTGAACTCGGCGATCGGCGGGTCCACCAACGCGCCGATCCACTTGAATGCCATCGCCGCTCACCTCGGCGTGCCGCTCAACAACGACGACTGGCAGAAGCACGGCTACGCGGTGCCGCTGCTGGTGAACCTGATGCCGGCCGGGGAATACCTCGGCGAGGACTACCACCACGCAGGCGGTGTGCCCGCCGTGGTCGGCGAGCTGATGCGAGCCGGATTGCTGCCGCACCCCGAGGCGCTGACCGCCAACGGTCGCAGCATCGGCGAGAACTGTGCCCATGCCGAGATCATGGACACGGACGTGATCCGCGCAGTCGGCGAACCGCTCCTGGCCGATGCGGGTTTCATCAACTTGTCGGGCAATCTCTTCGACAGCGCCATCATGAAGACCAGCGTCATCTCCGACGAGTTCCGCCAGCGCTACCTGTCCAACCCCGACGATCCTGATGCCTTCGAAGGCCGCGCCATCGTCTTCGACGGACCGGAGGACTACCGGGCCAACATCGACAACCCCGAACTCGGCATCGACGAGCACTGCATGCTGTTCGTGCGCGGGACGGGCCCAGTGGGGTACCCCGGCGGCGCCGAGGTGGTCAACATGCAGCCTCCGGCAGCGCTGCTGGTGCGGGGCGTCCACTCGCTGCCCTGCATCGGCGACGGTCGTCAGTCCGGCACGTCGGGCTCGCCGTCGATCCTGAACGCAGCCCCCGAGGCAGCCGTGGGCGGCGGCTTGGCGCTGCTGCGCACCGGCGACCGTGTCCGCATCGACCTGCGGCGCGGCAGCGCCGACATGCTGGTGGACGACGCCGAGCTGGCACGGCGCCGCACCGAGCTGGACGACGCCGGTGGCTACCCGGTGCCGCCGTCGCACACCCCGTGGCAGGAGATCCAACGCTCGATGGTCACGCAGTTCGACGAGGGCATGGTGCTGCGCCCTGCGGTCAAGTACCGGGACACTGCTCGCACTCACGGCACTCCGCGCCACAACCACTAGCGGCCGGTTGATGACACTCGGCGTGCCAGGAATGTCCCAGCGATGATCTGGGCACTGCTGGCGCTGCTGGCAGGTCTTGTACTGCTGGTGGTGGCCGGGGACCATTTCGTCGCGGGCGCGTCGCGCCTGGCGACCGCGTTACGCATGCGGCCCGCAGTGATCGGCGCCGTGGTCCTGGGCTTCGGCACCTCGGCCCCCGAGATGGTCGTGTCCGCGCTCGCTTCCATTAACGACAATCCGGCGCTGGGCGTGGGCAACATCGTGGGCTCGAACGTGGCGAACCTGAGCCTGGGCCTCGGTTTGGCGGCGCTCCTGATGCCGATCCCGTTCTCCAACATCGCACTGCGTCGCGACGTTCCATGGTCGGTAGCGACTGCCGCCGTCTTCGCCCTGCTCGTGATGGACGACTACCTCAGCCGGCTCGAAGGCGGGCTGCTGGCAGTGCTCATGGTGATCACGCTGGTGTGGCTGATCCGTACGTCGCGTGATGACGAACGGCTGCCTGATGCCGGCGGCGCTCCCGGCTCCACCGCACGAGATGCCGGGGCGGCATGGCGCAATCTGGCGCGGGCGGTCTTGGGCCTCGGCGGTGTGATCGTCGGCGCGCAGCTCGCCGTGGAAGGCGCTATCGCGCTTGCCCAGCACTGGAATCTGAGCGGCGGCTTCATCGGCTTTTCGATCGTGGCCCTCGGTACGTCGTTGCCGGAGGTGGCAACGGTGATAGCCGCCGCCCGCAAGGGCCATACCGAGCTGATCGTGGGCAACCTGTTCGGCTCGAACGTCTTCAACAGCCTCGCCGTGGGAGGGGCAGTGGGTCTCGTGGGCGCCGGCGCCATCGACGACCCGTCGCTGACCGGCCTCGGCATCGGGGCAATGATGGCGGTGGTGCTGCTGGCGTATCTGGGTGCATTGGTGGGCAAGCGTGCGGGGCGTATCGACGGCTTCGGCCTGCTCGCCATCTACGTCGCTGCGATGATCCTGCTGGGCACGAGTTGAGCGCTGCTCGCACCACCCGGCCGTGACTCGCCAGAGCGACTGGGGGCGTGACCGCGCTTGCTAGCGCCCGCCTGGCGCCAGGCCGCGCTGCCAGATCCACAGCAGCACGATGCCGATAAGCGAGCAGGCGGCTGCCGCGTAGAAGGCGCCGACGGTAGCGCCCACCACAGCCGCAGTCACGCCGAGGACGGGCCCGCCGAACCCCGCTGCGAGCTCGAAGAACATTGTGAAGGTGCTCACAGCGCGGGCACGTTCATACGGAGGCACACCGTCGACTGCGGCGACCATGAGTGCGGGGTACAGCAGTGACCCGCCGAGGGCCAGTACCACCACGCCGACGTACAAGCCCAAGGGCGTGACGAACGTGCCGATGATCGCCATGCCCAGTGCAGCGCCTGTCAGGGCGAGCGTCGCCGTCCTGCGAGTACCGAGGCGGTCGGGCAGCTTGCGCCCAATCATCCTGACCACCAGCACGAGCACGCCGTACACGGCAAAGACGGGTCCGAAATCGCCGAGATTCTGCTCTTCCGCCAGCTTCGGCAGGTAACCCTGCAGCGCCGGGAAGATGATGATGCCCATCGCGAGCACGGTCCCAGGCCAGATCGCGGAGCGGTAGAACAACCGGCTCATGAGCGTGGCCCCCTGGCCGTGCGGCACGCCAGCCGGCGCCGGGGTCGGCGACTCGTCAGTTCCGATCACCTCGAACACCGTGGGCTGCGCGGCGCTCGGCAGTCGGCGGGCCCGGAAGGAGCCCTCGACGGCGGACGGCGAGATCGCCTGGCCGTTCGGGGGCGGAATCGGCATCAAGAGCGATTCCTCGCGGGGCAGCAGTGTGCCGATTGCCGCCGCAGCCAGCATGAGGGTGCCGGACACCACGAATGCCACGTCGAAGCCGTCCATCGAGGTCGAGGTGTCTCCCCATTCCCGCGCTGCCTCCCCGACCCATGGGCCGATTGCCATTCCCCCGTAGATCGCCACCGAGAACCAGCTGAGGGCTTCCCCGCGCCGGTGCTCGGGCGCCAAGTCGCTCACCATGGCTGCGCTGCCGACGAAGAAGGCACCCTGAAACGCCCCGATGAGCAGGCGCATCGCCAAGATGACGATGTACGTGTCCGCCCAGACGTGCCCGAACGTGGTCAGGGCCGTCAAGAAACAGCCGGACACCACCAAGAATCGTCGGCCCCTCTGATCGCCGAGGATGCCGATTGTCGGCCGGGCGGCAATCGCCGTGACTGCAAACACGCTGATCGCAAAGCCGACTGCCACATCGCCGCCGCCGGTCCGCTCGACCACCAGCAGGGAGATGAGCGGCAGCAGCGTCGAGAACGAGACAGCCGAGAAGAAGGCACTGATGTTCAGGATGAGAAACGCCGGGCTGAACAGGCGCGACGGCTCGCCAAGGGGCGGCGCAGCGACTGGCGTCGCCGGAATCGTCGTCTGGGACATAGGGCGATGGCCTCGATCACGCTCCACCCGCAATTCGATGCGAGCGAGCGGGTTCCGGTACGCCATGCTAGGGGCGATGGCTGAAACGCCGCCGGGAATTCTCGGCCGATGACCGACGCACCGACCGTCGTACGCGGGGCCTGCCATCACGACTGCCCGGATACCTGCGCGTGGGAGGTGACGGTCCGCGACGGCGTCGCAGTACACCTGCGGGGCGACCCGACTCAGCCCTTCACCGACGGCCAGCTCTGCCCCAAGGTGAACCCCTTCCTGGATCGGGTGTACCACCCCGACCGGCTGTTGCGGCCGTTGCGGCGAGTCGGGCCTAAGGGCGAGGGCCGCTTCGAGCCGATCGACTGGGATGCCGCAATTGCCGAGATCGCTGAACGGATCGGCGCCGCTGTGGCACGGCACGGCGGCGAGGCTGTGCTGCCTTACTCGCTCGACGGCACCCAGGGGCTCGTGCAGAAGGGCGTACTGGCCGATCGGTTCTTCGCAGCGATCGGGGCCACGCGGCTGAACCGGCACATCTGCGGTGTGACCGCCTGGCACGGCGCCGCCGATGTGCTGGGCATGCCGCTCGGAGCGGATCCCACCGAGATTGCGAGCGCCCGCACCATCGTGCTGTGGGGCACCAACACGCTGCTCACCAACCGGCACCTGTGGCCCTACATCGAGTCGGCCCGGGCCGGCGGGGCGATGGTCATCGTCGTCGACCCGGTCTCGACGATGACTGCTCAGCGGTCCGACTGGCATATTCAGCCGCGCCCCGGCACCGATATCGCACTCGTGCTGGGCATGATCGGCGTGCTCGACCGCGACGGCCTCATCGACGAGGAGCGTGTGAGCGCAGCCGCCTCGGGCTGGCCCGAACTTCGTGCCGAAGCCAGGGCCCTCGGCCTCGAGGGCGCGGCCTCGATCACCGGGCTTGCCGAAGCCGACATCATCTCGCTGGCTCATCGCATTGTGCAGCAGCGGCCTGCTGTGCTGCGTGCGCTGATCGGCATGGAGCACCGTGAACACGGCCAGGACATCCACCGTGCCGTAGCTGCTCTCGCCGTTGTGTCGGGCTCGGGTTACATGCGCTCCACGCAGGTGTACTTCGATACGGCATTTGCCGATCTCGTGCCGCCGCCGGGGCCGCAGCGGACTGTCAACATGTCAGCCCTCGGCGCGACCCTCACCGATGCCAGCCTGCAACCGCCGGTGACTGTTCTGCTGAACTACGGCTGCAACCCCGCCGCCATCACGCCCGACCAGAACCGGGTGCTGGCAGGCCTCGAACGCGACGACCTGTTCACCGTGGTGATCGAGCAGTTCATGACCGACACAGCTCGCTATGCCGACATCGTGCTGCCCACCACCACCCAGATCGAGCATCTCGACCTGATGAACGCATGGGGCCACCTCTACGTATCGCTGAACCTGCCGGCGATCGAGCCGCTCGGCGAGTGCCTGCCGAACACGGAGATCTTCCGGCGACTGGCCGGCGCACTGACGCTCGACACATCCGGCCTGGCCGACAGCGACGAACAGGTGGCGCGAGACCTGCTCGCAAGCGGCCACCCGTGGCTCGACGGCATCACCTACGAACGGCTGGAGCGCGACGGCTGGGCGCGGCTGGCAGTGCCGGAAGGCTGGTCCGCGATGACGGAGCGGGCAGTTCCGGTGGCACCCAGGCCGGTTCGCGACGATTCGGCCGGCGGGGCCGATGGCGCGGTCAGCGCCGGGCACGACGCGTCCGGCGAAATGCACCGCGCCGCAGCTCCAGTCCGCCAGTTGGGTCCGCTGCGCCTCGGTGCACTCAGCTACCGACCCGCAGCAGAATCGCCGAGTGGCGACGCTGCTCTGGCCGGGCGCTACCCGCTCGCGCTCATGTCGCTCAAGCAGCACCAGCGATTCCTCAACAGCCACTACGGCGGGTTCGAGCACCACCTTCCCGATCCGCCCCAGCCCCAGCTCGAGATCGGCGCCGCAGACGCGGCAGTTCGCGGCATTGCCGACGGCGACCGGGTGCGTGTGTACAACGACCGCGGCGAGCTGTTCACCATGGCCGCCGTCTCCGACCGCCTCCAGCCGGGTCTGGTGACGATGCCCTTCGGCTGGTGGGCGGGCAGCGCCGACGAGCGCACGGTCAACGTGCTCACGAACGCGGCCGTCGGCGGCCGCGACCCTGATGTCGGTTCGGCCGCATTCCACGACACCCTCGTCGAAGTGGAGCCTGCCCCGGGTACACGGCAAACAGCCGATGACTCACCGTCGTAGCCTGCAACGGCCATGAACCTCGCTGAGCTGCTCGAGCGATTCCCTCGCGACGACGCCGTTGTACTTGTCGATCGCTCAGCCACACCGCCCGAGCAAGTCACCGCATCGGCCCTGCGCGAACGGGCGCTGCGATGCGGGGCAGGTCTTGCCGCCCGCGGGCTGGCGCCGTTCACCCGCATCGGTCTGCTCGCGGCGAATTGCGGTCAGTACTACGACGTGATGTTCGGCGCCCCGGCAGCAGGGCTCGTCTTCGTGCCGCTGAACACCCGGCTTCCCGCCGAGACGCAGGCCTACATCCTCGAGGACGCCGACGTGCGGCTGGTCATCTCCGATGCCGAGCACGCGCCATTGGTCCCGCCGGACATGCCGCACATCATCATCGGCACCGCCGAATGGGATGCCTTGGTGGCCCATGAGCCGTTGAGCGCGGCAACCGCCGTGGACGGCGACGACATCGCGGTGCAGATCTACACCTCGGGTTCGACCGGGCGGCCCAAGGGCGTGCTGCTGACCCACCGCAACGTCACCTTTACGGTCCTTGAATACGGCGCGGCGATGCCGGGCGAGGTGATGCTGGTCTCGGCCCCGCTGTACCACAAGAACGCTTCGATGTCGTCCAAGCTGGCGTTCGCGAACGGCGGCACGGTGGTGCTCCTCGGGGGATTCACCGCTTCGGGCTACATCGAGGCGATCACCGAGCACCGTGTGACGATGTGCTCGGGCGTGCCGACGATGTTCGCGCTCGTCACCGCCGAGATCGCCTCCCGTGTCGCGGCCGATCACGAGATCCCTGACCTGTCCTCGGTACAGCGTGCCTTCATCGGCTCGGCTCCGCTGACCGAGGCGCTCTACGACGACGTGCAGCGGCTGCTCCCTCAGGCCGTCGTGTCCAACGGTTACGGCACCACCGAGGCGGTGCTGGAGTTCGGCCCCCATCCCGAGGGCAAGCCCAGGCCCAAGATCTCCGTGGGCCATCAGCACCCGAAGGTTGAGCTGCGGTTGGTCGACCCCGACACCGGCGCGGATGCCGATGCCGGCGAGCTGTGGGTGCGCTCGCCCGGCGTCATGACCGGCTACCACAACCTGCCCGACGTCACCGCAGAGCGCCTCACCGACGGCTGGTATCACACGGGCGACCTCATGACCCGTGACGAAGACGGCTGGTACTACTTCGTGGGCCGTGTGGACGACATGTTCGTGTGCGCCGGCGAGAACATCTACCCCGACGCCGTCGAGCAGATGCTCGAAAAGCACCCCGGGGTGCACCAGGCCGTCGTAGTCCCGGTGCCCGACGAGCTGAAGGGCCAACTGCCGGCAGCCTTTGTGCGATCCGAGCCCGGCCACACGCTCAGCGCCGACGAGGTGAAGCAGCACGCGCTGGCCAACGGTCCGGCGTATGCGCACCCACGTCACGTCTGGATCGTCGACGAGATCCCGCTGGCCTCGACCGCGAAGATCGACCGCAACGGCCTCGTTGCCCGGGCCGCAGAACTGGTGAAAGCTGACTCCCCCTGAACAGCGAGCGCCCCACTGCGGAAGACCCAGCACAAGGCACGACACCGATCCGTACGCTGACACGCAACGCACTGAAGATTGCCGACGAGGTCCGACAGGACTGGGCGACCAAGCGAATCGCCGGCCTGTCGGCAGAGATCGCCTTCTTTGCGCTGTTAGGGCTGTTCCCCGCCATCATCGTGTTCGCTGCGCTGCTGGGCTCGCTCGACGTGCTGATCGGCCAGAGCGCGGCATCTGGCACCGAGGACTGGCTGCTCAAGCAGATCAGCAACACGTTCGGCGACCAGAACACGCTCGACGCCACGGTCGCTGACCTGTTCGACCGCTCCGACGCTCGGGTGGTGACCGTCGGTGTGATCGTGGCTGCCTACGCGTCGTCGCGCGGCTTCATCGCTGTGGTGCGTGCCTTGAACGTCACACGCGGCCACCAAGGCGCTCGCAGCTGGCTGTCGACCCGACTGGTGGGCTTCGCCCTGACGTTCCTGACGCTGGTGGTTGCTGTCGTCGTGGCGACGATGGTGGTGGTCGGACCACTGTTCGGCGGGGGTACCGAGCTTGCGGACCGGCTGGGCGCGGGAAGCTCGTTCAGCACAGCGTGGGACTGGCTCCGCTGGCCCGTGGTGTTCATCGCCGTTGTCGCCTGGGCGGCCACGGTGTACCGGATCGCCCCACGCCACAAGCTGCGCTGGCGGCGAGAGGTCCCCGGGGCGCTGCTGGCAACCGGGTGGTGGCTGGCGGTGTCGGGTGGCTTCGGCGCCTACCTGCAACTCGCGTCCAATGGCGTCAATGCCGTCTTCGGTCTGCTCGGCGGCGCACTCAGCCTGCTGCTGTGGCTCTACCTGCTGGCAATGGGCCTCCTCGCCGGCGCCGAGCTCAACAGCCTCCTCGACCGCCACCGCTCACAGGCCTTCGACTCGCGGGCATGTTCCGGGCCGCTCTCCTAGGGTGGCGCGCATGTGGATTCGTCTCCGTCAGATTGCTGTTACTACTGCCGACCTGGCCCAGACCTCGGCGGACATTCAGAGTGTCCTCGGCGTTGAGCCGTGCTTCACCGATCCCGGTGTCGGCATCTTCGGCCTCAAGAACGTGCTCTGGCCGGTGGGCACGCAGTTCCTCGAGTGCGTCACGCCGATTCAGGAAGACACTGCTGCCGGCCGGTACCAGCAGCGGCGAGGCGGCGACACCGGCTACATGGTCATCACCCAGGTCAGCGACGTTGCTGCGCGCCGTGCCCACGTCGACGAGATGGGCATCCGGATCGCATTCGAGATGAACTTCCCCGAAGAAGGCCATGTCGACATGCAGTTGCACCCGGCTGACACCGGTGGCGCGTTCTTCGAGATGGATCAGATGACCGGCCCAACCGGCGACGCTGTCGGCGGTGCCTGGACGCCTGCCGGCTCCTACTGGGAGCCCTACGTCTGCACCGATCGGGTGAGCAGCATCGCCGCCGCCGAGCTGCAGAGCCCTGATCCGCAGCGGTTGGCCGAGCGCTGGAGCCAGATCGCGCAGATCGACCTTGAGGCCGATGCCGACGGCCACCCCACGATCCAACTCGACAACGCCACGTTGAGGTTCGTGCCCGAGGTCGATGGCCGCGGCGAAGGCCTCGGCGGAATCGATGTCACAACCGTCGACCGCGAGGCGGTGCTGGCTGGTGCCCACGCACGCGACTGCTACGTCAACGACTGCCAAGTCGCGCTCGCCGGACTGCGGGTGAACCTCATCGACGTCGACTGAGAGGCCGAGCCGGCAGGCCAAGCCGTGGCCCGAGCGGCTGCTGAGCAGGCTTGCCGGCGCGAGTCGGCCTACCATCGGCATCCGCCGCAGGCCGCCGCCCTGCCTCGAGCGGGAGGGCGCCGGCTACACAGGGAGGTTCTTGCCGATGAGCGAGATCGTTGACCAATTCAAGCGCTCCGTCGCGCTCTTCGACTCGGTGGTGGCCAGCGTGCCCGACGATGCCTGGGGCAACGACACCCCGTGCGCCGACTGGAACGCAACCGAATTGCTGCGCCACCAGTGCGGCGTGCTCGACGCGCTCGCCGGCATCGCCCGTACCGGCGAGGTGGGCATGCCCCAGATGGCCGACGACGCCGGCGATCCGGCGGCCCAGTGGCAAGCCACCCGCGACGGCGTGCTCGCCGCAATCGACGGGGCCGACCTGTCCGCTGAAGACAAGTACTGGTTCGGGCCGATGAGCTTCGAGAACTTCGTGGGCATGGTGCAGTGGGATCCGCTGACCCATGCATGGGATCTGGCCCAGGCCAGCGGCAACCCCATCGACCTGCCTGATGACCTGTGCGAGGCCACCCTCGCCCGGGTACAGGCTCTGGGCGACATTCCCCGCAAGTGGAGGCTGATCACCGACGCGGTCGATGTGCCCGACGATGCCCCGATGTCGCACCGCTACCTCGGCTACGTCGGACGCCAGCCGTGAACGCCGCCGCTGAGAACGAGGCCGGCAAGGCGGACGCCGGCAGCGAACGCGCCGAGCCGCAGCGCTGGCAGATCGGCGAGGTCACCATCACGTCTGTCTCGGAAACAGCCACGCCCACGTCGCCACGGTTCCTCTATGACGGGGTCAGCAAGGGCGGCGTGCTGGCGCGTGCCGAGGCCGCGCCATGGCTGCGCCCGCATTTCGTCAGCGACGACGGCTACCTGCTGCAGCGCATCCACACCTGCGTGATTGCCGCAGGCCCCCACCGCATCGCGGTGGACACCTGTGTCGGCAATGACAAGGAACGCACCAATCCGCTGTGGCATCGCCAGCAGAGTCCCTTCCTCGACGACATGACTGCAGCGGGCTTCCCGCCCGAGTCCATCACCCATGTGGTGTGCACCCACCTGCACGTCGACCACGTGGGCTGGAACACCTGCCTGAGCGCCGACGGCGAATGGGTGCCTACGTTCCCCAACGCGGACTACCTGTTCTGCGCGCCCGAGTACGACTACTGGGCCAACCACGAGGACCTGTTCGGCGATGCGGTGTTCGAGGACTCCGTTGCACCCATCGCCGCCGCGGACCGCGCCAACATGGTCGAGGCAGTCGACAGCATCTGCTCGGAGGTCTCGTTCCAGTCGACACCGGGCCACACACCGGGCCACCTGTCCGTCGTGATCCAAGACGCCGGCAGGCGAGCAATCATCACCGGCGACATGGCGCACACCCCGATGCAGCTTGCCGACCCCGATCTCAGCTCGATGTTCGACACCGACCCCGACGAAGCCCGCGCCACCCGTCACGAGGCCTTCGGCGACTGGGCCGACGGCGAGACCCTGGTGATCGGCACGCATTTCGGAGGGCCCACCGCGGGCATCATGGTGCCCCACCAGGGCGCCTACCGGCTCGACTGCGACTGACGCACCGCTGGCCTTCGCCGTGGCCGCTACAGCGATCGGCCCGCGAGCGTTGCGTCGCCGAATTGGGCTGTGACGCAGCGGACAGGAGTGAGACAGCCCGCTGAGCCCGCTCAGTGGCCGCCGCGCAGCAGCCTCGCCACTCCTGAGGCCACTCGCTCACGGCGGCCTGTGCGCAGCTCTCGATGGTCGGCCACGCCGAGCAGGGCGCGGCTGGCACGCACCCCCAACCAGCGCAGCGGCTCGGGCTCCCACTGCCGGGAGGTGACCCCCACCCACGGCAGGCTCGTGCGCTCGGTTGCTCGCTCGCAGATCAGCTCGGCCATCGTGCGCCCCGCCAGGTTGGACGCCGCGACGCCCTCCCCCACGTAGCCGCCCAGCGCGCCTTCGCCGGTCCGAGGGTCGAAGCGGACACCGGGCAACCAGTTGCGCGGGATGCCGAGCACACCGCCCCAGCGGTGAGTGATGCGGGCATCGGCGACCTGAGGAAGCATGTCGGTGAGCACACGCCAGATCCGGCGGTGCATCCCCATATGGGTCTCGGTTGACGGCACGATGCGCGAACCGAAGCTGTAGGGCACGCCCGTGGCGCCGAAAGCGATCCGGTTGTCGGCAGTGCGCTGACCATAGGTGACCATGCGGCGGTCGTCGGCGAAGCTCGGACGATTGGCCAGGCCGATCTCGTCGAATGCTGCATCGGGCAGCGGCTCGGTGGCAATCATGCGCGAGTACACTGGCAGGATGTCCCGCCGCATCCCACGCAGATCCCGCGTATAGGCCTCGGTGGCACGCACGATCACCGGTGCGCGGACTTCGCAGCGGCCACGGCTCATCGGCGAGCCGCGGGCACCTGCTGCGACGATCTGCACGGCGCCGCTCTCGATGGCCGCGGCACGAGTCTGCTCGTAGATCTCCACACCAGAGGCTTCGACCGCACAGGCGAGCCCTGTCACGAGCTTCGCCGGGTCAACCACTGCGGATGGCCCCAGCAGCAAACCGCTGCGTACGCCGGTGGCATTGAGCTGCTCGCTTGCCTCCTGCGCGTCGAGCAGGCGCAACTCGTCTTCGGTCAGCCCGATCTCGCGGGCTTCGGCGATCTCAGCAGCCTGCCGATCGGCCTGCGGTGCGGTGCGCGCCACCCGGATCGTGCCGCCCCTGGCGTAATCGCAGTCGATTCCCTCAGCCTCGGCAACCCGCCCGATCTCGTCCACCGCGTCGAAGACGGCCCGCACCATCCGAAGCGACTCGGTGGGACTGGACCGACGTGCGTAGTCCTCGAACGAGCCTGCCAACTCACCCACAGCCCAACCGCCGTTGCGTCCCGATGCCCCGAATCCGCAGTGGTGGCGCTCGAGTACGGCCACGCGCAGCGCCGGCTCGAGCCGGCGCAGGTAGTACGCCGTCCACAGACCGCTGAAGCCGCCGCCGACGATGGCGACATCGACGTCAAGATCGCCCTCGACAGCGGGCCGCGGAGCGACGGGCGGCTCCAGGCGGTCGATCCACAACGGCGTCGTCGATGCCGTCTCCAGCGACCAGGGATCCGAGTCGACGGCGGCAGCCATGTCGCGGACGCTAGTGGTGTGCCTGGCCGCCGATGGGCGCAAGGGCCATGCTGTGGCAAGAGTGGCTGCGACCGGCCGCTCCGCGGCCCAGCAGTAATGTCTCGCGCGGCAGCTGGGCGCCGCATGCGCCCGTCCGGGGGGTCTGCGATGCGTGAGATCGACGCCGTGTCAGTCGGCGAGCGCTCCGGTCTGCGATACGCCCGGATCCTGCCGGAGTGGGCTCGCGAGCTGGAGGCGTTGGAGCTGGCCTCGCACCCCACGGCCGATCGCAACGACCTCTATGACGCCCACGGCTTCGAACAGCTCGCGCACGACTTCTCCGAGGGCTGTTTCGCGGGATTCGACGGTGACGAGCTGGTGGCCATGGGCGTCGGCATTCGCTGCGAGTTCGACATGGCGAACCCGATCCACACCATCGCCGACCTCGTCCCCGACGACCACAGCGGCAGCGGGCACGTCCCCGACGGCCGCTGGTACTACGGCACCAGCATCGCCACCCGGCTCTCCCACCGTCGCCGCGGCATCGGTGCCGAGCTCTACGTGCTGCGCAAGCAGGTCTGCATCGACCTGGGCCTGGACGGCATCGTGGCCGGCGGGGTCATTCCCGGCTACGCCGACCACAAAGCCGACATGACCGCCGACGAGTACATCGCCGAGGTGCGCGGCGGCCGGCTGTACGACCGAACGCTGAGCTTCCAGATCGAGAACGGCTTCGAGGCCGTGTGCGGCCTGCCGAACTACATCGCCGACCCGGCAACCGACAGCTGGGCGGCGCTGATCGTGTGGCGCAACCCCGAACTGCGCAACCCAATGGAAGGCGGCGCGTGAGCGACAGCGCCGAGTCCGCGGCGGGCGGCGGGGGCCTGATCGCCGGCTCTGCCGCTGAATCTCTCGGCGACCAGGCATTCCGCTCGGACGAACTGCACGGCCGCAAGCCGGAGATGACCTACGGCGGTGCGCTGTCGTTCCTGCGGCGCCGCTACACCCGCGACATTGCCGATGCCGACATCGTCGTGTCGGGCATCCCGTTCGACATGGCGACGTCGAACCGGCCCGGGGCCCGGCTCGGCCCGCGTGCGGTGCGGGCAGCGTCAACCGGCCTCGCCGAGCTCGATGCCTATCCCTTCGGCTTCGACCCGTTCGACTACCTCGCAGTCGTCGACTACGGCGACTGCTTCATCGACTATGGCCATCCCACCGAAGCCGTAGAACGAATCGAAGCCCACTGCGCCGAGATCCTCGCCCACGACGCCCAGATGGTGACCTTCGGCGGCGACCACTTCGTCACCTACCCGATCCTGCGTGCTCACGCGGCCAAGCACGGCCCGCTGGCGCTCATCCACTTCGACGCACACCCCGACACCTGGCCCGACGACGAGGGTCGTCTGGACCACGGCTCGATGTTCCTGCGAGCGCTGCAGGAGGGAATCATCGACCCGTCAGCGTCGGTCCAGATCGGTATCCGCACCCACAACGACGACGACTACGGATTCACGGTGCTGGGCGCGCCCTGGGTGCACCGCAACGGACCGGCGGCGGTGCTCGAAGTCGTACGGGAGAGGGTCGGCGACCGCCGGGCCTACGTGACCTTCGACATTGACTGTATTGATCCGGCGTTTGCTCCGGGTACCGGCACACCGGTATCGGGAGGGCTCACCACCGCGCAGGCACTGGAGATCGTGCGCGGCCTCGCGCCCTTCGACATCGTCGGCATGGACGTGGTGGAGGTCGCCCCGGCATACGACGTCTCGGAGATCACGGCATTGGCGGCCGCCACCCTCGCCCACGACTTCATCTGCACGCAGGCCGTGCGTGCTGGCGCGCCGGCCAGCCCCCTCGGGCTCACATGAGCGTCGACACTGCGACGTCCGGCGCCCCGGTGGGCGTTCCGGCCGTGGAGATGCACGGCATCTCGAAGCGCTTCGGCGATGTGGTCGCCGTCGACAAGGTCGATTTGGAGATTGGCGACGGCGAGTTCTTCGCCCTGCTGGGGCCATCGGGATGCGGCAAGACCACCACGCTGCGCATGATCGCCGGCCTGGACATCCCGAGCGAGGGGCGCTTGGCGATCTTCGGCGAGGAAGTCGCCTCTTGGCCGCCCGACCGCCGGCCGGTCAACACCGTCTTCCAGGCCTATGCGCTGTTCTCCCATATGACGGTCGCCCAGAACATCGCCTTCGGCCTGCAGATGCGTGGCATCCGGGGTGCTGAGGCCGACCGGCAGGTTGCAGAGGCAACAGCGCTGGTGCGCCTGGAAGGCATGGAACAGCGCAGGCCCTCGCAGCTCTCGGGCGGCCAGCAGCAGCGTGTCGCCTTGGCCCGAGCGCTCGTGAACCATCCCAAGGTGCTGCTGCTGGACGAGCCGCTGGGTGCGCTCGACCTGAAGCTGCGCCAGGAGATGCAGACCGAGCTCAAAGCGCTCCAGCGCGAGGTCGGCATCACCTTCATCTTCGTGACGCACGACCAAGAGGAAGCCTTGGCCATGAGCGACCGGGTGGGCGTCATGTCCGAAGGACGCCTCCTGCAGGTCGGGACGCCGACGCAGGTGTACGAACATCCCGCCAACCGCTTCGTGGCCGACTTCATCGGGCGGACGAACCTGCTCGAAGGCGTCGTCGAAGGTCGTACAGCGCTGCGATTGGATGCAGGGGCCGTCGTCGCTGTCGAGACCGACCTGGCCGCGGGAACTCCGGCGGCCCTCAGCGTGCGACCCGAGCAGGTACGGCTGCACGGCCGAGGCGAGGCACCCCAAGGGGCGCCCTGCCTCGACGGCGTGATCGGTGACGCCACCTACCTCGGTCACGCATTCGTGTACACGGTGTCGATGGGCGCGCCAGGCGACGGAGCGACCACCATCACCGTGCGCGCCGAGACCGGTTCCGCCGCACTGGCAGTAGGCGAACCCGTCTCGGTCAGCTGGTCGCCTGCGACGACGACGGTGGTAGCGGACTAATGCCGTCGCGGCGTCGCGCCAAGCCTGAGGCGGCGCAGCAGACCGCTGCCCGACCCGGCGAGCCGGCATCGGCGACGCCGAACGAACTCGACGCGCAGCGGAGGGCCCGGCGCACCGGCACGCTCATCGCCACGCCCGGTGCGCTGTACCTGCTCATCTTCTTCATGGTCCCCCTGGGGCTCATTACCGTGTACTCGTTCGCGACCCGCACGTCGACGGGCCGCACCTCGCTCAGCGGGTGGAACCTCGACTCCTACGAGCGCATCGCCGACGACGTCATCTTGGGCATCATCGCCCGCTCGGCGTGGCTGGCCTTCATCACCACGGTGCTGTGCCTGATCGTGGCGTACCCCTTCGCCTACTACCTGGCCACCCGTCCGCCTCGCTTGCGCGCCCGCCTGCTGGTGCTGGTGATGATCCCGTTCTGGACCAACGGGCTCGTACGAGTCTTCGCCATCCGGTTCTTGCTCGGCTCGAATGGCCCCGCCTCTGCTCTCAGCGAGGCCATGGGCTTCGGCACGTTCCGCATCCTGTTCACCCCGACCGCCGTGGTGCTGGGCATGGTGTACGGCTTTCTGACGTTCATGGTGCTGCCGCTGTACGTGGCGCTCGAGCGGATGGACTGGCGGCTGGTGGAGGCCGCCCGCGATCTGTACGCCAGCGGTGCGAAGGCCTTCTGGAAGGTGACGGTGCCGCTCACCCGGTCGGGCATCGTGGCGGGCTGCGTGCTGGTGTTCGTGCCCAGCTTCGGCTCCTACGTGGTGCCCGAGATCCTGGGCGGGGCCAAGACGCTGCTCATTGGCTCGTACGTGGCCCGCCAATTCCAAGCCGCCCGCAACTGGCCACTCGGTGCCGCGCTGAGCGTGCTCGTCATTGTGGCAATGCTCGTTGCGGTGGCCGTCAACCAGCGCAACTCAGCCAATGCCGAACGCACCGGAGCCAATTCGCCATGAAGCACAGCGCCCCATGAGCAACCTCAGCACTGCCGGCACCAAGCGCTCGGCCAGACGCCTGCTGAAGGCGAACGCCTGGTTCGTGTTCGCCTTCCTCTATGTGCCGATCGTCGTACTGGTGATCTTCTCCTTCAACGACTCCGAGCGCGTCAATGTCTGGCAGGGCCTCTCGCCGCGCTGGTACGGCGAAGCTCTCGGCAACACGCAGATCATCAGCGCGCTGCGGGTGTCGCTGATCGTCGCCATCAGCTCCACGATCGTCTCCACGGTGCTCGGCACCGCGGTGGCGCTCGCCCTCGACCGCTACCGCTTCAAGGGCCGGCGGGCCCTGGACGGCACCGTGTACTTGCCCATCGTCATTCCCGACATCACGATGGCCGTCATGCTGCTGGTGTTCTTCGCCGAGGCGTTCAAGCTCATCGATACCTTCGGACCACGGCTCACCCTGGGCGTCACCACCGTTGCGCTCAGCCACATCGCGTTCAACATCTCGTTCGTCGCCGTGGTGGTACGTGCACGGCTGGATCAATTCGACCGCACGCTCGAAGAGGCGGCACGTGATCTGTACGCCACGCCATGGCGTACGTTCAGAAGGGTGACGCTGCCGCTGATCGCACCGGGAATTGCCGCAGGCGCGCTGCTGGCGCTGGCACTGTCGCTCGACGACGTCGTCATCTCGGCCTTCACCGCCGGCCCGGGTGCCACGACCCTGCCGGTATACGTGTTCAGCACTATCCGCCAAGGCGTGACGCCGGAACTGAACGCCATCTCCACGCTGATGCTGGCCGCCTCGATCACGCTGGTCGTGGCCTCGCTGGCCCTGCAGCGTCCGAGGAGCACGACGCCATGAATTCGACTATCTCGACAAGGGGAGAAACAATGTCCATCACATCTCAGACCACAGGGCGGCTGCGCCGGTACCGATGGCTCGCGCTCGCAGCCACGGCGGCACTGCTGGTGGCAGCCTGCGGCGGCGGCGGCAGCGACAACGCCGCCGACGACTGCGAGCCCGGCGAGACCGACGGCGACCTCGCCTTCTACAACTGGGCCGACTACATGGACGAGGAGCTGCTGTTGGCCTTCGAGGAGGAGACCGGCGTCAGCATCGACTACACGGTCTACGAGTCGAACGAGCAGATGCTCAGCCAGGTCGAGTCCGAGGCGGCCATCTACGACCTGGTGGTGCCGTCGGACTACATGGTGGCGCTGATGATCGAAGAGGAACTGCTGCTGCCGCTCAACTACGACGCGCTCCCGAACGTCGCCAACATCGACGACGCCTGGGACAACCCGCCGTTCGATCCCGAGCACCAGTACCACGTGGCGTACCAGTGGGGCACTACCGGCATCGGCATGACCTACGACGCGCTCGACGCGATCGGCGGCGAGTCGTCGTGGGCGGTCATCTTCGACGCCGACACGGCGGCACAGGTGCCCGGTGGCATCTCCATGCTCGACGATGCTCCCGAGGCGGTATCGGCGGCGCTCAAGTACCTGGGCTACAGCATCACCGAGACCATCGAGTCAGGCAACGAGGACGCGATCCGCGAGGCCGGAGCGCTGCTGAAGGCCACCAATGACCGGCTGGTCAAGTACGACTCGGTGACCTACGGCGACGACCTCGTCAACGGCGAGGTCGACGTGGCCCACGGCTGGAGCGGCGGCTTCGCGCAGGCGTTCTTCGAGACCGACGCCTACGAGACGCACGTGTACACGATCCCGGTCGAGGGCGGTGTTCGCTGGGTGGACACCATGGCCATCCCGCACAACGCCGACAACGTCTGCTCGGCCCACGCCATGATCAACTTCCTGCTCGATGCAGAGAACGGCGCAGCGCTCACCAACTACACGTACTACGGCAGCCCGAACGAGGCCGCCACGCCGTACATCCTGGACGAGATCCTGGAGGACCCGGGCATCTACCCGCCGCCGGACGTCTACGAGCGGCTCGAGCTGATCCCCCAGATGGGCGACCTGGGCCTGATCGTGCAGGACATGCTGACCGAGGCCAAGAGCTGACGATGTGACTCGCTGGGTGGGCGTGCCTCAGTTGCGGGGCACGTCCACCCAGGGCACGTCCTTGTCCACCCGGGGCTCCCCTGGCAGGCCCAGCACCTGCTCGCCCAGGATGTTCCGCATGATCTCCGACGTGCCGCCCTCGATGGAGTTGGCGCGCACACGCAAGAATCCGTGCTGGACAGCGCCGTCAGAGCCGTCCACGGACAGATCGCCGGGACGGCGGAACGTGTAGTCGTATCCGATGAGCCCGTCGGCGCCCATCATGTCGACCGCGCACGTCATGAGCGCCTGGTTGAGCTCGGCGAACGCCAGCTTGGCGATCGACATCTCAGGCCCAGGATTGCCCATGCGCCGGTTGGCTCCGGCTCGCATGTTCGTGAGCCGCAGCACCTCGGCGCGGGTCCACAGCTGCGTCAGGCGATCCTTGGTGACGTCGTCGCGTTCAGCCTCGCCCCGCTGCTCCCACAGCTTCACCAACACCGCGATAGGCCCGGTGCCCCGCTTGGGCGGGCCTGCGCCGCCTGCGCCGATGGCGTTGCGCTCGTTCATGAGGGTGGTGAGCGATACCCGCCAGCCGTCGCCGACGTCGCCGATGCGATGGGCATCAGGCACACGCGCGTCGGTCATGTAGACCTCGTTGAACTCGGCCTCGCCGGTGATCTGGCGCAGCGGGCGCACTTCCACGCCCGGTGCCTTCATGTCGAGCGCGAAATAGGTCAGCCCCCGGTGCTTGGGCACCTCGGGGTTGGTGCGGGTCACCAGCATCCCGAAATCGCCGAGGTGCGCCAGCGTGTTCCACACCTTCTGGCCGTTCACGACCCACTCGTCGCCATCGGCAACCGCCTTGGTCGCCAGCCCGGCGAAGTCGCTGCCCGCACCGGGCTCGCTGAACAGCTGGCACCACAGCTCCTCGCCGGTGAACATCGGCCGCAGGAAGCGCTGCTTCACTTCTTCGCTGCCGTGCGTGTGGATGGTCGGCCCGGCGAGATGCATGAAGAACGTGACGGGCTTCATCGGCCGGGCACCGGCCGCTCGCAGCCGCTCCTCCACTCGACGCTGCAGTTTCGGACTGACGCCCAAGCCGCCATGGCCTTCGTCGAAGTGCACCCACGCCAAGCCGGCGTCGAACTGGGCGCCGCGAAACTCCGCGTAGCTCAGCTGCTTGGGGTCGTGCGCAGCGAGCAGTCCGTCGATGGCTGCGTCAACCCGCGCAGCAGCGGGATCGACGGCCTCATGGGTCGCCGGTGCGTCAAGCGTGTCGGTCATGGCGCCAGTCTGCCAGCACTGCACAGCGCTCGGCGCTGTGCACCATCTGACTCAGCGCGGCGCTCGGCGCTGCGTTGGATCAGTAGCGATTGCCCGGGAACGAAGGGTCGGTCTTGGCCAAGAACGCCTCTGCACCATGGGCCATGTTCTGGGGAATGAGCACGGCCTGGTGCCCCATCTCGACGTCAAGCTGATCGGCGAGGTCAAGCTGCATCGCACCGTCGATGGCGGACCGGATCCGCGCCATAGCTGCTGGTGAGCTGCGCCGGAGCACATCGACCACCTGGGCCACGGCGTCATCGAGCTCAGCGTCGTCAACCGTCTTCCACACCAAGCCCCATTCGGCAGCCTGATCGGCGGTCACGCGCTCGCCGAGCAGCGACATGCCCAGCGCCCGGGCGCGGCCGACGCGCATAGGGAGCTGCCACGTGGTGCCCAAGTCTGGGACGATGCCCAGGCGAGGCCCGAATGTCGCGACGAAGAAGGCCGAGCGGGCAGCAATGGCGACATCGCATGACAGCGCCAGACCGATGCCACCGCCTGCGGTGACGCCGTTGATGCGGGCGACCGTCGGCACGGGGCACTCGGCTACTGCCCGAATTGCTGGATGGAATGCGTTGTCCATCGAGTCGGTGGTGGCCTCGCCGGCCGCTTCGGCGTCGAACCCTTCGGCGTCTCCGGCAGCGGCGTTGCGCAGATCGGCGCCCGAGCAGAATCCACGTCCGGCGCCCGTCAGCACGACGGCTCGAACGTTCTCATCGGCCGCCACCATGCCGAAGGCCTCAGAGATGTCGTTCATGAACTCGTCGTTCATCGAGTTCAGCGTCTCGGGTCGGTTGAGCGTGACGGTTGCCACGTCGCCGTCGGCGGCCCGCTCGACGCTGTAGCTCACCGTGCCATTGGATGGCTGCGCAGTCGTGCCCATGTTGATCCCCCTTGCCAGAACGGCCGGACAGCGGCCGCTGCGGGCTACTTGTAGCGGTAGGTGATGCGCCCGCGGCTGAGGTCGTATGCCGAGACTTCCACCTGCACCCGGTCACCGGGAAGGATCCGGATGTGGTGCTTACGCATCTTGCCGCTCAGGTGCCCGAGCACTTCGTGACCGTTGTCGAGCTCGATGCGGAAGTGTCCGCCCTTGAGCGCTTCGACGGTCTTTCCTTCGAGCAAGATGGCGTCGTCTTTGACTTTCGGCACGTGGTATCCCTGATCGGCGGGCAGGAGTGGGACCCCACCCCGGTGGAATCCGCAAGGCATTCCATGGTAGCCGAGCGACATTCGAACCGTCAGCGAGACATCCGTTTGTACCCGTCGGAAGTCGGTTCAAGCGGATTCAGTGGCGTTTGACACCGCCGTACTTCATGCGGGTGTCCGACATGGAGGCGAGCCGAACGTCGTCGTTGTTGATGCCCGCCGCCACGAGTTCGCCCATGAACAGCGTGTGGGTGCCCAGGTTCACGCTGTGGCGCACCTCGCAGTCCATCCATGCAGCCGAATCGACGAACACGGGCGCGCCGGTCGCTGCTTCATATACCGACCAGCCGTTGAGGGCGCCGGTGCCGGTGCCATCGGCGACGGCTTCGTAGGCCGCTGGCTTGGAGAACTTGACGAACGGACGGGTGTTCTCGGCGTCCCACAGGTTCACGGTGAACGAGCCCCCGTCAGTGATCAGCCGGTGGGTGACGGCGGTATTCTCGACGCCGATGCCGATGATCACCGGCTCCATCGAGAGCTGCGTGATCCAGCTGGTCGTCATGGCATTGCGCTCGTCGCCGGCTCTCGACCCCACCAGCGCAAGCGCATTGGGGATCTTCCACGTCACCCGGTTCACCAACTCGTCGGGCAGACTCGTGTCGCTCATGGCTGCACCCTAGAGGCGAAGCCGTGGCCCGAGCGGCCCGTGAGCGCAGCGAACAAGAGCGGGAAACAACTGGTGCGACAGCGAGAAGATCGCCTGCCCGCGCTGCCTGCTAGGCAGACGGGAATCCCTGCCGGCACCAGTGCGCTCAGGGACCGACGCAGGGGGCGCGGCTAGCGTGTTCTTCGCAGCCTCGGGCAGACCAGCCCGAGAGCGCGCAGCGCGTACGCAGCAGGCATGGGGTGAGCGGCATGGCATATGACCTGAAGATCACGGGCGGGACGATCATCGACGGGACGGGTTCGCCCCGCTACGTCGGCGATGTGGGCATCTCCGACGGCAAAGTGGTGGCGCTCGGCGCTGCGCCGGCCGATGCCGCCCAGACCATCGACGCCACGGGCCGCATCGTGTGCCCCGGCTTCGTGGATATCCACACCCACTACGACGCCCAGATCATGTGGGACCGGCTGGTGAGCTGCTCGCCATGGCACGGTGTGACCACCATCGTGATGGGCAACTGCGGCTTCTCGGTGGCGCCCACCCGGCCCGAGCACCGTGACCTCATCATGCGCACGCTGGAGAACGTCGAGGGCATGAGCGTCGATGCGCTGCGGGCCGGCCTCGGGGACTGGGGATTCGAGACCTTCCCCGAGTATCTCGATGCGCTCGAGTCGAACGGTTCTGCGGTCAACATGGCAGCGCTCATCGGCCACACCGCCGCACGCATGTACGTCATGGGCGAAGAGGCCACCGAACGCGAGGGCACTCCCGAAGAGATCGCCGCCCAGCGAGACCTGGTGGCAGAGGCACTGCGGGCCGGCGCGCTCGGATTCGCCACCTCCAAGGCGGCCACCCATGTCGGCTACGAAGGGCGTCCGGTCCCCAGCCGTGCTGCCACCACCGACGAGATCGTCGAGATCGCCCAGGCGCTGGGCGACGCGGGCGGCGTGATGCAGGCCACTGTCGGACGGGGCCTCAGCCACGACGAGTTCGCTCGCATCGCCGAGACCACGGGAGCCCACGTGAGCTGGACCGCGCTGCTGGGCTCGGCCCGCGGCCCGGGCAGTCACCGTGCCGAGCTGGAGCGGGCCCGCGAGATCGCCGACCGGGGCCTGCCGGTGTTCCCCCAGGTGGCCGTGCAGCCGATCCAGTTCGAGATGAGCTGGAAGGCGCCGTTCATCTACGAGGCGCTGCGCTGCTTCACCCCGGTGTCCCAGAGCGATCTCGAAGGCCGCAAGCAGTACTACGCCGACCCGGACTGGCGTGCTGAGTTCAAGGAGAAGGCCGGCACCGGCGGCAAGATCGGCGATCGCTGGGCACGCACCGAAGTCAGCTGGCTGCCCATCCGCCCCGAGCTCGAAGGCCGCAACGTCCAGGAGCTGGCCGACGAGGTCGGCCAGGACCCGGTGGACTGGGTGCTCGACGTGGCGCTCGAAGCCGACTTGGACATGCGCATCGTCCAGGACGTGATCAACCACGATCCCGACGACATCGACGAGCTGCTGCACGACCCGACGACAGTGATCGGGCTGTCCGATGCCGGGGCACACGCCAGCCAGCTCTGCGACGCCAAGTACTCCACGGAGTTCCTGCAGACATTCGTGCGCGGTCGGCAGAGCTTCGACCTCGAGACCGCCATTCACATGCTGACCCAGCGGCCGGCCGAGGTGTTCGGCATCGCCGACCGGGGAACGCTGGCCGACGGCAAGCCTGCCGACGTGGTGGTGTTCGACGCCGACGAGATCGGCCACCTGGGCAAGCGCCGGGTGTACGACCTGCCCGCCGGGGCCGACCGGCTCATCTCCGATGCGAAGGGCATCGACGCGGTGGTCGTGAACGGCACCGTGATCCGCCGGGACGGCGCCGATGCAGTCGATCCGCACGGCCCGCTCCCCGGCAAGCTGCTGCGCAACGGCAAGGGCTGATCGCCGACTGCTGCTGCCGGCACACGCGCGGGACTCGTCGCCGGTGTGGTGACGGGCAGAACGCGTGGCAGGCTTGCTCCCGTGATCGACCTGCGCTCCGACACTGTTTCCCGCCCGACGCCCGGCATGCGAGCGGCAATGGCCGCTGCCGAGGTGGGCGACGACGTGTGGGGTGACGACCCCACCGTCAACGAGTTGGAGCGCTACACCGCGGAGCTGCTGGGCAAGTCAGCAGCGCTGTACGTGCCCAGCGGCACCCAGTCCAACCTGTGCGGTCTGCTGGCGCACTGCGAGCGGGGCGACGAGTACATCGTCGGCCATCACGCCCACACCTATATGTACGAAGGCGGCGGTGCGGCGGTGCTGGGCAGCATCCAGCCCCAGCCGGTGCCCACCGACGAGACGGGAATGCTGGACCTCGATGCCGCTGAAGCGGCGGTGAAGCCCGATAACAGCCACTTTGCCCGCACGAAGCTGCTGTGCCTCGAGAACACGATTGACGGCAAGGTGCTGACGACCGAGCAACATCAGGCGGCGCGTGACTTTGCAGACCACCACGGCCTCGGACTGCATCTCGACGGCGCCCGGCTGTGGAATGCGGCGGTGGCGCTGGGCCTGTCCCCCGCCGAGGTCGCCGCGCCGTTCGACACTGTTTCGGTGTGCCTGTCCAAGGGCCTCGGCGCCCCGGTGGGTTCAGTGCTGTGCGGCACTGAGGAACTGGTAGCTGCGGCCCGGCGCTGGCGCAAGGTGCTCGGCGGCGGGATGCGTCAGGCCGGCATCATCGCCGCGGGCGGGCTGTATGCCCTGCAGCACCACCTCGACCGGCTGGCCGACGACCATGCCAACGCCGCCCGACTGGCAGCCGGTCTCGATGCCGTCGAGGGCATCACGGTCACCGGATGCGACACCAACATGGTGTTCTCACAGCTCGACCAGAATGACCCGACGCTCGGCAAGCGCGTGGAGGGCCGCGGCGTGCTGGCCGACTGGCGTTTCGGCCGCTCGCGCATGGTGCTGCATCTCGACGTCTCCGAAGCCGATGTCGACAAGGCGATCGAGGCGATTGCCGCCGAACTCGCGGTATAGGCCTCTGCGAGGTCTCAGTCGGCGACGAGTTCGCGGTCGGTAGCTCGGGGCTCGCAGACGTAGTCGTCGAGATCGGCTTCGGAGGTCATGTCGAAGTAGTCGACGTTGCGCCACGGCGAGTTGACGACGATCCGGCCCGCTTCATTGCGGTAGTAGCTGGTCATGCCGGGGTGGGTCCACACCATGTGCTCGTGCGCCTCGTCCACCCGGCCCCGGTACGCGTCGTGCACCTCCCGGCGCACCTCGACCGAGCCGAGGCCTTCGGCGCACATCTTGGCGATCATGTCCATCACGTAGCGCACCTGCATCTCCACCACGAAGATCAGGCTGCCGCCGTGTCCGGGCTGCAGGTTGGGTCCGTACAGCGTGAAGAAGTTGGGAAAGTCCGGGGTGACCGTGCCCAAGTAGGCGCTGGCGTCGTCATCGCCCCACGACTCGCGCAGGCTGCGGCCCGAGCGGCCAGTTGCCTCGTAGGTGGTGATAAAACGCAGCACGTCGAAGCCGGTGGCCAGCACCAGCACGTCGGCTTCCCGTTCGGTGCCGTCCGCAGTGCGGATCGTCTGGCCGGAGATCTCGGCGATCGGCTTGTCGACCAGCTCCACGCTGGGGTTGCGCAGCATCCGGTACCAGCCGTTGTCCATCAGCATGCGCTTGCCGAATGGCGGGTAGGTGGGCAGCACCCGGTCCAGCAGCTCGTCAGCCCGGTCGCCCAGTTCGTCGATCACGTACCGGGTGAAGTACGCACGGTGGGCATCGTTCTGCGCGTTGAGGGAACGCTCAGGGTGCTCCCAGCCGGGGTCCTTCTGCAGGGCCGTGTGGATGCGGTCGTTGAACGTCCAGCCCAAGCGCACCCGGTACCAGGCCCGGTACAGCGGCACCGCCTCGAACAGGGTTCGCATGGCGTCGGGCACCGGCTTGCGGAACTGCTCGAACGGCGCTGCCCAATGGTTGGAGCGCTGGTAGATCGTGAGCGACTCCACATCGTTCTGGATCTCGGGGGCTGTCTGCATGCAGCTTGCCCCGTTTCCCACGATCGCCACCCGCTTGCCACTGACATCGGCATCGGCGGGCCAGCGCGACGTGTGCCAGGTCTCGCCGCTCCAGGTCTCAAGACCGTCGATGTTGGGGCGGATCGGCGGGTTGAAGATGCCCGCAGCGCTGATGACGACGTTGGCCTCGATGATCTCGGCGGGCCCGTCTGCACCCTTCCCATGACCGTTCGCGCCGGGAGCGGTCGCCGCTCCGTCGTCCCGCCGCCGCAGTCCGGTCTCGTCGGGCGTGGCGCTCAGCCCCAGCCGTCCGGTCTCCCAGCGACCTTCATTGTCAGCCACATGGCGTACCTCGGCCTGCCACACCTGACGCTCGGCGTCGTAGCTGATGCGCTCCACCGACGTGTTGAAGCGGATGCCGTCGCGCACATCGAAATCGTCCGCCACCTTCTCGAGGTAGCCGTGCAGCTCGTCGCGCAGGCAGAAGTACATCTTCCAGTCGTGCGGCGCGAACGAGTACGAGTAGAGGTGGTTCGGCGTGTCGACGCCGGCACCCGGGTAGCGGTTCTCCCACCACACGCCGCCCACCGTGCCGTTGCGCTCGACCATCTCGAAGGGCACGCCGGCCTGCTTCAGGTTGATGGCGGCGCACAGCCCCGAAGCGCCGGCGCCGATCACCAGCACCTTGAAGCCGGCGGGGACATCGATGGGGTCGTGATCCAGGAACTTGGCAAGGCCGAGCTGGGCGGCGGTGAAGGCGCCGTACTCGTCGGGCACATGCTCGCCCATCGCGGTGCTGAGCATGCGCACGATCAGTGCGTCATCGGGCTCGGGAATCGCCATCGGGCGTCCGTCGCGCCATGCCGCAATGGCTTCGAGGGCTGCGTCGCGCACCTCCTGCTGATGGGAGCTTGCGAGACCGCCGGTGTCGTTGTCGCCCAAACCAGGCTGGCGCTGGGGGCGGTACGGCTCGTCCAGCCAGTGCAGCTCGCCGGTCATCTGGACGAGCACCATCAGCAGCGTCGGGATGTTGGCGACGGCAACTGCGGCAGCGAGCGTCTCATCGTCCACGTCGGGCCGGCCGGCGGCCGTCGGCGCACCGTGGGAAGACGCACCTGCGCCGTTCGATGCGCTTGCCCCGTTGGATCCACTCGTCTGCGACAGCTGCGACATCGCTCCCCCTCTGCCAAACGGCCAGCGTAGGGCGTTGCGGCCGGTCGGACCCGGTGTGAGGCGGCGGACGATGCGCGCTGTGCGCCGAGCTGGCGACGTCAGGCCTGCGGCGTCAGTTCGCCGCGCAGATGATGCAGCAGCTCGCCGTGCCCCACGGCGGCCATCCAGAGCTCGGAGACCAGCGTGGGACCCTCGCCGGAACCCAGCCCAACGATGCTCAGCTCCCGTCGCACCGAGGTGACCTCCTTGGCGGTGGGGCTCAACGCCACGTGCTCGCTTTTCAGCTCGATCGCCAGGCCGTCGGCGGTGGTGCGCACCGTCCCGAGGCAGATCTCGGTGACGCCCGACGGCTGTGCCAGCGAGAGCTCGATCTGGTCGTCACCCACCGCCCGCAGGTAGCCCGCCTCCGAGTGCAGCGGCTCGCCGGTGACGGCGTTGCGAGTGCGCTGGATCATCGACACGAACGGCTTGCCCACGTGGCCGAACGTCAGCTCCTCGGTATAGGAGAAGTCGTCGATGGTCGGGTACTGGCCCGTGCCACCGCCCTGCCAGGTTCCCAGCAGCGGGGCGAGGGGCACACAGTGAGGGTGCAGCTCAGCCATTGCCGCAACCTAGCGGGAGGTGCTTGGCGGCCGAGCCGGGACGCAGCCTCTAGGGTCTGCCGCCATGAGCGCAGCCTTAGAGGTCGGATTCGGTGTCAGCGAGACGCACCGGGTCACCGACGAGATGTCACCTCCGCACCTGCCCAACAAGGTGCTGTCGACCCCCGACATGGTCCGACTCATCGAGGGCACGTGCCTGTTCGGCGTCCAGCCGCACCTCGAGGAGGGCCAGACGACCGTGGGCATCCACATCTGCGTGAGTCACCAGGCCGCAGTGTCCTCGGGCGAGGATGTCGTAGTGGCGGGCGAGATCAGCGAGATCGACCGCCGCCGCCTGGTGTTCGACATCAAGGTCACCCACGGCGACACGCTGATCTCCGAAGGCACCCACCAGCGATTCATCGTCGGCGCGTAAGCGCCGAGCAATGGACACGTGGCGGTTAGCCGCCCAGCACGAGGCGCGGGACGGCTGGAAGCTGGGGTGATCAGCCTTGGCGCGCCCGCATTTGCTGCACGAATCGGATGATCCGCATCGTGTCGAGCGCGGTGAACCGACCGATGGGCCCAGTCGAGTAGCACGCTTGGGCGACCTTGCCGCCCGGGGACAGGATGAAGCCGGTGGCGTGCAGGATGCCCCGCGCCTCTTCGGTGTAGGCGCCCGTGAGCGACGACACCTCGGCCATGTCGGCGCTGTGCAGCATCTTCACCGTGCGCAGCTGCAAGCCGTCTGACAGCCGCTGCGTGGTGTCCTTGTCGTCCACTGAGAGCGCCACGACGCTGGCGCCGAGCGTCTTGAGCAGCGAGCCGGCGCCGTCGAAGTCAACCAACTGTTGACGGCAGTACGGTCACCAGTGGCCCCGGTACACCAGCACCACGCCCCAGCCGTCACCGAAGACGTCGGGGATCGTGACCTGCTCATCTTCCAGGTCGCTCAGGCTGAGCTCGGGGAACATGTCTCCGCTGTCGAGCTTCATCGGTTGCCTCACCTTTCTGCCGGTGCCGCCGGACACTACCGCCGGATACCCCGTCGAGTCCCTCAGCTGCCCGCCGCTGAAGGCAATACTGGCGGTCGGCGCATGCATACGTGAGAAGGGGTGCACCTCATGATCGACTGGCTGGGCATCGACCATCTGTTCAAGCTGACTGCCGGCGAGGCGGTGCTGGGATTCCTCACGCCGCTGTTCGTCTGCGCTTTCGTCTTCGTGGCACACATGATCCTGCCCGCCCGGCGCGTGACCGGCTACGCCGTCAGCCGCGAGACCGGCGAGCCCCGCAGCTACCGGCTCAACGGCATCTTGGTGTTCGTGCTCGCGCACATCATCTGGGCGTTCGAACTCTTCGGGCTGCCGCGGGAGTGGTTCTACGAATCGACCATGTACGCGATAGCCGGCGGCGTGATCATTGCCGCCATTGCGACCGTCTTCGTGGTGTTCACCCAGCCCCCCGGCGAGCACAAGAACCCGCTCAAGGCGTTCTATCTCGGCCGCGCGCAAGAGCTGCAGTTCTTCAACAACCGCTTCGACCTCAAGATGTACTTCTACATCGTCGGCGGCACGATGCTGTCGCTCAACGCATGGTCCGGGTTGGCGTGGCATGTCGACTTCGTCGACGATGTCAACCCCGGCCTGGTCCTCTACGTCGCCATCAACTCCTTCTACGTCTTCGACTACTTCGTGTGGGAGCGAGTCCAGCTCTACACCTACGACCTCATCCACGAGAACGTCGGATTCAAGCTCGTGTGGGGCGGGCCGTTCGTGTGGGGGTGGATGTTCGTGCTGCCGCTGTGGGGCTTGGCGAAACATCCCGATCCGGGCTGGGCCGGCGGTTGGATGTACTTCTGGCTGATCGGCAGCGCAGTGCTGTTCGTGGCGGGCTGGGTGATCTCACGTGGCTCCAACATGCAGAAGTACACATTCAAGCGCTGGCCCGATCGCCCCTTCCTCGGCATCAAGCCGGAGGTCATCGTGGCCGGCGACCGCAAGATCCTGTGCAGCGGCTTCTGGGGGAAGGCCAGGCACTTCGGCTACTCCGGCGAAGCCCTGTACGGGCTGTCCAACGCGCTGGTGTTCGGGCACTTCACCAACCTGTGGGCCTGGAGCTACCTGATCCTCATCGTGACCTTTTTCGTGCCCCGTCAGTTCGAGGACGACAGAGCCTGCGCCGAGAAATACGGCGAAGAGAAGTGGGCCGAGTACCAGGCCCGGGTGCCGTACCGGATCATCCCCGGCGTCTTCTAGCGGCAGCCGGCTGCAGGGGTATCAGGAGGGAGGCCGCTGATGTTCGAGCGCCTCGGCATCGGGCACCTGGTCGAGTTGACCGCGGGCGAGGCGGTACTGGGATTTCTCACACCGCTGTTCGTGATGGCCGCATTCTTCGTGCTGCAAATGGTGATTCCCGGCAAGCGCGTCCCTGGATACGTCATCGACACCGAGACGGGCCAGCCCCGCAGCTACCGCCTCAACGGACTGCTGGTGTTTCTCGTGGCACAAGTGCTGTGGTGGCTCGAGCTCACCGGTATGCCACGCGACTGGTTCTACCGTTCATCGCTCTACGCCGTCGCCGGCGGAACGGCCTTGGCCGTCATCATGACCCTGATTGCCGTGTTCAGCCAGCCCGAAGGCGACGTCAAGAACAAGTTCCTGGCATGTTGGTTCGGCCGCGCCCAGGAGATGCAGTTCTTCAACAACCGCATCGATCTCAAGATGTACTTCTACGTGGTGGGCGGCACCATGCTGTCGCTCAATGCCTTCTCCGGCGCGGTCTGGCACTACGAGAACATCGACAACCCGAATCCGGGCGCCTACCTCTTCGCGGCGTTCTTCACCCTCTACGTCTTCGACTACTTCGTGTTCGAACGCGTGCAGCTCTACACGTTCGACATCATCTACGAGCGCCTCGGGTTCAAGATGTTCTGGGGCGGCCTGTTCGTCTACGGCTGGATGTTCATCATCCCGATGTGGGGCATGGCAGCGCATCCAGATCCGGGCCACGCAGGGGGCTGGCGCGCGCTCTGGCTGATCGGCGCACCGGCCCTGTACGTGGCGGGTTGGTGCATCAGCCGTGGTGCCAACATGCAGAAATACGTGTTCAAGCGATGGCCCGAGCGCACCTTTCTGGGCATCAAGCCCCAGATCATCGAGGCCGGCGAGCGCAAGATCCTCTGCAGCGGCTTCTGGGGGGCATCGCGGCATCCCAACTACCTGGGCGAAGGGTTCTACGGGCTGGGCCTCGCCGTGGCCTGGGGTCACTTCGGCAACCTGTGGGCGTGGCTCTATCTGGCGTATGTCTTTGCCCTGTTCAGCTACCGGCAGATGGACGACGACAAGCGCTGCGCGCAGAAGTACGGCCCCGAGAAATGGGCGGAATACCGGGAGCGAGTCCCCTACCGGATTGTCCCCGGCATCTACTGAGCCGACGGATTCTCAGCCGGCCCAGCGCGGATCGATCGGTCGCGCCGCCGGCACCGGTGGGCGCTGCAGGACTCGAACCTGCGACCCCCTCCTTGTAAGGGAGGTGCTCTCGCCAGCTGAGCTAAGCGCCCCCGTCAGCCGGGTCTCGCAGGCTACCGGCCGCCGCCTGACCCGGACCCCGGCTGCCGAGTACGTCCGAGCAGTGCTGCCAGTTCGGGCGTGCTGGCAGCGATGGGCCCCCGGCGCTCGCTGTGGCTGAGGTGAAACAGCTCTCTTCCGCCAGCCTCGCCGGTCCATGCACCCGCTTCGGCGCAGATCAGGATGCCCGCGGCGTAGTCCCAGACGCCGTGATTCGAGTTCAGGTCCAGGTACGCGTCGAGCCGGCCGCAAGCGACGGCGCAGAGGTCAAGCGCGGCTGAGCCGAGCACCCGCACCTGCCAGACCGGCAGCTCGAGGCCGGGTCGCCCCGACACGCCGATCACCGCGCGTACGCCATGCTCTCGCCCGCTAGGAGCTATCGGCTGCCCGTCGAGCTGCGCTCCCGCGCCGGCAGCTGCAGTGAATTCTTCACCCGAGACGAGGTGGCGAACAAGCCCGGCGATCGGCACCACCCCGTCGACGACGCAGAGGCTGACGCAGTAGTGCGGGATGCCCCGCGAGGCGTTGGTGGAGCCATCCACCGGATCCACGATGACGGTCTCGCTGCCTGATCCAGCCCGCAGGCCGGACTCTTCGCTCAGCACGCCCACGCCTGCGGGGACGAGCACCGAGAGTGCCGCAGCATCCGCCACCTGATCGACTGCGTACTGATCGGGTCGCTCCCCGCCGTCCTGCCAACGGTCGAATCCGGCAAGCGCCGCCTCAACCGCATCGGCAGTGCTCCGCAGCAGGCCGAGCCATTCGCTGACGGCCGTCATCGGCTGGAGACTACCTGTGGCCTGTTGAGCCCTTCCGGCGCAGCCAGTTGATGCGGGTCAATTCCGCCGAGCCTGGCCCGTCGGCGCTATAACCTCCGCGCATCACCTCAGCGCCGCATGGGGAGCATCCCAATGGCAGCGATCGACATCTCCGGCTACATGGCGAGCCTGAAAGACCATGCGCATACGCACGGCTTTCACATTCACGACGAGCGGCAGTTCATCGAGACCTACAGCCTGCGCCAGACCTGGGAGGTCGACCTTCACCCGGCTGAGGCATGCGGCGGCCCGCTCGATCTCCACCTCACCCTGGAAGCCGATCCGCGCACGATGCTGTCATTCGAGGAAGTGCTGTGGGCGACGCCAGAAGACGAACTGCCTCCCGATGAGTTCTGGCTGCCCCTGATGTTCACCTGGGCGCTCCCGCCGCTGGATCGCAGCCCGGACATGCTGGTGCTGGCGACCGACCTCGCCGGCCTCGGCGGCACAGCCCTGCCGGTGGAGGTGTCCGCCATCGATTCGCTCACATCGGTGACCGACGCAGCGAAACGGACGCTGATGATCGTGGCACGCAAGGAACTGTCGCTACAGGCGCTGCTGCAAGGCGAGGACGACATGTGCGAACCCTTCGACCGGTGCACCAAGATCTGCGACTACCTGCTGCACCACGCACACGACTGGTACGAAGAAGTCCCCTCGTAGCCGCCGAAGCGCCCTCGCCCGCGTCGGCCTGTCTCCGTCGCTTCGGCGCTGCCGTCAGGTGGGGTTGATCACGACCCCGGCTTCGCTGACCCTGCCCGACGCAATGTTGCGCTCGAACGCCTCGGCGGCCTCGGGCGTGCCGACCGGGTAGAAGCAGCGGTACAGGTGCACACCGGCCGCAGGATCAGGCTCACCGTCGTCGCCGCTGTCGGTGATGCTTGATCGAGCGGGCGCCGCCCTCGGCACCTCGATGAGCGCTGGCTCCTCGGCGAAGCACAGATCCTGCGCATACTTGCAACGCGGAGCGAACTTGCAGCCGGGCTGGAGATCGGTCATCTGGGGCGGTTGGCCGCCGATGATCTCCAAGCGTGCATGGCTGTCGTCGGTGACCTTGGGGACCGACCGGAACAGTGCCTCCGTGTACGGCATTCTCATGTCGCTGAACAGCGTTGACGTGGGGGCGCGCTCCACGATCCTCCCTGCGTACATCACGATGATCTCGTCGGTGCGGCCCGCCACGATCCCCAGGTCGTGGGTGATGAGCACCAGCGACATGTTGCGCTCGGCCCGCTGAGCCTCGAGCAGGTCCAGAATCTGGGCTTGCACTGTGACATCCAGCGCCGTGGTCGGCTCATCCGCGATAAGCAGGCGAGGGCTGCAGGCCAGGGCGATGGCGATCACGATGCGCTGGCGCATGCCGCCCGAGAGCTGGTGCGGGTACTCGTCGATGCGCCGATGCGGCTCGGGAATGCCCACCTCTTCGAGCAGATCGAGCGCAGCACTGCGTGCGGCACGCGCCGACAGGTCGCGGTGCACCCGCAAGCCCTCGCCCACCTGCTTGCCGATCTTCATGACCGGGTTCAGCGAGCCCAGCGGATCCTGGAACACCATCGCGAGCTGCGGACCCCACATCTCGAGCAGGTCCCGTCGGCCCAGCGACATCATGTCGATGCCGTCGAAGGTGACCGTCCCCGTCGAAGTCACCCTCGACTTGGGCAATAGCCGCATGATCGACCGCGACATCACCGATTTGCCCGAGCCCGACTCCCCCACCACGCCCATCCGGGCGCCCCGGCGCAGCGACCACTCAACCCCGTCGACGGCAACCAGCGGCCCCACCGGGGTGTGAAATGTGGTGCGCAGTTCCGCGATGTCGAGCAGCGGCGACTCGTCCAATCCCGCCAGATCCGGCGTCGAGGCGTCGCTCACGACCCGCTCCTAGAAGCCGAGGCCATCTCGACGCGCACAGGTGCGGTTTCGCCGACAAGCGGTGTGTGGCAGGCCACGAACCGACCGGGTGAGATCTCGCGCATCTCGGGCTCCTCATCGGTACAGCGCTGCGCCGCGTGCGGGCAGCGAGTGCGGAACCGGCAGCCCGACGGCGGTTCCATCGGCGAGGGCAGCTCGCCGCCGATGCGCCCCGAACCCAACTCCGCCTCCGGATCAGGCTGCGGGATCGCCGCCAGCAGCAGCTCGGTGTAGGGATGCGCGGGCTGGTCGAACATTGCATCCGGCTCGCTGACCTCGCAGAGCTTGCCCAGGTACATCACCGCTACCCGGTCGCTCACGTTCTTGACGACCGCCAGATCATGCGCGATGAAGACCATCGTCAGGCCCATGAGGTTCTTGAGATCCTCGAGCAGATTGAGAATCTGCGCCTGCACCGACACGTCCAGCGATGACACCGGCTCATCGCAGATGATCACCTGCGGCACGCTCACCAGCGCCCGCGCGATCGAGAGCCGCTGCGCCTGTCCGCCGGAGAACTCCCACGGGCGGCGGTCCATGGCGTCGTCGGGGTTGATACCGACGTACTCGAGCACTTCACGCACCCGCGGCTCGGCTCGTTCGCGCTCGGCGTCGCGGTTCACCCGGTAACGCCGCAGGACCCATCGGAACAGGAGGGCGTCGACGACCGCCGAGGCCACCAGCACCGCCAGCTTGATGCCTCCGTCCAGACCGGCCACGTAGAAGACCTGAAGGACCACCATGGCGCTCAGCGTCGTTGCGACGCCGCTGGCACCCGCCCGCTCGGGTTTCGCAACCGACAGCACGAGCCATGCCGCCAGTACGGCGGTGAGCAGGATCAGCCCGCCGAAGTTCAGCCATTTCGCCCAGCCCCCGAAACTCGACCAGGTGCGCCACAGCATGAAGGCGCTCGCGCCCGTGGTGACGACAACGCCCGCGAGCCCGACGGCACTGGACACCTCACCGAACTGGCGCGACATCAAGCCAAAGGGCAGCATCACTGCGAGCAGCACCCAGGTCAGGCCGAGCAACAGGGCAATTGCGCCGGCCAGCAGCAACAACGCGAGCGTCGGAAAGCCGATGATCGCTGCGGGCACCTGCGTCCAGCCCAACCACGGCTCGGCGGCGCGCTCCTCGACGGTCTCGGAGAGGATCCACAGCACGAACGCCACCGAGGCCAGCCGGCCCACGATGCGCAGCGGGGCTGCAGCTCGCCGCAACAGGTTTTGCAGCAGCTCGCCGATGCGTTCCTGCCACACCGCCATAGCGGTCCGCCTCGACACGTTCTCCAAGGCGATGAACAACGGCTCGGCCACGATGTCGCGCACGCGGCGGCGGGGGTTCAGCGACGAAATCGGATCCTGGTAGATCATCTGCAGCCGCGGCCGCACCTCGCGTATGGCGTCCTCGTCGAGTTCGGTCAGCTCTTGGCCGGCGAGCTGCACGGTGCCCGAGGCGGGCCGTGGCAGCTGCAGGATCGCCCGCCCAGTCGTGCTCTTGCCGCAGCCCGACTCGCCGACCAGCCCGAGGGTCTCGCCCTCCAGCAAGTCGAGCGACACACCCGAGACCGCGTTCACCGTCCGGCCGCCGGCCGCGGGGAACTCGACCACCAAATCCCGCGCGCTCAGGAGCGCATCCGGGCGCATATGGGCGTTTCCGCTGCCTGCCATCAGATGCCGGCCCTCACAACCGGGACCTCGCAGCCCCGCCTTCGCGGCGCGGCCCTCACAAGACCGATTCCCTAGGCTCGAAGTACTGCTGCAGCTTGTCGCCCACGAAGTTGAGCGCCAGCACCGTCACAAACATGACGATTGCGGGCATCAGGCTGATGTGAGCGGCCACGTCGAGGTTGGTGCGCCCCTTGTTGATCATGTCGCCCCAGGTGGGCGTCGGCGGCGGGACGCTCAGCCCCAGGAACGCCACCGAGCCCTCCACCACGATCAAACCCGCCATGATGATGAGGGAGTAGCTGACGAACGAGGGCGCCACATTCGGCAGGATCTCACGGAACAGCACCCTGCCGTCCCGGGCCCCGAGAGTCCTGGCTGCGAGCACAAAGTCCTGCCCGGCCCAGCTCAAGGTGGCGGCACGCACCACTCGCGCTATCGGCGCGATCGACAGCAGCACGAAGGTGAACACCAGGATGAAGATGCGCCGCTTTGCTTCTGAGTCCAAGAAGAGCACCAACGCCAGGAACAGGATCAGCGGCGGGATCACCAGCGATGCGTTCAGCGTGGCCGTCAGCCAGCGGTCGACCCGGCTGCCGTAGTACCCCGAGACCATGCCGAGCAGACCGCCGATCACCAACGCCAGCACGGTGCCGACGGTCGAGATCACGAGACTCACCTGCGCCCCGTAGATGACGCGGCTGAAGACATCCCTGCCGACCCCGTCATTGCCGAACCAGTGAGTCAGGCTGGGTCCCTGTTTCGAGGTGCCCGGGAAGGTTTCGGCAGGGTCCTTTATGGGCAGCACGTCGGCGAACACGGCCGCGACAGCGAGCACGACGAGGTATGCCACCGCCAGCCAGAAGATGAATCCCAGCTTCCTACGCACGTGAACCCACTTCCCGGCCGCGCAGGCGCGGATCCAAGGCCAAGTACAGGAAGTCGGACATGGTGAGCACCACGATGTAGAGGGTCGAGATCACCAGCACACCGCCTTGCACGGCGATGAAATCGCGTTGGGTGACGCCCAGGAAGATGTACGCCCCCACGCCTGGGATCGTGAAGATGAACTCGATGATCAGCGCGCCGCCGATGAGCAGGCCGACCGTCAGCCCCACCACGGTCAGCAGCGTGAAGCTCGACGGCCGCAGCGCGTGCCGCCACAGGATCCGCCGCGTCGGCAGCCCCTTGCTGCGGGCCAGGTCGATGAACGGCAGGCGCAGCGTGGTGATCATGTCCGACCGCAACAAGCGCATGAACACGGCCGCCTGGCCCATCGCCAAGGCCAGCGACGGCAGCAGCATGTGCTTGAAGTGCAGTACGACATCTTCGCCGAGCGGCACGTAGCGCGCCGCCGGCAGCACGCGGAATCCGATCTCGTTGCCGGCCACGCTGAGCCCGCCGATGGCCAGGAAGAGCACGAGCATCACGGCGAGCACGAAGTTCGGCGTGGCCAGGAATCCCAGCATCACGTTGTTGATCGTGCCGTCGGTCTTGGTGCCCTGCCGGTAGCCGGCCCAGATGCCCAGCGGGACGGCGAAGCCCAGGGCGATGACGACCGAGTACGCCATGATCTGCAGCGTCGGGGTCATCGAGCGCGAGATGCCATCGGCCACGTCCTCGCGCAAGACAATCGACGTACCGAGGTCACCCGTCAGCACGCCGCCCAGCCAGTTGCCGTAGCGATTGAAGAACGGCTCGTCGAGGCCCAGCTCGGTGCGGACGATCGCGATCTGGTCGGCAGTGGCGGCGGGTCCCAGGATGTTGATCGCGGGGTCGCCCGGCAGGCTCGCCATCAGCGCGAACACCACGAACGACACCCCCACCAGCACCGGGATCACGCCGGCGATGCGACGCAATGCGTAGCGGCCGTCGGCGATGCCGGCCCCGACGGTGCCGATGACGACCAGCACGCCGAAGGTCCAGCTGAACGGGGGTCGCCAGAACCAGGCCCACACAATCGTGGCCAGCAGCGCCGCCGCGACGATGCGACCGAGCTGATCGCGAACAGCCTGCTTCATGCCCGTCGCGCCCCCCTCCGAGTGCTGTTGATACACCAACTCACCGCTTCAACCCTGACAATCGCCGTCATCGCACCAGATCTGCGCGACATGGTGTGCCCCGGCGTTCACGGCGAACGCATCGTCGTCGCTGCCCGGAATGGACAGGCTGGTGAGGTTCTGTACCTGCGGGTTGGCGATGACGCCCCACAGCGTCCAGTGGATCCACAGGTTCCAGACATTGCGCCCGAACGCCCGGTTCACCTCTTCTGCCGCTTCGCGGCGGGCGACGGGGTCGGGGTTGTGGCGGATGACGTCGTACGCCGCGTCGATGGCAGGGTCCTGGAAGCGTCCCACATTCGAAGCCAACTCGGGTACTCGAGGATCGATCGGGAGCGCCGTCGCCGAACTCCACCAATACCACTGCTCGATGGGGTCGACCCCGCCATGGCTGCGCATGGCCATCATCTCGTAGAGACCCGCGAGCGCCAAGCCGAAGTACTGACCTTGCTCGATGGGTTGGATCGTCACCGCTAGCTCGTCGCCGAACGACTCCCGCCACATCGCGACGATCAGTTCGTTCGACTCGACATTGAACGGATCGTTGGTGCTGTTGAAACCGAAGGTCACTGGGTTCTGGCCGCTGTCAGCCTTGCACTGGGTGAACTCGGCCCGTGCAGCCTCGACGTCGTAGGACGGGTAGCCGGAATCAGCGAGGTAGCCCATGCTGCCGGGCGGGAACGGCCCATTGGCCACCTGGACCAAGCCGTGATACCGCTCATTGACGAAACGCTCTCCGTCGAAGGCGTGCGCCAGCGCCCTGCGGCAGCTCAGGTGCGCCAACGGGTTCGCGGCATTGAGACCCAACGGGTCCATGGGAACTAGTTCGAGGCCGCGCTGGGCTGCGAGCACCGGGTTCGTCCCCGATGCCACATTCATGAAGCTGTAGTGCGTTTCGCCGAAGTTGTTGGCCTGCAGCAGCACGAAGTCGTCGTCTCCCTCGTACTTGGCGATCTCGTCGGCGTTGTCGGTGTGGATGACGTGGAACTGGCCCGCTTTCAGCCCGTTGGAACGGCTCGTGATGTCCACGGACACCACGAACTCGATCTCGTCCAGATAGGGCAGATCCTCGCCGGTGATGCCGTTGGGGCCCCGCCAGTAGTCCGGGTTGCGTTCGGCGATGAAGCTGTTGCCGTTGCCCGGCGTGTACTCCACGAACCTGAACGCGCCCAACCCGACCGGCGCCGACGGATCGCCCGTAGCACTGGCGAGGCCAGCCGCTCGCTCATCAGCCGACAGGGGCGAGAACGGCGAGATGTACATCGGATTGTTCGGCAGCGTCTCCAGCCATGTCGGGGAGAACATGAAGCCGCAGCCCTGCTCCCTTGACGCCGGGCCTGGCCCTGTCGCGAACGGGATCGACGTCTCGTAGTAGACGTACTGGCCCTCGCCCCAGACGTTTTCGATGCCTCGGTAGCCAGGCCCGGTCTGCTGGCTGTAGCGGCACAGGTTGATGTTGTAGGCAACAGCCTCGCCGGTCAGCGGCGTCCCGTCGTGGAACTTGATGCCGTCGCGGATCCGCAGCGTCCATGTCAGGAAGTCGTCGCTGGCCGATTCGGTCTCCACGAGGTACGGCACGATGTCGCCGTCGGCATCGGTGACATACATCGACTCGGTGATCGCACGCATGATCATGCGGCAGCTCACAGCGCACAGTGCTGCGTAGGGCGCGAACGGGTTCGCCGTGTCGGCCTCGATCCCGTAGACCAGACGACCGCCATGGACCGGCCCCGCCTTTTCCTCGCGGATGTCCTCACCCGTGGCCTCGCCGGCTTCGCGCGCCTCGACGACTTCTGCCTGCGCCGCCGGCAAGGTGATCGCCGCTTCGGCCGCTGAGGCATCGCCGGCGGTCGGCTCAGTGCCAGAGCCGCCGCCGTCACCGCCCGCGCAGGCGACGGCAATCAGCGCGAACGCTGCCGCTGCTGTCAGCGAACGCGTTCGCGCCAATTGCCGCCTCCCCCTTGGTTCTGCTGGGCGCTCAGCCCTGGCAGTTCCCGTCGGTGCACCAGATCTGCGCCAGGTGGTGCTTGCCGGAGATCACCGGGAAGGCGCTCTCAGCGTTGTCGGGGATCGGCAGATCGGTGATGTTCTGCACCCGCGGGTTGGCGATGACGCCCCACAGGGTCCAGTAGGTCCACAGATTCCAGACGTTCTTGCCGAACGCCCGGTTGACGGATTCGGCCGCGGCACGTCGGGCCTCCGGGTCCGGGTTGTGACGGATGACCTGGTAGGCAGCGTCGATCTCGGCATCCTGGAAGCGCCCGAAGTTCAACGCGAGCTCAGGCACTCCGGGGTTGACCGGACTCGCCGTCGCCGAGTTCCACCAATACCACTGCTCAGCCGGATCCACGCCTCCGTGGTTGCGCCAGCCCTGCATCTGGAACACGCCGGCCAGTGCAAGCCCGATGTACTGGCCCTGCTCGATCGGTGCGATCGTCACCGCCAGCTCGTCGCCGAAGGCGTCGTCCCACATCGACACGATGAGCTCGTTGGACTCCACGTTGAATGCGTCGTTGGTGGTGTTGAACGAGAACGTCACCGGGTTCTGGCCGCTGTCGGCCTTGCACTGCTCGAACTCTGCCTGTGCAGCCTCGACGTCGTAGGTCGGGAAGCCGGAGTCTTCCAGGTAGCCCACGCTGCCCGGCGGGAACGGGCCGTTCGCGACCTGCACCAGGCCTTGGTGGCGCTCGTTGGCAAAGCGCTCGCCGTCGAACGCGTGGGCCATCGCCTTGCGGCAGCTCAGATGCACCAACGGATTGGTCGAATTGATGCCCAGCGGGTCCATCTGGATGAGCTGGGACGCATCGGCGGGGTCACCGCCACGCACGAAGGTGAGCACCGGGTTCACACCCGACGCGACGTTGATGAGATTGTGGCTGGTCTCGCCGAAGTCGTTGGCTTGCAGCAGCACGAAGTCCTCGTCGCCCTCGTACTTGGAGATCTCATCGGCGTTCGCCGTGTGGATGATGTCGAACTGGCCGGCCTTCAAACCGTTGGAGCGGCCCTGGATGTCCACGGCCACGACGAATTCGATCTCGTCCAGGTACGGCAGGTTCTCGCCCGTGATGCCGTTTTCGCCACGCCAGTAGTCCGGGTTGCGCTCGGCGATGAAGCTGTTGCCGTTGCCCGGCGTGTAGCTCACGAACCTGAAGGCGCCCAGCCCGACAGGCGCCGATGGATCGCCGGCAGCGTTCGCGAGGGCCGCCTCGCGAGCGGCCTCAGGCAGCGGGGATGCCGGCGAGACATACAGCGGGTTGTTGGGCAGCGTTTCCATCCATGCCGGGCTGAACATCTGGCCGCAGACTTCGGCGCGGCCTGCGGGGCCGAGGCCTGTCGCCAGAGGCTGGCCGGGGCTGGCGGTGACCGTCACCGTCTGGCCTTCGCCGACGACGCTGTCGATGCCGAGGAATGCCGGGCCGGTGAGCTGGCTCAGGCGGCACAGGTTGATGTTGTAGGCCACGGCCTCACCGGTCAGCGGCGTGCCGTCGTGGAACGTGATGCCATCGCGGATCGTGACCGTCCACGTCATGTAGTCGTCGCTGTGCTCCTCCGACTCCACCAGCAAGGGCACGATCTCGCCGTCGCTGTCGGTGATGTACAGCGAGTCGGTGATGGCCCGGAAGATCATGCGGCAGCTGATGGCGCACGACGTGGCGTAGTGGACGAACGGGTTGGCCGAGTCGGCCTCGATGCCGTAGACGAGCTTGCCGCCGTGGACGGGTCCTGTCTCAGTCTCGCGGACGTCCTCGCCCGTGGCCTCACCGGCCTCGCGGGCCTCGACCACTTCTTCTTCCTGCTCGGACAGGGTAGTGGAAGGCGCCTCGGCAGCTGCCTCGGTGGTGTCCGGCTCGGGTGCCGGGCCGTCGCCGGTGTCGCCGTCATCGTCACTGCCGCCGCACGCAACAGCGATCAAGGCGAACGCAGCGAGCACAACGCCCAGCCGCAGGCCGAGCGAACGTCGCGAACCCCGTCGGCGTTGTCGGCTCGTGAGCAGCACGGCATCGCGCCGCGCAGGAACTCTGTGCATTGTGGATTCTCCTCCCCAACTGCGCCGTCGCGGCGCTTTGGGCGAACTTACTAGCCCGCAGGCACACTGCTGGCACACTCTCTTCGGCACCGCCGGCCGGTACGGTGCAGCCGGGCCGGTAGCTCAGCGGTCAGAGCAGGCGACTCATAATCGCCGGGTCGTGGGTTCGATCCCCACCCGGCCCACGTTCCGTGACGGCTCACGAACAACCGACCCGCCCGCGGCATGGCACCAACGATCTGTCGTCGGCGCTTCACGACTCAGTATCGTTGCGCCGCACGTTCGGGCACCAGGCTGCCTGATCGGTCCGGGGTAGCTCAGTTGGCAGAGCAGCGGACTGTTAATCCGTTTGTCGTGGGTTCGAGCCCCACCCCCGGAGCACAGCTCACCCGCAACACCCTGCTGCGCCCGTGCCTGGCGCTCCATCAATCGGCTGACTCGAGAGCAACGACAGGGATGCGTCGGTCGGTCCACTCGAGATGCTGCGCGCAGCCGTCGAAGAGGCCGACGAACGAGGTTCGAAGCCGCCACCCACCAGCCGTTGTCGACCTGTTGGCAGGTCAGCAGAACCCAGCGGTCGGTCGTCGGCTAGAAGGCCAGGAAGAACCAGTCGTTCTCGTGCCCGAACATCAGCCGTCCGGCTGTGGCGTAGCGCGGGGTCGACTTGTCTGCGTGCTGGGCCATGGTCTGCAGATCGCGGAGCGCTCGCTCGAACCCGAACTCGGTCCGGAACGCACTCGAGCCGGCGGCGTCGAACACCAGCCGCCCGGCTTCGGCACATCCTTCGCCGGCGAAGCAGATGGCGAGCTGGATCCTGAGTTTGGTCTCCGGGTCGAGGCCGCCGCCGTCCTGGACGTCTGCGAGGCCCTCATCGCACACCGTGTAGAGGAATGCCCGGGCCGCGTCCACCCGAGAGCGGGCCTTGCCCGCCTGGTACTGGGCGAGTTCGCGGTCGCGCAGGGGGGTGGCTGTGTAAGCCGGGGTCTTCTTCGCCGCCAGCCCGACCAAGAGCTCGACGGCGCCTTCAGCGCATGCGACCGACACGATGGCTTCGCCGATCAACGACAGCATCGGCCACATGCGAAACGTCGGGGTGTCGAACCGCGGGTCGACGGCCTCGCCCAGGCCGTGGACCGAAGCAAGGTGCTCGGCGATGAACGTGTCGTCGAGACGCAAGTCGACGCTGCCCGTGCCCCTCATGCCGAGAACGTGCCACGTGTCGAGCAGCTCCGCGTCGGCGGCCGGCACGAACATCATCTTGGCATCTGGTGGTTCGTCGGGGTCCTCGGGGGCGATCGATGCCCCGAATCCGAGGAGGTCGGCCTCATATGCCCCCGACATGTACGGGACCTGGCCGGTGACCAAGAAGCCTCCTTCGACCCTACGGGCCTGGCAGAAAAGGCCGGCTGCTCCGGCTGCGATCGGCGGTCTCTCCGCGAAGATCCGATCGATGCCCTCTGCCGAGAGCCTGCCGAGCTGCATCCCCACCCCCGAGGTCGTCATCAGCAGATTCCAGGCCACCGCGGTGTCGATGCGAGCAATCGCCTCCCAGATGCGGACGAGATCCGGGGGGCTCATCCCCAATCCGCCGACGGCCTTCGGGTACGCCAGCCGATAGAAGTCGGCGTCTCGCAGCGCCTGGGCAACAGCCGAGGACATCCGACCGCCGTCCTCGGTGGTCTGCGTCTCGCTCTCAATCAGGGGGCGAACCTCTTCCACCCGTCGAAGCATCTCATCCAGGGATATCTCGTTCGTCGACATCGTTGACCTCCTCCATGTGGCCCGACGGCGCTACATCTCGCGGTGAACGGTCGGGAGAACCTCGCCAGCGAAGAGCTCCAAGCGGCTCGCCGGCCACAAAGAGCTGGCCCAAGCCGACGAGGAGCCGCCGCCCCGCCAGCAGGTTGTCCAGCATCGACATCTCGGCGGCCAAGCGGACCGGGTTCCGCCACGGCGGCGCCACCACAGCGCTGCCCAAGTCGATTCGCTCGGTCCGGCCCGCCCAGCAGGCCAGCCACCGCAGCGGATTGGGCTGCATGGAATACGGCGAGCCATAGTGCTCGGTGGTCCACAGCGAGTCGTAGCCCAACGGCTCGACACACCCGCCGAGGTCCAGGGCTCGCTTGGCCATCACCGAGTCCGGCGTTTCCGGTGCCCGTGAGTAGTCACCGGCGAGCACTCGCTCCCAGTCGGGATGGTTGTACGACGCGATCATCGCACCAACCTGCATGACGTCCCTTCTCTCTGCGCTCGGCAGTGCGAGTCGGCGCGATCGGTACCTCGCTGCGGGAGCACCGTAGTGCTGCTGCGAGAGCAGCGGCGACCCCGTGCCTCCCCAGATGCGCGATTCGCTCGGCGAGGGCAGGGCTGTTCTCACTGCTCGCGGTAGCTTGGCGAGTCACTGCGAAGGAGTCTGTTGGGATGTCAGCCGTCAGCGAGCCAGACCGCAGTCAGTTTTTCGACGAAGTCGACGAGGTCACGAAAGCCGCCAAGCTCGGAGCAATGGCGACCATAACCGAGCGCGGGCCGAGGGTCCGCATCGTGCAGTGGTCCTGGGAAGGCGAGAAGACTCGGGTCTGGGACGTCCTCGACTACGACCCGGCCCGGTTCTGGCGCCAAGGACCGACTGACCCCAACTTCCAACCCGTGCGCATCACCCCGACGCGCGTCGAGCTGTCGAAGTTCGGCAGCCCCGACAAGCGCGTGTGGAGAGCCTGATCCGCACTGGATCTTTCCTGCAAGCTTGGTTCCCGGTTGCTTGTGTCCACCGCGCATGGGCAGCCAGCTCGGGCTTGCTCATCCGCCTGTCGTGAGTTCGAGCCCCACCTCCGGAGCGCTCCCGGCAGCCGACTGGTGCTCTCAATCGGCGCTCTCGGCCGGTACCGCAGGCACGCTGTCTGTCTGCGCCGAGGCCGGTGACTGTTCGACGCAGGCACTCCGCAGACGCGTTGCGATCTCATCAGCGACAGCGACGCGAATGCTCAGATCGCTGAGACGCTCCCGGCACGCGAGCAGCCAGCGAAGCCAGTCCTCGCGGAGCTTCGACCTCTCTGTGTTCGACATGGTCGAGTCCACGGGCACACCCGGGATGCTGCCTCCGTCGCCGATCTGCCGTCTCAATTCGCTCACATAGCGTTGCATCGCCGTGGTGGCGAGATCGTGTGCAGACGGCACGTCGAGCGAGGCTGCCCGGTCACGTGCCTTCGCGAGCATCTCGGCAACCGGGTCAGGGTCTTGCCGGGACCCCGCTGTGCTGCCAGCCGATCGGCCGTCATCCCCTGCGCTCTGCAATCGCTCGAATGCGGCCCTGCCCGGCGATGTCGCGAACAACTCCGGCACCATGAGGTCGGCGGTGTCGCCCTGCGGAACCAGCGCAGCCGCTAGCAGGTCTAGGTCGCCATCGAGTAGCTGTTCGGGGCTGGGTGCTGGCCGGGACAGCGCCTTCCGCTCCCGCCGCGCTGGAGTCGTCATCGGAGCGTCCTCGAAGCTCCAGTCCGGCGGCACATCGCCGTCAAGTGAGTCGAAGTAGCTTTCGCTGAGATCGGGCGGAGGCGGAACGTCTCCATAGGGATCGGGCACGGCGCGCACCGGCCTTTGCTCCAGACGGCGGCGCGCCGCGTCGACTCGCTCACGGAACTTCTCTGCATCCATCGGGATGCCTTGGGCTGCGGGCAGCAGATCAGCTTCGAGCAGCACCTCGGGCGGGTAGACGGCGAAGACCTCGGCAACCTCGTCTGCCGCACGGTCGCGGCCGCCGGGACTTCCGAGATCGGCCCGCTGCAGGATGCGACCGGCCCGGAATACTCGCAGTGGCGCTGCCTCGCTCAGCGCCCGGAGCAATGCCGGGGGATTGGAACCGGCGAGGTCGCCCGGATCCGAGCCCGCAGGCAGCGAGGCCACATAGATGTCCAGCCCGTACTCGCGCTCCCACTGGTGCACGCGCTCCGCGGCCGTCTGTCCCGCCGCATCGGCATCGAAAGCGAGCACTATGCGTTTCGCCGAACGTGACAACAGTTCGGCATGCTGTTGGGTCAGCGCGGTGCCGCAGGTGGCCACCGCTTCGGGGATTCCGGCAAGGTCACACCCGATGACGTCGGTGTAGCCCTCGCACACCACTACTCGGTCCGCTTTGCGCGCAGGCTGCTTCGCGAGGTGCAGGCCGTACAGCACCTTGCTCTTGTCGTACACCACGGTGCCAGCGGTGTTCTTGTACTTGGGACCCTTCGGTGCCGACTCGTCGGGCCGAGGCAGCAGACGGCCGGCAAAGCTCACCACCCGACCGCTGGCATCGGAGATCGGGAACATGATCCGGTCTCGGAAAAAGTCCGACGCGGGATCCGAGTACGCCAGTCCCGCCGCGGCGAGTTGCCCAAGCGGTGCATCGAGATGGCGGCCCAGTTCGTCCCACAGCGGCGGCGCGTATCCCAGACGCCACTTCACGACCGTGTCACGGCCATAACCGCGACGGCGAAGGTATGCCCGCGCCGCTCCCGCATCAGGGTCGTTCATCAGGCCTTCGTGGTAGAAGCGGGCCGCCCGCTCAAGCAGGTCGAGCAGTTCCTTGCGGCGCTGGTTGGCACGCTGTGTGCCGGGCGCGTCATACGTCAGCGTGATATTCGCCGCTGCTGCTAGCTGTTCGACCGCGTCGGCGAAGTCCAAGTGCTCGGTCTCACGCAGAAAGGTGATCGCGTCGCCCGATGCCTTGCACCCGAAGCAGTGGTAGAAGCCCTTCGCCGGGTCCACGCTGAACGACGGCGTTTTCTCGGTATGGAACGGACACAGCCCGACGTGACGACTGCCGACTCGCTTGAGACTCACCCTGCGCCCGATGAGCGCGACGAGATCGGTGGCCTCGCGGACGCGCTGCACGTCGGAGTCTCGGATGCTCATCTGCCCACGACGCTAGTAACTGCCCACGACTCGCCCCTGCCCGGAGCTGATGGTGGGCACGGCAAGAAAGTCGGTCGATCCAGTGAGCAGGAAGCGCCCCAAGTCGGAGGCGAAGGTGTCGGGCGATGAAGCTCGTCGCCTCAGAATAGTCCTGATTGCAAAATTGCCTATCAGACAATTGGGAAATTGTCTTCAAGATACTTGCCGGTTTCGGCTTCACAGCTGCCGGTGTCAGTCGTTGTCTTTGATGGTGATGGTGGCGGTGCGGCGGCTGATGGGGGCGCCGTTGTTGTCGGTGAGGAAGGCCTCGAAGGTTTCGTCGCCCTCGGCGGTGTTGTCGTCGAGGATCGGTATGTAGATGTAGCGGTACAGCAGCCGCCCGCCGGCGGCGAACCTCAGCGTGCGGCTGCCCGCGGGAACGCCCCGGTAGTCGGCGCCGTCGCGGGCGGTGCGGTCGCGTGTGGCCACCCGCACCGTCACGTCCCGGTCGGGGGTGTCGCTGAGGTGCACCATGAACCGCACATAGCGGCCGCTCTCGCTGACCTCCACGTCGCGCACCGAC
>WTFX01000003.1 GCA_011523825.1 Microthrixaceae bacterium
GTGGTGTCGGGCGGGTCTTGCGTGGTGGCTGGGGCGGTGCGGCAGGCTTGGAGGCGGTCGAGCTCGGTGTAGATCCTCTGCCACAGCGGGTTGGGGCCGTTGCCCTGCCAGTTGGAGGTCTGGCGGTCGGGGCGGGCTTTGAGGTCGGCGACGGTGTAGGCGTCTTTGCCGGCCATGGTGTCGCGGACGCGGGTGAAGGTGTCGACGAGGTCGGGGCGGGCGCCGTTCCACGGGTCGGCTGCTTTGGCCGTCACGGTTGCCAGCAGCGCAGTGTCGGAGGTCTTGCACACCGCAGAACCGGAGCCGGTGTCGACGATGGCGAAGGTCAGGCTCTGCTGGACCGGCACGTGCACGGCGTCGCCGGTGCCGTCGAAGTAGGCGGCGCCGTCGAGCGCGAGGGTGAGCTGCTCGTTCTCCGCGAGGTTGTCGGCGAGCGCGGTGAGGGTGAGCACGGCGCGGTCCGCGCCGGCCGAGAAGGCGATCAGGGAGCGGGCCGCGCTGAGCGGCTGGTTCTCGCTGACGCTCACGCCGGGGCTGGCGTCCTCGTCGAGGGTGAGGGTGTAGTCCTCGCCGGGGGTCGCCCCCGACGTCGTCAAGGCGACGCGCACCTGCTCGTCGCCCTCGAGCACCGTCGCGAGGCGCAGCGTGACCGTGGCGCTGTCGCCGCCCTCGACCAGCTGCGGCACGCCGCTGTCTGACGAATCCGACGTGCCCCGCGCCTGCGGGGGCGCGCCGTCGCCGACGCCTGAGCCAGAGGAAGGCGCGTTCGAGCCGATCGGGTTGCGGTCGCCGGGGCCGCCGCTGATCCGCGGCACGCCGTCGCCGACGCCGGCACGCGGGGAGTCCGCGGACGCACTCGAGCCGACCGGATTGCCGTTGCGGTCGCCGGGGCCGCCGCGGATCTGCGGGGCGCCGCCGTTCGTGCCGGCTCGGGGCGGCTCGATGGGCGAGTTGCTGCCGGCGGGGAGCGTGTCGGGGACAGCGCGGCTGCCGGTGAGGTCATGGGCCATCCACATGTAGCCGGGCATCCGCCCGGTGGTCCACAGCTGCGCGTCCAGGTACCCGCACGGCGAGGAGACGCCGCCCGTTGCCGGCGGCAGATGGATCCGCATCGTCTCCATCGTCACGCTGCCGTAGCCGCCGCCGGACAGGGTGTGGGTGACGTCCACGCACTCGTTGTGCATCAGCGGCTTGACGTACAACGCGAAATTGGCGCGCCGCACCGGCCCCGAGTCGGTCTGGACATGCCAGAAATCCTCGGGATTGAGGGTGACGGTGAGCTCGTCGTCGGTGTAGTTGTTCTTGTAGCGCCTGGCGGCCCTGTCGAAATCGCTCAGCGAGAACGCCACCCGGCCGGTCTCCGCGTTGCTGTTGTCGGCGTCGCTGACCGCCTTGACTGTCAGCGTGACCGGCCCCGTGGGCAGGTAGCCGGGATGGAAGTAGATCTTGTACTCCAGCGGGCTGTCGAACACGTACATGTCCCGATGCCAGTAGTAGTCGTCGGTGTTGACCGCCCCGCCGGCCTTGCGCGTCGGCGGATCCTGATAGCGGGTGATCGTCCAGGTCCCGTCGGCCAGATACCGCGCCTGGGACAGGTAGTAGTCGCCCGGCAGATCCCACTTCAGGTACATGAACTCATACACCTCAGGCTTCGCGATCGACGAGGCGATCTCGTCATCGGCGATCACCAGGCTCACCGAATGGGGGTCCCCGCGGGTGTACACGGCGTCGTTCGCCGGCAGCGTCCAGGTCAGCGTCCCGTAGGCGGCGTCGGCGTTGTTGTCGGTGACGCTGATGTCGAAGTCCACGCTCGTGGCGCCCTGCGGGATCGTCGCGCTCGCCGGGACGGCGCCCGCATACCCCGAACTGTACGACGAACCCGACGCCAGATTGGCGACCGCGATGCCGCCCGGCAGCGCCGCCTGATCCGACTGGACGCGGATGCGGCGAGTGCCGCCCTCAGCGATATGGCCGTGGCCGCCCACCACCGACACCGTCAAAGTGGGCAGCGCGCCGCCCTCGTCGTCAGCCACCACCAACGACAGCGTGTGGTCGCTGCCCCGGCCCACCCCGCCGCTGACGGTGGTGGCCAGACCCCGGCCCGACAGCACCGAGTCCGACACCAGCGCCAGCGTGACCACCTCATGGGCCGTGTCGCCGTCATCGCGGCCCGACACCGGCGTCACGGTGATCGTCGCCTCCTGCACCGCCTCCGACGC
>WTFX01000021.1 GCA_011523825.1 Microthrixaceae bacterium
CGCGGCCCGACACCGGCGTCACGGTGATCGTCGCCTCCTGCACCGCCTCCGACGCGGAGCCGGCGAAGAACAGCCTCGGCTCCGCCGAGGCCAGGCCGCCGGCGGTGACGCCCGTTCCCTGCACAGCCACCGCGAAATCCGGCGTCCCCTGGCCCGGCAGCCGCGCCCCCGTCGCGGTGGTCAACACCAGCCGAACCTCGATCTTCTCCCGGGCCGACAGCGGGCGTGACAGCGCGAGCTTCGCCACAGCGGTGTCAGAAGCGTCGCCCTCGGTCATCCGCGTGTCATCGCTGGTCAAAGACACCAACGTGGCCTCGCCGTCGGTGACCAGCGCCTCATCGACGGGATCCTCCGCGGAGACCGCATACCCGGCGCAGCCCGTCCCGCCGACCACACGCGCGGTGATCACGCTGTCTGAATCGTCCACCGCCGTGTCGGCGTAGGGCACCGACAGGGTGCCCGTCATGGAGTTGGCCGAGATGGTCACCGTGCGGCGGCCCTCATCCGCCGCCGACACCCGGTCCCCGCCCGTCTCCACCACGTCCACGCACACAACCGTGTTCGCCGACGGCGCCGGATCCGCCGTGACCGTGAAGCTCAGCGGCGACTGGGCCTCCTCGCGCACCTGCTGATCGTAGTCGTTGCGGCTGATCCCCTCGATGTCGGGCAAACCCACCCTCACCAACGGACTCGCCGCCGCGTAATCGCTCGCCTCGACAGTGAACCACTCCTGAGGCGATGCGCCGGGCTGGAAACTGTCAGTGGAGATGTCGCTGAAGTATGCGGTGAGCGGCTGGGCCTGCTCAGCGTTGTTGTCGTCCGGAATGTCGAAAGTGAACCGGGCCTGCGTCGTGTGTCCGGCAATATCGACGTTGAAGCTGTCGAAGCTCTGGGTGACCGACCCGGATACTGTCGTCACCGACGTAACGCCGTGAGTTAAGCGGATCCCCGGTATGGTGACTTGCACCTCCGCAACGGTGGCCCGCGTCGATGACATGTCGACGGTGACGGTGACGGTGCCGCCCTCCGCCACCCGCTCCGGCGACACCGACAGGGTGAACGTACGTCCGGTCGCGCTGGTGCTCTTGATGAACAGGGCAGTCGCAAGAGAGTGGAGGTCGTAGGTGGCACCCGCGATGCCGCTCGTGCCGGTGAAGTGGAGCGGCTTCGTCTCCGTGCCCGATGAGGCCACCGAGTTGGCTCCTGCCGTCCCGATCAGGGTCACCGAACGCGGCGCTTCAGCGCCGCTGAAAGTGATCGTCCACGCGCTGGTGTCGAGCGTCACCCCCGCGGGCGCTCCGTCCAGCGCCAGGGAGTAATCGCCTCCCAGACCCAGAGAATGGGTATGGAACGTGGCGGTGAGAGTCTCGCCCGCGACCAGATGCCGGCTCAGGCTGACCTCGACGGTGGCCGTGTCGGTGCTGCTGCCCTCGGTCATGACCGCATCGCTGGCGGACAAAGAGACGTGGATCGGCCCCGCCACGATGAACTCGGGCGACATGGCGAACATGGACCGCGTCTCGGTGTAGGCGGCCTGTGTGTTGCTCAGCGGCCCGTAGAAGCGCCCCGGCTCCCGGTGCCGGCCGATCTCCACCCGTGTCGCGCCGAGGTAATTGCTGGTCCGCGTGGCGCAGGAGTTCTCGCTTCCCGTCCAAGGATGGTTGCTGTCGGCGTGCGGGGCGCCGTTCTCGTTGCGATGATCGGCCAGAGTCCCCGCGCGCCACCACTCCGCCGGCTGAGTGGAGCTGCGCCACGGCTGCTCCTCATTGCAGAAGTCCTCATAGTCGTTGGCCACCAGCCCGCCGTCGCCCTCATCGTCCATCCAATAGACGGGAACGCCGGTGCGCCAGGTGCTGCCACGGCGCAAGCCCAGATGGTCGCGAAGGTTCGCGGCCTGGGTTGAGCCGACCATCTTGAACCCCGACGCATACGGCTTGATCGCCGCCAGCGTGTTGGCGCTCTTGGTGAGTTCGCTCTGCACGTAGCCGTCGTAGGTGGCGATGTCGGTGGCGGTGGCCGCCCACCGCGAGGTGGTGCGGAACATCAGCCGGAAACGGTCACCCGCCCCCAGGCCGCTGGGCTTGAGCGCCCAGTCCGCGGGCACCACATGCACATCAGCATCCGGCACCGCCGCCACAGGAGTGGTCTGCGCCGACGCCTCCCGCTCCCCGGGAACCAGCGCCAACGGAATCAGCGCAACAGCAACAACCCCCAACGCCCACCGGCGCCAAACACCACGCTCAACGCGCCGCCGCACCATCGAACTTCCCGCCGACCCGACAGGCCACGCACCGCCAGCAAACGGGGGGGGGGGGCAAACTCATGCCGCGAGATTACCCCACCAACACAACCCGCCACCGTCCCGGCCCCGGACCGGCCCCCGGGGCATTCTCACTCGCGGAAGGGCCGAGGCGATTGGCCGTCCACGGGTGGGGCGGTCGGCTTGTCACCGTGGACCGTGGGTTCGTTGCACCATGCCTCGCGCAGTGCTGCCAGCGATTCGAGAAAGTCGCTCCGGTTCACTCCGCCGGCACGGTGCAGCGTCAGCGAATCACAGAGCACTGCCTCGTCGAGCGCGTGTCGTGTCGTGTCGCGCCACGCTTCGTTCGCCGGCAGCAGTGTGCGTTGGCCGAACTCGTCGAAGACCTGATCGAGCGCCTCGAGCTGTGCTGGTGTCAATGCGGCGCAATCCAGCGCAGGCAGTTCGGGCAGCAGTCGGATGCTCAACATTGCTCGGCCGTTCTGTTGACGAGTGCCGACCCACCAATGCCCGATGAGCCCGAGTGTGGTGTTCGCCCACAACGCGAGCGGTTGTTCCCACGCAGTCTCGGCGGCCACGAACGACGGCCAAGCTCTTCCCCCGAGGCACCGCTTGGGGGTGATGCAAGCGCCCAGCATCTGGCTGTTGAGCTGGAAGTCGCGGTTGATGTGGAGCCGGGTGGCTTCGCGCCAGAGTTCGGGGGCGCGTTCGACATGGGCAGGCCATGGCCGCAAGTCGCGGTCAGGTGCCACGACGATCTGCGCCTCGCGGCCGGATGCCGCATCGTGCGCCCACAATGCGGGGTATTCGACGACGCTGCCGGGTGGCAGCCGCCGGCTGACATCGAAAGCCCCGTTGTAGACGGGCATGCCGTGCGCATCACGGCGTGGCTGCCCGTCGGGTCCGGTGAGCACCTGCTTGTTCGCGAAGATGCCGTGATGAGGGCCTGCTCGACCGCGGTCGCCCATGGCGACTATCGGAGCTTCGAAGGCATGCAGCCTGGGAAGCAGCAGATGCCCAGTTCGCAGTCGGCTGGCGGCGGCGGCCACAGCCGGCTCAGAAGCGTGTGCGCATCCGCCCTCGGCCAGCGGGGCGGTAATCCGGCAGCCGATCTCGGCGTCGCCGACCTTCAGGAACTCAGACACCGCCGTCTTCCCGGCTGCGATGGCGTCTGCCATCCCGACTGCATCGGCGGGATTGACGGGGCGACGCCGCAGGCTCACCCATTCGATCTCGTGGGCGGCTGCTTCGGCACCGTCGCACTCGTGCTCTCGTTTGGTGGCGACGATCAACGCCTCCGCCATGCCTGTGTCGGCCGAGAAAGAGCGGTCGTTGCTGCCGCCCGCCGAGATGGTCACCACCGTGATGTCGCGATAAGCACGGGCGAGCAAGCCGCGTGTCGCGGCCCATGCGTCTCCGGATACCACCGTGGCAGGCACCACGAGTGCCAGCACGCCTCCAGGGCGCAGCTTGGCGTGTGCCAAGTCGATGAAGTTCGTCGCCAACCCGGCATGCCCGGCAGCCGCAGGCCGGTCGACTGTCCGATAGAGCCGGCGCAGTCGTTCGGTCATCGCACGCTGTTCGGCTTCGCTCGTGTCGAAGCCGGCGAATGACGGGATAGGCACACCCAGACGTGAAGCTTCCGGGCCGTTCGGCCGGGTGAACGGCGGGTTCTGGATGGCCAGATCGACGGTGCCGTCGTCGACCACGAATCCGACTGCGCCGTTGCCGTTGTCGCAGATGTCGCCGTGGCCGCCCGAGCGCCGGCGTCCGGTTCCGAAGAGCGACGGCACCGTCTCGTCGCCGAGCAACTCCAGCGAACCGATGCTCGCGGGCTGCGACTTGTCGCCATCGGGATAGCCGTACGGCATGAGATGGATGTTGGTGTCGCCGAACGGGGTGGCCGGGTGGGCCGCTGAGAGCATGGTCGCCGTCAGATGAACGGCCGCAGGCATGATGTCGCAGCCGATCAGGATGTCCTCCATGAAGGCGTGATGCAGTCGCTTGGACGCGTCGGTCCCGTCGGCAGCGTTTGCCCGCCGAACTCGGGAGGCAATGCGTCGGTGCGCGGCAGAGAGCAACGTGCCGGTTCCGCATGCGAAATCGGCCACGCGCAGCCTCCCGACAGCAACCATGTCATCCCATGCAGCACGCTCGTCCAGCTGGCTCACGGCCAATTCCGCCAGCAGAGCGGCGGAAGCTGGAAGCGTGTAGAAGGTTGCCAAGAACTTGCGGTCCGCAATCAGGCGCCCGAACATCTGCCCGGCAAGGTCTTGAACCGAGGCGGCGCCTGATCCCGAGAGCCTCTCGACGGTCTCGGCAAGCTGCGCGAGGAGCTGCTGCGCTGCTGCCTGGGGAATCGGCGCGAGGATGTCACGGGCTACGGCGAACACCGGCCAGTAGTTGATCGCGAGAATCTCTCGCCACACATCGGACACGCTCCCCACGGAGAAGACGCCCGTGTCAGAACGAGACTCTTCCAAGGTGGCTGTGCCGTGAACGCCTGCGAGCGCATTCTGGAACACGAAGGCATTTGCCAGCACTGCGACTGCCATCAGGGTGGTCTGCTCGCTGTCGCGCTGATGCAGTGCCGCGGCGATCTTGTCCAGCACGGCGTCGGAGTTGCTGCCGAGCAACGATTCCCGAAGACGTCTTGCGGCCTGAGCCACCCCGCTCTGGAAGGCGTCTGCTGCCGCCGCGATGCGGCGTTCGGAGATGGCGACCGTCTCGACGAAGCCCGCCAAGGAGCTGATGTCGCCAGAAAGCCAGCCCGATGCCGGGAACCGGACTGCATCGGCGCCTTCAATCCAAGCGCACCACTCGAGATCGCTGCGCGACGCCACCGACGCGAACAAATCGACAGGCGCAATCTCGCCGAGCGCTGCCGGAAGGCGAACAGCAACGGCGACTTCGACAGCCCGGCCCGTCGAAGCCAGCTTCTGCCCGATGCGCGAAATGGCGTCGTCTTCCACGCTGTGCGCTGGCAGATACTCGGTTTCGATGACGACCGGCGCGGCCCCCGTCTCGATCACGATGTCGGGCTGCAGTCCCGCCTCGGTCAGCGTTCGCGTGGCTTCGGCCGAGACGGTCCAGCCGCCCAGGCGCGCACCCAGTGCGCTTGCCACGAAAGAATTGAGGGCCGGCTCAGCCATTCGCGGACTCACATCACCCTCCTGTGATCTCGGCCGCCGAAACAATCGGGACAACCCGCAAGGTACTTGGGGAGTGTGACAGGCAGCCGGACCGGACGGGGCAGGCCGGCCGAGCGTCGAACCAGACCGGTGTCGTCAGGGTGTCGAGCAACAAAAAATCACAAGGATTACTGAAGCTCAGTCTGCGAGCATAACGAGAGCCGCCCTCCGAAGAGTGCGGCTCTCGTGGGGCTACCGCTGGTGCGGCGAGCCTGACTGATACCTGGCCTCGGACGGTTCGATTCCGTCTAGCTCCACCAGCGACCTTACCGTCGCGGCCTCACAGTACACAAGACGATTCCCGCTCTCGGTCAGTCGTTGTCTTCGATGGTGACGGTGGCGGTGCCGCGGCTGACGGGAGCGCCGTCGGCGTCGACCAGGACAGCCTCGAACGTCTCGTCGCCCTCGGCAGCGTCGTCGTCGAGGATGGGTATGTAGATGTAGCGGTACAGCAGCCGCCCGCCCGCAGCGAACCTCAGCGTCCGGCTGCCTGCGGGAGTGCCCCGGTAGTCCGCGCCGTCGCGCGCGGTGCCGTCGCGTGTGGCCACCCGCACCGTCACGGCCCGGTCAGGGATCTCGCTGAGATACACCATGAACCGCAGCCAGCGGCCGCTCTCGCTCACCCCCACATCGCGCACCGACAGACTCGCCCCCACCGGCGGCGGCGGCGGAGGGGGAGGGGGCGGCGGCGGGTCGTCGTCATCGGCCACGGTGACCGTGGCCGCGCCCTGCGATAAGGACACCGTGTAGCCGCTGCCCGCGCTCACCGTCACCGTCACCGAACCGTCGGCCTCATCGACGCTGTCGCCGATAGTGGCGACACTCAGCCGCGCCGAACCGTCCGCAGGCACCGTCACAGCACGGACGCCGGTCCTGACGCCGAAATCGCCGGACTGAGCGACCGAAACCGACACCGCCAGCGGCGACGCCGGAGCAGGACTCGCCGTCACCGTGAACACCGCAGCACCGCCCTCAGCGACGCCGCTGCCCGCCGTCACGCTCACCACCGGAGGCGGCGGAGGCGGAGGCGGCGGAGGCGGCGGATCGTCGTCATCAGCCACAGCGACCATGGCAGCGCCCTGCGTCGCGGAGACCGCATAGCCGGTGCCCGTGTTCACCGTGACGGTGACCGAGCCGTCGGCCTCGTCCGTGCTGTCGTCGGTCGTGGCCACAGCATGGCCGACACTGCCGCCGGTCGGGACCGTGACCGTCCTCGTGCCCGTGGACACCCCGAAATCGCCGGACTGAGCGACCGAAACCGACACCGCCAACGGCGACGCCGGAGCAGGACTCGCCGTCACCGTGAAGCCAGCGCTACCGCCCTCGGTAATCGAGCTGCCCGCCGTCACGCTCACCACCGGCACCACCACCGGAGGAGGCGGCGGCGGAGGCGGCGGAGGCGGAGGCGGCGGAGGCGGATCGAGGTCCGGCGGCGTCTGCGGGGCCGTGCGGCACGCCTCGAGACGGTCCAGCTCCGCATAGATCATCTGCCACAACGCATTGGGGCCCGCGCCCTGCCAGTTCGCCTCCTGACGGTCCGGCCGCGCCTTCAGCAAGGCCACCGTGTAGTCATCCTTGCCCAGCATCGTGTCATAGGAACGAGCGAACGTCTCCACCAGATCAGGACGCGCACCGCCCCACGGATCAGCCGCCTTGGCCGCCACCCGCGCCAGCAGCGCCGCGTCCCCCGTCACGCATGCCTTCGCCGGCGGAGGAGTCTGCGGCGGCGCATCGTCATCAGACACATCCACCGACGCGGAAGCCTGCGTCGACAACACCGTGTAACCGACGCCCGCACTGAGGGTGACGGTGACCGACCCGTCGGCCTCATCCGCGCCGTCGTCCACCGTCGCCACGGCGTGGGCGACGCTGCCGCCGACGGGGACGGTCACGGTCTTGGCGCCCGTTGCGCCCGCTGCGGCGTAGTCGCCCTGCTGGGACACAGCTACCGACACGGCCAGCGGTGCTGCGGGGGCGGGATCGGCGGTGAGCGTGAACGAGGCACTGCCGCCCTCGGCGATGCCCGCACCGGCGGTGACGCTGATCTCGGGGTCGGATGCTTGCTGGGCGGTCTGGCGGGGCAGGCCGTCCACGGCCAGGGTGAACGCGCCGGCCTGTCGCGGCGAGAAGGTCGTCGCCTCGATCGTGTAGTCGCCGGCGGGCAGCACCAGCGTGAGCCGGGAGTTGTACCCGGTGCCGCTGTCGTCGTCGCGGTTGCGGCCGAGCCCGTTCTTCTCCCCCGAGCCGTTCCGCAGGTACAGGTAGGTGTCGATGCCCGACTCGAGGTCGATCGCCAACCGCGTGCCCGTCGTCTTGGCCAAGGTGAAGGTGTAGAACCGCGAATAGCGGCCTGTTCGCTGCGATGACTCGCAGGCTGCGTCCCACTCATCGGCGAAGGCACCGCTGCCCGTCAGGGCGGCCACGCAGGCGTCGCCCGCCACCGGCGGCGGAAGCGTGTCGTCGTCGTCAGCCACCGCCACCGTCGCCGAACCCGCCGACGACGACACGCTGTACGAAAGGCTGGGATTCACCGTTGCCGTCACCGTGCCGTCGGACTCGTCGGCGCTGTCGTCTGTGGTGGCGACGCTGAACTGGGCAGAGCCGCTGGTGGGGATGGTCACGGTCCGCTGCCCGGCGGTGCTGGCGGCTGCGCTGCCCTGCGAACTCACCGTCACCGCCACCGCCAGCGGACTCGATGGGGCCGGATCGGCCGACACCGTGAATCGGGCGCCGCTGCCCTCGGTCACATCGGCGCCCGCCGCGATGCTGATTTCCGACCCGGACGGGGCCTGCGCCTCCACACCCTCAACCCCCAGGGTGAACGTGCCGGTGCGCCCCGAGCTCACGGGGCGCACCTCGATGGTGTATTCGCCGGCGGGCAGGTTTTCTGTGATACGCGCCGGGCGGTAGCTGTTGACTCCGGCCACCCTTGCTCCCGACCTCACGTCTTTGCCTCGGCGAAGGCCCAGGTGGAAGCCGTAGACCGAGGCAGTCAGATCGATTGTCACTCTGCTGGGCTGGCTCAGCGCGAAGCCGAAATAGCGCGTGTAGCTCTTGAGCGAGCGCGGGTACGAATTCTGCTCGATGCAGAAGTGGTCCCAGGTTCCCTGGATGCTTCCGCTTCCCGTCAGCGCGGTGAAGCATTCGCTCCCGTTGAGGGGTTCGAGCCCTGCGGTGGGCAACTGCGCAAGGCCGTTCCCCCAAGTGTTGTCGGCGCCTTGAGCGCCGTGGTCCGCGGCGTTGGCCGTGAGGTAGCCGGCGACCTGGGCAGACGTGTAGGCGGGATAGCGCTGGCGCACCAGCGCAGCGAGGCCCGCGACGTACGGCGCCGCCTGGCTGGTGCCACAGAAGGAGCGTCCCCGGCTCACGCTTCCGGCGCAGTCGACGGCGACGATGTCAGGCTTGGTGCGCCCGTCGGGCGTCGGGCCGCGGCCCGAGTACGACCTGATCTGCGTCCACGGAGCGCCGGTCTTGGACGCCGCGCCGACTGCCAGCATGCCCGCGCTGGCGCTGTCGCCCGGGCTCGTGACGCTGCCGCCACCCGAGTAGTGATCGAGCACTTCGTAGGCCGGGTCGCCCGGCCAGAAGGCGAATTGCAGCCACGACGGCGCGGCGCTGCCGACCTTCTTCTTCACATAGAACCAGTAGTGGCCCGACTTCGAGGGCCTGAACCTCATGACCTCCTTGGGATAGTCGCGCGTGCCGCCGTTCTGCGTGTCGCTGCTGCCGCCGACAACCGTCTGCGCCCCGCCGGCGCTTGCCGAGTACCTGATCTCGATGTCGAGATCCTTGGACGAGCCGCCCCAAGTGTCATCCCAGCGCAACTGCACGATGGACGAACGCCCAGCGGTCAGCTCAAGATGCTGCGCCTCGTCCACCGCGGCGCCGCTGCGGGCCCATTCGTGATAACCGTCGTTGTCGCTGTCGGCCCACGCGCCGTACCAGGTGTCCCGATGGCGGTTCCCGGCCGCGTTGACCCACACAATGCCGTTGTCGGCGGCCCACTTCACCGTGTTCAGCGGACTCGGGCTGTACGGCGACGTGCCGTCGGCGGCACCGTGCCACGTCCAGGACACCGAGTAGACGATGACCTTCACCCCCTGGCCGTGCATCCACACCACAGCGCTGTGGAGGTCTGCCCACGTGTACGGGTTGGAGACATACAGATCGGCGTCGGGCGCCATGTCCATCACCGTCTCCGCTACCCACGTTCCGTGGCCACTGCCCCCGGCCCTGTCGCAGTTCGCCAGATCGCTCGTCGGCTTGCCGACGCCGGTGTAGCAGCGGCCGGCCACCGTCGCCGGCAGCTGACCGCGCACCATGGCGCGCAGCCCGGTGAAGGCGTCCCTGGTGGCCGCGGCGGTGGGATAGTCGATGACGCCGATCTTCACCCCGTCGCCGGTGAACCCGTTGTGATGCCACACGTCCGCGAGATGCAGGCTGACGCCCGCGCCGAAGTAGCCGCCACGCTCGCGCATCGCCTTGGGCATCTCGCGGACGCGCGCCACCCCGGCCTCGCCTGCCAGCGGCACCAGCAGCTCAGGGGGCACATAGGCCTCCAGGTAGCCCGGGAGCGCGTTGGCCGGCGGCGCCCCGCACCGGCCGAGGAACGCGGCCACCTCGTCCTGGCTGGTCTGGCTGCCGTCCAGCCAGACCGACACCAGCAGCGGCTCGCTCGACGTCGAGTTGCCCCCCCCCAGCGTCGGCGACGCCGCGCCGCCCGAGACTGACGGGTCGGGCGCACCGCACGCATCGGCAGCCGAATACCCGCTGGCCGCCGCCAACGCGCTCAGATGCGAACCAAGATTCGGATAGGCCTGCCCCGGTTCGAGCACCTCGTCCAAGTCCGGCAGCAGGCCCTCGGATGGGTCGAGAACCGCCTCCTCGCTCGGCGGACCCTGGCCGGGGGCGTCGGTTCCATCGTCGGCGGTCTGACCGCCAGCCGCACCAGGCGCTGCCACCACGGCAGCCGCGGCCACCGACAACGCCACCACAGCACGCTGGATCGAGCGATAACAGACGCGCCCGACGTGCATCAGTGACCACCGCCAATCGCGAGTTGCCAATCGCCAATCCTACTGACCCGCGGTCACACTGTGCGAACCAGGTCTCGGAATCCGGGTCCAGGGCCGGGCGGGAGCTATCCAGCCCAGAGGCTGTTGATGGGGCGCAGGTGGAGTCGGTCGTCGAGGGTGGCAGCGTGGGCGCCGGTGTGGAGCAGAATGCCGATTCGGAAGGCACCTGGGCTGACACCGTCGAGTTTGTCGCGCAGCCAGCGGAGGCTGTCGAGGTGTCCGACGGCGGGCGACGTGGTGGCCTTGACCTCCACAGCGGCCACATGGCCGTTTGCCGCTTCGAGTATGAGGTCGACCTCGCGGCCTTGGCGGTCGCGGTAGTGCGAGAGAGCGCAGCGAGCGGGAAGGGCAGCGAGCTGGCGGGCGATCTCGTTGACGGTGAACGTCTCCAGCAGCGGCCCGGTCGCGGGGTGGGTGGGAGAGGCCATGGCGTCGGCACTGGCGCCCAGCAGGCTGGCTGCGAGGCCCGAGTCGGTGATGTGGAACTTGGGGCGCCGGCCGGCCTTGGGCCAGAGGCTCCGCGACCAGGCAGGCAGCTCGTGGATGAGGAACACGGTTCGGAGCCACTCGAGATACGACACGATAGTGGGAGGGCTCACTCTCAGGTCACGAGCCGCGTCGGTGAGGTTGATCTGGTGGCTGGTCAAAGCGGCTGTCCACTGGAGCAACAGCGGCAGCGAGGCGGCCTTGCGGATGTCGGCCAGCGCAGCGATGTCGCGCTGGACCACCGTCTCGATGTAGTCGCCGAACCAGTCGTGGCGGTCTTCGGGGTCGGCATCGATGACCTCCGGGTAGCCGCCGCGGGCCACGAGGGCCAGATAGTCGGCCTTGGTCAGCGGCGAGGCGGGTACCGGGCCCGGCTCGCCCTCGAGCCATGCGGAGACGGCTGTGGGCCGGCCACCCGACAGTTCGGCCTGCGACAGAGGCCCCAAACGGAGAATCCGCACCCGGCCGGCGAGCGATTCGCTGACCGTGGGCACGGTGAGGAAGTTGGTCGATCCGGTGAGCAGGAAGCGCCCCAAGGCGGGACTGTCGTCCACTAGCCGCTTGATGGCCCGCACCACTCGATCACCGCCGATCTGTATCTCATCGATGACCAGGGGCTGCTCGAAATGCGACAGGTAGTCGATGGGGTCGTTCAACACTGCCTGACGATGCACCTCGTCGTCCAAGGAGATGTAGGCGCCGCCGCTGTCCTCGGCCACGGTGCGGGCCAGCGTGGTCTTGCCGCACTGGCGGGCGCCGTGGAGCATGACCACCCGTGAGCGCTCCAGCGCCCGCTCGAGGCGGGGCCGAAGGTGTCGGGCGATGAAGCTCACCGCCTCAGGATAGTCCTAGTTACAAAATTGCCTATCAGATAATTAGGAAATTGTCTTCAAGATACTTGCCGGTTTCGCCCTCAAGACTGTCGCTCAGCCGTCAGTGACGGTGACGGTGGCGGTGCCGCGGCCGATGGCGGCAGGGCTCGTGCGAGGAGCGCCGTGTGCACCGGCGTCAGTCGTTGTCTTTGATGGTGACGGTGGCTGTGCCGCGGGCGATGGGGGCGCC
>WTFX01000024.1 GCA_011523825.1 Microthrixaceae bacterium
GAGTGACATCGAGGGATTCGAGACTTGATCGTCCCAATGGTAGTCGACCAAATCCATGCCGCGGGCGTGGCCACCTTCAAAGCGGAAAATTACGCGCGAATTTTCGTCTGGTTGCAGATTGGAACTCAACTCATGGCGTCCCATGGGAACCCCGTCGGCCTCACCCCGAATCGGACTTCCCGAACACCTGGGTCAGTACCAGCGCCGCGGTGGTGATCAGGATCAATATGGTCGAGATCGACGCGATGGTGGGATCGATCTGGTCGCGGAGCGCCAGGAACATGCTGCGGGTGATGGTGGACATGTCCCCGCCGCTGATGAACAGCGCCACGATCACCTCGTCGAAGGAGACGACGAACGCCAGCAGGGCGCCGCTCACCACCGAGAACCGGATCTGCGGCAGGGTGATCATCAGGAACGCCTTCAGGCGGGAGGCGCCCAGGCTCCGTGCCACCCGTTCCTGGTTCATGTCGTAGCTCCGCAGGCCCGCGCTCACCACGATGAGGCACATCGGCAGGGCCAGCACCGTGTGGGCCAGCACCAGTCCGAACATGGTGTTGTTGAGCTTGAGCCTGGCGTAGGCGAAGAACACGCCGATGGCGATCAGGATGATCGGGACCATCATCGGCGTGATCAGCAGGACGAAGATGAGCCGGGTTGCCTTGTAGTTGGAGACGTAGAGCCCGTAGGCCGCCATGGTGGCCACGGGGGTGGTCACCAGCACAGTGAGGAACGCGGCCTTGACCGACACCCAGGTGGCGGTCATCCACTCGTCGGAGCCGAAATAGTTGTCGTACCAGCGCACCGACCAGACCCGGGGCGGAAACTCGAGGTACTGGGAATCCGAGAAGGACATCGGGATCACGATCAGGGTCGGGATCACCAGGAACATCGTGATCAGCCCGGCCACCACGTACAGCCACAGCCGGCCGCCGTGGGTGACCTGGATGTCGGAGGCGGGCCTGGACAGCCAGTTCACGGGCTGCGCCCTCCCCCGAGCACCCGGTCCAGGTGAAGCAGCCGGTGCGCCAGGAACAGGACCGCCAGGGTCAGCACCAGCAGCACCACGCCTAGGGCGCTGGCGGTGCCGAAATTGAAAAAGAGGTCGATCAGGGTCTCGATCTTCATCGACACCATGACCACCCTGCCGCCGCCGAGCACCGCCGGGGTGACGAAGAAACCGAGACAAAGGACGAACACCACGACCATGCCGGCAAAGAGGCCGGGCAGCGACAGGGGGAAGAACACCGACCAGAAGGCCCGTGTCGGGCTCGCCCCCAGGTTGGACGCGGCCTTGATATAGTCGAAACTGATCGCCCGCATGGAGCCGTACAGGGGCAGCACCAGGAAGGGCAGCATGATGTGCACCATGCCCACCAGGGTGCCGTTCAGGTTGTGGACCAGCTTGAGCGGCTGCTCCCACAGTCCGAGTTCGATGCCCCACTGGTTGACCAGACCCTTGCGCTGGAGCACCACCAGCCAGGCATAGGTGCGCACCAGGAGCGAGGTCCAGAACGGAAGCAGCAACGCGTACAGTCCGACCGCCGCCCATCGCTTCGGCAGCTGCGAGAGGCAATAGGCAAAGGGGTAGCCGATCAGCACGCAGATCCCGGTGGTCAGGACACTGACATTGAAGGTGGTCAGGAAGATCCGGGTATAGGACTTGCTCTCCAGCATCCGGGTGTAGTTGCTGAGAGAAAGCATCCCCTCGTCGTTGAACAGTGAAAGCCAGAACAGCCATCCCACGGGGATCATGATGACGGCGACGACCAGCACGATTGCCGGCAGGGACAGGCCGAACATGGCCAGCCGCTCCCTGGCCTCGTCCCGGCGAAGCTCGCGGGCATGGAGGCCGGCAACCGGGGCGTCAGCCATTGCGCTCAGGCGCCGCCTTCATGGGCGTCCTCCCCGTCCCCCGTGTCGGGGATCAGCACCGTCTCGTCCCGGTGGAGCCCGAGACGCACCTCCCCGCCCCGGTCAGGCACCGATGCCAGGGACTCGCGCTGGCTGATGCCGCGCATGGATACCCCGGTGCCGTCATGCAGGGTCACGTAGGCGACGAAGCTCTCCCCCTGGTAGACCACCTCGTGCACGGTGCCCGGGAACACGTTGTAGTCCGGGTGATCGCCGTCCGGCAGGACCGTCAGCCGTTCCGGGCGGAGCATGAGGAAGCCGCTGCCGGACCGCTGTCCCG
>WTFX01000020.1 GCA_011523825.1 Microthrixaceae bacterium
ATCCGGGCCGGTTGGCGACGACGATATAGTCGCCTGGGATCAACTTCAGGGTCTGGCGTTCGAGCCGCCCGAGTTTCCCGATGCCGTAAATTTCAATCTCGGACTGGTTGTCCGAAGTCAGAATCAGGGAGACTGGGGTTTGCGCCAGCTTCAATACCTCGACGAGTTCCGTACGGGCCTTGTCTATCTTCCGGTCATCGAGTTGTTTTTCTCGGATGAAGGCAAGCCACTCTTTCGCTCGGGCGCGGATGACTTTGTCGTAGAGGCCTTCCGGCAGTTTCAATGCATCCAGCCGCCGGTATGCCTCGATGTACAGGGCAACCTGTTCTCGGTCTTGGTGCGCCGACTTCAAATGGGGGGAGATGGCCAGTGCCTTGAGGTAGGCGGCGTCGGCCGCCGCCCAGTCTTCTTTCTGTCGGGCTGCACGGGCCTCGTTCAGCAGGGATCGGGTTCGCTGAAACTGGAGTTCCGCCCGAGCCTGCTGAAGGTATTCCCGAGCTCGTTGCCCGTCCACTTCCGCCCACAACTCGATCGCCCGGACCCAATCCGAATCCAGCATGGCGCGAAGCGCCCGATCCTGGATGCTCTCGGCCGTGGCGGTTCCTGCGGCCAGTCCCGCCGCCGGCACCAGTGCGGCCGGAATAAGTTCAGGCCGCCACGTTCCGACAGGTAGATCTCGTTCAGGATTTCGTGCCACTGCTGGTATTGGTCTTCGACCGACCCGGTAAGCGTGCGTGTCTGGTTCTCCACCTGCACGACCTGGGGCTCCACCTCCAGATCGAGCGACTGCCCGAGCTCCTTGAGCGCGGCCTCGTGGATCTCCGTTGCTTCGTAGTCTTGGTAGGCATCATAGGCGCCGTAGGCGCCGGCCCCTACCAGCACCTGCCCAAGTTGGCGGGCTTCCGGGGTGGAGCCCGAGTCGGCCGCCACCACGATTCCGCCAATGATGGCCAGGGCGCTCAGAAGCCCCTGTGCCACGCTGGTGGAAACCCCCTCGTCATGCGCGCGGCGTTCGTAGAAGCTCTGCCGTGCCCAGTCCCGATACGACGCATCGATCTTTTCCGAAAAACCCTCCGAATATTGCTGCAGGGTCTCGATGAACAGGTCATCGCGTTCCTTGATCTGCAACACCAACTGGTACAGCCTGTCTTCTTCGGCCGGCAGCGAAACCAAGCGCGTGCGGCCCTTATCTTCATTGACGTAACGTTCGAACGCCTGCGGTGCGAATTCCTCCGCGAACCGCAGTTCCGCCACGGCGCGGATTTCCTTCATGGCCGCTACTCCCTTGCGGTCGCGTTCGAGCAAAAGATCCTTTGCGATCTGGTCGAATAGGGCCTCCATCGGCCGGGCCCGATCTTCGCCGGCGTAATCGGTTTCGCTGAATTCATGGCGGTAGACGCGATCGAGCCACGGCTCGCCGGTCGAGTCGGTGGCAAGGATTTTCAGGTCCAGTTCGGAGCCGTTCGATTTCAGGATCGCGCCCTCGATGCGCAGGTCCGGAACGGCGCGTTCCGGCACCACCCACACATGCCGCCAGCCACCCCCGCGCAGCATCGCCTGGCGCAACTGCTGGGGAAAGTACAGGGTTTCGGCTTTCCGCACCTGGGGGAACACGTCCCCCTCGGCGACTTCCTTTTGGTCGATTTCCCCCTTGAACCGGACAATGCCGGCATCCAGATACCATTCTTCCGGCACCGGCTCGACGGCCGGCTCTTCCGGCGATTCTTCGAACAGGCCCCCGGTGATGCCGGACATGCCGGTCTGGCATCCGCTGGCGAAGGCCAGCAGCAAGGCCATCAGGGTTAACTGTCTCGCAGGCTCTTGCATTTTTGCTCCAGCTGTTTGCGGACCTCGGGGTCTTCCTCCCGTTGCGCCAGTTCGCAGACCTGCCGGGTCACGATATCGTCATCTTTCTCGTAGCCGTGAGTCGGACGCGTCTTGCCGGTTGGGACATCGCCGGGGACCTGGCCCTCGGCGACTCCGCCGCGTTCGGCTCCTTCCTCCGCAGCTTCCCCTTCGCCTTCGCCCTGTGTCTCCCAATCCGGCAAATCTTCTTCTGCTGTCCCTTCGCCATCGACTGTTCCTTCCCGCTCTTTGCGGGCTCGGGTTCGCGCGTCCAGCAGGATCTGGTCGACACGGTTCAACACGGCTTCGATTCGGGATAGATCCCTCTCTTGCCCTTCTT
>WTFX01000006.1 GCA_011523825.1 Microthrixaceae bacterium
CACCATGAACCGCACATAGCGGCCGCTCTCGCTGACCTCCACGTCGCGCACCGACAGGCTCGCCCCCACAGGCGGCGGCGGCGGCGGGGGCGGGGGCTGGTCGTCGTCGGCGATCGAGGTGTTCACCGGCCCGCCCGAAGCGGCGACGCCGCCCGACAGGCCCCGGCTCGTGGGGGCGCGCTGGCCTGCGGCGAACGCGACCCGCACGGTGCGCTCGTCGGTGTCGCCGTTGGGCGCCGCGGTGAGGACCAGCGTCGCCTGCCGGGCTCCCGCGCTGAACGCCACAGCAGGGTTCTGAGCACTGTGCGGACCGGCAGTGAGCAGCGTCACCTGGCCGTTGAGACCCTGGCCCTGCTTGAGCGCAAGCCCGTAATGATCGCCCGCCGTGGCGCCCGACACGGCCAACGGCACAGTCACCGACTCGCCCGCAGCCAGCACCCGCCCCAACGTCACCGTTATCTCGCGGCTGCCGCCGTCCTCAGCGATCGAGGAACCAGCAGCAGCAGCCAGCACCACCAAAGTCGCATCATCGTCGACAACCCGAACCACAGCGGTGCCCTGTGTACCCGACACCGTGTAACCGGTACCGGAACTCACAGTTACGCTGACAGCGCCGTCGGCCTCGTCGACGTTGTCGCCGGTCGTGGCCACGCTGTACGACATGCTGCCGCCGGTGGGAATGGTCACCGACTTGGTGCCCGTCGACACGCCCCACTCGCCGGACTGGGCGACGGCCACCGACACCGTGAGGGCTGACGCCGGGGCGGGGTCAGCTGTGACGGTGAACACCGCGGAGCCGCCCTCGGTCACGCCCGCACCCGCGGTCACGCTCACCACTGGCACCACCGGCGGCGGGTCGTCGTCATCAGACACCGCCACCGACGCCGAGGCCTGCGAGGACGACACCGTATAGCCGCTGCCGGCGTTCACCGTGACCGCCACCGAACCGTCAGCCTCATCCGCGCCGTCGTTCACCGTCGCCACCGTGAAGGCCTTGCTGCCGCTGGTGGGGATGGTCACCGTCTTGGTGCCCGTCGTGCCCGCTGCTGCGTAATCGCCCGTCTGCGCGACCGTCACCGACACCGCCAACGGCGCCGTCGGAGCGGGATCAGATGTGACCGTGAACGACGCGCTGCCGCCCTCGGTCACACCAGGCCCGGCGGTCACGCTGACCTCGGGGTCGGGAGGCGGCGGGGGTGCCGCGCGGCACGTTTCGAGGCGGTCCAGCTCGGCGTAGATCTTCTGCCACAGCGGGTTGGGACCGATGCCCTGCCAGTTCGGTTCCTGCTTGTCCGCGCGGGCCTTGATGTCCGCCGTGGTGTAGGTGTCGGCACCCTGCATCGTGCGGTACGAACGGGTGAACATCTCCAGCAAGTCGGCGCGGGCGCCGCCCCACGGATCCGCCGCTTTGGCCTGCACTTGGGCCAACAGCGCCGCATCGGCAGTGACACACGCCTTCGACGGCGGGTCGTCGTCATCAGACACCGCCACCGACGCCGAGGCCTGCGAGGACGACACCGTATAGCCGCTGCCGGCGTTCACCGTGACCGCCACCGAACCGTCAGCCTCATCCGCGCCGTCGTTCACCGTCGCCACCGTGAAGGCCTTGCTGCCGCTGGTGGGGATGGTCACCGTCTTGGTGCCCGTCGTGCCCGCTGCTGCGTAATCGCCCGTCTGCGCGACCGTCACCGACACCGCCAACGGCGCCGTCGGAGCGGGATCAGATGTGACCGTGAACGACGCGCTGCCGCCCTCGGTCACACCAGGCCCGGCGGTCACGCTGACCTCGGGGTCGGGAGGCGGCGGGGGTGCCGCGCGGCACGTTTCGAGGCGGTCCAGCTCGGCGTAGATCTTCTGCCACAGCGGGTTGGGACCGATGCCCTGCCAGTTCGGTTCCTGCTTGTCCGCGCGGGCCTTGATGTCCGCCGTGGTGTAGGTGTCGGCACCCTGCATCGTGCGGTACGAACGGGTGAACATCTCCAGCAAGTCGGCGCGGGCGCCGCCCCACGGATCCGCCGCTTTGGCCTGCACTTGGGCCAACAGCGCCGCATCGGCAGTGACACACGCCTTCGACGGCGGGTCACGCTCGGGAGGCGGCGCGGGATCGTCGTCGGAGACCGCGACGGTTGCCCGGCCGCTGGATACGGACACGGTGTAGCTGTTGCCGGCGGTCACCGCCGCCGTGACCGACCCGTCGGTCTCGTCGACGCTGTCGCCGACCGTCGCCACGTTGAGATGCGCCGTGCCGCTCGTCGGGATCGTGACCGTCTTCGAGCCCGTCGACACGCCGAAATCGCCGGTTTGCGCGACCGTCACACTGACCGTCAGCGGTGCCTGGGGCGATGGGCTGGCGGTGAGGGTGAACGTCGCAGTACTGCCCTCGATCACACTGCTGCCCGCGGTCACGCTCACTTCGGGCATCAGCGCCCGCTGCCGGTCGCCGATGATGGTGACGACGAGGGGCGATCCCGCGACGGCGACATGGCGGCGCAGCGACGACGGGCGATACGCCACGATGGAGAACGTCTCGTCCGGCTCGGGGGCCACGTGATTGCGGTCGTCGAAGACGAGCACGCTGTAGGTGGCCGATGTGGCACCCGCCGGGATGGTGATGTGGGTGACGCCCTGCGAGCCCTGAGTCAGAATCTGGTGATCGCGTGGGAACTTGAACGGCCCGTTTGCCGTTCCCGGCCCGAAGCTGACGGGCAGCTTGATGGCGCGGGTCCACGCGCCGCCGGTGAGCCGGGCAGTGATCTGGACGCGCGAACCCTCTGCCACGCGCTGAGGCGTCGCCTCCAGAGTGACGGTTCTGGGCGGAGGCGGGGGGTCGAGCTCGCCGTCGATCGTCACCTCGATGGGATCCCCGAGATAGAGCACCGAGTTCGGGCGCTGCCCGCTGCCGGGGTCCTGCCATTTCACGGTGAGCGTCTCGTCGTGCTCGTCGAGTGCGTCGCGGACAATGGTGAATGCGGCCGAGCCCGATGTCCGGCCTGCCCGGATGCGGATTCGCAGCGGCCCCGACACCGAGTAGTCAGCCTGAGGGCTGCCCGGCGCCGTCGCCGTTCCAGCGACGACGCTCACCGGCAGCACCACATCGCTCGCCAGCGGCCCCCCGCTGAGCGTGGCACTCACCCGCACCGTGGTGCCCTCGCTTGCGCGAACGCTGATGTCGTCGACGGCGTTGACCTTCAGCCGGGCACGGGGAGCGTTGTCGGCAGAACTGCCGGCGTGGCCTGCGAAGTCCAGCCACCACCCGTAGAGGCTGGTGCTGTTCCAGTGTCCGGCATCGGAGGGGTCTGAGAGCGCATCGGTGATCTTCAGCTTCCACGTTCCCTCGGGGTCCTCGCCCAGGAACTCGTTGGACGCGAGCGTGATCTCCTTCAGATTCAGGAAGCAGGAGTTCCATTGGTGCTTCCCAGTTCTCTGGTTGGGGCACTTGGACCTCGAGTCGAGCGCGTCGATGAGCGTCGAGGTCGTGCCGCTGGGCGACACCAGCTCGATCCGCAGGTCACGCGCATGAGAGCTGCTGATGTACAGGGTGGCTGAGACATGCTCGAGGAAGTCGATGCTCGACGGACCGGCAAGCGTCAGCTCCGTGGTGAGAGCATCGTCGTCGATGTCCGCCAGAGGCTCGGGCAGATTCGCCGTGATGTGGTGCCGATCGTCGTATCCCACGCCTGCCCGGGCGGTCGCCTCCACCAGCGACGGCAGCCGCTTCCAAGCCAGCGCCGCATCCACCGCCGCGGACGCATCGACCACACCGAAGCCGTACTTGCGGTTGAAGCTGTAGCGATTCGTCGCCGAGCCGTACTGCAGCGCACCAGTGGACCAGCCCGCGTCGGACGGGTCGTTCTTCTGCGCCGTGGCCGCGAGAACAAGCTTGACATCGCGCCAGCTGAGATGAGGATTCGCACTGCGCACCAGTGCCACCACTCCTGAAACCTCTGCGGTCGCCGCACTCGTGCGCCCGAACGACCTGTACTGGTCTCCTCCCCACGGCGCGAGGATCCCGTTGCCGACAGAGCGCTGAGTCTCGGTGTTCTTGTCGTTCGACGGCGCGCAGACCCACAGGGCCGCTCCCTCATGCGAATAGGAGGTGGCACGACCTCCGTTGTTCACCGCGCAGGCTCCGATGACGCCCGGGTGCGTGAGAAACTCCGAGAGGTTGACATCGCCTGCGCCGGGAGTCTTGCTCTTGTCGTTGCCGGCCGAGAACACATAGCTGGTGCCCTTGCCGCCGAAGCCGTGCGCCAACCCATAATCCACCGCCTTCCACCATGAGTCATTCACCCAGAGAAACTTGGGCAGCAGGGAGATCTGGCCGTAGCTGTTGTTGGACACTGCCACCGATGCGGCATTGCGCTTCATGGCATCGGCCGAATTGCTCGGTTTCGAGTCCTCGATCAAGTTGTAGTTGTACAGCGTGGCCCGCGGCGCTATCCCCCGCCCGCCGAGCTCATTGTCGCGAGCTGCGATGACACCGGCAGCCGAGGTTGCATGAGCGGCAGTCGATTCCCCGAGCGGATGCGGCGCGTAGTTGTGGCTGCGGGCCAGATCGACGTTGTCGGCTATGTCGTGGTGGCTCGGGTTCCAAGTGTCGTCGACAACAGCGACGGCGACATTGCCGCCCTTGGTGATCTTCCAAGCGTCACCGATGTTGATGTCGCCGCCGACCGGCCGCGCGCCGAGCTCACCGTCGAAGGAACGCCTCCAGTTCAGATGCCATAGACACCCGGACAGCTCATCGGCCAGCCACGGCCGATGCTCGCCGCAATCCTGCTCCTCGCCGAACACAGGGTCATGCACCACGATCGCCGAGGCGCTGCCTGCGAGGCGGCCAGCGGAGGCGGCCGCGTCGGCGGCGATGGCAACCGACCAGTCCGACGCGGTCTGCGGCGGTGCCTGCGCCGAACTGAGCCCGGCGACACCACCGCTGGCAACCACCCCAGCCACCAGCGCAGCCAGAAGCACGATACCCAAACACGAGCGCATCTTGGTTCTCCCGGGGTGATTCACCGCCCCCCTCGCCCAGCATTGTAAAGCCCCCCCCCCGTCAAACACCTACGTGCTGTGGGCATGACGGTGGGCGCTGCTCGGCTGGTGTCCGACTCTTGCCTACGACTGGCCGGTGTGCGTTGGCATTGATCTGTCGGGTTTCAGCAGCGGCTGCGGCTGGGCAGATACCTCAAGAGTTCCGTCACGTCGGGCGGGCTGCCGGGGTCAGTGCGATGCCAGGCGATGATGCCGTCGGGACGGACGAGGAGCTCCGTGTCGGTCTGGTAGGGGCCGGCGCAGGCGTATTCGGGCAGTCGGCGCACAGCGACTGGCGCCCCGCCGGGCGGCAGCCCGGCGATGGCGGCTTGCCATGCGGCGTGCGGGCACGCCGACCCGATCAGCAGCACGTAGGAGGCGCCGTACCAGTCGAGGACGGACTCGACGCGGTCGGCGTCGACCCACACATGGGGAGCGCGGCGGCCGGACCGCAGCAGTGGGACGAAATCGGCGCTCGCAGCGCCGCCAGACGGCGACGGCTGAGCCTCGGCATCGTGACGACCCGGCGGCGGCTCACCGTTGGGGGCGATGAGGTCCGACGACATCTCGAAGCCCAGCAAGACGTGGTCGTAGTCGGCGTACTGATGGGTCGCTTCGAGGTGCTCGGCGATGTCGTCGCCGCTGCGGTGGCCGATCATCATCCGGCCCATGTGCTCGGTGGTGCTGACCCCATACGCGATCCGCTCGGCCGCAATGGGCCGATGCTCTGCTTCATAGGTGTCAAGAATCGAGGCGGGCGCCACGCCCCGCACGACGTAGGCCAGCTTCCATGCCAGGTTGCGGATGCCGGCGAACCCGGTGTTGTTGCCCATCCCGCCCGTGGGCACCGAGACATGCGCGGCGTCACCGGCCAGGAAGACACGGCCTCGGGAGAACCGCGTCACACAGCCCGGCGTCGGCTGCCACATGCGCATGCTGACGATCGCGAGCTCCACATCGTCGTCGGCGCCCAGCGCCACCCGGATGCGGGCACTCGCCGCCTCGGGGGAGATCAGATGCTCGTCGCCCACATTGATCTGGCAGCGCCAGCGCCGGCGCCCGTCCAGAGGCTGGAAGACGACGAGGCCCTCCGAGGTCGTGGCATACAGCAGCGATCCCTTGCGTTGCCCCACATGCGCTTCGAGATCGGCGTGGAAGATCACATCCTGCATGAACACCGGCTGCGGCTCGACCTCAAGACGGGTTCCGATCACCTCGCGGATGTCGCTGCCGGGTCCGTCAGCCCCGATGATGTACTGCGCCGTCACCGACTGGTGTTCATCGGTAACCGTGTCGCGCAGGGTCAGCTGGACGGCATCGTCGGTCTGCGCGAGATCGATGGCCTCGCTGTCGAATCGAACCCTGATCATCGGGTCGTCGGCAACACGAGCCATCAACGCGGCCTCGACCTCGTCCTGCACCGTCATCACGGGAATGCAGGGGCTGTTCGGCCGCGCAACGCTGAGGAACGTAGGGGTCGCAACAGTCGCAAACGGCTCAGCCGCCAAGCTGTCCGACCACCAGATGCGAGCAGTCCAGTCAGGCCCTAAACCCGTCGCCTCCACCGCCCCCTCGATGCCCAACTCGCGGAACAGCTCCATGGTGTTCGTGTCCACGAAACGCGACCGGGGATGGGCGCTGAGCTCGCTGCGCCGCTCCACCAGCAGCGACGGCACGCCATGGCGCGACAACAGCAACGCACCGGCAAGCCCGATCGGCCCGCAACCCACAACACACACAGGAACCTCAATCATCGCTCACCCCAGCGCCAGCGCAGTCCCCCAGCCAAGATAGAACGAGCCGAGCGTCGAGCCAGGCTCGCAAGAGCACGCTGATGCACGCGTTGCTGCTGCTTGGATTGCCCGGCGCCCCTGCTCGTTCTCGGTCTGCGTTGACAGCGCTCCCGAACAGTGCTTCGGCACCAGTGTGGACTTGGCCGAGCCCAGCAGCCTGCTTCAGCGTTCCAGTCGCTCAACACGGCGATTCAAGTCTGCGACGCTGTCAATCAGCGCGCCGGTCTCCGTCTTGATGCCGCCAACGGTGACCTTCAGGACATGGAGATCGCGGTCCACAGCGTCGAACCGCTGATCCACGCCCTCGAGCCGCTGATCCACGCCCTCGAGCCGCTGATCCACGCCCTCGAGCCGCTGATCCACGCCGTCGAACCGCTGGTCGAGATATTCACGCAGTTCGGGATCTATCGCCACATCCGCATCCTAGTTCCGTACGGCGGGTGCAAGCAAAGGCGCTGTCGGTGTCGCCGACAGCATCCGATGAAAACCGCCACAGCCGGTTGCACAGACGCCTGCCTCGCCCGCAAGACCGGCGCGCGCAAGACCCGGCGCGAAGCCCGTCGAGCCCACGAATGCCACCTCGCCAACCGCGTCATCCGCAGAATGCGGCCCACCGCCGGGCTGGCGGTGGGCCGCACAAGCACGCGACGTCCGGCGATTCGGGAGGGTTCAGCCTCCGCGGCAGTTGTTGCGCAGGTGGGCGGCTATCTGGGTCCACAGCGCGTTGGCGCCGTCGCGGCGGTAGGCGTGGGCGCGGGCGTCGGCGAGCGCCGTGGCGTCGCCGGCGAGGGCGTCTCTGACGGCGGTGAACTCGGCCACGAGGTCGGCGCGGCCGGTGACGTCGCGGTGGCGGGCGATCTTGGCGTCGACGGCGGCGAGCAGCGCCGTGTCGGCGTCGCACACCGGCACCGGGTCGGCGTCGGGCTCCTCAGCGGCGGTTTCGTCGTCGGCCGGCGCCTGCTGCTGTTCCTGGACGGGCTGGGGCGGGTCGTCGTCGTCGAGCACGGGCGCAATGAGGGTCGCCGGCCAGCCGACGCTGTAGCCGGCGGCGTCGACCACGGTGAGGCTGATCGACCCGTCGGCCTCGTCGACGCTGTCGTCGACGGTGGCGACGCTGAGCTTCGCGCTTCCCGACACGGGCACGGTGACGGTGCGGCGGCCCGTCTCGCCGGCTGCCGCATAGTCGCCCGTCTGGGCGACGTCCACGGTGACGGTCAGCGGCGACGTCGGCGGCGGGGCCGCTGTGAGCGAGAACGTCGCCGGGTCGCCCTCGCCGCCGCTCGCCGCGGAGGCAACGCTGACCTCCGGCAGCGCCGGAAGCGCGTCGTCCATGTCGTCGCCCACGGGTGCGTCGCTGACGCGGCCTGTCACGTCGAACCGCGGGATCGAGCTCCACAGCAACCCGTGACGCTCGTGCATGGCGATGTGGGGGTCGGTGAAGCCCGCCGAGAACCGGTGCCGGATCATGAACCAGTCGCCCGGACGGGCGACTGCCGAGGCAGTGACGGTGACCGTGTGATCCTGCTGCCAGTTGGCCTCGGTGACGTCGATCCGGGCGGGTTCGACGGCGACCGAGCCAGCGGGGCCGTCGATGAATCGCGGATCCACCTCGACCCACACGGTGAGGGTCTGCCCCTCGGCGGGCCGCTGGGGCACGGTGACGGTGTAGGTGTCGCCCGCGTCGTCGCCGCGCACCGGCCTCATCACGAGCGCGTCGTTCTTGGGCGTCCACGTGACGTGACGGTGCAATTTCTCGGAACCGGAGTGGGCATGGAGATCGACGGTGTGATCGTGCGGCCCCGGGTGGTCGTGGCCGTTCTCGTAATGCCGGTGCGCTGTCGCGTTGCCGGCGCAGTCGATCCGGTGCGAATGCTTGCCGACGCCGTTGCCGTCGAAATCGCCGGGATAGCCCCCGTCGTGGTGATGATGCTTATCCGCCAGTCTGCCCCAGGAATCGGTGACGCCGTCGCTGCAGACGGTCGCTGCGCCGTGAGTGTGGCCGTGGTGGTTGACAACGTTGCCCCGCCACCGGGAACCGTGACCGGTGTGGGCGCTGTGATAGTGGTCGTGCTGGGAGGTGAAGTCGTGGCTGTGACCCTCGACTGTGACCGAGTCTGCGTGGCTGTGATCGACGGTGTGCACGTGGTCGGCGTGCAAGTGCTCGAAAGCCTCGTACTCCATCATCTCGCCCGGATGCAGCTCCGGCGCAGCGGACACGTCCACCCGGCTTCCCGAGAACGCGCCCGCCGCCGCGGCAACAAGCCCCCCCCCCAGCACGACTGCCGCCACGGCGACACCGGCACGAACACGAAAGCTCATCCGACACTCCTTCGGTGGATCCGCATCTGGGCAGCCCACAAACCCTGCGACCACCGATAATGCACTCGATTGTCGAGTCTAAGCACCCCCCCCCCCCGCAACTACCGTGAAACCCGTGCAGCGCCACACGACACCGCAGCCCGATCCGGCCAGCGCAACCCCCGGCGACGAGCAGATCACCCAGCGGCTGCTCAACTCGGCGATCCAGATATTCGCCGAACACGGCTACGACGCCGCCGTATCCAAGCAATCGTACGCAACTGCGGCCTCACCACAGGCCCCCGTCTGCCCGCGCTGGACAGGAACGCTCATGTCACCACGGGCGTACATGGCGCCTCCATGCTGGCCGGCCGTCTAGCCCGAGGCTGCGAGCAGCATCTGGGCAGCGGCGAGCCGGGCGATCGGCACCCGGTAGGGCGAACATGACACGTAGTCCAGCCCCGCATCCAGAGCGAAGGCGATGCTCGCCGGGTCGCCGCCATGCTCGCCGCACATGCCGGCCCGCAGGTGCGGATTGGCAGCACGACAGCGCGTCAGAGCCCCGCTCATCAGCTCACCCACCCCGTCGGGATCGAGCGAGGCAAACGGGTCGACCTCGAGCAGGCCGTCGGCGACGTACGGCGCAATGACGCGTGCGGCCGTGTCGTCCCGGCTGAAACCAAAGACCATCTGGGTGAGATCGTTGGTGCCGAAGCTGACGAAATCCACGCCAGGAGCGAACTGACCAGCGACCAGGCAGGCACGAGGCGTCTCGATCATTGTCCCGATCCGAGGCACAGGGCCGGACTGCTCGCCTGCCCAAGCGGCGCGGATGGCACTCACCGCCGCCCCGAGCTCGCTGGCTGCGGACACGAGCGGCACCATGATCTCGACGTTGGGATCTCCTCCGGCTGCCCGGCGTTCGGCCACCGCTCCGGCGATCGCCCGGACCTGCGCGCCGTAGAGATCGGGGCGCAGCAATCCGAGTCGCACGCCGCGCACGCCCAGCATCGGGTTGTGCTCGTGCCACTCGGCCGCCACCTCGGGATCAGCGCCTGCCAGGAATTCGTGCATCGGCGCATCGAGCAGCCTGATCGTGACGGGCAAACCGTCCATGGCCTCGAGCAATTCGCAGACATCGTTGCGCTGCGCCGATTCCAGGTCGTCGAGATGTTCGTCATGGCCCGTCAGGATGACGTGCTGAACGATCTCGAGCCGGTCGGGTTCCAGGAACATGTGCTCGGTGCGACACAGTCCGATGCCTCGCGCCCCGAGCGAACGGGCCGCTGCTGCATCGGCAGCGGCGTCTGCATTCGCGAGCACGGCGAACCGGCCGGCCGTAACGCGATCTGCCCAGTCCAGCACCTCGGCGATCTCCGCCGGAAGCATCGGCCCCGACCCCGGGCTTGGCCCAGTCCCGGCGACCTCGCGGCCTCCGAGCGTCACCTCGCCGGTGGCGCCGTCGATCGAGATCGCAGTCCCATTGGTGACGCGCCGGTCGCCGATGCTGAAACTGTCGGCCTCGACCGTGACCTCGCGCGCATCGCACACCGCCGGAATGCCCCAGCCGCGGGCCACCACAGCGGCATGGCTCGCCCGCCCGCCCCGGGAGGTCAGGATTCCCGCCGAGAGGCCCATGGCAGCCACATCGGCGGGGGTGGTCTCGGTGGCGACGAGGATCACCGTGTGGCCTGCCGACGCGAGATCCAGCGCCGCCTGCGAGCCCACGGCCACGACCCCGGAGGCTGCGCCCGGCGATGCCGCCAGACCGGTGGTCAGCACCGCGTCGGCGTCGTCGGCGAACGTCGGGTGCAGGGCCGCTGTCAGCTCGTCGAAGCCCAGCTCGGCCACGGCCTGTCGCTGTTGAGCGCTCAGTCCGGTCTCAGAGTTCGCCATTGCCACCCCTGCGAGCGCAGGCTCGTCGCCGCCTAGCGCCGCTAGAGATCCAAGCGGCTCGTGAGATGGTCTACTAGCGACGCAATCGGTACCCGGTCCTGGTCCATCGAATCGCGATCGCGCACGGTCACGCATCGGTCGTCAATCGACTCGAAGTCGACGGTGACGCACAGCGGCGTCCCGATCTCGTCCTGGCGGCGGTAGCGGCGCCCGATGGCCTGGGTCTCGTCGTAGTCGCACATCCAGTACGGCTGGCACATCGCCAGCACCTCGCCGGCCAACGCGGGAAGCGGTTCCTTGCGCGACAGCGGCAGCACCGCCAGCTTGTAGGGGGCCAGCCGCGGGTGCAGCCCCAGCACAGTGCGCAATTCATCGTTGACGGTCTCCTCCCGGAAAGCAGCCAGCAGGAAGGCCATCAGCGCCCGCGTCGCCCCGGCAGCCGGCTCGATCACGTGCGGCACGTACCGCTCGCCGCTGGCCTGTTCGAAGTACTCCAGCTTCTGGCCGGAGTGCTCGGCGTGCTGGCGCAGGTCGTAATCGCCACGGTTGGCGATGCCCTCGAGTTCGCCCCAGCCCCACGGGAACAGGTACTCGACATCGCTGGTGCCACTGGAGTAGTGGCTGAGCTCGTCGGCGTCATGGGCACGCAGGCGCAGCTGGTGGGCGGGGATTCCCAAGTCGGCATACCACTGGAGCCGCTCGGCCAGCCAGTACTCGTACCACTGCGGCGCGTCGGCGGGCGGCACGAAGAACTCGAGTTCCATCTGCTCGAACTCGCGGGTGCGGAACACGAAGTTGCCCGGCGTGATCTCGTTGCGGAACGACTTGCCCACCTGGGCGATGCCGAACGGCGGCCGCTTGCGGCTGGTCTCCAGGATGTTCTTGAAGTTGACGAACATGCCCTGGGCGGTCTCGGGCCGCAGGTACACCTCGGCGCCCGCGCCTTCCACCGGCCCCGCCTGGGTGCGGAACATGAGGTTGAACGCCCTCGCTTCGGTGAACGTGCCGCTCCGGCCGCAGTCCGGGCACACGTCCGGATCGTCGAGCTGGTCTTCGCGGTGGCGGGTCTTGCACTCGGTGCAGTCCACCAGCGGGTCGGTGAAGTTCTTCAAGTGCCCCGAGGCCTCCCATATCTGGGGCGGGCCCAGGATGGACGCGTCCAAACCCACAACATCGCTGCGCATCTGGACCATGGAACGCCACCAAGCATCCTTCACGTTGCGCAGGAGCTGCGCCCCGATCGGCCCGTAGTCGTACGCGCTACGGAAGCCGCCGTAGATCTCGGCCGAGCCGAACACGATGCCGCGGCGCTTGCAGAGATTGACGATCTTGTCGAACAGCGTGGGATCGGGGCCCGGCCGTTCAGATTCGGCGCTAGCGGTCTTCGTCACGGGCGGCAAGGGTACTGAGGCCCTGCGGGGGCGTCGGAACGAACTTCGTTGGGCGGAGCTTCACCGGCCGCGTGCCGCTCATTAGGATCGCTGCTATGCGGTTGCGCGACACCACCGTGGTTTTCCTGTGTGCATTCCTCGGAATGATGGTGCTGTTCTTGCCCCTGCCGGTGTTGAACGGGCCATATGAGGATCTCCGAGCAGATGACGTGCAATGGACCTGCTCGATGCCGCTGCTGAGTCTTGCCCCGCCCGACGTGGACCTCGACGAGGTGCGGGCGGCAGTCGCTGTTGCCCGAGCGGAGGAACTCGCCACTGGGCAGGGCTATGTGCCGCCCGATAGCCAGCATCCGCTGTGCGGCGGCTTGGCCCGCACCCAGGTGGGGCTAGCGCTGCTGGCGTTCGCCGGTGCCTTCTGGAAGGGCCGCAGGTGGTGGCGCTCAACCGCGGACGTACGGGCGGAGAAGCGCTTCAAGCGGCTCCACGAAAGCGTCGAGAACCCCCAGGGCCGCAGCCGTATCTTCCGCTAGCTGAGCAAATCCGCGCTCCGCAGGCGCCGGACCGAGTCCGATGGGACCGGCGCCGACCCGCCGCTCAGCCGAGCAAATCCGCGCTCCGCAGGCGCCGGTCCATGTGGTACTCCCACATGCGGGTGACGGCAGCTGCGGCCTCATGCGTGTCAGGGGACAGCTCGACATCGAGTACGGCATTCACCTGACCGTCGATGATCGAGCGCAGCATCGTAAGCGCGCCAAGTGAGATCTGGCGGCCGCGACGGTGAGTGGCGCAGGTCACGCCGCCAGCGGCGGGGTCGAATGCCACGATGGGGGCATCATCGCAGTCGGTGCCCACCACGCACCCGTCGAGCATCGGCGCGGTCCCCTCGTGTGCCAGCAGTCGCAGCAGGAACGCAGGCAGCAGCATCTCTGAGTGAGCCCGGTCGAGGCGGCCCAACGCTCCGATGAGCATCTGGTACGGCACCGGGTCGTCGGCCCGGTCGTGAACCGACTGGTCCACCGCTTCGGCGAGCGTCATGGCCGTGCCCAGCCGGTCGAGATCCGAGCGCAGCGCCGGCCAGCGGTCGAGCGTCACGGCTCCGGTCACGATGTCGAGCTCGCCGCGTCCCCGGTAGAGCTGCAGATCGACATGGCGCAGCGGTTCGACGTGGCCGGCCAGCTTGCTTCGGGTGCGCCTCGCACCCTTCGCCACGGCGCGCACTTTGCCGTGCCCGGAGGTGATGATCGTGATGATCCGATCGGCCTCGCCGAGCTTGGTGGTGCGCAGCACCACCCCTCGGTCCCGGTACTGCATTTGCGGGGACTTCCCCTTCGCTCTGTCGGATTCGCTGTGCCAGATTCGTTCGAGCCGGCTGGCGCTGCGCTGACTCCTTCGCAGCGTGGGGACGTGCGGGCCTCAGCGGTTCAGGCCGCCGAAGCGCCGGTCGCGGGCCTGATAGATGCAGATGGCGTCGAACAGGTCTCCCCGCCGGAAGTCGGGCCAGAGCGTGTCGGTGAACACCAGCTCGCTGTAGGCCATCTGCCACAACAAGAAGTTCGACAGCCGGTTCTCGCCAGAGGTCCGGATCATGAGGTCGACGTCGGGCATCTCGGCGTCGTACAGATGCTTGGCGAGCGCTGCCTCGTCGACCTCGTCCGCGGGGACGCCCGAGCGCACGAGGCCCGCGGCAGCGTCCACGATCTCGGCCCTGCCGCCGTAGTTGAACGCCACCGTGAACGTGAGGCCGGTGTTGGCTGCCGTCAGCTCGACGGCCTCGTCGATGCGCGCCCGGACCCGTCGCGGGATGCGGGCGTCAGGCCGACCGACGAAACGGATCCGCACGTTCTGCTCGTGCAACTCATGGCTGCGCCGCACCAGCAGCGACTCGTTGAAGCCCATGAGGAAGCGCACCTCGGCTGGCGGGCGACGCCAGTTCTCCGTGCTGAACGCGTACACGGTGAGCCACGACAGGCCGATCTCGGCCGCGCCCTCGACGGTGTCGATCAGGGCTTCTTCGCCGGCTGCATGACCTTCGGTTCGCGGCAGCCCACGCGCCTGGGCCCAGCGTCCATTGCCGTCCATCACACAGGCCACGTGAGTCGGCAGGCGCGACACGTCGATTCCCGCACCTCGGTTCACACTGCGCAGGGTAGAACCAGAGCGGGAAGGAGCGTGAGCAGATGTCCGACGAGCCATGGGACCTTGCCCCGGCTACTGGCAAGGGGGCATCAGACATCGGCGACGCCGCTGCCGCACTCGGCGAGGTGATCGCAGGGCTTCCCGGCGGCGGCGAGCAACGCGACGGCCAGGCCGAGATGGCAGCCGCGGTGCATGACGTGATCGCCGGCGGCGACACGCTGTTGTGCCAGGCAGGCACCGGCGTGGGCAAGTCGCTCGCCTACCTGGTACCTGCTGCGCTGGCTGCGGCTGCGGGCAAGCGAGTGGTGATCGCCACCGCGACGCTGGCGCTGCAGGACCAGCTCGTCGGCAAGGACCTCCCGCTCGTGGCCGCCGGGATGGCCCAGCGGCTCGGACGTCCGGTCCGGTGGGAAGTACTGAAAGGGCGCAACAACTATCTCTGTCGCCACCGCTTCGGCGAGCATGCCCAGCAGCAGTTCGACTTGGGTGACGGCCCGGCCACGCCCGCCGAGCTGGCTCGGCAGCAGCAGCTCGCCGAAATCTCACAGTGGGTGCCCCGGACGCGCACGGGAGACCGTTCGGAGCTGGCCGTCGCGCCCGACGCGCGCGTGTGGTCGTCGGTGTCGGTGACCAGCACCGAGTGCATCGGCGCCGAGCGCTGCCCCGAGGGCCACCGCTGCTTCGCCGAGGAGGCTCGGGCCCGGTCGGCGAGGGCCGGCATCGTGGTTACCAACCAGCACCTCTACTGCATCGACCTGTTCGGCGATGGCTACCTGTTCGGGCCCCACGACGCCGTCGTGTTCGACGAGGCCCATCAGCTCGAGCCGGTCGTCACCCAAGTGGCCGGCCTGGAGATCACTCCGGCGGGCTTCACGCGGCTGGCTGCCGAAGCACGCGCGGTGGGCGCTGCGGGCACAGCTGCGGATGCCGTCGCTGATGTTTCGAATCGTCTGGCCGACGAGCTCGGCCCGTTGCGTGACACCCGCTTGGGCGCGATCACTGGTGACCTGGCCAGCCTGCTGGAAGTCGCCGACAGCAGGGTCGCCGATCTCGCCGTCGAGCTGCGGTCGGCCGGCGACGACGCAGCCGACCTCGAACGGCTGCGGGTCGGCCGGATCGCAGCGGAGTCGCTCACTGCGCTGCGAGCAGCGCTCGACCCCCCGCAGGGAACGGTGATCCTGGTGGAAGGCCGCGGCCGGCTCCGCCTCGCGCCGCTCGATGTCGGAGACCTGCTCGCGAGCCAGCTGTGGGGCCGTCAAGCGTGCGTGCTCACGAGCGCGACGCTCGGCCCGCACTTCGTCGGGCGACTCGGTGTGCCCGCCGCCGATCACGCGTATCTCGCGGTGGACAGCCCGTTCGACTACCGCACCAACGCGCTGCTGTATTGCGCCCGGCACCTGCCTGCCCCCACCAGTGATGCGTACCGGGCAGCGGCCATCGACGAGCTGGCTGAGCTCGTGGCGGCGATCGGCGGGCGCACGCTCGCACTGTTCACGAGCTGGCGAGCGCTCAATGACACAGCCGATGCGCTCACTGAGCGGCTCAGCGGCATCCGGGTGCTGCGCCAGGGAGGCGAGCTGTCGAACGCCGCGCTGCTCGATGCGCTAGGGGACGATCCCGCAACGGTGGTATTCGGCACGATGAGCTTCTGGCAGGGGGTGGACGTGGCTGGGCCAGCCCTGTCGCTGCTCGCGATCGACCGTCTCCCGTTCGCCCGGCCCAACGAGCCGCTCGCGGCAGCCCGGCGCGAAGCGGCAGGCAGCGATGCCTTCATGACCGTCGACGTACCGAACGCGGCAGACATGCTGGCACAAGGAGTGGGCCGGCTGATCCGCACCACCGCGGACCGGGGGGTGGTGGCAGTGCTCGACTCGCGGCTCGCTACCGCCGGCTACCGGCCGCGCCTGCTCGATCCGCTGCCGCCCATGCGCCGCAGCGTCGATCAGGCCGATGCAATCGAGTTCCTCGCCTCCATCCGCAACCAGCACGCCGCCTGACACATCCTCCAGGTCGTCAGTCGAGGGGCTCAGAGGGAGCCTCGGGTGCGAGCATGCGGGCGACTGCGTCGGGGGTGCGCTGCCAGTCCGGCTCGACACGCACCCGCAGCTCCAGATACACGCCGTCGAGGCCGAGCTCACGGCGTGCCGCCGTGCCCACCTCTCGCAGCATCCGCCCGCCCCTGCCGATCACGATGCCCTTCTGCGAGGGCCGCTCCACGGCGATGTCGCAGCGGATGCGTTCAGGCTCCCACTCGGTGACGCGGACCGCGATGCTGTAGGGCAGCTCGTCGCCCAGCCGCGCCAGCAACTGTTCGCGCACCGCCTCGGAGATGCGCCACGCATCGGGCAGATCGGTGATGCTCTCAGGCCCGAAGTAGGCAGGGCCCTCGCCGAGGCCGGCCGCCAAGTGGTCGAGCAGGGCATCGGTGCCCTCGCCGGTCACACCCGACACGGGGAAATACGCATCGGCGTCGAACTCCGCTGCGGCGGCAAGTTGATCCAGCACCTGGGCCTTCGACGCCCGGTCGCACTTCGTGACTGCGACGACAGTGCGGATGCCTGACGGCAACGACTCCCAGATGAGCCGGTCGCCGCGGCCCAGCGGCGCTGTGGCGTCGAGCACCATGCAGATCACGTCCAGCGGCTCCAGTTCGGTGACAGCGGTGCGCGCGGTCTCGTTGAGCTGCTCCCCCAGCGAAGTGACAGGCTTGGCGATGCCGGGCGTGTCGACGAAGACAATCTGCACATCGGGCAGGTGCCGCACACCCATGACACGCAGCCGTGTGGTCTGGGGCCTGGCGGAGGTGATGCTGATCTTGCTGCCCACCAGGCAGTTCAGCAGCGTCGACTTGCCTGCGTTCGGGCGCCCGACGAGGGTCACAAAGCCTGAGCGCACCGCCCGCTCCGGGCCTAGCCCGAACCCACCGGATCGGCACCTCGACGGGCGCCGACGAGGTTGATGCGCCGGCCCTCCACTTCGAGGGCAGACAGGCACCAGCCGTCGAGCTCGGTGGTCTCTCCCGTCTCGGGCACGTGACCCATGCGGTCGAGCACCAGCCCGCCGACCGTGTCCCAGTCGCCCTCGGGCAGCCGAAGCTCCAGCACCTCGGCCAGCCGCGACGCCGGCAAACGCCCGGAGAACATGAACCCGCCGTCACCCACTTCCTGGACGAGTGCCTCGTCGGCGTCGTACTCGTCGGCAATCTCCCCGACGAGCTCTTCGATGATGTCCTCGAGCGTGACCAGCCCTGCGACGCCGCCGTACTCGTCCACGGCGACGGCCAAGTGTGACTTGGACTCCTGCATCTCACGCATCAGGTCGCTGACTCGCTTCGTCTCGGGCACAAAGGTGGCCGGACGCAGCACCTGCGCGCAGGTGGCCGATCCATCCGAAGGGCTGCCATGCAGGTAGGCCGCAACGAGATCCTTGGCCAGCACGATGCCCCGGAGGTCGTCGACGCTGGCGGCGGTCACCGGCAGGCGCGTGAACCCCGAGGCGATGACCTTCTCCAGCGCATCGGCGACGCTGTCATCGAGACTCACCGTGACCATGTCGGGCCGAGGCACCATCACTTCACGCACGATGGTGTCGCCGAGCTCCATGATCTGACCGATCAACTCTGCCTCGCTGTCCTCGATCAGGCTGGCCTGTGCGGCAGCCGATGCCAGCGCCACCAGCTCATCCTCAGTGACCTCACCGCTGTCGCCCTGTGTGACAGCAGGCCCCACCGCCCTCGCCGGGAACGCCAGCAACCGCGCTGCCCAAGCGAGCGGCCCGGTACGACTCAGCACCCGGGCAACTGGCGCGAGCACCCGCGCCATGCGGTCATTGGCCTCGACTCCCCAGCGCCGGGGCATCGCCTCAGTCACGCCGAACAGCACGACGGCCGTCACGGCAATGGCGGCCACGATGCCCGCTGCGCCCGTCCGGCTCGCGGCAACCCAGGTGACACCGCCCACCAGCGCCACCTGTGCCAGCACGCGCAGCAGCGAGACGGGACCCAGCACCACCTCGCGGTCCGCCACGAGCTGTTCCAGCGAGGCCCTCGGCGTGGGGCTCGCGTGCCCGTTGTCGCGGTCGCCGTTGTGACGCTCGCTGTTTCCGTTGGATTCATCCAAGCCTGAAGCGCGGGCCCGGCCCAGACGCACGAACGTCGCCTCGACCAGTCGCAGGAACATAGCCGCCGCGAGCAGGATCGCCGCCGCGACAGCGCCCAGCACCCAGTTCATGAATGGCTCCACAATCGGCGCAAGTGCTCAGTCTCGCGGGCGCGCATCGCTGCGGCTTCGGTGGGCTCTGCGTGATCCATGCCGAGCAAGTGCAGCACGCCGTGCACAACGAGCAAATCGATTTCCGCGCTGACGCTGCCGTCGTGTCCTGGCCGAGACCCCTTCGCTGCCTCTGCGTTCACCGCAGCGACGGCTGGGCACACGACGATGTCGCCGGCCAGGGCTGTGCCGGCGGGATCGGCGCTGATCCCCGTATCGCTGGCCGGCGTCTGCGGACCCGGCACGAGGTCCAGCGGGAAGGCGAGCACGTCGGTCGGCCCGGTGTGGCCCATGTGAGCCTCATTCAGCTCCGCCATCTCGTCGCGGCCCACGAACGTCACGGCGGTCTCGGTGCCCGGCGGCACACCCTCGGCCTCCAGCACCTGCCGCACCAGCACGCGGTAACGGCGGGAATCGATCTGCACGTCGCTCTGGCGATCTGCAATCAGCACGCCGTCGTCGCCGGTGCAGCCACCAGCCACTCGCTCACTCGCTGCCGTTGCGTTTCGCGTCACGCCGGTCATACGCCGCCACGATGTCGCCGACGATGCGATGCCGGGTGATGTCCCGCCTGCCGAGGCGCGCAAAGGCAAGTCCACCGATCCCGTCCAGCGCCTGCTCCACATCGATCAGCCCGCTCTTGCCGCCGGGCACGTCGATCTGCGTGCGGTCGCCGGTCACAACCACCTTGGAACCGAAGCCGATGCGGGTCAGGAACATCTTCATCTGCTCGGGTGTGGTGTTCTGTGCCTCGTCCAGGATGATGAAGCTGTCGTTGAGCGTACGGCCGCGCATGAATGCCAGCGGCGCCACGTCGATCGTCTTGCGCTCGAACAGCTTGGCGGCCGTCTCCACGTCCAGCATGTCGTAGAGCGAGTCATACAGCGGTGCCAGATACGGGTCGATCTTGGCCATCAGATCCCCAGGCAGGAAGCCGAGCCGCTCACCCGCCTCCACTGCCGGACGGGTGAGCACGATGCGTCGCACCGCCTTTGACATCAATGCATCGACGGCAAGCGCGACCGCCAGCCACGTCTTGCCGGTGCCGGCCGGCCCGACGGCGAACGTCACGATGTTGGAGCGGATCATCTCCACGTAGCGCTTCTGTCCGGCGCTCTTCGCCCGCACCACCCGGCCGTTGGGCGCTCGTACGATCGGCGCAGACAGCACATCGCTCGGGCTCTCGTCGGCCTCGACCATGTCGATGACGCGGTCGAGCATCTCGGGTTCGATGCGCTGGCCGGCCTCGAGCACGTGCACCATCTCCTCGAAGACCTGCCCGACGAGCGCTGCGCTGGGCCCGGCCACGGTGATCTCGTTGCCGCGCACGTGAATGTCGGCATCGGCGAAATGATCCGCGACGAGCCGCAGGTGCTCGTCGCGCTGACCCAGCACGCCGACCATGAGGTGATTGCCCGGAACGTGAATCCGAACCTGGGTGTCGGTCACTATGCGCTGAAGGCTAGTCGCGTGCCGCGATTGGCCATTGTGCAATTGTTCGCGTCACGAACGCAGGCCGGCATAGATCTCTTTGCACGCAGCGCACACCGGGTAGCGCTCGCCGTCCCGCGTCGGCACCCACTTCTTGCCGCACAGAGCCACGACCGCCTCGCCGCTGACCGCCGAGCGGGTCAGTGCCGTCTTGTTGACGTAGTGAGAGAAGCGGTCGTGATCGCCGTCGGTCGTGCGGGTGTCGGGGCGCTCGATGACATCGGGACTGCCCGCGCCGGCACTGCTGGCAGCCGATTCGCTGGCGGCCCATTCGCTGGCGGCACTGGCGCTGATGCCACGGATAGTGGCGCTGTGAGTGGACATCTCGCTGCTCGAGCTCAAGTGTGGGGTCGGCTCCTGCCGGTGCAACGGTACGGCAGTAGTGTGCCCGTTCGCGCCGTGACCGCACTGGCGGTGCATGCGTGCGTGGAAGGGCAGCCCCAACCCAGCATGGCCAGGACTTCTTCCCAGCCGCCGGAAGCGGCGCTATGAGCCCAACCGGCGACGGTCAGAGGCTGGACTCCGCCACCGGATGGGCCGTCGCATTGTCGGCCGCATTGGCGACATTTGCGGTGTTCGCTGTCTCGTACAGCTTCGGCGTGGTGCTCGACTCCATCCGGGTCGAGTTCGGCATCGGCACCGGCCTGGCCGCGCTGCTCTTCGCGATCCCGACCTTCGTCTTCTTCGTGCTCGGTGTGCTCACCGGCCAGCTCGGCGATCGCTACGGGCCCCGTCGTGTTTTGCTCGCCGGCGCTGTGGCGCTCGGTGCCGGGTTATGGGCGACCAGCCTGGCCCAGGAGCTCTGGCTGGCGATCACCACATACTCACTGGGCGTGGGCATCGCCGTGGCGTGCGCATATGTGCCGATGGTGTCCGCTGTGGGCGGGTGGTTCGAGCGGCATCGTGCCGCAGCACTGGGTGTGGCCGTTGCGGGGATCGGTCTCGGCCAGTTCGTTGGGGCGCCGACAGCGGAATGGCTGATTGAGCGCTACGGCTGGCGGGACACGTACCAAGTGCTCGCGGTAGCGGCGACGGGCCTGCTGCTGATGGCCTTGTTCGCCGCGCGACGCCCGCCCCTGGAGGCACCGCACAGCGAGATGCCATCCGTCCGGCGGCTCCTTCACAATCGGCGCTTCACGTTGTTGTACCTGTCGATGATGCTCCTGAGCTCCAGCTTGTTCGTCCCGATCATCTTCATCAAGGACTACCTCGAAGACTTGGGAAAGCCAGGCGGAGAGTGGCTGATCGGCATCATCGGCCTGGCCTCGCTGCTCGGACGGCTGGCGCTGGGAGCGCTCGGCACCGTGCTGCCGCTCATGCGGCTGTACCAGATCTCCTACACCGTCATGGGGCTCAGCTACCTGATCTGGCTGTTCGCCGGCGACAACTACACGATCCTGGTGATCTACTCGCTGGTGATGGGCAGCAGCTATGGCGGCTTCATTGCCCTGTCCCCCGCCGTAGCTGCGGAGCTCTTCGGGCTGGCCGGGCTCGGTGGCGTACTGGGCGCGCTGTACACCGCTGCGGGCATCGGCGGCCTTGCGGGACCTCCGCTTGCCGGGCTGCTGATCGACGATGCGGGCTACCGCCTCACGATCGTGGTGGCGATGGCCGCGGCGTTGTTGTCGGTTCCGCTCCTGATTGCTGCGAGTCGCGCCCGTGCGATCCCGCTCGCAACCGTGGGCGACGGCGAGGCCGCCCCTCGGGCCACGACGTCGGCGCCCCGCGAGCAGGTCGCATCTGCGCTCGTCGCTCAGCCCGGCGACGCCGTCCCCGCCGCCGGATACGGGCACCGCAGGCCGGTCACGGTGCACTCATTCCGGGCGGCACCGGCCCAAACGGCACTTGGGCCCGCGTCGATCGACTCCGTGCTCCTGCTGTCGTTCGGGGGACCGGAAGGTCCCGACGAGGTGATGCCGTTCTTGCAGAACGTCACCCAGGGACGCGACGTTCCGGCAGAGCGGCTTGCTCGAGTCTCCCAGCAGTATCTGCGCCACGGCGGCGTGAGCCCGATCAACGAGCAGAACCGCGCTCTGCTGGCGGCACTGTCGGGCGAGCTGGCTCGCCGGGGCACGCCGTTGGCGTGCTACTGGGGCAATCGCAACTGGCATCCCTACCTGAGCGACACCGTCGAGGTGATGGCCAGCGAAGGCTGCCGCCATGCCGCGGTGATCGTGACCTCCGCCTTCAGCTCGTATTCGGGTTGCCGCCAGTACCACGAAGACCTCGCACGGGCCGCCGACGAGGTGCCCCTAGCACCGCGCATGTCCCGCGTACGCGTCTACGGCAATCACCCCGGGTTCGCCGGCGCCCTGGCCGAACGCATCCGTGAGGCAGTCGACGGCGCTCGACTGCGCAACGATGTGCACACACTGTTTGCGGCGCACAGCCTGCCGATCCGGATGGCCGCATCGTGCGACTACGAGGCGCAGCTTCGCGACGCCGCTGAGACCGTTGCCGCCATGGCGGGCCTGAGGGGCGAGATCGAGGTCGTGTACCAGTCGCGCAGCGGACCGCCGCACGTGCCGTGGCTGGAACCCGACGTCAACGACCGTCTCGCCCAGCTCGGCTCGGCGGGCTGCCGTACCGCCCTCGTCGTCCCGCTCGGATTCGTCTCCGACCACATGGAAGTGCTCGTCGATCTCGACACCACCGCACGCGCCACCGCGGCTCGCGCCGGCATCGCCATGGTGCGAGCCCGATCGGTCGGCACGCATCCATTGTTCCTGGAGGCGCTGGTGGATCTCGTGGAGGAGACGGCAGGCCTGCGAGCCGACCGGCCCGCGGCCGGACATCTCGGGCCGCACCCTGACAGGTGCGCCCCGGGATGCTGCCCGATCGAGCGAGGCGCCTGACTGCTGGCTTGGCAGCTCGACGTTCAGCCGCAGCCGCTGGTTGCGCCGCAGGAGCGGCAGGCGAAGCACGACCCGGCACGCACCATCCGGTCGCCGCACGTCATGCACAGCGGCGCATCGGCATACCCGCGGGCCTCGGCGCGGTGCGACGGCGGGTCTGGCGCCGGCTCGGCGCCGATAGCGCTCTCGACAGACGCGCTCTCGAGCCCGGGCAGCGGTGGATCGGTGCGCTCGTCGACGCTGAGCACACCCAGCTCGGTGCGCTCGTCGAACGACAGGTACTCGAGCGCCAGGCGGCGGAAGATGTAGTCGACGATGCTGGTGGCGATCCGCAGCTCGGGGTCATCGGTAAGCCCCGCCGGTTCGAACCGCATGTTGGTGAAGGCCTCTACGTAGGAACGCAGCGGCACCCCGTACTGCAAGCCATGGCTGACCGATATGGCGAATGCATCCATGATCCCGGCCAGCGTGGAACCCTGCTTCGCCACAGTGAGGAAGATCTCGCCGGGCCGGCCGTCGTCGTACTCGCCCACGGTCATGTAGCCGTGGCAGTCGGTGACCCGGAAGGAGAACGTGCGTGACCGCCGGCTGCGCGGCAGCCGGTTGCGCGGCGGCACCGCGGCTCCCCCCACTGCCGCAGCAGCGGATGCCGTAGCCCCGTCGGCCGATCCACGCATGTCCTGTGAGCCAAGAGCTGTTGCGCCAGCGGACGTCGCCGGTCCGACCGACAGCGGCTGACTCACCTTGCAGTTGTCGCGATAGATCGCCACCGCCTTGAGCCCGAGCCGCCAGGATTCGACGATGAGGCTCTCGATGTCGTCGGCGGATGCCGACTCCGGCAGGTTGACGGTCTTGGAGATCGCACCCGAGACGAAGGGCTGGCAGGCAGCCATCATCGCGACGTGGCCCTGCGGCGAGATGGCATCGTCGCCGATCGAGCAGGCGAACACCGCCCGGTGAACCTCCGCCAAGTGCGGCGCGCCGGCGATGTGGCCCGTAGCGAGGATGTACGCCTCGATGTCGGCGATCTCCGAGAGCGAGTAGCCGAGCCTGTTGAGGGCCACGGGCACCGTCGAGTTCACGATGCGCAGATCGCCGCCGCCGACCAGCTTCTTGTGCTTCACCAAACCCAGATCGGGTTCGATCCCGGTGGTATCGCAGTCCATCATGAACGAGATCGTTCCGGTGGGGGCGATCACCGTGGCCTGGGAATTGCGAACGCCATGAGACTCGCAGCCCGCCACGGCATGGTCCCAGCGAGCACGCGCGGCGGCACGCAGGTCCTCGGTCAGCATCGCCATGCCAGCGCCGGCGTCCGACGGGTCGGCGCACGGCTCAATGCCATCCAACGAGTCGCGGTGGCGGCCCAGGACGCCGCACATGGCATCGGCATTCGCGTCGAAGCCGTCGAAGGCCCCGAGCCGCTCTGCCAGGTCGGCTGACGTGGCGTACGCCTCGCCGCACATGAGCGCCGTGAGCGATGCCGCGAGCGCTCTCGCCGGCGGCGAGTCGTAGGGAACGCCCGCTGCCATCAGCAACGCCCCCAGGTTCGTGAAGCCCAGCCCGAGCTGGCGGAAGCTCCGGGAGGTCTCGCCGATCAGCTCCGTCGGATAGTCGGCGTGGCTCACCAGCACGTCCTGGGCAATGAACGTGATGCGCACCGCCTGACGGAAGCCCTCGATATCGAAGTCGCGGCCGGCGGCGTGGTCCCCAAAAAATGGCAGCAGGTTGACGCTCGCCAGGTTGCAGGCTGAGTTGTCGAGGTGGACGTACTCGCTGCACGGGTTGCTGGCGCTGATCGGGCCATGGGCCGGTGCCGTGTGCCAGCGGTTGATCGTGGTGGAGAACTGCACGCCCGGGTCGGCGCATTCCCAAGCCGCCTGGGCGATCTGGCCGAGGAGGTCGCGCGCACGCATGATCGACGTGACCTCGCCAGTCGTGCGGGCCCGCAGTTCCCAAGTGCCGTCCGCGGCAACCGCCTCCATGAACTCGTCGGACAGCCGGACCGAGTTGTTCGCGTTCTGGTACTGCACCGAGAACGAATCGGCACCGTCGAGATCCATGTCGAAACCGGCGGCGGCCAGGGCCCGTGCCTTGCGCTCCTCGGTTGCCTTGCACCACACGAAGGCCTCGACATCGGGATGGTCGGCATCGAGCAGCACCATCTTGGCGGCGCGCCGGGTCTTGCCGCCGCTGCGGATCGTCCCCGCCGATGCATCTGCACCACGCATGAAGCTGACCGGGCCGCTCGCTGTGCCGCCGCCCGACAGCGGCTCGCACGACGCCCGCAGCGCCGACAGGTTCACTCCGGCGCCCGAGCCGCCCTTGAAGATCCGTCCCTCAGTGACGTACCAATCGAGGATCGATTCCATCTCGTCGTCGACGGCGAGGATGAAGCACGCTGACGCCTGTTGGGGCACGCCCTTCACGCCGATGTTGAACCACACCGGGCTGTTGAACGCCACCCGTTGATGAACCAGCAGCCACGCCAGCTCTGCGGAGAATGTCGCCGCCTCGTCCGGCGATGCGAAATAGCCGTCGCTCGCCGCCCAGCCGGTGATGGTGCCCGCAACGCGGTCGACCACCTGGCGCAACGACTGCTCCCGCTCCGGCGTGCCGAGGGTGCCCCGGAAGTACTTCTGGGCAACGATGTTGACTGCTGTCGGGCTCCAGTCAGCGGGGAATTCGACGTCGGGCTGCGAGAACGCGATCGATCCGTCGACCGCGTTCGTGATGGACGCATCGAAGCGCTCCCACCGCACGGAGTCATAGGGATGGGTGCCGTCAGCGGTGAAATGCCTGCGCAGCCGCATCGGCGCGCCGGCAGACCGGCGCCCGGGGCCGTCGCCCCGCAACCGCTGCGTCTCAGTCATCGCCACGTACCGCTGACCTCCTGCACCAGTGTCGCGAACCGCAGTCGGCGCGCTGGGACGCGCGTGGCGAAGCGTGCCGCCGCCGGCAACATGCGCACGCTATGAGCGTTCCCCTGTGGAACGAAAGTGGGCAACGAACGGGCCTTCATGGGGACTTTCCTGTGCATAACCGCCGGATGCTGTGGATAACCGCCCACGACTGCGCCCGCTAGAGGCACCGGGTGGCAGACTCGCCGCGTGCACCGGCTGTACCCGCTGCCGTCCGAGCCCATCGACGCCACGCGAGCCGCCGGTCCGCGGCGCGCAGCGCACGCCGATCGTCCTTGGGTGATGCTCAACATGGTTGCGAGCATCGACGGCGCCGTTGCGATCGACGGCGTGTCGGGGGGGCTCTCGAGCGAGCCCGACAAGACGATGTTCGCGGCGCTGCGTGCACAGGCCGACACGATCTTGGTCGGTGCGCGCACGGCAAATGCCGAGCGGTACCGCCCGGCGCGGCGATCTGGCGTCCGCATTGCCGTGGTAAGCGGATCGCTCAGCATCGACCCGGACTTGCCGCTGTTCGACCAGTCGCGGGATCGACCCTCAGCGCTGTGGCCTCTGGTGGTCACCACCGCCGACGCGGACTCCGACGCCGCAGCACGACTGGCAGATCGCGCAGAGCTCGTGCGCACCGGCACCGGGTCGGTGGATCTGCTCGCTTGCTTGAGGCACCTGGGTTCGCTGGGAGCGCGCGTCGTGCTCTGCGAGGGAGGGCCTGCACTCAACGCCAGCCTGCTGGCGGCCGACCTCGTGGATGAGGTGAACGTGACCAGCGCGCCGCTGGCTGTGGGTACCGACGCCCCGCGCATCGCCTCAGCGCCCGGCGGCGGTTCACCGGCGCCTGCACCCCGCGCATTCAGGCTGGAGCACGTGATCGCCCACGATGACGTGCTCTTCGTGCGTTGGGTGCGCTCCAGGCACTGACGCTTCGAACAAATGCGCGCAATTCGGAACATTTGTTGTTAGTGTACTGGCCGGAACGAGAGTTCCTTCCCGTCGACGGGATCACCAGGGCAGGTCGGGCAACAGATGCCGGGCATGCAGATACCGACCTGAAAGGTCCACCATGCCAGGAACCAGCGCCGCAGACCAGCGGGTCGCACATCTCAACGAGCGTCAGCGCGCGATGCTCGAATTCATCGACGTAATGCAGCGCGAGCGCGGCTATCCCCCTTCCGTCCGCGAGATCGGCGACGAGGTCAACCTCAATTCGCCTGCGACCGTCCACCGCCACCTGCGGACGCTTGAGGCCGACGGATGGATCCGGCGCGACCCGTCGCGACCCCGGGCGCTCATCATCAACTGCGACTGGCAGACAGGGGTGAAGGGCGAGCGGCGACCGGCCCGTCACGTGGCGCTCATCGGAGAGGTCGCGGCAGGCACCGACGTACTTGCCCAGCAGAACGTCGAGGAACTGCTGCCGCTGCCGGCCGACTTCACCGGCAGCGGTGAGCTCTTCATGCTGCGAGTGCGAGGCGACTCGATGATCGATGTCGGCATCTGGGATCGCGACTATGTGGTAGCGCGCCATCAGCCCGAAGCGGATCCAGGTGACATCGTCGTCGCCGGGATCGACGGCGGGGAAGGCACCGTCAAGCGCTACCGGCGCGAAGGCGACAACGTCGTCCTCGAACCTGCCAACCAAGACCATCGTCCCATCGTCCGGCCCGCCGACGAAGTCACCATCTACGGCAAAGTCGTGACGGTGATCCGCCGCCTGTAGCGGCGGACCAGCAAACACAGCGGCGGCTGTAGCCGCCGGATCGTCAAACACGGCGCCGCCTGTAGCGGCGGACCAGCAAACACAGCGGCGGCTGTAGCCGCCGTGTGCTCAACTTGACCGGTGTTCACAGTTCTCACCCAGCCGCCTGACGACCTCGAGGACTCGTCGCGGGTGTGGATCCCCGTCCGTTCAGGAACGGTGTTCACCGAGCCGGGCAGCGGTCTGTGCGCCAGTCCCACGGCGCCCGTCGGTGACGGCTCGCCCCCCGCTTCGTTCCTCGGCGTGCTCGATGGAGTCGGCGTCTGGGCTGTCGACATGGATCCAGCCGACGGGCCGCCACTGGACGAGGGCGATCTGGCGCCGGTGCCGCTGCGCAAGCTCTACGGTCGCATTCCCGACGAACACTGGCAGATCGCTGGCCGCGCCGCACAGATCGTGGAGTTCGAGCGCACCCACCGCTTTTGCGGACGCTGCGGGAACCCGACGAATACCAATGCGGCCGATCGCGCAAGAATCTGCAGCAACTGCGGTCACATGGCGTTTCCGAGGCTCAGCCCGGCCATGATTGTTCTCGTTGAACGCGGTCCTGAGGTGCTGCTCGCATGGGGCCGGCAGTTCCCCGGCCGCTTCTACAGCGCGCTCGCCGGCTTCGTAGAACCCGGTGAGAGCCTCGAGGACGCCGTGGCCCGGGAGGTCTACGAGGAGGTCCAGGTGACGGTCGGCAACGTCCGTTATTTCGGAAGCCAGCCGTGGCCCTTCCCCCACTCGCTCATGTGCGGCTTTACCTGCGAATGGCAAGCCGGCGAGATCGAGATCGATCCCGAAGAGATCGTCGAGGCCGGTTGGTACACCGCCGACAGCCTGCCTCCGTGCCCGCGCGGCGGGATGTCGATTGCCGGCTGGCTCATCGACGACTGGCTGAAGCGAACCGGCGCCGGCTGATCAGGCGCGATGCCAGGTGGCGCCCGCGGGTCCGTCGGACACGACGATGCCGGCCGCTGCCAGTTCGCCCCGAATGCGGTCGGCGGTGTCGAAGTCGCGAGATGATCGCGCGGCTGCCCGCTGCACCAGCAATGCGTCCACCTCGGCATCGGAGAGCCCGCCGTCGGGATGGTCTTCGCTTCCGTCATCACCGCAGGTGAGCCCCACGACGCTGAGCAGGTGCAACGCCGTGCGAGCCGATCGGGAAGCCTCGGCAGGTACGGCGCCGTCAAGCGAGGCGTTCGCACGGCGCACGAGCCGGAAGATCACATCAAGCGCTGTCGGCGTGGAGAAATCGTCATCCATGGCCGCTGCGAACGCCGCCACGGCGTCGGCATCCATGTCCGCATCGGCGCTGCGTTCGAAGTCGGGCCGTCGCATCGCAGCGTGGGTGCCGGTCGGGATGCCCGCAGCGGTGGCGCGGCGGGCGAACGCATCGAGCCGGCCGACGGCACTGCGGGCCGCTTCCAGCGCGTCGGTCCCCATCTCCATCGTCCGCCGGTAGTGGGTCTGCAGCACCAGCAAGCGCACAGCACGGGCGCCGGCAGCGTCGATCGCGTCGGCGAGCTGGGTGTAGTTGCCCAGCGACTTGGCCATCTTCTGGCTGCCGACGTTCACCATGGCGCTGTGCACCCAGTAGCGGGCGAAGGTCTCGCCGGTGGCGGTCACCTGCGCCCACTCGTTCTGGTGATGCGGAAAGACCAAGTCGTCTCCCCCGCCGTGGATGTCGAAGCCGGGTCCGAGCGCGCTGAGCGACATCGCCACGCACTCGGTGTGCCAACCGGGCCGGCCCTCCCCCCACGGCGTTTCCCAGCTCGGCTCCCCCGGCTGCGCGGCCTTCCAGAGCGCGAAATCCAGCGGTGAGCGCTTGTCGGGGTCGACGTCGATGCGCGCTCCGGCATCCGCGTTGAGCTGTTCGGTGGTCCGGCCCGCCAACTCGCCGTACCCCCGAACCGAGTTGACAGCGAAGTACACGCCCTTGCCCGGCACGTCGTATGCGGCACCGAGCGAGCGCAGCTCAGCGATCACATCGATCATCTGCGAGATGAAGTGGGTTGCATGGGGCCGCGAATGTGGCCGAAGCACGCCCAGTCGATCCATCTGCGCGTCATACGCGACCGTGAACTCAGCAGCGACATCGGCCTCGGAGCGCTGCTCGCGCTGGGCGCGTTCCACGATCTTGTCGTCGATGTCGGTGACATTCGATGCCACGGTCACCTCATATCCGGACCACTCCAGGTAGCGCCGGATGACGTCGTAGGTCAGCGCAGTGCGGCCATGGCCGAGGTGGGGCACGTCATAGACCGTCGGACCGCAGACATACATCGAGATCTCGCCCGGCGTTCGCGGGACGAGGGCGGTCTTGCGCCGCGTCATCGTGTCGAAGATCTGCAAGCTCACTGATGCCCGGGTCCCGATCGGGCTGCAAGGGTACCGATGAGCCGCCGAACGAGCCCCGGGATTTATCAGCCGAGAGCGCTGGTCACGCTCCAGACCGCAAGGTTGTGGAACGCGTGCAGCACCAGACCCGCCCACCAGCCGTACCGCACCCGCGCAATGGTGAACATGAGACCCAGCCAGATCTGCGGGCTCACCACCAGGGGTGCCACGACGATCGTGGCGACGGTCCAACTCACGTCGTAGTTGGCGAGATGCACGACGCCGAACGCAGCGACCGAGAACCACACCGGCCACTGCGGGTGAGCTTCCCACCAGCGAGCAACGCTGTCGCGCCAGGCCCCAGGCCCGGTCTCGCTCGAAGCATCGGGCCGCCCCACGCCGATGACGAGCGACTGGATCCACAGTGCGCCCGACAGCAGCACGATGAGGGCGAAGGCAGCCGCGACGACGATGACGGGACCGTCGCCTCCCGCAAAGTTCAGCAGTCCGAGTGCGCCCGTGATCGCGAGCACCCCCAGGCGCAGGCGGGCGGTCAGCGCGAGCCGGAAGACGAGTTCCTCGATCAGCGGCGCCAGCAGCACAACGAGCAGAAGCTGTTCGACGAGGGGCCGGTCGAGCAGTTCAGTCTCGAGCGTGTTCACATAGCCGGTTCGCGCTGCGAGCAGCGACACCGCAAGCAGCGCGATCGAGCCGCCGAGCCCGATGACGAACAGCACTGCCAGGCCTCCGGGCCAGCGCCGTTGATTCGCGGCAGCGCGCCAATCGGGAGACGCGCCAAAGCGCGGACTGATCGTGCTCCACACGCCCCTTGGCGCGCCGGCGTCAGCGGGTGGAATGCCCTCGCTGCTCAAGCGCCGTCGACCTATCCGGCTTCTTCGTCGTCTTCGTCTGGATCGTCAGCGCGGGCTTCGGGGTAGAGATGCTCGAGGCTTCCCGGCTCGACCCTGCATTCCTCGATGAACGTGTCCACATCGCTCAGCCGCAGCCGGATGACACGTCCGAACCGGTACGCCGGCAGGTCGCCCCGGTCGATGAAGCGGTACAGCGTGCGGGTGGTGATGCCCATGCGATCTGCGGCCTTCAGCGTGGACAGCCAGATGATCTCGTCGTAGGGAACCTGGTGCAGTTCTTCGCCTGCTGCACCATCGTCGCCTGATTCGGTCGGCTCCTCAGCCATCTCGCACCTCGCAGTCGGTCGGCTGTTGGCGCTCGAGGGACGCAATCGATCCCTGCGGGCCAACGCTAGTGCGCGTACCGGTGGCCAACGTGCATTTCAACATCAATCATTGATAATACGCGCTATACCGTCATATCTATGCGACCTACTGAGTCAGTTTGCTGAATTTTTGATAATTATTTGGTGACTTCATGTGAACATGGTTAAGTCTTCGGCGTGCCCACAGATCCGCCGTCGCCAACCGGTCATCGGGCCCTGCCGCCCGCACCTGCTGCGGGCCACCGCAGCGGCGGTGGCCGATCATCGCTGCGCCCTCGCGTCATCGCGGGTGGGGTCTTGTGCGGCGTTGCAGCGCTCGGCCTGTGGTGGGCGTTCGAGCGCTCAGCGGCTGCGCCTGAGACCAGCTATGTAGTCGCACGGACGCGCCTCGCCCCGGGCAGGGTGATCGGACCGGCAGATGTCGCCTGGGTCTCCATCCGCTTGCCGGCCGAGATCGAAGCCACCGTCTTCGGCGAGGGTGACGGCAATGACGTGGTGGGCAGTCTGGTGCTCGAAGCCATTCACGCCGGGGAATTGCTGACCCGGGGTGACATTGGCGCGCACCGGGCAACTGCCGATCGAGTCGCGGGCTATGCCGTTGCTGTCAAGCTCGATCGTCCCGGGGCCCTCAACGGGCTGATCGCAGCCGGCGAACGAGTCGACGTCGTCTCCACGGATCGCAATCTCGCCGCCCCAGCCGACCCGCAGACTCCAAGTCTGGTGGCTGCCGACGCCCTCGTGCTCGACGTCGATGACCCAGCTGCCACCTCGACGCCGTCGGACATGATCACCGTCACCCTGCAGGTGCACGACCGCACTGCCGCCGTCTCGGTTGCCGCAGCCGCCGATGCCGGTGCCATCACCCTGATCCGGCCCTGGGGGGCTCCGGCACCGGTGACGCCATGACCGATCCGTCGACTCTCGCTGAGATCGAACGGTCGGTATCGGAACGCGCCCGTCACAGCGGCTTGGACCCGCGTGCGCCAGGCGCGGCTCGGGCCGTCACCGGTCTCGCCCACGAGGAGATCCGGCGCTGGAATCTCGGCTTCAAGAGCGGCATTCACAACCATGCGATCGACGACGCCGACGTCCTTGCCCACCGGACGGTGCGCAACCTGCTCGGATACGGACCGCTCGAAGCGCCGCTGGCCGATGCCGATGTCTGGGAGATCATGGTCAACGCGCCCCATGAGATCTTCGTCAAGCGCCACCACGGTCCCAGCGGTCAGCACGACGAGTCGTTCCACGATGATGAGCACGTCCGCCGCACCCTGACGAGAATCATCGATGACGCGACGGCATCCCATCGCAAGCTGGATCCCAGCGAGGGATTGCAGGATGCGCAGCTCGACAACGGCGCCCGCCTGCACATCGTCCATCCCGACATCGGCCGCGGCGGTCACCTGATCTTCAACATCCGCAAGTTCACCGGAATCGCCTTCTCGAATCTGAATGACCTGACGGCCGCCGGGACGCTGACCGGTGAGATCGCCGAGTTCCTGCGCGGTGCCGTGCGCGCTCGGCTGTCGATCCTGTTCGCAGGCGCACCCGGCAGCGGCAAGACGACGCTGCTGGGTTGCTGCGCTGCCGAACTCGACCCGCGCCTGCGAGTGGTCACCGCCGAGGAGGTGTTCGAACTCGACATCCCGCTGCCCAACGTCGCGGGGATGCAGACCCGGCCGGGCCGGACTGAGCGAGCGCCCGTGGACCTGCGGCGCCTGGTGTCCGGCTTCCTGAGGATGGCGCCGGACGTGGCCATCGTGGGCGAGGTGCGGGACCGCGAGGCGGTGCCCTTGCTGCTGACGCTGTCCAGCGGAGTCACCGGCTATGCGACCATCCACGCAGGATCCGCACGCCAGGCGCTCGGCCGGCTGCGGCTCATGTGCCAGCTCGCCCCGGACACGGGCGAGATGCCTGCGGCGGCGATCAACCAGCTCGTGGCCGAATCGATCGACGTCGTGGTGCACCTGCGGCGCGGTCCCGCTGGTGTGGAGGTCACCGAGATCGTCGCAGTAGAAGAACCCGACGGCGACCGCAGCAGCTCGTTCGACACGACGCCGCTCTATGCGCCGAGGGATCATGGCCGGCCCCCTGAGAGAACCTCGCACGTCTCGGGGCGGGTGACGTCACGGTTCGCCGCTGCCGGAATGGAGATGCCCGCACCCGGTGGGCACGAGGCGGGTGCGCCGGCGTGACCGCGATTGCATTCATCGCGGCCGGCGCTGCGGGCGTGTGGCTGCTGTCCACGCCCGGCGGCGGCCCGGCCACCGGTGCCCCGTGGCCACGCGTATCGGTGCACCGGACAGCGTCGACGTCGCCCCCGACGTCGGCGACCCTGCTCGGTGGCGTGCTGGCTGGCGCCGCTGCGGGCGTCGCGGGGTGGATCGGTGCCTGGACGCTGTTCGGCGGCGTGGCAGCACCCACCCTCGTGGCACTGCTCAGCGCAGCGATTCCCCCGTGCGCTGCGACGCAACGGCGCCGTCGCCGCGCGGCCAGCTCGTGGCAGGCATGGCCGCGATTGCTCGCGGAGATCCGGGTCCTGGTGGCTCATCGGGGTCAGTCGATCCCGGCCGCACTGTTCGCAGCGGGAATGCACGCCCCGCCTGTCATGCGTCAAGCATTCTCCGAAGCGGCGCGCACGTGGTCGTTGAGCACCGACTTTGAGGCCTCGCTGCGCGTTCTCAAGGCATCGCTTGCGGACCCGACCGCAGACGCCGTTTGCGAGACGCTGCTGGCGGCACACCAGATCGGCGGCGTGCGGATCGATGCTCGACTGCGTGCGCTGGCCGAGGCGGCCCAGGCTGAGGCTGCCGCTCGATCCGACGCCCGTGCCAAGCAGGCCGGCGCCCGGTTCGCACGCAGCTTCGTCGCGTCGGTACCCGCGTTCATGGCCCTAATCGGCCTGAGCATCGGGCGCGGGCGGCAAGCCTACGAGTCGGGCGACGGGCAACTGCTCGTGGCATTCAGCGTGCTCGCCGTGGCCGGCTGCTGGCTCTGGGCTGGGCGGATCATGACGATCCCTGCGCGCAAGCGAGTGTTCCTGCAGTGACCGCTGCAACCTCGCACCTGCAGCGCATCGCCATGCTGGCGAATGCCGATGCCGAACTCGCTGCCCGGCTGCGCGAAGCCGGCATGGCCCGGTCCCCATTCGAGTTCCGCGTACGGCAGGTCGGCGGGGCAATCGCAGGCCTCGTCGCTTCGGCCACAGCGCTAGGTGCCATGGGCGTCAGACCGCTGCTTGCGCTCGCAGGGGCGCTTGGCGTGGCCGCCGCTGTCTACGGCACGTCCGAGTACCGCCTCGGGAGATCGACGGCGTTGCGGCGAACGCATATCGCCGAGGAACTGCCGATCGTGGCCGAGCAGATCGGCATGCTGCTCGCAAGCGGTATGTCTTTGAGGGGCGCCCTGGACACCGCTGCCCGGCGTGGGCACGGCATCTGTGCCGCGGGATTGGAACGCGTCGGCGCCCGCGTCGCCGGTGGCATCACTGTCGAGATGGCACTGGCCGAATGGGCTGACGAAGCCGGATCGGCCGCAATCCGCAGATTCGTCGGCGTGCTCACCTTGCACGAGGATGCGACCGACGTCGCCGCGCTGGTGTCAGACGAGGCTCGCTCGGCGCGCATGGAGGCGCACCGGCGCCTCATCGCCCGCATTGAGCGTCGCAGCGAGCAGGTGTGGATGCCCGTCACCGTCGCAGCGCTTGTGCCCGGGTGCGTGCTGCTCGCGATCCCATTCAGCGACGCACTCAGCGGGTATGCGGCGCTGTGAGTCGGCAATGAAAGGACAATCCCATGTACGACAGCCTGATGTGCACCACTCCGATAGCGGCTGTGCTCAGCGTGACATGTGCCGCTGCACTCGCCGTTGCGGGGGCCGCTCGGAGGTGCGCCAGACACAGCGAGCCCAGGCACAACGAGCGAGGCGAGGGAGTGATCTCGGCAGCGATCGCCGTGCTGATCATCGCCTCGCTCGGCGCTCTCATGTGGGTCGGCTTCAAGACGCTCTGGGAGAACGCCGAGGAAACGACGAACTCTGAGATCGCGAAGATCGGCAAGTGAACCGGCTGCATGCGAGCCCGTGCCGCGATGAGCGCGGCGCGGGCCTGGTCGCCTTGCCGTGGGCCGTCTTGGCGTACTTGACGTTCCTCACGCTGGCGGTCCAGGCTGCCGTGTACTTCTACAGCACCTCGGTTCTCACGGCGGTGGGCCACGATGCAACGCGCCGAGCAGCGTTCGGCGGTGGCAGCCCAGCGGCAATCGCCGATGCCGAGCGATGGCTGCGCTCGAGCATCGGTCCTGCAGTGGACATCGAGAGGCTCCGTTGGAGCACCACCGGCGAGACCGTGGCGCTGGAGCTGGCAGCGAGGCCGCCCACGGTGCTCATCGATGCCTCTGCGCTGATCGGCCTGCAGCACATCGAGCGCCGGTTCGAGGTGCGGCGCGAGCTGGCCCGATTCGCTGGTTGACCATGAGGCAGTTCGTCATGAAACGCACACGGCGTGACGCTGCCGGCGTCGTCGGGGCCGAGGTGCTGCCGTTCATCGTGCTCGTATTCGTCGGGGGCACGCTGATGTTCGCCCAGGCAGTCGCAGCGCTGGACGCCAAGATCACCGCAGTCGCCGGTGCCCGGGAGGCAGCGCGGACATTCGTCGAGCATCGCGGGCCTCGCTCCGGCGATGCCGCTGACGCAGCGGTTGCCGCCGGCACGCGGGCAATGTCCGGCTATCGGCTGAGCGGTGAGGCATCGGTGCTGCCGGTCGGCGCTGCCCGGTTGCGCCGCTGCGAGCAGGTGACGTTCGAGGCCACTCGGGAGGTCCCCCGCTTGGCTCTGCTCGGCGGCGGATGGTCGCCCGTGACGGTTGCCGCTCGCGCCAGCGAGATCGTCGATCCCTTCCGGCACGGCCTCAGCGGGCGAGCGCCCTGTGGGCAGTGATCGCGGCTCGGCACTGCTGCTCGTGCCGGCCGGTGTGCTGATCGTGGCGCTGCTGGCAAGCATCGCCATCGACAGCACGGCTGCGTTCCTGGCGCAGCGCGAAGCACAAGCAGCAGCGTCCTCGCTCGCGAACGACCTCGTCTCGCTGGGCCTCGACGAATCCTCGCTTCGTCATCACGGGTCCTACCGCCTCTCCCCTTCCCGGCTCCGGCGGTTGGGTCCGTGGAGTCTGCAGACGACGCAGGAGCGGTTGTCGGCGGTGTTCGAGCCCGGATCCGTATCGGTGGCAGTCAGCGCGGTGGGCCCGGCAGCCGTGCGCGTGTCGGTGCAGGGTTCGGCACGGCGGGTCATCGGCTTGATCGGGAACGTCAACGGGCGAGCGAGCAGGCCGGTCGCCGCAGAGGCGATCGGGCGTGTCCAACTGTCGGGTTGACCGCATGGGCGGCTTCCTGGGCCACGGCTTCGCCTGCCGGCTCAGCCTCCTACTGCTCGGAAGGAAGGCCGAGGCGCACGGCCACCTCGTTGGCCAGGAGTCGCCCTCGCGCGGTCAGCTTGAGGCGGCCCCCGGCGGCAGGTTCCAGCAAATGCTCCACGTCGTCGGGCAGCGCATCGGCGGGGACACCGACCGACGTGCGCAGCGCAAGCTGCAAGGCCTCCACACGGCGCTCGTCAGGTTCCAACTCCTCGCTTCCTGCCATGGGTGAGGTGCCGGCCGAGATCGCTGCGATGAACCGCTCAGGTGTGCGAACGCTCCAGAAGCGGCGCCCACCGCGATGGCTGTGCGCGGCACAGCCGATGCCTGCGTAGGAGCCCTGCTGCCAATACAGCAGGTTGTGTCGGCATTGCGCACCGGGCCGAGCCCAGTTGGAGATCTCGTAGATCTCGTAACCCACCCGGGAGAGCAGTTCGTCGGCGATCAGGTACTTGTCAGCCATCTCGTCGTCATCTGGACGTCGTGACGGGTCATCGCCGAGCGGCGTTCCGGGCTCGGGCGTCAGGCCGTACACGCTCAGGTGGTCGGGTCCCAGATCGATGGCCTCGACCAGCGTGCGCTGCCAGTCGGCCAACGATTCAGTCGGCGTGCCGTAGATCAGGTCGAGGTTGAGCTGGCCGATGCCGGCACGCCGGACAGCGTCGACCGATGCCGTCACCATCTGCGGATCATGGCGACGGCCCAGCACGTCGAGCACATGGGGAACCGCGGACTGCACGCCGAGGCTGATGCGGTTCACGCCCAAGGCCCGGTATGCCTGCATCTGTTCCGGTGTAACCAAGTCTGGATTGCACTCCACCGTGATCTCGGCGCCCCGCGCCAAGGGCAGCTCCGCCAGCACATCGCCGAGCAACGAGGGCGGCACCAGGTTCGGCGTACCGCCGCCGAAGAACACCGATGTCACCGGCGGCATGCCGCCCGCCAATTCCCGAGCCTGGCGGCGGCAGCTCGCCATGTAGTCGCCGATGAGGTGGTTGCGATCGGTCCAGGTCGCGAACGCGCAGTAGTCGCAGCGGTGCGTGCAGAACGGGATATGGCAATAGACGCCGAAGGCGGGCGATGCGCAGTCGAGCACGGTCACAGCACTGAATCGGGCGGGTAGCGCTGCGATGTCCCGGGAACCTGGCCGCTGTCCCGATCGCCACCAGGCAGCAGCTCGGCAGGCGCCACGCCGTAGAGCTGTGCCAAGCGCAGCAGCCGGTTCACCGCCAACCCCCGCTCGCCGCGCTCATAGGCGCCCAGCACCGACGTCCGGAACTCGCCGTCGGAGGCCGCCTCGACCTGCGCCAGCGTCATGCGCCGCCGTTTGCGCACTGCCCGCAGCCGCTCCCCCACCAGCGCGTCAATGTGCCGGCGGTCGACGGGCATGTCAGCCCTTGCTGCGACGTGTGCGACGTTGCCGGGTTTCCGTGCTGCCCCGCCGCTCAGCCCGAGCCCCGACACGTGCTCGTTCACGATCGTGCGACTCGGCCGGCACGGACCGATCGACAACGATCCCGTCCACCTGTTCGCCACGCTCACTGGCGACGTCTCTCAGCTTGGCCGCCTCCGATTTCGAGAGCTTTTTCGGGATGTCCACCCGCACCACCACATGCAGGTCGCCGCGCCCGCGCCCGTTGGCGCGCGGCACGCCCAGCCCGTTCAAGCGGATGGTGTCGTTCGGCTGGGTGCCGGCCTTCACCGCCAGATCCCGCGGCCCGTCCAGCGTCTCGAACGTCACCGTTGCTCCCAGGGCAGCCTGCAGCATCGTCACCGGCAGCTCGGCCACCAGGCTGTCGCCCTGCCGCACGAACGCGTCAGATTCGGCGACTCGCAGGTGCACGTACAGATCGCCAGCGGGACCGCCGCGGGGCCCCACCGATCCGCGGCCGCTCAAGCGAAGCGTGGCGCCCGAGTCGACACCGGGCGGCACCCGCACGACCAGCGACACATGCTCAGCCCGGCGGCCTTCGCCCCGGCAGGATCTGCACGGGTCGGCAATCTCCTCGCCAATCCCGCGGCACCGGCCGCACGGCGCCGTGGTGACCATCTGGCCCAACAGGCTCTGGCGCACCTGGCGCACCTGCCCCACGCCCTCGCAGACACCGCACACCGTCGGCGACGTGCCCTCGGCGGCTCCCGAACCGCCGCAATCGTCACATGACACCAGCGTCCGCACGTCGATCGGCCGGTCGACGCCGAATACCGCTTCTGCGAATTCCAGATCGACAACCGTCTCGTGATCGTCGCCACGCGGCGGGCCTGACGGACCGCGGGATCGGCCCCCACCGAAGGGGTTCCCCCCGAAGAACGACTCGAAGATGTCACTGAGGTCGAAGTCGAAAGCCGGGCCGCCCATGCCGCCCCGCAGGCCCTCATGCCCGAAGCGGTCATACCGGGCCCGCGCTTGCGGGTCGGAGAGCACGGCATACGCCTCGCTGATCTCTTTGAAGCGGGCCTCGGCCTGCGCGTCGCCCGGGTTCGCATCAGGGTGGTGTTCACGGGCCTTTTGTCGGTACGCGCGCTTGAGCTCGCCCTCGCTGGCATCGCGGCCTACGTCGAGCAACTCGTAGTAGTCGGCAGGCATCCGTGGCAGGTCTACTGCGGGATCGATGGCGCGACGTCCGCCGCCCCATGCGCGCTGTCGCCGTCTCCGAGCGAGGCCGACAGCCGCCGGCTCACCGTATGCACTGCTGCCAGCGCCTTCGAGTAGTCCATCCGGGTCGGGCCCAGCAATCCCACGCTGCCGACCGTGCGACCGTCGACCTCATAGGGCGCGACCACCACCGAGCAGTCTGCCAGCGGCTTCATGCCTGTCTCGGACCCGATGGCCACGCTGAGGCCGCGGTCGACGAGGCTGCGCAGCAGCGTCACCACCATCAGCTGCTCTTCCAGCACCGACAGCACCGAACGGAGCGACGACACTGCTTCGAACTGCTCGGTGATCTTGGACGTGCCGCCCACGTAGAGCTCGCCGGGATGCGATTGGTCGTCGGCCAGCGCGGCCAGCGCTGCCGCCACCAGCGCATCTGTCGCCGCATCGCCGGTCTCGGGGACTGCCGGAGGCTGCGACCGGGTGCGCCCCACCAGCGCTTCGGCCAAGATCGCGGAGGCCGCCCCCGCGGCCGGACCCTGGGCCGCGTCGGCCAGTTCCCGGTTGTCGTACACGTCGACGTAGGTGCGCTCCACGACGCCCGACGACATCACCAGCACCACCAGCAGCCGGCCGCCGCCGAGGTCCACCAGCTGGGCCGACCGGATGCTGTCGCGGTCGTGGCGGGGCGCGACCACCATCGCCGCGTACTCGGTCAGGTCCGACAGCAGCCGGCTGGTGTCGGCGAGCAGTTCCTCGATCTGCCCCTGGGCATGGGCGAAGAACGCCCGTACCTGCCGGACCTCGGTGTTGTCGAGGGATCCCGGCCCGAGACCGTCCACGAAGTGCCGGTAGCCCGCCTCGGTCGGCACCCGACCGGCGCTGGTGTGCGGCTGCATCAGGTAGCCGCCCGCCTCGAGCGCCGCGAGATCATTGCGAACAGTCGCGGGCGATACATCAAGGCGGGTCATCTCGAGCACCGCGGCCGATCCGACCGGCTGCGCGCTGTCGATGAAGTTCTCGACCACCGCCTGCAGCACTGTGGCTCTGCGCTCGTCCATCACTCCTCCGCAGGCCGCACCCGCAATAACCCGATGCTACCGATGCCCCTCCTGCCCAACAGGGGGAGCACTCACTGGTCGAGACGCAGTGCGGAGACAAAGGCCTCGTTGGGCACCTCGACGCGCCCAATCGCCTTCATCCGCTTCTTGCCTTCCTTCTGACGCTCAAGCAGCTTGCGCTTGCGGGTGATGTCGCCGCCGTAGCACTTCGACAGCACGTCCTTCCGCTTGGCCTTGACCGTCTCGCGGGCGATGATCCGCCCGCCGATGGCGGCCTGGATGGGCACGTCGAAGAGCTGGCGCGGGATGAGCTCGGCCAGCTTCGCCGTGATGGCCTTGCCGTACGGGTAGGCGCCGTCACGATGGCGGACGGCCGAGAACGCGTCCACCGGCTCGCCGTTGAGCAGGATGTCCACCCGCACGAGGCGCTCGGCGCGGTAGCCCGCGTGGTCATAGTCGAGGCTGGCGTATCCCTGGGTACGGCTCTTGAGCTGGTCGAAGAAGTCGGTCACGACCTCGGCCAGCGGCAGCTCGTAGCGCAGCTCCACGCGTTCGGGCGACAGGTAGTCCATGGAGGTCATCGAGCCCCGGCGCGACTGGCACAGATCCATGACCGCTCCCGTGTAGGAGCTCGGCGTCAGCACTGACACCGTGAGCATCGGCTCTGCGATCTCGGCGATCTGGCCGGCCGCCGGCAGGTCCGACGGGTTGTCGACCTCGAGTTCCTGGTCGTCGTCGGTGCGGACCCGGTAGGCCACCGAGGGTGCGGTGGCGATCAGCGAGAGCCCGAACTCGCGCTCCAGCCGTTCGCGGACGATCTCCATGTGCAGCAGGCCCAAGAAGCCGCAACGGAAGCCGAATCCCAGCGCACCGGAGGTCTCGGGCTCGAACGTCACCGATGCGTCGTTGAGCCGCAGCTTCGCCAGCGCATCACGCAGGTCGGGATACTCGTCGCCGTCGACGGGGTACAGGCCGCAGAAGACCATCGGTTTCGGGTCGTCGTAGCCGGCCAGCGGCGCATCCGCCGGCGCTGCCGCCGAGGTCACCGTCTCGCCCGAGCGAGCCTCTGCCACGTCCTTGATGCCGGCGATGAGGTACCCCACCTCGCCGGGGCCCAGCGCATCGGTCGGCGTCACAGCGGGCAGGCGCAGGCCCACCTCCTCGGACAAGTGCAGACCGCCGGCGTGCATGAAGCGCAGCCGGTCGCCGGCACACAGCCGGCCGTTCACCACACGCACCGAGGAGACCACGCCGCGGTACTGGTCGAAGTGGGAATCGAAGATCAGCGCCTGGAGCGGGGCGTGCGGATCGCCCCCCGGCGGGGGAATCCGCTCGATGATGGCGTCGAGCAGCGCTTCCACGCCCTCGCCGGTCTTGGCCGAGATGGCCAGCACCTCGCCCGAGTCGATGCCCAGCACACGCTCGATCTCGGATGCGTACAGATCCGGTTCGGCCGCGGGGAGGTCGATCTTGTTGAGCACCGGGACGATGGTGAGATCCGACTCGAGGGCCAGGTAGCAGTTGGCCAGCGTCTGCGCCTCGATGCCCTGCGCCGCATCGACGAGCAGCACGACGCCTTCGCATGCCGCGAGCGACCGGCTGACCTCGTAGCCGAAGTCGACATGCCCAGGCGTGTCGATGAGATGCAGCGTGTGACCTCGCCAGCTCACCCGGACGTTCTGGGCCTTGATAGTGATGCCGCGCTCGCGCTCGAGCTCCATGGAATCGAGGTACTGGGCGCGCATGGAGCGCTCTTCCACAGCACCGGTCAACTCCAGGATCCGGTCCGACAGCGTGGACTTCCCGTGGTCGATATGGGCGATGATCGAGAAATTCCGAATCGATCCGGTTCCGGCGCCGCCGATGGGGATGGCAGCGGCAGGTGGCACGTGGGGCATCGCAGGCCGCACGGTACCCTGCGGGGTCGGTTTCGAGACGGAGAGCATGCCTTCGTGGCCAACATCAAGAGCCAGATCAAGCGCAATCGTCAGAACGAGGCGCGACGGGTGCGCAACCGCGCTGTGCGCTCAGAACTGCGTACGCGCGAGAAGGCGGTGATCGCAGCCGCCGAGGCGGGCGAACCCACCGACGAGCTCATCCGTCTGGCTCAGAAGCGGCTCGACAAGGCTGCCGCCAAGGGTGTCATCCACCGGAATGAGGCCGGCCGGCGCAAGTCGCGCCTCATCACTCGCTCGGTATCCAGAGGCTGAGCCCCGGGCCCGAGCGGCCCGCGAGCGCAGCGAGCTAGAGCGGGAAGCACAGGGCGAAGCCGTGGCCCGAGCGGCCCGTGAGCCCCATCACATGAAGACTGGGAACAAGAGCGGGAAGCAAGCGGCTGAGCCGGCAGTCAGCGGGCGCCCGCGGCGAGCCGCGCACAGAGAATCTCGGCAACGCAGCGAGCGTCGAGTCCCGACCGTCCGCGCATGTCCATGTCGGCCGCCACGAGGAGCTCGACGGCTCGGGCGATGCCCTCGCTGCCTCGCCGACGGCAGCCATCCAGCGCCTTGCGGGCCGGAAACGTGGATCCGCGCAGTCCCAGCAGCGCAGCAGCCTCTTTTTCGTTCGTGGCATCGGCGCCATCGAGGCGGGCCATCCGGGTGATGTGGTTGGCCACGGTGGCCGTGACCGCCAGGGGGTGCCGGCCCGCACCCCACATGCGTTGCAGCACTGCGAGGGTCGCACTCACATTTCCGCGGTCGATCGCGTCGGTCAGCTCCCACGGCGGGACATCGCCTTCGGCGCCGAGGTACGGCAGCACGTCGTCGGCATCCAGCCGGGCGCCTTCGCCGAAGACCGCTGCCAGCGTCTCCAGCAGCGCTCCGAGACGGTTGAGCTCAGCGCCGAGATGCTCGGCGACGCTCGCACGAGCTCGCGCATCGAGCTGCACCGGTGCCTCCGCGAGACGCTCCTCAAGCCAAGTCCGGCGGTGACGCGCCCCGCCGGGCACGTCGGATGCGACCCGATGGCCGCCGCTGGCCTCGACCGCCTCAGCCAGCGGGCGGGGCACGCGGCCTGAGTCCCACTCAAGCACCAGGTCGGTGGTGGGGCAGGGATCGTCCAGCCACGCGATCAGCGGGGCAAGATCCGCCGCGCCGAATCGGCTGAGCCCGCGGGCCACGACGACACGGTGGGTTGCCAGCATGGGCGGCGTCGATGCTGAGATGACGACATCGTTCAGCGCGTACTCGTCGCTGGCGAACTCATCGAGCACCTCTGCGCGGTCGGCATCGCCCACCAACTCTGCGACAGCGGTTCGCACCGCTTCGGCCGTGAGGATCTCGTCGGCTCCGCTGACCAGTCTCACGGCACCGCCTGCCATCCGGCCGACGCTAGTTCTGCTGAGACGTGCAGGCGCTCTGCGGTGGGCTCCACCGTGAGCCCTGCGACGACGACGGGCTCGGTCACTGTCTCATGCGGCACCCGGCCGCCGAGACCGGCCGGCGCAAGCACGTGGGCGACGTCGTGCCGGGCGACGAGGACACGCACCGCTTCACGCCCTGCCCGGCTCGCCGAGCGCGCCACAAGCACGTCGATGCGGTCGATGCCTGCAGCGTTGAGCTGACCCAGTGCACGTGCAGGATCCGGGCGATCCACCACCACCACAACCGGGTCGGTGTGCTGAACGGCGAGATGAGGCCCCGCTGGAGGCGCGGGCCGGTGGGTGCTGGCCGCCGCCCAGACGCCGACGCCGGCCGCTACGACCGCCAAGCTGCGCAGCGCGCCGGCCAGGTTCCCGAACAGGTGCGGCGCCAACGCGAACAGCCCAACGCAGCATCCGACAACCGCAGCCACGGCGGTCAATTCAGCAGCCTCGATCTGCGGCCAGCCCAGTGATGCGCCCCAACGTGCCACCCCAGCGACCCACCCCATCATCAGCTTGGTCGGCAGGTGCAGCACCGATGCGACCGCGTCGCCGGCCAGGCCGCCCACCAGGCCGCCGACGAGGCCCCAGACCATCGCCGGACCTGCGACCGGTCCGGCCAGAACGTTGGCGGGAATGCTCACGAGCGGCAGCGAGCCGAAGACGGCGAGCTGAACCGGCAGCACTCCCGCTTGGGCGCACAGGGTCGCGGCGAGCGCCAGGCGCAGCCACGGCGGACCCCACAGCAGACGTGAAATGCGGCGGGCCCCGATCACGATGGCGGCCGTCGCGGCAACCGACAGCTGGAAGCCGACCGAGCGGACGAGCAGCGGGTCGACGAGCAGCAGCGCGATGACCGCCAACGCCAGCAGCCGCGTCGCCGATGCCCGCCTGCCGACCGCGTGCGCGCCGACAGCGAGGGTGGCGAGCACGCACGCCCGCAGCACCGAGGGCTCGCCCCTGGTCAGCACGGCGAACTGGACGAGCAACACTGCCACGGCGACCAGCCGGGCCCGGGGTCGAAGCCCGGCCAGCAAGGGCGCGAACAGCAGCAGCACGAATGCCACGTTCGAACCCGACACGGCGAGCAGGTGGGTGAGCGATGTCGCTCGGAAGTCGTGCACGACTTCGGGAAGCTGGCCCCGGTCATCGCCGTACACGAAGCCGGCGAGCAGCGCTGCATCCCGCGGCGACAGCGATTCGCCCGACGCCTCCACGAGCCCGCGCAGCGAGTTCGCGATGCGGAACGGCGCGCTGCCGCCGTCGAGACGGAGTGCCGTGCGGATCTCCGCAGTCCCAGCGAGATGCCGGGGCCACAGGAAGGGACGGCCAGCGGGCGCGGCCGGCTCTGCGGTCACCGCCACGTGCCAGCGCTCCCCCATTGCCGCATCCTCCAGCCGCCATGCGGGCGGTCCGCGTGCCCAGCCCTCCCACCGGTGCTCGGCGTCGTCGATCGTCGCGCTGAACGGCACCATCAGGGCACCGGCGCGCCAGCGGGGATCTCCGACCAATTGCACTTCACCCTCGAAGTCCCCTCCCGTCACTGCGCTGAGCTGGGCGAGCTGCGCTCCCATGGCGACGGCAGCCAACACCCCCAGACCGGCCGGGATGAGCACCCGCGCACGGCTCGCGATGCCCGCGGCACCGAGCCCGATTCCCAGTGCAACGCCCCACCACCACGAGCCCATCCACAGCGACACCGGCGGCGCCCACAGAGCGCCGGCCGCTGTGGCGATGGCACCTGCCACCAGCCACCGGTCAGCAACAGCGCTGAGGCCTCCGAACCGCCGAGGCGCCGCCCGTGGCGGTCCCAGCCGGTGCCGCGGAGGGGGCGAGCTCGGCCGGCGCGACGGCATCGGCCGCTCGCGCGACTCAGACGGTCGCATGGGACCGCAGCCGGGACAGCTTGGAGGGCCCGATCCCAGGCACCTGTTCCAGCACGTCGAGGGTTGCGAACGGCCCGTGCTCGATCCTGTAGGCGATGATCGCCGCCGCCAGTGACGGGCCGATGCCCGGCAGCTCGTCGAGCTGCGCTGCCGTGGCGGTGTTGACGTCGATGGGTCCTGCCCGATCCGGGCCCGGCGCATCGCCAACGGGCAGCTCGCCCTCCACTGGCACATAGATCTGTTGCCCGTCGCTCAGCCGTTCCGCCAAGTTGACCGCTGCTTCATCGGCATTGGCTTCGGGCCCGCCGGCTGCGTCGACGAGATCGCCCACCCTGAAGCCGGCAGGGACTTCGTAGAGCCCCGGCCGCCGCACCGCACCGGCAAGGTGCACCTTCAGCAGCGATGGCTGCGTCGTCGCCACTGGAAGCGGCGCCTCGGCCGCGGCGAGCGGCAGCTCGATGGGCTCGGGCGAGCCATGGCGGACCCCGACCAGAAAGCCCGCAAGAACCACCGCGCCGACGGCACCAAACAGCGCCAGGACCGGCACCGCGCCGACCCGCCGTGCGAACCCGGCTGCCTCCGTCGCTACGGAATGCCAGTCGGCAGAGCGCCCGCTAGCTGAGGGCCCTGGGCCCGGCGCCCGCATGCATGCGACCTTAGTGAGGCTGTGTGATGACCTTTGGTGGAATTTTCACTGTTTTCAATCTCAGCACTGCGATCACTGCAAGGAACAGGCAGGCCATGGCCCAGCCGCCGAAGAGCCAGCGGGGCCCGACGTAGCCATAGAGCGGCGGCCCGCCGAACGCAGCCCCGGCGGCGACCATCAGGCCGACGGCTTCCAGCACACCTGTCCCCATCGCCGCTTGCTCGGCTCCCGTGGCCTCGAGCACGAGCACCTGGGCACCCATCACGCCATAGGACTCGGTGACCGCTTCGGCGAGGCCGACGGCGATGAAGCTCACCAGTCCCCCGATCCAGCCATACAACAGCACCGCCGGCACGAAGAGCAGCAGTGCGGGCACAGCAACGCGACCTCCGCCGAGGCGTTCAGCCAGGGCGCCGGTGTACGGCGGCAACCCCATCAGCGGTATGCCGATGATGAGCAGCCCGACGGCCAGCTCTGCCGACGACAATCCCACGTCGGTGAGGTACCGGTCGACGGTGGCGTCAAAAATGCCGATCAATCCCCACACGCCGACGTGTATGCAGATGGCCGCCTGGACCCGGGGGCGGCGGAGCAGGTTCCCGAGATCGGAGTAGTCCACCGCAGCGGCAGCGATCGGCGACTTCGAGATCAGCACGGCGGCAACCGGGCCGAGCAACAGCATCAGCGTGCCGGTGAGCAGGAATGGCGCCTCGAACGAGACGCCGCTGAGTGCCGCTCCGATCGCTGGACCGCTGATGAACCCCGCCACAGCGCACGACAGCAGGCCGCCCACCTTGGCGCCGCTGCCGCTGATGTCGCGCCCGATCAGCGCTTTGCGAGCCACGAGGCCGAACAGGCCGAAGGAGAGCCCGGCGAGGGCCCGGCTCGTCACCAGCGACCACGTGGCCTCCGCGAACACGAAGCCGTAGGCCCCCAGCACTGCCGTTATCACCGAGACCCACGCCACCAAGCGATGGTGGCCGCGGTCAACCAGCGGCGAGAGCAGCAGTTGGGCTGCCAGCCCGGCGATGAATCCGGCTGCCGCGACGAACCCCAACTCCCAGAACCCGAGGCCGTAACGATCTTGCAGGTCCGCCAGGTAGGCGAAGATGACCCCCATCGAAGCCGTGACGAGAAACTGCGTCGTGTAGATCGTCACGTACAGCACCGGCGCAGCGTAATGGTGTGCACCAGCACCGGGCCGTTGGCGTTGTGCGCAGCGTCACCGGATGCGGCGGTCGGTGAGACGCCCGGCTGCGCGTGCGGCCATGATGGTGCTGGCCGGTGCCGACCGCAGGAGGGATCGACGGTGACGAGCTCTGCCAACTCCGACCGCGACGATGTCGACGATGTCGCCGGCATCGACCCCAAGCCGGTGACGGCGTGGATGGCCGAACGAGTTGAGCTCAGCCCGCCGCTGCAGTTCGAGATCATCGCCGGCGGCCACTCGAACCTGACCTACCGGGTCACCGATGCCGAGGGGCGGCGGTGGGTGCTGCGCCGCCCGCCGCTGGCGCACCTGCTGGCCAGCGCGCACGACATGGTCCGCGAGCACCGCATCCTGGCTGCACTCGAGCCCACGGCGGTGCCGACTCCCCCGGTGGTGGGCCTGTGCACTGATGCAGACGTCAATGGCGCCGATTTCTATGTGACCGGATTCGTGGACGGCACGGTGCTGCGGTCGGTGGCCGATGCCGAACTGCTGACGCCGGCAGCCCGTGGCGTGCTGAGCCGCCAGCTGGTCGAAGTGCAGGCCGTCATCCACGACACCGACCTCGAGGCCACCGGCCTCGACACCCTCGGCCGCCCGAACGACTACGTCGCCCGCCAGATACACGTGTGGCGGCGCCAGTTCAATGCGATGACCTCCCGGGACCTGCCGATCATCGAACGGGTCCATGACGTGCTCGTGGCGTCCATCCCGCCCCAGACCGAGGCCACGCTGGTGCACGGCGACTACCGCTTGGACAATTGCCTGTCGAGGACCACTGGCGAATTGGCAGCCGTACTGGACTGGGAGATCTCCACGCTCGGCGACCCGCTGGCCGATTTCGGGTTCTCGCTGGGCTACTGGGTGGAGCCCGGCGACGGCTTCAACCCTCTGGGTCACGACGCCACGACGGCTGAGGGCTTTTGGACCCGCGAGGAACTGGCGAACGCCTACGGGGAGCTGACCGGCCGCGACATCGGTGCCATGAGGTGGTTCTTCGCGCTGGCGAGCTGGCGTCTGGCATGCATTCTCGAAGGGGTGCACGCCCGCTATGTGGGCGGTGCCATTCCCGACATCCCGCCCGAGGTGCACGAGTTCCCTGCCAGCATCGTGGCGCTGGCCGAGCGAGCCGAGGCGGTACTGGCCGATCTGTGAGGGGGCCACGCGCTGCTGCAGGGTTCTTGGGACACCGCGACCGCGGAGCACTATCGTCCCCGCCATGAAGGTAGACGGCGGTCTCGGAGTCAGCAGCGGATTCGACAACCTCATGGAGTCGAGTCGAGAACAGGAAGCGTTGGGCTACGACGGCCTGTGGGTACCGGAGACGAGCCACGACCCGTTCACCATGCTCCCGCTCGTCGCGCACGCGACCGATTCGGTGGATCTGGGAACGAACATCGTCGTGGGCTTCGCCCGCAACCCAATGTCGCTGGCCTACAGCGCCAACGACATCCAGACACTGTCGGAGGGACGATTCATCCTAGGTCTCGGCAGCCAGATCCGTCCGCACATCACCCGGCGGTTCTCGATGGAGTGGTCAAAGCCGGCGGCTCGCATGCGCGAGATGATCACGGCGATCAAGGCCATCTGGGCCTGCTGGAACAATGGCGAGAAGCTGGACTTCCGCGGCGACTTCTACCAGCACACGCTGATGACGCCGTTCTTCGACCCTGGGCCGAACCCGCACGGGCCGCCGCGCCTGGCGCTGGCGGGTGTCGGGCCGCTGATGACCGAGGTGGCGGGCGAGACCTGCGACGTGTTCCTGTGCCACGGCTTCACCACCGAGAAGTACCTGCGCGAGGAGACGATTCCTGCGCTCGAGCGGGGCGCCGCCCGAGCCGGCCGCTCGATGGATGAGATCACGATCTCGGGACCGTCGTTCATCGTCACCGGCAACACCGAAGAGGACATGGCAAAGGCCCGCCAGGCCACCAAGCAGCAGGTGGCGTTCTACGGCTCAACGCCGGCGTACCGGCCCGTGCTGGAGTGCCACGGCTGGGGCGAAATGCAGACCGAGCTGAACGCCATGTCCAAGGAAGGCCGCTGGGTGGAGATGGCCAACCTGGTCGACGACGACATCCTCGATGCGTTCGCCGTGGTAGCAGAGCCCGAGGGCGTCGCCACCGAGCTGAAGCGTCGCTTCGACGACGTGGTGGACCGCATCAGCTTCTACGCCCCCTACAAGGGCGACCGCCAGCGCTGGCAGACCATCTTCGACGACCTGAAGAGCTAGCGGCAGCTAGCTCGAAGCGTCGTCGAAGCATCAGACACAGCGACGACCTGAAGAGCTAGCTCCAGTTCACGCGCCGAGCGGGGCGCAGTCCGAGCTGCAGTTGGGGTTGGTGGCCGGAGTAGCCGGCGTTGCAGGCCGGTGCAGGACGCCCGAGGTCGGCCGCATCTCCAACTCGAGACCGTCGATGCCGTCGACGGTGCGGGCCTCGGCGTCCACGATCATCGAGTAGCCGCCCGGCTCGTACGGCGGCCACAGCAGCGAGATCGTCGGCCGCTGCGCCACGTTGGCAGCGGCGGATCGGCTGGCGCCGCACCGCAGCACGTCGCCGTCGAGCCGCAGGTCCAAATGCGCAATGTGCGGCGTGGCGTCGTCGCGCACGGTCAGCACGTACGCCGCAGTGCCGAATTGCTCCATCTGCTTGCCGATATCGGCCGGCTCCACGGGGATGCTCATGGGCCCGACGTTACGCCCACGGTGGCTCCGATGCGCGCTCGATCACCCCTCGAATCGAAGGTGCGCGCTGGTATCGTCGTGAGGCCTCGGGGCTATAGCTCAGTTGGTAGAGCGCTTCCATGGCATGGAAGAGGTCAGGGGTTCAATTCCCCTTAGCTCCACCCGAGAAACTTGTAGCGAACCTCAGCGACGAGGCGGCAGCACGTGGCGCGCCATGTAGTCGACCTCGCGGGGCCACGCTTCCTGGCCCATCGTGAGCACTTGGCGCTTGCAGATCCTCCAGCCGGCGTCGGTGCGCACGAACGAGTCGACGTAGCGTCCGAAGACCCAGGCGTTGTCGATGTCCTCGTGGAACTCGTGCCACGCGTCGAGATAGGTCACCGTCTCGGCCGAGTCCTCGCCGTTGAAGCTGACCTCGATGTTGCTCACGTAGTGCGCAGACCGCTTGTAGATCTTGTCGGTCCCGGCCCGGAAGAACTTGTACGCGTACGCCTTGTCGTTGAACGTCCCGAGTTCGCCGCCGTAGTCGTACTCGCAGTCATCGGTGAACAGCTCGACCACGTCGTCGGGACGGTTGTCATCGATGGCGCGGCAGTAAGCGTGCAGCACGTCGCGGATGTCCTGGAGGTCCGACAGCTGCTGTGCGGTGTAGGGCATTGGCTTCTCCTACTGGTCGGGGAGTTCGCTGAACGCCAGACCCCGAGTCGGATCAGGCTCTTTGGGAAGACCGAGCTCGCGCTCACCGATGAGGTTGCGCTGGATCTCGTCGGTACCGCCGGCGATGGCCATGCCCTGGGCGAACAGCGCCGTCTTCAGGAAGTGACCGCCGTCGGGCTGATCGTCGCGGCCGAGCTGTGCGGGCATGCCCTTGCCGGAGAAGCCCAGATCGCGCAGGGTGCGGCACAACAGCGAGTTGCCGAGCTTGCCGAGCGACGGATTCACCTGTCGAGCGCCGTTCCAGTCCAGGACAGCTCGTTCGATGTGTGCGTTGGCCAACGCCTGTCGCAGCAGCGGATCGGTTCGATCTTCGTCATCGAGCAACGATCGGACGACCTGGTCTTTCATGGCGCCTATGGTGTAGCTGAAGCCCGAGATGCCGGTGCTGGTGGCCTGGGAATGCTGGACCACTCCGACAGGCGTCGAGAGGTCGACGTCGTTGACGACGTCACCGCCACCGTCGTGGCCCACGGCATCGAGCTCGCGCTCGACGGCCAGCATCGTCATGGCCGCCCGCCAGCCGTTGTTCAGCCCGCCGATCGCATCGTCGTGACGCACGCGGGCGTCGTCCATGAAGACCTCGTTGAACTCGCAATCACCGGTCATGTCCCGCAAGGGGCGGACCTCGACGCCGGGCTGGCCCATGTCGATGCAGAAGAACGAGATGCCCTGGTGCTTGGTCACGTCGGGGTCGGTGCGCGCCATCACGACGGCCCGATCGGCCGTGTGAGCAGCAGTGGTCCAGACCTTCTGGCCGTTGATGATCCACTCGTCGCCGTCTCGCTCGGCGGTGGTCCGCAGCCCTGCTAGGTCCGATCCGGCGCCGGGCTCGGAGAAGAGCTGACACCAGAGCTCTTCACCTGTGGCGATCTTCGGCAGGTAGCGATCGAGGAGCAGGTCGGGTCCGTGCTCGAACAGTGTTGGCGCCACCAGCGTCACCGCCACCCCGTTTGGAGGCCCGAACGCCCCGACGTCATCTCGGGCGCGATCGGCTTCCAAGGCCTCGACGTGGCTGAGGCCGCGACCGAACCGATCGGCCGGCCAGAACGGATAGCCCCATCCGGACTCGGAGATGAGCCGCCACCACTCCCCCACGGGCATCTCGGCATCCCAGTGAGTCGAGTACCACTCGTGCGCCTCGTCGTAGACCGTCATGCTCGAGCCTGTCCCCCGCGGCCTCCGCTGAGACACTAGTGCCATGGCGTTGGTCGGGATCTTGGGCGCGGGCCTCAGCGGCGTGGTGATGGGCATCCAGCTCAAGCGTCTGGGCATCGACGACTTCGTCGTCTACGAGAAGCAGTCCGATGTCGGCGGGACGTGGCTGCGCAACACCTATCCCGGACTGCACTGCGACATCCCGTCGCACATCTACTGCTACAGCTTCGAGCCCAACCCCGACTTCTCGATGGTGTTCTCCGGCCAACCCGAGATCCAGGCCTACATCAGGTCGTGCGCCGAGAAGTACGGCATCGCCGACCACATCCGGCTCAACACCACCGTCGACCGGGCATCGTGGCAGCCGCACGACACCTGCTGGGAACTCGAGCTGGCAGGGGGCGAACGGCTCCGCCACCGCTTCGTCGTCTCCGCCACTGGTGGCCTCACCGAACCCCACTACCCCACCCTCGACGGCTTCGACTCCTTCGAAGGCTTGGTGTGGCACGCCGGTTCGTGGCGCCACGACGTGGAGCTCGCCGGGCGTCGGGTCGCGGTGGTGGGCAGCGCAGCGGCCGCGGTTCAGGTCGTTCCGGAGGTGGCGAAGGACGCGGCCGAGGTCTTCGTGTACTCGCGCACTCCCAACTGGGTTCGCCCTCGCCGCAACCGCTTCTATACCGATGAGGAGAAGGCGGAGCTGGCCACCGACGAGGGTTGGCACCGCGCTCGGCGCCAGCAGTACCGCGACACCATGCTGTGGCAACGGGCGTTCGAGAAGAAGGCCGACGCCATCGAGGAACTGCGCGCCGAGGTCATGGACCAGATGCGCGCTGCGATTTCCGATCCGGACACGATCGCCGCACTGACACCCTCGTTCGAGCCGGGATGCAAACGCATCCTGGTCTCCGACGACTACTACCCCGCCCTGGCGCTGGATCATGTCACGCTCGTTCCGCACGGCGTCACCGCGCTGACCCCGAGCGGCGTGGTCAGCGCCGACGGCACCGAGGTCGATGTCGACGTCGTCATCTTCTGCACCGGGTACAAGCTGGGTGGCCGGGCCGATGGCGGGCCGGCGCTGGAGATCTACGGGCGCGACGGACTCGACCTGCGGACAGCCTTCGGTCGGGCGCCCGAAGCATTCCGGGGCGTCGCCATCCCGGGCTTCCCGAACTGGTTCACCGTCGCTGGTGTCAACGGATCCCCAGGCCATGCTCCGGTGTTCATGACGGCCGAAGTCGCCACCAACTACATCGGCCGCTGGATCCATCACCTGCTCGCCCGCGGCGCGAACGCCATCGAGGCTCGCCGAGACGCCACCCACGAATGGGCCGAAGCCACCCAAGCAGAGCTGCAGGAGATGAGCTGGGCGGGCGACTGCCCCGGCTGGTACCGCGACCGCAACGGTCGCATCCTGCCGTTCTTTCCCGGCAGCTGGACCCGCTTCCGTCGCGAGATGCGCGACCTTCACCTCCATGCGTTCGAAGTGCGCTGACGGGAAGTCCGTATCTCGAACGGCCGACGAGCGCGGCACCTATCGGCATATGGTGAGCAGGTGATGCTCGCCGTCGGAATCGTCCTCATCGGTGTCGGGCTCGTCTGCATGATCTTCGGCGGCAGACGTTCGCCGGCGGGACGCGACAAGGTGTTGACGGGCCACGAACTGCTGGATGCGACAGGGCAACGGTCGACGCCAGGTGTCTGGCTGGCGTACGCGGGCTACGCGCTGCTGCTCGCAGGCATCATCGTGGTTCTGGTCAGATTGGTCACTTGACAGCGACTCCTTGGAGACAGCGACTCCTTGGAGTAGCGGAAAGGCCCACCATGCGAGCTGCCGTCATGCGCAACGGTCAGATAGTCGTGGACGAGGTCGAACTGCCCGAGCCGCTCGATCGTCATGCCGTGCTCGAAACCGTCGCCTGCGGGATCTGCGGGACCGACCTCCACTGCCTTCATCACGCCGATCAGTTCGTTGAGACAGCGCGTGAAGGCGGCATCGATCGATTCGTGTTCGACACCTCAGTCGACGTCGTGTTCGGTCACGAGCTCGCCGGCCGGATCATCCAGCCGGCTGCCGACGGAAGCGGGCCGCCGGAGGGCACCGCCGTGGCGGTGATGCCCCAGGCGACACTTCCCCACCGCGTCGCCACCGTCGGCTATTCCAACAGCCATCCCGGCGGGTACGCCGAACGCTTCGTGGCCGATGCGAACGCCTGCGTGCCCATCCCCGACGACATGGATCCCACGCTCGGTGCGCTCTGCGAGCCGCTCGCAGTCGGGCTGCACGCCGTGGCGGCAGTGAATACTGATTTCCCCGGCGGCGCAATCGTGATCGGCTGCGGGCCGATCGGTCTGACCGTGATCGCGTGGCTCAGTTCCCGCGGCGTCGCACCCGTTGTGGCCGCTGACTTCTCAGCAGCCCGCCGCGGGCTGGCCAGCCGGCTGGGAGCCGACATCGTCGTCGACCCGGCGTCGCTTCCTGCCGTCGAAGCCTGGCGCCAGAGCGGCGGCACCACTTCGGCGCCGCCGGTGATGTTCGAGTGCGTCGGAGTTCCCGGCATGATCGACCACGTGATCACCGACGCTCCCTTCGGCACTTCGATCGTGGTGGCGGGCTACTGCATGGAGACCGACACGTTCCGGCCCGCGATGGCCATCAACCACCACGTGAGCCTTCACTTCGTGTTGGGCTGGACGCCATCAGAATTCCGGCAGTCGCTCGACGCCCTCGCCGAGGGGACCATCGATGGCGAGGCGCTGGTCACCGGAGAGGTCGATCTCGACGGCGTGGCCGGTGCGTTCGACGAGCTCGCCAGCCCCGTCGAGCACGCCAAGATCCTGATCGTCCCCTGACCGGGCTGCGCCGGTCGCGATTCCCAGACGGTCGTCGCTCATCGTTCCTCTCTCATCGGTGACGCCACACCAGACTGCGCCAATAGCCTCGGGAGCAAGTGCTGTTGGCTGCGTCGGCACCGCCGCTGTTCACCGAGCTGGCGATCCTGCTGGTTGCGGGGACCCTGATCGCATTCGTGTCATCGCGCCTCGGGGTCGTGCCGATCGTCGGGTTCCTCGCTGCGGGCACGGTCATCGGACCCAGCGGCGTCGGTCTGATCAGCGACATCGATCTCGTCAACCAGTCAGCAGACATCGGTGTGATGCTGCTGCTGTTCACGCTCGGCATCGAGTTCAGCCTGGAACGGGTCCGGCGGCTCGCATCGCTGTTCCTGATCGGCGGGACGGTCCAAGTGGGCCTCACCACGGGCATCGTCGCCGCAGTCGTCGCCGCCTTCGGCGTCGAATGGCGGACAGCGGTCTTCACTGGCCTGCTCGTGTCGCTCAGCAGCACGGCAATTGTGCTGAAAGTGCTTGCCGAGCGGCGAGCCACCACGTCGCCCGTCGGCAATGTCTCGGTCGCCTTGCTCATCTTCCAGGACTTGGCGATAGTCGCCATGGTGCTGGCGGTGCCATTGCTCGGCGGCCAGACCACCGGCCCCGCCGACGTGCTGATCGCCTTCGCCAAGGCGGCCGGCATCGTCGTGGCAGTGATCGTGGTGGCGCGGACGCTGGTGCCGGCGGTGCTGCAGTACGTCTCGCGGATCCAGTCGGGCGAGGTCTTCTTGCTGACCGTGCTGGCCATCTGCTTCGGGACGGCGTACGCGACCAGCCTGCTCGATGTCTCGATCTCGCTCGGGGCGTTCCTTGCGGGTCTGATGGTCAGCGAGAGCCGCGTCGCCGCTCGGGCACTCGGCGAGGTGATGCCGCTGCAGATCCTGTTCTCGGCGACGTTCTTCGTCTCGATCGGCATGCTGCTCGACGTCGGCTATCTCGCGCGCAACCTGCCTCTGGTGGTCGGCCTCGCACTCGCCGTGGTCGTCGTGAAGATGCTGTCGACCACTGCTGCGGCGCTGCTGGTACGCCAACCGCGGGCGGTGGCACTGTCGGGGGCACTGGTGCTGGCACAGATCGGCGAGTTCTCCTTCGTGCTCGAACGAGCCGGCGAGGAAGTCGGGCTCGTTCCTGCGGGACTCGCCGACGGCACCGACGCATTCATCGCTGTGACCGTGCTGCTGATGGCATTCAGCCCCTTCGGCGCGCGCTGGGGTCAATCGCTGGCCGCACGATCCGAGGCCAACCGCCGTGCACACCAGCGCGATCGCCCGCACGACGGCGATGTCCCTGAATTCGACCCCAGCGAGCACGAAGCACTGGTGGACCACGCCGTCGTGAACGGATTCGGCCCGCGAGCACGCCGCATCGTCTCCGCGCTCGAGCTGGCGCACATCCCCTACACCGTCGTGTCGCTCGACCCCGAGGCTCAGCGATGGGCCGCCTCGACAGGACGGAAAGTGCTCGTCGGCGACCTGTCCCGACACGTGATCGCCGAGCGCGCCGGCCTGCGCGATGCCCGGATCGCGCTCGCCGTCGACAGCCCGCCTTCAGCGGTCGAGCAGTTCGCTCGCATCGCCCGCGAGCACAACCCCGACATCGCCGTGCTGGCCTGGGCCGCCGATCCCGCCGATGCCGCCGACCTCGAACGCGACGGACTCGTCGATCACGTCGTCGCAGAGCGCCAAGCTGCCCATGACGCACTCATCGCCCATGCGCTCGGCCACTTCGAGCTGCCCGAGCCCGACACCGAAGCGGTCACCCACGCCGTCCTCCACAACGAACTCGGCCCCGACTCAGCCGCCGACGAAGGCACTGACGATGGTGATGACGCCTACCGCCACGAAGGCGACGGCGCCGATCCGGGCAAGTCTCGGACCTGACAGGCGCTCGACAAGCTGCTGACCGACCACGACAGCGAGCCCGGCCACCGCGGCACCCTAGGTCGGGCGTCAATTCACCGGGTCGGTTCGAGGCTGACGAGGGTGCCGTGCACGGCACTGCAACCCTCGATGTCGGCCGAGTTGGCCTCGTGCAGGGCGTTGATGTTGCATCCGCCCGGCTCGAGCTTGGGCCAGCGCCCCTTGTAGGCCACGAGCACGCCGCGAGGTGCGATGTCGCCGATGGCTGTCGCAAGTGTGATCTCTCCGGCGCCATTGCGGAGCTGCACCAGATCGCCGTCGGTGATGCCGAGATCGGCCGCGTCGGCGGGGTGAACGGTGACGGTGGCCGGCCCTGAACGCCGCCCGATCGTCCGGTCATTCGCATGCGAGTCGTTGAGCCGCCAGCGAGATGCCGGCGTCAGCAGCCGGAACAGACCCTCTGGCTGGGCGGGATCGGTCACCGGCATCGGCACCGGGTCGAGGCCGACCTCCGCCAACGATGCCGAAGCAATCTCAATCCGGCCCGAAGGTGTGCGAAACCTTCGATCCGCGAAGTAGTCGAACGGCTCCTCGGTCAGATAGACGTGACCACGCTCAGCCAGTCCTTCGAACGAGAGCCCCAGGTCGAGCCCGTCCAGGAGCCGCTCGATGAGGACATCGTCGGTCTCGTGGAGCTCGGGCTCGTCGTATCCCATCGCCGCGGCGAGCCGGCGGAAGATCTCCTGGTTGGGCAGCGAGTCTCCAACGGGCTCGCGGACCTTGCGCTGGGCTCCCACGATGGGATTCATGTAGCTGAAGGTCAGATCGTCGAACTCCAGGAAGCTGGCCGCCGGCAGGACGATGTCGGCGTAGTCGACGGTGTCGGTGGGGAAACAGTCCACAACCACCGTGAACAGGTCCTCACGGCGAAACGCCTCCCGGAGCCTGAGCTGTTCGGCGGCCGACGCCAGCGGGTTGGTGTTCCAGCTGAACATGGCACCGAAGCGATCGGGATTTTCGAGCGCGCCGGCGAGACCGATGTGGTTCATCTGGCGGGCCTCGCCGTTCACGAGCGACGCTCCGGCGAGCTCGTCGAAGTCGGCTCCGAGCAGCGCTGCTGCCACGTTGAGGTAGCAGATCCCGGCCCCTGGTTTGCCGATGTTGCCGGTGAGCGCGGGCAGCAGGCCGATCGCTCGCATCACGTTGGCGCCGGTGGGCTGGCGCTGCAGACCCTGGCCCGCCCACAGCAGCGCCGGGCCGGACGCATAGAGCTCGGCCGCTCGCCGGATCTGTTCAGCCGGGACGCCGGTCTGCGCCTCGCCCCAGCTTGGCGGGCACGCCTCGATTGCCGGGATCACATCGGGGGCGCCGTGCACATGCGCCGCGATGAACTCGTCATCGAACGCCCCCAGGGCCCTGAGCTCGTGCGCCATGGAGAACGCCAGCGCAGCATCGGTGCCCGGGAACGGCTGGAGGTGCAGATCGGCCCGCACGGCCGTGTCGGTGCGGATCGGGTCGACGACCACCACCTCTCCGTCGAAGTCGCCGAGCCAGTGCTCGTCCATGTGGGGACCGCTGTGGGAGGGGTTCGCACCCCACACGAGAATGCACGACGAATCCGCAGCGGTGCGGGGGTCGAAGCCGGCAACCGAGATGCCGAACATCGCCGACCAGGCGATGTGCCCAGCGAGGTTGCAGATCGAGTCTGGCTCGACCTCGGTGGCGCCCAGCCGGTTGAAGAACCGCATCGGGAACATGAACGCCAGCATCGACAGCGTCCCCGAATAATGGGTGTGAACCACGGCTTGAGGACCGCGTTCGTCGACGACCTGCTGGGTGCGGTCCGCGACCTCTCTCAGCGCAGCCTCCCAGCTGATGGCCTCGAACGCCCCCTCACCCTTCGGTCCAGCGCGACGGAGCGGCGTGGACAGGCGCTCGCTGGGGTCCTGCCACACGCCGTTGTACGCAGTTGCGCACTTGGTGCACAGCGTTCCCCGGTTGATCGGGTGTTCCGGGTCGCCGCGCACGATGACCCGGCCGTTCTTCCCCGGACGCACGACGATCCCGCAGTTGTCGTAGCAGTCACGGGGGCAGTTCGTTCGCAGCTCCGTCATGCCGCACCCCGCCGCTCATTAGACCACAGCCGTTGCCGAGCGGGATCCGGCACTAATTTCCGCGTCACCATGACGCTGCTGTCGCCGTACCGGGTGCTGGATCTGACCGACGACCGGGGGCACATGGCTGGGTTCATCCTGGCGAGACTCGGCGCCGAGGTGATTGCGGTCGAGCCGCCAGGTGGCACGCCCGTGCGGCGGCTGGGGCCGTTCGACAGTGCCGGAAACTCGCTGACGCACGCTTCCTATGCGCGAGGCAAGAAGTCGGTCGAGCTCGACATTGCCGCCCCCGACGACGCCGACCAGCTCCGCCGGCTCGTGGCCGGCGCCGATGTGCTGCTGGAATCCGCGTCGCCCGGCCATATGGCATCGCTGGGACTCGGACCCGAGGCGCTCGCCGAGATCAATCCCGCGCTCGTCGTCGCCTCGATCTCGCCGTTCGGCCAGACCGGCCCCAAGGCCGGCTGGGCAGCAACCGATCTCACCGTGTGGGCCTCGGGCGGGCCAATGCACATGTGCGGCGACGAGGACCGCTCCCCGCTGGGCGTCGGCGTGCCGCAGGCGTTCCTGCACGCTGCAGGCCAGGCCGCGGCGGCGGTGACATTGGCGCTGGTCGAGCGCAACCGGTCCGGTCTCGGCCAGCACATCGATGTGTCGGCCCAAGCCGTGGCGATGAACTCGACGATGTCGTCGGTGCTGTGCTCGCTGGTCAACGCCCCGCTGACGCTGCGGGGAGGCGGTGGCATCCGCAGCGGACCTATCCGGCTGCGTGTCGTCTATCCGGCCAAGGACGGGTACGTCTCGTTCACGCACGTCTTCGGGGCGGCCATCGGACCGGCGACGGGCCGGATGATGGCGCTCGTGCATGAGGCCGGCTTCTGCGACCAGGCGACAGCCAGCAAGGACTGGGTCCAGTACGGCATGGCGCTCGGCGACGGCAGCGAATCCCTGGAGGACTTCGAGCGGATCAAGGACTGCGTGGCGGCGTTCACGGCGTCCCGTACCAAGGACGAGCTGTTCGCCCTGGCCCTCGAACGCCGCCTGCTGCTTGCCCCGGTGGCGACGACGGCCGACCTGACGGCATCCGAACAGCTCGCTTCCCGCGACTACTGGGACTTCGTCGACGGCGAGCGCTTCCCGGGCCACTGGATGAAGCCCGAACCGGGCGACGGTTCGGCCAACCGGGTGCCAGCCGTCGGCGAGCACGGTGCCGAGGTGCTCGGCGGCGAACGGACGCCGGCCGTCTTCGCCCCCGCGACCCGGGTCGCCCCCGAACGCCCGCTCGAGGGACTCAAGGTGCTGGATTTCATGTGGGCGGTGGCCGGGCCGACCGTGTCCCGCCTGCTCGCCGATGCAGGCGCCACGGTGATCCGGGTCGAGTCGTCGGTCAAGCTCGACGCCGTCCGCACGTTCCTGCCGTTCATCGACAACGACCCCGGGCCCGAGAACGGCGCCACGTTCAACAACATGAACGCCGGCAAGCTCGGCGTCACGCTGAATCCCGCCACCGACGCGGGCCGTGAGGTTGCCTACGACCTGGTGCGCTGGGCCGACGTCGTGTGCGAGTCGTACACGCCGCGCATCATGCGCTCGTGGGGTTTGGACTACGACAGCGTCTGCGAGATCAACCCCTCGGTGGTCATGCTGTCGAGCTGCCTCTACGGCCAGACCGGCCCGCTGGCCAACTTCGGCGGCTACGGCAATCTGTCGGGCGCCATGGTCGGCTTCTACAACATCACCGGCTGGCCCGATCGCGCACCGGTGGGCCCCTACGGCGCGATCACCGACTACACGTCGCCCCACCCGGCAACGGCCAGCCTGCTTGCGGCTATCGACCACCAGAGGCGCACCGGCGAGGGCCGCTACCTCGATTTCTCCCAAGCGGAGGCCTCAGTCCACTTCATCGCGCCGGCCGTACTGGAGTACCTGCGCAACGGCAACGTCGTGGGCGGGCGCGGCAACGCCAGCGATCATTTCTGTCCCCACGGGGTGTTCCCGGCCGCCGGCGACGACCGCTGGGTTGCCGTCGTGGCCCAGGACGACGCTGCGTGGCAGACCCTGGCGGGGCTCATCGGGTACGCCGACCTTGCCTCGCTGCCGCTCGCCGACCGGTTGGCCCGCCGGGAAGAACTCGAAGCCGCAGTCTCAGCGTGGACTGCCGCGCTCGACGAAGCCGATGTCGAAGCGCAATGCCAGGCGGCGGGTATCGCGGCCCATCGTGTGCAGAACAGCCCCGAACTGGCGGTCGATCCCCAGCTCGCACACCGGGGCCACTGGGTGGATGTCCCCCACTCCACGCACGGCACGACGGTCATCGAGGCGCCCCGTTTCACGATGTCACGCAGCCGTGTGTGGCCCGAGCGAGCCGCACCTGCACTCGGTGAACACCTCTACGAAGTGCTCACCTCCCATCTCGGCTACGACGCCGACAAGGTCGCCGAACTGGCCGCAGCCGAAGCCTTCGACTAGCACCGCACCGACATCTACGACTGACGAGCCGCACCTCGGCTTCAAGCACGGCTAGATATTTTCCTTGAAAATCTGTCGTTGATTGGTTGATTTTCCAGGTTGAACATGCTGCCGTGGAGTCCCTACATCGACCGGCTGACGAGTGGGCGCTGCGCACTGCAGTCGCCCACGCTCCGGTGACACTGCTGACCGGCAACGAACCGCTCTGACGAGACCGCTGCGGAGCGTCCCCTGAGCCGCTCCGACGTTCACGCGCCGACCACCGTGCGGAGGCAACCGATGGCACTCCACGCGGCCAGGGGGATTTTCGGGCGCTGAATGTGGGTAGGACCATATACAGCGCACATAGGTGTCGATCCTCATATGCACTGGTGTACAGTCCTGCGACGAACGCAGTCAGCCCTGCGTTCGATACGCGCCGCCTGAGGTCAGTGATGCCGAAGTCTGTGATGTCTCGTCGGACACGGCCCGGCCTGCTCGCGGCGTGCGTGTGCGCGCTCGCCGCTGCCCTCACCCTCGCGCCCATACCGCGGGGGGGGGGTAGCTGAGGCACAGAGCGTCACACCGGGGGTTCAATCGGCACAGGCCGCCTACAGCAGCGGCGCAACGACGCTGACGCTGACCTTCGACCGGGATCTTCAGGCGCTGGGCACGCTGACCTGGGAGCAGCCGGATGTGCACTACGCGATCACGGTCGAGGGCCTCTACGACAACGGGATTCGCTTCGATCGCCTGAGCACCAACAGGCTCAAGGTCAGCGGCCCGCGCTTGACGCTCACCTTCTACGGCCTAGAGGCTCTGCCCGGCCGGGACGTCGTGGTGAGATACGACCAGGCCTGGGCGAACACCTACGTCAAGACGCTCAAGTACAACGACGGAAACGACGTGGCGAGCTTCACCCAGACGGTGACGCGGCCGACTGGCGGGGCGGGTGTCGCGCCGGTGTTGACGGCGGCGCAGGTGGCCGGGACGACGCTGACGATGACCTTCGACCGGGCGCTGGATCCCGGCTCGGCCCCGGCAGGTTCCCGCTTCCGTGTGAATCACGCCAGGCGCGACTGGTCGGGCCAGTGGGTTTACGTGGTGGGCACCGGCACCGCAGCGGTCAGCGGGCAGACGGTCACCGTCACGCTCGCGTCGAGTGTGCCCCAGGGCCGCTGGGCGCAGGTGGCCTACAGCCGCGGCAACGATGCGAACCCGCTGCGCGGCGCATCGTCGGGACCGCAGGTGCAGGACATCGGGTGGCCTCGCGCCACCGTGGTGGACCGGGATCCGCCCCAGCAGACCGGCGCGCTGCTGGTGGGCACGAGCCTGGTGCTGTACTACGACGAGACGCTCGACACGGGATCGACGCCGCCGACGAGCTCGTACTCGGTGCGCACCGTCAGCGGCTCGGTGCAAGCGGTGACGGTGAGCGGCGTCGCGGTGCACGCCAACGCGGTGGAGCTGACCCTGGACTGGGGCACGATCACACCCGGCAACGTGCGGGTGGACTACACGCCCGGATCGAACAGCATTCGGGACGTCGCAGGCAACGGCGCGGGGAGCCTCACGGCCAAGAATGTGACAAGACAGGGGTCCAACCCGACCGTTCGGCCGTTCCGCACCCGTGCTTCAGCGGACACTGAGGTGCTGACCGTTGAGTTCTCCCAGCACCTCGACCCGGCCCACGTGCCGCCGACCTCAGCGTTCACGCTGTCGCTGACCAACACGGACCTGGCCATGGCCGGCTACCGGGCCCCGGCCGTGACGGGCGTCGCGGTGCTGGGCACCGACGTCGAGCTGACCATGAGCCCGTGGTGGTATCCCTGCGACGGCGCGCTGGCGGTGACCTACGCGAAGCCGACCGCGGCCAACCGCAGGCTGGCGAACAACTGGGGCACCGAAGCGGACGCGCTCAACGGCTACAGGGCGATCAACCTCGGCAGAGACCAGTGCGCCTTCACGGAGGTCAAGGGCTTTGTGCAGTCGGGCGGTGGTCCGGAAGGCCAGTCCGGAGGCGGAGGCGGGCCGCGCGCCCAGTCATTCAGGCAGAGCGATGCGTCGGCGCTCGGCGGGCCACTGGCCCCCCGGTCGCGCAGGCTGAGCCAGAGCTCGGAGAGCTCGCCCGGCGACGCCTCTGGGACTTGGACGCAGATAGTGCTGGCCTTCGACCGGGCGCTGAACCCCGACACCGTGCCGGATCCTGGCGCTTTCACGGTGACGACCCACACGCCGGGCGCAGCGTCGATCGAAGTCACCGATGTCGAGGCGCCCGAAGGCGTCGTCGACCGGCTGACGCTGTCCTTGAGCCGGAGTCTGACCAGTGGCGAGCGGGTCACCGTCAGCTACCGGCGCCCGAGCGGCACGTCGGGGCTGTGGGACGCCAACGGCCAACAGGTCGCGAACTTCTCCACAGACGTGACAGCACCCGCCCCGAACCGGGCGCCGGTGTTCCGGGGCCGTTCGCGGCAGTTGGACAACGCTTTGCCGGGGTTCTTGGTGAGCCTGCCGTTGCGCCAGTCCCACTTCGTCGATCCTGATGGGGACCCGTTGACATTCACGCTCACGGCGAGCCGCGACGACGTGTTCGCGCGCCTGCCTCATCTGGGCCTGCCCGACGGCTTCTTGCACAACGAGCGGCTGGGACGCGTGTTCTTCGCGGCGAAAACATCGTGCGCTCTGGGGCAGCTCCCGCCGCCGTCGGGCGACGCGTTCTACACGGTATTCACCCTGACCGCCACCGACCCCGACGGCGAGTCGGCTTCTGCGACGGCCACATTCCGTACCGACCCGACAGTGTTCGCGTGCCCCTCGCTGGCGTCGGCTGAGGCAGATGGCACCACGGTCACGCTCGCCTTCGACGCCAACCTCGCACCCAGCTACGCCGATCCTCAAGCGAGCGACTTCACCGTCACTGCCGACGGGGTCGCGGTTGCGGTGTCCGAGGCAATCCCCGCCGAGGCCGACATCTGGTCCGACAGCGGCAACACGATCACCCTGACGCTGGCGTCGCCGGTGACCGGAGGCCAGGACATCACTGTCAGCTATCTCCCCGCAGTCAGCCCCGTCGCGGCCGCGTTCGCCGGCTGGCCCGCTGTGAACAACTCCCCCGCACCGCCCGAACCCGAGCAGTCCAGGGCACGACAGGAAACCGACGAACCCGAAGAGACCGAGCAGCCCGAGGAAACCGGCGAACCCGAAGAGACCGAAGAGCCAGAAGAACTCGAGCAGCCCGAGGAAGCCGAGGAAGCTGACGAGACCGAAGAGCCAGAAGAGCTCGAGCAGCCTGAAGAACTCGAGGAACCTGAAGAGCCCGAGGAGCCGGCCGAACCTGAAGAACCCGAGGCACCCGTGTGCGCCCTTGACCCGAGCGGCGCCATGGTGCCGGTGTGCGCGGCGGTGAGCGGCAACCAGCTCACCCTCACCTTCAACCGAGACTTCGCCCCCATCAGCGCCGCAACAGCCCGGGCACTGCGCCAAGCGTTCCTCATCGAAGGCGCCTATGACCGCAACGGCACCCCCACGGCACAGTCCCCCAACCAGGTCGCCGTCCACGCCAACACCATCACCCTCACCCTCGGCACGCCGGCGCGTGCAGGCAATGAGGTCTCCGTCACCTACTGGGGCAGCACTCTCCGCGACACCCACAACGCCCCGATAGCCGGCTTCACCACAGCTCTCACCACCACACGACGCAGCTGATGTTCACAGAAGTGAACAGATCCGCGTCTTCGATACGCGCCCCCAGGAGGCCAGCCATGTCGCTATCTGAGACATCTCGCCGAACCCGCCAGATGCGGCGCGGCTTGCTGGCGGTGTGCGCGTGCGTGCTGGCCGCCACGACGCTGACGCTGGTGCCGGTCCCCGGGGGGGGGGGGGTCGCCGAGGCGCAGACCGCGGCTTCGACGCTGGTGTCGAATACCGCGCAGACAGAACACGGTGGCACTGTCTTCATTGGCGGCAGCCAATTGAGCGACGCGGCGGCCACGTTCACGACCGGGGACCATGCTTCTGGTTACACGCTTTCAGAGGTCGGCTTGAAGCTGGCCTCTGGCAGCCACAGCAACGCGTTCGACGTTGCGGTCTGGACGACGACCGCTTCGGGCGTGCCCGATTCGCAGCTTCATGCGCTGACCAAGCCGGGTTCGCTGACCTCCGACGCGCTCAATGTGTTCACTGCGCCGGCTGGCGCGACGTTGGACGCGAACACGACCTACGCCGTCGTGCTGGACTTCACCGGCACGTCGGGTGACACGAACTTCAGGCACACGGCGAGCACGGACGAGGACTCGGGCGCTGCGAGCGGGTGGAGCATCGGCGACGGACGCCTGTGGAAGCGAGGCAGCGACACGTCGTGGAACAGCAGCGGCTCCGTGTTCGTCATGGAGGTGAAGGGCTCAGCGATTGAGGGGCCGGAGGTGTCCTCGGCGTCGGTGGACGGGACGTCGTTGGAGATCACCTTCGACGAGGACCTGGATGCGACTTCGAAGCCGGGGGGCGGGGCGTTCTATGTGGCTCGCAGGGAATTTTTTGTCGATGTCACCGCCGTTGACATTGCTGATGCGACGGTGACCTTGACGCTGGCTGAGGCGATATTGGCTGGCGAGTCGGTGCTGGTGTATTACACGGCTCCGTCGTCGGGGGCTCTGCAGAACGCCGCGGGGCAGCGGACGGTGTCGTTCGCGCGTCAGGCGGTGACCAACAACACGGGCACTGGGACCCCGTCGATTTCGAGCGTGTCGGTGGTGTCGAAGCCGCGCCACGACGCGGGCAGCGACGGCTCCAAGGAGACCTATCCGGTGGACCAGCCGATCGTGGTGGAGGTGACCTGGGACCAAGACGTCGCCTGGGACGTCTCGGCGTCGGGCGCGCAGCTGCGGGTGCCGCTGGCGGTCGGGGCCAACACGCGCCACGCGACGCTGGTGACCGACGGCCAGACGAGCGGCACGGCGCGTTCTTTGCGGTTCAGCTACACGGTGGTGGCCGGCGACACCGACACCGACGGCTTGGAGGTCACAGCCACCGGGGGCAACGTGGTGGTCCTCGCCAGCGGCGCGACCCTCACCAACGCTGCGGGCACCGGCAACGCCGGGCGCGCCCATGCCGGCCTGGGCGCCCAGGCGAACCACAAGGTGGACGGCAGCCAGTCCGCAGTGGCGAACACCGCGCCGACGTTCACCCCCGACGACGGCGAGACCACCCTGGGCGACCTGAACGCGCCGCCGCTCACGCTGGTGAACAGACCGGTGGTGTCGCACTTCAGCGACGCCGACGGCGACCCGCTGTGGCTCACGTTCAGCCACCCCAACGATGTCTACGTCGTCGGCGGACCCTCCTTGACCATCGGGCGGCTGTTCATGAGAACCCGCCCCCACTGCACGCTGACGAACCTGGCGGGGGTCACCAGCACCCACCGCGAGCCCATCACCGTCACCGTCACCGACCCCGACGGCGCGTCGGTGTCGACGACGCTCACCACCATCACCACCTTCAGCTGCCCGCAGTTCTCCGCCGCCGAGGTCACCGGCGACACCCTCACCCTCACCCTCACCAAAGCCCTCCAGGACCTGAACACCGATTACTCCGCCCACACCCGCCGCGCCCCCACCGCCGAAGTCCTCGCACCCCACGAGTTCACCGTCACCGCAGCCGGCAACCCCATCACCGTCGAAGCGGTCACCGTCGACGGCGCGACAGCCACCTTGACGCTCGCCCAGGCGGTCCCCGTCGGCGCCGCGGTCACCCTCGGCTACACCCCCGGCGACCACGCCGCCGCCGTCGCCTTCACCGGCCAAGCCGTCACCAACAACACCGCCGGGGTGCAAGCAGCAGTGGACGCGGGCGACGGCACGGTGGTGACGCTGACCTTCAGCGAGAGCTTGATGGCGCCCAAGGCGAGTGTGCAGTACGGGATGCGTCACGGCTTCGTGGTGCAGGGCGGCTATTGGCTGGGGGTGCCCATACGCAATCAGTCCCCGAATGGGGTCGCGATCGACGGCACCACGGTGACGCTGACGCTGGGCGCGCCGATTCCCGTGGGCGGCGAAGCGACGGTGAGCTACGACCCCCAGATCGCGGCGAGTTACGGCGGCACGCTCCGGGACACGACGGGCACCGACCTCGACAGCTTCACCGTTGTGGCGACCAGACCGGGTTCGGCGCCGCCGACGCTGACGCGCGCGGTGGTGGAGGGCGCGGTGCTGGCGCTGGTGTTCGACCAGGAGCTGGATGCCACTTCGGCGCCTGCGGGAAGCCGGTTCGAGCTGAGCGTGTCGGATTCGTCGACCCTGATCCAGGGCACGGGCACAGCGGCAGTGAGCGGCACACGGGTGCGGGTCGCGCTGGCGTCGGCGCCGGCCGCGGGCTCGTCGGCCACGCTGTTCTACGAGAAGGGCAGCGACGCCAACCCGCTGCGCGCCTCGTCGTCGGGGCCGCAGGCGGACGACATCTTGGGCATGCTGGTCTATCCGGCGGCCACGGCGGTGCCGGCGCTGGACTCGAGCGTGGTGGCGGGCACCAAGGCGGTGCTGTACTACCACGAGGAGCTCGATCCGGGCTCCACGCCGGCAGCGAGCGCCTTCACCGTGACCGCCGGAGGCAGCGCAGTCACGGTGAGCGGTGTCGCGGTGAGCGACAGCTCGGTCGTGCTGACCCTGGGCTCGTCGGTGGCGGCCAGCACGACGGTGACGGCGACCTACACGGCGGGCACGAACCCCATCCAGGACCTCGCCGGCAACGACGCCGCGAACCTGACGAGCCGCACGCTGACCAACCGGGGTCCCGCCGATGCGGGCACGCCGACGCTGACCGGGGCGTCGGTGCAACGGCGCGCGTTGACCTTGAGCTTCGACCAGGAGCTCGACCCGGCCGAGGTGCCGGCGGCGTCCGCGTTCACGACCTCGGACCCGTGGTGGTCCGTTGAGCGGGTCGAGGTGCGCGGCAGCGATCTGCAATTGCGCCTGAACGACGCTGTGGGTCCGTGCAGCCCTCGCTTCACGGTGAGCTACACGGTGCCCGCTGCGGGCGCGCTGGCCAACCTGTGGGGCACCGCCGCAGACACCCTCAGCGACCAGACGGTGACCTACGGGGGCACCGGCACATGCGCCTACGCATGGGACAACTCATGGACCGGCAGCATCGTGCTGAGCGCCACGCGGCCCTTCGACACCAGCTTCGAGCCGCAGCCGGAATGGTTCACGGTCACCGCGTCAGGCGGGCCGGTGACGGTCACCGCAGCAGAAATCTCCCCCGACGACGCGCACCTGCTGGTGCTGTCGGTGAGCCGCGAGTTCGATGCGGACGAGACGATCACGGTTAGCTACCGGCGGCCACGCGGGTCGGCGGGCCTGTGGACCGTCGACGGCGACCAGCTCGCGGACCTCAGCGGCATGGAAGTCGAGAACCGGGTCGAGAGGCCCCAGAACGAGGCGCCGGTGTTCCGGGGCCGTTCGCGGCAGTTGGACAACGCTTTGCCGGGGTTCTTGGTGAGCCTGCCGTTGCGCCAGTCCGATTTCTCGGACCCTGATGGGGACCCGTTGACGTTCACGCTCACGGCGAGCCGCGACGACGTGTTCGCGCGTCTGCCTCATATGGGCCTGCCCGACGGTTTCCTGCACAACGAGCGGCTGGGGCGGGTGTTCTTCTTGGCGAAGACGTCGTGCGCGCTGGGGCAGCTCCCGCCGCCGTCGGGCGACGCGTTCTACACGGTGTTCACGATGACCGCCACCGATCCCGACGGCTTGTCGGCGACGGCGACCGCCACGTTCCGCACCGACCCCGCGACGTTCGCGTGCCCGTCGCCGGCCACCGCCTCTGTGGACGGTGCGGTGGTGACGCTGACGTTCGACGCGAACCTCGCGCCCAGCTACGCGGATCCCCAGGCGGGCGACTTCACGGTCACCGTCGACGGTGCCGCGGTGGCGGTGACCGACGCGGTCTCCGCCCCGACCGACGTGTGGTCTGACACCTCCAACACCATCACCCTCACGCTGGCGTCTGCGGTGTGGGGCGGCCAGGACGTCACCGTCAGCTACACCCCGGCAAACAGCCCGATCGCGGCCGCGTTCGCCGGCTGGCCCGCTGTCAACTACTCCCCTGCGCCGCCCGAACCCCAACGGGCCCGACAGCTCGAGCAACCCGAAGAAACCGAAGAGTCCGGCGAAGCCGACGAGTCTGAGGAGCCCGAGGAAGCCGAAAAGCCCGACGAGACTGAGGAGCCCGAGGAAGCCGAGGAGACGGCCGAACCCGAAGCGCCCGAGGCGCCGGTGTGCACCCCCGATCCCAGCGGCCCCATGGTGCCGGTCTGCGCGGCCGTGAGCGGTGACCAGCTCACCCTCACCTTCAACCGCGACCTCGCCCCCATCGACAACGCAACAGCCCGGGCGCTGCGCCACTACTTCCTGATCGAAGGCGCCTTTGACCGCAACGGCACCCCCACCACACAGTCCCCCAGCCAGGTAGCCGTCGCCGCCAACACCGTCACTCTCACCCTCGGCACGCCGGTCCGCGCCGGCGACGAGGTCACCGTCACGTGCTACGGCGGCCTCCACAGCACCGACCGCACCCCAATGGCCGACTTCACCGTCACGCTGACCACCACACAGCGCGACTGACGCCGATGGCATCTACCCCCTCCCCCATGCTTCGGAAAGCGGATGTGGCAGTAGCCGGGCGGGGTGTAGTGCGTGCCGCGGTGGTGCTGGCCGCGGCCGGGCTCGCGGCCGTGGGGGTGTGGCTGTGGCAGCGTGCCGCAGACGCTCCCGCCCTCGAGGTCGTCGCCGGTGCGCCGCCTGCGGCTGAAGCGCCGCAGAACGCCGCCGGGTCGCTTGCCGCGCCTGGGAGCTCTGTCTCGTTGAGCGCCGTCACGGTCGCCTCGCTGCCCGCCGAGGCCGCCGCCTGGTCGCCGGGGAGCAGCGCGGGGCCGCCCGCGGGCGGTCCCGATGAGCAGGATGCCGGCGAGCCCGGGTCCGATGGGGCGGATGAGGCCCCTGAGGTCTCGTGTGATGAGACCTACACCTATTGGGACGGCGACGCGCAGCGCACGGTGTCGCTGTGCTCCGACGGGGGCGGCGGGGGCGGCGCCGGGGGTTCCAGCGCCGCCCCCGCCGCCCCCGTCGGAGC
>WTFX01000022.1 GCA_011523825.1 Microthrixaceae bacterium
GTGGAGGCGGTGTCCGCGTACGCGTACATCCTGAGCAGACTGTAGGACATCCGGGCGAACACGCCGGCACACTAGCCCGGATATCTCACACACCTAAGAAGGCATCGGTCTCCGGGAGCTGTTAAGTTTAGTTAGCCCAATAACTTAACCACAGCCACGCCGGAGGACCGATGCCAACACAGTGTAAGCCGCTTTCCTTGGTATTTCAAGGGTGCCGCCGCCGCCGGGTCACGGCCGCGTTCGACGGCGGATCGATCACGTCGAACGCGGGGGCGCTGCTGCTCCGGGAGATCGACCGCTTCGTGGGGCTCTTCGACCGCGTGGCCGCGTGCTTCACGGATCACCGCGACCGGCGCCTCACGGAACACACGGTGCGGACGCTGGTGGCGCAGCGCATCACGGGCATCGCCCTGGGGTACGAGGACCTCAACGACCACGACGATCTGCGGCACGATCCGCTGCTGGCCCTGCTGGCGGGCAAGCTCGAGGGCCGCCGCGAGGGCTGTGCGGCGCTGGCGGGCAAGAGCACGCTGAACCGACTCGAGCATGCGCCCGCCGGCGGCGAGCCCGGCCGCTACCACAGGATCGACCACGATCCGGATGCGCTGCAGGCGGAGCTCGTGGAGTTGTTCATCGATCTGTGGGAAGGCAAGCCGCCGTCCCGGCTGGTGCTGGATATCGACTCGACCGACGACGAGGTGCACGGCCGCCAGGAGGGCCGGTTCTTCCATGGCTACTACGGCCACTACTGCTTCCTGCCGCTGTACATCACCTGCGGCGGACGCCCGCTCTTCGCCCAGCTGAGGCCCGGCAACACGGATCCCGCCGGGGGCGTGACCGCACCGCTGGGCCGCGTCGTCGCCCGGCTCCGGCAGGAGTGGCCCTGGCTGAAGATCCTGCTCCGGGCCGACTCGGCGTATGCCCGCGAGGAGATCCTGGCCTGGTGCGCGGACAACCGGGTGGACTACGTCATCGGCCTGGCCAGGAACTCGCGGCTGGTCAAGAAGATCGGCCGGGAACTGGCCGACGCCCAGGCCGAAGCCGTCCGGCACGGCCGGCCGGCACGCCGGTACACGGAGTTCCGCTACACCACGCGCACGAGTTGGTCCCGCCGACGCCGGGTCGTCGCCAAGGCAGAACACCTGCCCGGCAAGGCCAACCCCCGCTTCGTCGTCACCTCGCTGCCCACCGGCACCTTCTCGGCCCGGACCGTCTACGAGCGCGTCTACTGCCCGCGGGGCGACTTGGACAACTCGATCAAGGAGCAGCAGCTCGATCTGTTCTCCAACCGAACCTCGGCCTCGCGCTTCGACGCCAACCAGCTCCGGCTCCTCTTCTCCGCTTTCGCGTCGATCCTCTTCGATGTCCTCAGACGCACGCTCGTGGGCACCCGCCTGGCCCGCGCCACGGCCGGAACGCTCCGGCTCAAGCTCCTCAAGATCGGCGCCCGCGTCACCGTCTCGGTGCGCAGGGTCAGGGTCGCCATGGACTCCGCACATCCCTCCGCTGCCGCCTTCGCACAGGTCCACGCCCGATTACGAGGGTGATCCCACACCCTCTCCCGGACTTCCCCCCGCCACGCCCCGGGACCGCTGCGCCCCACGACCGCCCCGGAGCCGTTCCGTCACCTGCATCCCCCTCCGCACGCCTTCCTCTGCATGTCCGAAGGACTCCTCGCTCCTTCGGGCGCGGTTCAACGGCACAATCACCGCCCAGATACCGCCCTCAGGTCGCTACGCTGGCACCGTGTGAGAAATGCGGGCTAACGGATTCGTTCAAGCTCCCGGCCAGCGTGGCCTTCATCGTCAACCCCGACCAGAACGGCCGCGGGTTCCTGGTTCTCAGGCTCGGGCTGGTCCGGTAAGGCGGGCTGCATTTGACAGCGAGCATTGCAAATCCGGCATTGCATGCCGATATTGCAAGCCATGAATCCCCCAACCATCCCCCGTTTGCTGCGCCCAACCCTCGAAGAGCACCTCGCCCTGTTCCCGGCGGTTGCCCTGCTCGGCCCGCGGCAGGTCGGCAAGACCACGCTCGCGCGCGCAATCGTCGGCGCCTCCGGCCGTAGCGGACCGGGAGCGGGCGCGCGCGCCA
>WTFX01000005.1 GCA_011523825.1 Microthrixaceae bacterium
GGGCGGGGTTGCGGCGTCGTCGTCGGCGACGGCGACGGTGGCTGTGCCCTGCGTGGCCGACACGGTGTAGGCGCTGCCGGGGTTCAAGGTGGCGGTGATTGTGCCGTCGGCTTCTGCGGTGCTGTCGCCGGCGGTGGCGACGGTGTGGCTGACGCTGCCCGTGGTGGGGATGACCACGGTGCGGGCGCCGACCGCGGCGCCGAAGTCGCCGGTCCGGGTGACGGTGACGACCACCGCCAGCGGCGCTGCGGGCGCGGGGGCGGCGGTGACGGTGAACGATGCCGGGCTGCCCTCGGTGACGCCCGCCCCGGCGGTCACGCTGATCTGCGGCGCCGCGGTCTTCGGCGTGCCGGGGGTTCCGGCCTTGCCGCGGCAGGCTTCGAGGCGGTCGAGCTCGGCGTAGATGCTCTGCCAGAGCGCATTGGGGCCGTTGCCCTGCCAGTTCGGCGTCTGGCGGTCCGCTCGGGCCTTGAGGTCGGCGACCGTGTAGTCGTCGGTGCCCAGCATGGTGTCATACGCGCGGGTGAACGTCTCCACCAGGTCGGGGCGGGCCCCGCTCCACGGATCGGCGGTCTTGGCCTTGACCTCGGCCAGCAAAGCCGTGTCGGCGGTCTTGCACACCTTCGCCGGCGTCTCCGGCGGGTCGTCGTCATCGGCGACCACCAGCGTCGCCGCAGGCCGGCTCGGCGACACCGCATAGCCGCTGCCGCGGTTCAGCGACAGCGTGATCGAGCCGTCGGGCTCATCCGCGCCGTCGTCGGCCGTCGCGACCGCGTGCGCGACCGAGCCGCTGGTCGGGATCGTGATCGTCTTGGCGCCGGTCGAGGCGCCGAACTCGCCGCTTTCGATCACCGTCACGCTCACCGCCAGCGGCGCGGCCGGGGCGGGGCTGGCGGTGACGGTGAACGTCGCTGTGCCGCCCTCGGTGACGCCCGCTGCGGCGCTGACGCTGACCTCCGGCGTCGCCGCGGGGGTGGGCGACGGGTCGTCGTCATCTGACACCGCGACCGTTGCGGCGCCCTGGGTGCCGGACACGGTGTAGCCGCTTGCTGCGTTCACGGTGAGGGTGACCGAGCCGTGCGGCTCGTCGGCGCTGTCGTCGACGGTGGCCACGGTGTGGCTGACAGTGCCGCTGATGGGGACGGTGACGGTCTTCGTGCCGGTCGTGCCCGATGCTGCGTAGTCGCCGCTCTGGGTGACGCTCACGCTGACCGCGAGGGGCGCGGCGGGCGCGGGGCTGGCGGTGACGGTGAAGCTCGCTGTGCCGCCCTCGGTGATGCCCGCGCCGGCCGTGACGCTGACCTCGGGGGTCGCCGGCGGCTGCTGGGACTGGGTGCCCTCGGTGGTGACGGAGACGGTCTGGCTGGACTTGGCCGCGACCACGCTGCCCTGTTTCACCACCATCACCCGGATCTGGTAGGCCGTGCCGGCGGTGAGGCCGGTGATGGTGTGCGAGGTGCCGCTGAGCCGCTTGTTCTGCGGCTGCGTCTGGCCGCCGGCCTGCCAGCGCAGTTCGTAGCCGTCGGCGCCGTCGGCCTCGTTCCAGGCAACGGCGATGCTGGTCTCGGTGATGCCGGAGATGATCACCATGTTGATGCGGTCGTCGGCGGGCGCGCCGTCGTTGGCGTAGAGGATGTCCCCCGCCAGGCTGTCGAGCGCGCTGCGCGATCCCAGCGGTTGCGAGGTGGCGGCCGGCACCTCGGCGCGCAGGTCGACGGCCTCGATGCCGGCGCCGAGGTCGATCCAGTCGCCGCTCAGCGGGAACCCCTCGGGCAGCTCCAGCACGATGCCCCGGTAGACGCTCAGGCTGTCGCCCAGCGGGATGTAGCGGGCCCTGCGCAGCTTCCGCTCCAGCGCTCGCTCCTCTGCCGCGTTGGCGGTGGTCTGGTCCACCGCGGGGTAGGTCTTCACATCGTTCAGGGCCGGATCGGTGCGGAGCCGGTGCACAGAGATCGGGAACTCGGTCTGGCGGTTGAGGGCCAAGAAGTAGCCCATCGCCTCGTTGTGGTGCACGTGCGCCCGCAGCCGGTCGTCGTCTTCGTGGGTCAGCACGATGGTGTTGTGGCCGGTGTCGACACTGACGAGCGGCGGCGGCACATGCAGACCGGTGCCGGCTGCGTTGAACACCTCAAGGCGGCCGCGGATCAGCGCGTCGCGCTCGACCAGGTTGTCGTCGGCGGCGTGGAGCACGACCTGGCTGACCGTCGCACCCGTGCGCATGACCGGCAACGTGATCCTGGACCCGTCGGCGCTCAGACAGCCGTCGCACACGGCGTCCTTGTCGGAGAAGTCGGCGCCGAGCGTGACGGTGCGCAGGTCGATCACCGGCGTCACCGCGACGGGGAGCGGCTGCGAGGCGGTCACCGTCAGGCGCACCGCGCCGCTGGCGCCCTCGGCCAGCGTCTCGCGGTCCTGCGCCAGCGCGAGCCTGACATGGCTGTCGTTGTCGACCACCTGCAACCGCAGCACCATCTCCTTGCCGTCGTAGAACGGGTCGGCCGATGCGAACCTCAGCGTGATCTCCACCGGGTCCAAGGCCCGGGTGCCGGTGTCGTCCAGCCCGGCCACGACGAGCCTCTTGTTCGAGTGGGCGCCCGTGCTGAACTGGAGGTTGAAGACCGGCGACGTCGTCGCGTCGGCGCCGCCCTTGGTGACGGCGATGTCGGCTCGCACGAGGTGGGTCGGCCTCTGCGTCAGCGTGAGGTAGAGGTTCCGCGTCCTGCCCTCGCCGACCGACAGCACGCCGGCCTCGCAGCGCCCGCCTGTGGTGTCGCAGGCGATCTTGGCGGGCGCCGGGACGTGCTCGTCGTCGATGACGTTCATGACGAGGAGCGTGTCGCCGGCCGTCACCGGGCTCGGCAGGCGGCCGACGTCCACGAGGAAGTGCTCGTGGTCGTCGTCGCTGTCCTGGTTGGCCCGCAGCGTGGCCGTGCCCGTCAGCGACCGGGCGTCGATCCGAATGCCCGACGGGACGCTGATGTCGCCGGCCTCCGCGGAGACCCGATCGATCTCCAGCGGCACCGTGATCGCACGCGGCAGCGCCGAGGCCAGCGTGGCGGTGATCGTCGCCGTCCCGCCCTCGGGCACCCTGTTCGTCGACGCCGACAGCGACAGCCGCGGCGCCGGCTCGTCGTCGGCCACCGTCACCGTCACCGGGTCGGCGGTGACGCGCCGGTACTCGGGGTCGGTCGTCTGGATGCGGTGCGTGATCACAGCGGTGCGGCCGTTCGGGTTGTCGAACGGGTCGTCGACCGCCCGCACCGTGACCTCCTGGGGCCGATTCCACGTGGAGACCGTGAAGACGAACGTCCGGCTCCTCAGGAACGTGTTCCCGAATCTGCTCACCAATGCGGCGTCTGGATCGCTCGTCGTGGCCGTGACCAGCACCGTCCGCGACGGCCGTTTGCCCAGCCTCAGCGTGTAGGTGTCGGTGCCGCTGGGCTCGGCCGCTCGCGTGCTGCCGCCGGTCTGGGTGATGACCACCCCCACCTTGTCGTTGTCGGCCACGGTCACCTGGAGGTCTGTGCTGTCGGCTGCGGTGTAGTCGCCGCCCGACGTGGCGTGGCTGAGCGCGATCGTGTCGTCTGCGGCGTTGTGGTCGTCCTCGGCGGCGGTCACTGTCACCGACTGCGGCGTGTTCCAGGTGCCGGCGGTGCCGCCGGTGAACGTCAGCGTGTTCTGGTCGCCGTCGGTGCCGGGGTCGGTGTCGGCCACCCTCAGGCCCGCTCCGGCGATGGCGACGGTGACCGTGCCAGTGGGCTGCGAGGCCAGTTTGACTGTGTAGTGGGCGCTTTGGCCCTCGCCGACGGCCACCTTGGCGGGGTCGAACACCAGGCCGCGGGCGTCGTCGTCGGCGATGGTGATCTGCGCCTTCTTGTGGTTCATCAGCGTGTAGGCGTCGAGGTCGTCCAGCGAGACGATGGCCGACTCGGTGCCCTCGGCGACGCGGTCGTCGGTGATCGCCACGTCGAAGCGGGCCCACAGCGCTCGCTCCGGGACGGTGACGGTGCCCGACGCCGCCAGGTCTGCGCCCGCGGTCGCCGCGGGGTGGCCGCCGGCGCCGACGCTGCCGCCGGCGACGGTGTAGCCGACCGCGAACTCGTGCGTACACGGATTGGCCGCGGCAGGTATCACCGACAGGGTCAGCCGCACCGACCCGTCCCCTTCGGCCACTGGGTTGAACTGGTCCGCGATCCCCACCTTCGGCCCATTGCACGGCAGGTCGCTGGCCGCGATGGTCAGCGTGTACACCTTGCGCGCCTCGTCCAGCGAATACCGCGACGGCGAGTCCGCCGACGCCGACAGCGTCAGCACGACTGTCTCCCCGGCCTCCTCCGCGGCGTCGTCGATGACCGCCACCGGGATCACCACGCTGGTCGCCAGCGCCGGCACCTCGACCGTGCCGCTGTTGGCGATGGTGTAGTCGCCGCTCGCGCCCTCGGTGGCCGTGCCCGAGACGGTGTAGCCGATGTTGAACGCCGTCGCCTGCGCCTGGCTCAGGTTGACCGTCACGTTCACGGTGCCGGCGTCCTCGTTGACGCTCTTGGCCGACTCCGCGAACGTCGCCGTCAACAACCCGTCGCTGCCCACCACGAACACCGGCGACATCGCGAAGAGGGAGTTGAGGGCGCCCTTGGCCTCGCTCGCGGTGCTCAGCGGCCCCCACATCCGCGCGTCCGCGTGCCCGCCTTTCTCCACGCTGCTGCCCGACGCGCCCAGGTGTTTGGTGGACTGCTTGGTGCAGTCGTTGTTGCTGCCGGTCCACGGGAAGTTGCTGTCGCCGTGGGCGGTGCCGTCCTCGTCGCGCTGGTCGGCGAGGTCGTCGTTCTTCCACCACCGCTCACGCGGGTTGGAGGAGTGCGTCGAGTCCCGCGTGCAGAAGTCCTGGTAGTCGTCGGCCACCTTCGCGCCGCCGGCGGCGGCGTCCATCCAGTAGATCGGGATGCCCGTGCGCCAGTTGCTGCCGTCGCGCAGGTCCAGGTGAGTGCGGATGTCGAAGCTGTTGGTCGAGCCGACCACCTTGAACTGCGACGCATACGGCAGGATCGCCGCCAGCGAGCCGCCCGCCGCCTCGCCCTGCACATAGCCGTCGTAGGTCGCGATATCGGTCGAGGTGGCCGCCCACCGCGACGTCGTGCGGAACATCAGCCGGAACTTCTGGCCCACCGTCTGAAGGCCCGCAGGCAGCAGCGACCAGTCGCCGGGCACGGTGTAGGAACCGTCGGCGTTGGCCGTCGCTGACGCTTGGTCGCTCGCACCGATGGTCAGGGTGTGCGCGGTGTTCGTCCCGACCGTGTAGCCGTCGCCGTCGGCCAGGGTCAGGATGATCGTCTCGGCGGCCTCCTCGGCGGCGTCGTCGGTGATCGCCACGGGGATCGACACGCTGGTCGCGCCGCTCGGTATGGTCACCGTGCCGCTGCTGCCGGTCACCCCCGCAATGCTGTAATCCGAGCCCCGCGTCGCCGTGCCCGACAGGGTGTAGCCCACCGTGATCGCTGCGGCCGCGGCCGGGCTGATGTCGACGGTCACGTCGACCGTGCCCGCGTCCTCGCCGGCGCTCGCTGCGGCCATCGCGAACTGCGCCACCCCCGTCGCCGTGAACACCGGCGACAGGCCGTAGAACGGCCGCGTTGCCGTGCTCGCTGCCGTTGTGCCGCTGCCCAACGGCGCACGGCCCGAACCGGAATCAGCCAGATAACCCAACGACACCGCTGCCGAACCCAGCGGGCTGGCCGACTTCGCGCCGGCGCTGGTCGATCCGGTGAAGTAGCCGGATGCGTTCACCGATGCGGCCGTGCCGGTCTCGTCGTGGGGCGCCGCCTGGTTCTGCCATTCACCCCGCAAACCGGGATACGAGGCCGTCACCCGGTCCGCGGCCGCTGTGTCGCCCAGCCAGAACACCGCCACCGCGTCGCTGCCGGAGAACCCGGCATGCGCCGACGCGTCCACCGCGGCCGTGGAGCCCAACACCTTGAACAGTCCCGCATAGGGCACCGTCGCGGCGTGCCCCTGCGCGGCGGCTGCCCGCACGAACGCGTCGTAGTCGGCGATGGCCGACGAAGAAGCATCCCGAGTGCCAGAGGTGACGAACAGCAGGCGGAACTGCTGGCCCGGGCCCACGCCCGACGGCTTCAGCGCCCAGTTGCCCGCCACCTCGATGGCGCCGGTCTCGTCGTCGGCGACGGCGAAGACCACCGGCGACCCGGCCGGGGTGCCCAGCGACACGCCGGTGCCCGACGGCAGCCGCGAACCGGTGCCGTAGGCAATCACCACCGCCGGGTTGGTGCGGACGCTGTTGTCGACCGGGGTGAACCGCAGCACCGCGCTCGTCGCCCCCGCGGCCAGGCGCACCGCCGGGTTCTGCGCGCTGTGCGCCCCGCTGGTCAACAGCGTCACGCCCGCCTGGGCCGCGGGCTGCAAAGCGAGGGTGTAGTCCGTCGCGACGGTCACGCCCGTCACCGTCAACGGCACCGTCACCGTCTGGCTGCCGGTCAGCGCGCTGCCCAAGGTGACCGTCACGTCCTTGTAGCCCGCCGCGCCCGACGCGCCCTCGGCCACGTCGCCCGCCGCGGCCGACAGCGTCAGGCTCAGCGACGCCGACGAGTCATCGTCGGTCACCGCGATAGTCCCGGAGTTGACCGTCGCGCCCGCCTCAGTCGCCGACAGCGTGACCGTCTCGTCGCTCTCGACCGTGCTGTCGTCGGTGGGCGTCAGCGTGAAGTCGGCCGTGCCCGAGGCCGCGCCCGCGGCGATCGGCAGCGTCACACTGGACGGCGCGGTGAAGCCCACCACGTTGGCCCCACCGGACCCGGCAATGCCCACCGTCAGGCTCGTGTTCTCCTCGAAGCGGGTCGTCCCCTGCATCGTGCCCGTGACCGTCACCGTCGTCGCCCCGGCGAACTCCGCCACCGTCGCCGGCGACGCCGACAGCGTCACCTCCGGCGCCGAATCGTCGTCGGTGATCGTGACCGTCGTCGACGGGTTCGCCCCCAAATCCCAGTTCGCCCCGTCCGACAGCGTGATGATGATGGTCTCGGCGTCGTCGTCGAAGGCGTCGTCTGCGATGGTGACGGTGATGGTGCTGGAGGTGTCGCCCACCGCGGTGGTGATGCTGGCGCCGCCGGTGCGGGTGTAGTCCTTGCCGCTGCCGGCGACAGCCGTGCCAGTCACCGTGATGGGAATGGTCAGAGCCGCCAGCGCGCTGGGCGTGTAGTCGACCGTCACGGTCACCGTGCGCCCGGCGCCCGCCGCCTCCGTCGCGGTATAGGTCGACTGGGCGAACGAGGCCAGCGTGATCTGCGAGCGGTTGACAATGCTGAACTGCGGCGCGCTGTCGGTGGGCGCGGCGACGCCGCCGCTCAAGCCTGTGATGGCTGTGGGCGTGCCCACCCCGATGTTGACGGTCTCGTTGGGCTCGACGGGAGTCGTGTTGGCGTCGAGCACCGCGGCCATGACGATGGCGGCGGTCTGCGCGCCGTTGGCGAACACCACCCGCGGGTTGGCGCTTCCGGCGGTGCTGTTCAGGTCGTGGCAGGTCACGCCCGTGCCCGAGCAGGTGAAGGTGTAGTCGGTGCCGCGGGTGGCGGTGCCGGCGAAGGTCAAAGGCACGGTCACCGTCTCGCCCGACACCAGCCGCCGCCCCAGCGACAGGGTGAAGCTCTTGTCGAGGCCCTCGGTCACACCAGCCGACGAGCCGGTCAGCGTCAGCGAGGTCGCCTCGCCGTCGGTCACCGCCACCGTCGCCAAGTCATTGCCGCCACGGATGTATCCCTCCGCGGCGATCACACGCACCACCACGCCGCCGTCGGGCTCGTCGTTGCTGTCGTTCACCGTGTTCACGGAGAAGTCGGCCGATGTGGTCGTGCTGCTCAGGGTCACCGCGTTCAGGTGCGGGTTGGCGCTGCGGTCGGCGGCGTTGGTGTAGGACGGCTTGCCGGTCTCGTCGGTGATCCACAGCGTCACCCCGACCGGGTCGGTCGGCGCCGGGGAGATGCTGACGGTGAACACCGCCGGCGAGCCCTCCGCCACCGACTCCCCGCCCGCCTTGGGCACGATCGTCACCGCCGGACTCCGGTCGGCCTTGAACACCGCCGACAGGCCGTAGAAGGGGCGCGTGCCGGTGTTCGCCGTCGTTGTGCCGCTGCCGAGGGGCGCGCGGCCCGAGCCGCTGTCGCTCAGGTAGCCCAAAGTCACCGACGCCGAGCCGAGCGGGTTGGCCGACTTCGCGCCGACGCTGGTCGAGCCCGTGAAATAGCCGCCCGCATTGGCGGTCGCCGCCGTCCCGGCCTCGGTGTAGGGCGTCTGGTTCGACCACTCCCCCCGCAGGCCCGCATCGTTGTCGGCGACTTTGTCCGCGAACGTCTGATTGCCCATCCAGAAGACCGGGCGACCGCCGTCGCCCGTGGCGAAGCTGGCGTGCGCCGACGCGTCCGCCGCCGCAGTGCTGCCCACCACCTTGAAGAACCCGGCGAAGGGGACGATGTCCGCGTGGCCCTCAGCCAGCGCCGAGCGGATGAAGGCGTCGTAGTCGGCGATGTCGGACGACGAGGCGTCGCGTGCGCCGGAGGTGGCGAACACGAACCGGAACTCGTAGTTGCCCGGAACGATCGACGAGTGCGTCGGCATCAGATCGGAGTCGACCGGGAACAAGACGTCGCCCGTCTCGTCATCGGTGATCACGAACCCCACCGGCCCGCCCGACGGCGGCGTCTGGAAGTCGAGGTTGGCCGCCGTCACGCCGCTGCCGTAGCGGACCACAGTGTAGGGCTGGGTGCGGTCGGTGTTGGGCAGGGCGGTGAACCGCAGCACCGCCGACGACGCCCCCGCCGCGAACTTCAGCGCCGGGTTCTGCGAGCTGAACGGGCTGGTCGTCGTGTCGATCGTCACGCCCGTGTTCGTCCCGTGCAGGGCCACGGTGTAGTCGGACTCCACCGTCACGCCCACCACTTCGAGGGGCACGGTGACCGCCTCCGAGCCCGCCAGCGCGCGGCTCAGCGTCAAAGTGACGTCCTTGGTGCCGCCGTTCTCGGCCACCGCCCCCGTCGGCGCGGTCATCGTCACCGTCGTGTCCTCGTCGTCGGTGATGGTGATCTCGACGGGCGCCATCACGATGGCGTTGCCGTGTACGTCGGTCGCGGTCGCGGTCACCGTCACCGTCTCGTCGTACTCGTCGTCGGTGTCGTCGGTCGGGGTCAGCGTGAAGCTGCCCGTGACCTGCGCGGAGGTGCCCTTGGGGATCGTGCTCGTCTGGTCCGCGACCGGCGTGAAGCCCACCACGTTCGTGTCGCCGGAGCCTGCCACGGCGACGGTCACCACGACGTCCTCGCCGTAGGTGGTGCCGCCCGTCCCGGTCTGCACATCGAGCGTGTAGTTGACGGTGGCCGCGCCGCCGTCCTCGGCGATAGTCATCGGACTCAGGCCGAAGGTGATGCCCGCCGGCGAGGCGTCGTCGTCGGTGACGCTCACCGTCGCGCTGTTGAGCGTGGTCACGCCCGGCGCCGTGCCGCTCACCGTCGCCGTCGCGTTCTGCTCGTCGAAGGTGTTGGCGGTCGGCGTCAGCGTGAACGTCGCCATCCCGGTGGCCGATCCGGCACCGATGGTGATGTTGGAGACGCTGGCGGTGGCGAACTTCACCTTGTTCGTCTCGTTCTGTCCGGCGACCGCCACCGTCACGGTCTTGGCCGTGCCGAAGGTCTTGCCGCCGTGCACCGTCGCCGTGACGGTCACCGTCGTCGCTCCGGCCGCCTCCGCGATGGTGGTCGGGTTGACGCTCAGGTCGATCCGCGTCGGCGCGGCGTCGTCGTTGGTGACGCTGATCGTGTCGGAGGTGATGGTCACCCCCGTCGCCGGCGCGATGGCGCCGCCCACCGTCACAGTCTGGTCCGTCTCGTGCACATTGTCGTTGGCCGGCGTCAGCGTGAACGTGCTGGTGGCGGTCTGCGCCCCCACAGGGATGGTGATGGAGAGCGCCGACGTCGTCACGTCCACATAGTTCACAGACGAGGTGTCCTGGAGGCTCGATATAGCCCCGGTGATCGTCTGCGCCGCGCCGAACCGCGTCGCGCCCTGCACCGTCGCCGTGACCGTGACGGTCTGCGCGCCGCCGTTCTCGGTCGCGGTCGAGATGGACGCCTCCAGCTCGACCGCGGTCGGCTGCGCGTCGTCGTCGATGACCTCCACCTCCACGTCATGGTCGCTCAGGTCCATGCCGGTGGTGTACTGGCCGTCAGGCGACGTGTCGCCGACCTGCACCGTGTGGGTGACGTCCACGGTGCGCTTGTCGTTCGGGTCGTCGATGATGTTCTGGACGCCCTGCACGGTCACCGTCTGCGCGGTGTTCCAGTTGCTCGGCGTGAAGACCAGGTCCTCCGTCGTGGTGTACGCCGTCTGCGTGTCGGGGCCGTCCACCTTGGCGACCGTGCCGTCGTCCGCCGTCACGCGGATCGTCACGTTGCTCAGCGGCTTGGAGTCCAGCACGACGGTGTAGGTGTCCGTCGCCGTGGGCGTGCCGTCCTCGTCCACCACCGTGTTCACCGGCGTGCCCGTCTCGGTAACGGTGATCCCCGCCGTGTCGGCGTCGGTGATGGTGATCGACACCTCGGTGTCGTCGGTCGCGTGCGCGACGACGCCCTCGGGCAGCGTCCCGAACTCCAGCACCAGCGTCTCCATGTTCACGGGCTCGTCGATGTCGTCCGCCACGGCCGTGAAGGTGAGCATGCCGCTGTTCTGGCCCATGGCGATGCTCACCGTGCCCGCCGGGCTGCCCGACAGGGTGAAGTCGTCCGTCGACGCGGTGGGACTGCCGCTGGTACGCATCTGGACGGGGATTTCCAGCGCGCTCGGTGCGTTTGCGCCCAGGTTCACCGTCACCGTCAAAGTGCCGCCCTCCGTCACCGCGCCGCTGTTGTTCACCGCCAGGCTCGCCTCCACGCCCTCCACCTGGAACACCGGCGACATGCCGTAGAAGGCGTAGCTATTGGCTCTGCCCACGAATGATCTGCTGATCTGGTCAGCCGAGAGCCGCCCAGCCCGCGGGGTGATCTGGCCGAGCCGTTGGGTCGCAGTCCCGTGCCGCGAGCCGTCCGCGTTGCTGCCGGTCCAGACCCACGTGTTGCCGCGGTCCGCGCCGGCCTGGTTCTTGGCGAGCGCGCTCTGGTCGGCACCGCCGTCCCAGGAACCGTCGAAGAAATCGTGGTAGTGGTCGGCCACCTTGCCGCCGTTGAGCCACCAGATCGAGATGCCGTCGCCGTCCGTGCTGGACGAGGTGGAGCCGTCCGTGTGGGCGCTGCTCGCCCACATGCCCGTGTTCTCGCGCGCCTGCCCGTCGAACTCAGTGCTGCCCAGCACCTTGACGAACCCGGCGTAGGGCTGGACCGAGGCGTGGCCCGTGGCCACGACCTGCCGCTGGATCCAGGCGTTGTATTCCCGAATGTTGCGGGGCGTGGCATCCCTGGTCTGCGACGTGACGAACAACAGGCGGAACTCGCCCGAGGCGGCCACCCCCGACGGCTTCAACGCCCAGTCGCGCGGCACCTCGACGGGGCCCGTCTCGTCGTCGACGACCACGAAGAACACGTCGCCCGAAGTGGTCACCGTGGGCGTGAAGCTGCTCTTCGCCACGGCGCCATGGAAGTCGATGATCACCCCAGGCTGCGTGCGCCGTTCGTTGTCGACGGCCACGAGGCGCAGCGTCGCCGTGGTCGGGTTGGACGAGTGCGCGGAGAAGCGGAGCGCCGGGTTCTGCGCCGAGTACGAGCCCGAGGTCAAAAGCGTGACGCCGTTCTGCGTCGCCGGATGGAGCGCCAAGGTGTAATCCGTGGTCACCGTCGCGCCGCGCACCCGCAGCGGCACCGTAATCGTCTCCGAGCCGCTCAGCGCGTAGCCCAGCGTGACCGTCACGTCCTTGCGGCCCGACGCGCCGCTCGCGCCCTCCGTCACGTCGTTGTCGTTGTCCGCCGCCATCGACACACTCAGCGCTGGCAGCACGTCGGTGATGGTCAGCGCCGCCGCGCTGTCAGTGGCCGTCACCCCGCCGCCCAGGCCCACGTCGTTGTCGTCGGAGTCCAACACACCCGAGGTGGTGGTGATCGTGCCCATGCCGATGTCCACCGTCTCGGTCTCGCGCGGAACCGTGTCGGCGCGGGCGGTGAGGGTCAGCGTCACCGAGGTCGCGGTCTGGCCCGTGCTGGGGCCGGTGAAGGTGACGGTCGGCGCGCTGGCCGTGTTCAGGTTGTTGCAGGTCACCCCCGTCGGCAAAGTCATCGGACACGCCAGGGTGAAGTCGGTGTTGCGCACCGCCGCGCCCGTGCCGCTGTTGAACGTGAGCGGCACGGCCAGCGACTCGCCGTTCACCAGCCCGCGGCCCAGGGTGATCGTGTAGGCGTGCGACGCGCCCTCGGCCACCTCAGACCCCGCCACCCGGGCCAAAGTCACTGTCGTCGGGTCGTTGTCGAGGACCAGCACCTCAGCCCGGCCCGGCGAGCCGATCCGGTAATGAGTCGGGCGGGGCAGCACGGTGACTATCGCCTTGCCGTTGGGCTCGTCCACGTTGTCGTCGCTGATCGGGATGGAGGCGTCACTGCCCGCCCCTGGGCTAATCCATTCCTGGAAGTCTCTCAGATGGCCGGGAGTCCGGGCATAGTCGCCCTCCATCGCTCGACGAAATCGGACCTGCACAGACCGGCCTGGCGGCCCGGTATGGCGAATGCCGAATGGCGCCGGCACTTGAGCACTGTGCATCGTCTGACCCTCAGCCACCTGCGTCGTGGCGACCCCGAGATGTGTCTCGGCAACAACGGTCACCACCGGCCGCGTGTCGGTGACCACCGTCGCCGCCACCGTCGCTCCCGACACGGCGCCGTTCGGGTAGTTCGTCGCGTCCCCGGTGTTCTGGATCGTGTGCGTGATGGTGGCCGTGTCGCTGACCGCCGCGCCGGATGCCGAGGTCACCGTCACCGTCTGCGGCGTGTTCCAGGCATTCGCGCCCGACGGCGCGAAGGTCAGCGTGAGCTGGTTGCCGTCCGTGCTGGTGTCGGTGTCCACCGTCGCGTGCGTCGTGTCGCCCGATGCCACCGCCACCGTCACGTTGCCCGCCGGCTGGCTCTTCAGCCGCACGCTGTACGTCGCGGCGCCCTCGTTGGCGAACACGTCCAGAGCCGAGGCGCTGAGCGTCAGGCCGTGGCCCGCGTCGGTCACGTCCACTGCGACGGAGGCGATGGCAGCCTGATGGAACGGGCCCGAACTGCCGGTCGCAGTCGAGGTGTGGGTGATGGTCACGTCCTCGTCGTCGGCGTCGCCGTCGTCGACGGCGGTCACCGTCACCGTCTGGGGCGTGCTCCAGTTGCTGTTGCCCCCGCTGCCGCCGACGAAGGTCAGGGTCGCCGTGGTCCCCGCAGAGCCGCCGGGGCCGTGTACGCGCGCCGCGCCGCCGTCGTCGGAGGTCACCGTGACCGTCACCGTGACGCCGGCGCCCGGGTCCTCGTTCGCCGTGACGGTGTAGGTGCCCGCCGCGCCCCCCTCGGTCAGCGACAGCGAGGCCGGCGACACGCTCAGCGACGGCAGCCCCACCGTCACCGCCACGTCGGCAATCGTCAGCGTCGTCGGGTAGTTGGCCGAGTCGGCGGTGGTCTGCACGGCATGGGAGATCGTCGCCGTGCCGGCCGCCACTCCTGTCACGGTCACGTTCTGCGGCGTCTTCCAGTTGTCGCCGGTGCTGGTGAAGGTCAGGTCGCCGCTCACCGTGGCACGGGCCGTGGCCCCGGAGGTGGGCCGGATCACCACGTTGCCTGTGGGCCGGCTCTTCAGCCGGACGCTGTACACCGCGGTCTCGCCCGCCTTCACCGACACCGGGGCCCCGGTGATGATCACGCCGTGGCCGGCGTCGGTGATGTCCACCTCCACCGCGTCCACGTCGATCTCGTCGTAGGCGCCGCTGGCGGCGGTGGCCGCGTGGGTGATCTCCACGTCCTGCTCGCCCACCGCGTCGGCGTCGTTGAGGGCGCGCACCGTCACCGTCTGCGCCGTGCCCCAGTTGCCGCTGCTGCCATGGGTGAAGGTCAGCGTGTTCTGGTCGCCCGTCATCACGGAGTTCGTGTCCACCGCCACTGCGTCCGTGTCCCCAGAAACCACGGTGATGGTCACGTCCACCCCGGGGTCGGTGTCCAGCTTCACCGTGTAGGTCTTCTCGGCGTCCGAGGCGTGGAGCTCGGTGAGCGAGAGGGCCGTGGGCGAGACCGTCACCCCGTCGGCCGTATCCACCGCGAACACCGGCGACATGGCGTACAAGTAGCGCGTTCTCGTCTTCGGCTGCGCGACCCCAACGCCGTGGGAGAGGACTTGCAACGGATTGTTGTTGTTAGGACCGCCTTGCACTCCCGGTACGCCCAGCTGCGGATTGGCCGTGCCCAGCTCGTGGCCGTCCCGGCCGGTCCCGCCGCCAACGCTGCCCGTCCAGACAGCGTTGGGCAAATGGGCGGCGCCGCCGCCGTGCGTGTCGATGTCAGCCCCCGACTCGTCCTTGGTGGCGGTGTTGTCCCATGTGCCGTCGTAGAAGTCGTAGTAGTTGTCCGCCGCCTTCTCAGCGTTCAGCCACCACACCGAAGTCCCCGCAGACGACGCGCTGGTCGAGCCGTCGGTATAGCCCGCCGGGCTGCCGCCCCACATCCCCGTGTTGGCCCGCGCGTCCGCGGCGGCCGTGCTGCCCACCACCGTGATGAACCCGGCGTAGGGCTTGATCGAAGCGTGGCCGCCCGTCGCCACCAGCCGCTGCACGAACCGGTTGTACTCCTCGATGTCGGTGGCCGCGGCGTCGCGGCGCTGCGACGTCACGAACAGCAGGCGGAACTCGCCCGCGGGCATCACAGCAGACGGCTTGAGCGCCCAGCCGTCCGGCACCTCGGCGTCGCCGGTCTCGTCGTCTTCGATCACGAAGAACACCTCGCCGGTCGGCTTGCTGCTGCTCACCGGGACGCCGCCCGTCGCCGTCACGGCCGCGGCGAAGTCGATCAGCACCGCCGGCTGCGTGCGGTCGGTGTTGTTCACCGGCACAAAGCGCAGCGTCGCCGTCGTCGGGCTCGACGAGTGATGCGAGAACCGCAGCGCCGGACTCTGCGCCGAATAGGCGCCCGAGGTCACCAGCGCCACACCGCTCTGCGCCGCCGGATGCAGCGCGAACGTGTAATCCGTGGTCACCGCCGCGCCGCGCACCCGCAACGGCACCGTGACCGTCTCGCCGCTCCCGAGCGCGTAGCCCAGCGTGACCGTCACGTCCTTGCGGCCCGACGCCCCCGATGCGCCCTCGGCCACATCGTCGCCGTTGTCCGCCGCCATCGACACGCTCAGCGTCGGCAGGATGTTGACGATGTTCAGCGAGGCCGCGTTGTCCTCAGCCCTGGCGCCGCCGCCCAGCTTGGTGCCCGACGTCGAGGTCAGAGCGCCCAAGCCGATGTCCACCGTCTCGGTGGCCTCCCGCAGAGCAGCCCCGCTGGTCTCCCACGCGGCGGACAGCGTCAGCGCCACCGCGGTGATCGGGCTGGCGGTGGGGCCGGTGAACGTGATCGTCGCGGTGCCGCTGTTCAGATTGGCGCAGCCCACCCCCGCCGGCAGCGGCGACGGGCAGGCCAGGGTGTAATCGCTGTTGCGGACAGCGGAGCCGGCAAACGTCAACGTCACCGGCAGCACCTCGCCGGCCACCAGCGGCCGGTCCAGCGTGACGGTGTAGGCGTGCGCCGAGCCCTCGGCCACGTTGTCACCGACGGCCCTGGCCAGCGTCGCCGACGTGGCCTCGCCGTCGGTGATCGTGACGCTCGTGGAGGTCGTCGAGCCGAGCTTGTAGGCGTTGCCGCCGGCGGCCACCGTCACCGTCACCCTGCCGTCGGGCTCATCCGTGCTGTCGTCCACCGTCGCCACGCTGTAGCTCGCCGAGGCCGTGCCGCCAGTGATGGTGACCGTCTTGCCCGAGCCCTCGTCGGTCGAAGCCACATAATCGCCGGCGCCCTCGGCGACGGCCAGGTTCACCACCAGGTCCGAGCCCGCGGGCGGTGCGGGGCTGGCAGTGACAGTGAACACCGCCGGCGAACCCTCCGCCACCGACGCCGAGTTTCGGGCGATCGTCACCACCGGCCGATCTTCGGCCACCACCGTCGCCGTCACCGTCGCGCCCGACACGGCGCCGTTCGGGTAGTTCACCGCGTCGCCGGTGTTCTGGATCGTGTGCGTGATCTTCGCCGTGTCGCCGGCCGCCGCGCCGGATGCCGACGTCACCATCACCGTCTGCGGCGTGCTCCATATGTTGGCGCCCGAGGGCGCGAACGTGAGCGTGCCCGGTGACACCGTCGCGTGGGTCGTATCGCCCGACGCCACCGCCACCGTCACGTTGCCCGCCGGCTGGCTCTTCAGGCGCACCGTGTAGATGGCGGTCCCCCCGTCGGCGACCACTTCCAGTGCGGAGGCGCTGAGGGTCAGTCCGTGCGGCGCCGGGGTCACCGTGACCTTGACCTCCGCGCCGGACACCAGGCCGTTCGGGTAGTTCACCGCGTCGCCCGTGTTCTGGATCGTGTGCGTGATCTTCGCCGTGTCGCCGGCCGCCGCGCCGGATGCCGACGTCACCATCACCGTCTGCGCGACGTTCCAGGCGGTGGCGCCGGTGGGCGTGAAGGTCAGCGTGCTGGGCGTCACCGTCGCATGGTTCGTGTCGCCCGACGCCACCGCGACGGTCACGTTGCCGGTCGGCGCCGACCGCAACTTGACGGTGTAGGTGGCCGTGCCACCGTCGGCTTCCACGTCCAGGGTCGATGTGCTGAGGATCACCGGGGGGGCACCCACCGTGAACTCCGGCGAGATGGCGTAGAAGGGATACGAAGTGCTGCGACTGGTAGCGGAACCGCTGTTCAACGGGTTGGCCTCAGGGCCCTGGCGTCCAAAGTAAGGCTGTGCCCAGCCCAGGTATTGGTTTGGGGTTCCTTGGTGCACATTGCGAGCACCGTTGAGGCCGCAGCCTGTCCATACTCGATATGTCGTCCCCACGGTGACGCCCGACTCGTTCCGGTTGTCGTTCGCCCGAGTGCCGTCCCACGAGTTGTCGTAGAAGTCGAAGTAGTTGTCCGCCGCCTTCGTGTGGCCCAGCCAGTAGACGGGCACGCCGGCAGAGGCGGCGGTGGTGGAGCCGTCGCCCCATGCGCTGCCGGTCCACATCCCGGTGTTCACCCGCGCGTCGGTGGCCGCGCCGCAGGCCACCACTGTGACCAGCCCGCCGTAGGGCTTCAGCGAGGCGTGTCCGGTGCCGGCCGCCACGACCTGCGCGAAATCGTTGTACACCTCGATGTCGGTCGATGTCGCGTCTCGTTGCTGCGAGGTGACGAACAGCAGGCGGAACTCGTCTCCGGCGCTCAGCCCCGACGGGATCAGCGGCCAGTTGTGGGGCACCTCGATGTCGCCCCCCTCATCGTCGACGATGGAGAACGCCAGCGGGGAACCCGACAGCGTTCCCAGCCCGGCGCTTCCCACCAGCATCTGGGGCCTGATGCTGCCGGTGCCGAAGGCGATCCTGACCGCCGGCTGCGACCGGTCGTCGTTGTCCACCGGGGTGAAGCGCAGCGTGGCGCCCGATGCGCCCGCCGTGAACGTCAGCGCCTGCCCCTCCGGGTTGGTCTGCAAGTTGCCAGGTGCCAAGGTGACACCGGTCTGCGTCGCCGGGTGCAGCGAGATCGTGTAGTCCTGCTCGCGTTCGGGGCCCGTCACCACGAGGGGGACAAAGACGGTCTCGCCGCTCGTCAGCGCGCGGCTGAGGGTGACTTCGATGTCCTTGTAGCCCGCTGCGCCCGCGCCGCCCTCGATCACGTCGCCGGTGGGGCTGCACAGTGCGACAGCCACCGCATTGTTCTGGCCCGCGGCCGGCGCCGGACACGGGTCCGCCAGCGCGTCGGCGATCGCCAGCGGCGCCGCGTTGTCGGTTGCCGTCACTCCGCCGCCCAGGCCCACGTCGTTGTTGTCGGAGTCCAACACGCCGGAGGTGGTGGTGATGGTGCCCATGCCGATGTCCACCGTCTCGGTCTCGCTCGCCACCGCGTCGGTGAGTGCGGTCAGCGCCAGCGTCACCGACGTCGCGGTCTGGCCCGTGGTGGGGCCGGTGAAGGTGACCGTCGGCGCGCTGGCGGTGTTCAGGTTGTTGCAGGTCACCCCCGTCGGCAGCGACACCGGACACGCCAAGGTGAAGTCGGTGTTGCGCACCGCGGCGCCGGTGCCGCTGTTGAACGTGAGCGGAACGGCCAGCGACTCGCCGCTCACCAGCCCGCGGCCCAGCGTGATCGTGAAGGCGTGCGACGTGCCCTCGGCCACCTCAGACCCCGCGGCGCGCGCCAGAGTTACCGTCGTCGGGTCGTTGTCGAGGACAAGGACTTCAGCCCGGCCCGGTGAGCCGATCCGGTAGCGAGTGGGGCGGGGCAGGATCTCGCCGATCACCTTGCCGTTGGGCTCGTCCACGCTGTCATCGTGGATGTGGACGGACCTATATCTGCCGTCTGTGTCAGTCCACTGTTTCACTTCAAGGTCCCCCAGGTCCGTGGCGACTCTGGCAATGTCGCCCTCCTGCGAAAACCGGTAACGGATCCCCGCCACCCCCTTGGTGGGGATGATGTTGAACGGCGCCGGCGGCTGGAGGTTGAACGACCTCTCACCCTCGGCCACTCGCTCCGTCGCGACCCCTAAAAAGTCTGCGGCAATGATGGTCACCACCGGGCGTGTGTCCGTCACCACCGTCGCCGCCACCGTCGCGCCCGACACGGCGCCGTTCGGGTAGTTCGTGGTGTCGCCGGTGTTCTGGATCGTGTGGGTGATCGTGGCCGTGTCGCTGACCGCCGCGCCCGACGCCGACGTCACCGTCACCGTCTGCGGCGTGCTCCAGATATTGGCGCCCGAGGGCGCGAAGGTGAGCGTGGCCGGCGCCACCGTCACATGCGACGTGTCCCCCGACGCCACCGCCACCGTCACGTTGCCCGCCGGCTGGCTCTTCAGCCGCACGCTGTACGTCGCGGCGCCCTCGTTGGCGAATACGTCCAAACTCGTCGGCGTCAACGTCAGGCCAGGGATAGCCTCGGTGATGGTGACGGCCAGTTCGGGCACGGTCTGGCCCGGGGTGAAGTGGGTCGGGCAGCTGTCCTGGGGGCAGAGGAACAGCGAGACAGTCCCGCTGTCGTCTGCGGCGTCTGCCAATGCCGCGAAAGTGAAAGCCTTGGTCTGCTCTCCCTGAGCGAAGGTCACCGACGATGGGACGCTGTAGTCCTCGGGTTGTATGTGGGCATGCTGGGTTCGCAGCCCGATGGGGATGGTCACGGCATGGGGCGCGGGCCGGCTGAGCCCCACGGTGAAGACTTGGCTCTGGCCTTCCGGGATCGTGAGCGTCGTTGGCGCGGGGGTGCCGGTTCCGCTGCCCCGGTACCAGTTGACGGTGGTGTCGGCGATGGCGGTCTCGGTGATGGTGACGGTGGCGGTGGTCCGCGAGCCGAGGACGGCGTGCTCGGGCTCGGACAGGGTGACGGTGAAGGTCTCGTCGCTCTCGGACACGCCGTCGGTGGCAAGGGTGATGGTGAAGCCCCGCTCCTGGCGGCGGTGGCCGAGGAACGCGGTGCCGGTGACCGGGGCCGTGTAGTCGCCGGGCGAGACCGCGGTGCCGGGGGCGGCGGTCCAGGTCACCCAGCCGGGGCGGGCGGTCTTCTTGCCGGACTTGACGACGGCCAAGGTGACCTCGCCGCCGGCCTCGGTTGCCTTGTAGGTGGCGGAGGACAGTTGCAGCGTGGGGCGGTCGGCGAGGTCGGTGATGGTGCCGACCGCGCTGCCCATGGTCGAGCTGGCGGCGGGCGGGTCGGTGCCGCCGGTCGGGGTGCCGAGCGTGACGGTGAAGTAGTGGTCGCCCTCGTAGACGTCGTCGTCGACGGTGGCGACGCTGATGGTGCCCGTGGTGGCGCCCGCGGCGATGGTGACCGAACCGGCGGTGCCGGTGTAGTCCTTGCCGGCGCCGGTGCCGGCGGCGGACTGGTAGGCGATGTCTGAGCCCACGCCGCGGCCGTCGGTCAGCGTGTAGGGGACCGTGATGTTCGCGCTCGCGGCGGCGGGCAGCTTCACCGTGAACTCCACCGGGCTGCCTTCGGCCGCAGCGGCGGGCGCCACCGTCACGGTGTCGTCGATGGTGAACACCCCCGACAGCGCGTACAGCGGCTTCTCCGCGAACTCATCGGCAGGCACCGAGCGGGGGGCGCGGGGGTTAGCGCCGCTGATCGGCGGGTTGCGTCCCCAGTCGCCCATACAACGCGCATCAGAGTCAAACGAGGTTCCACTAACCTCCCGCAAACCCAGAGGCCCCTTGTCCCCATCATTGGAAGTTGAGTCGTCCACGTTCAGATAGCCGACCTTCACCTTGTCGGCGCCCATCAAAAACAGCAGATCATTGACTGTGGTGGTGTAGCAGGAGTAGCCCGGGCTGCCGTTTTGGGCGCCGCCGGTCCAGTAGCCTTCGCTGTGGACAGTGGCGGCGGAGCCGTCGGCGTGTTTGGGGTTGGCTTCGTCGTCCCAGGAACCGTCTTGGAAATCGTCGTTGTCGTCGGCGACCTTGGCGCCCTTGACCCAGTAGATCGGCGCACCCGTGCCTGAGTCGAAGTTGTTGCGGACCCGGGCCTGCCCGCGCCGGTCCGGCAGATCCTTGATGGCCGGATAGGGGCTGCCCACGCTGACGGGGGGTCGGTGGCCCACGTTGACGACGGCCTTGAACGACCAGGCATACGGCAGCAGCCCCGGCACGGGGCCGACGGCGGCGGAGGAGTGGCCCACACCGATGATCTCGTCGCGGACGAAGTCGTCGTAGTGCTGGCCGCTGGTCGCCTCGGCGGTCTCGGTTGCCTTGGTGACATACAGCAGGCGGAACGTGTCGCCGGGGTTGAGGCCCGTAGGCGTGAACGCCCAGTCGGCGGCCACGACGGCGTCCTCGTCGTCGTGGATGCCGAACCAGCGCAGCCTCGCCGGGTCGCTGCTGGTGACCCACGCCGCCACGCCGCCGCCCAAGTTGGTGGGCACGGGCACGAACGGGATTTCGTCGTCCCCCAAGCCCGGGGCAACGAGCTGGTTGACGAATGAGATCCAGAACAGCTCGTCGAATCCGTCGCCGTCGTCGAATTTGTCGCGTGCCCGCATCCGGATGGTGGCACTCTGCGCGCCCTCGCCGCGGAACTCGAGTATGCGGTAGCCGACGACGGGCGCTGTGAAGATCTCCGGGAACTCGAGGGTGGCGCCCACCGCATCGTCGTCGAGCGTCATGACGATGTCGTTGTAGTGGGCTGGGTAGGACAGGTTGGCGCCTACGCGGATCCCCCGAACCGTCCGCGCGCCCGAACCGGTCTGCTCGGCATTCAGATACAGCGGCACGCGAACGTACTCGCCGGCGGCCAACGGGCGGCTCAGGCTCACCGTCAACGTGTCGGCCCGCGTCGCGTCGCCCTCGGCCAGCTCCTGCGACGGCGACGCCTTCGTGCCGCCTCCGGCCAGGGTTACCGTGGTGGCGTCGTCGTCGCGCACCGTCACCGCCAGATCCCGCGACACGCTGCCGTACCCGCCTCCCGCCGCGCTGTGGGTGATGGTGAAGGTGCGGTCGACTTCGTCGGTGTCGTTGTTCTTGTCGCAGTCGAAGTCCACCGTCTGGGGCATATTCCAAACGCCGGCGCCCGACGGCGTGAAGGTGAGCGTCTTGGAGGCCGTGTCGTCCGGGTTGAAGACAAAGTCGCTGGACGCGACCGTCACCGTCACGCTGCCCGTCGGCGCCTGTGCCAGCCTCACTTGGTAGCGGTAGGTGTCAGAGCTGGAGCACTGGTTCTCGCCGAGAATCTGACTGGCGGGCAGATGCCCGGTGCCGCTGCCGAACACGAAGACGATGCCGGGGCCCGACTCCTCGAGGGTGAACTGGTAGCTGCTCTGGGCAGTGAGGCCCGCGGGGCAGCCGCTGCCCGAGCACGCCCCGCCGGCGATGGTCGGCTCGAAGTGCTCCGCCGACTGCCACCCGTTGGAATGGGTCGCAGTGCGCACCGTCACCCGCTCGCGCACCTTGTTGCCGTCGTCAGCGACGGCGGTCACTGCCACAGTCGCCTCAGACGCCGCGGACGAGCCGCCGGTGAACACAACACTGCTGCCATTGACGGCCACCCCGGTCGGAGAGCCGTCCAGCGCGATGTTGAAATGAGTGCCGAGCGCAGCACCGTCGAAATACAGCGGCACCGTCAACGACTCTCCCGCCACCAGCCTCCGGGCCAGCCTGACGCGGAACTTCGCCGTGTCAGACGCGTTGCCCTCCGTGGCCAAGTTGTCAGGGGTGGTCGCTGCCAGGATCTCCACCGGGGTCGGATCGTCGTCGATCACAGTGAACGGCACCGGCGGCAGGGCCAGCGCCTGACCACCCGCCGGCCAAGGATCGGGAGTGGTGGGATTCACTTGCCTGAGCCTGGACGCGTAATTGTCGTTGTTGATGAACGCCTTCCAGGTGACCTCACCGGTGTGATCACCGCCCGGCGCGTCCACACTGTTCCGCTCTGCGTGGATGAGCATCGTGAAACTGCGCTTCGAGGTGCCGCGAGACAGCACCACCTGGGTGGACACCCGTGCAAGCGGCCCCGAATAATTCGTGTCGTTCGGCGTGACCACAGCCTCCAAGGCGATCCCCTCGGCGGGCAGCGTGTTGCCCGTGAACAGCGTCTCGTTGAAGTCGATGACCACTGCGTCGCGCGTGTCCTCGCGGTCGTTGTTGCTCGTCGACTCCAGCATCACGGTGTCGCCGTCGGTGACGGTGATCGTGCCCCGAGCCGTGCCGGTGCCCGAATAGGTCAGCGTCGTGTCCGCTCCGGCGGCGTCGTTGACGGTGACGGTCCAGTCGCCCAGCACGGTGCCCGCGGCGCAGCTCGACGACGTGCAGAGCTGCACGCCGAACGTCTCGCCGCCGCTCTCAGCGGTGCTGTCAGCGATGGCCCGAGCCTCGAAGTTGACATAGCCGTGGGTGGGAGCAGGAGGGCGAGGCTGCCCCGGCCGGCGGCGGGGCCGGGTCGCGCCCTGCAGCGCCACCTGCTCAGAAGTGCCCGGCTCGACGATGACGTTGGCGTCTGAGCGCTGAGAGGCGTTGGGGTTGGTCCTGTCCCATACCGTGAAATCCCCCGCCTCGGCCGTATACGGACTTACCAGCGGCTTCACACGCAACCAGTAGCCGCTGTGCCCGGATGGGACGTTGGCAACCAGGAACTCGCGAGACTGGCCCTCGACAATCTCTGTGCGATGCAGCCAGGGCTCGGGATACGAAGACGGAACCTGCGTCTGCGCCTCAGCGGCCGGCACCGTCGCCGGGGCCACCACTGCGGGCACGACTGCCAGCAGCGACCCCCCCAAAGCTGTCGCCAGCGCCGAGGCAAACCAGCGGCGCACAGCCGAGCTCCTCAAGACCGCCGACCCGCTCTAGCGGCTGGACCGGGCGGCCAGCCCCCCCCCCCCCAACTTCGCAGCAGACGAGGGGTGCTCCAGCAAGTGTTTCGGACGTCTCCGGGGGCGTTCACGCGCATCATCTTACGCACTTGTCTCGGAGCCCCGACACACCGGGCGGCGGCAGGCCCAAGACGCCGCAGCAGGCTTCGGTAGTCTTCGGACATGGGCGCAGCCGACCTTGCAGCAGCGCACCGCGCCGCAGCCGAGCTCGTCAGCGCCGTCTCGGACCTGACGCAGCATCTCGCCCCAGGCGCACAAGAGGCCACGGCAGCCTCGACCGGGGACCTGACCGAGCACTCGCAACCACCAGTGGAGTTCGCCGAAGGACTGGTCCAGATACTTGCAATAGGCCGGACATTTTCTTCCGTTCGGTCCCCAAAAATGGTGTAGGATGAACGGATGGGCAGCGCTTCAGGTTTGTCGGATGCCGAGGCTGCTCGCCGTATTGCCGATGTCAGGTGGCCCGACAAGGTCACATGCCCGCGTTGCGACAGCTTGCGCGTCTCTGAGCGGAAGCGGCAAGGCCGAAGGTGGCCGCAGTGGCGGTGCCGCGACTGCCGCAAAGAGTTCACCGCTATCACAGGCACCGCCATGCACGGCACTCGAATGTTGCCGAGAGCCGTTGAGCGCCAGATGGCAAAAGCACAAGAGAAGCCGTACCTGCCGCCAACGTCTGGTGACGCGGGATCGACAGGCAATCAAAGCGAGAACACAGCGACAAGGCTCAGCGCTGGGGCGAAGAGCGTGCTGAACGCGCTCCGCCAACGGCCTGCTGGAGCCACCTGCGGGAAGATCGCCGAAATCGCTGGAATCTCCGAGAGGCACACCCACAGGATTCTCCACGACCTCTCCGCTGCCGGCATTGCGCTCAGCCGCGTAGGCGTGGTGCGCGACGGGCACAGGTCTACGACCAAGAGGCTCTGGGAACTGACCTACACGCCTGAATGCGTGAGACTGCTCGGGCATCTCCCGCGTCGTCGGGCGCCCATGTCCGAACCGCCTGTCCCCGGCACTGTGCCCCACCAGTTCTGGCCGCTGTTTTGGTCGGGGGCGGAAGGCTCAGAGCTCAGCCTCGAACACGATGAACTGCATATCGCAGGCACGCTTATCGGCAGCGCAGACCTGTCAGCTGAAGCGTGGGCGCTACGCGCCGTCTCCGCTGAGACATTGGAGGCGCTGGCAGGAACACGCGGCTACGACACAGGTGATACAGCCAAGCTGATCCGCTCTGAATTACGGAGTCGGCGTGTCGCTGCTTGACGGCTGCGAGCACCTACTAGCACGAGGGCTGCGCGACCTTTGGCCCCTTGCCGCTGAGTTGGCGCGCAAGACATCAGGTCGCCTAATGGGGGGGACTGCGCTTGCGCTGCACTTGCGGCACCGGGCAAGCGAGGACTTAGACATAATGACCCTCAAGGACTTCTCAGGCGTGACACTGCGCCGCCAGATGCACAAGCACCTTGACAGGGCATTTCCCTCTGGACACCAATACGACTTAGAAGTTCTGACCAGCGAACAAGGTGGCTTTTTCGTTCTGGTCGGGGGAGTCAAAGTGGATGTGTTCCAGGCAAGGCCCTCAGAGGAACGGAAACCCTCTCAGATGAGATGGCTTGACGAGCCCATCACAGTTGACAAGGTGCCTATCGGGTCTGTACCAGACATCCTGGCAACCAAGTTGGACGTAATCATGTATCGGCCGAAGCTGCGCGACTACATCGACATCGCTTCGATAGACCTGATGAGCAACTATTCACTGGAAGACGGGATCGAATTCTATAAGCGCAAGTTCGGCTATGTCGATGACCCGAACCCCCGCATCCTCAAGCGCATTGTCGGACTGCTGGCCGAACCTGGGCAGATACACGCAGACCCGCGTTTTGAGATTCGGCGGGACGATGTATTCACACACCTGGAGCAACGGGCACGGCATCTCCTCGAATACATAGCAGACACTTCCGACAAGGAGTTCCGCAAGGCTGTCGATGCCGCCAGCGATCTTGGAATGCCTCGTCTAGCGCCCGTCCCGACCAACAGATGCGGGGCGTGGATGCCGAGGGCTCGCGCCTACTGCGCGCTGCCTCCTCACGAGAAGGGCCCGCATAGAACCCTTCGTTGACGCGAGAAAGCCGCAGTCTCGAACGGGCACAGCATCTCGACTGACTTTCTCGCCAGCTGAGTGTCCGGCCACGCCGTCGGCGTGACCGCGGCATGGTGCCGGCGGGGTCAGGGGCGGTCGTGGCGGAGGCCAGCTCGAAGCTCGGCGAGCTCTGCCTCGGCTGCCTCCGCGCGAGCCTCAGCAGCCGCAGCGCGGCCGGCGAGGTCGGCGAGGTCGTCGGGGTCGGGCAGCCAGGCGCCTGCGGCGATGTCCCACAAGCGCAGCTTGGGAGGCTGCCAGCACAAGTCCAAGCCCAGCACGTCGCTGCGGGCACGCAGCCCGCCCGCGCCGTCGGGCGCCACCTCGATCGCCGCCCAGCGCCCCGACACCCGCCGCTCGCCCTGCAGCGGCGGAACCAGCAAGTCCCCGCCCGTCGGGTCGAGGCGCCAGTACTCCTCCGCACCCAGTTCGGCGTACTTGGCGGGCTTCACCTCGAGATCGGTCCGCAACGTAGTGGGCGACGCGATCTCCAGCACGAAACACGGAACCGCCCCCGCCTCCCACACCTTGTAGGTGGTCTTGTTCTCCACCGCCGCCACATCGACCCCGAACGCCACCGCCACATCGGGCGCCACCACCACCCTGGGATCGCCCTGCCTGTAGTACACGTTGATGTCACAGCACACCCACGCGCCCTCGAGGTCGGAACGCCCCGCATACCAGTGACGTAGCGCGAGCACCAGCTCCATGCGCCGACGTGTCTGCGAATCTCCCTCCGGCATGCTCGGACCCTCCGGATACTCAACGTCCGTTTCGGCAGGGCCGGCCGCGACCAAACTCATCAAGCACACCTCCGATTCGCCCGAATCGCTCATGCCGATACTACCCGACACCCCGGACAGCCCAAAACCCGCAACAGCTTACAGGATACGAAAAGCTATGAAAACACACAAATGTCAAAGAACACGGCGAAAGCCCGCCCGAGAGGCTTCGAGCCGTCGCGAACGGAGCGCCTAGCTAGACCCAAGCGTCGGCCCGCTCGCGGTTGGACGGGTTGCGCATCGGCAGCTCGTTGTGCCACACGCCCTCGTGCTCGCGCAGCGCAGCCGCCACCGCACCGGCTGTGGGAACGAGCCCGATCTCGCCGACGCCCTTGATGCCGTAGGGGGCGCCGGGCTGCGGCGACTCCACCAGGATCACATCGACGTCGGGCATGTCCTTGGGCCGGATGATCGCGAGGCTGCGCAGCGTGGAGTTGAGCGGTCGCCCGTCGGCGTCGGCAGGGAAGCCCTCGCTGAGCGCATAGCCAAGACCCATGTGCACGCTGCCCTCGATCTGACCCTCGCACAGCACCGGGTTCACGGCCCGGCCGACGTCGTGAGCGGCGATGACCCGCTCGACGTTGCCGGAGTCGGAGTCGAGGATGACGACCTGGGCGGCGTAGCCGAAGGTCGAATGGATGACCGGGTGCTCGAGGCCTTCCGACAGCGAGTTGGTCCAGTCCACCCGGTACTCGCCCTCGTAGTCCGTTTCCGGCTTGCAGCCGTCGGCCAGCGCTGCACGGCACGCATCGGCTACTGCTCCTGCGCCCATGAGCGTGCCGCGGCTGCCAGTGGTCTGGCCGGCGCCGAGCTCACGTGTGGAATCCACGATCACCCGCACTGCCTCGGGGTCGACGCCCAGTTCCTCGACGGCCACCTGCAGCGCGACCGTGTGCACGCCTTGGCCCATCTCGGTCCAGCAGTGACGCACCTCGACCGTGCCGTCGTCGCAGAAGCGCACGATGGCCTTGGCGATCTCCTTGAAGCCGTTCCCGAGGCCCGAGTTCTTCAGCCCCAGACCGATGCCGACGGGCTTGCCGGCGGCGCGGGCCGCCTCGTAGGGCTCGCGCACAGCATCGAGGCAGGCCTGGGCGCCCAGACAGCCGTCGTCCATGATCTGGCCCGGCCCCCACACTCCCCCGGGTACCACCACATTGCGCTGGCGCATCTCGAACCCGCTGATGCCCACCGCTTCGGCCAGTCGGTCCATCACGCCTTCCATGGCGAACTGGGCCTGATTGGCGCCGAACCCCCGGAACGCGCCGCAAACCGGGTTGTTGGTGCGCACCGCGACCGACTCGACATCCACCGCCGGCACCAGATACGGCCCGGTGGCGTGACCCGCCGAGCGTTCCAGCACCTTCATGCCCACCGAGGCGTAGGGACCTGAGTCGCCGAACATGCGGGCCCGCACGGCGGTGAGCTTCCCGTCGGCGTCGCAGCCGACCTCGTAGGTCATGCGGATGGGGTGCCGCTTGGGATGCATGAGCAGCGATTCCTCACGCGACAGCGTGATCCGCACCGGGCGACCCGTCAGCCATGCCGCGAGCGCGGTGTGCGCCTGGTTCGACATGTCCTCCTTGCCGCCGAACGCTCCGCCGTTGGACACCAGCTCGGTGGTGACCACCGACGGATCCAGCGCGAGCACCGCCGCTATGTCGTTGCGGTCGTCCCAGATGCCCTGGCCGCCGGTGTAGACGTGCAGCCCGGCGGCGACCCCGTTGGCCGGCGTGGGCACCGCAAGCGTCGACTCGGGCTCGAGATAGGCGTGCTCGATGCGCTGGGTCTGGAACGTCTCAGTCACGACATGCGCGGAGGCGGCCAGCGCAACGTCGACATCGCCGCGGGAGTAGGCGGAGCGGGACAGGATGTTGCCGTCGAGCTCCCAGACGGCGTCGATATCGCTGTCCTTCACGCGCACCGGGTCGGTCATGGGTTCGAGGACGTCGTAGGACACCTCGATCAGCTCTGCAGCACGTCGAGCAGCAGGGCGGTTGTCGGCTACGACGATGGCGAGCACGTCGCCGAGGTAGGACGTGCGCCCGCCGACGGGGATCATCACCGGCCAGTCCTTGTGGATGAGGCCCACCCTCAGCACGCCGGGGATGTCGGCAGCAGTGAACACGGCCTGCACTCCGGGCTCGGCCTCCGCAGCGCTCGTGTCGATCGCGTGCACGTCGGCACGGGCGTGATCGGCGAAGCGCAGCGCGCCGTGCAGCATGCCGTACGGGGCTGTCACGCCGCTGATCGACGAGTCGATCACGATGTCGTCGATATACGGGCGGCTGCCCAGCGTGAGCTCGCGGGCCTCGTAGCGCACACCCGAGCTGCCGACGCCCTTGGGCGGCAGCGCCACCGGCACCTCCCCTGCCGCCAGCGATTCCACCGCGTCGAGAATCTTGGTGTAGCCGGTGCAGCGGCACAGGTGGCCGCCCAGGTGCCGGCTGGCTTCCTCGCGGGTCAGCGCCGAGCCCTTGCGGTCCAGCAGCGCCTTCAGCCGCACCACGATGCCGGGGGTGCAGAACCCGCACTGCAACGCGCCGTGTGCCGCGAACGTGTTCGCCATTGCATCCAGCTCGGCCTCATCGAGGCCCTCGACAGTGGTGATCTCGGTGCCTGCTGAGCGCTCCAGGCTGGTCTGGCAGGCCACCCGGGCCTTGCCGTCCACCAGCACCGTGCAGCAGCCGCACTGACCCGACGGGGCGCAGCCGTCCTTGGGCGAGATGATCCCCAGCTCATCTCGCAATGCCGCCAGCAGGTGCTCGTGATCGCTCGCGACGGTGACCGGCGTGCCGTTCAGCACGAACTCGGTGGTCATTGGAATCCTCGTCTCCGGGACCTCGTTGTCCCTTCCCCGCAGGCCATTGTCGCACCACCGCGGGTCAACTCACACCACCGGCTCTTCGTACTGGTTAGGGAGGCGGGATGACGCCCTTCTGGCGGCCGATCAGCTGATACGTCTCGGGCCGGCGATAGCGGTCGAAATTGAACAGGGTGTTCTTGTAGTGCGAGCACCAGTCCAGGTCGCACTGGGCGGTGATGAGCTCGTCGCCGTCGGTGACCGCCTGGGCCACGATCTGGCCCGACGGGGCGATCACCGCCGAATGAGCGAGCGACTCCACGCCCTCCTCAGTGCCGCCCTTGGCGACGCCGACCACCCAGGTGCCGTTCTGGTAGGCGCCCGCCTGCATCACGAGATGATTGTGAAATGCCTGCAGCGGGTCCTGGGTTGGGTCGGGCGCATAGAACAGCGGCGTGTTGTAGCCGATGAAAATCATCTCGACGCCCTGCAGGCCCATGACGCGGTAGGTCTCGGGCCAACGCCGGTCGTTGCACAGCGCGATGCCCATGACGCCGCCGAACGCTCGCCACACGCTGAACCCTTCGGTGGATTCCTCGAAGTAGCGGCGCTCGAGGTGCTGGAACGGCCGCTGCGGCTCGTGCTCTTCGTGGCCGGGAATGTGCACCTTGCGGTACTTGGCGACGAGGCTGCCACTGCGATCGACGAGGATGGCCGTGTTGTAGCGGTGCCCATCGGGCGTCAGCTCGGCGTACCCCAGGTGGAAGCCGATGCCGAGCCGTTTGGCCTCGTCGAACAGCGGCTGCGTCTCGGCCGACGGCATCTCGGTCTCGAAGTACGACAGCAGCTCGGGGGAGTCGTCGGGGAAGTACCAGCGGGGGAAGAACGTGGTGAGCGCCAGTTCCGGGAACACCACCACCTCGCATCCCCGGTCTGCCCCCTGGTGCAGCAACGCGATCAGCCGCTCGACGACCTTGGCGCGGGTCTCGTAGCGGGCGATGGGCCCGAGCTGTGCGGCACCGACCGTGAGCGGCCTCATGCGGCCGTCCCGTTGCCGGCTGCGTCTCGGCCGCCGGCGATGTCGCTGTCGATCTCGCCGCTGGCGAGGCGCCAGACGACATCGGCCAGCAGGTTCGCCCCCGCCTCGATGTCTTCGGGCGATGTGTACTCGGCCGGGTTGTGGCTGACCCCGTCGAAGCTGGGCACGAAGATCATCGCCGTCGGGCACACGCGGGCCAGCATCTGGGCGTCGTGGCCCGCGCCGGACGGCATCCGGCGATGGCTGAGGCCCGCTTCCGCGGCGCAGCGTTCGACCAGATCGATGACTGCTGGATGGAACTCGACCGGCTCGAAGCGTGCAGTGCGCCGCATGGCGGCGTCGAGGTGCTCGCCCTCGGCGATGCGGCTGACGATCTCGTCGAGGCGAGCCTCTGCGTGCTGCAGCATCGGTTCGGAGGTGTTGCGCAAGTCGACCGTCATCACCGCCGAGCCGGCGATGACATTGACGAGGTTCGGCACCAGCGAGATGGAGCCGACCGTGCCGACCTGCGAGTCGCCGATGTTGTGCGCCAGCTCCCGCACCTCGCCGGCGATGCGGCACGCGGCGAGCCCGGCGTCGCGCCGCAGCGGCATCGGCGTGGTGCCGGCGTGGTTGGACTGGCCGCTGAGCGTGACCTCGGTCCACGAGATGCCTTGGACGCCTTCCACCACACCGATCTGCGTCTCATGGAACTCCAGCACCGGCCCCTGCTCGATGTGCAGTTCCATGTAGGCGTACGGCACGGTTCCGGGCACGGGGGCGGGGCCGCGGTAGCCGATGCGGTCCAGCTCGTCGCCGACGGCGATGCCGTCGCGGTCGGTGATCTCCAAGGCTTCCTCGAGCGCCATGCCCCCGACGTAGGCGAGGCTGCCCAGCATGTCGGGCGCGAACCTGCTGCCTTCCTCGTCGGTGAAATAGGCCACCGACAGGGGTCGAGCGGGCACGCGGCCGCTCGCCAGCACCGACTCGATGACCTCCAAGCCGGCGAGCACACCGAGGTTGCCGTCGTAGCGGCCGCCTGTCGCAACCGTGTCGATGTGGCTGCCCATCATCACCGAGTCGGCCACCCGGCCGGGCTCGGTGCAGGCGACCACGTTCCCGAGCCCGTCGACGGTGATCTCCAGCCCTAGGTCGGCCATCCAGGTGCCGACCAGGTCCCGCCCGTCGCGGTCTTCGTCGGTGAGCGCCAACCGGCAGTTGCCCGTCGTGCCCTCGATGGCACCGATCTGAGCCAGATCGTCCAGCCGGCTCATCAGGCGCTCGCCGTCGATCTGCGGTGCTCCCCCAGCCGATCCGCTCATTGCCTCATTCTCTCATCGCTGCCTGCCCAGGCTGCATCGCTGCTCATCACGGTTCGTGCCCCGCCTGCACGTTGCGCATCCCGCTCACACGAAGGTGGCGGCGACTTCGTCGTTGAGCTCGTTGATCATGTCGTCCCAGAGTCGCGGCAGGCCTCTGAGCGAGTCCCAGAAGGCTTGGTCGCGGCGTGCCTCGAAGTCGTCCAAGGGAACGCCCTGCTGCTCGACCCAGGTGTAGTAGCCGAGGTTGAAGATCCGGTCTCGACCCCGGTCCGACAGCACCTCGATGTGAGGAGCATCGTCGCTGTGGGCTCCAGGTGCCAGGTGGCGCTCAATGATGCCCCTGGCGGCACCGGCATCGAAGCCGCTTGCATGACGCTCTGCGAGGTGCCGCTCTCGCTCTGAGTAGTACATCTCGAACCCGTCGGTGGCGACGGTCATCACCACATCATCGGGACCGAGGCCCAGTTCGTTGGCGGCCCGGGCGGCCGCCAGCGTGTTGCAGATCGACGAATAGCCGAAATGCCCGAGTTCGTCGAGCACCCACGACGCTGCGCCCAGGTGCTCGCGCAAGGCATCCCGTCCCGCTTCGGTGTTGAACACCAGCCCGAGTCCGTCGGTCGCCCGGTCGCTGACGCCGACGATGACATCGGTGTTCATCACGTTGTGGATGAGCGGGATGTGCTTGTCGCCGATGCCCTGGATGTTGTGCTCGCCGTAGCCGTTGTAGAGCATGGTCGGGCATTCGAGCGCCTCAACCGCCACTATCTGGGCGCCATGGGCGTCCTTGAGCCGGTCGCCGGCACCGAGCGTGCCGGCCGAGCCGCTGGCTGCCACGAATGCGGCCAGGTTCGGCTCGGAACCTGAGGGCACGCCTCGGCGCAGGTGCTCGAATACGTCCAGGAGCGCCGCTCCGGTCACCTCGTAGTGCCCGATGTGATTCGAGAACTCGCTGAACTGGTTCAGGATGAAGTTCGCCGGGTTTTGCTCCAGTTCTGCACAGGCGTCGTAGATCTCCTTGACATTGCTCTCCGAGCCGGGCGTGCGGATGACGTCGGCTGGATCGGCAACCCAGCGGGCCAGCCATTCGAAGCGCTCGCGGCTCATGTTCTCGGGAAGCACGGCCACGCCGCGGCATGCCATGATCCGGCTGATGGCCACGCCGCCGCGGGCGTAGTTGCCGGTGGACGGCCACACTGCCCGGTGCCGGGTCGGGTCGAATTGGCCCGAGACCACCCGTGGCGCGAGGCAGGAGTACGCGGCCAGCACCTTGTGCGCGCCGATCATCGGGAAGCGGTTGCCGAACAGCACCACGACCTGTGCCTCCGTGCCGGTCAGCTCGCTCGGCAGCACCACATGTTCGGGCACATCGGTCCGCCCACCGGCACCGTCGTTGAACCAGTGCACCCGGAACAGGTTGAGCGGATCGGCAAAATCGGGATCGACATCAGCGAGCGCGGTATCCACGTCGGGGTCAATGAGCGTCGGGTCGGCGAGCTCAGCGAAGGTCGGCAGCCGGATGCCCTGCTCCCGGAATCGTTCCACGACATGAGCGCGCCCATCGGAATCAGTGACCTCCGTGGCGAGCTGGGCCGTGTAGCTGGCGGGAAATGACCCGGCGCCGCCGGATGCCCCATTCGACCCTGAAGGGTTGTGTGACGCAGTGTGGTTGGCCATACCGAACCGAGGCTATGTTCCGCGAACGGCTCCGTACGCCCGCGAGGCCGGCGATGCTGGACCGACCAGAGGTTCAGGATTCGTGATGGCAGATCCATGGCGGTAGATCGATGACACCAGTACGAAATGCGCTGTACCTGCAGGACGCTCACACCATCACCGAGGCGATGGGCTTCACGCAGTACGCGGAACAACGCGGCTTCGAGGCCGTCTGGCAGGCCGATTCGCGGCTGGTGCGCGAAGCCAGCGTGCCCATGGCGGCCTTCGCGGCCACGACGTCGCGCATCAAGGTGGGCGCGGGCGTCATCGACATCTGGTCCCGCAACCCGGCTCGCCTGGCATCGATGTTCTCGACGCTCGACGACTTGGCGCCGGGACGCATCATCTGCGGGCTGGGTGCGTGGTGGGACCCGTTGGCGGCCAAGGTCGGCATCAGCCGCGCCCGGCCGCTCGGCGCGATGCGCGAGGTCACCGCGGTGGTGCGGGCATTGCTCGCCAACGAGAACGTCACGTTCCACGGCGAGCACGTCCACCTCGACGATGTCGAACTCGACTACGTGTACCAGGATCGGCGACCGAAGGACGTGCCGATCTACATCGGCGCCACGGGCATGAAGATGATGGAGCTGACCGGTGAGATCGCCGACGGCGTCGTGCTCAACTACCTGGTTTCGCCCGACTACAACAGCCGGGCCATGGACGCTCTCGACCGCGGTGCGAGCGCTGCCGGGCGAAGCGTCGACGACCTGGACCGGCCCCAGCTCGTGGTGTGCTCGGTGCATGAGGACCGGGGCACGGCGCTCGACATGGCCCGCAACATGGTCACCCAGTACTTGGGCCAGCAGCCGCACATCATGAAGGCATCCGGCGTGCCCGATTCGCTGCTCGAGGAGGTCGGCAGGGTGCTCACCTGGCCGGCCACCGCCGAGCAGGTCGAATCTGCGTCACGGCTGGTGCCAGATGAGATCGTGCAGATGCTCACCGCATCGGGCACGCCCGCCGAGGCCCGCGAGGCTGTCGACGGCTACCTGGCCACCGGCGCTACCTGCCCGATCCTGTACCCGCTCGGCGACGTGCACGCCATGATCGACGCGTTCGCTGCCTGAACCGGATTCCGCTCGCGCGCGACACCGGCAGCACGGCGACCGTCGCCGTAACCCGCCTAGTAGCCGAGTTCGGTCGCAGCACGTTCGAGTGCCACCGTGACCGACCAGTGTGTGCGGGCCAGCCGCAGGTCGCTGTTCGAACCGTCGGCATACAGCCCTGCGGCGCTCATCCAGAACGCCGCCGAGCGCATGGCATAGAGCAGCTGGTAGTACGCGCAGCGCTCCTCATCGATCTCGATGCCGGTGGCCTGCTGGTACCTCTCGAAGAACAGCTCCCGAGGCACCACATTCGAGAGCAGCTCGGTGCCTTCCCGGTTGAGCTCGGTCAGCACGTAGGCAACGTCGTACATCGGGTCGCCGATGACCTGCAGCTCCCAGTCCAAAATCGCCGATACCCGGTCGTCGTCGATCAGCACGTTGCCGGTGCGATATGCCCCGTGCACCAGCGTCAGCCGGTCGACGGGCGGCGCGTGGTGCCGGAGCCAGCCGATCAAGTCGGCGAGGATCGGGTGGCCCTCGTGCCCGGATTCCTCGATGAGACTCTCCCATTTGTCGATCTCGCGATGTGCGAAGTCGTTGCCGTCCTCGGGCACGCCGAGAAAGTCCAGCCCTGCAGACCGCCAGTCGACGTTGTGCACTGCGGCAAGTGCGTTGGTGAAGCTGGCCGGCAGGACGCCTCGCCCCGCCGCAGCCGCGTAGAACTCCCGGCCGGCGCGCCGCCACGGGCTCGGGCACACGCCGGGCACTCGTTCCATGATCAACGCAGGCGCGCCCAGCACGGCAGGATCGGGTTCGTGCCAGTGAGCTCGCGGGGCGAGCACATCGGTGCCCTCCAGGCACTTCAGCACGCGGAATTGCTCGCCGAGGTCGGACTTGTCGCGCAGCAAGGCGTTGCCGGGATCGCGCCGCAGGCACAAACCCATGCGCTGCTCGGTGCCGTCCTGCGGCCAGACCGCATCGAAGAGCCAGGTCTCGTGGGACCACCCGACCGCAATGCGCTCCATGTCGCAGACCTCGACGGGCCTCGTCGTCCCGAGCCGCTCAGCCAGGTAGTCGCTGAGCACTGCCGCCAACTCGGCGCTGTCTGCCGGTGTCGTATGGGCCATGCTCACCGGGCGATGTCCATGCGTCGATCGATGTCACGGCGCAGCACCGAACGGATCGCGTCGAGCGCTGCGGCCGCTGCAGGACGTTCGGGGCCCCAGCGATAGAGCGCCTCCACCACGAGCCCAAGTGACATCACATCCGGGTCGTCCTGCAGCCGGGCCAGTGCCGAGCGAACCCCCTCGGGAGCTGCCTGCGACTGCGAAGCCCCATCGATGCCGACGATCTCGCCCAGGCCTGAGGCCAGCTCGGCGAGGTCGGCGGCTTCGGCAGCCCGGTGACGCTCCCCGAGCGCCGCCTCGCGGGCGAGTCGCTCCAAGATCACCGCGGCCATGTGGGCCTGCGTGCGCAGGTACTCGTCGTCGACTGCCGGTGCGATCTCGCGACGCAGCCCCTCGGCGAGGCGCCCCAGCAGCTCATGGCTCTCGAAGCTCATCTGCGACTGCCGATCGACCAATCGCCGCTGCGCTTGGCGGCGGCGAAGCGGTGAGTGGGCCACATGTCCTGGTCCTCGCCCCACCAGGTTCCGGCTCCTTCGACTTCCCAGCGAATGAGGCTGTTGATGTCAATGAAGCTGTGGCGATTGATGACGATGCGGCTCACCGGATGTCCCACCGCCCCGAAGCGATCGCCGGCGGCGTCGACCGCGTCGATCCGGATCTCGGCAATCCAGCCTTCGGCGGAGCGCCGCACACTCCGTTCACCGCCGATCAGCGTGACCTGGGTGTCGCCGCGTTGGACGAACCCGTAGGCCACTCGGTCCTCGCCGTCACGGGTATTCGTCACGGCCAGGAAGCCCGACCCGCCCTCGCCGGCGCCGGTCACGTAGGCCGCCTGGCGGGGCCGGTCCTCGGGACGCCGACCCCACGTGCGGTCGCGCATGGACCAGCAGTCGATTCCGATGTGATCGCCGTTCACCTCAATGCTGCCGGTGACATGACCGATCTGGTCGAAATGGGCGGAATGGCCGAATGTCGAATCGCCTGCCGTCAGCGGCCGCGGCGGCAGCACGGCTTCGAATCGGAGATCAGCGCTGAAGCGATGCGGGTCGTCGAAGCCCAGGCGGTAGCTCATGGTGGGCACTTCCACCTCGATGCTGACGCCGTTGGGCAGCGTGGCAGCGCGCAGGTCAAGTTCGGGCGGTAATGCCAATGCCGTGAGATTCGAGCTGTAGAGCACCTCCCACGGCAGGTGCGTCGTGTCGTCCCACACCCAGGCACCGCCGGCGATGGTGCCGATGTTGTGCCGAGCCATCGTGTACAGCCATCCGCCGAGCTTCCGCTCGGCGTGGTGGAACGAGAACCACGCCGTCTCGGTGAACCACCAGTCGTCGCCCCCCAGGTGCGCGTGGAAGCCGTCGTCGGCAGCGGTGAACACTGCAATGCTGTCGGAAGCCTCGCCCACGAGGCGCAGCGTAGGCCCGTGGGTATCGCCGATACCGATGCCGTGGCCACTGTGCAGGGACTCGACCACATCGTCCTCAACGTGGCCGGCGCGGAGCGGTCGCTGGCGTGGTACCGGGACCGGCTGGGGTTCGGATGTCTACCTCCACGACCCCGACGGCAACGAGGTCGAACTCCGCACCTACGATCTCGTATGAGCTCTTGTGGTGAGTAACAGCAGATTTCAATCAATTCAATTGCTTTTCATGAGCACACATGCTGGTATGCAGGCATGGACTCGACGCACACCTGCCGTCAACGATCTTGCTCGATCGGAGCGAGCAGATGACCGGCTCGCTCGGGTCGCTGCTGACCGCCAGCATCCCGACTCCGCTCGTCGTCGCGTGGTCGGTCCTCCTGCTGCTGCATGGCACCATGAGCCACCGTCGGCTGCTCAGACGCTGCCGTCGCTTGGCCAGCGAGGCTCGGGCCGACACGGAGAGCCTCCGCCAGGAATTCAACGACTACAAACGCGAGATCGATGCCCAGGTCGCGCGGATGCGAGCCGAGCTCGACGCCTATGGCGCATGGAGCGAGGCGAACGACCGCTTCTTCCACCACGGCCTAGTGGCAGTCTCCCACCTGCTCGGGGCGCGAGCATTGCCAGCCCGCCGCGCCTGCTTCAGCGAGCGGCGCAGTGCGCACAAGCGGCGGGCCACCGCGACTGCGTGGCGGCCCAAACCGGCCCGCGCCGCGAGCCCCGCTTCATGCGCCGGTTCCGCTGTGCGAGCCCACCATCGCGGCCGTACATGAGTTGGCCGCCACCCCATCACCCTGGCGGAACGGCGGGGACACCCGGCGGCGCGTACTGTTGGGGCATGGCTGAGCTTGCGCGTTTCACCCCGGACACTCCGGACGAAGAAATCGTCGAGGTGGTGCGTATTGACGGCGGCGCCATCATCGAAGACGCCATCGATATCGACCTGCTGAACCGGCTCGAGGACGAGCTGCGGCCTTGGATCGATCGCACGCCGGGCGGCCTCGACAACTTCTCTGGCCCCAATACGACGCGTACCGGTGCCCTCGTGGCCCGATCAGCGGCATGCCGCGAGCTGGTGATGCATCCCAAGGTCATCGACATGGCGAACCGCTTCCTCAGCCCGTACACCAACAAGATCCAGCTGCACCTGACACAGGTCATCAACATCAAGCCGGGCCAGGGAACCCAGCCGCTCCACCGAGACCGCCTGGCATGGGGCGGTTACATCCCCGACGAGATCGACCCGCAGTTCAACACGATGTGGGCCATGACCGACTTCACGCCCGAGAACGGCGGGACGCGGATCGTTCCGGGCAGCCCCGGATGGGACGAAGACCGCCGAGCCACCGACGACGAGAAGACACAGGCCGCCATGGGCGCCGGCTCGGTGCTGCTGTACTCGGGCTCGGTGATCCATGGGGGCGGCGAGAACTGCACCGACGCCGACCGCACCGGCATCAACATCACCTACACACTGGGCTGGCTCCGAACAGAGGAGAACCAGTTCCTGTCGTGCCCGCCCGAGGTCGCCAAAGACCTCGATCCGGAGCTGGCGGACCTGATGGGGTACTCGATGGGCAACTACGCCTTGGGCTATTACTCCGACCCCCACGACATGCCGGGTCCGGTGGACCTGCTCACGCCCGAGATGGTGCTCGGCCGCAAGCCGACCTCGAAGCACTCCAATTCGGGGCTCCTGCTCCCGGCCGAGTGAACCAGACGCTGCAGAATCGGCGCGATCAGGCGCTGGGCGCCGGGGCGCAGCTCTTCTACTCCGAGCCGCTGCACCTCGTGCGGGGCGACGGCGTCGAGCTGTTCGACGCGGACGGCCGCCGCTACCTCGACCTGTACAACAACGTGCCCTGCGTGGGTCATGGCAACGCCCGCGTGGCCGAGGCGATGGCCGCCCAGCAGGCCACGCTCAACGTGCACAGCCGGTACCTCGATGAGGGCATCGTGAGCTTCGCCGAACGGCTGGTGGCCCTGCACCATGACGGCATCGAGAGCGTCGTCATCAGCTGCACCGGCACTGAAGCCGTCGAGGTCGCGATGAACATGGCTCGCATTGCGACAGGGCGTCGGGGAGTCATCGCCACGAACGCCACCTACCACGGCAACAGCGAAGCGGTGATCGCGCTGCGCGCCGCCGCGACACGACCCGACGATTACCCCGATGTGGCCACATTCCCGTTCCCCCAACGACTCCGCCCGGTTCGGGCAGGTCTGGATGACCACGCATTGGCCGACGCCTATCTCGACGAGATTGCGGCAGCGATCCAGCGGCTGGAGTCGTCAGGTGCCGGCGTGGCTGCGCTCATCGTCTGCTCGATCCAAGCCAACGAGGGACTGCCGAACATCCCCGCCAGATTCATGGCGCAGGCAGCGGAGCTGGTGCGCACCGCTGGAGGTCTTGTCATTGCAGACGAGGTGCAGGCGGGTTACTGCCGGACCGGTCGCTGGTGGGGCTACGAAGTCACCGGCTTCGAGCCCGACATCGCCGTGATGGGCAAGCCCATGGGCAACGGCCTGCCGCTGGCGGCCACTGTCGCCAGCCGGAGTCTCGTCGAGCGATTCCGCTCAGCGACCCGCTACTTCAATACCTACGCAGCGAGCCCGCTGCAGGCTGCCGTCGGGCACGCCGTCATCGACGAGATCGAAGAGCGTGGTCTGGCCGCCAGCGTCGCTGAACGCGGCCACGGCTTGAAGGCTGCATTGGTCGAACGGGCCGAGCGCTGCCCGTGGATGGCCGATGTGCGAGGGCACGGCCTCTTCATCGGCGTGGAGATGGTGGAACCCGATGGCGAACTGGTTCCGGATCGCGCACGAGCGGTCGAGTTCACCGACAGGTTGAAAGACCGGGGCATGCTTGCTTCGCACGCCGGCGCGTTCGCCAACGTGCTGAAGGTCCGGCCCCCGCTGGTGCTGCAGCAGTCCCACGCGGAGGAGTTCCTCGCAGCATTCGACGCGGTGATCGACGACATCGATGGATAGGCGCTGGCTCAGCGCGGCGCACCAGGCGCTCGACGCGTTCGGCGTGGAAGCAGCCCGCCTCGAGCTGGTCGGGGTCAGCGAGAACATCACCTTCCGCGCTGTCGAATCCGGCTCCCGGCAGGCCTACGTGCTGCGATTGCACCGGCCCGGCTATCACACTGATGCAGAGCTCGACTCCGAGCGCGTCTGGCTGTCAGCGCTGCGTGACGCCGACATCGGCGTGCCCAGTCCGGTCAGCGCCCCCGACGGTCGCTACTTCGTGCCAGTGGAACTCGGGTCGGGCGAGGTTCGCAACGCCGGGATGAATCTTTGGGTTGACGGAGAAATCGTGGGCGTGCTGCTGACACAGCCCGACGGCACGAATGAAGCACTTGCTGAGATCTCCGAGCCCTTCGGCCAGCTGGGCGGCTTGATGGCCGCGATGCACAACCAAGCGACAGCCTGGACGCCGCCGCCGTCGTTCCGGCGTCACCGTTTGGATTCGGACGGCCTGCTCGGAGACACACCCTTTTGGGGGCCGTTCTGGGAGCATCCCAAGCTGACTGCCGACGAACGCAGCCTGTTGGTGACCACCCGAGACGCCTGCCGGGCGTCGCTGGCGCAGTACGGCGAGCCGGGGTGCACGTTCAGCATGATTCATGCCGACCTGCACCTGGCGAATCTGCTGGTTTCGGACGGGCAGCTCGCCGTCATCGATTTCGACGACGCCGGGTTCGGCTGGCACCAGTACGACATCGCGGTGGCCATGTATCACTCGCGGGCGGCGCCTGACTTCGACGAGGCCGCAGCCGCTTTCCTGCGCGGCTATCGATCCGTGCGTCCCATCGGCGATGACGACCTCGGCTTGGTGCCGATGTTCGAGCTGATCCGGGGCATGGCCATCGTCGGCTGGAAGGCGCAGCGGCCCGAAGTGGACTGGCCCGACGGCCAATTCGAGCTGCTGTTGAGCGGTGTGCTCAGCGGCTGCCGACGCTTGCTCGACGGCGGGCTCGAGTTCTGAGCAGGCCGCCCAACGGGCAGTCGCTGCCGCCACACGCCGAGTCGGGCGGTGGGGGTAGCGTCGGCGATTGCCGTGCTGGGGCCGCTGGAGGTGCGCCGTGTGGGAGATCGCTGAGCCTGATCTGGCGCCGATCGCTCTGGGAGCAGCGGTGCTGGGCACCGGCGGCGGCGGCAATCCCTACCTCGGGCGGCTGCGAGTGCTGCAGGTCATGCGGTCCGGTGGCCGGGTGCGGGTGATCGAGCCAGACGAAATCGCCGACGATGACCTGCTGGTTGCCGTGGGTGGCATGGGCTCGCCGATGGTCAGCCACGAGAAGCTCGCTGGCGGCGACGAGGAAACCGTGGCCGCCCGGGCGCTGGAGCGGCACCTCGGCCGGAAGTTCGACGCAATCGCGCCGTTCGAGATGGGCGGCAGTAATTCGATGGTGCCGATGGTCGTCGCCGCCGCCATGGACATCCCCATCGTCAACGGCGACGGCATGGGGCGGGCGTTCCCCGAGTTGCAGATGATCACCTATCTCATCTATGGCGGCAGTCCCTACCCCGCTGCCATTGCCGACGAGCGTGGCAGCCAAGTGGTCATCGCCGAGGTGCCCGATGCCAAATGGCTTGAGCGCATCGCTAGGGCGGCGACCGTCGAGATGGGCGCGCATACCGGTCTGGCATCCGCCGTGATGGACGGTGCGTACTGCCGGCGCTCGATCATTCCCAACACGCTGCGCCTGGCGAGCGAGATCGGGCACGCCGTGCATCAGGCTCGTGAGGTCAAGGACGATCCCACCGAGGCGATTCTGGGCGTCGCCGGAGGCATGCGCTATCTACGCGGCAAGGTGACTGATGTGCACCGGCGCAACGCGGCCGGATTCGCACGCGGCCAGATGACCGTGGCCGGCATTGAAGACGACGCCGGGCGCACGATCCGCATCGACTTCCAGAACGAGAACTTGGCGATCTACGAAGACGACGTGCCGCAGGTGATGGTGCCAGATCTCATCACATTGGTCACCACCGACACCGGCGAACCGATCACCACCGAGCTGCTGCGCTTCGGCGTGCGCGCCGACGTGCTGGTGCTGCCGGCGCCCGACCTGTTACGGACGCCCGAGGCGCTGGCCGTCGTCGGCCCGCACGCCTTCGGCATCGACGCCGACTACCGACCTGCTGTCTAGGTGCGGGGGAGCACTTCCTGCGCCGTGAGGTCGATGATCTCGGCGAGTCGGTCGGTGGCGAGCGGGGCCAACGCCACCGAGTCGGCGCCCCCGTCCCACAGCGCGCGGATCTTGGCAGCGCATTCGGCCGGCGTTCCTGCCACGGTCAGGTCGGCGACCCACTGGTCCGGCATCCCGTCCCGGACGGCTGCGTACCCGCCCTGGCTGATGAGCACCTGCAGATCGTCGGAGATGCCGTAGACGTCAGTGAGGGCGTTCGGGCCGTGCTGGCGGTAGAACGCCAGCGAAGCCCGAGCCGAGTCCCGGGCCGCTTGGCCGTCTTCGTCCACTGCGTACAGGGCGAACACCGTGATCGGATGGGGATCGGTGCGTCCCGCCAGCTCGCGGCCCTCGTCGATGCGCTCTTTGGCCCATTCGACATAGCGCAGGCTGGAGCACACCGACAGCACAGTGCCGTCGGCGATCTCACCGCTGAGGCGCAGCATGTTCGGGCCCGACACGCCGAGTCGGACCGGCATCGGCGAGCCGATCTCAGGAAAAGTGAGTTTGACGTTGTTGAACTCGAACACCTGGCCGTGGCGGTCCAGGGTCTCCCCGGCCAGCAGCGATTTGACCGAAGTGACGCACTCCCGCACGGCGGCCAGGGGTGACCGCGGATGGAGGCCCATCTGGCGAACCCAGGCAGGCACTCCCAGCCCCACGCCTGCGACCAGCCGCTGCGGGGACGATCGGCTCAGCGTGGCGAGCTCCATCGCCAGCACCGAGGGATGCCGTGCCACGGCCGACACCACGCCGAGGCCGACAGTGATCTCGCTGGTCGCTCCCAGCACCACCGAGGCGCCCGAGATGCCGCCGGTGAAGAAGTAGTCCTCTGCCAGCCAGATCTCGCCGAAACCGCTCGTCTCCGCCTGCGCCGCGGCCCCCGCGATGTCCTCGGGCGCTATCGCGCTGCCCAAGATGAGGCCGATCTTGCCCTGTGTGCTCATGTGCCGACTCCCCCGCTGGTTGCGCCGTTGCCCGCGGCAAGGTCACCGACCGCTTTCACCCGGATCCGTATGGCGTTCGATGGCAGATACGTGAGGGGAATCTCGTCCACGTCGGTGATCTCCACCGTCGCGGGATCGGCGCCTGCCTCGACCGCACGCTGAGCAGTGAGGGTCCGGGCTTCTGCCATGGCTTCGTCGCGTGTCATCGTCGCCATCGAGTACACCCGGTCCGTCTCTGCGCCGACTTGGGATATGGCGGCGCCGATCGCGCTGGCAACCGAGAAGTGACCCGGCCGTATGGTCTCCGAAGCGCCGGCCAGGCCGTCGCGTACCAGCACTCCCCCACCGCCGACGATGACGACCGGCACGGGATCGGCAGAGGTCTTCATTTGCTCGACGGCAGTCGCCAGCATGTCCTGCATGCGATCGACCGCATCGTCAACCAGCGCCCCATCGAGAGCGTCGACGGTTCCTGGGTCACCAATCTCGGCCATGCCAGCGGCAGTGGCCACATCTGTGGCGGTCAGCTCGACGCCGCCGAAGACAAGTGCCCGCTCGGTGAGCTCATAGCCGACACTGTCCGGGCCAACCGTGACTCCGACCGCGACGCCGTTGGCGGAGCGCACCAGGCTCCCGCCGCCCAGCCCGAGCGACAGCACGTCGGGCATGCGGAAGTTGGTCCGCACGCCCGCCACCGACACTGCGGTGGAGGCCTCGCGTGGGAAGCCATGCACCAGCACGCCGATGTCGGAGGTGGTGCCGCCCACGTCGATGACGACGCCGTCACGGATGCCGCTCAGGAAGGCGGCCCCGCGCATCGAGTTGGTGGGTCCCGACGCGAACGTGGCCACCGGGTAGCGCCGCGCGAAGTCAGCGCTCATGAGCGTGCCGTCGTTCTGGCTGACGTGCAGTGGGCAATCCAGGCCGAGCTGCACCAGCGCCTCGATGAGTCCCGCGACGGTCCGCTCGGCCAGTGGTCGCAAGCAAGCGTTCACGATCGCCGCATTCTCGCGTTCGAGCAGCCCGAGCCTGCCGATCTCGCTGGACAGGCTGATGTCCAGATCGGGCACCTCGTCAAGTAGCAGCTCCTGCGCCTCGTGCTCGTAGCTGTCGTCCACCGGCGAGAACACCGACGCCACAGCGACCGACCCCACCCCCTTCGAGGCGATGTCACGGGCCGCTGCCCGCAGCTCGCCATGGTCGATGGGGGTGATCAACCGGCCGTCGAATTCGTGTCCGCCGTGGCACAGGTAGACGTGATCGCCGAGCACTGCTCGCAGCCGGTCGGGCCAGTCGATAAACGGCGGGATGCCCCGGGTGGCGGGAAGCCCGAGGCGCACGACCGCCGTCGGCACCAGCCGGCGACCCTCCACCAGGGCATTCGTGAAGTGGGTGGTGCCGATCATGACGGCACCGATCTCTGGGGCTGACAGGTCGTAGCCGGCCAGCAGCGACCGCACGGCGGTCACGATGCCAACGGTGACATCGGATGTCGTGACGGCCTTCGCCCAGCCGACCACCTCGTCGCCGGACATGGCCACGGCATCGGTGTTGGTGCCGCCCACGTCGACACCGATGCGAAGAGTGCCGGCCACCGGCGGCGACGCCTCGCTCACTGTGCGCGCTCCAATGCGTCGAGCACAGCTTCGGGTGTGATCGGCAGCGAGTCGACCGGGGCGCCGATGGCGTCGGCTACCGCATTGGCGATTGCGGCAGCCACCGGCACGACGGGCGGCTCAGCTGCGCCCTTGGCGCCGAAGGGGCCTGCGGGGTCGGCGTGCTCCATCACGATGGCCTCCACCTTGGGCACGTCCGCCGCGAGCGGCAGCCCGTGTGCCTTGAAGTTGCGCTGAACGTAGCGGCCGTGATCCAGGTCGACCCGTTCGCTCAAAGCGAAACCCAAGCCCTGTGCGACGCCGCCTTGGATCTGTCCGGTGATGGCGTCGGGATGGATGGCTCTACCGACCTCCTGGCACACGACGTACCGATCCACGGTGACCTGGCCGGTGACAGGGTCGACGCTGACCTCGGCCTGATGAAGGTGATATGTGGGGGTGGGCCATCCCTTGATCAGCATCCCTGTTGCGCACATCGGGTCATGCGGCGGTGTGGGCGTGACGTAGGAGGCGCCTGCAGCGATGGGCCCCTCGGACCAGGTAGCCGCCTGCGCGATCTGGCCGAGCGTCACGCTGGCGGTCGGCACGCCGGCAACTGACACCACGCCGTCGGTGATCACCAGATCCTCCGCGGCGGCTTCGAGCATCTGCGAGGCCCGTTCGAGCACGTGACTGCGCACCTCCACGGAGGCGTCGGCGATGGCCCGGCCCACCACGTGGGTGGTGCGGCTGCCCTGCGACCCTGCGTCATAGCCGGTGGCGTCGGTGTCGGGCATGGTCACGGTGACGCGCTCGGTCGCCATGCCCAGCGCCTCGGCCGCGATCTGCCGCAGCCCGGTGGCCACGGCACCCGAGCCGTTCTCGGTTGCCGAGGTGATCACGGTGGCGGTGCCGTCCTCGTTCAGCTTCACGGTTGCATGGCCCGGCATCGGATTGGTCAGCCAGACCGCCGCCGCCTGCCCGACACCGCGCAGTTCTCCTGCACCAGCGTCCCGCCACCCAGCCAGCTCGTTGACTCGTTCGAAGGCCTCTCGCAAGATCGACACCTGTTCGAGGGGCTGACCGTTGCGCATCAGGTCGCCGTCCTGCGCGAGCGAGGCCAGCCGGAACTCCCGGCGGTCACGGCCCAGCGTGTCGGCGACGGCATCCATATGGCGCTCGTTCGCGAATACCAGCCACGGCCCGTTGACGCCCCGGTAGGCGCCCGTCGGCGCTGTGTTCGTGTACACGTTGCGGGTCCGGATCCGCGCGGTTCCCACCCGGTAGATCGACCCGAAGACGAACATGGGAATCGACGACAGCGCCGGGCCGTTGTTGGCGTAAGCGCCGCTGTCAGACACGATCTCCACGTCGGTGGCCAGGATCGTGCCGTCGCGCCGGACTGCAGAGCGCACTGCGGTGATCGCATTGGCCCGGCACGGCGCCACCAGCCGTTCTTCGAGCGCCGTGTGCTGCATCCGCACCGGACGCCGGTAGCGCTGCGCCAGCAGCGCCGCGAACGCCTCGAGACTCACGTCGAGCTTGGACCCGAACCCGCCGCCGATGTGATGCCCCACCACCCGCACAGCGGACGGTGCGACACCCAGGATCTGGGCCACCCGGTCACGCAGACGGAACGGGTACTGGTGGGAGACCTCGATGGTGAACCGGCCCGACTCGTAGGTGGCCAGCGCCATCTTGGGCTCCAGGTGAGCTTGGTACTGCCGAGGCGTGCGGTAGGTGCCTTCGACCACGAAGTCCGCCGCCGCGAACGCCTCGTCGAGGTCGCCTGGGTCGTGGATGACCTCGGCGACCACGTTGCCGTTGCGCCCGATGTCGGCTCCGCCTGCGACTGCGAAGCGATTCCAGTCGGGATGCACCAGGCGCGAACCCGGTGCCAGTGCCTGTTCTGGCGTGGAGACGGGCTCGACTGGCTCGATGTCGATGGCGACTGATCGCGCCCCGGCTTCGGCCGCGGCTCGGCTTTCCGCGACCACGATCGCGACCGGTTCGCCCTCATAGGCGACGTAGTCGGCTGCCAGCATGGGCGTGTCCGACACGATCACACCGGTCCTCCAGTCCGGCACGTCAGCAGCAGTCACGATCTCCAGCACCCCGTCGACTCTGAGTGCGGGGATTGGGTCGATCGCTCGGATCTGGCCGGCAGCCGCCGGCGAACGGGCAAGCGACGCCCACAGCATCCCGGTCCGGGACAGATCGGCGCCGAAGACTGCCTGGCCGCGCAGCTTTGCATCGGCATCGCTGCGATCCGGGCTGGTTCCCAGTGCGCTCACGACGCCACCGCACGAGCAGCATCCAGTGCCGCTTCGACGATCTGCTGGTACCCGGTGCAACGGCAGATGTTGCCTGCCAGGGCCTGCCGCACCTCCGCCTCCGTCGGCTCGGACACTTCCTCGAGCAAGGCCGTGAGCACCATCAGCACCCCAGGTGTGCAGTAGCCGCATTGGACTGCCGCGTGGCGTACGAATGCCTGCTGCAGCGTCGTCAGATCGCCCGCACCGGCCAGTCCCTCGACAGTGCGCACGGCGCGGCCGTTCGTCGAGCCAGCGGCCAGGATGCAGGACGCAACCGGCCCGCCGTCAACCAGCACGGTGCAGGCGCCGCACTCGCCTTCGCCGCAGGCCTCCTTGGGGCCCGTCAATCCCAACCGGTCCCGCAGCGTTCCCAACAGCGCCTCACCCGAATCCACCGTCAACCGGTGCGCTCGGTCATTCACGATGAGCCGGATGGTCACGTGCTGCTCTCCCGTTGGTGCAGGCATCAGGCGACCACCCCGGAGATCTCTGCACTGCAGCGCCCGGCGAGCCGGCCGAACAGTCCGGGCAACACGCGCCGGCGGTACTGACTTTCGACCGAGTCCCCCGGTCCCACCGCATCGGCCAACGCCGCCCTTGCTTCGGTGAATGCGCCGGATTCGTCGCTGAGCTGGGTGCCCAACAACACCGACTCGGCGGCAGGAACCCGATGTGCAGATCGGTCACCGCCGCACATCGCTATGCGGACACCGTCGATCACACCGCTCGGAGAAACGTGCAGCCGGAGCGCCAGGCCCACGACGGCCACATCCATGGAGCTGCGGCGTGCCACCTTCAGGTATCCCTCCGCACTGCGTTCGCCGAGCGGCTCCAGCTCGACCGCACGCAGCAATTCGGTGGGTCGCAGCGCCGTGGTGCCCGGGCCTTCGAGGAACTCCTCCAACCCGATGCGCCGCCGACCCGACTTGGATACCAGCGTCAGCTGCGCGCCGGCGACGAGCAGGGCCGGCAGCGTGTCGGCCGTCGAGGCTGCAGAGCAGATGTTGCCGCCCAAGGTCGCGACGGTCTGGGTCTGCCACGCCCCCACCGCGGCGGCCGCCTGGGACAGTGCCGGATGGCGCAGTGCAATCAGCGACGCAGTGGCGAGCCGTCGCATCGTGACGAGCGCGCCGATGCTCGTCACCCCGCCGACCTCGGAGATGCCCTGCAGCCCTTCGATCCCCCCGATGTCGATCAGCGCTGCGGGGACCTGCTCGCCCTGCAGGAAGCGGGGCATGACGTCGGTTCCGCCCGCAAGGACGCGCCCCTCAGCACCCCAGCGAGTCAGCTCGTCGACTGCCTCGGCGACACTGCTGACCCTGCAGTACTGCACCGCCGACCCTCCTGCGCCTCAGGATTCCCAAGGCTCGCTGAGGGCGGCGTGCTGGTCGAGCAGTGCAGGAATCTGCGAAATCGGGCGGCGGCCGAATCCGCACTCGGTGGCGAGTCCGAACCGCGGCACGTGCCGGGAAGCCGTGGCGATCCGGCGCCGGGTCCCCTCCTGCCCGCCCGTGACATGCACCAACCCGAGGTACAGCTCGGTCTCGTCGGGGATCTCCACCGCTCCCAGCGCTTCGAAGTACGCGTCGTCGTCACGCTGCTTCGGCACCGGCAGGTGGATCCAGTCGATGCGGCGATGCACCTGCTCCAGCAGCGTCTCGGCTGTCCACGCCAGGTGACCGGTGTCGCTAGGTTCGACGAAGTGCTGATGGCCGGCGTCGCCGTAGCACAGGTGGTAGCCCATCTCGACCTTCCCGGGCACGAGGTTGCCGAGATAGGCAATGTGCTCCGCGACGCCCTCACGGGCATCGACGCCGTCGCCAGCGGTGTCCAGGTAGGTCCACAGGCCTTCGAGGATCCCGAACTCGATGCAAACCTCCCATTGGATGGACAGGCGGTCGTTGGGGATGCCGTCGAGAATGCGTGCGAGCTGGGCTTCCATGGCTGCGGTCCACGCGTCGAGCACAGCCGGGCGAGACTGCGGCGCCACATAGATGGTGACCACGCTGAGCGGCGACGGCAGTCCCACCATGAACCGCAGGTTCGCCGGCAGCGTGCCAGCGCTGTGAGCTGCCGCGAACCGCTCCCACGAGGCGAGCGCTGCGTCGGCATATCCCAGATCGACCAGCTCGAGCGGCCCCGCGCCGTCGACGATCTCGTGCTGAGGAACGTCACGGCCCAGGTACGCCGAGTTCACCGACCTGGTCTCAAGCTGCGGGCATTGCGACAGCTTGGGGAATTGCCAGGCAATCCAGGTGTCGCGTTCGCCGACCTCGCCGTCGGGCACGCGGCGCAGGTGGCCTGCCAGGTGGTCCCGCACCAGTGCGAACAGCTCGCCCGGCTCGCTGACGGGAGCACTGCCGACCAAGTGAGCACCCTGTACTCGGGCCATTCCCGCCTCCCTAATGTCCGATGCGTTCGCGAGCTTCGGCCGGCCGTTCGGCTTCTTGGGAGGCTGCGATGCCGGCCTCGCGGTCGAGCGAGAAGGGCGCCATGCCGTCAGGTCCTGGCGGCGCCATCTCGGGCGGGAACATCGCAAACCCCGACTCGTCCCGCGGCTTGCGGTCGAGATTGAGGCCGCGCGTGTTGGCGCCCTTCGGCGGCTCCACCGGCACGTCATCGAGCACCTCGATGTCGACCCACCACTTCTTGGCCTGGTTGATCTCCCCCCGACCGAGCTTGTCGTCCAAGCGGGCGATCCAAGATCGGGTGAACGGCAGCTTCATCGCCGCCCACTGGAACGGACGCTCAGCCAGCACGCCCTCGATGTTGTAGGGGCAGGTCTTCATGCAGCGCCCGCAGGCCGAGCCGCGCATGTTGGTGATGCGGTAGCGGGCACAGCGATCCACGTCGGGCTTCCACATCTCATAGCCGTTGAACATCACCTTGTCGCCGAACCGGATGGCACCGACCGGGCACTCGCGAGCGCACTTGGTGCACTTCGTGCAGAAGTCCTGCAGGCCGAAATCGATGGGACGATCCGGTGTCAGCGGCATGTCGGTAGTGATTGCGCCGGACTTGAAACGCGGACCCACGAACGGGTTCAGCACCAGCTCGCCGATGCGCGACAGCTCGCCGATGCCGGCGGACAGCAGCAGCGGGATGTGGTTGATCTCGTCGTCGGCGGCGGTGTGAGCCTGCGCGGCGTAGCCGAGCCGGCGGATCTGCGCGGCGATCGCGTTGGCGATGATCGACGCCCGCAGGTACGCCCGCATCGATTGCGCTCCGCTGATCCAGTCATCGCCCGAAGCGCCTTCCATGGTCTCGAAACCCTGGTCGAGCACGAACACGATGGCGTTGCGGTGCAGGTTCTCGATCGGCGATCCATCTGGCCGGTGGGAGTACCACGCGTATTCGGGCGCTTCACACACGCCGGTCATGTCGGCACCGATGAAGTGGCCGAGAGCCTTGACCGCATCGGCATTCGCGTCGGCGTCGTCAGCACCGGCAGCCACTTCGGGCGCCGCTTCCCCTCGCTGCAGTGGCACCAAGCGCCGCAGCATCTCCTGCGAGGCGATGCCGTGCGGTGCCTTGCGGATGAACCGGGCGACCTCTTTGCGCGGCCGGGGACCGAGGTCACCGGCACCGGCCCGGACGAAGAAGTTGTGGCGGGCTGCGGGTCGCTTGACCTCGTCAGCGATGACGAGCGTCGTCGGCTCGTCGACGCGCTTGACCTTCTCCATTGGGTAGCGGCCGAGATGCCACGGGCGATGGCGGCCGTCCAGGCGGCTCCACCCTGGCCGGGTGCCGCCCCAGCCCAACCAGTGCTTGGTGGCGATGCGCAGGTTCTGCAGCGCACTGCGCCGCGCGAGGGGGCCGTCGGGTGTCAGCTCCAAGCTGGTCGTCACCGCCGAGACGGCGAATCCCCGCTTCAGGAATGGGTGGCCGAGCCCACGGCCTCCGGCTTCGAGCACGCCGGCTTCGACAGCAACCCGGCGACAGTCGACATCGGAGGCGGCGGCTGTGTGGGCAGTGGCGCTGTATCCAAGGGTGCCGAGATAGCGGGTGAGCACGGTGGCGATCTCGGTGGCGCGCAGGTCAGCGTTGTCCTGTTCGGATCCGCTGATCCAGTCGTATCCCGGCTCGCCCGGTCGGATCGGCCGCCCGATTCCCACGACGACGGCGATGGCGCTGTGATGCCCCTCGATCGGCTCATCGATCCAGCAGGCCGGTGACGGTTCGCAGATGCCTGCAAGGTCGGCATCGAGAAAGAAGCAGTACCCCCGCATGTTGTCCACCGCTGCCTGCGTGCTGGGCATCGGCGCTGGCGCGGCCAGGACATCCGCCGTGCGGCAGGCGGTGAAGACGTCGACGATGTCGTCGAACGTGTGCGAGACACTCCAGGTGCCCGGCGACGCGGGCAGCGGCCCTGCCGGCAGCGCCGCCGCGCCCAGCGAACCGGGCGTACGGCGCGGCAATAGTTCGGTGGGCAGCGGACCGGCCGCTGCAGGACGTTTGCCGTGCGAGAACAGGCGCACTCAGTCGGCGCCGACCGGGGGCGTGGTCTCGCTCATGCGGTCCCACACCACCTGGTCGGGCAGGCTCATCACCATGTCGTAGTGATCTTCGGGCATCAGCCGCGGCATGCCGGTGTCCCCCGACGGCTGCGGCACTGGCTCGGCTGGACGGGAGAACTCCGCCGGTTGCTTCAGGGCCTCGAGCTCGGCGGCAGAGATGCCACACAGATCTTGAACTTCAGGGTCCACCCACTGCTCCACCGGGATGGCCGAACCGCATGCCACCTCCAATGCCAAGCCCTCGGGGCCAGCAAAGTAGATCGACTGGATGAAGCCGTGGTCGATCGGGCCGAAGACCTGCACTCCCCGGTCACGGATGCGGTCCCGCAACGCCATCAGATCCTCGAACGTGTCCACGTTGAAGGCAACATGCTGCATCGTGCCGGCAGTCACCGGTTCGCCCGGACCGCCGGCGTGGGTGACCCCCAGCTCGATGTCCTTGGCATTGTCGGGATGCTGCACGAACGCGACGTAGCTGTCAGGCGCGAGCTCCACGAAGCCGTGGTAGGTGCCGTCGACGCCGTGCATCCAGTACAGGGCCTTCAGCGGCAGGCCCAGCACATCGCACCAGAACTCCAGCTGGCCCTTCATGTCCCGCGTCGACAAGGCCAGATGATTCACGCCATTGGGATGCAATGCAGTCATTCGAGCCCGCCCCCCTTCTGCAGATCTCTCCTGACTATATGTCTTGAGGATTCAGGGGGACCGACCTGAGTGCGCTCAGGAACTCTCGGCCGCGTGCGCCGCCTTGCTGGCCTCGTACCCCTCCAGCATCTCGATGAAGCGGTTCGGGTTGTAGATGTCTTCCTCGTAGTTCCACAAGCCATTCCCGGCGTACTTGAGGAGCGAGAAGTTGTACTCCCGATGGTCCGAGCCGTCGCCGGGGTCGCCCATGCGATTCCAGATCTGGCACACCACCCAGCCGCGTTCTTCGTCGATGATGTGCCACTCGATGGGGAACTCGATCATCTCCGATCCCGGCCACTCGCTCATCTGGGACTGGATCCACTCGTAGATGGCTTCCCGCCCGATCATCGTGCCGAAGAAGTGCTCGACGTAGGTGGCGTCTTCGGTGAAACAGTCAGCCCAGTCGCGCCAGTCGCCGGTCTGCCCCGCTTTCTTGCTCGCCGCTTGATAGGTGGCAAGCGCCTGCTCGATCTCGTCTCGGCTCCACTGGCTCATGGCGGCTCATCCTCGGTTCTTGTCTGGGGCGGCCGAAGCGTAAGCGGCGGGGCGCTCAGGGCGCCGCCAGTGGGACCATCACGTGCTCCGCGAAGAGATCGAACGAGCGGTCCACCTCATAGGCGGACAGATCGCCCCACGCGAAAACGCCCACGAAGTAGTCCGTGCCGGCTTCGGTGGCGAACTGCTCGCAGTGCTCGCGCACTGTCTGCGGCGAACCGACCACGACGGCCTGGAAGTGCTTGGCCTTGTCGTAGTCGCCGCCGAGCGTCGGGTCATTCGGCGGCGTCATCTCATATCGCCTGAACAGCCGTGTCAGATGCTCGGTGAACGCAGCCCAGGTGCGGCGCCCGATCTCGTCGGCCTCTTCATCGGTGGGCGCCACCACCAGTCGCCGCAGGCCGCCGATCATCGGCGCGTGGTGGCGGCCGATGCCGTCTTCGCCGAGAAGTTCGCTGTACCGGGCGGTGCTGGCGGCCACGACGGCAAGCGGCCCCGCGGCCATGGTGCGCACGCCCATCTCGGCGGCAGTCCCCAGCTGGCCAGGACGCCACAACGGCGGGTAGGGCTTCTGGTAGGGCTCGAATTCGATCGGCACGTCGCGGAATTCGTAGAACTGCCCGTCGAAGCTGAAGTTCCCGCTGGTCTGCATGGCCGCCAGGATCAGCTCCAGCGACTCGTCGGTCTGCGCGATGGCGTCGTCGGGGTCGAGGCCCCACAGCAGGTGCTCGGGCACGCTGATGCCTTTGCCGAAGCCGAACTCCAGCCGGCCCTCGGAGAGCTGATCCAGCATGCACAGCTCCTCGGCCAAACGGATCGGGTGGTAGAAGGGCAGCAGGTGCACCAGTGAGCAGATGCGGATGCGGCTGGTGCGCTCGATGGCGGCCGCCAGGAACACGTTGATGCTTGGTGCGGCATCGAGCGGGATCAGGTGGTGCTCGGACTTGTGCCAGCCCCACACGCCGGCCTCCTCGGCCCGAACCAGCAGGTCCAGACGGTGCCGGTAGAGCTCATGCCACGGCACGTCTCCGGGCTGTTCGAGCTGGTCGAAGATGCCGAACCGCATGAGGGGCGAGCGTAGTTCTGGGACAGGGCGCGCAGCCGGGAGGCCGGTCGGCCTGGCTCGGTCGGCCGCTTAGATGATGGCGCTCTCGACGAACGGCCGGTTCTCGACGATGCGGCGGTAGCCCAGCGGGGTGAGATCCAGCGTGCGGTACTCGCCGTAGGCGATCCACTCCGACACCCCCCGGCCAATGGCCGGCGACTGCTGCATGCCGTGGCCGGAGAACCCGTTGGCGAAGATGAAGTTCTCGATCTCGTGGTGCGGCCCCACCACCACGTTGTGGTCGAGCGTGTTGTAGGCGTAGTGGCCGGCCCACTGGCGAGTGACCTTGAGGCGTTCGAAGGCAGGCACCCGATGGGCCAGCACCGGCCACACCTTGGCTTCGAAGATGTCGTGGTCCATGGCGAAGTCGTCGTAGTCGACGGTGGGGTCGACATCGGGGGTACAACCGCACATATAGGCGTCGCCGTCGGTGCGCATGTGGACACCGGACGGGTCGATGGTGAGCGGCAAGGCGCGGTCGAGCGGCTCGGCGGCGTCGAAGACGAACGTGTAGCGCTTGCGGGGCTCCACCGGCAAGGTCGCTCCCGCCATCCGGGCCACTTCGACGGCACGCGGTCCGGCGGCGTTGACGAGCGTGCCGCAGCGAACGGTGCTGCCCGAGGCCAGCTCCACTCCGCCGACACGGCCCGCATCGACGACGAGGTCGACCACCTCGTCGGTGACGTACTCCACACCGTTCTGGCGAGCCTTGCGACGCCACCAGTCGAACATGGTGCCCGAGTCGAAGTAGCCCTCGTCGGTGAGGTTGTGGCTGCCACAGACGATGTCGTCGACGTTGTAGAAGGGATAGTCGGCCTTGATCTGCGCCGGGCTCATGATGCGGGTGCCAGCCCCGAGATCGGACTGGATGGCCTGGTTGCGGCGCAGCGTTTCGGCGAAGTGCTCGTCGCCGGCAAGGTACATGTAGCCGAAGTGGTGGGTGAAGATGTCAGGGATCTCGGGATCGCCGCCGAGGCGTTCGCGGAAGTTGCGCACGAAGTCCGCGCTGAAGCGTGAGATCTGCACGTTCAGCGGGTTCGAGAACTGCTGCCGCATGCAGCTGTTCGTATGCGTGGTCGAGGCTTGCGAGTAGGTCGGATCCCGCTCCACCACCAGGACCGAGCCGTCGAAGCCACCGCAGGCAGACAGCGCCCAGGCGATCGACGACCCCATGACCGCTCCGCCCACGATCACCACGTCGTATGCATTGTGCACTGATCACCGTCCTAGCGGCTGGGCGCAGCGCCGAACGGGGCCATCCTGCCCGCGTCGAACGCCCAAGATGATGGCAGCCGCAGCCTCGGCGGCCCCGCACCGTGATGGCACGTGCACGAACAGCCTCGTGCTGTCGGGGACAATGGCTCGCGACCACGACGCCGGCCCACGGGAGGATTTCCATGAGACTGCAGGGCAAGGTGGCGTTGATCACCGGCGCCGGCAGCGGCATCGGACGTGCCACCGCTCTGCGCTTCGCCGCCGAGGGAGCGCAGGTCGTCGCCGTCGACATCGCAGATTCGAATGACGGCACGGTGGCCGAGGTGCAGCGCGCTGGCGGCGAGGCAATCGCTGTGCACGCGGATGTGTCGATTGATACGGACGTGGCGGCTGCGTTCAGCCGGGCGGAAGAGGTGTTCGGCGGGCTGGATGTGGTGTTCAACAACGCCGGCATCATGCTCGACGACGACACCGATGCCATCGCCACTGGCGAGGAGACGATCGACCGCACCTTCGGCGTCAATATCAAGGGTGTGCTGTACGGCTGCCGGCACGCCGTCGAGGCGATGCGCCGCCGCGGCGGCGGCTCGATCATCAACACGGCTTCGTTTGTGGCATCTGTGGGTGCGGCCACGCCGCAGATCGCCTACACCGCGTCCAAGGGCGCCGTGCTGGCACTGACCCGCGAGCTGGCAGTCGTCCATGCCAGAGAGAGCATCCGCGTCAACGCCCTCTCTCCCGGGCCGCTGCGCACCGAAATGCTGATGTCCTTCCTCGACACTCCCGAGAAGAAGCAGCGAAGGCTCGTCCACGTGCCGATGGGCCGCTTCGGAGAAGCGGACGAGATGGCTTCAGCCGCGCTGTTCCTGGCGTCAGACGACTCGTCCTACATGACGGGCGCCAATCTGCAGGTCGACGGCGGCCTCACCGCCGCGTACGTCACGCCCGAGTAGCGGCTCCGCCTGCCGGCGCGGCCATCGGCGTGCCCAGCAAGCAGAACTAGTGTCCGGCTGCAGAAGCCGCGGCGGCGCGCTGCCGCCGACCGCTCGAGAGCTTGGGGGCGGGATGCTCGGTCCGTATCGGGTGCTGGATCTCACCGATGAACGCTGCTGGTTCGCCGGCAATCTGCTCGCGCAGCTCGGCGCCGATGTAGTGCTCGCCGAGCCACCCGGCGGCTGGCCGCGTGGCTATGCGCACGATGCCTACAACCGGGGCAAGCGCTCGGTGACGGTCGCAAGCGCCGCTGACGTCGCGGCGCTGGCAGCGACGGCTGACATCGTGCTGCACAACGACGGCACACTGCTTGAGATCGACCTGGCCGCCATGCGGGAGTCGAACGACCAGCTCATCACCGTGCACATCACCCCGTGGGGCGAGACCGGACCCAAGGCCGACTGGCAAGCGAACGACCTGGTGCTGTTCGCATCCAGCGGCCAGCTCGCCGTCACCGGCGACAGCGACCGTCCGCCGGTTCGCATCAGCATCCCGCAGGCCTGGCTGCACGGCTGCGCGCAGGCCGCAGTGGCGGCGCTGGTCGCTCTGGAGCACCGGGCGCGCATCGGCCGCGGCCAGCACATCGACCTGTCGACGCAGCAGGCAGTGTGCGAAACAGCGCTCTCCGCGATCCTGTACGCACCCGCCGGCCTCGCAGAGGTGCAGCGCGAGGCCGGCGGCGTGCGCTTCGGCGACCTCATGCTGCGCACCATCTACCCCTGCAAGGACGGCTACATCATCGTGACCGTTGCCTTCGGTCCGATGATCGGTCCGATGGTGAAGCGATTCCTGACCTGGATGCATGCCGAAGGCTTCTGCGACGACGAGACCTTGAACAAGGACTGGGTGAACTTCGCCTTGCAGCTGCAGACCGGCGAGGAGACCGTCGACGTCATCGAACGACTGATGGACGACATCGCCCGCTTCTGCCTCACGAAGACCAAGGCCGAGATGATCGAGCGAGGCCTGCAGGACTCGTTGCTGGTCTGCCCGGTCAACACGCTGCAGGACGTTCTGGACAGCCCCCAGCTTGCAGACCGGGATTTCTGGGACGATGTCGACGGCACCCGGATGCCGGGCAGGCTCGTGCTGGCCGGCGCCACCCCGTTGCACGCCCTCGACCCCGCACCCGAGGCTGGACAGCACACTGCCGAGGTCATCGCCGCAGGCGACGCTCGGCTGACCTCGGCGCCCCAACCGCTGCCCGCTGATGCGCGCACGGACAAGCCGCTCGCTGGCCTGAAGGTGGCGGACCTGTCGTGGGTGGCAGCCGCACCGCTGGCGACGAAGATCCTGGCGCACTGGGGCGCAACCGTCGTGCGGGTCGAGACGCAGAACCGGCCGTGCCTGCTGAGGGGCGCACTCGGGCATCGCGACGACGTTCCCGATCAGGAGAACGCCATCGCCTGGCATTCCACCAATGCCAACAAGATGACAATCTCGCTGAATCTTGCCAAGCCCGAGGCTCGCGACGTGGTCCGTGACCTCGCTGCGTGGGCCGACGTCGTCGTCGAGTCGTTCACGCCCGGCACCATGGCCGCCTGGGGCCTCGGCTACGACGATCTGCGGAACGCCAACCCCGAACTGGTCATGGTCTCGAGCTGCGTGATGGGCCAGACCGGGCCGTTCCGGCAGTTCGCCGGCTTCGGCAACATGGCGGCTTCGATCGCCGGCTTCTTCGACATCACTGGCTGGGCAGATCGCGGGCCTGCCGGGCCATACCTGGCCTACACCGACTACTGCTCCCCCAGGTTCACGGTGTGCGCCCTGCTGGCGGCGCTCGATCACCGACGCCGGACGGGAGAAGGCCAGCACCTGGATTTCTCCCAGATGGAGGCTGCCGTGCATCTGCTGGCGCCGGCGATCGCCGAACTGCAGGACACGGGCGAGATGCGTTCGCGTCGGGGCAATGCCGACGACGAGATGGTGCCCCACGGCGTGTACCCCGCGGCCGGACAGGACGAGTGGATCGCCATCGCAGTCGCTGATGACGAGCAATGGCGCTCGCTGGCGACCGAGATGCGGCGTGACGATCTCGCCGATCTCGACGCCGCTGCGCGGAGAGCGCAGCAGGCTGAACTGGACGAGATCGTCACCGGGTTCACCTCCCGCCAGAACGGTCCCGGCCTCATGAATCGCCTACAGGCACACGGCATTCCTGCCCACCATGTGCAGAACTCGGGAGCGTGCTTCAACGATCCGCAGCTCGCACACCGTCAGCATTTCCAGTGGATGCCGCACGGCTTCGCCCGCAGCACTGTCGTCGACGGGGTGCCGTACACCCTCTCGGCGGCACACAACGGTTTCGAGTGGGCAGGGCCGATGTACGGCGAGCACACGCTGGAGATCCTCGAAGGCCTGCTCGGCTACGACGGCGGCCGCATCGCCGAGCTGGCCGTCGCCGAGGCCCTCGAATGAGCGAGTCCCGTCCCGGACCGAGACTGGAATTGGCTGTCGGCGACATCACGGCGGAGCAGGTCGACGCCATCGTGAACGCCGCCAACGAGACGCTGCTGGGCGGCGGCGGGGTGGACGGTGCGATCCACCGGGCCGCCGGGCCCGAACTGCTGAAACACTGCCGCACGTTGGGGGGCTGCCCGACCGGTCAGGCCAAGATCACGCCCGGATTCGGGCTGGCGGCGCGTTGGGTCATCCACACCGTGGGGCCCGTCTGGCGCGGCGGCCACCAGGAAGAGCCCAAGCTGCTGGCATCGTGCTACAGCGAATCACTGGCCCGGGCCGACGAGGTCGGCGCCCGTTCGGTCGCGTTCCCGGCGATCTCGACGGGCGTCTACGGCTATCCCGCAGCACCTGCTGCCAAGATCGCCGTCGCGGCCGTCCAGAACGCGGCGACTGATGTCGAACTGATCCGCTTCGTCTGCTTCAACGAGGATGCCCGCGCCGCGTACGAGGCCGCACTCGCTGCTTGAGCGCGAATGACACTGCGACCGACAATCGCACTCGTGCTGGCGTTAGCGCTCGGCGCCGTGCTCTTGGGTTCGCTGCCGACGCCTGTTGCTGCGCATACCGGGCTGGAGTCGTCGCAGCCTTCCGACGGCGAAACCGTCAGCGAGCCGGTATCGGCTGTTTCGCTCACGTTCAACCGCCCGGTCGAGCCGGCCGGAAGCGGTTTCACGGTATTCGATGCGCACGGAATCGAGCACCGGCCCGACTCGCTGAGCTCAGCGGACAGCCAGACCTGGGTCCTGGAATTCGAGACACCGCTGGCCGGCGGACAGTACGAAGTCTGGTGGCGAGTCGCGGCCGAAGACGGGCACGTCGTCGAGGGCGCATTCGGATTCACCGTCGATGCTCCCCACGAGGAATCCACGGCGGAGCCGTCCCCCGATTCAGCCGCAGCGCCGGCAACGGCAGCCACCGATCAAACAGCCGCAACCGCCGACGTCGATGATGAATCGCCGGACGCGGCGAGCACGACGGGCACCGCCCCGACGGAATCGACGGCACCCACGACCTCGCTGCGCGCCGACGGCGAGACATCGCCCGTGGCCACGATCGCGCCCTCGGGATCGGAGACCCCGGCCGTCACGACCGCCACGGGATCGGGCAAGGCCGCCGACAGCAGGCCACTGAGACGCAGCCCGGGAGCGACAGGTGCCGCACGACTCGCCGACGCTGCACGAATCCTGGGTCTGCTGGCGACATTGGCCATGGTGGGCGGGCTCGCTTTTGCGTCGTTCGTCGTACGGGACGAACCATCGGAACGAGCCCGAGTGCACCGGGCGCTGTCCATCGGCGGAACCATCCTCATCGTTGCCGCCGTAGGAGCTGCGCTGGCGCAGACAGTGGTTCTCGAAGACGACTGGGCCGCCATCGTGTCCTTGGATGCGATCACCGACGCGCTCTCCGCGCCCTTCGGCATCGCCGTAGGCCTGCGCGTGTTCGGCGGGCTCGCAGTGCTTGCCGCACCTCGTTCGGACACGCCAGGAGCTGGCCGGGTTCGACTTCAGGCCATCGGCCTCGTTGCCGCGGCGCTGGTGATCATCTCGTACTCGTTCGACGGTCACACCGTCACCGAGGGCCCGCGTTGGCTGCATGCTGCTGCCAACGCGACGCATGTGTATGCCGCCGCTGTGTGGAGCGGAGGCCTCGCATTCCTCGCTGACCTGCTCCGGCGCCGCCGGGACGGCGCTGACTTGGTCCGGCCGCTGATGCGTTTCTCCCAGCTGGCGTCGTTGTCGCTCGTGATGACAGCGGTCGGCGGCACGACCATGGCGGTGCTCGTGATGGATCGATTCGCCGACCTATGGTCGACGGCGTGGGGCCGGTTGCTGCTCGCGAAGATCGCACTCGTGTCAGCAGCGGTGTTCCTCGGGGCGCGCAACCGCTGGGTACACATGCCGGCGGCGACGCACGTCTTCGGCCAGGCCCCCTCTGGCCCCGCGTACGAGCGATTGCGCCGAACTGTGATCATCGAGGCCATCGCGCTCGGGTGCGTCGGGGTCGTCACGGCGTTCCTCGTCGGGGCATCCGCTCTGTAGTGCACGGCAGCGTGATCGTCCGCACCCTGCCGGCCATCCTGGCCGCATGCGCGTTTGCGGTTGCCTGCGGTGCCGATACCAACGACGCAACCGACTCGCTGACCCCGGCACCAGGGCCAGCACCTGCGACCAGCACTGCCCCGCCGTCTCCGACGGGCACTGCCGCTGCACCCGCGGTCCCCGACGGCGCAGCGGTGTACCAGCAGTACTGCGCCGAGTGTCATGGGGTCGACCTGCGCGGCACCGACAAGGGCCCGTCGCAGCTCTCCATCATCTATGAGCCCAACCATCACGGTGACTACGCATACCGGGTGGCCATCCGTGACGGCACCCGAGAGCACCACTGGTGGTTCGGCGACATGCCGCCGGTCGAAGACATCACCGATCTCGAGATCGAGAAGGTGATCAGCTTCATCAGAGCTGAGCAGCAGCGCCTCGGCTTTGAGCAGTGACCTCAGTCGCCGCTGCATGTGCCGAGGCGAATCGGGCGATCTAGTCTCCCGACGCTGAGCGAACGGGGTCTCGCCCACGGTTCGCATCGATCGCGGGAGGAATCAACGTGACCAAGCGCATTCTGCTCACCGGAGCGTCGACGGGAATCGGGAACGCAACCTTGCAGCGACTGGTCTCTGCTGGTCACGAAGTCGTGAACCTCGACGTGAAAGACGCCCCCGAAGGCGCCGCCGAGCACCACCACTGCGACTTGTCCGATCCGGCCTCCGTTGACGAGGTCGTCGCCGCGCTTGACGGCTCGTTCGACGGGCTCGGCAACATCGCCGGGGTGGCCGGGAGCATGGGCGCCGAGCTGGTGCTGCGAGTCAACGTGTACGGCCTGCGTCACATCACCGAGACGCTGCTGGCAGCTGGCAAGCTCAACGACGGGGCATCGATCGTCAATATCGCGTCGCTCGCCGGGATGGTGTGGGACCGGCATCGTGATCGCATCGCCGAACTGGATGCAGCCGAGGACTTCGCCGCCGGCATCGAGGTCGCCCAGTCGTACGACCGGGGCGGCCCGAATGCCTACACCCTGTCGAAGGAATGGGTGGTGTCGTACACCAAGCAACTCGCCGGACGCCTGGTAGACCGCGGCATTCGCGTGAACTCGGTCAGCCCCGGCCCGGTGGACACTCCCCTGTTCCCGTACTTCGAGCAGGACGCCGGCGTCGAGCAGATGGCGTGGCTGAACGAACAGGTCGGCAGGGTCGCCACTCCCGACGATCAAGCTCAAGTGGTCGCCTGGCTGCTGACCGGCGACAGCAGCTGGGTCAACGGGGTGGATCTTCCGGTGGACGGTGGCCTGTCGGCCGGCATGACCGTCGGCTGGGCCAATCCGAAGGAATCGCCGGCGTCTCGCTCGCGCCGCGGCTGAACGCCGTTCTTCCGGCCATCGCCCGGAGAGCCGTCGCAAGTCGAACTACGAGGTCGCCTCGCGGATCTGGTCGCGGGTCAGGTCGATACCGAACCCTGGTGCATCGCTGGGCACCAGCCAGCCATCATCGGGCAGCGACATGCCAGGAGTCGAGCGCCAGGCATTCATCAGCGACTCGCCGGGTGGGCAGCCCACGTACATCTCCGCCCAGCGGTTCTGCGGCAGCGCGTGGCTGAGGTGCTGGCCGTAGCTGTCGTTGCAGCCGGCATGCAGCGCCAGATCGACACCTGACGCCGCCGCGATTGCCGCGATCCGCAAAACGGCCGTGGCACCGCCCACCCATTGGATGTCGGGCTGCAGGACATCGACAAGTCGGTGCTGGGCCGCATAGGCGAATGCCCGGTCTGAGAGCCAGCGCTCCCCCGCTGCGAGCATCTGTGTCGGCAGCCTGCGCCGCACGTCGGCGAACCCCGGCCAGTCGTCGGGCTGGGCGTAGTCCTCCATCCACGTCAGCCGGTACGGCGCCAGTGCCTCGCCGAGACGTACTGCGTAGGAGGCATCCAACGTCGACCAGCAGTCGAGCATGAGGTCTGCATCAGGACCCAGCTCAGCGCGTGCGTCCGCCACGAGCCGCTCGGTCTCGGTGATGCCAGCGGTGGCCGAGCCAGGCCCGACCGAGCCGGCCAGCTTGAATGCGTCAAACCCCCGGTGGCGAGCGTCGTCGAGGTCGTTGCCGGTTGCGTAGCAGCGGGTGCGCTCTCGGGCGGGCCCGCCGATGAGCTCGTACACCGGGCGATCAAGCGCCTTGCCTTTGAGGTCCCAGAGCGCCAGGTCGACAGCGCTGAGGGCGTAGGCGGCCAGCCCCGCTGCCCCGAAGGCGCTGTTGGCGCTGCGGCTCATCAGGTTCCACAGCCGTTCAATGGCGAATGGGTTCTCGCCCACGATCATCGGCCCGTAGAAGTCGTTGATGATCGGCGCTACCGGCCCGGCGTGACACGTCATGCCTACGCCGAAACCACCGTCGGAGGCCGTGACAATGCACACGACTTCGTCCCACGACGGTTCGAAGCGGCCGGCCTGACCGACGAAGGCGCTGTCATGCGACAGCGGATGCATCATCCCCGTCGAGTCCCACGAAACTGTGGCGGGAGCGGTACGCCCCAGCACCTCGGGCCGCCGCAGCGGAGCCGCTCTCACCTCGACGATGGTCGCCGTCATTTCCGCAGCGTACGGCTCGCACGGCCATGCGAATTCGCCAACTCGGCTATCTAGCTGCGAGCTCCGACATCCGCGCCAACACGTCGACACCGATCTGGTCATAGACGTGCAACAGGTCGATGAGCACCCAGTTCTCCCGAATCTTGCGATCCACCGATCCGTCCGCAAGCACCTGACTCTCAATGCGCCAGAAGTCCAAGCTGCGCATCGTGATCTCTTGACCGGAAGCAGCGATGCCAAGCCATCCGTCGCCCGTCACCGTCATGGCCATGCCTGGCCACCCGGTGACACCCACATACGCACCGTCGCCGAAGAAATGCCCGTCGCCGGCATAACCGCCACGCCGGTCTGGCAGCGCTCGCAGGAACGGGATCTGATGAAACCGGCGGAACCCATCCACGCCGCGGCCGGTGCCGATGCCGTGCGGGCCGTACCAACTGAATCGAGGATGCCACCAGTGCTCAAGACGCATCACCTCGACAGGCTCACGGGGATGACGCCCCATATCGGAGAGCATCCCGATCACGTGATCGACGCTGGCCTGCGATTCAGCGTCGTCGCGTGGCCCCGAGGCGAGGCCGTCGCCGGTTGCCGGGGACGGCACCAACCAATCGCGCCCAAGACTCGGCGTCATCGGCCAGACACCCGCAGCCATCATGACTTCCGGCAAGTCCCAGACTGCCTGCATCTCCACCACCCGCTGGTCGGCGAACCGGAAGAACTCGTGGTAGCGCATCGCAGTCGGCCGGCCAGTGGCGGGAATGCCGAGCCACGGCGCAGCGAAGGTGCCCATGTACGAACCGGCGCAGCCGACCCAGTGATGACCGCTGCGGTCTGAGCCAGCCATACAGATGTAGTCGCGCCGCTCGAGGTCTGGCCAGGCCGCTGCCAGCGGCGAGAGCGCCTCGTCGTACAGGCCGTCCGGTCCGTTGAGATCCTCGAACGGGTGGGTCAGGTGCACCGCGGCGTCGGGTGCCATCACCGTCCTCAGTGCTGCCTGCACACTCGCTGAGTCATAGTCATACAGGGCCGCTCGGAGCGGCGAAAGCAGCACCTGGTTGCCGCGATGCGAATCCCCCGCCGAACTCATGCGTTGATGGCCAGGTGGCTCTGGCGGTCGAAGAAGTGCAGATTGCGCACGTCCACGTTGACTCGTATCCGGTCACCCACTCGAGCGCGCGTCTCCGCCGCGAAGCGAGCCGTGCAGCGTCCCGTGTCTCGCATCTCGTCCAGCGCGTCGGGATCGCCGCTTTCTACGCCCTGTGCGTTGAGATTGAAGTGGACGAGCGTCTCCGCGCCCAGCGCTTCGCGTACGTCCACGACCGCATCGAGGCGCTGATCCTCGGGATGTTCGGTGACCACCGCAGCGTCCTCGAGGTGTTCAGGCCGGAAGCCCAGCACGACCGGCTGATCGAGATACGCCTCCAGGGCCGGCCGCGCCGCGACGACCTCGGCCGGCACCGTCAGGCGCTGATCGCCCAAGTCGATCTGGCAGTCGCCGCTGGGATCCTCGCTGCGGCGAAGTGTTGCCTCATACAGGTTCATCGAGGGCGAACCGATGAACGCCGCCACGAAGGCATTGGCCGGGTGCGCGTAGAGATCCTCGGGCGAGTCCACCTGCTGCAGCAGGCCGTCCTTGATGACGGCCACCCGGTCACCCATCGTCATGGCTTCTACCTGGTCATGTGTCACATAGAACGTCGTGACACCGAACTCGCGCTGGATGCCGGCGATGTCGGCTCGCATCTGGACGCGCAGCTTGGCGTCGAGATTCGACAGCGGCTCGTCCATCAGGAACAGCTCGGGCCGCCGGACGATAGCGCGCCCCATGGCAACCCTCTGGCGCTGACCGCCCGAGAGCTGAGCCGGCTTGCTGTCGAGGTAGTCCGTCAACTCGAGGACGCGTGCGGCCTGCCGCACCTGCTCGTTTCGCTCGGCCTTGGACACCTTGCGCAGCTTCAGCGGAAAGCCGATGTTCTCCGCGACGGTCATCTGCGGGTACAGCGCGTAGTTCTGGAAGACCATGGCGATATCGCGGTCCTTCGGCGCAACATCGTTCAGCCGGCGATCGCCGACGTACAGATCGCCGCGGGTGATCTTCTCGAGCCCGGCGATCATGCGCAGCGCAGTGGACTTGCCGCATCCCGATGGCCCGACGAGCACCAGGAATTCGCCATCGTCGAGCGTCAGGCTGAGGTCGGTGACCGCTTCGAACCCGTTCGAATAGATCTTGGTCAGCTCGCTCAGTGTCACGGTTGCCATGTGCCAACCCCAGTCATCAGAACTCGTTTCATCAAAACTCCTGGATTCCCAAGAGCTGGCGCATCCGTTCCAGGGGCCGCAGCCCTTGCTGGGAGAGCCAGTGCAGCAGGTCGATGAACACCCAGTTGTCGGCCAGCTTGTCGCCCTCGCGCCGGTACACGTCCACCACACGCATCTCTGCCGGCCCGCTGGCCGGCAGGCCCAGGTAGCCGCCTCGTGGGCGGTTGCTGACATTCGCCCAGCCGAACCAGGCCGCGTAACGGCCCTCTGCTATGCGGGCGATATGGCCGTGGAACTCCTTGTCCCCCAGTCCGAAACGGAACGGGTAGGAGTGCTGCTGCTGGTAGCGCTCGATCGTGTACGACGATCCGATGCCATCCGGACCGATCCACAGCATGTCGGGGTGCCAGCAGCGGGCGAGCACCTCAGCGGGCATACGATCGGTGCCCTGCTCGCGCGCAATCCGGTTCGCTTCGTCGAGATCGCCCGCCATGCGCCATGCCAGCTCCAGGGTCTGCGTGGTCTCGTCGGGATCTTGTGGATCAAGCTGAACGCCGTCCGCAGTGCGGGGACCGAGATAGATGCCCGGCTGCCCGGTGGCGGGCGGCAACGGGTACTGGCCTGCCTGGCGCATGACAGCAATCAAGTCCAGGAACAGCGCTGACTCGGCAATCCGGTCATCCTCCACCCGGCTGAATTCCACATAGCGAACTGGCGTCGCCCGGCGAGTCGGCGGGATGTCCAACCATGGAGCATCGAACAGTCCGAGGAAGTGGCCCATCGAGCACACCCAAGTCGACGCACCTCCGTCGGCGTCGTTGTCACCGGCCAGAAAGACGTCCATGCGCCGTTGCAGCGGCGCCATCGCTGCATGCAGCGGTGCCCAGAACACATCGACCACCGCACCTGCGCCGTGCTGCTCGTAGAAGGGGTGCATCCCCCGCCACAGGAAGTCCTCGGTCACGCTCGACGCCAGCACGCCGGTGAGGTCATCGACAGCGTCGCCGGCCGGCCGGCGGGGGCTCGCCAGCACGCTGTCGAGATTGCGGTGATAGTCCAAGACCACGGACTTCGCGCGTTGCAGGTGGCCAGAGGTGTCATTAGCCATCGCTCAGCCCTTCACCGCGCCGGCACCGAGGCCCTTCACCAGGTGCTTCTGGAACAGGATGATCACGATCACGATCGGCAGCGTGATCGACACGGCCGCCGCTGCCGCTTCGGTGATCGTCCGGCTGCTCTCTCCGCCGGTCAGCGAGACGATGGCCACCGGCAACGTCCATTCGGTGGGAGCAAGCACCCGCACGAAGAGGAACTCGTTGTAAGCCAGCAGCATCGTGAACAATCCGGTGGCGATGATGGCAGGCCACATCACGGGGATGATCACCTTGCGGAATGCCTGCAGGCGAGTGGCGCCGTCCATCATCGCGGCCTCCTCGAGTTCCTTGGGCACGTCGAGGAAGAAGCTGCGAAACATCCAGATGGTGAACGGCTGGTTGACCGCGACCAGTGCGAGGACCAGCACGAGCCGGGTGTCGAGCAGCTGCAATTGATCGATGAACGGGAAGTCGATCAAGGGGAAGTCGAATGTCCCCACGCCGCTCGACTCCAGCCAGTCGTCGATCCAAGTGGCGCCGAAGAAGTACGGCAGCACGAAAGCGCTGCGAGGCAAGGCCCTGAACCCCAACGCCACGATGAGGATGACGGCGCCTGATATCCCGCTGTAGCGGGCGAGCCCGTAGCCGGCCACCAGCCCGATGGACAGCGAGATCAACATCGTGAGGACCGTGACCACGATGCTGTTCACCAAGAAGTCGTATTCGTCGTTGGTTTCCCAGATCTTCGGGAAACGCCACATGGCCACCAGCAGCACGACCCCGGCGCCGCAGTACCAAGGCCAGCCGCGCCGCATCCGCTTACCGACGAGTCCGAGCACGGCGGCGATGAGTCCCGCGCCGGCGATGTAGGCGAAGACGCCCCACATATTGATGTCGTCATCGCCGAGCCAGAACGCCCGGTAGGCATTGGCCGTCGTCTCGTAGCCCCACAGCACCGGCTCGCGGGCGAGCACGTCTCGGGTGAACTTGACCGATGTCTGGACGGTCCACAGGAACGGCAGCACCGACCAGATGCACAGCACCCCGAGAGTGACGTGCAGCGGCACACGGCGCGATGCGCCGTGGGGTCGTAGCCGTGCCGCGCGTCTCCGGTGCGCTGCGGGTCAAAAGCGAGCGCATTAGGTGCGCTCCGAGCCGAATGCGAGCGCACTCATGTGCGCTCCGAGATCTGGTCCTTGTAGGACCGGTACAGGAACGGGATGAGCACAACCAGGATGCCGATGACGGTCAGCACCGCCATGGCGTTGCCTTTGCCTAGTCGTCCGATGTCAAAGGCCGTCGCAATGCGCACGTTGTACACCTGCAGCGTGTGTGCATCGGTGAAGCGATTGCCGGTCCACACGAAGACCTGGTCGTAGATCCGGTACATGTCCATCACCGAGATCAACCCCACGAACAGCACCAGCGTCCGCAGGTGCGGCAGGATCACGTGCCACAGGTTGCGCCAGAAGCCTGCGCCGTCGATGGCCGCTGCCTCGAGGTGCTCACCGGGGAGGGTCTGCAATCCGGCGAAGAACGTGATCATCGCGAAGGGCATGACCGCCCACACCGCCTGGATCACGATGAGATAGCGGACGTTGCTCGAGGTGATCTGGAACGGGTCGTCGAAGATCACCTGCCAGAGCCACGCGATCAGCCCGCCCCGGTCGAACAGGTCCTTGTACACCAGCGAACCGACGACCGGAGTCACGATGAACGGGGTGAGCAGCGCAGCCATGTAGAAGCTGCGGCCCCGCACCACCCGGTCCAGCATGAGCGCTACGGCGAGCCCGAGCACCATCTGGATCGGCACCACGATGGCCACGAACAGCATCGTCCACCGGAATGCGGTCCAGAACTCAGGATCAGTCAGCAGGTCGGTGTAGTTCTGCAGTCCGATCCACGTGGGATTCTTCAGATCACGCAGCAGGAGGCGATGAAAGCCCAACCAGACGGTGGTAGCCAGCGGCACCACCATGAGCAGCGCCATCACCGCGACGCTGGGGACGGTGAAGAACCAGAACGTCTTGCGTTCCACTCACGTCTCCCTTTGGCTCACTCCATGAGTCTGGACCTGCGATGAGCGGGCCGAGGTCGGCATCGCGCGCTCCCCGCAATGTTCCCTGCTCCCGCTGCCCTGGGGCGGCACCGCAATGCGGTGCCGCCCCAGGTGCACAGGGAGGGAACCTGATGAGCCGCTCGTTTAGTTGAGCAGCCCCTGATCGCCGGCCTCGGCGAGGTAAGGGTCCGTCATAAGATAACTCGCGGGGTGTAGTGTCGTCTGTGTGGAGTTGA
>WTFX01000014.1 GCA_011523825.1 Microthrixaceae bacterium
CCTCAGCGGCGCCCTCGTCGCCACCTTCCTTGGGAGCCTCGGCGCCCTCCTCAGGAGCGTCGCCGCCTTCCTTGGGCTCATCGCCGCCACCGAGGTCGATATCCGGCTGGGCCGGCTCGTCGGGAGCGGCCTCACCCGCGCCCTCAGGCGTGGTGATCTCGACGCCGCCTTCGTCGTCGCCTGCGTCGGCGCCTTCAGCGCTCATGTCCTTGTCGCCGCCTTCTTCGTCGGTACCGCCATTCTCAGCAGCCGCACCACCGCCGGCGTCGGTACCACCACCACCGCCAGCTACGAGGACACGGCCGCGCTTGAGGCCTTTGCGCGCTCGGTCGATGTGGTGACCTATGAATTCGAGAACGTGCCGGCTGCCGCACTTGACCAGATCGAGGCGCTTGTGCCGTTTCGCCCGAACCGCCGGGCGTTGGCGGTCAGTCAGGACAGGCTGACGGAAAAGACGTTCCTGCAAGAGATCGGCCTGCAGGTCGCCCCGTTTGCCCCGGTGGATGCAGGCGAACCCGACGCCGCAGCCCGTTTGGCGCAGGCGCTGGCCGAGGTCGGCATGCCGGCCATTCTGAAGACGCGCCGGCTTGGCTATGACGGCAAAGGGCAAGCGCGGATCATGGAGACGCATGACGCTCAGGCGGCGCTTGATGCCATGGCCGGGGCCGAAGCGGTCGTGCTGTGCGACACCAACGGTGGTTCGCTGCCGCCCGACGTCGAGGCCGCGGTCGCCGCCGTCGTCTCTCACGTCGACTGCCAGGTCGGCATCCACCTGCACAACGACACCGGTTGTGGCGTCGCCAACGCCCTCGCTGCGGTGCGGGCCGGCGCCACCCAGGTGCAGGGCACGATCAACGGCTACGGCGAGCGGGTGGGCAACTGCGACCTCGTGCCGATCATGGCGAACCTCGAATTGAAGATGGGCATCCAGTGCCTGCCCGAGGGGCGCCTCGCCAACCTCACCTCGGTCGCCCATCACGTCGCCGAGCTGGTGAACTTCTCGGTCGACCCGCAGCAGCCCTACGTCGGCTCGACGGCGTTCGCCCACAAGGCCGGTCTGCACACGTCGGCGCTCAGCCGAGCGAGCGACGCCTACGAACACGTCGACCCCGAGGCCGTCGGCAACGGCACCCGCGTGCTGGTCTCGGAGATGGCCGGCCGCTCGACCCTCGAGATGAAGGCCGAAGCCCTCGGCATCGAACTCGACGGCAAGACCGTCGGCGACGTCATCGACACGCTGAAGAAGCTCGAGCACGAGGGCTACCACTTCGAGGCCGCCGATGCGTCGCTCGAGCTGCTCATGCGGGGTGCGGCCGGGTGGGAACAACCGTTCTTCCGCCTCGAGTCGTTCTCGGTCGACACCGATCACCGCTCCGGCACCAACGCCCGGCTCTGGAACGACGTCACCGTCGACGTCGAGACCTCGGCGACGGTGAAGCTGTGGGTCGGTGAGACCCGCCACCTCGCGGTTGGGGAGGGCAACGGTCCGGTCAACGCCCTCGATGCCGCCCTGCGTGAAGCGCTCGGCGAGATCTATCCGGCGCTCGACCGCATCAGCCTCACCGACTTCAAGGTGCGGGTGCTCGACACGGGCAAGGGCACCGGCGCCATCACCCGCGTGTTGCTCGACTCGACCGACGGCACCCGCGAGTGGACCACCATCGGCGTGAGCGAGAACATCATCGAGGCCTCGTGGCAGGCCCTCGTCGACTCGCTGGTCTACGGCCTGCTGCACGCCGACGACTGAGTCGTCAGCGCTCGAACCGATCGCTCAGCGTGTCGAGTCGCTGATCCCACGCGCTCGCGGTCGCGTCGACCCAGGTGCGGAGTGGGTCGAGACCGGTCGGCACCGGGAGGAAGCGGGTCTCGCGCCCGATCCGCTCGCTCGATGCGAGGCCGGCGTCGGCGAGGATCGCCAGATGCTTGGCGGCGGCCTGTCGGGTGATGCCGATCGACGATGCGAGCGTCGTCGCCGTGCCGCCACCCTCACGGACGAGCAGGTCGAAGAT
>WTFX01000025.1:0-24044 GCA_011523825.1 Microthrixaceae bacterium
GAGAACCGGCGAACTCACGAGTGTCGCCGATGCCGTCGCTGTTCGTATCGATCAGACGCCCCCGCGAATGTGCCCGATTCGGGCCGACGCAACGGTGCGGATGAGCACCATATCTGGCCCCGATCGCGCCTCAGTCGGTTATCTTCCTGGCCCCCAAAGTGTTAGGTCAGAATCCACCTTCTGAGTCGCAGAAGTAACCCGAACCCTTCGGCGAAGTGGCCCAGCACCGGGACTGTTGCCTTCATGGCCAGCGGAAGATGTCATGAGTACCGCATCGCCGCCATTGCACGTGGCGCTGCGCCTCGCGGACCGATTCGCCCCAAGAGAACGTCGCGCGGCCGTCCGGTGCCCACGTCAGCTCGGATACCCCGGGCACATCGGTGAGGCGTCGGACCCGCAAGCCAGGACGAACTTCTGAGATCTCCCCGCGTTCTATCGCCTGCAAGTCGACTACGAATGCGCGAATGGCTTGGAGCAGACGCCGCTTGTTCTCGGGTGTGAGCGCAGCAAAGTCGCGACGAAACGTCGCGGTCTCGTCATGCGTTGGCACTGCTGCGCGTCAAGAACGCTGTTCCAGCGATGCGATGAACGCTTCTGACGAGTCGTAACGCGTCAACCGGCCCTCTGCCAGATCGCCGTCAGGATCCGGGGCTGACTCGGGCGCGACAGCGGGCTCCTCGACGACCTTGTCGCGCGTCTCGGAAGCTGCGGCTGACTGCGATGCCATATGGCAACCGTAGTTGACTCGCTCTGAAGCGAACAATCGAATTTGATCATCAGACGCGAAGGACCCCGGGGCCGGAGCCCCGGGGTCCTTCTTGGTCGTGCCGGCTGTTGGGCCGGCTCAGCCGTCGATCAGGCGATGGCGACAGCGCCGTACACGGCCCCCACGAGCACGCCGGTCAGCGCGATGAACGTGCCGATGAGCCACCGAAACTGCCGCACGGACTGCGCCCGGTACGCCTCGCGGTCGGCTTCGCGCTGTTCGGCCAGCATCAGCGCGAACTTCGAGAACTCCGCCGCCAGCACGGTCTCGAGGTAGTCCTTGGTGACCAGATCGGCCATGGGCGCGGTCGGCAGGCACGACATCAAGTACTCCGCCGCCTGCTCGTCTGCCGCCTCACGCACCCAAGCGTAGAGGCGGGATCGATCTTCTTCAGACACTGCGAGCTCCTGGGTCGAGGGGGACGGCGCAGCTGACCGTAGACGCCAGCGTCGCGGCATCAAAGTGAATTTCAATGTCTTTTGCCGGAGGACGCGAAGGACCCCGGGATCAGCTCCCTACGGCTTGATGCGGCTGTCCGGGCGGAGACTGCGGTAGTGCTTCCAGTGGCCGACGCGGTCACTAGTACGTCAAACGTGCTGCCGCCGCCCACGCTGATCGTGTCGCTCTGCTCCTCGTGGTCTCGGGCTGCCGATTCTCGGGGTGAACTGCCCCGCAATCACGTCAAATTCGACCTCAATCCGGGTCTCGGGCTCGAGGATGCGGCCGGCCCGAGAATCACGAATCCGAGAAGCTGAGCAGATAGACAGCACAATGACTGTAAACAATTAAAAATTCAGCCACTTCGGGACTAGCTTACGTCTTCATTACGTACAGCCATATGTGTGAATGCTCACACGAGGCTGCTCCCCATCTCGATGCCGCTGGAGTGTTCCGCGTCTGAAGAAGATCGTTCCCGCCTCTACGATTGGCTCTGTGAGCAGGCCGACAAGCCGCTGGCGGAGTACCTGATGTCGTGCATATCGCCCGCGCCGCTGCCCGATCTGGTGACCAAGGAGTTCTTCTCCGCAGAACTCGACGCGAGACTCGCCAAGCTTGATGCGAAGGTCGACTTTCTGGTTACTCAGCGCGAAGAGGACCGCCGATCGGCTCGGGTTCGCCACTTCTGGCTTGCGGGCATCGTCCTGTCGGCCGGGTTGCCGATCTGGCTTGACGCTTTCGGTGTGATCGGCTGATCACACCGCGGGCCGACATCGCCAAACTGCAGATGCGCTTCGGCGGTTGGCGGGGTGTCGGCTAGGGGAAGAGGCGGTCGAGGAGTTCGGTGAGCTGCGTGGCGGTGAGCTCTTCGGGCTTCAGCCTGCTGTCGGAGCGGAAACCGCTGAGGGCCACGCGCCTGCTGGGAGTGCCTTCCAGCCCGTTCGAAACGTCGTCGTCTGTGTCGTAGTAGTTGGTGGCCCGGCCGGGCATGATGATCCGGAACGCGGTCCGGTGCGGGAGCGCCTCGGGGTCGGACACCCAATAGGTGATGAAGACCTCGTCGGTGGGCGCTGAGAACAGCGCGCTGCTCTCCCAGCCGGTCGAGCCCAGCTGCACCAAGTCGGTTTCGATGTCGTACACATCGCCGGTCGCTGTCAGGCTTTGCACGGCGTCGTTGAACTTCACCAGCACGCCGACCGCCGAGAGACCGCGGGTCAGGCGCACGCCTGCGGAGTCGGTGGCGCCGAGCGGGGTCTCCTTGGTGTCGTTCGGATCGGCCTTGGTGACACCGTCGTCGGCTCGGACGTAGTCAACCGTGAAGTACGACCTGAAGGTGGTGTTGCGGTTGAGGGCCGAGGCCAGGTCGAGCAGGTTGGCTACCCGGCCGATGTCCCTCGTGGGCGTCCGCTCGGAGATCACGTAGTTGATGATCTGGTTGTTCGCGTCGACGTTGACAGTGATGTCAAAGGCGTTCTCGTTCGCCGCCTTGTCTTCTGGCGTCGCGCCGGGCCGGTCGTCGTAGCCGTAGATCACCCACTCGTTGCCGTTGGCACCCGCAGCAGCACCGGTCGACCGCGCGGTGACGCGCATCTTCGCGACTGGCGGCGAGCCGAGCGTCTCGATGGTTGCCCTCGCCTGGTTGATCGAGTTGACCTGGTTGCCGACGAACACGCCCGCAATCTCGAACTTGCCGGGTTCCTTCGGCTGAGGCACCACCAGGCGGCGCAGCGCGTTGCCGATGCCCCGCTCATCGCGCACTGCGTTGCGTTGGATGATGATCGAATCGCGTGCGACCAGCGGCTCGCTGACGGTGATATCCACCGCATGGGTCGCTGTGTGACGGCCCACCGGTCCGTCCTCGGCATCGAGGAGCCCGCTCGTGCCGGTGATGTCGACCTCGCGGTTGCCGTAGGCGGTGATGCGGATGTGGTCGTCCCGCTCCACGCTCGTCAGGTCCTCGTGGACCAGGTTCGGCTCGGTGATGAACACCCTGAAGGTCTGCATGCCCGCCACGGCCAGGATGTCGACTTTGGGGGCGAAGCGGTCGACCTCAGGCGTGAGCTTGGGCAGCGTGAGCGACGTGCGCTCGAGCCGGCGCAGGTCGCCACCGGCTCCCACCCGGGCGCCGCCGAGCACCGTGATGGTGTCGCCGGGCTCGAGGATGTGCGACAGCCGGATGGTGACCGTGCGATCGGTGATGTAGATCTCGTCGACGAGCTGGATCGGCTCGTCGCTGGTGGTGCCGGGCGCGACACCGGCGATGCGCCGCCCATTGATGCGGTACATCGTGGGGTCGAGCACGGTGTCTCGCACGGAGCCGCCGACCGCTGGACGTCGCACATCGTCGCTGAAGGTCACCGTGAACACGCCGCCGGTGACGCCGCCGGTGGTGTGCGTTTCGTACTCGCCGGTGAGCGGGTCGATCTCGACCTTGATCTTCGCCGTGAGGCCCACGGCGGTGTGCGCCGCCTCCACGGCCCGGTTCATGACCGACCGGCTGACCACGGCCGTGCCGCCAATGGCCAGGATGCTCATGTGCGTGTCACGGCCCGAGCGTGTCTCGGGCGTGGAGGCGAGATAGTCGCGGACCTCTGAGGGCAGCGTGTCGCCGACGAGCAGGATCGGCACTGCCCCGGCGTTGCCCAGGCCCCGGCCCAGCGTCGGCGCAGCTGCGATGCCGTCTGCGGAGGCGTCGCGGTTCACGAGCGCCACCATGTCTCGGTTGGTGCCCAGCTCGTCGCCGCAGTTGCGCAGCATCTCCTGGGCGAGCGCGACCGAGGTGGCTGCGGCCGTGCCGCCGGCAATGCGGCGCGCCGTGACGACGTCGAGGTCGTCGACCAGGGAGTCTCTGACGCGCTCGGACACCGCCGCGTCGCTGCCCACGATGACGACGCGCTGGACGTCGTTGTCGGTGATGAAGTTGCGAGTGGCCCGAGGCAGCGTGCGCAGCTCGGTGAGCAGGATGGGCATGCCGAGGCGGTAGGCCAGCGGGCCGATGATGATCGAGTCGGAACGCCCGACGTCGCCGCCGTTGACGAGGATGACGGCTCGCTGTCTGGAGCCGCACCATGACGGGATGGAGCCCTTGATGCGTTCGCCGATGGCTGCCGCAGTGGCGTAACGGTCGGCACCCGAAACCCGCTCGACATCGGGCTGCGTGTCGAGGTTTTCCAGGGCCGTTTTGATGGCGTTCGGGATGACGGCGGTGCCGCCGACGATGATGACCTTGGAGACGCCGTGCTCTTCGATGTAGCGGGCGACGTTGTGGGGGAGCTGGCGGGAACGGGTCAGCAGGACCGGTGCCCGCAGGTTGCCCGCGAGACCGGCGGCGGCGATGGCGTCAACCTGCGTCTCGCCCGAGGCGATGATGACCGTGGAAAGGTTGTCCTCGTCTTCGGCGAAGCGCTGAGCGAGCGCTACAGCGGTGTTGTAACGGTGCGAGCCGGCGAATTCGCGGGTGTCGCCGATGCCGTCATTGTCGGTGTCGATGAGCTCTTCGCCGGACGTGTTCGCAGCGTTGGCCGGCGTGCCGCCTACGGCAGCCAGAAACGAGGCCGCCATGAGCGCGGCCAAGACTGCCGCAGTGACGCGGCGCTTCTTCCGCTTCATCGGAGAGATCAGACTACGAGGATCGCACATCTGACCAGCCGCATCGCTCATCCCCCACCCGATTTGCCGCTCGGCCTGTCGTCGCTACTCGCCGATCTCTCCGGCCACCAGCGCGGCGACGTCCGCTGCCGGCACCAGCAGGCCCAGTGTTCCCACGACCCTGCCGCCGGAGGTGGTGGCTATCCGCAGCGACGTGGCGACGCCGATGACTTCCTGACGGTCGTTGAGCACCGGGCCGCCGCTGTTGCCGGGGGCGATCGGCGTGTCGGTTTTGATCCACGTCGCGCCATTGATCTCTGCTGTGCCCGAGTAGCGGCCGGTGGTGAGCGTCAAGGTGTCGCCGCCGACACCCGGGTAGCCCAGTGCGGTGATCAGCTCGCCGGCTCGCAGCTCCTCGGTGGACAGGGTCAGCGTCCGAAGCTGCGCGGTGCCCTCGTCGATCCGAAGCAGCGCCAAGTCTTGGTCTGGTGCTGCACGCTCGACGGTCACGGGAATGCGGCGGCTCGGCTCCTCGGTGAAGGTGCCACCCAGCGAGACCCAGATGCGTCCGCAGACACGCCCCCCTGGCGAGAGCTCAAGCACGTGATAGTTGGTCACGATCTGGCGGCCGTTGCCCACAGCGAATCCCGAGCCGGACCGCTGCGTACGGCCCTCGGTGTTGAGGCACTCCACCAGCACCACCCCCTCGGCTACCCGGCTCCAGTCCTGCGCTCCGGGTGCCGAGCCCGAGGCGCCTGCACCGGAGGCGACGCCGGTGGCCACCGCCACGAGCGCGGCCGATGCAATGACCGATGACGAGCCGATGCCGATCACCTTGGCCTTGGTCGACGTGCCGATGACCAGGTTCTAGTCGCGGCCGAATTCGGTGAGCGCATCGGGCACGTCACTGCCCGGATCGGGTGCCAGCAGCATCGGCTGGCAGGGTGTGCGCACTGCACCGGCGACGAGCCCGCCGTAGGGGACCGTGCCGCTGGCGACTGCCACGTCGGTGACCGGGTGGCAGTCGGGTGCGCTCAGCGCACGCCGTGCGATCTGCGCCGCCGTCTCGTAGCGGGTCGCGCCGGCGATGCGGTCGGTTTCGATGCCGAGCGCCTCGATCTCAGCCTCCACCTCGGCGGAAACCGCTGCGTGTCCGCCCAGGATGATCACTTCCGAAACCGTGCGGTCGGCGTTGGTGAGGAATCGCCGTGCTTCGTCGTGCAACTTCTTCGGTGTGGTGAGGATGAGCGGGGTGGCGCTGGTGACGCTTGGGGCCACGGCCACCGCGTCGGCGAAGTTGGCGCCCGAGGCCAGATAGACGGTGCTGATCTCGTCGGGTGCGAATTGGCGTGCGACCCGGCGGGCGGTGGCGTACCGGTCATCGCCCGAGAAACGGTCAACCCGGTAGCCCATCGACGACAGCGTCTCGGCGACATTCTCGGACACTGCTGCTGTGCCGCCCAGGATGATGACCTTGGCCTTCGGATGCGATGCGCACGGCTGCAGGTAGGCCCTCGTGGCGGCAGGCAGGAACGCCTGCTTGGTGAGCAGCAGCGGGCGGTCGAGCGCAGCGCCGGCAAGGGCGTCGGGCCAGTTCTCGCCGGACGCCAGCGCAACGCTGTGAGAACCGGTCGACGAGTCACAGGTGCGGCCCGCTACGGCCGCAGCGATGTTGAAGACATCGGAACCTGGGATACGCCGGGTGGTGATGTCCGCCGTCTGGGCGGACGCCGGCGAGGGGGCGACGAGCAGCGAGCCGGTCAGTGCGACGCACAGAGCGGCGCCGGCAAGGGCGCGCAGGCGTCGGTGAGGGCGCCGATGCCAGCCGGTGTCAGAGCGTTGGGGCCGACGTCGGCCCGTAGTGTCCGCGACTAGATACATGCCGCTGCAAGCTAGGTCACGACGTGGGTGTCGCCAACGCGACTGCCGACCACTGGCCTGCTCCTTGATCGTTGACAGCCCTCACCCGCACTTGGTACCTGGTGCCGCTGGTCAAGCCAAGGATCGTTGCGGTCGTGACGGCACCTTCGGTCTGCCTCGTCCATTTACCCCACGTCGGATTGGATGCGCACGTCAGGACGGTCGTGACGGAATTGGTCGCCGTACACGCCCGGTACTCGATGTGATAGCCGGTGATCGCCGAGTGATTCTGGCCGGGTGCGGTCCAGGTCACGCCGATCTGCCGGCTGCCCGCTGCCAGTCGAGGCGTCGAGACTCGGTTCGGACCGCCTGCTGTCGCAGTCACCTGGCTGCTCCAACTGCTTTCGCCCTTGCTTCTGCTGGTCGTCAAGACTTCGACGGCGTACGTGGCGTCGTTCGCGAGGCTCCCAATCGTCTGAGTCCTCCGGCTGGCACCGCTCACATTGATCGTCCGCCAGTCGGTGCCCGTGCTCGGGTCACAGCTTCCGGTGCTAATGCAGTACCGAACCTTGAAGCCCGTGACCGTTGCTCCATTCGAGACAGGTGCCGTCCACGACACGTAGAGCGCCCGGCTGCCCGATGCCAACTCGACTGTGGCCGGCGCGTCGGGCGCGCCGATCGGCATCGCCATGACAGGCGTCGACCACGGGCCGATGCGATTTCCTTGAGCCGTGGCGCGCACCTGGACTTGATACGCAGTGCCGTTGGTCAGCGAACCGATGGTCGCCGTGGTGCCGGTGCCCGAGTGAGAGTGCGGCGTCCAGTTGCCCCACGTCGGATTTGAAGCGCACGAGCGAACCATGAACTCGGAGGCGGGGGCGGTGCAGGCGCGGTACTCCACCTCGTAGCCGTTGATCGTCGAGCCGTTGGATCGCGGCGTGATCCAATCCACCGTCAACTCGGTGTTGCCCGCCGTCACCCTCGGCGTCGTGGGCATCGCCGGTGCGCCGATCGGCGTTGTCCCGTCGGTCGCCGACGGCACCGACCACGGTCCCACGCCGTTGGCGTTGGTGGCACGCACCCGCATCTGGTACTTCGTGCCGTTGGTCAGGCTGACGATGATCGCTGTGGTACTCGCACCCGAGTGAGAGTGCGGCAACCAACTGCCCCAGGTCGGATTGGCAGCGCAGGTCCGAAGCGTCGTGTCGCCGTCGGTCGCCGTGCACCCCCGGAACTCGACGTCATAGTCGGTGATTGCCGCACCGTTATTCGTCGGCGGGGTCCACGTCACGGTGATCTGGCGATCATCGGGTGTCAGCGTCAGCGAACTGCTCGGAGCGTCAGGCACTGCCGCCGGGGTAGCGGACCTGATCTGCGACCAGCCACTGACGACGTCGTTGGTGCCGGTGCGACTCGTTGTCTGCACCCGCACCTGGTACTTGGTGCCGTTGTCCAGGCTCGAGATGGTCCGGTTAGTACTGGTGCCGATGTCTGAGTGATCGGTCCAGTCGCTCCACCTCGCATTGGAGGTGCAGGACTTCGGCGTCGCCAGGCACTCCCGATGCTGCACGACGTAGCCGGTGATGGTCGAACCGCGCGGCGCCGACGCAGTCCACGACACGCTCAGCCGCTCGTGTGCGGCTTCCACGGTGAGACCCGTCGGTGTCGACGCCGCTGCCAAGGGGATGCCTGTCGCATACGGCTCCGTCCACGGACCGGCGCCGTTGGCATTGCGAGCCTGCACCCGCGCTTGGTACCTGGTTCCGTTGGTCAGGCCAGCGATCGTCGTGGAGATGCCGACGCCCGAGTGCGCGTGCGTCTTCCAATTGCCCCACGTCGGATCGGAGTCACAGTGCAGGACCGTGTCGTCGGAAGCAGTCGCCTCGCAGGCTCGGTATTCGACGTTGTAGCCGGTGAGCGCCACCCCCTTGTTATTGGCCGCATCCCACAGCAGAGCCACCTGCCGGTCCGCCACATTCATGGTCAAACCGGTGGGAGCGTCGGGCCGCACTGTCGGCGTTCCGGACACGGTCGACGACCAGGGACCCAGGCCTTGGCCCGCCCCGCCGACATCGTTGATGGCTCGGACGCGAATCCGGTAGGTCGTGCCGTTGGTCAGATTGTCGAGCGTGTACGTAACCGTGCCGGTGGTCTCGTCCGGGGCCAGAAGTGAGCCAGGGCTGTCGTCAACCCAGTTGGCATCGTTAGTGCAAACGGCCGTGCTCTCACAACGCTCAACGCCATAGCCGGTGATGGGTGAACCGTTGTCCGCCGGCGGAGTCCAAGTCACCACGAGCTCTCCGTCGCCAGCGGTCAGCCTCGGCGTCGAAGGCTTCGACGGCACGCCGAGGGGCGTTCCACTCGCGGCTACCGACCACGGCCCAAAGCCGTTGGCGTTGCGGGCCCGTACCTGGACCTGGTACTCGGTGCCGTTGGTCAAGCTGGTGATCTCCGACGTGGTGCCAGTGCCCGAATGGCTGCCGGACCGCCAGCCAGCCCACCTCTCGCACACCGGGGTGTCGTCGTCGGACGTGGCCGCGCAGGCCTGGTACTGCACGCCGTAGCCGGTGATCGTCGTGCCGGGGGCAGTTGTCGGCGCACTCCACGAGACATCGATTTTGCGGTCACCTGCGGTCAACGTCGGCAGCCCGGGGGCTTCGGGCAAGGCCTTCGGCGCAGCAGACCTGACGGGAGACCACGGCCCCACGCCCAGGCCCGCGCCGCCGACATCGTTGATGGCCCGTACGCGCACCCTGTAGGTCGTGCCGTTGATCAGATCGGTGATCTCGTCCCTCGTATCGGTGCCCGAGTGACTGTTGTCATCCCAGTCCGAGTCGTTGGTGCAGGTGCCGGTGCAGTACTCGACGTCATAGCCGGTGATGGGACGGCCGTTGTCCGCCGGCGCCGTCCACGTCACCACCAGCTTTGTGTTGCCGGGTTCCACGATCGGGGTGCTCGGCCTCGCCGGCACCGAGATCGGCTTGGCCTCCGCGGCTTCCGACCATGGTCCCGCACCATTGGAGTTGCTGGCCCGAACCTGCACTTCGTACGCAGTGCCGTTGGTCAGCCCGGTGATCGTCGAGTTCTGCGCGGTGCCCGAATGACTGCGAGCTCTCCATTTGCCCCACGCCTCGGTCTCGCTGTCGGAGCAGTCTTTCGGCGTCGCAGTGCAGGCCCGGTACTGCACGTCGTAGTCGCGGATAGGCGACCCCGAATCGGCGGGTTCGTTCCACTGCACGAGGATCTGCCGGTCTCCCGGTGTCAGATCCGGGGGGCGCTCGAAGCCCGGCAGCAGCGCAGGTGTCCCTGACCTCGACGGTGACCAGCCGCTGTCTCCCCTGCTGCTCGTGGCCTGCACACGCACCTCGTAGGAGATGCCGTTGACCAGCCTGGTGATGGTGGTGGTGGTGTCGGTGCCCGAATGGCTGTGGGGAATCCAGTTGCTGCAGGTGGTACTCGTGGGGCAGCGCCGATACTCCACCTCGTAGCCGCTGACCGTGCCGTTCCTCGGGGGAATCGCCGGCGACCACGACACCTTCAGCAGCCGGTTCGCCGCCTCCACCGTCAGGCCAGAGGGCACCGAGGGCCTTGCTGTCTGCGCCAGCGGCGTGCCGGTCTCGGTCACCGACCACGGGCCGAGCCCGGCGCTGTTGCGCGCCCGCACCTGCACTTGGTACGCCGTGCCGTTGGTCAGCCCGGAGATGGTCGTGCTGGTACGGGTGCCCGAATGGCTGAACGACCGCCACGTGCCCCATCTCGGGCTGGACCTGCAGGTCTCGTCCGCGGCCGTGCAGATCCGGTACTGGATGGCGTAGTCCGTGACTTCGGGATCGTCGTTGCTCGAGGCATCCGTCGTCCTCGTGGGTGCGAGCCACGACACGTCCAAGCCACCGTTCCTGGGAGTCACTGTGAGCGACGTGGGCGCAGCGGGCGGGTCGGTCGCGATCTCGGTGAGCCTGCCGTCCGCCGCGCGCACGGCGGTGTCGATGCGATCCGAGCCGCTGATTCTGTGAATCGTCGCTGCGGGCGCGAGGGTGCGCAGGCGTGCATGCAGGCTGGTGTCGAGTGCCGCGCTGCCGCCGACCAGCACGAGGGCGCGCGGTGCCAACGCCCGGATGCGGTTCTCGGTGGGCGTGGTCAACTCGTCTGTCTCTGAGTACAGCACCGCGGCATTGCTGGTGATGGCGGCGTACGCGGCGGCGACGCCCATGTCTGCCGGGCTCCACCCGTTGGCGATCACCAGCGTGGTGGACCGGTTCGGTGCGGCTGCCGCAGCTGTGGCCGTGCGAGACGCGCCGCTGTGGCGGGGTACCCGACGAATCGACGGGGCGAGCTCTTGCACGCGATCAGCCAGCTCTGCCGCGAGCACCGCAGTGCCGCCGACGAATTCGACGGCCAAAGGCTGCTGCTCGGTGATGATGCGCTCGGTTGGCTCGGTCAGGCTGTCGGCTTCGGCGAGCAGCACCGCGGCATCGTCCCTCGTCGCTGCCAGCGCGGCCGCGACGCCTGTGTCGGCGGCGCTGTAGCCATTCGCCACGATGAATGTGGTGGCGGTGGAGGGAACCGCCTTGGCGGCCGTGTCGAAGCGGTCGCGTCCCTCGATCCGTCTGACGGCAGAACTGCCGACAATGTCGGCCACGTTGGCTTGCACATTGCTGGAGAGCGCGGCTGTGCCGCCGACCAGGATTACCTCGGAGGGATCGTGATCTTCGATGAAATTCGCTACACGAGACGGGAGTTCCCTTCGAGTCGCATACAGCACGACCGCATCGGAGCGGCTGTCGCTCTCGAGGGCTGCGAGAGCCGACGCGACCGCCGAGTCGGCAGAGCTCCAGCCGTTCGCGATGACGACGGTGCCGATGGACCGGCTCTGCGCCGCTGCTGTCGGTGCCAGCACGGCTGCGATCAGGGCGAGAACAGCGAGCGCCACCGTGCCGCGCAGCCGCCATCGCGGACCGCTGGACGGTACAAAATGCGTCAATTCGGACATCATGCCGGACTCTATTTCTCGCCAGTCGGCGGCTAGGGGATGGCCGACCGCGATCCCGCTTGTGACTACGCGAGATCCGGCCCGATGTAGTGAACGAGAGAGCCGCTCTCGGATTCACTCCAGAGAATGAGCCAATCTTCTCCTGAGCCGTACACCGGAGTGCCCCACACGGGTGGCTGCCGGTAGGCGCGACGGCGTACGCGACGATCGTGGGGGTCGTCCTCGATCGCATCAAGGGCGTCGTTGATCCGTTCGTAGAGTTGAGAGTGACATGCCGATTGCCACTCGCTACCCCGGATTGACCACGGAAGCCAACAACATGTCCCATCTCGTCGAGCTTGACGCCCGTCGTCGGGTAGCACTGGGTCGACTTGGACGTCCCGAGCACACCCGATACCTCGTCACCGAAGAGAGCGATGGCACGCTGATACTCAGTCCCGCCGTCGTGATGACCGTCCATGAGGCGGCCTTGCTGCGCAATCCTGAGCTGGTGGCGCAGATCGAAGCCGACCAGGCCGATGCCTCGAGGGCAGTTCGGTCGACACATCGCCGAGCCAGGACTACTTAGGCCAACCGCTCAAGCCCGGTGGATGTGTTGGCGAACGGCTTCCCGCTTTCCTCGCATTCGACACAGAAGCGCTAGTGCCGTGCATCGCTTCGCGCCTCAATCGTGGATGGGTCATGAGCCCACTGCCCGCATGACGATTGACGCCGTCGTCATGGCGACGAAGAAGGCGCCCGCGATGATCATGAACACCCGATGCAGCCGGTCGGAACGTTGCGTGTCGCGCTCACGAAACACCGACTCCATCTCCTTGCGAAGATCCTTTCGGAACTCGCTGCGGACGTCGTACTTCATCAGCACGTCTTCCACATCGGCGCGGATCTGCTGCTTCAGCTCGATCTTCCAGAGGCCGAGATCGGCGCGAGTCAGCGGGGTCGTGTGGTCAGAGGTCTGGGTTGACGGCATCAGGTGCTCCAAGTGCTCGGGAATGTGTTCGGATGAACTCCGAGAGCAGCTCAGCGATACGCGATCGTCAGTGTGCTGCTGTGGCTTCCCAAGTGATGCCGAAGTGCTTCCGGAGATTGACGCAATATAGTCTAACATGGACTAGTTCGTGCTGGGCGAGCGGCTGCGGCGGAGGGTGTGGTGTCGGCGGAGGTGACCGAGTCGGACCGCATCTGGACGGTGGCCGAGGCAAAGGCCCGCCTGTCTCACATTCTCCGCTGCGCAGAAGAAGACGGGCCTCAGCGCATCGGCACACGCAGGACGTTCGTCGTCGTTCCCGAGCATGTCTGGCAGGAACGGACCGAGCCTGAGGTGCACGTGGGCCGCTGGCTGGTCGAGAACATGCCACGCGGCTACGACCTCGAACTCCCCGATCGCCGCTCGAGCCGGGCGATCCCGTTCGTCGACGACAGCGCTGATGCTGCTGGCGAGTGTGCTGGCGACCCCGGCAGCGACGTCTCGTGAACGGCATCCTGCTCGACACCAACGTCGTCTCCGAGACGGTCCGGGCCGAACCCGACGCCAACGTCATGGCATTCCTGTCGAGCCAGCCGAACCTGTGGCTGTCGGTGATCGCGCTGCACGAGCTCGAGTACGGCATCGGGCTGATGGCGCCAGGGCGCCGTCGCGACGTGATCGCCAGCGCCGTGGGGATGCTCGCGTCAGGCGTGCGCCGGATCGTGCCCGTGGGCCCGGCCGAGGCAGAACACGCCGCAGAATTGCGGGCCAATGCACGGCGCGCCGGCCGCACCCTGGACTTGGGCGATGCGCTCATCGCCGCCACCGCTGGCGTTCGACGGCTCGCGGTGGCGACCCGCAATGTCTCCGATTTCGAAGGCCTCGACCTCCGACTGATCAACCCCTGGGACTACATGGGCGATGTGCTGACCGCCATGCCCGCCGACGGCGGCGAATTCGAGCGGCTCGACGTGCGCCCCAGAGACGTCGAGCTGTGAGCCCCCAGCTGGGCAGCCTTCTACATCACGAGTCTGGCAAACAATCAAATGATCTGAAATTCATTTTGGATGCCGACCAGCACCTTCTACGGTGCCCGGCAGTTCGCCGCTGGCACCGCAAGGTCGCTCCTGCAACTCGGAGCATCGATGGCTTCAGAACGCCCACGTCACAAGCACAAGGACTTCGAAGCCCTGTTCGAGGAGGCGTCGCTCCACGGCTGGCGCATTGAGCGAACCAGGAACCAGCACTTCCGATTGCTGTGCCCATCGGAGTGCGGACAGCACATCGCGATCGCGCCCTCGACGCCATCAGACCGTCGCAGCTTGCGCAACCTCCGGTCGGCGATGCGAAAATGTCCAAGGAGCGGAGTCTGACATGAGCAGCATCGGAATCGAAGCGACGTGCCGCATCGGAATCATGCACGAGGACGACAGCGGCGCCCGACCGCTGACCTACGACGAGCTCTGCGAGTTCGTGAGCGACTTGGCGGACTATCTCATCGACGACGAGCGCACTATCGACCCAGTGGTCTCAGGAGATGCCAGCGCGAACGAACTCGAGATTGTCTTCGGGCTTGACCGCCCCATTGACGACTCGAATACCGACGTACTGGTCTTCGGCATCGTGCACGACGCCGGTCGTGCCGTCGGAGCCGTGTGGCGCCACGACCCCGAACTCGAGAAGCCTCGTCGCAAGGCACCGTCGTCATCCACGATGCTGACGCGCCAGAGCCAGCACCTGGAAGCAGCCGGGGACCTCGTCGACGCATAACCCCTCAGCGGCGTGTCGTAGGTCAGGGGGCCTCGGTGAGGGTGAGCCAGTAGCGGCCGGTGTTGAACGGGCCCGACGAGGCCGGCCCAGCCACCTCGATGTAGTAGTCGCCGTCGGCGGTCGGGGTGAAGTGATAGCGCTCGCTGTAGGCGCCGTCGCCGGGCCCGCCGTTGCCGTTGCGGACCTCGACACCGTCGGCGTCGTAGATGGGTCCGAGGTCGGGGTGGTGCATTCCGCTGTTGTTGGTGTCGACCTCGACCTGGTAGCGGACCCCGGCAGTCAAGTGGGCCCTGAACCAGTCGCGCTCGCCGTCAACCCGGACGGTGCCGCTGAAGCGGCCGGACAGGAGCCCGTTGTGCTCGATGCGACCGGTAACGGTTTGGCCGACCTCGATCTCGCAGTTCTGGTCGTGGGCGGCCAGGTCGTTGCCGGCAAGCCGGGCATTGGCGGCGTCGTAGTGGGCTTGGGTGTTCGGCAGGCCGAGGCGTTGACCGTAGAAGTACCGGAAGATGATGTCGGCATAGACGCTGAAGGCGCTTGCGGTCATGCCGGGAAGGCAGTCGTCGTTGGCGAGCACGCCGGTGGCGTGGGTGCGCACTTCGACGACGTAGTGGCCGTGGCGGCTGTTGGCGCCGCCGCCGGCCCCGGCGCCGACGTAGTAGGTGCCGCTGGAGCGGGGGGTGAAGTAGGTGAGCGCGGTGTTCCCCGGCCCTGAATCGCCGTCGGCGGTGCCCTGCGTTGAGCCGAAGTACGGGTACGGGTGCACGTCGCCGTAGCTGTCGAGCAGCCGGCCGCGGTGGTCGAAGACGCCCTGCAGCCACGGATTGCCCAACGCCTTGTGGGCGGTCGAGTCGCCACGCTGGACAATCTCGTAGAGCTGGCCGCCGACGAGTCCCACCTCGAACCAGTCCTCGTCGCTCCTGCTGAGGCTCGCGATCTCGAGCTCCCCAGGCGTTTCACCGCCCACCGCCGCGGTGCAGGTCGTCTTGGTGCTGGCCGCGCAGTCTTCGTAGGGGACATAGGGGTACACGACAACCCTGAACGTCCACGGTTCGCGTTCTGGGTGCCTCTCGGCGTCGATGCGGACCTTGACCAGGTGCCAGCCCGGAATCTCCGACGCGGTGAAGATCACCATGGGTTCCCTGAGCGTGATCCCAAGGGCGGAGTAGTCGGAGCCGAGATTGGCTTTGTTGGGGGATTCCACCGCGGTGATGATCAGCAATTCCGCGTTGCCGCCCCGCGCATTGCTGCTGCCCCAGACCTCCGCCACGTACCTGCGCCCCGCGGTGAGGGACACGCGATAGCTCCTGTGCCTCGTGCAGGCGGAGTTCCCGCAATCGATGCTGTCGAATTCGTCCAGCAGGAATTCGCGTTCGGGTTCGTGATCCCTGGGCTCGATCCGCGACGACCCCTCGTCCGACTCCTTGTCCGACTTCTCGTCCGACTTCTCCGGGGCGGACTCCTTGTCCGGCTCCACGCCCCAGGCCTCCCCGGCACGCCCATCGGCAGCGAATGCGCGGGCGCGGTCCAGTTCGAAGGGACGATTGCGGGCGCGCGCCGCCAACTCGGCGAGCAGCCGGGCCGCAGATCTGCCCTGGAGCCGGTCTCGGAGACTGACCTCGGCGCAGTGCTGGCCGAGATGAGCGAGGGAGCATTGCTGGGCGGGTGGCGCGACGATCCGCTCGCCGGCTTCAGCCTCGCCGGCACCATGCCGAAGCTCGCAGTGCGGCACGGCAGGGCGCCATGGTGCAAAGCGATCGGCGACGAGCCCACCACGCACATCCTCAAGCCATCGCTGCCCCGGTACCCCGGTCAGGCGGTCGGCGAGCACCTCGCGCTCTCGACCGCGCGGCGGCTGGGCATCGAGGCGGTGCGCACCCACGTTGCCCTCATCGGGGGCATCGAGACGCTGGTCGTGGAGCGCTTCGACCGCTCCCTGCGCTCGGGCGGCGGCGACATTGCGCGCATTCATCAAGAAGACCTCTGTCAGGCGCTCGGGCTTCCGCTGGGGCAGCGATTCGAGCGGGACGGCGGCCCGGGACCGGGCGATGTCGCTCGACTGCTGGCGATGCACAGCAGCGACTGCGGCGCCGATCTTCGATCATGGTTCAGGCGGCTGGTGTACTGCTGGCTGATCGTGGCGAACGACGCCCATGCCAAGAATCACGCGCTGCTGCACCTTCCCGGCGCCGTCTGCCGGTTGGCACCCATGTACGACACCGAATCGTGGCTGCCGTACACCGACGTGGCAGCGAGTGAGATTGAACTCGCCATGTCGCTGGGCGACGGCTATCAGGCAGGCGACGGCGCTCGCATCGACGACTGGCAGCAGCTCGCACGTGAACTCGGCGTTGACCCCCAGTGGGCTGCGGCCGAGGTGCTGCACATCGCCCAGCACACCCCCGCGCATCTCGAAACCGCGATTGATGCCTTGGGAGCCGACGTCAGATCGAGCGACATGCCGGCACGCCTGCTCAACGCGGTCGTGCTCAGGAGTGAATCGGTCTTGGCCGATCTCTGAGCGCTGCTGGGCGGTCAGGTGCCGGCGAGCCAGTGGACACCGTCGGGCGAGCGAGGCCAGCAGGTGACGGTTCCGTCGGTGGCGATGGCGCAGGTGTGGATGTCACGGATCGCCAGGGAGCTGTAGGTGCTGGTGGACGTGTCGGGCTGAGTGCCCCACTGGTGGCCCCAGCAGACGATCGAGTCGTCGGTTGCCATGGCGCAGGCGTGGCGGCTGCCCAGCGCGAGGGCGGTGTAGGTGCCGGCGGGCGCGTCGGTGCGCCCGTAGTCGCTGTCGCCCCAGCACGCGACCGTGCCGTCATCGGCGATGGCGCAGCTGTGGTTCTTGCCGAGCTCGATTGCGGTGTAGGTGCCGGCGGGCGCCTTGGTTTGCCCAAAGCGCTTGTCGCCCCAGCACGCAATCGAGCCGTCGGTGGCGATCGCGCAACTGTGGGTCGTGTGTGCGGCGATCGCCGTGTAGGTGCCAGCCGGCGGCTTGCTCTGCTTGTAGTAGTTGTCTCCCCAGCAGGCGATTGTGCCGTCGGTGCTGAGCGCGCAGTTGTGATCTTCGCCGGCCGCGATGGCCGTGTAGCTGCCGGTGGGCGCATCGATCTGGCCGAAGTAGTTGTAGCCCCAGCAGGCGACTGTGCCGTCGGTGCTGAGCGCGCACGTGTGGTCGGCGCCGGCCGCGATGGTCGTGAAGGTGCCGGTCGGCGCTCGGGTCTGCCCAAGCGCATTGTCGCCCCAGCAGGCGATGGTGCTGTCGGGTTTGAGCGCGCAGCCGTGGTAGTCGCCGATGGCGATGGCCGTGAACGTGCCTGTGGGCGCACGGGTCTGCCTCAGCGAATCGTCTCCCCAGCAGGCGATGGCGCCGTCCGTGCTGAGTGCACAGGCGTGGTAGTAGCCGATGGCCACGGCGCTGTGGGCGCCAGCCGGCGCTTTCGCCATCGCATCGCGGTCGAATCCCCAGCAGACCGCCGAACCGTCCTCGGTGGACAGAGCGCAGGAGTGCTCCCAGTAGGCGACGATTGCGGCGTAGGTGCCGTCGGGCGCGTCGCTCTGCCCGGAGCTGTTCCCTCCCCAGCAGGTGATGGTGTTGTCGGTGGCGAGCGCGCAGGAGTGGCTCACGCCGGTGGCGACGGACTTGTACGTGCCCGACGGCGGGTTTGCCTGGCCCGAGGCGTTCTTGCCCCAGCAGGTGATGGTGTCGTCGGTGGTGATGGCACAGGTGTGCGCGTGGCCGGCCGAGAGCGATGTGTAGGTTCCCGCCGGCGACTTGGACCGCCCATCCCAATGGTGGCCCCAGCACTTCATCGTGTCGTCGGTCCGGATGGCGCAGGTGTGCACTTCGCCAGCGTCGATGGCCTTGAAAGTTCCCTGGGGCGCATCGGTCTCGCCCTCGTCGTTGTAGCCCCAGCAGGCGATGGTGCGGTCGGTCCGGATGGCGCACACATGCTCCCAACCGAGCGTCACGGCCGTGAAGGTGCCCGCCGGGGCCATGGCCTGGCCGAAGGCGTTGTAGCCCCAGCAGTTGATGGTGGCGTCGGTGGCGATGGCGCACGAGGTCCGGCCGTTCGCCGCGATCTGGGAGTAGGTGCCTGCTGGCGCGTCGCCCTGGTAGAAGGAATTGTCTCCCCAGCAGGCGATGGTGCCGTCGGTGCGGATGGCACAGGCGTGGATGGAACCCGAGGCCAGCGCCTTGAACGTGCCCTCGGGCGGGTTCGCCTCGCCATAGGAGGCGGGGCCCCAGCAGCCGATGGTGCTGTCGGCGCGCAGGGCGCAGGTGTAGGACCCGTAGTTCGACAATGTCGTGAATTCCCGGCCAGCGGACTGGTCGATGCGCGCGGGCACGGTGGCCTGGGGTGTGTTGCGCAACATGCGGCCGTCGGGGGTGCACACCGCTAGGTCGGTTGCGCAGTCAGTTGCCGCGGGGAGCGTCACGGTGACGTCGCCGGGTCCGTCGGGGGTGACGGTGAGCTCCCAGGTCCTTCCGTCGGTCGAGGCCTCTGATGCTGTGACGAGCGAACCGCCGGTGACCGTGAGCGCGTCGGCCATCGATCCGCCGGTGACCTGGAGGTCTGGCTCGTCGGCGTTGAGCTGCAGCGTGAACTGCGACGATCTGTCGTGGGTGGCGGGCACGCGTGTGAACCATGCGCCTGGTGGCGCTGTGCTGCGTTCGGCGAGCGTGTCGGTTGCCGCGCTGAGCGACACGTCCACGGTGCTGCCTGCCGAGGCGGACAGCACGCCGTCGGTGGGCCACCAGTAGGTTCCGGGCAGCACCAGCGCGCTCGGCACCTGGCTCTGCGAGCCGACGAACTGCTGGCCGTCTATCTCGAGCACGAACTCGGTGTCCAGCGACCTGCGCAGGCCCAGGTACAGGCCGCCGGCGATCTCCGCGATCAGGATGACCTGGTAGGTCGTGCCGTCGACGTCGAAGCGATCCGGCGACAGAGTGCCCAGCCGCGACCAGAGCGAGTAGCCCGCCGCACCGGAGGCCGCCTCCACGTCCAATGCCGCTGTCCACACCCCGGCAAGGTCGGTGCCGGTGCCCGGATCCGTGCCGGAGTCGGTGCTGGTGCCCGGGTCGGTACCAGTGCCGGTGCCGGGATCCGTGCGGGTGCCGATCAGCGACTCCGCGTCAGCGTCGCTGCTGGGACCGGATGACGATTCCGTCGATGCTCCTCCGACGGGCTCCCCCACCGGCTCGGACAGCTTGAGCTTCAGGCGGTACCGCACGGCGCTCTCGGACTCCACCCGCACCAGGTAGGTGCCCGCCGCCAGGGTCAGGCTGAACCGCTCGTCGGATTTTCCGGGCTCGACGCCCGAGCCCAGCACCTCGCCGAGGGCGTCTTCCAGGTACACGTCCGCGTTGGCGGTCAAGCGCCGCAGCACTACCTCCACCGACTTCGGCGAGGACAGCTCGAACCGGTACCGCTCCACGGCGCCGGCCGCGTCGTCGATGGTGCTGTTGACGACCGTCTTGGCCTCATCGGTGATGTCGCCCAGCTCCGTTGCGTCGGGAACGTCGCGAAGCTGGAGGTCCGGCGATGCCCCCAGAGCCGTCGGCGTCGGCACCAGCAGGCCAGCGCCGAGCACCAGTGCGATGACGCCCCGCGCCGCTGGTGCGAACCGTCGCGTACGCAGCGGCTTCCTCGAGTGCATTGGTCGATAGTAATACCCGTTATTTGCTGGACTGGCTGCTGGACGCCCGGCGATACCAAGTCACGCGTTGTCATAGTCGTTATAACTACGATGTCGTTTCGTGCCCTTCTCTGACCACGGCGACGCCGAGCTCTCAGGATCTGACAACCGAGCCGGCCACGAGCGCGGTCAGGGCGAAGCGGCAGTTGCGCAACGCCTGATGGACTCGGCGATCAACGCATTCGGCGGCAAGGGGTTCGGTTCCGCCTCGGTATCGGAGATCGCCCGGGAAGCCGGCACCGACACCGACGCCGTCTATGCCCGCTGGTCCGACAAGCGGGAGCTGTTCGATGCGGCCTTCAGGGAGATCACGGAGCGGCGGATGCTCCTGCTGATCAAGAGCGCTCCCGTGCCGGCGACCTCGAAGCTCGCCATGCTCGGCGACAGCCTCCTCACGACACAGCGGGACAGCACGCGCAACATGTGGATCGAGGCGTGCGCGCTGGCGATGCGAGACCCCGACTGGCGCCCGGCGCTCTCGGAGTCGCTCGATGTCGAGGCGCGGGAGATCTCGGAGATCGTGGAGGAGGCCAAGAAAGCCGGCGAGATCGACGAAGATCTGAGCACGACCGCCATCGTGTTCTTGTGCCAGGCGCTCGGCCTGGGAAGTCATCTGGTGGCACGCTCGCTGGCTAGTCACGAGTCTGAACCCGATGCCGACGACTGGAGCTACTTCGTCGGGAGGCTGATCCGCGGTCTCGCACCGCGGACATGACGGTCTGTTTCGGGGCAAGAAGGGGCAGGAGATAGTAGGGGTTACTGCGACAAGGGCTGCCTGTCTGTGAAATTCCGTTGCTTTCTGACTCATGACGCGCCCGGTCTGTGGCTAATGTTGGCGCAGCATGCAGGCTCCATCGACATCGGATGCACCGTCGTCGACCGGCACTAGGCGCGCTTCGGACATCTCGACCGACCGCATCCTGGACGCCGCCGCTCAGGTCTTCGGCGAGAAGGGGTACGAGGCGGGTCGGGTCGCGGACATCGCCCGGCGAAGCGGTCTCACGACCGGTGCGATCTACTCACGATGGCTGACGAAGCGCGAGCTGTTCCTCGCTGCGGTCGAGCACCGAGGGTTGACGAGAACCGAAGTGGTTTCCGGCCAGGCTGATCTGTCGGCGACCGACAAGCTGGCGACGCTCGGCGGCGGGCTGCTCGGGTCCGATGAGGCCGAGGCTCGCAATCTCATGCTCGAGGCGTGCGTGATGGCGAGGCGCGATTCGTCCTTGAGCGCAGACGTGGGGCAATCGCTCGACGTCGAGGCCGCCGTGCTGGCCGAGGTGGTCGAGCAGGGCAAGGCCGCGGGCGAGATCGACGAGGCCCTGAGCACTGCGGCCATCGTGTTCGCCTGTCAGGCGCTCGGCCTCGGAGCTCGCCTGGCGGCCGCCGCTGAGCCTCGTGACATCGGGCTTCCCTCCGCCGACGACTGGCAGGAGCTGATGACGCGATTCGCCGAATCCATCGGCCCGTCGTCGTCGTAGCTGCGCGGCGTATGCCGGGCGGCGGCGGCGCCCGGTCAGGAGCGGTGGGCCTCGATGGCAGCGAGGGCGTCGTCGAGGGTTTCGACGCCGACCACGCTGACTGACGGCTCGGCGACGGCGATCGCTTCTTCCACCTGGGAAGCGGGCACGAGGAAGAGATCGGTGCCGGCCCGGACCACGGCGTGAGACTTCTGGGGCACGCCGCCGATCGGGCCGACGGTGCCGTCGTGGTGGATGGTGCCGGTGGCGGCGACGTCGAGATCGCCGGTGAGCGGTTCGGGCGTGAGGGCGTCGATGACCGACAGCGTGAAGGCGAGGCCGGCCGAGGGGCCGCCGATGTTCTCGATGTGGAGCCGCACGTCGATGGGCGGCTCGGCGAATTCGACGTGCGTGGTGACGATGACGCCGAGCAGGGCCACGCCGTCGCGGTCGGCCAGCGTGACGGTGACGGTGCGGATCTGGCCGTCGGGGGCGAGGGCGGTGAGTGTGGCGGCAGCGCCCGGTTCGTGGGCCTTGATGGTGTCGGAGAGCTGCCGTGCCGTGGTGATGGCCGTGTCGCCGACTGCTTGCACGATGTCGCCTTCGTGGAGGGCTTCGTGGGCCGGGGCGTCGGGCATGACCCGCTCGATGCGAGCGCCGATGGGGGTCATGATGTCGTGGCCGAGGTGCTCGAGTGCGACGGCCACGGCCACCTGGGTGGACTGGTCTATCTGGAGGCGGCCGGCGTCGCGGTTCTCGGCGACCGTGCGCTCGCCGAGGATGTCCTCGATGTCGACCACTTCGAGGGCGCCGTCGAGCCAGCCGCCGATCACTTCGAACAGTGACGGGGCGAAGCTGGTGCGGACGCTGACGAGGGAGATGGAGGCGTCGGAGGCGTAGGCGGGGTGGTCGCGCACGTCGACGAATTCCTCGATGTCGGCTGTGGCGCCGGGGGCGATGACTGCTTTGTCGACGAGGGTGGTGGTGAAACCGAAGCCGATGAGCAGGGTGAGGGCGAGCAGGCTGAGCAGGAGGGCGGTGGAGCCCCGGGTGTACTGGCGGGGGCGTGGGTGGCCTGATGCGGTGTGGGCTGGGGGGTCGGCTGGGTGTTCGGCTGCGGCGGTTGTGGTGGCGGTGGCCGTGGCGGTGGCGACTTCGGCCGTGGCGGTGGCGGCGGTGGCGGCTTCCGCAGCGACGGCGGCGGTGGCGGCTTCCGCAATGGCGGCCTCATCTGCAGGGTCGGGAGTGCCGGTCTGGGCGGCGGGCGGCGGGGTGAATCCGAGGTCGTCGAGCGATCCTGCGAGGGCGCGCCAGCCGAGGTCCGCGTCGTCGTCGTCGAGCGGGTCGACCGGAGAGTCGTCGGGCTCGTCTACCGGACGTGCACCAGCATCGCCCTCCGGACGTGCGCCAGGCTCGTCTACCGGACGTGCGCCAGCATCGCCATCCGAACGTGCGCCAGGATCGTCTTCCGGCGTCGGGCCGGTCGCGTCGGTCACAGGCGCACAGCGTGCCATGCGCTCTGTCGAGGGCACGCGCGCTGGGGTCGCAGATGGGGCATATTGGGCGCATGGAGCCAGGGCGCAGCGAGCCACAGCGCATAGAAGCGCAGCGCACCGAGCCGGGGCGCATCGAGCCACAGCACATGGAAGCGGGGGGCATCGAGTCAAGGCGCATGCAGCCGGAGCGCATTGAAGCGCAGCGCACCGAGCCGGGGCGGTGGCCCTACAAGCCCACGGCAATCTGGCGCAGGCTGGTTGCGGTGATCGGCCTGGGGGCGTTCACGGCCATCTGCGCCATTGCCTTGGTCGCGCTGGTGGTGCTTGGCGCAGTGGTCGGGGCGTTGGTGCTCGAAGCGCTGATCGGGTGAACGACAGCGGGACGTGGACTTGGGGCGAGGCAACGTTCCGATGACTGGCCGTGGGCGGCTGCTCCGCGAGGCGCTGATCAGGTGATCAAGCGCAGCACGGCGGAGGGCGATGCCGCGGGCGGAGCAGAGGGTGATGCGTACGCCCGACGGCTGGTAGCAGTGGTGGCGGGTCATCAGGGTGAGGCAGCGGTGGCGGAGGGTCTGCTGGACGACGGCGATGCGAGCGTGCGGGCCGCGGCGCTCGGAGCGCTGGCTCGGTGCGGGGCGCTGCAGGCGGATCAGGTCAGGCGGGCCTTGGGGGACGAGGCAGCGGAGGTGCGATGCCGGGCGGCGGAGCTGGTGCCGCACGATGTCGAGCTCGTCGAACTGGTCGAGCTGCTGAGCGACCCGGATGCGTCGGTGGTGGAGGTCGCGGCGGCGGCTCTCGGCGAGCGTGACTGGGATGCCGGTCCGGTCGGGGAGCTGTGCCGGGTGGCCCGGAGTCATGACGATCCGCTGTGCCGGGAGAGTGCTGTGGCAGCGCTGGGCGCAATCGCCGCCGGCTTGGATGCCGAGGCGGATGCGCCGCACGAAGCTGCTGACTTACAAGCAGGGCCTGGTTCAGGCCACGCCACGGCCGCGGCTACACCGCACGAAGCTGC
>WTFX01000025.1:24144-53743 GCA_011523825.1 Microthrixaceae bacterium
CGCCGACCCACAACCCGGACCTGGTTCAGGCCACGCCGCAGCCACACCGCACGAGACCGCCGCCGACCCACAACCCGGACCTGGTTCAGGCCACGCCGCAGCCACACCGCACGAGGCTGCCCGGGGGATGGCGCTCGAGACGCTGCTGGACGCGATGGACGACCGGCCGCAGATACGTCGCCGGGCGCTGCTCGGCCTGCACCAGTTCGACGACGACCGTGCCGCCGACGCCGTTCGGGCAGCGCTCGAGGATCGTGACCGCCAAGTGCGGGCCGTCGCCGGCGAACTGCTCGGCGTGCCCGTGCGCTGAGGGCGTCGCCCGGCGCCGGCTCGACCTCAGCCGGCGGGCCGCACGTCCCGCCTTCAAGAACTCCTGCCGGCAGCCGCTCGGTGATATCGACCCGCCAAGCTGACCTGGAGCTCTGGTGCAATTCATTCCCTTTTGTTTCCTCGCTCGTGTTTTCTATTGAATCGATCGTTTTCAGTTATTCGTGTCACACCCCGCTTCTACGGTTGTTCCATGTTGAGAAGCGGTTCTGGCAGCACACGCGGAGCGAACGGCTCGGGCAGCGGGCCGGCAGCGGACGGCCGTTCGGGCACCGGCGACAGCACTCACAACGTCGAAGCAACCCCGGCAGCCCTCCAGCCCGACGATCTCGCAACAGATGGGCAAGGAGTGCTCGTGTTGCGGCGGCTTGACCGGGGCGAACTTGCGCTGCTGTGCCGCAACGAGCTGGTCGATGTGCTGGGTGGCATCGAGCGCCTCGCCAACCGGCTGGCGGGCTACCGGGCCGAGGTGCTCGGCGCGCTCGACGAGCTGAGCCGCTCGGGCGTGGATCCGGATCCGACGCCGCATCTGACGTTGCGGGATGCCACCGGAGTGTCCGAACGGGAGGCACGCCGGCTGCACCGCGTCGCGAACAAGGCCCGCGAGCACATAGCCGTGCTGGACGCGCTCGCGGCGGGCGACATCAACACCGACCAGGCTGCAGCACTGTGCGACGCTCGCGTACCCGAGGAGGTGCGCGCGGAGCTGGTGGCCGCTGCCGCCTCATACGACACCGACACGACCCGTCGACACATTCGCGAAGCCGAAGCCACGCACGGCGATGAGACGTCGACCGAGCGGTTCCTGCGCCAGCGGGAGGCTCGGGGCGCTGGATGGGGCCGCGATCACGAAGGAATGCTCAAGCTGTGGGCAAGGTTCGATCCCGAGACGGGAGCCGGCATCGAAGCTGCGCTCGAACCGCTGCGCCGAGCCCTGTGGCAGCAAGACAAGCACCAGCGCAGCGGCCGGCGAACGCCGGCGCAGCGCGACGCCGACACGCTCGCGTACGCGCTCGCCGGGATCTCCCTCACCGAGCAGGACGCCGGCGCAGTCGACCGCCTGCATGCACGCGAATGTCGCGACGGGCACGCCGCGCCCGGCGCGTCAGGCACTGGGCAGGCCGGCCGAGGCCGGTCACAGTCGGAGCGCACAACAGCACTCGGCGATTCGAGGCCTGCCGGCAGGCACGAGCCGGCGGGTTCGATGCGGCGGCTGCCTCCCGCACAGATCAGCGTGCTGATCGGCCTTGACGCATTGCGCAAGCACACCGATGAGGCCGGCATCACCGACGCCGGCACCGAGCTGGCGCCAGAGGCCGTGCGGCGCCTCGCATGCGACGCCGAGATCATCCCCATCATGTTGGGCGGGCGAGGCGGGCCCGCCGACATCGGCTGGGTACGACGCACCGTGCCAGTACGGCTCAGGCGGCTGCTCATCGCGCGCGACAAGCACTGCCAGTGGCCCGGTTGCCATGCGCCCCCGTCGCGCTGCGACGCGCACCACGTCATTCACTGGGCTGACGGCGGCCCCACCAACCTCGACAATCTGGCGCTGCTGTGCCATACCCACCACCAGCACCTGCACGAGCACGGTTACGAACTGGTTGCGGGCCCTGACGGCTGGGTTCCGACCCAAAGGGTCGTCCTGAGACATGCCGCGGGACACACCGATGCCCCAGAGCACGCCGATTCTCGAAGACACGCCGACGCCGCGGGACACACCGATGCCCCGGAGCACACCGATTCTCGAAGACACACCGACGCCGCGGGACACACTGACGCCCCGGAGCACACCGTTGCCCCGGGCCGGGATCGTCAAGCCCGCTCCCTCTAGCCCGTGCCCGGGTCCGAGCCTGGGTGCGAGGCCGGGCCCAAGTCCGAGCCTGGGCCCAGGTCCGAGGCCGGGCCGAGGCGGTCTCGCAGTTCTTCGACCAGGTGACTCACGTCGAGAGCGAGCACTTGGCGCAGCCCGAGGTCGTCGGCGGCGACGCCGCTGCGTCCGTAGAGACGGAGCGTGCGCAGCGGTCCGCCGCCGATCGGCTCGGAGATGTCCATGCCGATGCGAGGCACGCCGGGCAGCGTGTTGCGGTCGGGGTCGACCGGCTCGACATGTCCTGACAGGGCAACGAGCCGTTCCCGACTCACATCGCCGGCAGCGACCGCCTGCTCCAGCAACAGGTGCAGGCGTAGCTGTGACAGCCATCCGGCCCGGACGCGGGTGTCTGCCGCCGGCCGTTCCTCGTGCAACCCGGCCCAATCGACTGCGAACGCATCCATCACTGCGGAGCGGCCGGTCCGCCAGGGCGGGGCGGGGTCGATGAACAGCTCGACATGTCGAGGCAGTTCATGGCCGGCGGCCAGAGTGGAGCGTCGTACGACTGTCAGGTTCGGTGGCAGTTGTTCGAGCACGCCAATCGCTCTGGCCTCGGCCGTCTCGACAAGTGCATACCGGCACTGGCGGTCGCTGACCACATCGGCGACCTCGAACACGGACGCGTCCAGGTCGAGCACCTCGATCTCGCCCACGTCGAGGTCGAGCATTGCCGGCAGCGTCTCACGGGTAGCACCTGCGGCGTAGGCCGCTGCGGCCACCTGGCGGCCCAGGGGCGAGCCGTCCACGATGACGCACCAGGTTGCGCCTGGTCCGCTTGCTCGGAAGCGGTCCAGCAGGGCCACGGTGGTCAGCTCCACCGGCGCCGCCGATGTGAGCACCCAGTCCAGGTCCTCGCCGGCCAGCGTGGCTATCGCCGGCACCACGGGCAGCGGCAGGTCGGCAACTGCCTCGGCCGGGCGGGCCGGGTCGGCCGAGTCGATAGCGCTGGCCGCGTCGGCCGCGTCGGCCGCGTCGGCCGCGTCGGCCGCGTCGGCCGCAACGATCGCATCGGCCGCGTCGATTGCGTCGATCCCGCTGCTGACGTAGGCCAGCGCGGCGATGTCCCACTCCCTGAGCGCGGTCGCCTTTGCGTCCGACGTGGCCAGTGCGCTGCCGTCCCCCAGCGCACCGCCGTCCCCATCGGACGCAGCCGACACGCCTCCATAACCCAGCGCGGCGGCACCACCGTCTGTCGTAGCCGACACGCCTCCATACCCGAGCGCATTGGCATCACCGTCGGCCGTGGCCGGCGCGGCGGCATCGCGGTGCTTCACCGACAACTCGACCCGGTACAGCCCGGCTACGCCGCCGCGGGCATTGACCCCGGCCCAGTAGGCCTGCACACCGGCGAGCGCCGCACGGTCCGCCTCGGCTTGACCCAGGTCCATCAGCACGCCCAGCGTGAACACGCCGGCGTCGTAGCCCGGCGCAGGCGCAAGCTGCGGCGGCACTGCTGGGCTGTCCTCAGGGGACGGTTGCGAGCAGCCTGCCGCAAGCAGCACCGCAGCCAGCGACACCGATGTCAGCAACACCGCCACGCGCACCGGCGCGGCGTTCAGCATGTGCCGTAACCAATCGACTCTGCCTCGTGCGGGCGCCACCGTGTCACACCCCCGCGCAAGAGTGACCTCATGAACAGCAGCCCGATGAGCACACCTAACCAGCGTGCCCCACCGCCGGGACGGCTCAGCGGCCGGGGATCGTGTGCGAGGCGTGGAGCGACTCGAAGTTCGCGAGGGCCCGGCCAGCGCCGAGCACGACGGTCTCGAGCGGCGACTCCGAGCGCAGCACAGGCACACGTGCCTCGGAGGCGATCCGCTGGTCGAGACCTTGCAGCAGCGAGCCGCCGCCGACCATGAGGGCGCCGGTGTGGATGAGGTCCTGTGCCAGCTCGGGCGGCGCCTCGCCCAAGCACTCCAAGACAGCTTCCACAATGGGCTCGACCGTGTCGGCCAATGCGGAGCGCACCTCGGTGGGGGTGATGAGGAACGTGCGGGGCAGACCCGTCGACAGGTCACGGCCCTTCACCTCGGCGTCGAACTTGTCGTCGACCGGCCATGCCGAGCCGATGCTGATCTTCAGCTCCTCCGCAGTGCGCTCGCCGATCGCGATGCCGTGCACCCGGCGGGCGTAGTTCATCAGCGCAGTGTCGAAGTCGAACGACCCCACCCGGACCGCACGCAGTGATACCAGGCCGCCGAGCGACACCATGGCGATCTCGGCGGTGCCGCCGCCGATGTCGATCACCAGCGAGCCGGTGGGCTCGTGGATCGGCAGACCCGAGCCGATGGCAGCAGCGATCGGCTGCTCGATGAGCCGGACGTCTGACGACCCGGCCCGCCGCGCTGCCTCGATCACCGCCCGACGCTCGACTGGAGTGATCAGCGAGGGCACACAGACGGCGACACGGGTGCGGCCGAAGCGGCCGACGCCCACGCCTTGCAGGATGAGCCGGATCATGCGCTGGGTGATGTCGAAGTCGGTGATGGCGCCGTTGCGCAGCGGCCGCGCAGCGATGATGTAGCTCGGCGTGCGCCCGATCATCTGCCAGGCCTCGCGCCCTACCGACAGCACCTCGCCAGAACGCTCATTGAGCGCGATGACCGACGGCTCGTTGAAGACGATGCCGCGCCCCCGCTCGTACACCAGCGTGTTCGCGGTGCCGAGATCGATCGCCAGGTCACGAGCCAGGACGACGCCTTTGGTCGGGCCTGTCGTTCGGCCGCTGATTGGACCTGTCGTTCGGCCGCTGATTGGACAGCTGATCGGCCAGCTGATTGGGCCGCTGACTTGGCCTCTGGTTGGACATGTCGTTCGGCCTCTGGTTGGACAGCTGATTGGGCCTCTGGTTGAGCCGTTGACTTGGCCTCTGGTTGGCGGAGATCACGCGGTCGTGCCGTCGTTCGGCTTCGGGTGGGCGGGGCATGGCCCGGCGGCTCCTCCGCTCGCCTGCCTGCAGCGGGAGCTCTTCGAGGTCGGCGCTGAGCGGCGGCAGCAGCGGCACCGAGTAGTCACGCTCGACCAGCCGGACGCTGGCCGGTGCCCGCGCAGGCGGCTTCCGGGCAGGCGCGGACGGCGAAGGATCCTGCACGCTGGCATCAGCGCTGGCATCGGCGCCGGCAGCAGCGCCGGCATCAACATTGGGATCAGCACCTGAGGACGCCTCCGAATCGAGGCCGGGCGTGCCAGATGGCGGCTCCTGCGAATCAGGCGGGGCGATCGACTCGAGCTTGCGCCGGAACAGCCCTGTCTCGTCGTCGGTCACCTTCTGGTGCTTGATGCGGGCACCCACGCCCAAAACGACCATCCCCAGCAGCGGCACCACGATCGCGATCGCAAGGAACAGCAGCGGGCTCATGACCGGAGCACCTGGTTCAAGAGCACCTGGTTCAGGAGCACCTGACTCATGACCGGGGCACCTGCGCGATCGGCTGCGACTGCAGGCCCCAGTCGGTGCCGGCGTCATGATGCTCTTGCTTCCAGATCGGCACCGTGGCCTTCAAGGTATCGATGCCGAAGCGGGCGGCTTCGAATGCTGCATCCCGGTGCGGCGCCGAAGCGGCAACCACAACCGAGCTCTCCGTCAAGCCCAACATGCCCACCCGGTGCAGCAGCGCCGCCTTGCGCACGCTCGGCCACCGCTGCCGCATCTCCGCGGCGATGTCGGCAAGCCGCGGCGCCACCTCCGACTCGTACGCCTCGTACACCAGCTGGGTCACGCCCGTGCGGTGCTCGGCATGATCCCGGACCGTGCCGGAGAACAGCACGACCGCTCCCGCCGCCGGATCAAGCGCCCATTCATAGATGACAGCAACCGGCAGCTCGTCGTGAGTCAGCTCCACCCACGTGTCGGCCGGGATCACATCGGGTGACATCATCGCAAAGCGTAGGAGCGCCGGAGCCAGGCCGCGGCAGCCCAGCCGCCAGCCGCCACCGCGGCCCCCGCGCCGAGCAGCGTGGCGTACTGGCGCTGGCGGGCATTGAGGTCATCCCAGGGCATCCCGACGTCGGCGACCACGAACGCCTGAGCACTGCTGTAGCGGGGCTCCCAGCCCTCAGCCCGCAGCCGGTCATTGGCCACCACCCAGCTGTAGCGGGTGAAGGGGAGCAGCCCCTCGGGCGCCGCATGGCCCACCCGGCGGGCCACGTAACGGTCGAGCCGCTTGGGCAACGGCATGGGCAACCGGACCTTGGGGCGGGCCCCCAGCAGCGCCCGCAGCTCACCCGGCGACAGCCAGCCGTCAGGAGCCACGTTGAACACGCCCGACAGCCGGCGCTGCGTGGCCAGCACCACCGCCGAGGCCAGATCGTCGAGGTGCAGGAACTGCACCGGCGGATCGTCACTGCCCGTGCGGATCGGCGCCGCAGCCAGCATCGCCTCGCCGATGGGGCCGCCCAGGCCGCTCGACACCACGGGCGCCGGCCGCAGGATCGCCGCAGAGCGATCACCCTGATCGCACCACTCCAGCACCATGCGCTCGGCATCGGCATGATGCACGGCCCACGACGCCTCCAGGTTGGGGCGCACGGGCAGATCCTCTGAGATCGGCGTCGGATGGTTCGGCCAGGCCCCGTACACGCTGGCGCTCGACACCATGGTCAGGTGTTGCACGTCGGCCGCTGCCAGCACTCGCCGCAGCCGGTCGGAGGTCACCTCCCGGGTCAGGCGAAGGTGCACCAACGCCTCGGCGCCGCCCAGGTCGTACTGACTGTCGCCAGTCAGATCGAGCACGTCGAACGACTGGGCCAGCCACTGCAGCACCCGGGCGCCGATCACGCCGCCCGCACCCGACACGGCAATCCGGCTCATCTCCCTACCATGCCTCACTCATGACCCTGCCCCCGGTCACTTTGGCGGGTCGTACGATGCCGTTGTGGCCGACGATGACGATCCGTTCAAGGGCATCCCGTTCCTCGGCGACATCGCATCGATCCTGGGCGGCAACCAAGAGCAGCTCTGGGAGGGCGCCCGACAGGCCGCCAACCAACTCGCCACCGGCGGCAAGCTCGAGCACAACGTCGACCCGGTCGAGCGGCACCGCCTCAGCGAGATCAGCCGGGTGGCGGAGCTGCATGTGGCACATGTCACCGGCCTGCAGGTCGCACCGCACCTGGAACCGGTCACCCGCTCGGCCTGGGCCACCAGCGCCCTCGAGACCATCCGCCCGCTCATGGACCGGCTGTCGGAGCGCTTGAGTGACAACCCGGCAGACAGCGCCGCACAGGATCCTTTCGCCGGCCTGCTGGCCATGATGAGCCCCATGACCGTGGCGATGACCGCCGGCATGATGGCCGGCCAGCTCGCCACCAGCGCATTCGGCAACTCGGACCTCATGATTCCTCGGGAACATGTGCACATCGTGACCGCCAACATCGCGGAGTTCGCCAATGAATGGAGCCTCGACGTCGACGACGTGATGCTGTGGGTCGCCATCCGGGAGCACACCATGCACGCGGTCCTGTCGATACCTGAGGTGCGTGCCGAGTGGCACGCACTGCTTCTGGGACATATCGACGGCTTCCGCCGCGGCGACCCCATGAATCTCGACCTGGAGCTGCCGTCACTCGACGTCAGCGACCCGCAGCAGCTCCAGGCGCAGCTCGGCGAACAGCTCCAGCGCATCTTCGGCAATCCCGAACTGCTGCTCGGCGTGACCAGGGACGAGGGCCAGAGTCATCTCGAGACGCTGATCTGCGTGGTCACCGCCTACGTCGACGACGTGGTGGCCCAGGCCGGCCCCCGCCTGATCGGCGGATTCGGGGCGCTCAGCGAGGCCGTCCGCCGCCGCGCCCTCACTGGCGCCGACTACGCCGATCGGCTGCTGGGCGTTCGGCTGACCGCCGAGGCACGCGAACGGGGCGACAGCTTCATCGCCGGCGTGATCGAGCGAGCCGGCCGCGAGGGGCTGGCCCGCCTCTTCGAGCCTGGCGGGCTGCCCACGCCGAACGAGCTCGTCGCACCGGGCCTCTGGCTCGCCCGCCTCGACCTGCCGCTGGACTAGCTGGACATCTGGCTCGGTTAGCTCCTGCGCTGCCGGCGGCTACGAGTCTGGGTGATGCGGGTGCGGACCCGGGTGGCGATGATCTCCGACGGCGGGCGCCGCCCCCGCGCCAGTGCCCACAGCCCGCCCGCATACAGCACCACCGCAACCAGGCCGGCAATGCCCAACAGCATCACCCCGGCCCGCAGCGGCAGGATGCCGCTCGGCGCTGCCACCGGCACCAGCCCGCCGACCACCCACAGCAGCTGGAACCGAGTCTCGAAACGGGCAAACGTGCGCCCGCGGTCCGCGGGCACCTCGTCGCGCTGCACGATCGCGTCGAAGCACAGCTTCCCCAGCGCCGACAAGAGGCCCATCACCATGGCCAGCACCAGCACCGAGAAGCGGTCGGGCGCGGTCACCACGTAGAACGACACGACGGCCGCCAGCAGCAGCGCGCTGGCCAGCAGCACCTCCTCACGGACGCGGCGTCTCAGCCACGGCGCACCCACGGCACCGGTCAACTGACCGACAGCGCTGGCGGTGAACATGAAGCCGAACCACCACGGCGCGGCATCGTCGGTGCGCAGCCAGAACGCGATCAGGAACAGCGTGAAGCCGGTCATGGCCCGCACGACGCCCATCGCCGAGCCCGCCAGCAGCATCGCCCCCCGCCGGGTCGTCGCCGGGCGAGACGGCGGCGGACTCCCCGGCGGCAGGCTCCCCGGCGGACTTGACGACGGCGGACTCAGCGGCGGACCCGGCGGAGGCATCGGCACGCTCCGAGGCCGCACGACGGTGCGAGGCAGCCGCCTCGCCGGGAACGTCATCAGCACGAACACCACTGCAGCCAGCACCAGCACCCAGCGCGACGAGGCCAAGCTCAACAGCACACCCGGTCCAGCCGCCAGCGCACCCCCCAGGCCGCTCAGCAGCATCAGCTTCGAGTTGGCCTCCACCAGGTCGCGCTCCTCACGCACCAGCCCCGGCACCACAGCACTCTTGGCCACGTGGTACGTCTTGCCCGCCACCAGCGCACCGAACGCCTCGGGAAACAGCAGCAGCGAGTCGAGGTGCCGCACCATCAGGAGCGCCAGGACCGCCCGTGCGATGCCCGCCCAGATGATCATCCCCCGCCGCCCGCCACGGGCACGATCCACCAGCGGCCCGATCAGCGGCCCCACCACCGCGAACGGTGCCATCGTCACCAGCAGGTACAGCGCCACCTTGGGCCGGGCCGCCGCAGGATCCAGGTTGAAAAACAGCGACCCGGCCAAGGCAATCGCAATCAGCGCATCGCCGGCAGCAGACAGCAGATGCGTGCGGGCAAGCCACGTGAACGGCTGCATCAGCCGCTGCCCCAAGTCATCAGCACCATTGTGCGCCCTCGATGTGACAAGCCGGCTGTGCGTCGTTCAGCAAACAGGGCCAGTCCGCGGCATACGCGTCAAGCAGCAGGCGACGACGCCCGCTCGTAGCGGTAACCCAGTCCCCGAATGGTGGTAATGCGCTTCGGGCTCGACGGATCGTCCTCGATCTTGGCCCGCAGCCGCTTGACGTGGACATCGATCGTCTTGGTATCGCCCACGTAGTCGTAGCCCCACACGTTCTGCATGAGGCTGTCACGGGTCACCACCCGGCCGGCATGACTCAACAGGTACGCCAACAGCTCGAACTCCCTCAGCGCCAGCGACACCAGCTCACCGCGCACCCGAAGCTCATGCCGGTCGATGTCGAGCACCACGTCGCCCTCGATCAGTTGCGGTTGCGGCAGCGGATCCGACGGCTGCGACGGCGGGCCCGAAGACTGCGACGGCAGCGATTGATCCGACGCTCGCCGCAGCACCGCCCGCATGCGGGCCACCAGCTCACGCATCCGGTACGGCTTGGCCACGTAGTCGTCGGCCCCCACCTCCAAGCCCACCACGGCGTCGATCTCCTCGGCCCGGGCAGTCACCATGATCAGCGGCACCCGAGACTGCTTGCGAATCTCCCGGCACACGTCCAGACCGGACATGCCGGGCAGCATCACGTCGAGCAGCACCAGATCGGGCTCCGACTCGCTGATCTCCGCCAAAGCTGCCCGGCCGTCTGCCGCCGTGCGCACCTCGAAACCCTCGCGCCGCAATCCCACCGAGAGCGCCTCGGTGAACGACGGCTCATCGTCAACCACCAGAACCGATGTCATGGGCTCGCCTGATATGCCGGGAACCTGAGCGTGAACGTGGTGCCGACGCCCTCACGCGAGTGCAGCATCACCTCGCCGCCGTGGTTCGCTACGACGTGGCGCACGATGCTGAGGCCCAAGCCGGTGCCGCCGGTGGCACGGGCCCGTGCCTTGTCGACCCGGTAGAACCGCTCGAAGACCCGCTCGGTCTCATCGGCGGGAATGCCGATGCCCTCATCGGCAACCACGATGTCCACCCATGCCCCGTTCGACGGGCCGGAAGGCGGATCCGCGGGCACGGGCACCTCAGACGGCCCAATATGAGCAACCGGCGCGTCCGCCCCCGCCAACGCATCAGACGGCGCCCGGTCGTCCCCGCTGGAGGGCGCCACGCTCAGCCGTACCTCCGCGCCGGGGTCGCTGTACTTGATGGCATTGTCGACCAGGTTCCCGACGGCCCGCAGCAACTGGCCCCGGTCGGCATGCAGCACGATCGCCGAGTCCGCCGGCCGCACCAACTCCACTTCTTGCTTGCGAGCGTGCTCGGAATACTGGTGCGCCACCTCGCACAGCAGCGGCACCACCGCCACCGACTCCTGCGCCATGGTGCCCTCCAGCTCCACCCGGCTCAGCTCCAGCAGGTCGTCGATGATGTGGCGCACCCGCTCGGCCTCAGCACCGATGCGATCGACCAGCCGCGTGCGCACCGCAGCGTCATCCTCTTCGGCCAGCGTCTCCGACAGCAGCGCAATGGCACCCACCGGCGTGCGCAGCTCATGGCTCAGGTTGGCCACGAAGTCTCGCCGCACCTCATCTGTGCGCACGCCGTCAGTACAGTCGGCCATCACTGCCACCGCCCCCAGCGCATGGCTGTCGCTCGCAACCGGATGCCCGCTGATCTCGATCACCCGCGGCGGCGGCCCCGTCAGCTTCACCGTGCGGGAACGAGCCTGCCCCTCCTGCGCCGACTCCAGCAGCTGCGTCACCCCCGCGCCCACCAGCGCCATCGCATCACGAGCCGACATCATCTCGTCGGCCAGCGCATTGCTGGCACACACCGTGCCGTCCTCGTCCACCAGCACCACGCCCACCGCCAGCTCGTTCATCGCCAACTGCCAGCGGGCCCGGTCCCGCTCGGCCAGGTTGGCCGTCATGGCCGCCGTGGTGGCAATCGACTCGAGGTAGGTGATCCAGTCGTCCAGGCTGTTGTGGTCGAGCCGCGCCTCACCCGGCCGGCGCTCCTCGCCTTCCCCGGCAAATCGGTGAACCACACGCCCCAGCCGCTCCGCGGCCGAACTGCGCCCCCGCACCAGCAGCAGCAGCACGACCAACGCAACTGCCAGTGCGGCCGCCACCGTCACCAGCGCGATCAACAATCGTCCTGCTCCCTGCGCGCACGGGCCCGGTTGGCGCCCAGATGCTCGGGCAGCTCCCCGGTCACCAGGAACTCGACACGCTCGGCCACATTCACCGCGTGATCGCCGATGCGCTCGTAGAAGCGGCCCACCACCGCGAGCTGCACGGCGTGCTGGATGATGATCTTGCCGAGCTCGTGCGACTCGAACACCGCCACGATGTACTCGTTGTGCAGATCGTCGAGCACGTCGTCCATGTCGTTGAGCACCGACGCCAGGCCGGCATCGCGCTCGGCGTAGGCGTCCATGGCCTTGGCCGTCAGCCTCACCGCCTGCTCGCGCATGCGGTCGATCAGCCCCCGCACCCGGGGCTCCAGCTCCACCCCGTGCAGCCGGGCCACCGCCTTGGCGATGTTGGTGACCAGGTCGCCGCTGCGCTCGATCTCGGAGATCATCCGAAGATCGGTCAGGATCGTGCGCAGGTCGACCGCCACCGGCTGCTGCAGCGCCAGCAGCTGCACGCACTTCTCCTCGGCTTCGAGGCTCAGCAGGTCGAGCTCGTCGTCGGCGGCGATGATCTGATCGGCACCGCCGATGTCGCCGGCGAGCAGCGCTGCGGTCACCGCCGAGATCCCCTCGGCCACCATGCCGCCCATCTGGACGAGATCCGCACGAACCTCGTCCATCAGCTGATGGAACTCGGTCCGTACTTCTTCGGTCATGTCAGCAGTGTGGCGTAAATCAACCCACCCGTCCGGTGATGTAGGCCTCCGTGCGGGGGTCGTCGGGGTTGGTGAAGATCAACGAGGTGGGTGCGTACTCGACCAGCTCGCCGGTGCGGTGCCCGAGCTCGTTGGGCTGAACCGAGAAGAACGCCGTCATGTCGCTGATGCGAGCGGCCTGCTGCATGTTGTGCGTGACGATGATGATCGTGTAGTCGGTCTTCAGCTCGGCGATGAGCTCCTCGATGCGGCCCGTGGCGATCGGGTCGAGCGCGGAGCAGGGCTCGTCCATCAGCACCACGTCGGGCTGCACGGCAATGGCCCGGGCGATGCACAGCCGCTGCTGCTGGCCGCCCGACAGGCCGTACGCCGACATCTTGAGGCGGTCCTTCACCTCGTCCCACAGCGCCGCCCGGGTGAGCGAGCCCTCCACCACGTCGTCGAGCTCGGAGCGCTTGACGCCCGTCAGCCGTGGGCCGTAGGCGATGTTGTCGTAGATCGACTTGGGGAACGGGTTCGGCTTCTGGAACACCATGCCCACCCGCCGCCGCACCTCCACCGGGTCGACCTCGTCTTGATACAGATCGACGCCGTGGTAGTGGATGGTGCCCTCCACGCGGGCACCCTCGATGAGGTCGTTCATCCGGTTGAAGCAGCGCAGGAACGTCGACTTGCCGCAACCCGAGGGGCCGATCAGCGCTGTCACCTCGTGCTCGGCCACTTCCAGCGTGACGTCGCGCAGCGCCCGGAAGTCGTCGTAGTACACGTCGACGCCGCTGCATTCGAAGACGGTCTGGGCATCGTCGCGATGGTGGCCGGCAGTGCTCACGTCGATGCGCGTCTGGGGCGACCCTGGAGTCGCTTCTGCCGGCGCAACTGATGCGTCTGAAGTCATCACCGCCTCTTCGGGTGTCACTGCCTCACCATTGCTTCTCGAATCGGTTGCGCAGATAGATGGCCAATCCGTTCACAGCCAGCACCAGCACCAGGATGACCACGCTGGCCGCGGCTGCGTTCACCCCCCAGTCGGCGCCGGGCAGGCGTGCGAAGTTGAAGATCAGCACGGGCAGCGCGGTGTACGGGCCGGTGAAGGTCTCCAGCACGTTGGCGTCGCCGAAGCTGAGGAAGCCCGTGGCGGCACCCACCAGGATCAGCGGCGCCGCCTCGCCGAGGGCGCGCGCCAGCGCGAGCACTGTTCCGGTGAGGATCGTGGACAGCGCAGCAGGCAGGACCTGACGTGAGAGCACCTCCCACTTGGTGGCCCCCACACCGTAGGCGGCCTCGCGCAGCGAATCGGGCACGGCCTTGAGCGCCTCGACCGAGGTGATGACGATGATCGGCAGCACCAACGCCGCCAGCGTCATGCCGCCGGCGATCACCGTCGCGCCCTTGGAGAAGTCTTCCAGCGCCTTGACGAATATCACCAGACCGAGCAAGCCGTACACGATCGAGGGCACGCCGGCCAGGTTGCGGATGTTCAGCTCGACGATGCGGGCGAAGCGGGAGTTCTGGGCGTACTCGACGAGGTAGATGGCGGTGGCGACACCGATCGGCACGGCGAACACACCCGTCACCAGCGCCACCTGCAGGCTGCCGATGATGCCCTGCCAGACGCCCGCCTCGGCGGCTGAGCGCTGCGAGAAACCGTGGGTCAGGAAGTACCAGAGATTGCCCGACAGGACAGCCCAGCCGTCCACGATCATGACGGCGAGCAGCACGGCCAGGAAGCCCGTCGCGAACACCGTGGCGCCGATCAGCAGCCACTTGAAGACGGCGCCGCCCACATCGGCCCCGGGGCGGCGACGCAGCGCGTGACTGGTGGCGATGCCGGCGGGCGAGGTCAGCAACATCAGTATCTGTTCTGCAGCCGGCGAACGATCACGTCGCCCGCCATGTTGAGCACCAGCGTCATGGCGAACAGCAGGGCGCCGAGGAAATAGAGGCTCTGGAACGCCAGGTTGTTGCCGGCCACCTGGTCGGTGCCCAGGCCCAGCGCCGCCATGGCGGAGGTGAGGGTGCCGCCGGACTCGAACAGCGACAGGTTGAACAGCGATGTGTCACCGCCGCCCGACGCGATCGTCACCACCATGGTCTCGCCGATGGCCCGGCTGAAGCCGACGATGGTGGCGGCCATGAGGCCGGACATGGCTGCCGGCAGCACCACCCGGATCGAGGTGGTGACCCTGCGGGCGCCGAGACCGGCCGAGGCCTCTCGCAGCGCCCCCGGGACCGCCCGCAAGGCGTCTTCGGAGATGGACGCAATGAGGGGGATGACCAGCAGGCCCACCGCGATGCCCGCCGCCAGCTTGTTGAAGAAGTTGATCTCGCTGAAGAAGTTGGTGAGGATCGACGGGGTGATGAAGCTGATGGCGAACACGCCGAGCACGACGCTGGGCACGCTGGCCAGCAGCTCGAGCGTGGGCTTCATCACCCTGCGCACCTTCGGGTGCGCGTACTCGGAGAGGTAGATCGCCGCTCCGAAGCCCGACGGCACCGCCACGGCCATGGCGATCACCGAGATCTGCACCGAGTTCACCAGCAGGGTGGTGAGGTCGAACAGGCCCCGGCGGGGGAACCAGCCGATGTCGGTCAGCTTGGTGAGCTCGACTTGGCTGATGAACGTCCATGCCCCCGAGGCCACCGTCCAGATGATCAAGGCGCTGACCAGCACGGTGACGGTCGCTGCGGTCATGAACAGCCAGCGGACCGTGTGCGAGCGCACCCGACGCATGAGCGAGGTCTGCAGGTCGGCAGCGGTCAGTTGGTCTCGTGCCATCCGGTCTTGCTCATCAGGTGATGCCCATCAGAACGTCCTGCCCGTCGTCAGGTTGTTCCAGTTGCTCCGAGACTGTTCCAGATCAGCGGCGCTGAGGTTGACATACCCGGCGTCGACCACGTAGGTCTGGCCCTCGTCGCTCAGCATGAAGTCGACGAATGCCTTGACGGCCGGGTCCGAGGCATACGCGGCGTCGATGTAGGCGTAGAGGAAGCGGGCGATCGGGAACTCGGCTGAGGCGATGGTCTCGGCCGTGGGAGCCACGCAGCCGTCGCCGCCGTCGACCTCCAGCAGCTTCACCTTGTCGCGGTTCTCGTCGGCGAACGCGAAGCCCACCCAGCCCAGGCTCGTCTGGTTGCCGGAGACCCCGTCGATGATCACGTTGTCGTTGGCGGAGGCGTTGTAGTCGGGACGCACGGCGAAGTTCTCGTCGGCATGACCTCCCTCGACCCGGTGCTCCCAGACGTGCTCGAGGGCGATCTCGATGAAGCTGTCGAAGGTGCCCGACTCCTCGCCCGGAGCGAAGATCTCGAGCGCACCGCTGCTGAACGGGCCAGTACCGCCCAGCTCGGCGTTCAAGGCGTTCGCATCAGCCCAATCCCCGAAGCCGGTGGCCTCGTCGCCGACCAGGCTGTACAGGTCCTCGAAGCTGAGGCAGTCGATCGCGTCGTTGCCGGCCGCGGTGATCACCGAGATGCCGTCGATGGCGACGCGCAGTTCGATGAACTCGATGCCGGCGGCGTCGATGTCGGTGGCCTCGGAGTCCTTGATCTGGCGCGAGCTGTTCCAGATGGGCACCTCGCCGGCCGCCGCGGCCTTGTGCCCGTCACCCGATCCAGGACCGGCAACCGAGAACGCCACACCGGGGTGCGCCTCGGCGAAGGCCTCGGCCAGCAGGTTCGTGATGGGCTCGACGGTGGACGAGCCGGTGACGCTGATCGAGCCGCTCAGTTGGTCACCAGCGGCCCCAGACCCAGAGGCGGTGGCCGCTTCAGACGGCTCGCCGCCGCCCCCGCACGCAGCGGCAATGAGCGCCAGCGCGAAGAGCGGTGCCGCTGGCGTGAGCCAGTTCTTTCGCATCGACGCGCACGCTACGAAGAGCCGGTGACATCACCGCGGAGTCGAGGTGAACGACGGGAACGGATGCCGTGAACAATCCGTGAACGCCTGACTCGCCTACCCGCGTCTACTCCTCGTCTTCGTCTTCGGGCATGCCGAGGTCCCAGTGCAGCTCGTAGTTCTCGCGCTCGGCGTCGCGCACGACCCGCTCGCGGTTGCGGCGGAATTGCGGGTCGTGAGGGGGCAGGAGCTGCAGGCGCGCGTTGGTCCGGCGGCGGAACTCGTCGACGGCTGCTTCTTCGCCGTAGATGCCCTCGATCTCCCAGTGCGGAGCGACGGGGCCCAAGTAGATGATGCGGATGCCGACCTCAGGCGGGAGCTGTTCGGCTTCGGTGGCGATGTCGGTCACGGCGGTCCTTGTCTGCGGTGGCGAAAGGGTACCGACGCGCTACCTGAGAATTCGATGAGAGTCGGCGAACGAGGGAACCGCAGGCACCCCTGCGGCGTTGGTTCTCATGATGTTGCAGATCAATCCGGTCTATGAGCCGCAGATGTCTCAGGGCTCCGAGAGCCTGGCCGCGGAGTGGGTCACGTTCCGCAGGTGCACAGACATCGATCCCAACGTGTTCTTTCCCAATGACGGTGCTGGCGTGATCGTGGCTCAGAAGGTGTGCGCCGAGTGCCCGGTGGCCGACGCCTGCCGCGAGTACGCACTGGCCAACAACATCACCCACGGCGTGTGGGGCGGGACATCGGAGCGGCAGCGCCGCCGGATCCTGCGGGATCGCCGCCGGGCAAGCAAGGCAGCCCGCGCGGCCTGACTCAGCTGTCGCCAGACGCCTTGTCTTCGGCCGCCTTGTCCTCGTCGTTCACACCCTCACGGAACTCGCGCTGTGCCTGGCCCAGCGAGCGCGCCAGCTTGGGCAGCTTGGCTCCTCCGAACAGCACGAGCACGATGATGAGCAGGATGAGCAGTTCGGGCGGTCCGAGCGCGATTGCCATCACACTCGCGAGCGTACCAGTGCCCGCTCAGACCGGTAGCCGAGTGGGGTCAGCCGGCGACCGCACTTGCTCTGCCGTCGGCCGACGGCCAGCCGATGACGCGGCGGCCTGCGGCGTCATCCGGCAGCGGCGCGCCTCGTGAGGGCTCGCTGGCGGCGCACGCGGCGGCGTTCCCGCTCGCTCATGCCGCCCCAGATGCCGAACTTCTCGCTGTTCTGCAGTGCGTATTCGAGACATTCGTCGCTGACGACGCAGCCGCGGCAGACCGCCTTGGCCTCGCGGGTGCTCGCCCCGCGCTCGGGAAAGAACAGGTCGGGATCGACCCCGAGGCAATTGGCCTCGTCCCACCAGTTCCCTGCTGGTAGCTCGACTGCTACGTCAGTTGCGAATGCCATCGGCCCTCCCCGCGTTCCGCTCGGCGGCCGTGTCCGCTGCGCTCATTGGCGACCGAGATTGCTCACCTGTAATTACAGGTGTGTGACTTGCCATTGAACCCCATGGGTGTGACATGCGCAAGCGGCAATTTCGGCTGCCGCTGGATGGCGATGCGGGCGCTCGTCGGGCATCGCCGCGGACTCGCTCAGATGGACGTCGCCGATCAGCGCACCGGCCAGCGGAACCTCGGTTGCAGAGCGGTACCGCACGGTGACGCGCACCAGTCCTGAGGTGACCTGTCGCTCCACCTCCAGCCGGTCCGGATCGAGCTGCGCAGCCTGCACCACGGCCTCGCGGACGGCGTCCATCGACGGCTCCACTGCCGCGATGCGCGCTCCCACCCGGGCCGCATGCGACACCAGCACCGCGTCACGCGCGACCAACGCCGTTTGCACGACGCACATGAGCAGCAGCACCAGGAAGGGCAGCAGCAGGGCCAGCTCCACGGTGGCCTGTCCCCGCTCGGGCGCCGCGCATGTCTTGGCAGGCGGGGCCGTTTGCCTCGCCGGGCTTGATCTCAGGAGATGGCCTTGGTCAGGTAGTTGAAGACCGCGTCGAGCAGGCGACCGATCTTGCCGGTGCTGGTTGCCCAGGCGGTGACCGCCGCGACGAGCAGTGCGATGGCGCCGGTGAGCAGCGCGTACTCGGCCGTGGTCTGCCCGGCCTCGTCGGTGGCGGCCTGATCAGCCATGTGAGCCTGGTTGGCCGCGAGCCGGTGGGTGCGACGCACCGGATGTTCGGGGCGGATGGTTGAGCGTTGGGGCATAAGAACTCCTTCTGGTTGTGATGAGACAGGTCAGCCGCCGAGGGCCGCGACGAGGACCGGCACGATGGCGACCAGCCCGAGCGCCGGAAGCACGCACAGCACGAGCGGGAACAGCAGCAGCACCGGCAGGCGGCGCACCTTGCCTTCGAGCCGGCGGCGGCGGTCGTCGCGCAGCTCCCGGCCGAGGCGTTCCATCTCGGGCGCCAGCGGGATGCCGGTGCGCATGGAACCCGTGACCGCGGCGGCGAAGGCGCGGGCGCGTGGGCCGCAGGCTTGCCCGAACTCCTCCAGCGTCTCGTCGAGCTGTCCGGCGGCCTGTCCGGCCAGCCGGAGCCTGATGGCGCTCACCCCGTCGAGATGGCCGAGTGCGAGCTGCAGCGACGCGATGATCGACAGTCCTGACGTCAGGGCCACGTTCATCACGTCGACGACGGCCCGGAGCTCGGCGGCCACGCGATCGGGATGACCGCGGCGCAGCCACCCGACGGTTGGCAGGCGGGTTCGCTGGGCGGCACCTCGGGCGTGGTGAGCCGAGGCACTGGCAGGCCAGCCAGGTGCCGCGAGCTGCAGCACACGGCGGCGCCCGGGATCGGGGCGGGTCACGAAGCCGGCCCAGCACACCGCTGCGGCCGCCAGGGCGCCGATGACGACCGGGTTCGACAGCACGACGCTGTTGACGACGAGCGCGCCAGCCGGGGAACCCGTCATCCCGGCAGGGTCCAGGCCGGCAGCCAGGCCGGCAGGCGGCAGCACTGCAGCGAGGCCGGCGGTCATCGCAGCGCCCTCGCAACCGTGGCGCGCATCCACGACACGCCCGCCAGCTCGAGCAAGAGCGCGCCGCCAGCACAGAACCAACCCAGCGGCGTCGAGGTGAGCACCCGGGCAGCAGCACCGCCCTCGGCGAGCAGCGCCAGCGCGACCGCCCATGGCAGCGCCGCCACCACCCACACCGACGCACGGGCCTGTGCCGCGTGAACCCGAGCCTCGGCGGCCATGTCGGCGTGGGCCCGGACAGTCGCAGCGACATGATCAAACAGCTGCGGCTGCGCGCCCACCCGATCCGAGGCCAGCGTGACTGCCGTGGAGAGCAGCGCGGCCTCCGAGGTCTGCTCGCGAGCCGCCCAGCGCTGCACAGCACGGCTCAGCGTGACCCCGCGCTCGTGCTCGGCCGCGATCTGTTCCACCGGTGCACGCATGGGCCCGTCGGCAGCGGCCCGCAACGCCTGCAGCATCGTGTCGCCGCCCCCCAGCCCGCGTGACACCGCAGCGCAGAAGTCGCCGATGCCTGCCGAGCGAGCTGCGACTGCCATCGCGCCGCGGCGCCGATCTCGGCGCTGGCGAAACCACTCGCGTGCCGCCGGCGACGTAACGCCCCCCACGCAGGCCAGCAGCACGATCAGCTTCACCACGGAGGCGCAACACCGAATTCCGCACCGAGCCGCGCGAAATGCCGCACGCCGGATGACAGCGTGGAGCCCTCGCGTGGAGCCGGCGGCGTGTACATCAGGCGACCGCCGCCGCAGGCGTTGCCGCTATTGCGAGCGAGCCGTCGTGGCGCACGTCGTAGATGGCGGTGACCGCTCTACGACCGCCGGTGCCCCGGCTCATGTGAACCAAGCCGTCAAGCACCGACGCGATGTGTGCGGACACATCGCCGCCCGCGCCGCCGGCGCGGGCGAGCTGCTCGAACCGCCACAGCGCATGCGCCGGATCGTCGGCATGCAGCGTGGACAGCGAGCCGCGATGGCCCGTGGTGAGCGCCTGCAGCAACGCCGCCGCCTCGGGGCCGCGCACCTCGCCGATCACCAGGCGATCGGGCCGCATCCGCAGCGCCGCAGCCACCAGCTCCGCCATCGTCACCGCGCCGACGCCGTCGACATTGGGCGGCTGACCCTCCAGGCGCACGGTGCCCGCGCCGAGTCGGGGCAGCTCCGCGGCTTCCTCCACCACCACGAGCCGCTCCCGCTCGGCCACGGTGGCCAGCAAGCTCGCCAGCAGCGACGTCTTGCCGGTGCTGGTGGGGCCGAAGACGATCAGGTTGGCCCGCTGCGCGACAAGCCGGTCAAGGCAGGCAGCGAAGTCGGGGCCGGCCAGCTCGTCGAGGCGGCGGGCGCCGGCGGGGAAGCGGCGCAGCGTGATGTACGGGCCGTCCACCGCCACCGGCGGCACGGCGATGTGACAGCGGGTGCGGTCGTCGAGCCGCACGTCCACCATGGGCAGGCGACGGTCGACACGCCGCCCCGTCGGCCCCAGCAAGTACTCGACCAGGCGATGCACCTCCGCGGTGCTGATCCGACCTGCTGCGGTCAGCATGCCGCGCCGCTCGATGACGATCGGGCCGGGGCCGTTGATCATCACCTCGGTCACCTCGTCGTCGGCCCAGATCTCCGCCAGCGGCCCGATGCCCGCGAGGCGGGCCAGCACCTCGGACACCAGATCGGCCGCGTGGTGGCGATCGAGCAGCGGAGCGGCTCCCTCGACCGCGGCGGCCACGTCGCGGGCCGCCGGCGCAGGCGCCGGAAGGAACCGTTCGTGGATCTCCTCCACGAACGCTGGGTCGTCCGGTATCCGGCCCGACGGGTGGCGGGCAACGGCACGCGCGATGCGGTTCACAGGAACGCATCCAGCGATCGCGCCGACTTGGCGCAGCGGTCCAGCAGCAGGCCGGCGTCGGCCCAGCGCGAGATCGAGCGATCCACCGCCACGACCGCATCGGCATGCCGACCCAGCGCGGCTTCGATATCGGCGAGTCCCAGCGCGCGCTGCGTGTCGGTCAGCACGATCACGTCGTCGACATCGGCCACGAGCTCACGGGCGCGGTGCAGTGCCTGGTAGCAGCAAGTCATGGTGAGCAGGCGCCGGACCCGCGAGCCCGCCACCCGCTCGAGGGCTGCCCTGCCGCGCCCCGCATCGATGATGTTGACCCGCGGCTTACCGGCGAGCAGTGACCACAGCGTGCCCAGCCGGCCGTCGTCGATGTCGCCGCTGCCACGCGGCAACAGGCTGATGCCCGGCGCGACATCCACTGCGAGCGCAGAGGCCGCGCCCAGCGACAGCTCCGCCGCCGCCGTCCACTCGGCGATTCCCGGCAGATCGGGTGCAGTGCCCAGCACGACGCCGAAATCGCCGGTCAGATCGACAAGAACCACATCACGGCCGGCGCGCTTGGCACTGCCGGCGGCGAGCAGGGCAGTCACGGTGTTGCCGACGCCGCCCTTGGCGCCCACATACGCATAGATCATTGGTGCTCCTGAATACATGACAACAAATGAAATTCATCGTGAGCAGTGACCTTGGCCGATGCGCGGGCGCGCGATCAACTGGTTTTATGGCGGCCTGGGCGGCACCCGACCGCCGGCGCGCTGTGTTGCGCCGCTGGCGCGGACTGCGAGCGTGGGCAAAGATGGCGAGCGGAGGTGTCTGAGCGCCTGGTGGGCTCCCCCGCCTTCAAAGCGGGCGGGACGGGCGATCCCCGTCCGGCGGGTTCGATTCCCGTCCACCTCCGCCAATCACGCCGCGCCGATCAATCCGCGCCCGCCAACCCGTGCGTCGGGTTCGGGAGATGTCCGCCTAGCATTCGCTGTGCCGGTGACCCCGGTCATCCCGCCCAGTTGTCTCGCACAGCCATCCCGCACAGAGGACGAAGCACCATGAAGAAGCTGTTGCTCGCCGTGATCGTCGGCGCTCTGATCGTCATCGTGGTTCGACGCCTGACCGACGCCTAGCCCCTAGACCGAGAGCAGGTCGCGGGCTCCGGTGTCAGTGCTGGGGTGGCGCAGCTTGGACATGGCCCGCGCCTCGATCTGGCGGATGCGCTCGCGGGTGAGCTGGAAATGCTCGCCCACTTCCTCGAGCGTGCGGGGCTCGCCGCGGTCGAGGCCGTAGCGGAGCTTGAGGATCTCGCGCTCGCGCTCGTCGAGCGGTGACAGCAGGCGGGTGATCTCGCTGGGCAGCAGCGTGGTGGCCGCCACCTCGAAGGGCGACTCGGCCGCGCGGTCTTCCACGACGTCGCCCAGCTCGGCGTCGCTGTCCTCGCGCAGCGGCTCGGACAGCGACAGCGGCTCGGCGGCGAACCGCAGCGCCTCGGTGACCTTCTGCTCGGGCATATCGACTTCGATCGCCAGCTCGCCCAGCGTGGCCGGACGGCCGTACTTCAGCTCAAGCCGGGAGCGGGCCTTTTGCAGGCGCGCCAGCGTGTCGCCCGCATGCACGGGCAGCCGGATCGTGCGGCCGGTGTTGGCGATGCCGCGGGTGATCGCCTGGCGGATCCACCACGTGGCATAGGTGGAGAACTTGAAGCCCTTGCGCCAGTCGAACTTCTCGACCGCGTGCATCAGACCCAGGTTGCCCTCCTGGATGAGATCCAGCAGCGGCAGCCCCGAGGCCTGGTACTTCTTCGCGATCGACACCACCAGCCGCAGGTTCGACTGCACGAACGTGCGCTCGGCACGGGCGCCCTCGCGCTGGGTGCGCATGAGCCGGCGGCGCTGCGCTCCCGAGATCTCGCGCGGAGACTCAAGCTGCTCCTTGGCGGCGATGCCCTTCTCGATCTGCTGGGCTAGCCGGACTTCGTCGTCCTTGTTCAGCAGGGGGTACTGGCCGATATCGGTCAGGTACAGGCGGACGAGATCCTCCTCGTCACGTTCGACCCTCTCTTTGGCCACCGCGCCACCTCGCTGGTCGTCCCCCGCTTGCTGATGCGACCGGTTTCTGCTGTTGCTTCCCCCGGTGAGGGGTGAGCGTATCTATGACTTGGCGCGATGCCTCCGCGCGGGGGTGCTTGCGTTGGGTCTTGCGCCCGGTCGGTGCCTTCACCTCAGTGGTGGGTGTGAGGGGTGGGCGTAGGGTGAGCCGGTGGCGGTGCGTGTGGGGCTGGCGCAGCTGAATCTTCGTCTTGGTGATCTGGATGGGAACGCCGGGATGATTGTGGCTGCCTATGACGAGGCCGTTGCCGCGGGGGCACAGGTCGTCGTCTTCAGCGAGCTGACCGTCACTGGGTACCCGCCTGAGGACTTGTTGTTGAAGCCTGCGTTTGTGGAAGGGGCTGCGGCGGCGCTGGAGCGGATTGCCGGGCACACGGGGTCGGTGCCTGCGGTGGTTGGCTTTCCTGAGGGCACTGGCCTGGACGGGCCGGTGCGGTTGTGGAACTCGGCTGCCCTGTGCTCTCAGGGTCATGTGTGGGGGGTGTTTCGCAAGCATTTGCTGCCGAACTACGCCGTGTTCGACGAGCAGCGCTACTTCGTGCCCGGAACTGAGGCCGGGCCGTTGCTGCAGGTCGGCGATGTGCGTGTGGGTGTGTCGATCTGCGAGGACCTGTGGGGGCCGCCCCGGACTGCTGACGCGGCTGCTGACGACGGCGGGCTGCCGTCGATCGTGGGAGGCGAGGCCGACACGAGTCCGGCGCTGGCACAGGTGGCGATGGGCGCGCAGCTGCTGGTGAACCTGAACGGGTCGCCGTACCGGCGGGGCAAGCAGGCTGATCGGGAGGCGGTTGCGCGGACGCGGGCGGCAGCGCTGGGGGTGCCGGTGGTCTATGTCAACCAGGTGGGCGGGCAGGACGAGCTGGTCTTCGACGGCAACTCGTTCGTGACCGATGCCGGCGGCAACGTGGTGTGCCGGCTGCCGGCGTTCGTCGAGCAGGTTGCCGTCTGTGACGTTGCCGTGCCCGCCAGCCCCGATGCCGCCGGTCCAGCGGGATCAAGAGACACAGAGCGCGGCGGCGCTGCGGCGCTGCGCAGCAGCCGAGCGGGCGGCGCTGCACACCATGTGGTGACGCCGATGCTGGATCCGTTGGAGGAGGTCTGGCAGGCGCTGGTGGTGGCGACGCGCGATTACGTGCGCAAGAACGGCTTCAGCGATGTCGCCGTCGGCCTGTCCGGCGGCATCGACTCCAGTGCTGTCGCGGCCATCGCCGCGGACGCGCTCGGACCGCAGCATGTGCACGGCGTGTCGATGCCGTCGCGCTACTCCAGCGACGGTTCGCGCACCGATGCGGCCCAGCTCGCCGCCAACCTGGGCATCGACTTCCGCACGGTGCCGATCGAGCCGGCGCACGCTGCGCTCGCCGGGATGCTCGACACGCAGGCCGGCGGGGCCGACCCTGCCAGTGGTCCAGCAGGCGATCCTGCGGCCGATCCTGCCGAGCTGGCAGCCGCAGATCTCACCGACCAGAACATCCAGAGCCGCATCCGCGGCGTGCTGCTGATGGCCCTGTCGAACCGGCACGGCTGGCTGGTGCTCACCACCGGCAACAAGACCGAGACCTCCGTGGGCTACACGACGCTGTACGGCGACACCGCCGGCGCCTACGCGGTCATCCGGGACGTGCCCAAGCTGCTCGTGTACGAGCTGTGCGAGTGGCGCAACCGCCAGGGCGACGGCGAGCGCATCCCCCACGCGAGCCTGACCAAGCCCCCGTCAGCAGAACTGCGGCCCGACCAGCGCGACGACCAGAGCCTGCCGCCGTACGAGCTGCTGGACCCGCTGGTGGAGGCCTATGTGGAAGGCGACCTGAGCGCCGCCGAGATGCTGGAACAGCCCGAACTGCTGGATCAGTACGGGGCAGATCCCGACGTCGTGCACCGCATCACGCGGCTGGTCGACATCGCCGAGTACAAGCGGCGTCAGTCGCCGCCCGGTCCGCGCATCACTGCCAAGAGCTTCGGCAAGGACCGGCGCATGCCGATCACGAACTTCTTTCGCTGAGGCCCCGTCGGCCCCAAGCGAATCGGCTCAGGCCAGCGCCTCACCAATCGTCTGGCTCAGCAGGGCCGTCACCACGTAGGGATCGGCGTTGGCGTTCGGCCGGCGATCCTCGATGTAGCCCTTGCCGTCCTGGTGAACCTGCCAGGGGATGCGCACCGAGGCGCCGCGGTCGGACACGCCGAAGCTGAACGTGTCGTAGCGCTCGGTCTCGTGCTCGCCGGTCAGGCGCAGCTCGATGCCGTGGCCGTAGCCGGCGATGTGCTGCTCGGGCTTGCCCGGCGCACCCAGCGACTCGGCGGCCTTCACCACGGCGTCGTAGTTCTCGCGCATCGCCTTGGTGGACACGTTGGTGTGCATGCCCGCACCGTTCCAGTCGCCCTGCATGGGCTTGGCGGCCAGGCTCACCTCGATCTCGTGATCCTCGCCGGCGCGGTACAGCAGGTAGCGGGCCAGCCAGATCTCGTCGCCCACGGTCAGCGCGTCGCACGGGCCGATCTGGAACTCCCACTGGCCGGGCATCACCTCGGCGTTGGTGCCTGAGATGTTCAGGCCCGCCTCAATGCACCAGGTGGTGTGCTGCTCGACGACGTCACGGCCGTGGATGCGCAGCGCGCCCACGCCGCAGTAGTACGGCCCCTGGGGGCCGGGGAAGCCGTTGGGCGGGAAGCCCGAGGGCCACTTCGTGACCGGGTCGAGCATGGTGTACTCCTGCTCGAGCCCGAACCAGAAGTCCTGATCGCCGTACTTGTCGAGGATCGCCCGGGTCTTGGCCCGCATGTTGGTGGGGTGCGGCTCCATCGTCTCGGGCAGGAAGGTCTCGCACATCACCATGATGTCGTTGCCGCCCCGCAGCGGATCGGGGCAGGTGTAGACCGGCTGCAGCACGACGTCGGAGTCGCTGCCCTCTGCCTGGTTGGTGCTCGAGCCGTCGAAGCCCCAGATGCCCGGCTCGTCGCCGTCGGCCAGGACTCTCGTCTTGGAACGCACTTCGGCCGTTGGCTCGGTGCCGTCGGTCCAGATGTACTCAGCCCGGTAGGTCACTGCATGCTCCTTCGCTGAATTGTTCGCATGTATGTCAACACTCCGTCCGCACGATACAAACCACCCAGCGTTTCCGGGCCATTGCCCAATTGTGAACAGCGCGTGAAGCTCGCCTTCGCGTCTGGATCGGGGACCGGGACACCACCGACAATGGGGCCCGACCAGAGGGGAAGGCCACAGTGACGATTCCAGAACGGGAACGACCCCAGGACTACGTGCTGCGCCGCGTCACCGAACGGCGTGTACGGCTGATCCGCCTGTGGTTCACCGACGTGGCGGGGCAGCTCAAGTCGTTCGCCATCTCGCCGGCAGAGCTCGAGGCGGCCTTCACCCAGGGCATGGTGTTCGACGGGTCGTCCATCGAGGGCTTCAGCCGCATCGCCGAGGCCGACATGGTGGCCGTGCCCGACCCCGAGACGTTCGAGCTCATGCCGGCTCGCAACGGCAGCAGCGACGAGATCTCCGCCCGCATGTTCTGCGACATCACCGGGGCCGACGGCACCCGCTTCGACGGGGATCCCCGGGGTGTGCTGCGCCGGGTCATGGACCGGGCGCGCGACGCCGGCTACACGTTCTACGTCGCGCCCGAGATGGAGTACTTCCTGTTCGAGCCCGACCGGGTGGACGGGCGGCCGGTGCCGCTCGACGCCGGCAGCTACTTCGACCTGACCACTGCCGACATCGCGTCCGACATCCGCCACCGCACGCTGAGCGCGCTGGAGACCATGGGCATCCCGGTCGAGTACTCGTTCCACGAGGACGCGCCGTCGCAGCACGAGATCGACCTGCGCTACGCCGACGCCCTCACCATGGCCGACAGCGTGATGACCTTCCGGCTGCTGGTGCGCGAGATCGCCTTCGAGCACGGCGTGCACGCCACCTTCATGCCCAAGCCGCTCGCCGGGGTGCAGGGCTCGGGGATGCACACCCACATGTCGCTGTTCGCCGACGGGCGCAACGCGTTCAGCGACCCCAGCTCGGCCGACGGGCTGTCGGATGTGGCACGGGGCTTCGTGGCCGGGCTGCTCAGCCACGCCCGGGAGATCACCGCCGTCACCAACCAGCTCGTCAACAGCTACAAGCGGCTGATCGCCGGGTACGAGGCGCCGGTGGCGATCTCGTGGGCCCGCAGCAACCGTGCGGCGCTCATCCGGGTGCCACCGACACGAAACGAAGGCGAGGAGGCAACACGGGTGGAGTACCGGGCGCCCGACCCCGCCTGCAACCCGTACCTGGCGTTCGCCGTGATCCTGGCGGCGGGGCTGAAGGGAATCGAGGAGGGCTACGAGCTGCCGCCCGAGACTCCCCCGTCCATCACCGGCTACAGCGACCACGGCGGGCCGGCCTACGGGCATCATCTGCCGGCCTCGCTGGATGAGGCGCTCGACGAGATGGAGGGCAGCGCGCTCGTGGCGGAAACGCTCGGGCAGCACCTGTTCCGATGGTTCCTGCGCAACAAACGGCGAGAATGGTCGTCATACCAGACGCAAGTGACTCAATTCGAACTGGACAACTACTTCGCTGCCGTGTGAGATTCATGTACGCCGTTCACCCCGCCGCTGTCAGCACCGAACTGGCGCAGTTCCTGGACCTCGGCGGCTATGCCTGGAAGCCGGTGGCCACCACGGCCGACATCACGGCGGGCGCGCCGCCCGAGGGCTGGGCGGGAGCGATCATCCGGCTGGGCGGCCACGACGCGCACAGCGAGAGCCAGAACAGCGAGGGCGCGGGCGGCACCGATGTGGCCTGGGCGGTGGCGCGGGCGCTGCGTGAGCACGCTGCGGCAACGCTGCCGGTGCTGGTGCTGGTGCGCGGCAATGCGCTCGACGAGCTGACCATGCGCGACGAGCTGTTCGACGATTTCTGCCTCGACCCGTTCCACCCGCGCGAGCTCGAAGCCCGTCTCGCGCACCTGGCCGCTGCGTCGAACGGCGGGTCGACCGAGATCATCACCTACGGACCGCTGCGCATCAACCTCGACACCTACGAGGCGGTAGTGGACGAGCGCCCGCTCGACCTCACCTACATGGAGTACGAGCTGCTGCGCTTCCTGGCGTCGCAGCCGGGGCGGGTGTTCACCCGCGAGGCGCTGCTGAATCAGGTGTGGGGGTACGAGTACTACGGGGGCGCGCGGACTGTCGACGTTCATGTGCGGCGGCTGCGGGCGAAGCTGGGTGAGGAGAACGCCGACTTGATCCAGACCGTCCGGTCGGTCGGGTACCGGCTGGGGACCTACCGCTGGCGCTAGCGGCTACACGTTGGTCTGGATGAGGGAGCTGCCTTCGTGGCGCTGCTCGGCGTCGTCGGTGAGGAGCTTGCCCAGGGCTGCTGCTACTGCTGCCAGGGAGATCGTGATGATGAACGGGCTCAGCAGGAGCACTGCCACTATGACTATGGCGCCGGCCATGGATCGCAGCGTACTTCGCTGCTATTCGGGGAGGTAGGCGATGGCCTCGATCTCCACCTCGGCGCCCAGGGGGAGAGCTGCCACGCCGATGGCGCTGCGGGCCGGGCGGTGGTCGCCGAAGGCTTCGGCGTAGATCGAGTTGATGAGCGAGAAGTTGCCGATGTCGGTCATGAACACGAGGCACTTGACTACGTCGTTGAGGGTGCCACCGGCTTCTTCGAGGGCCTCGACGACGTTGGCCAGCACGACTCGGGCCTGAGATTCGACGCCTTCAACGAGCGCGCCGTCGGCCAGGCCGATCTGGCCCGAGACGAAGACGAAGTCGCCGGCTCGGTACCACTTCGAATAGTGAGCGACGGGTGCGGCCATGGGCGTTGCCCCTGTTCTGTCAGGAAATGGTGCCGGTATTGGACGTGATGTGATCGAGGGTGACGAAAATGGCCAGGCGGCGCTCCTTGGCCATCACGCGGTCATACTCGTCCCAGTCCTCGTGGGTGCCGCCGGCCGAGCGGAATACCTCGCGCAGCAGCTCGGGAATGTCGGTGACGCCCTCGGCCGGGTCGTCGAGGCCGATGAGCCGTGCTGTGCCGTGGACGGCCACCCAGTCCCACCGGTGGCGGAAGGCCACTGCGGCGCGGGGGTCGCTGCGCAGCAGGCGGGCCTTGCGGGCGTTGGCGCGCACTACGCAGGCCACGCTGGTCTCGCCGGTTACGGGATTGTCCATCACGCCGGCGTTGATGATGGATACGTGCGGGCTTCCGCTGCTGTCCAGGCAGACGAAGCTGCACAGTCCGTTTTCTGCGGCTACTAGGCGGCGGAGTTTGTCTTCTGCTGGTTCAGCCATCGGTGGCTGACGCTAGCGCAGAGCGCGGTAGTGGCCCCGGGGGGCGCTGGGGCAGGCTCACCCGTGCGGTTGTCACCCCGGGGTGCGCTGGGGCAGGCTCACCCGTGCGGTTGTCACCCCGGGGTGCGCTGGGGCAGGC
>WTFX01000025.1:53843-59851 GCA_011523825.1 Microthrixaceae bacterium
TCACCCGTGCTTCAAACATGCGCAGCGCCGCCCGTTGCGAGGTGAATGGGCTGTGGCGCTGCGAACTGCGCGCGGGCGATCCTGCCCCAGCGCCCCCCTCTTGCGCTGTGCCCTTTACCTTCCGGTGGGCAGTTGGGCGGGTGCTCCGCGGCTCAGCCAGGCGGCTGCCGCTACTGCTGCGAAGACTGCGTTGCCTGCGGGGACGGGGGGTCGGTGCGACGGCTCGATCGTGACTTCTATGCGGGGGGTGTCTGCTGAGCGGGCTATTCCGAAGCTGCGGATGGTGAGGTCGTGCACCCCGCCTTCGGCGTCGACTGCGAGCGCTTCCGAGGTGACCCAGCTCCAGGCCATGTGGCTCGCGCCGATCGCGTAACTGCGCAGCGTGACAACGTCGAGCGGATTGCCTGCGTTGATGTGTACGTCGATGCCGTCTGGGCTGACGGTGGCGCGTGCTGTGGCGCCTTCGGGCGAGGTGAGCTCGGCAGTGGCGGTGGCTGCTTCCGGCGGCGCACCGGTGCGGAGCCGCTCGAGCGCCGCGGCCAGCATCTGCGCCTCCGCCCAGACCGCCGCGCGGAGGTCCATCGACGTGGGCGGGCCAAGTGTGTCGACTTCGACGACCTCGGCAGCGGGCAACACTGATCGGAGCACTTCGGTGACGCCGGGGGTGCGAGCTACGCGGATGATGCCGGTGCCATTGGTGCTGAGGCCTGCTGCCAGGGGTGGGCGTTTTGGGCCGCGCCGGACGGTGTCTTCTCGTGACCAGAGGACGCGGATTGGGTGGCCGAGGTCGTTGGCGAGCTGTCTTGCCTCTTCGCGGACGGGTGACGCGGTCTTGCCGCCGAATGCCCCTCCGTTGGCGAGTGGGTCGGAGGGTTCGCCTCCCGGCTCGCACCAGGCGGCGTCGGTTTCTAGGTAGGCGGGTTCGGTCCAGCAGGTGGCGAGCTGAATGTCCCATTGGGTGCCGGGTGGAGGCTCGGGGATGCTGATGGGCGGGGTGGGTTCGAGGGTGGTTCGGCGGCCTTGCACTTTGCTGGCTTTGCGGCGGGCTTCGGTGAGGTTCTCGGCTGTGTGCCAGTCGCCCGTCGGGCCGGTGATGGCGGTGAGCGTGCCGGGCGGTGCGCCGTCGGCACCGAAGTCGAACCCGCCCAGCACGCTGGCCGGTACTGACTGCTGGGGGCCACCGGTTTCGATACTGGCTCGGCGGGCGGCTGCGGTGGCGTCGCGTTCGGACACATCCGCGGACGGCGATGCGACGAGGCTCGTGGCAGCGGCATCGCGCACGGTGGCGTGGGCGGCTGCTTCGCGGATGGTTTGCCAGCCGGTGCAGCGGCAGAGGTGTGCCGCCAGTGCCTTGTCGACCGTGGCGCGATCCGACAGGTCGGCGCCTCGGCGTTCGTGGCCGACGAAGCGGCACACGATGCCGGGGGTGCAGAAGCCGCACTGGGTTGCACCGCAGGCGACGAACGCGTCAGACCATCGCTGTTGCTCTGCGGCGCTCAGACCGGCGGCGGTGGTGACATGGCGCCCCGCCACCCGGCGTGCCGGGGTGACGCATGCCACGCGGGGCGCGTCGTCGACCAGCACCGTGCAGCAGCCGCACTGCCCTTGCGGGCTGCAGCCGTCGAGGACCGTCTCAATGCCGAGGCGGTCGCGCAGCACGCCGAGCAGGGTGTCTCCGTCGTCGGGAACCTCGACGGCACGGCCGTCAACGGTGAACTGGAGTGCGACGCCGGTCTGCGCCGATCCCCCGGCCGATTCAGGCTGGGGCAGTACTGGCTTGGACTCGGGGCGGCTCAGCTGAACGAGTTGCCGCAGCCGCAGGTGCGCTGCGCATTGGGATTGTCGATCGCGAAGCCCGATCCCATCAAGCCGTCGCTGAAGTCGAGCGTGGCGCCTTCGAGCAGCTGCGCGCTCATCGGATCAGACACCACCTTGACGTCGCCATACGCCTGTGACATGTCGTCGTTGGCCACCTCGGAATCGAAGAACATCTCGTAGCTGAAGCCCGAGCAGCCGCCCGGCCGCACGGCGACACGCAGCGCCAGCTCGGTCTCGCCGCCCGCCTCGGACAACTCCTGAGTGATGAGCTCGTGCACCTTCTCGGCGGCGGTATCGGTCAGGGTGATCACAACAGCGACTCCCGAATCAGCCCCACATGGGCAAACGTTCTGCGACCGATGCTAGTGCCATCGGGCTCAGATTCACCGGCGAGCGCCATTACCCTGCGCCCCGTGAGCGCGTCCACCGATGCTCCCATGAACGACGAGGCGATGATCGCCATCCTGCGGGGCGTCATGGATCCCGAGCTGGGCGACAACATCGTCGACCTGGGCATGGTGCGCAACGCCTACCGCGAGGGCACCACCGGTCACGTGACCGTGGCACTGACCACCGCCGGCTGCCCGCTGCGCGCCACCATCAAGCGAGATTGCGAGACGCGCGTCGCCGGGCTGGCCGGCATCGAGAGCGTGCGGTTGCACTGGGACGAGCTGAACGCCGCCGAGAAGGCCCGGGTGATGGAGCGAGCCCGGCGCACCGCGCGCGACAATGCCGCGCCGACGCAGGTGCATGCCAGCACGCGGGTGCTGGCCGTGGCGTCGGGCAAGGGCGGCGTGGGCAAGTCGTCGGTGACGGTGAACCTGGCGGCGGCGCTGGCCGCACGCGGCTTCACCGTCGGCGTGCTCGACGCAGACATCTGGGGGTTCAGCATCCCCCGCATGCTCGGCATGGAGGGTCGCCTCGGCGCCCGCCCCCCGGCCGACGGCGAGGAGCGGGGCAAGATCGTGCCCGACGAGCGCCCGGCCGGCGAGGGCCTGCTGAAGGTCGTGTCGACCGGTCTGCTGGTGGAGACCGAGGAAACCGCCCTGATGTGGCGGGGCCTCATGCTCGCCAAGGCGGTGGAGCAGTTCCTGCACGACGTGGACTGGGGCGAGCTCGACTACCTGCTCATCGACATGCCGCCCGGCACCGGCGACGTGCAGATGGCGCTCGCCCGCCTGCTGCCCCAAGCCGAGATGCTGGTGGTGACCACCCCGGCGCTGAGCGCGCAGAAGGTGGCCGTGCGCGTGGCCGACATGGCCCGCCGCAGCCACATGCCGATCGTGGGCGTGGTGGAGAACATGGGTGCGTTCACCGCACCCGACGGACAGCGGTGGTCATTCTTCGGCGAGGGCGGCGGGGAGCGCCTGGCCGCCGATCTGGACGTGCCGCTGCTGGGCTCGATCCCGCTGGAACCTGCGGTGTCTGCCGGCGGCGATGCCGGCGAGCCGGTGACCGGCAATGGGCCCGGCGGGCCGGCAGCCGGTGTGTTCGAGGCGATCACCGAGCGGCTGGTCGCCGAGATCTGCCCGCCGGTCGACATGGGCAGCTGCACGGCTCGCATGGACGGGCCCATCCCCGTCACGCTGGGCGACCGTCGCTAGCGGGCGCCTCTCGGGGTGCCGGTAGTGTCCGGGCGATGAGGCCGCCGTCGGTGAACGACTTGGCGCTGAGCATCGCCGAGGTGGGCTTGCCGCATCCGCTGCTGGTCATCGCCGCCCGGGCGGCCATCGCCGCCGGCGACCCCGACTCGGCCGCCGACCAGGCGCAGCTGCTGCGGCGCAGCCTGCTGGGCCCCGCGATCAACGCCACCGGCGTGCTGCTGCACACGAATCTGGGCCGAGCTCCGCTCGGGAACCAGCACAGCCGGGCGGCGCTCGGGCTGGAAGCCGGCAGCGGGCCGGTGCGGTTCAGCAACCTGGAATTCGACTTGGCGTCGGGCCGGCGCGGCTCGCGCGCCACGCACGCCTCGCTGCTGCTGGCCACGCTGACCGGTGCCGAAGCGGCGCTCGTCGTCAACAACTGCGCTGCTGCGGTGACGCTGGTGCTGGCGGCGCTGGCGCGTGACCGCGGCGTGGCCGTGTCGCGGGGTGAGCTGGTGGAGATCGGCGGCGGCTTCCGGGTGCCCGAGGTGATGGAACAGTCGGGGGCGCGGCTCGTGGAGGTGGGCACCACCAACCGCACCCGGGCGGCCGATTACCGGGCCGCGGCCGAGCGCGACGACGTGGCGCTGCTGCTCAAGGTGCATCCGTCCAACTACCGCATCACCGGCTTCACCGCAGAGGCTGCCGTGGCGGACCTCGCGAAGATCGGGCCGCCGGTCGTGTCCGACCTGGGTTCGGGCCTGCTCGACGAGCGCTGCCCGTGGCTGGGGACGCGGCCCGACTGGCTGGCCGGCGAGCCGGGCGCCCGCCAGACACTGGCGGCGGGCGCGGCACTCGTCACGTTCTCGGGCGACAAGCTCATGGGCGGACCCCAAGCCGGGATCATCTGCGGCAAGGCCCATCTGGTCGCGGCCTGTGCAGCGCACCCGCTGATGCGGGCCTTCCGGCCCGGCTCGCTGGTGCTGGATGCGCTGCAATCCGTGGCGATGGCCTACTTGAGCCGCGATGCCGACGCCATCCCGTTCTGGCGCATGGCCCGGGTGCCCGTCACCGAACTGGCCGAGCGCGCCGAGGCCCTGGGCCCGGGACGGCCGGCACGCACCACAGCGATCGCCGGCGGCGGCTCGCTGCCGGGACAGGAGATCCCATCGGCCGGCATCGAACTCGACGGCGACCACGCGGCCGCGCTGCGAGCGCACGACCCGCCGGTGATCGCCCGCGTCAACGAGCAGACCACCGTGGTCGACCTGCGCGCAGTCGATCCTGCTGACGACACCATCGTCGCGGCTGCCGTCCGCCAAGCGCTCGACCAGCAGATCTGAACGGCGGCGCCAAGTCCGCGGGCGTCCCCGGCGCGCACCGCGTTGAGATCAGAAATTCATGAGAAGCAACAACGCTCGGCCTGTCAGCATAACGAGAGCCGCACCCCGAAGAGTGCGGCTCCCAAGGGCCTAGCGCTGGTGCGCCGAGCTGGATTGATACCCCCGCCTCGGACGGTTCGATTCCGTCTAGGTCCACCAGCAACCCTAGGGTCGCTGCATCACAGTACACAACTCGTTTTGTGTTGTGAGTCAGTCGTTGTCGGTGATGGTGACGGTGGCGGTGCCGTGTGCGATGGGGGCGCCGGTGTTGTGGGTGAGGACGGCCTGGAAGGTCTCGTCGCCTTCGGCGCGGTTGTCGTCGAGGATGGGTATGTAGACGTAGCGGTACAGCAGCCGTGTGCCGGCGGCGAATCTGAGGGTGCGGCTGGGGGTGGGGTAGCCGCGGTAGTCGGCGCCGTTTCGGGCGGTGCGGTCGCGTGTGGCGACGCGCACGGTGACGGCCGTGTCGGGCGTCTCGCTGAGGTAGACCATGAGCCGCAGGGAGCGGCCGTTCTCGGCGACGGCCGTGTCGCGCACCGACAGCGCCGGCCCCCCAGGCGGCGGGTCGTCGTTGGCGATGGCGGTGCCGACGGGCGCGCCTGCTGTTGCGACACCGCCTGAGAGGCCCCCGCCTGCGGGGGCGCGCTGGCCTGTGCCGAACGCGATGCGCACGGTGCGCTCGTCGGTGTCGCCGTTGGGCACCGCTGTGAGCACCAGCGTCGCGGTGCGGGCGCCTGCTGCGAACCGCACCGCGGGGTTCTGGGCGCTGTGCGGCGCGGCGGTGTGCAGCGTGACGTGACTGTTGACGCCGTCGCCGCGTTCGAGCGTCAGCGTGTAATGGCTGCCGGCTGCGGCGCCGGTGACCGTGAGGGGCGCGGTGAGGATCTCGCCTGCTGCGAGCGCCCGGCCCAAGGTGACGGTGACCTGCCGTGCGCCGCCGTCCTCGGCGATCGCCCCGCCCGCCGCGGCGGCGAGCGTGACCGCGGTCGCGTCGTCGTCGGCGACCGTCACGGTGGCTGCGCCCTGCGAGGTGGACACGGCATAGCCGCTGCCCGCCTTGAGGGTCGCAGTGACGGCGCCGTCGGGCTCGTCGGCCCGGTCGCCGACGGTGGCCACGCTCAGCGCCGCTGTGCCCGTCGTGGGGACCGTGACGGTGCGGGCGCCGGTCGCGGCGCCGAAGTCGCCCTGCTGGGCGACGGCGACGGTGACCGTGAGCGGCGCGGCG
>WTFX01000017.1 GCA_011523825.1 Microthrixaceae bacterium
GAACTACACCATCACACCACCCCACCGCGCGACCTAACCCGCGACGGACCCTAAGTAGAGGCCAGCCTCTACAAGGAGACACGAATGCTCATCGACAATCCCCGAGGCGGCTACCGCTTCCTCACCGGCATCTCGCCGTTCTCCAGCGGGGTCGTGGCATCAGACGGCCATGAGGTGGTTCACGCCACGCTCGGTGCCCACGTGCCATGGCGTCAGGGGTTCGAGCTGATCGACGCCCACCTGACCGCTGCCGGTCGGGAGCGCCCGGCCCTGTGCGCTATCGAGCTGCGCTGCCCCGAGCCGTATTCGATGCCCGGTTTCATCGAGTTCAACGCGGGCTACGTCGAGCTCATCCGCTCTTGGGACCTCTACGTCGGCGATCACAACCCGCTGGCCCGCACCAACGTGGCCCCGGCGCATGGCCCGCCTGCCGAGCCGGTGCTGCACGCCTTCTCCTACACAGTCCAGGCCGCGGCCGATGCGCCGACCACGTTCGTGGTGTCGGGTGCGGGCGAGATCCCTGAAGCGACGCTCGACGACAACGAGATCGTCCGCAAGGGCGAGACCGGCCCCGAGGCCATGCGGGAGAAGGCGGGCCATGTCGTGGCGACGATGGGGTCGCGGCTGGCGGCTATGGGTGCCGGCTGGAGCCAGGTCACCACCACCGACGTGTACACGGTGTTCATGCATGAAGGCCTGCTGGAAGACGCGGTCATCGGGCAGATGGGAGCAGCCACCCGCCACGGTTTGCGCTGGTACCGGTCGCGCCCGCCCGTCATCGATCTCGACTTCGAAATGGACGTCCGCGGAATCCGACACGAGATCACTGTGTGAAGGAATCCTCACGATCACCGGAGCGCTGAGGAGGGAATCTCCTCGGGATCGCCGTGACCGGCCAAGTGTGACGGCTACGCTCGGCGGTCAGTGACCGCTGCACAGGACCCCGGGTCTACCATTCATGAGGTGATCGCCGAGCCCAAGCGGAGGTCCGAACTGGTCACCGAGCGACTCTTGGATGCCGCCATGGCGGTGTTCGGCGAGCGTGGCTACGAAGCCGCCACGGTGTCAGCGGTTGCCCGCAGATGCGGCATGACGTCGGGCGCCATCTATGCGCGCTGGCCCAACAAGCAGGAGCTGTTCGAGGCAGTCGTCGAGCACGCCTCCGCGCAACGCATGCTGCTGCTGATCAAGAGCGTCGATGCGACGCCAGCGGAGAAGCTCGCCTTGCTCGGCGCCAACCTGCTCAACACCGGGCGCGATGACACTCGCAATCTCTGGATCGAAGCATGTGTGAGCGCCAGTCGAGAAGGAGCGAAGGATGCTGCGATTGTCCACGCACAGGAAGTCGAGGCGACAGAACTCGTAGAGATCGTGGATGCAGGCAAGGAAGCCGGGCTGATCGACCCGTCATTGAGCACCGCCGCCATTGTCCTGCTCTGCCAGGCACTTGGCCTCGGTTCGTTCCTGGCCCTGCGTGTTCAATCCCCGGAGCGGCCACAACCGCCTGATGACGAGTGGTCGGCGTTGGTGGCTCGGCTCATCAGCGCAATCGGGCCAACCACCTGAGCCGCCCAGCCGGCCCGAGGCCGGCACGCTCGCTCCCAGCACTCACGGCGCTGCTGTTCGGCGTGATTGCGTTCGCCTGCAGCAGCTCGGGCGTCTCGCCGCCAGCGACTGCCGGCACGGACCCGACCACGGCCATCACGGCAGCACACGAGCCTCCAGTAGCGACAGCTCCCGCAGCGACCACGGAGTTGCCGGCAGTTCCCACGACTTCAGTTCAGCCTGAGGCCACAGTCGCCCCAGCGGCCGATAGCGGCATCGCAACAGAACTGGTGGGTCGCTGGGAGGGCGTCACCCGCATCGTGGCGCTCGGCGAACTGCCCATTGCCGTCGCATTCGAGCTGTCCGGTGACGAGTTACTCGCAGCGATGGACATCCAAGGCGGGATCGGGCTCGAACTGGTCAACGTCGCGCTCGACGAGAATCGCATCCATTTCGAGTTGGAGTCTCCCTTCGGTCAGGCCATCTGGGACGGCGAGGTGCGCGACGGGGTGATTGACGGCGAGTTCACCCAGGCCGGAGCGGAAGGCATCTTTCGATTGGAGCGAGCCGGCGATCCCGAGCCGTCGAGGTTTCGCAGCGAAGAAGTGGCCTTCACCAACGGCGAGATCGTTCTTGGGGGTGAGTTGACCCTGCCCGATGGCAACGGGCCGTATCCAGCCGTCGTATTGATCAGCGGCAGCGGTGACCAGACCCGGGATGTCGACGTGGCCGGATTCAGGCTCTTTGCGGTGCTCGCAGACGAGCTGGCAGAAGCCGGCATTGCCTCACTGCGCTACGACGATCGGGGTGTCGGCGAATCATCGGGCGACGGCCTGCAGGCCACCATCGACGACCGAGCCGCGGACGTCGAGGCAGCCGTCGACCTGCTCAGAGCCAGAGACGACATCGACGCTGCGCGAATCGGCCTGATGGGCCACAGCGAGGGCGGCATGGTTGCTCCCTTGGCGGCCGGCCGGTCCGACGGCGTCGCCTTCGTCGTGCTGCTGGCGGCTCCCGTCGTTCCGGGAACCGAGCTGCTCGAGACTCAGCAGGAACTGCTGGAGCTGTCCGGCACACCGCCGGATCAGATCGAGCAGTACCAGACGATCCAGCGACTGGTCTTCGAGGCGATCGCGTCGGGGCAGGGTTGGGACGACGTAGAGCGCGCGATTCGTGCGCTCGCTCACCAGCAGGTGAACGCGTTGCCCGAGCAGACTCGTCAGGCTCTGGGAGATCTCGACGACTACGTGGATGTGATCGTCAGCCAGGACATGGAGGCTTGGCAGAGCCCGTGGTTCGCGTCGACCCTCCAGCACGATTCTGCGGCCGCCATCACCGCCTTGAGCGTGCCTGTGCTCGCGCTGTTCGGCGAGCTGGACACCCAAGTGCGCGCCGGTCCCAACGCGATCGCTGTGTCCGAGGCCATCGCGGCATCGGATGTGCCGAGCCATGCGGTCGGGACGGTGTTGGGGGCCAACCATCTGTTCCAGTCGGCCTCGACAGGCAATCCCGACGAGTACGACCTGCTGCGACCTGAGTTCACCCCTGAGTTCCTCGATTTGCTGCTGGAGTGGCTCGGCGAGAACGTGGCAAGGTGACCGGCGCATGATGCCTGCTGAGCGGGCGAGGTCTCGGGCGGGGCCACGACGCGTAGCGTGGATGCGTGGCCGCGTGGTTGGCGGCGGCCGCCGTGGCACTCGTGCATGGGCTGCTGGCCGTCTTCGTCGTTGTGGGAGCGCCGCTGACGGCGCGCCGCCGGAGATTGATGCCGTGGTACCTCGCGGTGGTGCTGCCGATTGCGGCGATCAACATCCCCCGGCTGCCGTGCCTGCTGACGGTGTGGGAGAAGGATCTGTGGCAGCTCGCAGGTCAGACGCCGTACCGGGGCGGCTTCATCTCGCACTACTTCGTGGAGCCGTTCTACGGCCCGGGACTGGATGCCGGCGGCGAGACGGTGCTGGTCGTCATCGTCACGGCGTGGTGCCTGGCGTGGCTGGCCTACGCCGCCGCCACCCGCCTGCGCCACCGTGCGCGATCGGCTGCTCGTTCGACCATGGCGGCGACCTGAGAGACTGGGCGGCGTGGCCCAGAACGTTCTCGGCAGCGAGCTGCAGCCGTGCTCGTATGACCCGCTGACCGGCTGGTTCCGCGACGGTTGCTGCAACACCGACTCGGGCGACTTCGGCGTGCACACCGTGTGCGCGGTCATGACGGCAGAGTTCCTGGAGTTCTCCAAGTCGGCCGGCAACGACCTGTCCACGCCGCAGCCGGTCACCGGATTCGACGGCCTGAAGCCCGGCGACCAGTGGTGCCTGTGCGCCTCACGCTGGACCGAAGCGTTCGAGGCGGGCGTCGCTCCCCCGGTGGTGCTGGAGTCGACCCATGCCCGCACCCTGGAGTGGGCCAGCCTGAGCGACCTCGAGGAGCACCGGTTCACCGGCAACACCGCCTGAGACCCCGCCGCCAGCTCACCGGGCTGGCGCGATGCGCTTGTGCTGCATTGACTGCGGGACTCATTTCGGGCTGCACCGGCGGCAATCCGGTGAATTCTGCGACCGACGTCGGGTTGCGGCACTTGGTCGTCGAGTGCCGAGACATCATCGACACGGTCGCCGAACTCGTTCCCGAATACACGGCACACGGTTCCGACGGCGGCTTTGTGGCGTTGCCCACGAGGACACTGCAGCTGGGGCGGTCGGGATCAGCGGACTCGGGCCATGAGGACTACCGATTCGCAAAATTCGGGCTGCTCGTGCGGCGCTCGCGGCAAGCCTTGCTGGAGATCGTGCGCGCCCCTGACGACGCTTTCTTCAACTACGGAAGCGGCGCATTCGGGCTCGCCGACACGCTCACGGCCGGACCCTGTGACTCCGATCGCGGCGACTGGGTCGTCTGGGCCGGCGGCATCTGGGTGAACGAACCCGGATGCGTCGAGGTGGTGGTCTCGTCGGAAGACGAGGAGATTCCCGTGCGGCTGGCCGTCGGTGCGCCCTGCGACGGCCGCTCCTAGCGGTCGGGGCGGAGCTGGATCGGCTCGGGCGGCACGAGGACGCCGTGGAGCAGAGCACGATCGCCCAGGGGCTGGGACAGTTCGACGATTGCGTGTACGTCCGGGTTGTCGGGGCAGTTGGCCATGCCGACGTAGGGCACTACTGCGAAGGCCACCAGCACGGCGGCGTCGGTCTCGATGACCTGCGGTCCGCGCAGTGCGTCGCCCATCTCACGGCCGCTGGTGCAGCCGGCCTCGGTCACCAGCAGCTGGATGCGGGTGTCGGCAGGGTCCGGAAGCGCCGCGGGATCGAGATGAACGGCGACATGGCCGAGCCCTGGCGGCAGAACCACGCGGTTCTCGCATCGGGTGGGACTGAGGTCATAGCCGCCCCACCAGCAGTCGGTCGGCGGGTCGCCGGCAGCGTCGAGGTGGATGATGTCGAGCGGGCCGCTGGGTGGTTCGACGCTGTAGATGACCTCGAGGCAGACCATGTCCGCGGGCACGGTCTCGGCAAGCAGTTCGAGCGTGGCGTCTGTCGGGTCGACGAAGTCGAGCGACACCCGGTTCCGCACGGTCCAGACGCCGATGCCTTGCATTCCCTGGAGGTGCCCGATGGATGCCTGGAGCTCCAGGAGTGCTGCGTGGGAGTGATCGACCTTGACCACGTCGAAGGGAGTGCCCGGCGGCAGCAGCGCTTCCAGCGCTTGGCGGTGGTCCTCGACGTTGCCGGCGAACGCCGCAACGATGGCCCCGCCGGGTGCAGCGCCATTCCACATGAAGCCGAACTCGTCGCTGTGCTTGGCCCCGTACTCCCCGACGGTGTCGAATACCGATGAGGAAAGGCTGTCGTAGGCCGGCCCGGGCCCGAACATGCTCTCGACATCGGGGATGTCATCGCACGCCGCGAACGCATCGATGGTGGGTGCGACAGTTGCCGAGGACGGTTGAGCGCTCTCTTCGGCGAGCGGCCCGGCGGTTGAGACCTGTTCGGGCCGGCTGGTCGAGCCGCACGCTGCGGCAGCGAGGACGGCGACAGCTCCCAGGGCCCAAGCACAGGCCCGCAGCCGCAACCGTGCTGCCATGCCGGGCAGGGTAGGAGCGCTCCTGGCGTTGGGGGGTGAAGGTGGGGCGGCGGGCAGACTGCGACGGTGCGGATGCTGTGGCGCGGGGTGACGTTGGCGTGCCCGGTTTGTGGTGGTCGCGGGTTGTTCCGTCGGTGGAGGCTGTACGACATTCGGGAGCGCTGCCCGAGCTGCGGTCTGAGGTTCGCACGCATGGAGGGTCATTGGCTGGGGGCTGTGGCGGTGAACACGGTCGTCAGCGCGGCCGCGGTGCTGGGGACCGTCGTTGCGGCGATGCTGATCTGGGGCACCGATGTGAGCGGCGGTCTGCTGGCGGCGCTGGCCTTGCCGGTCGGCGTGGCGACACCGGTGCTGTTCGACCCGGTGTCGCGCACCTTGTGGACGGCGATCGACGTGCTGATGAGGCCGCCGCAGCCGAGCGACTTCGACTGACCGGCGCTGAGCCCCGGAGCCCTGTCGAACCTCGGATGGCGCGGTCCCAGCGGCCCGGGGCGCGGGTGTAGGTTCCGCTCGGTGACGCGCTCGGGACGACGCCCGAACATCTTGATCGTGATGGCGGATCAGTTGGCGCCCCACTTCACCGGCGCCTACGGCCATCCGGTCGTGCAGACCCCGGCGCTGGATGCGCTCGCTGGGCGGGGCGTGCGCTTCGATGCCGCGTACTGCAACTTCCCGCTGTGCGCGCCGTCACGGTTCTCGATGCTGTCGGGCCAGATGCCGGCGTCGATCGGAGCGTGGGACAACGGCGCCGAGTTCGCAGCCTCGGTGCCGACGCTCGTGCACTACCTGCGGCTGCTGGGCTACCGCACGACGCTGTCGGGAAAGATGCACTTCATCGGGCCCGACCAGCTCCACGGATTCGAGGAGCGGCTGACCACCGACATCTACCCCTCGGGCTTCGCCCTGACGCCCGACTGGGAAGCCGCCGCGGTGCCGCCGAGCGACTGGTACACCATGGCCAGCCTGTCCGAGGCGGGCCCGGTGGTGACCAACTACCAGCACGACTTCGACGAGGAGCCCGGGTTCGCTGCGGTGCGGCACCTGTACGACCTGGCCCGGGCAACCGACGACGAGCGGCCGTTCTTCCTGGTGGCGTCGTTCACCCATCCCCACGATCCCTACGAGGCCCGCCAGCGGTGGTGGGACCTGTACGACCACGACGACATCGACCTGCCTGACCCGATCGCTCCCGACGCGGTCGATCCGCACACCCGGCGACTGTGGCGCGGCATCGGGGCCGAGGGCGTCGGCGCCACCCCCGAGCAGTGCCGCAACGCCCGCCACGGCTACTACGCCAACACCAGCTACTTCGATTCGTGGGTCGGGCGCCTGGTGGAGGTGCTCGACGAGACCGGCCGCACCGACGACACGGTCGTGATCGTCATCAGCGACCACGGCGACATGCTGGGCGACCGCGGCACGTTCTTCAAGATGTGCTTCTTCGAGCGGGCGGCGCGGGTGCCGTTCGTGATGGCCGGCCCAGGGGTGGCCAACCGTGCTGTGCCCGACGTGTGCTCGCTGGTGGATCTGCTGCCGACGCTGCTGGACATCGCGACCGACGGGGGTGGCGGTGGCGACGGCTGGCCCGAGATGAGCACGCCTCCCGCAGGGCGCAGCCTGTGGGAACTGGCGTCGAGCGGCGGAGCCGGCGCAGGCGACAACAACGGGAGCGGCAACAGCGACGGCGGGGGCAGCAGTGGCGGCGGCACGAACGGCAACCGCAGCGACAGCAGCGACGCCGCTGGCGAGGCGTTCGGTGAGTACACGTCAGTGCTCACCACCCAGCCGATGTTCATGATCCGCCGGGGACGCCACAAATGGATCCACTGCGAGGGCGACCCGGACCTGCTGTACGACCTGGTCGACGACCCGCTGGAGCGCAACAACCTGGCCGCCGACCCAGCCCACGCCGAGCTCGCCGCAGCTTTCGCCGCGGAGACCGCCGAGCGATGGGACAGCGCCGAGATTCGGGAGCGGGTTCTGGCATCGCAACGCTCCCGGCGCGTCGTCAGCGCCGCGACGCACGCCGCCGGAACCCCGTGGTGGGACTACAACCCCCAGCGCAACGTCGCCGCCGAGTACGTCCGCGACGGCATGAACTGGCTCCACACCAGCCGCGGCAGCCGCATTCCCGCCGCCCGCTGAGGGCCAGGCTGAGCCGACCGCACGAGCCTCGCCCACCGAGGCCGCGGACACCGCAGCTTCAGGCGCTCGGCGTCTCCCCTGTGCGGCGGAGGAACGCGTCGTAGGGATCGGCGTCGTCTTCCTGGTCGATGATGGCCTTCTCCTTGGGAAGCCCTTCGAGTACGTCGTCGACGAAGGTCACCAGGGCTTCCTCGTTCTCGATCTGCCGACCGGCGGCCCGCGAGAGCGCATTGCGGTGCTCGATGAACTCATAGATGAGCTGGGCGTCGTCGAGCCGGTCCCGGTACCGGGCCGGAATCGCGGCGATGACCGGTTCGTAGCGCTCTGACAGCCACCGGTATGCCTTCACTGCCTCGGGCAGCGCCCCGCCGGCTTGGTGCTCGAGCGACAGGCCGTAGGCGTCGAGTGCGTTGAGCAGGGTGCGGGCCTGGTTCTCCTGCACTTCGAGCCCGGTCAGCTTGCGCAGACGCAGGTGGGCATGCCCTTCCTCGACCACCACGGGCCGGATTCTCAGCCGGGAACCGTCGGAGGATCGCACCACCGACAGCTCCTCCACATCGAAGCCCATAGCGTTCAGGCGCTGGATGCGCTCATTGATGCGCCAGCGTTCGTCCGCGGAGATCTCGTCCTCTCGTGTCAGTTCCGCCCAGACGCGGTGGTAGCGGTCGACGAGGTCGTCGGTGATCTCAGCCGGGTCGACGTCGTCCTCGAGCAGCCCGCCGGCGATGGCGTCGTACAGGCCCCCCGTGATGTTCTCGACCCCGACGGCCAAGTCATGCGCCCGCAGCGAGTCGGTCAGCGCCGGTCGGCACTCTGCGGTCTCGGCGTCGACCAGGTATGCCATCAGGGCACCGGCGTCGCGCCGGAACAGGATGTTGGCCAGCGAGATGTCGCCCCAGTACACGCCTTCGAGGTGCAGCCGGGTGAACAGCACCACGGCCGCGTCGAGCAGCCGGTCGCGCAGCAGCGACGGCGACGTCGTGCGGAACAGGTACTGGTAGGGAAGGGCGAAATCCAGGAAGCGGGTGATCAGGACCGAGTCGAGTTCCGAGCCGTCGGCGGCGCGGCGCCCGCTCACCACGCCCACGGCGCGCACCGCCGGCAGCCGCTCGTCCTCGAGCTGGCGCAGGACGCGGTACTCGTGCTCGGCCAACGCCTGGGAGGTCTCCTTGAGGGCATAGACGCGGCCCTCGTACTGCACCATGCGCACGACGTGGCGGCTGAGCCCCCGCCGCACCCGGATCAGCCGCTCGGTGACGTCGTGCCACTGCTCGAGCGGCCGGTCCCACGGCAGATCCAAGTAGTCGGGATGCCCCTGCCGGGTGAGGATCGAGAGCCCCGACTCAGCCCCGGATTGATGTGCGTTCATCGATCTCGCGGACGAGGCTGGTGCCGGTGCCGGGCTGGCTCTCCCACTCCCATTCCTCGTGAAGCTCCAGCGGCCCGTCATCTGACACGACGATGCGACTGCGGCAGTGCCCGTTGGCTGTCGTCCCGCTCGTCGTCAGGTGCGAATAGCGGAAGTCCAGATTGTCGCCGTCGCGCCGCCCAACGAGATGACCGAGCCGCACCGTGCCGCCCTGGTAGCGCGCCCACACGACCCCATCGGCTTCCTCGTGGTATTCGAAGCGCGTCTCTGACCCCACGTCGCCCCCAGGATCGTTGGCAACACCGACAAAGTTTCGCCCGTCGAGACTGGGTGCCGAACTCATGCGAGCAGCCATTCGCGAACCTTTTCAGCGGCTTCTTGTCGATCGGTCCCGCCGAGCCGTTGGAGGTCCAGCATCACCTGCGTCGGATGAGCGAGCGTCGCATCATCTTCCGAGCGGATGCGAAGAACCGACTTGTCTGCCGGAACGATCAGCTCGACATTCGCATCGTCGGGGCCTCGAGCGGGAGTCAAATCAAGATGGAGCGCAAGCCGGTGATCACCCGTGTACACCGTCGTGTGAGTGGGCACTCGCCACGGGGCGAGTCGATCAGCAGCGACATCGCCCGAGATGACGGTGTCGGCTCGCAGAGACTCGCCCGCAGCCACGATCCGCTCAGATGTCTCCTGCGGAGAATCCAAGGCATAGAACCAGCTGGTGAACCCGCGTGTATCGGCGTAGCTATTCAGGAAGGCATCAAGCAGCGCCGGCTTGTCCGCAGTCCAGGACGAACGTCCTCGGCGCTCAACGAACTCAGCGGCCGACAACGCAGACAGCACCTGCGAAACCCGGGGCTGGCTGACGCCGGCACGTTCGGCAAGCTCGGCCTCCCCCTCCGCAACGCCGTCCGAGATCAGCACGCGAATGATCGACCAAGATCCGGACCCTCTGGGCATGCCACGCCGGCCCCTTCTCACAGAACGACTCGGCACGCGGCAGCTGATGCGAATGCCGCGTGCCCGGACATCAGCGTTGCCGTGGGTGTCGACCCACGACCACTGCGCCTCCGTGAGCGCCCGTCCCGTCGGCTCGGAAATCAGTGGAGCCACCAGCAACGGCACACCTACAGTCGCGAGGCGATCCCTCACGGGCTCCAGGCGCGGCATCTCACCGGGATACGGCGCACGACTCTTCATCTGGACAGCAAATCGAACGCGCTTGTCGTCAACCTCGGCGTCGAGCAGCGCATCTGCGAGATCGGCGGCCGGCTCGTCTGAACTCACCATCGCCTCGATGGCAACGCGGTCAAACAACTGCGTCACATTCATAAGCATGGAAGAATCATAAGCGATGTGCTTATCTCGACAAAATCCTTATTCGGATGAGAGGCCCTCTCGCCGCGCAGGCCGGCCGGAGCAGGCTGAGGCGGTTACGGCCGCCGACGCTGATTTCGACGAGCTGCTCGCCACGATGCTCGACGAGACTGGCGGGCCGCTCACGCCCGATGAGCGTGCTGCTGCCAGGCGCGTGCTCTCGGATGACGCTGCTGCTCTCGCCGCTGACCTCGCCGCGATCGCCGCGAGAAACCCAGATCTCTCTGAAGACGAGGCAGCCGACATCGCCGTCGAGGCAGTACGTCAGGTCCGCAGAGAACGCCGAGAACGCTGACCCAGTCCGATGCGAGTCGCAGCGGGCGCAGACATCAGGACGCGTTCGTGCCCCGCCGAAGCGGGGCACGTCCTGCGAGTCAGCAGAGGAGCAAGCTCACGGCACCGAATGCTCGGGTCCTCTCCGCTGCCAACACGATACGAGCTCAAGTGCGCCGCATAGTCGGATTCCAGGCGAACACGGGTTGGCTTTCCACGGATCCGAGGACGAACGGCCGCTACGAGGCGCACCCGTGCCCCACAACGCAGTACACAGAGGACAGATGAACGCCGAGCACATGAACCCTGCCGAGGAATTCGAGTTCTACAGCCGGCCCGAGAACCTGCGTCCCCAAGGACCGGCGCAACGACGCAGCCCGAGGCTGCCCGACTCAATTGCCGAGCGCGACCCCGATCAAGCTTGGTACTGGACGCCGGAGTGGCGAGAAGGCGAAGCGCAGATCTAACTCGGCCGAGAGGTCGGCCGGGGTCGAACGGCGTAGGAGTTCTAGCTGTGGCCTTCGTTGATGAGCTCTTCAGTTGTCTTGGGACGGAACAGGTCCTTCGGAATATCAGCTAGGCCGACGCCAGGCTTCGGCGAGTAGCCACCGACGTAGGTCGTTCGTCGATCCCGGAGCAGCTCACGCTTGGCGCGGCGCTTCTTTGCCATCAGCGTTCTCTCTTCCCGGCGCACCTATTGGTCGAGACTCTAACGATTCGATATCGGCCCACTTGAGCAGGATTCCGCCGCCAGTCCATACATAGTCGCCGCCGCGCCCTCGCACTTTGAGGTCACTCGGCACGAGGCGGTAAGCAGAACCACGTCTGATGGGCCAGCGCGGATTCGAACCGGCCTGCGCGTGCCTGTGCCTCGAGTTCCTCGCGGGTGAAGCCGGTCTCGGCGATCGCAGCCTCAAGCGCCTCCCAGGCCTCGTCGGGAGTCGGGCGATGCACGACGATCTCGCTGGGTTCCGCATACGTCATTGGTACGGGCTCTCTCCTTGCCGTGGGTTGGATCATCGTGTCATCAAGGTGACGTCGAAACGTGCCCCGCTCCCGTCGACATCTCGTGAACCTTGGCTCTCGCGGACCCTCGACGCGTTGGCGACGCTAGAGTTCGTCTTGCCCGTTGGGCACCATTTTGGTCCGGGTTCCGTTGGAACCCGCTTTGCTACGGACCTCTGTCGAGGTCCAGCCGGGACCCCCTCTGGGGGTCCCATTTATTCGTTTGGTGGAAAACGCCGCCAGACATAACGTCGCCCGGGTGACGGACAGCTACGCAGCACTTGTCGATCCGGGCTGCACGAGCGGTCTCGCCAAGGAACTGCAGCAACTGACGGAAGAGGTCTCTGCGCGACCGCGAGGGCTCCCACGGCGGCCAGAGCTTGTTTGTCAGGTTAAACTGACAAACATGAGCCTCATCGCTCACAACCGCCTGCCGGCGAAGCCCATCGACGCGCTACGCGAACTCGTGCGCGCCATCGATGAGTGCGACGAACTCAAGCGCGAGACGGTGGCTGCGGCTCGCGAGGCAGGGGCCACGTGGGAGGCCATCGGCGGAGCCCTGGGCATCACCCGACAGTCAGCTTGGGCGCTCTACTCGGCCGACGCTGCTGCTCTCAGCGCTGACCTCGCCGAAAGTGCCGCGAGGAACACCGACCTCTCCGAAGACGAGGCAGCCGACATCGCCGTCGAGGCAGTACGCCAGGTCCGCAGAGCTCGCCGAGCACGCTGATCCAGCCCGATGCGAGTTGTGGTGGACGCGAATGTGTACGTGTCGGCCGTGATGACGAAGGGCTCGCCGCACCGCATCTTTCAACGATGGCTCGCAGGCTCAGGAATCGAGATCATCGCCTGCCAGCGACTGCTCGACGAAGTCCTCCAAGTGTTGACGACCCGGCCGCAGGTGATGAAGCGCGTCGACCACCAGCTCGCAAACAGGATGATCTCGCGCTTGGTCACGGGAATCGGCCTTATGCCGGACCCCACCGACGTTCAGCAATGGACCCGCGACGGCGACGACGACTATCTCATAGCGCTCGCGAGAGAGCAGGGCGCTGACTGCATCGTGAGCAGAGACAAAGACCTCTTGGAGTGGGAGGAGCAGACTCCGCCCGTGATCACTCCGTCAGAATTCGAGAAGACTCTGGGACCGCTACCGCGGCGCTAGATCACCAAGCCGGCTCTGCCAGCGGCACTATGGGCGATGAGCGGGCGGAGCTGTTCGCCGATGCCGACCAGGGCGGTCAGGCGTCTTCGAGTGTGGCCCGCAGGAGTCTGAGCTGCTTGGCGTCGGACGCCCGGATGGCGATGCGCAGCAGGGGCCACATCACACGCCACAGCACGCCCGTGCTCTGGCAGTCGGCGGTCAGCGTGACTCGTGAGGTGCCCTCATCGTGGGGGTGGACCTCGTAGGCGTAGTCCGCCCTCACGCCGCCCTGAACCGAGCGCAGCACGATCGACTGCCCGGCGACGCATCGCACGATGGTGCTGGAGCGATCCTTGCCACGAGCGCGGAACGTCAGCCGGGTGCCTTCGGCGGTCTGGCCGTCGGCGGCGATCGTGTCGATCCCGGGCATCCACCGGTGAGCGTTCGGCCAGTCGACCAGGGCGGCCCACACGTGCGGAGCCGGGTGACCGATGATCTCTTCGACCGAGAATGCCTGCGCCATGACGTGTCTCCTCGACGTCCCATTGTGCCCCTGCGCACCCGGGCGCCCCCATCCGCCCAGCGGCGTGGATCACCGTTGACTGAAGAAGCGCTCACTCATCGCGGCCACGCCGTCCGGGTCGGGCGGTCCCGACTCGGCTGACCACTCTTCCATGAAGGCCTCCAAGGCACGGCGACGACGGTGCTCGTCGGCCAGCATTGCTATGGCCTGCTTGATCGCTGCTGATCGGCCGCCGAACTCGGGCGCGATCTCGTCAAGCAGCGCCCGATCCTCGTCGTCGAGGCGCACTGTGGTCGTCTCGACCGTCGTACCGGCAGCGCCCTCGGCCTCCATGTCCTCAACGATGTTTGTCTCGTCCGATGACGAGGCTGCCGGTACTGCCGAGCGGGCGGCAGTAGCGTGACTGTGAACACCCCGGAACCGTCCCTGCTTCGGCAAACGGCCGGGGTTACGTCTTTCGGGAATCCGCCACGTCAAGCACCGGCGGCAACTCGGGTGACCGCAATCAGTCCTGGGCGTGTACGCAGTGCGATTCCGAGAGCGACTGCGATGCGCAGAAGCCGGCACGCCGCTGACTCATGCCCTCAAGTCCGAAGCGATCACCTTGTCAGCCCAGGCCAGCTCCTCGGTGCTGAGCTCGCCATGCTCCTGCTCCCACTCGCGCACGGCCGCAAGCCCGTCCTCGATACGGATCGCCCGCTCTGCAGCCGCGTTGAGCCATGCAGACAGGCTGACCCGTGCGACGCAGCGGCGCTGGCTGCTCGTTCGGCAACTGACTCGTCCAGAGAGATCGACAGCTTCTTCACCGCCACGAACGTGACGGTAGCCCTGCACTCCGATCCAACTGATTGCGGTGTGACGCCTGCCGGCCACCACCTCCACCGCCATGTCCGAGAGCTCATCGGCCCGTTCGGCGCCCAGCCGGCAGCCACCCACCAGCGCTGCGATGCGCGCCGACCGGTCGGGCGGGCTCGGCCAGCCACCCAGCAACCGATCGGCATCGTCGGAGACAGGGGCGAACTGCCGCACGGCGAGGGCCTCGTGCTCACAGCAGTCCCGATAGGGGAGCCGCCAATGCGAAATGCACAACTGCTTCAAGATGGGGCCTGCCGCGACTACACGCGAAGCCCATACTCGCTCCATGTGACGTGCCGAACGCTAAGTGCATGAATCGGCATCGCTACCCTCACCAGCATGGCAAACCAGAACATCAACGCTCGCGTCCGCTCCTGGCCCATCTACGGCCAACAGATCGCAGCGATCCTCGCCGTCGAAGTCGTCGGCCCCGCACGGCCCAAGTCCAACGTCAACCTCGACCGCGACACCAAGAAGTGGATCGAGGAATTCAACGAGATCTACGAAGTTCTGGAGAACGCCTGCCGCGTCTGAACTATCTGGTTGACATCCTCTAGGCGAATGGGCCAATGCGCCCGAGAATGATGAGTGCCGAGGATCACTAGTTACCCGAATTCGATCAGTCGCCTGACGGGGCTAGGTAGCAGCCTGTGGGTGTGTGTCGCGTTCACGATGTCGCCGAGGGTTCGCCACGTGCACTTTCGGATCGTCTCAGTGCTGAGGTTGTGGACGCGTGCAAGCGCTGTTTCGACTCGTGCGATTTCGCCAGGTCGTCGAGGACCCCGGCCCTTGTCCCCAAAAGGATGATCTGTTTCCGGCAGTACGCGGTCAAGCGGGATCTGTGCCAGAAGATCCCTGCGACGAACCGACGACGCGTTCACCGAGAAGTAGCAGCCGAGGTCGAGGGCGCGATCCGTCTCGCTGTCTGTGCCTAGCCACCAGTGGAGGATGAGGCCAGGCTGCGGGCACTCTGCGATCACGTCTAGGAGTTGATTCGTAGCCATGTAGCTGTGCAGAGAGGTGATGCGCGGGCTTTGCTGGAGCACGCTCAGCGCTCGGGCAAGGGTGAACTGTTGTATCTCCAGTGAAACTCGAGATGCTCCGTCGAGCCCCAGTTCGCCTGCGTAGGGCGTCCTGCCGACGAGCTCGCGAAAGCGGCCCGAGTCGAAGCTCTTCTGCGCCCTGACGAGGCCGGGGTGGCATCCGACTCCCCAAATCGTGGTTTCATCGGATCGTTCGAGCGCCTGCTCGGCTTCATCAAGCGATCGGGTAACGGCGAATACGACAGCTCCCAACGATCGCAATTCGCGAGCCTCGATTCCCGCGTCGATGTGTGCGTGAAGGTCCAGAGGAGGAAGCACGGTTAGAGAACGTATGCCCGCAACTCGCTCACACCACGCTCCAAGAGACCTTGCGCATCCTCGAGCGGGTAGTCATCCGGGAGGCTCATCGTCAAGAGATCTCGTCGGGCAATGCCTCTCTTGACAAATCTCCGCATGTCCGGGAGCACAGAGTTGACGTTGAGCCACGTGGCGAGTTCGTGGGAGTGGGCCGGGTCCGCGTATTCGGTCATATCGGTGAGACCTGCAGACGCAAACGAAGCACGTCGCACTACGCATCCGAAGCAGACCCCGCACTGCCTTGTGGTGGAAATGCCCTTGGAGCGCTGTCCCGTGAGCCCGCACGAATGTGTGCCACTCAAGAAGCCACTGATCTCGAGGTATCCGAACTGGTCCGCCGCGGCGCGGAACATCTCCCCCTTGGTCAGGCACGAGAACGGGTTGAAGATTGTCGAGTGAGCACCGAGTTCCCCGAGGATTCGCGAGAGCCCCTCAAGAAACGCCGGATGAGTAGTCCGCGTCGAGAGACTGCCACGTCGGTTCGGAGCTAGCGGCGGATTGAGTGATGCAAAGCCATTCTCGGCGATCCACAGCGGGACTGCATGCATCGACGCATACGCGAGGCCGAGCGCCAGGAAGAGAAGTGAGCGGGATCGGGTCGAGGTCTCGCTCTTGAATCTTGACCCATCGACTTGATATCGCCGTCGGACCAAGTAAGTCTGCTCGTGAAGTTGTTGCGGCCCAGGGCAAATCGCCGTCGCGGCATCGGCAACCCTGCGCTGCAACGGAGCCAGCGCCTTCAAACCGAAGTGCGAGACGAGCACATGACACTCCGTCGGGTCAAGTTGACGCCGAGACTCAAGCGCACCCAGAGCGGAATCAGCACCACCGCTCATCAGCACCACTCGCGAGGGGTGTGAGATGTCCAGCCGTGAGTCCACCTGCTCCCGTGGTGGTCGTGTGTTCTTGAACTCCACCGACCACGCGTCGCCGGTGAGAAACGCGAGCAAGCCGCACAGCTCCGCGGCAACCGCATTCCACGACGTTGCATCAGAAACGGGGACGGTCAGAGATATGTCTCTGCTCGACCAATTCGTAGAGCCGACCTCTCGAATCGTCGATCGGTCGGCCGCATACACGAGCATGGCAAGTCGCACTAGGTCCACATTGAGTCGAGGCACGGCGCCGATGGCAGCGAGGCGGGGACCGAACGGAACGCTGAAGCTCGAGGGGCCGTTCACCGGCCAATAGAACATCGCAAGCGGGTCATCGCGGCTGCTCGTAGATCGGGTGGTCAGCTTCAATTCATAGTGATGAGTCATGACGCCCCCACATAGATCGGGCGCAAGCTCTCTATCCCCTGCTCGATGGCCGCGGCCAGCTCCTCCGCCGACGGACCGGAGCTACTCAATTTGGCCTTGTTAGCGAGGACGGATGCCGCCGCCCGTAGCTCGTCTTCGGCCACGTCAGCAACTTCGTCTGGGCGACTACGAAGCGCTTCACCTAGCTCCGATGAGAGCACCTCAGTGACGATCGTGGCGATCACGTACCGGACGATGTCATCAGCGTCGAGCGGCTCCCCGTCTGCACCTTGGGCCAGGACCCAATCGGCGACCGTAGCGGCGACGTACCGCTCTTCGGCTTCTTCCAGGCGGCCATTGGATTGCTTGCCGCAAACAGCATCGACGATTCGACGCGCCACCTCGAAGCCATCATCCAGTGCGCGGAGCTCGCCGTAGTCGAGGCCCAAGCCGGCCAGCTGTTCCGCGTCCCCGCGGATGTATGCGAGGGCACCTGCAGCAGCCCGTGCTCCGGCGGATGCGAGCCGCTGCGATGACCTGCCCGAACCCGCACGAGTGCGGCCCGTTCCACGCGACCCGCCGCTACCGCCGGCAGGCCCGTCACTCGATCCGCCTCCTGCGGACCGAGGCCGGAGCAAACTCAGAAGTCCGCTTACTGCTTGGGGTGGCAGTTGTGTGACGGATTCATCCTCAGCTCCCGTCTCACCGTTACTCGGAGTGTCCCCATCGCTGCCAGAGCCGTCTGGCAGCGAGTCGAGCCAGTCGTTGAGGCCGTTGCTGATGTCCTTGCCAGCCTTGCCGCCAGCGCCTGTGTACGCACCGCTTGTGCCCATCAGTTCGCAACTCTCGACTCAAGTTGCTGCGCGATGGCCCTCTTGACGCTCGGCTCAGCGGCTCTCGCGTCCCAGTGCTCAAGAACGTCGCGATAGGTGACAGCGTCTCCCTCGTCGAACAAGAGGATCACGGGAGCTCGAATCTCTTGTGCGGGAATTGTTCGAAAGGCGGCCATCGCTGCCTGGTTGGCATCAGTGAGCCTCGCAACACGCAAGATTGCACTGACGCTTGCGATGAGGTCACCGGGACGGTCCCGGGCCATTCGGCCAAGGTGTTCGATCAGTGCACTCACATCCGCAGTTGTGAGGCCCCGGATGTCGGCATCAGTGACGGATTTCTGGGCGGCGCGACTCGACGACAGCAGGTTCGCCGCGACATCTCTGAGCCGCTCGGGCAGTTCCGAATCGATGAGGGGGAGACTGGCGAATGACGCCGCTAGGTGCAGATACGGACTCAGGTCGATGCTGTCGAGCGACGGCTGCAGTTTGGCCCAGCGAAGGAGGTTCTCGTTAAAGGGCTCGCTCTCAGCGCTCGATTCATCGTGGACGGGCACCGCGTCTCGGTGCCGAGAACCGCTCCCTGCAGCTGTCGCGTCCTGCTCTTTGGCATCCGCAGATTTCTTTGGAGACGCGGACCGCCCTGCGGCTTCTTCCAGCTGAGACAACTGCTGGCGCAGCTCGCCCCGGGCGAGCCAATCGAGGACCATGTCGAATTCGTCCGGCAGCAGCAATTCCAGCACCATGAGCTTGGCCACGACGGCGACATCGAGCTCGATGCCGCGACGCTCGGCAATAGATGAGCGGACGCTGAGGTCGTTCAGGAACCTCTTGACGCGTCGCGGGTTACCGCGAAGCTTCTCGTAGAGGATTGGCGTCAGCCGTGAAGCGAACTGCATCTCGCCTGAGAGGTCGAGGCCCTTCGGGATGCTGATCGAATCAATTGACCCCGCTGCTACACGCAGCTCAGTGCATCCCTTGAGAATCTGATCGAACTGCGCTTGGGTCAACTGACTCGCTGCCCGGCGCTGTAGGAGCAACAGCAGCAAGTACGCCTCCGTGTCGAACCGGCTCAGCGTAGGAAGGCGAAGTGTCGTCTGCACGATCTTGTGCAAGTAGAGGCGGGCCGGTTCCTCTGCGTCTCCATTAGGTCCATTGGCACGGTCATAGCGATCCCTCAAGGCGTCCGCTACGCGGTCCTCGTCGGCCGCAATGACAAAGGACATCTTTGGGACTGACAGGAACAGCCGCATCGTCTCAAGCGTCTCGACGACTGTGTCAGGCAGACAGCGGTCGAGGTCATCGACAAGGACCACGACCCTTCGCAGATGGCCAAGATGGACGTCCGCGAGAAGCTTCGCAAACTCTGCCCGGAACTCGTCCAAGTTCCTCGGCTCGGGTCGGCCTTCCTCGTCTTCGCTGTTGATGAGGTCCGTCAGATCGTCGATTCGAGGAAGCTGAAGGGCGATGGAGGAACGAGCGGCGAGCTTGAGCGCCTTAGTCCAGTTCACCCGCGCCACCAACCTCTTCAGGGCGTCTCGCGCCGCACCATCCTCGCGGCCCTGATCCTCAAGCTCGTTGGTCAAGGCGTTGAGAATCTCAAGTATCAACGTTGCCTTGGCACCGACATCAGGGTCGTACCGCCAAGGTTCAGTCTCGACGACGAGGACTTGCTCGTCTGTATCAGAGTCCGGGAGGGCAACCAGCTTTGCCTTGATCAGGTTTAGGACCGTGCTCTTGCCGCTGCCCCACGACCCGGAGATGCCGATCGCCACCGGATCGAGTGCGTCATCCAAGACTGCTTCCACCGCCGTGTCTGCAACTGCATCAAACGCGAGAAGATCCACCGGTGACGGCTCATCGGACCAAAGCTGCACTGGCATGCTGCTCATTTGACAGATTCCACCCGTGTGTCGACACGCTGGTGACGGGACCAGGACGAGAGAATGGCCCCATCGCCAGGACCTGCTGCGGCCAACCGGCCACAGCGACTACGCGAGCGGTCCAAACTACAAATATGTTCTTCCGGTCGCTACAGAACTAGGTGCGGGCCCCCGGTTCGGAACGTTTGAGCGACGGCGCAGCACAGCACGCGAGTTCGACGGCTAATCCCGTACGGCACCGATCTGGTCGCTAGCTCAGATGCCACGGCTGCAGCCCTGCTACGCATCCGAGGCGGGGCGCTTCCGCGATGCAACGGCGCCCTAGTGGCTAGCCACCGAACTCGCAGGCGCGACTCGAACCGGCTTGGCTCTGGCTGCAATCCTCGTCAGCCGGATTCGTCAAGTGCCCACGGTGATCGAGACGCTGCTACAGATCGTGTGAAGCCTGCCCTCTCACTCCCTCGATGGCCCTTGCGGTAGGCAACCTCGTGTTGGTCACCAACCCTTCTCCATGCGGTGCGCTCAGCCCCCAACTGGTAAGTGCCGCCTGATGAAGCAGCGGCAATCGCTGATCACCGAGACCTCGACATCATGTGCAATGTGACGACATCGCGAAACTATTTGAATGCTCTACCCGGCGCTTCGGCAGCCACCGCCGCATTCGGGTTCGTCGGCTTGACTCGAATGGCCAACTTGCCTGTGTCGCGCGATGCCAGGCGATACGCGCGAGCCCTGGGCGGATGCGACCTGTCTCGAATGCTGCAGCGGACGTGCCGCTGCCCGCAAGCTTGTCCACCTACGCGTGGTCGTGCTCGAATCCGCTGCTGCCGGTACCGCTACAGGCGGCCATCGGTTCAGAAGGCACTAGTTCGCTCCACATGGGCGGGTTCGTTCCAGTGATCTCGAGTGCACGCGTCAATCAACTCCATGCATTCGTTGGCGCTCTCAATCGGGTAGCTGCGCTTCCAGTAGTGCCCCATTCGCCAGAAGGTGTCCGACATCATCATCAGTGCGCACCCGAGGGGCATCAGTAGTTGCTCGACTCCGATGCTGCGCCGCCCGCGAGCATCTGCTGCACCGACATCCGCTCGATGCCACATCTTGTCCATGATTAGCGACTCGGAGTGCACTGAAGCGCTGAGCATTTCGTACATCGGAAGCGGTCCCAGATCGTTCTGGCCGAGGTGCTCACGAGCGATGCGCTCAATCTGCGAATCCACAGCTCGGGTCGCGTTGGGGATCTTCCTGCATGCCTTGGCATTGGCCATCGAGTGTGTTTGGGCGACAACTTGTTCCGCTCGCGCGATCTCCGCCGATGATTCATCTACGCGTTGCTTGAGCCTCGTGTGCTCGGCCTCTGCCTGTGTCCGCTGTGAGACCGACCGTTCGCTGCGCGACAAATCCTGTTCAGATCGGCCACTCATCTTGACCCAAGTCGAGTGAGCGTCCCGAAGTGCTCTCAGGAGACGCTCCTCGGTGCTAAGGACCGGTTCGCAGTGCCAATCCAGCAGCGCAATCGATTCGGCCGCGATCCGAGCGAGCGCTTGTACACCAAATCTGGAGCTAGATGCCATTAGCGCCGGAAATGCGGTCATGTAGTCGACGGCGACGGTTGCTCGCTGGTAGACGACGCGAGTCACCAGATCAGATAGCTGGTACTTGCGCGAGGCATCAAGCGTGACGCGTTCGACAGCCCGGTGCAAGACATCGATGCCTCCTACGCGCTCAAGCGGCTCTCGCACACTGAGCGAGACGCCCGCGAGCAACTCAGAGAGGCTGCGGGCGATGGGTTGCAGACAGGGGTGAAAATCCTCGTTGTCGCGGTCTTCCAACCAGGGATTGCGCACGACGACTCGCCGATTAGTGGCTGTCCGATTCGAGACCGATGTCTACCTCGACCGTGAGTCCCGCCCGCGTGTTGCCGTTAGGCAGCTGTGTTGCCGGCGCCCGAACGCCGGAATCGACCCGCGTGGTCCGGCCGCCGAGATAGCTACAGCTCGGCGCGTGCCTAAGGAACAGCGCGGCGGTGCATTCACGCTTCTTGAGGGCAGCATCGCGGCTCGCGATCTCGGGCGGCCCAGAATCAGTCACCCGGCCAGTCTTGCGCGCTGAAGCTGCCTCCGATCGGAATTGGCGACGTGTGCTCAGTTGCTTAGGGGCCTTTCACAGGCGTACACGGTCAGAGACTTCGCTTGAGTGCAGATAGCCCAATAGCTTGAAGACGGCCCCATGGTCGGATTCCAAAATCCAATCGCTTGTGCTTGAGCGACCTCAGCATCGAATTGCCATGCGACGTTTACACGTCGTTCGACGATCCGAGCTGCCACCCGACACTGCAACCAGCCGCCTAGGACCACACCACCAGACGGCGTGGAGCCCAGTGCGGTTCAGTTCAAACCGATGTGGGCCCAGCGGGTGCCACCGCGCGAGACGAGAGCTTGCAACTGTCCAACTGGCCGCATGGGCACTGAGAATTCGCGTTCGGCGGTCGGATAGTCACACGCGTGGCATTTACTGCGGGAGGACACAGGGATTCTCGCTCTAGAAGGGAGCGCCAATGAGCAAGCGACCCGTACATACCGTGCCCCACGGCGATGGCTGGGCGAACCGGCGAGCCGGTTCAGACCGGGTTGCCAAGACATTTCCCACCAAGGCCGAAGCTCAAGCCGCTGGTCGCAACACCGCTCGGCATGAGCACACAGAGCACATCATCCATCGGAAGGACGGCACGATTGGCGAGCGCAACAGCTACGGCAACGATCCCTATCCGCCGAGGGGCTGACGCCGGCGCACCAGCGGTCAACCGAGGACGGGTGAGTCGTCTCGACGCGCCTACCGGGGCGACGAAGTGACGAGCGCGAGCGATAGGCACATCCACCTGCAGATGATCCAGGGCACCATCTCGCGCTTGGCGAATCAGAGCGCAAGTGTCAAGCGCTGGTACATGGTCGCTTGGGCAGCTCTGATCGCGTTCGCCCTATCGGGCAACCAACCTGCACAGGGACAGCCAGCGTGGTTGCTCGCGGCCCTGCCCCTGGCCCTCGGCCTGACTGCAGGCACGATCGATGGGCTCTACCTGTGGCAAGAGAGGCGCTTTCGGACCTTGTACGACTATGCGCGCAGGCAGGACACCACGGGATTCAGCATGAAGCTCCGTCCGATGAACGGCAGCGACACGCCGCTCCGCAGTCTGCTCTCTTGGTCCGTGCTGCCGTTCTACTTGCCATTGATGGGGCTGCACGTCGTAGTTGTGGCTGCCTAGCGGAGCAGAAAGGGAATCCGGATATGGCGTACCGCAGCGTGTTTTTCAGCTTCGACTGGGATCAGGACGTGTGGCGAGCGATGGTGGTTCGCAATTGCGGCGTCACTCTCGGAGTCAACGCCGCTGGCTTCAGGGATGCCGCCGAAATCGAGGCGGTGAAGTATCGGAGCGACGAGGCCATCAAGCACTGGATCGACTCCCAACTCAATGGCACGACCGTGACGGTGGTGCTTCTGGGGGCCCTGACCCACCAGAGCAGATGGGTGAAGTACGAATGCGACGCGAGCATCGCCCGAGGCAACGGCATCATCTTCATCGACATCAGCGGCATCGCTGACCAGTACCGCCGTACGACCACCTACGGCGGCATGCCGACCGGATGGCCGGAGCCTTCTCCCTATTCGCCAGGCCCGTATCTGTTCCGTCAGTGGGACACACAGCTCAGCCCACAACAGTTCGGTACATGGATTGAGCAAGCCGCGCAGAACGTCGGCAAGTAGCGGTGGCCAAGGACGGTTGCGCTAGCCGCTTGAACAGCCACCAACACCGGGATTCGCATCGTTGCCGCGTCGCGGTCTCGCCTCCAGCGCCAAGACGGCTCAGGTCCAAATCGTCGGCTCAGTAGGCGTTCCGGCCTGCAAGAAATTCAGGGGCCAGATCACACGGGTGTCACTTACAATCGCGCCCCCGAGTGAGTCAGGCGTGTGATGGGCAGGAAGAGCCGGGCGAAGCGTGAGCGTCGAGAACAGGGAGCGGGACCGGTAGCACGCGTCGTACGCGGCCACACTCGAGAGTCGTTGCTAGCGATTCTCGAAGCAGCCAGCGTCTCCCCTAACGCGAGCCAGTATCTCCCTTCGTTGGCTGTCGCTTATGAGGCTCTTGCTCGAAGCAGTAGCACCGGCGAGAACCCAGCAGACCCTCACGCCCTGCAAGCCCTCATCACGGCCGCACACGAGGAGTGCCCGTCGGTCGTCGGGCTGGAGGACTTCTTGCCTCACGATCCTCGGATCGACGTGCGGGTCGAGTGGGCCGGCGAGATGTTCAGAATGGTCGCTGGAACCGTAGAGAGGCCGACCTCGAACATTGAGTCGCTTCGACGGCTATCGACAGTCATCGACCCGGTGTTGCACGCGCACACCGAATACGGCTTGACCGATGTGGTCGAGCTGGTATTGCGACGCATCGATGCCGTAGCAACAGCGCTAGCCCCTGCTTGGTCTCCTGAGATAGTGCAAGAAAACGGTTCGCCGCCTCAGCTCCTAGCGGCGGAGGTGGCCGCTGCATCCCTCCTGCCGCCCTTCGAGGACCAGATAGCTCAGTGCGGCAGCCCAGAGCGCGCAAGAGCGGCCCTAGAAGCCCACTCGACGCCGGCCAAGCAGTTACGCCGCGACGGAGAACGGATGACGGCCAGCTTCGGCGACGTGCTCGCGACTCGGCACGGCCAACAAGGACTTACTCCGTTACCTGCAGGCCTCATCGCGGAGGCACTCAGTCCGATTGCGGCGGCTCTCGCCGACAGAGCTGTCGCATTCGACCCAGCCCTCGACGAGACATGGCGAAGGGCGGTATGGCAGTACGTCGGCACGGCGCTCCTCGGAGCGGGCAACAACGTCATCGGTCCGATGCGTGACAACCGACATCCTCATCTGCATTCAGTCGTCCGCTACAGCGATTCTCAGTATCTGGCGGTCAGCGTCGCTACGGCGTTGGGTGGCGTGACACTGCAAGCCAACGTCGAGGCCGCTTCCCGCTGCTTGGCAGCGGTGACGCCTAGCAGCGCACTGCGGACAGTCCAAGGACCAGTGACGATTCCGGCCTCCGCGCAGCTCTGCCGCTTACTGCTTATTGCGCAGCCACTTGACGCCATGCTCCAAGCAAGGATCGAGGCGAGTTGCGCAACGATCACGCTGCAGGACTTCGACTGGATTCGAAGCACCGACGGGCGCGACTTGATCGACCTGTGGTACTTCGTCCGCGACTGCATTGAGCCGCGAAATGTCGGTCACATCTTCTCGTCGGAGGTGATTGACAAGTGGGAGACCTGGAAGAGCCAGGGCAAGTCGTTCTACACCGGTGCCCACGAGCTCGGGGGCATGCTCATCGCGCCGGGTCACTCGCTGCTCGAATGGCAGCTGGCGTCGGAACACCGAGACATCGAATCGGCTCTCCGAACTCTGGGCATGGTCCGTGTCGCCGAGTGGCCTTGGCACAGCCTCGACGGTGACACGAAGCTCGTCGGAATCGCGCACGCAGGTGTGCTGTACCGATTGGTCATGTGCGAGACACCAGTCGCCGTGGCGCTCTATGCCACCTCGGGAGCCGAGCCACTATCCGAATTGGCCTACAGGCTGGGCAACGGCGTCGCATACAAGCTGGAGCAGGTGCAGGATCGTCTCGTTGCCCTGATGCAGGCCGGCGGTCTTAAGTCGCTTCGGATCGAGTTCGCACTCGAAGCCGAACAGGAATCGCCGCTGCAGGTGGTGATTGCTGGCGACAGTGTCCTCACGGTGAGCTGCGCGCCGAATCTGTGGCAGTTACTCCAGGAGGACTCGCGGTCCGTCGAAGAGCAGTTTGGCGCCCTGCTGGCTGATGCAATCGCAGGCGACGCCGCTTCCGAAGAATTCGCTAGGGCATGGAGTGACGCACCCCCGGGCATTCGAGTCGACGCCATCACCGTCGGCCCGCAGATCCAACAGACGCCCGAAGCGAAGCCCCTCCACGAATCCCACCGAAGCGCACGCCTGGCAGAACTTGGCGGGCATCTTGAAGCGAACGGCATCGAACCGCGCACCTACGACGGCGACGAGGCCAAACGGCTTGAGACCGACACGATCTATCCATGGCTGATCGCACGGCTTCACGAGGAGCTGGCTCCATTCGACCGCGGTGCTGTCCTCAGACTTGCCTTGACGCAGCTCGAGCACACCAATTCCCAGCGATGGTGGAATCTCGAGGCGACCGCTTACCAAGTCTGGTCACCACGCGAGAACGACGAACGCTTCCATGAGACGAGCCAAGAATCGCTGAATCAATCGCGCATCATCGGCCTGATCGTCGAAGAGGTTCTGGCACGGCCTCCGGGCGGCAGCAGAACACCAACGGAATACGAATGGCAAGAGCTGCTCAGCTTCGCGACGCTCGCCGGAGAGTCCAGTGCCCGCAGCGAGGTGCTCCATCGAGATTTGGCGAGTCCCGCGCTCGTTGTCACTGACCTCTACCAGGTGACGGTCGACGAAGACGACATAACCACCTCTGTCGATCTTGGATCATTCGCTCGGGATCACCGGTTGGCGGGACTGCCCGAAGCCAAGCCAATCGGGGGCACGACTGAAGACCACGAGTCAGACCAGCAATGGGCTCCCTTTGGTGAGCGCCTGCCGGCGTATGCAGGCATCGAACAGGCGCTCCAAGAATCGCTCGGCTTCGGCTTCGACACCATCCTGGTCATCTTGGATGTCATCATCCGTTGGCCGGTTTCTACGCCGCAATGCACGGAGCTCGTACCTCCACTGCAACTCGCGGTAGCAGCTCACGATGCCCGACCAGAGATTCCCATTGCTGACTATGAGGCAGCCGTGGCATGGCTGGGCCTCACCGCCGAAGAACTGGCATCAGCAGGCTCAACGATCAAGCACTGGGAAGTCGAACGGAGGTGGGCGCGCGTCGCCGTGCGGCCACTCATCCGAGACAAATCCAGCGTCTGGGTGCTTCCGTGGACCTCCGAAGTCGCGAGAAGAGCGTGGCTCACATACCTGTCACAGCTTCGCTTGCCGATACCGGATGTTGATTTGCCGGCTCCCGTGGTCAGAGCTCTTGAGGCCGCGCGGCGTAAGCAGAATCGCGAATTCGAAGACGAGTGCCTCAACGAGCTAGCCGATCTGTCCCTGCTGAACATCTCTCGGGTGCGAGAGCGTGACGCCTACCGACACGGGATAAGCCACCTCAGCGGCGAGATCGACATTCTCTGCATCGACGCTGAACGCTCGCTCATCTTCGTCATCGAAGCTAAGGACCGCTTCGTGCCGCTGAGCGCCCGGACCATGCATCAGCAGATCACCCAGTTTCACAAAGCAGGTGGTGATGTGGACAAGCTCGATCAGAAAGTGCAAGACATCCAAGGGTCAGCAACAACTCTCGCGGCCAACAAAGGAATCAAGCGACCAGATCGCGAATGGCAGGTCGAAGGCATCATGGTGACCCGCCACATGACGCCTGCGGCCTACATGAGGGAGTGCCCCACCACCTTCTGCACCGTCGACACACTCCGTGAAACCGTTGTCGGCCACTAGCTTCCGCCAACCGAGGCCTCAGCGGCTTCGGCGCTGCGGATCTGTCCACCCCACGGACCGAACTTGGGCGGCTCGTGCGATGCGACTGCCCCTGCGACACTTCAATCGACGGAAATCCCTGGATGCACCCGCCCAGTCCCTGTCTGACCGCGAGACGAACCGAAGCAGCCCGGCGACGCACCATCAACTGGCGAGTCACACCCGTTTGCGATGATGAAGCGATGGTTCCGCAGAGGATGAGGGCATAGCGGTGGGCGGAGAGTTCTTGACGAGCGCTGACCTTTTCGCCGGAGCTGGCGGGCTCACGCTTGGCTTGCAGCGGGCCGGTTTCGACACCGTCGTGGCCCTCGACAACTGGCACCCGGCTGTGGGCACCTTGGAACGCAATTTCGGAGGGTCTCGCGTCTGTTCTCGGGACATACGCGAGCTGTCGGCATCGGACGTGCTTGCACGGACCGGTGGTGCAGTGCCGCTTCTGGTCGCCGGGGGACCTCCGTGTCAAGGATTCACCTCCGCTGGCGCTCGGCGTGCATCGGACCATCGCAACACACTCGTCGGCGAATTCGCGCGAATGGTGTCCGAACTGCGTCCGCAGTGGTTCCTGTTCGAGAATGTCGAGGGTTTCCTGACGATGTCGGGTGGTGACTTCCTTGTCGATCTGCTCGATGGTGTACTCGACGGTGGCTATCGGATCAGGCTGCGCAAGGTAAACGTCGCCAACTACGGGGTGCCTCAGCTTCGCAAGCGGGTGATCGCAATTGGGTCGCTAGGTGTCGATCCTGGCTTCCCGGGTCCCTCTCATCATGCATTCGGTGCGCCAGGGGCGGAGATGGATTGCACTGCTGCACTGCCACTTGCGCCCACGGTTGCTGAGGCGCTCGGCCAGTTAGGCGAACCGGCCCTCACTACCCAGGATCAGGCGATTCAAGGACACTTGGCCTCAAGCGTCTCCGAGGCGGATCTTCGTCGCTTCCAGCTGTTGCGGCAGGGCCAGACGATGCGCGACCTTCCGAAAGAGCTCCAGCATCGAAGCTACGACAGAAGAGCCAATCGGCGGGTGGCGGACGGTATGCCGACAGAGCGGCGTGGTGGCGCGCCTGCCGGGCTTCGACGTCTTTGCGCTGATGAACCGTCGAAAGCGATAACCAGCGCGGCGAACCGAGAGTTTGTGCATCCTGTGGAGGATCGCTGCCTGACCCTGCGAGAGTGCGCTCGGCTTCAGGGGTTTCCTGACGACTTTCAGTTCGTTGGCAACCGAGCAGAGCAGGCGACGCTCATCGGCAACGCGATCCCGCCGGCCTTCGGAGAGGTGTTCGGCAGGTGGGTGGACATGAGGACGAGTGTTCTGTCGTCGGGGACCGACGACTCGCCGCGACTCCTCGAGTTTCACGTCACGAACGGAGCCGGCATCAGCCCGATCCTGCGCCAAGTAGTCGAACGAATCAATGCTCGCTATCAGATCGGGGAGGTGCCGCTGTGGCGCTGAGCAAGACGCAGGCCACGGCGTTCGAGAAGGTGCGAAGGCGTGGGGCCGGCAATCAGGGCGTCTCGCTGAGCGAGAGCGCTGTGCGGGCACTCGTGGCGATCGTCGCCCGCGACCTCGAAATAGCACCGATTGCAGGAATCGATCCGTCAGATACCGGGGAGTTCTACGAGACCGCAGCCGACAGGCTTGAACTTGACGGGAACGCGTCGGCGCAGAGCACATACGAGGCTCTTCTCGCTGCCGGTCCGCCAGACACGGAAATGTACTTCCTCTCGCTCGCCACTCTTCACCGGGCGCGATTGAAGTTCGCGAACATTCTGAGGCTTCAGGGCACTCCCTCGCTCGAACAGGTCGGGCCTCGAGGACTCCTGCAGTATGGAGACATCGAGACCGACTCACTGGGCTCACTCTTGATATTGCGCAAGTGGATGTTCGACATTGACAACCGCGCTGGTCAGGAAACCGGCTACCTGTTCGAGCCGGTAATCGCTGGTGCCGTCGGCGGCGCCCCGGTGTCTGCGAAGAAGAGCCCTGTCAAGAGAGACGGAACAGGATCAGGACGACAGGTCGATTGCCTGCGAGGCAACGATGCCTACGAGATCAAGATCCGCGTCACGATCGCCGCTTCGGGACAGGGACGATGGCAGGAGGAACTTGCGTTTCCCGCGGATTGCAGAATGAGCGACTACACGCCAGTGCTAGTGGTATTCGACGGCACCCCGAACGAGAAGCTCTTAGAGCTGAAGTCAGCTTTCGAACAATGTGGCGGACGAGCTCATGTCGGCGAGGACGCGTGGGCCCATCTTGAAGAGGAAGCCGGGGACACGATGGGGCGGTTCATCGAGAAGTACATCCGTGCTCCCTTAGACGACCTTCTGGACAAGACACCGAGTGACCTGCCTGAGTTGAGACTACGACTGCAATCAGACCGCGTCGATCTCTATGTCGGGGCAACGCACTGGAACGTACTGAGAAATGGATCGGACCAATCGTCAAGCGACGAAATACCTGATGACGTCGACACGACGCTTCCCGGGCTGGACTAGCGATCTCGAACTGACCGCGTGAGGTTGTGCGCGCGTGGTGCCTCTGCGATGGCACCGGCGTCGCGACCGCCAAGTCGTTGACGCTTGGCGGTCTGTTCGTCCGAGCGATCACGGAAATATTCCTAATCCGCGCGGCTGTTGTGGACGTCGACGCGCCCACGGTCCGTCAAATCGCCACGTCACCGACAGCTAGCGGCCCAACTGATGTGCGACGCGACAGGAGCCGGTGAACCTCACCGGCACAGAGTCGCCGCCGCAGATCAGGCCATCGATGTAGACGGTGAGCGTCTCGCGCATGTTGGCGAGCATCTCATCGCGGGTATCGGCAGTGCTAATGCATCCCGGGACGTCTGGCGCGCAGGTGCCGCAGTCGTGTGGCGGTATTCTGAGGGCATAACGCCCTGTGCGCTTCGTCGTTCAGGACCCGAGGTCCCTCCCTGTGAGGGACCTCTGTCATTTCCGAACAGCTGGGCGGCTGACGGACCGTCTTGACGGCGATGGCCCTACTCGGCCAGCAGCCCAGCCTCACCCTGCTGCGGCTGCACATACACGTCGATCGGGCCCACTTCAGCCGGATCGACGTCGAGCATCAGAGCAATCGCATCGCGAGCGACCTCCGGCACCTCATCGAGGTTCCTCGCTTGCGAGAAGACGCCCCGGAGCGAGGGAACCGTTATCGCCCACCAGTCGCCAGATCGCACGACTTCGACGCCATGTCCCAAGGTGCTCACATCAGATTTCATAGTTCAACCATCTTGCCAGCCTCCGCGAGGATGCCCCGGGGCGATCATCTAGCTCGCCAGGACGGTCGACTCGATGTGGGGTCGGTGCTTGGCCCACCAGGACCGGCGCACCCTCGAAGCCGGATCCCGAAATGGTCTTGCTCGACGCCCGCCGGCCTGGCCGAAGTTCGCGGGCCCTCAATTGACAGCGGCTTCGGCTTCTTGCAATCTCTCGTCGATCCATCCGAACTCGGGAGCTTCCCCGAGGACCATGCCTTGCATCGCCGCATAGTCCTGTTCGATCGCTTCCCGTAGCCCGGATTGCGGTACGAGTCTCAGCGAGCCGGGCGTGGCTTGTTCGAATCGCTTCCATGCCTGCCTGAATGCGACGAGGTTGTGGCTTCGAACCGCGTCGAGTAGCTCGAGGTCATTCAGGGCCGACGCTCCGATGTCTGTGGCCGTGATCATTGCGGCGTCGTAGTAGTGGCGCGAGATCCGGTTCCTGTCTTCGGGAAGACGTTGTTCGTCTCGATAGCCGCAATGCGCTCCGTGCAGAATCAGGAGCTTTTCCCAATAGGTCCGCCTCGGCGAAAGCACGTTGACGTTGCTGACATGGAGCGAGGAATCATGCAGGTCGTCGTCGATGAACGCGGTGACGCCGCCGGTTTGATTGGGGTCGAGGGCTGACTTAGCTCCCGCCTCGATCTTCACGCTCGGAGCCACATAGGCGGTGTCGCTGCTGGGGTAGAGCGTGGGGTATTCGACCAGGAGCGTCTGCGAATAGTCGCCGTCAGGAACGACGAGGCATCCTTCGGCAACCTTGCTGACTGCTCTCGTCAGCGCGGCACGAAAGTCACCGATGATGTAGCTGCCGCAGCGCTCAGTGAGCTGCTTGAAAAGCGCAGTTCGCTGATTCTTCGACAGGGATTCCGCCGCGATCGGGTCGCTGTCGCCCTCGATGCCAAGGTCGTCCCGGTACACGACGAGATCGATGTCTTCGGAGAACCGGTTGATCAAGCCGAAGACCTTCGACAGCGACGTTCCGCCCTTGAACAGCAGCCGAGGGTGCCCGTCAGGTAATCCGTTGAAGATTACGTCGAGGACGATGCAGACCCAGAGGTCCTTCTCCACGTAGCTGGGGAGCGTGTCGAGGCGAGCTGCGGCTGCTTCAAAGACGTCGCGCCGGTCTTGCTCACTGAACGTGAGGAATTCAGCGAATGCCTTGTTCACGCAACGACCGCTTGGTCGCTCACGATGCTGCGTGCGAGCGGTACCGCCCAGCCGGGAACGTCGTTGATGTTCTGGCTGAGATCGTGCTTGACCTCATCAGGGAGGCGGCGCCGGAGCGTCGTGACAACGTGAGGATCGTCGGCGGCGTCCGGGCCGAGCCACTCCAGTGCCTGAATCACCGGGGCCGCTGGTCTGCCGGCCCACTGCATGATCCGAGGCCGGCCATGTCGGAACCGAACCGTTCTGTCATCGATCTTCAGAGTCCTGGAGGCGCCGTCGGTGAGGTAGCTCGTCTTTGCCGGCACTGCATTGGTGAGACCGAGGCCATTCGCGGCGGCCAGTCCATCAGGCATGATCCGCACGCCGTCTCGTCGCGCCAGCGCAGCTACGGCGGCGGCCATGTCGGCTGGCGCAGGCCGGTTCAGCCGGGGGCTGAACCGCGGCATGTCGTAGAGACCCTGCCCAATCCGGCGCAACGTACCGGCCTTGACGAGGCGCGAGAGCGCCTGGTCGACCGCATCGCGGCTGCCGAGACCCAAGAAGTCTCGAGGAGTGCACACCCATGTCCCCAGGGGGCGTCCAGCCATCTGCTGAGTGATCTCATCTGCCACGGATGCCATGAGCGACCTCCCTTCGTGTTGTTTGGCTTGTTGTTGTGTTGTTGTCAGAAATATATATAAAACTTCTGACATACTCAACTGGTTCGCTGCTGCGTCTTCTTGAAACATCGTTCCCACGAGCGTCGGCCGGGCCGCTACCCGAAGCCGACACCGTAGGTGCCCGATACCGCAATCCACCGTCGATTTCTGTCCGTGACGCGCAGAGCGGGAGGCCGGTCCGCCTGAAGTCGGCTCAAGGCCGAGTGCTCAGGTTCCCCTGCGCAAGCGGTGAGCTCCGCGCCTCCCGTTGGCCGTCAACATAGAGCACGAGGGCGTGGCGCAAGCGCCACTACGTGGTTTCGAATTGAAGCGCGTTGAGGTTGAGCTGAGGCGATCTGGACGACACGTTCAGCATCTCGATACCGACGACCTGCTCGGCGGCGTTGAAATCCAACACCACGCCGGGCGCGACCTCGAGCGAATCGACGATCGCAGCGTCGTCGAGATGGAAGGACAGCGCGTCGTCCTCCTTGTCGATTCGCAGTTTCATGACTCACCTCGCATCGCGCGGTCAATTCTGACAGTCCCATTGCTCGGTGGTCCGAGGGGTTTTGGCGCTCGCTATATCTGAGATTCGCCAAGACGTCGCAGGCCGGGCAAGCTGGGCTGGGTCAGCGGGAGACGGGAGCATCCATGACGGCATCAGCGGCATCAGAACCGGCAGCCTTGAGCGCCGAGGCTCAGGAACTGCTGCGCAAACCGAACTTCGCACACCTCGCCACCATCCGCACCGACGGCACGTCGAGCATCGCCCCGGTGTGGATCGACCCCGTCGACGCCTCCACGGTGATCGTCTCCACCGGAGACGGCTCGCACAAGGTGGCCAACCTGCGCCGGGATCCTCGGGTGGTCATCTCGGTGGTCGACTTCGATAACCCCTATGAGGAACTGCAGCTGCGCGGCGTGGCCGAGATCGAGCCGGACCCCGACATGGTCGTGCTCGACGCTCTCAGCCACAAGTACACGAACCAGCCGTTCCGGGTGCGCTTCGAGGGCTGTGTCAACCTGCGGATCACCATCACGTCGTTCCGCCACACGGTGCATGCCGAGGAGCACACCCCCGCCGACCGCTGAGGCTGCGGGCGGCCGACGCCCGCCGGCCTGCGCAGTGCTCGTCAGTGGCCGGAAATCGGCCCGTGCGTGGGCGGTGCTCGTGGCATCCTGAAGGCGAGCAAGCGCAGCGGAGGTTCTCATGGGTCAAGTCACGTCCTTGCTTGATCGCGAGGTGTACGTGATGAGCCAGGTGGACCGGCTGCTCGACCTGGGCACCGGCACAGCGCGGCGTTGGATCGACGGATACGAGCGGCGCGGTCGCCGGTACGAGCCGCTGGTGCGCGCCGAGACCACGGGATCCGATGTGGTCACTTGGGGAGAGTTCGTCGAGACGCGGCTGATCGCCGAGTACCGCAGCCGTGGCGTCGCAGTCGTGCGGATGCGGCCGGCGATCATGGCGCTGCGCCGGGAGTTCGAGACCGACTATCCGCTCGCTACCGCTCGCCCGTTCCTCAACGAAGACGGCCGGGATCTGGTGTTGCGTGTCCAGGACGAGACGGTGCTGAGCCCGTCGCTGCGGTTCGTGGTGCGCACCAACCAGGGCGTCATGCTCTCGATGGAGGTGCAGCGCTTCCAGCAGGACGCCGAGTACGAGGAAACCGACGAGGTGCGCCGCATTCGCCTGTTCGGCGCTCCGAACGTCGTGCTGGACCCCGAGTACGGCTTCGGCGAGCCCACGGTTCGGGGCCGACGACTGCGGGTCTCGGCCATCGCCGAGGCGATCGCTGCGGGCGAGGCACGCGACGACATCAAGGCGACGTGGGACATCAGCGACGAAGTCGTCGACGACGCCCTGCGATGCTCACGGGTTGCATGAGCGTGCAACGCGATGGCGCAAGGTGCGAGCGGCCGTGACCTGATCTTCATCACGCGGGACAAGAGGATCCGCCGCGACAAGAACGAGCGTGATCACCTGATGCGATCAGCCGTCAGGGCGGTGTTTCTCACAAGCACCAAGAACATGGACAAGTCGCAGATGGCAGCGCTCATCGAGCGTCACTGGGACGACATCGTTCTTGAGGTCGGAACCCAAAGCGGGCCGTCACTCTGGTCGCTGACCCGGCGGGATGGTCTCAAGCCGATCAGGTAGGCACGCCAGTCCCGCGGGGTCGTGCTCGGCTGGGTGTCAGGGCCAGTGGGTGCCGGGTGGGGGTGTTGGGTTGGCGGCGGCCCATGCGTCGAGGCGGCGTGCGAGCGCTGGGCCCAGGGCGGTGCCTGAGGGCAGGTCGCTCTTTCTGACGAACGCGACGACGCCCCGGGGAGCGCTGCGCTCCAGGCTGCGGGTCACCAGGAGTACGTAGTCGGCGAAATTCTCCGTGACGAGGACGCGACCCTCGCTGGCCGCCAGCTCATAGAGATGCTCGTCATCGGCGCCCGCCAGCGCCGAGCCTGCGACACTGAGGGCGTCGTGTCCGAGCCGCCCGAGTTCGGCAGCGGCCGAGGGCGGGTACATCTCGTCGAGCAGCCACCTCACGCCGACAGCATGCGCTCTCGGCGATCCGCGAGCGCACGCATTTCTTCGGCGGCTCTGGCGTCAGCTGCTATGCGGTCGTCGATCTCATCGGGGAACGTGGCGTAGTAGTCGGCTGCGAGACCGATCAGCTCGGGCGCAAGGCCAGTTTCCTCCGCGACAACGCTGACCGGGTCGCCGTCGGCGCCGGCGCCGTGGCGCTTGAGGTCGCGCACGATCTCCCACACGTCGGGTCCGGAGGCCAACCCGGCGCGGCGCCCTGCCGGGCCGTCACGGAACACGATGCCGGGAAAGCGCCGCATCTTGAGCCCTTCGTCGATCAAGACGACGGCGAGCGAGGACGGGGCGCTCGCGATCCGCCGGCTCTCGTCGTCGAGGCGTGTCCGCAGCGCTTCTGGCAGCCGCAGCGAGGTCGGTCGGCTCATCGCAGCCTCCTGGGTTTGCCGAGTACGCTGCGCTACATCGTAGTGCGCTGAGTTACGCCACGGCTATGCCGTGACTTTGGCTCCGCCCTGCTGCGGCTGGGCATGGGCGTCGGTGGGGCCCGCATCGGCGGCGTTGCCGCCGTGCTGCGACGCCGTCGGCCGGGGGTTGTGCTCAGGGCTTGACGGAGATGATCTGGATGAGGTTGCCGCAGGTGTCGTCGAACACGGCGATCCAGGCCTCGCCGACATCGGTCGGGGGCACGGTGAAGGTGACGCCGGCCTCGGTCAGCCGCTGGTGCTCGGCGTCGACGTCGTCGACGGCGAACTGGGCCAGCGGGATGCCGTCGGCCATCAGGGCGTCGCGGTAGGGCTTGACCGCCGGGTGATGCGACGGCTCGAGCAGCAATTCGGGCCCGTCGGGGTCGTCGGGCGAGACGACCGTCAGCCAGCGGTCTTGGCCGAGCGGGATGTCGTGGCGCGTCTGGAAGCCGAGCACGTCGGTATAGAACGCCAGGGCTTGCGCCTGGTCGTGAACGAAGACGCCGGTGAGTTCGATCCTCATGGTTCAGTCCTTTCTTGGCCACCGCCGGTCGATCTGCGACAGCGGTGCTGGGTTGAAGAAGTGGTACTTGTAGCGGCCTTCACGCCTAGTTGAGACGAGGCCGGCGTCCTCCAGGACACCGAGATGTTGGGAAACCGCCTGGCGGGTCGAACTCAGCTGATGCTTGGAGGCGAGCCGTGCTCCGATCTCGAACAGTGTCTGGCCATCACGCTCGGCCAACTCGTCGAGGATGATCCGACGTGTCCGATCCGCGAGGGCCTTGTAGATGTCGGCCACTGGCCTGGCACTGTAACAGGCAAGTGGTGACTTGCCTATCGGGATTCGTCGGCGCAACTTGCCTGTCGGTGTGAATCGGCGCTGTCCGCGGCTGATGGCGAGCTGTGCGGTATTCGTGTGACACCCCTTTCGTACGGTTGTTCCCATGTTGAGGGACGGTTCTGGCGGGGCCCGGCGTGGCGGCGAGACGGTTGCCGGGGGCGCTGAGGTGTTGTCGTTGTGCCGGTTGAGTACTGGGGCGTTGGCGGGGTTGGGGCGTGAGGGGCTGTTGGGGGTGCTGGGCGACATCGAGCGGGTCGCCAACCGGCTGGCGGGGTATCGGGCCGAGGTGCTGGGCGCGCTGGATGCATTGAGCCGCTCTGGTGTTGCACCTGATGTTGCGCCGCATCTGTCGTTGCGCGATGCGGCGGGGGTGTCCGAGCGTGACGCCCGCCGGATGGTCCGCGCCGCGGGGAAGGCCCGCGAGCACCCCGGCGTGCTCGAGGCGCTGTCAGGCGGCGGCATCAACGCCGCCCAGGCCGAGGCGCTGTGCGACGCGCGTGTGCCTGATGGGGTGCGTGCCGAGCTGGTGGCCTCTGCGGCGGGCGAGGACACCGACGCGACGCGTCGGCAGGTGCGCCGGGCCGAGGCCGACCACTCGGTCGAGACGCCGATGGAGCGCTTCGAGCGGCAGCGCCAAGCTCGCGGCGCGGGCTGGCAGCGCGACCACGAGGGGATGCTGCGCCTGTGGGCCAAGCTCGACCCCGAGGTCGGCGCCGCGGTCGAGGCCGGCCTGGAGGCGCTGCGCCGTCAGTACTGGCTCGACGACAAGCAGGTGCGCAACGGCCGACGCACCCCCGCCCAGCGCGACGCCGACGTGCTCGCGTACGCCCTGGCGGGCGTCACCCTCACCGACACCGACACCGCCGCAGTCGACCGGCTCCACGCCCGCAACCGACAAGACCGCCACTTCCCCGATCAGCCGGTTGGCGACGACGCAGCGATCGGGCGGATGCTGCCGCCGGCGCAGATCAGCGTGCTGATCGGGCTCGACGGCCTGCGCGGTTCAACCGACGAGATGGGCTTGACCGACGCCGGAGTCGAGCTGCCGCCCCACATCGTGCGACGTCTGGCCTGCGACGCCGAGATCATCCCCATGATCCTGGGCGGCCCCGGCGGGCCCGCCGACGCCGGACGAGCCCGCCGCACCGTGCCGCTGCGGCTGCGGCGCCTGCTCATCGCCCGGGACAGACACTGCCAATGGCCCGGCTGCAACCAGCCCCCCTCACGCTGCGACGCCCACCACATCCACCACTGGACCGACGGCGGGCCCACCGATCTCGACAACCTGGTGCTGCTGTGCCACCGGCACCACCATCACCTTCACCAGCACGGCCACACGATCATCCCCCATCCCGACGGCACCTGGACCACCACCCAAGCGACAGAACCCGAACCTGCAAACGCAGAACGAGTCGGCAGCGCCCGACCCCGAGGCCCCTAAACCGGCACCGTGGCTCCGCGGTTCGTGAAGCCGCGACGGGCTGCGAGGCCCGCTTGCCTTCGGCACCGGACAGATAGCTCAAGCAAAGTGCACTTCGGCAACGAGGAGTTGCCAAGTGGCGAATCCATCGGTGCGTGACGAGTGGGGCGCAAGCCTGTATCACGTCAGAAGTGATGGGATTCGTGGCGAGACCACCTATCAGGCAGACTTCGTAGGCAGCCCTTTCGAGGTGTGTGCCGATTTTGCCCTCGTAGCTCAGGGGATAGAGCGTCGGTTTCCTAAACCGTGCGTCGCAGGTTCGAATCCTGCCGAGGGCGCCAGGCGTGTTCGACGAGGCCCACGGCGCCGCCGTTGCTGCGAGTGCCTCAGGCCAAGAGCCGTTTCAAGGTCGAGGTCAGCACGGTCTCGGTCTCGGTGGCGGACAGCGCACGATGGCGGCGGAGGTAGTCGATCGAGTCGAGTTGAGCCAGCAAGTCGCCGGCCGCGAGCACGGCGTCACGCTCGGCTGGCGTGCGGGAGGCGAGCTCGGGGGCAAACTGCAGCCCGAACTGTTCTCGCAGCTCGTCGCGGACCGTGGCGAGCTGGTCGCTGATGCGGGGCAGCCGGTGGGCATGAGCCAGCGTCGCCCGGTACACCGGGCCGAACGTGTCGTAGAGGCGCAAGCGCATGGCCACGAAGGCGTCGATGCGGGCAGCCAGCAGGCCCTCGCCGATGGCGTGCAGGTGTGCGACGGGGGCGGCAAGTTCCCGGTTTCGCCTGATGGTGGCCTCGAGCAGCTCGCCCGGATCGGCGAAGTAGCGGTAGAGCGAGCGCAGCGACAGACCAGAACGGCTCGCCGCCTGCTCCATCGTCGGGAACAGCCACTCCTCGGCGAACATCTCGAGTACGACATCGAGGACGGCGTCGATGTTGCGCTCGCGCCGGGCGACCCGGCCGTCGACGGGCTCCGCGTCTAGATGAGCATCAGGCGACGGCACCGTGCCAGTCGACGCCCGATCAGCCATGACTCAGCAGTCGGAGCATCTCTCGGGCGACCATCGGCGCTGCGTTCTGGTTCTGGCCGGTCACGAGATTGCCGTCGACCACCCAGTGGTTGGCGAGCGGGTCGCGGAACCGGGTGGCGCTCTCGAACAACGCGCCGGCCCTGCGCAGCTCGGTCTCGGGATGCTGGGGCGTGGAGGTGATCCGCAGCTCCCGGACCTGCTTGTCGGTCACCGCCGTCACCCGGCGGCCCTCGACCAGCGGGCTGCCGTCGGCGGCCTTGGCCTGCAGCAGTCCCAGCGGGCCGTGGCACACGCCGCCAATCACGCTGCCGTGCTCGTTGGCCTCGGTGATCGTGCGGCCGAGCTCCTCGGAGAACCCCAGGTCGAATGCAGCGCCCCAGCCGCCTGCCAAGAAGATGACGTCGTAAGCGGCAATGTCGACCTCCCCAACGGCAAGCGACTCCTGCACTTTGCCCCTGAACACCTCGTCCGCGAGGAAGCGGTCGCAAGCCTCGGTGCGTAGCGGGGCGCGCAGCGACTGCGGGTCCACGGGGATGACGCCGCCCTTGGGGCTGGCGACATCCACCGACATGCCGGCATCGGCGAAGGCGTAGTACGGCACCGTCATCTCGCTGGCGAACACCCCGGTCGGCTTGCCGATGTCCAGCACGCCATGATTCGTGGCGACGACCAGCGCCCGCCGGCCGCTGACGTCAACATCAATCGACTCAACGTCGTCGGGATGCATGCCGAGCCGCTGCAGCACCTTGCGAAGCGCACGAGCCGGCGGGCGAACCTTGCCTGATCCGCTCATCGCCGAGCTGCCAATGCCTCCGCCGGACTGCCGCATCGCGTACGGCCACGGCTGATTGCGCTCGGGGACGGCCCGGGCCCGCTCGTCGGTCAGGCGTTTCGTCATCTCTGCGAACACGTCAGCGGCCTCCGGGTCTTGCCAGCGGTTGTGGGCCTCGATCGGGTCGGCGTCGAGGTCGTACAGCTCCCACTGGTCGGGCAGCGGCTCGGTGCGGTACACCTCTCCGGCGGGGCCGTCGGCTGCAAGGTGCCGCACGCCCGGCTGCGTCCACGTGGCGGGATCGTCGAACGTGCGCACGATCTTCCACAGGGACATGCGCCGATCGTCGAATCTGGTTCGTGTCGAGCCGGTTGCTTCCGACTCCTGCTCCGGGTCGCGAGCCGATGCGGACTGAGCTGCCGAATCGTGCCCGCCAGCCGCTCGGGCAGCGGCGCCGCCGACCAGCTCAGCCTCTGGGTGACCATCGTCGACCCGGCAGATGAGACTCTCAAAGTTGGCGCCGACGTGGGCGGGCACCTGGATGCGCAGCGGCGGAGGCGTTCTTCCCATCCGCCGAGCCATGGCGCTGGCACCCGAATCGCCCTCGGGCATGTTGTCCCGCGTCATCAGGTACACATGACGATTCCGGTCGGGCTCCGCAACGCCGTCGACCACGTCCATCAGGTCACGCCCGGGCAGCGGATGCACCTCACTATGGGTGCTCCGCAGCTCATCGGCCGCCGATACTGCATCGATGCCCGCCGCCCCGAGCAGCGTCGGCACCAGATCCACATGAGACGTCGGCGCATCGTCAACGACCCGGCCCGTCGTCGCCTGCGAGCCGACCCGGGCGATCACGAACGGCACCCGCGTCGCCTCGTCGTAGAGGTTGAACCACTTCTGGTGCAGCCCGCCGTGCGCCCCCAGCAGCTCGCCATGATCCGACGTGCGCACCAGCACCGCTTCCTCGGAGCCGCCCTCGGTCACCGCCCGGCGCACCCGGTCGAGCGGACCGTCGACCTCGGCATGGAGCCGGTAGTACAGGCTGCGGTACTCGGCCGCCTTGTTGCGGTACACCCGGTCGACCGCCGGCGCCAGGCCGTAGGTGGTCGGGTACGAGGCCCGGAAGGCGATCTGTGCCGCCGGCTTGGTGGACAGATCCTCCTCGTCGGTCGGCGACGGCGGGATCGGCGGCGGGTCGGCAGCGCTGGCTGCCAGAGGATTGTCGGGCCCGCGGCGGCCGAGCCAGGCCGGGGCGAACACGATGTCATGGGGATTCACGAAGCTGGCCACCAGCAGGAACGGCCGCAGTGCTGCCTCGTCGCCAGCCCGGCGGCGGGCATAGCGATCCTCCAGCCAGGCGACCACCCGGTCGGCGAAGAGCGGGTCGCGCACGAGCCCGCTGTCGGCCGGCCGGCCGCCGTGGGGCTCGGGGCCGATCCAGCCCGAGAAGCCGAACGGCCCGAGCGGGTCGGCGTCGAGGTACGCCTGCTCGGCGGCGGCGTCGACCACGCCCTCGTCGTCGTTGGTGTCGAGCCGCGCCCCCGCATGGATCAGGTCGGCATGACTGCAGTGCCACTTGCCCTGGTAGTGCGTGTCGTAGCCGCCGGCCCGGAACCAGTGGCCCAGCGTGGGTACCTCGCCCGGCCGCAGCCAGCGCATCCGGCTGTCGTCGGCCATCTTGCCGAGGCCGTTGGTCTGGGTGACGCCGTGCACGTCGGGGTACTGACCGGTGAACAGCGTCGGCCGGCTCGGCACGCAGGCGATCGACCCCGTGTAGTGGCGCTCGAACGATACGCCGTGGTCCTCGAACCATGCAGCGGCGGTGAGACGCCGGCGCCACGCCCGCACCTCGGCCGGCTCGTACGGCGGCGCGGCACGCTCCTGGTCGGTCATCAGGATGATCACGTCGGGCCGAGCGTTCATGACGCAGACACCCGCGCTCCACGTCGCAGTACGGCCCCAACATTCGGACGACCAACCTGATCCATCACGAGGACAGCCCTTCGTACAGGCTCAGGCCCGGCGCCCGAACGCCAACTTCGCAGCATCACGGTGTGGACCCTCGTACATGAAGATCAAGGCCGTCCAGCATCTGATACGACACCTTGGAGAGCTGACGGATCAGCGCCTTTGCGATCAGCTTCTGCGGCGGGCGTGATCCAGCGTCGATGGCGGTGGTGAGTGACACCACCGTGCGAGGGCCTCGCTCGTCGAGATGCCAGGTGCTCTGCAGCGATCGAACCATGGCCGGCAATCCCTCGATGTCGTAGCCGAGCCGTTCGCCGGGCTGCCACTCGACCACCCGCTCCACCAGCGTTCGGCGCCCGGCCTGGATGCGCCGCACCGTGCCCACGCCCTCGGTCTGGGGGCTCAACAGGCACGAGTGATCGACGTTCGGGGCCCAGCGCGCGATCTCCCCAAAGTCCGCCAGCGCATCCCACACTTCGGCGGCGGCGACCGGTATCGCCAGCGTGGTGGTCGTCTCGGTCACAACCGCAACCCTAGCGGCGCGCCCATCTATTGTCGCTCGGACTGGCACTTGTTTCGCCAGAGCATCCGGGCCAGGGCCTCGCCCCAGCACTGCCACGAGCGTCAGGCGGGGTCCCACGGCAACATGGAGCCCCAGCGAACCGGAGGACCCCATGCACGTCAGCGCGACACTGCCCCAGCACAACCTGCCAGCCGTGCCCGACGAGGTGCAGCGGATCGAGGCCGACGGCTACGACAGCGTCGTCACCATGGAGAACCGGCACGAGCCGTTCATCCCGCTGGCAATCGCGGCGGTCAACAGCGAGCGGGTGAAGCTGGCTACCAGCGTGGCCATCAGCTTCCCCCGCAGCCCGATGGTGACAGCCTCGACAGCGTGGGACCTGCAGGCGGCCTCGGACGGGCGATTCGTGCTGGGCATCGGCAGCCAGGTCAAAGGCCACAACGAGCGGCGGTTCAGCGTGCCGTGGTCGGCACCAGCACCCCGCATGGCCGAGTACGTGCAGGCGATCCGGGCCATCTGGCACACATGGTCCACCGGCGAGCGGCTGAGCTACGACGGCGAGCACTACCAGTTCTCGCTGATGACGCCGAACTTCACGCCTGAACCGCTCGACGGTCCGACTCCGCCGATCATGATCGCTGCGGTCGGCCCCGCCATGCTGCGGGTCGCCGGGCAGCACTGCGACGGGGTGCGCCTGCACGGCTTCTGCACGCCGGACTACCTGCGGGAACATGTCATGCCCGAGCTCCAGACCGGGCTCGACGGGGCCGGTCGCAGGCGCAGCGACTTCTGGGTGACCGGCGGTGGGTTCATCTGCACGGGCCCCGACGACGAGACCGTCGACCGCATGGTCGAGTGGGTGCGCTACCGGATCGGCTTCTACGGCAGCACCCGGGCGTACTGGCCGGTGCTTGAGCAGCACGACTTGGGCGACCTGGGCGAGAAGCTGAATCATCTGTCCCGCAACGACGGCTGGGGCCAGATGGCGGGCTGCGTCGACGACGACGTGGTGCGCTTGTTTGCCGCCGTGGGTCGCCATGACCAGATCGCCGGCGCCATTGCCGAGCATTTCGACGGGCTGGTCGATGAGATCAACGCGTCGGTTGCCATGGACATCGGAGCCGACCTGCCGCCCGACGTGATTCAGGACATCCAGGCGATCCCCACCGACGGCAGCCCGGCCTGAGGCGACCTGGACAGCAGGTCGCCACCTTCAGGTCTCCAGTGCGACCGACCTGAGCCGGCATGCGCCTACCGTCTGCCACTCCAAGCTGCGGTGCACACGACGAGACCTTCAGCGAGCCTCGGTCAGGTTCGTGTCACAGGCCCCTGCGAGACTGCGTGTCACCTCAACGGAAGGAGCGACAATGCCAGACACATCAGAAGCCATCGTGGAAGTCCGCGACTACACCATCGATCCGGAGTGGTTCGAGGCTTACAAGGAGTGGGCCGCCGAGCATGCGGCGCCGTGGCTGCGGGAGAACCTCGATGTCATCGACTTCTGGGTCGATGACGGGCACGAGCCCGAGGTGGCCGGATCCGACCCGCAGGTGTCCCCCCACGGCCAGCCCAACGTGTGCTGGATCATCCGCTGGGCCAGCCGGGCCGCCCGCGAGGAGGGGTTCCGGTCGACGCTCGGCAGCCGGGAGTGGCAGGACGTCTGGGCCAAGCACCCCAACCCGAACGCCTACCTGCACCTCAACGTGCGCTTCATGAAAGCGGCCTGAGCCAGCGGCCAGCGGCCAGCGAAGCCGCTGCCTTGAGCCGCCGTGGTGGGATGACGGGATGGCCGCGGGGCGGCGGTCGTCGCGTCGCATGACCGAGGCGGTGCGCCGCGCGTGTTGGAAGCGATGCGGGAGCGCGGGCGGGCCGAGGTCAGAACTGCTGGAGGACTGACGAGCGGCTCACGGTGATCGGGCGGGTCGTGGGCGGCGTGTTGCGGCTGCGGCCGACGAAGCGGGGCACGCCGTCGGTGACCACGGCACCCACTGCGATCATGTCGCCATTCTTCATGGCGTCCAGGGCGGTGTCCTTGGTGCCGCCGAGCGGGGCGTCGATCACGATCAGGTCGGCGTCGCGGCCGACGGCGACAAGGCCGTTGTTGAGGCCGAAGGTTTGGGCCACGTTGCCGGTGGCGGCGCCGATGAGATGAACGACATCTAGGTCGCTGACGGCGGCCATGTGCACGATCGTGTAGAGCATCCCCAGCGGCATGATGCCGCTGCCGGTGGGGGTGTCGGTGCCGATGAGCAGGCGGTCGAAGGCGTCGTGACGATGCGCGGCTTCGGCGGCGAGGATGCCGGTGCGCAGGTTGCCCGCGGCGCACACCTGCATGCCGATCTGAGTCTGGCCGGCGATCATGTCGTAGTAGCGGTCCTCGATGGCGACCGGGCCGCCGTTGATGTGGAACGAGATGTCGGGATCGATGTCGAGCACGTCCTCGCCCGTCACCGGGAACGTGCCGGGGATCGAGCAACCGCCGGTGTGCAGCGTGGTGACCAGGCCGGCTTCCTTGGCCATGGCGACCAGCTCGACGTAATCCTTGGCGCCCTCGACGTCGCCGAAGCCGGCTTTGCAGAGCCACACCCCGTCGGCCCTGACGGCTGCGAAGTCGTCGGGCTCCAGTCCCGGCTCGAGCAGCAGCGACCCGGCATGAACCCTCATGCCGCCAGGACGGAAGTTCTCGTAGCACTTGTGAGCAGCAACCGCGAGGGCCTTCACCCCGGCCAGGTCGTGCGGCCGCCCTGGGATGTGCACCTCGCCCGCCGACAGCGCCGTCGTGGTGCCGCCATGCAGGTAGCTCTCGAGGTAGCCCACCGTGTTCTGGCGTGGCGTGAAGTCGCCGAACGCCACATGCACATGCGAGTCGATCAAGCCGGGCGCTACGGTGGCCCCGGCCGCGTCGATCACCACGTCGCATGACTCAAGCTCGTCCGCATCGGCCGCGGCACCGATCCAAGAGATCAACCCTCCGTCAGTGACCACCGTGTCAGCATCGATCAGAGGCATGCGCCAGTCACCCGATAGCAGCGTGCCGATGTTGATGATCGCCGTATGCATCAGCCCCGCCTCGTCTTCTCGACCCGCACTAGATCAACTCCGATCATGTTCTCGATGCTCAGACCGCCGACCCGACGATGCGGCTCACCCCGGCAGTGACAGCGCTAGCCACGCGACAGTTCGCCGTCAGCTCGGCCGACAGCGCGGCGCCGACATTGACCGTCTCATGCATCAGGTCAGCCCCCTCAACTCGGCCGATGTCCGACCAGCACGCATCAGGTCAGCCCGTCCTCGCCGACTGCGTCGTCGATGCTCAGGCCGCCGACGCGGTGGTGCGGGCGGCCACGGTTGGCGAAGCAGCAGATCACGGCGATCTCGTCGGCCAGCGGCGCGTCGTGGAGCGTGATGCTCATGGCGTCGTAGTGCGAGCGCACATACAACGCATCCTTGTATGCCAGCGGGACGTCGATGGACGCCCCGGGCTGGGCACGCTTGGTGGCCGAGGAGATCCAGGCCGAACCGCCGCCGGCTGCATCGCGCAGCACGTTGCCGTACGGCGTGGTGAGCAGCGCCACACCGTGCTCCTGCTCGCCGTCGAGCCCCACGATGGCCGCCTTGCCGTAGCTCATGACCGAGTACGGCTGCATCTGCTCCACCGCCAGCGCCGCGATCTCCTCGCCGAGCTCGACGCTCGCCTCGTAGTACGGCGACAGATCCTGAACATGTCGTCCCGCATAGTCGTTCTTCACGACCGCTACGACTGCCACCTTGCGCAGCACCGGATCGACGTCGACCCCCGCCTCGCTGCGGGTGTCCTCGACGAACGTCATCATCTTGCGGATCTCCATCAGCGGATCTCCCATTCGGCATCGTTGCCCTCGAGCATCTTGTCCAGCAGCCGGTCGGCGCCCTCCCAGTCGTAGGTGCGGAAGCTGTGGCCCTGGGTCACGAACTGCGCGCCGGCGTAGAACATCTCGTACTGGGTGTGGCGGCTGGCGAACTCCGAGCCGATGGCGTCCCACGCCAGCTTCAGGAACTTCATCCGCTCGTACGCGCCCTCGCTGTCGCGGGCCGAAACCAGCGTGTCGTCGAGCACCGCTGCCACCTCAGGACTCGACAGGTCGGCCGACGACGACGGCAGCATGATCAACCCGCCGCCGGCGAGCTCGCGGATCTCGGTGATCAGCTGCGGGTACAGGGCCTGCGTCGTGACCTGAGCGGAGTACAGCAGGTGCCGGTTGGGCATGAAGTACTCGCCGAACTGCTGCCCGCTGGCCTCCATTCCGAACATCAGGCCCTCGACCGCAGCCACACGGGCGGCCAGCTCGCCGAGCTTGGCCTGCACGATGTTCACCGTGCCGATCGTCTCGGTGAGCCGCCGGGCCACGGCCAGCAGGAACCGCAGCTTCACCACCAGGCGCACCTGCGCTTGGTAGTTCTGGTACACGTGCCCCGGCGTCTCGTGGAACTGGCGCCGGCACATCTCGGTGTCGCGGTACACGAAGACCCGCTCCCACGGCACCGTCACGTCGTCGAAGTAGATGATGGCGTCGTTCTCGTCGAACCGGTGCGACAGCGGATTGTCGAACGGGCTGACCGCATGCTGCTCGAAGCTCTTGCGTGACACGATCTTCACGCCGGGCGTGTCAAGCGGCAGCGCGAATGAGATCGCCAGATCCTCCTCGCCGGGTTGAAGCGGCTGGATGTTCGCGACCAAGACCTCCTCGGCCATGATCGAGCTGGTCCCCAGCATCTTCGCTCCTCGCACCACTGGCCCGTCGGGCCCCTCGTCCACGATGTGGGTGGTGATCTGCTTCGGTTGATCGCCCCACGCCTTGGACCGGTCGCCCTGGGGGTTGATGATCACGTAGGTCAGGAAGATGTCGTTGGCCCGGGACCACTCGTAGTAGTCCCAGTAGGCCTTGGCGCATCGGGGGTTGTGCTCTTCGAACAGATCCAGCGCCATGAGCTGGCCCGACACGGCACACGCCAGATGATCAGGCGAGCGGCCCATGTAGCCGGCATGCAGCTCGGCCCACGCCGTCATGGCGAGGCGCTTGGCCACCAAGTCCTCATACGACCGAGGCATATGCCACGCGCGGTTGGTCCGCCGGCCGTCGCCGATGTCGAACGTCATCAGCTCCTGATTCTCAGCCTGGAAGTCGTACAGCCCGGCGATGGCCCGGCAGCTCTGCGCGAACGCGGGATGCTCCGCAACCCGCGTGATCAGCTCCCCTTCCAGGTACACCTGCCGGTCGGTGTCAAGCGCGGCCAGATGCGCCCGCCCGTCCTTTACCGCCATGTCATGACACTAAGAGGTGCGCCCGCTGCTGGGGGCGGAGAGTCAACTCATCGGCACCAGCTCGGCGGTGCCGAACACCACGCGGAAGCGGACGCACCAGACCGACACGGTGTTGTAGCGATCCAGATCGATGCCCTCGGGCACCACGTAGTTCTGCGCCCCGATATTGCCCTTCAGGTCGCCCAAGTCGATGAAGTCGGCCACGAGGTCGCCGACCGATGCGTCGGGAGCTGCAGTGTGCAGGTACACGTTCAGATCAGGACCGTTGTCGGTCGCGAAGTCGTCGTCGAATCGCAGGAACGTCTGCGTGCCGTCGGTGAGCACCACCGCCGTGCCCTCGGCAGGATGCGACCGCGGCCCGAAGCTGCCCACATAGGCCACACGCACGCTCGGCTCGGCGGCGGCGGTGGTGGGCGGCACCGTGTCGGAAGCCTCGTCGGCGGTCTCACCGGCTGCCTGGTCTGCGTCCGCAGCCGATTCGCCGTCGCTCGTGGCTCCGGGCTTGGCAATCTTCTCGCCTGCGGGGTCAGCCTCGCCTCCCTCAGTCATCCCCGCCGACTCGTCAGCATGCTCGCCGACCGACATCGACTGATCGGTGACCGGCTGCTCGGAGTCGGCGGCCTCTGTGGTGTCGCCGGTTGCGACGGCTGCCGTGGTGGCCGTGTCCAGCGCCTCGCTGATCAGCGCATCGATGTCGGCCTCGACAGCGAACTCAGGGCCCTCCTCGTCGACCACCTCGTCCACGAAGATCAGGTGGAACGCAAACACGAAGAAGACCAGGTAGATGCCGACCCCCACCACAGCGGCGAGTCCGGTGCCGAGCGCCCAGCGCCCGCCGGTGGATCGGGGTATCAACTTGCCCAGCAACCGTCTCATCGCTCAACCCGTCCCTCGTACTCCATGCCTCCACCGTAGGAGCCCCGCTGGCCCGCCCATGTTCAGGAGCGAGTAGCCGCAATGGGGAAGGATGGCTGGCCCACCCATGTTCGGGAGCAAGTAGCCGCAATGGGGAAGGATGGCTGGCCCGCTACGAGCGAGAAACGGCGGTGCAATGCGAATGGTGCAATGCGAATGACGTGTCAAGAACGGCGCCGCGCCAAGATCAGCAGTGCACCCACCAGCACGAAGACGCTTCCGGCCATGTACGGGATCGACACGAACCCGAACTCCCACGCGTAGCGCACTGCGCACGGGCTGGTGATGCTGCACGAGGTGGCGCCCTCCAGATCCGGGAAGTGCTGCAGCAGGTAGTGCCACGTGGACATCGCGGCACCCGCCACGCACATCGGCAGCCCGTAGCGGTACACGGTCCGATCCCGGAACAGCAGCCCGATGATCAGCACCAGCGCCAGCGGGTACATGGCGATGCGCTGGAACCAGCACCAGCGACACGGTTCGAGATGCGCGATCTCCGACAGGTACAGCGAGCCGAGCGTGGCACCAGTTGCCAGCAGTGCGGCGACTCCCACCACCGCCCGTGCGTTGACAGCGCCGCGCCCCATCGAGACACGCCCTCGCGCACGCCGCACGGCTGCCACCACCAGACCCAGCGTTGCGACATTGCACACGATCGCCGCAATGGCGAACAGCCGGAGCATCTGGTCGAGAGTCAAGTGCTCAGCGTGCCAGATTTTCCCACCGCGATTCAATGCCTAGTAATAGCGAGTATTTGAAATGCGCTCGGCGTTCGAATTCAGCGGCGCGACCGGTCCGGCCGCCCGATCGGAATCCACAGCGACACGAACGCGACGATCGCAGACACCAAGAAGAACGCCAGCCCGCGCTGGTAGTAGGTGATCGAGCCGGCTTCTTCCTTCAGCAAGGCGAACAGACCCGCGATGCCGATCGCCGACGCCGCGTAGCGCAACGTGTTGAACAACCCGCTGATCTCGCCGAAGTACGAGTCGTCGACCCACGCCAGCGCCACGCTGTTCAGCAGCGGCACGCACATCCCCCAGCCCAACCCGAACAGCGCGATCGTGGGCGCCATCTCACGGAAATAGTCGGCCTCGGTGCCCAGCCGTACCACCTGCCACCCGATGGCAATGACCTGGATGGCTGCACCGGTGCGGCACAGCGCAATCGCGTTCCAGCGCTCCCCCAGCCGGCTGAAGAACACCGTGGACGCACCGGCGACGATGGGGCCGACGGTGACGCCGAATCCCACCTGAAACTCCGAATACCCCCAGAAGTTGAACATGAACAGCGGCCAGATCAGCCAGATCGACTGCGACGAGATGCCCACCAAGAAGTTGGCGAGCTGCGTCACCCACACACCGCGCCCTCGCAACAGGTGCAGGTTGAGCAGCGGTTCGGGATGACGCAGCGAATTGGCGACGAACCAGGCGAATGCACCCGCTCCCACCGCCACCACGACGAGCGTGACCGGCGACGTCCATCCCCAGACGCGCCCGCCCTGCATGATCGCCGTGACCAGCGCCGCGAGCCCGATCGTTCCCGCCGTGGCGCCGGTCACATCGAGCCGGTGCTTGACCTCCGGGGGCGGCAGTTCGGTGAGCAGGCGCCACGCCACTACGAACATCAGCACGGCGAGCGGCGCGCTCACGAAATACAGGAATCGCCAGCCGACGGTGCCCAAGAGCAGCGCAGACAGACCCGGGGCGATGCCCGCGGCGAGAGGACCGGCAGCGGACCACATTCCCACGGCGCTCGTGCGGCGCGACTCGGGGAACAGCGGCAGCACAAGACTCAATGAGGCAGGCAGGATCGCAGCCCCGCCGATCGCCTGCAACACCCTGGCCAGGTTCAGCGTCCACACGGTCGGCGCCACCGCCGACAGCACGGCGGACACCGCAAACAGCAGCAGCCCCGACTGGAAGATCAGCTTGCGCCCGATGCGGTCGGCCAGCCGACCGGCCAGCGGCAGGAAGGCTGCCGTGCCGATCATGTACCCGGCGATGCCCCATCCCACGTCCGCGGCAGTGGCCCCGACGAAGCTCTGCCGGATCGAGTCCAGGGCGATGTTGGTGGCGGTGCTGTTGAAGCCGACCAGCACGGTGCCCAGCGACGCCACCGAGAGCGCCCGCCAGGCCCGCCCCGATACCGCCTCCCGAGTGCGTGAACCCGCCGGAGGAACCTGACGATCTGCACGAGGTACCGGCGCGGGCAGTTCGGCGACGCCTGGTTCAACCCGTGCGACCTGCGGGACGCGGGCCAGATCAACCTGACCTGGCTCGATCTCGTTCCGCATCCGTACCAGCGTACGGCTCGACTCACCCCGCCAATCGCGGAAATCGAAAGCTGATTAGAGAACCGGCAAGGGCGTTGCTGTCAGGCAAACGGCGCCCAGCGGGCGAGGACCTGCCGGCGGCCTGATCAACGACCGTGGAAGACAGGCTCGCGCTTGTCCACGAACGCCTGCGCGGCTTCCTTGTGGTCGTCGGTCTGGCCGGTGTGGATGTGGTGAGCGGCCTCCATGTCGAGGCATTCGCCCATGTCGCCGTGAACCGCCCGGTTCAGGTTCTCCTTCATGTACCGGTAGGCCACCGTGGGTCCATTGGCCAGCCGCCGGGCGATGGCGCCCACCTCGTCCATGAGGCTCTCGGCGGGGAACACCCCGTTCACCAAGCCCAGCGACACCGCTTGATCCATATCGACCCGGTCGGACAGGAAGTACAGTTCACGCGCCTTGGCCGAGCCGATCAGCCGCGACATGAACCACGTGCCGCCGTAGTCGCCGCTGAAGCCCACCCGGGCGAACGCCGTGGTCATGATGGCGTTCGGCGAGGCATACCGCAGGTCGCACGCCAGCGCCAGCGACAGGCCCGCCCCCGCTGCCGCACCCGGCAGCGCCGCGATGGTCGGCTTGGGCATCTCGTAGAGCTTCCCGGACGTGTCGCGCTGGCTGCGCCGCTGGTTGTGCACCCGAGCGTCGTACTGCAGCGGGCTGCCGCCGCCCTCGCCGCCGGCCGCCGCCATGCCTTTCACGTCGCCGCCGGCACAGAACGCGCCGCCCGCACCCGTCAGCACCAACGCCCCCACGTCGGTGGCCGTCTCGGCATCGGCCAGCGCCGCAACCAGGCCCTCCATCATCGGGGTGGACATCGCATTGCGACGGTCGGGGCGGTTCAGCGTGATGGTCATCACGCCGTCGGTCACGTCGACAGAAATATCGTCGGTTCCAGTGTCGAAGACACGGTCAGCCATCATGTTCTCCTTGCTCTGCATCTGGCCCCCGCAGTATCGCGAACCCCTGTGACACGTGCCCGATCAACGCCCGTCGTTGGTCGGGAACGAGCCAAGCGTTACCTCGATGACTCGCCTGGACCCGTCGGGCCCGACCAGCGTCACCTCTGCTGAGTCGCCTGGCACCAGCGCCAGTATCTCCGTCACCAGGTCGAGGCTGGTCTCGATCCGCACACCGTTCAACGCCACGATCACGTCGCCGACCACGATGCCCGCCGCATCGGCCGCCTCGCCCTCCACCACCACGACGACCACCGCGCCCGAGGTCACACCCGGCGGCAACCGGATATCGGGCGGCTCGTCTCCCGTGTCTTGGCCGGGCTCGACGGTCTCGGGCCCCGCATCGCCCAAGTCCTCGAGATCGGGGGGACCTTGGGTTGCCTGCCACTCGACCAGCGTGTCCACTGACACGAGGCTCACGCCGAAGAATGCCCGCGCCTGCACGATGCCCTCGAGCAGCTGGTCGATCACCGGACGGGCATGATCGATCGAGACTGCGTAGCCGATGCCCTCCACGAAGCCGCCGGCGATAGCGGTGTTGATGCCGATGACTTCACCGGCCGCATTCACCAGCGGCCCCCCGGAATTGCCGGGGTTGATGGCCGCGTCGGTCTGGATCAGCCGCACCAAGCGCTTGCCGTCGTCCAGCTCGATCGAGCGGTTCAGGCCCGACACGATCCCTGCCGTGACGGTCGGCTCGCCGACGATGCCGATGGCGTTGCCGATGGCGATCACCTCGTCGCCGACTTCCACACCCGCACTCGAGCCCAACGGGACTGTCGGCAGATTGGCGACCTCCACTTGCAGCACAGCCAGATCGCGGGTCGTGTCGACCCCGATGGCCTCAGCCCGCGTGCGCTCGCCGCCGAAGAACCGCACCTCGATGCTCTCGGCGTTCTCGACCACATGCGCATTGGTGACGATCAAGCCGTCAGAGGTGACGATGAAGCCCGATCCTCCCCCGTCGCCGCCGTCGGGCGTCATGACATCGACAATCACCACGGCCTCTTGCACGGCCTCCAGCACGGCCTTCACGTTGATGTGCGCGAGACGATCGCCCAGCGGCGCGCCCGCGCCGGCAATCCCGCCTTCGAGCAACTGCGACAGGTAGGAATCCCCGTTCCCGATGCTGTTCAGCAGGGCCTCGTCCCTGCTTGCGGCAGATGCGACACCGCCGATGGCGGAAGACGCACCGCCGCCATCGGCTTCCGAGACAGACACGGCAACCGCAGCCGTTGCTTCATCAGCGTCCTGCGAAGCTGCCGCAGACGTTGCCGGCGTCTGGGAGGCACTGCCGTCGCCGGCGACGACAGATGACCCGTCGTCGCCGGCCAGCACGATGACCAGGAGCAACCCGGCCGTCAGCGCCCCGATGAGCGCCCCCACCGCACCCGCAATGCCGACCAGCAGGCAGCCTGGCCGCCTCGCCGATCCGCTGGGTTCGGCCAGCGTCTCGGTCGCGAACTCCGGCTCTGCTGGTTCGACGGGGGAATCCTGGTCGACCATCAGCGAACGGCGAGGCGTTCGGCTGCGCTGGTCGACAAGAAATCGACGTTCTCACGGAACTGATCGGTGTCGGTTTCCTCGGCGTCTGCCATCGCCCCGCGCAGGTACCGGTTGAGCACGCCCTCCGATATAGCAGCCAGACGCCAGTACGAGAACGCGCGGTAGTAGTCGACCTGCGACAGGTCGCGCCCCGATGCATCCGCGTACCAGTCGAGCATCTCGCTGCGAGACGCGAACCCGCCCGCCTGCGTGGGTGCCGAGGTGCCCGCCGACAGCTCATCGGGCGACACCCAGTTGTTCATCAGGTAGCCCACGTCGGCCATCGGATCGCCGAGCGTGCAGAGCTCCCAGTCGAGCACCGCCACGATGTCGCCGTGCCCATCAGAATTGGTCCCGGAGATCATGTTCCCCAGCCGGTAGTCGCCATGAACAATTGCCGAGCCGACCTGTTCGGGCTTGCGGGCCTCCAGCTCGGCGGCGACGTCGTCCATGATCGGCAGCTCACGGGTCTTGGACTGTTCCCATTGGCGCTTCCAGCGACGCAGCTGCCGGCCCAGGTAGTCCTCCCGTCGGCCCAAGTCGCCCAGCCCCACATCGTCGGGCTCGATCGCGTGCAGCTCAGCCAGCACATCGGCCGCCCGGCGGCTCAGCGGCACGCGCTCGGCATCAGGCACCAGCGTCGATTCGTCGGCGGAATGCAGCACCGCCCCGTCCTCGTAGCTCATGACGTAGAACGGCGCCTCGTTCACCGTCTCGTCGGTGCACAGCGCGATCGCCCGGGGCACCGGCACATCGGTCTGCCCCACGCCCGAGATGATCTTGTGCTCACGGCCCATGTCGTGCGCCGTGGCCAGCACATGACCTAGGGGCGGCCGCCGCAGCACCACCGACGAGCCGTCGGCGCAGTGCACCCGGTAGGTCAGGTTCGAACGCCCGCCCGCGATCAGCTCAAAACGCAGCGGCTGGACGGCCTGGGGCACATGGGCGGCGAACCACTCGCTGACCGCAGCGGCATCGATGCCCGCCGGCATGTTCATCCGTAGGTGTAGAAGCCCCGGCCGGTCTTGCGCCCCAGCAGCCCGGCGTCGCACATGCGGCTGAGCATCGGCGGCGGGGCGTAGAGCTGCTCGCGGAACTCCTCGTACAGCGACTCTGCCACCGCCAGCGTCGTATCCAAGCCGATCAGGTCGCACAGGGCCAGCGGCCCCATCGGGTGGTTGCAGCCCAGCACCATGCCGGCATCGATGTCCTCGGTGGAGGCGAAACCCGATTCGAGCATCCGGATCGCCGACAGGATGTAGGGGATCAGCAGGGCGTTCACCACGAACCCGGCCCGGTCCTGGCTATCCACCACGCGCTTGCCGAGCCGTTCTGATGCGAATGACCGGCAGCGCTCTGCCGTCTCCTCACCGGTCAGCAGCGACGAGATGACCTCCACCAGCCCCATCACCGGCACAGGATTGAAGAAGTGCATGCCGATGACCTGAGCCGGTCGGTCGGTGGCCATGGCCAGCTTCATGATCGGGATGGCCGACGTGTTGGAGGCCATCACGGCGTTGGGATCGTCGAGCACTTTGGACAGCCGGCCGAACACCTCCAGCTTGGCTGGCTCAGACTCGACCACTGCTTCGATCACGAACTCACGATCGGCCAGCTCGTCGAGATCGAGGCCGAACGACATGGCGCCCAGCGCCGATTCCCGTCCGGCATCGTCGAGCTTGCCGGCATTGACCGCTCGGTTCAGGCTCTTCTCGATGCGGGCCATGCCGGCGGTCAGCGCATCCTCGTTGACCTCCACGACCTTGACATCGCACCCGCTGCGGGCCGCAACCTCGGCGATGCCCGACCCCATCAGGCCGCAACCCACCACACCGATCTTGTCCATGAGCCCCTGTCCTCACTCGACGCCGTGGGCAATCTACCCGTCTGCGTCCGCCGGGTCCCCGGCGAGTTGACCTAGCCGGCCTGCTGGGAGCGCTCGATGGCGCCGCTCACGGCGGCCACCACCTCGTCGGCCGTCGCGCCCGGAGTCAGCACCGCCGCCATACCCGCCTCGCGCATCGCCTCAAGGTCACCGTCGGGCACGATGCCTCCCAGGATCACCGGGATGTTCTCGGCGCCGGCCTCGCGCAGTCGCTGGGTCACGAGCGGCATCAGTGCCTCGTGCGCCCCTGACAGCATCGAGATGCCGATGGCGTCAACGTCCTCGTCGACCGCGGCGGCCACCACGCTCTCGGGCGTCTGGAACAGGCCGGTGTAGATGACTTCAAACCCGGCGTCGCGCAGCATGCGGGCCACCACCTTGACGCCGCGGTCATGCCCGTCAAGACCGAGCTTCGCGATCAGCACCCGAGACACGGCGGCGACCCTAGCTATTGATCCATCAGTCCGGGGAACGGGATGGCCTCGGGCAGCGGACCGGTGATGACCGGCGCCGCGGCCTCCAAGCCGGCGGCAAGCCGGAACGCCGTCTCCCAGCCGCTCGGGCGCGCCCCGAGCTGCGCGATTGCCACCTCCGCCTCCGACCGCAGCGCAGCCGTGTCGGGCGCATCGAAGCACTCGTGCCCGATGGCGCGGGCCAGCCGCACCACGGTCTGGCTGAGCCGGCTGTCGGTGGCATCGGTGAGGATCATCACCTGCTCGAACGCCGCCTCCATCGCCGGCAGGTCCGCATCGCGGGCATGCGCCAGCGCCCGTGCCACCAGGGCGTTGCGCACGTCGACGTACGTGCCGGTGCCGCTGGCCATGGCAAAGCGGGACTGCTCCAGCGCGTCGACCGTGCGCCCGGCGGCGGCATAGGCGATCGCGAGACACGAATGCAGGTAGGTCGACGGCAAGTCGGCAGTGGGCACGGCCTCGAGCGCAGTGATGGCGTCCTCCGCCTGGCCGAGCTGCGCCAGCGCAAGCCCCAGCGAGACGTCAAGATCGCGCTGGCCGATCACCGCGGTCTGGTCAGGACCCCGTCCCGGCTCGCGCGGCCGGTGATCGGCGGACTGCTCCCAGCCCGCTCGCGCCAGATCCTCGCTGACCATCTCGGGCTGGCCCATCTGCACCGCGGCGCCGGCCCGGACGGCCCGGGCGAACCCCTCCAGCGGCTGGCCCGGCATGTCGCTGGCCCGCTGCAGGCATTCAGCCAGCATCGCCCGGCTGCGCTGCAGCTCGCCGACGGCCGCGTAGGCCCGGCCCAGCAGCCCCATCGCCTGCACCTCGCCGAAGTCGCTGTGCACGTCGCGGAAGACCTGTTCGGCAGCCTTGGCCCGCTCCACAGCGTCTGCAGCCCGGCCCGACCACAGGCCGAGCGACCCCAGCAGCAGGTCCATCATGGCCTCGGTGAATCGCTCGCCCCGCTCGTGGGCAATCGCATGCACCGACGTCGCCAGCTCCTCAGCCTCGTCACGATCGCCGGCATGGAAGCGAAGGAACGCGAGCAGCCCCTCAGCCGTCGCCAGGCCGACCGTGTCGCCCAGATCCCCGAACCGTTCGATGGCGGTGGTGATGCGATTGCCGGCCTCGTCGATCAAGCCCTGCTCGAACGACAGCCACGCCAGGTTCTGCAGGCACCAGGCCACGCCGCTCTCGTCGCCCAGGTGCGCAAAGGTGCCGTTGGCCTCGTTGATGTAACGGTCGGCACGCGCGTACTCGCCGGCTCGAAGCGCAGCGAGCCCCCGCAGCCGCAGCGACTCGGCCGCCTCACGCACCTCGCCCAGGGTGCGGAACTGGTCGAGCGCATCGGCCAGCAGCTTGTCGGCGGCAGCGTGCTCGTCACCGGCCAGCGCTACCTCGCCCAGCACCCGCAGCCCGTGCGCGGCCGCGAGCCGGTTGCCGTTCAGCGTTGCGAGGGCACGCGCCAGCTCGGCGTCGGCGTGGGCGCCGTGCAGCTCCCCCAGCCGCAGGCGTGCAGCCGCCCGGCCCAGCGACATGTCGATGAGACGCGGGTCGGCGTCGCCGAGCATCTCGATGGCGCGCCGGTAGAACTGCGCTGCGGCGTAGTGGCTGTCGCGGGCCGCGGCCCACGTGCCGGCACGGCCCAGCCATTCGATGGCCACCTCGGTCATGCCGCCCTCGAAGACGTCGCCGTTGGGAGCGCCTCCTGTGGCCGACTTGCCTGCAGCGGACTGGCCGGCATCGGCCCCCAGCTCCACCGCCGAGGCGAAATGATCGGCAATCACGCCGACAGAGTCACTGGCCGGATCGTCGCGGTTCTGCGCCAGCCACAAGGCCACATCGAGATGCCGTTCGGCCCGGTCGGTCTTGGTCAGCATGCTGTAGGCCACGTCGCGCACCACATCGCTGCGGAACGTCCACACATCTGCCTCGCTGGTGAAGATGTCCTTGTCGACCAACCGCTGGAAGGTGGCAGCGTCGCTCTCGGCACTCGTGTCGGGATTCGTGGCCGCCGTCATCTCCAGCAGCTCGCTGGTCGAGCCGCCGCCGCCCAGCACCGACGCGGCGTCCACCAGCCGACGCTCGGGCGAGCTCAGCGTGTCGAGACGGGCGGCAACCAGTCCCCGCAGGGTGTCGGGCATCTCCGCCAGCGAGCGCTCCTCATGATCGGGACGGGCGCCGGGCCCCACCACGCCCGACTCCCGCAGCAGCACGCACATCTCCTCCAGGAAGAACGGGTTGCCGCCGCTGCGCTCGTAGAGCTGATCGGCCAGGTAGGCGGGAATGCCCCCGCCCAGCAGCTCGGCGGCCAGCTCGGCGGTGGCCTCACGGCTGAGCGGGTCCAGGTTCAGCACCACCGTGCTGTGGCGGCCCGGCGGCACCGTCCAGCGCTGCTCGTCCACATTCCACCGGGCCGTGGTGATCACCACGAACGGCTGGTTGGCCAGTGCCGCCAGCAGCTGCTCGAGCACGCTGAGCAGCCGCTCTTCGGCCCAGTGCACGTCGCTCAGCAGCAGCACGACAGGCTGGCGGCGCGTCATCGCTCCCAGGAAGCGGCGCAGGGAGCGGAAGGTGGCCTCGGCGCGCCACTCGATCTCGGCGGGGTCGCCGCTGCCCACCCGCCCCAGCACGGCGAGCACCACGTCGGTGATCTCGTCGATCTCCTCGTAGTTGACCAACTGACTCTCGCCGTTGCCGTTGGTCGGTCGCAACACGTCAGCCACCAGCGACGAGACACGCCGGGTGGCCTGCACGGTCGAGTCGCCGGCGTTCACCCCTGCCGCCGTGGCGATGGCGTCGCCTAGGCAGCGCAGCGGGTTGGTCTCGTCGTAGGGCAGCGCCATGCTCTCGAGCACCATCGCGTCATGGCGGTCGGTGGCGCCGTGCGCGGCCTCACGGGCAAGGCGCGTCTTGCCCATGCCGGCCTCGCCCACGATCTGGCACAGCCCCGCACGCCGGCGGGCCACTGCGGTGTCGATCGCGGTCTCCAGCAGGGCATGTTCCAGGTCGCGCCCCACCAGCGGCGAGATCGTGGCGCTGCGGTGGCGGCCGGGCGGTGCCAGCCCGCCGCTGGCCAGAAAGACCGGCACCGGCTCGTCACGCCCGCGCAGGCCGATCTCGCCGCGGGGCGTGTAGTCGACGATGCCGACCGTGGCTGCTTGAGTGGTGGGACCCACCAGTACCTCGCCGGCCTCGGCCAGCGTCTCGAGGCGGCTCGCGATATTGACCGTGTCGCCCATGGCGGTGTAGTCGCCCCCGGCTCGCAGCGCCCCCACTAGCACCTCGCCGGTGTTGATGCCGATGCGGATCCGCAGGTCGAGATTGCGTTCGGCGTTGAAGGCCTCCAGCGAGCGCTGCATGCGGAACGCGGCCCGCAGCGCCCGCTCAGGATCGTCTTCGTGTGCCGTCGGCGCGCCGAACAGCGCCAGGATCGCGTCGCCGATGATCTTGTCGACGGTGCCACCGAACGCGGTCACGTCGGCCACGAGCCGCTGGAAGCACTGGTCGATGAGATGCTTGATCTCCTCGGGGTCGGCTGCCTCGCTCATCGACGTGAACCCGACCAGGTCGGCGAACAGCACGGTGACGACGCGCCGTTCCTCGGTGGAGACGAGCAGGTTGCCGCAAGTCGGGCAGAAGCGTGCGCCCTGCGGGACCTCGGTAGCGCAGGCAGGGCACGTCATCGCGGCATTCTAGAAACAGCGCCGGAAACGGGCCCGCGTCACTCGTGCGCGATCGCATCCAGGATGTTCATGCGGCCGGCGCGGCGAGCCGGCAGCACAGCCGCCAGCAGGCCTGCCAATGCGGCAGCGGCAACGTAGACGGCGAGCGTTCCGAACGGCACGTCGACGGTGGTGATGAACGAGTCCGGCGTGGCCAGCGAGCCGGCCACGCCGAGGATCATGCCGACCGCCACACCCATCAGGCCGCCGAACGTGGCCACGATCGCTGCCTCCCACCGCACGGCCCGCCGCAGCTGGCGACGGGTCATGCCCACCGCTCGCAGCAGGCCGATCTCTCTGGTGCGCTCGAACACCGACAGCGCCAGCGTGTTGGTGATGCCGACCAGGGCGATCACGAACGACAGCCCCAGCAGCACGGTGATCACCGCGAAGATCGAGTTGACCAGGCTCTCATTGGCCTCCCGGAACTCGGCCCGGTTCTCGCCGATGACGCCGGGGTAGCGGGCGGTCACCTCAGCGATGGCGGCTTAGCTGCGCTCCAGCATGTCGGCCTGAGCTACGGCGGTGCCGAAGCGGTAGTCGCGACGGCTGAGGTGCTGCTCCCACAGGGCGTTGTCGATCAGCCAGTTGCCGTAGATGATCGCATCGGTGTAGATCGCGGCCACCGTCAGCGTCACCGTCTCGTTGTCGGGGAACGTCGCTTCGAGCGTGTCGCCGACAGCCACGCCGAGATCTTCGGCGGGGTCGACATGCAGCGCCACGCCGGTGAGCGGGTCGCCGCCGGCGATCGACCCCGAGATCACACCGCCGTCGAGGTGATCCTCCACGGCTTCGAAGTCGGCGGTGACGAGGTCACGGCTCTGGCCACCCACAACCATGCCGCTGAACGCCACCCGGTAGCCGACGACGCTCTCGATCTCGTCGAGGTCGCCGAGATCGTCCAGGACCTGCGTTGGGAATCCTGTCGCCGGGTCGAACTGCGAGCCCTCGCTCCGGACGAAGTAGTCGGCGCTCACGGCGTCGGTGAGCGCATCGGAAACGGAGTTGCTCACGGACGCGCCGACGACTGCGGTCGTCGCCATCAGCGTGATGCCAATCATGAGCGCCCCCGCGGTGGACGCCGTGCGCCGGGGGTTGCGGGCCGCGTTCTCGCGTGCGAGCTTGCCCGCCATACCGAACAGCGCCTGGATGGGCCGCCCCAGCATGCGCACTACCGGTTGCGCGATTGCCGGACTGGCGACGTTGATGCCCACGAAGGTGACGAGCGCGCCGATGCCCGTCAGTGCGAGCACCGCGGTGGTGCTGCCGACGCCGGCCATGCCCAGCGCCAGGCACACCACGCCGACGGCGGTGACTGCCCCGCCCACAGCGACCCGCCGGCGCCATCCGCTGCGCTCGATGCGGTAGTCATGCGCCAGCGCGGCGACCGGCGTGATGCGACGCGCCCGTATGGCCGGCACGATCGAGGCCACCATCGTGACGCCCAGACCGATCACGGTCGCCAGGATCACGGTGCGGGGTCGCAGCACCAGTGGGCCTGAGGGCAAGCCAAAACCGCTGGCACGGATGATCGCCCGCATGAGCACGCTCACCGCCATGCCGACGGCGATGCCGATCGCCGTGCTGAGCAGTCCCACCACGGCCGACTCGACGACGATCGAGCGCGACACCTGCTTCGGCGTGACACCGATCGCTCGCCACAGCCCGATCTCGCGCACGCGTTGAGTCACCACAATCTGGAACGTGTTGTTGATGATGAACGCCGACACGAACACGGCGATGAAGGCGAACACCAGCAGGATCGAGGTGAAGACGTTGAGCACGCTCTGGAACTGCTCAGACTGCTCCTGCGCGGCGGTCTCCTGAGTGATCACCTCGTACTCGTCACCCAGGGACCCGATGGCCGACTGGACCACGGCCACATCGGCACCGCTGTCGACCAGCACCCGAATCTCCATGAGCCGATTCCCGAAACCCAGGAACTGCTGTGCGGTGCCGGTGTCGAACACCGACATCGTCTGCCCGAGGCTGGTGTTGGTGTCCGGCGACCCGAAGTTGAAGATGCCGACCAGTTCGAAGGGCTGCGAGCGGACCGGCCCGTTGATCGTGTAGGTCTCGCCCACCGTGAGGTTGTTGCCGGCCGCGGTGGTTGCATCGACGATGAATTGATCGGGTCCTTGCGGTGCGTCACCCTCAATGACGAAGAACACCCGTGACGAGAAGTTCATCCCCAGAGCGGGAGGGCCCTGAGGCCGGATCGCGTTGCCGTCGCCGTCCACGATGACGACGTTGCGCGCCTGCACCGTGCCGGCGACCTCGACCACCCCGTCGATGGCTGCGACGTCGTCGAGCAGCGAGTCGGGGATCGTCGGGCGATCGGCTTCGTTGCCGACCTGCTGCGCGGCTCGGACCGTCAGGTCGGTCTCGCCGGCGATGTCCTCTGCCAGGTCGCCGAATGTCGAGCGCAGGCTGTCGGTGAGCGAGAACGTCCCCACCACGAACGTCACGCCGATCACCACCGACAGCGTGGTGAGCGCGAAGCGGATCTTCTTGTCGAGAAGGTTCCGCAGGGCGAGCTTCAGCACTGCTTCACCCCGAGATCCCCGCTACTCGTCGGCGATCGCGTCGAGCACGTTCATGCGGCTGGCCCGGAAGGCGGGGAACAGCGCGGCGATCAACCCGAACACCACCGAGATCACCAGGAAGAACACGATCTGGCCGATCAGCACTGACACGCCGTCGATGATGTCGGCGGGAATCGCGGTGGCAGTGGCGACACCGAACGCCGCGCCCAGCACCACGCCCACCACGGCGCCGTACAGCGAGACGGCGGCGGCTTCCCAGCGGATCATGCGCCGCATCTGCCGGCGGGTCATGCCGACCGCACGCAGCAGCCCGATCTCACGGATGCGCTCGAACACCGACAGCGTGAGCGTGTTCACGATGCCGACCAGCGCGATCAGCAGGGCGAAGCCCAGGAATACGTTCACCAGCACAAGCACGGTGTTGAGGTTGGATTCGATGCTCTCCTGGAACTCCTGGCGGTCTTCCAACACGGCTTGCGGGTAGCCGTCCAGCACCTCGTCGATGGAGGCGCGGGCAGCCTCAGGGTCGTCGATGGCCGACTGCACCATCACGACGTCGTCGAACGCACTCGTCGCCACTCGTGCGTGCAGCGCGCTGTCGATGAACCAATTGCTCCAGAACCCGCTGCCCTCGAAGATGGCGGCGACCGTGGTCGTGACGCGGTCTCCACTGACGAAGGTCAGATCGACCTGGTCACCGAGCCAGAGGCCGTCGTTCTCGGCGACGTCGGTGTGGATCATCAGTCCCGTCAGGGGATCGAAGCCGTCGAGGCTGCCCTCGGTCACGCCGACGTTGATCACCTCGTCGAGGTCTTCGATGCGCGCCGCCGTCAGGGTGGTCTCGATCACGGTCGAAACCGGTGCCGCATCCGCTTCGATCTGGACGAGGTCAAAGTCGAATCCCACCGGGGTGCCGATGCCAGCAGCGCGGATGTCGGAGCTGAGCGTTTTAGGCAATCCGGCCTGCGTGTCTGCCGTCACGATGAAGTCGGCGGTGAATGCGCTGGCCAAGCGCTCGCCGAAGGACACCTTGAGGGACTGGCCCACGATCGACACCATCGTGACCAGTGCCAAACCGATCGTGAGCGCAACCGCGGTGGCCGACGTGCGCCGCGGGTTGCGGGCAGCGTTGGCACGGGCCAACCGGCCCGAGATCGGCATGATCCACACCAGCGGCCGCGCCAGCAGCGACACCACCGACCGGGCCACAAGCGGACTCAGCACCGACACCGCCACGAACGTGATCGCGGCACCGGCGCCGAGCGTCGTGAGCTGCGGTGTCGCACCGTCGAAGTCGAAGAACAGCCCCATGCCCGTCAGCACCAGACCGATCGCCAGCAGCAGCCCGCCGCTTGCCAGCCGCTTCCAGCCGAGGCTGGCACGCTCGTCGCTGGTGGAGCCCTCCGCCAGTCCCGCCACCGGCGAGATGCGCGAAGCCTTGATCGCCGGCACCAGCGACGCCGCCACGGTGAAGCCGACACCCACCACGAGGGCCCACAGCACGGTGCGCAGCGTCAGCGGCAGCGCGCCTCCAGGCAGCGAAGCCCCCAGCGCGTTGAAGAGGCCCTTCAGCCCGAGCGCGCCCAGCATGCCCAGACCCAGTCCGGCCACCGAGGCGACGACGCCGATGATCGCCGACTCGGTCAGCACCGACCTCCGCACCTGCTGGGGCGTGGCGCCGACAGCACGCAGCAGCGAAAGCTCTCGCACGCGCTGGCCCAGCACGATGTTGAACGTGTTGGAGATGATGAACATGCTCACGAACAGCACGATGAACGCGAACACCAGCAGGATCGTCTGGAACGGCCCGATGAACGTCTCGGTGGCGTCGCTGAACTCCTCGACGGAATCCTCCGCGGTGAGGACTTCGATGCCGTCGGGCAGCACGGCTTCGATGCGGCTGCGCACCTCGTCGATGTCCGCTCCCGCCTCAGCCCGGGCGTTGATCTGAGTGAACTCGCCGGGATAGCCCAGCACCTCTTGGGCGGTCGGGGTCTCGAACAGCGAGAAGATGGCGCCGATGCCGGCGTTCTCGGGGAAGCCGAACTGTGCCGTTCCCGTCAGGGTGAACTCACGCGGGCCGGTGGGCGTGACCACCTGGTAGGTGCCGCCGATCTCGAAGTCGTAGCTGTCGTCTCCGTAGGTGGTGACATCGATGGCGAACTCGTCGCCGCCGACCGGCCAGCGGCCGTCGATCAGGAAGAACTGCGACAGCGATTCGTCCTCAAGCCAGTTGCCACCCGCCACCGGCGGCCCGAAGGTGGTGACGGCCTCACCGTTGCCGTCCACCGGGATCACGCCGTCCACGAACAGCCCGCCCTTGGCGATCGCCACGCCGTCGACCGCTGCGATGTCGTCTACGAGATCGGCGGGCACCGCGGGTGATACGGCGTCGGTGATGTCGCCGAATGAGAGCTCGCCCCGGATGGTGTAGTCGGTGCCGGTGTTGATGTCTTCGGCCAGCCGGTCGAAACCCGAGCGCAGCGAGTCGGCGGTGACGAAGGACGCCACCACGAAGGCCACGCCGATGACGATGGTGAGGGCCGTGAGCGCGAACCGGATCTTGTGGGCCAGCAGCGATTTGATGCCGAGTCGCAGCATGGGAGTCGGGTGCCGGCTAGGCGCCGAGTTGGTTCATGTGTGCACGGATGCGCTCGGGCGTCGGGTCGTCGAGCTCGTCGACGATCTTGCCGTCGACCAGGAACACCACCCGGTCCGCGTACGACGCCGCCATCGCGTCGTGGGTCACCATCACGATGGTCTGGCCCATCTCGTCGGTGGCATTGCGCATGAAGCCCAAGATCTCGGCGCCGGTGTTGAGGTCGACGTTGCCGGTGGGCTCATCGGCGAAGATCACCTGCGGCTGGCCGGCCAGCGCCCGTGCCACCGCCACACGCTGCTGCTGCCCGCCCGACAGCTCGCTGGGCCGGTGCTTGAGGCGGTCGGCCAGACCGGTGGCCCCGATCACGTCGTCGATCCAGGCGGTGTCGCCCTTGCTGCCGGCGAGGTCCATCGGCAGCATGATGTTCTCGATGGCGGTCAGCGTCGGCACCAGGTTGAACGCCTGGAACACGAACCCCACGTTGTCGCGGCGCAGCAGCGTGAGGTCGCGTTCGGACAGCGTGGACAGGTCGGTCTCGCCGATGAGCACCTGCCCCTCGGTCACCCGGTCCAGTCCCGCCATGCAGTGCATGAGCGTGGACTTCCCCGAGCCGGACGGCCCCATGATGGCGGTGAACTGGCCGCTGGCGAACGTCACGTCGATGGCATCGAGCGCCCGCACCGCGGTGTCGCCCGAGCCGTAGATCTTGGTTGCCGCAACGGCTTGAGCGGCTGCATGCGTGGATGGAGCCGCGACGGTCGCTGAATCGGACACAGAGCCTCCCTGAGGGGTTGCCAGCCAGCGCGCAACTCTACGCACGCCGGTCCCTCAACAACGTTCAGGTTTTTCTCAGGTTCGCAGCGTGGGGCCTCGGTAGCCGGGGATGAAACCGTTCTCTATGAGCAGGTCGTGCATGGGGTGTTCGGCGGCGTCGGTACTGTCGATGCGGCCCAGCTCCACCCGGGCCAAACGCCCGGCGGCGAGTCCGTCGCGCAGCGCATCGATCCAGCGCAGATCGGCTGCCGCTTGCTCGAACGTGTGCAGGGTGCGCCCGCCGCGGTCCAGCATCACGAGCGGGACACCGTCGGCCAGCACCACATGGGCACCTGCACTGCGGCCGGGTCTGCCGTCGCTGGGCGGCCAGCCGAGTGCGGCGCCGTAGGGCTGGGCCGGGTCGGCCGCTCCCAAGAGCATCATGTCGCCGGAGCCCTCGCGGTGGTCTCGCAGGCGCTCCACCGCCGCGGCCGTGGCGAACTGTGCCGCACCGAGGCCTTCCACGAAGTGGCCGCGCCGCACGCTGCCGCGCTCCTCGAGTGCGCGCAGGATGCCGTACGCCGCTGCGAAGCCCCCCGGGTGGCCCTCGCCCAGCACGCCCGGGCGGGTGACGATGCCATGACGCTCGAGCAGCGCCTGCGCAGCGCCGTGGGCACGCTCGGTGGGCGACGGTGCCGGCTCGCGCAGCAACGAGGTCAAGGACCACCGGCCCGCCGCACTCGGCGGCCCGCCCGTGCGCAGCCGGCCTGGACGTCGACGGGCTGGACCCGAGCGGGTGAGCACGCCCGAGCGGCCCCGGCGGGCGCCAGGGCGTCCTGAACCGGAGGTTCGGCGGGCCGCACTACGCGAACGCTGAGCACCGCGGCGCGGTCCCAGCGCTCGCAGCGGGGCCAACGTGTCATTCGTGACGAGTCCCGCCCACACCAAGTCCCACAATGCAGTCAGCACCCGCGCAGAGAACTCCGGACTCGACGCCGCCGACAGCGGTGCCGCCGCGTGAGCCTGCGAGTCCGGCCGATCCGAACCGCTGCCGTCGAACCGGCGAGTCTCGTCGCCACTATCGGCAGATGACTCAGCAGGCACAGCCTCTGCCCCTACGCCGGCCTCACGGCGGGTCGGGGCGGCGGCAGCCGCGGCGAGCAGGTCGGGCCAGAAGGCAGCGCCGTGCTCGCTGAGATGGGCGAGCACTGCCGCCGACACTGGGTCGTCGGGTACGTCATCCGGCGTCGGCGCCAGGGTGGCGACTTCGTCGCGCCAGTAGAGACGGATACGGCCGTCGTTCGGGCCGAGCGATCCCGCGCCGACCCACACCAGCTCGCCGCTGGCCAGCAATGCGTCCAGATCGGCGCCGCTGTAACGAGTGACGCGTGCGGGCAGCACATCGGTCTCCAGAATCGAAGCAGCCACGGGCGCGCCCGCAAGCTGGGTGATGGCGTCTGCCAGCGCTTCGGCACCGCGTCGCGGCCGGTCGATGCTGTGCCAGCGCGCCAGAAAGCGGGCGTACGCCTCGGGCGGCACCGGCTCCACCTCTTGGCGGAGCCGTGCCAAGGAACGACGCCGCACGGTTCGCAGCACCGACGTGTCGCACCATTCGGTGCTCGTGCCATCAGGCCGGAATGCGCCCCGCGTCACCCGTTTGGCGGTCTCCAGCCGGTTCAGCGCCGCCGTGACGCGCACCACCGCAATGCCCAGCCGCTCGGCAACGGCGTCGGCCTCGAACGGCACATGAGTTGCCGCGAAGCGAGCCACCAGCTCGTCGAGCGGGTCGGTGCCCGGCGTCAGCATGTCGACAGTCAGCGCAGCGGGCAGGCCCACGGGCAATGCGCACCCCAGTGCGTCCCGATAGCGGGCGGCATCCTCCACAGCCACATACCGGACTTCGCCCGCGATGCGGAGCTCGACGGCCCGGCGCTCGGCAAGCAAAGCGCCCAGCCAGCGCTCACCTGAAGCGGTTTCGGACTGGGGCGCGGCGGCCTCATCGTCATCGGCCGACCCGGGCGCATCGCCTTCCTGTGCCGACGGCGCCGTCCCACTCGGTTCGCAGCGGTACGACAGCTCCTCGGCGGTGAGGTCGCCGACTCGGGCCAGCACGTCGGCGAGCTCGTCGGCGCTGCGAGCCCGGCGCCCGTCGGCCAAGCGCTGCAACTCCAATTCGAGCTCTGCCAGAACCTCCGCGTCGAGCAGTTCCCGCAGCTCCTCGGCGCCGAGAAGATCGGCAAGCAGATCACGGTCGAGCGCCAGCGCGGCGGCCCGGCGCTCGGCCAGCGGCGCATCGCCGCCGTACATGAACACTGCGATCCAGTCGAACAGCAGGCTCTGCGCCATCGGCGAGGCACCGTCGGTGTCGACGGTGACCATGCGGATCTTGCGGGACCTGATGTCGGTCAGCACCTCGGCCAGCGCCGGCACGTCGAACACCTCTTGCAGGCATTCCCGCGACGTCTCGAGCAGCATCGGGAAGCTCGGGTACTTGGCCGCAACCTCCAGCAGTCCCGCCGAGCGCTGGCGCTGCTGCCACAGCGGCACCCGCTCGCCCGGCCGGCGCCGCGGCAGCAGCAGCGCCCGGCCGGCGACCTCCCGGAAGCGGGACGCGAACAGGGCTGTCGAGGGCAGATGACCGACGATGGCCTCGCGCACCTCGTCAGGATCGAGCGCCAGGTCGGTCGCATCCAGCACGGGTGCGCCGCCTCCACCCGGCGAGTCCCATGCAGACCCGTTGCCAGTGGCGCCGTCATGGTCACCAGGCGGCCAGACATCGGGCAGCCGCAGCACGATGCCGTCGTCGCTCCACAGCAGCTCGACGCCCCCCATTCCGTCGCCGGCGGCGGATCCGTCGCCCGCACCCTGCTGGGCGAACTTGGCCTGCAGCGCAATGCCCCACGGCGCATGCACCCGAGCGCCGAACGGGGTGAGGATGCAGATGCGCCAGTCGCCGATCTCGTCGCGGAATCGTTCCACCACGATCGTGCGGTCGTCGGGCAGCGCTCCGGTGGCGGCCCGCTGGGCGTCCAGGTAGCGCAGCACGTTGACCGCGGCCGGGCGGTCCAGGCAGTTCTCCCGCTGCAGCTGCTTAAGCAGCCGGGCAGTCGGCTGGGCGGCTTTGGACGCTCGACGCGGCGGCGCTGCCTCGCCGCCGTTCTCCGATGACGGCTCGATCGTCGCATTTGCATCGCCGCGCCGAGCCGCGACCGCGGCGCGCTCCGCTTCGGCGTCGAGCTGCATCAGGTGGGATTCGAGATCTGCAGGCAGCTCGTCGCCGACCGTGCGGATGAACGCCCCCACGGCTCGGCCCAGCTCCAGCGGCCGGCCGGGCCCGTCGCCGTGCCAGAACGGCATCTTGCCCGGCTCGCCCGGCGCCGGCGTGACCACCACCCGGTCGAACGTGATCTCGGCAATGCGCCACGTCGACGCCCCCAGCAGGAACGTCTCGCCCACCCGGGCCTCGTACACCATCTCCTCGTCGAGCTCGCCCACACGCGATCCGTCGGTGGTGAACACGGCGTACAGGCCCCGGTCGGGAATGGTGCCGGCGTTGGTGACAGCCAGGCGGCCCGCCCCCTGGCGCGCCCGCAGCATGCCGGTGGTGCGATCCCACACGATGCGCGGTCGCAGCTCGCGGAACTCCTCGGACGGGTAGCGGCCCGCGAGCAGGTCGAGCACCGACGAGAACACTTCCTCGCTGAGCTGCTCGTAGGGCGCAGCTCGCCGCACGACGCGCAGGATGTCGTCGACCGACCAGTCGTCGACCGCCACCATGGCCACCACCTGCTGGGCGAGCACATCGAGCGGTTGGCGCGGGAAATGGATCGCCTCGATCTCTCCGGTGCCCATGCGCTGCGCCACCACCGCGGCCTCCACGAGGTCGCCGCGGTGGCGGGGGAAGATCTTGCCCACGCTCGGCTCGCCCACCTGATGCCCCGCCCGCCCGATGCGCTGCATGCCGGCCGCCACCGACGGCGGCGATGCCACCTGAATCACCAGGTCGACCGCGCCCATGTCGATGCCCAGCTCAAGTGACGACGTCGCCACGATGGCGCGCACCCGGCCCGCCTTCAGGTCGTCCTCGATGGCCAGCCGCTGCTCACGGCTGAGCGAACCGTGGTGTGCCCGCACCAGCTCGGCGCCTTCGGGCGGCGAGGTGCCCTCAGCCTCAGCCGCTCGGTTGAGCCCCTCCAAGTGCAGCTCGTTCAGCCGGGTGGCCAGCCGCTCAGCCAAGCGGCGGGCATTGGTGAAGATGATGGTGGAGCGGTGCGCGTAGATCAGCGCCAGCAGCCGCGGATGAATCGCCGGCCAGATGCTGTTGGAGTGCGTCTCGGGAGCCGGAGTTGGGTCTGATGGCTCGGCCGCAGGCGGTGCAGGCGGCGGCGCGGCGAAGTCATCGTCATGATCGACGCGCACGGCGCGGTTCGGCACAGCCCCGGCACTGGCAGCCGCCAGGTCGCCCATGTCGGACACCCCGACGATCACTTCCACGTCGAGCTGCTTGGTCATGCCCGCATCGGTGATCTCGACGTGCCGCGACGCCGGTGCGTCGGGATCGCTGCCGCCGAGGAAGCGGGCCACCTCCGACAGCGGGCGCTGGGTCGCCGACAGCCCAATCCGCTGTGGCGCCTGGCCCGTCAGCTCGCACAGCCGCTCCAGCGACAGCGCCAGATGCGTGCCCCGCTTGGTGGCTGCCACCGAGTGGATCTCGTCGACGATCACCCACCGCACCCACCGCAGCGTTTCGCGCGCCTGCGACGTCAGCATGAGGTACAGCGACTCGGGCGTGGTGATGGCGATGTCAGGCGGTCGGGTGACCAGCCGCCGCCGTTCAGCCGCGCTCGTATCCCCCGTGCGCACCCCCACCGTCGGCACATGCACGTCGACGCCCAGCCGTTCCGCCGCGAGGCTGATACCAGCCAGCGGCGCCCGCAAATTCTTGTCGACGTCCACCGCCAGCGCCCGCAGCGGCGACAGGTACAGCACCCGCGTGCGCTCTCCTCGAGCCGGCTCGGGCTCGCTCATCACCCGGTCGATGGCCCACAAGAACGCGGCAAGCGTCTTGCCCGACCCAGTAGGAGCAGCAATCAAGCAATGCCGCCCCGCCGAGATCGCCTCCCACCCAGAGACCTGGCACTCAGTAGGCGCCGCAAAAGTAGAAGCAAACCACTCAGCAGTAGGCGCGGTGAACGCCCCCAGCGCCGGGTGCATCCGACCCGCAATGTCGCCCTGAGAGGTAGAGCCAGCCATCCAAGGCCATTACTACAGCCCCGGTGTCACACCCACCGCACGGAAAGACACAGATGCCACAGCTGCGGAGGCGGCAGAAGACTCTGCGACGTTGCGACCTGCCGGATCGCGGGAGCAGAGTCTTCTGCCGCCTCCGCAGCGGGCGCGCGAATAAGCGCGGCGCTAGCTAGGCGGGTTCAGCGTGCCGTCGAATCCCTGGTTATGACTGCCATCACACATCGGCTTGGTGTTCGACTCACCGCACCGGCACAGCGCGACAACCGCATCGCCGTCGGACAGCATGTTCCCTTCGTGATCCGATACCTGGCACGGACCGCGGACCAGCAGCGGTCCGTTGTCCAGCACTGTCACCGTGACGTCAGCCATGCGAATCTCCCGAGCTCGCCTCTGCCGCAGCGGCGTTTGCGGCAGTGCGGCCAGTGTTGCACGCCCCAGCGCCGCATGACGCAGCGGCCGAGCGGAGCGGCTCGGGCAGCGGCCGCGACGACACCACCGCAACGCGCTTGGTGGCGCGGGTCAGCGCCACGTACAGCGCCCGCAGGCCCTGCGGCTCCTCGTCCACCATCGCAGCCGGTTCCACCACCACCACGCCGTCGGTTTCCAGCCCCTTGCACAGCCGCACCGGCGCCAGGGTCACATGCGGATGCAGCGCTCCGGTGGCGTTGCGGCTCGCCGCAGTGGCGCGGCCGAAGTCCACGCCGGCGGCGGCAAGCAGCTCGGCGATGTCGTCCATGTATTCGGCGGGCGACACCACCAGCATCGAGCCGCCGTCCAGCTCGGCTGCTTCCGAGACCACCGTGTCCAGCACCGCCTGCGCCACACCATTCGATGCAGCGACGAAGCGGGGTGGCGAGCCGTCGATGCGCACCGCAGCGGGCGGTGCCAGGCCCGGCGCGGCCGCAGCGAGCACCTGGTTGGCCAGCTCGAGGCTGGGCTGGGGAATCCGGTAGCTCAGCGTGAGCTCGGACTGCCGCGGCACCACGGGCCCCGACGGCAGGTGAGCCAGGATTTCGTGCCAGCTCGACGGCGCATGTGCAGAGGTGGCTTGGGCGATGTCGCCGACCAGCGTCATCGAGCCGTTGAGCGACCGTCGGGCGATCATGCGCAGCGCCATCGGCGGCTGGTCCTGGCATTCGTCCACGACGATGTGGCCGTAGGTGCGTATCTCGGTGTCGCTGCGGCGCTTGCGCGAGCGCGACCGTGGCCCCAGCACGGCGTAGGCCTCGTCGAGCATCGGCACGTCGGAGTCGCTCCACTCGTAGTCGGCCTCGCTGTCGCCACGGGCACGGTAGAGCTGCTCGGTCTCGGCATCGTCCAGCACCCCGCCGGCAGCCGAGCGCAGCAGCGCACGCGAGCCGTAGAGGTCGCGCAAGAGCTGTGCGGGGGTCAGCAGCGGCCACATGCGCTCGAACGCCTCCACCACATCGGGGTGGCGGGAGAAGCGTTCGCGCAGCTTGGACGGATCGGGGCGGCGGCGGTGCGAGGCCGACATGGCCGCATAGACCGCCTGCTCCACGTACGCCCGGCCCGCGCTGTGATGGCGGAAGCGGCGGCGAGCCTCGGCCACGATGGCCCGGGACGTCCCCGCGGCGAGCGTGACGTAGCCCAAGCCGAACTCGAGTCGCAGGTCGCTGCGCAGCGGGCGCTGCCGATCCCGCACGGCGTTGGACACCACCTGCGACATGCGGACATCGCCCTTGATGCGCGCCACGTCGGGTGTGTCGGCCAGGCGCACCCGCACCTCGGGGAAGATCTCGTTGAACAGGTCTGCCAGCACGAACAGGTGCACGCCCGCCTCGCCCAGGCTGGGCAGTACCCGCTCCACGTAGCGCAGGAATAGCCGGTTGGGGCCCACCACGAGCACGCCCTGCCCGGCCAGCGGGAACCGGTACGTGTACAGCAGGTACGCGGCGCGGTGCAGCGCCACGATGGTCTTGCCGGTGCCGGGACCGCCTTGGCACACCAAGATGCCCTTGCGCGGGCTGCGGATGATCTCGTCCTGCTCCGCCTGGATCGTGGCCACCACCTGGCGCAGCTGACCGTCGCGGCGCTGCTCGAGCGCGGCGTACAGCGCCCCGTGGGCGTTCAACCGGGGGCCGTTGCCGCCGTTGGCGCTGGCGTCGAGGGCATCGAGGTCGAAGATCTCGTCTTCGAGGTCGGCAAGGACGCGGCCGCGGCACACGAAGTGCCGCCGGCGCAGCAGTCCCAGCGGGTTGCCGCCGGTGGCACGGAAGAACGGCTCCGCGATCGGCGCTCGCCAGTCCACCACCACGGGCTCCTGCCGCTCATCCGCAACCGCAAGCCTGCCGATATAGAAGGTCTCGCTGGGACCGGTGGCGTCGGGCGCCTGCGCATCGGCGCTCGTCTTGATGGGGCCCGTCGTCGATTCGCGGTCGATGCGGCCGAACACCAGCGACGACGAGCCGAGCTCGAGCTGGCTCAGCCGCCCCGCCACAGCATCTTCGATGACGTCGCGCTCGAAGCGAGCCTGTCGGGTGCCGCCTCGACCCACTTCGACCATGTCACGCAGCCGCGTCGCCCGCTGCCGGGAAGATTCCAGCAACGCGTACGCACGGTCGATATGAGCTTGTTCTGCCTGAATTTCCGGATGGCTCACGCTGGGCTCGTCACCGCTTTTGAGGCTGATCAAGGCTACTGGCCGCTCGTCACCGGGCCGCACGGTTTCTGCGATTGCGGACAGGCGAAACGCACCAGGCGATCACCACAGCGGCGAACAGGGCAAGGGGCCACGAACCCAGCACCAGCGCCGGGGTGTCGCCTGAGCGAAGCTCGACCTCGCCGGCCAGCACGATGGGCTCGCGCAGCTCGCTGCGGTGCGTGACGTCGCCGTCGGGCGACACGATGGCGCTGTAGCCGGTGGTGGACGCCTGCAGCACCCAGCGTCCGGTTTCGACCGCCCGCAGCCGGGCGCTGGCGAGCGACTGGGAGGGCACCATCGAGGTGCTGTACGACGAGGCCAGCGTGGGGTTCGCAACGATGCGGCCCCCGGCCCGGACCCCGTGGCGCACGAGGTCGCTGAAGTACACCTCGTAGGAGGTGACGACGGCGATGTCGCCCAGCGCACTCGACAACAGGCCAGGGCCCTCGCCGGCGATGGCCTCGCGCGAGATCAGCGACAGGTCGGCGAACGGTTCCACCACACTGCGCAGCGGCACGTATTCGCCGAAGGGCACGAGGTGGGCCTTGTCGTAGCGATCTGCCAAGCCCGTGGCGGGGTCGATGGCGACCGTGGCGTTGCGGAATCGCTCGGCGTCGACAGCGCGCTCGTAGAAGTTGGCGATCAGGACCGTCTCGCGCCATTCGGCCAGCGCCTCCAGCTCAGCGAGGTTGCCGGAGGCCTCCAGCGGGCCGTCGCTCGATGTGCTGCTCTCGCTCCACACCATGAGATCAGCGCTGCCGGGCCAGGCGTTGGTGATGTCGAGGTGCCGCAGCCGCACGCTGCGCTGGGGTGTGTCGACGTGAGTGCCGAGTTCGCCGCCGGCCTGCACCACGGCCGCCGTGACGGTGGCGTCCACCGTGGTGGCAGGCCACGCCAGCGCCGCGATGGGCGCGGCGATGGCCACCAACGCCGGCCAGGAGACCGCGCACCATTCGCGTGCGCAGAGCCGCTCGACGATGACGGCGCCGACGCCGACGAGCGCGACCACCCCCAGCGGGCCTGCAAGCACCGCGGCGCCCAGCCACGGCCCGCTGACCTGGCCCAGCGCCAGGTTCGACATCGGCACGCCGCCGAAGGGCACCTGCCAGCGCACCGCCTCGCCCAGAACCAGCGCGGCGGGCACGCCCAGGGCACGCCACCGGCCGCCGGCGGGAACCAGCGACAGCGGCAGTGCCATGATCAGCGTCTCGACCGGCACTGCCGCAATCCATCCCGGCACGGTCAGCTCGGTCATCCAGAACAGCCCCAGCAGGTAGGCGCCCAGCCAGAACGCCCCGGCCGCCTCGAGACGGTCGCGCCAGCGCTCGGCGCCGCGGTTGCAGAAGCGCAGCCACAGGCCGATGCCGGCGGGGCCGAGCGGCCACAGCCCCCACGGCGGCAGCGACAGCATGGTGAGCGCGCCCAAGGCAAGCGCGAGGCCGTCGCGCAGCAGCCGGTGACTCCGGGAGCGGCTCACAGCCTGGTTCACAACCCTGCGGAGGCTCGCTGAGTGCCCAGATAGTCGATGACGGCGGCAGCCGCCTCGTTGCCCTGCCGGATGCATGCCGGGATGCCGAGGCCCCGGTACGCGGCACCGGTCACGAACACGCCGGGCATCTCGCGAGCCAACGTCTCGGAGATCCGGTCGACGAGCTGGCCATGACCGGGCCGGTATTGCGGCAGCGACTGCGGCCAGCGCGAGACTCGCCACTCGGTGATGGCGCCGGGATCGCTCAGGCCCTGCAGTCGCGGCAGGCTCGACAGTTCTGCGAGCACGGTGTCACGCAGCTCGGCGTCGTCGAGGCGTGTGTGACGGTCGTCGTCGTCACGCCCGACCGAGATACGCAGAATGACGTTGGGGGTGCCTTCGCTGCCGTCGCCGCCGGGGCCGGCGGCGTCTCGGGTGTCACTGCCCGCGGACGCTGCCCAGTTGGGCCACTTCGCCGACCCGTAGCTGCAGGCCGTTGTCAGCCAGCCAGAGCTCCGGGTGACCAGGAAGCCCGCCTCATGCGGTGTTTCGATGGCGTCGGCACGCACGCCGAGCGTCAGCACGGCGACCGATGCATAGTCGATCAGCCCGAGCACAGCGGCGGCCTCGGGCGCTGCAGGCAGCATCTGTGCCGCTGCATGGGCGGGCGCAGCGACGATGACGGCGTCCGCGTCGAGCACCTCGGACCCGGTATGCACAGCGAATCGCGTGCCGGGACGCCGGATTGCCTCCACCGGGGCGCCCAGCCGCAAGATGCATCCATCCAGCCGCTCAGTCAGCGCTTGGACAAGCCGTCCCATCCCAATGTCGAAGCTGCCGAAGATCGGTGCGGGAGCGCCTGCGGCGGGGACAGGTTGCATCCGGCGCAGGCCCCGCATGAGCGAGCGGCTGTTCTCGAGCGCCTGGCCCAGGATCGGTGCCGATGTCGCGGCGTCCAGACGATCGATGTCACCCGCGCTGATGCTGCCGAGCAGCGGGTCGACCACCTGCGACGCCACCGCGGTTCCGAGCCGGGCGCGCACCATGTCGCCCACGCTGGGGGCGCTGGGCAGGACGCGCACGGTGCCCTCCGCGCCCTCGGTCAGCGTGTCGATCCCCTCAGGGCCTCTCCGGCTTGCTGTGAAGCGGCGCAAGCGGCGCTGTGTGAACCGGCGCGGCAGGAGACAGTCGGCTGCGGCGCGCAGCTTTCCCACCGGATCGAGCAGCGGCGAACGGACCAGCGGCCCGAGGCGCGTGGGCACCCCGCCGATCAAGCCATCGGGCAGGGGTGTGAGCTGCGGGCCGTGCTTGCCGGGATGTGCCACCGAGGCACCACCGACCGCCGGCGAGATGCGCTCGGCGGAGATCCCCAGCTCCTCGCACAGCTCGGTTGCCCACGGCACCCGCAGCAGGAACGCATCGGCGCCCTCGTCCACGAGACGCCCTTCGAACGGCGTCGAGAGGATCTTGCCGCCCAGGCGCTCAGCGCTGTCAATCAGCACCACCGTGGGCACCTGAGTCCCGTCAGCGGGATGCAGCAGGCGGTATGCGGCAGTCAGCCCGCTGATGCCGCCGCCGACCACCACGACCCGCTGCGTTGTCATCGGCCCCACTCAGTCGGGCTGTTTGGGCAGCGGCCGCCGGTATGCGTGCACGTAGTCAGTCAACCGTTCAAGCACCGTGGGGTCGGTCTCGGGCAGCACGCCGTGGCCCAGGTTGAAGATGTAGCCGCTCTCCTGCGTGCCTGCGGCCAGGATGCGGCCGGCGGCGGGGCGCACGGCATCCCATCCCGCCACGCACAGGGCTGGGTCGAGGTTGCCCTGCAGCGCGACGCCGGGCCCGACCCGCTCGCGAGCCACCTCGAGCGGCACCCGCCAGTCCACGCCCACGACGTCGGCGCCCACCCCGGCCATCTGGTCGAGCAGCTCCCCGGTGCCGACGCCGAAGTGCGCCCGGGGCACGCCGAGGTCGGCCAACTCGTCGAAGACCCGCTTGCTGTGAGGCGCCACGAACGCGGCGTAGTCGGCGGGAGACAGGGTTCCGGCCCACGAGTCGAACAACTGCACGGCGCTGGCGCCGGCCAGCACCTGCGATCGCATCGAGGCCACGGCAATGGACGCCAGCCGTTCCATGAGGTCGTGCCACAGCGCCGTGTCGGCGTACATGAGCGACTTGGTCCGCAGGTGCTGGCGGGAAGGTGCGCCTTCGACCAGGTAGCTCGCCACCGTGAACGGCGCACCGGCGAACCCGACGAGCGGCACATCGAGCTCGGCCGCCAGCAGCCGCACGGTGTCGAGCACGTACGGTGTGTGCGCCTCGGCGTCTAGGGGCGGCAGCCGATCCAGGTCGGCGCGGCTGCGCAGCGGCTGGCCGGCCACCGGCCCCACGCCGGGCACCACGTCGATCCCGAAGCCGACCGCAGCAGCCGGCACCACGATGTCGGAGAACAGCACGGCCGCATCGACGCCGTAGCGGCGCACCGGCTGCAGGGTGATCTCGGCCGCAGTGGCTGGATCGGCGATGGCGTCGAGAATGCTGCCCTGCCCTCGCAGCGCCCGGTACTCCGGCAGCGAGCGCCCGGCCTGTCGCTGGAACCACACCGGCACCTGCTCGGTACGCCGGCATCGGGCCGCCCGCAGGTACAGGCTGTCTTCCAAGCGGTGGATCGGATGATCCGCCGGCAGCGCTGCGCCCGGCGCAGCGGCAACCCCAGGAGTGTCAGACATGCGCTGCGAACGGTACCGGCGCCGGATCGGGATGCTCCGTTCCCGAGCGGGTGTCCGGGTCGGCGTCGGCAGGCTGGCAAGTAGCCTCACGCGACCTTGACGAGCTCGCCTGCTCGATCCGGCTCTGCCGGGCCGGCGCCTGCGGAGTTCTCGCTTTCCGACGGAGGCTGCGATGGGTCCCGACACCGGGTCGGCAGACATGCAGTCCGGCGACGAGCCGGCTGACAGCGGGCCGCCGTTGCGCATCGCGCTGCTGACCTATCGCGGCCATCCGTGGGTCGGCGGCCAGGGCATCTATGTGCGCCACCTGGCACGTGAGCTGTCGGCGCTCGGCAACAGCGTCGAGGTGTTCAGCGGCCCGCCGTACCCGCACCTCGACCCCGGCATCAAGTTGACCGAGCTGCCCAGCCTCGACCTGTACCGCATGCCCGACCCGTTCCGGGTGCCCAAGCTGGCCGAGTTCCGCTCGCCGATCGACGTGCTGGAGTGGCTCATCACCTGCACGGCCTCGTTCGCCGAGCCGCTGACGTTCAGCCTGCGGGCGTACCGGGCGCTGCGCACCCGGCTCGACGACTTCGATCTGGTGCACGACAACCAGTGCCTCGGCTACGGCATCGACTGGCTGCGGCGAGCCAGCATGCCCACGCTCGGCACCATCCATCACCCGATCACGGTGGATCGGCGGCTCGAGATCGCCCACGCGCCGACCCGCGGCAAGCGGCTCGCCATGCGGCGCTTCTATGCCTTCACCCGCATGCAGAACCGGGTGGCGCGGCGCCTCGACCGGATCGTGACCGTGTCCACCAACAGCTTCGACGACATCGTGACCGACCTCGGCGTGGATCCCGCCCGCCTGAACATCGTGACGGTCGGCGTCGATCCGGCCCAGTTCCGGCCCCTGTCGCACGTGACGCCGGTGCCGGGCCGGCTCATGACCACCGCCAGTGCCGACGTGGCCATGAAGGGCCTCGCCTACCTGCTCGAAGCGCTGGCGAAGCTGCGCACCGAGGACCCCTCGCTGCACCTCGTGGTGATCGGGCGGCCCAAGGATGACTCGGCAGCGAGCCGGCTCATCGATCAGCTCGACCTGGCCGGCAGCGTCGAGTTCGTGAGCGGCGTGCCCGACGAGCGCATCGTGGAGCTCTACAACGAGGCGCAGCTGGCCGTGGTGCCGTCGCTGTATGAGGGCTTCTCGCTGCCTGCGGTCGAAGCGATGTCGTGCGGGGTGCCGCTGGTGGCGACCACCGGGGGCGCGCTGCCCGAGGTCACCGGCGCCGATGGCGAGACCTGCCTGCAGGTGCCGCCCGGCGACTCGGAGGCGCTGGCGGCGCGCATCGGGTGGGCGCTGGCCCAGCCCGATCTGCGCGCCACTGTGGGAGCGGCTGGACGGGCGCGGGTGAAGGCGAACTATTCGTGGGCTGCCACGGCTCGCAAGACCGTCGAGCAGTACCGGGCGCTGCTGGCAGACACCCCAGCGGCGCCGCCGCGCAGGCGCGACTTCCGGGTGAGTGCCACGCGCTGATGCTCACTGTCGACTACGAGCGTCTCGGCGCCGTTCGCGGCGACCGGGTGCTGGACCTGGGCTGCGGCGCGGGCCGTCACGCCTTCGAGAGCGCCCGGCGCGGCTGCGTCACCGTGGCGTCGGATCGTGATCCCGGCGAACTGCGCGCCGTCACCGACATGTTCGCGGCCATGGATGACGCGGGCGAGATCGACGCGCCGGCCGGTCAGCAGCTCGGTCATGCAGTCGTGGCCGATGCCACCGCGTTGCCCTACCCCGACGCCAGCTTCGACCGGATCATCGCTGCGGAAGTGCTCGAGCACATCGACGATGACGAGCAGGCCATCGCCGAACTGGCACGGGTGCTGCGGCCTGGCGGCACGATCGCAGTGACGGTTCCGGCGCGAGCCGCCGAACGGGTCTGCTGGGCACTGTCGGCCGACTACCACGCACCCGCGGTGCCTGACGGCCACGTGCGCATCTACAGCGCCGGAGAACTGCGGGCGAAGCTGGCAGCAGCGGGTCTGTACGTCTCCGACAGTCACGGCGCGCACGGCCTGCACACGCCGTACTGGTGGCTGCGCTGCCTGGTCGGGCCGCGCAACGACCAGCACCCGCTGGTGCGGGCCTACCACCGGCTGCTGGTGTGGGACATGACCGAGGCGCCGCCGCTGACACGCACGCTCGACCGCCTGCTCAATGTGGTGCTGCCCAAGTCGATGGTGCTGTACGCCTACAAAGCCCGGGCGCACGAGGCGGCCGAGCAGGTCGCCGAACCGGTGAGAGCCGCACATGCAGCCTGAAGTGACCGTTGTCACGGCGCCGCTGCTGACGAGCGCTGAGGTCGCTGCCACGGCCGACGCCATCGAGGCGTGCCAGCAGCCCGATGGTCTCATCCTGTGGTTCGACGGGGGCCACGCCGACCCCTGGAATCACGTTGAAGCCGCCATGGCGCTCGCGTCGGCAGGCCGGCGCCTCGCCGCCGAGGCCGCCTACGACTGGCTCACGGCCAACCAGCAACCAGCGGGAAGCTGGCACAACTACTACATCGCCGACGGCATCAAGGATCCGAAGGTCGACACGAACTGCTGCGCCTACGTGGCGGTCGGCGTGTGGCATCACTGGGAAGCCACTGGCGACCGGGGCCTCGTCGAGTCGATGTGGCCGACGGTCGAGCGGGCGCTCGACTTCGTGGTCGGCCTGCGCAAGTCCAGCGGCCACATCCCGTGGGCGGTGCACGCCAACGGCACGCCGTGGCCGTATGCCCTGCTCACCGGATCGTCGTCGATCGCGCACTCGCTGCGCTGCGGCGTCGCCCTGGCACGCCTGTTGGGGCGCGAGCGGCCGGGCTGGAAGCGGGCCGCAGCCGAGATCGAGCGATTGATCCGTCACCGGCCGGACTCGTTCGAGCCCAAGGACCGCTGGGCGATGGACTGGTACTACCCGGTGCTGTGCGGCGCGCTCGAAGGCGCTCAGGCTCGCGCTCATCTCGCGGCGGGTGCTCCCAAGTTCCTGTTGCCTCAGGGCGTGCGCTGCGTGGCCGACCAGGCCTGGGTGACCGCGGCAGAGACCTGCGAGTGCGCGCTCGCCTACCTCCGCACCGGCGACATCGTGACTGCTCGCCGGCTCTTCGAGGCCACGTCTGCGATGCGAAACGCCGACGGCAGCTACTACACCGGCTGGGTCGTGCCGCAGAGCAAGACCTTTCCGGATGCCGAGCGCACCAGCTACACCGCCGCGGCGGTGCTGCTCGCCACCGACGCGCTCGACCGGCGCAGCGGGGCAGCAGATGCGCTCATCACCAAGCCGGGCGGCTGACCGGGCAGGTTCACCCGTCGATGGATCTGCGCAGGACGCGCAGGCTGCCGACGGCCGAGTGTTCGGCGAAGCCGTCGTCGAGGGCTCGCAGCCAGATCTCGTAGGGGGGCCGTCCGCCGTCTGCAGGATCCGGGAACACGTCGTGGATGGCCAGCAGGCCGCCCGGCATCACCTTCGGCGACCAGGCCTCGTAGTCGGCGTGGGCTGGCACAGGCCCATGGCCGCCGTCGATGAACACCAACGCCGCACTCGACCAATGCGCCGCGACCGTGACCGAGTCGCCGACGATGGCCACGACGGTGTCTTCGAGGCTGGCGTCGATGAGCGTCTGGCGCAGGACTGGCAGCGAATCCATACGACCGGTTCGGGCGTCAACCAGCCCGGGGTCGTGATGCTCCCAGCCCGCCTGCATTTCCTCTGAGCCGCGGTGATGATCGATGGTGAACAGCACCCCACGGGCGGTTGCAGCAGCAGCACCCAGGTACACCGCCGATTTGCCGCAATACGAGCCGATCTCCACCAACGGTCCCAGCGAGGCCACCTCGGCCGCGGCCCGGTACAGCGCCAAGCCCTCGACGTGAGGCATGAAGCCCTTCACCTGCTGGGCCAGCTCCGCCAACTCGGGGTTCATCACGCCTCCGGGCTTCCCGCTGCGCGATGGGCATCCGGACGGCTGCTGGCGGGGGCCTCGGGCCGGGCGAACAGCACCCGATCCAGCAGGATGAACTTGCCCGCCCACAGGACTCCGAAACCGATGAGGTTCGCCGCCGATACGGCCACGGTCGACTGCCACCACATGTCTGCGAGCCCAACCAGCCCAGTGGAGATGCCGAGCCCGGCGAGGCTGTAGGACCAGAACGGCAGGATCTCGCCGGTGAGCGAGTGGCGGTCGGTGCGAGACCACACCCAGCGCCGGTTGGCGTAGTAGGCGGGCCCTGCGGCGACGCACACCGCGACCACGTTGGCCACGACCGCGGGCCAGTCCAGCACCGCATAGGCCACCACGAGCACCGACTGGGTCACCACCACCGTGCCCGCCGACACGGTGCTGTAGCCGACCAGCCGCCCGAAGAGCCCCCACCTCATCGCTGGTGCCTCACTGCGGGAATCTCAGGGCGCGGAGCGCTGTGCGAGGGGATTGCAGGCGAAGCGCAGAGGTCACTGCTCCGCCGGCGCGTTCGGCCGGTAGCACGCGGCCAGCAGCAACAGCGTCGAGACCAGCCCGCCGGCGATGGCGACCACGAACCAGACCGGACCGCTCCAGTCGAGACCCAGCGCGTTGTCGACCGACCAGTCGCCGGGACCGGTCGCTGCCACGGCCGCCGCCGCCACGGCCAGCACGAACACGTACTCCCAGCCCTCACGGATGATGAAGAAGCCGTTCTTGCGGTGGCCGACCCACCCTGCGGTGGTCATCACGCCGATGAACGCCATCGCGCTCAGCGGCGTCAGCAGCCCGAGCGCCAGGCCGATGCCAGCGCCGATCTCAGTGAGGGCGGCGAGGTAGGCGTGCAGCAGTCCCGGCCGCAGACCTTCGGCGGCGAACCAGTTGCCGACGCCACGGATGCCGCCGCGGAACTTGGCGATGCCATGCAGCGCCAGGGTGACGCCCACGATCACCCGCAGGACGAACAGGCCCAAGTTGATGCTGTCTGGATCCATGGTTCTGGGGTCTCCTCAAGATGGTGCGGCCGCGTGCGGCGAGACGCTCGCGCCCAAACCGTAGTTACAGGTCGAGCCGGTAGACGTTGGTGCTCCGCTGGTTGAAGCCGAGCCGGGCGTACAGGCGGTTGGCGGCCTCGCGGTCGGGTCGGGAGGTCAGGTCGACCGTGCGGGCGCCCGCCTGCTCGGCGATCTCGATGGCACGCCGGTTGAGCGCGGCGCCGATGCCGCGCCCCCGGGCCGCCTCGTCCACCACCACGTCCTCGATCCAGGCCCGCAGGCCGCTGGCCAGCGGGAAGAGCACCAGGATCATGGCGCCCACGATGACCTCGGCGCTGTCGCGGGCGATCAGCACCGTGTTGGCAGGGTGGCCGACGATGCGCTCCAGCGCCGCGGCATCAGGCGGCGGCGAACTCGACAGCTGCGGGTGCAATCGCGCGAACGCGTCGACCAGCTCATCGCCGACCCGCTCGCACGCCTCGATCCGCACCTCAGGGTTTCGGGCGCCGGCTTCAGCCACGATGCGCATCGTACGACTGCGGGCGCGCCTCATTGCAGGGCCAGGCCGCAACAGGCTGCCGCTAGCCTCGCCGACGTGGGCCATCTTGAGTGGTTGGAGCGACCCGAACCCGGCAAGGACACCATCCTCATTGCAGCGTTCTCGGGCTGGAACGACGCCGGCGATGCGGCCACCGAGTCCGCCAAGTACCTGCGCCGGCGCTTCCGCTGCCACCCGGTGGCCCAGATCGACCCCGAGTACTTCTACGACTTCGCCTCGGTGCGGCCCAGCGTGCAGGTCACAGACGGCGAGCGGAAGATCGACTGGCCGACGCCCGACGTGCGAATCGGCGAGGTCGACGACGGCCGGCCCGTGGTGACCGTGCTCGGCGTGGAGCCCCGGCTGCGCTGGCGCACCTTCTGCGACGTCATCATCGAGATGGCCAATTCGCTGGGCGTGTCCACCGTGGTGACGCTGGGCGCGCTGCTCACCGACACCCACCACAACGCGCCGGTCAACGTGGTGGGCGCATCCAACAACGCTGCCCTCAACCTGAACATGGGGCTGCGCCAGTCGACCTACGAGGGCCCCACCGGGATCATCGGCGTGCTGAACGACGCCTGCCACCGGGCGGGATTCGACAGCGTGTCGTTCTGGGCCACCGTGCCCACCTACGTGCACAACTACCCCTCGCCGAAGGCCGCCCTGGCGCTCGCCGAGCGGGTGGGGCAGTTCCTGGGCGTCTCGCTCGGCGAATCCGAGCTGCACAGCGCCGCGGCCAACTACGGCCGCCAGATCGACGAGCTGGTCGCCGGCGACGACACCCTGGCCCAGTACGCGCAACAGATCCTCGAGGAATCGGCCGCCGAAGCCGTGGAGGACTTCAGCGAGATGGTCGAGAACCCCGACGGCCTCATCGACGAGTTGGAGCAGTTCTTGCGCCAGCAAGAACCAGATTGATCAGCTGCGCCAGCAAGAACCAGATTGATCAGTTTGCGTCAGCAGGAACCAGACTGATCAGCTGCGTCGAAATTCACGAGAGTTACTGAGAAGCAGCGGGCTAGCGTCTCACGCGGCGCAGCGCCCCTGCGAACCAGAAATGCCAACTGAGCCGGGGGCGCTGCGTCACTTCGGACTGTAACCGGGCACCGCGGCAACCGGCAAGAGAATTGCGCTAGGCGAGGGCGTGGCGCAGGGCCAGCTCCACCTCTCGCTGGTGTGCCTCGTCGATGACCGGCCCGTCGGGACCCACCACGTAGAACGAGTCGACCACCTCGTTCGCGAGCGTCTGGATCTTGGCCGATCGGATGTCGAGCCCCATCTCGGCCAGCACCCGGGTCACCTTGTACAGCACGCCGATGTGGTCTTCGGTGCGCACCTCCACGATCGTCGCCCCGGTTGCCGACTCGGCGTCGAACGTGACGCTGGTGGCGGCACGCGTGGCCGACAGCGCCCGCCGCCGTCGGTACACCCGCGCACGCTCGGCGATGCGTGCCTCCAGCGCCAGGTGGCCTCGCAGCGACCGGCGCACGTCGAAGGTGACCCGGTCCCAGTCCACCGGCGCGTCGGGCGGCACGATCCGGAATGACGACACCGCCATACCCGCAGGGCTCGAGTAGGCGTCGGCCTGCAGCACGTCGAGCCCTCGCAGGGCCAGCACGCCGGCTGCCCGGCTGAACAGGCCCCGCTCGTCGGGAGCCACCACGGTCAGCACGTCGTCTTCGGCCCGCAGCGCCACCTCGCCCGCCGCCATCAGCTCCACCACCTCTTCGGTGAGCAGGCGGCGGTGGCCCGGCGTCGCCTGATCGGCGCCGCTCATGTGCTCGGTGGTCATCTCGACCAGGGCGGTCACCAGGTTCGACGTCCACTCCCCCCAGGCCATAGGTCCGGTGGCCAGGCAGTCGGCCTCGGTCATCACGGCCAGCAGTTCCAGGAACTCGGGCGTGCGGGTGGCACGGGCGACCGTGGCGACGGTCAGCGGGTCGTCGAGGTCGCGGCGAGTGGCGACATCGGTCAGCAGCAGGTGGTGCTGCACCAGGCGCACCAAGGTGTCGGCGTCGTCGGCGCTCCAGCCGCAGCGCCGGGCGATGGGGCCCGCCAGCCGCATGCCGGCCTGCGTGTGGTCGCCGGGGTAGCCCTTGCCGATGTCGTGCAGCAGCGCTCCCATGACCAGCAGATCGGGGCGAGCCACCCGGTGCGTGAAGCGGGCTGCGGTGGCGACGGCTTCGAGCAGGTGACGGTCCACCGTGAACCGGTGGTAGCGAGAGCGCTGGGGGCGATTGCGGTTGGGCGCCCACTCGGGCAGCACCCGCGTCCACACGTCGAAATAGTCGAGCGTCTCGATGACGTCGATGGCCTTGTGCCCGCAGCTCAGCAGCTCCACGAACAGCGCTCGGGCGCCGTGAGGCCACGGGTCCGGGAAGGGCGCTTGGCGATCGGCCAGCTTGTCGAGGCTGGCTCGGCTGATCGGGATGCCGGCCAGAGCCGACTGCACTGCCGCGTGCAGTACCAGCACCACGTCGGTTGCGGGGTCGCCGTCGATCACCAGCTCGCCGTCGCGCACCGACAGCCCGGCGATGTCGATGTCGAACCCAGCAGGCTCGGCGTGCTGGCGGGCGACGCTGGACCACAGCTGGTCCGACAGGAAAGCGACGATGCGCCCGGCCTGTGCGATCTCGGCCATGAACGCGTCGGCATCGATGGCGCCTGATCGCTCGGCCACGGCATCCTGATCGTCAGCCGACAGCACGTCGCTGCGCAGGCCGGTGGTGCGGTGCAGCTCCACCCGCGCCCGTAGCAGCGTCTGGTAGGCCTCGGCGAGACGTTCGGTGTCTGCAGCGGGAAGCTGCGCCCCTGCCAGCCGCGCCCAGCGGATCGCATGCGCGTCACGCAGCCCGCCACGGCCGGTCTTCAGATCGGGTTCCAGCAGGAATGCCACCTCGCCGCTCTGGCTGTGCCGGCGGCTCACGGTGCGCTGCAGCTCGTCGAGCCGCTGTGACGCGTGGTCGCGCCAGTCGGCCTGCACGCCCTCGATCAGCCGTGCGGTCAAGGAGTTGTCGCCGGCGAGGTGGCGGGCATCCACGAGTGCCGTCGCTGTGTCGATGTCCGAGGCGGCGAGTTCCAGCGTCTCCGGCAGCGACCGCACGGCGTGGCCCAGCTTCAGCTTCTCGTCCCAGATCGGGTACCACAGGCGGTCGGCCAGGTTGCCGCCTTGCGAGCTGTCCCCAAGTGCGCGGCTGTGGGTCAGCAGCGAGTCACGGCCGTCGTGCAGGAGCAGCAGGTCGATGTCGCTGCCGGGGCACAGCTCGCCGCGGCCGTAGCCGCCGACGGCCACGAGCGCCACGCCGGTGCCAGCCCCATTCGCGCTGTCCTCGGGCGCACTGGTCAACCCGCACTCGGCAGCTTCAGTCTCGAAACGCTCGGCCAGCCACGAGTCGGTCAGCGCGGACAGTGCCGTCGGCAGTTCGGATGCGTCGGCAGCCTGGACCAGCGCCGCTCGCCGCTCGCCGAACGACGTCATCGCTGCCCCCCTGCCGGATCCATGCGCCTCGCAGGCTCGGCCGTGTCACCGCGCCTCGCAGGCTCGGCCGAATCGCCGCGCCTCGCAGGCTCGGCCGAATCGCCGCGCCGGCGCTGCAGCACCTCGAATGCCTTCGCTGCGCCCCAGGTGATGCTGATCGGGCCGAGGTCGGGGTCAATGTCGGCGAACGAAGCCGGGGTCAGTCCGTAGGGATCGTCGGGGAAGCGGGAGGCATCGAAGTCATCGCGGGCGGGTGCCGGCACGCCGCCGTCCGCCAGCACCTGGGTCGGGAACCGCACGGCGCTGCGCAGCACGCTGAGGGGGGTGGTCTGCTGCTCGTCGACATCGGTCGCGAGCAGCTCTCGCAGCGGCGGGCCGGTCTCGGCGACGCATTGAAGCCCGGCAGCATGCGCTGCGGCGCTGAGATCCGCAGCAGCTACGCCAGCCCGCTCGCAGGCCTCTTCAACACAACGCTCGACCCAGCCGGGCAACGCAGCGACGGCCCCATCGGCCAGCAGCTCCGCGGCTTCCTCCACTGTGTCGATGCGCCTCGCAGGCTCGGCCGTGACAACGCGCCTCGCAGGCTCGGCCGTGTCGATGCGCCCCGCAGGCTCGGCCGTGCCAACGCGCCTCGCAGGTTCGGCCGAAGAGGGCACCGCCGAGGTGACAGGCGGCGGCGTGCCGGTGCCGGTTGCGCTCATCGCTCTGCTTCTTGGGCGGAGACGGGCGCCACGCAGTTGCCGTCCCCGAGTGCGCCGTTGAGATTGCCCGAGCGGAAGCCTTCCAGGTCGAGCGTGACGTAGCGGTAGCCGACACCGCTGATCGCCTCCACGACGGCTTCGCGCCGTCGGATCGCTTCGGCCAGGTCGTCAAGCGGCAGCTCGATGCGCGCCGTGTCGCCGTAGTCACGCACCCGCAGCTGGCCGAAGCCCAGCCGGCGCAGTGCAGCCTCGGCCCGATCCAGCCGCGCCAGCAAGGGCACGGTCACCTGCGTGCCATAGGGCACCCGCGAGGCCAGGCACGCAGCCGCCGGCTTGTCCCATGTGCGCAGGCCCAGTTCGGCGCTGACTGCGCGGACGTCGGCCTTGGTGAAGCCCGCCTCCACCAGGGGGAAGCGGGCGCCCCGGGCGCGTGCGGCGTGCTGGCCCGGCCGGTGATCACCGAGGTCGTCGAGGTTCACGCCGAGCACCACCGTCGCGTCGCGCGCTGCCGCCAAGGGCTCGAGTTGGTCCATGAGCGCCGACTTGCAGTGGAAGCAACGATCTGCGTCGTTGACGCGGTACGCGGCGCGCGTCATCTCGTCGGTTTCGACGGTCTGCCACGCGAGTCCCCACTCGGCCGCCAGGGCCGCACAGTCGGCTGCCTCATCGGTTGCGAGGCTGGGCGAGACGGCCGTCACGCAGAGCGCATCGTTGCCGAGCACGTCGCTGGCTGCCCAGGCCACCAGCGACGAATCGACACCGCCGCTGAATGCCACCACCACCGCTCCCGACTGGGAGAAGAAGCCGCGCAGCCGCTCGATCGAGCCGTTGGCGGGCTCAGCGCCGGTCATGTGGTCGCTGCCTCCCTCGCCCAGGTCACCGATGGCAGATCTGCACCCTCAGAGCCGGTCGGCCGGGATGGCATAGAACTGGTCAGCGCCACCGGTGACGGCGGGAACCAGTCCGGCTGCGCCCGACAGGATCTGGGTGGCATAGAAGTGCGCCGTGGCGATCTTGTCGGCCAGGAACTGCGGACCTGACGGTCCGCTGCCGCCGGCCTGACGGGCGTCGGCAACGCTGAGACCCTGCGCGGCCAGCAAGCTCGCGGCCGCCTGAGCGCTGCGAGCCAGCAGCCAGCCGCCCACCACCACGCCGGCCAGTCGCATGAAGGGCGTGGAGCCTGCAGCCACGTCATTCGGCGCGGACGCCAGCTGGGTGCCGAGCCACATCGCCGCATTGCCGAAGGCCTCCGCCCCCGCGCTCAACGCGGCGGCAATCGCCTTGAGGTCTGCGTCGTCGCTGGCCGCCAGCTCCGCGGCGGTCTCGCCGATCTGGCCGATGAGCCGCGCCATGGCCTTGCCGCCGTCCAGCGGCAGCTTGCGGAACGCCAGGTCGGCGGCCTGGATGCCGTTGGTGCCCTCGTAGATGGGCGCTATGCGACTGTCGCGCCAGTGCTGGGCAGCACCGGTCTCCTCGACGTAGCCCATGCCGCCGTGCACCTGCACGCCGAGCGAGGTCATCTCGACGCCCAGATCGGTGCCCCAGCCCTTGCTGATCGGCGTCAGGATGGCCACCAGCTCGTCAGCCTGCGCGCGCTCATCGGGATCGGCTGCCGACAGCGTCTGGTCGATGGCAGCGGCGTTCAGGTACATGACGCAGCGCATCGCCTCGGCGTTGGCCCGCATGGTCATCAGCATTCGGCGCACGTCGGCATGGTCGACGATGGGTGAGGACTGCCCGGGCGGCAGCTCGGAGCCGATCGCCCGACCCTGCTTGCGCTCGACGGCGTAGTCGCGTGCCTGCTGGTAGGCCCGCTCGGTGAGCGACAGGCCCTGCAGGCCCACCGACAGGCGTGCATTGTTCATCATCGTGAACATGGCTCGCATGCCGCCGTGCTCGGGACCGACCATGTAGCCCACGGCGCCGCCGTTGTCGCCATAGGACATGACGCAGGTGGGGCTGGCGTGAATGCCGATCTTGTGCTCGGTGGACACCGCTCGCAGGTCGTTGCGCTCACCCAGCGACCCGTCGGGGTTGACGAGGAACTTCGGCACCAGGAACAGGCTGATGCCGCGGGTGCCCGGTGGGCTGTCGGGCGTGCGTGCGAGCACGAGGTGGATGATGTTGTCCGCCAGCTCGTGCTCGCCGTAGGTGATGAAGATCTTGGTGCCCGTGATGAGGTACGAGCCGTCGGGCCGGGGCTCGGCGCGGCTCGTCAGGGCACCCACGTCGGAGCCCGCGTGGGGCTCGGTGAGGTTCATGGTGCCCGACCACTCGCCGCTGATCATCTTGGGCAGGTAGGTCTGCTGCAGGGTCTCATCGGCGTGATGCAGCAGCGCATCGATTGCGCCCTGGGTCAGCAGCGGGCACAGGCTGAACGCCATGCTGGCCGAGGTCAGCATCTCCTGGACCGCCAGGCCCACGCACCACGGCATGCCGCCGCCGCCGAAATCGGGGTCGAAGGCCATGCCGTTCCAGCCGGCGCCCACGAACTTCTGGTACGCCTCGCCGAAGCCGTCGGGGTGGGTGATGACGCCCTCATCGAAGCCCAGCCCCTGCTGGTCGCCGGGCACGTTCAGCGGCGCCACCTCGGAGGACATGAAGCGGCCCGCCTCATCCAGCAATGCCCCCGCAGTCTCCAGATCGGCGTGCGCGAACTGATCGTGAGCGGCCAAGCCGTCGAGATCGGCGATGTGCTCAAGCACGAACAGCATGTCGTCAACAGGAGCCGAGTACTCAGACATCACAACCTCGCCTAACGCCTTCGCCTGTGGAGTATCGCCAGCACATCGAGGCAACGAACCGGCCTCCGAACAGACTATGGACTTGCGCCAGCAGGCACAGATGCCACAGCTGCGGAGGCGGCAGGAGACTCTGCGACGTTGCGACCGGTTCCCGATTGGATGCACGGTGAAGCGTTGACGAGGTCGGCAAGAAGTGCGGTGAGGTGCGCATCTCTCGCCTGCCGGATCGCGGGAGCAGAGGGTCCTGCCGCCCCCGCAGCGGGCGCAACCACTGTCTAGAGCCCGATGCGATCGAGAACCGTGGCGGTATCGGCCAGCAAACCGGTGTAGAAGGTGCCGAATTCGCCATAAATGGCACTGGCCTCATCGAACCGCATCGTGTATACGACATCCTTGAGGTCGTCGAGATGCTCGCCGAACAGCGTCACGCCCCACTCGAAGTCGTCCACGCCGGTGGACCCGGTCACCACCTGCAGTATCCGGCCACGAAACTTGCGGCCCGACGTGCCGTGCTCGTACATCAGCTCACGCCGCTCGTCGTACGGCAGCGTGAACCAGTTGCCGCTGCCTTCGGCTACCGCACCACGGCGCTTGGACATCGGATAGAAGCAGAATGCCCGCTTGCCCTCGGGCGGCAGCTGCGGGTAGAGCCGCGGCGTCTTCATCTCGGGCGGCAGATCGGGTGCGTACTCGCTCACCTCGGTCATCGAGACATAGCTGTCGGCAACCTCGAGGCCTGCCTGCTGCACCAGCGTCTGCAGGTTGCGCAGCCGCCACAGGTCGGGCCCCAACGCCATGAAGCCGACATCGGCCTTGTGTCCCAGCACGGCCACGCTCAGCACCTGGTGGTCATCGTCGACCGTGGCTTCCACGGCGGCGAGCAGGCCCGAGCGGTCGGCAGCAGGAGTCAGCTTGCAGAACAGGTGCAGCACGCCCCACCCGACCGACGTCGTCACCTCCGGTTGCTGCGACACGCCGGCAGCCTATGAACGAACGGCGCTTGCGGCGGTCTCGCCGAGACGCTCGGGAACTCCCGCCAGGCTGCCGCTGTACACGTTCAGCTCGTCGCCACGCGCGAAGCCTGCGAGCGTGATGGCCGCAGCCCGCGCCGATTCAATAGCCAGCGAGCTGGGGGCGCTGACGGCGACAAGGGTGCCGATCCCCGCCGCCCAGGCCTTCTGCACCATCTCGAAACTGGCCCGACCGCTCACGAACAGGGCCATCGCGCCGGCATCGTCACGCCCGTCCAGGAGCCGCCTCCCGATCACCTTGTCGACGGCGTTGTGCCGCCCGATGTCCTCGCGCACCACGTCGATTCGACCCTCGATGTCGAAGGTGGCGGCGGCATGCAGCCCGCCGGTGCGGCCGAACATCTCCTGTGCATTGGGCACGGCAGCCAAGGCCGTGTGCACCGCATCGACGCTGAATTGGCGGGTGCCCACCAGCGGCCCCAAGCGGGCAGCCATGTCGGTGATCGTCGTGCTGCCGCAGATCCCGCAGGCGGCACTGACGTTGCCGAGACGGGGCGTGGGCACGGGTGCCCTGTCGCCGGTCTCCACGGTGACGACGTTGTATTCGAATTCGGCCGCAGGGCCCTCGCCGCAGTAGCGCACGCCGGTCACCTCGGCGCCGCCGAGCAGCCCGTCGCCCGCGCAGAATCCTGCCGCCAGCTCGTAGTCGTGGCCGGGCGTGCGCATGGTGGTGGCCACCATGTGCCCGTCGAGCCGGATCTCGAGCGGCTCCTCCACCACGACCTCATCGGGCGACCGTCGCCAGGTGCCCTGCCGCAGCCGGTCGACCAGCACCCGCATCGTGCGCCCCCGCCGCATCCGGTCAGGGTACCGGCACCCCCCGACCCGCTCAGCCAGACCTCGGGCCCGGGCCCGAGCGGCCCGCGAGCCAGAGCGGACAGCACAGCGCGCAGCGGCCCGGGTGGGAGGACCCGGGCCGTTGCGTTGGGTTGGGCTGTTCTTGGAAGTTTGGGGGGCGCCTGCTAGAAGTCCATGTCCGGCATGGCGGGACCGCCGCCGGCATCGGGCTCGTCGCAGATCACGGCCTCCGTGGTGAGGAACAGCGCAGCGATCGACGCAGCGTTCTGCAGCGCCGACAGCGTCACCTTGGCAGCATCGATCACGCCGGCGCCGACCAGGTCCTCGTACTCGCCGGTGGCGGCGTTGAGACCCATCGCGCCGTCGAGGTCGCGCACCTTGCTGACCACTACGCCGCCTTCGAGGCCGGCGTTCTCGGCAATCTGCTTCAGCGGTCCGGCCAATGCGCGCTCGACAAGCCGGGCGCCGGTGGACTCGTCGCCGTCGAGGCCGTCCGCAACGTTGCGCACTGCTTCCTCAGCTCGCACCAGCGTGACGCCGCCGCCGGCCACCACGCCGGCCTCGATGGCCGCCTTGGTGGTGCTGACCGCGTCCTCGATGCGGTGCTTCTTCTCTTTCAGCTCGACCTCGGTGGCCGCGCCGACACGCAGCACCGCCACGCCGCCGGACAGCTTCGCCAGCCGCTCCTGCAGCTTCTCGCGGTCGTAGTCGGAGTCGGTGTTCTCGATCTCGTTCTTGATCTGCTCGATCCGGCCGCGCACCTCGGCTTCGTCGCCGGAGCCCTCGATGATGGTCGTCTCGTCCTTGGTGACCACCACGCGCCGGGCGGTGCCCAGCAGGTCGAGGGTGGTGTTCTCCAGCTTGAGGCCGACGTCCTCGCTGATGACCTGACCGCCGGTCAGGATGGCCATGTCGGCCAGCATCGCCTTGCGGCGGTCGCCGAAGCCGGGGGCCTTCACCGCCGCCGAGCGGATGGTGCCGCGGATCTTGTTGACCACGAGCGTGGCGAGGGCCTCGCCCTCGACATCCTCGGCGATGATCACGAGCGGCTTGCCCGCCTGGGTGACCTTCTCGAGCACCGGCAGCACGTCGCGCACCGCGGAGATCTTGCCCTGCATGAACAGCAGGTACGCGTCGTCGAGCACCGCTTCCTGCGAGTCGGGATCGGTGACGAAGTAGGGCGAGATGTAGCCCTTGTCGAAGCGCATGCCCTCGACCAGGTCCATCTCGAGGCCGAACGTCTGCGACTCCTCGACGGTGATCACGCCGTCCTTGCCGACCTTGTCGAACGCATCGCTGATCAGCTGGCCGATGTCGCCGTCAGCGGCGGAAATGGCCGCCACCTGGGCGACATGGGTCTTGGAGTCGGTGACGCTGATCGACATGTCCTCGATGGCGCCCACGGCGGCGTCGACGCCGGCCTCGATGCCCCGCTTGACGGCCATCGGGTTGGCGCCGGCGGCCACGTTGCGCAGGCCGTCGCGCACCATGGTCCAGGCCAGCACGGTGGCCGTGGTGGTGCCGTCGCCGGCTACGTCGTCGGTCTTCTTGGCGACTTCCTTGACCAGCTCCGCCCCGATGCGCTCTACCGGGTCCTCCAGCTCGATGTCCTTCGCGATGGACACGCCGTCGTTGGTGATGGTGGGCGCGCCCCACTTCTTGTCGAGCACGACGTTGCGACCCTTGGGCCCCAACGTGACACGCACGGCGTCGGCGAGCTGGTTCATGCCCGACTCGAGTGCGCGGCGGGCCTCGTCGTCGAACGTGATCATCTTGGCCATATCGGCTGGCTCCTATCTCGGATGACTCTCGGGAGGGGTGACTGGGCGTCACCATGCTGCTGCGTTCGCAGCAGCCGTTAGCACTCTAGAGATGAGAGTGCTAACCGCCAACCTGTCAGAGGAGACTCGCGGCGGCCTCCGCGGCGGCATCGCGGATTGCTGGCAGCGTGTCGCCCATCGACCGCTCGGCCCCGTAGCGCTCGGACAGCACCACCAGGCTCGTGGCCGGGACGCCGCCGGCCGGCGGGCGCCAGTCGGCAAGACCGGCATCGAGGTCGCGCGCGCCCACCACGACACCTACGGGCACACCGGATTCGGCGGCGATCTCCAGCACACCGCCCACGACCTTCCCGTCAAACGAGCTCGCATCGAGCCGTCCCTCGCCGGTGATGACCAGATCGGCGCCGTCGATCGCTTCGGGCAGGCCGATCTCGGTCGCGACGACGTCGAATCCGGGTGCCAGCTCGGCTCGGAGACCGGCTGCGAGCCCGCCCGCCAAGCCGCCCGCGGCACCTGCGCCCCGCATCTCGCTGACGTCCACGCCGTAGCGCTCGCTGTACAGGTCCACGAGCCGCTCGAGACGACGGGTGAGCAGCTCGATCTGCGGCGGCGACGCCCCCTTCTGCGGGCCGAAGATGCGCGCGGCGTCGCAGAAGCGAGTACGGACATCGCAGGCCACCACCACCGAGACGCCGGCAAGGCGAGCCAGCGGCGACATCGCGTCGAGCGCGCCGAGCCCGCCGTCGGTGGTCGCCGATCCGCCCACGCCCACGATGACCCGCCGTGCGCCGCTCGCGACCGCTTCGGCAATCAGCTCGCCAGTGCCAGCGGTGGTCGCGGCAAGCGGGTCGTTGCCCTCGGCGCCGCCTGCCAGCAGCAGGCCGCTCGCTCTGGCCATCTCCACGATCGCAACGTCGCCATCGAGCCGCCACCCCGCTTCGGTCCGGTCCCGCAGCGGCCCGATCACCAGGGAGGTGCGATTCGGGCCGCCCAGCGCTTCGAGGGTGCCCTCGCCGCCATCCGCCACAGGCAGGCAGACAATCTCGGCGTGTGCGCCGAGGTGCCGGCGCACGCCGTCCGCGATCGCTGCCGCCGCCTCCGCAGCGGACGCAGTGCCACGGAACTTGTCCGGGCACGCGACGACCCGCATGATGACGGCCCGCTACTCGGCCAGATCGGTCCCCAGCGCCACCAGCACGTCGGGCGTCTCGAAGCCTTGAACGGCTGATGTGTCTGCCAGCATCGGGAACACGTCGTTGTCGGCGTCGAGCTCCAGCACCCCCGCGATCGCCCGTGCTTCGAGCAGCGAGCCTGGCTGGTAGTAGATGCGCGTCCGGTCGATCGGCGTCCCCACGTAGTTGGTCGGCGTCTTGGTGATGTAGCTCAGCGTCTTGAACCGGTCGGTGAGCCGCCCCGCGGCGCCTCGGACAGTCGTGGAGTTGGCGACCTGCACCGAGACTTCGGCAGCTGGTCTCGGCTGGAACGGCTCGGCGCCCGCCGAGGTGGTGTCGGTGGCGGGTGCGGCCGTGACCGTGGTGGCCACGGTGGCCACCGTGCCCGAGCCGGCGTCGCCGGCATCGGCGGCGGCGCTCGTGGGCGTGGGCGCCTCTGTGGCAGTCGGGAGCGTGTCGCCGGGTGCGGCAGGCGGGGCTGTGTCGGTGACGGTGGTGTCTTCTGGATCGTCGACCGAGCGGAGCAGCAGCACGCCCACGACGACGGCAACCAGCACCAGCAGCAACCCGCGCACTGCGGCGCCGCTGTTGGATTCGCCAGCTTGGCTGTTCATCGCTGTGAGCGTAGAACCAAAGATGCGCTGCCGGGTGTACCCCTCAGCACCTAGTTTGCGGACGGACCCCAACTGTTCGATCGAGCACCGACCGTGAGAGCCAGCCCATGAGTGCCAGCCCAACGAACGTCAGCCCAATGAACGTCAGCATCGTCGACCACCCGGTAGCCGCAGCTTTGCTGACCCGGCTGCGCGACAAGGACACCGCCGTCGAGGAGTTCCGCCAGCGGCTCGACGCGCTGACGTTCCTGCTGGTGTCAGAAGCGCTCACCGATGCGGCATCGGTGAGCGAGCCGGTGGAGACGCCGCTCGGACCCGCTGAAGGATCGCGCCTCGAGCCGATGCCGGCGATCGTGCCCGTGCTGCGCGCCGGGCTGGGAATGCTCGACGCGGCGCTGCGGCTGCTGCCTGCTGCGCCGGTGGGCTTTGTGGGGATGCGCAGGATCGAGACCTCCGGCGGTGTCGGCCACGAGTGCTACCTCGAGTCACTGCCGGGCGTGCTGGAGGACCGCCCGGTGCTGGTGCTCGACCCGATGCTGGCGACGGGCGGCTCGGCAGCCGCGGTGATCCGGGTGCTCGCGGAGTCGGGTGTCGGCCCGGTGACGATGGTGTGCACGCTCGCTGCACCCGAAGGGATCGCTGCGCTGCAGCGCAGCGCCGCCGATGTCCGGATCGTGACCGCCGCCGTCGACAGCCACCTCGACGAACGGGCCTTCATCGTTCCCGGCCTGGGCGATGCCGGCGATCGCCTCTACGGGTTGACATGACCGGTTGCTTCCCGCTCTTGTTCCCCGCCTCGATCAGAAACGGGCTCACGGGCCGCTCGGGCCACGGCTTCGCCTGCCGGCTCAGCCTCTGAGCTGCGCCATCGTCGGCAGGCTCGGCTGGGCGCCAGCGACCGTCACGGCCCAGGCTCCGGCTTGCACGGCCAGCCGCGCTGCCTCGGCGACTGTCGCGCCCGATGCCATGCCGACCGCGAACGCCCCGGCAAACGCGTCTCCGGCACCGGTGGCGTCCGCCACGGCGACCTGCGGCGCACCCACGGTGATCTCCCCGCCGGCATCGGCCGCCGCATCGGCCGTGCGCGGCGGGCGAACGACACAGCCCGCCGCGCCCCGCGTCTCCACGAGCACCGCTTCGGGACGCAGCTCGGGAACAGCGCCGGCGGCGTCAGGGTGACGCAACTGTCCGGCTTCGGCGCGATTCACGATGACAATGTCGGCCAGCGGCAGCACTGCGGGGGCGACGTCGTTGTAGGGAGCGGGATTCAGCACCACGAGCGTGCCGCCCGAGCGGGCGATCTCGGCGGCGGTCCGGGCGGCCTGAGCGCTCACCTCGCCCTGCAGCAGCAGCGCATCGGCCGCAGCGATCTCAGCGGCGGCTGCCTGCACGCCTCCCGCATCCAGCGATGCGTTGGCGCCTGCCGCCACCATGATCGACACGTCATCGGGATCGACGGTGATCACGGCCAAGCCGGTCGGAACATCGACGCTGGCCACATGCCGGCAGTCGATCCCCTCCGCCTCGAGACCCGAGCGCAGCCAGCGGCCCTGCTCGTCGTCGCCGACCCGGCCCACCATCACCACGTGCGCGCCCAGCCGGGCCGCAACTACTGCCTGGTTGGCGCCCTTGCCGCCACGGAACCATGCAATGCGATCGGCGTGCATCGTCTCGTCGGGCGACGGGCGCCTCGGCACCCACAGCGTCACGTCAGCGTTCAGGCTCCCGACTACGACGATCCGCGGCCCCCGAGGCCCCCCGGCGCCCTCGGTTCTCGACGGGCTATTGCTCATCGCCGAGTGCTGAACGGACCAGGGCTCCGAGATGGGCCACCGCATCCTCGCTGTGAACCGATGCCGTGCCCGACGGGTCGCAGACGAGTGGCCCCGGCCGGTAGCCGCGGCTGCGAACACCGCGCTGGGTCGACTCGACGAGCCCCAGGTCCTCGGTCACCGTGGTGTTCCAGTCCAGGTCGATGATGCCCTGCTGTACTTCGGTCGGCTCGGGGCTGTCGAACCACCATTCCCGGATGAGCAGCGTTCGATCGGGACCGAGGGGCACCCAGCGATAGGTATTGAGTGCTTGGCCCGGGTAGCACTGGAACGACGAGGCCGGCCAGATGTAGAAGGCGGCGTAGTCGTCGCTGTCGATCGGCCGGGTGTAACGGGAACGCTCGTCAGGGACACCCCGCGCGGTGTGACGGATCACCCTGCCGTCGGGGCGCACCCGGTAGCTGGCTGGGTCGACGACACCCGACGTGAACGATCGATGCACGTTGGGGCAGTGGTAGCACTCGTTGTAGTTCTCGACCGCAATCTTCCAGTTGGCCTCGATGACCTGCGTCCGGCGCCACGTCAGCACCCGGGTCTCGGCCTGCGGGGCGAGCCCCAGGAGCTCGTCTTCCACACCGGGAGCGTGATGGGCCAGCGGTGGCGCATCGGGATCCACGTTGACGAACAGGAACCCGGCGAGGCGGTCCACCTGCACAGGCGGGATGCACAGTTCGCCTACCTCGCGGCTGCGGCCGCTTGCCAGCCTGCCGTCCAGCTCGTACACCCAGGCGTGGTACGGGCACGTGATGAGACCCGGGGTGTCTGTCACATCGCCTCCAGCTCGCTGTGGCGGGAACAGCTCATGGCCGCGGTGCTGGCAGACGTTGAAGAAGCCGCGGATCTGGCCGCCGTCATTGACCACGAAGATCGGCTCATCGCCGACGGTTGCCGTGAGCACCCGGCCGGGCCCGCCCACCTGGGACTGGTGACCGACGAGGTGCCAGGAGCGCGCGAAGACCTCCGACAGCTCAGCGGCGTGTATCTCGGGATCGATGTAGTAGCGAGCTGCCAGCGCACTGCGCGCCGCGGCATCGGACTCACTTGGCACCAGTGTCTGGTGGGCTGCCACTGGACGGTATTGTGCCGCGTCCCGATGACCTGCTGTGACCGCCGAATGTGCGCATGAACCTGCCCAGCACCATGCGTGCAGCGCTGCTGGTTGGCCACGGCGGCCCCGAGATGATCGAGGTGCGCGACGACGTGCCGGTGCCGGTGCCCGGCCCCGACGAGGTGCTCATCAAGGTGGCGGCGTGCGGCATCAACAACACCGACATCAACACGCGTGTGGCCTGGTACAGCAAATCGGTGACGGAGGCGACGTCGGGCGAGGGATACGCGGACGCCGATGCGGCTGATTCCACCTGGGGCGGCCGGGGCGTGGAGTTCCCACGCATCCAGGGCGCCGATGTGGTGGGAGCGGTGGTGGCCGCCGGGGAACGCGCCGATGCGGGCCTGGTGGGATGCCGGGTCATGGTGGAGCCATGGCTGAAGGACCCCGCCGACCCGGCTGACCGGAGCAAGGCGCGCTATCTCGGCAGCGAGGCGGACGGCGGCTTCGCAGAGTTCGCCGCGGTGCCCGCGGTGAACGTGTACCCGGTCGAGAGTGATCTTTCTGATGCCGAGCTGGCGACCTTCGCCTGCGCCTCCTCGACGGCAGAGCACATGCTCCAGCGCATCGGGCTTGCCGGCGGCGAGAGCATTGCCGTCCCCGGTGCGAGCGGCGGCGTGGGCTCGGCACTGGTGCAGCTCGCGAAGCGGCGCGGTGCACAGGTGGTGGCCGTCGCCGGCGCCTCCAAGGCGGCGCAGGTGCTCGAGCTCGGGGCCGACGTGGTGGTGCCGCGGCAGGGCCCCGAGCACGATGTCGCCGCGGCGGTCGAGGCCAACGGCGGGCCGTTCGACGCCGTCGCTGACGTGGTCGGCGGTGATGCTGTCGCCCGGTGGCTCGGCGCACTGGCAGGACGCGGGCGATACGTCACCTCGGGAGCCATTGCCGGTCCGATGGTGGAGCTGGATCTGCGCACGGTGTACCTCAACGACCTGGAGCTGTACGGCGCCACGATCTACGGGCCGGGACTGTTCGCCGATCTGGTCGGCTATATCGAGCGCGGCGAGATCCGCCCGGTGCTCGGCGGCACGTTCCCCCTCGAGCGCATCCGCGAGGCGCAGGAGGCCTTTGTGCGCAAGGAGCACTTCGGCAACCTGGTGATGACGCTCTCCTGAGCCGTCCCCCTGTCCCAAGTGAGCCCGAGGTGGGAATCGAACCCACAACCCCCGCTTTACAAGAGCGGTGCTCTGGCCGTTGAGCTACTCGGGCGCTCACTCCAGCGTAAGGCTGGGGACGGCTGAATCAGGCAGGATTGCCGGCTCGAGCACGAGCGATGTCGAATAGGGCAACGGCTGCGGCCGCTGCGACGTTGAGCGATTCGATGCGCCCGAGCACCGGGATGGACACCACCTGGTCGCATCGGCGCTCGACCAGCGCTGACAATCCCCGGCCTTCGGCGCCCAGCACCAGCACCAGCGGTTCGTCGCCGACCCGCAGCGACTCGAGCCCGTCTGGTGCGTCGCCGTCGAGGCCGATGGCCCACAGGCCGGCATCGCGGAGCTTTGCGAGCGCAGCGGGCAGGCCGCCGACCAGGGCGATCGGCAGGTACTCGATGGCGCCTGCGGCGGCCTTCACCGCGGCTGGCGTGAGGTTCGCCGAGCGGTGGCTGGTGAGCACAACGCCGGTGGCGCCGGCAACTTCGGCCGTGCGCAGGATGGCGCCGAGGTTGCCCGGGTCGGTAACGCCGTCGGTCGCCACGACGAGCGGCGGCGTGTTCCCCGCAGGTCTCGCCAGCTCCTCCAGCGGCACGGGCTGAACTGCAGCGGCCTTGGCGATCACGCCCTGCGGTGCGGCGGTGAGCGCCGACTCGTCCAGCTTGCGGCGGGTGATCTCGCGCACGGGAACTCGCCGGTCGCCGGCCAGGTCGACGATCTCGGCCAGCGTGGCAGCCGAGTGGGCATCCTCGGAGATCAGCACCTCGTGCACTTTGCGCTTGCCGGCCCGCAACAGCTCGCGCACGGCCTGCCGGCCTTCGACGTGGTCGCCGCCCAGACCTCGCGGCCGCGATTGCTGCCGCTCAGACTGCGATTGGTTCGCGGAACCCCGCCCGACGCCAGGACGGCTGCCAGAGCCGGTTCGCCGCTGCTGTCCCTCACCCCCGCGACCTGAGGCCCGGTTGCTTCGCTGGCGGCGCGGTGGCGCAGCACCCCGCCCGCTGCGAGGAGGGGGGCTCCGGCGCCTGCCTCGTTCCGCGCTCATTGCCTGCGTCCGGCGAGCCGTGCTGATCGCTGCTCGCCCGCGGCGAGCAGGAGGGCCACGGCATGGGCCACGATGCCGTCGCTGCCGCCGAGCCCCTCGGTGCGCTTGCCGCAGACCGTGACCGGCCCACCGGCTGCGCTGCTGAGCCGCTCCTGCATGTCATCGCGGTGCGGGCCGATCATCGGCCGGTCGCAGATCACCGTGCAATCGGCGTTCGCCAACTGCCAGCCGGCGTCGGCGAGATGGGCGGCAACCAGTCTCAGCATCTCGATGCTGTCAGCACCACGCCAACGCTCATCGCTGTCGGGAAAGTGCGTGCCGATGTCGCCAAGACCAGCAGCGCTCAACATCGCATCGATCACCGCATGCGCAACGACATCAGCATCGCTGTGCCCTGCCAACGGCCGCTCTCCAGGAAACCGGACCCCGCCCAGCACCAGCGTCCGCCCCCCGGCATCGGCACCATCGGTGAACGGATGCGCGTCGTAGCCGTGCCCCACCCGCATCGCCGGACCGCGCTCGCCCCCGTCAGCCCTCGTCACACCGCTTGACGCTAGAGCCCGCCGCCCGCAGCGCGGCCGCCCAGCAAGGCCTCCACGATCACCAAGTCGTCGGCGGTAGTGACCTTGTGTGCCGCAGCCTCACCCGGCACTGCCATCACGGTGCCACCCGCAGCCTCCACCAGCGCAGCATCGTCGGTGGCCTCCGGCTCGCCGGCATGCGCCGCCACCAGCACCTCCCGCCGAAATGCCTGCGGGGTCTGGATGGCAAAGAGTCCCGAACGATCCACCGTCCCCGCAACCACTCCCCCCGAGTCGCCCCATTCCGGCACTCGCTTCAGCGTGTCGCTCACCGCAAGTGCCGGCACCGCTGCATCCGCCCCACCCCGAACAACAGCAATCACGCTCTCGAACAGCCCGGCAGAAGCCCCCGGCCGAGCAGCGTCATGACACACCACCACATCCACATCGTCGGGAACCGTCGCCAACCCAGCCCGGACCGACCCCGATCGGGTCGCCCCCCCAGCTACAACCACGTCGACCCCGTGAGCGCCGTCCGCCAGCTCGTCCACCGTGTGCATCGGAACCACCAACGTGACCCCATCGCAAGCTGCCCGAGCCGCCTCGACGCTCCAATCAACTATCGAGCGCCCCGCAACGGCAGCCATCACCTTCGAAGCCCCACCGGCAACTGCCCCAAACCGAGTCCCCGCCCCAGCAGCCAGCACCAGAGCCCACGAGCGTCCCACGGACTCAGTCTGCCGCTCGATGACCGAGCGAGACGAGGGCTTCGGAATCAGCTACCGAAACGTCAGCCCGCGCCGACGCCGCCGACCACGAAGCGCAACAACGGTCACAACCAAAAAGATGAAGCCAAGAACAACCCACCAGATCACCGCGATCCGAATCCCCCGCGAAGCACGTTCAGCCAACCGCTCAGCCTCCGCCTCAGCCGCAGCAAGCTCGGCATCCAGCAGCTCACCCGAAACACGCAGCTCCCGAACTCCCCCCTCGTTCAGCGTCATCACGCCCTCGGCAGGCAAGCTCCCAGCCCCTTGAGGCACGGTCGCCCGCACCACCAGCGTCACCAGCTCGTCGAGCGGCGCGCCCGCCCGCGCCTCGATCTCGGGAATCGGCAACCCGAACAGCTCGCCTTCCAAGGCGTCAGCGGTGGCCGGATTCACCAGCCCGGCTGCCGGACGGTCGAGGCCGACGGTCACCGTCAGGTCGTAGATCACCAGTGCCCCGTCACGCGAACCCACGAACGTCGCTGATCGGAACAAGCCCGCTGAGCCGTCCGCCGGCCGGTCGATCTCGGCGAGCACCGCCGCCAGCTCGGCGGGCGACGAGAAGCGCTTGGATGCCACCACCCGGAGGCGCTCGCCCGCGGGCGTCTGCTCGCCGAACTGCCGGACGTCCCAGCCGACTAGGTCGTCGGTCACGATGATCTCGCCCAGGTCGGGCACCCATCGCATTACCGCTTCGTCGAACGTGACCTCGACGGTGACCTTGCCGGCGCCGTCATGCGCGATGTCGATGTCGACGACGATGTCAGCGCGGCAGCCTGCCGCCAGCACCAGTACGCCGAGCAGCACGAGCGCAGCGCCAAGCATGCGGCGACGCGGGTTCTGGCAAGCCTCTGGCCCCGGCGAACCGCACGCAGGTATTCGCCGGAACACGCTTACTCGGCGGTTGCGGCCTCTTCGAGCTCGATCGGCCCGGGGTCGAAGCCCTCGATGGCACGGAACACGATCTCGTCGTCCTCGACGTCGACCACGATGATCTCGCCGGCGTGGAACTCCTTGTAGAGGATCCGTTCGCTCAGCGCGTCCTCCACATGGTGCTGCAGCGCGCGGCGCAGCGGCCGGGCGCCGAGCTGCGGGTCGTAGCCGGTGCGGGCCAGCCATTCCTTGGCAGCGTCGGTGAGCTCCAAGCCCAGACCCTGCGCCCGCAGCTGGTCAGAGGTGCGCTTGATCATCAGGTCGACGATCTGCACCACTTCTTCGATGCTCAGCTCGTGGAAGACGATGGTGTCGTCGATGCGGTTCAGGAACTCCGGCCGGAAGTGCGCCTTGAGCGCATCGTTGACCTTCTCCTTCATCCGGTCGTAGCTGGCGTCTTCATCGGCGGTGGCGAAGCCCACACGCGCCTTGCGCAGGTCTGCGGTGCCCAGGTTCGAGGTCATGATGAGCACGGCGTTGCGGAAGTCGACCGAGCGACCCTGCGCGTCGGTCAGCCGGCCCTCTTCCAGGATCTGCAGCAGCGTGTTGAACACGTCCGGGTGGGCTTTCTCGATCTCGTCGAACAGCACCACCGAGAACGGCTTGCGGCGCACCGCTTCGGTGAGCTGGCCGCCCTCGTCGTAGCCGACGTATCCGGGCGGGGCGCCCACGAGCCGGCTCACCGTGAACTTGTCCATGTATTCGGACATGTCGAGGCTGATCAGCGCGCCCTCGTCGCCGAACAGGAACTCGGCCAGCGTCTTGGCCAGCTCGGTCTTGCCGACACCGGACGGGCCCAGGAAGATGAACGATCCGCCGGGCCGCTTGGGGTCTTTCAGGCCGGCGCGGGTGCGGCGGATGGCCTGGCTGACCGCCTTGATGGAGTCGTGCTGGCCGATGACCCGCTTGTGCAGCTCGTCTTCCATCTTGAGGAGCTTCTGGGTCTCCTCCTCGGTGAGCTTGTACACCGGGATGCCGGTCCAGATGGACAGCACCTCGGCGATGCCCTCCTCGTCAACCTCGTCGAACAGGTCGTGGCCTTCGGAGCGAGCCTGGGCCATCACCTCGGTCCGCTGCTCGAGCAGATCCTTCTCCTCGTCGCGCAGCGCCCCGGCGGTCTCGAAGTCTTGCGACTCGACCGCCTGCTTCTTGCGCTCGGTGACATCGGCCAGCTTGGTCTCGATCTCCTTGAAGTCGGGCGGGGTCGACATGCGCTTGATGCGCAGGCGTGACCCGGCCTCGTCGATGAGGTCGATGGCCTTGTCGGGCAGGTGACGGTCGGCGATGTAGCGGTCGGCCAAATTGGCGGCGGCCACGAGCGCCTGGTCGGTGATGGTGACCCGGTGGTGCTGCTCGTAGCGGTCGCGCAGCCCCTTGAGGATCTCGATGGTGTGGCTGAGCGTGGGTTCATCCACGGTGATCGGCTGGAAGCGGCGCTCGAGCGCGGCGTCCTTCTCGAGGTACTTGCGGTACTCCTCGAGCGTGGTGGCGCCGATGGTCTGCAGCTCGCCGCGCGCCAGCATGGGCTTGAGGATCGACGCGGCGTCGATGGCACCTTCGGCAGCGCCGGCGCCGACGAGGGTGTGCAGCTCGTCGATGAACAGGATGATGTCGCCGCGGGTGCGGATCTCCTTGAGGACCTTCTTGAGGCGTTCCTCGAAGTCGCCCCGGTAGCGGGAGCCGGCCACCAGCGCACCGAGATCGAGCGTGTAGAGCTGCTTGTCGCGCAACAGCTCGGGGACGTCGTTGTTGACGATCTTCTGGGCGAGGCCCTCCACGATGGCGGTCTTGCCCACGCCGGGCTCGCCGACGAGCACCGGGTTGTTCTTGGTGCGGCGCGACAGCACCTGCATGACGCGCTCGGTCTCGCGCAGCCGGCCGATGACCGGGTCGAGCTTCTTGGCCCGGGCATCGGCGGTGAGGTTGCGCCCGAACTGGTCGAGCACCAGCGAGCCGCTCTGGCCGCCCTGCTCGCTGCCTTGGCCCGACGAGGCGCCGACGGTCTCGCGGCCGCCGCTCGAGCCGCTGTAGCCCGAGAGCTGCTGGATGACCTCTTGGCGGACCTTCGACAGGTCGGCGCCCAGCTTGACCAGCACCTGGGCGGCCACGCCCTCGCCCTCACGGATCAAGCCCAGCAGCACGTGCTCGGTGCCGATGTAGTTGTGGCCGAGCTGCAGCGCCTCACGCAGCGACAGCTCGAGCACCTTCTTCGCGCGCGGCGTGAAGGGAATGTGCCCGCTGGGCGACGAGCTGCCCTGCCCGATGATCTCCTCCACCTGGCTGCGCACAGCCTCGAGCGAGATGCCCAGCGACTCCAGCGCCTGGGCGGCCACGCCCTCGCCCTCGTGGATCAGCCCCAGCAGAATGTGCTCAGTACCGATGTAGTTGTGATTCAGCAGGCGCGCTTCCTCTTGCGCCAACACCACCACCCGGCGAGCCCGATCGGTGAAGCGTTCGAACACTGGGCCTCCTGGTCTGAGCCTTGCACCCCGTCCTGCACAGAGCGCCGAAGGTCTCCTGAGCGCAGTGTAACGATGCCCTGCCGCATCGCTCCCTCATGATTCTGGGGCTCCTCGCGCCCGCCGACGGCCGCGCGCCACGAGTGCGGCAACAGCGCCGCTGTCGTTTACGGTTGCGCCGTGGCGCCCCTTTCCCCGTTGCAGGCCCGGCCCGATGCCGAGGCTGACCTGGCCCGTGTGGAGGCCGCCTTGCGCGCTGCGGCGGTCACCGGCGACGAGTTCCTCACCGAGGTGACCTCGCACCTGATCCCTGCGGGCGGCAAGCGGCTGAGGCCCGCATTCGTCATTGCGTCGGCGCTCGCGCTCGATCACGACGGCGCTGCGGCCGATGCGGTCACCGACGAGATGGTGTGCGGCGGCGTTGCGGTGGAGCTGGTGCACCTGGGCTCGCTGTACCACGACGACGTCATGGACGACGCAGAGACCCGCCGCGGCATCGAGGCGGTGAATCACCGCTGGGGCAACCTGAAGGCGATCCTGGCCGGCGACTTCCTGCTGGCCAAGGCGTCGGAGCTGGCGGCGTCGCTGGGCACCGAGGTGGCCGCGCTGCTGGCCGCCACGATCGGCCGGCTGTGCGAGGGTCAGGTGCGCGAGCTGCAGCTGATCTATGACCGGAGCCGCACTGAGGACCAGTACTTCCTGGCCATCCAGGGAAAGACCGCAGAACTGTACGCAACGTCGTGCCGCATCGGCGGGCTGGTGGCCGGCGTCGACGGTCAGACCCTGGACCGCCTCACCAGCTTCGGGCTCGCCTATGGCATGGCATTCCAGATCGTCGATGACGTGCTCGACCTGGTTGCCTCCGACGAGGAGCTCGGCAAGCCCTCGGGCAACGACTTGCGTGAGGGCGTGTACACGCTGCCGGTGATCCGGATGCTGGCGGACGGGTACGCAGACGGTGAGCGCCTGAGCGAGCTGCTCGGCGAGCCGCTCGACGACGACCGGCGGGATCGGGCCCGGGCGATCGTGGTGGACGGCCCCGAGATCGCCAGCTCGGTGCAGACCGCGCAGCGCTACGTGACTGCGGCCCTCGATGCGCTGACGCCGCTGCAGGCCACACCGGGGGTGGTCGGGCTCCGTGCCGCAGCGTCGAACCTGCTCAGCACGCTGCCCTTGTCCGCTGGGGCTGGCGCAGCCGCGGGCGCCGATTGAGCGTGGCCGGGCCGCAGATGCCGCCGGGCTGGCCGATCCGGCGCCGCTACCGGCATGGCTGGTGGGATCCCGGTCGTGGACCGTGCTGGCAATGGGGATCCCGCACGTTCGTGATGGGCATCATCAACGCCACCGACGACTCGTTCTCCGGCGACGGCGTGGCCGATCGGCTCGACGAAGCGCTGGCGCTGACACACGAACTCGTCGATGGCGCCGTCGACATCATCGACATCGGCGGCGCATCCAGTCGACCCGGTGCCGAGCCCACGCCCATCGATGTGGAACGCAAGCGCGTGGTCCGGGTGATCGAGGCCGTGCGGGCAGAACTGGACCGCATCGGAGCCGATCTGCCGATCTCGGTGGACACGACGTGGGCCGAGGTGGCCGAACCCGCCTTCGATGCCGGCGCGTCAGTCGTGAACGACATCACCGGTTTTCGCCTCGATCCCGATCTCGCGCCGCTGGTGGCCGAACGCGGCGCCGCCGCCGTGCTCATGCACAACCAGCGAGGCCGACCGCACACCGACCTGATCGCCGATGTGACGGCCGGGCTCACAGCCAGCCTCCGGATCTGCGCCGAGGCCGGCGTGAACACCGACCGCGTTGTGGTCGATCCCGGGTTCGGCTTCGGCTTCGGCGTGGCGCAGAACCTGGAGATGATGCGCCGGCTGCCCGAGCTCTGGGCGCTCGAGCTGCCCCTGCTCATCGGCACCTCGCGCAAGTCCACCATCGGTGCGGTCACCAACGCCGAGATCGACGATCGCCTGTTCGGCACCGCCGCCACCATCACGGCCGCCATCTACGCGGGCATCGACATTGTGCGGGTTCACGACGCCGCCGAGATGGCTCAGGCCATCCAGATGACCGACGCCATCGTCCGCCCCACTGGCTAGGCCCTGACGGCTCAGCTCTCGACTGGCGCCACCGTGCCGTCGGGCATGAGCTGGGTGCGGGTGCCGTCGGCGGCTTCGCCGTAGAACGTCGACTGGCCCGACGCCTCGAGCGTGGCCAGCATGGCCGGCAGCGGCTCATCGACGCTGCGCAGGAACTCGATCACCAGATCGGGGCCGAGATGGTCGAACATCTCGAAGGGGCCGTGCACCCAGTTGAAGCCCCAGCGGATGGCGTTGTCGACATTGGCGATGTCGTCGGCGATCTCGGGCACCAGATCGGCCGCATAGGTCAGCGTGCCGCCGAAGGCGTGGCGGGCGAGCTCGCCCTGGACCGAGTCGGCAAACAGCACCTCGCCGAGGCCAGCGGGCACGCCGTCGAGATCGGGTGCGACGGCGTCGCGCCATTCGCCGGTGACGAGATCGAAGGTCTCGGCCTTGCGCGATCCGTCGTCCAGCTTCAGTCGCCGGCTGAATCCGCCGCCGGTCTTTCGCCCGAGCTGGCCCCGGTCGGCCATCGCTTGTTCCGCCTCAGGGAAAGCAGTGAAGTCGAGCCCGCGGTCGCCGGGCGGCAGGTTCTCTGCCAGGTTGGCGCCCACCAGCTCCATCACGTCGAGGCCGATGAGGTCGATGAGCCCGTACAAGCCCGTCGGCGGCAGCCCGATGGGCGCGCCCAGCACAGCGTCGATGGTCTCCTGGGTCATGCCGTCGGCCAGGAACGGCTTCGCCACGTGCAGGCCCCTCAGCATGAAGAAACAGCCGATGCGGTTGCCGATGAAGTTGACCGTGTCCTTGGCGTGGACAACGCCTTTGCCGAGCCGTTCGGCCCCGAAGCGTGCGAACGCGTCGATCACCTCGGGGTCAGTGTCCTCTCCGGGCACCAGCTCGAACAGCTTCATCACCCGCACGGGGTTGAAGAAGTGGGTGATCGCCACGTCCCGCCGGAACCGCTCGCTCATGCCCTCGGAGATCTGGCGCAAGGGGATGCCCGAGGTGTTGGACGAGATGACTGAGCCGTCGCTGCGCGCGGCTTCGAGACGCTCGAACAGCTCGCGCTTGGTGGCCAGATCCTCGATGACCGCCTCGCACACCCAGTCGTAGCCGGCGATGTCGTCGAGACGGTCGTCGACCGTGCCAATGTCGACGAGCCCTTGAAAGTCAGCGTCGACGCCATCCAGCGCTCGCTGTGCCGCCTCGGGGTCAGCGTCGAGCACGAGCACCCGGCACCCCGCAGCTGCGGATGCCGCGGCGATGCCGGCACCCATCGTGCCCGCGCCGATGATTGCTACTGAGTTGATAGTCCGCATCGCCCCTGCCTACCGGGTGCCGGAGACTTCGCGGCCGATGATCTCCTTCATGATCTCGGTGGTGCCGCCGTAGATCGTCTGGATCCGGGCGTCCGCGTACGCCTTGGAGATCGGAAACTCGCTCATGTAGCCGTAGCCGCCGAACAGCTGCAGGCAGCGGGTGATCAGCCGCAGCTGCATCTCGGTCACCCACCACTTGGCCTCGGCGGCATCGGTGGCGGTCAGCTCGCCGGCATTGAGCGCCTCGATCTGCCGGTCCACGAACACCCAGGCGATGTCGAGCTCGGTCTTCATCTCGGCCAGCTCGAAGCGGGTGTTCTGGAACGAGGCGATGGTCTGCCCGAAGGCCGTGCGCTCGCCGACGTAGTCGACAGTCCAATCGAACGCTGCCTGGGCGTGCGCCACGCCGCCCACGGCGATCGACAGGCGTTCCTGGGGCAGGTTCCGCACGAGGTGCAGGAACCCGTTGCCCTCGCCGCCGAGCAGGTTCTCCTCGGGCACGAACACGTCGTCGAAGAACAGTTCCGCCGTGTCCTGCGACTTCAAGCCCAGCTTGTCGAGATTGCGTCCCCGCTCGAAGCCCTCCATGCCCTCCTCGAGCACGATCAGCGACATGCCCCGGTGCTTCTCGGTCGGGTCGGTCTTGGCCGCCACGATCACCAGGTCGGAGTTGATGCCGTTGGTGATGAACGTCTTGGCGCCGTTCACCACGTAGCCGTCGCCCGAGCGCACCGCCGTGGTGGTGATGGACGCCAGATCGGAGCCGGTGGCCGGCTCGGTCATGGCGATGGCGCTCATCAGCTCGCCGCTGGCGAGGCCCGGCATCCAGCGCTCGGCCTGCTCGTCGGTGCAGAGGTTGATGAAGTACGGCAGGCAGATGTCGTTGTGCAGCGTCATGCACTGCCCCGAGCTGGCTGCGCCCGACGCGTGGACTTCCTCGTTGAGGATGGCGTTGTAGCGAAAGTCGGCAACCCCGCCGCCGCCATATCGCTCGTCGACGGCCGTCGCCAGCAAGCCCACGTCTCCCGCCTTGCGGAACATGGCCTTGTCGATCTTGCCGTCGGCTTCCCACTTCTCGTGGTTGGGGACGATCTCACGCTCCACGAACGCCTGGGCCGTTTCGCGGAACATCTCGTGCTCTTCGTCAAAGATGGTGCGCCGCATAAGGCGAGCGTATGCGGCTTCGCAGCTAGCGTCACGGGCCGTGACTCAGCAGGACTCGCCGAGCCAACCCGGCAGCCCAGCCGGCATCAACCCGGTCGGGCCCGGCCACGACTGGAGTGCGGTCGAGCGGGCGGCTGCTGCGATGCGCCGGCTGAACCAGGCGCTGGCCAACCGGCGGGTCGACGACGAGGTACTCGACGAGATCACGGCCACGGTCGAGGCCACCGCGGCGCGCCTAGAGCAGGGCACGCTGCGAGTGAAGCTCGACGACATGCTCTCGCGGCCCTACCTCCGCGAGATCTACGAGGGGCAGTACTTCCCGCTGCCGCTCGAGCCCGGCGACGAGATCGAGTTCGATCCCTTCTCGATCGGAGGCGGCACGCTGCATCCGGCATCCGTCGACGTCAAGTACTTCAAGGAGTCCGACGATGCGGTCACCGGCGAGGCCGTGGTGGACGCCATGTTTGCCGGGCCGCCCGAGCGCACGCACGGTGGTGTGGTGGCGCTCATCATCGATGAGCTGATGGGCGCGCTGAACCGCATGCGGGGCCGGCAGGCCTATACCGGCCGGCTGACCGTCCACTACCGCGCCGCGACACCGATCGGCGAGCCGCTGCGGCTGCGAGCGTGGGTCGAATCCACATCGGGCCGCAAGATCGTCCAGCACGCCGAGGTGCACGGCCCCGAGGGGCTCTGTGTGAACGCCGAGGGGCTGTTCATCCTGCGGGCGGACGCGCCGCCGATCCCCGAGGCCTAGAGGTCGCGCAGCAGCTCGACGCTCCCGATGCGCTCGCAGTCCTGATCGGCGACCGCTGCCAGCTCGCCGAGCGTGACCAGATCGGGCGACAGCTCTGCCAGCGGGTCGAGCACGAACCGGCGCTCGCGCAGGCGGGGGTGCGGGATCACAAGTTCCGGATCACGCAGCTCCGTGTCGCCGAAGAGCAGCACGTCCACATCCAGCGTGCGGGGCCCCCAGCGTTCACGGCGCACCCGCTGCGCCGCGGCTTCGAGTGCCTGGCAGCGGGCCAGCAACTCGTACGGACCCTCGGGCACCGACAGTTCGGCCACGAGGTTCAGGAACTCCGGCTGCTCGGGGCCGATCGGCGCGCTGCGGTACACGCCCGAGACTGCCACCAGCACGTCGGCGGCATCCAGCGAGTCGAGCGCGCCGGCCAGCTGTGCCGCGGGATTGCCGATGTTCGCGCCCAGTCCCACGAACGCCCGTGTGCGTGACGATGCGCCGATTGGGCTCACACCGGGCTGCGAGTGATGCGCACGCCGCTGGTGCCGAGGTCGGCCGCAACGGGCGGGCGGAGCTTGGTGACAGCGACCGTGGCGGCGGTCACGGCGTCGATGCCGCACAGCTCGGTGGCGATCAGCTCGGCCAACCGTTCGAGCAGCTGCGGCTGCGCGTCGTTGCAGAGCGCCACGATGCGGTCGCACACCGCTCCGTAGTCGACAGTGCGGCTCAAGTCGTCGGTGGCCCCCGCCTGGCTCAGGTCGGCGTAGAGATCGACGTCGATGCTGAGCGGCTGCGGCGCGGTGCGCTCATGCGCCAGCGCCCCGATCACGCACGTCACCCGCAAATCGCGCAGCTCAATGCGGTCGGGCGCTGTCATAGCGGGGCTCAGCTCGTGATGCCGTGGCCGGGGAGGATGCTCAGCGCCACATCGACCACACGCCGCCCCTCAGGGCCGACTCGCTGACCGAAGATCCGCTCGGTGATGGCCGTGGCCTGAGGACCGGTGGGCACCTTGCCCGACAGCAGCAGGTACGACGCCACGAACCCGCACACGTCCTCGCCGACGCGCTCCTTGTGCAGGATGACGCGTTTGCGCTCGCCGGCCAGCCGCTCCAGGTCGTCATGGACCGACTGCAGGTACTCGCCCAGGTCGTCGAAGGCGGGCCACGGCCGGTGCAGGTAGGGCATGTCCAGCTCGTCGTAGTTGTGCAGGTTGTGGGGCGCCGAGATCAGCGACACGACGATGTCGAACTCGTGACGCCGCAGCCAGATGATCTCCTCCTGACGGCGGACGCGCCGGTGGCTCGCGCCGTAGCCGCCAGGACGCTCGCACACCGCCAGGCGGTCGGCGACGACCCAGTTGAAGTTGCGGGGCTGAATGCCCTCCGCCCACTTCCCTCTCATTGCTCGCCGTCCCTCGAAGCGTCACTCACGCTCGCCATGCCTCAGTGCGCGTCTGCCGCCGAATGTACCGGTGCCGATCCGGCGGTGCACGGCGCTGTCGGGCAAGCGCTAGCTGCCGTCGCCAGCCGAGGAGTCGTACGCACGAATCTCCGCCAGATTGCGATATTTCTGCGCCAGGTCGAGCCCGTAGCCGATCACCCAGACGGGCGGCAAGCGGAATCCGATGTAGTCGACGAGGCCGTTCAGGCTGCCGTTGTGCTCGCGGGTCAGCAGCGAGCACACCGCCAGGCTGGCAGGGCCGCGGGCCAGCAGGCTGCGACGCAGGTACGACAGCGTGAGACCGCTCTCGACGATGTCCTCCACCAGGATTACGTCACGCCCTGCGATGTCGATGTCGAGATCCTTGAGAATGCGCACGACGCCGCTGGAGCGGGTGCTGCTCCCGTACGACGACACAGCCATGAAGTCCATCTCGACCGGCAAGTCGATCGCGCGGCTGAGATCGGAGGCGAACATCACCGCCCCCTTGAGCACCGCCACCAGCAGCGGCTCGCGGCCTGCGTAGTCGGCGGTGATCTGCGCGCCCAGCTCGGCGACTCGCTCGGCGATCTCGGGGCCCGAGACGAGGACATCGCCGACGTTGGGATCGCTGGCCAGCATCGAGTCGAGGTCGCTGGGCGATTCCTCCGAAGCCGAAGCGCCTGACGCCGATACCCCTGCCACGTGCGCCGAACCTAGCGGTTATGCGTTTCCCATGGCGGAAGACTCGCTCGACGTCATTGCTCGAGTTGCAGCCGGTCAGCCGAGCGGCTGACACGCCGGCCGCCGCCGATCTCGGTGGCGCGGCGGCTGTGCCTGGCCACCTCGAGCACACGCTCGACCGCGCCGGCGTCGGGCGGATGATCGGTGCGCAGCCATGCCCGGATGGCTCGCCGAGCCAGAGCCACCGGCGCATTCCGCAGCTCGGACGCACTGGTGGGATCGATGTCGGCTGCGAGCGCGTCGAGCAGGTCGGCATCGGCAGCCGCCAGCCCGGATCCACGGGCCAGCAGCGGCACCACGTCGCGCCCGGCGATGTCGCAGAGCAGCGGGATCACCTCGTGACGGACACGGCTGCGCCAGAAGCGAGGGTCGGCGTTGGACGGATCACGGACCGGCTCGTAGCCGACCAGCTCGCAGACCCGCTCGGTCTCGCTGCGCCGCAGCCCCAGCAGCGGCCGCCGGTCGGCTCTCATGGCCGCGAGCGCGTCAAGCGCGCCGCCGCGCAGCAGCTGCAGCAGCACTGTCTCTGCCTGATCGTCGGCGGTATGGCCGAGCAGTGCGTCGGGACCGAGCGCGGCGTGGCGGGCCTCCCGAGCCCGCGCCTGCAGGTTCGCCCCCGGCTCGACGTCCACGTGCGCCATGCTGAACCCCGCCCCGAGCCGGTCGCACAGCGCCTCGACACGCGCCGCTTCTGCCGGTCCGGCGTCCCGCAGCCCGTGATCGACATGGACGGCGGTGACGCTGCTGCCGCTGTGCTCGGCAAACCGGCATGCGAGCACCAGCAGCGCAGCCGAATCGGCACCGCCCGACACTGCGCACACCAGTACGGGGCTAGTGACGTCGGCGAACGTGCACCGGTCCACCAGGCAGTCGAGTTCGTCTGAGCCCGGTGATGCATCGCCCGCAGCACTGGACGGCGCGGCAGGGGCGCCGGCAGCCGTCACCCGCTGCGAGCGAGGTCCGGCGGCTCGATCAGGCCGCGGGGACACGCTCCAGCCAGGCTTGAGGGTTGCGGATCTCCGCCATGGACGGCAGGTGCTCGACGCGTTCCCAGATCCTGTCGACTGCACGGGGGCCGCGCTCGGCCTCGATCTGGGCAATGAAGTCTTCACCGGCTTGGTACTGCGCCAGCTTGGCCTCGATGCCGAGCAGGCGCTGGATCAACCGGGCCATGCCGCGCACATTGCGGCGCCGATGGTGCATCACCACGGCAAACCGGTCGGCATCGGGAATGTGCCCGCGGGCGGCCCGCGCCATCGTGACATCGCCGTGCCCTTCCACCAGGCTCATCATGCCGCCCACCTGGGCGATCAGATCGCGCTGGTGGTCGGTGGCGAACACTGCGGCGAGCCCCCCTTCGCCCAGCAGGTCTTGGCCGTCCTGACCTGAGTGGTTGCGGCGCAGGGCCATCAGGCTGCGAAGGCCCTCGCGCATGCGCTCGGGATCGGGCTGGGCCTCGTCGACCAATCCGTTCACCAGCTGCAGGAAGTGCGGCCGCAGCCACGGCACGCCGGTGAACTGCGAGCGGTGCGTCAGCTCGTGGAGCGCCAGCCACAGGCGGAATTGGGCCGGCACGAATGCGTAGCGCTTCTCGGTGACCAGGATGTTCGGGCCGACGAAGTAGACGGTGTCTCCTGCCGTACCCGCTGGGGCGGCGCCCGAGCCGTGTGGGCCGCCGGTTGTTGCAGCGTCGTCGTCTGAGGCCCAGAGCAGGTCGTACTGGCCGAGCACCCTGCGTGCCATCCAGCCCAGCACCGAGCCCAGCTCGGCCGCGCCCAGTGTGCGCGTCACTCGCGCAGACGTCGCCGACCCAGCTTCGGCGGTGCCGTCGGCACCGTCGGGCGCGCCCAGCAGCGGCTGCAGCAGGCGCCGGAACGCTGCGATGTTGGCGTCGATCCAGCCCGTCCGGTCGATGACCTCTGCGTGCGCCTCGCCGGGCGTCTCCAGCCCGGTCTCGATGGCCACCAGCTCGGCCGCAACCGGCACGAATCGGGCGAAGTCCTGCCGCAGCGGTTCAGCGAGATAGGACTCGTACAGCGGCTCGGTGCCTGCGACGCGCACCGCGATGCGGCGCGCCAGATCCCAGTCGACGTGCTCGTCGGCGGGGTCGCTCATCTTGGAGCTTGCGCTGAGTGGAGCATCGTCCCGCTGCGTCACCTTCTGCTTTCCGCTCTTGTTCGCTCCGCTCACGGGCCGCTCGGGCCCAGGGCTCAGCGCTTGGGATACCGCGGCGCAACCACCTTCTGCACGTAGCCCGCGACCAGCTTGGCGACGGTCGCCACCGTCACCACGGTGAGCGGGACCGCCAACCAGTAGTGCCAGACCTGCGCGCCAAGGAGCTCCATGGCGCAGATATTAGTGGTCGACTGCTCCAGAACCCCGTCGGCAGGCCCCTCTCATGGGATACAGCCTGCCGCTGCTACCGTGAGCCGCCCGTTGCCCGAGTAGCTCAGTGGCAGAGCGGCTCTCTCGTAAAGAGCAGGTCGTGGGTTCAATCCCCACCTCGGGCTCACCGGCGCCCCGGTGGCCTCAGGGGCAGCGCGCTACGGGCCCGAGTGGCCGAGGCGGATGAACAGGCAGCTCAGGGCCAGACGCTGGTTGGCATTGAAGCGCAACGCCTCAGCAGCGTCGCCGATGGCATCGAGCTGTCCTGCGGCTGCGGCTGCGTGCAGCACGCCGTTGCCGGACTCTTCACGGATCTGCGATGCCAGCACTGCCAAGCCCATGGTGATCTCGTCGGTGCGCACCCGGCGCAGCTCCCGGCGGTGGCGCTCGTCGAGCGAGCTGCGGCCCACATTCGTCCCGTACAGCTCGGCCTGCTCGTCGGCTGCTGCCCGCTCAGACTCGTGACGGGCTTCGAGCGGTGCTGCTGCCTGCTCGGCCGCATCCAGCGCTGCATCCACTGCTGCCATCGCCGCGGAAGCCGTGCCGTCCAGGGAACCCCGCAGGCCTCGCCACGTCTCGATGCGCACGGCAGCGTCGTCGTCGGAAGCGAGCAGGCGAGCACGGTCGATCGAGCCGCCGGCCGCAGCTGCAGCGAAGCTGGCACGGCCGTGCTCGATGCCTTCGGCGACCAGCAGCGCCTGCAGGTCTGCGTCGCCCAGCGCCTCGAAGTCGACGCGTGCACAGCGAGATGCGAGTGTCTCCATCGACCGGTTGACTTCCTCCGCGAGCAGCACGAAGACCGACGACGGCGGCGGTTCCTCGACGGACTTGAGCAGGATCGGTGCGCTCAGCGCGGCACGGTCGACGTCGCAGAGCACGATGACCTTCTGCTGCCCGGCAACCGGCGCAGCCGCGGCGGCGCGCACTGCTTCGCGGGCCTGCTCAGCCGTCATGGCCGCACCGACGCGGTCGAAGACCAGCAGATCGGGGTGCTGCTCGGCGAGTGCGAGGCGGCGTTCGCGCTCGGGAGTCGGGCTGCGCGCCGCCAGTAGCTCGCCGGCGAACCGGCACGCTGCACCGCGCAGGCCGGCACCTGCGGGGCCCACGAACAGGTAGGCCGGCAGCGGCGACGCGAGCGCAGCCTGCAGGCGGTCGACGGCTGCCGCCTGGCCGACGATGCCGTCCAGCAGGTTGCCGACCGGCGGCTCGTCGTCCGGCGTTGCCGCGGGCGGTGGAGGCGCGGGCGACGCCGTAGCGGGCACGGGTGCACCGGCCGCAGCCGGCACGGGCACAGGCGGCTCTTTCGGCCGCTCAGACTGCGACTCGGAGGGTGGTTCAGGCACAGGCGGCTGTGGCGGCGTGTCGCCGAGGTCGAACAACGAGAGTTCTGCCTGCTCGGCGCTGCCGTCGCTGTCGCTGCCGTCGCCAGACGTGGTGGCCATGGCGGCGGCCTAGTCCGCCATTGCGGGATGGGTTGACACGGCCTCGATGACGCGTGCCGCCACCTCATCGATGCTGCCGGTGGCGTCCACGAGCACCCAGCGGTCGGGTTCGGCGCTGCACAGCTCGCGATAGCTGCGCCACACGCGCAGCGCGAACTCCAATTCCTCGCCCTCAAGCCGATCCGGACCCCCATCGGGACGCTGATCACTGGGCTCTTCCTCAGAATGATCGGCGCTCTGTTCGGCTTCCGGCGCAGTTTCCAGCAGCGACATCTGCTCGCCGCCGACCCGATCCAGCCGGTGCACACGGCGGTCCGAGTCTGCGAGCGGCACATCGAGCAGCACGACCACGTCGGGCAGGATCACGTCTGGCAGGTCGCCGGAGGCGCCAGCGGGCCTGCGGCAGGCGTAGTCGATCAATGCCCGCAGCTCGTCCAGCGGCAGTCCCCGCCCGTATCCCTGGTAGGCCAGCGTGGAGCCGTAGGAGCGGTCGGTGACCACGTCACGGCCGGTCTCCAGCGCAGGCGCCACGACCGTCGCTATGTGCTGCGCCCGGTCGGCGCAGAACAGCAGCGCCTCGGTGCGAGCCGAGGGTGCTTCGCTGGGCTCGGCGTGCAGCAGCACCTCCCGCAGCGCCTCGCCGAGCGGCGTCCCGCCGGGCTCGCGGGTGAGGACGGCATCGAGGTGCGACGCCAGCATCTCGGCCTGGGTGGACTTGCCGCTGCCGTCGAAGCCCTCCAGGGCGATGTAGCGGCCGCGGGCGGTCATGACGAGCCCTCAGCGGCTCCCGCCGAGCGTGGCGCGCGACGCCCCACGCCCCGCCGGCTGCGCAGCGACAGGCCGGCCAGCGCACCAGCCAGCAGCATCAGCAGCGCGCCCAGCCACAGCGCCCCGCGAACCCCGGGCAGCGCCAATGCCCAATCGCCGATCCTGATCTCGTTGTCGAACGCGACGTCGAACAGCCAGTTGAAGCCGTCGGAAAGGAACCCGCCCATCGCCATGCCGACGAGCACGAAGAACCTCACGAGGGTGAACATTGCGGCGAATATCCGCCCGCGCAGCACTTCTTCCACGTTCTCGTGCAGCAGCGTCACCCCGTTGACATAGACCGAACCGGCGGCCACTCCGAGGACCAACACGGCTGCGTACGCCACGAGCGAGATCGAGACCGTCGCGGCAAGTCCCAACGCTCCGCCAGCGAGGAACAAGGACGTCACGAACTGTCGTGTCCGACCGAGCGGTTCATGGCCCGTGCGCTCGCGCCGCCGGCTGGAGACGCTCTGGAGGAGCGTGACAAGACTCACGCCCACCCCTGCACCGACACCCATGACCACGAGAATCGTGCTGTGACCGGCGCTTCCCGCGCCGAGTATCTCGTCGTTGAAGACCACGCTGAGCGGGATCAGCATTCCGCCAGCGATCATGCCGGTGCTCAATCCAACCAGTACCGCCCTCACCTGCGGGCTCAGGAAGATGAAGTCCCAGCCCTCACGCAGATCGCGAAAGCCCTGGCGCCAGTCGATGCGGCGACCGGTGTCACGCTTGCGGTGCGCAGCGGTGATGTGCGGTGCCAGGGGCAGCGTGGCGATCAGCAGTGCCGCCACCAAGAACGTCGCGGAGTCGACGACGAGGGCCATCTCCACTTGCCCGATGTCGGTCCAGCCGAACGCCGCGCCGAGCTTGGCCATGCCGGCGAACGCCAGCCCGCCGACGAAGAAGGTCCCGTACGCGGCGACCATGCCGAGCGAGTTGGCCGCCGTCAGGTGCCGTTCAGGCACGATGTTGGGGACGATGGCCTCTTTGGCCGGGCTCCACAGCGAAGTCGCCAGCTCCAGCACCAGCGATGCCAGCACCAGCATCCACACCCGATCAATGAATGGGATGGTCAGCAACACGCTGGCCCGCACGATGTCGCAGATCACCAGGAGGCGCTTGCGGTTGAAGCGGTCGACGATGATGCCGCCCGCAGATGCGAGGAAGAATCCCGGCAGGATCCGCGCCGTGATCACGAGCGTGATGGCTCCGCCTGGCTGATCGCCGCCGACGCGATTCGCGACCACGAGTATCGCCAGCAGACCGATCCAGTCGCCGAACGAGCTCACCACCTGCGCGATCCACAGGCGCAGGAACCCTGGCGATGCGAACAGCCCCGGTTCCGGCGGCTCGACCCCAGGCGGGGGCGGTGTCGGTTGCGGCCGTCGGGTCGGCGCAGCAAGAGATCCCGGCCGCTGTGGCCCCTCAGTGACGTCGCCGTCAGAGTCGGCGTCGTGCGCGTCCGAGTCGCCGGACGACTGCGTCGAACGATCCGAACCCATGGCACTCAGCAGGCTAGAAGCCGGGCGCTCCCTGCTATCCCGGTTGCTTGCGGGCGGGTGATTTCTTCGCCGCCCGCTTGCGCGCAGGAGCCTTCTTGGCGGCACCCTTGCGCGCTCCTGCCTTCTTCTTGGCCGGCTTCTTCTTGGCGGGCTGCTTGCGCCGTGCCGCACGTTTCTTGGCGGGGCCCTTTGCACGTCGCATCGCCAGCAGCTCGGCTGCTCGCTCGACCGTCAGCGTCTCGGCATCGTCGCCCTGGCGCAGCGACGCGTTGTACTCGCCGTCGGTCACGTACGGTCCGAAGCGGCCGTCCTTCAGCACCATCGGCTTGCCGCTGTCGGGATCCTGGCCGATCTCGCGGCCCGCATTTGCTGCCTGCTGGCCCCGGCGGCGGCGAGGCTGAGCGAGCAGCGCCAACGCCTCGTCCAGCGTGAGCGTGAAGAGCTGCTCCTCCGAGTCGAGGCTGCGATTCTCTGCCTTCCCATCGCCCACGGGCGCCTTGGTGAGATAGGGGCCGAAGCGGCCGTTCTGCACCGTGATCTCGGCACCGTCCGCCGGATCGACGCCGACGGTGCGCGGCAGCGTCAGCAGCTGCAGCGCGTCTTCCAGCGTCACGGTCTCGGGCGTCTGACCGGACAGGAGCGAGGCGGTGCGGGGCCGGTCGTCGATCTCGTCGGGCCGTCCCACCGACACGTACGGCCCGAATCGCCCGGGCCGCACGATGATGTCGAGGCCGCTGGCCGGGTCGGTGCCCAGCACCCGTTCGGTGGGTGCAGCGAGCAGCTCGAGTGCGCGTTCGATGGTGAGCTCGTCGGGCGCGAGGTCGTCGGGCAGCGGCCGGGTGGCGTCGCCGCGCCGCAGGTACGGCCCGAAGCGCCCTACCCGCGCCATCACTGCCTCGCCGTCGGCATCGGTGCCGATGGGGATGCTGTTGATCTCGGCCGGGTCGATGTCTGCCAGCCGGTCGTCGGAGACGAGGTAGCGCAGGCCGCCGGCCGCTTCGGGCGTGGCGGCGCCCTCATCGCCGAAGTAGAACGCCGTCAGCCACGGCTGGGCGTCGCGCTCGCCACTCGCGATCTCGTCGAGGTCCTCCTCCATGCGGGCGGTGAGCGCGTAGTCGACCAGGTGATCGAAGTGCCGCTCCATCAGTCCCACGGTGGCGAACGCGGTGAACGCCGGCACCAGCGACGAGCCCTTCTTCCACACGTACCCGCGCGCCTGGATGGTCTCGATGATGCTGGCGTAGGTGCTGGGCCGGCCGACGCCCATCTCCTCGAGGCGCCGCACCAGTGACGCTTCGGTGAACCGGGCGGGCGGGCTCGTGCTGTGCTCGGCCGGTTCCAGCGACAGTGCGGTAGCTGCATCGCCCGCGTCCAGGTCGGGCAGGATGCGCTCTGGCTCCTCGTCGGCACCGGCCGGCGGCGGTGCGTAGACGAGCCGGAATCCGGGGCTGCGCACCACGGTGCCGGCGGCGGACAGCTCCACATCGTGGCGGCCGGGCGCCTGCGAGCCCTGCGACAGCGGCGGCGGCAGGTCGCAGGCGGCCGTGCCGGCCAGCCGGATCGTGACCGTCTCGCCGGTTGCATCGATCATCTGGCTGGCCACGGTGCGCTGCCACACGAGGTCGTACAGGCGGGCAGCGTCGCCGCCGAGATCGGTGACGCTGCCCGGCGCAGGCCAGCTCTCGCCGGCCGGGCGGATCGCCTCGTGCGCCTCTTGGGCATTCTTGACCTTGCGGGTGTAGATGCGGGGCTCCGGCGGCAGGTTGTCCTGCCCGTAGCGGCCAGCGACGATCCGGCGAGCCGCGCCGAGCGCCTGACCTGACAGCGTGGTGCTGTCGGTGCGCATGTAGGTGATGCGGCCGTTCTCGTACAGCCGCTGGGCGGCGGCCATCGTGCGCGAGGCGGAGAAGCCCAGCCGGGCACCGGCCGCCTGCTGCAGCGTCGAGGTGATGAACGGCGCCGGCGGGCGGCGACGGTAGGGCTTGGATTCGCGCGAGGTCACGGCGAACTGCGCGCCGGCCAAGGCATCGGCGAGCGACGCCGCAGCGCCAGCGTCGAGAACGGAAACTGCGTCCGCTCGCAGCGCGCCCTGCTGATCGAAGTCGCGACCGGTGGCGATGCGGCGCTGGTTCAACGACACCAGTGATGCGTCGAACTGCTCGCCGGCGGGTTGGCCCGACGCCGCGCCGGCTGCTGCACGGGGCTGGGCTTCGAGCGTGGCGGTGATGCTCCAGTACTCGGCGGCGCGGAAGGCCATCCGCTCCCGCTCGCGCTCGACGATCAACCGGTTGGCCACGCTCTGGACCCGCCCCGCAGAGAGCCGGGGCGCGACCTTGCGCCACAGCACTGGCGAGACCTCATAGCCGTAGAGCCGGTCGAAGATGCGCCGTGCCTCCTGTGCGTCCACCAGCCGTCGGTCGAGGTCGCGGGGGTTGTCGATGGCATCGCGGATCGCCGCGGCGGTGATCTCGTGGAAGACCATGCGGCGCACCGGTATCTGCGGGTTCAGCACCTCGAGCAGGTGCCAGGCGATGGCTTCGCCCTCGCGGTCCTCATCTGTCGCGAGGTAGAGCTGGTCGGCACTGCGCAGCAGCGATTTCAGGTGCCGCACCTGGTCGCGGGCCGTCACCACGTAGAGCGGCTTGAAGCCGTCGTCGGGATTCACGCCCAGCGTGGCCCACGACTCCGACTTGTAGGCGGCGGGCACCTCTGAGGCATTGCGCGGCAGGTCGCGAATGTGGCCCACGGACGACTCCACTACGTACTCGTCGCCCAGCAGGCGCGAGATCGTGCGCGCCTTCGCGGGCGACTCGACGATGACGAGAGAAGTGGTCATGGGGATCCGGGGTGAGCAGCGCCCGCTCAGCGACGCTGATCGGCACAGCGCCGGCGCGGACAGCGCCGGACGGTAGCGCAACTGTCTCAGTTAACAGCAGCAGAGCCCGGTTACGAGGATGCCTGCCGGCCGCCCAGGCGATGCAATCCGACCGCAACCGCGGCCGCAACAGCAGCAGCCACGACCGCCACCGCCAAGTCGGAGGCAGGCGGAGCGCCCAGCGCGGCGTTCCCGAAGCCGCCCGAGTCAACATCGCCGACCGGCCAGGGCCACAGCACCCTCAGCGATCCCGCCATCAACCCCATCAACACCGCAATCACGGCATCTCTCCACCGCTCCAGCAGTCGCTGCAGCAGCCGCGAGAACAGCCCGAGACCCAGCACTGCGCCCAACCCGAACAGCACCACCGTGCCCACATCACGGTCCGACACCGCCTCGGTGATCGGGTCATACAGCCCCAGCAGCAGCAGCACGAACGCCCCGGAGATGCCCGGCAGGATCATGGCGCAGATCGCCAGCGCCCCCGCGCCGATGATCACCACAGCGGCCGGATCGCCAACGCTGCCAGCACGCACCCCCAGCAGCACAAACACCGCCACCGCCACCACCACAGCTATCGCCACGAGCCCGCCCCGCCACCGGCTCACCTCCCGCCGGGTGGTCACCACCGTCATGGCGACAAGGCCGAAGAACGCAGCCGACAGGCCCACCGGCTGCTCGTCGATCAACCACCGCACCACCTCGACAAGCCCCACAATGGCAATGCCGATTCCGGCGACCAGTGCGACAAGAAACCCCCACTCGGCACGCAGCGCCATCGCAAACGCGCTGCGCAGCCGGCCGCGCAGCACCGCAGCGGCAGCAGCGCTCAGGTGAGCGATCTGCCCCACCAGCCGGTCATAGATCCCCAGCAGCAGCGCCACTGTGCCGCCCGACACGCCCGGCACAACATCCGCAGCCCCCATAGCCAGCCCCCGCCCCACATTCGCGAGCACCCGCCGAAGCATCGAACCGAACCTAGACGCGGAGAGTCCCCGGGTCGCAACCCGGGGACTTCCGCTGACAGCAGAGATGGTGCCGCTGGGCAACTCAGCCCATGGCCGAGTGTCAGCCGCTCGAAACCACGTCGTCCAGCGCCATGCCTGGGCCCCCGTGTTCGGAAACGTCGAGGCCCACCATTTCCTCCTCCGCCGACACTCGCAGCCCGATGGTGGCCTTCAGCACCCCGAACAGGATCACCGAGGTCACGATGACCCACACGGCCACGATCACCACCATCAGGAACTGCACGATCAACTGCTCGATGCCGCCGCCGTAGAACAGGCCGGCGTTCTCGCGGCCCAGGAACGCATCGTCATAACGGGCGAACAGGCCGATGGCGAGCGTGCCCCACATGCCGGCCGCGCCGTGGACGGCGAAGGCGCCGACCGGGTCGTCGATCTTCAGCTTGCGGTCCACGAACCCGACGACAACCACCACGATGAGCCCGGCAATGAAGCCGGTGATGATGGCTCCCCAGGGCGTCATGGTGCCGCAGCCGGCGGTGATGCCGACCAAACCTGCCAGCGCGCCGTTGCCTGCCATCGGCACGTCGGGCCGGCCGGTGCGCAGCCAGTTCAGCGCCGTTGCGCCGATCGTGCCGGCGCATGCGGCCAGCACCGTGTTCAGCGCCACGAACATCACGAACTCGTCGGCTGCGAGCTCCGAGCCGGGGTTGAAGCCGAACCAGCCGAACCACAGGATGAACACGCCCAGGATGGCGAGCGTCACGTTGTGGCCCGGGATGTTGCGTGAGGTGCCGTCGGCTGCGTACTTGCCGATGCGAGGCCCGAGCATCCAGGCGCCGACGAGGGCGATCCAGCCGCCGACGCTGTGGACGATGGTGGAGCCAGCGAAGTCGCTGTAGACGGCGTCGCCGATCGAGATGTTGGCGATGAGGCCGCCGCCCCAGGTCCAGTGGACCACGATCGGGTAGATGATCGCCGTGGTGACGAGGCTGAAGATCAGGTAGGTGCTGAACTTGGTGCGCTCCGCCATGGCGCCCGAGGCGATGGTGACCGCCGTGGCGGCGAACACGGCCTGGAAGAAGAAGTCGGTGGAACCCGACAGGCCCTCGGAGATGTCGAAGAGGTCGACGCCCGACAGTGCGAACGAGCCCCAGCCGAACGCGCTGTTGCCGTCGCCTCCGTATGCCAGCCCGTAACCCACCAGAAAGAACGCCAGGATGCCGATCGATGCGTCGGCGAGGTTCTTGGCCATGATGTTGGCCACGTTCTTCGAGCGCGTCAGGCCCGACTCGAGCATGGCGAAGCCGGCCTGCATCAAGAACACCAGCACGCCGGCGATGAACACCCACAGGTTGTCCATCACGGCCTGCACCATCTCGGCGGACAGCGAATCGTCCTGCGCGCCGGCCGGTCCGGCGAACAGGAACAGGCCGCCGAGGGCGCCCGCGACGATGACGAACAGCTTGCGTTTCATGGCCAATCTCCTAGGACTCGGCTTCCGATGTTTCGCTGATGTGGGGAACCTAGAAACGGCGTGTTGCGCGGGAGTCACCCCGACATGACCGCTCGATGCACAGCGCGGGTCGGGGCTGTTGCCGAGATGTTTCGGCCGGGTTTCCTGCTCTAGTTCGGGCCGCGCGGGCCCGGGCGAGCCGGGACGCTTGCGCCTCAGTTGGTGGGGTAGCGGAGCTTGGGGCCCGCTTCGGCCCAGTCCATGTGGTCGCGGATGTACTCGTTGGACGGGTCCCGGGGCGGCAGGTAGTCCCAGCCCTCCGCAGCGGCGGCGTGGACCACCCGTCGTGCTCGCTGGGAGGCCACCACCTGCTCGCGTATCGCGGCGGAGTCCCAGCGCTGGGAGACCTCAGCGGCGAAGGAAGCCGACAGTTCCGCCAGCTCGGGCGACCCCGCCAGGTTCCGGTGCTCGGCCGGGTCGGCCGAGATGTCATAGAGCTGCGGCGGGTCGGTGTCGCAGTGGATGTACTTGTAGCGGCCGCGACGGATCATGAACATCGGATGCGAGGTCAGCTCGCCCATGTACTCGCCGATGGTCTCGTCGACCGGATCGTCGCCCCCGGTGGCAGCCGGCCACAGGCTGCGGCCGTCGAGCGGTGCGCCCGTCTCGACAGCCGGACCGCCGGCCTTGTCCGTGAACGCAATGTCCATCAGCGTGGGCGCCAGATCCAGCAGGGAGCACACGTTGGGCACCGTGCCCTGGGCGATGTCGGGCCCGGCCATCACCAGCGGGACGCGGGCCGAGCGCTCGAAGAACGACATCTTGAACCAGGCACCCCGGTCGCCCAGCATGTCGCCGTGGTCGCTGGTGGCGATCACCACCGTGTCATCGGCATGTCCGGTCTCGTCCAGAGCGCCCAGCAGCTCGCCGAGCCACCAGTCGAAATAGCTGGTGTTGGCGTAGTAGGCGTGGCGGGCGTTCCGGCACTGTTCGGGGGTCCAGCCCACGGTGTCGGCCTCGATGCCGGCCCGGATGCGCACGGTGTGCGGATCGAGCTCGGCAGGCGCCGGGCCCGGCAGGTCGATCTGGTCGTGGTCGTAGAGGTTCCACCACTCGGGCCGTGCCACATAGGGGTCGTGGGGGTGGATGAACGCCACTGCCAGGAAGAACGGCCGGTCGTCGGGCTCGCGGGCCAGGTCGTACACGCACCGGCGGGCAGCGAACCCGACCTCGTCGTCGTAGTCGATCTGGTAGGTGGCGAGTGCCTGGCCGGCCCCGGAGAGGCTGTCCATGTTGTGGTACCACTTGTCGATCCGCTCGCCGGCGGCATCCCAGTCGGGCGTCCAGGCGAAGTTGGCCGGGTAGATGTCGGTGGTGAGGCGTCGGCTGAAACCGTGCAGCTGGTCGGGTCCGACGAAGTGCATCTTGCCCGCGAGCACAGTCCGGTAGCCCGCCAGATTCAGCCAGTGCGCCATGGTGGGCGCCGCGGCGCTCCACTCTGCCGCGTTGTCCCAGGCGCCGATCCGCGACGCCGCTCGACCGGTCATCATCGAGTGGCGCGACGGCGCGCACAGCGGCGACGGGCAGTAAGCCGCATCGAACCGGACGCCCCGCTCAGCGAGCGAATCCAGCGACGGCGTCCGGACCAGCGGGTGGCCGTAGGCGCCGGTGAAATGCGGCGCAAGCTGGTCCGCCATCACCAGCACGATGTTGGGCGCCGTCATCAATCGCACAGTACGCCTGCTGGCCTCTAACGCGCGCCAGTGCGCGGTATCGGGGTATCGCGGGCGTGCTATGGTTTCCAAAACCGTCTAAATGGCCTGTTTTGGCGGGGGACACAAACCGGGGGGTGCCCATGTCCGAAGAATGCAAGTCCGGCGAGCGAGCTCGCCGACACCCAAGGCTGAGCAGACCGAAGCTGCTCCTAGCGATCGTGGCAGTGCTCGGCCTGTTCGCCGCTGCCTGCACCGGCGGCGACGACGGCGACGACGGCGGCCTCGGGTCGCAGACCACGATCACGCTGGCAGCCAACCCGTGGAACGGCTCAGCCCTGAACGTGGCAGTCGCTGCGCAGCTGCTCGAGAGCGAGCTCGGCTACGACGTCGAGATCGTGGACATCGATGAGAACGCCCAGTGGGCGGCCATCAACACGGGCGAGATCAGTGCGTCGCTCGAGGTGTGGCCGTCGGGTCACGCGCAGAACGTGATCGACTTCATCGACAACGCCGACGCCAACGTCGACAACGCCGGCCTGCTCGGACCGGTCGGCAAGATCGGCTGGTTCACGCCGACGTACATGATCGAGCGTCATCCGGAGCTGGCCACATGGGAGGGCTTCGCCGATCCGGCGCTGGCCGGCCTGTACGCCACGGCCGAGACCGGCGACCTGGGGCAGTTCCTGGGCGGTGATCCCAGCTTCGTCCAGTACGACGAGGACATCATCAACAACCTGGGCCTGCCGATGCAGGTGGTGTACGCCGGGTCCGAGGCTGCGATCCTGGCGGCGGTCGACGCGGCCTACAGCCGGGAGGACCCGATCCTGGTGTACCTGTGGACGCCCCACTCGGCGTTCAACAGCTACGACCTCACCAACGTGCTGCTGCCTGACTACAGCGACGACTGCTACGCCACAGCAGACGCCGGCGGTGTCGACTGCGACTATCCAGCCGATGTCCTGTTCAAGATCATCGATGCGAGCCTCGCTGAGAACGCCCCAGCAGCTGACGCATTCCTGCGAGCCATGAACTACGACAGCGCCGACCAGATCTCCATGCTGGCCGCCGTCGAGGGCGAAGGCATGTCGATCGACGATGCCGCTGCAGCGTGGATCGCAGACAACGAGGCGACCTGGAGCGCCTGGCTCCAGTAGCCCGCCAGCGCTCACATCCTCCTAGGGCGCTGACCCGTCGGCGTCGGCCTGTCAGGGCCGGCGCCGGCGGGGCTCGTCTCGCATGTCTCCAAGCGCTGCCTCGCAGGTGATCCGGTGACCGAACCCGTGTACGACTTCATCATCGTCGGCGGCGGATCGGCCGGCTGCGCGCTCGCCAACCGGCTGAGCGCGGACCCCGGCACCAAGGTGCTGGTGCTCGAAGCCGGTCGCCGCGACTACCGCTGGGACGTGCTCATCCACATGCCGGCCGCGCTGGCCATGCCGATCGGCAACCGCTTCTACGACTGGCAGTACGAGACCGAGCCGGAGCCCCACATGGGCGGGCGGCGGGTGTACCACGCCCGCGGCAAGGTGCTGGGCGGCTCCAGCTCCATCAACGGGATGATCTTCCAGCGGGGCAACCCGGCCGACTACGACAAGTGGGCCAGCCGGCCCGGCATGGCGGCGTGGGACTACCGCCATTGCCTGCCGTACTTCAAGCGGATGGAGACGTGTCTGGCGGGCCCCGATGACTGGCGCGGCGGCGACGGCCCGCTGGTGCTCGAGCGGGGCCCGGCCACCAGCCCGCTGTTCGAGGCCTTCTTCGACGCCGTGCAGCAGGCCGGCTACGAGCTGACCGCCGACGTGAACGGCTTCCGCCAGGAGGGCTTTGCGGCGTTCGACCGCAACATTCACCGCGGCCGGCGCCTGTCCGCCTCGCAGGCCTACCTGCACCCGGTGCTGGAGCGCCGGAATCTGGACCTCCGCACCGGCGCGCTGATCAGCCGGGTGCTCTTTGACGGCAACCGGGCAACCGGTGTCGAGTACAGGCGAAAGGGCCGCACGCGGGTCGCTCGGGCCGGCCACGTGATCCTGTGCGCAGGGGCGTTCGGCTCCGCACAGCTCTTGCAGCTGTCGGGCATCGGCTCCCCCGCCCTGCTCGACCAGCACGGCATCGACGTCGTCTCGCCGCTCGAAGGCGTCGGCGAGAACCTCCAGGACCACATCGAGGTCTACATCCAGTACGCCTCGAAGCTGCCGGTGTCGATGCAGCCCCACCTGCGGCGCTGGCGCCACCCGTGGATCGGCCTGCAATGGCTGGCACGGCGGGGTCCGGGGGCAACCAACCACTTCGAGGCCGGCGGCTTCGTGCGCAGCAACACCGACGAGACCTACCCCAACCTGATGTTCCACTTCCTGCCGCTGGCCGTGCGCTACGACGGCTCGGCCCCAGTCAGCAAGCACGGTTACCAGGTGCACGTGGGGCCGATGTACTCCGACGCCCGCGGCTGGGTGCGCATCCGCTCCCGCGATCCTGCGGTGAAGCCGGCGATCCAGTTCAACTACCTGTCCACCGCGCAGGATCGGCGCGAGTGGGTCGAGACCGTGCGCGTCACACGTCACATCATGAACCAGCCCGCCTTCGCCGCCTACAACGACGGCGAGCTGTCGCCCGGCCCCGGCACCCAGTCCGACGACGAGATCATGGACTGGGTGGCACGCGACGCTGAGACGGCGCTGCATCCGGCGGGCACAGCGCGCCTCGGCACCGACGAGCTGGCCGTGACCGACCCGTCGACCATGGATGTGCTGGGGACGTCGGGTCTCAGCGTCGTCGACGCCTCGGTGATGCCCACCGTCACCAACGGCAACATCTACGCGCCGGTCATGATGATTGCCGAGAAGGCTGCCGACCTGCTGCTCGGCAACGAGCCGCTCGAGCCGCTGGATGTGCCGGTTTACGGGCCGTCCTGCGAGTCGTCGTCACCGGGGCCGCCGCTGCCGTCGAGCGCGCCGCCTTCGTCACCGGAGATCATCGCCGAGACGAGGTCGAGCACCTCGTGACGCTCGGCCTTGGTCGGCGGCGCGAGGCCGAAGAGATCGATGAGCCAGAGGCCGTCGCCGACGATGCGCGCCAGCAGTCCCGTTGTCTCCGCCAGCCCGTCGTGCTGCACCAGGCGCTCCTGCCATCGCTCGAACGTCGCACGGGTATTCGCGAGCAGCTCATCGTCGAGCGCAGCCGCCGCCAGGATCGACGCCGAGGTGTCGTCCGCCGCCTTGTAGGGCTCGCGGACGTAGTCCAGGTAGGCAAGCGCGAAGGTGCCGCGGGCGGCGGGGTCATCGTCGCGGAACATGGCCTCGCGAAGGTCCAGCTCGTCGTCGAGCACGGCCAGCGTCTCATCCAGCAGGCCGGCCATGAGCGCATCCTTCGAACCGAAGTGGTACAGGAACCCGCCCTTGCTCACGCCGGCGGCCAGCGCCACACGGTCGAGCGTGAGGTTGGCGGCGCCGTCGGTTTGGATGACTTCGATGGCGGCCTGCAGGATGCGCTCACGAGTCTGCACCGCGCGTTCCTGCACCGGCCCCGATCGCGATCCGGATGCCTCCGTTTTGGACCCCGGCGCCGGCGTGCCGGCCGGTGTCTCATCGCGGGCGTGCGTGCGTGCCACAGTCAGCACAGCGTATCGACCTGCCAAACCCGTCCAACTAGACGGTAACGCGGCGGCAATGGGGGCAGCCATGGAGCCGATCGTCTCGGTCAACGGCCTGTGGAAGATCTTCGGCAAGCGGGTCGACGCAGCCCGTGAGGTCGCTGCGGGAAGGGCCGACCGGGAGCAGGTGCAGGCCGAGACGGGCTGCCTGGTGGCGGTTCAAGATGTCACCTTCGACGTGCAGGCCGGCGAGACGTTCGTGGTCATGGGCCTGTCGGGTTCGGGCAAGTCCACGCTGGTGCGCTGCATCTCCCGTCTGATCGAGCCGACCTTCGGCGAGATGGAAGTGTGCGGCACCGTGCTGGCCGACGCCGGCGAGACAGAGCTGCGCGAGCTGCGCCGCAGCAAGATGGCGATGGTCTTCCAGCATTTCGGCCTGTTCCCCCACCGGCGCGTCGTCGACAACGTGGCGTACGGGCTGGAAGTGCAGGGCGTCGGGCGTGACGAGCGCCATGAGCGGGCCCGCGAGGTGCTCACCACGGTGGGCCTCGAGGGCTGGGGCGACCACTACCCGCAGCAGCTCAGCGGCGGCATGCAGCAGCGCGTCGGGCTGGCTCGGGCCCTCGCGGTCGAGCCCGAAGTGCTGTTCTTCGACGAGCCGTTCTCGGCGCTCGACCCGCTCATCCGGCGCGACATGCAGGACGAGCTGGTGGCCCTGCAGCTCGAGCTGCAGCGCACGATCGTGTTCATCACCCACGACTTCGCCGAGGCGCTGCGGCTGGCGGACCGGATCGCCATCATGCGCGACGGGGCCTTCACCCAGGTCGGTACGCCGCTCGAGATCCTGACCCAGCCCGCCGACGACTACGTGCGGGCCTTCACCCAGGATGCGCCGATCGCGAAGGTGCTCCCCGCGTGCTCGCTGATGCGGCCGGTTGGCGAGGTCGCTGTCGAAGACAACTGGCCCCGCACGACCGAGACCGCCACGCTGGAGTCGGCCCTGCCGTTCCTGCTGTCAGAGCACCGTCCGGTCGTGGTCTGCAACGCCAGCGGCGATCCCCTCGGCCTGCTCCACCAGGACGATGTGGCAGCGGTACTGGAGCGGAACCTGCGATGAACCACATCAGGAGAGCTCCAGTACCGCCATCAGGCACAGCTCTCGAGAGCAATCTGCGATGAGCCAGACCCTCGAGGCTGGGTCGCCTGCAGGTTCGGGCGCACCCGCCTCCCGGCGGCGGTCGCCGGTTGCCGTGGGGCTGGCGGCGGCCGCGGTCGGGCTCGTGATTGTCGGCTTCGCCGCTTCTGTCGGCGCCTTTCCGGAATCGTGGAACTTCGGCTTGGCCGACCCGATCGATCGCACACGGCGCTGGCTGATCAACAACCAGACATCCCACTGGCTCTACACGGTGCTGCTGAACCCGCTGACCGATCTCGCCGATGCCGGCATCCGTCAGCTCGAGGCGATCCTGCGGTGGTTCCCGTGGTACGTGTACCCGGTCTTCTGCGGCCTCGGGCTGTGGCGCGTGCGAGGCCGGCTGGCGGGTGTGCTCGGAGCGGCCGGGGTCCTGCTGATCGGCATGACCGACCTGTGGCAGCAGGGCTTCGCCACGCTCGCCCTGATGGGCGTGGCGGTGTTCCTGTCGCTGCTGGCGGGTATCCCGCTCGGTATTGCCGCCTGGCGCAACGACCGCTTCGCCGGCGTGCTGCGCCCGACGCTCGACGCCATGCAGACGATGCCCGGGTTCGTCTATCTCATCCCGTTTGTGCTGCTGTTCGGCATTGGGCGCGTGCCGGCTCTGATCGCGACCGTCATCTTCGCCCTGCCTCCGGTGGTGAGGCTCACCGATGTCGGCTTGCGCAATGTGCCCGGCGCGATGGTGGAGGCCTCGGAGATGTTCGGCGCCACCGACCGCCAGACGCTGCGGCTGGTGCGGATCCCGGCAGCCCGGCCGGCGATTCTGGCCGGCACCAACCAGACGACGATGCTCGCGATGAGCATGGTGGTGATCGCCGCGTTCATCGGCTCGGGCGGTCTCGGCCAGGACGTGCTGCGAGCCATGCGCGACATCGATGTCGGCGAGGCCTCCGAGGCCGGCATCGCCATCGTCATCATGGCGATCATCCTGGATCGCTTCACCCGGGGCGTCGCCACGCTGGGCGAGCGCGGCCGCGGGCAGGCAACGAATGCTCACGGCGAGAGCTCACTGCGGCCTGCTGACACAGCGGCGATCCGCTGGATCGCAGCCGCAACGGCGCTGGTGGCACTGGTCGGCGGCATCGTGGGCCACAACGAGTCCCCCGAGTGGCTGCAATGGCACTACGCGCCGTACGTCAATGACCTCACGGCGTGGGCTCGCGACAACCTCTACGACATCGGCAACTCGGGCATCGGCACCGGACCGCTCAGCGACTTCATCACCGTCTATATGGTGACGCCGCTGCGGGAGTTGCTCTCATCGGGCATTCCCTGGCCGGCCATGATCGGGCTCGGGGTGCTGGGGGGCCTGCTGGCCCGCGGCGTCACGCTGGGGCTCGGCATCGGCGTCGCACTGTTCCTGATCGGGTGGCTGGGCATGTGGGAGCTGTCGATGGACACGCTGGCCCAGACGCTGGTGGCCGTGGCCGTCACCCTGGCCATCGCGGTGCCGCTGGGAATCCAAGCCTCCCACAGCGACCGCTTCCAGCGACTGATGGACCCGGTGCTCGACTTCCTGCAAACCATTCCCAGCTTCGTGCTGCTGGTGCCGGTGATCACGCTGTTCCACGTGGGGCGGATTCCGGGCATCATCGCCTCGGTGGTGTATGCGCTGCCGGCTGCGGTGCACTACACCGACCTCGGGCTCCGCAGGGTTCCCGCCGAGGTTCACGAAGCCGCAACGAGCTTCGGCGCGACCCGCAGCCAGCGCCTGCGGCGGGTCGAGCTGCCGCTGGCTGCGCCCGAGCTGATGGTGGCGGTCAACCAGGTGATCATGCTGGTGCTGGCCATGGTGGTGATCGCCGGTCTGGTCGGCGGCGGCGGGCTCGGGCTCGAGACGGTGAACGCCCTGCGCCGCAGCGACGCCGTGGGGCGCGGCTTCGAGGCCGGCATCGCCATCGTGCTGCTGGCCGGCATCCTCGACCGCCTCACCAGGGGCGTAGCAGACCGCCTCCGCCCCCCACCCGCCGCCTGAGCGGCAGATCGAGCGAGCGACGCGCTGCGCGCTCCTTGCGCCTGAACGGCCTAGAGGAAGGCGGGGACGAAGACCAGGCTGACGATGGTCATCACCTTGATGAGGATGTTCATCGCCGGGCCGGAGGTGTCCTTGAACGGGTCGCCGATGGTGTCGCCCACCACGGCCGCGGCGTGGGCATCGGTGCCCTTGCCGCCGTGCGCACCCGCCTCGATGTACTTCTTGGCGTTGTCCCAGGCACCGCCCGAGTTGGCCATGTAGATCGCGATCAGGAATCCGGTCACCACCGCGCCGGCCAGGAAACCGCCGAGCGCGTTCACGTCGATGAAGCCGATGACCAGCGGCAGCACTACGGCCAGGCCGCCCGGCAGCAGCATCTCGCGCAGGGCTGCCTGGGTGGAGATGTCGACGCAGCGCCGGCTGTCAGGCTTCACGCCCGGTTCGCCCTCGCGCAGGCCGGGGATCTCGGCGAACTGCCGCCGGACCTCCACGATCATCGCCTGTGCCGCCCGGCCCACCGACGACATGGTGAGCGCGGCAAAAATGAACGGCGTCATGGCGCCCAGGAACAGGCCGATCGTGACTGCTGTGTCGTTGATGTCGAGGAACACCTGGTCGCCGGCAGTCAGGCTGAACGACTTGAACAGCGCCAGCGCGGTCACCGCCGCCGAGCCCACTGCGAAGCCCTTGGCGACCGCTGCGGTGGTGTTGCCCAACGAGTCGAGGCTGTCGGTGACGCCGCGCACCTCGGGCGGCAGCTCGGCCATCTCGGCGATGCCGCCGGCGTTGTCTGCGATGGGCCCGTACGCGTCCACGGCCACGATGACACCGGTCACCGCCAGCATGCCGATGGCTGCCAGCGACACGCCGTATAGCCCGATCACGTCGCCGGCCTCGCCGAATGCCAATCCGCCGAACAGGTACGACAGGCCGATCATTCCCACCACGAGCACGACGGCAGGCAGCGTCGAGAGCTTGCCCTGCGCGATGCCCTCGATGGTGACCGTGGCGGGGCCGGTCTCTGACTGCTGGGCAATGCCCTTCACCGGCCGGAAGTGCTCAGAGGTGAAGTACTCGGAGGTGAACCCGATGGCCCAGCCCCCGAGCAGCCCCACGATGATGGTGAACGCTAGGAAGATGGGTGCGCTGAGCGCGTAATCGCCGATGGTCGGGCTGCCGCTGAACAGCACCAGCGTGCCGACGATGGCGAACACCACCGTGAGCGCCATGGCCACGTACTGGCCGGTGTGCAGCTGGCCCGACAGGCTGCGGCCCTCACGGCCCCGCACGAACAGCGCGCCGATGATCGAGGCGATCATGCCGAGCGCCCCGATCAGGATCGGGTACATGAGCAGCCCTTCGGCGTCGCCGAAATTCCCCGCAAGGCTGTCGCCTTCGAGGAATACCGGCACCAGCAGCGAGGCGAGCACGACGGGTGCCACGATCGACCCGGCGTACGACTCGAACAGGTCGGCGCCCATGCCGGCCACGTCGCCCACGTTGTCGCCCACCGCGTCGGCAATCGTGGCCGGGTTGCGGGGATCGTCCTCGGGAATGCCGGCCTCCACCTTGCCCACCAGGTCGCCGCCGACGTCGGCTGCCTTGGTGTAGATGCCGCCGCCGATACGGGCGAACAGTGCGATCGAGCTGGCACCCAGTCCGAACGCGGCCACCACCTGGAAGGCCTGGTCGACGCCCAGCCACTTCACCCACAGCAGGTAGTTGAACGAGATGCCCAGCAGCGCCAGGCCGGCCACGCTGAAGCCCATGACGGCCCCGCCCTTGAACGCCAGCGGCAGCGCTTTGGACGCCCCCTGGCGGGCAGCGTTGGCCGTGCGGGTGTTGGCCGCAGTGGCAATGCGCATGCCGATGAAGCCCGCCACCGACGACAGCACCGCGCCCATCAGGTAGGCGAAGCTGGCGGCGGGCCGCCCGTCGATGGGCACGATCAGCAGCAGCACGAACATCGCCGCCACGAAGACCGACACCCACCGGTACTCCCGGCGCAGGAACGCCATGGCGCCCTCGCGGATGGCCTCCCCAATCTCTCGCATCAGGTCGGTGCCCTGGTCGGCCCGCAGCACCACCTTGGCGAAGTAGTACGCGAGCAGCAGCGCCAGCACGGAAGCGATCAGGGCCAGATACGGAACAGCAGTCACATGAGCCTCCAAGGGCACATTGAAATCAGGTCAGATCAGGTGAGATCAGGATCAGGTCACGCCGGGATGGCTCGGGGGAGTATGCCGGACCGCGGGCGACGATGCTGAGAGGCTGAGCCCTGGGCCCAAGCGGCCCGCGAGCGAAGCGAGCTAGAGCGGTAGGCACAGTGCGAAGCCGTGGACCGCGCGGCTGCTCAGGACTCGTCGTGAGCGTGGTGTTCTTCGGGCATGACTTCGGTGTGCGCACCGCGCTTGCCGGAGAACCACAGCAGTGCCAGCGCGGCGCCCCCCGCCGCACCGGAGGCGACCAGGATGCCGATCTTCGCGAGATCGCTGATGCCGTCGTTGTCGAACGCCAGGCCGGTGATGAAGATCGACACGGTGAAGCCGATGCCTGCAGCGAACCCCATGCCGACGAACTGCGGCCAGTTCATCCCCTCGGGCAGGTCGAAGCCGAAACGGGTCGCCACCCAAGTGAACGCCGCGATGCCCAGCGGCTTTCCGACCACCAGGCCCAGGATCACGCCCCACGTCACGGGCGATCCGGCGGCATCGGTCAGCGTCTCGCTCGACAGCGGGATGCCGGCATTGGCCAGGGCGAAGATCGGCACGATGAGGAACGCCGTGAACGGGTGCAGCAGCGACTCCAGCCGCTCGGTCACCGGCACCGATTCCTGTACGAGGAACGACGCCTGGTGAACCTGCTCGACACTCGGATCGTCCGGGAGGTGATCCACCATGTCCTGCGCCTGCACCCGGTCGAGCAGGGGCTTGGCGGGCGTCAGCAGGCCGAGCACCACGCCGGCGATGGTGGCGTGCACGCCCGACTCCAGCGTGGCGTACCAGATCACCAGCCCGATCACCCAGTAGACCTCGAGCGCCCACACCTTCATCAGCGCCAGCATTCGCACCACGAGCGTCAGCCCGACGGCGACCGCCAGCCAGCGGAAGTCCAGATCGCCGGTGTAGAAGATCGCGATGACGGCGATGGCCCCGATGTCGTCCACGATGGCCAGCGTCAGCAGGAACAGCTTGAGGATCGGGGGCACTCGCGTGCCCAGCAGCGCCACGACGCCCACTGCGAAGGCGATGTCGGTGGCCATCGGGATGCCCCAGCCCGAAGCGGCCTCCCCTGAGGGGTTGAACACCACGTAGAACAGCGCCGGCACGACCATCCCGCCGATGGCGGCAATCGCCGGCAACGTGGCTGCACGGAGACTCGAGAGGTACCCGGTCACCAGCTCGCGCTTGATCTCGAGGCCCACCACGAAGAAGAACAGCGCCATGAGACCGTCGTTGACGAGCGCCTCCAACGTCAGCCCATGGTCGCCGTGCACGTGGTAGCCGCCGACGGTCAGGTCGATATGGGTATGCCAGAAGTCGAAGTAGCTCTGGCTCCAGGGCGAGTTCGCCCAGATCAGCGCCGTGGTGGCGGCCACGAGAAGCAGCACGCTGCTGGCGACCTCACGATGGACGAAGCTGAGAATCGGTCGCGCCACGAACCGGGCCAGCCAGCGGTCGCCGCCTGCGAACGTCTCCCGCTGGAACAGGTACTCCGGCCCGGCCATACGGCCGCACAGGATACGGGCCGTTATATGGCGGTCCTGCCGCGGACCGCGCTCCACGCGCGCGCGTCTGCCGATGTTCAGCGATTCGACACGCGCTGCAGGGCCGCCGGCAGCCCGCTGGTCACTTCGAAGAGCGATTCGACCCCGCTCTCGGCCAGCGTCGCGGCGACGCCGGGCGTGCTCACCACGAGCGCCAAACCGCCGCTCGCGGCCAGGCAGCGTCGACGCGCGTCGAGCAGTACGCCGAGCGTGACCGGTTGCAAAACATCCACATCGGACAGGTCGATCACGAGCCGCGGCCGGGTGCCGGCCGTTGCAAGCGCTGAGCGCAGCGCACTGTCCAGCGACGCGATGGCAGCCAGGTCGAGCTCGCCGCGTGGCGTCACCACCACGGCGGCGGTGCCGTCGGCGGCGGTCACCGTGCGCTCAGCGATGCCCAGCATCAGAGCGACGCCGCTGTTCGTCGTCGCGGCGTCGACGGGTGCATGGGACCAGCCGAAGGCTCACGCAAAGCGGGGCATCACCTTGTCGCTGATGAGCTCGAGCGACGCGTTGATCTGGTCGGCGGAGTGGATGCCCTGGGGCACCAGGAAGAACGCTTCCTCCACACCGAGCACCGTCTGCGCCTCTTCGATCTGGCGGCTGATCGTGTCGGGGCTGCCGACGAGCTGCAGCGGCATGCCCTGGCCGAACTGGATGGCCCACTGGTTCCAGAACCACTCCATGTCGGCAAACTGCGCCCACGCCTCCTCGTCGGTGGGCGCGCACACCGCCACGCCGCCCCAGCCGCACTCGTGCCCGCGGGGCTTCTCGACACCGTGCTGTGCGGCCTCCTCGCGGTACGCCTTCCACAGCGCCTCGCAGAAGTCCATCTTGTCGCTGAGCACGATCGGCGTGCCGCCGTAACGCGCCCAGAACACCGCCGAGTCCATCGACATGGTGAACCCGCCGTACAGCGGCGGGTGCGGCGACTGCAGCGGGCGCGGGGCGATGCCCACCTCGTGGATCGTCATGTCGGCGTCGACCCCGGCGCCGTAGTCGGAATACACGGTGTGGGTGTGGGGGTTGAGATTGTCGTTGGGGAAACGCCAGAACTCGCCCTCGTAGGAGAACGTGTTGTTCTTCAGGGCGGTGAGCACCACGTCCACGAACTCCTCGAAGAAGCGGCGGTTGTAGGCGTCTTCGTCGGTGCCTCGGTTCCACTTGCCCACCGCTGCGAGGTCCGGGCGGATCTTGAACTGGTCCACCCAGCGGTGCTGGTAGCCGCGCACCACGCCGAAGCAGAGCCGACCGCCGGTCATGTGGTCGAGCGTGGCCACCTGCTCGGCGACACGCATCGGGTTGTGGGTGGTGGACACGTAGCCGCAGGCGATCGGCCGCAGCCGATTGGTGTGCTGGGCGATCCAGCTCGCCATCAGGTTCAGGTCGTTGGAGATCTCGAAGCCCTCGATCTGCAGGTGATGCTCGGGATGGCCGAAGCCGTACCAGCCGTTGTCGTCGGCGAAGCGCGCGATCTCGGCGATCTCGGCGAGCATGCGTTGGTAGTAGTCGTTATTGAGCCCCGCGAGACCGGCTTCCAGCTCGTGGCGCCGCCCGATCGTGCAGTACATGAACAAGCTGAACTTCACCCTGGCTCCCGCTGCCTCATTCCCCGGCACGATCCGGGCTTCTCCGCGGAGTGTAGGTGAGTGTTCTCAGGAGAGGCCCGGGAGCCGCCGCATGCACCGCCAGGCCGTCGACCACTGCATGAACGCCCGTTCAGGACTAGGTTTCTCCGAGGCATGGACAGCACCGAGGCAGCCTCTGGCAGCTCGGCCGAGCCGGATACCGCAGACAGCACCGTTGCCGCTGGCGCCGACGAGAACGGCGGCAACGGGAACGGCAACGGCCGGCGGATCCGCAAGGGCGAGCGCAGTCGAATGCGCATCTTGGATGCCGCCGCGCGCCTGCTCTCGTGCCGCGGCTACGCCGCCACCACGCTGACCGACATCGCCGCCGCCGCCGAGATGCAGGCCGGCAGCCTCTACTACCACTTCGACTCGAAGGACGCGATCGTCGAAGAGGTGCTGCGGGTCGGTATCGACCACGCACGCAACGCCATCGACGCTGCGCTGGAGCCGCTGGGTCCCGACGCCAGGGGCTCCGACCGGCTGGCAGAGGCCATCGTGGCCTACGTCAACTGCATCGTCGCCGAGAGCAACTTCACGGTGGCCAACATCCGCTGCTTCAACGAGTCGCCCCCGCAGACCCGTGAGGGCCTGGCGGTACCGCTGCGGGAGTTCACCAATCTCTGGGTGGGCCTGCTCGCCGGTGGTCAGCAGGACGGCTCCCTGCGCAGCGACACCAACGCCAACGTTCTCGCCCGGATCATGATCTCCGGTCTCAACTCGCTTGCCAGCTGGTACCGACCCGGCGGCGAGCTGCGCCTCGAAGACCTCGCCCGCCAGTTCGCCGACATGATCCTCGACGGCCTGCACCCCGCCGACGGCTGACAGTTTCGTCAGCTGCCGACAGCTACAGACGGCCGCCGGTGATGAGCTTGCGGCGGTGCTCGAGGAAGTCGACGAGCACGTAGTCGCCCAGATTGTGGGGGCTGGTGAAGAAGGCCCGGCCCCCGTTCATCTCGGTCATCTTCTCCACGAACGCCCGCAGGTAGCTGTTGGGGTCGAGCATGAACACGTTGATGCGGATGTCCTCGCGGGTTGCCCGGGCCACTTCCAGCAGCGTGGCCTCGATGGTCTCGCGCACCGGCGGGTAGGCGAAGTACGGCCGGCCGTCACGTGCCAGGTGAGCGGTGGGCTCGCCGTCGGTGATCATGATGATCTGCTTCGAGCCGGTCTGGCGTGCCAGCAGGCGCCGGGCGATCATGAAGCCGTGCTGCATGTTGGTGCCGTAGGCGAAGTCCCAGGACACCTCCGGCAGCTGGGCGGCGGTCAGCTCCGAAGCTGACTCGGCGAAGCCCACGATGCCCAGGTAGTCGCGCGGGAACTGCGTGGAGATCAGCGAGTGCAGCGCCATCGTGACCTTCTTGGCGGGCAGGAAGTTGTCACGCATCGGCATCGACAGCGACAGGTCCAGCATCAGCACCGTCGAAGCACGCGACAGCAGCTCAGAGCGCTCGATCTCGAAATCGTCCGGCGTGAGCCGTACCGGGGTGCCGGTGCCCTGCCGGGTCACCGCGTTGCGAACGGTGCGCTCGATGTTCAAGTTGAAGGTGTCGCCGAACTCGTACGCCTTGGTCTCGTACGCGAACTCGTTGCCGACGCCCGTCTTGCGCACCTGGTGGCTGCCGACCTTGTCGTCCATCAGCCGGTTGAACAGGTCACCGAGCGCGTTCTGCCCGATGCGGCGCAGCGCCCGCGGCGTCAGCTCCAGGCGGCCTTCGGTGTGCTGCGCAAGGCCTGATTCCTCGAGCATGCGGGCCAACTCGCTGAGCCGTTCGAGGGCCTCGGCCGACTGGTCGCCGAGCAGCTCGCGCACCCGGTCAGGATCCACTTCGGTCAGGGCCGAGGGGCTGACGGCGCCCTGCAGCATCTCGGCCAGCGCGTCGAGGTCGCCAAGCTGGCTCAGCACGTCGGCCGCCTGTGACATCGACAGCGGGTCGTCGCCGCCGAATTGGTAGTTGCGGTCCCAGCCCATGTCGGGGAACGCCTGCTGGAGGTTCTGGGCGAGCTGCTGGGCCTGCCACTGCAGGTCCATGTCGTCCATGAGCTGCGCCGCCAGGTCGGCGAGCTGCTGGCGCTGCGCGGGCGTCATCGAGTTCATCATCGAGGCCATGGCTGCCATGCGCTTGGCCATGATCTCCAGCAGCTCGTCGAGGGATTGGGGGTTCTCGGGGAAGAAGTCGCCGTAGCGCTCCATGAAGCCCTCGAAGTCGGGCTCCTCGCCGCGGGCACGCTGCTCGAGCATCTGGTTGAGCTCGGCCATCATGTCCTTGGTGCGGGCCAGGTCCTCAGGGCTCATGTTGCCCATCGCCCCGGTCATCTGGTCGAAGTAGCTCTGGGCGACTTCCTGGCGCAGCCGCTCGACCAGCTCGTTGAACTGCTCGCGGGCCTCGGGCGATTCGAAGTCGTAGCTCTGCAGGCCGCGCATCTTCCCGGCCAGGTCGGGGGGCAGCATGTCGAGCTGCAGGTTGCGCTCGGCGGCGCTGGACTGGGCGATCTCTTCGCGGCGTTCGTCGCCGCTGTCGGCCGCGTCCTGCGCGAACTCCTCCAGCGCCTCTCGCTCGGTGTCGGTGATCTCGTCGAGCTCGCGGGCGATGTCGTCGTACACGCCGCCCAGGTCGAACTGCTCGAGCATCTCCTTGCGCCGGTCGCGCAGCCGCTCGATCATCTCGCGCAGGCCTTCGAGCCGGTTGCCCTCGGCGTCGGTGAAGCCCTGCTGCATGAGCCGGCGCAGGGCGGCATTGAGATCGCCGTGATACAGCAGGTCGTCGGTCATCTCGGCGAAGAGGCTGTCCGCGTCGAAGTCGAAGCCGGTCTGGGTGCCGTCCCACGCCGAGTAGCGGAACCGCGCCCCCTCTCGCCGGGCCCGACGCCAACGGATAGGCACTACTCAACCACGGGAGCGGTAGGTGGCTCGGGCACCGACGTGCTCCTTGTTGAGCCGCTTGGACAGGTGCAGGCCCTCGAGCACCAGTTCGATGGCAGAGGCCAGCACTGCGGGCGCTGCGCCTTCGTCCGAGTGCGGCTCGGCTGCGGCAGCCACCAGCGACTCGGCCGCCACCGCCAGCGCCTGATTGCCGGCGAGCAGCTCCATGTAGGCCTCCGAGCCGAGGTCGTCGCCGGTGTGCACCACCTTGCCCTCGCCGAAGCTGGCCACCACATCGCTCAGCTCGTCGGGCGAGAAGCGGTTCTTGAACACCTCGAGCACCGCCGCCTTGAGCATGGTCTCCACGATCTTGCCGTCGCGGCCCTCCTCCATCGACTCGATCTCGATCTTGCCGGCGGTGGAGCTCATGAGCGACTCGAGGTCGCTGACGCGGGGCACCACGTGCCGCTCGCCGCGTTGCAGCGCCCGGCGGGTGGCGTTGGCCGCGAGCGTCTCGGTGTTGGTGACGGTCATGCGCACCGACACGCCCGAGCGCTGGTTGACCTGGCTGCTGGCACGGGCCACATGGCTGAAGGTGGCCACGATCTCGGCCATGAAGTCGGGCATGGTGACGATGACACCCCCCGGCACGCCTTCGCCCATCCCCACATCGATCCCCTGGAGGTCCAGCGGGCGGGCCTCCGACGACGCGATGTCCATCTCGGTGTCCACGTCGAGCGGGTAGTGGGTGCGGATCTGCGCGCCGAAGCGGTCCTTCAGCGGGGTGATGATGCGTCCCCGGTTGGTGTAGTCCTCGGGGTTGGCCGTGGCCACCAGCAGTACGTCGAGCGGCAGGCGGATCTTGTAGCCGCGAATCTGCACGTCGCGTTCCTCGAGCACGTTCAGCAGGCCCACCTGAATGCGCTCGGCGAGGTCGGGCAGCTCGTTGATGGCGAAGATGCCGCGGTTGGTGCGCGGCACCAGCCCGTAATGCAAGGTCAGCTCGTCGGACAGGTACCGGCCCTCGGCCACCTTGATGGGGTCCACCTCGCCGATGAGGTCGGCGATCGAAGTGTCGGGCGTGGCCAGCTTCTCTCCGTAGCGGACATCCCGGTGCGCCCACGCGATGGGGGTGTCGTCGCCGTGCTCGGCGACGAGATCGAGGGCATGGCGGGACACCGGGTTGTAGGGGTCGTCGAAGATCTCCGAGCCCTCGATGTAAGGCATCCACTCGTCGAGCAGGTTCACCAGCGAGCGGATCATGCGGGTCTTGGCCTGGCCCCGCTCTCCCAGGAACACCACGTCGTGGCCGGCCAGCATGGCGTTCTCGAGCTGGGGCAGCACCGTGTTCTCGTAGCCCAGCACGCCTTCGAACAGCGGCTCGGAGGCGGCGATGGCCTTCGCGGCATTCGCGCGCATCTCCTCTTTGACCGGCCGGGAGACCCAGCCGGTCTTGCGCAGTTCGCCGAGCGTGGTGGGTTGCGTCATGGCGGGCAACCTAGTGGCTGGTGGCTCCCGACGGCGTTGGCGCAGGTTGGTTGCACCCGCCTGTTCACGGCGCGTAGCGTGACCAGTGGAGGCAAGGGGACTCGAACCCCTCGGGATGGGATTTACAGGTCCTCCCGGCCACCTGGCTGCCCCCATGGAACGAAGCCCACACAGCTCCGCTCCTCGAAGACCCCCGCTCGGCTCGCTGGGCGGGGGTCTTGCGTGACATCCGCATCACACTTGTCCATCATTCTCAGTAGTTTTCAATGATTTTCACATTGACAACCGGAGACTCCGAGGCCCAGGTGCTGACGGGCGACTGGCTGGTGCGGGCCGCCGGGCACGGCGAGTGGCGAACGGTGGCAGAGCGCGGACTCGGCGAGTCGGGATGGCTGGCAACATCGACCCCCGGCCGGTGGTGGCTGGACGCCGGCCTCGCTGACGAGAGCGCCGTGCTCTACCGGCGGCGATTCGAACTGCCGGCTGAGGGAGTGGCCGACCTCGGCAGCCCCGACGGCACTGCAGACCGTGACGAGCGCTGGTGGTTCGTTGCGAACGGGCTCTGCGAACTGGGCCACCTGTGGCTCGACGGCACCTACCTGGGTGACCTGCGCGGCCGCCACGCAGAGCACGCCTTCGAGGTGAGCCATCTGCTGCGCGCCAGCCCCGAGCACCTGGCGGCGGTCGAGGCCTCACACGGGGCCGTCCGGGTGCCACAGAGCGAGGACGCGCAGGTGCAGATTGAGCGGACCGGGCCGGCGCGCATCCAACGCGTGCGTGCGCTGGTCATCGAGGCCAGCCCTGACCGGGCCGTGCTGCGCATCGCCGCCACCGTCGACAGCGCCGCCACGCATCGCAGCGGGATCACCACGACGGTGCTGCCCGCTGATGATCCCGACGCCGGCTGGTCCAAAGACGCCACCCGTCAGGTCGCATCGGTGGGCGACGGCCTGGCCCTGTCCGAGCCGGTGCTGGCGCGGGGCCGCAACGAGCTGGAGTGGCTGGTCGCGCTGGAGCAGCCGTCGCTGTGGTGGCCAGCCGGGCTGGGCGACCAGGCGCTCCACTGCATCGACATCGACGTGGCCGTCGACGGACGCTCCAGCCACGCGGTCAGGCTCCCGACGGGAATCCGGACGGTGTCGGTCCGCCGCGGCAGGCTGGCAGTGAACGGCGAACCGCACCGGGACGGGCTCGACGCCCTGCGCGTCATCGAGCACGAGCTGAGCCACCCGGGCTTCTACGAGTCTGCGAACAGCGAAGGCCGGTTGCTGTGCCAGCAGGTCACGCTCGATCCCAGCGTGTTCACCGGCGCAGAGCGCGGCCTGCGCGCGCTCGCTGCCCAGGCCGCCGCAGCAGCAGCCGATCACGCTGGCCACCACCCCAGCGTCGCCGCCTGGCAGCAGATGCCTCTCCCGGGACGGAGACAGTGGCCACGCGCGTTGGGCCGGTGGGCATACCGCACCATGGCAAGCGCCATGCATGCGGCCGATCCCACGCGTCCGGTGCTGCCTCCAGACCATCGCTGAGGATCTGATCCCGCGCAACCTGGGCCTCGTCGGGTGAGCGCCGGCGCAGCGAAGCGAAGCCTCGGCGCTCGCAAGGCATCTGCAAGTACCGTACGGCCCTGGCGCGAGCACCCCCCGTGGGCAGACCGCGCCGAACGCCGCACCACGCCACGCACGGGAGGAACACATGGCGCCGACTGCCACGCAGGCCGCCGGGTCTGCACCGGTGTTCAAGACCAAGCGCCCGCTGCCGTTCCCGCTGAACATCTACCAGTCGGCGATCGGCCGCAAGTGGGTCATGGCCTGGACAGGCATCGGGCTGCTGGGCTTCGTGATCGTTCACATGATCGGCAACCTGCACCTCTACGAGGGCCCCTCGCGGATGTACGAGTACGCCGAGACGCTGCGCGACCTCGGCGGCGGGCTGCTGCCCCGCACGCTGCTGCTGTGGATCATGCGGGTGGGGCTGCTGGCGATGTTCGTGGTGCACCTGCACTCGGCCTACACGCTCAAGGAGCGCAGCCGGCTGGCCTCGGAGCGGGCGGGTTTCGTGGGCGGCGCCAAGAAGTACGCCTCCAAGCGCGACTACATCGCCGCCAACTACGCCTCGCGCACCATGCGCTGGACCGGCCCCATCGTGGGCCTGTACGTGCTGTTCCACCTGGCCGACCTGACATGGGGCTGGTGGCTGGGCGACGCCTACGTGCGGGGCGATCCGTACCACAATGTGGTGGAGTCGCTGTCGAGCATCCCGGTGGCGATCCTGTACGTGGTGGCCAACGTGGCGCTGGCCGTCCACATCTTCCACGGCACCTGGAGCATGTTCCAGAGCCTCGGCGTGAACAACCCGCGCTACAACGGCCTGCGCCGCAACCTGGCCACCGCGCTGGCCGGCGTGGTGCTGGTGGGCAACCTGTCTTTCCCGGTGCTGGTGCAGGCCGGGCTGGTCGACGAGGACAACCGGGAGTGCCCGGTCAACGACACCACCGGCCTGGAGTGTCTCGAGGAACAGGCGGAGGCGCACTGACATGGCGATGAACGACTCCGCGTCGAACGGGCGCACCAACGGCGTGCTCGACGCCCGGGTGCCCGACGGACCGATGGCCGTCAAATGGACGGACCACAAGTTCTCCATGAAGCTCGTCAACCCGAACAACAAGCGCCGCTTCGAGATCATCATGGTGGGCACGGGCCTGGCGGGCGCCTCGGCCGCGGCCTCGCTGTCGGAGCTGGGCTACCGGGTGAAGGTGTTCACCTTCCACGATTCGCCCCGCCGGGCGCACTCGATCGCAGCCCAGGGCGGCATCAACGCGGCGAAGAACTACACCAACGACGGCGACTCGGTGCACCGGCTCTTCTATGACACGGTCAAGGGCGGCGACTACCGCAGCCGCGAGGCCAACGTGCACCGCCTGGCCGAGGTGTCGCTGAACATCATCGACCAGTGCGCCGCCCAGGGCGTGCCGTTCGCACGGGAGTACGGCGGCCTGCTCGACAACCGGTCGTTCGGCGGCGCGCAGGTCAGCCGCACGTTCTACGCCCGCGGCCAGACCGGCCAGCAGCTCCTGCTGGGCGCCTACCAGGCGCTCGCCAAGCAGGTGGCTGCCGGCAGCGTCGAGCTCTACACCCGCACCGAGATGCTGGACCTGGTCACCAAGGACGGGCGGGCCTGCGGCATCGTCACCCGCGACCTCATCTCAGGCGAGATCGCGGCGCACACCGGCCATGCGGTGGTGCTGGCCACCGGCGGGTACGGCAACGTCTATTACCTGTCCACCAACGCCATGGCCTGCAACGTCACTGCCGCATGGCGGGCTCACCGGCGCGGCGCCTACTTCGCCAACGCCTGCTACACGCAGATCCATCCCACCTGCATCCCGGCCAGCGACGAGTTCCAGTCGAAGCTGACGCTGATGTCGGAGTCGCTGCGCAACGACGGCCGCATCTGGGTGCCCGAGGCGATGGAGGATGCACGCCCGCCCAGCCAGATCCCCGAGTCCGAGCGCGACTACTACCTCGAGCGCAAGTACCCGGCCTTCGGGAACCTGGTGCCGCGAGACGTGGCCAGCCGCAACGCCAAGACCGTGGTGGACCAGGGCAAGGGCGTGGGCCCGCTGCGCAACGGCGTGTACCTCGACTTCTCCGAGGTGATCGAGCGCGACGGCCGCACTGCGGTGGCGGCGAAGTACGGGAACCTCTTCGACATGTACGAGCGCATCACCGGCGAGAACCCCTACGCGGCGCCCATGCGCATCTACCCGGCCATCCACTACACGATGGGCGGGCTCTGGGTCGACTACCACCTGATGACCACGGTGCCCGGCTGCTACTCCATCGGCGAGGCCAACTTCTCCGATCACGGCGCCAACCGGCTGGGTGCCTCGGCGCTCATGCAGGGCCTGGCCGACGGCTACTTCGTGCTGCCCTACACGATCGGAGACGACCTGGCTGCGAGGCTCGGCGAGCCGGTGGTGCCGATCGACGACCCGGTGTTCGCCCAGGCGGTCGCAGGCGTCGGAGACGCCACGCAGCGGTTCCTGTCGATCGGCGGCACCCGCTCGGTGGACTGGTTCCACCGGGAGCTGGGCAAGATCGTGTGGGACTACATCGGCATGGAGCGCACCTCTGCGGGCCTCCAGAAGGCCCTGTCGGAGATCCCGGCGTTGGAGGCCGAGTTCTGGGCCGATCTGCGGGTGCCGGGCTCGGGGGCCAATCTGAACTCGAGCCTGGAGAAGGCCGGCCGGGTGGCCGACTTCTTCGAGCTGGCCAAGCTGATGGCCCGCGATGCGCTCGTGCGCGAGGAGAGCTGCGGCGGGCACTTCCGGGCCGAGCACCAGACGCCCGAAGGCGAGGCGCAACGCGACGACGAGAACTTCGCGCACGTGGCCGCCTGGGAATGGCACGACACCGGCACCGTGCAGACCCGGCATGTCGAGGAGCTGGAGTTCGAAGAAGTGGCACTGACACAGCGGAGCTACAAGTGAGCGGGGCAGACGGCGTGAATGGGCAGGCTGGCCAGGCGCACGGCGGCACCTTGAGCCTCACGCTGCGCATCTGGCGCCAGGACGGGCCCGATGCGCCGGGACGGTTCCACACCTTCGACGCCCCGAACATCAGCGAGGACATGTCGTTCCTGGAGCTGCTCGACATCATCAACGAGCGGCTCATCGACGACGGCGACGTCCCGATCGAGTTCGACCACGACTGCCGTGAGGGCATCTGCGGCATGTGCAGCCTGATGATCAACGGTCGGGCGCACGGGCACGAGCTGGCCACCACCACCTGCCAGCTGCACATGCGCAAGTTCAGCGACGGCGACGTCATCACGGTGGAGCCGTTCCGGGCCAAGGCGTTCCCGGTGGTGCGCGACCTCGTGGTCGACCGCAGCTCGTTCGATCGCATCATCGAGGCCGGCGGCTACATCTCGGTCAACACCGGTGCGGTCGGCGACGCCAACCTGACGCCGGTGCCGAAGGAGGCCGCCGACACCTCCATGGACGCAGCGGCGTGCATCGGCTGCGGTGCATGCGTGGCGGCCTGCCCCAATTCGGCGGCGCAGCTGTTCACCTCGGCAAAGCTGGCACATCTCAACCTGATCCCCCAGGGTCAGCCTCAGCGCTGGGAGCGCACTGAGGCCATGGTGGAGACGATGGAGCAGTTCTTCGGCTCGTGCACCAATCACGGCGAGTGCACGGAGGCCTGCCCGAAGGAGATCAGCCTCGACTTCATCGCGTTCATGAACCGCGACTACGTCAAGGCCAAGATCAAGAACCGCAAGCTGACCGGCCAGGGCTGAGCCGGTCAGGCGCAGCTCGCAGGCGTGGCTAACGTGCCGCGTTCGTGGAGACTTCGCCCGTGACGCGCCAAGGCCTGCCCCGCTCGAGAACCGTCAAGGCTGCAGTGGCGCTGGTCGCGGCGCTGGCGCTTGCTCTGCCTGCCGTGCCGGCTGCGGCGCAGCGTGCATCGAACCTGGTGCGCAGCGGGCCGAATCTGACGCTGGTGGTGGCGAGCTGCCCCGGCCCCGCCGACAACGCGGTCGCCGAGGCGCTGGCGGCCCACGCCCGCAACGCGGCAAAGGTGTGCGTTGATCCGAGCGGCCTGTCTCCGGACACCGCCGCGCTGATCGCCGACTTCGCACCCGACCGCGTGATCGTGGCGGGCGGCGAGGTTGTGGTGCCGCCTGCAGTGATGGCCGAGCTGACGGAAGCCGTGCGAGCGGCGTACCGCTGGGCAATCGTCGAGCGCCTCGACGGCGCCACCCGGATCGACACCGCCGCACTGGCGGCGCGCTTGTCGCTGGAACACCCCGACGTGGCCGGGCCCAACGCAGTCACCCTCATCGTGGCCAACGGCTGGAACGGCAGCGAGGTCCGCACAGCGGCCGACGTTGCCGAGCAGATTGCCGATGCTGCCGTTGCCTACATCTCGCCTCGCACGATTGCGGACGGTCTGCCCGCTGCCACGGCTGCGCTGATCGCCGACTACCGGCCTGCCCGGGTCGTCGTGGTGGGCCTGCCAGACGAGGCGGGGTCGGTCACCGAGGCGGCAATCGAAGCAACACTCGACGCACACGAGCTGACCGTGGACATTGAGCGAGTCGCCGAAGCCGGCGAACCTCGCTTCTTCACTCCCGAGGCGTCGCCGACGGTCGAGCGGGCCCGCGAGATCTTCACGTCCATCGTCGAGGGCACGCACCGGCCCGGAGCGCTGACCGACGAGCAAGCACCGGTCCTGGCGGCGAGCTCGGCGCGCGGCCCCCTGGGCTCGGAGCGCGGACACCGGCTCTGGACGGTTCGCGCTGACGGCTCGGGGCGCCAGCTGCACTCGACAGAACACCGGGGCTGGGCGTGGAACCCGAGCAGCGGCCAGTTGAGCTGGACCGGCCTCGACGGACGGCTGCGAGTCTCCGGGCTCGCCGGCGACGACAGCGTCCTGTTCGAACCGGGTCAGTACCCGGCCTGGTCGCCCGATGGCAGCCACGTCGTCTCCTTCAGCTTCGCTGGACCCTCCGCATTCGGTGCCCGCAACCGCACGACGGCGCACATTGCCGCCGCGGACGGGCGAGGTCTCCGGCGAATCGGCCTGGTCGACTACCGCACGTTCCTCTATGCAGACTTGCCCCTGTCGGCATGGTCTCCGGACGGGAAGCACTTCGCCTACGTCGAGCTGGTCGCCGAGGGCGACACCGGCGACACGACTCCGGTCGCCCGCATCTGGTCGACCGATGCATCGGCGCCGGCCGTCACCCTGGGCCCCGGCGTGACCTTCCTGGGCTGGTCACCCGATGGCAGCCACTTCGCCTACGGCACCCCGAGCGACTGCGACGGCAACGGGCGAGACGAGAGCCAGAACCTGTGGATCGCCCGGTCCGACGGCAGCGACGCCCGCGACCTGGGCTTCATCCAGCGCATCCAGTGGCGCCTGCTGTACGTGTGGTCGCCCGATGGCGCCCATGTCGCCTACGAGTCGCTCGACCCGGCCGACTGCTCGCAGCACCTGAAGGTGACGACGGTCGGCGGCAAGGCCACCGCGCTCGAGCCGATTGCCGAGGGCCGGCTGCTCGGCTGGTCGCCCAACGGCACGCACTTGGGCTACGGGATCACGGTGGGCACCCCGGGCAAGGGCGTCCCGCTGCGTGAGCACGCGTGGGTGGTGCGGCTCGACGGCAGCGACCGGCGCGAGCTGGGCGAGGCCAAGCCCAGCGTGTTCGGGTCGGTGCTGTGGTCCTTCGACGGAGATCACTTGGCCTATACCGAGACGCTGCGTGGCCCCGATGGCAACGTCATCGGCAGCCGGCCGGTTGTGCAGCGAGCCGACGGCCTCGGCGGAGCGACGGCCATCGCCGAGCAGGGGAACATCGTGGCTTGGTCGCCGATCGACCAGCGCCTGGCCTATGTCTCGCACCACGACGAAGACGGCGACGGCACCACCGATCGGCGTGCGCTGCGAGTCCACACCGCCGGTGCGCCGGATGCAGACGTGACCCTCGTGTACGAGCTGTCCGACATCACCTTGGGCGGGCGTTGGTCGCCCGACGGCCGCTTCATGGGGTACGTGTCGGGACCCACCGAGCTCCTGCTGGACTGGTTCATCAATCGCCGGCGTGGCTCGGATGCATGGGTCGTGGCCACGAACGAACCGCGCTGGACGCACCGTGTGGTCACCGACATCACCTGGGGCGAGTGGCAGCCTCGCTGAGCGGAGCCAGAGCACCGTCGACCCACCGCTAGCGTGTCGCCTCGATGACGACCCCACACGCATATGCGAATCCTCACGCGGCGCCGGACCAGCGGGCAAAGCGGCGAGCGCGGCCTGCCGCTGCTGCGCTGGCGACACTGGCTTTCCTGCTGGGCTCGGTCGTGCTGGCGGCACCCGCAGCAGCGCACGAGTCTCCAGCGAATCTGGTGCGTCATGGACCCAACCTCACGCTGGTGCTGGCGAACTGCGAACGCTCGGCCGACACGGCCACAGCCGCCGAGCTGGCTCGCCATTCCCGCAACGCGGCCGTAGCGTGCGTGGGCGCCGACGGGGTACCCGAAGAGCTCACGGCGCTCATCACAGAGTTCGAGCCTGACCGCGTGGTGGTCATCGGCGGCCCGGCGGCGGTGCCGCCGGCGGTCATGGATGAGTTGACAGCAGCCGTGCGTACGGCCTACCGCTGGGCCGTGATCCAGCAGCTGGACGGCACCACTCGTGCCGAGACTTCTGCTGCGGCCGCCCGCATCGTGCTGGACACGCCCGAGCGCGTGGGCCTCGACACCGTGGTGCTGATCGTGGCCGACGGCTGGAACGACGCAGACGTGAACACGGCGAGAGAATTCGCCGCAGGATTCTCCGATGTCGCCATCACGTACTTCTCGCCCTCCACGATCGCCGACGGCCTGTCTGAAGCCACGGCATCGCTGATCGCCGACTACCGGCCGGCGCGGATCGTGTTCGCCGGACCCCCCGACGAAGCGGGCCTCGCCGCCGAGGCCGCGATCGAGGCGGTGCTGGAGGGCATCGAGTCCGACATCACCGTGGAACGCGTTGCCCTCGCAACCGACACGCCGTCTCCTGCCGTCGACACCGCAATGCTCACCAGCACCGCACGCACGACGTTCGAGGCCATCAGCAGGGGTGTGCGAGTCCGACCCGCTGCCGCCGACGAGGGCGACGGCCCGCCGTTCCTGGCGCTCACCAAGGCATCGGGCATCCGCGGCGTCGGCTCGACGCTGTTCACCGTCCGGGCGGACGGCAGCGACCGAGTGCTGCGCACCGTCGATCACAACGGCTGGGAATGGGACTACAGCGACGGGCAGCGGCTGGCGTGGGCCGACGACGAAATGCGGGTGATGGCTGCGACCCCCGACGGCGACGGCGAGCTGCTGGCTGAGCAGGGCACGTGGCCGTGGTGGTCGCCCGACGGCAGCCACCTCATCATCTGGAACAACGCCGACACCAACGACAACGACCGCCTCGATTCCTTCGAGGCATTGCTGTACGACGACACAGGCCAAGAGCAACGCAGCTTGGGCCAGATGGATGCACGCACTTGGTACTACGGCGACATCGCAGATTTCATCTGGTCGCGCGACGGCGCCTACTTGGCGTATGTCACTGACAACATCGATCCCGAGACGGGCGAGGAGGTCAACGAGGCACGCATCGAGCCGACCGACGGCAGCGCCCAGCCGGTCACGCTGGCTGACGACGCCATCATCGTGCGCTGGTCGCCAGACAGCAGGCACCTCCTCTATGCAACGCCCGCCGAGTGCGGCGACGGAGTGACCAGGAACATCTGGGACCTGTGGGTGGTGGCCGCCGACGGCAGCGATCCACGCCGCGTCGACATCGTCGAGTATCCCGCGTGGGGCGTGCTCATCATCCGTCCGTGGTCGCCTGACGGGAAGCACATCGCATATGAATCGGTCGACCCGCAGGACTGTTCGACTGAGCTGCGCGTCACCTCCGTGGACGGAGATGCGGAACCCGTCACCATCGCAGCCGACGTCGACTTCCTGGGGTGGTCGCCCGACAGCACCTACCTCGAATACGGCGAGGAGACAGACCAGCCGGTGACCGACTACCTGCTGCCCGAGCTGTCGTGGGTGGCCCATCGCGACGGGAGCTCGAAGCGGTTCATCGGCGAGGTGTCCCCGTCGGTGTACGGCTGGATCTTCTGGTCGGAGGACGGCACGTACATCTCCTACACCGAGATGCTGCGCGACGCCGACGACAACGTGACAGGTTTGGTCGCCCGCACCGAGCGAGCCGACGGCATGGGTGAGACAAGCACGTTGACCGAAGCCGGCAACTCGCTGGCGTGGTCGGACGACGGCCGTGTCGCGTATGTGGCGCAGCATGACGACGACGATGACGGCGTGCCCGATCGGGAAGCGCTATACCTGCACACGCCGGGCTCGCCCAACGACGACGTTCAGCTCGTGCACACGCTGCCCGCGGCGCTGACCAGGGTGGCCATCTGGTCGCCGGACGACAGCCACCTCATCTACGCGTCCGGCACTGCCGAGTCGCTGATCGGCTGGATCCGGGATCGCGGGCGCGGGGTTGACGTCTGGGGCATCCAGACCGGGCAGCCCCGCTGGATGCATCGTCTGGTCACCGATGTCACCTGGGGCGACTGGCAGCCCCAGCCTGAATCGGACGACGAGTAGGTCGCGGGTCTGCCCCAGCCACGTCAGGGCGTCGGAGACTCAAGGCGGGAGACTGTTCCCGCAGCGCTGAGCGCGTAGAGCTCGCCGTTGGCGTCTTCGCCGAAGGACACGAGCGAGTTGGGCGGTACGGATACGCCGAGATCGATGCGCTCGGCTGTGCCGTCGGCGCCGCGGACGAGGCCCCACAGATCGCCCGTGCAGTAGTCGCCGAACACGTAGGTGCCTTGGAGCGCCGGAATGGCGCTGCCCCGGTAGACGTAGCCGCCGGTTACCGAACAGCCATCGTCGTGGGTGTAGGTGTAGACGGGGAAGACGAGATCGGGGGGCGTCCCGCCGCGCGAGAACCGCTCGTTGCCTTCGAACAGCGGCCAGCCGAGGTTGGCGCCCGGCGACCAGCCGTCCGCTGCTGGGAGCACGTGGATCTCCTCGATGCGGTTCTGGCCGACGTCGGCGATCCAGAGGTCGCCGGTGAGCCGGTCGAACGAGAACCGCCACGGGTTGCGGGCGCCGTACGCCCAGACCTCTGGTGCATCGCCGGACGCGAAGGGATTGCCGACCGGAATCCCGTAGCCCTGCCCTGAGGCGGGGTTGGGGTCGATGCGAGCGATGGCGGCCAGCAAGGTGTCGCGGTCCTGGCCCTGGCCGAAGACGTCGTCGGCCCCGCCGCCGTCGCCGAAGCCGATCCACAGGTTGCCGTCGGGCCCGAACGTCAGATCGCCGCCGTTGTGGTTGCACGCCGGCTGATCGAGCGCCAGCAGCACCCGGCGCCGGTCGGTCTGGGGCGTCTCGCCGTCCATGGGCATCACGGCGATGCGGCTGTTGCGGGCCGTGTCGGTGTAGCTGAGGTAGAGCTGCGATCCGTCAGGGCTGAAGGCGATGCCGAGCAGGCCGTTCTCGCATCCTTCGCTGACTCTCGAACCGATGTCGACCACGAGCTGCGGAGCGGCACCGGCCTCAGCCCCGCCCTCGGCGTCTCGGCTGTCGGCGGGGTCCAGCAGCCACACCTGCCCGGTCAGCGTGGCCACATACCGCTGGCCCGTCCCGGGCCGAGCCGCGAGCGCAATCGGCACCGGCACGTCCGCCACGGGCACGAGCGCGAACCTGGTCTCGGCGAGTGACGGGGCGGTGACGGGCGGCGCGCTTGGCTGCGTCGGCAGCGTCGATCCCGGCACCGTGCCTGCGCCGTCTGGATCGTCTGCGTCGATTGATATGCCCGACGAACGCGACTCGTCGGCAGTCACCGAGACGGGTGCTGTGTTCCCAGGAATGTTGCCAGTGCTTCCGGGCGCGGGATCGGGACTCGCTGGTGAGTCGGCGGTCCGCAGCGCTGGGGGTGCAGTCACCACAGGCGTCGCCGGGGCGAATGCGGGGCCCACCGTCTCCGAGAACGTCCGCCCGGCACCATCGCCCGAGGTCGTTGCGCACGCACCAGCCAGGAGCGCGACCGCAATCAGCGCTGCTGTCGCTCGTGCCGGCCTCACGGTGGCCGACCGTACCCACAGCGCTGGTGCAGAATCACGCAGGACGAACAGCGGAGGTGGCCAGATGGGCGCACAGGGCGGTGATGTGAGCTGGGGTGGCTTCGCTGCCGCATGCCCCGATCTGGCCGGCAGGGTGCAGCTGCGATTCGAGAGCCACCTGCATGCGGTGATGGCCACGCTGCGTCGAGACGGCTCACCACGGATGTCCGGCATGGAAGCCCCCATACGCGACGGCCACCTCTGGCTGGGGATGGACCGCAACTCGACCAAGGCCGCCGACTTGCGGCGCGATCCCCGGTTCGGGCTGCACTCCGCGCCCGAGAGCGGGGAACTGAAGGCAGGCGATGCCCGCATCGAGGGCACTGCGGTGCCAGCCGACGACGCCCAGCTCGACACCTTCCTGCGTGGGCATCATCACGAGATCGACGACGCGACCCCGATGGCACTGTTCACGGCCAGGATCGCCCGGGCCGTGCTGGTGCGCGTCGACGGCCAGCAGCTCGTCGTGGAGACGTGGACGCCAGCCGGCGGCCTGACCGAACGCCGCGTCGCCTGAGCCACGCCGCCTAAGCGGTCGGCTCACTCCCGCCCGATGGAGGGTCACCAGCATCGTTGGCGTCGGCATCGCTGGCGTCGGCGGCAGCGGCGAACTCCGGCATGCGGCGCTCGTGGAACTCGACGGGCGGCGTGCGGGACTCACGGTTGTGCTTCATCCGCAGGTTGAGCGCTGTCACCAGCACAGAGAAACCCATGGCGAAGTAGATGTACCCCTTGGGGATGTGGAAATCGGCGCCCTCGGCGACCAGCGACATGCCGATGAGCAGCAGGAACGCCAGCGCCAGCATCTTCACCGTCGGGTGCTTGCCCACGAAGCGCATCACCGGCCCTGACGACCACAGCATCACGCCGACGGCGATGACCACCGCAGCGATCATCACGCCCACCCGGTCGGCCATGCCCACCGCGGTGATGACCGAGTCGAGGCTGAACACCAAGTCCAACACGAGGATCTGGATGATCACCTTGGCGAACGACGCGCCGGCCCGGCCCTCGTCGCCGTGGTGGTCGTCGCCTTCGAGCTTGTGATGAATCTCGAACGTGGCTTTGCCCAGCAGGAATAACCCGCCGCCCAGCAGGATCAGATCGCGCCCCGACAACTCATGGCCGAACACCGAGAACAGCGGCGTCGTGAGCCGCACGATCCACGAGATGCCGAGCAGCAAGAGCACCCGCATCCCCATGGCCAGCGACAGGCCCACCACGCGTGCCCGTTCGGCTTCCTTCCCGCCCAGCCTTCCGGCGAGTATCGAGATGAAGATCACGTTGTCGATGCCGAGCACGATCTCGAGCACCGTCAGCGTGACCAGAGAGATCCAGACCTCAGGATTCGCGACCCATTCCACGGCCGCACACGCTAGAGCGGCGGCGCGACGCGCCCGCAGCTACTGAGCCGTCGCGACGGCGTCGCTGCTACTGCGAGACGGAGCCGCCCTGGGTGGCCCACCAGGCGTCGAGACGGCGCCGCGCCTCGTCGGTGCCGAGCTCGCCCTCGGTGCGGCGCAGCTCCAGCAGGAACCTCATGGCCCGGCCCACCTCTGGTCCGGGCGCCAGGCCCAGGTGGGTCATCACCTCGTCGCCGTTCAGCTCGGGGCGCAGTTCCTTGTGGGCCTGCTCGCGGGCCAGCCGGGCAATGCGCACCTCGAACCGGTCGAGCGCGTCGTGCAGGGCTTCGATCCGCTTCACATTGCGGGAGGTGCAATCGCTGCGCACCATGTCGTTCAGGTCGCCCAGCAGCGGCCCGGCGTCGCGGGCATAGCGCCGCACCGCTGCGTCGGTCCAGCCGGTGTCGTATCCCTTGAAGCGGCCCGACAGGTGCACGAGGCGGGCGACCTCGTCGGTGATGTCGGGGCCGTAGCCCATCTTCGGCATCCGCTTGCGGGTCATCTTGGCGCCGACGGCCTCGTGGTTGCGGAAGGTCACCCCGCCGGGGCCGATCTGGCGGGTCAGCGGCTTGCCGATGTCGTGGAACAGCGCCCCCAAGCGCACACGCAGGCGGGGCGGGCTCTGGGCCACCACCGCGATCGTGTGCGCCAGCACGTCCTTGTGGCGGTGGATCGGATCCTGCTCGAGCGCCAGCGCAGGCAGTTCGGGCAGGTGCTCGTCGGCCCAGCCGCTGTCGACCAGCTCCCACAGGCCCTGGCGGGGATCATCCACCACGAGCACGCTGTTCAGCTCGTCGCAGGGCAGCACGGCACCGTGGTCGAGCTCGAGCTCGTCGGCGTCGTCGCGCTCGGGCGCGCGGTGCGAGGTGGTCATCCCTCCATGATGCAACCCTGCGAGCGGCCCTCCAACCATGTTTCTGGGGGTTTTGGACGCTCCGCACCGCGGCCCGGCGCGGGTTCACGCCGCGGCGAGGCGACCGGTCTATGTTCGACAGACGGGCACCGCAAGGGCTGGTTCGCGCCGAGTCAGCCCCAGGCGTGCCGAGCCGTCGGCACACCGGCCGATCAGCACCCCAACCCGCCGAAACACCCGCAAGGAGCAGAGCAGCGTGGCAGCGTCGTTCGTGCACCTGCACACCCACACCGAGTACTCCCTGCTCGACGGCGCGGCGCGCGTCGATGAGGTGGTCGCGGCAGCGGCAGCCGACGGCCAGCCGGCGCTGGGCATCACCGACCACGGCAACATGTACGGCGTCCTCGACTTCTACCGGGCCTGCAAGAAACACGGCATCAAGCCGGTCATCGGCACCGAGGCCTACATGGCGCTCGAGAGCCGCCACGAGCGCCCCAACCGCAACCGCGCCAAGAACGCCAAGGTCGACGACACCGGCGACGACGGCGAGGGCGGCGGCAAGCTCTACTACCACCTGACGCTGCTGGCCCACAGCGACGCCGGCTACCGCAACCTGCTCAAGCTGGCCAGCCGGGCCTTCCTCGAGGGCTACTACTACAAGCCCCGGATGGACTGGGAGATGTTCGCCGACCACGCCGAGGGCCTGACGGCCACCACCGGGTGTCTCGGCAGCGTGGTGCAGCAGGCCCTGCTCAACGGCGACTACGACGAAGCCCGCCGCCGGGCCGGCCGCCTGCAGGACATCTTCGGCCGTGACTCGCTGTATGTGGAGCTGCAGGACCACGGCATCGGCGCCCAGCACGACTGCAACCCGCAGCTGCTGCAGATCGCGCACGACCTCAATGCCCCGCTGCTGGCCACCAACGACCTGCACTACACCCACCAGCACGATGCGGTTGCGCACGACGCGCTGCTGTGCGTGCAGACCGGGTCGCTGCGCAGCGACCACGACCGCTTCAAGTTCCACGGCGACCAGCACTACCTCAAGAGCGCCGCAGAGATGCGGTCGGTGTTCAGCGAATTCCCCGAGGCGTGCGACAACACGCTGGCCATCGCCGACCGGGCCGAGACCAATATCGAGTTCGGACAGGTGCTGCTGCCGCACTTCGAGGTGCCCGCCCCCCACGCCGACGCCGACGCCTACCTGGGGCATCTGGCGTTCGAGGGGGCGAAGAAGCGCTGGGGCTCCAACGTGCCCGAGAGCACTGCCGCGCGCATCGCGTATGAGCTGCGGGTCATCTCCGACATGGGTTTCAGCAGCTACTTCCTGATCACCTGGGACCTCATCCGCCACGCCCGTGAGAGCAACATCCGGGTGGGGCCCGGGCGGGGCTCGGCGGCCGGCTGCGTGGTGGCTTACTGCCTGGGCATCACCGACCTCGACCCCATCAAGTACGGCCTGCTGTTCGAGCGGTTCCTGAACCCGGCCCGCATCTCGATGCCCGACATCGACATCGACTTCGACGACCGCCACCGCGACGAGATGATCCACTACGCGGCCCGCAAGTACGGCCACGACCATGTGGCGCAGATCATCACCTTCTCCACCATCAAGGCGCGGGCGGCCGTGCGTGACGCCGCCCGGGTGCTGGGCAAGCCCTATGCACTGGGCGACCGCATCTCCAAGGCCATGCCGCCGCTGATCATGGGCCGCGACACCCCGCTCGGCGCCTGCCTCGAACGCGACGACAAGCACGCCGACGGCTACGCCGCCGCGGCCGAGCTGCGCACCATGTACTCCACCGACGACGAGGTGCGCGAGGTGGTGGACGTGGCCCGCGGCCTCGAAGGCCTCATCCGGCAGGACTCGGTGCATGCCGCAGCGGTGGTGATCAGCCCCGAGCCGCTCACCGAATACCTGCCGATCCAGCGCAAGCCCGAGTCGGGCACCGACCCCGAGAAGGCCCCGATCGTCACCCAGTTCGACATGGGCGGCGTGGAAGACCTGGGGCTGCTGAAGATGGACTTCCTGGGGCTGCGGACGCTGTCGATCATCGACGATGCGGTGCAGCTCGTCGAGCGCAGCAGCGGCACCCGGCTCGACATCGACGCCGTGCCGCTCGACGACGCCGCCACGTTCGAGCTGCTGTGCGCCGGCGACACGATGGGCGTGTTCCAGCTTGAGTCGACGCCGGTGCGGTCGCTGCTGCAGTCGATGCGCCCCACCCGCTTCGAGGACATCTGCGCGCTGGTGGCGCTGTACCGGCCCGGCCCGATGGCCGCCGACATGCACAACAGCTATGCGCACCGCAAGAACGGCCGCCAGCCCGCCACGCCGCCGCACCCCGACCTCGCCGAGCTGCTCGACGAGACATACGGGCTGATGATCTACCAGGAGTCGATGATGCGGGTGGCCCAGGAGATCGCCGGCTACTCCATGGCCGAGGCCGACGACCTGCGCAAGGCGTGCGGCAAGAAGAACCGCGAGCAGATCGCCGAGCACCGCACCAAGTTCGTGGAAGGCAGCGTGGCCAAGGGCTACACAGAGGACCTGGGCAAGCAGCTCTTCGACATCATCGAGCCGTTCGCCGACTACGCGTTCAACAAGAGCCACGCCTTCGCCTACGGGCTGATCGCCTACCAGACGGCGTATCTGAAGGCCAACCACCGCACCGAGTTCCTGGCGGCCGTGCTGACCGGCTCGAAGCGCAACATCGACAAGGCGGGCGTGTACCTGGCCGACTGCCGCCAGTCGGGCATCGACGTGCTGGTGCCCGACATCAACCGCTCCGAGCTCGATTTCGCCGCCCACGAGCGCACGATCCCGTTCGGGCTGTCGGCGGTGCGCAACGTGGGCGAGAAGGTGGCCGAGCCGATCCTCGACGAGCGGGCGGCCAACGGGCCGTTTGCCGACTTCGAGGACTACTGCATGCGCGTGCCGCGTGAGGTGCTCAACCGGCGGTTCACCGAGTCGCTCATCAAGGCGGGCGCCTTCGAGACGTGCGGGCACAGCCGGGCCGGGCTGCTGCGGGTGTTCGAGCAGATCGTCGAGTTTGCGCTGCGACGGCGTGAGGAGGCAGCCGCCGGGGTGCAGTCGTTGTTCGGCGGCGGCAACCCGCAAGCCGACGGCGCCGGCGACGACGGCGGGCCGGGCTTCGACGAGCGCATCGAGGTGCCCGACATCGAGGCTTCCGAGCGCGACACGCTGGCGTGGGAGAAGGAGCTGCTCGGGCTGTACGTGTCCGACCATCCGCTGCGCGGCGGCGAGGCGCAGCTTCGGCGATCGGTGACCTGTCCGGTGAGCGGTTTGGGCGACCTGGAGCCCAGCCACGACGGCGGCCAGCAGTGGGTGACGCTGGGCGGCGTGGTGCAGAGCCTGCAGCGCCGCTACACGCGCGGCGGCGATCCGATGGCCCGGTTCATGCTCGAAGACCTGTCCGGTTCGATCGAGGTGACCCTGTTCCCCAAGGGCTTCGCTGCTGCGGGTGCCACGCTGGCCGAGGATGCCGTGGTGCTGGTGCGGGGCCGGCCCGACCGCCGCGGCGAGGGCGAGACGACGTTCCTGGCGAGCGAGGTGGAGCCGCTGGAGCTGCGCAAGGGGCCCGTGCCGGTGTCGCTCGACGTGGAGCGGGTCGACATCGACGACCACTGGCTCGAAGCGTTCGAGCAGATGCTGTCTGACTACCCCGGCGATGCGCCGGTGCACATCCGGGTGGGCGACTCGGTGGTGCAGTTGCCGGAGTCGCGTTGGGTGGATGCGCGCACGCTCGCAGGCCCGATGCGGGAGCTGCTCGGCGCTGACGCCGTGCGCACCTAGCCGGCTCCCGGGTCGCTCTGCCATGGCGGAGCCAGACCACTAGTCTTTCCCGGTGGCTGCGAGCGCAGCCGACCCCCGGGAACGCGGCATCGGCCGCTGAACAGCTTCTTCAGGAGAACGCATGAGCGACGCCGATACCCGCAAAGTCGACGGCAAGGCGCTCGAGGACCCGCACAAGATGATGGTCCCGTTCGCGAAGTTCAAGAGCTTCGAGTTCGCAGACAAGCTCTGGGTGCTCGGCGGGCTGCTCTTCCTGATCATCCTGATCAACGTCGTGTTCTCCGGCGGCACCGGGGGCTAGTCGCTGCGGTCCCTCACCCGCCCCATGACGTGCGCTCGACGCAGCACTGCTGCCGCCACGTCACAAATAACTCGCAATCGCAGGGCTGAGGCGAGGAAACTGTCTCTATGAGCGGCAACGGGGCCGACCCAAGCGACATCGGCGGCGGGCGTGCCGCAGTCACCGTCGTGCTGCCCGACGGGCAGACCCGCGAGCTTGCCGGTGGTGCCACCGGCGCCGACCTTGCTGCGTCGCTGGGGCGGCGAGCCGCGAAGGATGCGCTGATCGCCGTTGCCGACGGCGTCGAGCTCGACCTGAACCGGCCCTTGCCCGACGGCGCCTCGGTGTCGCTGGTGTTCCCGTCGTCAGACGAGGGGCTCGAGGTGCTGCGCCACTCGACCGCCCACGTGCTGGCCCAGGCGGTGCTGCGGCTCTACCCGGGCGCCACCTTCTCGATCGGGCCGCCGATCACCGACGGCTTCTACTACGACTTCGACTTGGGGGTCGACGAGGGCGGGCGGGCGCGCACCTTCTCCGATGAGGACCTCGAAGCGATCGAGACCGAGATGCGGGCCATCGTGGCCGCTCGCCAGCCGTTCATTCGGGCCGAGGTGGACCGGGCCGCGGCAGACGAGCTCTTCGCCGACCATCCCTACAAGATCGAGATCCTCGACGGCGAGGCCGACGACCCCGCCTCGGGTCCCGAAGGCGGGGTGATCACCACCTACCGCAACACCGACGAGTTCGTGGACCTGTGCCGCGGACCGCACGTGCCCGACACCGGGCGGCTGGGTCACTTCAAGCTGATGCGCGTGGCGGGGGCGTACTGGCGGGGCGACGAGAACCGCCAGATGCTGCAGCGGATCTACGGCACCGCGTGGGGTTCGAAGGCCGAGCTGGCCGCCCACCTGGAACGGCTGGAGGAAGCCGCCAAGCGCGACCACCGGCGGCTGGTGACCGACTTGGATCTGGTGAGCTTCCCTGCCGAGCTGGGCGGCGGGCTGGCGGTGTGGCACCCGAAGGGCGCGGTGGTCCGCAGGATCATGGAGGACTACAGCCGCGACCGCCACGAGGCGGGCGGCTACGAGTTCGTCTATACGCCCCACCTGGCCAACGCCCGGCTGTTCGAGACCTCAGGCCACCTCGACTTCTACGCCGAGGGCATGTACCCGCCGATGGAGATGGACAACGGCGTCTACTACCCCAAGCCGATGAACTGCCCCATGCACTGCCTGATCTTCAATCAGCGGCAGCGCTCGTACCGCGAGCTGCCGCTGCGGCTGTTCGAGCTGGGCACCGTGTACCGCTACGAGCGGTCGGGCACCCTGCACGGGCTGATGCGGATCCGGGGGTTCACCCAGGACGACAGCCACCTGTACGTGGCACCCGAGCAGTTGGGTGACGAGATCGAGGGCCTGCTGGACTTCGTGCTGTCGGTGCTGGCCGCGTTCGGCTTCGACGACTTCGAGTTCAAGCTGTCCACGCAGGATCCTGAGAAGTACGTGGGCGACGACGAGGGCTGGCAGCGGGCGACCGCGGCGCTGCGGGCCGCCTTGGATCGGCGTGGCCACGACTACACCGAGGCCGAGGGCGAGGCGGCGTTCTACGGGCCGAAGATCGACATCGACGTGCTGGATGCGATCGGGCGGTCGTGGCAGCTGTCCACCATCCAGGTCGACTTCAACCTGCCCGAACGGTTCAACCTGCGCTATACCGGCGCCGACGGCGAGTTGCACCGGCCGATCATGATCCACCGGGCGCTGTTCGGCGCCATCGAGCGGTTCTTCGGCGTGATGGTGGAGCACTACGCGGGTGCGTTCCCGCCTTGGCTGGCACCGGTGCAGGCCGTGGTGATGGGCGTGCGGGCCGATCATGACTCGTTTGCCGAATCGGTGGCGGCGCAGCTCGCCGAGGCGGGCTTCCGGGCCGAGATGGTGCCGGCGGATGATCCTCTGGGCGCCCGGATCCGGCGAGCCAAGCTGGACAAGGTGCCCTACGTGCTGGTGGTGGGAGACGACGACGTGTCGGCGGGCACGGTGGGCGTGAACCCCCGTGGCCAGCCGGTGCAGCGTGACGTGCCGCTTGGAGACTTCCTGGCACGGCTGACCGACGAGGTAGAGCGCAAAGCCGCCGACGTCGGCGACGCAGCCAGCACAGCCACCGATGTCAGCCCGGCAGCGGCTGCGGACGGCAGCTGAGGCTGGGCGGGCGAGGCTCGACGGCTGAGTCTGGGGATTGGGCGTGCAGGCACTGGTTTTCGAGCGCAAGGAGCTGCGGTTCGCTGCTGCCATGGCGGCGGGGAAGCTGAAGCCGGGGTCCGGTGCCGGCGTCGGACCGCTCAAGCTGACCGACATCGACCCCCCGGAGCTGCCCGGGCCCGGCTGGCAGTACGTGCGGCCGGCCCTGTCGGGCATCTGCGGCTCCGACCTGGCAACGGTCGACGGCAAGGTGTCGCGCTACTTCGAACCGCTGGTGTCGTTCCCGTTCGTGCCCGGGCACGAAGTGGTGGGCCACACCGACGACGGCACCCGGGTGGTGCTCGAGCCGGTGCTGGGCCATGAGGCGCACGGCTTCGCCCCGCCCTGGCCCGACGCCGCTCCCGCCGACGGCGACGACTACGGCCACCTGATCGGCGGCGAGATCGAGGCCGGTCTGCAGACCGGGTCGTGCGCCTCGACCGGCGGAGGCTGGTCGGAGACGTTCGCTGCCCACGAGTCGCAGCTGCATTCGCTGGGGTCGCTTGGGCCCGAAGAGCTGTCCGACGAGGCGGCCGTGATGATCGAGCCGACCGCGGCCGGCGTGCATGCGGCGCTGCGATCGGGCGTGTCCGAGGGCGGCACGGCGGCGGTGATCGGCGCCGGCACGATGGGCCTGGTTGCGGTGGCTGCGCTGCGCGAGCTGACCGGTGTGGCGGCGATCGTGGTGGGTGCCCGCTACAGCCACCAGCGCCGCCTGGCCCGTGAGCTGGGTGCCGACCTGGCGGTGTCGCCCGACGAGCTGGGCCGGGCCGTGCGCCGGGCGGCAGGCACCCGGGTGATCGGCGAGACGCTCGGCTCGGGCACGCACGTGACCATTGACGCGGTGGCCTCGTCGGAGTCGCTGACCGACGCCATCGCGCTCACCCGCCCCCGCGGCCGGGTGGTGGTGCTGGGCATGCCCGCCAATGTCGAGCTGAACCTCTCGGCGCTGTGGCACCGCGAGACCGAGCTGGTGGGTGCCTATTGCTATGGCACCGAACCCAGGCTCGACGGGGGCCATACCTTCGAAGCCGCCATCAAGCTGGCGCGTGATTGCGACCTGGGCCGCCTCGTGTCTGAGCTGTACCCGCTCGACGAATACCGCAATGCCCTCGAGCACGCCGCCAACGCCGGCGCCCGAGGCTCGGTCAAGATCGCCTTCGACCTCCGCGAGTCGTAGCAACCAGCGGCAATCGAGCTGGGGGATTGTTGGGCTTTGCGCGGCCCAGGTCAAGGACATCGACAGTGGAATCTCTCAGGGGGTCCATAGGGAACTCTCAGCCAGATGGCGTTCCCGTGACATAGGCGCGCCGTTACGGTGCGGCGCTCAGCCTCCGATCACAGCATGGGGAAGTTGTATCCCCAAGCAGTGGCCGGGGGCTGAATGCGTTACATTCCCCATCAGAGACAGCGGCCCGGCCGCTCCGTCTCAAGGAGCGCGTCCCCCCGTGCAAAATCCACCCCGTTTCCCCCGACGTGTCGCGCTCGCATTCACCTTGGCCGCCGCATTCACGCTGGCGGTGCCGCCCCAGCAGGGCCTGGCACTAGGCGTCGACACCGCCGCCGATACGGTTGCCGGCTGGGTCCCTGTCGGGGGCAGCACAGCCTGGCAGGCAAACCTGACGATCGGAGGCAGCGCAGGCCAACTGGGCTACAGCTCATCGCTGGGCGGCGACCTCAGCGATGCCAGCTTCACATGGAACCAGACCGACCATGTGGTGACGGAACTCATCTTCACCCCGACGCCGTCCGGTGGCGACACCGGTGCGATGAGCTTCCTCGTCAACCCAGAGTTGCCCGATGAGGCCAGTGCGCTGCGGCTGCAACTCGGCCCGCTCGGACTGAACTTCGCCGACGCAACGATCGATGCCGGCGCCTACACCTGGGACGGCGTCGAGATCGACTGGGCGAGCGGGGACACGGTCGCCGTCAGCTTGGAGGAGTTCCCGCAGCACTTCACGCCCCGGGCCTTCGACGGCCGCCGCAACAACACGGACAACCCGGCCTGGGGGTCTGCGGGCGTCGCGTTGCTGAAGAAGGCCGCCGACGCCTACGCCGACGGGGTGTCAACGCCGACTGAAGGACGGCCGAACGCCCGCACCATCAGCAACCTCGTCTTCGCCCAGGACGAATCGGTGCCGCACGCCTTACGGGGCAGCGACCTGGTGTGGCAGTGGGGCCAGTTCATCGATCACGACATCACGCTCAGCCCCGACAACCTCGACGAAGCGTTCTCAATTGCCGTGCCGAGCGGCGACCCGGTGTTCGACCCGGACGGCATCGGCGAGATGACTATCGAGCTCCACCGCTCTGCCTCCGATGCCAGCACGGGCACCGGCACCGACGATCCGCGCCGGCAGATCAACGCGCTCACCGCCTTCGTCGACGGCTCACAGGTGTACGGCTCGGACCGTGCCCGAGCCAACGCGTTGCGCACCCATGACGGCACCGGAAGGCTCAAGACCTCGGGCGACGGCAAGTACCTGCCGTACAACACCGGTGGGCTCGACAACGAGGGCGGCGCGCACCGCACCAACCTGTTCGTGGCGGGTGATCTTCGAGTCAACGAGCAGATCGGCCTCATCGCGATGCACACGCTGTTCGTGCGCGAGCACAACCGCCTTGCTGACCTCGTCGCCGCTGAGAATCCCGACCTCAGCGGTGACGAGATCTATGAGCTGTCCCGCAAGATCGTCGGCGCCCTGATCCAGAACATCACCTACAGCGAGTTCCTGCCCCTGCTGCTAAGCCCCGACGCGCTCGGCGCCTACGACGGCTACGACCCCGACATCGACCCGACCATCGCGAGCGAGTTCTCCGCAGCGTCATACCGGGTCGGCCACACGCTGCTGTCGTCGAACCTGCATCTGCTCGATGACGACGGCGAGTCCTCCCACGTCGGGCTGCGGGAGGCTTTCTTCCGCCCTGCGTTCTATGACGATCACGACATCGCCGAGGTGCTACGCGGGTTCGCTGCTCAGCCGGCCCAGAATGTCAACGCGCTGGTCATCGACGACGTCCGGAACTTCCTCATGCGGGGACCGGGAGGGCCGGCGTTCGACTTGGTCGCTCTGAACATCCAGCGGGGTCGCGATCACGGTCTCAGCGACTTCAACACCGTGCGTGAGGCCTACGGCCTGGACCCGGTGGCCGGCTTCGCGGACATCAGCTCGGACGCCGGGGTTCAACAGGCCCTCATCGACGCCTACGGCAACGTCGACGATCTGGACCTGTGGCCGGCCGCGCTGGCGGAAGACCACGCCGACGGTGCGTCCGTCGGCATGACGCTGCAGGCCGTCATCGGCGAGCAGTTCCGGCGCCTGCGGGACGGCGACCGCTTCTGGTTCGAGAACGATCCCTTCTTCGTGGCCAACACCGACCTGCTCACCGAAGTTCGCAACACCACGCTGGCCGACATCATCCGGCGCAACACTTCGGTCGGGAGCGAGCTGAACGACAACGCGTTCGTCGTAGCGGACGGCAGCGAGACCGACGGCGACTCTGCATCCGACGGCACCGCGACTGCCGGCAAGCTCGTTGCCCTCCAGCCCGCACCGCCGACTGTCCAGTACACACCGCCGCTCGTCTTCTACTAGGCGACGAGCGGGCACGGGTGGGCGCGGACCCAGCGTTCACGGCGGGGACAGGGTTCGTTCGGCCGGAACTGGCAGGCTGTCGCGGTGACGGCGCTGCGTGAGACCACGGCCAGTCGGCTGACCTCGGAGTTCGTGGGGACGGGGTTCCTGCTGCTGAGCGTGGTGGGCTCGGGGATCATGGCCGAGCGGCTCAGCCCGAACGACGTGGGGCTGCAGCTGCTGGAGAACTCGATTGCGACGGCAGGGGCGCTGCTGTGCCTCATCCTGCTGTTCGGGTCGACGTCGGGGGCGCACTTCAACCCGGCGGTGACGCTGTGGGCGCGGCTCGCCGGCGACCTCGACAACCGGATGGCCGGGCTGTACGTGCTGGTGCAGACCGCCGGGGGGATCCTGGGCGTGGTCGCTGCCAACGTCATCTTCGAACTCGACGCCGTGTTCTGGTCGACCAAGGACCGGATCAGCGGGGCAGCCTTCCTGTCGGAGATCATCGCCACGTTCGGGCTGGTGATCGTGATCATCGGCGTGGTGCGCTCGGGCAAGACCCAATTCGTGGCGTTCGCCGTGGCCGCCTACATCGGCGGGGCCTACTTCTTCACCTCGTCCACCAGCTTCGCCAACCCGGCCGTGACCGTGGCCCGCATGTTCTCCGACACGTTCGCCGGGATCGCCCCGGCCAGCGCGCCGCTGTTCATCGTGGCGCAGTTCATCGGTGCGCTCTGCGCCATCGGGGTGGCCCGCATCACGCACCCGCAGCGCTGAGCGGGGGCTACTGCAGGGTCTCGGCGAACTCTCGGGCGAGATAGGTGAGCGTCAGGTCGGCACCGGCTCGCTTGATGGCCGTAAGGTGCTCGACCGCCGTGGCCGCCCCGTCGATCCAGCCGTTCGCAGCCGCCGCCTTGAGCATCGCGTACTCGCCCGACACGTGGTAGGCGGCCAGCGGCAGGTCGAATCGGGCACGGGCGGCAGCGATCACATCGAGGTACGCCAGTGCCGGCTTCACCATGATGATGTCTGCGCCCTCGGCGATGTCCAGCTCGATCTCGGCCATGGCCTCGCGGGCGTTGGAGGGATCCTGCTGGTAGCCCTTGCGGTCGCCGCCCCCGGTGATGGTCACATCCACAGCGTCACGGAACGGCCCGTACTCGGCCGAGGCGTACTTCGCCGAATAGGCCATGATCGGCAGGTTCTCGTGGCCGTTCCGGTCGAGCACCTGGCGGATCGCCCCGACCTGGCCGTCCATCATCCCTGACGGGCCCACCATGTCGGCGCCGGCTTCGGCCTGGGCCAGCGCCACCCGCTGGTACAGCTCGAGCGTGGCGTCGTTGTCGACGTCGCCGGCGTCGGTGACCACGCCGCAGTGGCCGTGGTCGGTGTACTCGTCGAGGCACAGGTCGGCGATGATCGCCATCTGCGAGCCGTGGTCGTCACGCAGGTTGCGCAGCGCCACCTGCACCACGCCGTCGGGGTTCCAGGCCTCCGATCCCAGCGGGTCCTTGCGGGCCGGCAGCCCGAACAGGATCACCCCGCTGATGCCCAGGCTCGCCAGCTCGTTGACTTCCTTGCGCAGCGACTCCTGAGTGTGCTGCACGATGCCGGGCAGCGACACGATGGGCTGCGGCTCGGTGGCGTCCTCACGCACGAACAGGGGGGCGATGAGGTCGCTCGGGGTGACGTTGGTCTCGGCAACGAGGCGGCGCAGCGCCGGGGTACGACGCAGCCGACGGAGGCGGCGAGACGGAAAGGTCACCCCGTCATGCTATTGGCGCCGCCTGTGCCCGCCGCCCGGCGGGCGATGCGCTGGGCGCCGATCGGGACGTAGCGTCAGGCCATGGCGATCGGCGCCAACGAGATCGGGTCCGAGGCGTGGTGTGCGGCGATGTCCGCTGTGCTTGCCGACGTGGAGCTGCCCGAGGTGCAGGCCACCGTGGAGCAGCGGATCGGCGACGGCAACGGCGGACCGGTGGTTGCGTACCGGCTCGTCTTGGACGGCGGTCGGGCCCACCTCGAGCCGGTGCCGGTGCCGGACGACGGCAGCGTCGCCAGTGGCGACGGCGCCAAGAGTCCCGATGGCGCCGACGAGGCCGAGGGCATCGCGGATGCCGACGATCCGATCGTGGTGATGAGCCAATCCCGGGAGACGGCCGAAGCCGTGCGGCGGGGCGAGCTCGGTGCGCTGGCGGCGCTGCAGGCAGGGCTCATCAATGTCAGCGGTGACGTGCGGGTGCTGATCGCGGCTGCAGAGGCATTGGCCGTGGTGGATGCGGCGCTGGGCGCCGCACTTGCCGACGGCGCAGAAGGCTGACGGCTCGTGCCCGAGATACCTGAGATCCGGGCGCACGCCGAACGACTCGAGGCGCTGGCAGCAGGCGAGGTGCTGAAGCGGTTCGAGCCGCTGTCGTTCACGGCGCTCAAAACCGCCAGTCCGCAGCCGAATGACGCGATCGGCTGGCCGCTGTGCAGCGTCGGCCAGAGGGCCAAGTACTTGCTGCTGCGTTTCGCCTCTCCCTCGCAGCGCCCGGCCGCCGGGCTCGGCTGTGGCGATGACGCTCACATTGCCGAGGTTCCCGGCGACGAGGGGGGAGGCGGTGACGGCCAGGGAGACCGTGACGACCACGGGAACGCAGATGCCGCTTGGGAGCTGACGTTCGTGGTGCACCTGATGCAGGGCGGCCGGCTGCGAGTGTTGGAGCCCGGGGCCAAGCGACCGCGCCGGCCCCGTGACGGGCTGGCCCGATTCGAGTTCGAGAGCGGCCTGGGGCTGATGCTCACCGAGCCGGGCACGCAGAAGCGAGCCGGCGTGTGGGTGCTGGCGGGTGACGTCCACGAAGCCGAGCCGCTGGCCGGGCTTGGCCCTGAAGCCACCGAGGTGGACGCAGCAGCCATGGCTGAGATGATGACTGCGCATCCGGCCCGCCTGCACAACTTCCTGCGCGACCAGCGAACAATCTCGGGGCTCGGGCGGCGGCTGGCGAACGAGATCTGCCATCGGGCCAAGCTGTCGCCGTTCGCACCCACCGGCCGGATGGACACCCCCGGCGTCCAAGCCGTGGTGGCCGCCATCGGCGCCGTCGTCGACGAGTCGTTGGCCACCGAGCGGCAACTCCCCCAGATGAGCCGGTCGGCCGAGCGCCCCTCGTCGGTGCACGCCCGAACCGGCCAGCCGTGCCCGGTCTGCGGTGACGTGGTGCGGGCCGTCGAGTACCGCGACTACTCGGTCAACTACTGCGCCGGCTGCCAGACCAGCGGCCGCATCCTGGCCGACAACACCACCAGCAAGTTCCTGCGCTAGCGACACCCCCGGTACGCGGAACGGGCGCAGGTTACGCTCCTGCGCCATGAGTGAATCTGGACAGAAGCTGGGCCTGTCGGCCGACGAAGTACTGCAGACCACCCGGGCCGTGCGCAAGCGGCTCGACTTCGACCGGCCGGTGCCCGACTCGGTGCTGCGGGAGTGCGTCGAGATCGCCGTGCAGTCGCCGACGGGCTCGAACATGCAGGGCTGGCACTTCGTGTTCGTCACCGAGCGCGACAAGATCGAGGCCATCTCGGCGCTCTACAAGAAAGGCTTCGACGCCTACCGCAACAGCCCCATGTACGCCGGCCGGGTCGGCTCCGGCCTCGGCGCCCAGCGCGAGGCGCAGCAGGCTCGGGTGACCTCGTCGGCGGAGTTCCTGTCAGAGAACATGCATCGCAGCCCGGTGCTGTTCCTGCCCTGCATCACCGGCCGCACCGACGACGCCCGCATGATGGTGGGCCAAGCGGGCTCGATCATCCCCGCAGCGTGGAGCTTCATGCTGGCCGCCCGCGAGCGAGGCCTCGGCACCTGCTGGACCACCCTGCACCTCGGCTACGAACGCGAGGCCGCGGAGATCCTGGGCATCCCCTACGACAAGGTGCGGCAGTACGCGCTGAGCCCGGTGGCCTACACCGTGGGCACCGACTTCAAGCTGGCCACCCGCACCGATCTCGACTCGGTGATGAGCTGGAACTCCTGGAGCCGCTGAGATGGCCGGCGAGTCGAACGCAGCGCTGTTCGACCTGTCGGGCCGGGTGGCGGTGGTCACCGGCGGGTCGCGCGGGCTGGGTCGCGAGATGGTGCTGGCGTTCGCCCGAGCCGGTGCCGATGTGGTGATCGCCTCGCGCAAGCTCGACAACTGCGAGGCGCTGGCCAAAGAGGTCGAGGCCGAGACCGGCCAGCGGGCACTGCCGGTGGAGTGCCACGTGGGCTACTGGGACCAGAACGATGCCCTGTGCGAGCGGGTGTATGACGAGTTCGGCCACTGCGAGGTGCTGGTGAACAATGCCGGCCTGTCGCCGCTGTACCCGTCGCTGTACGAGGTGTCCGAGGCGCTGTTCGACAAGGTCATCGACGTGAACCTGAAAGGGCCGTTCCGGGCCTCGGCGGTGTTCGGCAAGCGCATGTACGAAGCCGGCGGCGGCTCGATCATCAACGTGAGCTCGGTGGCGGCCGTGGCACCCTCGCCCAACGAGACGGCCTATGGGGCGGCCAAGGCGGGCATCCACGCCATCACGCAGTCGTTCGCCCGCGAGTACGCCCCCCGGGTGCGGGTGAACTGCATCATGCCGGGGCCGTTCCTCACCGACATCTCGAAGGCCTGGGACATGGACGCGTTCAACGAGCGGGCCGAGAACGAGATCGCGCTGGGCCGCGGCGGCGAGGCCGACGAGGTGGTGGGCGCCGCGCTCTACTTCGCCTCGGAGGCGTCGAGCTACACCACCGGCTCAGTGCTCAAGATCGACGGCGGCACCGCCTGGCAAACCGGCTGAGCCCAGCGGCCAGCTCCGCGGGCCTCGGTCCACTTCTGCAACTACGTTGAGCGCGCTGCAGGCCGTGCGCAGGGCGCGGGGAGCAACGGAGGAACGCTGTGGGGACGACGAAGCGACTGTCGACATTGAACCGGTCGATCGAGGGCCGGGTGGCGCTGATCACCGGTGCGGGCATGGGTCAGGGCCGGGCCACGGCGCACCTGTTCGCCGACGAGGGGGCGCACGTGGCGGTCACCGACCTGGGCCAGGCCGAGGTGGACGCCGTGGTAGCCGAGATCAACGACGCGGGCGGCTCGGCGGCGGGCTGGACGATGGACGTCGCCAACCGTGACCGCGTCAACCAGGTCACCGCCGAGGTGGCCGAGCGCTTCGGCGGCATCGACCACCTCATCAACAACGCCGGCATCTCGCGCTTCTCGCCGATCGACGACGACAGCTACGAAGACAACTGGGCCATCTCGCTCGAGGTGCTGCTGACCGCGCACACCTACACCGTGCGAGCAGCCCTGCCGTACTTGCGCCAGTCCGACGCGGCCCGCATCGTGAACATCGCCTCAACGGAAGGCTGGGGCGCCACCAAGTTCGGCTCGCCCTACACGGCCGCCAAGCACGGCGTGATCGGGCTCACCAAATCACTGGCGGTCGAGCTCGGCCGCGAAGCCATCACCGTCAACTGCATCTGCCCCGGCCCGATCCGCACCGCCATGACCGCGGAGATCTCCGAGGAGCACAAGACGATCTTCGCCAAGCGCCGCACGGCACTCGGCCGCTACGCCGAGCCCGAGGAAGTGGCCCACGGCACGCTCAACTTCTGCCTGCCCGCCAGTCAGTACATGACCGGCGCCGTCCTCCCCGTCGACGGCGGCCTGCTCATCAAGAACGCCTGACCCCTCTGGCGACCGCCAGTCCTAAGCGGAGCTGGCGGTTTCGGTGCCGATGGCGGGGATGCCCATGTCTTCGTAGGTGGCCATCGGGAAGTAGGGCACGCCGAGCTTGTCGAAGGAGCGGCGGGCGTCGTCGCCCCGGTCGGCCAGCGTGACGGCCGCCACCACCTGCGCGCCAGTTGCCTGGACGCTCTCATATGCCTTCAGGATCGAGCCGCCGGTGGTCACCACGTCGTCGATCAGCAGCACCCGGTGGCCTTCGCCTATCCGGGTGCCCTCGACCAGCCGGTTGGTACCGCGGCCCTTGGCCTCCTTGCGCACGATGAACCAGTTCGCCCCGCTCACCACGGCGATAGCAGCGCACAGCGCATCGGCGCCCAGGGTCAGGCCGCCGACGGAGTCGAACTCGACCCCCGCGTCGGTCACTCGCCCGGTGATGGCCTCGGCGGCAAGCCGCAGGTCATCCCCGGCGCCCAGCGCCACTTTGCCGTCGATGAAATAGCGGGAGTAGTTGCCCGACGCGAGCTGCACCGGTTCGGGCAGCTCCGTAAGGCCCTGGGTCCGCAGTATTTGCAGCAGCTTCATCCGCGCATCAGTGCTCATCGGGGCCACACAGGACTTTCGGGACTTTGTGCTCGCCTGGGATGGCCCAGGACCGCTGCTGGGATTCCTTGGTTGACACGATGGCAATCTCCAGGGTCGTTGTTTCGGGATGCCTTAGTCGGACGGCGGCAGCGGTTTGTTGATGAACGCCTCGGGTTGCCAGGAGAGCTTGTCATCAGCGGTGCCGGCCGAGTTCACCGTCAGTGTCGCCGTGAAGCCGCCGGCGCCGTAGGCGTCGGACGTACCGGCTCGCAGCGGATCGAACGGCACGCCCGCTTGGCGCATCGGCGGCGGTTCCTCGTCGCTGACCGCCGGCGACGGCGGTCCGTACACCAGCGATGCCCACGTGCCCGACGTCAGCACCGTCGCACCGCGAAGGTGCCACACACCAGACTTCAGGACTGCTTCGCCCTGGGCGGACCCGATGAGCGTGCCGCGCTCAGTGCGGATGTGCCACGTTGCGGTGAACGTGTCGGGCACGCCGTTGGGCGCACTCGACGCCGGCGGTGCTGCGCCCCGGTACAGGTGCAGCACGATGCGGGTGTCCACGATGGACTCGGCACGCGAGCCGAGCATCGCCCGGTCGGTCACGGCCCCCGTCTGGAACAGCCAGCGGGTGTGGCCGCCCTCGGGCGGGTCGAGCTCGCTCGGCGTGCCGATGGTGGACGGCTCGTTGGCGTCGATCGGCCCGGTGAGCGAGAAGCGCTGCCCAGTGTCTGCGATGAGCATCAGCGAATCGGTCGCCGCACCGCTGGGGCCGACACCACGTGCCACCAAGGGTGCAGTCACCACCTCGGCAGGGCCGATGCCCACACAGGCCGGCGCGCCTCGGCCGGCTGATCGGACAACGCCATCGGAGTCGCCCAGATACCAGCCTTGCTTCGGCACTTCCACGACAGCGCTCGTGCCCTGAGCTTCGGCCACCAGCCAGCGAGCATCGCCGTAGGTGCCGCGCGGCATGCACATCTGCACCCCGACGTCGTCGTCGCTGTAGTAGATCGGCGACATCGCCATCGTCGTGGCGAACGCACCGACTCCGAAGTCGACGCTTGGCGTCGCCTGCACGCCGTAGGGCGAGAACGGATCGGGCGTCTGCGCGCCCACAAGCACCGGTGGAATCCGCTCGCCTGCGATCAGATTGCCCGCCAGTGCAGCGGACACCTCGCCGAGCAAGCTGGGCGTGATCACACCCGCCCCGCCGAATGCCACGGCGAAGCCCGGCGCTGGGCACGCGTCACTGGCCAGTGCCTTGGCATACGCCACCGGATCGGCCTGGCTCTCGCAGGCCTCGGGCGCGGCGAAGGCGTCGAGCAGGAAGGCGGCCACCGGGTCCGGCAGGCGCTCTGCACCAGCGGGAACCAGCAGCATGGGCACCGCGCTGCGGGTGGGCCGCTGGGGCATCTCGGCATCAGGCTTCAGCACGGCTGCCGGCTGCGACACATCCACTGGCGGCAGCAGCCGTGCCGGGGCACCCATTGACGTAGCGGCCGTCGCCGCTCCGCACCACGGGCCGGCGCTGAGCGCGTCAGCCCAGCCGCGCTGCTTGCGGCCGCTGTCCGACGACGCCACCAAGCACAGCATCGAGGAAGCGAAGTCGTCACCCGAACCGGTCGGCCACCAGCCGCCGAAGTGCTGGGCCATGGCCACGCTCGTGGCGTACCTGTCTGCGCCGGAAACCCGGACTGTGTTCGCCCGTGCGAGTCGAGCCGCAGACCGGACGGCCGGCTGCGACAGTCGCTTCAGGCCGCCGAGCACCACGATGTTCTCGACGTCGAGCAGGCTCAACGCCGTGGCCGTCTCGGTCGGCAGCTCGTCGGTGCCGTTGTGCAGCAGGACTGGCACCTGCCAGTAGCCCGTCCACCACCCCGCCGCGATCGCGTCGATGCCGTCGATGCCGTCGGTCAGCACCACGGTGCGGCCGAGCAGGCGGCATTCCTCAGGATTCTCCCGCCACTCCACCACCGAATTGGCCCAGAACCCCATGGTGGCGGTCCCATCAGCAGCCGAGGGATCGGCACACCCGGTGGCGCTTTGGGGCACGGGCGCCGTGCCCAAGGCCGTTGCCACGGCCGCAGCCGTGCCGTAGCGGTTCGCGCCCCCGACACGGAATACCTCCGTGTAGCCGATCGAGACCAGCTCGGCCTCGACCTCGGGAGCAACGGCGGCGGTGCCGCCGACGATGATCGCCTGCCTCGCCGTCTTGCACCCGCCTGAGCGCAGATCCTGGGCCGCAAGCCGCACGGGCACGGCGAGCGCCGTCGCGCCGTCGCGGGCTGACGGCGTGAGCAGGATGGGCGCGGCGAACGTGTCGACCCGGGCGAATCCGCCGGGCGGATCGAAGAGCGGATCCGCCGCAGACGACCGCTGCAGGTACGGCTCGGAGGAACGGCCGGTGGGATCGGACAGCGACGACGCGGCCAAGGCATCTGCAGGCGAATCCCCGGCGACGATGATGATCGCCTTCGGGCACACGCCGACACCCCACCAGCCCCGTGCCTGGCTCAGGCTGCGCACGCCTCCCGAGGAGGGATCGGGCGTCTCGAAGGGAAAGCCTCCCTGGCCGCGCAGCACCAAGGCCGTCGCCAGCGAGGTCTGGTAGCGGTCCCAGCCCGAGATGCGCAGTGCGTTGGGCCAGCCTTCGATCTGGGGCGCAGCCAGGAACGAACTCGGCCACTGCGTGGGAGCGACCGGGCCTGCGGGCACCGACCTGGGTTCGGCAGCGCCGGCCGACACGCTCACCAGGACGCCCCCGAACAACAGGAGCACCGCAACGGCGCCGCGCAGCGCGTTTCGTCGAGGCTGCGCCGGGAACTCCCGACGCCGGGGAATCACGGACCGAGCGTAAGCGTGAGCGACTGCGGTGCGCCGTCATCGGCGAACACCAGCGTGCCCGTCATCGATCCTCGTTCTGCCAACGGCAATGCGTCGCTCTGCGTCGCCGTGAACAGTCCCTCGAGCGGCAGGGAGCCATCGGCTGCGGTGCCGCGTGCCGCCAAGCGCATCTCGACCTGCTGACCGTCTCCGGCGTCCAGCACCAGCAATGCGCTGAACCGCTGCTGCGCGTCGGGATCCGACGGGTCAGCCGCGGACAGCGATGCGCTGCTGGGCGCTGTCACGTTCACCGACTCCGTGGCCGTCGTGACATCGGAAGTCGTCACATCGCCGTCCACTGTGGTCGTGGTGGTGGTGACGGTCATGGTGAGCATGCCGCTCACATCGAAGCGATCGGCGCCCGCAGCGGCAAACGTGAGCTCGCCGCCGTCGATGGACCCTGAGGTCGTCGTTGTCACCGTCGGCTCCGCCGCGATGACGGTCGGCTCGATCTCGTCCGCCTTGTCGACGTTGGCCGTGGCGGCAGCGCCCGACGCGGCTGGCGTCGCCACGGCGGCGGCTGCGGAAGCATCCTCGCTCGGCGCAGTCGCTGCGTCGACGCCTGCCTCGCTCGCTGCTGAAGCAGTCACCGGCTCCGCGATCGCCGGTGCCGTATTGGATCTTGCGGCAATGCCTTCGGCACTCGGCAGGGCAGGCACCACGACCGGTGCGTCAGGTGCCGACGCGCCAACAGCGAACGGCGTCAGCGCCTCCATGACCGAGTCGGGCAGGACCCGGTCGGCCGCCCTGTGCACCGGCGAGTCGACGGTGGGGGCGATCACTGCGGTCGCCAGCCCGAAGCCGACAGCGGCCTTTGCCACCACAGGCACGCCGACGGTCGCTGCATTCGCCGTCGCAGCGGCCGCACGCGAGGCCATCGGCGCTGCCTCGGTCAGCATCGGCATCGCCGAGTTCAGCGCAGCACGGCCGGCACCGGGCGAGGACTGGCTCGTCACGGCTGCAGCGGCCCGCTCTCCCCGGCGCAGCAGCCCGATGAGTGCCACCGGCGCCGTCGCAGCGAGCTTGAGCGCAGCGCGCACTGCGTTGCGGGCACGAGACACCCGCGCCCGGGCGTTTTCTTCGGACACTCCCGCAACTTGGGCGACTTCTTCGTAAGAAAGCTCCTCAACGAAACGCAGCATCAGCGCTTCGCGGTATTGCTCGGACAGATTGTCGATGGCGTCCAGCAGTTCAGTGTCGTCAAGATCGAAGCCCAGCTCGCCTTCGATGCTCGACGGCGGGCTCAGCGCCTTGTCGTTCGATGCGTAGCGCTCGGTTTTCTCGCCCTCGCGGCGCTGGCGGTTGCCTTCGTCGCTGCAGACGTTGGAGAGGATCCGGTGCAGCCAGGGGCCCACCCGGTAGTTCCCGTTGAAGCGCGGCATTGCCCGCAGGGCCCGCACCAGCGCTTCCTGGACAGCGTCCTCGGCTGCCTCGGGGCAGCCCAAACGGCGGCGCGCGTGACCGAGCAGCTGCGGCCGGTACTCACGTACCAGTTCGGCGAACGCTTCGTCGTCGCCGGCCTGGTAGGCAAGGACCAGATCTCGATCTTCAAGTCGCAAAGCCATGGCAAAAGGGAAGGCGCGGGGCCTTCGATACAGCCGATGCTACCGCACCCCCCTCCGAGCCCTGCCGTCACATTTTGGCTTTGCCAGGAGTTAGCGCGGGGACTCAGGCAGGGCGGTCAGCGACCGTCGAGCGCCTCTCGTTTGAAGGCTGCGCTGTGTGCTTGGCTGGCGTTGCCGGCGAGGTCAAAGGCGGCACCCGCTCGTGCGATCAGCATCGAGTTGGCCGACGGCAGCATGGCAGCAGAGGGTGCAGCCAGCCGGGCGACGAGCGTGCCGTCCGATTCTCGCCATGACTGGTCGCACGCAGCGGTGCCCGCACGGGTCCACACGCTGGTATCGGACTCGCCGACAAGGCTGACGCCTGCGTTCGCGGTGCCGGCGCCGTCAAGGGAGTAGTCGGCGAAACCGTCACCGTCACTGTCGACCTGCAGCTTGCCGACGTCGATGGTGTGGTCTGCAGGGCCAAGGCCGCAGCCCTGCACCGGTTCGGACCAGTGCACGGTGACGTCGACAGCGGCCGAGCCGTCGGCGCGGCGCACCGGCTGGCTCACCGAGACCAGGCTGACTCTGGGCGGGGCGGTGTCAGCGCCGATGGTGTGCGTGACTGCAGAATTGGCGTTGCCGGCGCGATCGCGCAGCTTGCTGGCAGGGAGCGTGACCCTGTCGCCGGGCGCCAGCCAGGGAGGCTGGGTGAACGGCAGGCTGGTCGAGCCGTAGCTGTCGTGTTCGGGGAAGTCGAAGCTGACCCGGAAGCCGGTGTCGCCTCGCTGCACGCTGGCGGTCTCGGTCAGGCGGCTGCGTCCTCGAGTCAAGGTGACGGTGATGGTTCCGTCGGCGAGCGCCTCGTTGGAGCGCACCCAGACCGTCTTGCGGCCTAAGGCTGCGAGCACCTTGAGCTGTGGCCGCCCGGCATCAGCGCGCACGATCAGCTCCGCGCCTTCGTTGCGGGCGGCTCCGTCGGTCGAGCGAATCGAGCGTTCGTTGACGCCCAGCCGGTCCCGCACAGCGACCGGTGTCTCGCAGTCGATCGGCACCGACGCGGTGTCATACGGGCTCGCACCTGCCAGCAGGATCACCGCCCACCTCGTTGCGGGTCCTTCGGCAACCACGATTTCGGCAAGGCGACCGGGCAGCGGCTCCCCGTCGAAGCGGTAGCTGCCGGTGTCGCCGGCGTCAGCGGTGCGGACCGGCTCGGAGAAGTCGACGCGCCAGTGGCACGCGCCCTCGGTGGCCGAAATCACCGCAAGGACCGGCGGGCCTTCGCTGAGTCTGCCTGCCGATGCAGCCGAGATGGCCATCGCCTCCACACGACTGGACACGGCCGCTCTGCCGCCGAAGACGGTCAGTTCCAGACGGCCTGCGGAATCGCCCGTCACCGCTTCGGACTCAAGCACCGACGCTGCATCGCGAGACAGTCGCAGGCGCTCGGTGAGGAGCAGCGGATCGCACCGCTCACCCAGCAGCGGTGCACTGGCGATGGCATCAGCGGCACCGAACCCCGCCGCCACACCCACGCCGTCACCGTCGAAGCACGGCACCGGTCCCTCAGCACCCAGCAGTTCGACAGCTACGCGGCTCGCCGTGCCATACCGGTCCGCGCCAGCCCAACGCTCGGTCGAATCGACATGGAGGCGAACCTGGTTCTCGACTCGCGCGGAGACTGCTGCGATGCCTCCCAGGATGATGACGTGGTCGACGCGGTCGTCCAGGAACTCGGCCACGTCGGGATTCAGCGCTGTGCCGTCGCTGAACAGCAGCGGGAAGCGACCCCGGTAGGCAACCGGTCCGGCCGCCAAGCCGTCGGCGGCTGCAGCCGCGGTGGCCAGCAGCGCCGTGCGTCCGCGTCCCGCGGCAACCCCGGCAGGGCCCAGGTGGCGCGCGACCGCGAGGGCAGTTGCTGCGCAATCCGAGCCCCCCAGCCGCAGCGGTGTCGACCCGGTGAGCCGCCGGATCTGCTCGGCGACCGCCGGTGACACTGCGTCGGTGCCGCCCACGATGAACAGGACAGCGAAATCGGCCCCGCTCAGGAACCTGGCCGGCGCGAGCGAGAGGCGATTGGGTTCGGTCAGCAGCACGGGTGCTCGCTGCGCAGACGCCAGCGGGGCGGCCGAGAGTGCATAGGCCGCATGCTGTTCGGCGCCTGAGGTCACGATCACCGAGTCGGTGTCGCCGCCGATCTCCGCGAGGTAGCGCGCAGCGATCTCCACGGCGGTCTCGTAGCGGGTGGGGCCGGCCAGCCGCTCCGCCTCGACCTCGGCAGCAGCGGCGCCGGCGGCGGTGTGGCCGAACGGCAATGAGACGGCCAGCAGCGCTCCGCACGCCAGCGCAGCGAGTGCTGCTCGGCAGGGTCCCGGCCTCTGGTGGGTTCGTGCTCGCGTCATGTCAGTCCACCGGCACGCTGGAGTCGTAGCGGATCGACAGCCAGCCTTGAGCAGTGTTGGTTCTCCCGCTGTAGTCCCTCGCGGCGCCGCCGCTGACGAACACCAGGTCGCCCCGTGCAGGCAGCCGGCTCACACTCGCCGCGTTGAGCGTCATGTGGATCACCTCATCGGGTGCGTCGAAGTGAAGCCTGCAACCGTCGCGGGCCGCGATCAGCCTCGGCACCAAGTCAGCGACCAACGGGATGCTCGCGCACGCAACGACATCGGCTCCGAGGGGTACTGGAGGATCGGCCGCGTCGAGCAGTGCCGCCACGGGATCGCTGAAACGCACTCGCAGACCCGCGGCGGTGCCGCCTCCGGTGAGCTGTACGCCTGCCTGAACGGTGCCGCCGATGGTCCCGCCGGCAGCATCGGCACCCACCACTTCGACGACGAAGTTGGCAGCAAAGTCTCGGTCATCGCTCAGTGCCTCTGCAAGCTCGGCGAACGTTGGCTCGCCGGCCAGGATCCGGTACGCGATGACGCGCGTCGTGCGATTCACCAGCACGCTGATGCACTCCTCGTCCGGATCGGAGCAGTCGACGCTCTCGGCGTCGGAGTCATCGTCGGTCTCGGGCAATCCGACGCCGTACACGCGCCAATCGTTGCCGCGACCACCCGATGCGAATCCGTCGCTGCGTGCAGTGATAGTGAGCGCTCCGCTCGGCGTGGCATCGAGCTGGGTGCCCGCGCTGAGCGTCACCCTGGCTTGATTGGTGGAATCCACATCGCCGACCGTGACGGTCTCGATGCGGAAGTCGACGCTCGGCTCAGCCACGACGTGACGATGCCGGGGACTGGCGCGGCCGTCCTCGTCCAGGAAAGCGCCCCGCGACACGGTGACGGCATCGCCCTCCTCCAGCATCGCGCCGTCCAGGGCGAACACATAGCGCTGATGCTTGGCTCGCGTGCCGGCGGCACCCGGACTCGGGCCGGCAGGTGCCGGGTCGAGATCCAGAGGCTTGCGCGTGCCGTCGCCAGCCACGACAGCGATGCGCTCCGCAACCTCAGCAGGCGTCAGCACGGCGGGCTCGTACGGGTGCTCCTCGATCACCAGCACCGCGAACCGGTCGTGCCCGGCTGGGGCGATGATGCGGACCTCGGGGGCGTCCAGGTCGGCAGGCTCATCGGGCTCGGGAATGACCAAGGAGAAGCGGGCCGTCGGCCGGGGGCTGTTGTTGGTGCCGATGCGCTGCCCGCCGGTCACGGCGACCACGTCCTCGGCTTCGAGAACCCGGTGATCTCGATCCAGCGTCACGGTCACGCTCTTGCCGCGGACGCGCACGCTTGCGCACCACTCATCGGGATCGGCAGGCGAAGCAGTACACAGGCCCGACGACGCTGCGCGCACCGGTTCGGAGTTGACGCTGAACATCCTCACGTCCGGCTCCAGCGCACGAGCGGCCTTCTTGGAGTCGATGTCGCTCGTGAAGGTGACCGTGAACTGGTGGGCCCTCTCGGTGTCGGGATCGAGCTCGACGCTGATGCGCCCGCCGATCGGCACCAGCGTGGTGGCCCGCTCCAAGAACTGCATCACCACCTCGTCCGGCACCGCGGCGGTGCCGCCGAACACCGTGACGTCCAGGTCGTTGTGGGCATCGCCGGTCACGTACTCATCCGAGCGCAGGAACGACGCCACAGTGCGCGGCAGCGTGTCGGCAGGGGTGAGCAGCAGCGGTGCGCACTGTTCGCCGAGCAATGGCCCGCTGGCGATCGCATCCGGCGAGAGCCTGCCGTAGGCCAGGCCCAGCTCGGTGCCGTCAAAACACGGCCGCAGCGGGTCGTCACGGTCGAGCATGGTCTCGGCCAGCTCGACTGCGGTGCCGTAGCGGTCGTTCCCGGCAATGCGGGCAGTCGTGAAGTCCAAGCCCGACAGCGCCCGTTGCACGGCGCTGCCCACCGCAGCGGTGCCGCCCACGATGATCACGTGATCGATGTCGCTCGCCACCAAATGGTCGAACACGGCTGAGTGCAGGCCGCCCGGGGGCGTCAACAGGATCGGATAGCGGCCCTGGTAGGCCATCGGCCCTGCCGCCAGTGCATCCGCGAACGCACCGCTGGTGGCGAGCAGCGCCGTGCGGCCCTTGGACCCGAATTCCCCAGCGGGAAGACCGAATGACTTCGCCACCTCGATCGCGTGCAGGTGGACGTCGTCGCTGCCGAGGCGTTCCACCGTTCCCACGCCGAGGTTGCCGAGTTCACGCTCGACCGCGCTCGAGATCACCGCAGTGCCGCCGAGCAGGATCACCCTGCGGATGGCTCGGCGCTGCAGGAACTGCTTCACCGGCACCGGCACGTCGTCGGGTCGGGTGAACACCAGCGGTGCCCGCTCCAAACGGGACAGCATCGGCACCGGCACCGTCCAGCCGGCGTGTCGGTCGAGGCCCGATCCCAATATGACCGTGTCCACCCGAGGCTCGTCGGGGCGTTCGTCGACGCGGTCCATGTAGCTCTCGGCGATCTGCACCGACGTCGAGTAGCGCGTCGGTCCGGCAAGGCGCGTGAACTCGATGTCGATCACGGCCGCCCCCGCCGCGAGGTGAGGCAGAGTCCACAACGGCAGCGCAAGCACTGCCGCCAACACGGCCCGCAGCCACCGGCGGCTCATGGGGTGCCCCCGCTGCAGGCGGCACCGGCGGCATCAGCGACGGAATTGGTTCCCTGCGGGCTCAACGCTTCTCGCGCGTAGCCGAATTGGGAGGGAATCGCTGGATCCGAGCGCAGATGGAACCGACGCTGACGCAGGTTCTGCACATCAGGGGTCTCGTCCTCGTTCTGGTCACCGTGGCCCGCGGCGACTCCCATGGGGACCAACACCGGGGTGCCGGCCCGCGGTACCAGTGCGTCGTCGGTGGCTCGGTACTCCAGGTACACCACATCGCCACGGCGCTGGCACCGGACTGCGACACGGTCATCGTCGGCGTCGGATTCGCCGAGGAAGAGCGACGCGAACGTCAACGGCGCCCTGAAGCCCGCCGGTGCCGCTGCGGCGCTGCCGAAGAGCGACACGTAACGAGCATCAGGCGCCGTGTCGGCGTCTGGCGCTGCGGGGACGCTTCGTACGTGGTCAGAGAACTGGACGCGCAAGCCGACGATGCTGATGCCGCCGACCAGCGAGCCACCGGCAGGGTCTGCGATGCCGAGCACGCCGTTCGTCGCGGACGAGGTGACGACCCGGCTGCTGAAGTGTCGCTTGAACTCGGCATCGGCATTGAGTGCGGCCGACAGGTTCGCAAGCGTGATCTTGCCGTCGGCGATCGTGTAGCTGATGATCCGGTGCACCGGGTCGACGCCGACCTCGATCTCGCTGTCCGCCGGTTCGGTCCGGTCTGGGGCGACGTAGGGGTAGACGAGCCAGCCGTTGCCCGCTGCAACGCTGGTGCTGCGGGCAGTGATCCTCACACGCCGACTGCCCTCACAGGCGGCATCCCCGCTCGCACCGCACGTGTTGTTGCGGATCAGCAACGTTGCCTGCTTGGCGTGCCTGGGCTTGCCGACCGCTGCCCGTCGGACCGTGAAGTCGCCGTGGTCGGCGTTGTCGGCGTGCTCGCGGACCGTATAGCGAGTCAGCTTGTTGGGATTGTTCCGCTGGTCGTACAAGGCTCCCCTCGCAACGGTGATCACATCGCCGGGCTCAAGCTGCGCGTCGGCGCCGGAGAGCGCTGCGGTGTAGCGAATGTTCGCTCCGAGCGTGGCAGGGTCCTCATAGCACCGCTCGCCGATCTTGTCGCCCAAGGGCGTATCGCTCTCGGACTTGTGCGGGCAGTCGACCGAGCTGGCGACAAACGTCACTGCTCGCGCTTGGCCGTCCTTGTCGACCACCGTGAGCTCGTGCCGTTCCTGGCCGCGGTGCATCACGTCGTTGCGCAGGCGATCGCCCCGCCGCAGCGCGCGCTCGGTGACCACCACGACCAACTTCTGCTCACCGGCGATCCCCACGATCTGGATCTGCGGTCCGACCGTGTCGGTCACCGTCGGAGGTCGCGGCACCCGGTAGAACACCGACTCCAGCGCGGGCAGCGTGTCGTCGACCGCGATCTCGGTACGCCCCTCATCGGTGCCGGTCTCGCCCAGCACCGTGATGGTGTTGCCGACCGCCAGCGGCTCGACCAGTTCCACCGTCACCGCTCGGCCGCTCAGGCTGATCTGGGCATAGCGCCTGGCATTTTCCGGGGCCGTTGTGTCAGCTTCGAGTGCCAGCGGCTGGTTGTTCACCGTGTAGCGCTCGGCCTTGACGGCCTCGTCTTCCTTCACGTCCTCGTTGAAGGTCACCGTGAACACCTTCGAACCGCCAACGGCCGACACTTCCGCAGTGAACGGCGCGCCGCGCAGCGCCCGATTCCGCACCGCCCACACCGTCGACTCTGCAACCGCCGCGGCCCCGCCGAACACCACCACCTCCAACCGGCTCGCCGGCCCGCCCAGCAGATCGCCGCCGGTCAGCACCTCGTCCAGCTCCGTCGGCACCGCTCTCGATCGGGTCAGCAACAGCGGCGCGCATCGCTCTCCCAGCAGCGGCCCGCTGCTCACCGCGTCGGGTGCCCGCTCGCCTACCGCGAGCCCGATCACCGACCCGTCGAAGCATCGATCCGGTCGAGCTGAGCCCAGCAGCCGCCGCGCCACCACCGCCGCCGTCTCGTAGCGATCAGCGCCCGCCAAGCGCGAGGTGGTGATGCCCTTGGCCTTCACCGCCGACTCCACCGCCGAGCTCACTGCGGCCGTGCCGCCGAAGATCACCACGTGCTCGACATCGCTGCGATCCAGGTACACCGACACGGCGTGATCCGGCCTGCCCGCCGGGGTCAGCAGCAGCGGATGGGCACCGTGATACGACAGCGGGCCAGCTACCAGCGCATCGGCCACGCTCACACCGTTCGCGAGCAAGGCGGTACGACCGCGGGAGCCCCACTCACCCGCCGAACCTGGGATCGGACCGACTGCCGCCGTCACGGCAACCGACGTGGCGTAGACGTCATTCCCCCACAAGCGCCGCACGCTGCCCACGTGGCCAGCAAGCTCGCTCACGACAGCGGTCGAAACGATGTCGGGGCCGCCGACCACCAGCACCAGCTCGATGTCGTTGACGTCCAGGAAACTGCGCACGCCGTCGTGCAGCCGATCAGACGGCGTCAGCAGAATCGGGGCGTCGAATGCCGATGCCAGCCCCGCAGCGGGCATGCCGTAGGCAGCGTGACGGTCCTCGCCCGACACCACGATGGCCGCGCTCGTCGACGCGCGGTCTGGATTGTCCGAGATCTCTGCCAGGTACGCCTCTGCGACCGCCACCGATGTCTCGTACCGATCCAGGCCCCCGAACCGCTCAGCCGATGTCTCATTCACCGCCGCAGACGCTCCCGACCCGACGAGCAGCGACGCGGCAGCCGCCGCCGCTACAAGAGCGGCAATCGCTCTGCGAGAGGGCCTTCGGGCGGCTGTCGGCATGGTCGCCGTGACGGTATGTCAGCCTCTCGTGCGCGTCTAGCCCCTAAGTAGTACTGGCAATAATCTTGGCGTTCTGGAACGCGCCGATTGTCGGCAGCCACCCCTATGGCGAAGCCGATGCCGCAGCCGACGAAGCGGCCGCGTCAGGGACGCTCGAGGCGGACGCCGGTCTGGCGCGCGTTGGCATTGCCCGCCAAGTCGGTCACCGCGCCCGACCGCACGAACGCAGTCGACCGTGTGCTGGGCAGGCTGTCGATGCTTCCCGACTGAATCCGTGCCACGAGTGTCCCCGGACGCACTCCCGGCGTCGTGGTGTCGCAGGTGGCCCTGCCCGCGATGATGGAGTCGCCGCCGTCGCCGTCGACGAATTCGACGTCGCTGGCGCCGAACGTGAAGCCGTCGAGATCGAAGTCGGTGGTGCCGTTGCCGTCGGCATCGATCTCGATCAGGCGCACCCGCACCGGATCGTCGTTGGCGGTGTCGCAGTCCTGCACCGCCTCGGTCCAGTGCACGGTGAGATCGGCCGTGCTGGCGCCGCCCATCAACCGCTCACGCCCGCCGGTGTCGACCGGCGAGTCGGTGCCGCTGCCCGTCACCCTGGCGACGAACAGCTGGTTGAACGTCCTGTTGGCATTCAGGGCATCGACCACGTCGTCGACGTCTGCGGTGTCCACAGCGGTCGCGAGCGCCATGACCTGGATGCGCCGGGTCACAGCAGACACCTGCACCGCCGTCACCTGCGAGGCAGACCAGCTGCTCGGGCGGCTGCTGCGCACGTCGAGATCGATGGTCCAGTGGTTGCCGGCTGCGCCGTCTGCCGCCGTCGCGGCTTTCGCCTCGATGCGGAACGCCTCTTGAGAGTTGTCGTTGGTGTCGGTCCCGTTCAGGACTGCCGAGGCCTGTGACACCGGCTCGGGCTCGGTCACGGTGATGCGGCTGATGCGGGGCGTCGTGGTGTCACGCACCACGACGCTCGAGACGGCCGCATTGGCATTGCCTGCAAGATCACGCACCTCATCGGCAGCGATCGACACACTGTCGCCGATCTTGAGACTGGTGCCGAACGCATTCGGAAGCTCGACTTCGAACCTGGTGACGCCGGCCGCAGGAGTAACGTCGACCGTCGCATCGGAGATGCCGGGGCGCTTGAACACGACGGCAACCACGCCGTCGGTGTCCCTGGCCGACTCCACCAGCGGCTCGCTGGCTTCCACCCACACCGTGTCGCTGCCCTCGGTGGCGTTCATGGTCAGGGTGGGCGGCGTCTCGTCATCGGCCACGAAGAACTCGACTCGGGCGACGCGCCGATTGTCTGCCGCTGCCCGGATCTCACCGCCCACGATGCCGATGCGGTCGCGGGCTCGCAGCGGCGTCGTGCAGCCGGTGGGCACCGTCGCACCGGAGTTGGTGGTCGCGCCCTCCAGCGTCACCACTGCCTTGGTGGTGCTCGTGCCGCTGCCGGCGTCGGGCGTGCCCTCCACCTCGTCGGCTTCGAAGGGCGAGTTGCCGTACAGGTACACGGTGAGGTCTTCGGCATCGGCGGTGCGCACCGGTTCTGCGAAGGTGACCGTGAAATGGCAGCCGCCCTCGAACGCCTCCAGCGTCGCTCCCAACGCCACGAGCGCCGCCGCGTCCGTGGCCTCATCGACGGCCCGGTTCGACACCGCCGCGGTGCCGCCGAACACGGTGAAGCGCAGCTTGCCGTTGGCGTCGCCGGTCACATAGTCGTCGGACTCCAGGAATCTCTCAGCCACCGAGGGCAGGGTGTCGCGCTCGGTTAGCAGCAGCGCCGCGCACAGCTCGCCGAGCAGCGGCCCGCTCACGATCGCATCGGGTGAGCGCCAGCCGTAGGCAAGACCGATGTCGCCGCTGCCGTCGAAGCACTCCTGCGGCGTGTCGAAGCCCAGCAGCGCCTCGGCGATGTCCACCGCCGTGCCGAAGCGGTCCGAGCCCCTCCACCGTTCCACAGTGATGCCGAGACGCTCCACTTCGCTCTCGACACCGGCGCTCACAGCCGCAGTGCCGCCCAGGACGACCACGTGCTCGGTACGGCTGCCGCTCAGGAATGTCGACACGGCAGCGGGCAGCTCCGAGCTGCGGGTCAGCAGGATCGGGTGCTCGCCCCGGTACGCCAGCGGCCCGACGGCCAGTGCGTCGGCGAAGGCCTCGCCCGTGGCCAGCAACGCCGTGCGGCCCTTGCCGCGAATCTCGCCCGGACTGCCCGGCGACCATCCGACCGAGCCGGCTATGGCCACGGCGGTCGCGTACTCGTCGTCGCCGTCGATGCGGTTCACCGAGATGCCGCTGATGGCGGTGATGGAACGCTCGACGGCCTCGGACACCACGCTCGTGCCCCCGACGATGAGCACCAGTGAGACGTTGTGACGGGTGAGGAACGTGGTCACCGATTCATGCAGTTCATCGGAGGGCGTCAGCAGCAGCGGGGCATCGTGGAGCCGCGACAGCGCCGGTGTCGGCAGCGCGTAGGCGAAGTGCCGGTCCTCACCCGACGTGATGATGACGGTGTCGATAGCGGAACGGCTCGCATCGCTCTCGACGTGGTCCACGTACGTCTCGGCGATCTCGACAGCGGTCTCGTAGCGCGTGCTGCCGCTGAGCCGCCTGCTGTCGACTTCGGCAGCAGCGCCCTGCGCAGGACTGTGCCCCGCGACCAGCGCCGTGGCCGCGACGGCAAGGGCCATCAGCGCCCGCCCCAGTCTCCTGCGACGTCGGGTTCGGGGTGCGCGCACAGCGCGCTCAGCCGATTGGCTGAGAGCACGGCGAGCCGGGTCAAACAGAGGGGAGATGTTCATGTGCGACTTCATGTGCGACTCCTACGAACTCTAAATGCGAGCCCGCTGGACACTACACATGCCACATGCATAACTTTGAGTGATTTTTATTGTTTCTGAATTGACACCGTATGGGTGTCGCCGTCGTCGTCCGTGACCGTGATGGTGTAGCCGTGCAGCGTCACCGAGTCGCCGGGCCCCAGCACCGGGAAGTCATCGACTTGGAGGTCGCCGCTGTCGCCCGCGACCCGCAGCGGCAACTGGCCCGAGCCGCGCAGGCTGTCAACGGTGTACACCAGCACCCCCTCGGTGATCAGCCGGGGAAACGTAGTTGTGGCGCCGGAATCGGTCGCTTCGAAGAAGCGACCGGCGTCATAGCCAAGCTTGCGCCGACTCTCGATCACGATCATCTCCCGCGCATTGAGCGGTATCGCCGCCATCGCTGTGCCATCGCCGGGTGCCGCAACCGGCGAGAGCGTCACAGTCGTGTCCTCGCCGTGCGCTGCGTCGCTGATACAGCTCACCTGCGCATCACTGAGCCACCCGAGCTGCCAGCGGCTCCAGGCCAGCATTTCCTCGATGCGCAGGTGACGCCGGTAGGCCGTCGAGACGCCGCCGTCGGGATACTCCCAGTCGTGGGCCAGCCGACGGTCGTTCTCATCGACCAGGAAGTACGCCCACATATTCATGCGGCCCCACTCCGATGCGATCCACCATCTGCCCTCGGGAGCTTCACGATCAGCGAACACCTGGCCGTACGAGTACAGGTCGGCGAGGCCGAGAGAGTGGCTGAGTTCGTGCGCGGCGATCGATCCCCACTGATGGGGCGCGCTGTCCGCACCGAGATAGACGCTGTTGATGAGCGACGACGGCCACGTGCCGTCAGCGGCGGAGACGGACGGGTGGGCGAATCCGCCGCCGCCGAAGTGGTCGCTCGCCAGGACGACCATGACCGTGTCGATGTCAGAGAAGTCGAAGTCCGGCGATGCGAGCTCGATTGCGTGACTGATCGCGGCATGCGACACCGCTTGGTTGTTCAGCTGGTTCGTCTGGACGAAGCTGCCGAATTCGTGCTCTGAGCGGAGCCAGACGTCATGCGGCACCAGCTCGACGTCCAGCCTGCCGTAGCTGGCCGACTCCAGGTAGTCCTCCGCGTACGGCAGGCCTCGTGCGGCCTCCTGTTCGATGGTCTGGCTCGCTTCGGCATCGGGAAAGTCCATGAACAGCACGCCGACCCTCAGCGTGCCCGTCGAGGGTGCCGCCCAGCGCGGCAGCGGGAACCCGGCGGTGGTGCCCGAGACGCCGCCGGGACGGCAGTCCGACGCGACGGTGTCGACCGGCTCGCCGCTCGCGCCCGCTACGTAGACGCGGTGACGGCCGTCGCCGTCAATGGTGTGGAAGGCGATGCGCTGCCCGTCGGGCGACCATCGCGGGGCGAGCGTGCGAAGGCCCTCGTCGAAGACAACCTCTTCAGCGGCGCCGTCGATATCGGCGATGGCGATGAATGTCGTGGTTCCATCGCCGCGCGCGAAGGCGATGCGTGCGCCGTCGGGCGACCATGACAGCCCGCCGCCGAAGTACACCGTCGCCTGCACCCGCTGCGCATTGCCGCCGTCGGTGTCGGACACCATGAGGTCGCCGTTCGACACGAAGGCAAGCTGCGTGCCGTCGGGCGACCACGCGGGGGTGTGCTCCCAGTGGGCCCCTGCGTTGAGGGTTTTCGGCTTGTTGCCGTACGACGTCATGACGACGATGTGGCGGTCGATGTCGAGGCGTCTTCCTTGTTCGTCGCGGGCGCTGCCGGTCAGGCGCTCGAACGCGATCTTCTTCCCGTCGGGTGACCATGTGGGCCAGCGATCGACGACGTCGCCTTCAGTTCGCTGGTTGTTGTGGCTGCCGTCGACGTTGACCGTCCAGATATGGGATATCCAGCGGTCATTGCCTGGAGACCTGCGTGCGTAGGCGATCCGGTCGCCGAGCGGAGACCACACGGCGTAGGCCATGTAGCCCCCGTCGTAAGGCACAAGCCGGCGACGATTGGCGCCGTCCTGATCGACCAGCCAGATCGCGCCGTCCTGGGTGTAGACGAGCTGGCTGCAGTCTGGGGACCATGCGGCGTCCTCGGCGTTCGTCGACGGCACGAGCTGTACTGGCTCGGCGTCGATGGCACCGCCGCAACTGCCGGCGGGCAGCACGGTGGGCTCACCGTCGTCGCCTTCACCTGCCTCTTGGTCCGCTTCTTCATTCTCGTCCTCACCCGCTTCGTCACCCTCTTCCTCGATTGACTCGGCAGCAACCTCGTCGGCGGGATCCTCACCGGAGAGGTAGGCGTCGATGGCTGCCGCCGACACTGCGGCATCGCCGCCGAAGACGTGCACGGCCACGGCGTCATGCGTCTCGCGGGCAGTGTCGAGGTAGGCAGCAGTGTCGGGAGGAACCTGCTTGGGATCGGCGAGCACCAGCGGAGCGCACAGGCCGCCCAGCAGCGGTGCAGCGCTGAACGAGTCAAACGGCACCCGCGCCCGGGCCACGCCGATCGTGGCTGTGTCGAAACAGGCTCGCCCCGCGGTGTCGCTGTAGCGGCCGTCGACGAGCTCGGCGGCCTTGACGGCGGTGTCATAGCGAGTGCTGCCGGCGACCCGGGTCACCTGGATGCCGAGATCAGTGATCGACTGCTCGACGGCCGCCGAGAGCGCTGCGGTGCCGCCCATCAGCACGACGTGGGAGATGCCGGCCTCGCCGAGGTACGAAGCCACCTCCGTGTGCAGCTCGCCCGACGGGCTCAACAGCACCGGATGGATGCCTCGGGCAGCAATCGGCCCCGCCACGAGAGCGTCGGCGAAGACTCTCCCATTGGCGATGATCGCCGTGCGACCCAGAGCACCCATCGCTCCTGGCGTCACCCGCAAAGCAGCCGCGACTCCCGTGCCGAAACGATCATCGCCTGCGACACGCTCGGTCGAGATGCCGGCCTCCTCGAGCGCGTCGAGCACCGTTGCATCGACGCCGCGTCCGGGTCCGTGCTCGCCGCCGCTGGCGTCAGGTCCCACCACCACCACACTCGAGACGCCCACTCGCTGCAGGAATTCCAGCGCATCGGCCCGCAGCTCGCCCGGCGGGGTCATCAACACCGGCGCGCCGTCTGTTTCCGTCGCCGCATCTCCTGCCGCCACCGGAGCAGCAACCACGGCATCGGTCCAGCGCTCGCCCGACACCAAGATCACGCGCTCCAACGAGTCCCCTGCGTGGGCAGCGAACGCCTCGGCGATGAGCAGCGACGTGGCATACCGATCCGTGCCGCCGTAACGCGTCACTGTGACGCCCGAGGTGCCGTCCTCGCCTTCCGCCGCGCCCAGTGCGCCGGCCGGGAGCAGCACTACAGAGCTGATTGCGACGGCGGCGGCCACCAATGTGAGGCCGAACCGTCGCATCCGCAGAAACCTAATAGCGCCAACGATCCAGGTGCATCTGCAGCGATGGGCACCCGCATGGCCGAGGTGCAATACCGGGTGCCACACTCTTCGTCGTGCCGACCGTCGTGAGGGGTCCACAGAAGCGGCGTTCGGCGCGCCGCTGGGTGCTGGTGTGTCTCGGCCTCGCAGTGGCGGGATTGACTGCTTCGGCGTGTTCGAATGGCCCGAGCAGCGTGAGCTACGTCGTGGTTCCCCATCCCGATGACGAGATGCAGGCGTGGTCGCTGATCGAAGACACGCCCGACACCTACAAGGTCTTCATCATGCTGACCAGGGGCGAGCAGACCGCGTACTGCGTCTCACCGGGGTTCGACGAGGCGACAGGCGAGGCGCAGCCGTATCCATGGCCCGCCAGCAGGTTTTCCTCGGCGTGCGAGGAAGCCCGCCGGAACTCGTTCTTCGAGTTCATGGCCGCGATGGCCGAGAGTGACAGCGGCTTGCCCTCGTCGTTCGACTACGAGGGCGTCAAGGGTCCGTTCCACTCGCTCGGCTACCAGGTCTGCGGGCACGACGTCTTGGACTACGACGACGAGGACTGCGTGGTCGACCTCACTGCCGAGGTGTGGACGTCGCCGCAGGCCACGGTGGTCTGGTTCAACCTGGGAGACGGCGATCTGACCGCGAACGAGGTGACATGGGCGATCACGACAGTCCAAGAGAACCAGACCGCTCTTGGCATCGACAGTGATCTGCCGGCCACGAGCTTGATCGGCGCCAGCTTCTGGAACACCGGACACCCAGACTGCTTCATCTACGAGCACGACGACCACTTCGCCGTACGCGCAGCGCTGTGGCACATCGACTTCGGCGTCGAGCAGCAGCTTGCTGCGACGTGCCGAACCGATCCCGATGCCTCTCGGCATGAGCAGGTGTCGCTCGCCGTCTTCGACCGGGCGTTCGAGACGGCGTCGGCCACACGGATCGGCGCACACGCCGTCTTCTACGGCTGGTTGTGGGGCGAGCCTCCCGGCTACTGGCCTGGCGCCTACGACGGCCAGGACGAGCTCTTCCACCGGCACCAGTCGTTTTGGGTGCTCAAGTGAACGGCGAGACTGCACCGCAGCGTGCGCGGTTCGGATCGGTCGACACCTTCCGGGGCGCGGTGCTGGCCCTGATGCTGTTCACGCCGGCGACCGGCACCGACGGCCTTGCGTGGTTGCGGCACGCCCCTTGGGACGGGCTCACGGCGTCTGACTGGCTGTTTCCCACCTTCCTGGTGACGAGCGGGCTCAGCCTGTCGTTCCTGCTGCGGGAGGCGCCGACACGGGCGACCTACGGCCGGTTGGTCCGGCGGCTGCTGCTGCTGGTGGTGGCCGGGCTCGTGTACAACGCTTACGGCGCGTCGTGGTTCGACGTGTCAGAACTGCGCTTCACGGGCGTGCTGCAGATGATCGGCATCGCCGGTGCCGCTGCGGCGCTGATCGTCCTCGTGAGCCGTGCGGTGACGCGTGGCGAGGACGTCATCTGGTGGATCGTGGGGGTGGCCACCGCGATCGCATTGCTCTACGGCCTCGGCCTCGAACTGCTGTCGTGCGAGCCCGTCGGCCGGTGCAGTCCGTACCTCGGCGTCGACACCGCCGTGCTGGGAGCGAGCCACGTGTACCAGGGCGGCGAGGCCGGATGGGATCCCGAAGGCTTGGTGACGTCGATCGCCTCGGCATCGCTCGTGCTGTACGGGTATGCGGCCGGAGTGCTGCTGCGGCGTCACGGACGCACCGAGCCCGCGACGGCACTGTCCAACATCGGCGCACTGGCTGCGATGTGCTTCGTGGGCGGGATGATCGCCTCGCAGTGGATGCCGTCCAACAAGCGCCTGCTGACGCCGGCGTTCGTGCTGCTGGCCGCGGGCACGGCACTGGCGGTGTTCTGCGTGATCTACCTGCTGGTGGACGCCAACGCTGACGACCCAGAGGGGCGGCGTTGGCAATGGCGCCACCGCCGCAATTGGCGCCTGTGGACCTGGCCGTTCGTTGCCTTCGGCCGGAATGCCCTGATCGTCTTCCTGGCAGAGCGGTTCCTGCTGCAGACCGCCAAACATGTGCACATCGGCGACCGATCGATCCAGGAACGGCTGCTCGAAGACCTCCTGCCGTTCGGCGAGCCCGGCGTGCACCTGGCCTACACCGCTCTGCTGCTGGTGGTCGTGTTCGCCGTGGTCGGCGTCCTGCACCGCCGCCGCCTGTACCTGGCGCTCTAGTTACGAACGATGGAGACGGTGTGCGTGCTGCCGTCGTCGGCGGTGAGCGTGATGGTGTAGCCCTGCACCGTGACCGACTCGCCGACGGTGAGCACCGGGAAGTCGTCCACCTGCCCGTCACCGTCATCGCCGGCGATCCGCATCGGCAGGTCGCCGGAGTGGACCAGCGTGTCGACGGTGTAGACGATCACGCCCTCTTCGAGCAAGTGCGGGAAGGTCGTACGCCCGCCATTAGAGGACCTGTACTCGGTGGCGACGTCGTATCCGAGCACCCGCCGGCTCTCGATGACGATCACCTCGTGAGGACCGGTTCGCACAGCGGCCATGGCGACGCCGCGGTCGGGCTGGGCGATCGGCGAGAGCTCGACGACGGTCTCCGCCGCCTCGACGCACTCGATCTGCGTCTCATCCAGCCAGCCGAGTTGCCATCTGCTCCACGCCAGCATCTCCTGGGGGTTCAGGTAGGTCGCAGAGCCCGTGTTGGTGCCGCCGCTGGGGAACCGCCACAGGAGCCGCCGGCGCTCGTCTGCCTCTGGGGCCATGAACCACGACCACAGGTTCATCCGCCCCCACTCCACGCCGACCCACTCGTAGCCCTGCCGCGCTGACGGCCGTTCATGCGCGGTCGCGTCGTAGGGGTACAGGTCCAGCAGTCCCAGGTTGTGCGCCAGCTCGTGCGCGGCAACGTCACCCCACGGCTGAGCGTCGGCGAAGGCGACTGGTTCGTCGTGTGCGACGGTGTTGGTGCGTGAATGCGGCACCGTCTTGTCATCTGCCGTCACAAACCCGCCGGCATTGCCGCCGCCGAAGTGAGTGCTGGGGAAGATCGTCATGACTGCGTCGAACTGAGAGAAGTCAACGTCAGGGTCTGCGAGCCAGACGGCGTGCATCCCTGCTTCGTGGGCCAGTGAGAGTCCCAGCGAGGTCTCGCCCAGCAGTTCCTGCGAGGGCTTCTCGGCTCGCAGCCACTCGTGGTGAGCGACGATCTCGAGATCGAACCGGCCGTAGCTGACGGTTTCGAGGTACTCCTCCATGAACGGCAGCCCTCGCTCGGCTTCTTCACGGGTCGAGTGGGTGGCCTGCACGTCGGGAAAGTCCATGAACAAGATCGCAAGGCGCAGTGTTCCCGTCGAGGCGGCGAACCAGTCCGGAATGGGGAATCCTGCGGTAGTGCCGTTGACGCCCCGCGGCCTGCAGTCGGTGCCGACCAAAGCCGCCGGACCGGTCCCGGTCACGTAGATGTCGCTGAGCTTTTGATCGCCGTCGGACACCTCGTTGGTGAAGGCGATGAGATCGCCGTCAGGCGACCAGCGAGGCCAGGAGGCCGCTCCTGGCACGTCGGCAACCACGGCTTCGCGTGCGTCGGTGACGTGCGCGACGACGATTGCCGACTCGCTCACATCGCCCCGGACGAACGCGACGCGGCGGCCGTCCGGCGACCACGTGACGCCCCCGTTCCAGTACGCCCCGCCAGAAATGGTGCGCCGGTTCTGGCCGTCGGCGTCCACCAGCTCCACGGTCGTGTAGGCCACGTACGCGATCTGCGTGCCGTCCGGCGACCACGCGGGCGCCTGTTCCCAGGCGCCGCCTTCACTGATGGACACGGGCTTGCCGCCGTCGTTGTCGAGGATGAAGATCGCGCGGTCGGCGTCGATGAAGGTGCCGTCATCGTTGCGGCCGGAGCCGCTGAGCCGCTGGAACGCGATCTGAGACCCGTCCGGCGACCACACCGGGAGCGCATCACGCACATCGCCCTTGGACATCTTGGTGCGGCCGGTGCCGTCTGCATTGATCACATAGATGTGCGAGAACCAATGGCCGTCGTCGTTGCGCTGTCCACGGCTGTAGGCGATCTGGGTGCCGTCGGGCGACCACGCCGGCTCATCGGAGTACGCGATGTCATCGTCGACGAGCTGTTGTTGGTCGGTTCCGTCGTTGGCCATGGTCTACAGCGAGCCATCGCGTGAGAACACGATGCGGCTGCAGTCCGGTGACCACGCCGGGTCCTCGGAATCGTCGTCCATGGTGAGCGCCCGAGGCTCGTCGTCGGCAGAGCCGCCGCAGGCGCCCGATGCCAACCCGACCGTCTCGGCGTCGTCGCTTTCGCCGTTCTCGCCGGCCTCTTCGGCTTGTGAAGCCTCTTCAGCGTCGTCCTCCTCGCCGCTGAGATAGGCGTCGATGGCGGCCCCCGACACGGCGGCGTTGCCGCCGAACACCCGCAGGTCCACCGCGTCATTGGCTTCACGTGCCGCATCGAGGTAGGCGGCGGTGTCTGGGGGGATCTGGCCCGGGTCGGCCAGCACGAGCGGGGCGCACAGCCGGCTCAGCAGAGGTGCGGCGCCGAGCGAGTCGAACGGCACGCGGGCGCGTGCCAGTCCGGTGGTGCTGGCAGCGAAGCACGGCTGGCCAGCAGCGTCGGTGTAGCGGCCGGTCACCAACTCAGCTGCCTTGACCGCCGTGTCATAGCGGGTCCTGCCCGCAATGCGAGTGACCGACACGCCAAGACCGGTCACCGATGACTCGACAGCGTCGCTGAGTGCAGCGGTGCCGCCCATGAGCACCACGTGGGAGACGCCCTCAGCACTCAGGTAGCCCTCCACGTCGGGATGCAGTTCGTCGGATGCACTCAGCAGCACCGGGTGTTCGCCACGTGCGGCAAACGGCCCGGCCACCAGGGCATCGGCAAAGACGTCTGCGCTGGCGATGATCGCCGTGCGGCCCAAATCACCCATGTCGCCGGGAGTGAGGCGTCCCGCGGCCGCTACCCCGGTGCCGAATCGGTCGCCGCCCGCGATGCGCTCCGCAGAGATGCCGGCGTCTTCGAGCGCTTCCAGCACTGCGCCACGCACACCACGGCCGGGGCCGTGCTCGCCACCGCTCGCATCGGGTCCGATCACCACCACGCTGGTCACACCGACGCGCTCCAAGAACGCCAGCGCATCGCCACGCAGTTCGCCGGGCGGGGTCATCAGCACCGCGGCGCCCAATGCACCCGCCACCGGCGCCGCCACCACCGCGTCGGTCCAGCGCTCTCCCGACACCAACACCGCCGACGACAGCGAACCCCCAGCCTCAGCGGCCACCGCCTCAGCGATCCGCAGCGACGTTTCGTACCGGTCCGCCCCGCCGTAGCGGGTGACCGACACATCCGAGCCGTCATGTTCAGCAGCGCCGACAGCCGTCGCAGGCCACACGAGCACGCCGCCCAAGCCGAGCACCGCCACCAGCACTGCGATCCCCAGACGTCTCATCGGGGAAACACTAGTTGCGAGCCCCAACTCGCCGTCAGGTGAGCACAGCGGATGAGCGCATCGCCCACCCATCCCGCCGGCCCCAACTTGCCGCTCCCGCCGACCTTGCTTTCGCGCTCGCCCGTCGCCCGGCGTCCGGCGCCAGCGGATCTCACAGCGGGCCACGACCTGCCGTGACGGCGGCTGGTGTCGCCGGACCTGCCATCACGGCGGCCCGACGGCTGGCAGCCGCCGAAATCACGGCGGTCCACGACCTGCCGCACCGCCGGACTGCGGCGAACTGGACCCCACCCCCAACGACGTTGCGACACGACGGCCGCCTGTGCGCGCCGAGGAGCCGGGGCGGTCTCGACGCTTCTGAGTGCTCCAGTGGCCGGCGGCTGACTCTTGACTGAGGCGTTCGCCCGCCTTGTGCAGGCTGTTGTGGCAGTCGTTGCACAAGGCTGCGAGATTGTCGATATCTGTCTTGCCCTCGTCTGCGAACCACTCGTCGATGTGGTGGTACTCGCAGCGGTGCATGGGCTTGCCGCACAGCACGCAGCCGCGATCGCGCACGGCAATCACCAGCTCTTGTGCAGCGCTGGCGTACCGGCGACTGCGTCCGAGCCACAGCGGCTGTCCCGGGCCGGCGAACAGCGCCCCAGTGATGCGAGTGTCGGGCGAGAGGCTCTTGAGAATCGAGGTGGGCACCGGCCCAGCGCCGAGGATCTCGCATCGTCCGTCGGGTGCAGTGCCGTCGATGACGCCGATGTCGGCCACGATGACGAGCTGGTTGGGAGCCTGTGACGGCGCCCACCTTCCGACCGATCGGCACCCCCCGTCGCCAGTGCCAACGCCATCACCGTACGGACTGGGCTCGCCACTGCTGGCAGCACTGCCGGTCGCCGGGGCGGGCCGCTGCCCGATCGCGAGCGCATCGCGGCCGGTGAGCATCTCGAAGACGCTGTCGGCGAGGCGCTGACGATTGTCTCGCACTGCATCGGGTGTGCCGTCCCGGCCGCCGTCCCGACGCCAGAGGGCATCGTTGTAGTTCTCGACGGCTTGCCTCACCAGTGCAAAGGTGACTGGGTCGAAGCGGGCATTGAGCACACCCATGCCCGTTTCGTCGTCGATGAACAGTGCCGCGCTGCGCTCCCGGCGCTGCCGGATGAACTCGCCCTCGGCCCTCGCTGGGTCGTGCTGGGCCAAGAACGCCCGGGCGTCGCGCCGCAGCACGTCGGGCGATGCCTTCGCAGCGGTCTCGAGCAAATCGGGCGTCGCATCGACGACCTCGGGACTGCTGCGGCGGGCGGTGTCAGCGAGCACTTCAACGTGCTCAATCGTCAACGCACCGTTCGCCAAGCCGCGAGCCACATTGGGCATCTGGGCGATCTCTTCGCTGACGGCCGCTTTCCGCGCGGCACTGCGAGCGCTCATGCGAGCCTCATTGCGCAGTGCTGCACGCCCCGACCCAGCCCGGCCGGCTTCCATCGCCGCAGTCGCCGTCAGGAGCAGCGCCTCCACCGCAGAACGCAACCGCCCGCCAGCAGCGACCACCTGCGCCAAAACCTCAGCATCGGCGTCCACCAACGGCAGCTGCGACGCCATCGCCACCAAGCGCTGCGCCCCAGCCAGCCCCGCCAGCACCTCATCAGTGGTTGCCGTCTCACAGCACAGTCCCGCCGCCCCAGCCGCTCGCGACGCCACACCAACAGCCCGCGGCACCTCATCGGCAAGCCCTGTGTCTGGCCCTGACTCGGTGCGAACAAATGTGCGATCCACGACACGCACGCTAAGCAAGCGGTGTGACACGAATAGGTGACACGAACAGACCGGCCACCAATCAGGGCCCGGGTTAGGAGCCCATATCTGGAAACCAGCTGTCGGATCGCGTGATGATGCAAGCGCGCTATGCGGCTGAGCCAGCGACATCGGCGAGGTACTGCTCGCCCTTGCAGTCGTGCGCCCCGCAAGCGGGGCCGACTCTGCGGTCAGTTGCCGGGTGGAACATCCGGGTGAAGCGGTATTCGTCAGCGAGCGGGCGACTGAACCTCGCGGCTGTGCCGTTCGTTCGGGACCTATAGGGCTAAACGCGGCCGTGGGAGGTGGAGCGCTGGGCGATCAGCTCGCCACGGGGCCACAGCAGTCGAGCCAACAGACTCGGTCGCACGCGATGCTGACATCGTCGCTTTCACGCGGTGCACAACGGCTCACCGGTTGATGAACTCCCGAGCCACCATAAGCCCGAAGTGTTTACCAAAGAGGGTGAAAAGGTCTTCCACGGTTCCATGACGGGCCGATTCAAATCGGAGCAGGAGGGTGACTACTTCTGCTGGTTCAGCCAGACCTCGCCCCGCTTTGAATTCCTGAGTGCATGCGGCACAGATCTGGAACCGGTCATCACCTGGCGACACGACCGCGCACGACATCGAACGAAGGTCATAGACCTCGGCTGAGCAGTACTCGCATTGCACAGCTGTGTCCAGCGTCAATGAGAGTCGTTTGGCGATCTCGTCGAGTGCTGCATCGCAGTGGCAATGGTTGCCTCTGACATCGCAGTCAAACAGGCGGCACGGTGCCTCATGGGTCCACCGCCAGCACTTTTGCACGTTGACACTCGCTTGCATGTCGGACACCGCTCGTCCCCCTTTCGCGTGCGGCAGAAGCCGCTCAAGGCCCAGCGTAAGTCAGCACTAAGCGTGGAGAGAAGTCCTCGTTGCCAGGCTCAAGCCGGCTCGAGCCTCTTGTTCCGCCCTCAAGGAACTTGACCACCCGGGTCCCCGACTTTGCCAGCCTTCAACCGTTTGCGCTGATTGCGCGCATAGCGACCGATCATCCGAGCACAGATTCGCGTGCAGTCGAATAGCACCAATACGCGCGCCGTCGGGCGGCTAGGTGGTGCGGATGGCGGCGAGGTTGCGGTTGCCGGCGAGGTCCTCGAGCTGATTCGCTCGCACCACCACCTGGTCACCCGGTCGCAGGCCGATAGTGGTGTCGGTGTCGAATTCGCCCGGCACCGCCACATCGATGCGCGAACCGCCAGGCGTCACGTCGGCGGTGACGGTCACCGCGGTCAGCCCGGCGCGCCGGAACTCCACCGTTATCGTCGGCGCACCCTCGGCCCCGACGACCGGTTCGTTGGTCCTGATGATCACCGAAGTCGCCCGGCGCGGCGCATTGATGCTCAGCCTCGGCCGGATGTTGTCGGCACGCACCGACAGCTCCGCCCGCCGCACCGTGCGACCGTCAGCAGCGTGGATCCGCTTGGCGGCCACTCCCACCGTGTCGCGTGCCCGCAACGGCGCTTGGCAGCCCGTAGGCACGACATCGTCGTCCAAAGCGCTGGCACCCGCAAAGGTGATGACCGCCTCGGTGGTCGTCTCGAAGAATCCGGCGTCCACCGTGGCCCCGAAGAAGTCCAGCAGCAGCCCGTCGATGAAGTAGTTGCGCGGGTTCTCGGCGTCCACCGTCAGCACGGGATCGTCGAACGTCACCCGGAAGTGGCAGCCGCCGTCAGCGGCGAACACCCGGGCCAGCAACGGCTGCAGCTCAGCCGCATTGGCAGCAGCCCGCAGCACCTGCTCAGAGACGGCGGCGCTGCCGCCGAACGCCGTCATCAACAGGTCGCCGCCGCTGTCGCCAGTGAAGTTGCCGTCAGCCTCCAAGACAGACCTGACCCCCGCAGGCAGCACCCGCCGACCGACGAGCAGCAACGGCGCGCACAGCTCGCCCAGGTACGGGCCGCTCACGATCGCATCGGGCGATCGCCACGCATACGCCAAGCCCACCGCAGAGCCGTCGAAGCAGCTCTGAGGCGAGTCGTCGGCCAGCAGCGCCAGCGCAATGTCGATGGCCGTCTCGTAGCGATCCCTGCCCGCCCAGCGCGTGATGGTCATGCCGAGGTTCTCGAGCTCGAACTCCACATCGATGTCCACAGCCGCCAGCCCGCCCAGGATCACGACGCGGTCGATGTTGCTGCTGCGCAGGAAGGCCACCACCTCGGGCGGCAGCTCACCAGAGCGCGTCAGCAGGATCGGGTGCTGGCCCGCATACGCCAGCGGACCGGCAGCGAGCGCATCGGCAAACGCCTCGCCCGTGGCCAGCAGCACGGCGCGGCGGAACGGGCCGGGAACGCGGGCCGCCGGGCCGACCTGCTCGGCCACCTTCACCGCCGTCGTGTAGGCGTCGCTGCCGGCGATGCGCTCCACTCCCACGCCAGCCAGGCCGTCAATCTCGGCCTCGACCTCGGCCGACACCACGTCGACACCGCCCAGGATGATCACGTTGTGGATGCCCTGCCGCTCGATGTACGTGCGCACGCTGCTGGGCAGGTCATCGGGCTCGACCAGCAGCACGGGCGCCCGATGGCGCCGTGCCAGCGCTGGGGCCGGCAGCACGTAGCCGAAGTGCTCGTCGGCGCCCGACGTCACGATGGCCGTGTCCACGTCGCCGCCGGACTGGCCCTCCTCCACTGCGTCCGCGAAGGCATCGGCAATGGCCACCGCTGTCTCGTAGCGGGTAGCGCCCCTCAGGCGCTCAGTCTCCACCTCCGAGGCAGCTGCCTGCGCCGGGTCGCTGCCCAACGACAGCGCCCCCGCAGCAGCGGCAAGGGCACACACCGCTACCAGTGCACGCGTACGCCACGAGCGCCCTCGTCCACCGGCGCCACTGCCACCGGACCCATCGCCCAGCGGCATGTCGGCACTCCGTTCGGCGACGCCGCTACGGCCTGCGCAGCGCGTTGATGGACTGATTCGCCGCCGGATTCCCGCGCAGGTCGTACGCAGCGCCGGCCCGCACGAACACCCTCGAACGCAGCGTCGGCAGTTCAGCGATGATCTGCGATTCCAGCCGTGCAACCAGCGTGCCCGACCTCACACCCGGCGACAGGTCGCAGGCAGCCGTGCCCGCAACGATGTACTGGTTGCCGTCGGGCGCTGCCACGAACGCCACCCCGCTGGCCGCCGCGCCGACCCCGTCGAGGGCAAAGTCGCCGACGCCGTTGGCATTGGTGTCGATCTCGATGCGGTCCCGGCGGAGAGCGCGATCATCGGCGTCGCAGCCACGCACCGGCTCGGTCCACTCCAGCCTCAGATCGACCGTGCTGACACCGCCAGAGAACGAGACGTAGTTGAGCGTCTCAGAGATGGCGGCGTCGTCCGCGAACTCGTGGTCGGTCAAGTCGGCCACGAACAGCTCGCCGAACTCGACGTCTTGGTTCAGGTCGTCGACCAGATCGGGCACCTCAGTGTCGGCCGACGTCGCCACGCTGATCCGCTGCTGTGTCGCCGACACCGTGATCCGCGACGGATCGCCGGCGGCCAGCCCCGCGTCGACCTCGATGTTGATCTCCCAGTCGTTCCCCGCCGCTCCGTAGGCATCGCCGTCGTCCAGCGCCTCGATGCGCAGCACCCGGTCGACCCGCGTCCGGTTGTAGTGCCCGCTGAGCTCCACGAACGACGCCGCCCGCGCCACAGGTTCGGTCACACTGACGCTCTGCACCCGTGGCAGCACCGTGTCACGCCGCACGGTGATGAGTTCGCGCAGGCTCCGGTTCCCGGCGAAGTCCTCGACTGCCCCCGAGGGGATCACGATGCGGTCGCCCTGCTCCAACTCGGCGTAGGGCACGAAGATGGTGAACCGGCTCTCGCCGTCGAGCACGAACGCCGTGACCACTTCATCTTCGCGGTCCCGGGTGAAGATGACATCGAAGCTGCTCTGCGTCACCGGCTCACTGATGTCCACCACCACCTCGCCGCCGCCGTCGGGAGCTGTCACCGTCAGGTTGGGACGGGTGTTGTCCGACCGCACTGCGAAATCGGTCTCGCGCACCGTGCGCCGGTCGGCTGCCCCCCGGATCGATTGCCCGTCCACCCCGACACGGTCGCGGGTCTCCAGCGGGTCGATGCAGCCGGTCGGCACCGCGTCGCTCGAGCCCCTGCTTGCACCGGCGAGGATGACGACGGCTCTGCTGGTGCTCGAACCGCTGCCCACTTCGACGCGGGCAATGCCGCTGTTGAGGGCGCGGCGGTCGAGCGTGTAGTTGCTCGCCAAGCGCGCATCAGCGGTGCGCACCGGCTCGGAGAAGTTCACCGTGAAGTAGCAGGCCCCCTCCACAGCCACGACCGAGGCACTGATCTCACGCAGCCGGGCAGCGCGCACCGCGTCATTCTCGACAGCTCGCGACACCGCGGCAGTGCCGCCGAAGACGGTGATGCGCAGGTCGCCGTCGGCGTCGCCGGTCACGTAGTCATCCGCCTCCAGGTAGTCGCTGGTGGACCGCGGAAGGTCTCGCAGGTCGGTCAGCAGCAGCGGGGCGCAGAGCTCGCCCAGCAGCGGGCCGCTCGTGATGGCATCGGGAGACCTGCGCCCGTACGCCAGCCCCACCTCATCGCCCGCAAAGCACGACTGCGGCGGGTTGGCGCCGAGCAGCTCCTGTCCGACGCGCACAGCCGTGGCGTACCGGTCGGCACCGAACAGGCGCTCCACCGAGATGCCGAGCCGCTGGATGTCCCGCTCCACGCTGCCCAAAACCGCTGCCGTCCCGCCCAAAATGATCACGTGCTCGGTGCGGCTGCTGCGCAGGAACTGCGACACGCGCGAGTCGAGCGACGATCTCGGCGTCAGCAAAATGGGGTGCTCGCCGGTGTAGGCCAGCGGCCCTGCTGACAAAGCGTCGGCGAACACCTCGCCGGTGGCGACCAACGCCGTGCGGCCCTCGCGGCGGTACGTGCCCGGAGTGCCGGGGGACGAGCCCACCAGCTCGGCCACCTCCACAGCGGTGCCATAGCAGTCGCTGCCGGCCACACGCTTGACGTCGACGTTGTTGAGATCCTCCAGCTCGTCCTTGACGTCGTCGGACACGATGTCGGTGCCGCCCAGGATGAAGGCCCGGTCGATGTCGTAGTCCTCCACGAAACGCTTGAGCGAATTGGGCACACTCGAGCGCTCGGTCAGCAGCAGCGGTGCCTCGTACAGGCGTGACAGCGCCGGCGCCGGCAGGGCACACCCGAAGTGAGCGTCCGCACCGGAGGTCACCAGGATGGTGTCGATCGCAGGTCGTCCGCGATCCTCGATTTCGTCGGCAAACGCTTCGGCAATCTCCGCCGCCGTCGCGTAGCGGTCGGCGCCCGAGAGCCGATCCACGCTGACGACCGCAGCAGCGCCCTGCGCCGGCGATCCCGTCAGCACGACCGCGCCGACTGCCATCACCATGGCCAGCAGCACGCACAGCACCCGGCGCCGCTGACGCTGCTTCACGAAACGATCTGCAGGGCCGGGGCGCGAACTGTCGGCCGCTGGCAGGACGCGAGCGCTCATGTGGAGTCTCCAAGCAGGGGTTCAGTTGTCGTCCACCTAGCAGCGACAGTAGCGCCGTCGGTATCGCGGACAGCGACACGCCTGCTGACAGTGCGGGCCATCCACAGCCGCAACCGTCGGCTCGATAGAGAGACGCGAAGGACCCCGGGGCGGTTGCCCCGGGGTCCTTCTTGGTCTTGCCAGCCGGGTGGCTGGCTCAGCCGTCGATCAGGCGGTTGTGCCTGATCGTGGGATCAGATCCCTACGGCGTGATGCTGGCATCCGGGCGGAGACTGTTCAGAATCTCCCGGATGTTGGTGGTGTCAGTGCCGTCGACCGCTCCGTAGCTGGTTGCCACGCCGGCAGCGATGACACGGAACCCGGACCGCTTGGGCAGCCGCAGCATGCTGGCGGAGGTGTACGAGATGTGCACCTGGCTGTCCGGCGGACCGAAGGTCACCGTCACAACGTCCGCAACAGGAGTGGCCGTCGTGTCAATCATCGCTGCGATATCGACAGCGAGGTCGGTGCCGTCGTTCAGCAGCGACTCCACGTTGTCGTTGAAGCGAACCACGACACCGACCGCACTCGTGCCGCCGCTGAAGTCCTCGCCTTCAGGTGAGGTCGCACCGAGCGGTGTGGCCCTGCCGCCAGCCGGCGTCGGGGTGAGGTAGCTCACCCGGAAGTGGGATGCGAAGTCGTCGTCCGCGACCAGCCTGTCAGCCAGAGCGCCGATGCTCACCGCGCTCCTCGCGACCTTCTCGAAGCCCGGCACGGCCGGCTTTTGGTAGATCGTGTAGCTGATGACCTTGTTGGCGGTATCGACGCCGACTCGGATGTCCCACTCGAAGACGTTTGCCTCGCCGTTGGGACGGTCGTCGTAGCCGTAGATGATCCAGCCGTTGCCCTGAGCGCCAGCAGCGCCGCCGCCGGCCTTCGCGGTCACCACCATGGCTCCCTCGATGGTCGCCGAGGCGTGCCCGGTGCCGTCGAGGTTGCCGTGCCGCACGTTGCCGATCGACACGCTGGAGACCTCGAACTTGCCCGCATCCTTCAGCTTCTGCACCGTGAGACGGGTGAGCGCATTGGAGCGGCCGTCGTCATCGCGGACCGCGTTGCGGTTCACGGTGATCACGTCGCCGGGGATAAGCCCGGTCGCCGTTCCAATCGTCTGGTTCGGGCTCGTCGCCGTGACCGCCGCTGCGGCGTTGAAGCGCAGCCGCACAGGCGACCCGGAACGGCCGTCATCGGTGGGGTTCGTCCCTTGCGTGACCGTCACCATGCGGTCGACGCGCGCGACCCGGGTGTCATCCGATGTGTCATCCGGAGTTCCGCCGTCGTTGGTGAACGCGGGGACCGAAGCGCCGGTGACGGTCAGGAAGTCCGAGAGGTTCGTCGCCACAGTCAGCTCGTTGTAGAGCACGTTCGGCTCGTGGACAAGGACATCGAAGGTCGCCTGGCCAGCGACCGCGATGATCTCGATCCTCGGAGCAGCCCGATCGACCGCGGTGGTTACAGCACCGAGCGTGACCTCTGCTTGCTGCAGCGGACGCCGGTCGCCATTCCTGGCACGAGCGACCTGGCTGCCGCCCACGACGGTGATCGTGTCGCCCTCTTCAAGAGCATGTACCAAGGTGACGGTCACGATGCCGTTGGCGACATCGATGAAGTTGTTCGCTGCGAGCGACTCCTCGTTGCCGGTCTCGGTGTCGAGCAGTGCCTCAAGGCGCCGCCCGTTGATGCGATACAGCGTCGGGTCCGACACCGCGGCATCAGCGACGGGATCGCTGAACGACACCCTGAACACGTTCTTGTAGTCGCCGACCGACTTGCCCGCCGGGATCGACCCGCCGACCGCGTCCGCCACGGTGTACTTCAGCGCCGTGATGGTCGCGGTGATGTCACCGGAGGTCTTCGCCGCAGCAATGGCATCAGCCATCACCATGTTGCTGACCACAGCGGTGCCGCCGATCGCGAGGATGCCCAGGTGGGTCTTCTGACCCGCAGAGTTGACCTCAGCAGTGCCAGCGAGGTAGTCGCTGACCGCAGCGGGCAGCTCGTCGCCGACCAGCAGGATCGGCACCGGGCCGCCGCCGCCGAGGCCGCGTCCCAGCACAGGCGCCGAGGCGATGCCGTCCGCTGTCGCGTCACGGTTCACCAAAGCAACCATCGTCGAGCTGGTGCCCAGCACGTCCTTGCAGTTGCCGAGCATCTCCTTGGCGATGTCGACCGAGGTACCGGCAGCAGTGCCGCCCGAGATGCGCTGGGTGTTCACCACGCCAACTTCCTCGACCAGATCGTCCTCGATGTCAGCAGACACAGCGCCTTCGCCACCCACGATCACGACCCGCTCGACCTTGTTGTCGACCAGGAAGTCCTCGGTGGACTGCGGCAGCTCATCGGCGGCGGTGAGCAGCACCGGCAAGCCCAGCGCGTACGCCAACGGACCGATCGCGACCGCGTCGGCACGGCCTTCGGCACCGCCGTTCACCAGGATCGCCGCAGTCTGGGTCGACCCGCACCACGTCGGGTTCGGTCCGCCCAGCTCGTTGCCGATCCGCGCAGCCGTCTCATAACGGTCAGCGCCGGAGATGCGCTGCACGTCGGGATCAGCGCCCAAGCTCTCGATCGCCGTGATGATCGAATCGGGCACTGATGCGGTGCCGCCGACCACGATGACGTTCGTCACGTTGTGCTCGTCAATGAAGCGGGCCACGTTGTGCGGGAGCTGGTTCGAGCGCGTCAGCAGCACTGCCGCGTCCTGATTGCCCGCGAGACCAGAAGCGGTCACCGCATCGACCTCGGTCTCACCCGAGGCGATGATCACCGTCGTGACCCCGCCGTTGTCGTCAGCGAAACGCTGCGCGAGCGCTACCGCTGTGTTGTATCGGTGAGAACCGGCGAACTCACGAGTGTCGCCGATGCCGTCGCTGTTCGTATCGATCAG
>WTFX01000001.1 GCA_011523825.1 Microthrixaceae bacterium
ACCCGTCGGGTTCGTCGGTGTTGTCGCCGACAGTGGCCACCGACAACTGCGCCGAACCAGCAGTGGGCACGACCACCGTCCTCGAACCAGTTGCCACACCCCACACACCGGACTGGGCGACCGTGACTGTCACACTCAACGCCGAGGACGGAGCCGGGGCAGCCGTGACCGTGAAACTCGCCGCGCCGCCCTCGGTGATCGCGTTGCCTGCTGTCACGCCCACAACCGGCACCACCACCGGAGGCGGGTCGTCGTCATCAGACACCGCCACCGACGCGGAGCCCTGTACGCCCGACACGGTATAGCCGCTGCCCGTGCTCACAGTCACCGACACAGACCCGTCAGCCTCATCGACATTGTCGCCGACAGTGGCCACCGACAACTGCGCCGAACCCGAAGTGGACACGACCACAGTCCTCGAACCAGTTGTCACACCGAAATCGCCGGTCTGGGCGACCGTGACTGTCACACTCAACGGAGAGGTAGGCGCAGGGGTAGCCGTGACCGTGAATCTTGCTGCGTCGCCTTCGGTGACGCCTGCGCCCGCTGTGATACCGACCTCCGGAGTCGGCGGTGGAGGCGGGGGCGGGGGGTTGTCGTCGTCGGCAACCTGAACCGCGGCGGTGTTCTGTGCGCCCGACACCGTGTAGCCGGTACCCGACCCCACCGTGACCGTCACCGACCCGTCAGCCTCATCGACATTGTCGCCGACAGTAGCGACCGTCAACTGCGCCGAACCCGCGGTCGGGATCGTGACCGTCTTGGAACCCGTTGTGACGCCGAAATCGCCGGTCTGGGCGACAGTCACCGACACTGAGAGAGCAGACGCCGGGGCGGGATCAGCGCTGATCGTGAACACCGCCGAGCCGCCCTCGGTGATCTTCGCACCAGCCGTGACGCTGACCTCCGGCGTCACCGTCGGCGTGTCTGGTGTGGGTGCGGCACGGCATGTTTGGAGGCGGTCCAACTCGGCGTAGATGCTCTGCCACAGCGCATTCGGGCCCGCGCCCTGCCAGTTGGAGGTCTGGCGGTCGGGGCGGGCCTTGAGATCAGCCACCGTGTAGGAGTCTTTGCCGAGCATCGTGTTGTGCGAGCGGGTGAACGTCTCCACCAGATCAGGACGCGCTCCGCCCCACGGATCAGCAGCCTTGGCAGCCACCCGCGCCAGCAACGCCGTGTCGGTGGTCTTGCACACCTTCACAGGCGGCGGCGCCTGCTTCTTCGGCGGATCGTCATCATCAGACACCGCCACCGACGCGCTGCCCTGCGTGGACGACACCGCATAGCCGGTACCCGTCTTGAGGGTGACCGACACCGACCCGTCAGTCTCGTCCGCGCTGTCGTTGACCGTCGCCACGGTGTAGGCCTTGCTGCCGCCGGTGGGAATCGTCACCGTCTTGGTGCCCGTCGTGCCCGCAGCCGCATAATCGCCGATCTGCGCGACCGCTACCGACACCGCCAGAGGCGCAGCCGGAGCCGGACTGGCAGTCACCGTGAACGACGCGCTGCCGCCCTCAGACACACCCGCACCAGCAGTCACGCTCACCACCGGAACCACCGACGGCGAGTCGTTGTCGGTCAGATTCACGGTTGCGCCGACCTGCGTGGATGACGTCGTATAGCCGCTGCCTGCGTTTATCACGACAATGACCCTCTGAAAAGTCTCGTGGACCTCATCGTCGGTGGTGGCAACAGTGTATTTTGCGGTGCCTCCCGTACCGACAGTGATGGTCGCCCTACTGATCTTCCATCGGTTCAGGTCGTACACCGACACAAGCATCGACACCGTCAGCGGCGTCTTCGGGGCGGGGGTGGCCGCGACTGTGAAAACAGCGTTGCCGCCCTCGGTCACACTCGTCGCGTCCGCGGTCACGCTCACCACCGGCTTGTCGTCATCGGCCACCGCCACGGCGGCCGCCCCGTGGGTGGAGGAGATCGTGTAACCGGTGCCGGTATTGAGGGTGACGGTGACCGAACCGTCAGCCTCCTCGGCATTGTCGTCGACCGTCGCCACGGTGTAGGTCACGCTGCCGCTGGTGGGGATGGTCACCGTCTTGGCGCCCGTCGTGCCCGCAGCCGCATAATCACCCGTCTGAGCGACCGTCACCGACACCGACAGCGGTGTGCTCGGGACGGGGCTCGCGTCGATGGTGAACGACGCCGGGTCTCCCTCTGTCACTCTGCTGCCCGCGGTCACGCTGATCTCCGGGGTCGCCGTCTGCTGCGCCGGCGGCAGTCCGCTCACCGTCAGTCGAAAGTCTCCGGTCCTTGAGCTTGCGTAGGTGGTTGCCTCGATTGTGTAGGCGCCCGCGGGCAGGGACTTGGTGATCCGCGAGTCGCGACCGGTGCCGCCGTCGTCGTCTTTGGCGATCCAGACGCCGTTAATATTGTTCGAGCCGCTGCGCAGATAGAGGTATGAATCGAGCGAGGACTCGAGGTCGATCGTCACCGCTGCCTCGCTGCTCACCGTGAAGGTGTAGAAACGCGCATAGCGACCAGGACGCGCGTACGAAGTGCAGTCGCTCGTCCACTTCGTGTTGAGGTTGGCGTTGCCTGACAGGTGTCCCACGCAGCCGGTCCCTCTGTCGTCGTCGAGGATCTTCGCCGTCGCCCGAAACGCATTCCCCGCGGCGGCCTTGTAACCCGTGCCCGAGGTCACCGTCACCGTCACTGAGCCGTCGGGTTCAGAGATGTTGTCATCGGACGTCGCGACGGTCAGCGCGACCCGGCCGGAAGTGGGGATCGTCACCTTGCGGGCGCCCTTCGCCACGCCGAAATCGCCGGACGCGGACACCGACACGTCCACCGTCAACGGCGATGAGGGCGCTGGGCTCGCCAACAGCGTGAACGTGGCGTCGTCGCCCTCAACCACCTTGTCGGCAGTGGTGATGCTCACCCTCGTTCCCAGCTTCACGGGCTGCTTGGGCAGCCCCGAGACAGCCAAGTTGAAGCGCTGCGTCTGGTTCTTCCCGTAGTGGGGAGAGACCTCGATTGTGTAGTAGCCGGCGGGCAGGCGCCACTGGATCGAGTCGATGCGATCCCAACAGGGGCCACAGCTCTCCCTGGACGGCGCCAGGCTGGACCCGCTCTTCTGGCCCAATCCGTTCCGCAGGTAGATGTGGCTGCCTGACAATCTGTTCTCCGGCAGCCCCGTCGCCACCTCGATCTTCACCGAGGACGCGCGGTCCAAGGCGAAGCTGTAGTAGCGGGCCCGTTTGCCGTCGCGGTGTACCGAGGTGCAGGAATCGGTCCACCCTGCCTGCAGGCTTCCGTCGCCGGACAGCGCTTCCACGCATGCGTCCCCGGCCACGGGCGGCGGCACCGTGTCGTCGTCGTCGGACACCTTCACCGTGGCGGCACCGGCCGAGGCCGACACGGTGTATCTCGGGCTGGGATCCACTGTCGCGGTGACCGAGCCGTCGGCTTCGTCGGCGCTGTCGCCGACGGTGGGGATTATCAGCGAGCCGCTGCCCGACGTGGAGACCGTCACCTGTCGATAGCCCGTCGTCGCGCCGAAGGCGCCCTGCTGGGCCACCTTCACCCACACGGTCAGCGGTGTCTTAGGCGCCGGGCTCGCCGACAGCGCGAACACCGCATTGCCGCCCTCGGCGACGTCGGCGCCTGACGCGATGCCGATCTCCGAACCCGAGGGCACCAAGGTCGGCACACCTTGGACCGTCAAGCTGAAAGGGCCGCGTTCGAACGCGTGGTACGTAGCCGCGTCGATGGTGTAATCGCCGGCGGGCAGGCTCATTGCGATGCGGGCCGTTCTGCTTTTGCTGCCACTCCTCGAGTCGAGGGTTCGCCCATCCCTCGTGTCTCCGCCTCGCCGCAGCTGAAGGCGGGTGTGGACGTCCGCGGTGGTCGTCAGTTCGATGGTCACGCTGCTCTGCTGGGACAGAGCGAAGCTGTAATAGCGCCCGGACGTATGTTTGTAGCCCTTCCTGAGGCATAGGGCGTCCCATGTTCCCTGGACGGTGCCGCTGCCCGTCAGCGCCGTCGCGCAGTGATCGTCAAGCGTTGTCGTCAATCCTGTCGCGGGCAGCATCGCCAAGCCGTTGCCCCAGGTGTTGTCGGTGCCTTTGACGCCGTGATCGGCTGCGTTGGACTCGAGATACTGGGCTGTCTGCTGAGGCGTGTAGGCGGGGTTGCGTTCGAGCACCAGCGCGGCGAGGCCCGCTACATGGGGCGCGGCCTGGCTCGTCCCGCAGAAGCCGCCGCCGGACGATGTGTATCCGCAATGCAGGCCGACGATGTCGGGCTTGGTGCGACCGTCGGGCGTCGGCCCGCGGCCGCTGCGCGGGTGGACGACGTAAGTGGGATCCAGCCAGCTCTTCTCGGCCGCGGCGCCGACCGCCAGCACTGCCGGACTCGGGCTGTCACCGGGGCTGGTGATGCTGCCGCCCGAGGTGTAGTGCTCGAGCGTGCTGGAGCGGAACGCCATGAACTGCACCCACGACGGGGCTGCGCTGGCTGCCTTCTTCTTCGCGTAGACCCAGTAGAAGCCGGCCTTGGACACCGGCAGCGACATGCCCTCCCACGGATAGTCCGTCGCTCCGCCGTTCTGCAGGTCGGCGTGGCGGCCGACGACGGTCTGCGTCCCGTCCCGGGTCGCGGAATACCTGACTTCGAGGTCGAGGTCCTTGGCGGCGCCGCCCCAAGTGTCGTCCCAGCGCATATTGACCCAGGCCCGGCTGGATCCGGTCAGTTCGAACCCTTGGGCCTCGTAAACCGTGCCGTCCGAGCTGTCCCACTCGTGGTAGCCGTCGTTGTCGGAGTCGGCGAATGCGCCGTACCACGTCTTCTGTGTGTAGTTCCCGGCGGAGTTGACCCAGACGATCCCGTTGTCGGCAGCCCACTTGGCGGTGTTCAGCGGACTCGGCGTGACCGGCGACGTGCCGTCGGCGGCGCCGTGGAACGACCAGCTTGTCGAGTAGTTGATGACCTTCACCCCTTGGCCGTGCATCCACACGACGGCGCTGTGCAGGTCGGCCCAGGTGCTCGGATTGGAGATGTACAGCTCGGCGTCGGGCGCCACGTCCATGAGCGACTCCGCAACCTCGGTGCCGTGGCCGTTGCCTCTGGCGGTGTCGCAGTTCGCCAGATCGCTCGTGGGCTTGCCCGTGCCGGTGTAGCAGCGGCCGACCACCGTCTTGGGCAGCTCAGAGCCGAGCAGCGCGCGCAGGCCGGTGAAACCGTCCTTGGACGTGGCGGTGGTGGACCCGTCGATGACGCCGACCTTCACCCCGTCGCCGGTGAAGCCGTTGACGTGCCAGACCAGAGCCCCATGGGCCCGGGCGCCCCCACTTCGGATGTCGCCCCGGTCTTTGAACGACGGCGGCATCTCGCGCACCCGCTCCACCCCCGTCTGGCCTGCCAGCTCGCCGAGCAGCCCCGGCGGCACGTAGACCTCGAGGTAGTCGCCCACCGCGTTGGCGGGCGTCACGCCGTTGGCGGCGAGGAACTCGAGCATCTCGTCGCGGTTGCCGTTGAGCTGCATCGTCAGCAGCAGCGGCTCTGTGCTCAGCGTGGAGTTCGTGCCGCCGGGCAGGGCAGGCGACATCGCGCCGCAGGAGGCGTCGGCGTCGGAGGCGTCGCCCTGGGCGGCGAGGCAGTCGTGGGCGACCGCCAGCGCGCTGAGCTGCGAGCCCAGATTGGGGTACACCACCTCGGCCGCCGAGTACCCGGCGCCCGGGTCCGGGGCGAGCGAGCCGCCGGGGTCCAGCGGCGAGTCGGGCAGCAGGCCGTCGGTGGGGTCGTCACCGGCGTCCGGCGCCTGTGAAGGATCGTTCCCAGAGGTCTGCGCTGTCACCGGCGACGCCGTCGCCAGCAGGGCCAACGACACCGCCGCCGCGAGCATCGACCGGAACAGACGGCGGGGCTTTCGGAGAGTCACGGCAGCCTGCACAGGATCAAGGCAGGCGGGGGTCTACGACTCTGCGTTGCACGGTGAAATCTTGCCAGAAGCTGAAATCCGCTGCAACGCTTCTGCCGCTCGTCCGTGAGCACTGCCGGTTCGCTCTGCTGGCCCACATCCGCCCAGCACAGCGCCGCCCCCCCATGGCCATGGCCGAGAGGCATGTCATGTGAAAGCGTAATTCAGATATACTCTCTTGCATGACATCTGGGCCGTCTGAGCCGGTTGCCCTTGCCTCGGTGGGAGGCCTTCGTCGGTTCGTTCTGCGTCGACGCCGGCGGCATCGAGGCTGGACGCAAGCCCAGTTGGCACACCGCGTAGGCCGGTCCCAGCAATGGGTGTCCAAACTTGAAAGCGGACGCATCGAACCGTCGATAGGCGACGCGCTGCTGGTGTTGCAGGCGCTCGGGGCGACCGTCACCGTGCGCGCAGACGAGGAGCCGTCCCGAGATGGCTGACCCGCCCCACGACCTCTATGTGTTCCTGCACGGCGAGAGGATCGGCAAGCTCGTGCGGCTGCGACGCGGGGCCGTCCATCTCCACTACGACTCAGCCGTCCCGGAATCGCCCTCCCCGCTGTCGTTGTCTTTGCGAGCCGATCATCAGGGGCGCTCAGATGTCTCTGATTGGATCGACGGGATGCTGCCCGAGAACCCGCGCATCCGCTCGCGTTGGGCTCGGGAGTTGGGGGCGCGCTCTACGGCCCCGTTCGACCTGCTGTGTACCGAGGCCGGGCTTGAAGGCATCGGCGCTGCGCAGTTTTACACGCAGCCTGCTCTGCCAGACCCGAAGGCCGGGACCCTGACAAGGCTGTCCGACGCTGAACTGGCTGCAAGGTTGCGGCTCGTGTCCCAAGACGCTGAAGGCGACCCGGCTCACGGGCTGGGAGAGCTGCGCCTGTCGCTTCCCGGCGCTCAACCCAAGATAGCGCTGAGGCATGCAGGCGATGGCTGGTACCTCCCTGGCGGCTCGCTCGCCACTACACACATCTTCAAACCGCAGAGTGGTCATCTCAACCCCGGAGTGCGGGATTCGATCGCCGTGAACGAGCATCTATGCCAAACAGCGGCTTCAGCGCTCGGGTTGAACGCCGCGCGCACGTCGCTGGAGAAGTTCGAGGGCCAAACGGCGCTCGTGGTGGAACGCTTTGACCGGGAGCAGACGAGAGGAGGTGTGCGCCGGTTGCACTTTGAGGATCTCTGCCAGGCAATGGGCTTGTCCACTGCTTACAAGTATCAAGAAGACGGCGGCCCCGGACCCGAGACCGTCATCAGGTTCCTGCGCAGCGAAACAGGGCGGGCCAGCACGAGAGAGTTCTTCTCGGCGATGTTCTACAACTGGCTGATCGGCAACCCTGATGGACACACCAAGAACTATGGGTTGCTGCTGGACGGGCCGCGCCCCCGGTTGGCCCCTCTCTTCGATCTGAGTTCATCGGCCCCCTACGTGGAGGCCGAAAACCAGCCGATACCGGCTGCTATGCGGTTCGCCGGCGACCCGCCGTCAACGTTGGAGGACTGGGAGCGGATCGCGAGCCGGCTACGGCTCGGCATCACCGCCTTCACGCTCCAGGACATGGCCGACGGGTTGCCCTCTGCTTTCGAGCACGCAGTGTCCCAATGCCCCACATGGGCATCGGGAACGGCGCGTGCCGTCTGTGAAAGCGTCGTGGCTTACGCAGAACTGAAGTCACAGGAAGGGTAGGTCGTGCTGTGAACCACGATTCTGTGATCGAGACGGCTGCCGACCTTGGAGCAGTGGTTCGTCACGCTCGACAGTCCGCAGGGATGACACAGCAACACCTCGCAAATCTGACCGGATCCAGCAGGCAATGGATTATCCGGCTGGAGCAAGGCCATCACAGAATGGCGATGGGCGCCGTGTTTGAAGTGATGTGGGCCCTCAACCTGGAAATAATCGCGCGAACAGACCACACAGACTGAGAGCTTCGGGTGGCCTGCCGGCCGTCGGGTTGATGCGGGTGCCGGTGGGTCAGTCGTTGTCTTTGATGGTGACGGTGGCTGTGCCGCGGGCGATGGGGGCGCC
>WTFX01000009.1:0-42319 GCA_011523825.1 Microthrixaceae bacterium
GAACTACACCATCACACCACCCCACCGCGCGACCTAACCCGCGACGGACCCTTAGTCCCCGCGAAGCGGTTCAGCTGATTCGCTCGCGAGCCATCTGCTCCAAGACAGGGTCAAGCACATCGCGGAGCCGGGTGAGCGTGCGAACGAGCCACCGCTGCGCGTCGGGCCGGTCACGACGGCTGGTTGATGAGGTGGGTGGCGGCGTTGTCGAAGTGGGCGAACATGGCCTGCGCAATGTCGGGGTCGAGCGGCGACCCGTCGGGCAGGCTGGCCGCCTCGAGCGACGCGAGCATGTGGCGCATCCAGGCGTTGCGCTCGGCGACGCCGATGGCGAACGGCATATGCCGCATGCGCAGCCGGGGGTGGCCGCGCTCGGCGCTGTAGTCGGCGGGTCCGCCCCAGTACTGGGCCAGAAAGCCAGCCAGCCGATGCCGGGACGGCACGAGATCCGCCGGATACATCGGCCGCAACAGCTCGTCGCTCTCGACGGCTTCGTAGAAGCGGTCCACCAGCTCATCGAAGAACTGCTGCCCGCCGACGGCTGCGTACACCGTCGGCGGCTGTTCGACCGCGTCGGCGAGGCTGCCGCCCAGCGTCAGCCCTCCAGCACCCCACGCGGACCCATCGCCGCTTGATGCGGTCGTGTCCGCTCCGGCAGCGTCGGCGCCAGCGTCGCTCACAGCGCTCAGGCTAAGGAACTGCGCAGGTAGGTGCGCTCGCTGTAGAGGCGACACTCGAGCACCACCCGGCATCCGGTCGAGACCGGCGCGTACAGTCTTGTGGCGTCAACCAGCAGGGGAGACACGATGGCGACCGCAGCAGGCACCCAGCGCAGCAGCAACGGGCAGAAGTCGAAGGGACGGCGCGCGCACCGCTCGTACTTGAGCTACATCGACAAGTCGCGTGAGTACTACGCCGCGCACGGCTACCCGCAGCCGTACCAGTGGGCGTACAGCCACGAGGTTGCCTTCACGCCGCTGCCGAAGCCGCTGTCGGAGTGCACCGTCGGGCTGGTCACCACCTCGTTCTTCGAGAAGGGCCGCGAGCCTGCAGGCGTGCCCGTCTCTCGGCCAAAGCAGCCCTACGCAGCCCGCTGTAACGATGCCCTCGACGGCCTCTACAACAGCGATCTCTTCTGGGACAAGGACAACACCCACACCGAAGACCTCGACACCTACCTGCCGATCAACCGGTTGCGCGAGTTCGAGGCCGAGGGTCGCATCGGCGCGCTGTCGGAGCGCTTCTACGGGATTCCCACCGATTACAGCCACCGTCGCACGCAGCGCAACGACTCGCCCCGCATCGAAGCGTGGATGCGCGAGGACGGCGTGGATGTCGCCTTTCTTGTGCCGCTCTGACCGGTCTGCCACCAGACGATCGGTCTGATCGCACGTCACTTGGAAGAAGCCGGCATCTCGACCGTGGTTGCCGGCAGCGCCCGCGACATCGTGGAGGAATGCGGCGTCGCCCGGTTCGTGTTCACCGACTTCCCCCTGGGGAACCCGACCGGCAAGCCCGGCGACGCCGCCATGCAGCGCGCCATCGTGGGCACGGGGCTGGACCTGCTCACCCACGCCTGGATGCCTCGCACCACGGTGCAGACGCCGTTCGTGTGGGATGCGGACGACAACAACGGCTGGCGTGAACATTTCATGCGCGTCGACGACTCGAACCGGGCCGCACTGGCGGCGGCCGGTGAGGCACGCCGCCGTGACCAGGCCGCAGCCAAGGCTGACGGCCGCGCCCGCACCAGCTGAGCCGCAGCGCACGGTCTCGGCCTGCGGCACGAACTCCCCCGTAGAGCAGCACCGACGCGCGATCTACTGACCCACCTTGATCCGAACGAAGGGCTTCCCATGACTCAGCGCAGGCCGCTGTTCGATCCCGCCGACGCCGACGCGCCCGACTTCGTTCCGTCGGAGCCCGCCGGCGCGGATGTCTATTCCCACCCTTCCGAGCACGGCGAGCGCATCACCGACTCGCTCATTCCCGACATCATGATCGACGCGTCCGGCCTGAGGGTGGCCGCCGACATCTATGGCGACGACGGTCCGCTGGTCTTGCTGCAGCATGGCGGCGGCCAGACCCGTCACGCCTGGAAGGGAGCGGGCCAAGCCCTCGCCGACGGCGGCTACCGAGCCGTGTGCCTCGACGCTCGCGGCCACGGCGACTCGGACTGGGCGCCCGACGGCGACTACACAACCGAGGCATCGGTGGCCGACCTGGTGGCGATCGTGGAGCACTTCGGCGAGCGGCCGGTGCTGGTCGGGGCGTCGATGGGCGGCGGAACCTCGCTAACCGCGGTCGGCGAGGGTGCCGTGGATGCGCTCGCCCTCGTGCTGGTGGACACGGCGCCGCAGATCGAGGCGGCTGGCGTGCGCAAGATCCGAGACTTCATGGCCCAGGGCGCCGACGGCTTCGCATCGCTCGAAGAGGTCGCCGAGGCCATCGCCAACTACCAGCCGCATCGCAAACGTCCGCGCAACCTGGACGGGCTCGCCAAGAACGTTCGGCTGTGGCCCGACGGCCGCTACCGCTGGCACTGGGACCCGGCGTTCATGCACCGGCCCCGCAGCTTCGCCGAGCGCATCCCGCGCCAGCAGGCGGCGGCCGAGAAGCTGACGCTGCCCACGCTGCTGGTTCGAGGCGGTATGAGCGACGTGCTGTCCGAGGAAGGCGCTCAGTCATTCCTGGACACCGTGCCGCATGCGCACTACGCCAATGTGGGCGGTGCGGCACACATGGTGGCCGGCGACCGCAACGACATCTTCGTCGAGGCGACGCTCGAGTTCCTGGCCGAATTCGTGCCCGGCGCGCGATAGCGGGCCTGATCGCGGCATTCGGGCCGTACCCTTGCGGCCTGTGGCCGGCCAGGCCGAGCTTCGAGAGGCAGAACATGCGCGGAACAGTCAAGTTCTTCAACAACGAGAAGGGCTTCGGCTTTATCTCCCGTGAAGGGGCAGACGACGTCTTTGTCCACTTCTCCAACATCGTCGGTGAGAACTACCGGACGCTGGAGGCAGGGCAAGAGGTCGAGTTCGACATCGGACCCGGCCGCAAGGGCGACGAAGCCCAAAACGTCAAGCCCGTCTAGGGGCGTTTACCCCTCGGCGTCGTCGCCGGGCTCGCCTAAGGACTCCAGGCTGGACGGCGCAAGGTTCGAGGCGAACTTGGACATGTTGTCGGTCAGCGCGCTGATCAGCTGTTCCACGAACTGCGGCGACATGTTGACCCGCTGCACGACGACGCCCCGCCGGGGTGACTGCTTGCCGCTGAAGTCCAGCCGGATGAAGTCGAGCGTGAACTCATAGGGTGAGTGGCGCACCACGGCAAAGTTGGACCACACACCGGCCTCGAGCTCCGGTGGCAGCCGGATCTGCAGTTTGGTGCCGTCGGGCAGGGCTTCATGGGTGTTGCCGTCTGTCACCATCAGCGTTCCTCGCGGCGGTAGGGCAGGGTCAGCGCTGCGGGCGCGGGGCTCGGCCGGTGCCGCGCCCGGAAGCTGATCGCGATGAGCACCACGACGGTCAGCAGGAACGGCAGGATGCCGAGCAAGGCCGGGGAGATCGTGTTGACCTCCAGGCCGAAGATGTTGAGGTCGAAGGTCTGAACCCGAGGCTGCAGGGCCAGTGTGAAGCCGAACAGCAGCGAGCCGGCGGCCAGGCGCCCGGGCCGCCACGCACCGAAGATGACCAGCGCCACTGCGATCCAGCCGCGGCCGGCGATGAGGCCCTCGGTCCAGCCGGCGGCCATGTAGAGCGACAGGAATGCGCCGGCGGCGCCGGCGAAAGCACCTCCGATCAACACCGCCCCGGAGCGCAGCAGGGTCACCGAGTGGCCCACTGAATCTGTTGTCGAAGCAGATTCGCCGACCGCTCGCAACGCCAGGCCCAGCCTGGTGCGATTCAGGACGAACCAGGCCGCGACGCCCAGGATGCCTGCGAGATAGACAACCGGCGGCTGGTTGAACAGGATCGGGCCGACCCAGCGAATGTCGGCGAGACCGGCGATGCCGAGATCGGTGAACACGGCATCGGCCCGCTCGCGGACCGCGTCCTGGCCGATGAAAGCGGCGAATCCGAGCCCGCCGATCGTGATTGCCAGACCTGAGACCACTTGACCGGCGCCCATCACCACGCTCACCAGCGCGTGTATGCCCGCGACCGCCATGCCGACGAGGGCCGCGAATGCGAAGCCGATCCAGGGTCGGTCGGTGGCCAGCGCCATCATGAATCCGCTCACGGCGCCCATCGCCATCATTCCCTCGACGCCGAGGTTCAGCACGCCGGAACGTTCGGCGATGAGCTCGCCCAGCCCGGCCAGATACACCAGCGTGGCGAACTGCACGGTCGCCACGAGCAGACCGACGACGGCGGCTTCAGACACCGGATGCCTCTGCGTCGTGGCCGACGGGCCGCACCCAACGGATGCGGTAGTTGAGCAGCACGGCAGCGACCAGCGCGCCGATGAGGATCATGGCCTGCAGAATCGTGGCGATCGAGCTCGTCACGCCGAGCGTCTGGATGGACTGGCCGCCCACTTGCACCGCGCCGAACACGAAGGCGACCGCCGCCACGCCCGACGGCCGCATCAACGCGAGGGCCGCCACGATGATCCCGGCGAAGCCGTAGCCGTTGGACAGGCCGGGATCGAGCCGTGTCGCGGTTCCGGTGAGCTCGACGGCTCCCGCCAGTCCCGCCAAGGCTCCCGACAGCACGAGTGCGGTCAGCACCTTGCGCTGCAGCGAGATCCCCGCATACCGCGCTGTTGCCGGGGACGAGCCGGCCATCCGGAGCTCGTAACCCCACGCCGTTCTCGACACCGCCAGCCAGAACGCCACCAGCAGCGCAATCGCGATCAGCACACCGATGTGTGCACGTCCGAACAGACCAGGCAGCGAGGCCTGATCGGGCAGCGGCTCGATCAGAGCGAAGCCCTGCGATTCGGGGTCTTTCCATGGCCCGGTTTCGAGCCATTCGACTACCCGGATGGAGACCTCGACGAGCATCAAGGTGGTGATGATCTCGCTGACGCCCAGATATGCCCGGGCAAGCGCCGGGCCCGCCATGAGCACGACACCGCCCACCGCACCGGCACCGATCATCAGCACGATCAACACGGGACCCGGCAGATCTCCCGCCGTCATGGCCAAGCCGGCCGCAACCGTGGCACCCGCCATCATCTGACCCTCGGCACCGATATTCCACAGGCCCATCGAGCCGGCAACGGCCACCGCCAAACCGGCCAGGGCCAGCGGTGTCGCCCGCAGCAGCGTTCGTGAGATCGAATTGATGCCGCCCAACGACGAGTCGAGCATGCGGCCGTACACCTGGGCCGGGTCGTTGCCGGCTGCCAGCAGCAGCAGGGCTCCCGCGACCAGGGCCACGGCAATGCCGATGACGAAGGCAATGGCCTGGGCAGCCGGCACCACATCGGAGCGCCGCTGCAGCACGGGCCGGATCAGGCCGCGATGCCAGCGAGCTCGCCCGCGTGACACGGTGTGCAGCGGAGCGTGCGTGGGTTCAGGCATGGGGTCGGTCATGTGCCGCCGCCCCTGAGTTGCGGCTGCGCCATTGGGTCGGCGGCGAATGCAGGCGTGGGATCGGTCATGTGCCGCCGCCTCCGGCCATCGCGGCGCCCACCTCGGCTCGTGTCGTAGTTCTGGGATCGAGGCGGGCGGCAATGCGCCCCTCATACATGACAACCAGGCGATCGGACAGCGCGAGCAGCTCGTCGAGATCTTCAGAGATCAGCAAGACCCCGACGCCGGCAGCCCGCTGGGCGACGATCTGCTCCTGAATGGCTGCGATGCCCACCACGTCGAGCCCGCGCGTCGGCTGGGCCGCCAGCAGCACCTTGGGCTCGCCGGTCAGCTCACGTCCGAGCAGCAGTCGCTGGAGGTTGCCGCCCGACAGCACGCCCACTGAGTCGTGCACCCGTCCCACCTGCACGCCGAAACGCTCGATGAGGCGGCGGCAGAAGTCCTCGCAACGACGCAGATCCAGCATCATCCTGCGACGCATCGACCGGTATGACCGCACCACCGCGTTGTCGACCACCGACATGGTGGGCGCCAGGCCCACACCCAGCCGATCCTCGGGGACATAGGCCAGCCCGGCGCGGGATCGAGCCCGGGGGGACGTGCCGGTGACGTCCGTGCCCGCCAGCCGTATCGCTCCCGCCGTGGTGTGGCGCAGACCGGCGATGGCCTCGGCCAGCTCCCGCTGCCCGTTTCCCGAGACGCCTGCGACACCCACGATCTCGCCTGCCCGTATGTCGATGTCGACCGAATGCAGCGCCGGCAGCCCCCGGTCGCTCATCGCCGAGACGCCCTCCAGATCGAGCACGACGTCGCCGCTGGGCTGATCGGTGGGCCGCTGGATCTGTGCCGCCGCCTCGCCCACCATCATCTCGGCCAGATCCGACCGATCGATGCCCGCGAGACTGCGCGGCTGCGCCACTGTCACCCCGTTGCGCAGCACGGTGGCCTCATCGCACACCGCCAGCACCTCGTCGAGCTTGTGGCTGATGTAGATGACCGAGCGGCCCCGATCAGCCATGGAGCGCAAGGTGAGCCCCAGGTCGGCCGCCTCGGCCGGAGTCAGCACAGCGGTCGGCTCGTCCAGCACCATCACGTCGGCGTCGCGCCACAGCGCCTTCAAGATCTCCACGCGCTGGCGCTCGCCCACTGAGAGCTGCCACACCGGTCGGGACGGGTCGGTCTGCAGCGAATAGGTGGCCGCCAGGTGGGCGACACGCTCGACGATCTGGCCCATGTCCAGGTAGCGAGGTGCCGAGCCCAGCACCACGTTCTCGAACACCGTGAGCGAAGGCACCAGGCGGAACTCCTGGTGGACCATGCCGATCCCAGCGGCGATCGCATCTGCGGGCGAGTGGAACTGTTGTTGGGTGCCGTGCACCCAGATCTCGCCGGCGTCGGGCAGGTAGACGCCGCCCAGCACATTGACCAGCGAGGTCTTGCCGGCACCGTTCTCGCCGAGCAGCGCATGGATGGTGCCCGCCCGCACGGTGAGGTTCGCGCCGTCGCAGGCGACTGTTCCTGGGAACTCCTTGCGGATGCCGCGCAGGTCGACGACTACGGCACCGTCACCAGAACCGGGGGATACAGCAGGGTCCCCCGGTTCCGGCATCGGTTTGAGTGGTGTTCGATCAGTCGGATCAGGGGCTGGCGTCACCCACGACGCCTTCGACGAACCAGTCCATGCCGAGCATCGGGCCGTCGTCCATGGTCTCGCCTGCGGCTACCCGGACGTTGCCGTCCTGGTCGCGGATCTCGCCGGTGAACACGTCCCATTCGCCTTCGCGGATCTGCTCGGCGACATCGCTGATCTGGCTGGCGACGTCAGAGGGCACGTCGTCTGCCAGCGGCGCCAGGTCGACGATGCCGTCGTCCATGCCGCCCCAGTAGGCGCCCGGTGAGTAGGTGCCTGCAGCGACCGCCTCGATGATCTCGGCGTAGCGCGGACCCCAGTTCCACACCGGTGCGGTGATGAATGCGTCGGGTGCGAAGTCGCGCATGTCGGAGTTGTAGGCGACCCAGCGGGCGCCGGCATCCTGTGCGGCCACGCCTGCGGCCGTCGAGTCCTGGTGCATGGCGATCACGTCGGCGCCGGCTTCCAGCAGCGCCTTGGCTGAGTCGCCCTCAACCGCAGGGTCGAACCAGGTGAAGGTCCAGATGACGTGCACCTCAGCCGACGGGTTGGTCTCGCGCACGCCGAGGGTGAAGGCGTTGATGCCGCGGATCACCTCGGGAATCGGGAACGCTGCGACGTAGCCCAGCTGCCCGCTCTCGGTCATGGCGCCGGCCGCCATGCCCGACAGGTAGCGCGGCTGGTACATGCGCCCGAAGAAGTTGCCGAAGTTGGTGTCGTTCATCTTGAAGCCCGAGGCGTGCTCGAACACCACATCGGGGTATTCGTCAGCCAGTTCGAGCATCGGGTCCATGTAGCCGAACGATGTGCCGAAGATGACGTCCGCGTCCTCGTTCTCGATGAAGTCGACGGCCACCGCCTTGAAGTCCTCGGCGTTCTCCGGGACGCTCTCCACGAACAGCGTTGTGGCCCCGGTCTGGTTCTCCGCGTACTGGCGGCCCTGGTCGTGCGCCCAGTTCCAGCCGGCGTCGCCGACCGGTCCGACCAGCACGAATGCCGCCGTAACGTCCTCAGGGTCGTCGCTGTCGCCGCCGCAGGCTGCTCCCAGCAGCGCCACGCCGGCTAGGGCAATGGCAAGTTGTGTCAGAGTCCTCGAACGCATGATCTCCCTCTCCGTTCGCGCCCGCGAGGCAGCCTCGGGGCGGTCGCCTTCGAGCCTAATCCTGCCCATCTGGGCCCGCAGCCACCGCCTGCAGGTGCCCCGGCTGGCTCAGAATGGGTTGAGTTCGAGTCCCAGCAGGTGGCGGCCGAGCTGGTGGGTCACCCGGTCCTGATGCACATTGATGTGCACCGGCATGGCCCGGAAGTCGCGGTAGCGGCGGTCGAACGCGCCGCCCTCGCGCAGCGCAGTACCGCCCTGGGTGCGGTGCAGCAGCGACATGGCCTCATCGAGCTGCTCGACGGCCATGGTGGTCACCGCCATCTGCCGCAGGTAGTCGGCTTCGTCGGGGACGACGCCCGCAGCGATGCGACGGTCGACGTCGTTGCAGGCGGCCTCGGTGGCGGCAGCGGCGGCAGCGAGCAGGGAGGCCGCTCGCCCGATGTTGACCTGCACGGTGGGCCGATCGACCATCTTGCCGCCGATGATCACCCGCCGCCCTCCGGCCGCGTCAGCCGCCTCGGCAAGTGCCCGGCGCACCAGGCCCACCGCCATGAACGAGAGCCACAGGTCGGAGATGCCCACCCAGTCCTCGCGGTAGCGGTGATGCACCACCGGCACCGTGCGCAGCGACTCTGCCCGGTTGGCGCCGAACCAGGCCACGCAGTCGCTGAGGTTCACGGGCACGTCGGTGTAGTGGACGTCGTCGGTGGCCGACGCCCGAAGTCCTGCGCCGTCCCACGACGGGTCGATCTTCATGCCCTCGGTGGTGGTGGGCAGGATCGTGAAGCGGATGTCCATGGGCCGCACCGGCTTGCCGTCGTCGCCGGTGATCGCGAACGCCACCCCGCAGTAGTCGGCGTAGCGGGCACCAGTGCCCCAGCGGCCGGTGCCGTTCAGGATGGCTTGGTCGCCTTCGACCCTGCCATACACCGAGCTGCGGGCGCCGCCGGGGAACGACACCCACTGACCGTTGGTGACGATGTGGGTGAGGAAGTCCTGCTGTTCGGGGCCGACCGATCCGACGAACAGGTGGAAGACGCACAGGTGGTTCCAGAGGCACCATGCCAGACTCGGGCAGCGGGCTGCGACCGCTTCGAGCTCGCGGCCCATGTGCAGCATCGTCTCCTCGACGCCGCCGATGTTGCGCGTAGCCGACATGCGCATGAAATCGGTGCCGCGGATGGCCTCGACAACTTCCGACGACACGGACCGGGTCCGGTCTGCCGTTTCGGCCTGTGCCTCGATGGCGTCCAGGAATGGGGCGATCCGCAGGCCTTCGGTTGGCGCGGGAGCGAAGTGCTCGACCAGCTCCAGGCCCGACAGGAGGGCGTCGTCAGGCTCGGCGCCGGATGGACCGGCGTCATCAGAAACGGCCCCTACCGATGTCAGGCTTGGCTCGTCGGCTTCAGGTGCTCCCGCCATCCGGCCACAGTAGGCCGCGGCGGCCTCAGGCGCAGTGGCCGTTGGACGAGGGCGGCACGTCCAGCATCGGGTTGCGATCGAAGAAGCCGTCGGGCACAAGCCCGAAGCCGACGTACTCGGTGGGCATCACGGGGAAGTCCTCGGGCCGAGCGTCGTGGGTGATGCCAAACGTATGCCACACGGTGATGTCGGTGTCGACTACCGGCCGATCGCCCGCCGTGTATCGCTCCAAACCGTCGCCGGCATTGCGCTGCGTGGGGAACCGGCCGGCGCCGTAGCGCTCGTCGGGCTGTGTCGGCGACACCCACAGGTTGTGGCGGGCGAAGGTGGCGCGCTGGGAATGCGGGCTGTCGTTCGCCGCGAACATCGTGGTCGTGGGCGGCGGCAGCAACCGGTACGCCGTCGGATGCCCGAGCCGGTTGATGTGGTCCGCGCTCTGGATCTTCCAGTACCGGCTGGATGCCGAGTTGGTGTCGCGCCGGGCCGCCAATTCGCTCTCCAGCACCGTCTCGCGGGCGGCGAACGCGGTGCCGTACGGGTTGTCCGGTCCGTGCGGCAGCGCTTCGGTGTTCACCTCCACGACGCTGTTGGCGTTGCCGTCGATGGCCATGTCCAGCCGCACGCAGAAGATGTGCTGGTGGATGGGCGCCGATACGTGCGGCGCCACCTGGCGGGCGAAAGTCAGGTCGTCGCCGTCACGGTGCGACCGTGTGGTGAGGATGCCGGTCAGCTTCACCTCGTAGCGGATCGTGCCGTCGAGGTAGAAGTACCAGAAGAAGCCGTACTCGTAGTTGCCGACGGTGTGGATAGCGCTCACCACCAAGCGGCGCGAACGGCGCACCTCGGTGGTATCGGCGTGCCAGTCGAAGTGCTTCCAACCGATGCCGAAGTCCTCCTCGTGGATGCAGATGGCATTCGGTGTGGTCACCACCGAGCCGTCGTCGAACACCTGCGTCGAGTCGAGGTAGACGATCTCGCCCAGGCAGTCGCAGCCCAGCTGCAGCGAGTTGTTCATCAGGCCCAGGCCGAACTCGCCCGAGTCGAGCGCGTGCTTGAACGTCTGCGACGGGCGGGTGTCGCCGTAAGGCACGACCATCTCGGCCAGCGACGCCCGGTCGATGATGGGCCGGACCCGGCCGCCGTCGTCATAGGCGATCCGGTGCAGCACCAGGCCCTCGGTGTCATCCATCACGACGCGCATCGACCACTTCTGCCAGCGCAGCTCGTTGTCGTCCAGCGTGAAGCTGGTGCCTTCGGGCTGGGTGATCTCGATCGGACGGAGGTCGGTCCGCATTGGGCCGAAGTCCTCGGTGACCGCGTCGACGTCGTAGTTGCCGCGCTCCGACGCCACCGGCCACTGGTCGAAGTCGGTGACCTGCAGCACTTCCAGCGTGTCCACGTCGATATGCACCATCAGCCCGTCGAGCGGGTACGCGTAGCCGTTGTCGGCGGGGTTCGGACGCCAGAACGCGATGCAGCGCTGCACGCGTCGACCGATCTCGAAGTCGAAGTCGTAGTCGCCGGTCGGCCACGGGTCGATCTGCACCTGCGATGGATCGTTGATGCCGCGCTTGGCCAGGGCGGCGGCGAAGCCCGGGTCCTTCCGGCAGGCGTCCATCACGGCGAACAACTCCGCCATGCCCACACGCGGCACCACGCCGGGATGGTGAGTCCACGAGTCCACTTCACCGCGGGTCACCGACACCACGGCGATGTGTACCTCGCCGTTCTCGTGCACCACCACCTCGAAGCGGCGGTCGGTATGGGTACCGGGCGTCCACGCCGCGACTTCGGCCTTGGGCGGCTCGGCGATGCAAAAGCCGTGGAAGCGGGCGCCGTCGCCGATGCGGCCACTGCGGCGCAACACCTCGATGGCGGCGTGGGCCTCCGCCTCGGTCATCATCGACAGCGGGTGAACCGAGGGAGCATCAGCCCCCTCGACGGGCGTTTCCAGCAGGGTTTCGGCCATGCATTCACGCTAGGGGACAGAATGAAGCCTGATGCCAACACACGGGCGATGAGTTGACGATGAAGGTCCGCAGGTCATGACGGAGGGGGACCTCCGCAGCCGGGTCAGGCGCCACCTCGAGTTCATCTATCCCACGTTGCCTTTCGATCGTCTCGTTGACGACGTGCTTTCCGCGCTCGGGCTCGATGGGACTGAGGACGTTGCGGCAGACGGCCCGCGATGGGATCAGCACGAGGTGGCCGTGATCACCTATGCCGACTCGATCACCGAAGCGGGCAGGGTGCCGATGCAGACGATGCACGAACTGCTCGACGACCTGACCGGCGATGTCGTGTCGGTCGTGCACGTGCTGCCCTTCTATCCGGCAAGTTCGGACGGGGGGTTCGCCATCACCGACCACCGCGCGGTGGACCCACGGCTCGGCAGTTGGGACGACATCACGGACCTCAGCGAGACCTACACGGTCATGGCGGATCTTGTGGTGAACCACGTCAGCGCCGACCACCCCTGGATGGAGCAGTTCTGCAGTGGGGAAGAGCCCGGCAGCCGCTACCTGCTCACCGCCGAGCCCGAGGACGACCTGTCGAGCGTGGTGCGCCCCCGCACCACGCCGCTGCTGCGCGAGGTCGAGACCTCTGACGGCCCGCGACTGCTGTGGTGCACCTTCAGCTACGACCAGATCGACCTGGACTTCGCCGAGCCCGAGGTGCTGCTTGATCTGCTGCGCACGGTGGCCCGCCTCGTCGACGCGGGCGTGCGGTGGTTCCGGCTCGATGCCATCGCCTATCTGTGGAAGGAGCTCGGCACGTCGTGTGTGAACCTGCCGCAGACGCACGAGTTCGTGAAGCTGCTGCGGACGCTGCTGGACGCACGCTGTCCTGACTCGGTCATCATCACCGAGACCAACGTGCCCCATGACCAGAACGTGGCCTACTGGGGCGACGGCGACGAAGCCCACCTCGTCTACAACTTCAGCCTGCCGCCGCTGGTGGCCCACACGATGCTGTCGGGCTCGTCGGTGGCGATGCAGCAGTGGCTGGCGCAGTTGGAGACGCCGCCTGCCGGGACGTCGTTCTTCAACTTCATCGCCAGCCACGACGGCATCGGGTTGCGCCCGGTCGAGGGGCTGCTGAGCGCGGCCGAGATCAGCCGGCTCATCGCCGCGGCACACGGCGCCGGCGGCACGCACTCGGAGTTCGACACGCCTGAAGGCCCCAAGGCGTATGAGCTGAACGTCTCGCTGTGGGATCTCTTCGCCGGCGACGGGGATCCGCTGGGTGTGGCGCAGTTCCTGGCGGCGCACACGATCATGCTGAGTCTCGCCGGCGTCCCCGCGCTGTACGTGCACGCACTGCTGGGCACCCCGAGCTACTGGACGCCGATCAGCGAGCCGCCCCGCATCGTGACCGAGCACGGTCTACCGCCGGTCGAGCAGAACAAGCGCACCATCAACCGGCGCAAGGTCACCTTGGACGAGGCGGTGGACTTGCTCGGCGCGCAGGATGGGATCCGGCGCAGGACCCTGGTCGAGCTCGTCCACCGCATGCTCATTCGTCGTGCGCAGCCCGCGTTCCATCCCGACAGCCCGCAGGTGTCGCTGGATCTGGGCCCGCAGGCACTGGGCGTGATGCGCGGCGATGCCGAGTGGGGCCAGACGGTGGTGTCGGTGACCAACGTGGGCCATACCCATCTCACCGTTGATCTCGATGTGCTGTCGTCGCTCTGCCCCGAGGGCAGCGCGGGAACCCAGTTCTCCGAGGTCGGCTGCGCGGACCTGCTGGGCGGTGTGCTCCACCCACCGTCCGATCGCGTCGACTTGGCGGCAGGCCAGACGATATGGCTCTGCCTGGAGGCCGAACGCCGCGAGCCCGCACTCGGCGACCGGCGAGTCGACCAGTCCGCTTAGCCGGCCGCTGCTGCGGTCTATGCGGTGGCGCTGCGTTGGGGATCGAACCATCTCAGGCCCTCGAATCGGGCGAAGCCGGCATCGGCAGTCGCGAGCCGGGCGCCGACCGAGACCGCCAGCGCGGCGAGCCACGCGTCGGGCACCAGGTTGCCGGCAACGCGGGAATCGGATTCGGCGAATCTCGCGAACTCGCGCCATGTCGCGTCGGTTGCCATCACGGCGCGGGTCGCAGGCGCCGAGCGAACTCGCTCGACGAAGGACAGCGCCGCTTGGATCGGCGAGGGGTTGGCAAAGATTCTCCGGTTGGTCACCACCCGCATGAAGCCGGTGAGAACGACGTCCGCTGCACCGAATGGCTCCGGTCCGCCAAGTGCCTTCGACAGCCACGGCCGGTAGGTCTCGTGCTGCTCGAGGTCTGCGCGGTAGGCATAAACCAACACATTGACGTCGGGGAGGATCACTTCCAACCGTCGCCGTCGAGAGCCTGCCAGACGGCTTCGCGATCCTCGATGTCCACGAGAACCGGGTCGCCCTTCTGGCCCCAGGTGGGCAGCGGTGTTCGCGTCGCAGGAGCGGCTTGCTGCAAGACCAGATGCAGCCCCTCGGCGATCAGGGTGGTGAAGGTGCAGCCTCGTTCAGCGGCTCGTTGTTTGGCTTGCTCTACCAGACCGTCGGGGAGGTTGATGGTGGTCTTCATACAGACAACTGTATTCGCCGATATGGGCATATGGCAGCATCGCCATCCGCGCCCATCGAGTTCGCGGCCTCAGAGGGCTCAGGCGTTGTCGAGTTCGACGGCGTCGTAGAGCTGGCCGAGGATGTCGGGTACGGCGCTTTGCACCCTTGACCAGTTCGGGATGAACGGCGTGCCCATGGGGTCGTTCAGGAACTCGTCGCCAGCCTCCATGATCGCCGAGGCGAACAGCTCCACGGCTGTCTCCTCGGCGTGCAGGTCGAAGTCGAAGCCGTTGAAGGTGGCGTCGTTGCGGTAGTGGCTGACGAGGTCGAGCGCGTTGCGGTAGTAGACGGCCTTGACGGTGCGGAAGATCTCCGTTCCCAGCGTGGTGCCGTCGATGGCGAGCTTGCGGTAGATGGCCTTGGCGATGTCGCGGCTCATCTTGTGCAGGCCCGCGTTGGCATCCTCGACGGACAGCTCTTGGTGCTTGTGGTCGTAGCGCCCGCAGAGGTCGACCTGGCAGATCCGCCGCCCCTGGTAGATGCGGTACACCTCCGACAGCACGCCGATCTCGAGTCCCCAGTCGCTGGGGATGCGGATGCTGCGGGTCATGTCCAGCTTCATGGCGAACTCGCCCGCCAGCGGGTAGCGGAACGATTCCAGGTAGCGCAGGTAGTCGTGCTCGCCGATGGTGGCCCGCAGGGCCCGCAGCAGCGGCGTCACCAGCAGGCGCACCACCCGGCCGTTGAGCCGTCCCGACGGCCCTTCGCCTGCCCGGTAGTAGTAGCCCTTCGAGAACGAGTATCCGAAGGTGGGGTGCAGGATCGGGTAGAGCAGCCGGGCCAGCAGGCCCCGTTCGTAGGTGAGGATGTCGGCGTCGTGCAGGGCCACGTTCTCGCAGCGTCCTGAGGCCAGGAAGTAGCCGAGGCAGTACCAGACGTTGCGGCCCTTGCCCGGCTCGGTCGGTGCCAGCACCCGGTCGGCGAGCACCTCGTCAATCTTGCGAAGCCGAGGGCCGTCGTTCCACAGCAGGCGGGTGCGCTGGGGCAAGCGGGAGAAGAACTGCCGGGCATCGGCGAACTGGGCCTCGTCTGCCCGGTCGATGCCCACGATGATCTCGTCGATGTAGCCGACCTTGGCGATCTCGTCGACGATGTTGCCCAGCGCCGGCCCTTGCAGCTCGCTGTACAGCGCCGGGATGATCAGTGCGATGGGTCGGCGCCGGGAGTACTCGAACAGTTCGTCTTCGAGGCTCGCGACGGACCGGTCCGCGAGGCGATGGAGCGTCGCGATCGACTCGTGCTGCTGGAAATCGGCCACGTCAACCCGCTCCGCTCGCTTCCCCATCGTGAAGCTACTGCCGTCGGGTTCACCGGCTCGTTCGAGGTCGCGCGGTAGGGTGCGCCATGACCCCCCGACAGCCCCCTGAAGTGGGGCGATTCCCCTCTCTCGACGCCAAATTTACGACCGACGGGCTGACGTTCGACGACGTGCTGCTCGTGCCCGACGCGTCCGACGTGCTGCCCGACGCGGTCGACACGTCGACGCGGTTCACCCGTGGCATCACGCTCGCCGTTCCGCTGGTGAGCGCCGCGATGGACACCGTGACCGAGGCGCGCCTGGCCATCGCCATGGCCCGCCACGGCGGCATCGGCGTGATCCACCGCAACCTGTCCGTCGCCGATCAGGCCGCCGAGGTCGACAAGGTGAAGCGCTCCGAGTCGGGGATGATCAACGAGCCCTTCACGCTGGGTCCCGACAACCTGGTGTCCGAAGCCGAGGAGCTGATGGCTCGCTTCAAGATCAGCGGCGTGCCGATCACCGATCCGGCGGGTCGGCTGGTCGGAATACTCACGAACCGCGACCTGCGTTTCGAGACTGATTGGAGCCGTCCGATCCACGAGGTGATGACCTCGGAAGGGCTCGTGACTGCGAGCGCCCCGACCACGTTGGAGGAGGCCCAGGTGGTGCTGGCCCGCCACCGCATCGAGAAGCTGCCGATTGTCGACGACAGCTTCCGGCTCGTGGGCCTGATCACGGTGAAGGACATCCAGAAGCGCATCCAGTTCCCCAACGCTTCGAAAGACGAGCAGGGTCGACTGCTGGTGGCCGCGGCGGTCGGCACCGGTCCCGACACGATGGAGCGGGCGGCGGCGCTAGTGGAGCGTGACGTGGATGCCATCGTCGTGGATACGGCTCACGGTCACAGCCGCGATGTGATCGAAACCGTGGCGAAGATCAAGGCGAATCACCCCGCCGAGGTGGTGGCGGGCAACGTGGCCACGGCCGATGCAGCCCGGGCGCTCGTCGAGGCCGGTGCTGACGCGATCAAGGTCGGGATCGGCCCCGGTTCCATCTGCACCACCCGGGTGGTGGCCGGCGTGGGGGTGCCCCAGATCTCGGCGGTGTTCGACTGCGCCTCGGAGGCCGCTGCGGCCGGCGTGCCGGTGATCGCGGACGGCGGCATGCAGTTTTCGGGCGACCTCGCCAAGGCGATTGCCGCCGGGGCCCACAGTGCGATGGTGGGCAGCCTGCTGGCGGGAACCGACGAGTCGCCAGGCGAAGTGGTGCTGTACCAGGGCGAGCGCTTCAAGGAGTACCGCGGCATGGGCTCGCTGGGTGCCATGAAGGGCCGCAGTTACTCCAAGGATCGTTACTTCCAGGATGGGCGCGACGTGGAAGAGCTGGTGCCCGAAGGGATCGAAGGGCGGGTGGCCTACAAGGGGCCGCTGGCCGGTGTGCTGCACCAATTGGTCGGCGGGCTGCGCCAGGCAATGGGCTACTGCGGTGCCACGAGCATCGACGACATGCGGCTGCGCACCCGGTTCGTGCGTGTCACAGCGGCCGCCCTGCGCGAGAGCCACCCCCACGACATCATGATCACCAAGGAGGCGCCCAACTACCGGGCGCCGGGCTAGCCGGCCGCAAGCTGCTCGAGGCGCTCCCATTCGTCGATAAGGCTGCTGTCGGTGGTGCGCACGGTCTCGCCCAGCCACCGGGTCAGCTCGACGATGTCGTCGGTTCGGCGGTCCTCGGGCACGTTGCGCACGAGGGCGTTGTACGCATCGCTGAGGTAGCGCAGCAGCACCCCTTCGGATCCCTTGATGCCGTAGTGGTTCACGTACTCGCGGAACGTCATCGCTCGCTCGCGCATGTCCCGCGCCACTGATTTCGGCCGCACGTTCTCGTTGCGCAGCCACGGATGACGGGTTGACCAGGCGTTGAAGCTGTCATACAGCCAGTCGCGCAGCGGCTTGGGCCACTCCACCTCTTCGAGCCGCTCCATCCGTTCTTCGTACTCCACGCCCTCGGCCTTCATCTCGGCAAGCAGGTCGGTACGGGCCATGTCTCGCTGGCGTTCCAGCACCACGGTGGGGTTCTCGAGCGTGGCCTCGAGCACGCTGAGCACATCGAGCGGGTAGGTGGGCTCGTCGGGGCTGAGGAACTCGATGGCGTCGAGCGCGAACGGCGACAGCGGCTGGGTCAGGTCGAACTCGGCCTGCAGGTCCACGTTCACCCGCACCAGCCGGTCCAGCTCGTCGGGATCGTCGAGGCGTTCCACCACCTGCGTCTCGACCAGCGAGCGGTAGATGGCGATGGCCCGGCGGATGTGGGTGCGGTTGGCGGCACGTGTCTCGTGGTTGTCGGTGAGCAGCCGGCGCATGGCCGCGCAGCCGTCGCCGGGCCGGTCCAGCACGTTCATCAGCATCGAATGCGACACGTCGAACTGCGAGCGGAGCAGCTCGGGCTGTCCCGATGCGAGCCGATCGAACGTGTCGGCATTCCAGGGCGCGTAGCCCCGCTTGGGCGGCGACGGGCGACGCACTTTGCGCAGCTTGGCCGGGTCGTCGCCGAACTTCTCACGGGCCTTCTCCAAGGCCGTGGCGTACTCCACCTCGTGCTCGGGCGCCTGGCACCACACGAAGCCCTCGTGGTCGAAGCCCCGACGCCCTGCCCGTCCGGCGATCTGCTGGAAGTCCCGCACCGACAGCACCCGGGTGTCGCGGCCGTCGTATTTGCAGAGCTGGGTGAACACCACGGTGCGGATGGGCACGTTCACGCCGACGCCGAGCGTGTCGGTGCCGCAGAGGAGCTTGAGCAGGCCCGCCCCGGCCAGCCGCTCGACGAGCAGCCGGTACTTGGGCAGCATCCCGGCGTGGTGTACGCCGATGCCGGCCTTGACGAATCGCTGGATGTCACGCCCGAACGGCGAGTCGAACCGGAAATCGACGATCTCGGCTGCCACCTGCGCCTTCTCGTCCTTCGACAGCACATTGAGGCTGGTGAGGGCCTGCGCCCGCTCGGTGGCGGCCTTCTGGGTGAAGTGGACGATGTAGGCGGGCACCCGGCGCAGCTCCAGCAGCTCCTCGAGCGACTGGTGCAGCGTGGTCTCGCGGTAGGTGAAGGTGAGCGGAACCGGCCGTTCGGCACCGGTCACGATGGCGACCTCGCGGCCGCTGCGGCGTCGCAGGTCGTCGGCAAAGCGCTGGGTGGGGCCGAGGGTGGCACTCATCAAGATCATCTGGGTGCGGGTCAGCTCCAGCAGCGGCACCTGCCAGGCCCAGCCCCGGTCGCGGTCGGCGTAGAAGTGGAACTCGTCCATGACGACGCTGTCGACCGGGGCGTCGGCGCCGTTGCGCAGTGCCAGGTTCGCCAGGATCTCCTGCGTGCAGCAGACCACCGGTGCGTCCGGATTGACGGCACCGTCGCCGGTCACCATGCCGACATTGGCAGCTCCCAGCTCGTCGCAGAGCGCGAAGAACTTCTCCGACACGAGCGCTTTGACCGGCGCCGTGTAGTAGCTGCGGCGGCCCCGTGCCACGGCCTCGAAGTGTGCTGCGAGGCCGACGAGCGACTTGCCCGAGCCCGTGGGCGTCGTGATGATGACGTGGTTGCCGCCGAAGATCTCCAACACGGCGTCTTCCTGCGCCTCGTAGAGCTCGAGGCCCAGCTCGGCGGTGTACGCCAGGAACCCGTCGAGCAGCGAGTCGCCATCGGGGTCGTCCGGCAAGAACGCCGTCAGCCGCCCCGGCGCTGCTGTGGTGAGGCTCACGTCATGCGCCTGCCGCCATCAGGCGTTGCGGCCGGGCCATGCCTGCGGGTTGAGCATGTTGGGCGGCTGGGATCCGTCGAGCGCGGTCATGACCTCGGCAACGGCATGGGTGAAGATGCGGCGGCGGCCGGCGACGGTGGCCGAGGCGACGTGCGGCGTGACCACCACATCGAGGCGTCCCAGCAACGGATGGTCCGGCGGCAGCGGCTCAGGTTTGGTCACGTCCAACCCCGCGCCGCGCACCTTGCCCGCGTCGAGCGCTGCCAGCAGGGCGTCCTGGTCGACGAGCCCGCCGCGGGACGTGTTCACGAGATAGACGCCGTCACGCATCGCTGCGAGCAAATCGGCGTTTACGAGATGGTGTGTGGCTTCGCTGAGCGGCGCGTGCACGGACACGACGTGCGCATCGGCCACCGCTTCGCTGGGCGTTGCCGCTCGGCGCGCGCCCAGTTCGGCGAAGCGCTCGTCGGCGGCATAGGGGTCATAGGCCACGATCTCCATGCCCACCGCCGACATCACCCGGGCCACGTACCCGCCGATGCGTCCGAGGCCCAGCAAGGCGAGGGTCGAGCCGGCCAGCTCGAGGTGTCCGTGGCGTGCCCAGTAGTCGCCTTCGGCGGCCTCGAGGCGGCGGGCCGATTCCTTCAGTCCCTTGGCGACCGCGAAGATGAGCGCGACGGCGTGCTCGGCGGTGGAGACCGTCGGCCCGTCGGGCGTGTTGCAGGCAGCGATGCCGAACTCGGTGGCGTCGTCGAGGTCGAGATTGTCGAAGCCGATGCCCGCACGGGCGATGACCCGCAGCTTCGGCGCCTGCTCGTACACCGTGCGGTCGTACCGAATGGCGGCACCCACGATGGCGCCTTCGGCTCGGTCGATGCCTTCCAGCGGATCGTCGCCTCGCACATCGAGGATCTGGGCTCGCCCGTCCAGCAGTTCGCGCTGCAGCCGGCCGGCGGGCCGGTCGAACCAGACGACCGGCAGATCGGACGCTGCCTTGCCGGCCGGGGATCCCTCGTGAGTTGAACCGGTGCTCATGCCGTCAGTATTGCGCCGCAGCCCGGCGACGCCGTGGGGCACACCACTACCTTTGATGCGAGCTGTAGCGCTGGCTGGCGGGCGGAGGCACGGATTCATGCAGGTCGACGAGGCAGTGATTCACGACACGGAGCGCTATGCCGCAGACGGCTACCCGTGGGCCGAATGGGACCTGCTGCGCGACGAGGCCCCCGTCTACTGGTACGTGCGCGACAACATCGTCCCGTTCTGGGCCGTCACCCGCTACGAGGACGTGAAGTGGATCTCAGGCCAGAACACGACCTTCATCAACGGGGGAGGCCGCCTGCGCCTGGCCGACGCCGATCGGGATGCTCGCTTCTGGACGAGGTACCGCCAGCGAGCCATCGAGATCGGCTGGGATCCCGACGAGCCGCCCGACTTCATCTTCAAGGACCGTCCCGACCACTGGGACCTGCGCCGGCTGGTGGTGCCGGAGTTCACCCCGAAAGCGATGCGCAGCAGGTCCGAATCGCTTGAGCGGCATGCTCAGCGCTTCGCCGACGAATTCGTCACCAAGGTCACCGAGACCGGCACCGCAGATGTCGTCGAGGATCTGGCGGTGAAGCTGCCGCTGGCGGCGATCTGCGAGATGGTGGGCGTATCGGCCGACGACTGGGAGCAGGTGCACGAGTGGACCTCGGCGCTGTTCGATGATCCCGACCTGGAGCGGTTCTGCCGGCCTGGCGAATCCCGTGACGAGATGCGGCGGCGCATGATCCGCGAGTTCGACGCCTGGATCGGCGAGCTGATCCGCCAGCGTCGGCGTGAGGGGACCGACGGCCGCGACCTCGTCAGCATCCTGCTGCGGTCCGAGATCGAGTCGGGCCCGCTCACGCCCCAGCAGCTCGTGGGCTACCTGCGCCTGATGATCGCCGCAGGCAACGAGACCACCCGCAACGCAGCGAGCGGCGGGGTGATCGCCCTGCTCGAACACCGTGACCAGCTCGACCTGCTCAACGAGCGCATCGACGATCCGGAAGCCGTGGAGACTGCCGTCGAGGAGATCCTGCGCTGGACCTCACCGGTGATCCAGTTCGCCCGCACGTGCACCAAAGACACCGAGTTGCGAGGCCACACCATCAAGGCAGGCGAGCATGTCGGCATCTGGTACCCCTCGGCCAACCGGGACGAGCGCCAATTCCCCGATCCGTATCGCTTGGACATCCAGCGCACGCCCAACGACCACCTTGCCTTCGGACACGGCGCCCACTTCTGCCTGGGCGTGCACCTGGCCCGCTGGGAGCTGCGCGCCTTCTTCCGGGTGGTGGCGCCCCTGCTGGACGGCATGCGGCTCGACGGTGAGCAGTCGCGCATAGCGCACCTGCATGTCGGCCCGATCAAGCACCAGATGGTCGTCCCCGGCACTTAGCGGTCGTCACGACTGCAAGGGCGGTCGCTGCACGGCAGACACTGCACCGAGAAGTGCGCTCATCGCAGCCGCTCAGGGCGTACCACTAGCGTCGGCGGCCATGACGACGACTGACGTGGTGGTGACGGGGCTGAGGTTCGGGGAAGGGCCGCGCTGGCGCGACGGCAAGCTGTGGTATTCCGACTTCTACCGTCACGGCATCTTCACGGTGACTCCTGATGGCCATGAAGAACTTGTGCACACCGTGCCGACGCAGCCGTCGGGGCTGGGTTGGCTGCCTGACGGTGACCTGCTGTTCGTCTCGATGCTGGACCGCCAACTTCGCCGGCTGGACGCCGACGGCAACGAGTCGCTGCACGCCGATCTGTCCGGCATTGCGGGCGGGCCGTGCAATGACATGGTGGTGGCCGCCGACGGCACGGCATATGTCGGCAACTTCGGATTCGACGACAGCGTGGGGGAGACGTTCGCCCAGGCCACGCTCGCCATCGTGAGTCTGGACGGCGCTGCGCGGCCGGGTCCCGACGGGTTCGACTTTCCCAACGGCACGGTCATCGATCCCAGCGGGCGCCACATGGTCATCGCAGAGAGCTACGGCCGCCGGATGACGGCGTTCGACATCGACCCTGACGGCTCGCTGAGCGGCCGGCGGACCTTTGCTGACCTGGGCGAGCGAGTGCCCGACGGCATCTGCCTGGACGAAGCCGGCGGCATCTGGGTGGCGGACCCGCTGAATGCGAGCTGCTTCCGGGTGGTCGACGGCGGCGAGGTGACCGACGTCATCGAGCTGGAGCTGAACTGCTTCGCCTGCATGCTCGGCGACGACGACCGCCGAACGCTGTACATGGTCACTGCGCCCACCTCCCGGCCTCCGGCCGACTCGCCCGCGCTAGGCCGGATAGAGCGCGTCCGGGTCGATGTTCCCGGTGCCGGACTTCCCTAGAAGCCGATCCGGCGCCAGCTCGTTCGTCGACCCGCTTCAGTCCTCTGTATCTGAGGCGCCGAGCCGGCGGAGATGGCCTGACCGGATGTCGGCGGTCTGGCCCTGTACGAGCAGGAAGAGCGCTTCGCGGGCGAGACGCTGCGCGTGATGGGCAAGCGTGATTGCCCGCCCGCCTACCGATGACACGAGGGCACTGGTGGCCCGGATGCCCACGTAGCCGACCTGGGCCCGCCGATCTGGCATCTCGTCCACCTCGGCGGCATGCAGCGCAGTGCGTGCCGCGTCCAACTCGGCGTCCAGCGGGGACGGACCGAGCAGCTTGAGCGCCCGCCCGGCCACGCCGAGCATCAGCGCGCCGTTGGTGCGCAGCCCGGTTCGGTAGAACGACAGCCAGTCCTCGTAATCGATGACCTCCACCACGTCGTTCTCACCGACAACGTGGCCGTCGAAGTGCAACTCGACGGTGACAGACGAGTCCACCGCTGCGAGCCGCAGTCGTCGAGAGCTCAGCGTCGGGGCTTCGGCAGCGGGCAGCAGCATCCACACCAGCCGGTCCGCCTCATGGGCCGCGACAAGCACGGCGTCGATGTGGCCCCAGCCGGTCACGAACGGCGCCACGCCGCGCAGCACCCAGCCGTCTCCGGAGCGCTGTGCGAACAGGCACGGCTCGGGCCGCAGGATGTGCGCGAAGGCCACCCCGCCGCGGGCCTGGCCGGTGGCAAGCGCCCGGGCCCAGCGCTCATACAGCGGCGATCCGGACGGCATCCGCGCTGCGTTGGCCGAGCCGCCGCCGTGCTGTGCCCAGACGAAAGCCGTGGTGAGACAGCCTCCCGCCAGCACTTCGAGAATCGCGAGCCGCTCGAGCTCGTCGAACCCGCAGCCGCCGATCTCTCGGGGCGTCCACAGGCCGTAGAAGCCGGCGTCACGGAAGAGGTCCAGGTTGTCGGTCGGCACCTCGCCTGACGCGTCAACGTCGAGGGCGCGCTCCAACAGCACCTCGTCAGCGAGCTGCTGCGCAGCGCTCAGGAATTCGGCGTGCACCACATCAGCGCATTGCGGCGCATGATGGCCACCAGCGTGTCGTCTTGGTTGTAGGCGCGGTGCTCGAACAGCACGATGCCCTGGTCGGGCTTGCTCTTCGAGGGGCGAGCCGAGATCACCTCGCTCTCGACCCGCAGCGTGTCGCCGTGGAAGACCGGCGCGGGAAAGTCCATGCGCTCGAAGCCCAGGTTGGCCACGGTGGTGCCATGGGTGGTCTCGTGCACCGAGATCCCGACCACCACCGCGGCGGTGAACATCGAGTTCACGAGCGGCTTGCCGAACTGCGTCTCGGTGCGGGCGTACTCGAAGTCGAGATGCAGGGCCGCCGGGTTCATCGTCATGGTGGTGAACATGACGTTGTCGGCTTCGGTGATCGTGCGGCGCAGGCGGTGATGGATGACCAGGCCTGGCGTCAGCTCTTCGAACCACAGCCCGCCGTGCGGCCGGGGCGCATCGCTCATCAGGCTGCTCCTCCTACAACATCGGTCGTGTCTGATTGGCCGACGCCGAGAGTGTCGGCCCAAGGCACTTCGCACGCTTGGTCGAGATCGATCGCGGCGTGGACGACTGGGTTCTGGTGAGGGCCTGCGCACCACGACGGCATCACCATCGTGTACAGGCCCGAGCCGCCCGCCTGGAACACCACGATCCGGCTGGGGTCTTTCAGGATCGGTACCAGCTCGTCAGGCGGGCCGTCCCGGTTGAGGTAGAAGGCCGACCCGACATGGGCGAGCGTGGCTGCCGTGTTGGTTGCACGGGCAGCCAACTCTGCCTGGATGTCCTCGCGGGTGAGCCCCGCGCGAGCCAGCACCGTCGTGTGGTCGGGGTTCATGATCACGGTGACCGCGCCGTGCCGCAGGTGCGCGTTGTTGCTGCCCGGGTTGGCCATCACGGCGGCGATCACATTCAGCAACCTGTTGGCTGATTCGGGATCGTCGGCGTCGCCGGTGAAGATCGTCGAGTGCGGTGCCTCGGCCCCGACGATCACCACGGCGCTGTCGTCTTCGGCGTACCCGTACGTCGTGTGCAGCGGCGGGAACGGGCTGTTCTCGGTGTCCTCGGCGAGGCAGTAGGTGAACTTGCCGGGATGGCCGTGCAGCGCCATGTCGGACACGCCGGGGCGAGCGCCGCCGATGTTCATCATCGCCAGCCGCAGCGCTCGGCCGATCGTGGCATTGGCCCGATGACCGGGCCCGAGTGCCCCGAAACCGGATGCCACCTCGCCGCATTGGTGCCGGGCCGGCCCGCACACCACGATGAGCGGCGCGGTGCAGTGGGTAGTGCTCTGCATCTCGGTGAGATCGAACTCGGGCTGGCACACCGCCCGGACGGCAGCCACGACGACGGGAATGTGATCTGGCAGGCAGCCGGCCATCACCGCGGCAGTGGCGACTTTCTCGACACTTGCCACGCCGTGTGCCGGCCCCATGACGCCCAATTCGAGGTCGGGGTCGAGGCCGGTGGCCAGCGCCATCATGGCCACACGATCAGGCGTAGGGATGACGACCGGCAGGCCGTCGGTGAGCCCGAGCGCGTGAAGCTGCTCGAGCGCGTCGGCCTCGCTGCGGGCCTCCAGCAGGGTCACGGCTGGTTCAGTTGGCGGCAGCGCCGGTCAGGATCGAGATGATCTGCGGCGCGATGTCGGCGGCCACCTTGGCCATGGCGTCCTCGCCGCTGCCCGCCACCGGGTGGGGCAGGCGGATGCGGGGGACCGACGGCATGCCGGTGGCGGCGGCCACGAAGTCGCCTTGAGGCCAGAACGCATCGGTGACGAGCGCGATGGACGGGATGCCCGCTCGGGCGGTGGTGATGCTGTCACGCACGGTGCCAGATGTGCAACTGCCTCAATGTCCGTACGCGGCGACAACCGCACCGCACTCAGAGCTGATGTCGTCGAGCATCGATTCACTGACAACCGACGACGCATCGCCCTTGTCGTAGCGGTTGAACGACGCCGACGGCAGCCGTTCGGCCAGTGCCTTCTCGACGTGGTCGAGGAAGCGGACGCTGTCGGGGAAGCCATTTGCGACCAGGCCGATGGTGATCGGCTGATCGAGTTGTGTGCTGAGCGCATAGGTCTCAGGTGCAGTCTTGGCCTCGCCTCGCGGATCGTGGAAGGTGAGGGTGCTCATAGGCACAGTCTGACACCCGCGCGGCGCAGGCGCGTGCTGGCAGGGGCCGACCGGTGCAGACAGATGCCCAGGGACTCAAGCCGATTCAGCAGTCGACTCAATGGTCGTGGCCGGCCGGGCGGGATGCGTACAGGTGGGCCCGAGCGGCGACGGCATCGCCGCTCAGCAGGTCGCACTCGGCAACGGCGTGCTCCAGCGCCGTGAGCCAGCACCGGTAGTAGTCCCACGGCGCGGCAACCTCGCTGCTTCCAGACACCGCCTCCCAACGCGAAATGGCCTCGATGAGCTGGGAACGGAATTCGTCCCACGTGAAATGGCCGCCGTCGACCAGGTCGGCCGCCAATCCGAATGCCCGGGCTTGCCATGGCTCGGAGAAAACCAACTCGCCGTTGTCGCGCGGCGGCGCGGCGGGCGTGCCTTCCAGCAGGTCAATGCTCATGGGCGCCGCTCTGCTGTCCTCTGGGATCGGCGGCCCGGGCCACGCCGATCATGGAGTCCCTTGTCACCAACTCTGTCAAGCGCTCAACCGGCCAACCCTCGGTGCCCGCGGGCCGCTCGGGCAGCACCAGGAAGCGTGTCTCCGAACTGGAATCCCAGACGCGCAGCTCGGTGTCAGGCTCGAGGTCCAACCCCATCTCGGACAGCACCGCCCGCGGCTCACGCACCATGCGTGCCCGGTACTCGGGGCTCTTGTACCAATTCGGCGGCAAACCGAGCAGGGCCCACGGATAGCAAGAGCACAACGTGCAGACCACCACGTTGTGAACCCCGGGCCCATTGGCCTTGATCTCGATGTGCTCGATCTCGGCGCCGCGCACTCCCAGCTCGGCCACGACGGCGTCGGCATCGTCGAGCAGGCGGGTTCGCAGGCTGGGGTCGGCCCAAGCCCGGGCCACGAGATCGGCGCCGATCATCGGGCCGATGTCATGTTCGAAACGCTCGATGGTCGCGTCGATCCGTTCCCGGTCGGCAATGCCCCGTTCTACTAAGAGGTCTTCCAGCGCCTCGATGCGGATCTGCGGCGATGACGCGTCGTAATGATCGTGAGCGCTTCCGTGTCCGTGATCATCGTGCATCGATTCCCCGCCTTCTTCGGCTCAGTCTTCTGACGGTGCCGCCTGCAGGTAGCACTCGTACAGGTCGACGTGAACGGTGGTGTTCGGTTCAGCGTCATCGCCCCACAGCGTTCGGGCGTCGTAGCCCACGCAGTACACGTGCTGGGATCGCTCGCCCATGTCGTGCGCCGTGCTGTCTGGCAGCACCTCAGCCGGGTGCAGCTTGGCGACCGTGCCCGGCTTGCCGACCGCGTAGCCCGGCAGCCGTGTGTGACCCGCTTGCGCAGGCGCGGGAGCGATCACCCGGTCGCCGACGTTGAACCGCGGCGGATCGGCGAGTTCGCGCCGGACCGTCCGGCGTTGCGGCGTCGGAGTTGGGCGGTCGCGGGGCAGCAGTGCCGGATCGCGGTCGGCGACGGGGGAGACCCGCCGTGCCGGCGTTGCCTTCGAGACGACGGAAGGGATCAGGTCTGTGCGCCCGGCCTCCAGCAGGACTGCATCCCTCATCTCGGCCATCCGGCGGGCCAAGTCGCTGCGACCCACTACGCCGTACTCGTCGAGCAGCACCTCGAAACCCGCCAGCCAGCGGCCGAAATAGCCGTTCTTGAAATAGTCGTCGGGGTGCAGGCGCTCCAGTGCGTAGCGGAATTCGCCGGGCCGTCGAGCCGTCGACGCGGTCACCGCGCCCAGCAGACCGAACACGCGCCGTTCCCAGTCGGCGTGGAACGGCGGCTCATCCGGGTCGTGGGGCACAGGTCCATACCCGGAAGCACCCCCAAGATCGTGCACGCCGTGCGTCGCGGGCGTGGACTCCTCGGCATCAGGCGGCATCGCTCACCAGCTTTGCACTTCGAGCAGCAGCCGTGTCCGGGATTGCCGCTGCGACGGAGACCAGGGCGACCTGCTGTCGCAACGGGGCCGATCAGGCGCCGGTTGTTAGGTTGCTGGGGTGCTTGCGTTCGTGCTTGCTGTGGATCTCGACGGTGTGTGCGGGATGCACACCGAGGCCTTCCGTCGCGTGGTGGCGGCTGAGCGCGGGGTTCCGGAAGACTCGCTGCCGCTCGTGCGTGGCTGGAATTTCACGGAATGGGGTCTCACCGACGGCGAATTCGAGGACCTGCATCGCGTTGCGGTGGTCGACTACCGCATGTTCCGTGACATGGAGCCGATGGAGGGGTGCTCTGAGGCGCTGTGGCGGCTGTCTGACGCAGGGGTGTGGATACGGATCGTCACCCACCGCCTGTATGTGAGCTGGGGCCACCGCGTGACGGTGAGCGACACGGTCGATTGGCTCGACCGGCAGCGCATCCCCTACCGCGACATCTGCTTCGTCGCCGACAAGGCGATGGTGAACGCTGACGCATACATCGAAGACGCACCACATCACATCAAGGACATCCGTGCTGCCGGCGGATATGCCATCACCTTCGACCAGCCCTACAACGCCGATCTCGACGGGCCGCGCGCCCATGACTGGGCCGAAGCCGAGGAGATGGTGGTGGAGCTGCTGGCTAAGCACAGCGGCTACGTCTCGCGCCCGTTGCCCGGCATGGACGCCGGCTCCGATCGCCTGGAGTTGCGAACCCGGGATACCGCGTAGGCCGGCTGTATGAGTGATTCTTCCGCAGTGGCGCCCGCGCCGATCGACGCGGCGACCGTCGTGGTGCTGCGCGACGGCACGCCCGCGGCTGCGCCGGGTCACGGTTTCGATGCCGCGGAAAGCGACGCAGGAGCGCACATCGAGGTGCTCATGCTCCGGCGCAACTCACGGGGATTCTTCGGCGGCATGTGGGTGTTTCCCGGCGGTCGAGTGGACCCGCCCGATCGCGACACGCCCGGCCATGTGGTGGCCGCGTGCGACCCCCGCACCGCTGGCGCAAATGGCCTGTATGACGGCGACCGGCGCGGCTTTCGAACAGCAGCAGTTCGGGAGGCGCACGAAGAAGCCGGCATCGACTTGTCTCGCGCAGAGCTGACCCACTTCGCCCACTGGCTGCCGCCGCCGATCCGCCCCAAGCGGTTCTCGACGCATTTCTTCATCTGCGAGGCGCCAGCAGACCTTGAGGCAGTGCGCGTGGACGGAAGCGAGATCCTCGACCACGCTTGGGTGTCGCCGGCGGCTGCGTTGGAGCGGCGCGCAGCCGGCGAGATCGAATTCGTCACGCCCACGTTCGTGACGCTCACCTGGCTGTCAGGATTCACCCGCACTGCCGATGTGCTGGCCTCGATCAATGGCCACACGTGCTTCCACACCCAGATCATCCCATCGCCGGAAACCGATCCGGGCCACATTGCCGTTTATGTCGGCGATTCGGCCTTTCCCGACGGCGATCTGGATGCCCCCGGCCCGCGCCGCCGCTGCATCATGGTCCGCTCAGGCTGGCGCTGGGAAGAACACGACGGCACCGACACCGCCGCGGCTTGAGCCGCGTCAGCTGCTCGGGCGCAGCTGCCCGGCCTTGGTGAGGAGGCGGGCGATCTGGCGTTCCTGGGGAGGACCGTCGGGACCTCCGCCGGGACGGGCCGCCCGGAAGTCGACAGCAGCGATGGCCGGGTCGGCGCCGAAGGCCACCATCGTCAGGATCCCGATCACCGCCGTGCGAGCCATGCCGGCGCCGCAATGCACGAGGACGCTGTCGCCGCGGTCCAGCGCTGCGACGACTGCCTCAACGAGTTCGAGCACCGGCCCATCCGTCGTCACGCCGCCGTCGGGCGTGGGCAGCCAGAGTGCCTGGGGGCTGCCGGCGGTGTCGCTGTGGTTGGCGAGCCACTCGCCGTAGTCGGGATAGCGCAGCTCGATCTCGTGCGGCGTCAGCATGCAGGCCACGACCGATGCGCCCACGCGATCCAGCGCGCCTCGGGGATCTGGCCCGACTGCGGAAAAGTTGGTCACGAACAGGCGGCCCGTGCCCCCAGGGGCCCGAAGCGGAATCTCGTCGATGCGGTGCAGCACGGTGTTCGCTACTGGTCGCCCGCAGAGGCGCAGCCGTGGCCCGAGCGGCCCGTGAGCGGTAGCGAACAAGAGCGGGAGACGACAGGTGCGGTCACGGGAACGCTCACCTAATCGCGCTGCCTGGGAGCGAACCGCGCGAAACGCCGCTTCGGCTCCTCGGGCGGCTCCGGCAGGGGCGGCCAGGCTCCCGACAGCTCTTGCTGCCCGGTACGGCGCACCTCGTCGAGCTCGCCGCGGGTGTAGGGCTCCGCGCGGGGATCGAGTGCCCGGTAGCGGGCCTCGGCGCTCGCGAAGTTCTGGTCGGTGATCAGGTCATCGATCAGCGTGCACGGTTCCCAGTCGGCCCGCGGCCCCACATAGATGTAGCCGTCGGCCACCTCGCGCAGTCGCAGAGACGTATCGGCACCATCGAGGGAACCATGCACCTCCGTCATCGCGACGCTGCCGAGCGTTGACGCTGCCAAGTCCAGGCCGAAGCGGATGTCGGTGCCCCCTCGCCCTTCAGGCGAGCGTGAGATCAGCTCCTCGATCCTTTCGGTGGCGGCAGTGTCTGCCACGGTGCCGTGGAACACGACTCGCCGGCATCCGTCGCCCATCCAGCGCCACAGGAGGTTGCCCGCGGAGGTTGTCGGTGAGCCATCGACCCACTCGATGAGGCCGGTGGTAGTGGCGGAGACGTTCATGTACACGAGCGCACGCTCTCCCCGGCGGAGCACCTCGGTGGTGAGCACGCTGGCAGCGTGAAACGCAGACATGTCCCGGTAGTGCCCGCCGAGCGACCAGTTCCGCAGCCCCAGCTCGGCGGCAGAGCGACCGTCGAGCAGGTTGGGGTCTTCCACGTAGGTGGGCAGGCCGAGTGCGATCACGCGGATGGGCCGCCGGTCGGCGTCCCGGCGGCGCTCGGCGTCGTTGTGCCTCCAGACCGCGTGCAGAACTTCGGCGTATTCCTCGTAGCCGAATCCGGCGCCGAGCAGATCGACGAAGAGATCGGCGCAGGCTCGGCGGTCCCACACCGGCGCGTCGATGAGGGCATCAAGCTCGGCCTGACTGCGCGAGTTGGTGAATTCCCAGGCGAGATTCTCCACGCCGTTGTCGGCTAGCTCGGTGAACGTGCCCGCCAGGAAACCCAAGTGCTGACGGACCCCCACCTGATCGCCGAGCAGCACGATCTGGTGGCGACCGCAGAGATCGCCCAAGTACTCCTCAGGGGACTGGAGCGCGGGCACGGGCCGCTCATCGTCGGTGGTGGTTTCGGGCGGCACCGCCTATGAGTCTGCCGCTGGCGGCCCGGAATCTGACAGCGCGCGGATCTACAGCACCTGTGTCCAGGCCAGCTCCGCTGCCGCTGCCGACTCGGACACGGCCGCCGCAAAGTCGCCAGGGGTCGATTTCTCGTCTCGCAGCGCCGGATCGAGGGCATACCGCCTGGCGTGTTCCACGTACACCGCAGGTACCGGCTCGGGCAGCGGCGTCGGCGCCCGGCGCTGGTAGTCGGGTTCGAGGTAGATCCAGCCGGTGGCGAGGCTTCCGAGCGGCACGCGATCGAGGCTCGTCGTGCAGCCAAGCCGGGCTGCGGGACCCTGATCGACGTCGAAGGCGAGCGGCACCGCCAGGTCGTCGTGCATGGCAAACGCTGCGTCGAGCACGCCGTCGGCGACCAGCGCGTAGTCGCACAGCTCGCCGTCGGCCGGCAGCGGTTCGTGGATCAGCACGGTGACGGCGCGGTCGGCGACTACCTCGTACACACGGTTCGCTGCGCCCACGACGTGACCGCCCACGATCTCTGCATCGATCGCATCCCACACCCGGTGGGGCAGCCGCCTCGCCCGGGTGAGCGCGTGAGCTGTGCGAGCAAGCACGAGCGCGCGATGACCCGGCTCGATGACCTCGGCAAGCAGCACTTCGCACATGTGCGCCGACACCGGGCCGCGGCTGCGCAGATGCGGCCACGCGTACGAGGTGCGCAGGTCGGCCGTGTCGGTGACGGCATCGAGGTCCAAGTCGTAGTCGAGCGCCAGGACTCGCATGTGCGGCCCGCTGCCGGCGAAGCGACGGTTCACCTCCCAGACTGCGCTCAGCAGGTTGAGGTATTCGCGATACGCGAAGTTGTGGCGTATGCCCCAGCGGAGCAATGCGTCTCGCGCGAGCTGCTCGTCGAACGTCGAGCCGGTGACCACTGCGTCAAGCCGAGCCTGGTCATCGACGCACGCGTACTCCATTGCCACGATGCCCACGCCTGACCGGTAGGCCGCTGCCACGAGATCCTGCAGGAACAGCCCGGCGCGGCGTGTGGGGGTGTGGTGGCCGACGAAGACGACTTGGTGACGCTCGAAGAGATCGCACACGTAGGTGAGCGGGTCGGAGCCGTGGCTTCTCAGCCATTCGGCAAGCTCATCGATGAGCGCGGGTTGAAGCGGCGGCAGCTCCCGGCGATGCCGGTACAGGGCAATCCGCTCGAGCAGCGCACGATCGCCGCCACGCTTGTCCACCCGCTCCGACAGTACCGTGTCGGGCCGTGGGAATGCGCATCTACGACACGGCGCAGCGCTCCGTCGTGGAGATGGAGCTCGGCGATCACGTCGGCATGTATGTCTGCGGCATCACGCCCTATGACGCCACCCACCTGGGGCATGCCGCCACCTATCTGGCCTATGACCTGCTGATCCGCCGACTCGAAGACATGGGCCACACGGTCACGCTGGTGCGCAACTACACCGATGTCGACGACAGCATCCTGCCCAAGGCGGCCGAGCTGGGCGAGCACTACCTGTCGCTGGCCGAACGAGAGATTGATCGCTTCGAAGCCGATATGGCGGCACTGCGAACACGGCCCGCCGCGCACGAGCCGCGGGCCACCCGATCCATCGCCGGCATGATCGCCATGATCTCCCGACTGCTCGATGCCGGGCATGCCTACATCTCCGCAGATCGAGTCTTCTTTGACGTCACCACGTTCCCGGAATTCGGGAAGCTGTCCGGCTACAGCGCCGATCGCATGACCGAGCTGGCCGCCGAGCGCGGCGGCACACCCGACGATCCCCGGCAGCGCAACCCGCTCGATTTCGTGCTGTGGCAGGCCAGCACAGACGGCGAGCCATCGTGGCCGTCGCCGTTCGGCCCGGGACGGCCTGGCTGGCACATCGAGTGCTCGGCGATGGGCTACGCGGCGCTCGGCGAGACCATCGACATCCATGGCGGGGGCGGCGATCTGGTGTTCCCGCACCACGAGTGCGAGATCGCGCAAAGCGAGGCTGTGCACGGCGCTCCGCTGGCCCGCTACTGGGTGCACGCGGGACTCGTGTCCTACCAGGGGCACAAGATGTCGAAGTCGCTCGGCAACCTGGTCTTCATCTCCGATCTGCGTGCCCGCATCGACCCCAGGGCCATCCGGCTGGCGCTCATGGCGCACCACTACCGCACGGAGTGGGAGTGGTTCGATTCGGAGGGTCTCGCGGCCCAGCGCGAGCTGGACACGCTGGCGGCAGCCGCTGCCGGCGCCTCGCCTGCCGCCGGATCGGGAGAGGGGTCATCGGGCCTGCTCGCCGAGGTGCAGGCTGTGCTGGATGATGACCTCAATGCGCCGCTGGCTCGCACTGCGATGCTGGACGCCGCCTCTGCCGTCGAGCGAGGGGCCGCCGGTGCCACGCTGCGGGGCGAGCTGGTGGCCGCGGCGGCTCTCTGCGGCATCGACTTGTCCTCGCCGCTGGCGACCGCAGCGCCGTGACGCAGTGCTCGCTCAGGCCCGACTGAGGCTTTCGCGATGACGACGCTGGCAGTGGTCAACCAGAAGGGCGGCGTGGGCAAGACCACGGTCGCACTTGGCATTGCCGAGGCAGCGTGCGCTTCGGGGCTGAGCGTGCTCGTCGTGGATCTCGACCCGCAGTCGAATGCGTCGGCTGGCCTCGGTGTGTGGAACGGATCGCCGAACGTCGATGACGCACTCGCCGATCCGACCCCGGGCGCTGCGCTCGCGGCGGTCACTGACGCTCGCTGGCCCTCCGACGGTCCGTGTCCGCAGCTCGTCCCGGGCAGCTATGCGCTCGCGAGCCGGGAACCGCAGATGGCTGCTGACCTGGTGGGTGCGCAGGATCGGCTGCGCATCGCGCTCGCCGGCGCGAACCATGATCTCCTCCTCATCGACTGCCCGCCATCGTTGGGCCTGCTCTGCATCAACGGGCTGTTTGCCGCCGACCGTGCCCTGGTGGTGACCGAACCGGCCGCCTGGGCAGCCGATGGCGTCGATCTCATGCGGTCCACCGTCAGTCGAGTCGCGCAACGCCAGGGCACGCCCACCATCGCAGGCGTCGTGCTGAATCGTGTGGGGCGCACACGTGACAACGCCTATTGGTCGCAGCAGCTCGCTGAGCGCTTCGGCGCAGAGTTGTTGCCGCCCATCCCGCAGCGGGCCGCCATCGCCGAGGCCTCCGGGCAGTCGCTGCCGCTGCGAGCGCTCGGTCGCAGGCCCGGCGCACCCGAAGCGGTGCAGGCCTTTGATGAGCTGTGGGCCGACTTGCAGAGCCGATTGGCCTGACGCGTCGGCGGTACGCTCGGATTGCTCGTCGCTGCAGGGTTTGACTATGGCCAACTACGACCCGAACCGACCACGGCCGAGCGTCGACGGCACGGCCGCGCTCCCGGGCGATCTGCCCGCAGCTGAGTCCGCCGAAACAACAGCCGCCCCGCCAGCCGCAGGCATACCGGTTGCCGACACCGATGCCGATCCGGCTCCCGCGCCTGCATCGCACCTGCTGCCGCGCCAAGCCGAGCCGGTCGACCGGCGCCTGCTCGCAGCGTTCGGCGGGGCCGTGGCCGTCGGATGGCTGATTGCCGCCGTCGTGGCGTGGTGGCTGTGGCGGCGCTGGCGCCGTCGCTAGAAAACCATCCACGCGCCCGGTGAGCAGATGGGCCACGCTGTGAACGTGGAACCCCGCACCGGCAGCGTCGCACTCGACGATGCGCGAGAGGTCGAGCTTCCGCGGAGCCTGAGTCCTTCGGGCGCGTCGACGTTCCGGCAGTGCGCGCGGCGCTGGAAGTTCCGCTACGTCGACAAGCTGCCGGACCCTCCCGGAGAGCCGGCGCTGCGAGGCACGTTCGTGCATCACGTGCTGGAGGAGCTGCTCGCGGTCGCGCCCGCGCAGCGCACGCTCGAACGAGCTCGTGCCATCTGCCGGGATCTGTGGCCACAGCTCGCCGGGAATCCCGATTTTTTGGCGCTCGAGCTGCATGAAGCCCAAGAACGGGCCTTTCGATGGAACGCGTGGACCGACATCGAGGGGTACTTCCAGCTGGTGGATCCCGTGGCCCTCGACGTGGTGGATCGCGAGCGCGATGTCCACACGTCGCTGGATGGCGTGCCGTTCCGGGGCATCGTGGACCTCGTCGACCGGGTGCCCGAAGGTCTGCGTGTCACCGACTACAAGACCGGCCGCCCACCCTCGCAACGCTTCGTCGACAGCCGCCTGTCGCAGGTCTGGCTGTATGCAGCCGCGCTGGAATCGGTCGGCGACGACGTCAGCGACGTGCGACTGCTGTATCTGGGCGAGACGGGCGCGGGCCGCGACGACCGCCGGCCCACCGAGATCGCACGGCCATTCGATGCCGACGCCGTCGCGGCGGCAGTCGACGAACATTGCGACACGTGGGATCGGATCAACCAGGCCGCTGCCACCGGCTGCTTCGAACCCACCCCGGGCCCGCTGTGCAGCTGGTGTCCCTACCGCGACGACTGCCCCGAAGGCCGGCTCGAGCACCAGCGCAGGACCGGGCTGGCTGCCTGACCCCGACTGCGGAGGGCGGACTTGCCCCCTGCTCCCGTGATCCAGTAGGTCCCAACGTCGCAGAGGGCAAGTCCGCCCTCCGCAATCTCGACGTGCACCTCTGGCTGCGTGAGCAATGCTGCGCGCACAGCGGCCATGCTGTAGCCCGATCCTGCGAACTTGGGAGCATCGAGATGGAGTACGAGCAGATCACCGTGACCGACTGCGACGACGTGCGGGTGCTGACACTGAATCGGCCGGAGAAGCTGAACGCGTGGACGCCGCGCATGCATGCCGAGCTGACGCACGCGGTGAGGGCTGGCAACGACGATCCGTCGATCGGCGCATTCGTCATCACTGGTGCGGGCCGCGGCTTCTGCGCCGGCGCCGACATCGCCGAGGTTTTCGCGGCCCGCATCGACGCGGCCGATGAAGCGGGCGGCAGCGTGGGCGAAGCGGCGGCCCACGATGACTCCGCTGCAGACGACTGGGTCGAGCTCGTGCGCGGCTCCAAGCCCATGGTGGCGGCAATCAACGGGGCCTCGATCGGCGTCGGCCTCACCATGATCCTGTCGATGGACTTCCTCGTCGCTCACAGCGAGGCCAAGCTGTCGTGCCGCTTCGTGAAGATGGGTGTCACGCCGGAGCTGGCGTCATCGCACATCCTCATCCAGCGCTGCGGCTGGGGCGCGGCGTCGGACCTTGCGTTGTCCGGCCGGATTGTCACCGGCGCCGAAGCGGGTGAGATGGGCCTCGTCGACGACGTCACCGATGGAGACGTGCTGGAAGCAGCCCTCGCACGGGCGAGCAGCTACGCAGAGAACCCGCCCACCATGCTGCAGCTCACCAAGCAGTTGCTGTCGGCGAACGGTTCCGACACCGATCTGGCTGCGGTGCAGCGTCGTGAGCTGGAGGCGCTGAACGTCGCTCGTGCATCCGACGATCACCGTGAGGCAGTGGCTGCGTTCCTGGAGAAGCGCCCGCCGAAGTTCCGTTAGGTCCCCATGTGCGCAGCCCGCGTTCGCCCGCCGCGGATTCGCACCGTGCCCCTGAACCGCTGCCGGCGAAGCGATGCCTGAGCTGCCCGAGGTGGAAGTGGTCCGGCGTCAGCTTGCCGGGCCGCTGGTCGGTCGCCTCATCACTGACGCATGGGCTCATCCGTCGCACAAGTTCGCCTCAGGCGCCGACGCCGTCGGCAGCGAGATAGAGGCGCTGCGCCGGCGCGGCAAGTACCTGATCGCAGATCTGGACTGCGGGCGAGACCTGATCGTGCATCTCGGCATGACCGGGCGGCTGTGCTTCGCGGACGTGTCCGAGACTCGTGAAGCGCTGCTGTCACGCCCGGTCAACGGGCCGGCGGCCGAGGTCATGGCACCGAATGCGGTGAGCGTCAGCGACCCGTATGTGCGGGCGTGGTGGCGTCTCGACAACGGCGAAACGCTCTGCTTCCACGATGTGCGCCGATTCGGCCGCATCGCCGTCTGCGACCGGGGCGACTACCGAGGTCTGCCCACGCTTGCCGCTATGGGTCCCGAGCCGCTCGAGGGGGGTTTGGACTCGGCCACGTTCTGGCAGGCGAGCCGGCGGTCCAGCCAGCGCATCAAGACCCAGCTGCTGAACCAGCGGTTGGTTGCCGGTGTCGGCAACATCTACGCCGACGAGGCGCTGTTCCTGGCACGCATCAACCCGTCGGCCCGAGCGATCTCGAAGCCGAGAGCCGAACGGCTGCTGGCAGCGCTGCGAGATGTACTGGCTGCCAGCATCGAACGCGGCGGCAGCACGCTGCGCGACTACTACAGCCTCGAAGGCGCAGGGGACAATCAGAAGTACTTCGTCTGCTACGGCCGCGTCGGCGAGCCGTGCGTGCGCTGCGGCACCGAACTGCGCCGCCGGGTGCTGGATCAACGCTCCAGCACCTGGTGCCCCCAATGCCAGCGCCGCTGAGGGAGCAGCGCGCTTGCTGACCTCCCGCGGGCAACATCAACAAGCACGCCAGCGCCGCTGATGCGGCAACGGGCTCGCTGGGGCGGGGCATACTTGCACCACGTCCGACGAGGGGGTTCGGGTGGACAACGAACTGTGGCGATGGGTCTGGGTCGCGGTGGCGATGGTCATGGGCATCGGTGAGATCTTCACCGCGGGCTTCTTCCTGCTGCCGTTTGCACTGGGCGCGGTGCTGGCTGCGGCCGCGGCGTGGCTCGACCTCCACGGTGCCGTCCAATGGCTGCTGTTCTTCGGCGGCACGGCCGTGTCCATGCTGGTGCTGCGCCGGTTCATGGGCCGCCAGGACCGCCCGGATGACCTTCCGGTGGGCGCGAACCGCTACATCGGCATGTCCGGACGCGTCGTTGAGATCATCGATCCGGTGAACAACACCGGCCGGGTGCGCGTGGAGTCCGATGAGTGGCGGGCGGCCTGCCAGGAAGCGGGCCGCATCGAGGAGGGCTCGCTGGTGCGGATTGTGGCGCTCGCCGGTACCAAGCTGCAGGTCGAATTCGTCGAGCCGCCCCCTGACGACTACGTGCCCCATGTGGATCCGGTTGCGGCAGCGCCGAGCCCAGATGCTCCTGGGTCACCGGCCGCCCACGATGCCGGTGATGGCAGCGGCGACGCCGCCGGCACAGACCAGCCGTCTTCCGCAGACGACGAGACCGCCACCCCAAGGAGCGACTGATGGACAGCATCAGCCCCGGAGTGATCCTCCTGGCAATCATCGCGCTTGCGATCTTCGTGATCGCGGCGAAAGGCCTGCGCATCGTGCGCCCCTTCGAGCAGGGCCTCATCGAGTTCCTGGGCAAATACCGGATGACGGTCGATCCCGGCCTGCGCTTCGTGATCCCGTTCGTGCAGCGCATCCTGAAGGTGGACATGCGCGAGCAGGTCGTGGACGTGCCGCCGCAAGAGGTCATCACCAAGGACAACGTGGCGGTCACCGTCGACGCCGTCATCTACTACGAGCCCACCGACCCGGTGAAGCTGAAGTACGCGGTGGGCAATTTCATCATCGCGGTGACCAAGCTGGCGCAGACGAACCTGCGCAACGTGATCGGCGATCTGCAGCTCGACGATGCGCTGGTGTCGCGCGAGGTCATCAATTCCAAGCTGCGCCAGATCCTTGATGACGCCACCGACAAGTGGGGCACTCGCGTTGTGCGCGTGGAAATCCAGCGGATCGAGCCGCCTGCCGATGTCACCCAGGCCATGCATCGCCAGATGAAGGCCGAGCGAGACCGGCGTGCCGTCGTGACCGAAGCCGAGGGCGAGAAGACGGCGGCCATCCTGCAGGCCGAGGGTGTCAAGCAGTCGCAGATCCTGCGGGCCGAGGGCGAGGCCGAAGCCATCAAGCGGGTGGCGGATGCCGACAAGTACCAGAAGCTGACGGTGGCGGAGGGCGAGGGCCAGGCCATCGAGCGGGTGTTCTTGGCGATCCACAACGGCGATCCCACCGACGACCTGATCGCGATCAAGTACCTCGAAGCGCTGCAAGGCGTTGCGAACGGCCAAGCCACCAAGATCTTCCTGCCGCTCGACACCAGCGGCGTGCTCGGCGCCGTGGCTGCCATGGGCGAGATGTTCCGGGAGCGCAGCGGCACCGCCGCCGTTTCCGACGGCGCTGAGCCCCCCCAGTAGCCGGCGGGTCAGTCCGAGCGGAGGGCTTCGGTCGGCGACACCTTGGCGGCCCGGATAGCCGGGTAGAGGCCTGCGATCGCCCCGATCACGACTGATGCGGCGAGACCGCCGGCGAGTGCCACTGTCGGGATGATCACCCGCCAGCCCTGCATGGTCGCGTACACGTACGTCACCGACACTCCCATCAGCACCCCGACGGCGCCGCCTAGCGAGGCGAGCGTCAGGGCCTCGGTGAGGAACTGGCGACGGATGTGTGCCCGTGTTGCTCCGATGGCTCGGCGCAGGCCGATTTCGCCCCGCCGCTCGATGACGCCGATCACCATGACGTTGGCGACGCCGATGCCGCCGACCAGCAGCGCCACCGCACCCAGACCCAGGAACAACCCGGTGAAGGAGCTCTCGGCAGCCGATCTTGCCTCCAGCAGGTCCGACGGCCGGCTGATCTCGACTTCTTCTGGATTCTCGGGATCGATCGTTCCGGCGAGCACGTCCCGAGTCGCGTCGATGTGGTCTTCGTCGACGCGCACATAGACGACCGTTGGCGCAAGCTCGATGTTGTAGTAGGTCTCCGCCGCGCGGTCGCCGATCAGGACGGCCCGGTCGAGGTCCGCCGCCAGGGCGAAGGGCTCGAGAACCCCGAGGACTTCGACCCAGCGTCCGCCGAGGTAGAGCTCAACCGGAGTGTCGAGATCGCGAATCCCTAGGCGCTCTGCCGCTACTGCGCCGACGACGGCGACCGGATGCGCCCGTGTGGCTTCGGTGATGAACGCACCGTGCGCGACGCTGCCGTTCAGAGTGCCCATCAGTCCCGGATCGGTCGCGAACACGCTGATCCCGCCCGTGCGATCCTCGGGCACGAGGTCGTTGCGGTAAACGCCGACGCCGACGCTGTACACGGCGGCCGTGGCCTCGACGGTCGCGACACGTCCCACGGTTGCGACGGCTGTGCTGGGCAGCGCCGCATCGCCAGCGCCGAACCCTGATCCGGCCTCGACGGTCAGCAGGTTGGTGCCGAGGGCGCCGATCTGGTCCAGCAGCGCCGACTTGGACGAGTCTGACAAGCCGAGCACGCTGACCAGCGACGCAATGCCGATGGCGATGCCCAGGGCCGACAGCACAGAACGCAGCTTGCGGGCTGCGAGTGATCCGAGACCGACCCGGATGACCTCAGAAAGACGCAGGCGACTTGGCGCGATGGCACTGACGGGGGTGCCGTGAGCCGGCTGCGCTGGCTCGAAGGTCACCGGGCCGCCAAGTCAGCGGGCACGTCAGCGACTTGCGTCGATGCGGATGTCACGTTCGAGCCGTCCATCGAGGATCTGCAGTTGCCGAGGCAGTGCTGCAGCAATCGCCTCGTTGTGCGTGACGATCACGATCGTGCGACCTTCGGCGTGCAGTGAGTGGAAGAGATCCATGATCGATGCCGATGAAGCAGAGTCGAGATTGCCGGTGGGCTCGTCGGCCAAGACGAAGGCCGGCTCGTGCACGAGTGCCCGCGAGATCGCGACGCGCTGCGTCTCACCGCCCGAGAGCTCGTTGGGCCGGTGCCACATGCGCTCGCTGAGCCCGACGCGCTCCAGCACGGCTTGCGCGGCCGTGCGCCGTTCGGGGCGCGAGGCGCCGGTGTAGAGCAAGCCGTTGGCGACGTTGTCGATGATGGGTATTCCGGCCAGGAGGAAGAAGCGCTGGAAGACGAAGCCGACGCGACGTCCGCGGATTGCAGCGAGACGGTCGTCGGGCAGCGCCGAGGTGTCGATTCCCTCGATCAGCACCGAGCCGCTCGTCGGCTGGTCGAGCGTCCCCATGACGTGGAGCATCGTGGACTTGCCGCTGCCTGACTGTCCGACGACGGCAACCATCTCGCCGTGGCCGATCTGCACCGATACGCGGTCCAGCGCGATCACCGGCGGTGAGCCGGCGTAGTGCTTGGACACCTCGCGCAGTTCGATCGCGGGCGTCGCGGGATTCACCGGGGGACCACGACGCGCATGCCGGCCTCGAGTTCAGCGCCGATCACCTCGACATCTCCGTCGACGAACAGTCCGGTCTCGACGCCCACGAGGCGCGTGGAGCCATCGGGGCTGAGCACCTCCACCGCGCTGCCTCCTTCGACGAGCGCCAGCAGGGCGGTGGCGGGCACGACCAAGGCGTCGGGGATCAGCGTCTCGGTGATCTCGACGGTGACGGTTGCGCCGATCCACACGGGCGAAGCGGGCTCGGTGAGCAGGATCGTCACCTCGACGACGTTCTCACCCGTCTGGGCGTCGAGCACGGGCGATGGGTTGATCGCAGTGACGGTCCCGGCGATGTCTGAGTCGTCCGGAAGCTCCACATTGACGGTGATGCCGACCGAGACCAGGTCGCGATCGCTGAGCGGCAGATTTGCCGCGACTCGCTGGGTGGTGGCCATGACGTCACGCTCGGGTGACTCGACCACGGTGAGCGAGCCGAGCGTTCTGCCGACCTGCAGCTCCTGGCCGGGTTCGATGCCCTGTTCGTGGGAGCCGATCACCGAGGGTCCTGCGACGAAGAGCACATCGGCAGTGCCCACCACGCCGTCGATGTGCTGCCCCGTCGCTTGCTGCCACCGTCGTACCGCGGCGGCGGTGTGCTCGTCGAAGACGCCGTCGACCTCGAAGCCCTCGGTGCCGCCAAAGCCCAAGTCGGCAAGGTTCTGCTCGAGTTGACCTACGTCGGGACCCTCGAGGCCCGCCGCCATCTTGCGGTAGGCCGGGGTGGCACCGTACATGAGGTACAGCGGCCGGTGGGTCTCGCCATGGGCAGCGAGGTCGGCCAGCGCACTGACCAGCGACGCGTCGGCGCTGGCCACGGAAGCTTCGAGCGCTGCAAGCTCCGCTGCGGTCGTCTCGGCGAGCAGGTCGCCAAGGGCTCGCTCGGCCGTCAGGACGTCGGCGTCGGCACTGTCGATCTCGGCCCGCGTCGGCCCGGCGCGCAGATCAGCGAGCGCTTCTGTGGCTGTGTCGAGATCGGCACGCGCCTGCGCGTAGTGGACGCTGGTCGGGTTCTCGAGCAGGTCGAGTCGTTCGCTCGCGGTGAGCAGGCGGGCCTCGGCGCCATCGATCT
>WTFX01000009.1:42419-671281 GCA_011523825.1 Microthrixaceae bacterium
CGGCATCGGTCGGGCCTGCGAGCAGGTCGGCGAGGGCTTCTTCGGCGGTGAGCAGGCGGGCCTCGGCGTCGTCGATCTCGGCATCGGTCGGGCCTGCGAGCAGGTCGGCGAGGGCTTCTTCGGCGGTGAGCAGCTCAGCACGGGCCAACTCGATGTCGACTTCGTTGTCGGAACGCTGGAGCTCGTCCCTGAGTCGCTCCCAGGCAGCCAGGCGCATGGCCTCTGCTGTGTCGATCTCGGCTTCGGATGGTCCGGCCTGCAGATGGGCCAGCGCCTGCTTGGCTGTCTGCACCGCCGCTTGCGCCGCATTGATGTCGGCCCGGGATGGTCCGGCCTGCAGGTCGGCCAGTTCGGCTTCTGCCGCTGCGATGTCGGCCCGTGCAGCCGCAAGATCAGCGTCGGTGGGATTGTCCAGCGCCTCCAATGCCTCCGATGCAGCCGCCACCGCAGCTTCAGCGCTGCTGAGCTCGGCCGGACTGGGCGGTGCGCTCAACCGGTCGCGAGCCTCGATGGCCTTCGCCACCGCAGCGCGCGCGGCGGCCACGTCGGCCTCGTCGGGCAATGCGGTGGCGTCGCTCAGGCGGTCCTCAGCGACCGAGAGCGCATCGCGGGCCGAGGCCACGGCGCCGAGGACGCGTGCCGTGTCCGCATCCGACGGCGCATAGAGGACGAGGTAGATCTGCTCGCCCTGGCTCAGCACGGTCCCTTCGTCGGCAAGATGCATGAGCACGCCGCTGCTGTGCGCGGCGAGCGTGACGGTGCCTTCGTAGTCCAGCGTCCCGCTGATCTCCAAGTACTCGGTGAGGTCACGCTGGGCGATCGCGACGGTGCTGAGGTCGGCAACTCGTTGCTGGTCGTCGCCTCCACCGGTGCCGTCGCCGACGATGACCAGCGTGACGGCGATCGCTGCGACAACCGCAACGGCAGCCGCCGCAGCGCCGAGCAGTCCGCGCCGGTGCTTGATGGTCACTGACCGCCGCCGCTGCCCGGACGCACGGGCAGCCGGTCCTGGCACACCTCGAATGCAGTAGCCACATCGGCATCGTCGAGGTCAAGCCCGCCGAATGGCCTCCCGCCTCCGCCGCCGGGGGCGAACACATTCGGATCTGGGTCGGGAATGTCAACACCTTGGTCACGCATGCACTGCGCGAACTCGAGCAGCCGATCCATGAGCTCGACCCTGAGCTCGTCGAAGTTCTGCCCGCCTGGACCGAGCGCCAAGCCCTCGATGATCTCGCTGCAAGCAGCGCGTGCTGCGGGCAGGTCTGGATCACGGCCGATGGATTGAAGAGCCTCGCCGTTTTGCGCTCCGCCGCCTCGGCCCGGCCGCAGTCCGAAGCCGATGGTGCCGTCTGCTTCCACGATCGGGTCCGGGAAGTCGACGCCGTTGTCGCGCATGCACTGGGCGAACTCGAGCAGCCGCTCTTCATCGGTGAGCTCGTCGAGCTCGTTCTCTGATGTCGGCTCGACGACCTGGTCTTCTGGCGCCGTGCTGTCGGGCCCGGTTTCGTCGACCGCAGCGACGCCGGCTGCAGTACTGGCCGCGGCCTCGTCGCTGTCTCGCGCCGCGCCTGCCCCGGATGCCGGCTCGTCGGCGCCCGCAGCGGTGAGGCTCTCGCTGGGTGCGGTCGTGGTCACTCCCTGCAGCGTGGCGAGGCCGCTGGAGTCGTCACCGCCGCAGCCAGCCGCAACGAGCGCGATGAGTGTCGCGACGACGATTCGTGTCGTCCAAGAGTTCATGCGCATGCAGCAGATCCTCCGAGTCGGGCGAACCGCACCGTAGGGATCGAAAGTAAGAGCAGGCTAAGGACTGGCTGAGAGCTGGCTAAGGACCACGCAGGTCCTTCGCATTACCGGGATGGACCCGGATGGTGAGCCAGCGCGTAGGGTGCGCGGCCATGGCCTTGGGTTTGCCGTCGGTGCTGGTGGGCTCGTGGACCAATGAGGTCGCGGAGACCGGCGTGACCGTGGTGTTGCCGCCGCCGGGCACGCTGGGCGCGATTGCCGTGCGCGGAGGAGCGCCCGGGACCCGCGAAGCGGCTGCGCTCAGCTCGACCGGCGCCGGCGTGGAGTGCCACGGCGTGGTGCTGTGCGGCAACAGCGTGTTCGGGCTCGCGGCAGCCGACGGTGTGGTGCGCTGGTGTGTCGAACACGGCCGCGGCCTCAACATCCGCGACAGCATCGTGCCAGTGGTGGGCGCCGCCGTGGTGTACGACATTCAGTCCCCTCACAGTGAGCGGCCGACCGCTGAGGCTGGCTGGGCTGCCTGCGAGGCCGCCAGCGCTGACGAGCCCGCCACCGGGCGTATCGGTGTCGGGCGTGGCTGCACGATCGGCAAGGTCGCCGGTCGGGACTTCTCCGTGCCCGGCGGGCTGGGTGCCGCCGTCGAGCGGTCCGGCGATGTGGTCGTCGGCGCGCTGGTGGCGGTGAATGCCTTAGGCGACATCATCGATGCCGACGGGACGGTGCTGGCTGGCTGCACCGCTGAGACAGGCGCAGCGCGCTATCCCTACGCCGCGGTCGATGCGATCCCCGGATTCACTGGCCGCGGCGGCGAAGAGCCGGAGTCGCCCGAGCGTGGCAATACCACCATCGGTTGTTTGGTCACCAACGCCCGGCTCACCAAGCCGGAGGCCTGCCGGGCGGCCGACCTCGCGCACACGGGGATCGCTCGTGCTGTCGAACCTCCCCACACGAACTTCGACGGCGACGCGCTGTTCCTGCTCGCGACCGGCGAGGTGGATACGCAACCTGATTTGGTGGCCACGCTCGGGGCTGCTGCTGTCGCGAGAGCCATCAGGTCGGAATTCGTTACCTGATCCGGTGCTGGGTGTGGCAATCTGGTTGCACCAGAGAAAGGGGGTGGTCCAAGCAATGCCGAAACGCAACAGGACTCTGGAGGTGGCCGGGCGCTGAGGCGACCCGCTTCCGAGAAGGGGACGTCTCCATCAGGTGGCGACTCCAACCCGGACCACCGAACCCCACAAGATCCGCGTGCTGGTCCTCACGCGGCCGCGGCCCCGCCCTCGGGCGGCGGCGCGAACACGATCTTCGGGTAGCAGCGGGCCCCTGCTCGGTCGAGCGGGGGCCCGCTCGCGTTCAAGGGCCCACCGCTAGGGTCCGCACATGGATTTCGACTGGCCGGACGAAGACGATCCTCGCCGGGTTGCGGTGCGCGACTGGCTCGACGATCACGACGGCAATCCGAGCCAGGAGGCGCTGGCGCATGCGGGCTATGTGGCACCGCACTGGCCGAAGCCCTACGGCCTCGAAGCCGACCCGATCACCCAGCTGCTGATCGACGAAGAACTCGCCCAGGCCGGCGTCAAGCGCCTCGCAGGCGGCATCGGGCTCGGCTGGGCAGGGCCGACGATCATCTACGGCGGCGATCAGGCTCAGATGGACCGCTACCTGTGGCCGATCCTCACCGGTGAGGAGGTCTGGTGCCAGCTCTTCTCCGAGCCCGACAGCGGTTCAGACCTCGCGAACCTGGCTACTCGCGCCGTGCGCGACGGCGACCGCTACATCGTGAACGGTTCGAAGATCTGGTCCTCCGGTGCGCACCGCAGCAAGTTCGGCATCCTCATTGCTCGTACCGACCCAGATGTGCCCAAGCACCGGGGCGTGTCGTACTTCATCTGCCCGATGGACACTCCCGGCCTCGAGCTGCGGCCGATCATCGACATGACCACGGCGTACTCGTTCAACCAGACGTTCTTCACCGACATGGAGCTGCCGGTGGAGAACCGGATCGGCGACGAGAACGACGGGTGGCGGCTGGCCAAGGTCACGCTCGGCAACGAGCGGGTGTCGCTCTCAGGCGAGGGGGCGCTGTGGGGCAGCGGCCCCAGCGCGGCAGATTTGCTGGATGTCATCCGTTCTGCCGGTGGGTTGAGCGATCCGGTGATGCGCGACCGGGCCGCACGCCTGCACATCGAAGGCGAGGTGCTGCGCCTCATCCGGCTGCGAACGCTGAGTGCTCGCCTGCAGGGTCGCCAGCCTGGGCCCGAGGCCAGCGTGCGCAAGGCGCTCGCCGACGATCACGGCCAGCACGTGATGACGCTGGCCAAGGATCTCTCAGGCGCTCACGGGCTGCTGGCCGACACGGGGCCGCTGGGCACCTCGCCGCAGTTCCCCAAGACGCAAGCGGTGGTGGAGGGCTGGAACGGTTGGCACGGCGGCTACCTGTTCAGTCCGGCCCTGACGATCGGCGGCGGCACCTCGGAGGTGCAGCGCAACATCATCGCCGAGCGGGTGCTGGGCCTGCCCCACGATGTCGACGTGGAGTCCGGCAAGACCTGGGCCGAGTCCCGCGCCGCCCTCGCCTGACGTGCAGCTAGTGCACCGCTAGGAATCTGCTGGCCTCTAGCGGCCGGTGAAGGTGGGCGGCCGCTTCTCGAGAAATGCCTGGACCGCTTCCTTGGTGTCGTCGGTGGTGAAGTTGAGCGACTGAGCCATGCCCTCGCCCTCGAGCGCCGTGGCGAAGTCGGCCGAGGCGTTGAGCGTGAGCAAGCGCTTGGTCATCGCGACCGCGATCGGTGGCCCGGCAGCAAGGCGGTCGGCCCAATCGTCGACGAAAGCGTCGAGCTCGCCGTGGGGCACCACCTTGTTGACGATGCCGAAGTCCTCGGCCTGCTTGGCATCGATGACGTCAGCGAAGAACGCCAGCTCCTTGGCGCGGTGCAGGCCGATGAGCCGGGGGAGGATCCACGTGCCGCCGAAGTCGACTGACAGGCCGCGCCGGGCGAAGATCTCGCTGAAGCGGGCTTGGTCCGAGGCGACGATCAGGTCGCAGGCCAAGGCGAGGTTCATGCCTGCGCCTGCAGCCACGCCGTTCACCTTCGCGATGACCGGCACCATGATCGAGTAGAGGGCCGACACGGTCTGGTGAATCACGTTCAGCCCCTGCAGCGGATGCCTGCGAGGGCCGTCGCCGTCATCGGCGGCCAGGTCGGCACCGCTGCAGAAGGCATCGCCGGCGCCGGTCATCACCACGCAGCGCACCGTCGGGTCACCGCCGATCTCGTTCCACGTCTCACGCAGCTCGGTGAACATCTGGGGGCTCGCCGCGTTGAGGCGCTTGGGCCGGTTCATGGTGATGGTGACGACACCGTTGTCCGCGGCGTCGATGATCAGGGTCTCGAGTTCTGCCGATTCCATGGGCAGCGACGCTAGTGGTGAGGCTCGCGCTGCGCCCGGGGGCTCAGCGTCGCCCTGCGGTGGAATCCTGTGCCCAAGCGGTCAGGCGCTTGACGGTCTGGGTCATGTCGTCATTGCTGCCGGCGAACGAGAAGCGGATGTAGCGGTGGCCTTCGGCCGGGTCGAAATCGATGCCCGGCGTCGTGGCGATGCCCAGATCGGCCAGCCACCGTGCAGCCAGCTCGGCGCTGTCGTGGGTGAGGTGGTCGACGTTGGCGTACAGGTAGAACGCGCCGTCGGGCGGAGCGATGCGATCCAAGCCCGCAGCCGGCAGACCGTCCAGCAGGATCTCGCGGTTGGCGGCACAGCGGGCCACGTTGGCCTCGAGCTCGTCGATGCTGTCGAAGGCGCCGAGCGCCGCGTGCTGGCTGACCGTGGCGGCGGCGATGGTGGCGTTCTGGGCCAGGCGCTCGACGGGGGAGACCAGATCGGGCGGCAGCAGCAGCCAGCCCAGGCGCCAACCGGTCATCGAGAAGTACTTGGAGAAGCTGTTCACCACGACGGCACTGGGGCTCGATGCGGCGGCCGTTGCCGCGGGCGTGCCGTAGGAAATGCCGTGGTAGATCTCGTCGGAGATCAGGCGCACACCCGCGGCGTGGCACCACCGAGCGAGCTCGTCCAGTTCGGCGGGCCGCAGCATCGTGCCGGTGGGATTCGCCGGACTCGCCACCACGAGCCCGTCGAGTTCACCGGCTTCTTCGAGCATCGCAGTAGTGAGCCGGAAGCCCGTCTCGTGAGTGACCGGGATCTCGACGACCTCGACGTCCAGCGCTTCGAGCGTGTTGCGATAGCAGGGATAGCCGGGTGCCGTCACCGCAACCCGATCACCGGCCTCGAAGCACGACAGGAATGCCAGGGTGAACGCACCGCTGGCGCCCTGGGTCACCACCAGGCAGTCAGCATCGACGCTGAGGCCGTACCAGTCGGCGTAGTGCTGGGCCAGGCGCCGACGGAGCGGCTCGATGCCGACGGCCGAGGTGTAGCCGAGCACGTCGCTGTCGATCGCTGCCTTTGCGGCCGCACGAGCGCCTGCGGGTGCTGGAGTGGAGGGCTGGCCGACCTCCATGTGCACGACGTCGCCGCCGGCCGCCTCGCGCTCAGCTGCGGCCCGCATCATCTCCATGACGAAGAACGGCGCAATGTCGGCACGCGTCGAGACCTTCAAGCCGCTCACGATGCTGTTCCCGCCGGCCGCATGGCGTCAGAGGCTAAGTGCGGCAGAGAGCCGTGTTGCGGGCGCCGCAAGCCGGCTCAGTAGTCGATGCCCTTCTTGGCGGCAATGCCCGAGTCGTAGGCGTGCTTGGTCTTGACCATCTCGGTGACGGTGTCGGCAAGCTCGATCATCCACCCCGGCGCGTCGCGCCCCGTGAGCACGAGCGACACGTGCTCAGGCCGGTTGCGGAAGGACTGCTCGACGTCGGCGGCATCGATCCAACCCCAGTTGAGTGGGTAGGTGATCTCGTCGAAGACGACGAGCCGGTGTTCCCCGGCAGTGACGAGTTCCTTGCCGTGCCGCCAGGCTTCGCGGGCCTCGGCCTCGTCACGCGTGAGGTCGTCGCTGTCCCAGGTGAACCCCTCGCCCAGCGACCAGAAGTCGATGCCGAGGGGTTCGGCCATCATCTGCTCGCCTGTTACCCAGTCCTCGGATTTCAAGAACTGCACGACCGCCACGGGCCATCCGCGGGCCCGTGCCCGCATCGCCGTCCCGAAAGCAGCCGACGACTTGCCCTTGCCGTCGCCGGTGTTGACCACTACCAAGCTGCGGGCCGTTCGCAATCCGCTGGGTCGGGGGTCCTCCGTCGGCGGAGCCTCGGCATCTGTGGGTGCATCTGTCATCAGGGCTCCTTGGGAAGTGATCTCGCGGCTGACTTGGTTGAGACGAACTCTGGAGCGGGCGCGGCGGTCGGCACGATGACGGGACCCTCCGGATCGTCGATGACACGGACCTGTGCGCCGAAGTGCTCGGCGATGGTCCCCACGGTAAGCACTTCGTCAGGACGACCGCACTGCACAATCTGGCCGGCGCTGAGCACGGCCACCCGGTCGCCGTAGCGGGCGGCGAGCGTGAGGTCGTGCAGGGTGGCGATGACCGTCAACCCACGCTCGCGCCGCAGCGACTCGACGAGCTCGAGTACGTCCTGCTGATGCCCGAGGTCCAGCGCCGTGGTGGGCTCGTCCAGCAGCACGACCTCGGTTTGCTGCGCGAGTGCCCGTGCCAGCACCGTCCGCTGGCGCTCGCCGCCGGAGAGCGACTGGACGGTGCGCTCGCTGAATCCGCCGAGATCGAGCCGCTCCAGGACTTCGGCGGCGATGCAGCGATCCGTGGCGGTCTCGGCCGCAAAGACGCCGCGGTGAGGTGTGCGGCCGAGCAGGACGTAGTCCGCCACGAGCATCCCCGGGGGGATGACCGGCGTCTGCGGGACGTAGGCGACATGACGGGCACGCGCCGATCGTCGGCGATCGCGGAGCCCGTTGATGCCGATGCTCCCCCGGAATGGCACCAGCCCGAGCACGGCACGCAGCAGCGTGGTCTTGCCGGCGCCATTGGGCCCGATGACGTTCACCCATTCGCCGGCCTCAACCTCCAGGTCGACGCCGCGAAGCACCTGCGTGCTGTCGAGCGTGACCGCCACGGATTGGATTCGCACGGCGCGGCTGGGCGCGCCGTTCCTGCCGTCCTGCCGGCCCTCGGCGGGGGTGTGCGCAACCATCACCAGACCTCCCGGCGGGTGGTGCGCAGCACCAGCACGAAGAACGGTGCGCCCAGGAAGGCGGTGACGACGCCGATCGGCAGCTCTGCGGGCGAGAGCACGGTTCGAGCCACCAGATCGGCGAGCACCATGAAGGCGCCCCCAAAAAGGACCGACAACGGCAGCACAACCCGGTTGCTAGCCCCGAAAGCCAGCCGCACGGTGTGCGGCACGATGATGCCGACGAAACCGATGAGCCCGCTCACCGAGACTGCAGCAGCCGCAGCCAGCGATGCTGCCAGCACCACGATCAGGCGCACGCGTCGCGGATTCACCCCGAGCGCCGTGGCTTCTTCGTCGCCCACCGCCAGTACGTCCAGTGCCCGGCGGTAACGCAGCACGACGGCGGCAGTCACCACGAAATAGGGGAGCATCAGCGCGGGTTCCGACCACCCCGATGTGGCGATGCGGCCCAAGATCCAGGCGATGATCCTGCGAAACGCGTCGCTGTTGGCCTGCAGGACGTAGGTCTGGCATGCAGTCAGGAAACTCGCGACGGCGATGCCGGCCAGGATCAGCGACGCCGTCGAACGTCCCCCGAGATGGCCCGCCGCGTACGACACGGTCACCGCCACGAGGCCGCCAGCGAACGCAGCCAGCGGCACAGGGTCGAGAGCGCCGGCGCCGTCGCCCAGGTTGGAGGTGATGGCGATGGTGGCGCCGAGGCCGGCCCCGGCTGCGATGCCCAGCAGGTACGGGTCAGCGAGCGGGTTGCGGAAGGCGGCTTGGTAGGTGGCACCGCTCATCGACAGCGTCGCTCCCACGAGCAATCCGAGCACGACGCGAGGCAATCGGAGTTCCCGCACTATTGCGGCGTGGGCATCGCTGAGCCCCGAGTCGAGCGCGAGGCCGGGCAGCATGTCGGCGAGTTCCAGCAGAACTCGATGGGCCGCGATGCCGACCGGTCCGATGGTCAGCCCGGCGACGACAGCGACAACGACGGCAGCGAGGCCAATGCCGAGCTGTCGCAACCGCAGATCGGTCGCCCGCAGTGTGACGCCAGTGCGATCCGAAACGAATGGTGCACGCGCGTCAGCCATGTGAATTGCCGCTCAGTTCGCCGCGCCGATGTCGACGAGCGCATCGGAGATGGCAGCGATGAAGTCCACCAATCGGGGACCCCACCTGGACACGATGTCGTCGTTCAGCTCGACGATCCGGCCGTTCTGCACTGCGCTGAGCTGATCCCAGCCGGGACGGCTCGCGACGGTTTCCGCGTTCTGAGCGCAGCACAGCGTGTCGGCAAGGAAGATCACGTCGGGATCGGCGTCGACGATGAATTCGTCACTGAGCTGCGGGTAGCCGTAGGCACTGCCGTCGGCGTCGGCAGGATCAGCAACGTTGGCGAGTCCGAACAACCCGTAGACCTGTCCGATGAAGGTGCCGCTGGTGACCGAGTAGAGCGTGTTGTCGAGCTCGTGGAAGTAGCTCAGACCTGCCGCATCGGGCGCGGCCTCGATCAGCTCGGCAATCTGGGACTGCATGTCGGCGATGAGCTGGGCTGCTTCGTCGGTCTGGCCGGTGACTTCGCCGAACTGAGCAATCTGGTCGTACACGTCGTCGAACACGAACGGCGCGTCGTGGGCGAGCACGGTGATGCCCAGCGCCTCGAGGCTGGCGATGAGGTCGCCGTTTGTCTGCAGCACCACGAGGTCAGGCTCGTAGGCAGCGATCGCCTCGACATTGGGATTCCATCCGTCCAAGTCAGTGACGGGGGCCTCGGGCGGGTAGTACGAGAACTGATCCACGGCGACGACTCGGTCGCCTGCACCGATCGCGAACAGGATCTCGGTGCCGGTGGGCGTGATGGAGACGATCCGCTGGATTTCGTGCGCTTGCGCCGGCTCCTCGTCGCTGCCGGTGCAGGCTGAGGTCAGCAAGAGCAGTGCTGCCAAGGCGCACAGCAGCCGCAATGTCAGTACGGCTCGCCTGGTCGGAATGCGGTTCATGGTGGTCTCCCTTCTGCTCGAGTTCAGGGCCGAGCAGCGGGAGCACCCACCGCACGAGCCGCTCCTTGCCTCGAGGAATCGGTTCGTGGATGGCGGTCGAAAGGCGACCGGACTCGTCCCCCGGAGGGGCATCACCGTTGCGGGACAGTGCCGGGATCTCACCGGCTTCGCTCACGACAACCGGGCGTGAGTCTAGGAGCTGCCCCGTCGCCGTGTTGCCTGGCGGGCTGCGGCAGACGAGCCGGCCTTGCGCATACGCCAGTAGCTGACCGTGATCGGCACCGTCAAGGTGGCCAAGATCACGAAGTTCACCCGGCCGGTGATGCCCGGCGGGTACACCGGCTCTACCAGGTAGTTCGAGATGAAGCCGGTCTCATACGGCTCCTGCCCGGCTTGGCGCAGGAACCACTTCTCCCACACCGTCAGGGGACAGTCCGAGCCGGTGATGTTGACCACGGCCGCAGCCCCGACAGCGCCGAGGTGCCACTTCATGAGCCCTGGCCAGCGCTTCGCCATGAAGCCGCCGACCAGCAGGAACACGATGTAGCTCAGGTGCGAAGCGGCCACAAGGCGCGCCAGCCCGACAGCGACCATCGCCGCGACGCTACTGGCGAACAGCCCTTGGTTCGGGCTCGTGATGGCGGCTGCGAACCGGCGGCAGAGCGCGGCCAGAACGCGAGCGGGCAGACTTTCGGCATGGGCACGGCGATGATGACCGACCTGTACGAGCTGACCATGCTCGACGCGGCCCTGCAGTCGGGGGTTGCATCGCGCCGCTCGTGCTTCGAGGTATTCGCCCGGCGATTGCCACCGGGACGCGGCTACGGCGTGGTGGCGGGCCCAGGACGGCTGGCCGGGCTGCTGGCCGACTATCGCTTCGAGGCCGAGGATCTGGACTACCTCGCTGGTTTAGGCCGTTTCAGCGACGGACTGCTCGACCACCTGGCGACGTTCCGATTCGACGGCGATGCCTGGAGTTACCGCGAGGGCGACTTCTACGTGCCCGGCAGCCCGGTGCTGCGGGTCGATGCCTCGGTCGGCACCGCCCTGCTCGTGGAGACGCTGGTGCTCTCGGTGCTCAACCACGATTGCGCCGTGGCGTCTGCAGCCGCCCGCATGCACGATGTCGCCGAGGGCCGCCACCTCATCGAGATGGGCGGCCGCCGCACCCACGAACTCGCCGCCGTCGCTGCGGCACGCGCCGCCTGGCTGGTGGGCTTCGATGCGACATCCAACCTGCTGGCCGGCGAGCAATACGGCATCCCCACGGCCGGTACTGCTGCCCACGCGTTCACGCTGGCCCACCACGACGAGGAAGCTGCGTTCGAGGCGCAGATGCGTGCGCACGGCCTCGAGACCACCTTGCTGATCGACACCTTCGACCTGAGAACAGGCCTCGAACGGGGTCTCGCTGCGGCGAAGCGTCTCGGCGGGGTGCCGGGTGCTGTCCGTATCGACTCGGGAGATCTCACCGTTGAGGTCCCCCGGGTCAGGCAGTGGCTGGATGACGCAGGCGCCGAGTCGACCCGCATCGTCGTGTCGGGCGATCTCGACGAGTACCGCATCGCCGACCTGGCGGATCTGCCCGTCGACGGTTACGGCGTGGGCACCCAGCTCGTGGTGGGCTCAGGCCATGCGACTGCCGGGATGGTGTACAAGGCAGTTGCCATCGCCCGGCACTCCGGCACGTTCGAGCCGGTGGTTCCCGTCTACAAGGAATCAGAGGGCAAGGCCACTCGTGGCGGCGTCGTGCGGCCCTACCGGGTGGTGCGCAACGGCGAGGCCCACTCGGAGACTCTCGTCGAGCAGGATCGCCCCGGACCCACCAACAGCCGGCCGCTGCACGTTCCGCTGCTGCGATCCGGACAGACCGCCTATCCCTACACGCTTGCCCAAGACCGCGTCTTTCACCAGCGCGTCCGGGCCGAACTGCCTGAGTCGATGCGCCGCCTTGACGGCGCACCGATATTCGAGGCTGAAGTCGTCGCTGAATCCGGCGTGAACTAGGTACCCGGCTGGGGAACGAGCCTCAGGTACGGCAGCGGGGATTCCCAGCCGTCGGGGTACTTCTCGGCGGCGGCCTCGTTGGAGACCGCGGGCACGATGATGACGTTCTCGCCCTGCTGCCAGTTGGCCGGGGTGGCGACCTGCTCGGCCGCCGTGAGCTGCACTGAGTCGAGCAGGCGCAGGATCTCGGCGAAGTTGCGGCCGGTCGTCATCGGGTAGGTGAGCGACGCCTTGATCTTCTTGTCCGGGCCGATGATGAACACCGTTCGAGCCGTCGCATTGTCGGCCGCGGTGCGCCCCTGCGAGGTGTCGCCCGCATCGGCGGGAAGCATGTCGTAGAGCTTGACCACGTTCAGTTCGGGATCGCCGATGAGCGGGTAGTTGGCCTCGTGGCCGGTGGCAGAAGCGATGTCGGCCTTCCAGGCCACGTGGTCGCTCACGCCGTCCACGCTGATGCCGATGATCTTGCAGTTGCGAGCCGCGAAGTCATCTGCCAGCGCTGCAACGGCTCCCAGCTCGGTGGTGCAGACCGGGGTGAAGTCCTTCGGATGGGAGAAGAGCAGCGCCCATCCGTCGCCGATCCAGTCGTGGAAGCTGATCTCGCCCTCGGTGGTGTCGGCGGTGAAATCGGGGGCGGTGTCATTGAGACGCAGTGCCATGTTCGTTCTCCTTGCGGTGCGGCGAGTGCCGTGGTGCGTGAGCCGGCACAGCCCGTGCAGCGGAGGATAGCCGCATTTGACGATAAATCCGACCGGATTAGTCAGGAATTGGCCGCCACACAGCCTCAGCAGCAATCGCGGATCGGGGTGCCGTCGGCATGGTGGTAGTGGACCCTGGAGGCCTCATTGAGCGCACGGTCACCGGTCGGCGCCCTCGACGTCTCGAATACACCGGCAGCGGCTCCCAATTCCAGTGCCCGTTCCACGTCCACCACCCGGGGCCCGCAGCGCTGCACATCGGCAATCGCTGCCTCGTCGAGCCCGATCGTGCGCTCACGGTCGCCGTCGAGCGACAGCACTGCCGGGCCCCGGAGCTCCACGGTTTCTCCGAGTTCGACGCTGTGATGATCGATCACCGGCACCGTCCGGTACAGCCCGGGTGCGAGCGCCACGCGCATCGGGTAACCGCCCGGCCCACAGTTCACCAGCACACCCGCGTCGTCTTCGAACGAACAGGGCTGCAGCAGCCCCGCGAGCGAGCTGAGCCCGATGCTGGCGGGGTGGGCGCGCGACACGAGTACCTGACGCATCCGCTCGCCGTCGGCGGGCATGCGGTTGCCGACGAAGTCATCGGCCAGCGTGACCGCATCGACCAGCGCGATCTCGGTCCAGCCCCCCGCCTGCCGCCCCTCCTGCGAGGTGCAGCTTCCGGATGTGCCCTTTCCGGATGTGACGGTGATCAGCTTCGACTGGGGAGCGCACGCTGCGGGGTCCACCACGCCGGCCGCCACCAGCCCCGCGGCGGCGCCGGCCACAGTGGGTTCGGTCAGGCTCGGGAACACGTTGTTCGTGCCGGTGGACATCGGCACCAGCGTCGCTTCGGGCCAGACCCCGGCAATCGTCCGGTTGGTGCCGTCGCCACCCAGCGTCACCAGCACGCTGACACCCCGGGCCCGCATGGCCTCGACCGCCCTGATCGTGTCGGTGGGCGAGACCGTCGCCCCCACGTCCACGATCTCGATCTCGGCGTCGATGCGGAGGTCGGTGAGCGCCCCTGTGGCGATGCCGAACGGTTCAGCCATGGCCACGATCCGCGTGGCCCCCGCCGTGACGGCGCCGATGACTGCCCGGGCGATCCGGTTGCGCTTGTCCTCGGTGGTGGACACTGCGCCTCGCGCCGCCACCCGGCGAACGTCGCGCCCCGAAACCGGGTTGGCGATAATCCCGACGGTGCCGTCGGGGGAGATGCGGCCAGTGCGGGGGTCGCCCCGTCCCGAGTGCTCCGGTCTCGATGCAGATCCGACCATCGCACGCCGACGCTAACCACCGAGGGCGGGTGACTGCCGCACGGCGCGCCTAACTGTTGTACTTGGGACATGGCCGGCCCGATCGCGAGCGAGAACCCCCATCCACCCGCGCAGCACGCCTGGTCGCCAGCGGCATTGACCATTGCAGGGGCCGATTCCTCCGGCGGAGCCGGACTCGCAGCGGACCTTCGGGCGTTCGCCGCATCCGGCGTGCACGGGGCATTCGCGCTCACACTGGTCTCGGCACAGAACACGGCGGAGTTCCGGGCCGCACGCCCCATAGATGCGGAGCTGGTGGCGGCGCAGATTCACGCAGTGCTCGACGATATGCCCATTGCAGCTTCCAAGACGGGCCTGCTGCTCACGGCAGAGACCGTCGCAGCGGTGGCATCGATAGCCGCCCGCCGGCTCCCCCAGTTGGTGGTGGATCCGGTGCTGGTCGACGGCGCCGGTGAACCCATGCTCAGCGCTGAGGCCGAGCGATCCGTTGCGACGCGCTTGTTGCCGAGCGCCCGAGTGGTAACGCCCAACCACCTCGAGGCAGGTCGACTGGTGGGCAGCGACCTGGGCGACGAGGTCGAGGCCTGGATCGACGCAGCCCATGAGCTCGCAGCCACCGGTCCGGAGGCCGTGATCGTCACCGGCGGCCGGCTGCAAGCCGGTGAGACGGTCACCGACGTCGTGGTCCGGGGCGGCAGCGTTCGGCTGTTGTCGGCGCCTCGCATCGAGACCCGCAACGTCCGGGGATCGGGCGACATCTTCTCGGCAGCCATCTGCGCCGAGCTGGCAAAGGGCACGGACGTGGACTCAGCGATTGACCGCGCCCACGAGCTCACGGCACGCGCGCTGTCGGCGGGGGCAGATCGCCGCCTCGGCAGCGGCCGCGGCCCGGTCGACCCGCTCAGCCTCTGAGGCCAGAGGCTGAGCCGGCAGGCGAAGCCGTGGCCCGAGCGGCCCGTGAGCGCAGCGAACAAGAGCGGAAGGCAAGAGGCATCGCAGCGAGACAGTTCATCCTTGGACGCAGCGTCGAGAACGGCCCGCGGGCTCCTGCATACACTTCAGGCGTCGCAGGCGACGTTCACGCTGAACGCGCCACGAGGCTGCGGATCTCAGGAGGTCACGGGTGACACGCGAGCGCTGGCAAGCAGAGTTCGAGGCCACCCCGATGCGCGACGCCGACTTCGAGACGATGAGCGGCCTCGAGCTCGAGCCGCTGTACGCGCCGGGCGACGGCGAACCCGGTAGCGACGTCAGCTGGCCTGGCCAGTATCCGTACACGCGCGGCGTGCACGCCAGCGGCTATCGCGGCCGCCTGTGGACGATGCGCATGTTTGCGGGGTTCGGAACGCCCGAGGACACCAACAAGCGCTTCCACGAGATCCTCGAAGCAGGCGGAGGCGGACTGTCGACCGCGTTCGACATGCCCACGCTTATGGGCCTCGATTCCGACGATGTCATGTCGCTGGGCGAGGTGGGCCGCTGCGGCGTCGCCGTCGACTCGATCGAGGACATGGCGACGCTGTACGACGGCATCGACCTCGAAGCGACGACCACATCGATGACCATCAATGCACCTGCGGCCACGATCTGGGCCATGTTCGTCGCCAATGCCGAGGAGCACGGAGCGCATCGCAGCAAGCTCGGCGGCACGCTGCAGAACGACATTCTCAAGGAGTACCAAGCCCAGAAGGAATGGGTGTACCCGCCGCGGCCCTCGATGCGCCTCGTCGCCGACACCATCGAATTCGCCACTCAGGAAATGCCCCGGTGGAACTCGGTGTCGATCAGCGGCTACCACATCCGTGAGGCCGGTTCGACTGCGGCACAGGAACTCGCATTCACCCTGGCCAACGGATTCGCGTATGTGGAGGCTGCTGCCGAGCGGGGGCTGTCCACTGACGAATTCGCGCCCCGCCTGAGCTTCTTCTTCAACGCCCACATCGACTTCTTCGAGGAGATCGCCAAGTACCGGGCAGCCCGCCGCATCTGGGCACGATGGATGCGCGATCGGTACGGGGCGCAGAGCGAGCGTTCGATGATGCTGCGCTTTCACACCCAGACGGCCGGTGTCTCGCTCACAGCGCAGCAGCCGGAGATCAACATCGCTCGCACTGCAATCGAGGCACTCGCCGGAGTGCTCGGAGGCACCCAGAGCCTGCACACCAACTCGATGGACGAAGCGCTGGCTCTGCCGACGGACAAGGCCGCCCGGATCGCTCTGCGGACACAGCAGATCATCGCCCACGAGACCGGCGCCGCCAACGTCATCGACCCGCTCGGGGGCAGTTGGTTCATCGAGGAGCTGACCGACCAGCTCGAAGCCGAAGCCGAGGAGATGTTCGCCCACATCGACGCGGCCGGTGACGGCTCGATGCTCGAGGGTGCCTTCCGCCTGATCGACGAGGGCTGGTACCAGTCTGGGATCGCTGACGCGGCGTATGAGTTCGAGAAGAAGGTGAACGCAGGCCGCCGGGTCGTGGTGGGCGCCAGTGCCTTCACTGAGGGCAGCGAAGACGACGAGATCGACCTGCTGAAGATCACCAACGACGACGAGCAGCGCCAGATCAAGCGGCTGGCCCAGGTGCGGGCCGACCGGAGCCAGGCGGCTGTCGACGAGGCGCTGCTATCGCTTCGCCGGGCGGCGGAAACCGATGCGAACCTCATGCCGCACCTCATCGACACCGTGCGAACCCGGGCCACCGTGGGCGAGGTGACCAACGCCTTGGCCGACGTGTTCGGCCGGTATCAGGAGCGGCCCTTCATCTGATCGGTTCCCGAGTTCGCGTGCGGCGTGAGGCTGTGCAGAGGAAGCGGATGACCTGCGAATTCGCTGGCTGCGCGAAGTCCCGGTCGCGTCGTGGTGTTGGGCTAATGTCCCGTCATTCCTACCCGGAGGCCGTCAACTTGACCAGTCCGCTCGCGCCGGAGACAACCTGTGCGCGGGAGCGGTGGCCAGGTGTGCGTCGCATTCACCGGTCGGGGCATATCGCTGTTGCGGCGTTGCTGATGGCGACGGTGCTCGCGGCCTGCGGCGGTGGAAACGACCAGTCGCAGGTGGAGCGAGAAGTGCAGGATTACCTGCAGAGCGTGGTGGCTCCCGCCGAGATCGCGGACATCGACTGCCCCGAGGACGCACCCATCAGGCCGGGTTCGACGTTCCTGTGCGACGGCCTCGTCGAGGGAGCGTTCTACGAGGCACAGGTGACGATCATCGACGAACAGGGCCGCCGCGAGATACGACCTCGCCAGGCAGTGATGCAGACCAATGCCGCCGAGACCGCCCTGGGCGCCGAAGCGGCAACCGCATTGGGATTCGGTGTCCAAGCCGATTGCGGTGACGATCAGTACCTGGTGGTGTCGGTCGGCCATACGTTCCTGTGCACGCTCGAGCGCTCCGATACCGGGGCGACGCAGGACATTGAGGTCGAGGTCCAGAACGAGATCGGCGCCATCGAGTGGAGGCTGAAGGGCTGAGCCCCAGCCGTCGGCCGGCACTGATGGGCCACAACTGACAGGCGGGAGGGGACATGGCGCAGCATCGGTACGACGCAGCGGGAAACCTGCGCCCCCTGCGTCAGCGCAGCCCGGCTCTGTGGTGGACAGCGGTTCTCGTGGTCGCCGCAATGCTGCTGACCGGCTTCGCCGCCATCACCTCGGTGCTGTAGTCAGGCGCGCACATCGGCCGATGCGCTGTCAGGCGCGCACATCAACCACGGTGCGCCCTTGCACTTCGCCCGCCAGGATCTTCGGCCCCAGCGCGGGCAGATCGCCGAGACCCACAGTTGTCGCCATCGACGCCAGCAGATCCCGATCCACCAGCTCGTCCAGTCGTTGCCACGCCGCAGCGCGCGGCTCGTAGGGGCACATCACCGAGTCGATGCCGAGCAGGTTCACGCCGCGCAGCAGGAACGGGATGACAGTGGTGTCGAGGCCATTGCCCCCAGCGAGACCACACGCCGCCACGCTCGACCCGTACGACATCTGGGTCAGCACGTTCGACAGCGTGGTCCCGCCCACGGCGTCCACGCAGCCGCCGAATCGTTCGCTGCCGAGCGGCCGCCCAGGCAGCTCCGACAACTCCTCCCGGTCGATGATCTCGGAGGCGCCGAGGTTGCGCAGGTAGTCGGCGGTCTGCGGCCTGCCGGTCGAGGCCGCAACCTCATGGCCGGCCGCCGACAGCAGGTGCACCGCCACGCTGCCCACCCCGCCTGCGGCACCGGTCACCAGCACCGGACCCGACCCGAAGCCGTGGTCCTCCAGCGCTTGGGCGGCAAGCATCGAGGTGAACCCGGCCGTGCCGATCGTCATCGCGTCGAACGTCGACAGCCCGTCGGGCAGCCGCACCAACCAGTCTCCACTCACACGTGCCTGCTCGGCGTAACCGCCCCAGTGGATCTCGCCGACTCGCCAGCCGGTCAGCACGACCCGATCTCCCGCAGCGAAACGGCTGTCGTCGGATGACTCGACGACGCCCGCGAAGTCGATGCCGCCCACGTGCGGGTAGGTGCGCACAAGGCGACCGATCCCGCCCAGGATCATCCCGTCCTTGTAGTTCAGCGTGCTGTACTCCACGGCCACGGTGACATTGCCGTCCGGCAGCTGGCTCTCGTCGATGTCGGCCAGCTCGGCCGAGACGGCTCGGTCCTGTTCGTGCAGCATCAATGCGCGGAAGGCCATGAAGATCCCCTTTGTTGCGGGTTGCCCTCGGTCTGGGAGGCCCAGCGAGCGCGCGGGACATTACCGCCAGGTTGCCGGGCAACGCCGTGCGAGGCTGCCCACGGACCCGCAGGGCGTCGTCAGTAGGCTGCCGATATGGCCCTGAGCGACCCGATGGCTCCCGCCGACGCAGTGCGCGAATCGATGATGGAGACGCGGCGCGAAACCTTCGACGTCACGCCGGCCGCACTCGACAAGGTGGTCGAACTGCGCAACAGCGAAGTCGACGGCGATCAGCTGGCGCTTCGCATCGAGGTGACTGGCGCCCAAGGCGTCGACTACACCTATGACCTCGCCTTCGAGCTGCTGGCCGAAGCCGACGCCTCCGACGTGCCGTTTGCAGTCGGGGGCGGCCTGACGGTGCTGATTCCCGACCGCGACGTGCCGAAGCTCGACGGCGCTTCGTTGGACTTGCCGTCCAACCCGAACCAACCGGGCCTGGTGCTGCGCAACCCCAACCGCCCAGACCTCGGCCCCAACGCCCAGCTCGACCTCGACGGGACGGTGGAAGACAACGTCCGCGAGGTGCTCACCAAGCGGATCAACCCCTCAATTGCCGCGCACGGCGGATTCGCCGAGCTGGTGTCGGTGGAGGGCGACACGGTTGTCGTCAAGCTGGGCGGCGGCTGCCAGGGCTGCGGGATGGCGAATGCCACGGTCACCGCTGGCATCGAGCGCACTCTGCGTGAGCTGATCCCCGAAGTCGAGCGGGTCGTCGACCTCACCGACCATGCCTCGGGCGAGAACCCCTACTTCACCTAGCGGCTGAGCCGAACGGCGAAGCCGTCGCCCGAGTGTCGGAGGTTGTGGCAGTGGGCGTGATCCTCACCGATCAGGGCGAGATCGAGGTGCCTGCACGGGCGCTGATCATCGTGGCCCATCCCGACGACATCGACTTCGGCATGGCGGGAACCGTTGCAGCGCTGACGTCGGCTGGATGCCACGTGGCGTACTGCCTGGCCACGAGCGGGGAGGCGGGCGACGACGACCTGTCCCACACGCCCGCGGAGCTGGCCGCCGTGCGCCAGGCCGAGCAGACTGCTGCTGCCAAGCGCGTGGGTGTGACCGATCTGCACTGGCTCGGCCATCCCGACGGCATGGTCGTGGCCGACTTGGGCCTGCGCCGCGATATCGCGCGGGTGATCCGCATCCAGCGACCCGATGTCGTGCTGTGCCAGACCACGATCCCCAACTGGGACCACATCTACATCTCCCACCCGGATCACTTGGCTACCGCGACTGCAGCGCTGGCGGCCGTGTACCCCGACAGCCGCAATCCGCGTGCCTTTCCGGAGCTGCTCGACGAAGGCCACAAGCCCCACAACGTCAGCGAGATCTGGCTCATCGGCACGGAGCCGAATCGATACGTCGACATCACCGACACGTTCGAGAACAAGGTCGCAGCGCTGCGCGAGCACCGCAGCCAGACCGGGGACATGGAAGATCTCGACGGCCGATTGCGCGAATGGTCCAGCGAGACGGCCCGCGTCGGCGGCCTGCCCGAAGGCCGTCTTGCCGAGGCCTTCCGCGTCGTCGCTGCCGGCTGACTCAACACCCGACGGCGCATCCTCGTAGGCTCCTGCGCTGGCTGGGGTGAGCCAGACGGCCGTACGTGCCGGCCGCATCGGAACCCGGCTGAGGATTCGCATCGGGGAGAGACGACATGGCGGAACGAGGGATCATCGGGTACGGCACCTACGTGCCCTACTGGCGGCTCGACCGGTCGAGGATTACAGCGGCCATGGGTGCCGGCGGCGGCCGTGGTCACCGTGCCGTGGCCAGCTACGACGAGGACACCACCACGCTGGGCGTCGAGGCGGCGCGCAACTGCCTGCGGGGCGGCAGCGGCGACGCCCCTGTCGACCGCGTGATCTTCTCGACTTCGAATCCGGCCTACCTCGACAAGACCAACGCCACTGCCATCCACGCGGCGCTCAACCTGCCGTCTTCGGTCACGGCGCTCGACCTCAACGGCGCCCCCCGTTCGATTGAGGCCGCCCTGGGGCTGGCGTTGAACGCCCCGGGCGACAACTTGATGGTCCTGTCCGACATTCGCACCGGTCGGCCGACCAGCGGCGACGAAGCCAACGGTGGTGACGGCGCGGCCGCCTTCCTGATCGGTGACGGAAGCTCGTCGCCGATCATCGCTCACGAACTCGGTTCGGCAACCGAAGTCGCCGAATTCCTCGATCGCTACCGTCAACCCGGCGACGACTTCTCACGCGTGTGGGAAGAACGCTTCGGCGAGCAGGCCTACCTGCCGCTTGCGCAGCACGCTGTCGAACGTGCTTTGACCGCTGCTGATCTCACCATGGACGACATCGACGGCGTCTCGGTGACCGGCATGCACGCTCGGGCGGCGCGAGGCGTGTCGCGACTGGCCGGCGACAAGCTGGTGAACGACCTCACGTCGCAGATCGGCAATGCCGGCGGGGCACAAACGGGCCTGGTGGTGGCATCGATCCTCGACGACGCTGAGCCCAACCAGAATTACCTCATCATCCGGCTGGCAGACGGCGCCACTGCAACGGTGATGCACACCACTGATGCCATCGCCGACTACGAGCCGTTCCGCACCGTTGGGTCCCAGATCGAGGGTGGCAACGATGCGCTCGACTACAACCAGTACCTGACGTGGCGCGGATTCCTGGATCGTGAGCCGCCCCGGCGTCCCGACCCGGAACGGCCTGGCGCGCCCCCCGCATTCCGATCAGAGGACTGGAAGTACGCCCTGATCGGTTCGCGTGACCGCAGCTCGGGCGCCATCCACATGCCCCCCATGCGAGTGTCCATGGAGGGCGGCGCCGTCGACGACATGGAGCCGGTCCGCATGGCAGACATCCCGGCAACCATCGCAACGTTCACCGTCGACCGGCTGGCATTCTCGCTGTCACCGCCCATGGTGGCCGTGGTCATCGACTACGACGGCGGCGGGCGCTTCCAGGCCGAAATGACCGACGTCGACCCTGAGGAGGTCCGCATCGGCGACCGCGTCGAGATGACCTTCCGCCGGCTGTACACAGCTGAGGGAATCCACAACTACTTCTGGAAGGCTCGCCCGGCTGCGGGTTGACGCAGCAAAGCGTGCTGCGCAAGCAGCACAGACACCGGGCAGCGGCCATAATGTCAAGTACCCACCACTCACGACAAGGCAGGCACACATGAGTTCACATGGCATTCGCGACAAGGTCGCGATCGTCGGAATGGGTTGCACCCAGTTCGGCGAGCACTGGGATCGCAGCGTCGACGACATGCTCACCGACGCCGCACATGATGCGTACGCATCGGCGGGCGTCACGCAAGACGACATCGACGCCTTCTGGCTCGGCACGATGGGCTCGGGCGTTTCCGGCCTGACGCTGTCGAAGCCGCTGCAGCTCGACTACAAGCCGGTGACCCGGCTCGAGAACATGTGCGCCACCGGTTCTGAGGCATTCCGCAACGCTGCCTACGCAGTCGCTTCGGGCGCCTACGACATGGTGATGGCGATCGGCGTGGAGAAGCTGAAGGACTCCGGTTACTCGGGTCTGACGGGCGCCCGCCCGCCCAGCGACGGCACCGATTCCACGATCACCGCACCGGCCACGTTCAGCCTGCTGGCACCGGCCTACGCCCACAAGTACGGGCTCGACGAGGACACCATGAAGGAGGTCCTCACCCGCATCGCCTGGAAGAACCACCGCAACGGTGCGCTGAATCCCCGGGCGCAGTTCCGCAAGGAAGTTGCCAAGGAGACCATCGCCGGCTCGCCGCTGATCGCTGGCCCGCTCGGCATCTTCGACTGCTCGGGCGTCAGCGACGGCTCGGCCGCTGCCGTATTGGTCCGGGCTGAGGATGCCCACAAGTACTGCGACAACCCGCTGTACATCAAGGCCCTCAGCTTTGCGTCCGGTCCGGCAACCGGTGCGCTGGACAGCACCTACGACTACACGACCTTCCGTGAGGTCGTGGCGTCCGCGACCGAGGCGTACAAGCAGGCCGGCATCACCGACCCGCGTTCGCAGATCGCGATGGCAGAGGTGCACGACTGCTTCACGCCCACCGAGCTGGTCCTGATGGAGGACCTCGGGTTTGCCGAGCGTGGATTGGGCTGGAAGGAAGCCATGGCCGGCACGTTCGACCTCGACGGCGACCTCCCGGTCAATCCAGACGGCGGCCTGAAGAGCTTCGGCCACCCGATCGGTGCATCTGGCCTGCGGATGCTCTTCGAGTGCTGGCTGCAGCTGCGCGGTCAGGCCCCGCCTGAGCGGCAGATCCCCTCAGTAACCGAGCAGGGCAAGACGCTCGGGCTGACGCACAACCTGGGCGGGCAGCCTGGGGCGGCGGTGAGCTTCGTCTCGGTTGTCGGTTCCGAGCTCGGCTAGCTCGTAACAACTCAACGCTTGACGGCCCGGGGCACCTGCTCCGGGCCGTTTCGCGTTCCTAGGCGGTGATGCGGGCGAGGGTCTTGGTTACGGCGGCGGCTATGCCGGTGGCGTCAAGGCCCAGTTCGGCGTGGAGTTCGGCGGCCGTGCCGTGGGGGAGGTAGGCGTCGGGGGTTCCCAATTGGGTGATACGGGGGACGGTCGCGGCGTCAAGTTGTTGGAGCGCATCGTTGACGAGGCTTCCGAAGCCGCCTACTCGGACGCCGTCTTCCACGGTCACCACCAGGGGGTGGGCGGCGGCGTCGAGCAGCATGGCGCGGTCGAGCGGTTTCAGGATTCTTGGGTCCCACAGCGAGACCTCTACGCCGTCCGTGCTGAGCATCTCGGCGGCTTCTTTGGCCGCTGCCAGCGTCTGGCCGGCGGCCAGGACGCAGGCGTCGGGGCCTGAGCGGTGTTGGCGGGCGCGCATGCGCACGTCGCTCGTCATGACGTCAGACGGCTCTGCTGCTGCGGTAAGCGGGCCCTTGCCGCGGGGCCAGCGAATTGCCACCGGGCCGTCGGCGATCTCCAGAGCCTGCGCGAAGGCAATGGGCAGCTCGTCAGGTCCCGACGGGGCGAACACGGTCATGCCGGGGACCTGGGTGAACATGGCTATGTCGTAGAGGCCGTGGTGGGATGCGCCATCAGGGCCCGTGATGCCGGCGCGGTCAACGCAGAGGATGACCGGCAGCCGATGCAGACCGATGTCGTAGAGCGCTTGATCGAAGGCGCGGGCCATGAATGTCGAGTACACAGCTACGACCGGTCGGAGCCCGGCGCGCGCCATGCCGGCGGCCGAGGTCAGCGCGTGCTGCTCGGCGATGCCGACGTCATAGAAGCGGTCGGGAAACTCGCGCTGGAACGGCAGCAGTCCGGTGGAGCCAGGCATGGCAGCGGTGATCGCGACGAGGTCGCGGTTGCGCCGCGCTGCTGCAATCAGTGTCTCGGTGAATACAGCGGTGTAGTCGCGCAAGACCGGCTCGGCTTGGCGAGCCGGTTCATCGGGCGCAGTCGGCTCGCTTTGGCGAGCTGGTTCATCAGACACAGTCAGTTCGGCTTGCCGAACCGGTTCAATCGGCACAGTAGAGGCGGCAGGTGCCGGTGCTGGCGAGCTGCCGGTAGCGGGGTCGAACAGGCCGATGTCGTGCAGGTGCTTCTCGGTGTCGTGCTCGGCGGGCGCATAGCCGCGCCCCTTCTGGGTGACGACATGGACCACGATGGGGCCGTCTGCATAGGCAGCTGCGTCGCGGAATGCCGATTCCATGGCCGTGATGTCGTGCCCGTCGACAGGGCCGACGTAGCGCACCCCCAGCGTCTCGAAGAATGCCGGGGGTTCCCACATCTCGCGCATTGCGGCGGCGGCGCTGTCGAGGCTCCGCCGCACGCCGTCACCCAGTGGCACCCGCTCCAGCAGGTGGTCCACTGCTCGGCGGCCCTGCACGTAGTGGGGCGATTGCCGCAGTCGCGACATCACCGTGGAGAGCCTGCTGACCGTCGGTGCGTACGAGCGGCCGTTGTCGTTGAGCACGATCAACGCTCGCTGGGCGTAGTGGCCGAGGTTGTTCAGCGCTTCGAAGGCCATCCCGCCGGTCATGGAGCCGTCGCCGATGACTGCGACGACACGTCGGTGCTCGTGACCGGTGAGCTGGAATCCGGCGGCGAGCCCAGACGCCCAGCTCAATGAGGTGGAGGCGTGGCTGTTCTCGACGACGTCATGGGGAGACTCGGACGTGCTCGGGTACCCCGACAGGCCGTGCCGCTGGCGAAGCTTCTCGAAGCCGTCCCGCCGACCGGTGATGAGCTTGTGCACGTAGGCCTGGTGGCCGGTATCCCAGATGATGACGTCGCGTGGCGATTCGAAGACCCGATGCAACGCGACGCTGAGCTCGACCGCGCCGAGATTCGAGCCGAGATGCCCGCCGGTCTGCGAGACAGCCTGCACCACGAAGTCTCTGATCTCCGCACAGAGCTCATCGAGCTGAGACGGGCTGAGTGCTCGCAGGTCAGCCGGGCTGGTGAGCTTGGCGAGGTGCATTCGCGGCCCAAGGGTACTCAGTGGTCAGCAGACACTTCGGCGGGCACCTTGCTGCGGTTGCGACGGCCGCCGAGCGCCAGCGCCGGGGCGCCCGACAGGCTGACTAGCAGTGTCAGGGCGTAGAGGAGCAAGCCGAGCAGCACGGCTTCGCCTTCATTGACGCCGTGTGCGTCCAAGAACAGCACGAACGCTCCCTCGCGCACACCGAGTCCACCGACGGTGAGCGGCATGTTCTGCACGATCAGCACCATCGGTGCGAAGGCCAACCACGCGACCAAACCAGGGTTCACTCCGATGGCCGCGCCAGCCAGCGCCGTCGCCGCCACGAGCAAGATCTGGTAGGCGAACCCGACGCCAAGGAGGCGCCCGGCAGCGCTTCGGTGCCGCCGGAAGACGCTCAATCCGGTATGAACGGCACCGAGCCAGTCGCGGATGTGCGAGCCTCCTGACAGCCGTCCGAGACCGCGAGGATGCTCAGCGATCCAGACGATGAATGCGAGCACCAGCAGTGTTCCGAGCGCCAGCCCACCAGCGATTTGGCCCCCCGAGTGGCGCAACAAGCTTGGCTGTGCCGCGAACGCTGCGAGCGTGAGCAACGGCAGCACGATCCAGCCGGTCAACCGCTCGATGATGACCGTCGCAAAGGCGTTGGCGCGGCTGCCGCACATGCGGCCAAGGCGGTTGATGCGCAGGACATCGCCACCGATCGTGGTTGGCAAGAAGTTCCCGACGAACTGCGCCGCCAAGTAGATCGACAGCATCGAGCGGCGCGTCACCGTGACGTCCAGCGTTTCGGCCACTTGCCACCATCGCACCGAGGCCATCACGAATGCGGCCGCCATGGTCAGGGCTGCCGCGATCAGCCAGGCAGCGGCTGCACTCTTGGAGCCCACTTCGAGGGAGGAGAGTTCTTCGCGGCTTGCTGCGATCAGCCACGCGAGCAGGCCGGCGCTGATGCCCAGTCGCAGCACGGTGCGCACCAACGGCGAAGCCATGCAACGCTTCGCGGCTCGCACACCGGCGCGGAACATCATGACGAGGCTGTGCGGGATGCGCACACGCCGCTGCGGAGGTGGGACTGGTGCCGTGGCGCCGCGCATCGCCGTCAGCCCGCCATGCGGGAGTTACGCCTTGGCTGCGCTCCGCAGCGCCTGCTGAGCGCGTCGCCCCGGTGGGTGTGGCGGCGCACTTCCGTTCCGAAGCGTTTCACGTGGCTTCGCACAATAGTGTGACGGCGGTGCGGCCCACATACGGCCGTGCAACGGATGCATCACGTGTCCGCACCGACTTCTGAGACGCTTGGCAGCTTCATGACACGCACATCCGACACCACGGCCGCCGCAGAGATCACAGCGGAGCCGCTCGTCAATCTCGATGTCGTCGACGCGACATTGCGAGCGGCGTTGGACGCAGGCGGAGAGTGGGCTGAGCTGTTCGCCGAGGACCGGGAATCGGCCAGCGTGGTTTTTGACGAAGGCCGGGTCGAGGAGATGAATTCGGGCCGCGACCGTGGTGTGGGCATCCGGGTCACTGCCGGTGAGGTCACGGGTTATGCGCACACGTCCGACCTGAGCGCCCAAGGGCTGGCAGATGCCGCTCGTACGGCTGCTGCGGTGGCGACTCGTCAGCTGCGGGGCGGCATGGTGGACATGATGTCTCTCGGGGGAGCCGCTCTCGCCGAGCCGCGGGTTGCCGTGCTGCCGGCTTCCGTCGGTACCGAGCGCAAGGTGGCGCTGTTGCGAGCCGCAGATGATGCTGCCCGCTCCACTCACGAGGCCATCACCCAGGTGACGGCGCGCTATGGCGAGAGTCGCCGCCGGATTCTGGTGGCCAACACCCATGGCGTCTGCGCTGCCGACGACCAAGTGCGGACGCTGATCTCGGTGAGTTGCGTCGCGAGCGGCGACGGCGGCTTGCAGACCGGCCGCGAGACCGTCGGGTACACGGTGGGCTGGGAGCTGTTCGACGATCACGATCCTGCTGAGCTTGCCGAGCGTGCTGCACGGCGCGCTGTCACGAAACTTGCGGCGCGCCCCGCGCCGAGCGGCGAGGTGCCCGTGGTGATTGCCCGGGGCGGCGGCGGGGTCCTGTTCCATGAGGCATGCGGGCATGGGCTTGAAGCCGACCTAGTGCGTAAGGGAGCCTCGGTCTTCGCCGATCGGGTCGGTGAACAGGTCGCAGCAGCGGGGGTGACGCTCGTCGATGACGGCACCATGGGACCCGAGTGGGGTGCGCTGGCCATCGACGACGAAGGCCATCCCACCCAACGCAACGAGCTGATCAGCGACGGCGTCCTCACCGACTACATGTGGGATTGGCTGCGCAGCCGCGATGAAGGCCGGGTGCCGTCGGGCAATGGTCGGCGCCAGAGCTACACGCACCTGCCGATGGTCAGGATGACCAACACGTTCGTCACCAACGGTGACATCGACCCGGCCGACATCATCGCTGACACGCCGTGGGGTGTGTATGTGGCGCATCTCGGCGGCGGTCAGGTCAACACCGCCACCGGCGACTTCGTGTTCGGCATGACCGAGTCGTACCTCATCGAGGACGGCGTGATAACGGAACCTCTGCGAGAGGGCAACCTGATCGGCAACGGTCCCCAGGTGCTGCTCGACATTGACGCCCTCGGCAATGACTTCGCCATGGGGAGTCCAGGTACGTGCGGCAAGGACGGCCAAGGCGTGCCCGTCGGCGACGGCCAGCCCACGCTGCGCGTACGAGCGCTGACGGTTGGGGGGACCGCCGCGTGAGCGGCGGGGTACTGCTGCGCGTGAGCGGCGGGGTACTGCTGCGCGTGAGCGGCGGGGTGTGATCTCGCGTGAATGGACGGCGCCAGTACGACACTGACGAGTTGGCCCAGCTCGCGCGGCAGGTGTGCGAGCACGCCCAGGGGTCTGAGCAGATCGAGGTTTGCGTGTCGACGGGGCGCTCCACCACAGTGCGCGCCTACAACGGCGACGTCGAGTCGTTGCGCTCGGGCCACAGCGCGGCAATCGGCGTGCGCGTCATCACCGACGGCCGCCAGGGCTTCGCATCGGCCGGCTCGCTGGACGACGATGTCGTGGCCGACACGCTCGCGGCCGCCCGGCGCAACGTGATGTTCGGCGAGCCTGATCCCCACCAGGGGCTTGCGGAGCCTGACGATGTGCTCCCTCCCGGCTTGGACCTCAGCGACCCGGCAGTGCTCAGCGTGTCCGACGCCGACAAGATCGCAGCGGCCATCGACCTCGAACGGCGCTGCCTTTCCGCGGATCCCCGCATCTCCGGCGTGCGCGTTGCGGCCTGGAGCGACGGGTGGTCCCAGTCGGCGCTTGCGTCGAGCACCGGCATCTGCGTGCAGTCCGAGCACGGAAGCTGCTCGGTCGGCGCTCAACCGCTGGCCACCGATGGCGACGAGACGCAGATCGGCTACGCCGGTGATGCCGCGTGGCGGCCTGACGAGCTCGACGTCGACCGGGTCGTCACCGAATCGACCTCGCTGGCCACAGGCCAGCTCGGCGCCAGCAAACCGCCGAGCGAACGCGTGGCCGTCGTGCTGGCCCCGCCGGTCGCAGCAGCGTTCATCGGTGTGGTCGCGAGCGTGCTTGCGGCGGACAGCGTCCTCAAGGGCCGCTCGCCGTTCGCCGATCGTGTCGGCGAGCAGATTGCCGACGAACGACTCCATCTCGTCGACGACCCCACTGATCCGACGACGCTCGGGGCTGCGAACTTCGACGGCGAGGGACTGGCAGCGCGCCGCAACGCGCTGATCTCGGCGGGCGTGCTGCGCGGCTTCCTGCACAACGCCTACACGGCACGTCGCTCGGACACCGCATCCACCGGCTCGGCAGTGCGCGGCACGCGATCTCTCCCCGGCGTCGGCACGCACGCTCCTGTCGTCGCTACCGGCGACATCGCCGCCGACATGTTGTACGCGTCCATTGAGAAGGGCGTGCTGGTGCGTGGCGTCAGCGGATTGCACAGCGGAGTCAACCCCACGAGCGGAGACTTCTCGGTCGGCGCCTGGGGTCACCGCATCTCGGGCGGCGAGCTCTCTGAACCGTTCCGTGAGGCCACCATCGCCTCCACCCTGCAGCGGATGCTGCTCGGGATCGGCGGCATCGGCGCTACCGCTGAGCGCCTCGCCGGCGGCATGTCGATGCCGCCGCTGGTTGTCGCCGACATTGCGCTGTCGGGGGTGTGAGCGATGCCGCGCCCGCCCGCACCAGCTGCCGTCGAACGACATCCGCATCTCGCGGACAGCTGTCCGGCGGGCTGGGTGCGCGTCGACTTCCACACTCACACGATGTGGTCGGGTGACTCGACGACAACACCGGAAGAATTCGCGCAGTGCCTGTCCGAGAGCGGCATCGACGTGGTGTGCATCACCGACCACAACGCTGTGCGAGGTGCCCAGCAGCTGCAGGGCGAGCTGGATGCACGCGTCGTGGTCGGCGAGGAGATGAAGACCCACGCCGGTGAGATCATCGGGTTGTTCTTGACCGAACGCGTCCCGCAGGGCTTGGCACCGGTCGCGGCCGCACAGGCGGTGAAGTCCCAGGGTGGGCTCGTCTACATCCCGCACCCGTTCGACCCGCTGCGCAACAACCTGCGTCATGACGTGCTCGACGAGCTGGTCGGCGAGGGCCTCGTCGATGGCATCGAGGTGCTCAACGCAAAGACGAGCCTGTCCAGCCTCAACTCGCGGGCATCCCGCTATGCCAGCGAGCGCGACCTGGCACCGGGTGCGGGCAGCGACGCTCATGTCGCCGAGGCGCTCGGGGGCGCATACCTGGAGATGCCCGACTTCCGCGACGACGATCCCGCCGGCTTTTTGGCCTCGATGCGCCAGGGCTGGGCCGTCGGCCATCATTACGACCCACCCCGTCGCTGGAGGCCGCGCATCGTTCCTTCGGTGGGGAGCGACGACTAGGGGCTGCAGTGCCCGACCCTGCCGTCGCGATCCTCCTTGGCCTGCTGCAGGGACTGACTGAGTTCTTCCCGGTCTCGTCGAGTGCCCATCTCGAAGTGGTGCCTTGGCTGGCCGGCTGGGATCTCTTCGACGGTGAGGTCGAGCAGGAAAACGCTTTCGATGTCGCCGTGCACGTCGGCACGCTGGCCGGAGCAGCGCTGTGCCTGCGTGCCGACATCGCCCGCTACGCCGCGGCACTGTGGCGCGGCATTCGCGGACGTGCCGAACGCGACACCATGATCGCGGTGAGCTTGGCGGCCTCGGCGCTCCCTGCAGCCGTGGTGGGTGTCGCCCTGGAAGACCGGCTGCTCGACCTCGCCGAGCAGCCACTGCTGATCGCAGCGCTGCTGGCCGTCTTCGGCTGGCTGCTATGGCAGTCCGACGTTGCCGCGCATGCACGAGGCGCGCAGCGTTCCCAGGACTCCTATCGGGTGCGGGACGCCCTCGGCATGGGACTCGCGCAGGCAACAGCGCTGCTTCCGGGCGTCAGCCGATCGGGAGTGACGATCACAGCAGGTCGGTGGCTTGGCTTCGACCGGGCTGGCGCGGCGCGGCTGGCCTTTCTCATGAGCCTGCCGCTCATCGCCGGGGCAGGCGTGTACCGCTTCGCAACACTCGGCGATGCTGCACCTACGAGTGCAGAACTGCAGCTGTTCGTCATCGGGGGCCTTGCCGCAGCGGTGGCGTCATGGGCGGGCGTTGCTGCCATGGTGTGGCTGCTGGATCGGACCGGCCGCCGCCCGCGGCGCAGCCCGTTTGCGCTGTTCGCTGGCTACCGCCTGGTACTCGCCGCCGCCGTAGCCGTGGTGGCAATCAGCGGTCTGCGCTGAGCACTATCGGTACCACGACGCCTGTGGCGCTGGCCCGTGCCACCGAGTCGAGGTGGACCGGCTCAATCTCGACAAGCCATCGATCACGGGACGCGGCGAGCACATAGGCCGGTACGCGAGTGGCATCGGCATCACTGGCGGCGGGATCGAACGGATCGACATCGGCGAACAGCATCAGTTCTACGGGGGTGCCGGGCTTCACATCGGGGGCATGGGGCACGACGCTGATGCCGATGCCCCGACGTCCTGGGCTCACCCCTGATGCGGGATGGAAGTCGAGCTCGGTCAGCAGGGCGCCCTGCGGGACGGCCCGGGTCAGCTCGCCGAGGCCGAGCGCACTGGTGAGTGCCCCGGCGGGCACGAGGTGGGCCGGCACGTCAACGAGATCGACATGCTCGGTCGGCGAGCTTCCCATTGCCAGCGAGGTCTGCGCGGCCAGGACGCGCACTGAGGTTCCCCATGCGGCCGCAGCCGAACGCGCTCGGCCGGCCGTCCCGGCGACCAGCAGGAGCGCCACGAGCGCGACAACGCCCACCGCGGCCCAGTGCACTGTGTTGGGGCGACGTCTCCACATGTCGCCGAGCTGTGAGATGAACGCCATGAGGGCCTCCGTCGCGACGCCATCGCAGCGGCTGGGCCGCTGCGGGCTTGTCTCGATGCTGGAGGCGTCAGCCTGACGCCGAGGCGGCCCCCACGGCAGAGCTCGACGCGCCGTTCGACGAGCTGCTGTCCGAAGAGGTCGATGCTTTGCTTGCTGAGTCGCTTGACGAATCGTTGGTTGTGCCTGAACTCGATGAGTCCGACGAGTCATTGCCGGAAGCCTTCGATGTGCTCCGGCCCTCGCTCCTGCTGTCGTTCCGGTAGAAGCCGCTGCCCTTGAAGCTGATCCCGACGTTGGAGAACACCTTCCGGACCTCACCGCCGCATTCCGGCACTGTTCCGTTGGTCTCGGCCCCGTTGAGCGCTGTCCTGTTGTCAGGCAGTACGGCTGCAGGCAGCGGACACACGGTGATCGGATCGTCGGAAAAGCTCTGGTACCGCTCGAAGGTCTGACCGCAGTCGGTACAGCGATACTCGTAGGTCGGCATGAAGTCCCGTCCGGTGTCCGTTGGGGCCAGTAGCTCTGGTCACCCACGGTGCCCGAGCCGCCGAGCAGTGTAGCCCTGGGCCGCAGCCGGCGGCCTCGAATTCCCGACCGCAGTCGCCCGGCAGCATCCGATGGCCCACCCAGCCTCTAGGTTCTGGCATCGTGCTCGCCTCGGACTTGGCAGACCGGTACGGCATCGACATCGCGGCTGCCGAGACGCTCGTGGCATACGGCTTTGAGCCCGAGACATTCGACCGCCTGCGCAGCCTGCTGACCGCACGACAGCCATCAGCAGCCCGCAGCACCGACGCCAACTGGGTGCGCGGCAGCATTGAGCCCCCGCAGCGCGATGACCTGGTGCCGCTGCCCCCGCCGGGCTCCGCTGCACGCGAGCAGTTGGCCCGTGTCGGTCGCGAAGCGATCACCGGCGGGCAGGTGGGTGTCCTGCTCCTGGCTGGCGGCATGGCCACTCGCTTCGGAGGCGGGGTGAAGGCGCTGGCCGAGGCACTCCCGGGCGTGACGTTTGCGGCCGCCAAGCTGGCCGACCTGCGCCGCGTCGCGAGTGAGCTGCATTGCGTCATTCCCTTGTGGCTGATGACCAGCTTCCAGTCCGACGGCGTGCTGCGCGACTGGGCGGCTGGGGCGACGACGCCAGACGTTCCCATCGGCATCGCCCCCCAGGGCGTCTCGATGCGCCTCACGCCCGGCGGCGACGTGTTCCGCGAGGCCGACGGCGCCGTCTCGCTGCACGCGCCGGGGCATGGCGACGCGCCATGGGCAATGCAGCGCAGCGGCCGGCTGAGCCGGTTCGCGGATGGCGGCGGGCGCTGCCTCTTCGTCACCAACGTCGACAACGCTGCGGCAACACTGGACCCTGCGGTGATCGGCGCCCACCTGGCCGGTGCGAGACCGCTCACCTGCGAAGTCGTCGGGGGCGACGCTACGGGAGGTTCTCCGTGGCGTGTGGACGGGCGGCTGCAGATCGTGGAGTCGTTTCGCCTGCCGCCCGGCGTCGACCCGCTGGCGCCAAGCGCGGTGAGCACGAACTCTCTCGTCGCCGACATCGAGGTGTTCGCTGCCGGCTGGCCGCTCACCTGGTTCGAGGTGCACAAGCAGGTCGACGGCGCCGAGGTGGTGCAGTTCGAGCGGCTGATCGGCGAGTTGTCGGCGTTCGTGGACACTGTGATGCTGCTGGTTGAGCGTGATGGGCCCGACGGCCGCTTTCAGCCTGTCAAGGATCCCGCGGAACTCGAGGCGCGCCGACCCGAGATCGCTCGGATCCTCGCCGGACGCGGCATCGACGCTCGTCAGTAGGAGCCGGGCCGATAGGTGCGCCCGCTGCAGGGGCGACAGGATCCTCTGCTCCCGCGATCCGGCAGGTCGCAACGTCGCAGAGTCTCCTGTCGCCCCTGCAGCTATGACATCTGTACCTACTGGCTCGACCCCAGTACATTGCACGCGGTGTTGGCGCTGGAGACCGTGCGAGAATTCGTGCTGGACAGATGCCCCGCGCGCACGCCGGTATCGGTGCCGGTTGCCGACGCACTGGGCTTGGTGACGGCCAGCGAGATCGTCTCGGCTGAAGCCATCCCGCAGTTCGCCAACACTGCTATGGACGGATTCGCTGTCCGGTCTGCCGATGTGGTCGACGCCCCATGCGATCTGCGGGTTGTCGAGACGATCGCTGCGGGACACGCGCCGCAGGTGACGGTAGGGCCGGGCGAGGCCAGCCGCATCATGACGGGTGCAACCATCCCCCGGGGCGCCGACGCAGTGGTCATGGTCGAGCGGACCAGCCTGGTGAATCCGGACAGCACGGCGGCCGATGGGCCTGGCTCCGAAGATGGCGCAGCCGAGATCGTGCGGGTGGAGGTGAGCGTTCCGCCGGGCAACCATGTACGGCCCGTCGGCGACGACCTGCATGCCGGGACTCACGTGTTCGGCGTCGGCACGGAACTCACTGCGGGACATCTCGGCGTGCTGTGCAGCCTCGGGATGACCGAAGTGGAGGTCTTCCCGCGGCTGCGGGTCGGTGTGCTGTCGACCGGCGATGAGCTCGTCGACGACGGCAGCCCGCTCCGGCCCGGCCAGATCCGCGATTCGAACCGACGAACCCTGCTGGCGCTGGCGCACAGGGCCGATGTCGTCCCGGTCGACCTGGGACTGTCACCCGACGACCCAGACGAGATCGAAGCCGCGATCACTACAGGTGTCCAGACATGCGATGCCATCGTCACCTCCGGCGGTGTCAGCATGGGCGACTTCGACTACGTGAAGGCCGTGCTCGACCGCATCGGCGATATGCGCTGGATGCAGGTGGCCATCAAGCCGGCGAAACCGCTCGCGTTCGGCACGGTGGGCGATGTGCCGGTTTTCGGCCTGCCGGGAAATCCTGTCTCCTCGATGGTGTCGTTCGAGCTGTTTGCCCGGCCGGGCCTGCGCTCGATGATGGGACATCCCGATCCCGTCCGGCCTCCGGTGACGGCCACGGCCGCCGAAGACCTGCCGCGGCGCGCCGACGGCAAGACCCACTTCATGCGGGTGCTGGCAACGCCCAGCGGCGGCGGTGTCGAAGTGCGCTCCGCCGGCGGGCAGGGTTCGCACATGCTGTGGGCGATGGCGAAGGCCAATGCGTTGGCGGTCGTGCCCGACGGCGACGGGGTGCGAGCCGGCGGTTCGGTTGACGTGCTGCTGCTGGATTGAGCAGCTTCCCATCGCCTCGAAGAGCTCTCGCTCCGCTGGGTACGCTCTGGCCAATGAATGGCGCAGCAGGTGTCGTTGCTCCGGCCCGGGCGACCGATCTCATCGATCCGTTCGGCCGGATCGTGGGTGACCTGCGCATCTCCGTCACCGACCGCTGCAACTTCCGCTGCCAGTACTGCATGCCGGCCGAAGGCATGACGTGGCTGCCGCGATCGGAGATCCTGAGCTTCGAGGAGATCGAGCGATTCGCCAAGGTGTGCGTGGAGCGCTTCGGCTTCGAGCGCATTCGCTTGACGGGCGGTGAGCCCTTGGTGCGCGCTCATCTGCCGCGGTTGGTCGAACGCCTCGCCGGTCTGGGCGTTGATGTCGCCTTGACCACCAACGGAGCCACCCTGCGTTTGCATGCGAAGTCGCTGGCTTCCGCTGGCCTGTCGCGCATCAATATCAGCCTCGATTCGCTGCAACGCGACCGGTTCCTGGAGCTGACCCGCCGAGATGAGCTGGACCGGGTGCTCGATGGCATCGACGCGGCCATTGACGCCGGGCTCGCCCCGGTGAAGATCAACACGGTCATGATGCGGGGCATCAACGACGACGAGGTGGTGGATTTCGCCCGGTACGGCCGCGAGCGGGGCGTCGAGGTTCGCTTCATCGAGTTCATGCCGCTCGAAGCCGGCGACGTGTGGAATGCAGATGTCGTTGTGCCTGCTGAGGAGATCCTGGCGGCAATCTCGGCTGCGTTTCCGACCGAGCCCGTCGTGCGCGCAAACGAGCCCGCCGAGCGCTACCGGTATCTCGACGGCGGTGGTCAGGTCGGTGTCATCGCCAGCGTTACCAAGCCGTTCTGCGGTAACTGCGACCGGGTGCGGCTCACTGCCGAGGGCCAGTTCCGCACGTGCCTGTTCGCGCTCGACGAGTTCAACATGCGGTCGATCTTGCGTGGCGGTGCAACAGGTGCCGAGCTCGACGATCTGCTGGCAACTGCCATCCGCGATGCTGTCGGCACGAAGTGGGCCGGTCATTCGATCGGCCAAGTCAACTTCATCAAGCCCAAACGGACGATGAGTCAGATCGGCGGCTGAGGCCGCCGATCCATCAGATACAGGGGCGGCTGAGGCCGCCGATCCATCAGATGCAGGGGCGGCTGAGGCCGCCGATCAATGAGATACAGGGGCGGCTAGGACATGACCGAGTCACCTTTCACCCACTTGGATCCACTCGGCCGGGCACGCATGGTCGATGTGACGCCGAAGGAGGCATCCCACCGCCGCGCGATTGCTCGCTGCCGTGTGCATATGGCTGCAGAGACGGCGTCGCTGGTTGCGCGCGGTGCGATCGCAAAGGGAGACGTCATCGCTGTCGCCCGGGTGGCCGGCATTCAGGCCGCCAAGCGCACCCCGGATCTCATCCCGCTCTGCCACCCGCTGCTTGTCGGTGCTGTGTATGTGAACTTCGAGATAGCCGATACGTGGATCGAGATCGAGGCCCAAGTCGAGACGGTGGATCGAACCGGCGTCGAGATGGAGGCGATGACGGCATGCTCGGTCGCTGCGCTCACGATCTACGACATGTGCAAGTCGGCTGACCGGTCCATGGTCATCGGCGATCTGACCCTGTGGGAGAAGACAGGCGGCAAGTCGGGCGCATACCGTCGCGACGTGGCAACCTAGGCGGGCAGGCCCGCCGGCAGGGCAGGTGATGCGTGACACAACTGGTCTTGGTGCTGTTGGCGGTCGTTTGGATCGTGGTGTTGGCGCCGGACGTCGCTCGCCTGTTTCAACCGCGCCGAAGGGCGACATCTTCAGTCGACCAGTTTCGCCAGCAGCTTGACTCGCTCGGCCGGTCCGTGCCGGCCGCAGCGCAGATCTCCCAGGAGCACGCACGCAGGCGCGCCGGCGAAGTTGAGCGACGGTGGGTGAGCCCGTCCACGTCGATGCCGACCACGCCAGCCCAGGCAGCAACGCGTCGGCGCGATATCGGCACGCTGCTGGTGTTGTGCGCACTGGTGACGCTCGCGGGCGCACTCGTCACAGGATCGCTCTGGGCGCTCGCGGCTTGTGTCCTGATGCTCATGGCGTCACTGGCGTTCGCCGTGCTCCTGTTGCGCCGACGCCGCGCAGCGCCGACCGCCGAGGTGCACTACCTGCCGCTGCGAGATCCCGCCAGCGCCTCGACGGTGAGGATGATTCGCCGTCAGGTGAACCAATAGGCTCAGCGGCGTACGGCCAACGAGTAGGCACGGCACCGCAGATATATTCGGCGGTCGCCCATCTCGGGGGTGTAGCTCAGTTGGTAGAGCGCTTCGGTCGCATCGAAGAGGCCAGGGGTTCGATTCCCCTCACCTCCACAGCCTCGACATCGGACGCATGAATCCTGCTGCCTATCTGGTTGCGATTGCTGTGCCGTCGATCGCGATCGCGCTGTGCCAGTGGATGCATGCCGGCCTTCCCCGACTGCAGCGGGCGCCCAGCGACGGTGTCGCCATCGACGGCCGTTACCGGAATGTCGCACTCAACGGCGGTGTCGCCCTGGCGACCTACTTCGTCGGCATCGTGCTGTTCGGCGGGTACCTGATCGACGCCGACCGCGCTTCCCGCTGGTACGCGCCGATGCTGATCCTGCTGCTATACGACCTCGGCTACTACTGGCTCCATCGAGCGCTTCACTGGCGTCCGCTGATGCGCAGGGTCCACTCGGTGCACCATCGAACCTCGCATCCGACGGCCGTAGATTCGCTGTATCTGCATCCGCTGGAAACAGTTGCAGGCCTCGTGGTGCTGCTGGCCAGCATGGCGGCGATCGGTCCGCTCGGGGTGGAGGCGTTCATCGCGGTGGCGGTGGCGCACTCCTTGATCAATGTGCTGGTGCATGCAAACCTGAGCATTCCGGCGCGACTCGCGTGGCTGACGAACCATTGGTCTGCACGGCACGATGCGCACCACAGCAGCAGCGGCAACTTCGGCACCATCACACCGCTGTGGGATTGGCTGTTCGGCACTTCTGCCCGAACCCAGCACGCGTGAATCTTCCTGAGCCGGCCACAGGTCCCGTGCTGGTGACCGGCGGGTGCGGTTTCATCGGCTCAGCGGTCGTGCGCGCGTTTGCGGATGCTGGCCGGGAGGTGCGTGTAGTCAATCCGCGTTGCCGTCCGTTCCGCGGCGATGTGCAGTTCCTGGATCTCGATATCAGGGACGCAGCGGGGCTGGCTGAGGCCAGCAAGAGCGTGGAGACCATCGTCCACTGTGCTTCGGTCGTGCAGACCCGCAATACGGCGCAGGACGAGATGTGGGAGGTGAACCACGGCGGGACGCGCAACGTCCTGGAAGCGTGCCGGCGTGGCCGCGTGCGCAAGCTCGTGCATATCAGCTCTGCAAGCGTCGTGTACGAGGGTCGGGATCTCGAATCGGGCGACGAAGAGCTGCCGTATGCCACGGCGTCGATGAGCGCGTACGCGGACAGCAAGATCGCAGCGGAACAAGACGTCCTGGAGTTCGCCGCGGAGGGGAGCACCAGTGCGTGCGCATTGCGGCCGCATCTGGTGTTCGGCCCCGGCGACACTCGATTCCTGCCCAACATCTTGCGACGGGCCGACGGGGCCGGCATCCGAGAGGTCGGCACACGCAGCAAGCTCTCCGACTTTGTCTACATCGACAACGTCGTGGACGCAGTCGTGGCCGCGGAGACACTGCTGGGACCGGGCAGCCCCGTCGGCGGCCAGGCGTACTTCGTGACCAACGGCGAGCCCATCGCCTTCTTCGAGTTCGTCGAACGATTGCTCGTGGCGATGGGCTACCCAGCGGTGCGCAAGAGCGTGCCCTACTGGCTCGCGTATGCCGGCGCGGGCCTGGTGGAGGCGTTCCACTCAATTGTGCGGACGGGCGATACCTCAGAGGACGGGCTGTCGAGGTTCGCAGTCCGGTACCTGAACACGCACCACTACTTCCGCATCGACAAGGCCATCCGCGATTTGCACTGGCGTCCCCGGACGTCGCTTGCCGAGGCGATCCAGCAGACGGCCATGGCCGCAACCCGCTGACCTGCTAGCGCGACGGCTGCCAGGAGCGGGCACGCTCGTTGAAGATCTCGCTGTCGGCCAGCCACTCTCGGATGCCGATTCGCCCTGCGTCGGTCAGCCACGCCACTGCGGAGTTGAGCTTGTCGAGCAGCTCGGTGTCGTCCACGCCGACAGCGAAGCCTCCGAGCTCCACGTGTTCATCCAGTGCGGTCACGGCAAGACGGCCGTCGGAGTCGACAGCGGCTTGCGTGTTGCCGATGGTGCCTCTGGCGATGGCATCGATCCGGCCGTCGCGCAGCGCTGCGAGCAGTGCAGCCTCGCCGGACTCCTCGCCGAGATAGACGATGGTGGGACGTGTCGGATCTGCGGGCACGAGGCGGGTACGGTGCTCAAGCTCGGGTGATGCCTGCGCGGCGCTGATGCTCAACGCCCCATCCGATGGGACGGTCACCGCCCCTGTCGGGGTGTGCACCTGGGTGCCAGCAGCCAGGCGGCCTTGGGCGTCAGCGGTGCCGAGCAGCTGCAGCAGCCTGGCTTCACCGGTCGTCGCGGGCAGGGCTCCCACCACGTCGGTGCTCAGCAAGGCGTCGTGATCCGGGAGGCGGTCGGCGTCATCGGAGCGCACGAGCAGCGATTGGCGAAACTCGATGTGCGGTTCGCTGAACGTGACTACGGCGTTGCCATCGGCGTCGAGCCGGCGGGAGTCCAGGATGGTGATGCCGCCGCCGACCATGTCGAAGCCGTCCCGCGACGGCAAGAGCCAGATACCTGGCCACTCTGCGACCGGCGTTCGGTGGAATCTGAGGCCCAGCCCCTCCATCGATTCCATGGCCGTGAGCAGATCAGCTTCGTAACCGACGTGCGTGCTGAACGCCGCAGCATCAGGATCCGGATCAGCCGCGGCGCTGACCGGTTCGAAGAACGCGTAGAAGCCGACACGCACCGTGCGTTCGACTTCTGTGGATGCGGAACAGGCCGCGATGAGGCTGAGCATCCCCAGCATCAGCCATGCAACTGCACCGGTGGTTAGCGTGTCTGTCTGATGGTTGAGCCTCATCTTCACATGAACGTGCGCAGACTCCGAATGAGGCATCTTGCCAGACTTCTTTCCGTTGGCGCCGCCGCAGTGATGCTGATCGCGGGTTGCGCGTCCGGAGACACTGCCGATACAGGAACTGGTGCCCCGCCGGCGGATCCGGTGCCGGTGCAGGCTGCCCAGGACGTCGACCTGCTGGCGACTGTGCAGTCGCGGGGTGTCCTCAATTGCGGCGTGTACGGCGCCGCGGTTGCGTTCTCCGAGACGCAGCCCGATGGCAGCACGACCGGATTCGATGCTGACTACTGCCGCGCACTGTCCATCGTGATGCTCGGCGATGCCGATGCCGTCAACTTTGTGCCACTCACCTCAGCAGAGCGGTTCACGGCGCTTCAGACCGGCGTCATCGATGTGCTGGTGCGCAATACGACCTGGACGCAGAGCCGTGACGGCGACCTGGGGTTCGACTTCGCTCCGGTCACCTTCTATGACGGCCAGCAGCTCATGGGACGCGCCAGCGACGGGTTCAACGCTGCGTCTACCGTGGCCGACATCGCCGGCGCGACAGTCTGCGCTACCGCGGGCACCACCACTGAGAAGAACATTGCCGATGCCGCCGACGCGGCCGGCGTGGAGATCAAGCTGGCGACCTTCGAGGATCTCGACATCATCACCGACAGCTTCATCAACGGCTCGTGCGATCTGATGACCACAGACGGATCGGGGCTGGTGGGCCGCAAAGCCAAGCAGGAAGGCGATCAGGAGTGGGTGATCTTCCCCACGGCACCGTTCTCCAAGGAGCCGCTGGCCCCGGTGTACTTGCCGAACCAGTCCACCTTCGGCGACATCGTCAACTGGACGGTCTATGCCACGATCATCTTCGACGAGAAGGGCATCACCTCAGCCAACGTCGATGACTTGATGAGCAGCGGCGAACTCGATGCTGAGGCGATCCGGCTGCTCGGAGGCGAAGGCGAGCTGCAGTCGAAGATGGGTTTGGCGCCCGATGCGTTCTATGAAGTGGTCCGCCAGATCGGGAATTATGACGAGATCTACACACGCAACCTCGAACCTGTGGGATTGCAGCGGGCTGGCACGCCCAATGCGCGCTGGACCGAGGGCGGGCTGATCTACGCCCCGCCAGCGCGCTGAACCGCTGCCGGCACGGCTGCCCGCTGACAGTCCTGCAATTGTCCACAGGTCTTGCACCGGTGTGTGGAAGCAGGCTCGTCCACCGGCACCGCGGCTATGGGGCAGCGGCTTGGTAGCCGATATTCGGGACGGTGAGGATGTAGGTGGGATTCCTGGCATCGTCGCCGAGCTTGGCCCGCAGGTCTTTGATGAACGTGCGCACGCGTTGAGCATCGCCGCTGGAACCTTCGCCCCAGACAGTCTCGAGCAGTTGCTCATAGCTGAGTGCGCGGCCGGCGTTGATGCACAATTCCGACAGCAGCTTGTACTCCGTGGGCGTCAGGCTTGCCCGCTGCCCCGCGACCGTGGCGGTGTGGGTCAGGAAGTCCACCGTCAGGTCTCCGAGCCGGTAGGGCTCGGCGTGTTGGGATTGGGTTTGACGGCGCAATGCAGCGGCGATGCGGGCCAGCAGCTCGGTAGGCGAGAAAGGCTTCACGATGTAGTCGGCGGCGCCCAGCTCGAGAGCCTTGGCGACCAGCTGATCGTCGCCTCGCCCGGACACGAATATGACGGGAACCTCCAGCAGCCTGGGAACACGCCTGATCACTTCGAATGCGTCTGTTCCTGGCAACAGCAGGTCCAGCAGTATGAGATGAGGCATCTCGCTGTCGAGCAGCTGCCCGACCTCGCTGGGATCGCTGGTGATGATGGCGGCATAGCCGGCTCTGGCAAGCGTGTTGCGGACGAAGCGCAGCGCTTGGAGATCGTCGTCGACGACCAGGATGCGCTCGACCTTCGTCGCTGCGGGAGACTCGGACTGATCGATGGGCTCGTCGTGTGCCGGCGTCATGACGGGCTCATCGAGGGCGGGGATGGTGAATGTGAACTGGGCGCCCCGGCCGCGGCCCGAGCTGTGTGCCCAGACTCGGCCCCCGTGCGCTTCCACGATGCCCCTGCAGATGGCAAGGCCGAGTCCGTAGCCGCTGTCGGCGCTGCTGGGGTCACGGCGGTCGCCGCGGAAGAACTTGGTGAACAGCAACGGCAGACGCTCGGGGTCGATGCCAGTGCCCTCGTCGGTAACCGACACCGCCACATGGGTCCCGTCCAGCGACGCGGAGACACTGATCGTGGACCACTCGCTCGAATTCGCAGCAGCGTTGGAGAACAGGTTGTGCAGGACCTGCACGATCCTCTGCCTGTCGCCCCAGACGCGGGGCAGGTTCGGCGTTCGCTCGATCTCGACGCTGTGGCGGTGCCCACTGCTGAGGAACGCGTTCTTGGCCTGCTCGACAACCGACTCCACGTCCATCGGTTCCGGCGACACCGACAGGGTTCCTGCCTCGATTCGAGTCATGTCCAGCAGGTCGTTGATGAGGTCGCGCATATGGTCGGCCTGCTCTTCGATGATGCGAAAGAACTGGCGGATCTCGGCTGGATCTGGCGGGATCGCCGAGCTGCGCATAGTGGCCGCGGAGCCCTTGATCGACGTCAGCGGCGCTCGAAGCTCGTGGCTCACCATCGCTAGGAATTCGGCCCGCAGCCGCTCCATGTCCTCCAGCGGCGACATGTCCTGGAGGGTTGCGATCACCGTTACCAGATCGCCGTCGTCGGAACGGATCGGTGTGGCGCTGATCAGCGTCGCGACCTCGCTGCCGTCGGAGTGCACGATGACTACCTCTTCGGCTTGCACGGTCTCGCCGTCGCTCAGTGCTGCATCGAACGGCAGATCCTCAAGAGCGATCTCGGACCCGTCCAGTCGCTTGTATCTCAACTGCTCCAGGATCGCCAAGGGGACGGGTCCGTGCTCAGGATCCACGCGGGCTATGCGGCGTGCTTCCCGGTTGGCCATCACGAAGTTCTCCGAGGCCACATCGACCACCAGCACCCCGACCGGGGAAGCGTTGACGAAGGCTTCGAGGTCAGCCTTGGATCGCTGCTCATCGCCGTAGCGCCGCGCATTGACCAGTGTCAGCGCCGCCTGGCTGGCGAACACCTCCAGGATCTCCTCGTCCTCGTGCGTGAAGTCGGCATCGTCGTGCGGTTTGCCGACATAGATGGAGCCCACCTGGCCGTCGCGGCCTCTGATCTGAGCGCTGATGAAAGCGCCGATCCGTGGCTGGAATCCAGGGAACCCCACTGAGTCCACGTGCGCCACGAAATCGGTGATCCTCAGCGGATCCCGCAACTCGCTGAGATAGGTGAACAGCTCGATGCCCGTGTCGTAGCTCACCACCGTCTTCTGCTGCTCGGCCGTCAGGCCTGAGAACAGCAGGTCCTGCAGCCCGCCGGCATCGTCAATGGTGGTGATTGCCGCGTAGCGGGCGCCGGTCAGCGCCCGGGCGCTGTCGGCCACCCTCTGCAGCACCGTGTCGAGATCCAGATCTTCGCTGATGCGCTGGATTGCCTCGGTCAGCCCCGACAGCCGATCCTGCAGCATCTCGTTTTCCGCCTTCAAGCGGTCGATTTCAGCCAACCCGGCACCTTTTCTGCCTGCGGCCGAGTGTGGCGCAATCTCGTCAGGGCAGCAACACTCATGGAGGGCCGGGAGCGATGTCTGGCAGCGAGGATGGAGCACTAGCGTCCGGCGATATGCACGACATCGCGCCCGAGCGCGGCCGACAGTGAGGCGGCAGATCCGTCTCGCTGTTGTCGTGACCGTCATGCTCGTGGTGGCCGCCTGCGGAAGCAGCGGTACGAGCGAGTCGCGATACGAAGGCTTGGCAGTGCCCGCGTCGAAGCTGCGGCAGGTGCCCGACATGGCGTTCACCGACACCGACGGCAACGATGTTCACCTGGCGGCCGACACCCAGGGGCAGGTCCGGCTCGTGTACCAGATGTTCACAAACTGCCCGGATATATGCGGTGTACAGCTTGCCCAGCTTGCCAGTGTGCTCAACCGTCCGGGCGCCCCGACGAACGTGTCGGTGCTGGCGGTGACCGTCGACCCCGACCGGGATACGCCCGAAGTGCTGCGCGCCTACCTCGACCAATTCAGCGAGGATTTCATCGGGCTCATTCCCGACACCGAGCAGCAGCTGACCGACCTGCAGAATGCGCTGGGAGCGCTTGCGTCGATCAAGATCTTTGACACCACCACGACCGGCGGTCACGAGACGACATCGGAGGGCGATGCGTCTCATGAAGTTATGGACGATACGCACATGGACCACGGCGACACTGCAGGGGGAATGGCCGCCATGGATCACGGTGACGTCGACTACGACATTGCCCACGATGCCCGGGTGTTCGCCTACGCCCCGAACGGCTACGGCTATGCGCAATACCCGCATCCCACGCGCCAGACCCAGTTCGACCACGATCTGCCGATCCTGGCCGGCATCGAACCGGACGCTCCGGTTGAGGCAGGCTTGTAGCGATGCGTTTCTGGTGCTCGGCGCTCGAGGAGCCGTGGAGCTGGTCGTGGCGGGCCTACCCGGGCGTCTGGGCGGCATCACTTGCGATCGCAGTCCCGTACTTGGCGGCGCGGCGGCGGGCCCGCTCCATGCGCCCCCAGCCGCTGGATCCCGCCGACGCAGCGGCGCAGCGCCGGCAGATGTGGTTCTTCCTGGCCGGGGTGGCGGCGTTCTGGGCGGCGTCGGACTGGCCGCTCGGCGTCCTCGGTGCCGGATACCTGGCCTCTGCCCACATGGCGCAGTTCATGCTGTACACGCTGGTTGCGGCACCACTGCTGGTGCTCGGCATCCCCGAGCCGATGGCTCGGCGGATCCTGGCGAGGCTGCGGCTCTACCGGTTCATGACCCGGCTCACCAAGCCGGTCGTCGCCGGGCTGGTGTTCAACGGCTGCTTGGTCGCGACGCACTCGCCATGGGCGGTGGACACGCTGCGGGCGAACCAGTTCGGCTCGTTCGTGATGGACGCAGTGTGGCTGGCATCGGGTGTGCTCGTATGGCTGCCGATCTGCTCGCCGCTCAGCGAGCATCGGCTGCAGGCGTACCCCGGCAAGATGGTGTACCTGTTTCTGGCCCTGGGGGTCGTTCCGGCGGTACCTGCGGGCTTCTTGACGTTCGCAGGCTTCCCTCTCTATGCCACCTACGAGCTGGCACCGCGCTTCTATGGCCTCGATGCCGCGACGGATCAGCAGATGGCAGGGCTCATCATGAAACTGGGCGGCATTCCCATTGTGTGGGGAACCATCATCGCGATGATGATGCGATGGGCTGACGAGTCCAAAGCGTCCAGCCCGGCGCTCCCTAGTCCACGATGACCAGCGCCCAATAGACCACTACGGCGATCAGCGCCGCCGCAGCGGTGAGTGCGCGCAATGACAGCCACACCTCGTCGCCCGGCCGCATCGGCCGTCGAGGCGGTCGGCCGAACATCAGCCGATGCGGGCGCCCTCGCGCTCGCGTAGCCGCACATTCACCCACATCTTCTCGATGTGCTGTGCGACGGTGAGCGCCCCCTGCGGCACCTCATGCTCTGAGAAGAAGGCCTCCACCTCCCGCGCCAGCTCACGGGTGTGCAGTGCGCGTATCCCGCCGATCATCCGGGAGATGGAGTTCTGGGGGAACCGATCGGTCAGCTCGCTCCACCGGTTGCGAATGAACGCCCACGCCACCGGACCGTGGTCAAGATGCGTCATTGCAGCGCCGAGCAGGTACGGAGCGTTCTGCGTGCGGACTTCGGCGGCAAACAGTTCGAGCGTCCGCTTGAAGAGCTCCAGGTCTTCGAACAGCAGCAGCGACTGCAGGTAGCGCAGCTCGCTCTGCGGTGTGTCAGCCGACCGGTACAGCTCGGTCATCTGCTCGTAGTCGGTCTCGTCGCCTGCGGCTGCTGCGACCTGCACTGCTGCAGCAGCGAGGTTCGGCTCGACCGCGGCGCTGTTGGAGATCGCGGCCTCGAAGATCTCCCGCGAGCGAGCTCGCACCAGCTCGTCGCGTCCACGGCCGCCTGCCGCCTCGAACAGCACGCCCCTCAGCTCGCGCTCGAGATCGGGTTCGCCGGACTGGGGTTCGAATCCCAGCACGCCCAGCGCCGTGGTGGCCAGGTCCCGGATGAGCACGGCCAGTGTCTCGCGCCCGCCCGGCTCGGCGATCGCATGCAGGCCCTTGAGTCCCCCGATCATCCGCTGCCACACATGCAGGTCGGTCTCGGAACCCAAGTCGGTCACCAGCCCGATGAACTCCGCGGCGGTGGCATCGCCCGCGACGACGGCTGCGTAGGTGTCGTCCACGAGCCCGTAGCGCTCGATGGGCTCGAGCACTTCGAGGCCCTGCCGCGACACGGCGGCGAGCAGGTCAGCGCTGTAGCGCACCCGGTAGTAGCCGTGCCCACCCGAGTTGACTACGGCCCACTCGACCGGTCCACCCAGATCCACGACCGCCGAGTCGCCTGTCAGCAAGAGCCGCCGCTCGACGGTGCTTCCGCCGGCGAGGCGGGCGCGCACCATGATCGGCACGCGCCAGATTTCTGCCTCGGACCCATCGGCATCGGCTGAGGGGCCGCCTCCGTAGAGGAAGCGGTGCTGCGCGACTCTCAGCCCGTCGCGATGCGGTTCGACCGACACGATCGGGTAACCGCCGGTGAAGATCCAGCCGTCCATGACCGACCGCACCGGCTCGCCGCTGGAGGTTTCCAGCGCGTCCCAGAGGTCGGTCGTGGTGGTGTTGGCGTAGCTGTGGCGTTCGAGGTAGCGCTGCACGCCGGCAGCGAACCGGTCGGGGCCGAGGTATTGCTCGAGCATGCGTACCACCGCCGCGCCCTTCTCGTAGGTCAGCACGTCGTACATGCCCTCGGCGTCGGCAGGGGAGATCACCTCGTACTCGACAGGACGGGTAGTGCTCAACGCATCCACGTCGAACGCCGCCCCTCGTTCGATAGAGAACTCGTCCCAACGCTTCCACTCCGGCCGGAAGGCGTCGGTGGTGGCCACCTGCATGAAGGTGGCAAAGGCCTCCTTCAGCCAGATGCCGTTCCACCAGTCCATGGTCACGAGATTGCCGAACCACATGTGCGCCAGCTCGTGCGCCACCACGTCGACGACCCGCAGCAGTTCAGCGGTGGTGGCCTTCTCCGGGTCGGCCAGCAGCAGCGTTTCCCGGAAGGTGATGGCACCCATGTTCTCCATCGCGCCGAATGCGAAGTCCGGCACGGCGATGAGGTCCACCTTGGTGCCGGGGTAGGGAATGCCGTAGTAGTCGACCAGCCACGCCAGCGCGAACGCTCCGGCTTGTTGGCCGAACCCGGTCAGCTGCGACTTGCCGCGCACGTGAACGATCCGCAGCGGCACGCCGCCGACGTCGGTCGGCTCGGTGGCTTCGAGGTCGCCGACGATGAACGCCATCAGGTAGGTCGACATGAGCATCGTGTCGCCGAACGTGTCGCGGCGGCGGCCGTCGGCCAGGAGCTCTGACGACACCACCTCGCCGCAGCTGACGGCCATGAGATCAGCAGGCACGATCATCGTGACGCCGAAGACGGCCTTGAAGTCGGGCTCGTCGAAGCATGGGAATGCCCGTCGCGCGTTGGTGGATTCGAACTGCGTCGTCGCGATGGTGTGCGCCTTGCCGGCTTCGTCGACGAACGTGGAGCGGTAGAAGCCGCGGAGCTGGTCATTCAGCTCGCCAGCGAACGTGCAGCTGATCCGGAGGTGGCCGGGCTCGAGCTGGCGGCCATCGGAAGGCCGCAGCGTCATCCGCTCGGTTTCGGGGTCGAAGGAGATGTCGGCGGCCGAGGTCGTGCTGCCTTGGCTGAGCGTGGCGTCGGAGCACTCGAGTTCGGCGGCGTTCAGCGTGACGCTGTCGATCGGGGCGTGCACGGTCGCCTCGATGCTGACCTCGCCTACGAATCGTGCAGCGTCAAGGTCAGGCTCGATGACGATGTCATACCGATCGGGCCGTACATCTCGTGGCAGCCGGTACGGGTTGGCGTTCGGCGAGCCGTCAGTCAGGAGCGTCACGGCGCGCACACTACCGACGCCCTGCCTTTCGGGTCGTGCGAGCGGGCGAGTCGAGGTGCTAAGCCCGCGTGCGTGGAGTCGGCGGATTCGCTTGACGTGGTCGGCATCGGCAACGCCATGGTGGATGTGCTGCTGCGCGCCGATGACGCCGTCGTGGAGGGCCTGGGCATTGTCAAGGGGGCGATGACGCTGGTGGACGCCCGGCGGGCGACCGAGCTTGCCGCGATGGTGGAACTGCTCGGCGGTGCCGATGAGATGACGCCCGGCGGCTCGGTCGCCAACACCATGCTCGGCATCGCTGCGCTCGGCGCTCGTGCCGGATATATGGGACGTGTCTGCGCTGACGGGCTCGGCGATCTGTTCGTCGCTGACATGGCGGCACACGGGGTCACTCAGGCAACGGCGAGGGCGCCGCGTGACGACCCGACCGGCCGCTGCACGGTGGTGATCACACCCGACGGCGAGCGAACCATGGACACCTACTTGGGCGCTTCCGCCGGATTCGCCCCCGCAGATGTCGACTGGGACATGGTGGGCCGCGCTCGGACCGTGCTGCTGGAGGGCTACCTGTGGGATCCCACGGCCGCCCGGGCTGCGCTGCGCGAAGTGGCGGAGCACTGCGCCCGACCCGGCAACAACTGCCAGGTCGCGCTCAGCCTCTCGGACTCATTCTGCGTGGAACGCCACCGGAGCGAGTTCATCGACATGGTCGAGAGGTGCACCGACGTGCTGTTCGCGAACGCCGCTGAGCTGAAGGCCCTGTACGAGACCGAGGATCTCGATGAAGCGCTTGCGGCGGTGCAGGGCCAGGTGGATATTGCATCGGTGACGCTCTCGGCAGCGGGCGCTGTTCTCGTGACGCCTGACGAGGTGGTGCAGGTTCCCGTCGAGCCGGTCGACGAAGTGGTCGACCGCACCGGCGCCGGTGACCTCTATGCCGCCGGCGTCCTCTACGGACTTGCCCGGGGCTACGACCTCGAACGGTGTGGCCGGCTGGGTTCGGTTGCCGCCGCCGAGGTCATCTCCCACGTGGGCACCCGGCCGCTCGTGCCGCTCGACGAGCTGGCCGCCGGCGTGCTCTAGGCGGGCTCGAACCACACGCTGACGTCCGCAGCGATGGCGTCCAGCAGTGCCTGCAGACGGCGGCGTTCGGCGGGGACGTTGCGCGGGTTGGGACTGACGGCCTCGAGGTAGATCTTCGCCTTGGGCTCGGTGCCGCTCGGCCGGATGCACATGCGCACCTGTGCCTCGGGATCGGGGTGTGAGCTGCCCGCCGTGGCTGGAGCCAGCTCCAGTTCCACGAGGTCAGCCGGGTGCGGCGCACTCGGATCGAGCCAGTCGGTGACCTTCGTCACCGGATGCTCGGCAATCGTGCGGGGCGGATCGGCCCGCAACGCCGTCATGGCGACGGCGATGTCGTCAACGTCGCCGCGCACTGAAGCCGCACTCGTGACGTGGAGCCCGACCTCACCAGCCAGCTCATCGAGACGTTCAAGCGGTCCGATGCCGCGAGCCGCCAATGCCCCCGCCATGCGAGCGAATTCCACTGCAGCCGAGATGCCGTCCTTGTCCAGCACCGCGTCGGTGACCGAGTAGCCGAGTGCCTCTTCGTAGCCGAACAGCCAATGGGATTCGGGGCGCGTGAGGCGAGGCTCCATGATCCACTTGAAGCCGGTCAGGGTGCGGTGGTGGACCACACCATGGGCAGTGCACAGCGCCTCGACCATCCGGCCTGACACGACCGATGAGGCTGAGATCACCTGGTGCGCCGCCCCCTGCTCACCCGCCAGGCCGATGAGCCAATCGCACAGCAGCACGCCCAGTTCGTCACCGCCCATCCGCTGCCACGCGCCGTCCCGGTCGCGCACAGCGACCGCCAGCCGGTCTGCGTCGGGGTCGTTCGCGAGGACGAGATCGACACCCTGATCGGTGGCGAGGGCCATTGCATCGTCGAGCGTGCCCGGCTCCTCTGGATTCGGGAATGGCAGCCCGGGAAACGCCCCATCGGGCTGCCGCTGGTGCTCCACGTAGATCGGGGGCGGCAGACCGGCAGTGGCGAACGCGTGGCCCAAGGTCTGCGAGCCGACCCCGCACAGCGCCGTGTACACCATCGGCGGAACCTCGTTCGGATCGACCGGTTGACCATCCGCGTCGAAAACCGGACGGCGGACAGCTGCACCGACGTATTCGGCGATCACCGATCGCACGTCGAGGTTCTCGACCTCGTGCCGGGCTGCCAGATCGTCGTCGGCGGGCAGCGACGACAGGTCCATGCGTGCTTCGATGCGCTGATCCAGTGGCGGCCGGATCTGCGTTCCGTCGGCCCAGTACACCTTCAGCCCGTTGTCATCGCGGGGGTTGTGGCTGGCCGTGACCATCACGCCGGCTCCTGCTGAGCGAGCGAGCAGTTGGCGGGCCAGCAACGGTGTCGGCGCAGGGCCGTCGATGATCGCGGTGGGGATGCCCATGGCGGCGAGCAACCGCGCCGCGTCAAGGGCCATGTCCGCCGAACCTGGCCGTGCATCGAATCCCACCACGGCGCCACGGCTGCCAAGACCGGATGCGATCAGCTCGGCGCCGACGGCTCGTGCAGCGATGCGGGCCATGACGCGGTTCATTCGCGCTGGTCCAGGTCCAGCGGGGGCACGCATGCCTGCGGTGCCGAAGCGAAGCACGCTGCCGAACTGCGCCTGCACCCAATCGGAGCGATGGCGCTCGGCTCGGATTGCCTGGCGCGTCGACGGATCGGGGTCGATCTCCAACCAGGAGTCGAGCAGATCTGCGGGAGTCGTCATGTCATCGCTCGGGCCCGGGGCTCAGCCTGCGGCACCGGGAGCGCAAGTATGTTCGGCCCGGCATGTTGTTCCCGACATTCGTCTTCGGAGCATTCTTCGTTGTCGTCTTCGTCGTCAACTGGCTCACGCGGCCGCATCCGGCCGTGTGGAGGCCGCTCATGCTGGCCGCCAGCGTCGTGTTCTACGGCTGGTGGAGCTGGCGCTTCGTCTTCCTGCTGCTTGCCACCATCGTCATCAACTGGGTCGTCGGGCATTACGCCGCAGCTTCGCTGCGGGCATCGGATACAGCGATCCCCCGTGTGGGCACCACCGCTCGTTGGTGGGTGGGGCTCGGCGTCGCCGCCAATCTGACCATCCTCGGCGTCTTCAAGTACTGGGACTTCTTCGCCGTCGAGATGTCCAACCTGCTCGAGCGCTTCGGCATCACGGGCGCCTTGCCCGTTCTGGAGTACACGCTGCCGGTCGGCATCTCCTTCTACACGTTCCAGGCGATGAGCTACATCATCGACATCGGCCGCGGAAATGTCCGCGAGATGGCGCCGCTGGATTTCGCGGTGTACCTGTCGTTCTTCCCCCAGCTCGTGGCCGGACCGATTGTGCGGGCATCAGAGATGGCGCCGCAGCTCGCTGCCCGGCCCGACCCCCGGCACGTGCCGGCCGCCGAGGCGTTCGGGCTGATCCTGAACGGCCTGTTCAAGAAGGTGGTCATATCCAGCTTCCTGGCGAGCGAGATCGTGGACGGCGTGTTCGCCGACCCTGGGTCGCACAGCGGGCCCGAAGTGGCGCTGGCCGTGTACGCCTACGCAGTCCAGATCTACGCAGACTTCTCCGGCTATACCGACATCGCCATAGGCGTAGCACTCCTGCTCGGCTTCCGCTTCCCGCAGAACTTTGACAATCCCTACAGGGCGCTGACCCTGCAGGACTTCTGGCGTCGCTGGCACATGACGCTGTCTCGCTGGTTGCGCGATTACCTGTATGTACCGCTGGGCGGCAACAGGAAGGGCCGCGCCAACACCTACCGAAACCTCATGATCGTCATGCTGCTGGGCGGGCTGTGGCACGGCAGCACTTGGAACTTCGTCATCTGGGGCGGGATCCACGGTGTCGTTCTGGCCGTGGAGCGGCTGGTGCGCGAGCAGCGGGAGCGCAGCGGCGCACCTCCCATCCTGCCTCCGGGCTGGGGCGAGATCGTGCGCTGGCTCGTCACCTTCCATGTGGTGTGCCTGGCATGGGTGTTCTTCCGTTCCGAATCGCTGTCCGCCGCGGTCGAGATGCTGGGCGCGTTGGCCAACTTCGACAACTACGCCGGCACCGCCACGCCGCTGGTGATCGCGGTGACGTTCGGCGCTCTCGCCTTCCAGTTCATGCCCACCGACTGGTTCGAGGGGCTGCGTGATGGCTTTGCCGGTCTCGGCTGGGTGGCCCAAGGCGCTGTGGTGGGCGTCTCGCTGGTGGCCATCGACGTACTCGGTCCCACGGGTGTCGCCCCGTTCATCTACTTCCAGTTCTGAGCAATGCAGATACCGCACCCTCCACTCGATGCCACCGACCGCCGCATCGGCGTACCCGCCGGCAAGGTGTTGCTGGCCGGCGCGCTCGGGCTGGCGCTGGCGATCGTGCTCAACTCGCAGCAGCTGCTGCGTGAAGCCCAGCAGAAGCCATTCGGCTGGGAACGCGATGCTTCCGTCGCGGTGTGGGAACCGGTCGAAGGTGTAGCCAGCGCTGCCGGAGCGCACCTGCCGCGCCTGTGGGTCGACGAGGCGTTCGGGCGCGACGTCGCCGATCCCGGCGCAGCAACTGATCCGTTCAGTACCGTCGCTGCCGGCGAGGCGGTGGAAGAAGCCGAGGGCGCCGCGGCTGACGATCCGGCGCGTGCCGGTGTCGTGGTAGCTGATCCGGCGACGCCGGCGATCGCAGGCGCCGGGAGCTCTGACGACGCGGCGACAGGAGCGCCCGTCACCACCGTGCCGTGGTTCCCGACGCCGGTCGATCCGCTGCGGTTGCACATCATGGGCGATTCCATGGTGCAGTTCTTCGGCCATGTCATGGTGGGGCTGGCCAATGACACCGGCGTCATCGAGGCCTCCACGGAGCATCAGCTCTCCAGCGGCTTGAGCCGTCCCGACTTCTACGACTGGCCGACACGCATCGTGGAGGTCCTCGCCGTCGAGGACCCCGACGCGGTCGTGCTGATGTTCGGCGGCAACGACGCTCAGGCAATCGTGGTGGACGGCCAGATCGCGCGCCGCTTCTCGGATGCCTGGGTGCAGGAATACTCGGCGCGCGTCGGCCACGTCATGGACCTGGTGACAACTGACCCCGACCGGGTGTTGATCTGGGTCGGCCAGCCGATCATGGAGGATCCTGAGTACGACTCCCGCATGCAGCGGCTCAACGAGGTCTTCGACGCCGAAGCCGCCAAGCGCGACCGGGTGCACTACGTGGACACGAGGGACCTGTTCCGGGGGCCCAATGGCGGCTTCAGCCGCTACGTGGCCGACACTGATGGGCAACTCGCCGATGTGCGCCTTACCGACGGTGTCCACCTCAGCACCATCGGCGGACGCTGGCTGTCGCAGGTGTTGCTGGACGAACTCGGTCTCTTCGTCGACTTGTCGTCTGGCGTCCAGTCGTGACGTACTGCCCGCCATGGCGACATCACGGCGCAGGCAGCCGCGGTGGAGTGCATTAGGGGCACAGCGGCTTGAATTCGAATCCGCGGTCTGAGAGCCGCTCCAGTGCCATGTCCAGTCCGCGCACCGTCGCCGAGCGAGGGCCCCCGCCGTCGTGCAGCAGGATGATGGCACCGGGAAACGACCGGGCGACGATGCCGTCGGCAATGGCCCGGGCTGGGCGCTGTTCCCAGTCGCGAGGGGAGTAGGTCCAGCCCACCAGCCTCAGGTCCAGGTCGTTGGACCATTCCTCGGTGAACCTGCCGATGGCAAAGTAGGGCGGTCTGAGGCACGGAGTGGCGAGCGGTCCCAAGATGTCCTGTGTGCGGCCGATGGAGCGGTCAAAGGCCGTTCTCGAGACCCGGGCGAGCGACTCGTGATTCCAGGAATGGTTGGCGAGGGTGTGGCCTTCATGTGCGATGCGCTGGATAAGCAATGGCCGCCTCTCCGCCATGGAGCCCACCACGAAGAACGTTGCTCGAGCATCATGGCGTGCCAGCACGTCGAGCACCTGCGGCGTGTAGGTCGGGTGCGGCCCGTCGTCGAATGTCAGGTAGACGACCGGACCGTCGTCGGGCACGGCCGGCGGGGAGATGTGCATGCTCGACCAGAAGCCGGTGGGGTCGCGGGTGCCGATGCGCTCGCCGAGCGCGGGCGGGAAGACGTCAACGGAGAGCCGGTAGTCCACCGGTTCGGGGAGCGACGACGCGACCGTGACGGTCCACGCGCCGCTCGCCGGCACGTGGGTTGAGAATCTTTGGGTCCGCTCGGCGATGGGCACGAGCGCGGCACCGTCGCCGAGCCGGGCTTCCAGCCAGACTCCGGCCGGCGCGATGAGTGTCGCCACCATGACGTCGTGTTCAGCGGCATGAACGACATACCGGTGCCGCTCGCGCAGCTCAATCCGATCGGACATGACGGCGCCGATGCCGTCGAGCTCGAACGCCACCTGCGTCACCGGCCTAGTGATCTGGAGCGCCGGAACCGTGTCGATCGGCTCGACACGGATGACAGTGGCGATCCACGTTGCCGCAGGATCTGCTGCGTCGGCGCTGTCCGGATTGATGGACAGGGTCGTGCGTCGTGTGATGAACGTCAGCGGATCGCCAGGCGAGCGATCGAAGAAGGACACCTCGATTGCGCCATCGGTGATGTCGATGGTGTCGATGACGATGTGACGGCCCAATTCCACGGGCGGTCGCAGCTCGAATGCCTCGCCGGTGTCGATGACGGGTACCAGGAGGTTGCCCTGCGGCACGTCAGCGAATCGGGCCTCGACATACACGGCGAGGTCCTCGACGTCATCGCCATTCAGATCGCCGCGGGCCACCTCGCGGTGCAGCAGAAATGCGGCATCCGGGAACGATGTGCGCAGCGCAGCCTCGAGACCGGCTGGCAGCGGATCGGGCTCGGCCGCATCGGCTTCCGCTACATCGGGATCGTGCTCCTGCTGAGCGCTGGGTTGATCGTTGATGCTGTCGTCTGACGGTGCGGGATCATCCGGCAGCTCAGGATCGCCAGATGGCTCGTGTGATATCGGTTCGCTCGAGGCTGGTTCGTCTGCAGTGCCGGGTGAAGGTGGGGGCAGGGTCGGCAAGGAAATTGCCGCCACTGTCGCGTCGCTCGAAACTTCAGTCCGCGCGCCATCGCTCGACTCGCTCGCGACCGGCGCTGCGTCGGAACTCTGCTGAACCTGACATGCACCGCACAGCACGGCAATCAGCATCAGCAACCTGACCAAGCCTGGGGTGCCGCGTCCGCGCACCCCTTGATGATGGCCGGTCTCGGCAGGCGCGCAGCGGCAGCCGGACCCAGTCAGACTGGCCGCAGTCGCGGCCGATGCAAGCCGCTCAGCCGCGGCCGCAGTTGGGGCGCTTGCCGTGATTGGCTTTGCTACGGCGCGCCCGGAGCTTTCGCTTGTTGGTGCGCTTCGACATAGGCATCTCAGGCTATCGACACGATTCGGCTCAGCCGACGGCGCCGACCTCGTGGAGCTTCTCTATGTCGTCGGCGTCGAAGCCCCAATCGGCCAGTACCTCATCGGTGTTCTCACCCGGCGAAGCCGGCGGCCGGGCGACGGCCCCTGGGGTGCGGCTGAAGCGAGGCGCCGGTGCTGGCTGCATCACGCCTTCCACCTCCACAAAGCTCCCGCGGGCCACGTTGTGCGGGTGGTGCGGAGCCTCGGACAGGTCTAGCACCGGCGCGTAGCAGACATCGGAGCCAGCCATGATCTCGTCCCACTCGTCGCGGGTCTTGGTCTTGATGACCTCGGCCAGGCGAGCCCGCTTGTCTGCCCAAGCATCGCGGTCGTTGCGATCCACCGTCGGAGCGTCGGCCAGCCCCGTCTTTTCGAGCAGCTCGTCGTGGAACTTGCCCTCGATCGAGCCGACCGAGACGAACTTGCCGTCAGAGGTCTCGTACACGCCGTAGTAGTACGCGCCGCCGTCGAGGAAGTTGGACTCCCGCTCGTCGGCCCAGCCACCCGAGCCGTAAATCCCGTAGATGGCGGCCATCAGCGACGCGGCACCCTCGGTCATGGCAGCGTCCACCACTTGGCCTTGCCCCGAGTCACGCGCCTCGAGCAGAGCAGCACACACGCCGAAGGCCAGGTACATGCCGCCGCCGCCGAAGTCGCCCACCAGGTTGAGCGGCGGGCTCGGTGCCTCAGCCGGTCCGATGGCATGCAGCGCGCCGGTCAGAGCGATGTAGTTGATGTCGTGGCCGGCGGCGTGGGACATCGGCCCCTCCTGGCCCCACCCGGTCATGCGGCCATAGACCAGTCTCGGGTTGCGAGCGAAGCACTCCTCCGGTCCGAGACCCAATCGCTCGGTCACGCCGGGGCGGAAGCCCTCGATCAGCGCGTCGGCCTGCTCCACCAGTTTGAGGATGGTCTCGACGCCGTCAGGCGACTTGAGGTCGACCGCCACTGAACGCCGGCCCCGGTTGAGCACGTTGAACCTGCGCCCCCGGTCGATGCCGAGGTCCTCAGGTGTCATGCGGTCGATGCGGACCACGTCCGCGCCCAGATCAGCGAGCAGCATGGCGCAGAACGGTCCAGGGCCGATGCCCGCCAGCTCGATCACCTTGAGTCCCTGCAACGGTCCCATGGGTTCCTCCCCGTCAATGGATGCCTCGGGCGCGTACCCGACCCGGCGAAGTCTTGCACGCGGCGCTCCGCACCGCCCGGGAGCGCAGCTGCTCACTAGCCTCGCCCGGCGATGGAGCGCTTTGGGTTCGTGGGCCTGCCCAACGCGGGGAAGTCGTCACTGTTCAATTCGCTTGCCGGCGGCGGGGCACTGGCGGCGCCGTACGCCTTTGCCACCACCGATCCGAACATAGGCGTGGCCCGGGTGCCCGACCCCCGGCTCGATGCGCTCGCCGAGATGAGCGGCAGCGAGAAGGTGGTGCCCACCACGACAGAGTTCATCGATATCGGCGGGCTCGTAGAGGGCGCCAGCAAGGGCGAAGGTCTCGGCAACCGGTTCCTGGGGGGGATCCGCGAGGTGGATGCGATCGTCTTCGTCCTGCGCGCCTTCTCTGATGCCGATGTGCCGGGTCCCGCCGACCCGCTCGAACACCTTCGCATCGTCGAGACCGAGCTGACGCTGGCGGACCTGGAGTCGGTGGAATCGAGGATCGGCCGCCGGCGCAAGGCGTCCCGCAGCCAGCCGTCCGACACCGCGCTGGCCGAGGAGGTTGCGGCGCTCGACGCCGCGCTTGAACACCTGGCGGCCGGCACACCGCTGTACCGGGCATGGCCGGTCGGCGCAGTGTCTGAAGGGTCCTACGAGCATCCGCATCGAGCGGCACTGCGCAGCCACTTCCTGCTGACCGACAAGCCGGTCATGGCAGTGCTGAACCTCGGCGAAGACCAGCTTGATGCGGCGTCGGGGCTGGCATCGCCCATCGAGGCCGAGCTGCCGGGTGCGACGGTGCTGCCGCTGTGCGTGCAGCTCGAAGCGGAGGCGGCGCAGCTCACTGGCGCCGAGCGAACCGAGCTGCTCGAAGGACTCGGTCTGGGCGAGGGCGCGCTGGAGCGGTTCGTCGCTGCTGCGCACGGCCTGCTGGGCCTGCGCACCTTTCTGACCACCGGCGAGAAGGAATCGCGGGGGTGGACCTTCCGCGCCGGCTGGCGAGCGCCGCAATGCGCTGGGCGGATCCACACCGACTTCGAGCGCGGCTTTATCCGGGCCGAGGTGATCGACTGGGCAGAGCTGCTGGACTTAGGCTCGTGGACTGCTGCGCGGGACGCTGGCCGCCTGCGAGTCGAGGGGAAGGACTATCCGATGCGCGATGGCGACGTCGTGGAGTTCCGCTTCAACGTGTAGCCATGCCATGGCTGGCATGCGGGGATCGAGTGGTGGCAAGCCTCGAAGTTGCTCGCACCCGTTCTGAGCGCCGGCGGGGCCTGCTTGGGCGCGACGATGTGACTGGCGCGCTGCTGATCGAGCGATGCCGGTGCGTGCACACCATCGGCATGAGCTTCGACATCGACGTGGCATTCCTCGATGTCCATGGATATGTGATCGATGTCGTGACCATGCCGCCGGGACGGATCGGGCGGCCGAGGATGCGCGCTCGATCGGTCATCGAGGCCCGGGCGGGCGCATGCGAACGCTGGGGCCTGGCCGTGGGAGACACGCTCGACGTCCGGCTGGACGCATGAGCGAGAGCGAACCGCGGCTGTGGCTGGTGGCCACACCCATCGGCAACCTGGCGGATATCGCCCCACGAGCGGTCGAGGTGCTGCGCGACGTCTCGTTCGTTACCTGCGAGGACACCCGCCGCACTGGCTTGCTGCTGCAACGGCTGGGCATCGGGCCTCGTCCGCTGCTGGCCGTCCACGAGCACAATGAGGCTGCTGCCTGTGCGCAGGTGGTCGAGCGGCTGGAGGCGGGCGAGACGGCGGCCTACGTGACCGATGCCGGCATGCCCACCATCTCCGATCCGGGGCAGCGCCTCGTGGAGGCCGTGGCGGCGGCAGGGCTGCCCGTCAGCGTCGTGCCTGGGCCGTCTGCGCCAGTTGCCGCCTTGGCCCTGTCAGGCCTGCCGACCGACCGCTGGGTGATGGAGGGCTTCCTACCGCGCAGCGGGAACGCCCGCTCGGCACGCCTCGCCGAGATCGCTGGCTCATCACGCACGGCGGTGCTGTTCGAGTCGCCCAGGCGCCTCGGCGCAACCCTGGCCGACCTGGCCGAGGCCTGCGGCGCCGACCGCCCAGCAGTCGTCGCGCGCGAACTCACCAAACTGCACGAGGAGGTAGTACGCGGCACCGTCGCCGAGCTAGCTGCGCGATTCTCCGAGCCACCCCGAGGCGAGATCGTCGTGGTCGTCGCCCCGGCGTCGCCTCCAGATCCGTCCGATGAAGAGATCGCCGCCGAACTGACTGAAGCGCTGGATGCCGGTCTCAGCACTCGCGATGCGGCGGCAGCAGTGGCAAGTCGACTCGGCATTGCCCGCAACCGCACCTACCCCACCGCGGTAGCGCTCGCCCGCTCCCGCGAGACGCAGAAGCCATAACGGCGAGGGCGGCGGCGAATCCTGCGAGCGGCATTGCTGCTCGTCAGTACCCTGAACCGGTGACCTCCTACTACGTCACGACGCCGATCTACTACGTCAACGACGCCCCCCACATCGGGCACGCGTACACAACGATCACCGCCGATGCGATCGCTCGCTGGAAGCGGCTGTGCGGCGACGATGTCATGTTCCTGACCGGCACCGACGAGCACGGTCTCAAGGTCCAGCGGGCGGCCGAGGAGAACGGCTGCGCTCCTATCGAGTGGGCCGATCGCACCGTCGTGCGCTTCCAGGAGGCTTGGCAGCAGCTCGAGATCTCCAACGATGATTTCATCCGCACCAGCGAGCCACGCCACCACCACTCGGTCCAGCAGCTCCTGCAGGCCTGCTACGACAACGGCGACATCACGCTGCAGACCTACGAAGGCCTGTACTGCGTGAGCTGCGAGGCCTACTACACCGAGGACGACCTCGACGACGGCAACTGCCGCATTCACCGACGCCCGGTCGAGCACGTCACCGAGGAGAACTACTTCTTCTCGCTCAGCCGCTACGAGCAGCCCCTGCTCGACTGGTACGAAGCTCATCCCGACTTCGTCGTGCCGGCCACCAAGCGCAACGAGGCTTTGGGTTTCATCCGCAGCGGGCTGCAGGACTTCTCCATCAGCCGCACGTCGCTGGACTGGGGCATCCCGATCCCCTGGGACCCTCAACATGTCACCTACGTCTGGTTCGACGCGCTGACCAACTACATCACCGCTGCCGGCTATGCCAGCGATGACGTCCGGTTCGGGCATCGCTGGCCGGGCGTGCACCTGATCGGCAAGGACATCCTCCGTTTCCATTGCGTGTACTGGCCGGCGATGCTGATGAGCGGCGGCGTGCTGCCGCCCCGCCGGGTCCACGTGCACGGCTTCCTGCTCGTCGGCGGCGAGAAGATGGCGAAATCGGCGCTCAACCAGATCGCCCCGGGCGATCTCGTGGACGACTTCGGCAGCGACGGCGTGCGGCACCACTTCTTGCACGATCAGCCCTTCGGCCCCGACGGGGATTTCTCCTATGAGGGGATGGTCGCCCGCTACAACGCTGATCTGGCCAACAACCTCGGCAACCTCATGAGCCGCGTGGCCACCGTGGTCAGCCGCAAGTGCGACGGCGTCGGGCCGGCCCCCCGTGCGGACAGCCCGCTGGCTGAGGCGGTGGCCGAGTGTGTTGCCGAGACCGCTGACGCTTGGGAGCGCCTGGCGCCGTCGGAAGCCCTCGATGCCACCTGGCGCATCATCCGTGAGACCAATGCGATGCTTGAGGCTGCCGAGCCGTGGAAGGCCGATCCTGGCCCCGAGGTGGACGCCGTGCTGGGCGATGCGCTCGAAGCACTGCGCATCGTGGCGGTGCTCGCATCGGTGGCGACGCCGAGGGGCTGTGACGAGGTGTGGAAGCGCATCGGCATGGAGGGCTCGGTTGCGGATCAGCGGCTGCCCGAAGCCGCGATCTGGGGCGGCTACCCGGGCGGCTTGGCGGTGTCGACCGGCGAGCCGCTGTACCCGCGCCTGCGATGAATCCAGCACCATGAATCCCGGTACGTGAGCCCCGATCAATGAATGCAGCGTCCGAAGCCGATGTCTGGATCGACAGTCACTGCCACCTCACCGACGATGGCGCGGAGCTCGTCGCCGAGGCACGCCGGGACGGCGTGGCCTGGGTGGTGGACATCGGTACCGACGTCGAACGCAGCATTGCGGCACTGGAACGGGCCCGGACGCTGCCCGGTGTCGCTGCCACGATCGGGCTGCACCCTCACGATGCGGACGAGGGGCCGGCAGCGCTCGCAACGCTGGAGCAGCTGATTGCCGCCGGTGAGACGCCGGTCGCGATCGGCGAGTGCGGGCTCGACTACTACTACGAGCACTCGGATCGGGCGAGCCAGCGTGAGGCGTTCGCCGCCCAGATCGCCATGGCGCACCGCTACGGGTTGGCGCTGGTGATCCACAGCCGGGATGCTTGGGAAGACACCTTCGACGTGCTCGACGCCGAGGGCGTGCCCCCCGGCACAGTGTTCCATTGCTTCACCGGCGGGCCCACCGAGGCCCGCGCAGCGCTCGAACGAGGTGCATCGGTGTCGTTCAGCGGCATCGTGTCGTTCCGCAACGCATCGGAGATCCGCGACGCGGCAGCGCTCGTGCCTGCCGACCGCTATCTCATCGAGACCGACGCCCCGTACCTGGCACCGGTGCCCAAGCGGGGGAAGCAGAACCGGCCGAGCTGGGTGCGCTTCGTCGGCGACGCTGTCGCTGCCGCCCGCGGCGTGTCCGCCGCCCAGGTAGCTGCGGAGACGACGGCCAACGCCATGCGCACCTTCGGACTCGGTGAGCCCGAGACGTCATGACCGGCCGGCTGCTCACGTTGCCCGCCACCAAAGAGCTACTGGAACGGGCAGGTGCAGCACCACGCCGCAGCCTCGGTCAGAACTTCGTGGTCGATCCCAACACCGTGCGCCGGATCGCGCGACTGGCAGGCGTCGGCCCGGGCGACCGCGTCGTGGAGATCGGTGCCGGCCTGGGCTCGCTGACGCTGGCCTTGGCCGAGACCGGGGCAGAGGTGGTGGCAGTGGAAACCGACAGCCGCTTCGTGCCGCTCCTGCGCGAGGTGGTGAGTTCCTTCTCGACGAGCTGTGAGCCAGATTTCGCGGAGCCCGGTGGGGCGAGGCCAGGTCCCGTCCGGATCGTGCACGCCGACGCGCGCCGCATGGACTGGAGCGCGCTCCTGCCGGGCAACGGGTGGCACGTCGTTGCCAACCTGCCGTACAACATCGCGACTTCGCTGGTGCTGACCGTGCTCGATGAGGTGCCGGCCGTCACCCGGTTGCTGGTGATGTGCCAGCGAGAAGCCGCGGAGCGATTGGCGGCGGCACCTGGCGACGGTGTCTACGGTGCAGTCTCCGTTCGGGTCGCGGTCCATGCTGATGCCGAGCTCGCCGGAGCGGTGCCGGCCACGGTCTTTTTCCCCCAGCCTGAAGTGGAATCCGCGCTCGTACGCATCACTCGCCGGGCACCATCCATGGAGTCCCATCTGCGCGCCGAGGTGGATCGGCTCGTGACGGCAGCGTTCGCGCATCGTCGGCAGATGCTGCGCCGAACTTTGCGCAACGCCCTCGACGACGCGGACGGGACGCTGGCGCGAGCAGGCGTCGAGGGCACCGACCGCCCCGAGCGTCTCGGACTCGCCGAATGGGTGCGCCTCGCCGAGGCCGCCTTGGGGAAGCCGGCACGGGGCTGATTCGGCTGTGACGGCGCATACCCAGGCGATCCGGCTGCTCGCTCCGGCGAAGCTGACGCTGCGGATGCGGATCACCGGCATCCGGGGCGACGGCTATCACTTCATCGATGCCGAGATGGTGTCGCTCGACCTGTGCGATGAGATCATCGTGCACCCCAGCTCGGAGCCGTCGGTCGAGATTGTTCCGACCCCCGCAGCGCATGGCTCTGCCGGCGAAGTGCCCGAATGGGACATCCCTGCTGACAGGTCGAATCTGGTGATCAGGGCGTTGGAGCTTGCCGGCAGGACGGCCCATGTCGAGGTCCGCAAACGCATCCCGCCCGGCGCGGGCCTCGGCGGGGGATCGGCGGACGCAGCCGCCGTGCTCCGCTGGGCAAATCGGATGACTGCCGTCGAGACCGCTGACGCGCCAGTGACGCCTCAACTGCAGACACCCGCCATCGTCACGCCGCAACAGGCGGCGACACTGGGCGCCGACGTGGCGTTCTGCCTTGTCGGCGGTCGTGCTCGCGTCACGGGTGTCGGCGAGATCATCGAGCCGGTCGGGTTCCGGGACCAGTCCTTCGTGTTGTGGACGCCGCCGGTCCAGGTCGACACGGCGGCGGTGTACGGCACATGGGACGAGCTCGGCGGCCCGTCCGGCCCGAATGCCAACGACCTTGAACCGGCCGCGCTCGCCGCCTACCCCGAGCTCTCAGCGTGGCGCGACGACCTCGAGGCCGTCACCGGGCGTACGCCACGGCTGGCCGGCAGCGGCGGCACCTGGTTCGTCCCCGCGCCCTTCGGCGCACGCATGCACGAACCAACCGACGACGGCGTGCGCGCCGCTGAGGTGCGCGCCATCGGGCGGCTCTCCTAGCCGGCGGTTTGCCAGATAGCAGCAGGTCAGCGGTTGCGACGCTGGTAGCGCGTCCGCCGCAGCATCTTGCGGTGCTTCTTCTTGCGCATCCGCTTGCGGCGCTTCTTGACCAGCGATCCCATGAAGAGCCGAACGCTAGCGCCTGCGAGGAGTCCTGCCACGAGTCAAATCCGTGACGATGGCGCCGAGACGGGTCGCTACCCTCGATCCACAGACAGCCCGCCTGCTCCCACAGGCGCTATCGGGGATCGTTCAATTGGTAGGACATCGGGTTTTGGTCCCGGCAATGGAGGTTCGAGTCCTCCTCCCCGAACCCCACGTCTCATGCGGCGACCCAGCGCGATGCCGCCTGACCCGATGACGTCAGGCCCCATAACGCCGCCGTGCGCAGCCATCGTGCTCGCAGCGGGCGCCGGTACCCGCATGGGCTCGGACCTGCCGAAGCCGCTGCACCCGATCGGTGGCCGCGCCATGGTGCTGCGAGTGCTCGAAGCTCTGGCTGCCGTCGACGCGGAGCCAGTCGCGGTGGTGATCGGGCACGGCGCAGCCCAGGTCCGTGAGGCCGTCGCGGCCGAGGCGCCCCAAGCCGACCGGCTGGTATTCGCGACCCAACCCGCCCAGCTCGGTACCGGCGACGCAGCACGTGCCGGTCTGTCGGCACTGGACTCGCACCCGGCGGCCATCGATGTCCTGGTGTTGCCGGGCGACACGCCGTTGCTGCGAGCGGCGACACTGCGGCGTGTCGTTGCAGAACGCCGCCGCGCCGCCGCGGCCGTCAGCCTGCTGACGGCTCACGTCAGCGACCCCACCGGCTACGGGCGCATCGTGCGTGATGCGGCCGGCATCACGGTCGTCGAGCAACGCGATGCGACGCCATCGGTGGCGCAGATCGACGAGATCAATGCGGGCGTGTACTGCTTCGACGTGGCCAAGCTGCGCCAGGTGTTGCCGCAGCTGCGCCTTGCGAACGCCGCCTCGGAGTACTACCTGCCCGACGCCATCGGTCTGCTTGCCCGCAGCGGCGAGGGAATCGCTGCGGTCGCGCTCGACGATGCATCGGAGGCGATGGGTGTGAACGACGCGAACCAGCTAGCGGCCTGCGAAGCCGCGTTGGCTGCTCGAGGTGGCCGGTCGGCACCTATGTCATAGCTGAGGAGGCGAAAACTCAGGGGTTCTGAGAGTGCGGTGGGGTAGTCTCGAACTGTCGCCGGACTGCTGAACATGCCGCCAAAACCCATTGCCGAGCGTTCCGCCCAGCCCTCAGCTAGTGCTGCTTCGAGCGCGTCTGCGTCAAGCACGGCGCCCAGGGGACTGCTGCGAAAGGAACACGCAATGGAGCTGGTCACCAAGAAGCGCCTGCACCTGTTCAGCGGCAGGGCGAATCCGGAGTTGGCCACAGAGATTGCGGAGCAGCTCGGCGTGGAACTCGGCGATCCCGGGCTCATCGACTTCGCCAACGGCGAGATCAAGTGCAAGTTTGCCGAGTCGATCCGCGGCGGCGACGTGTTCATCATCCAGAGCCATGCCGCCTGCGACACCATGAGCCCCAACGACGCGATCATGGAGCAGCTCATCATGGTCGACGCTGCCCGGCGCGCTTCGGCCAAGCGCATCACCGCGGTGGCACCCCTGTACGGGTATGCCCGCCAGGATCGCAAGGCCGCCGGCCGCGAACCAATCACTGCACGCCTGCTGGCCGACCTGTTCACGGTGGCCGGGGCTGAGCGTCTCGTGTCGATCGACCTGCACAGCGGCCAGATCCAGGGTTTCTTCGACGGCCCGGTGGATCATCTGACAGCGGCGCCGGTGCTCATCGACTACTTGTCCGGCGTCATGGGTCCCGACTCAGTGATTGTGTCGCCTGACACCGGTCGCGTGAAGGTGGCTGAGCGCTACGCGACCCGGCTGGGCTGTGACGTCGCGTCGATTTACAAGCGTCGTGCCACCGACAACGCCAACGAGTCCGAGGCGCTCGGCATCATGGGCGAGGTGGCAGGTCGCACCTGCGTGATCATCGACGACATGATCGACACTGCCGGCACGATCTGCTCGGCCACTGAGACGCTGGTCGCCCATGGTGCCGCCGACGTGATGTGCGCGAGCACGCACGGACTGTTCTCCGAGCCGGCGGTGGACCGCCTGAAGAACTCCTCGCTGAGCCAGGTCATCGTCACCAATACGGTGCCGATCCCTAGCTCAAAGCAGTTCGACAAGCTGGTGGTGCTGAGCGTCGCGGGCGTGTTCGCCGACGCCCTGGAGTCGGTGTTCGAGGACGCATCGGTTTCGGAGATCTTCGACGGCCAGAACCTGTTCTGAAGCGGCTCCCCGGGGGGCGTCCGCAGTCTGAACTCGTAGGCTGTCTCGTCGCTCTCGACTAGGCACCCAGTGCTCGAAGGGGCCAGCATGGAACAGCTGAAGCTCATTGCCGAGACCCGGCATGCCACCGGCTCCGGTCCGTCGCGGCGTCTGCGCGCCGAAGACAAGATCCCCGCAGTGATGTACGGCCACGGCAGCGAGCCCGTGTCGATCACGCTGGACCGGTTGCGGTTTCGGGCTGCGCTGAACGCAGCGGGCCCGAACGCAATCATCACGCTCGAGGTCGAGGGCAAGAACCACCTCACCATCGTCAAGGACATGCAGCGCGACACGATCGCCAACCGCGTCACGCATGTCGATTTCCTCCTGATCTCGCTCGATGAGCGCCTGGTGGTGGATGTGCCGGTCCGGCTGATCGGCGAGGCAGCGCAGGCGGGCCGCGAAGGTGCGGTGGTACAGCAGCAGCTGATGTCGCTGCAAGTCGAATCGCCCGCCGGAGTGATCCCCCCGGCCTTCGACGTCGACGTGGAGTCGCTCTCGCTGGACAACCCGATCCGTGTCAGCGACCTCACCCTGCCCGAGGGCATGGAGAGCCTGCTCGACGGCGACACGCTGGTGGCGATCGCGCAGCGGACGCGGGCTGCGGTCGCCGCCGAGCAAGTCGACGACGGAGGCGAGCCGGCCGACGCTGACGCCCTCGAAGACGACGACGGCGCCGACGACGAGGACTGAACGACCCGGTGTCCGTGTTCCGCCGGGCGGCCGCGCGGCGGGGATCAGCCGCAGACTGGCTGGTGGTGGGTCTCGGCAATCCCGGCGAGCGCTACGCCGGAAGCCGTCACAACGTCGGGGCCGAGGCCACCGAACGCTGGGCATCGCAGCTCCGGTGCGAATTCGCCGTTCAGCGGCGCGAGCACGCCCGAGTGACACAGGCAACGGTGAGCGAGCGTCGTATCACGCTCGCGTGCCCAACCACGTTCATGAACGAGAGCGGCCGCAGCGTGGGTGTGCTGGTCAAACGTCACGGCATCGTCGAGCCGTCACGACTCGTGGTTGTCCACGACGAGCTCGACCTCGAACCCGGCCAGGTGCGGCTCAAGTCAGGTGGCGGGATCGCCGGCCACAACGGCTTGGCATCGATCGCCAACCAGCTCGGCACCCGGGACTTCGTGCGGTTGCGCATCGGCATCGGCAAGCCGCCGCGACCCGAAGCCGGCAGGAAGTGGGTGTTGCAGCGGCCGAGGGGGCATGAAGCGCCATTGATCGACACAGCTGTGGATCTCGCAGTAGCGGGGCTCGAGGTGCTCGTGCGCGACGGCATCGAGGCGGCCATGACCGTCACGAATGCCCGCCGGCGGGGACGCGAGCCCCGGGCCCAGTGAGCTCGGCGGGCGCAGCACCGCTGCGCGAGCTGGCCGGGCGACTTGGCCGCGATAGCGGCTTCACGTCGATGCTGGGCCGGGCGTCCGGCTCGATCGCCGTTGCCGAGGGAGCCCGCCCGTTCGTCGCCGCCGGCTTGGCGACACTGGGATCGCGCACTCCGATCCTTGTCGTCACTGCCACCGCCAACGAAGCCGAGCGCAGTGCCGCCGATCTGCGCACCTGGCTGGGGGAGGGTCAGGTAGCGCTGTTTGCTGCGTGGGAGACGCTGCCGTTCGAGCGCGTGAGCCCCGCAACCGAGACGATGGGTCGCCGGCTGGCGCTGCTGGAGGCGCTGAAGTCGGGCACCGGCACCGGCGAGCCAGCGGCCCAAGTCGGGGTGCCCGAGGTGATCGTGGCGCCGATTCGAGCGCTGTTGCAGCGGCTCAGTCCCGACGCGTGTGCTCCAGCAGCGTCAGTGCTGCGGGTTGCACGAGGCGACCGGTGCGACCTTGGGGAGGTGGTGTCGCAGCTGGTGGCGTGGGGCTACCGGCGGGAGCATCAGGTAGAGCATCGCGGCGAGGTTGCGGTGCGCGGCGGGATCGTGGACGTCTTCTGCCCGACAGCCGAGGCACCGGTGCGCATCGATCTGTGGGGCGACGAGGTGGACCGTCTCACGCAGTTCTCGGTTGCCGACCAGCGTTCGGTGGCGGAGCTTGCGCACACGCAGATCTACCCGGCACGAGAGATGCGGCCCGACGCTGCCATGCGAGAACGCGCCGCAGCGCTGGCTGTGAGCGAGCCGTGGTGCTCCGAGCACATGGAGCGTCTCAGCAGGGGGGAGCTCTTCGATGGGATGGAGTCGTGGCTGCCATGGCTCGCCGCAGAGGAGATCGTGTTGCCGGACCTGCTGGGGCCCGACTCGCTGGTGCTGCTCTGCGAGCCGCGGCGGCTCGCTGACCGTGCCGCCGACATCAAGGCGGAAACCGACGACCTCACCCGGTCGCTGGCAGTGACGTGGGGTCTGCGGAGCATTGGCTGTGCCGATGAGGACTGCGACACTGCTGCCGACGATGCCCCGGCTCCGTTCCCGCCGCTGCATGTTGCATTCGATCGCTTGCTGGCGCACTGCGCGGCGGCGGTGTGGTCGGTGGACTCCACGTCGGCACCGACGGCTGACGGCCATCGGGGACCGCACATCTCGACCGAGCCGTGGCTACCCTCCGCAGGTGATCCCGAGCGCCTCGTGGCCCAGCTGCGGCGCTTGGTACTGGGCGCGGAGCGGCCAGATGTGCCAGGCGCGGAGCGACCTGTCGTTGTCGTGGCCGCCGAAGGGGACGGCTCGGCTGCTCGGCTCGCGGACACGCTGAGCGCGCACGAGGTACCGCTGCGCCTGCACACCGAATCCAGCAGCTTCGACCCGACGCCCGGCGGCCACGTCGTGCTGGCGCCCCTCGATGGGGGGTTCATCGCGCCCGCAGCCGGCGTGGCCGTGCTGCCGGAGGCGGAGTTCACCGGACGCCGCCGGGTCCACCGCGCAGCCCGACGGCGGACGGGCGTGGCACCTACGTTCGAAGACCTGAGCGTCGGCGATTTCGTCGTCCATCACCATCACGGCATCGCCCGCTACGCCGGACTCGTCCGGCGAGCCTTCGGCGACGACGAACGCGACTACCTCGAGCTGGAGTTCCGGGGGACCGACCGTCTCTACCTGCCCACCGAGCAGATCGACTTCATTCGCCCGTACATCGGCGGGGAGACGCCCCGCCTCAGCCGCATGGGCGGCAGCGATTTCCAGCGCCAGAAGGCCAAAGTGCGCGCGGCGGTGGCCGAGATCGCCCAAGAGCTGGTGGTGCTGTACCAGCGACGCATCACCACATCGGGCAACGCGTTCGATCCCCACGGCTTGGGCATGGCCGAACTCGCCGAGAGCTTTGCCTACACGCCCACACCCGATCAGCGCCGCACGATCGACGACGTGCTGGCGGACATGGCCGAGCCGGTGCCCATGGATCGGCTGGTGTGCGGCGATGTCGGCTTCGGCAAGACTGAGGTGGCAGTACGCGCCGCGTTCTGCGCGGTGAGCGCGGGCAAACAGGCAGCGGTGCTGGTGCCGACCACGCTGCTGGCCCAGCAGCACCACCAGACGTTCGCCGAGCGTTATGCCGACCATCCCGTCCGGGTCGAGGTGCTCAGCCGCTTTCTCACATCCGCCGAACAGCGCACAGTGATCGCCGGGGTCGCCGACGGCACCGTCGATGTGGTGATCGGCACGCACCGGCTGCTGTCGGACGACGTGAAGTTCAAGAACCTGGGCCTGCTGGTGGTCGACGAGGAGCAGCGCTTCGGCGTGAGCCACAAGGAGTCCATCAAGCACCTGCGCGCCGAGGTAGATGTGCTGACGCTGACGGCTACGCCCATCCCGCGCACGCTGGAGATGGCACTCACCGGCATCCGTGACCTGTCGCTGCTGCAGACGCCGCCTGCCGAGCGCCAACCCATCCTCACCCACGTCGGCCCGTATGACGAGCGCGCCGTCAGCGAGGCCATTCGCCGTGAGCTGCTGCGCGAGGGCCAAGTGTTCTTCGTGCACAACCGGGTTGCCGACATCGATGTGGTGGCAGCGGGCTTGGCAGAGTTGGTGCCCGAGGCGCGTATCGCCGTCGCGCACGGCCAGATGGACGAGGGCACGCTGGAGCAGATCGTCATCGATTTCTGGGCCGGCGCCTACGACGTGCTGGTCTGCACCACCATCATCGAATCGGGCATCGACATGCCGAGCGTCAACACGCTGGTCGTGGATCGCGCCGATCTGCTGGGGCTCGGGCAGCTGCATCAGATCCGCGGGCGTGTGGGCCGGTCGGGACAGCGTGCGTACGCATACCTGTTCCACCCCGAGGGCCGTTCGCTGTCCGAAGAGGCCTACGAGCGCCTCCGCACGATCGGCGAGTCCACCGAGCTGGGCTCCGGGTACCGGATCGCGATGCGCGACCTCCAGTTGCGCGGCGCAGGCAACCTGCTCAGCGGCGTGCAGTCGGGGCACATCGCGGCCGTCGGCTACGACCTCTACTGCGAGCTCGTCAGCGAGGCGGTCGCCTCCTTGAACGGCGAGACTCCTGCCCAGCCAGCGGAGATCGTGATCGACTTGCCCCTGGCGGCACACCTGCCCGACGACTACGTGGCTGACGCCACGGGCCGCCTCGAGGCGTATCGCCGTCTCGGGGCCGTGACCGAATTGGTCGAGGTGGCCGACATAGAAGCCGAATGGATTGACCGTTACGGACCTGTCCCGGACGCAGCGCAGACGCTGTTGCACATAGCGCTGCTGCGCACCGAGTGTCACCGGCTCGGCATGCGAACCGTGGCCTTCGCTCCTGGCCACGACGGCGGCAGGGTGCGCTTCGGCCCGCTCGTGCTCACGGCCAGCGAGGAACTGCGCATGCGGCGCATCTGTGCCGGTACACCGTTCAGCGCAGCGCGGTACAAAGCAGACGACCGGGAGGTGCAGCTGTCGGTCCGTGCGCTGAAGCCGGCCACGGTCGGGCATCTGTTCGCCTTCTGCCAGCAGCTGCGGCCCCCGCCCGCCTCGGGGTGAAGCCCCGCCGACGCGGCGAGCACCTAGCCTGCCCGCAGTGCGTGCCAGGGGGAGTTCCATGTCTCGACGAGCTGCGCTGCTGGCTCCGATGGTGCTGGTGGCACTGCTGACCTTCGCATGTGCGGACGACGGCAACGTCGTCACCATCCACACGGGGCTCGAGCCCGATCCCGACGCCGAGATCATTGCCGAGCTCGACACCGACGGCGACGGCGTCGTGTCGCGAGAGGCGGCGCAGGCTGCCGCCAGCGAAGCCGAGCGACAGGCGCAGCTGGACGCCGAGCGCGCCGAGCGTGACGCGGCACGTGCTGCTCAGGAAGCCGCATACCAATCGCTGTTCGCCGACGCTGCCGCTGTGGCGGCGAGCTTTCCGGGTGGTCAGATCCTGATCGGCGATGTGCGGGCCAACATCGTCGAGTCACCGGTCACGCTTATGGACGACCCGGAGAACCCGACGCATGAGGAGTTCGTGTCGCGGCTCACGTCGATGATCCAGCTCCGCCTCGCCGGCGTCGCACTGGACGAGTTGGGCTTCCCGGTCGACATCAGCCTGTCTGACGCAGAGATCAATGCGCAGGTGCAGGCTCACCTTGAGGGCCCCTTCGAGGAGTTTGCGCAGCAGCGCGCCATCGAAGACGATCCCAGCATCGAGCGGCTGGCGACGCCCCACTGCGTGAGTGCGCTGGCTGTGACATCTGAGGCCGATGCCATCGCAGCGTCTGACCGCGTGCAGTCGGGTGAGCCCCTTGGCGATGTCGCTGCCGTGGTCAATCTGCCCGGCCTCACCGAGGCCGACGGCACCATCGGCTGCGGCCAGCCCTTCGATCTGTTCGGCGGCGGGGAGCTCGCGCTGGCGCTGCTCGAACTGGAGCCCGGCGAGCTGACCGCGCCGTTGCTGCTGCCGTCTGCAGCAAGCCCGACCGGTGAGCTGTGGGTGGTGCTGCGTGTGGACTCGCTGCGCACCGACGCCACCGATCTCTCCTCCATAGGGCCGTTCGCGGGCCACGTGCTCACCGAGTCCATGTCGGACTACGAGGTGAACGTCGCCGCGGCGCTTGGTGCATGGAACGCCGGCAACCTGCGGGTGTCGCTGCCGATCCTGCCGTGAGCCGCTCGGGCGGAGGTGATGGTGGCCACTGAGCGCTGTGACGGCCCCGAACCAGATCTGGGGCACCGACTCGTCTCGCTTCACGAGGTCATCACCAGGCTGCGGCGGGAGTGCCCGTGGGACCGAGCGCAGACGCACGCCACGCTCGCCCCGTACGCGCTCGACGAAGCCTCGGAGCTGGCCGAGGCATTGCAGGCAGCCGAAGAAGCGCTGTCCGGCGACAGAGTCGAGTCGGCCACGGCGATCGAGGATCTCGTCGAAGAGCTGGGCGATGTGCTGCTGCAGGTGCTGATGAACGCCGCAATCGGCGAGCAGTCGGGAACGTTCACCCTGGCTGAGGTGCTCGAGACCGTCGAGGCCAAGATGCTGCGTCGCCATCCCCATGTGTTCGAGCGCGATCCGAACGCGCCAGAGCCCAGCGATGACGAGCTGTCGGTGCAATGGGAGGCGATCAAGGCCGCCGAGCGTGAGGCCCGGGCGCAGCGCATTGCCGCGCGCGAAGCGCGCAGGAGCTAGCACAGCGCGAAGCGCGCAGGAGCTAGGCAGCGCCGCCCTTCGGTACTCTCGCTATGCGTGACAGCGCGCGCGTCCACGCAGATCGTCCAGGTGACCGGCCGCGAAGTCCTCGATTCCCGTGGCAATCCCACCACCGAGGCCGAGGTGCGGACTGCGGGCGGTGCCGTGGGCCGCGCCATCGTGCCCTCAGGTGCCTCGACGGGACAATTCGAGGCCGTCGAGTTGCGCGACGGCGGCCAGAGATACGGCGGCAAAGGGGTCACCGTCGCGGTGGGGCATGTGAACGGCGAGATCGCTGGAGCGCTGGTCGGTCTTGATGCGGTTGATCAGCGATCGGTCGACCACACGCTGATCGAGCTCGACGCGACCATGAACAAGGCCCGCCTGGGCGCGAACGCCGTGCTGGCCGCTTCCCTGGCCACCGCACATGCGGCCGCAGCGGCGCTGGGGCTGCCGCTCTACCGCCACGTCGGCGGTGCCAATGCACATGTGCTGCCCACGCCGATGATGAATGTCATCAACGGCGGTGAGCACGCCGACAACAACGTGGATCTGCAGGAGTTCATGATCGTCCCGGTCGGCGCGGCGTCCTACTCCGAAGCGCTGCGGTGGGGCACCGAGACGTATCACGTGCTGCGCGGCGTGCTGCGCTCGCGTGGGCTGTCGACCGCCGTCGGCGACGAAGGCGGGTTCGCCCCCGACCTGGAATCCAACGAGGCGGCACTTGCGCTGCTGATCGAAGCGATCAGCGAAGCCGGCTTCGAGCCCGGCATCGACATGGCGCTCGCTCTCGACGTGGCGTCCACCGAGTTCTACGCCGACGGCATGTACACCCTGGCAGGCGAAGGCCGTCAGCTCGACGCTGCCGGGTTCGCGCGATACCTGGCCGACCTGTGCGAGCGCTATCCGATCCGCTCAGTCGAGGACGGCATGGCCGAGGATGACTGGGACGGCTGGTCGACGCTCGGCGACCTGGTCGGCGAGCAGGTCCAGCTCGTCGGCGATGATCTCTTCGTCACCAATATCGAGCGGTTGGGGCGCGGCATCGCTGCTGGTGTCGCCAACAGCGTGCTGGTCAAGGTGAACCAGATCGGCACGCTCACCGAGACGCTCGACGCCGTCGAGTTGGCAGGCCGGTCCGGCTATACGGCGGTCATGTCGCACCGCTCGGGCGAGACCGAGGACACCACCATCGCCGACTTGGCTGTTGCGACCAACTGCGGGCAGATCAAGACCGGTGCGCCGGCGCGCTCCGATCGGGTGGCCAAGTACAACCGGCTGCTGCGCATCGAGGAAGAGCTCGGCGAGGATGCTGCGTACCGGGGCGGCAGCTCGCTCGCCCGTGACCCATAGACCCCGTTGCCCACAGGCACAGCGCTCATGAACCCCTCGAGTCGATGAGTACGGCGCCGGCAGATATGCCGACGCAGACCCGCCGCCGGGAGGGCAAACCCCGACCCCTGGCGGTGCTCGTCGGCTTGGTGATCGTCGTGAGCGCAGTCAGCCTGCTGGCGGTGCTGCTGTTCCCCTGGCAGTCGCTGACGTCTCAGCGGCGCAGCATCGACCACGCCGCCGACACGCTCGAACGGCTGCAGGCGGAGACCTCCCACCTGGCTGTCCAGGTGGCCGAGGCCAAGGATCCGGTGGTGGTGGAGCGGATTGCGCGCGAGCAGCTCTCGCTGGTGCGCGAGGGCGACACCCTGTACCGCCTCAATGTGGATCCCGCCGACGTGATCATGCTGCCGCTGGCATGGCCGCTGCCCGGCGTGGCCCACCTGCTCGGCGACGGCGAGGGTTGACAGCCAGCTCAGCCCCTGAGCTAGTCGGTCATGATCTGCAGGGCCCGCCCGATGATCGCGTCACGGTGGGTGTCGGGTTCCACACCGCTCTGTTCGAGCGACAGCCGAATCGTGCCCACGGCGGCTGCCGCACGGATCCGATCGGTGACCTCAGGAGAAGCGCCGGTGAGCCAGGCAAAGAGGTCTCTGGCTTGGGCCCGCAGCCGTTGACCGACCGCGCTCTGCTGGACATCGACATCGTCGGCAACAAGCCGGAACACCACGATGTCGCGGGCCAGCAGGTCGAAGTAGCGATCGAGTACTTCCCGCAAGGCTGCCGGCGTCGGCTCGAGGTCGGCCATCCTGGCGATGATCGTCTCGCCATCGCGCTCCATTGGCGCCAAGACGCCGGCGAGCACGTCTTCTTTCCCAGTGAAGTGGTAATAGAGCGCCGCCGGTGTGAGGCCGAGTCCTGAGGTGAGCTGGCGGATCGACGTGCCGCGGTAGCCCTGCCTGGCGAACAGGTCACGTGCCCGCCGCAGGATCGAGTCGCGCGTGTCCGGCGGTTCGGGTTCGCTTGCGCGTTCAGGCGCGCTGCCAGTACCCGCTATGGCCCCTTCACCGGCCACATCGTCAAACTACTGCTGCGCTCGAAGGCCGCTTGTCCTCGTGTCTGCGCGCGCCCGCCGCATGGTGCATGATGGTGCGCGCTCGGCCCTGCTGGCCGACGAGACGGGAACGAGACGGGAGAGGTCATAGTGGAGATCAGCGTCACGGTGAACGGCGAGACTCGTACCGGCGATGTCGAGCCGCGCACGCTGCTCGTGTATTGGCTGCGGGACGACCTGCGGCTGACAGGCACGAACATCGGCTGCGATACGTCGTCGTGCGGCGCCTGCACAGTGCATGTGAACGGCGAATCGGTGAAGTCGTGCACGATGCTGGCGGTGCAGGCCGACGGCGAGGACATCCTGACCATCGAGGGCTTGGCGCCGTCGGAAGACGAGCTGCACCCGATGCAAGAGGCCTTCCGCCAGAACCACGGCCTGCAGTGCGGCTACTGCACTCCCGGCATGGTCATGGCGGCTGTATCGCTGCTCGAGGAGAACCCTGACCCGTCCGAGCGTGAGGTCCGCTTGGGGCTGGAAGGGAACCTGTGCCGCTGCACGGGATATCACAACATCGTCAAGTCGGTGCTGGCCTGCGCGGCCGGCGAGACGTCGGCCTGAGGGGAGCACAGCAATGATTCCTGCAGCATTCGACTACGTACGGGCCGGCTCCGCGGAGGAGGCCATTGCGCTGCTCGGCGAGCACGGCGACGAGGCCAAGCTGCTGGCGGGCGGCCACTCGCTGCTGCCGATGATGAAGCTGCGCTTGGCGGTGCCGAGCGTGCTCGTGGACATCGGCCGTGTCGACGATCTCAGCTACATCACTGACGGCGGCGATCACATCGCCGTCGGTGCGCTCACCCGCCACCGCGCCCTCGAGACCAGCGAGCTGCTGGCGGCAGAATGCCCGCTGCTCGGCCATGTGGCCGGCGAGGTCGGCGACCCGCAGGTCCGCCACCGCGGCACCATCGGCGGTTCGCTGGCCCACTCCGATCCCGCGTCCGACCTCCCGGCGGCTGTGCTCGCACTGGGCGGCACGCTCGTGGCGCAAGGTCCGAACGGCAGCCGTGAGATCTCCGCTGGCGACTTCTTCACCGGCTATTTCGAATCGGCGCTCGCGGACGACGAGATGCTCACCGAGATCCGGGTCCCGAAGGCTCCCGGCAGCGGCTGGAACTACCAGAAGTTCAACCGGCGGGCCCAGGACTGGGCGATTGTCGGTGCCGCCGCCGTGACAGTCAACGGCGGGACCAACGTGGCGCTGGTGAACATGGGCTCAGTGCCGTTGCGTGCCAGCGCAGTGGAGGCGGCGCTGGCAGGCGGGGCCTCGGCGGCTGATGCTGCTGAGCAGGCTGCCGAGGGCACGGACGCCCCGACGGATCTGAACGCCACGCCGGATTACCGCAACCACCTCGCCCGGGTGCTCACCCGCCGAGCACTCGAAGCAGCCGGCGTCTCCTAGGGCGACTCGCGGGCGGGAACCCGTCGGGCGGCCGCCCGAGCGCGACTCGACGAACCGCGATCAGTCCAGCAGGCCGGTGGCTTGACCACCGTCGATGAGCAGGCCGGTGCCCGTGATGAACTTGGCCTGCTCGCTGCACAGGAACGCCACGGCTGCGCCGAAGTCGCCGCAGTCGCCGCAGACGTTCATCGGGTTGCTCTTGGCGGCCTGCTCCTGATCCATCATCTTGGCTACGCGGTCGCTCCAGTGGGTGCCCGGCTGGGCCGAGTTCACGGTCACACCGGTCGGCGCCAGCTCCCGGGCAGTGAGCTTGAGGAAGCTGGTCAATCCGGCCCTCGCCACTGAGCTGGCGAGCAGGAACGGGATCGGCTGCTTCACGCCCACGCTGGTGATGGCGCACACCCGGCCCCAGCCACGTTCACGCATGGGCGGGATGGCGACCCGGCACATCTCGATCATGGCCTTGCAGTTCATGTCGAAGGCCATCTGGTAGGCGTCGATCTCGGTGGTGTCGAACATGCCGGGAGGCGGACCTCCGGCGTTGGTGACCAGGATGTCCACCGAACCCAGGCCTTCGATGGCTTGCTCTACGAAGCTGCGTCCTTCGGCGGGGTTGCTCAGGTCGGCGGTGATGGTCAGCACCTCGCCCTCTATCTCCGCTGCGGCTTCCGCCAGACGGTCAGGGTCACGGCCGCAGATGGCCACCCGCACGCCGTCGGCGGCCAGCGCCTTGGCCGATCCGAGTCCCAGCCCGGCCGATCCTGCGGCCACCGCCGCGGTGCGTCCAGCAATACCCAAGTCCATCGTCGATCCCCCTGTCTCCACCGGCCGCGGCGATTCCCGACCGGCGTGGTCGCCCGGAACCGTAGCCAACGACCGCCCGCCCATGCGTCGCCGCCCGCCCCTCGGCAGCCCCCGTGCGTCGTAGCATCCGTGGTGTGAGCGGGGCCGTGGCAGAGCCGACGCATGACGAGCTCGTCGAGAAGATGACCGGCGGCATGACGCGCCCGGATCTGCCTCGGTTCGAGGGCTCGGAACGCCTGCGTCCCGACGGTCGGCCCAAGCCTGCGTTCCGGGCCCAACTGCGTCGCATTCCCAACGTCATCAACGCAATCGAGGTCATCGCGACCGTGGCTGCCCCGGTGGCCGTCATCGCGGCGGTGATAGCCATCGGCCATCCGCTGGCCGTCGTCGCCGCAATACCGGTGATCGGCACCTTGCAGTTGCGGTGGTTCATCCTCCATCACGAGGCGGCCCACCGGCTGCTGTTCTCGAGCCGTTGGCTGAACGACCGTATTGGCATCAACCTGCTGGGCTGGCTGCCGCTGGGCACCGGCTCGCACTTCTACCGCAGGGGTCACGCCAACCACCATCGTGACGAGTTCGGCCCCAAGGAGCCCGACTTCCTGCTGTACTCCTTCTACCCGATCTCGGGAAAGTCGCTGCGGCGAAAACTGATGCGCGACATCGTGGGAGTGTCGGCCTGGCGAATCACCAAACCGCGGTTCACCGGGCTCGTGAAGCTCGCCTACGTGCCGCTCAGCCTGCGCTTCTTCGCCGGGCAGGCCATCGTGTTCGGTCTGTTCTGGCTGGCTGGCCACCCATGGTTGTACCTGCTGCTGTGGGCGCTGCCGTGGTTCACCTGGTACCAGTTCATCAACCGCCTGCGGGCCATCGCTGAGCACGGGGGCATGACCCGCACCCCGGACCGCCGCAACACCACGCACCACATCCGCCAGAGCTGGCTGGCCCGTGTGCTCTTCGTGCCGTATCACGTGGGATATCACCTGGCACACCACGTCGATTCGGGCATTCCGGCACGGAATCTGCCGGGCTTGCAGCGCGCGCTGGAAGAAGACGGTTACCTGCCCGCCGATGCATCTTGGCCGACCTACAGGGCGCTGTGGCGCGGCCTCGCGTCCGCTGAGCCAAGGGCCGCCTAGGGCCGGCTGGGCTTTGCCTCCAGCTTCGGCCGTGGGATGAGCGGTGCCGTCGAATACGTTTCGTGGCCATGTCGCGACTGAAATCAACCCAGCTCGGTTCGAACTGCGGTCTCCAGGTGTCGGAGCTCTGCTTGGGAACCATGAACTTCGGCGTGCCCGGACGGGGCCACCAAGGCGACTGGACTCTGGGCGTCGAGCAGGCCCGCCCAATCTTCGAGGCCGCCATCGAGCGGGGCCTGTACTACTTCGACTGCGCCGACGTCTACGGGGTCGGGGCGTCGGAAGAGGTGGTGGGTCAGATCCTGCGCGAGCTGTTGCCGCGCGAGCAGTACGTGCTGACGACCAAGGTTTCGATCCCGATGGGCCGTAATCCCAACGAGGGCGGCCTGAGCCGCAAGCACGTCATGGAGGGCATCGACAACTCGCTGCGTCGCCTCGGCGTCGACTACCTGGACCAGTTGATCATTCACCGCCACCCTCACGGCATTCCCGGCAGCGCCGACACGCCGATCACCGAGTCGTTGGAGGCGCTGCACGATGTCGTCAAGGCGGGCAAGGCGCTGTACCTGGGCGGTTCCTCGATGTTCGCGTGGCAGTTCGCGGAGCTGCAGCTGACTGCCGAGATGAGAGGCTGGACGAAGTTCGTCTCGATGCAGAATCACTACAACCTCATCTACCGCGAGGAGGAGCGGGAGATGAATCCCTACTGCGTCAGCACGGGGGTGGCACTGACGCCGTGGTCGCCGCTGGCACGGGGCATTCTCACCGGGTCCTACCAAGGCAGCCTGGACGCCGGCACCACCGATCGCTCCAAGGGCCAGGACCGCGCCCGCACGGAAAGCCTCTACCTGGGCGAGCGCGACTTCGACATCGCTGCGCGGGTGTCCGAGGTGGCCGAGCGACTCGGTGTGCGCCCCGCCCAGATCGCCTTGGCGTGGCTCACCAACAAGCCTGAGATCACCGCGCCTGTCGTCGGCGTGTCCAAGATCAGCCAGCTCGACCAGCTCGTCGAGGCCACGACCATCGAACTCAGCGCTGACGACACGGCTTACTTGGAAGAGCTCTACCAGCCCGTCGAGAACCTCCTCTCGATCGGCACCAGCTGAGGACGAAGAGCGGTCCGGCCTCGCGCCACGGCGGCCGTTCGGCGCAGCCATACGCGCCACTAGCGTGCGATTCGCATGCCGGTGCTGCTGGGCGCTGCGGCGTCGGTCCTGATCGGCGTATCCGATTACTTCGGTCGCTACTGCAGCCGGCGCGCGCGGGCCATGACCGCAGTGGGCACTGCGTTCATGGGCGGCCTGGTCGTGACGGTGGTGCTGCTGTTGCTGGTGCCGGGCTCTGCATCCGCGGCGCCCCTCGCGCTCGGGGCCGCATCGGGCGTCTTGATGGCGCTCGCGCTGTCGGCGATGTGGCACAGCATGGCCGTGTCGTCGGCGGCGATCGCCTCGCCAGTGGTGGCGGCCTCCACCGCACTGGGGCCGCTGGCCTACGGGCTCGGCGTCGGCGAGCGGCCCTCGTCTGTAGCGGCGGCAGGCATCGCCGTGACCATCGCCGGGCTGCTGGCTGCGGTCATCGTGCCGGATCTGCGCGGAGACATCGGGCGAGGCATCGCATTCGCACTGCTGGCGGGAGTCTCGTTCGCCACAGCCACGGTGCTGTTGGGCGAGACGAGTCTCGACAGCGGCATGTGGCCGGCGGTCTCGCAGCGGATGGCGGCGCTGGCGTGCATGCTGGCGGTGACCAGGTTTCGGCGGATACCCCAGATCCTGCCTCCCTCGCTCCGTCTCGCCGGTTTCGCAGGGGGCGTCGCCGGCGGGGCGGGCATGGGTGCCTTCATCGCCGGACTGCAACGGGGCCCGCTCAGCGAAGTCGCCGTCGCCGCGTCGCTCTATCCGGTGGTGACGATCGCCTTGGCGGTGCTCTTCGACGACGACACGCTGCGCTGGTGGCAGGGCATCGGCATCGCTGCAGCGCTGGCCGGAACATCGATGATCGCCGTGGGCTGAGCACCTCGGGTAGTGGAGACCTGAACGTGCCCGCATTTGTAACTTGAACAATCTTCATGACTTCAATCGAATTCGTGAGGGATACTGGGCAATTGGGGAGCAGCCAGACGGCAGGGGGAATCGGAATACTGCGATGGCGTACTTCGATCTGGGCTCGTATCGCTGGCCGGTCACGACTTCCGACGCCGAAGCCCAGCTCTGGTTCGACCGCGGCATGGCGTGGTGCTACGGCTTCCATCACGAAGAGGCGATCGCCTGCTTCGAGCGCGCACTGCTGCACGACATCAGCTTCGCCATGGCCCACTGGGGCATCGCGTACGCCATCGGGCCGAACTACAACAAGCCATGGGAAGAGTTCGATGAGGACGACCTGCGCACCTCGCTGAGCCGGGCACGGTCCGAGGCAGCGGCAGCAGCGTCTGCCTCAGCAGGCACCGGCGATCTCGAACGCGCGCTGATCGGTGCGCTGGCGTACCGCTACCCGTCGCACCCCGAAGCACCCGCCGAAGACGACTTCGGGCGATGGAACGACGCCTACGCGGACGCGATGCGTGAGGTCTACCGGTCCTACCGCGACGACCTCGATGTCTGCTCCCTGTTCGCCGAGGCGATCATGAACCGCACGCCGTGGGAACTCTGGGACCTGGCCACCGGCGAGCCGGCGGAGGGCGCCGGGACCCTCGAGGCGGTCGAAGTGCTGGAGACTGCCTTCGAGACGCTCGACGCCGAGGGTGCCAACAGCCACCTCGGCCTGCTGCACATGTACATCCATCTCATGGAGATGTCGCCGCATCCCGAGCGGGCCCTGGCCGCCGGCGACCGGCTGGTCGAGCTGGCGCCCGACGCAGGGCACCTGGTCCACATGCCGACCCATATCGACGTGCTGTGCGGCCACTACCACAACGTCGTCACCCGCAACTCGGCCGCAATCGCGGCTGATCGGAAGTACCTCGACCTCAAGGGTCCGATGAACTTCTATTCCGCCTACCGCTGCCACGACTATCACTTCAAGGTGTACGGAGCGATGCTGGCCGGCCAGTATGCCCCTGCCCTCGCGGCGGCCGAAGAGATGAACCGCACGCTGCCGGAGGAACTGCTGCGAACCGGCTCGCCGCCCATGGCCGATTGGCTGGAAGGGTTCGTGGCGATCAAGCAGCACGTGTTCGTGCGATTCGGCAAGTGGCACGAGATCCTCGACCAGCACCTGCCCTTCGACCAGCAGTTCTATTGCGTCACCACCGCCATGATGCGCTACGCACGCACGGTTGCCTACGCCTCGTTGAGCCAAGTCGACGACGCGCTGGCTGAACGTGAGGAGTTCCTGGCCGCCAAGGCCCAGGTGCTGCCCAGCCGCACGCTGTTCAACAACACCGGTCTCGACATCCTGACCGTGGCCGAGGCCATGCTGAACGGCGAGGTGGAGTACCGGTGCGGCAACTTCGATGTCGCCTTCGACCACCTGCGCCACGCGGTGGAACTCGACGACAACCTGCCCTACGACGAGCCCTGGGGCTGGATGCAGCCGACACGCCACGCGCTGGCTGCGTTGCTGTCGGAGCAGGGCCAGTTCGACGAGGCCGAGGCGCTGTACCGGGCCGACTTGGGCTTGGACGACCAACTGCGCCGGCCCTGCCAGCATCCCGACAACGTCTGGAGCCTGCACGGGCTGCACGAATGTCTCGTTCGCCGGGGTGAAACCGTGGAGGAACCGCTCATCCGCCAGCGCTTCGATCTCGCCATCGCACGGGCAGACGTGCCGATCACTGCGTCCTGCTTCTGCCGTTTGGAGACCACCTCATAGCACGGCGCCTGAAGCCGTAGCCTTGACCGCTGTGTTCACAGCGCCCAATACCACTGCTGATGTCTCGGCAGCGCTGACCGAGCACGGCTACCTGCCCGACGAGGGGCTGTCGACAGTGGTGTACCTCTCGGTCACCATGGGCCGGCCCCTCTTCTTGGAGGGCGACGCCGGCGTGGGCAAGACCGAGTTGGCCAAAGTGCTCGCGGCCTGGATCGGCGGGGAGTTCATCCGCTTGCAGTGCTACGAGGGCATCGACGCCGCTCAGGCGCTCTACGAATGGGACTACACCCGCCAGCTCCTGCACCTGCGTACGGCTGAGGCTGCGGGACGCGCCGCGGCCGACGCCGAGGCCATCGAGGACGAGCTGTATTCGGAACGCTTCCTGATCCGCCGGCCACTGCTGCGCGCCATCGACCACGACGACGCCACGCCCGCAGTGCTGCTGATCGACGAGGTGGACCGGGCGGACGACGAGTTCGAGGCGTTCCTGCTCGAGGTTCTGTCGGATTTCACGGTCACCGTGCCCGAGCTGGGCACGATCACGGCGGCCCGGCCGCCGCTCGTGGTGGTCACCTCCAACCGGACCCGCGACGTGCACGATGCGCTCAAGCGCCGCTGCCTGTACCACTGGGTCTCGCACCCGTCGGTCGACCGTGAGGTCGAGATCGTCAAGCTCAAGCTGCCCGACGTGGACGGCGCACTCGCACGGCAAGTGGCGTCGGCCGTATCGGTGATGCGCGAGATGCGGCTGTACAAGCCTCCCGGTGTGGCCGAGACCATCGACTGGGCCACGGCGTTGGGGCGTCTCGGTGCCGCCGAGCTCGACACGCCCATGCTTGAAGCCACGCTGGGAACGGTGCTGAAGTACCGCGAGGACCAGCAACGTGTCACGTCGGTCGGGATGGAGATGATCATGGCCGCCGTCGCCGAGGCCTGAGGGCCCAGAGGCTGAGCCGAATGGCGAAGCCGTGGCCCGAGCGGCCCGTGAGCCCGATTCCAGATGAGACTGGGAACAAGAGCGGGAAGCAGTGAGCACCGCCATGGCGCCTGGCGAGCACGTCAACGAACCCGAGCGCTTGGCCTCGGCCTTCTCGTCGATCCTGCGTGGCGCGGGGCTGGTCGTCACGATCCGCCGTGTCATGGCATTCACCGAAGCGCTGCGGCTGCTGGGCGTCGCCAGCCGCGAGGACGTGTACTGGGCCGGCCGGGCGACGCTGGTGGGCAGTCCGGCCGACATCGGCGTCTTTGACCGGGCCTTTGCGGTCTTCTGGGAGGGCCGAGCGCCCAGCGGGATCGTCGTGGAGCTACCGCCGATCTCGGTGACCTTGGCAACCGACACCGACGACGACAGCGGCGCAGCTCCGCCAAGCGACGGTGATGAACCCGAGTCCGGCCCGACGTTGCGCGTCCGCTACAGCGATGTCGAGACACTGCGCCACAAGGACTTCGCCGATTGCAGCGATGGCGAGCTGTCCGAGCTGCACGCACTGATGGGCGAGCTGCGTTTCCAGGCAGTCACCCGGCGCTCGCGGCGCGCCGTGCGGGCCAAGCGCATCTCTCGGCGCCCGGACCTGCGCCGCACCATCCGCCGTGCTCTGAGGACGGGTGGCGAGGCCATCCGGCGCGAATTCCTGGTCGGCGACCGCAAGCCGCGCCGCTTGGTGCTACTGCTCGACGTGTCGGGATCCATGGAGCCCTACGCCCGGGCGCTCGTGCGGTTCGCTCACGCAGCGGTGATCGGCCGCACCCGGGTGGAGGCGTTCACGATCGGCACCCGGCTCACCCGGGTCACTCGCGAGCTGTCCTCCCGCGATCCCGACGCTGGCTTGGCGGCAGCTGCCGACTCGGTGCAGGACTGGTCGGGCGGTACCCGGCTGGGCGCCACGCTGCACGAGTTCAACGATCGCTGGGGCGTGCGGGGCCATGCGCGCGGGGCCATCGTGGTGATCTGCTCGGACGGCTGGGACCGCGGCGCACCTGACGAGCTGGCCGAGCAGATGGCCCGCCTGCATTTGGTGACCCACCGGCTCGTCTGGGTCAACCCGCTGAAGCACACTCCTGGCTACGCGCCGCTGGCTCGTGGCATGGCTGCTGCGTTGCCGCATGTCGACGAGTTCATCGAAGGCCATTCGTTCGATTCGCTCGAACACCTGGCTGCTGCCATTGCGGCCTGAACCCGGCTGCACCGCACCATCACCCGACGCACGACGTTCCGATGCCGCAACAATGGACACAGGGAGACGGGGTACATGGACGAGATCTTGGATGACATCGACCGGTGGCGGGCTGCGGGCCAGCGAGTGGCCGTGGCGCGGGTGGTGGACATCGAGGGCTCAGGTCCGCGCGACCCGGGTGCTGCGATGGCCGTGAACCAAGAGGGCGAGGTGGCCGGCTCGGTCTCGGGCGGCTGCGTCGAGGGCGCTGTGGTCGGCGAGGCGCTCGAGCTGCTCGGCGGGCGGCGGGGACCGGGGATCACCACCTTCGGCTACAGCGACGACGAGGCATTCGCCGTCGGGCTGACCTGCGGCGGCACGATCCACCTGTTCGTGGAGGAACTCGACTGGTGAGCCCAGAATCGAACACAGGGTCGAACAAGGACGGTGCGGGAATTTACGAGGCATTCCGGGACGCCATCCGGGCCGAGGAGCCTGTAGCGCTGGCCACGATCATCGACGGCCCCGATGCCGGCGCAGTGTCTGATGTGCGCCCGCAGGCGGGCGCCAAACTGCTGGTGCTGCCAGATCAGCCGACGTTGGGCACGCTCGGCGACCCAGATCTCGACCGGGTGGTCGAGCGTGATGCCCTCGGCATGCTCGATGCGGGCATCAGCGAGGTACGCCACTACGGCCAGCACGGCGAAGCCCGCCAGATGGATCTCAGCGTGTTCGTGGAGTGCCACGCCCGGCGCCCGCACATGGTGATCTTCGGCGCCGTCGACTTCACGAGGGCACTCGCCTCCCAGGCCAAGCTGCTCGGCTACCGGGTGACCGTGTGCGATGCCCGGGAGGTCTTCGCCACCAAGCGCCGCTTCCCGATGGCTGACGAGGTGGTGGTGGACTGGCCCAATCGCCTGCTCGACCGCATCGGCGACGAGCTGGGTCCCCGGGACGCGGTGTGCGTGCTCACCCACGACCACAAGTTTGACGTGCCGGCCATCGTGGGAGCGCTGCCCACCCGGGTCGGTTATCTCGGCGCGATGGGTTCCCGCACCACACACGAGAAGCGAACCGAGCGTCTCCGCGAAGCCGGTGTCACCGATTCCGATCTCGAACGTGTCATGGCCCCCATCGGCCTCGACATCGGCGGACGCACGCCCGAGGAAACGGCGGTGTCGATCGTGGCGGAGATCATCGCGTCGCACACCGGCCGCCAAGCCCCCCGCCTGAAGGACGGCGAGGGCCGCATCCACTGAACCTGGCAGCGACCGCCCGGTAGCGTCAGCGCGATGGACTTCACCCAGAACGAGGACCACGAGGCGATCCGCGAGGGCGTGCGGCGCGTCTGTGCAGACTTCCCCGACGAGTACTGGCGCGAGCGCGACGAGCAGCACGAGTTCCCCTGGGACTTCTACAACGCGATGGCCGAGGGAGGCTGGGTCGGCATCGCCATTCCGGAGGAGTACGGCGGCGGCGGCCAAGGCATCACCGAGGCATCGATCGTGCTGGAGGAGGTGGCGGCCAGCGGCGCCGCCATGAACGGCTGCTCGGCCCTGCACCTGTCGATCTTCGGCATGGAGCCGGTCCGCAAGTACGGCTCGGAAGCACTGGCCAAGGAGATCCTGCCGGGGGTTGCCGACGGCTCCCTCCACGCCGCATTCGGCGTCACCGAGCCCGACGCCGGCACCGACACCACCTCGATCCGCACCCGAGCCGAGCGTGACGGCGACGAGTACGTGATCACCGGGGCCAAGGTGTGGACCACCAAGGCCCCGTACTGCGACGTGTGCCTGCTGCTGGTGCGCACCACGCCCAAAGAGCTGTGCGACAGCCCGACCCAGGGCATGACGTTGCTGCTGGTCGACCTGCAGGACCCGGCGGTCGACATCACCCCGATCCCCAAGGTGGGCCGCAACGCCGTGGTCTCGTGCGAGGTCCGCTATGACGGGCTGCGCGTGCCGGTGGACCGCCGCGTCGGCGAGGAGGGCGAGGGCTTCCGCTACATCCTCGACGGCCTCAATCCCGAGCGGATCCTGATCTCTGCTGAGGCACTGGGGATCGGCCGGGTCGCGCTGCGTCGCGCCGCCGAGTACGCGAAGAGCCGGGTGATCTTCGGTCGTCCGATCGGCCAGAACCAGGGCATTGCCTTCCCGCTGGCCGACAGCCATGCTCGCCTGCACGCGGCCGAACTGGTGGTGCGCGACGCATCGTGGCGCTACGACAACGGTCTGCCGTGCGGCGAGCAAGCCAATCTGGCGAAGTACCTGGCGTCGGAGGCGGCGTTCGAATGCGCCGACCGGGCCATGCAGACCCACGGCGGCTTCGGCTACGCCAAGGAATACGACGTGGAGCGCTACTGGCGCGAGGCTCGGCTGATGAAGATCGCGCCGGTCAGCCAGGAGATGGTGATGAACTTTGTGTCGTCGAAGGTGCTCGGCCTGCCCCGCTCGTACTAGCCGAGTTCAGCCTCGGAGGTCGTCTGTCAGTGTCCACGGGGGGAGTGCTGCTGGCAGCGGGAGCTGGGACCCGGTTCGAGGGCCCCCCGCACAAGCTGCTGGCCGATCTCGACGGCCAGAGTGTGTTCAGCCGGGCTCTGGGGTCGCTGGTGGGGGCGTCGCTCGATGCTGTGGCGGTCGTCACGGGAGCGGTCGACATCTCGGGGCCGGTGGCTGAGGCGAGCGGCGGGATCGCCGTGATCTCCAACGATCGCTGGCAATCGGGAATTGCGTCGTCGGTTCGGTGCGCTGCGTCGTGGGCAGCCCAGCACGGCCACGACGCGATCGTGGTGGGGCTCGCCGACCAGCCGTTCGTGACATCGGCGGCCTGGCAGACCGTCGCCGCCAGTGCGGCCCCCATCGCCGTCGGCACCTACGGCGGGCGGCGGGGGAACCCGGTCCGGTTGGCACGCGAGGTCTGGCCGCTGTTGCCGTACGACGGCGACGAGGGCGCCCGCACGGTGATGCGGCGATTTCCGGAATTCGTGGTGCCGGTAGCCTGCGAAGGGTCACCTGACGACATCGACACCGTGGAGGATCTGCGCCGATGGAGCTGAAGAGCGAATTCCGTGTCGGCATACCCGTCGAACAGGCGTGGAGCACCCTGACCGATGTCGAGTTCATCGCGCCGTGCATGCCGGGCGCGCAGCTCACCGAGATCGACGGTGACGAGTTCAAGGGCGGCGTGAAGGTCAAGGTGGGCCCGATCACGGCGCAGTACAAGGGCTCGGCGAAGTTCGTGGAGCTCGATGAGGCCAATCGCCGGATCGTGCTCGAAGCGTCCGGCCGCGACTCGCGCGGTGCGGGCAACGCAGCCGCCGAGGTGACCGCTGAGATGACCCCCGACGGCGACGGCACAGTCGTGTCGATCGCCACTGATCTGAAGGTCACTGGCAAGGTGGCGCAGTTCGGACGTGGGGTGATGGCCGACGTCACCGAGAAGCTCATCGGCCAGTTCGTGGACTCGCTCGAACAGAAGCTGTCTGAGATCGGCGTCCAGGACGATGCTGGTGCCGCTGCGGACGATGCTCCGGCCGATGACACTGAGGCGTCCGGCGAGACCGGAGAGGAGTCAGCCCCCTCAGGCCCGCGCCAGATCGAGATGGCCGAGCCGGAACCGGTCGACCTGCTCGAAACGGCGGGCCGACCCATGCTCAAGCGCATCCTGGCGCCACTTGCGGTGGTGGTGTTCTTCCTGTTCAACCGTCGCCGCAGGCGCAAGCGTCGCCAAGGCTGAGGGCTCGCTGCCGCGACTCTCCTAGGGCGTTGCTCGTTCGTTGCGCCCCGGGCGCACCCCCGACGCCCGCTCAAGTCGACGCGGTGGCTGCCTTGCTCGGCCGCTCGCCCCAGTGCGCGTTCGATGTGTCGGTGGCGTACGACGACGGGCAACCGGTGGTGATCGCCAACGCCCCACTGCTCGACGACGGGCGCCCGATGCCCACCCGCTACTGGCTGGTAGATGTCGACCTGCGTCGGCGGGTGTCCCAGCTCGAGGGCGATGGCGGGGTCCGGTCGGCCGAGGCGGCTGTCGATCCCGAGGCGCTGGCCGCAACGCATGATCGTTATGCCGCCGAACGAGACGCGCTGGTGCCACCGGATCACCGCGGGCCGCGCCCGGCGGGCGGCGTAGGAGGGACGGCGCGAGGCGTGAAGTGCCTGCACGCGCACTTGGCGTACCGGCTGGCGGGCGGCGATGACCCCGTCGGCAACTGGGTGCTTGCACGGCTTGGCGACATCAGCGTGTCATCGGCCGTCGAAGGAGCTGCGACTGCATCTGCACCCGGCGAAGCGGCATCCGTGGCGGACGCTGATGGCTGTTGAACCCTCGCCAGCTCCGGTTGCGGTGGTGGACTGCGGCACGAACACGACACGGCTGCTCATCGACGACGGCACGGGGCTGGGGCAGCGGCTGCTGCGCATCACCGGGCTGGGGCGGGGTGTCGATGCCGGAGGTCGGCTCGATGACGATGCCATCGGCCGCGTCGTCGAGGTGTTGCGGGAATACCGCCAGATCATCGAAGACCGCCAGGCGACGGCGGTGCGGGCCGTGGCGACCAGTGCTGCGCGCGATGCCGCAAACGGTGCGGAATTCCTGCGGAGGGCGAGCGACGCGATCGGGACAGACGTCGAGCTGCTCGACGGCAGAAGCGAGGCCGCTTACGGATTCGCCGGAGCCACCTCGGGTTTCGACGGCACCCAGGCCGGTCCGACGCTGGTGCTCGATATCGGCGGGGGCTCGACGGAGTTCGCCTATGGCACCCCGTCGCCAGTCGCCCGTCCGGATGCGGCGGCTTCCGTCGACATGGGCTCGGTGCGATGGACGGAGAGATTCCTGGCATCGGATCCTCCCCGGCCTGAGGAATTGAGCTCGGCGATCTCCGTGGCGCGCCTGCACCTCGACGACATCGACCGTGATCATCCGGTCATCGGGCGGGGTGCTGCGGGGGCACGGCTCGTGGGCGTCGCCGGAACGGTCACCACGGTGGCCGCGGTCGAGATCGGCCTCGATCCCTACGATCCCGAGGTGATCGACGGGTTCGTGCTCACTCGGGCCGCTGCCGAGGATGTGTTCCGCACGCTGGCCACCGAGCAACTGGCCGACCGTGTCCACAATCCCGGCCTCCACGTCGATCGGGCGCCCGTGATCGTGGGCGGCTGCTGCATCCTCGTCGCGGTCATGCGCCACTGGGACATCGATGAGTGCATCGTGCGCGAGTGCGATCTCTTGGATGGCATAGCGGCTGAGCTCCGCGAAGCGCAGGCCGGTCCAGCGGCTGAGCTCCGCGAAGCGCAGGCCGGTTCAGCGGCTGAGCTCCGCGACGCAGGCACCGATGCCGCTCGGTGAGCGCCGACGGCGCGCCAGTACTGTGCGCAGCGTGAGTCGCCTGCGCACCGAGCGGCTTGAGCTTCGCCCGCTCGTGCCGTCAGACTTCGCCCAATGGAACGAAGTCCGTGAACGGTGCCGCGACTGGCTGGTGAAGTGGGAGCCCCGCCCGCCCGCTAGCGCGCCCGACCCGTCGCGCGACCCGCAGGCGTTCGCCAATCGCTGCCGCGTCCGCGAACGCGAGCGCTCACTGGGCACGGCGTTCGACTTCGGCCTCTGGCACGAGGGCTGGTTCTGCGGCGAGATCAATGTCTCACATGTGGCACGTGGGGCCTTCCAGAGCGCTCATGTGGGTTACTGGATCGACGAGCGGCTGGCCGGCAAGGGACTGGTCGCCGAAGGACTGCTGGCCGTGTTCGGGTTCGCCTTCGACCAAGTCGGCTTGCACCGGGTGCAGGTGTCGATCATGCCGCGCAACGCCGCCAGCCTGCGGGTGGTGGAGAAGCTGGGGCTGCGCTCGGAGGGAGTCGCGCAGGGATACATCCAGATCGCCGGCGTGTGGGAAGACCACGAACGCTTCGGCCTGACGCTGGAGGAATGGCAAGCCCGCCGCGACGAGATGACCACACGGCTCCGGGCTGCTCGCAACGACGGCATCGCTCAGTCGTCAGGGTCTGACAGCCACTCCTGACCCGGCCCGCAATCGGCTGAGATCGGGCACCAACGGCAAGGTGGGCCGGGCACCCGCCGCGGCTCACGCCGATCCGCTCGCAAGCTGATGAGTCGACCGATGCCGTCCACGGCGCGGCGCAGCGCGCTGTCGAGCACATCGGCGGTCACTGCCTCGTGCTCGATGCGTCCCTCGGCAACGTAGAACGAGCCGACGCCCAGCGGCGGCACGCCCACGGAAAGCGTCTCGAGCAGGGCGTAGAACCGCAGGTCTTCCGGATCGGTCGGCGTGCGTGAGCCGGTCTTGAGATCGATGATGACCTTGCCGGCACGCTGGAGGCGGTCAGGCCCGCCCAGCGGCGCCGGCGATCCGAGCGTGAGGTCGTACTTGCCGTTGAGCACGAAGGCACCGCCGCACAGCCGTGCGCGAGCACGCACCTCGGCGGTGGGCCGCCAGGCACGCTGCATCGGCGGGAACGTCTCGCCGAAGCGCGCGAGCAGCGCAACGCAGTTGGCCGTCAGATCGGCTCGCTCGCTGTGCGATGCCTCGGCCAGGAAGCCGCCGAGCTTGTCGTCGTCGGCGATGAGACGTTCGAGAGCGGCATTGACCGCTTCTTCGGGTTCGAAGCGCCGATGGGTCGTCAGCTCGACCGCCTTGTGCAGCACCGTGCCGCGTGCAGTCGGGACGGACCATTCGAACGGCATGTCTGCATCGGCGAGGTATCGCGCTTCGCAACCGAACACGCCGGCGAGGTCCCGCTTGGCAACCCACAGCCCACGGCTGTCGATGTCGCGAGCGGCATCCACGAGCCCGTTCAGCGCTGTCTCCGCGTCGTTGCGCAGCTCATCGGCGAAGCCGGCCGGGTAGGTGGGACGGTGCTCTGCGGGCGTGCGTATCGCGTCCAGCGTGGCCTGCTGGGCAGGCAGCAACCTCAGGACGTTCTCAGCCATGTGTGCTCATTGTTGCCCGGCCGCTGGACATTCGTGTCACACCCCCTGGCGATGATGGGTACATGCCAGCAACACCTCGCACCCACCCTCCCGCAGCGCTCCGGCTGGTCGATGCCTCGCCGGCTCGCGGGCGATTGCACCGGGCCGCCAGCTCATCGGCGGCAGCTGCCGGTGTTCTCCGTGATTCGGGTGCCGACCCGTCGGGCCGCTTCGTGCTGACAGCGCGAGCCTTGGCTGCGGCATCGCGTGACATGGGCCTCCGCGTGCCCAGTTTTCAGAGCCCGCCGCGATCGGATCAGCTCGATCGCTCCATCCAGCGCAGCGGCAACGGTGATTGCGTGGTTGCGGTGCGCGTGCGCGGCCGCCCCTTCGCAGCGGTCGTGGCCGACGCCATCGAAGGCATCGTGGTGTGCAACCGGCTGAGTGCCGCAGCAGCGGCCGCGGTGCGGGGCGAGCTGTGGCGCGAGATCGAGGGCGGCCACGATGCTGCCGCCGGCCCGGCGGGGCCCTGCCCCGCGCCGTCCGAGGGCGGGCATCGCACGCCGGGTGCAGTCGCAGAGCCGTACGCCCTCGATGAAGCCGCCTAGGAACTCAGTGACGCGTGCCCGGATGGCCGTGCCAGCATGATGAGCACTGAGGAGGCAATGAACGCGCCGACTGGCCCGGGTGGCGGAACTGGCAGACGCAGAGGGCTTAAACCCCTCGGCTCCTTCGGGAGTGTGCGGGTTCGAATCCCGCCCCGGGCACCCGTCTCAGAGGCCGGCGGCGGCGCGCAGTGATGCTGCGGTCTCGGTGCCGGGACCCAGGCGGCGGGCGGCGGCGTCGCAGCACCGCTCGGTGAGCACCCGGTTGAGCGGCGTCGGGATGCCGTAGCGTTCGCCGAGCTCGCAGATCCGGCCGTTGAAGTGCTCGACCTCGACGGTCGGTCGCCGGAAGTGCAGGTCCTGCCAAGTCGATGGGTAGCTGTAGAGCGAGGGATCGGCGACCTCCCGCGGCTCGCGCTGGCCCGGTCGGCGCATCCGGGCAATCCACCCATGAAGATCGCTGCCGTCGTCCATGACCGGTGTGATGCCTGCAGCCTCGAGCACGTCGGCCGCTTCTTGCTGAATGTCGGCCATCAGAAAGCGGTTCTCCTCGGCGCAGAACCACTCCTGGACGGGCAAGTCGACGAGCGCCGAGAACGCGTTCGTGAGGTTCATGACGAGCTTGCCCCACTTGAGGTCCACGACCCGTTCAGCGAGCGACGCGCGCATCTCGGCGGCGACGAGATCATCGACCACGCGTGCGCACATCTCGTCGGTTCCCGTCGGCCAGCAGCCGATGTCGGCCCGGCGAGCACTGGTATGGGTGACGACGCCGGGCTCGTCGATGCGAGCGCCGATCCGCACCATCACGCCGTAAGCCCGGAACCTCTGGCCGATCAGCCACTCTTCATTGGACACGCTGTTCTGGAAGCAGAACAGCGGCGCGTCCTCGTAGAGCTCCCGATGCTGTTCGATCGCCTCGAAGGTGTGCTGGGTCTTCATGGTCAGCAGCACCACGGTGTTCGCATCAAGATCGAGCTCGTGCGCAGTGCGTACAGCCGGCAACCGAAAGTGCCCTTCGGTGCGGCCCCCGATGTGCATGCCGTTCCGTTGCAGCGCAGCGAGATGATCGCCACGCGCGACGAGCGCAACTTTGCGCCCCGCCTTCGTCAGCCGGGCCCCGAGGACGCAGCCGATGGCGCCGGCACCGTGAATCACGTAGTTCAGTGCGTCATCCGGGGGCGTGACGCTCGAGACGGGGGACAGGTCGTCAGCCACGGCGGTACATCGTGCCAGATGGCTTCAGGCGCGACCCGCGCAGCGGCTTGAGGTCGTCTAGCTGTATCGAGCGATCGTGGCGCAGCGCTACCGTGCTGCCATGCGCGAGTGGAACACGTCACTGCCCAATCTCATGGAACCGTGGTTCTGGACGCAGCCGGCCGACGAGATCGATGCGGTGATCGCCCGCTACCACGCCGAGGCACCGCTGGACTGGTTCGAGGAGCCGTATTTCTCCGAATGGGTGGCGCCGAGCCCCGGCTACTGGTGCGTCACCCGCCACGAGGACATCGCCACCATCTCACGCAACACCGAAGTCTTCAGCTCCGCCAGAGGCATCACGCTGGGCGACAACCCGCCGGAGTTCACCGAGTTCTTCAGCTCGATGATCGCCATGGACGATCCTCGTCACGCTCGGCTGCGGCGCATCGTGGCCAAGGGGTTCACGCCCAAGATGCTCGAGCAGCTCGACGGCGGCATCCGTGAAGGCGCCCGCGAGATCGTGAACTCGATCTGCGAGAAGGGGACCTGCGAGTTCGTGTGGGACGTGGCGGCCGCACTGCCGCTGCGCATCGTGTGCGACCTCATGGGCATTCCCCGTTCTGAGTACAAGTTCGTCTTCGATCGCACCAACATCATCCTGGGTATCTCCGACCCCGACTTCCAGCCGCCCGACGGCGACCTCGCCACCGCGCTGCTGCAAGCCGGCGCCGACCTGGCCGAGCTCATGAAGGAAGTCGCCGCGGCCAAGCAGGGCGGCGACGGCACCGACCTGACCAGCATGATTGTGAACGCCGAGCTCGAAGACGACCGTCTCAGCGAGGCCGATCTCGCCAGCTTCTTCGTGCTGCTGGTGGTGGCCGGCAACGAGACCACCCGCAATTCGACTGCTTGGGGGCTCAAGTTCCTCACCGACAACCCTGACCAGCGCGCCATCTGGATGGACGACTTCGAGGGGGTTGCGCCAACTGCGGTCGAGGAGATCGTGCGTGTCGCGAGCCCCGTGAGCTACATGCGTCGCTCGGTGACCCGCGACATCGAATGCGGCGGGCGTCAGATGCTCGAGGGCGACAAGGTGGCGATGTTCTACATCGCCGCGAATCGCGACCCTGCAGTGTTCGAGGATCCGTTCAGTTTCGACGTGCTGCGTGACCCGAATCCGCAGTACGGCTTCGGCGGCCCCGGACCGCACTTCTGCCTCGGCGCGCATCTGGCCCGGCGTCAGATCACCACGATGTACCGGGAGCTGTTCACGCGGCTGCCCGACATCACCGCTGCAGGTGAACCGGATCTTCTGCAGGCGTCGTTCATTCACGGTGTCAAGCGCCTCGACGCTGAGTTCACACCCGCCGCCCCGATGGCAGCCTGAACTCCCTGAGCCTGGGGAATTGACCCCCTTGCGTCAGCGCCCCGTAGCGTTCCTGCCATGAATCCACCGCAGATCGCGCCCGCGACCGGCAAGCTCGGCGTGCTCACGCCCGGCATGGGAGCAGTGGCCACCACGTTCATTGCCGGTGTGCTGGCAGCGCGCGCGGGACTGGCGGAGCCGATCGGCTCGGTCAGCCAGATGGCCCATATCCGCCTCGGCAGCCGGGCCGACGGCCGCAATCCGCTGATCCGCGATCTCGTGCCGCTGGCCGAGCTTGACGACTTGGTGTTCGGCGGCTGGGATCCCATCACCCCCAACGCGCTCGAGGGCGCCCGCACCGCAGGTGTGCTGGAAGACCGCGATCTTGGCGTGATCTCGCGTGAGCTGGAAGGCATCGTGGCGATGGATGCCGTGTTCGACACGCGCTGGGTGAGCCGGCTTGAGGGCACCCGCACCAAGCCCCCGATGGGCAAGCTCGAAGCAGCCCAGGCGCTGATGACCGACATCGAGCGCTTCCGGGCCGAGAATGAATGCGAGCGGCTGGTGATGGTGTGGTGCGGCTCCACCGAGGCGTACCAGGAGCCGTCGGACGTGCATGCCAGCGTGGAGGCGTTCGAAGCCGGGCTCGCAGCCGATGACGACAACATCTCGCCCAGCCAGATCTACGCCTATGCGGCGCTGATGAGCGATGTGCCGTTCGCCAACGGCGCGCCGAACCTGTCAGTTGACATTCCGGCTATGACCGAGCTGGCGCAGCGCCGTGGCGTGCCCATCGCCGGCAAGGATTTCAAGACCGGCCAGACGCTGATGAAGACGCTGGTGGCGCCCGGCCTGAAGGCCCGGATGCTGGGCTTGCGCGGCTGGTACTCCACCAACATCCTGGGCAACCGCGACGGCGAAGTGCTGGACGATCCTGAGAACTTCAAGACCAAGGAGACGTCGAAGCTGGGCGTGCTCGGCACGATCCTGCAGCCAGAGACCTATCCCGAGCTCTACAGCGAGATCGACCACGTGGTGCGCATCAACTACTACCCGCCCCGCGGCGACAACAAAGAGGGCTGGGACAACATCGACATCTTCGGCTGGCTCGGCTACCCGATGCAGATCAAGATCGACTTCCTGTGCCGCGACTCGATCCTGGCGGCGCCGATCGTGCTGGACCTGGCGCTGTTCTTGGACCTGGCCCAGCGTGCCGGTCAAGGTGGCGTGCAGGAGTGGCTGTCGTTCTACCTGAAGGCGCCCCAGTCGGCCGATCCGGCGGGTCCCGAGCACGACCTGTTCATCCAGCAGACCAAGCTGAAGAACACACTGCGGGAGTGGATGGGCGAGGAACCCGTCACCCACTCCGAAGCCGGCTGACGCACGGCGGGTCACTCGCTGACCCGCCTCGGCGCGGCCGAGCGCCGGCTGCGCGTCACCGACAGTTCGTTTATCGACTTCTCAGGTTCGCTTCAGGGTCTTCTCAGGTTCACCCGCCACGCTCGGGGTTGTCGCAAACCCCCGGCGAAAGGACTGGCGGCATGACCGATTCCGGCGAGATCAACGAACTCAACGAGACCCGGCGAGACCGGCCCTTGCGCAACCGATGGTTGGCGCTTCTGGTCACTGCGCTCCTCGCAGCGACGGCGGCCGTTGCGTTCAGTGCAGGCAGCGCGAGCGCGCAGACCCAGAACGACGATGGCGATTCCAACCAGCAGCAAGCAGACGACATCACCGCCGATGACACAGACGACGCTGACGGCGCTTGCGACAAGGACGGCACACACCGGGGCGCCAAGCTCGGGCGGTTCGCCATGAGCGACACGCTGACGGAGTTGCTGGGCATCGACGCCGAGACCCTGCGGGAGCAGATGAAGGACGGCTCGACGTTGGCCGACATCGCCGCCTCCCAGGGTGTCGAGGTCTCCGATGTGGTGGGCGCACTCGTGACCGCTATCAGCGAGAAGGCGGCCGCGCACGACCGTGAGATCGACACCGGCGAGCTGACCACCAAGATCACCGCATTCGTCAACGGCGAGCGGCCCGAACGCCTCGACGATGCCGACGGCAGGCAGGGCCGCCGCGGCCTGCCTCGCGGCGGCAAGGGCATCTTCGGCACAGCAGACGCCGCATAACCCCCGCTGCTGCTGAGCAGCTTCCGAAGCGGGCCGGTTTCCCTCCGCCGGCCCGCTTCAACGCGTCGTGGTGCGGGAGGTCCGGTTCAGGTCACGGTGAAAACGGCGATGCGGGTCCAGTGGTCGGGGTTGTCGGATTCGGTGTCGCTGTACATGGGCCGCAGCTCGAAATCCAGCCCAGTGATGTGGCCCGCTGCCTCGCGCTCCGCCAGCCAGTCGCCGAACCCGAACTCCTCGAAGTGTGCCGAGTTGATGCCGATGCTGCAGCGGGCGCCGGGTCGCGCCACCCTCAGCAGTTCGGTGATGGAATCGGGGCCGAGATGACCGTGGGTGAATGCGCCAGCACTCACGATGCCGGCGTAGGCGGCGTCGGGGAGGTCAATCGCGGTGGTGAGGTCGGCTTCGAAGAGTTGCCGGTACGTCGGGTTGCCGTCGTGAGACTTGGCGGCCGCTTTGGCCAGCATCTCGGGCGAGATGTCGATGCCGTCGATAACAGAGACACCCAGCCGTGCGAGTTCGGCACCTACCACGCCGGTGCCGCAGCCGACATCGAGCACCGGCCCCTTGAGCTCGTTCTCTCCGTCGCAGAACGCCGCGGCCACGTGCTGGTGGTACTCGTAGCCGTGCTCGGCCAAGAACACGGTCTCGTACGTCTCTGCCCACGAGGCATACAGCTCGCGGTTCGCATCCGGTCCGTCCACCGCGTAGGCGTCGTCGAGTCCGATGCCTTCTGCGGCCAATTCGTCCGCTGGTGTGGGGGTCATCGCTGCGCGACCCTAGAGGGTGCGGCGCACCGGCAGGTCAGACGAGCAGCGGGTCGGTCATCACTTCCACCAGCGCCGGACCTGGGTGCGACAGGGCGTCGCTGAGCGCGGCATCCAGCTCGCTCGGCGCCGTCACCTGGCGGCCCATCGCACCGCAGAGATCGGCGAACTCGGCGAAGCTCGGGTTGCGCAGCGAGGTCTGCCACACGTCGAGCTCGGCCGCTCGCTGTTCCTTGGAGATCTTCCCCAGCTCGCCGTTGTTGAGCAGCACGTGAGTGATGTCCATCCGGTACTTGACGGCCGTCGTGAGCTCCATGGCGTACTGGCCGAAGCCGCCGTCGCCCGAGACCGAGACCACCTTGCGGCCCTCCCAACGGGCCCCGTCAGCATCCGGCGCACATCGGGTAGCTGCCCAGCAGCCCATGGCCGCAGGGAACGCGAACCCAATCGTTCCCAGGTAGCCCGACATCAGCACGGTCTGTCCGCAGGGCTCGAAATAGCGGCCAAAGGAGTAGGCGTGATTGCCGACGTCCACCGGCATGATGGCGTCAGCGGGCACCAGGCGGCTCAACGCCTCGAACACGACCGCTGAGTTGAGGCCGCTGCCCCGATCATCGGCGCGGCGTCGCTGCTTCTCGACTTGCCAGATTGCCCAGCGTTCTGCCACCTCCGTCGCCGCGGCTCCCGGTGCCGTCCGATCTGCCAGTGCATCGGCCAGCGCCCGCGCCCCGGTGCCGACATCGGCCAGCAGCGGCACTGTGACCGCGTGAAATCGTCCCAGCGCCATCGGGTCGAAGTCGACCTGCACGATCGGCTTGTAGGAAGCGATGCCGGTGTGGTTGGCGAACGAAACCCCGAAGGTCACCAGCACGTCGGCTTCGTTCATGAACCAGCTGGCGATCGGGGTGCCGGAACGGCCGAGCACGCCGCAGGACAGCGGGTGCTGGTCGGCAACCAGTCCCTTGCCCTTGAAGGTGGTGGCGACCGGGGCGTCCAGCGCTTCGGCCAATGCCACGATGTCGTCGATGCCGCTGCGAGCACCGTGCCCCACGATGATCATCGGCCGTGTCGCGGCTGACAGCACGTCGAGCGCCTGCTCCAGCGCATCCGCCGGGGGAGCAATCCGCCGAGATCCGGTGCGTCCCAGCGGCGACCCGGCGGGCGATGCATCCTGGGTCGCCGCCAGCACCTGCACCTCGTCGGGCAGCACCAGGTGCGCCACGTCCCGTTCCACCAGGGCCGTCTTGCAGGCCAGGTTCATCAGCTCAGCTGCGTTCGAGCCCGCTTGGACCGTCGCCGAGTAGCGGGACACATCGGCGAAGACCGCGGACAGGTCGGTGTCCTGAAAGGCGCCCCGCCCGCGCACGCTCGACGGCACTTGGCCTGAGACCGCCAACACCGGCGCCCGATCCATCTTGGCGTCGTAGAGGCCGGTCAGCAGGTTGGTGCTGCCTGGCCCAGCAATGGCGAAACAAGCCGCTAGCTCTCCGGTGAGCTTGCCGTAGGCGGTGGCAGCGAATGAGGCGGCACCCTCGTGCCGCACCCCGATGAACTGCAGCGAACCGTCAGCCTCGGCCTGCCGCAGGGCATCGGCAAAGCCCAGGTTCGAATGGCCCACCATGCCGAATACCCACTCGACGCCCCAGGAGGTCATCGTCTCGACGAGTTGGTCCGACACCGTGCGCGGCCGCGTAGAGGCGACCGGCAGCGCGACGTAGACACCGTCGGGACGGATCTCGGTGCGGTAGGCAGCCGGTGCGTCATCGAACGGGGGCGGCGGTGTGCCGTCGTGCGGCGAGTAGTCGTAGCCGTGCCACGGGCAGCGCAGCCAGCCGCCTTCGATGCTGCCCTCGCCGAGCGGACCGCCCTGATGCGGGCAAGCGTTGGCCAAGCAGCCGAATCCCGCCTCAGTCCGCGTGACGCAGAGGCTCTCGTGGCCGACCGTCACCGTGGTGACCCGGCCTACCTCGAGTTCGTCGACGCCGATGAGCCGGTGCCAGGCAAACTCGCCTGCCGGCAAGGAAGGCACTGCTGTGCTGGGAATCGGAGCGCCGGCACCAGCTCCAGTCGCTTGCGGATGTCGGGATGCGTCGTTCATCGCTCACCCCTGTTCGGCTTGCGCTCATCGTCGCACACGAAGCCCGCTGCTCTGTAGTCGCGACAGGGGCGCCAGACACTCCCGCGCGGCTCTAGCGTTCTGCGGGTGCTGCATCTCGTGCGACACGCATCGGCCGGCGATCGGCGCGCCTGGCAGGGCGATGACAGCGCCCGGCCGCTGGACCCGATAGGTCACGCCCAGGCTGAGGCCATCGCGACAACGCTCGCCCCGTCGCCAATCCAGCGGATCCTGTCGAGTCCCAGCATTCGCTGCACCCAAACGATCGAACCGCTCGCGACCAAGCTGGGACTCGAGATTGAGATCTCGGCCGAGCTCGCCGAGGGCGCAGACGGCTGGCGGACCGAAGCTCTGGTGGAACGCCTCAGTGGCGAAGCAGGCCACAGCGTCCTGTGCAGTCACGGCGATGTGATTCCCGAGGTGCTCTGGCGCCTCGCCTTCCGCGGCGTCGACGTGAACCCGACACGCTGCAAGAAGGCGTCCATCTGGGAACTGCACGTGACCGACGGTGCCATCAGCCATGGCATCTACCGGGCACCGCGCACATTCGGTGCCTCAGTGGAGGATCTGAGTTGAGAGCTGGCCGGCACTACTACGTCGAGTCGTACGACACGATCTCGCTGGCGCCGTACCGGATCAGCCGATCACCGTTCGCGCACTGCTATACGACCCCCGAAACCGTCCATGCGGTGTACTGCAACCGGCTGTACCCCATGAAGTCCAGTCGCGACGAGAACCCCATTCCTGCCTACTGGAAGCTGCGCCGGGGCGTCCTGCTGTACGACGTCCCCGAGAAGCCGCTGGAGATCGCCGGGCCCGATGCGGCGCGCCTGCTCGAGCGGGTGCTGGCATGCAGGGTCGCCGATCTCGGCGTCGGCCGGTGCCGCTACGGGCTCGCATGCAGCGACGACGGCGCGATCCTGATGGACGGGGTGCTGATGCGCCTTGCCGAGGACCGCTTCTGGTACGTCATCGCGAACGGCGAGTTCCTGAGCTGGCTGAAAGCACACGCCATCGGGTTCGACGTCCACGTCAATGACCCGCACTCACGGGTGCTGCAAATCCAAGGCCCCACCTCGCTTGACGTGCTCGACGCGGCCATCGACGGTGGCCTGCCAGCCGACTTCAAGTACTTCCGAGCCGGCTTCTTCGACGTGTGCGGCCAGAGGCTGTGGGTGTCACGAACCGGCTGGACGGGCGAGGCCGGCATCGAGATCTACTGCAACAGCGGGTCCGGGCCCACCGATCACGACGCTTTGTGGGACGGGTTGTTCGATTGCGGCGAGCGGTTCGGTATGGAGTTCGGCACCGGATCGTCCATGGGGATCCGACGCATCGAGGCCGGCATCCTGGACAACGGCAGCGACATCGAACCCGACCTGACGCCCTTCGGCGCCGGGCTCGGCCAATTCGTCCGGCTCGACAAGGAGCACTTCATCGGCAAGGCCGCGCTGGAGCAGGCTGACCGCAGCCAGCTGCTGTTCGGTCTGGTCTGCCCCACGGCCATGCCTGAGCCGGGCATGGGCGTGAGTCACGGAGATCGCCACGCTGGGCACGTGACCATCGGGACTTGGTCGCCCACGCTCGATACCGGCATCGGCTACGTGCGCTTCGATCAGCCGCTGCCCGGCGACGACTGGCTTGCCAAGACAGTCCATCTGCTTGACCATGACGGCACGCCCAGCACGGCGACGGTCGACACCCTGCCGTTCGTCGACAAGGAAAAGCGGCTGCCGCGCGTTGCCTGGCGCGGCCCGAGCACAGGCTCTGGGTGATGCTGACGCTCGACGCGGCGGCAGTGCGAGAGGCCACGCCGTGGAACGAGCTGGTGGAAGCTATTGCGGAGCTGCTCGCAGACGGCTCTGCCAGTGTGCCCCAGCGAGAGATTCACGATGTCGGCCTGCCCGGGGGCGGCAGCGGCTCGTTGCTGGTGATGCCCGCGTGGCTCGACACCGAACTGCTCGGCGTGAAAGCCGTCACCTACTACCCCTCCAACGCCGGCACCGACCTGCCCACGATCAGTGCGGGCTACCTGTTGTTCGACGGCGAGACCGGGCAGCTCGCCGCAGTGATCGATGGCGACGAGCTCACGCTGCGGCGCACTGCGGCCGTCTCCGCACTGGCCGCCGGCTTTCTGGCCCGCGCCGACGCCCGCCGGTTGCTCGTGGTGGGCACCGGCAATCTGGCGCCGAATCTGGCGTTCGCCCACGCTGCCGTCCGTCGGCTCGACGCGGTGGACGTGTGGGGTCGCAGCCCCGAGCGTGCTGCAGCGACAGCCCGCCGACTCGCCGACGGAGGTCTGCCGGCTGGTCCGGTTGAGGAGCTGGACACCGCGGTCGAGCGAGCCGACATCGTGAGTTGCGCCACCGGTGCCACCAGCCCGTTGCTCCGAGGCGAACTGCTCCGACCCGGAACGCACGTGGATCTGGTGGGGGCGTTCCGAGCCGACATGCGAGAGGCCGACGACACTGCCGTCAAGGTGGCCTCGCTGTTCGTGGACACGCTCGACGGGGCGGTGCTGGCAGGCGACTTGGCCCAGCCGCTCGAGGGAGGGGCCATCGCCGTCGCCGACATTGCTGCCGATCTGGCGTCGCTGGCGACCCGCAGCCACCCGGGTCGCACATCGGACGCCGAGATCACCCTGTTCAAGTCGGTTGGCTTCGCACTAAGCGATTTGGCCGCAGCCCGCGTGATCCATCGGCGTATCGGCACCGGGACGACGGAGGAGCCCGAACTGGACAGTCCATCCTCGTGAGCCGCCAGACGGGCAGCCGTCGCCTCGGCTGGGGCCTTGCCGCGCTGGGCATGCTGCTGGTGTCCACCGACTCGCTGTGGGTCCGCGTCTCCGCTGCCGATGCGCTGGATATCGCCTTCATCGTCGGCGTGCTGTCGCTGGCGCTCTACGGCGCCATGGCCCTGCGCCAGGCGGCGGATTCGTGGGCATCGCTGCGGGCCGACGTCTGGCCCCTGCTGGCGATCGGCGTGCTCGGCGCGATCAGCCAACTCACCTTCATCTCGGCCATCACCCACACCGAGGTGCCCAACGTGGTGGCGATCGTGGCCTCCGCGCCGGTGCTGGCCGCTGCCTTCGCCTGGGTGGCCCTGCGTGAGCGCACGTCGCCGCGGGTGGCGGTGGGCATCGCGCTGACCGTGGTGGGCATCGGCATGGTGGTGTCCACGTCGATCGGCTCTCCCAATCTTCGGGGCGACCTCCTGGCCCTCGTCGCGGTGATCTGCTTCGCCGCCAGCACGGTCATCTGGCGCCGCCATCGCGACATGAGCCGCATCGTCGGCTTGTCGCTCGCGGCGGTACTGGTGGCGATTCCGACGGCGTTCGCGGCCGATCTGGGTGCGCTCGACGCCAAGGCATGGGCTGCGATCCTCGCCATGGGCTTGGTCTGCAATCCGCTCGGGCGCCTCTCGTACAGCAACGCGCCCAGGTACGCGCCGGCCAGCGAGGTAGCCCTCTTCGCCCCGGTGGAGACCGTGGCCGGCATCGTGTGGGCGGCGCTGTTCCTCAACGAGTACCCGGCGCTGATCACCCTGGGAGGTGCCGTCGTGGTGATCTTCGGCATGCTGTACGCCACGGTGTTCGACCGCAGGGGCGTGGTGGCGTTCGGCAGCGACTGAACGCCGGTAGTTCCGGGGCGGACCGTCCGGGTCGTCGCTCTAGGAGTCGCTCGGATACTGTCCGAACCCATGGGGTCCCCCGACGACGCTCCCTCCGGGCCTCCGAAACGCAAGAGCCGCCTGCCTCGCAAGAAGTACGAGCGTGAGCTTGAGCTGCTGCAACAGGAACTGGCTCACCTCCAGCGCTGGATCCGTCACCGGGGGCTGAAGGTCGTCGTCATCTTCGAGGGCCGCGATGCCGCAGGCAAGGGCAGCACGATCAAGCGCATCATCCGACGGCTGAACCCCCGCGTGGTGCGCGTCGTGGCACTGGGCACACCCAGCGACCGTGAGAAGACCCAGTGGTGGTTCCAGCGCTACGTGGAGGAGCTACCGGCGGCAGGCGAGATGGTGATCTTCGATCGCAGTTGGTACAACCGCGGCCTCGTCGAGCCAGTCATGGGCTTCTGCACCGACGACGAGTACGAGGAGTTCCTGCGTTCGTGCCCCGAATTCGAGCGCATGCTGGTGCGTTCGGGCATCATCCTCATCAAGTACTGGTTCTCGATCAGTGACGAAGAGCAGGAGCGCCGCTTCCAGCGACGCATCGCCGACCCGGCGCGTCGCTGGAAGCTCTCGCCGATGGATCTCGAAGCCCGTACGCGCTGGGTGGACTTCTCACGCGCCAAGGACACGCTGTTCGCACACACCGACATCAAGCAAGCCCCGTGGTGGGTCGTGGAGGCCGACGACAAGCGGGCTGCACACCTCAACTGCATCGCTCACCTGCTGTCGTTGATTCCCTACGAAGCAGTGCCTTGGGAGCACGTCGATCTGCCCGAACGGGGCGCGGCCGGCGGCTACGTGCGTCCGCCGATCACCGATCAGACCTTCGTGCCCGAGCTGTACTGACCCGAGCTGTACTGATCTGCCGCCGCGGCCAACCGGAGACTGCGGGGCTCAGGTTTCGGCGCGGGATTCCATGTTGATCTCGAGCAGCCGGGCGGCGATGACCCGGGCTTCGTCGAAGCTCGCGACGAAGTGGTCGCCGGGCACCCGGCGCAGCACATCGAGAGACTGCAGGCTTCTCGAGGGCAGGCTGTCGAGCCCGATCACGATGCACTCGGTGTCGTGCTCCATGGCGGCGTCGATGAGTCCCTCCACCACCAGCGCAGCGCTGTCGTCGATGTAGCTCGTCTCGGTGAAGTCCAGGATGACGACCTCGTGCTCGACGATGTCCTTGCTGATGGCGATGCGCAGCCGGTTCGACGAGGCGATGGTGAAGCTGCCGCGCATCTTGACCATGCCGACCCGGGCGGTGAACGCATCGAACTGGCTGACGTCCACCCGGTCGCTGTCGGCGAAGAACACCGCGTCGAGCATGGGCACCGACAGGACGCTGTCGAGCTCGAGTCGCTCGAAACGGCGGCTGGCCGCCAGTGCCGCGGCGACCACACCGGCGGCAATGGCCACCAGCAGGTCGACGAACACGGTGAGACCGAGTGTCAGCAGCATCACCAGCACGTGCTCGGGCTGCACCCGGTACAAGTGCGTGATCAGCCGCCAGTCGATGAGGCTGAGCCCGAGCCACAGCAGGATTCCCGCCAGCACCGCGTAGGGAATGGCATCGATGAGGCCGCTCAGCACGATGATCAGCACGAGTGCGATGACCGCAGATGCTGCCCCGGCGACACGGGTCTGCGCCCCTGCCCGGATGTTGGCTTGAGTGGCGCCGGGCGACCCGGCCCCCGGCAGGCCGCCGAACATGGCGGCGACTGCATTGCCGAGCCCCACGCCGATCATCTCCCGATTCGGGTCGTGCTGCTGGCCGGTCATCGAGTCGGCGTGCGATGCATTCATCAGGCTGTTCATCGCGCCGATGAGGGCGATGGTGACGGCCGCGCCGACAGCGCCCCAGAAGCCGCCTGCGGGCATCTCCATGGCCCAGAACGAGGGTGCTTCGATGACGTCCGCGATGCGGGGTGCCCCGTCGAACACGATGGCGCCCACGACGACGCCCACGACCAGAGCGCCCGGCACACGCGGCACATAGCGACGGAGCCGCTTCGGCCAGCCGGCGCAGATGATGAACGTGGTGACCGCCAGACCGAACGCGTGGAAGTCCATGTCGTTGGCGGCGTCGTCCCAGTGCCGGATCGAGTCGATGGGGTTGCCGAGGATCGGATCTGCGCCGAAGAACGGCAGCACCTGCAGCAGCACCACCATGACCCCAATGCCGCTGATGAAGCCCGCCGTGACCGAATACGGCGTGTACTGCACGAGGCTGCCGAGCCGCAGCAGCCCGATCAGCACCTGCAGGACGCCGGCGATGAAGATGATGACAAGGGCTTCCACCGGCGTGTCGGCGTATCGCACCAGCACGAACGACACGGCGATCGCCATCGGCGCTGTTGCCGCAGAAATCTGCACCCGGGTGCCGCCGAGCACCGCTGCGATGAACCCGACGGCCACCGCGCCCCACAGACCGGCAACGGGGCCGAGTCCGGACACGACGCCAAAGGCGAGCGCCAGCGGCAGCACGACGATCGCGGAGACAAGGCCAGCCCCCAGATCTGCGCGAAGGCGTTGGGAGTCGTAATTCATCTCACACCTCGCCGCCTCGGTCCGCCCCGCGGGTCACAGTAGTTCACTGCTGAGCGAACTCAGCCGATGTGTTTGATGGTGGGGTTGAGCAAGCTCAACCCACTGTGTCCAATGGTTCGGCTGAGCGAGCTCAGCCGAACATTCCCCCATCGACGGTGAATTCCTGGCCGGTGCAGTAGCTGCTGGCGTCGGAGGCGAGAAACAGGACCACCCGGCCGACTTCGGCAGGTTCGGCAATGCGCCCCAGCGGCACCCCGCGCAGGATCCGGCGTGTGCGATCGCTGTCCTCGGTGAACACATTGGTCTGCGTCAGCATCTCGGTGTCGATGTAGCCCGGATGCACTGAGTTCACCCGCACGCCACGGCGCCCCAGTTCCTTCGCGGCCGACTTCGTCATGCCGCGCACGGCCCACTTGCTGGCGCTGTAGGCGAATGATCCAGCGGTGCCCATCAGACCGGCCACCGAGCTGATGTTGACAATCGAACCAGACTCGGCCTCGGCCATCGCGGCGCCGACCTTCTGCATGCCCAGGAACACGCCGCGGGCGTTGATCGCCAGCATGCGGTCGAAGTCGGCAGTGGAGGTCTTCATCAGCCCCGCGCCCTGGAAGATGCCGGCGTTGTTCACCAGCACGTCGATGCGCCCGTGGCGACCGAGCACATCGGCCACCACCGAGTCCCACGCCGCCTCATTGGCCACGTCGTGGTGCAGGTAGTCGCACCCCAACTCGCCTGCGGTGCGCTCGCCGTCGTCGTCGAGCACGTCGGTGAGCACCACCGTCGCGCCCTCGTCGGCAAAGAGCTGGCCCTCGATTGCACCCTGCCCTCGTGCACCGCCGGTGATGATTGCAACCCGTCCCTCCAGGACACCCATCTGCTGCCTCCCTGTGCCAAGTGTGATCGGCGAGTGTGTTCGCCTCCTCGCCGCGCCCGCGCGCGAGCGACGGCGAGACCCTAGACCTCGGCGGACGCGGGTGCCGCGGCCGCAGCAGATCCTGCGTCGCTCAGAGAGGTGCTGCTTCGTTCAGTTCGGCGAGGATGGCCGAGAGCTGCTCGCCGTCGGCGGGATCGTTGACCGGGATCGAGAACTCGATGCGGTCGATGTGGGGGCCGTACCGCTCGGCGAGCAACCTGCCGATCTGGTCGTAGGTACCCACGGTGGCGATCGTGTGCAGCATCTCGTCCGAGACGATCGCCGAGATCTCGTCCCAGCGTTGCGCCTTGGACAGGGCGGCAGCCTGATCCGCTTCATCGGTCCAATCGTGGACGTCGAAGGCCGCCCGGTACGCGGGCGTGGACAGGTAGAAGCCGACCCGCTCGCGCACCGTGCGGGCCGCCACGGCGAGGGTTGCGCCGTCGGGCGCGGTTGCCACGAGCGGCTTAATGCACCAGTCCACAACAGCGGCGTCGCGCCCGGCTCGCTCGGCACCCCGTGCCACCGCTGGCGCCATGACCTCGGTGATGTACTTCGGCGAGCACACGGGATGCAGGCGGACGCCGTCAGCCACCTCGCCGGCAACGCCGCACATGTTGGGGTTGATGGCGGCGATGTGCACCGGGATGTCCGGATGGGCGATGGGGCCGGGATCGAACAGCGGCACCATCAGGTTCAGGTTGTAGTGCTCGCTCTGGAAGTCGAGCGGCGTGCGTTCCTGCCAGCAGCGCCACACCGCGCGCACGGCGCCCACGTAGTCGCGCATCCACGGACCCGGCGCGGTCCACTCCATGCCATACCTGCGCCGGATGTGGCCGCGCACTTGGCTGCCGAGCCCCAGGATGGCTCGGCCGCTCGACGCCTTCTGCAGCGTCCACGCCGACAGCGCGGTCACCGTCGGCGACCGGGGAAATGCCATCGCCACCGAAGTGCCCAATCCCAAGGTGCGAGTTGCGACCGCCGCCATGGCGAGGAGCTGGTAAGGGTCATCCTTGGTCTCCTCCACCACCAAGGCGTCGTAGCCCAACGCCTCGACCTGTGCGGCGGCGTCGCCGATAGCGGTCACATCCAGCGGCACGTCGGGTGCCCGCAGCCCCGGATCCAGCTTGCCCAGCGGCAGCAGCGTCTCGGTCTTCATGTCGCACGCTCCAAACGGCTGGCTCACGCCGGCACGCTACGCACTCCCGGCAGGCAGAACCCGGCCGGCACGCCTCAGCACACTCAGGACGGCTGCGTGCGGCGGGACGCGACCCCGCGGCTGCAGTCATAGGGTGCGCTGCGATGCGCACAGCAGGAGCTCCAGGCTCGGGACCGGATTCCGCTGCTGGCGTCGCGACGCCCACCGGTCACGGCGACGGGCTCGCTCAGCGTCTGGGGCTGAACTTCGTGCTCGTCTCCACGATGGTGCTCGGCCCGATCCCGATGATGCTGCCGGCGGTGCTGGCGGTGGATCTCATCGCCGACTTGGGCATCACGACGGGGCCGTTCAGCCTGGCGCTCACCGCCAACACGATTGTCGCCGCGCTGTTCGCACCGCTGTCGGGACGCATCACCGACAGCATCGGCCCGAAGCACTCGGTGGTGCTGACCATCGCCACTGCCGGCGTGGGCATGTTCGGCATGGCCTTTGCCACCGACGTGTGGGTCCTCATGGCATCGGCAGCGTTCGCCGGACTCGGCCAGGGCTGGTGCAATCCGGCAACCAACAAGCTGATCGCCGAGCGGGTCCCCGACGGGCGTCGCGGCACCATCACGGGACTGAAGCAATCGGGTGTCATGTTCGGCACGTTCCTGTCGGGCTTCACGCTGCCGACGCTGGCCGTCTGGTTCGACTGGCGGACCGCCATCGGCCTCTACGGCGTCGTGGCGATCGTGGTTGCACTCGGCATCGCGCTGTGGCTGAGGCCGGATGCCCCTGCCGATGAGGGCCCCGAAGCCGGCTATGGCGCATCACCCGGTGCCGTGTTCTCCGTCGCGCCCGCGCAGCGGCCAGCGGTGCAGATGAAGGTGTCCGAGCGGGTGTTCATCGCCAAGATCACCTGGTTCTCGTTGCTGATGGGCGGCGTGGTAGGAGGCGTCGGGCGGTTCCAAGTGCTCTTCGCCGAGGAATCGCTCGGGTGGTCCAACTTCTGGGCGGGCATGGCCAGCGCCCTAGCGGGCATCATCGCGGCGGCATCGCGCATCTGGTGGGCACGCCTCACCGAGCGACGGGTGCAGCCGGCGAGCGCACTCGCCGTCCAGTCGGCGTTCACCGTGGTCGCGATGGCGCTCCTGCTGGCTGCAACGACGATTCATGGCTCGATGATGTGGGTGATGTCGCTGCTGGCCGGCTTCACGATGATGTCGTGGAATGCCGTGGCCATGCTCGCCGTCATCATCGGCGTTCCGGTAGCACTGGCGGGCCGCGCATCGGGAATCGTGATGCTGGGCTTCATGTCCGGGCTCAGCATCGGCGGCCTCGTGGCCGGATATGTCTACGAGCAGACAGGCAGCTTCAGCGTCATCTGGGTGAGCTTCGCCGTCTGTGCGGCCGGTGCGACCGTGCTCGCGCTGACCATGCGCCGCCGTCGCCCCCCGGTCATCTGACCCGCATCTCCGGTAACTCGTGCATTTCCCGACGCCCGGCGGCGGGTTTCGCGCCAGGAATGAGCCATTACGCAGACCCGATCTAGGCTGGCATCCATGGGGGATGACTTCGGCGTCGAGTACCAGAGCGGGTTCGGCAACGAGCACGCCACCGAGGCCGAGCCCGGCGTGCTGCCGGTGGGTCAGAACAGCCCCCAGCGGGTTACTCACGACCTGTACACCGAGCAGCTGACCGGCAGCGCCTTCACCGTGGCCCGGGCGGACGCGATGCGCACGTGGATGTACCGGATCCGCCCCTCAGTGCGTCATGTCAGCGGCTTGGCCGACATCGACCCCGGCAATATCCGCACCTCGCCGTGCCGAGAGGGCTCCCCTCCGGTGGCACAGCTGCGCTGGAGCCCGTTGGCGGTCCCCGCCGAGCCTCTCACGTGGCTGGAAGGGCTCTGCACGCTGGCAGCCAACGGCGACGCCCACACGCAGCTCGGTGCAGCCACACACCTGTACTTCGCCAACCGCTCCATGGAAGACGAGGTGTTCGCCAACGCCGACGGCGAGATGCTGATCGTTCCCCAGCAGGGAACGCTGCGGCTGGTCACCGAACTGGGCACGTTGACGGTCGGGCCCGCCGAGATGGCCACCGTGCCCCGCGGTGTGAAGTTCCGCGTGGAGCTGATGGAGGAAACCGCTCGGGGCTACGTGTGCGAGAACTACGGGGCGCCCTTCCGGCTGCCCGATCCGGGCCTCATCGGCGTGGACGCGCTCGCCATGCCTCGGGATTTCCTGTACCCGGTGGCCGGCTACGAGGCCGACGACCGCCCGACTCGGTTGGTGTTCAAGCACGACGGCCGCCTGCTCGAGACGCACCTGCCGCATTCCCCGCTGGATGTGGTGGCGTGGCACGGCAACTTCGCTCCCTACAAGTACGACCTGCGCAACTACTGCCCGCTCGGGCCGCTGCTGTTCGACCATCCGGCACCGTCGATCTGGACGCTGCTGACCTCGCCGTCGGATTCTCCGGGCACTGCCAATGTCGACTTCGTGCTGTTCCGTGAGCGCTGGGCGGTGCAGGAGCACACGTTCCGGCCGCCTTGGTACCACTCCAACGTGATGAGTGAGCTGATGGGCCTGGTCGAGGGCACCTACGACGCCAAGCCCGAAGGAGGATTCGAACCTGGCGGCGTCAGCATCCACAACGCCTTCCTGCCCCACGGACCCGACATCGAGGCCTACGACGCGGGCACGACGGCCGAGCTGGAGCCGCGGCGGATGGCCGACATGCTGGCGTTCATGTTCGAGTCTCGCTACGCATGGATTCCTACCTCGTGGGCCGCCGGTCTGCCCGAGCTGCAGGACGACTACGCCGCCGCCTGGTCGCCGCTGGACGACCGCAGCACCCTGCGCCGCAACGGCGACGGCTGAGCGCCTCGATTGCCAGAGGATTTGCCGATGGCGGCAACACGGGCCAACGCCGATCTGAGCGGACGGGTGGCGATCGTCACCGGTGCGGGGGCACGCGCGGACGGGATCGGCAACGGGCGGGCTGCAGCGATCCTGCTGGCCGAGGCCGGAGCACATGTGGTGGCGGTGGATCGCAAGCCCGAGCTTGCCGAGGCAACGGTCGAGATGATCAACGCAGAGGGGGGCAGCGCGGTTGCCTTCGCCGCTGATGTGACCGTCGAGGCCGACTGCGAGGCGATGACCCAGGCGGCGCTGGACCGCTGGGGCCGGCTCGACATCCTGGTGAACAACGTGGGCATCGGCAGCGACGGCACCGTGGTGACGGGCGCCGTCGAGGCATGGCAGCGAGTGATGGACGTGAACCTCACCTCGATGGTGCTGGCGTCGCGCCACGCCATCCCGGCGATGATCGAGCACTCGGGCGGGGGAGCGATCGTCAACATCTCGTCCATTTCGGCGCTGCGGCCACGCGGCATGACGGCGTACTCCACATCGAAGGGGGCGATCATGGCGCTCACCGCTGCCATGGCCGTCGACCACGGCACTGACGGCGTGCGGGTGAACTGCGTGGCTCCCGGGCCCGTGCGCACGCCGATGGTGGGCGGCGACGACATGCCCGACGAGCTTGCCGAGGCCCGTCGACGGGCCAGCGTGCTGAAGATTGAGGGCAATGGCTGGGACATCGGCGCGGCAGTGCGCTTTCTCTGCACCGACGAGGCCCGCTACATCACCGGCCACACGCTGGTCGTCGACGGCGGTGTGACCCTGCGAGGCCCGTCACGGCCCTCGCCGCGGGGCTGAGCCGGCCGCAGCCGTTATGCGCCTCGCTGGCTCAGCCGGCCGCGAGCCGCCGCACTCCACACGGATCGGCTACACCCGCTGCTGGCGGAAGCCGCTGGCGTAGTGCGTCTCACCCAGGCGCCTGCGGCCGAACAGCTTCTCGCGCAGCGTTCCTGGCTGGTACTCCCGCTGCACCAGACCTCGCTCGCGCAGCACCGGCACGACGCCGTCGATGAAGTCGACGAACGTGCCGGGTGTGGTGGCGTACACCAGGTTGAAGCCATCCACGCCCTGGCTCAGCCGGCGCTGCATGCCATCCGCGATCTGCTCGGGCGATCCCACCAGGAACTGGCCGGCCATGTTCAGCTTGATGAGGTCACCGAAGGTCCGGTTGCCCGGCCGTGCTGAATCCAGCAGCGATTTCACCGGGCCCCGAACGCCCTCGGTGCGCAGCGTCTCGAGCGGCTGATCGGGGTCGATGTGACTGAGGTCCACGTTGAGGTTGCCGCTGAGATGCGCGAGTCCCGCCTCCAGTGAGAGCGTCTCGAGGTAGTCGGCGTGCTTGGCCTTCGCCTCGGCCTCCGTGCCGCCCACGATGGGAGACAGGCCGGCGATGATCTTCACGTCATCGGGATGGCGACCCACGGCACGCACCCGACGCCGGATGTCTTCGGCGATGCGTGTCAGGCCCCGCGAGGCCGCCACCACGAAGACGCACTCGGCGTGCTTGGCGGCGAAGTCCCGCCCTCGATCCGACGAGCCTGCCTGGTAGATCACCGGCGTGCGCTGCGGCGACGGCTCAGCAAGGTGGGGCCCGGCCACCGAGTAGTACGGCCCCTCGTGGTCGATCGCCCGGACCTGATCAGGGTTGGTGTAGAGGCCGCGCTCGGCATCGGCCACCACGGCGTCGTCAGACCAGCTGCCTTCCCACAGCTTGTAGCAGACGTCCATGTAGTCCTCGGCCCGCTCGTAACGCGTGTCGTGCTTCGGCAATGCCTCGTAGCCGAGGCTCTGGGCGCCGTTCTGGAGGTAGGAGGTGACTACGTTCCACGCCACGCGGCCGCCGGTGAGATGGTCGAGCGTGGTGATCTGGCGGGAGAATGTGAACGGGTGTGCCTGCAGCACGTTGCTGGTGAAGGCGAACCCGAGGTGTTCGGTGACCGTGGCCATGGCCGGGATCAGCAGCATCGGATCGTTCACCGGCACCTGCACCGCCTGGCGCAGCGATGTGTCGGCGCTGCCCCGGTAGGTGTCGTACAGCCCGATCACGTCCGCCAGGAAGATGGCGTCGAAGCACCCGGCCTCGCAGATGCGAGCCAGCTCCAGCCACGGCTCGAGCGAGGTGTACTCCCGCTGGCGGGTGTCGTCGCGTACCCACAGTCCCTGCTGGATGTGGCCCACGCAGTTCATCGTGAACGCGTTCAAGATGATGCGTCGCCCGCCCGCCCCGAATGTCCCCGCCTCCGCCGCCACGGCATCAGTCTCGCACTACCGGCTGCTGGCCGACCCGCTGCTCAACGGGAGTTGGAACCCGGGGCTGTCAGGTAGTCGTCGACGATCTCGGCGGGATCGCCGACGGCCCGGATGCGGCCTTCGTCCAGCCAGACCACCCGGTCGCAGAAACGCCGGATCTCGTTCATGTTGTGGGTGACCAGCACCACCGACCCCGAAGCTGAGCGCACGTCGTCGATGCGCTCCGCCGCCAGTCGCCGAAACTCCTCATCGCCCACCGTGAGCGCCTCGTCGATCAGCAGGATCTCGGGGATGCGGGCGGTGGCGATGGCAAAGCGCAGCCGGGCCCGCATTCCCGAGGAGTATGTCCGCATCGGACGGTCGATGTCGGCCCGCAGCCCGGCGAAGTCGATGATCTCGTCCATCCGGCGCTCGACCTCGGCACGGGTGAATCCCAGCGCCAGCCCGCCGATCAGGATGTTGCGCCGCCCAGAGAGCGCCGGCCGCAGCACCGACGACACGCCGAGCAGCGACGGCCGCGACCGTCCCCGGATGCTGCCCGAACGCAGCGGCAGCAGCCCGGTCATCGCCGCGAGCAGCGTCGACTTGCCCGCGCCGTTCGGCCCGATCAGCCCGAGCGTTTCGCGCTCGAACAGGTCGAGCGTCACGCCCTGCACCGCGGGAATCATGCGGTACTGGCGGCGCATCCGGCCGCGGGCGAAGCCCTGCTTGAGGCCCATCGCCGGCTCCTCGAACACCCGGTAGCTGACGTGGGCGTCCCGCACCTCGACGGTGACGCCGGGATCGCTCATGCGCCGAGCCTCTGCTCGGACCGGTGGAACACGAAGAAACCCAGCGCCGGCATCACGATGCACCACACGACCAGGCCGGCCACCACCCACAAATCCACCGGTTCGCCCAGCAGGCACCAGCGGGCGCACGTGATCACGTCGTAGATCGGGTTGAGGGCGAACGCGCGCCGCCACGCGGTGCTCTGCACGAACGCATCGACGCTGAAGATCACACCCGAGCCGTAGAAGAGCAGCCGGAACAGGTGCGGCAGGATCTGGCGCAGGTCGGGCATGGTCGTGCCGATGCGCGCCACCAGCAGCGCAACGCCGAAATTGAAGAAGAACTGCGCCACCAGCACGGCCGGCAGCACCAACCAGCGCAGCGTCGGCAGCTCGCCGGTGGCCAGCACCGCCAGCAGTGCCAGCACCAACGCGGGCACGAACGCGGCGGTCTGACCGTTTACCGATGCCGCGGGCAGCAGGATGCGCGGGAACTGGATCGATCGGATCAGGCCCAGGTTCTGGGTGATCGAGCCGGACGCCTCCAGCGTGACGCGCTGGGTGAGATGGAACAGCACGACGCCGATGATGAGGAAGCCCAGGAAGTTGTCGACGCCGCGCCGGGTGTCGATGATGACGCCGAAGACCAGGAAGTACACGCCCACCAGCAGGGCCGGATTCACCAGGTGCCAGAGCTGGCCCAGCGTGGTGTCCATGTTCTGTGCCCGCAGGTCCTGCGCAGGCACCACGATGGCGAACTCCCGTCGTCGCCAGGCTTCCCGCAGGTAGGCCAGCGTCGACGGCCGAGACGTCAGGTCGATGAGGGGCCGTGCCCCTGACGTGTCTCCTCCGTCGGCTGTGCTGGTCGTGCCTCCTTCGTCGGCTGTGTTCGCTGTGCCTCCTTCGTCGGCCATGCGGGTCATCCTACGAAGGCCGTTCTGGGGCAACCGTGCGGGGCAGGCACAGTCGTAGGGGCATACTCACGCGGCTGACCGATGTCCGGCGACGGATGTCTGACCGCAACGGACCGCCCGTGTTCACACTGCCGCCACACCGTCCCACGCCGCCGCCCGCAGACGTGCGGGGCAATGACTGGCGCTCGCTGGGGGTGGCGCCGCTGGACGTGTTCGAGCCGCTGCTGCCGGTGACGGTTGTGGTGCCTTACTACGAGGCGCCCGAGGCGCTCGCGCTGACGCTGGCCGGGCTCGAGCGCCAGACCTATCCCTTGGACCTCTTCGAGGTGGTCGTGGTGGACGACGGCTCGGAACCGCCCCTCGATTTGGCCGCGCCCGACTTGCGCGCGACGAGCCCATTGAGCCTGCGAGTCGTCCACCAGGAAGACCTCGGGTTCGGCTTGGCCCGGGCCCGCAACAACGGCGCACGCGCCGCCCAGGGAGACGTGCTGGTCTTCTTGGACTGCGACATGGTGCCCGAGGCCGACTGGCTGGCCGCTCATGCCCGCTGGCACCATGCTGCCAGCGACCTGCTCACCCTGGGATTCCGCCACCACACCGACGTCGACGGCATCGGCCCTGCGGACGTGCGCGATCGTCCCGACTCGCTCGCCGCCCTGTTCGCCGGGCGCCCCGTCCAGCGCCCCGAGTGGATCGAGCGCCGCATGGAGGCCACCGACGACCTGGCCTCAGACGCCGACGACGTCTTCCGGGCGGTGACCGGCGGCAACTTTGCCGTCTCGAAGGACTTCTTCGAAGCGGCCGGCTGCTTTGACGAATCGTTCACGCAGTGGGGCTCGGAGGACGTCGAGTTCGGCTGGCGTGCCTACGCGCTGGGGGCCGTGCTGGTGCCCGAGCGATCGGCGCTCTGCTGGCACCAAGGCGAAGGCGCAGTGCTCAGCGAGGACGAGACGATCAGCCTCGCCCAACAGCGCGACAAGCTCTCGCACCTGGTCCCCGACCGGCGGCTGCGCACGTCGCCCCCGGGGCGCTCCTACACCGTCCCGCAGTTCGTGGTGACCGTCGAACCGGGGCACACCGACGAAACCGACGTGCTGGACACCGTCGAGCAGGTGCTGGCCAGCAGCGCGCACGACCTGGTGGTGTGGGTCGACGAGCGAGCCGGCGAGCCCTTTGAACGGCTCGGGCGCCTGCTCGACCCCGACCCGCGGGTCAGCGTGGGTTCCGCCGGCGGCGCAGCGCTCGCGCATCCAGCAACGGCGTTTCACGTGCGGGTTCCCGCCGGCGCGCGGGTCCGCCCCCGGATGCTTGACCGCCTCCAGAACCAGCTCGGCACGGCCGCCGCGGGGGAATCGGATCTGGCCTCGGGCCATCGGGTCGGCATCGTGCGTGGCTGGGCCGTCCACCGTGCCCGGCGGTCGGGCAGTCCAGTTGCCGAGTTCGGCACCGTCATCGAGCTGGACGTCGACAGCCTGCAGGTCACCCAGGAGGCCAAGCCGCAGGGATGGCTCGCGGGCAAGCTGCACGGCCCGGCGAAGCGGTTCCTGCGGTTATGGGCCCGGATGCGCCGGCACCTGGGGACGCTGTTCATCGCCGTGCGGCGCATCCGGCGACCCGGGGATGTTGCCCGGCTGGTCGGGACGATCGCGCGGGCGGTGTGGTGGCGGGTCAAGAACCTTCGCTGGAAGTTCCGCAGCGTCATGTGGGCCCTGCGGCGGGCACGGAAGCAATGGCCGCGGCGCATCAAGAAGCGCCTGCGCATCTGGCTGGGCCTCCAGCCCCGCAGCCAGCGCTACGTGCAGCGCCTCGCCCGCTACCCGCTCGGCGCCGAGCTCGTGGCCGCCGGCCGCGAGGCCGCAGCGGTCTTCGCCGCCTCGACGCGAGTCGCCACTCATGTCGGCGATGACGGCGACCACCACGTCGACGTCGTCGTGGCCGACTCAGCCAAGACCGGCGAAGCAGCACTTCGGGGCGCGCCGAACGAGCGGCTGCCGCTGGTCGCGGTGCTGGCGGACATGTCCCCGATGGCGCGGGTGCAGGCGTTCAATCCTGAAGCGGTCAACCCGATCGGCTGGTCAGCCGGGTTCGAGCCAGAACCAGCGTCGGTGCGGTCGCTGCTGTCACTGGCCCGAGGCTCCATCTTCAGCCTCTACCTCGGGGGCGAACTGCTGGCGGACCTGCGCTCCCCGCACCATCTCACCGACAGCGCCGGCGACCACCGGGATGTCACCCAGCGCGCAGGGGCGCTGGCGGCGCTGGCCGGCGCCGGCGTCGTCGTGGGCATCGATGCCCCCGATCCTGCGCTCGCCGCGAGTCTCGGGCCGGCGCTGGCCGACCTGATGGCGTCGGGCGACGTGGCGGATGCCGACGCGCACCGCCGCGAGCAGCTCAGCATCGAGATGCGCCGCTGTGCCTTGCGCGACCACTCGCTGCGCAGCCGGGCCCGCCAAGTGCTTGCGGCGGCCGGTGTCAGCGCCCAACCGCCGGAGGTGTCGATCCTGGCGCCGACGCGGCGACCGGACCGCGTTGCCGATGTCATCGCCACCGTGGGCAGCCAGTCGTACCGGCGTCTCGAGCTCGTCTTGGCGCTGCACGGCGACGGGTTCGACAGCGATGCCGAGATCGAAGGCCTGGCAGGCGACCTCGACGCCTCGCTTCGCATCGTGCGTGTCGACGGCTCGCAGACGCTCGGAGGCGTGCTGCGCGCCGCAGCCGAAGCGGCAGGCGGGTCCTTGATCACCAAGATGGACGACGACGACTACTACGGGGTCGAGCACATCTGGGACCTTGTGCTCGCGCACGAGTACTCCGGGGCCGAGCTGGTCGGCAAGTCGGCCGAGTACGTGTACTTGGAACGCCTCGACAAGACGGTGCGGGACCAGAACCGCCAGAAGCTCTCCGAGCGCTATATCCCCTTCGTGGGTGTGTCCGGTGGCGTGCTGATGATCTCCCGCCACGATCTTGAGACTGCCGGAGGCTGGCGCCGGGTGCCGCGGCGGGTCGACATCGCCCTCGCCCACGACGTCACGCTGGCGGGCGGGCGCATCTACTGGACCCACGGTGCCGGCTACCTGCGGGTGCGCCACGGCGACGAGCACACCTGGAATGTCGAGGACAGCCACTTCCTCGGCCGGGCCAGCGAGGTGCGCGACGGCTGCGATCTGCGCTTCGCCGGCGTCGAAGAGGCCTGAGACTGTATTTCCCTTGTGGCTGGACATCCTGCGAGACTGGGGCCATGAGCGGCACCTTGGACCTCACAGCGAACGAAGCCGAACTCCAGCGCTATCTCGACGAGGTGGACGAACATGGCTACTGCATCGTCGAAGGCGCCATCGAACCCGAGCTGGTCGCCGAGATCCGCGAGACCGTCGCCCGGGTCGAGGACGAGCTGAACGTGCAGCCGAAGGGCAACCGGATCGAGGGGTTCGCCACCAAGCGCATGTACAACCTGCTCAACAAGGACCGGTCGTTCTGGAAGCTGCCGATCCACCGCAACGTGCTGCCGTTCCCGCAGCGGTTGATGGAGCCCGGAGCGATCCTGTCGGGCACCACCTGCATGCACATCGGCCCCGGCGAGGTGCATCAGGGCCTGCATTCCGACGACGGACTCGTCGATCAGATCGACGTGCCGCGGCCCCGCCCGCCGTTCATGGTCACGACCATCTGGGCGTTCACCGACTTCACCGATGAGAACGGCGCCACCCGCCTGGTGCCCGGCTCCCATCGCTACGACCACGAGCCCCAGCCGGGCGAGAAGCCGGAGTACATCGCGGCCGAGATGCCTGCTGGCTCGGTGCTGGTGGTCAACGGCGGCACCTGGCACTGCGGCGGCGCCAACACCTCCGAGGGCGATTGGCGCCTGGGCATCAGCGTGCAGTACTGCCGGGGCTGGATGCGCCAGCAGCAGAACCAGTACTACAGCCTGGCTCCCGAAGATGTCCGCGAGATGCCCGATGAGCTGGCAGCACTGTGCGGGTTCAGCCTCTATCGCGGGATCATGGGCCATATCGATGGCGCCAGCCCCGGTCGGTTCCTCGGCGCCGAGGGACTCGCCGAGACCGCATACGCGGCCCGGATCAAGGCGATTGACGAGGGCGAACAGGTCGGCGGTATCGGCACCGCCGAGCAGGAGTAACCGAAAGAGGAGCAAGGTCGATGGAGCTGCGCGATCGGGTTGCGATCATCACCGGCGGGGGAGGCGGTATCGGGGGCGCCACGGCCCGCCACTGGATGGCTGAGGGCGCCCGCCACGTCGTCGTGGCCGACTACAACGCCGACGCCGCGCACGCAGTCGCGGACAAGCTGGGCTGCGAGGGCGTCGGGCTTGACGTCACCGACGAGGCGGCCGTTGCCGATCTGGTCGAACGCACGCTCGACGCGCACGGCCCGATCGACGTGTTCTTCTCGAACGCCGGTGCTGGTGCAGAGGGCGGTGTGGATGCCTCCAACGATGCGTGGCAGTCCCAGTGGGAGCTGCACGTGATGAGTCACGTGTACGCAGCTCGTGCAGTTCTGCCGTCGATGCTGGCGCGAGGCGAGGGCTACCTGGTGCACACCGCCAGTGCGGCCGGGCTGCTAGCCGCGATGGGCTCGGCACCGTACTCGGTCACCAAGGCCGCCTGCATCAAGCTGGCCGAGATGGAGGCGATTTTGCACGGCGACGACGGCATCCGTGTGTCGGTGCTGTGCCCGCAGGGCGTCAACACGGCCATGGCGCCGCAGCGGCTGGCCGACGGCGGCACCGATGGCATCGTCGAGCCCGAATTCGTCGCAGAGGTCATCACCGAGGCCATGGCTGAGGAGCGGTTCCTGATCCTGTCCCATCCCGAGGCGCAGACGTACGTGGAGCGCAAGGCCTCCGACCCGGACCGCTGGCTGCGGGGCATGCGCCGGCTGCGCGAGCGCTCCCTTGACCTCGAAGAAGGCGCCTGAGTTCCCAAGCGGCGCGATGCGTCAGGCCGTAGCGTTGCCGCCATGGTTGATTCCGATGTCAAGGCGCTGACGGGCGGGCTCGAGCTCCCCGACTTCGCGTCCACCGCGTTCACCACGCCCCCGCCCCTGGCCGAAGCCAAGGTCGCCATCGTGACCTCGGCATCGCTGCATCATCCCGACCAAGACGATTTCGAGCCCATCGACATCGGCTACCGCGTCCTCGATGGCAGCCGGCGCGACTACATGTGCGGCCACTGGAGCCCCAACTTCGACGCCACCGGGATCGCCCTCGACCTCAACACGGTGTTCCCGATCGACCGCCTCGACGAGCTCGCCGCCGACGGAACCATCGGTGAGGTCTCCGACATCCACCTGTCCTACGCCGGCAACCAGTTCGACCTGTCCGGTGTGCGCATGGACTCAGGGCCTGCGGGTGCAAAGTTCCTGCGTGACCACGAGGTCGACGTGGTGCTGTTCACCCCCGTCTGACCGCTGTGCACGCGTACCGTGAGTACGCTCGCCCACGTCTTCGAGGAAGCCGGCATCGCCACGGTGGCACTGGGCTCCATCGGCGCCCACATTCAGGGAACCGCCCCGCCGCGAGGCCTCTGGTGCGACTTCCCGCTGGGCCGCCCGCTCGGCAAGCCCAACGATGCCGACTTCCAGCACCGTGTGCTGGCCCACGCCTTCGGGCTGCTCACCTCGCCCGAGCCGGTGGTGGAGAAGTTCGCCGAGACGATCGACGACGACGGCACCGCCACTATGTCGTGCGAGCTGCCGCCCAGGCACGACCCCAGCCTGCATCCCGCAGTCGACGAGGCCAACGGGCTGCGGCAGGCCTACGACCGGGCCGTGGCCAAGCTGGGGAACCGAACCGGCGCAGGGCGCGTCGTGGCCGCCGACGACATCGGTGCGGCCGTGCAGTCATTCGTGCGTGTGGCCGAGGGCACGCCGTGGAAGGAAGCGGGCATCCCGGGCATCCCGGCGCGGGTGGCGCAGGACATCCGCGGTTACTACGAAACCGCCGCGCTGGCACTGGCCGAGCACGCGCCGGCCCCGTGGGCGGGAGCTCGCTGGTTCTTCACGTCCACCGAAGCGGGCCGCACGATCATGGCTGCCCGCAAGGCCATGGCCGACGCCGGTGAGAAACAGCCCATCTGGTTCTTCCTGGCACCAGGCGACATGTAGCGGCCGCCGCCTCGGGCGGCATGCCGCGTTCGTGAAGCTCGTCTCGTGACTGTGCCCATCAGGCTTCCGCCGCCGGCATCCGCGTGTTGATCGGCCGGCCTTTTCACGGTTGGCGCGTGGCGTGGGCCGGTTTCTGGGTGCTGTTCATCGTGTACGGCATCCAGTTCAGCTACGGCACGTTCGAAGGGGCCATCAGCGCCGACAAGGGTTGGTCGGCGACATGGCTTCAGCTCGCATACGCCTCCTACATCCTCGCCTACAGCGCCGTCAGCGCATGGACCGGGCAGCTCACCGACCGGTTCGGCCCGCGCAAGGTCATTGCCACCGGTGCCGTGCTGCTGGCAGCGGGCTATCTGGTGCTGTCGACTGCTCCCAATCTGGCGATGGTGTTCATCGGCCTCGCCGTGATCGCGCCGCTGGGGATGTCGTCGTCGTGGGTGCCGGCGAATGCCACGGTCGTGCGCTGGTTCACCGAGCGGCGAGGCCTCGCAACCGGCATCGTCGGCTCGGGCGGCAGCGCCGGCGGCATCGTGGCGCCTCCGATCGCCGCATGGCTTGTCACCCAGTTCGGCTGGCGGACGGCAATCGCCGTGATGGCGGTGACGGGCGGGGTGCTGATGGCCGCCACGGCCATGGTGTTCGTGCGCGACCCGGAATCGATCGGCCAGTGTCCCGACGGTCGCACGCCAGATCCCGCTGATCGCCCGATGGCCCGCTCGCGGGTCGTGTCAAGGCCGGCAGGTTTCGTCGTGGAAGCCAACCGCAGCAGTGCTGCGGACGCCGAGAATCCCCACACGGCGTGGACCGCCCCCCAGGCGTGGCGAAACTCGGTGTTCTGGCGCATCTTCGGCATGTTCGCGCTGACGTTCGTGGTGGTGTTCGTGCCGTTCGCCCACGGTGTGCAGTACGCACGGAGCCTCGGCTTGGGGCCGCTGTGGGCGGCGGGGGTCATCAGCTCCATCGGTGTCGGCGGGCTCGTCGGGCGCATCGTGACCGGCCCGCTTTCCGACCGTATCGATCGCCGCCGTGCCGTGATGCTGGCGCTGGCCGTGGAGACGCTGTCGTTCGTCGGCATCGCGGTGTCGCAAGGGCTGGCGCTGCTGTACGCCTCGGCGATCGCCTTCGGCCTGTCCTACGGCGGCAGCGTGGCGGTCTTCCCTGCGTTGGTGGCCGACTATTTCGGGCGCACCCACGCCGGGGCGATCGTGGGCCGCTTCTTCGCGACGGCGGGATCATTCGCCGCCGTGGGTCCCTATGTCGCCCAGCTGCTGCTCGGGGCCACCGGCGGCTACGGATGGACGTTCTCGATGGCGGCCGCCTCGAACGCGTGCGCGCTCGCGCTGGCGTTCACCCTCCCGCGCCCGGTCCTGCTTCTCAAGAGCTGAGCGCCCTCACCTCACCGGCAGCCCTCTGGGCTGACGGGTAGCCTCGCAAGTGGCCGCTACACACGCCGCCACGGCGGACCAGGGGGATTCGATGGCACTCGCAGACTTCAAGCTCGAGGATCGCTTCGACCGCGTCGAGGGCGATGTGGCCATGTCGGGTGTGCAGGCCCTGCTGCGCGTGCTGCTGGACCAGCTCCGGGCAGACCGTCGTGACGGGCTGAGCACCGCAGCGATGGTGTCGGGCTACCGCGGATCGCCGCTGGGCGGCATCGACTCGCTCATGACGACCAACGCCGAGGAGCTCAAGCAGAACAACATCATCTTCGAGCCCGGTCTCAACGAGGATCTGGGGGCCACGATCGTGTGGGGCAGCCAGCTCTCGAACCGCAACTTCGAGGGCCGCTTCGACGGTGTATTGGGCATGTGGTACGGCAAGGCGCCGGGAGTTGATCGTTCCGGCGACGCGATCAAGCACGCGAACGTCTGCGGCGTCGATCCCAAGGGTGGCGTGCTGCTCGTAGCGGGCGACGACCCCGCATCGAAGTCCTCGACGCTGGCGTCGGAATCCGAGCCGGTGCTCATCCACTACCAGACGCCGATCCTGTACCCGGGTTCGGTCCAGGAAGTCATCGATTACGGGCGCTGGGGCTACGAGCTGTCCCGCTACAGCGGCTTCTGGTCGGCGCTCAAGATCGTCACCAACGTGGCCGACGGTTACGCAACCGTGCAGGTCGGCCCCGGGCGCGTGTCGGTCGCCCGTCCCGAATTCGAATGGGAGGGCAAGCCCTGGGCGCACACCCAGCAGGACGCCCTGTTCGGCCCCAACGCGGTGCGCATGGAGCTCGAGATCCACGAGGGCCGCATGGTCGCCGTCGACGAGTTCGTGGCGGCCAACCAGCTCAACCGCCAGACCCTTCCCACCCGCGACGCCCGCATCGGCCTCGTCGCCGCAGGCAAGACCTACTACGACCTGCGCGAGGCGCTCGACCGCATGGGGCTCGACGACATCGAGCTGGAGCGCCGCGGCGTCCGCATCTGGAAGCCGGCCGTGGTATGGCCGCTCGAGCCCGCCAGCCTGCGTGAGTTCGCCAGCGGCCTCGACGTGATCGTGGCTGTGGAGGAGAAGCGCTCGATCATCGAGGCGCTCATCAAGGAGAACCTCTACGGCATGGCCGACGCGCCCGCCGTGCTGGGCAAGCGCGATCAGCAAGGAGGCTTCTGGTTCCCGGGCCACGGCGAGATGGATGCCGATCTCATCGCTCGCAAGATCCGGCCCTTCCTGGTGGACCGGCTCGGTCCCGAAGGCATCGGGCCGGCAGTGCCCGAGCGCATTACGATCCCGCTCGCCGTCACCACCTCCAAGGGCGAGAAGGCCGCCGGCCGCACGCCGGGGTTCTGCTCGGGTTGCCCCCACAACCGATCGACCTGGGTGCCCGAAGGCTCCGAGGCTGGTGGCGGCATCGGCTGCCACGGCATGGCGGCCATGACGCCCACCCGCAACGTCCGCGGCACCACCCAGATGGGCGGCGAGGGCTGCCAGTGGGTCGGCGCTGCGCCGTTCGTCACCATGGAGCACCGGTTCCAGAACATCGGCGACGGCACCTACCACCACTCCGGCTCGCTGGCGCTGCGCCAAGCCGTGGCCGCCGGCACCAACGTCACCTACAAGATTCTCTACAACGGCGCCGTCGCCATGACCGGCGGCCAGGACATCGACGGCGGCATGGCCGTTCCGGAGCTGACCCGCTCGGTGCACGCCGAGGGCGTCGCCAAGGTGATGGTCGTCACCGACGACCCCTCCAAGTACCCGTCCGATGCCGAGTTCGCCCCCGGCACCGACATCTGGCACCGCGACCGCATGGACGAAGCACAGCGTGTCCTGCGTGAGATCGAGGGCTGCACGGTGCTGATCTACGACCAGGCGTGTGCGGCCGAGCTGCGGCGCGACCGCAAGCGCGGCAAGGTGGCCGAGCCCAATACGCGGGTCTTCATCAACGAAGCGGTCTGCGAGGGCTGCGGCGACTGCGGCGAGAAGTCGAGCTGCCTGAGCGTGCAGCCCGTCGAGACCGAGTTCGGACGCAAGACCCAGATTCACCAGTCGTCGTGCAACAAGGACTTCACCTGCCTGGACGGCGACTGCCCGGCGTTCATCGAGGTGGTGCCGGCGGGGAAGATCCCCACCAAGGCCACGGTGGCCACCGAGCACATCGGCGGCGACCTGCCAGAGCCCGACCGGATCGACGAGGGCAACATCTTGATGATGGGCATCGGCGGCACCGGCGTGGTCACGGTGAACCAGATGCTGGCGACGGCCGCCCTGCTCGACGGCAAGACGGCCAATGGCCTCGACCAGACAGGTCTTGCCCAGAAGGGCGGCCCGGTGCTGTCGAATCTCAAGGTTCGGCGCATGAGTGCCAACGGCGATGACGCGGCGGCCGATCACGACGGCGGCGACGAGGCCAACAAGGTTGGGCTCGGCGAGGCCGATGCCTACATCGTGTTCGATCTGCTGACCGGCACAAACCCGGCAAACCTCGACAAGGCCCTGGCCGGCAAGACGGTGGCCGTCGTGTCGTCGTCGAAGGTGCCCACCACCTCGATGGTGCGTGACACCTCCGCCGAGTTCCCCGAGTGGACGGCCTTCCAGCGGGTCATCGACGAGTCCACCAGTCCCGAGCGCAACGTCTATTTCGATGCCGGCACGCTGTCGGACAACCTCTTCCGCTCGCACATGCCGGCCAACGTGCTGGTGGTGGGCGCCGCCTATCAGGCGGGCGTGGTGCCGATCAGCGCCTCGGCGATCGAGCGGGCCATCGAGCTGAACGGCGTTGCGGTGGAGATGAACACCCAGGCGTTCCGCATCGGCCGCAAGATCGTGCTCGACCCCGACTTCCTCGGAACGCTCGAGGTCGAGCGGGTCGGCAAGGTCAAGCGCGACACCGGCCCCTCAGGCCGTGAGCAGGACCTCATTGACACGGTGCCCAACCAGTCCGAGGAGCTGGCACGGCTGCTGCGCATCCGGGTGCCTGACCTCGTCGCCTACCAGAACCACGCGTACGCAGCCGCCTACGCCGCGTTCATTGCCAAGGTGCGTGAGGCTGAGGCTGCGGCGGGCAGCGAGACGGCACTCAGCGAGGCCGTGGCCACGTACCTCTACAAGCTGATGGCCTACAAGGACGAGTACGAGGTGGCCCGGCTGCACCGCTCGGCGGCCTTCCAGCAGGCGGTGCGCGATCAGTTCGGCGACAAGACCGATGTCACCTACAAGCTGCACCCGCCGATCATGCGGCGCATGGGCGTCGAAAAGAAGATCGGCCTCGGCCGCTCGGGCGACATCGCGTTCGCACTGCTGGCGCGGATGAAGGGCCTGCGCGGCGGGGCGCTCGACATCTTCGGCAAGACCGCTCACCGGAAGATGGAGCGGGATCTGATCGACGAGTACCGCGGGATGATCGAACGGGCTCTCGACACGCTGAGTGCAGGCGACGAAGCCGCCTACAGCCGGGCTGTCGAGATTGCCCAGCTTCCCGACATCATCCGCGGCTACGAGGAGATCAAGGAAGCCAACGTCGAGCAGTTCCGGGCCCGCGCCGCCGACTTCGGCGCCTGAGCCCCGCGCTATGGCGGCGAACCGGCCCGAGGGGCATACGCCGAGCGCTCCTGCTTGGTGCGTGGTCGACTTCCCCGAGCTGACGGCCTACTCGATGATCTTCTCGAAGGGGCCCGGCAACGCAAACACCTTGACCGAGCTGCAGGCAGCGCTGACTGGCGGCGAGAACCGGCCAGTCCACGTCGAACGGGCCCGGGTCGTCAACTTCAGCGACGATGGCGACGACGCGGAGGAAGCGCAGGGCGACATCGAGACCGTGTTCATGGCGTATTGGGTCGATCCGGCCGTTTACGAGCGCTGGCGTGACGGCTGCGAGGTGCTTGAGCGCGCCGGGGTCTATTGCGAGACGGCGATCATTCCGGCGGAGCGCTGGGAGACCATCGCCGGCACCAAGCGCCCGCTGCCAGGCGTGCGCAACCTGACTTCAGTGGACCTCACCGAATTGCACGACTACTGGGGCGCCGCACGCGACCGCATGGCGGCCAGCGCGGACGACCCCTTCGAGGCTGCTGCGGGCTCGCCGCTGCCGGCCAACTTGTGCCTCATCCGCTCCGGCCAGAAGTGGGACGAGTGCCTCGACGACGAGCGGGAGATGTACTTCACCGACATCGAGCCGAAGCTGCGTGCCGGCATCGAGTTCCTGGCCGCCAACCGCGATTCCGGCTGCATCTCGAGTCGATTCCTGCGAGAGCAGACCATCGACGGGGAGGATCTGCAGTCCACGAGCTTCGTGGGCTGGTTTGACGACCTGGCATCGCTGGAGGCGTGGTCGAAGTCGCACTCCACGCACCTGGCCATCTTCCACTCGTTCCTCTCCACGGTGCACTTGCTGGGGCGCCCGCCCAAGCTGCGCCTGTGGCATGAGGTCTCGGTGCTGCCCGAAGGCGGCGTGGAGTTGGTGCGCTCGGAGCTGTCTCCGCTGGCCGACCTGGTGAGCTGACGCCGTGAGTGATGGCGGTCCGATGCCCAAGCCCTTGGCGGGCCTCGATATCGCGCCCTCGGTGCTGGAACTCATCGGCGGCACACCGATAGTGCGGCTCGGCCGGGTGGCACCGCACATAGCAACCCCAGTCGTGGCGAAGCTCGAGACCTCCAACCCTGGAGGCTCTGTGAAGGATCGAGCCGCCATCGCCATGATCGACGCCGCCGAAGCCGAGGGGCGGCTGCAACCCGGCGATGTCATCGTCGAGCCCACCTCGGGCAACACCGGCGTTGGCTTGGCGGTCGTCGCAGCCCAGCGCGGCTACCGCTGCATCTTCGTCTGCACCGACAAGGTCGCCCCCGAGAAGGTGGCGCTCCTGCGGGCCTACGGCGCCGAGGTGGTCGTCTGCCCCGCCAAGGTGCATCCCGAAGATCCCCGCTCGTACTACGCCACCGCCGCGCGCCTGAAGGCTGAGACGCCGCGTGCCTTCTCACCCGACCAGTACTCCAACCAGAGCAACCCACGAGCGCACTACGAAACCACGGGGCCCGAGATCTGGGCGCAGACCGGCGGGCGGGTGACGCATCTTGTGGCCGGCGCCGGCACCGGCGGCACCATCAGCGGTGTCGGGCGCTTCCTCAAGGAGCAGAACCCGGCGATCGAGGTCATCGTGGCTGATCCGCCCGAATCGGTCTATGGCGGCGGCGACGGCAGCCCCTATCTCGTGGAGGGCATCGGCGAGGACTTCTGGCCCACCACCTATCACGCCAAGTTCGTCGATCGGGTCATCCCGGTGACCGACGCCGACTCGTTTGCGATGGCCCGCCGGGTGACCCGGCGAGAGGGCCTGCTGACCGGCGGATCGGGCGGCACAGCCGTGACCGGTGCGTTTCGCATCGCCGCCGAGCTGGACGCGGAGGGCCGGGCGGGCGAGTCGCTCGTGGTGACGTTGATCCCCGATTCGGGCCGCCTCTACCTCAGCCGCGTGTTCGACGATGAGTGGCTGGAGTCCCGAGACCTCTCGATCGACGACGAGGTGGACCTCAGCCCTCCCGACCCTGGGGGGAACAGCTGATGCTGGGCGGGGACCCTCAGGTGTCGGGCTTCGAAGATCCCGACGAGTACGGCTTCGAGACACGCGCAATCCGGGCGGGCCAGCCCCACGACCCCTACACGGGCGCGGTGGTCACGCCGATCTCGCTCGCCACCACGTTCGCCCAAGAGGCCGTCGGCCAACCCCGTCATGGCTACGAGTACGGCCGCACCGGCAATCCCACGCGGCACGCTTACCAGGTCTGCGTGGCCTCGCTGGAAGGCGCCCGGCACGGGTTCGCATTCGCGAGCGGGCTGGCGGCGTCGGATGCGCTGCTGCGGGTGCTGCGCCCCGGTGACAGCCTGCTGCTCGGCGACGATGCCTACGGCGGCACCTTCCGGCTCATCGACAAGGTGTTCGGCAACTCCGGCATCGCCATGAGCGCGGTCGATCTCACCGCCCCGGACAAGATCCGCGACGCATGGACGCCCAGCACAGCGATGGTGTGGCTCGAAACGCCCACCAACCCGCTGCTCACAGTGTTCGATATCGAAGCAATCTGCGCGGTGACCCACGAGCTGGGCGGCATCGTCGTGGTCGACAACACGTTCGCCACGCCCTACCTGCAGCAACCGATCGCTCTCGGCGCGGATGCCGTGGTGCACTCGGCCACCAAGTACCTGGGCGGCCACAGCGATGTGGTCGGCGGCTTCGTGGCCACCGACGACGACGAGCTGGCAGCTCACCTGGTGTTCACGCAGAACGCCGTGGGCGCTGTGCCCAGCCCGTTCGACTGTTACCTGGCGCTGCGCGGGGTCAAGACCCTCGGCGTGCGCATGGACCGCCACGGCGCGAGCGCGCATACCGTCGTCGAACTCCTCGACGCGCACCCAGCGGTGCGCTCGGTGCTCTACCCCGGGCTGCCCGATCACCTCGGGCACGACATCGCCTGCCGCCAGATGAGCGGCTTCGGCGGCATGGTGTCGTTCCGGCTCCATGGCGGGCGAGCCGCTGCCGAACGCGTGGTCGAATCCACGAAGGTGTTCACCTTGGCCGAGTCGCTCGGGGCGGTGGAGTCGCTGATCGAGCATCCCGGTGCCATGACCCACGCGTCAGCCGCCGGTTCGGCGCTGGAGGTCCCCGATGACCTGGTGCGACTGTCGGTCGGGCTCGAGACCGTCGACGACCTGCTGGACGACCTCGGCGCTGCACTCGACACTGCATCGGCCGGCACGACGTAGGGCAATCGCGCACGTGTGCGGGCGTTCTGAGAGGGCCCCTGCGAAGCCGGTCCGAAGAGCGCTGGCCTGCAATGATGTGCGGATCAGCCGCCGTACTGCCCGCTAGCGCACGCGCGCGACGAGGAGAGAAGCGATGGAAGGCAACATTGCCTGGATACTGACCTCAGCGGCCCTGGTGCTGTTCATGGTGCCGGGGCTTGCGCTGTTCTACGGCGGCATGGTGCGCGCCAAGAACGCGCTGAACATGCTCAACATGAACATGTGGTGCCTCGGCATCGTGCCGGTGATCTGGGTGCTCGTCGGATACAGCCTCGCAGCGGGCGAGAGCGGTCTGCCGATCATCGGCGACTTCTCGCTGATGGGCATGGCCGGCATTCACGACGCCGAGGGGTTGGCCACGTTCGCGTTCCTGATGACGTTCGCGGCCATCACGCCGGCGCTCATCTCCGGCGCCGTTGCCGACCGCATGAAGTTCTCCGCCTGGATGGTGTTCGTGCCCCTGTGGTCGCTGCTGGTGTACGCGCCGGTCGTGTACTGGGTGTACGGCGCCGATGGCTGGATCCTCAACCTGCCCGCCCACGACTTCGCCGGCGGCACCGCCATCCACGTCAACGCCGGTGCCGCCGCCATGGCGCTGGCACTGGTAGTCGGCCGGCGTTCCGGCTGGCCCGACAACCGACCCGTACCCCACAACGTGCCGTTCGTGATGCTGGGCGCTGGCATCCTGTGGTTCGGCTGGTTCGGCTTCAACGCCGGCTCGGCCCTAGCGGCCGACGGCGCTGCAGCGCAGGCTTTCGTCAACACCTTCATCGCTGCTGCGGCCGGCATGGTGGGCTGGGCATTCGCGGAGTACGCACGGCACCAGCGGGTGTCCACCATCGGCATCGCCTCGGGCATCGTTGCGGCGCTGGTGGCCATCACGCCGGCGGCGGGTTTCGTGGGCTCCATGCACTCGCTGGCGTTCGGCGCGATCGCCGGCGTGGTGTGCTTCTTCGCCATCGAGGCCAAGTTCCGGGTGGGCTTCGACGACAGCCTCGACGTGGTCGGCATCCACTGGGTCGGCGGCGCCGTCGGTGGCGTGCTGCTCGGTTTCTTCGCCGACGCGTCTGCGGTGCCCGGGGGCGACTTCATCGACGGCGTGTTCTTCGGCGGCGGCGTGCTGCTGTGGAACCAGGTCCTGTCCATTGCCGTGGTCACCGCCTACTCGTTCGCTGCCACGTGGATCATCGCCAGCGTGATCAAGGCCACCATGGGCATTCGGGTCTCGGCGGAAGTGGAGATGGCCGGCATCGACGTGAGCGACCACGGCGAGGCGGCGTACCAGATCGAGTAGCCAGCCGGGGCAGGCGTTAGCTTGCCCGCCGTGACACAACCCCACGAGACGCCGGTGGCGGCCGCAGACGCGGAGCCTGTCTACGACGACTACGACCTGGCGGCCTCCGACACGGAGGTTCGCCAGTTCGAGCAGGAGCGGTGGATCCGGCCGCCGGGCGCTACCGAGGTGCTGCTGGTGCGCCACGGCGCGTCCCAGGCATTCATCCCCGGCGAGCCCTTCCCCATGCTCGGCACCCAGGGCAATCCCGCACTGGCCCCGGCCGGGCACGCCCAGGCTGCGATGATGGCCCGTCGGCTGGCCGAAGAGCCGATCGATGCGCTCTATGTGTCATCGCTGCAGCGCACACAGCAGACGTTCGAACCGTTGGCTGAGCGATTGGGCATGTCGCCCATGGTTGAGCCTGACCTGCGCGAGGTGGCCTTGGGGGAGTGGGACGGCGGTCTCATCCGTCAGCACGCAGCCGACAACCACCCGCTCTACGAGCGGCTGCACACCGAGCGGCGCTGGGACGTCATCCCCGGCGCCGAGTCGAACGAGCAGCTCATCGGCAGGTGCATGGGCGCGCTGGAGCGCATCGCCGACTCCCACCCCGACCAGCTCGTGGCGGCATGCGTGCACGGCGGCGTGATCGGTGCCGTGCTGGCCCACATCACCGGATCGACACCGTTCTCGTTCGGCGGATCGGACAACTGCTCAGTGACCCAAGTGGTGCGCTGCGACGGCGATTGGGTACTGCGCCGCTTCAACGACTGCTCGCACCTCGACGACCACCTGCACCACGCCTGAGGATCTGCCAAACCACCCCGAGATCGCCCGAATCATTCGATCTCGGTGCGTCCGGGGGGTGCCAGCAGCAGCCATAGGGTTCGAAGATGAACCGCCTCCTCGTGCCGCTCGCGGCGCTTGCCTTCGTCGCTGCTGCCTGCAGCGACGCCGAACCGGATTCGCCGCCCGCCACCGCCGCCGCTGAAGCACCTACGACAACCATCCCAGCCGACGCACCCACCACGGAGGCGCCTGCCGCCACCACGGAGGCGCCGGCCACCACGGAGGCGCCGGCCACCACGGAGGCGCCGGCTCCGACGACGACCGAGGCGCCTCCGGCCGAACCGGCCGCCGGCGACTTGGTAGCCGCCGAGCGGGTCGACGCAGGCGATCTCGACGGCTGGCGCATCACCTATCTCTCGACCGGTGTCCTGGGCGACCTGGTCGAGGTGAGCGGGCTGGTGTTCGCGCCGCCTGGACTGCCCGCGAACTCGCCGGTCGTCTCGTGGGCTCACGGCACCACGGGCGTGGCGGATGTCTGCGCGCCGTCGGTGACACATCCGGTCGGCTCGGAGATCCCGATGGCCATTGCCGCTGCGGGCAACATCGTTGCTGCCACCGACTACGAGGGCTTGGGCACGTCCGGCGTCCACCCGTACCTGGTAGGCGAGAGCGAGGGTCGCAGCACCCTCGACATCGTGCGTGCCGTGCGCCAGATGGAATTGGGTGCCAGCGACCGCTACCTCGTGTGGGGCCTGTCCCAGGGCGGCCATGCCGCGCTGTGGGCCGGGCAGTTGGCGGCGTCGTACGCGCCCGATCTGGATCTCGCCGGGGTCGTCGCCGCCGCTCCTGCCACCGACATCAACCGACTGATGGACACCGTCGGCACCACGGCGCAGGGCTTCGCCGTGATGGCGGCGTATGCGATGGCGGCCAACTATGACGAGCTCGATCTCGAGGACTACTTCTCGGCTGAGGCCATCGGCCGGATGGGAGTCGTCGAGGAGGCCTGCCTGGGCGCGGTCTTCGAGGCGTTCTTCGATCTCGACGACGCCGCGATGCGCAACCCCAGCGGCTGGGACGGCATCACGCCGGTCGGCCCGCTGGCCGAGGTGCTCGCCGCCAATCAGGCCGGCGGGGCACCCATCGCCGGTGCGCCGGTGCTGTTCGTGCAGGGCTGGGCCGATGCCGTCGTCCCGCCCGAGCTGGTCCGCGACCTGCACGGCGTGTACTGCGCAGGGGGCACCGAGGTGACGCTTGAGGTGTATCCCAACGGCGGGCACGTCGACACCACGTTCACGTCCATGGAAGCAACGCTCGGCTGGGTGGCCGACCGGCTCGCTGGCGTTGCCGAGCCGCATGGCTGTGCCTATGTCGATCCTGATCTCGCTGCGATCGAGGCTGCTGCGCAAACCCCTGCCGCCGTCGAAGGCACCCTGCTCGAAGGCTCCGCGCCTGAAGGCCTCGACAACCTGTTCAGTGAGACCACCACGCCCCTCGCGGAGACCTGCCCGGGCACCGTGGCTTTCGGCGGTGCCGAACCGGTTGCGTTCTCGGGAGCTGTCTGGGTGCAAGACCCCACAACGGGACCGTTCCTCGACGTCTGGGTTGCCCGTTTCGAATCGCCTGAGGTGGCATCGGGGGCGATCCAGAGCCTCGGTGCCGAACTGATCGCCTGCGGGGAGTTCACCGATCCCGGCACGACGGCGCTGGGTTCGTTCAGCCCAGGAGCAGATCCGGAACTGGGCGACGAGTCGTTCGGCGTCGACTACGCGGGCGTCGTCGCCGGCTTCCCCGTCAACCGCTACGGCGCCGTGGTGCGGATCGGCGACACGCTCTATTCCTCCGCACTCGCCGCGCTGTTCGCCGGGCCCGACGTCGCCGCGGTGATGCACGCGCTCGACGCCATTCTCGGCCTCTAGTTCGCACCGCAGAGCGCCGTGGCCTGCTTCGCTTCGCACGCAAGCCTGCGAGCGCTAGCTCTCTGCGAGGAACGCCTCCAAGGCGGCCGTGAGCATGGCGGGGTCGTCGCTGCCGCCGAGTTCGCGGGCTGAGTGCATCGACAGCATTGGCGAACCCACGTCGACGACGCTCATGCCCAGCCGCGAGGCGGTGATCGGCCCGATGGTGGAGCCACACGGCAGGTTGCCCCGGTGGGAATAGACCTGGTGGGGCACGTCGGCCGCGTCGCACGCCGCCACGAAGCGGGCGTGTGTGCGCGCATCGGTGGCGTAGCGCACGTTGACGTTCGTCTTGATCACGGGGCCGCCGTTCAGCAACGGCAGGTGCTGGGGCTCGTGGCGCTCGGGATAATTCGGATGCACCGCATGGGCCCCGTCGGCTGAGACGCACAGCGAGCGGGCCACCGCCCGCAGGTACTGCTCACGGCCGGCATCCAGGCTCTGGGCGATGCGCTCGAGGGCATCGGCCAGGAGCGGGCTGCCGGCGCCGGTGGCGGAATCGCTGCCGATCTCCTCATGGTCGAACAGCACGATCACCGCCGCGGTGTTGTCGGCGGGCGAGTCCAGGCATGCCAGCGCTTCGACGGCCGCATGGCACGACGCCAGGTTGTCGATGCGGGCGGCGGCGTACATCTCGCTGTCGCGCCCGATTCGGGCCGGCGGGGTGAGGTCGTGCGCCATGACATCCCACGCCAGTACGGCGTGAGGCTCGACCGCGAGCTCGTCGGCCAGGAACTCGCGGAACCCCGTGGCGCTCGGCTCGCCGAGCCCCCACACCGGGGTCATGTGCTGCTGGCGGTCGAGCTTCAGCCCGTCGTTCGCTTCCCGGTCGAGGTGAATCGCGAGCTGCGGCACGCGCAGCAGCGCCCGGTCGCAGCGCCACAGCACCGTTCGGGATCCAGTCGCCGGGTCGCCGCCGGCCTCGCTGCCGTCGGTGTGCCGCACCTCGACACGTCCCGACAGACCGAGATCGCGGTCGAGCCAGGAGTTCAGCAGCACGCCGCCGTACACCTCCACGCCGAGCTGGCGATACCCCAACGCGCTGCTGTCGGGCTGGGGGCGCAAACGCAGGTTGGGGCTGTCGGTGTGCGCTCCGATCACGCTGAAACGCAGCCGCTCTGGGTCGACCGCAGCGCCGGCCCGCACGGCCACCACGGTGCCGCCGTCGCGCACGACGAAGCCCCGCGCAACGTCGAGTTCACTCCATGACTCGCTGCGGCCGGCCTCGGCAAAGCCGACCGCCGTCAGCCGGTCAACCGCCGCCGCAGCCGCATGGAACGGCGACGGCGATGCCTCGATGAACTCGAACAGCGAGTCGAGCATCTGAGCTCAGCAGGCGGGGCCGCTAGGCATCGGCGTAGGCGGTGATCACGTCCCGGCTGAAGTCGTCGAACCTGGAACGAGACATCGGGTTCACCACCAGCCGGCTCACGCCGATGGCCGCGATCTGCTCGATCCACTCCGGTGTCGCGGGCCCCATGGTGGTGAACTCGATCTTCTCCGGATCCCGGCCGGCGTTCTCGGCACAGCGCTGCGCGTGCTTGTAGAGCATCGACATCTCTTCGAGATCGCCGGATACGGGGAAGAAGCCGTCGCCGTGCTCGCCGGCGCGGCGAGCGGCGCGCTTGCTGTCGCCGCCCACGATGATCGGCACCGGGCCGACCGGCTGCGGCCGGCAATACACCCGGTCGAACGAGACGTGCTGGCCCTGGTAGGAGCACACGTCGTCGCGCCACAGCGACTGGTAGGCCTCGAGGTGCTCGTCGGTGATGTCGCCGCGGTCGGCGAACGACACGCCCAGCGCGTCGAATTCCTCTTCCATCCATCCGGCGCCGATGCCGAGCAGCACGCGGCCGCCTGAGAGGCGGTCCAATGTGGCAACTGCTTTCGCCGTGACGGCAAAGTTGCGCTGCGGAACGATCAGGATGCCGGTGCCCAGCTTGATCTCGGACGTCACCGACGCCACGAAGGCCATCCACATCAGCGGGTCGGGAATGTCGATGTCGTCCCGCTTGCCGGGCATCTTGCCGTCCTCGGCGTATGGGTAGGGCGTCTCGTAGCCCTCGGGCACCACGACGTGCTCGACAGTCCAGAGCGACTCGAAGCCCGCTGCCTCGGCCTCCTGCGCATACGCGATCGCGGTCCCCCCTTCCACCTGCGGACCGGTATTGGCCAATGTCATGCCGAACTTCATTGTGTATCCCTCTTCACATAGCCGTAGGCCGTAGTCTGCCTCTATGCGACGCATCTCTGCTCTGTTCGTTGTGCTTGCGCTCGTCGTTGCCGCGTGCGGCGGCGCTGACGATGATCCGCCTCCGGCGACTGAGGCGGCTGCGCCGACCACCGCTGCACCGACCACCGTCGCCACTACGGAGGCCCCGCCGCCCACGACTGCGGCGCCACCGCCGACGACTACTGAGGCGCCGCCGCCCACCACCGCAGCTCCGCCGCCGACGACTACTGAGGCGCCGCCGCCCACCACCACGGAGGCTTCTGCTGGCGTCGCGCTGCCCGGCGCCGTGGAGGGCGCTCTGCTGGAAGGCGAGACACCCGCCGGCTTCGACACGCTGCAGACCGCCACGAACATCCCGCGGGCCGAGACCTGTCCCGGCACCCCGGCCTATGGCGGCCTGCTGGCGGTGGCGTACTCCGAAGCCGTCTGGGCTGCTGATCCGCTGACGGGGCCGTTCCTCGATGTGTCCATCTCTCGATTCGAATCGGCTGACGTGGCCTCGCAGGCGTTCAACAACTACAAGGAAGAGGTAGTGGCCTGCGGCGAATTCCCCGAGCCGTCGACCGGCGCCGTGGGCGCGTTCACCTACGGCGAAGACCCTGCGCTCGGCGACGAGTCGTTCGGCACCGACTACACGGCCACCTTCCAGGGGCTTCCCGTCAACCGCTACGGCGTCCTCGTACGCGTCGGCGACTCGATCTACGGCTCGGGTGCCACCCATGTCTTCGTGGATCCCGACAAAGCCACCGTGCTGGAGGCGTTGAACACCTTCCTCGGCCGCTAGTTCAGAGGTCGGTCTGACTCGGCGTTGACATGGCAGCGCTGAAGACGCCGACGCTGAGCTACAGCGGAGAGCAGCTGCGAGGGGACGTCTTCGGAGGTCTCACAGCGGCCGTCGTGATGCTGCCGCTCTCGCTGGCCTTCGGTGTCGCCTCGGGCCTCGGCGCCATCGCCGGCCTCTACGGCGCCGTCGCCGTCGGATTGCTGGCAGCGATCTTCGGCGGCACCCGGACGCAGATCTCCGGGCCCACTGCGCCGCTGTCGGTGGCGATGTCGGTGGTGGTGATCGACTATGCCGCCGGCGACATCGAAAAAGCCCTCGCGATCGTGGTGCTCGCTGGCATCGTGCAGGTGCTGCTGGGCGCGCTGCGTCTCGGCAGCTACGTGTCATACACGCCCTACCCGGTGGTGTCGGGATTCACGTCCGCAGTCGGGCTGATCATCATCGTGGTGCAGTTGATCCCGCTGCTGGGGCACGAGGTGGCGCTCGGCGGCGTGTCGGCCTCCATACGTGCGCTGCCCGATGCGGTGGGCAATGTCGACATCGGCGCCTTTGCGCTCGGTCTGCTCAGCATCGCCGTGTGCCTGCTCTGGCCGCGCCGACTGCGCCAGGCGTTGCCGCCGTCGGTTGCCGCGCTGCTCGTGTGCACCGTGCTCAGCGTGCTGTGGATCAGCGACGTGGCGGTCATCGGAGATGTGCCCTCAGGTCTGCCTGAAGTTCGGATGCCCTCGCTCGGCTGGAGTGATGTCGGCGGGGCCATAGCGCCCGCGGTCACGCTCGCGCTGCTCGGCTCGATCAACAGTTTGCTCACCGCGATGGTGGCGGATTCGATGACCCGCGATCAGCATCGCCCCAATCGTGAGCTGCTCGGCGTGGGGGCGGCCAACGTGCTGGTGGCGTTCATCGGTGCGGTGCCCGGCGCGGGGGCCACCTCGGCCACCGTGGCCAATGTCAAGGCAGGCGGCCGCACGCGGGTGTCGGGGGTGCTCTGCGCAGTGGTGCTGGGCGCGCTGGTGCTCGGTCTGGGCCGATTGGCCGAAGTGATCCCCCACGCGGTGCTCGCCGGCATTCTCATCAAGATCGGCTTCGACATCGTCGACTGGGAATACATCGCCCGGGTGCGGCGCACCCGGCTCGACCAGTACGGCGTGATGGCGCTCACGCTGGCCCTGTCGATCGTGTCGGATCTGGTGGTGGCCGTGGGCGCGGGCCTGATTGCCGCTGCGATGACCGGCGCTCGGCAGTTCGAGCGTCTCGAACTCGACGACGGCGTGGTGTCGACCCCGCTGCTGGACATGACGTTCCTGTACGCCCCCGCCGGCGACGACAAAGAGGGCGACGAGCCCGGCGGCATCAGCCTTGCGAGCTTCGACCTCGACGGTCCCGACCCGTTCGCGGCGCGCACAGGGCTGCTGTCGCTGCGCGGTTCCTATACGGCGTCGTCGTCGATCAGGCTGTTCAACTCGATCAACCACGACGTCGAAGAGCACGAGGTGGTGATCTTCGACTTCAGCGAGACCCGCCACATGGACGACAGCGCCGCGTACATGATGGGCCAGCTCATCGATGTGGCATTGGACTCGGGCGCTAAGTGCATCGTGATGGGACTCGAGGAGTCGCGGGCCACGAGCGTAAGGGAACTGAACGTGCTGCGCAGCGTGCCCGCGGAGAACTTCGTCGACGATCTCGACGGCGCCCGGGTGGTGGCCCGCCGGCTCCTCGACGGCCCCGAGGGTGCGGACGGCGAGACCGGCGACGACGGCGGGGGAGACGAGGGCTAAGCGCCGGCCTTGGCAGCCGCCTTGGCGGCCCGGCGTGCTGCCATCTGCTCTCGATGTGCCAGCGTGCGCTCGATGTAGGGCGCGATGGCGGGCGTCTTGCAGCCCGTCTCGCCGTGGTCCACCTCTACGGGCCCGATGCGGGCGTCGAGCTCAAGCACCGAGCGCCGCAGGCTCTCGTCGCGCAGCCCGATCGCGATCAGCACGCCGTTCATCTCGTGACGCACCCGGTTTGGCCGCTCGTTGATTTCCTCATCGATCTGCGCCACCAGGGCGCGCAATTCGATGGCAGACCAGATGTCGGCCTGCTCGGCGGTGCAGGCCACGATGAACCAGCCCACAGAGGCAGGCCACTCGGCGGGCGAATCGCGCCACTCGTCGCTGAGCTCGCGTGCGTGCGGCGACTGGGCGAGCTTCCCGCCGAGCGCCTCGGCAAGGATGTAGTTGTCGACGTCACGCAGCCATCGCCGGGCACGGGTCTTGGTCATCGCCGACGCATCGGCTACACGCAGCGCCAGCACCCGCGCGTCGTGATTGCCCGAGTCCCACAGTTCTGCGGCGAGCGCATGGTCGGTCTTGAGCGGTTTCGCGATGCGGCCGAGGTCTTTGTAGCTCACGCCGAACATCGGCTCGGCGGCGCCGTGGCGCGCATACACCTTGCGATTCTGCGCCGTTCCGGCGAGCTGCAACTGCGCCATCACGTCCTGCAGTTTCGACATAGCACCACACCTACTCGAACGGCTTGATTGGGCATGTGGAATGCCGCACTGGCCAACGGGATGTCGCCCTAGCTGCACATCCTCGCGCGTCCGCCGAGCAACTGGAAGCTAGTTCTGCCGACAGCAGTCTGCACGGGGGCACCTGGGCGGCGAGCTGCTGCGGCCGTTACCTACGCAACTCGTAGGGTTCAGGGCCGTGCGCAGGCTTGGCATTCGGCGTGATGGGCAGCCGCTGGCGACTGTGGCGCTCGGCGCCGTGTCGGTGGTGGTTTTCTTCCTGACGCACGACTTGCTGCGAGTGCTGTCGCTCACCCGCCGCTCCCTGAGCGACTCGGCGCTGGGCGACTACGGCACTGCCGGCGCATTGATCGCCGAGCAGGGCGAATGGTGGCGCATCGTCACCGGCACGTTCCTGCACGCCGACCTGCGGCATCTGGCGTTCAACATGCTGGTGCTGTACCTGCTGGGGCGGCGGCTGGAGCGCTTCGTGGGGCCGGCGCTGCTGTCTGGCGTCTATGCGGTCTCGATGCTCGGCGGCTCGGCCGGTGCGCTGCTGACGCTGCCCGCGGCGTACGTGGTCGGCGCCTCGGGTGCTGTGCTGCTGCTGCCCGCGGCGTTCGTGGTGGGGGCGTCGGGTGCGGTCTACGGCCTGATGGGCGCGGCCTACGTCGTGGAGTACCTGCGGGGCGGCAACCCGTGGCGGGACGGGCTGGGCAGCCTGATCATCATCAACGTGGTCTTCTCGTTGCTCATTCCCGGCATCTCCATCGGCGGGCACCTCGGGGGATTGGCGGCGGGTGTGCTGGCGGGCCTTGCGATCGGCGACACCAGCCGGCGCCGTCACCCGCCGACGCTGGCGGAGCGGCTGTCGAACGAGCCCATCGACACGCGGGTGCGCCGCTCGCCGGTCGTGGTCTGGGGGTTGCTGGCGCTCCTCGCCGCAGCAGCGTTCGCCGGTGCACTGGCCGCAGCAGCCACCTGGCGCGACCCGCTGTTCTAGCGACGGAACGCAGCATCGGGCTGTTCAGGGGACGACGTCGGTGGGTGACGGGTCGGACTCGCGGTTGATGACGATGGCTGCGATCACGGCCACGATGCCGATCGCCTCACGCACGCTGGGCACCTGCGACAGCCACACCAGCCCGATCAGCGTTGCTGTCACCGGCAGCAGCGCTTGCAGCAGGGCGAACCTCGCCCGGGCCAAGCGCTGCATCACAAGCTGGTCGATGCCGTAGGGGATGACGTTGGACAGCACGCCCGCGGCGACGCCGCCCAGCAGCAGCATCGGCGCTCCCATCGCAGCGCCCAGGCCGCCGGCGCCGGCGCCACCGAGGCCGTCGATGATGCCCACCGGGCTGATCACCAGGGCGCCGACGAGCATGCCCACGCCGAGGCCGTCCACCGCCATCCCGGCCCGGGCCACCCGGTGGCCCAGGATGATGTAGCCCGCCCACAGCGCTCCGGCGATCAGCGAGAACAGCGCCCCGAGCTGGGCCTCGGGCGACGCAAAGCCCGCCAAGGCCACCACGCCGCCGATGGCCAGCACCAGCGCTCCGCTCGAGCGCAGCGTCCGGGTGCCGAATGCCGCCACCGCAATCGGCCCGATGAACTCGATCGCCACCGAGTTGCCCAACGGCACCCGCTCGATGGCCAGGTAGAAGAACAGGTTCATCGATGCCAGAGCCGCCCCGAAGGCCGCCGTCCACGCCAGCTCGGTGCGTGACCAGCGCCGTCGCCACGACCGGCGCAGCAGCACCAGCACCGCCCCGGCGCCGGCTACCCGCAGCAGCGCGACCGTGCCCGGCCCCAGCTCGTCAAACAGCTCGAACGCCGTGGCAGCGCCCAGATACTGCGAGACGGCGCCCACGGCGAACAGCGCTTCGGGCGACACCCTGCGCGCGCTCCAAACTCGTTCGACAGGTGCGCTCAACTGCGTACCTTCCCATGACAGGCGTCATCTAGGGTGTGAGCCAGACGCATACAGCTTGGCGAACCATGCTGACGCTCGTGCACGATTCAGGTGGCTGCGGCCGTGAGCGACAGGTGAACGAGATGTTTACGCGGCAACCCGCCAGGCGAATTCAGGGAGGATCATGCGCATGAACAAGAAACTGCTAGCGCTCTTGGCGGCACTCTTTGCGCTGTCGCTGTTCGCCGCCGCATGCGGCGACGACGGCGACGGCGAGGCCACAGATACCGCAACCGCACCAGCCGCCACCGAAGCGCCTGACGAGCCGGCCGACGAACCCGACGACGAGATGATGGACCATCTCGGCGACGGCTCGCTCGGTGTGGTTCAGGTAGAGGCAGGCGGAGCGGTCCAGATCCGCTCGCTCAATGCGATCACCGGCGATGTCGCATTCTTCGGCCTGCCGCTCGAACGGTCGGTCATCTTGGCAATCGCCGACTACGGGCAGATCCACGGCTTTGACGTCGACTTGGGCACCACGCTCGATGACTTGTGCTCCAACGGCGGCGGCCAGGCTGCCGCGCAGATAGTCGTCGCCGACGAAGACGTGCTCGGCGTGATCGGCACCTCCTGCTCAGGTGCTGCGGTAGCCGCGGCGCCGCTCATCACCGATGCGGGCATGGTGCTGATCTCGGGCGGCAACACGTCGCCGGCGCTCACCTCCGACCTCGCGGGAACCGCGGGCGAGAATTACAACGTGGGCTACTACCGCACGGCCCACAACGACCTGTTCCAGGGTGCTGCGATGGCGAAGTTCGTCTTCGGCGAGCTCGGCCTCACCACGGCTGCTGCGATCCACGACGGCGATCCGTACACCCAGGGGCTGGCGCAGGCATTCGCCGATGCGTTCGAGGCCGAGGGTGGCACCGTGACCGGATTCTCGGCGGTGAACAAGGAAGACACCGACATGGTGCCGGTGCTGACCGAGATTGCTGCTGGCAGCCCCGAGGCGCTCTTCTTCCCGATCTTCCAGCCGGCAGGCGACTTCATCGCCGACCAGGCGCCGGGCGTGTCGGGCTTGGAGGGCACCGTGCTGCTGGCTGCTGACGGCCTGCTCAACACCAACTACCTGGCGCTGCCGCAGACCGCGGGCATGTACTTCTCCGGCCCTGATTCGCGCTTCGGCGACAACGTGAACCAAAGCACCGGCAAGACGGCGCAGGACTTCCTGGCCGTCTACGAGGAGAACTGGGGCGAGGCACCGGCAGCTCCGTTCTGGGCGCACGGCTACGACGCGACCACGATGCTGCTGGATGCGATCGCTGCTGCGTCCTACGTCGATGGCGATGGCAACCTGAACATCGACCGCCAAGGCATCCGCGACTATCTGGACGGTCTCCAAGGCTTCAGCGGCCTCATCGGCACCATCAACTGCGATGACTTCGGTGACTGCGGCGCTGCCCGTATCACGGTCGTCCAGAACATCGGCGGCGAGGAGAACGCCCCGGCCAGCATGAACAACGTCGTGTTCTCCTACGTTCCAGGGCAATGACGTGAGGGTCCTAGTCGGGTCATCCAGGGCCTTCTAGGGTCAATTCGGTGATGGACGAAGGGGCGCCCCCCAGCGGGGCGCCCCGCCACCGACCCCACGACAACGCACGAGATCAGGCTCCGAGCCGCGCACCGCGTCGCGAGCGACGCCCGCGTGCTTCCCGAAGGCGTGGTATCGGCGCAGGGCTCCTGCGGCCCCGCACCCGGGTCGACTGGTTCCTCACGGTCATCCGGGTGGCGGTGCTGATCGTCCTGGCGGTCGGCTTCACGGCATTCATCGCCCAGGAGATCAACCCCGACAACCCCTTCGCCCGCTGGGCTAACCCCGACGCCACCGGCCTCACCGGGGCGCAGTTCCGCGGGCTGGTGATCTCGGGCATCGCCCAAGGATCGATGTACGGGTTGATCGCGCTCGGCTACTCGATGGTCTACGGCGTGCTGGGGTTCATCAACTTCGCCCACGGCGAGGTGTTCATGGTGGGCGCCATGACCGGCATGATCACCTCCAACAAGCTGGCCGACGCCGGCTTGTGGGAGTCGAACTTCATCGGCTCGCTGGTGTTCATCGTGGTGGTGTCGATCATCGTGTCGTCGTTGACGGCGGTGATCATGGAGCGGGTCGCCTACCGGCCGTTGCGCGGTGCTCCCCGGCTGATCCCGCTGATCACGTCGATCGGCGTGTCGTTCTTCCTGCAGAACGCGTCGGTGGTGCTGCTGGGGCCGGCCAGCAAGTCGTACCCCAACGTGCCGGACTGGGTGAAGGCCAAGCACACCTTCCTGCAGATCGAGGGCGCCAAGATTCTGGTGATCGTGGTAGCGGCGCTGTCGATGGCGGCGCTGTGGTACTACGTCGACCGCACCAAGACCGGCAAGGCGATGCGGGCCGTGGCCGAGGACGCCGAGATCGCAGCGCTCATGGGCATCGACGTGAACCGCACGATCGTGAAGGTGTTCGCGGTGGGCGGGGCGATGGCGGGCATGGCCGGGATTCTCTGGGGAATCCTGTTCCGCAGCGTCATTCATACGACGGGTTTCCTGCCGGGCATCAAGGCGTTCAGCGCGGCGGTGGTGGGCGGCATCGGTCATTTGGGCGGGGCCATGGCAGGCGGGTTGTCGATCGGGGTAGCCGAGTCGGTGGGTCCGCTGCTGATCCTGGAACCGCTGGGGGTGAGCGGCGTGTCGCAGCTGCGTGACGCCGTGGCGTTCTCGATGCTGATCATCGTGCTGCTGGTGAGGCCGGCCGGTTTGTTCGGCGAGCGGCTGCCAGCGGAGGATCGGGCATGAGCCTGGCTGAGCCGCCGGCCGCGCCGGAGACCGGGCCGAGCCCAACCGGTCCCGCCGTCAACGGCTCCAGCGATGACGCGCCGTCGCGCCCGCCCCTCGCCCAGGACTGGCGCCGCATCGCCCGCATGGGCGCCATCGGCGCCATAGGGCAGATCTTCATCTCGCTGTCCAACATGCCGGTCAAGCTCGACGGCCGGGCGATCATCGAAGGCGTCCTCAGCCTCGGCTATCTCTCGCTGGTGGTGCTGCCGCTGGCGGCGGGCAGCCGAGTCGGCCACCAGATCCGCCGTGAAGGCGTGCCATTCCACCGCCCCGGCGCCCATGAAGTCATCGGCGGCGCCGTATGCGGCGCCCTCGTGGGCGGGGGATTGTCGCTGCTGGCCATGCTCATCGCCAACTTCGACCTGCGCGAACCACTCGTCCACTGGAGCCCGATCCTCGCCGACCTGCTCGCCTTCAACCGCGGCACGGCGTTCGCAGTGCTCATCTGGTTCGCCATCGGCACAGCCATCGGCGCCGTGGGCGGGCTGATGCGGGTGGTGCCGCCCGTGGCACGGCGCGTGCTGTGGACCATGGTGCTCACCCTGTTCGGCTCGGCGGTGCTCGAATCGCTCACCACCGACCTGGCCGAGGGCATGGGCATCGAGGGGCTGATCGACTGGTTCTACGCTCCCCGGGGCGGGCTCACCATCACCGGTGCCATCGCCCTCGCCGCCGGATCGGGAGTGCTGGCGTTCGTAGCCCGGGGCCGCGTCAAGGGTGCCAAAGCCCGCATCGACTCGCTCGAAGGCCCCGCCCGCAACCGCGCCCACCTCGGCTTGATCCTGGCCACCGCCGCAGTGCTCGTCATCCTGCCGATGTTCGCCGGCAAGCTCACCAACGAGTTGCTCGCCAATGTGGGGCTGTTTGTACTGCTGGCGCTTGGGCTGAACATCGTGGTCGGCCTCGCCGGCATCCTCGACCTGGGCTACGTGGCGTTCTTCGCCGTGGGCAGCTACAGCGCAGCGGTGCTCACCGCCGCGACGTCGCCGAGGATCCACCCGGAGCTGCCGTGGTTCGTGGCGCTCATCGGCGTGGTGGTGCTGACCGGGCTGGTGGGGCTGTTCATCGGCGCCCCGGTCATCCGCATGCGCGGCGACTACCTCGCCATCGTCACGCTCGGCTTCGGCGAGATCATCCGTCTGCTGTTCCTCTCGGACTGGCTGTCGGGCTGGTTCGGCGGTTCGCAGGGCATCACCAACATTCCGGGTGCGGAGATCTTCGGACTGGCCACCGTGGCCGGCACCGATCCGCGCAGCGTCTTCTACCTGGTGCTCGCCTTCTGCGCAGTCGCCATCTACGTGTCGTGGCGGCTGGAGCGGTCGCGCATCGGCCGTGCGTGGATGGCGGTGCGCGAGGACGAGACCGTGGCCGAGGCCATGGGCATCAACACGGTCAACGTGAAGCTGCTGGCGTTTGTGGTGGGTGCGGTGCTGGGCTCGTTCAGCGGGGCGATCTTCTCGGCCAAGGTCGGCTCAGTGTTCCCCGCCAGCTTCCTGATCCTGGTGTCGATCGTCATCCTGGTGGTGGTCATCTTCGGCGGCATGGGCAACATCGTCGGCGTCATCGCCGGCTCGGCGGTGCTGATCGGCGTGCTCGGCGGGCCCAAGCAGCCAGGCCTGCTGGCGGAGTTCTCCGAGTTCAAGCTGCTCATCTACGGAGCGCTGCTGGTGTGGATGATGCTGGCCCGGCCCGAGGGTTTGATCCCGAGCGTGCGCCGCACCCGTGAGCTGCATCAGGAAGAGCTGGCGCAAGACGCCTGGCTGCGCGGCCAGACCGAAGACGACCACGACGGCAACGGCGAGGCTCCGTCATGAGCACGGCGGCGCAGCGGCCGATACTCGAAACCCGGAGCCTCGGCGTCGACTTCGGCGGGCTGAAGGCGCTCGACGGCCTCGACCTGGCGGTCTACCCCGGCGAGATCGTCTCGGTCATCGGCCCCAACGGCGCCGGCAAGACCACCCTGTTCAACGCCATCACTGCCACGGTGGCCGCCAGCGAGGGCGACATCCTCTTCGAAGGAGAGTCGCTGATCGGTCTCGACCCCAACCGGGTCACCTCCCGGGGCATCGCGCGCACCTTCCAGAACGTCCGCCTGTTCGCCAACATGACCGTGCTCGAGAACGTGATGGTCTCCCAGCACTGCCGCACCCGCCAGAGCGTGTTCGGGGCGCTGCTGTTCACCAGGGCGTTCCGCAACGAGGAGGCCGAGATCACCGAGCGGGGCAAGGAGGTGCTGTCGTTCTTCGGCAGCCGGCTGACGGGCTACCGCTTCGACCAGCCCGCCTACACCCTGTCGTATGCCAACCGGCGGCGGCTGGAGATCGCCCGGGCCATGGCCACCCAGCCCAAGCTGATCCTGCTGGATGAGCCGGTTGCCGGCATGAACCCCACCGAGTCGGCCGAGCTGACGGGCCTGATCGGGCGGCTGCGGGACGAGTGGGGCTTCGCCATCGTGGTGATCGAGCACGACATGGAGGTGGTGCGCGAGGTCTCTGATCGGGTGGTGGTGCTGGATCATGGCGTGAAGATCGCCGAGGGCGACTACGCCGATGTCTCGGTGGACCCGCAGGTCATCGAGGCGTACCTCGGCCACGGGGCATCGGCATGAGCAACGAGCCGAGCCCTGAAGCCGAGCCGGGCGCTGGCTCGGGCCCCAGTCCCGGCGAACGCATCCCGCTGCTCGAGATGCGCAAGGTGAACGCGCACTACGGGGCAGTGCACGCCCTGCGAGATGTCGACCTGTCGATCTACGAAGGCGAGCTGGTGTGCCTGCTGGGCGGCAATGCCAGCGGCAAGTCGACGACGCTCAAGACACTGCTCGGCATGCTCACACCCACGTCCGGCGAAGTGGTGCTCGACGGCGAGGTCGTGAACCACCGCCCGACCAGCTACCGGGTGGCCAGAGGCATCACGATGGTCCCCGAGAACCGGCGCCTGTTCAAGCGACTCACCGTGCGGGAGAACCTGCAGCTCGGCGCCTACCTTCGCAAGGACAGCGACGCCATCGCCGCTGACATGGAGCGTGTCTACGAGCTGTTCCCCCGAGTCAGGGAGCGGCTCGGCCAGAAGGCGGGCACGTTGTCAGGCGGCGAGCAGCAGATGGTGGCCATCGGCCGGGCGCTCATGTCGCAGCCCCGGGTGCTGCTGATGGACGAGCCGTCGATGGGATTGGCGCCGGCGCTGGTGCAACAGAACTTTGAGCTCATCAGCCAGATTCACGAGGCCGGCATGACGGTGTTCATGGTGGAGCAGAACGCCAACATGGCGCTCGGCATCGCCGACCGGGGATGGGTGCTGCAGACGGGTCGGGTGGTGCTCGACGACACCGCCGAGGCGCTGCTGGCCAACCCGGCCCTGCGTACGTCCTACCTGGGCGGCGGCAAGAGCGACGATGCGGATGGCTGAGCCGCCAGAGCCATCGATAACCGGGGTTCTGCACCCCGGCGACATGGGCGTGACCGTGGCGGCGGCAGCTGCCCGCTCGGGCACCGTGCTGTGGGCCAGCGACGGCCGATCGGCCGAAACCTGCGAGCGGGCGGCCGGCGCCGGTCTCACCGATGCGGGCGATCTGACCGCGCTCATTGACGCAGCGGACATCGTGATCTCGGTCTGCCCGCCCCATGGTGCCGAAGCGCTGGCGGCCGCAGTGGCCGACCTCGGCTTCACGGGCTGCTTCGTCGACGCCAACGCCGTCTCGCCGGCAACGGCTCGGCGGATGGCCGCCCGCTTCGAGAACTTCGTCGACGGCAGCCTGATCGGCCCGCCGGCGAGAGAGCCAAGCACCACCCGGCTGTACCTGGCGGGCCCCGACGCCGCCAGCGTCGCGGCGAGATTCGCCGGCTCACCGCTGGAGGCCCGTGTGCTGGACGGCGGCGACATCGGGTCGGCCTCGGCGCTCAAGATGGCCTACGCGTCGTGGACCAAGGGCACCAACGCGCTGCTGGTGGCGGTGGCGGCGCTGGCCGCGGCCGAAGGCGTATCGGACGAGCTGACCGCCGAGTGGGGCCTGTCTCAATCAGGCCTCTCGCAGCGGTTGACGTACACGGCCATCCGGTCGGCACCCAAAGCCTGGCGCTGGGTGGGCGAGATGGAAGAGATCGCCGACACGTTCGCAGCGGCCGGCTTGCCAGACGGCTTCCACCGTGCCGCCAGCGAGGTGTTCGCGCGTCTCGGCGAGTTCAAGAACGCCCGCAGCGCCTCTGTCGAGCAGATGCTCGAAGCCCTGCTGAATCCCGCAGCACCGGCCGGGGGTGCGGGCTGACGCCGGTCGGCTCGGCCGCTCGGCTGCTCAGTTCTGCAGCGGCAGCACGGCGCTGGCCACACCCTCGAGCTCTGCGAACCAGTCGTCGGGCTCGCCGACCAGCACCGGCACGAACTTCGACGCGCCCGCCTCAATGAACCGCTGAATCTGGTCACGCAAACCATCCCAGCCAGTCGGGATGATGTCGCCCGGATCGGCATCGGGCGCCCGCCGTTCGAGGATGGCCTTGTAGCCGGGGCTGATCTCGCCATGCGTGTAGGGGATGAGCACGCCGAAGTGCTCGGGATCCATCCAGCGCTCGTGCTCGTCGGCAGCCTCGTTCACGATCTTCCAGCCGGCCGCAGCAATGTCGGGCGTGCAGAACGACGGCAGCCACCCGTCGCCGAAGCGCCCGCAGCGGCGCAGCTCCACTTCCGCCGCTCCGCCCAGCCAGATGTCCATGGGCTTCTGGGCCGGCTTCGGCAGCAGCGACACCTCGTCGTAGTGGTACCAATCGCCGTGATGGGTGACGGGCTCGTCCTCCCAGAAGCGCTTCAGCAGCGGCAGGGCCTCGTTGAACATCTTCGCCCGCTGACGGCGCTCGACGCCGAAGGCCGCCTGCTCATGAACATCGGCCACGCCCAGCCCGAACGCCGGCAGCAGTCGCCCGTCGGACAGGCGGTCGAGACTGGCCAGTTCCTTGGCCAGCACTGCGAGATTGCGGCCCGGCAGCACCAGCACCGACATGCCGAATTTCATGCGCTTGGTGCGGCCTGCCGCATAGGCGAGGCCCACGATCGGGTCGGGGCACTCGCCGCCGAGCCGCTCGCTCAGCCACAGCGAGTCGAAGCCGTTGTCCTCCAGCGCGTCCACGAACGGGTCGAACGTGGCGTGGTCGTTGGTGAAGCTGCGCGTGCCCAGCCCGAAGCCGATCCGGATCTTCATGGTGTCCACGCTAGGGCAACAAGACTTGGCGGGGCCGGGAACGTACCCTCGGGCGTCACGTGACGGTGGTGATGAGAGGGCGTCAATGAACCAGCCAGCAGCGAACGGGCAGATCGACCTGACCTCGCCATTCCGCCTCGACGGGCAGGTGTGCTTGGTGACCGGAGCATCGAGCGGCTTCGGCGTCCGTTTCGCCCGGGTATTCGCAGCGGCCGGAGCCAAGGTGGCAGTGGCCGCCCGGCGAGCCGACCGGCTGGAAGCGCTGGCGGCCGAGCTGCCCGACGCGCTTGCCGTGCGGTGCGACGTGGGCGACGACGACGCCTGCCGAGACCTGGTGGCACAGGTGGTGGACCGCTACGGCAAGGTCGACGTGCTGGTCAACAACGCCGGCGTGAGCGACGCCATCAACCCAGGCGAGCAGGCCGACGTGGAGAGCTTCCGGCACGTGGTCGACATCAACCTCAATGCCTGCTTCCTGCTGGCGGGGCTCGTCGCCGCCGACATCATCGGCCGGGAGGCCACCGGCAGCATCATCAATGTGGCCTCGGTGCACGGGCACGTGGCCTCGGCGCCCAACCTGCAGCCTGCGTACGCGGCGTCCAAGGCGGGACTGGTGAACCTCACCCGCGATCTCGCTGTGCAGTGGGCGACCCGGGGCGTGCGGGTCAACGCACTGTGCCCCGGCTACTTCGAGACTGAGCTGACGGCACCGATGTTCGACGACGACCGCTCGATGGCGTGGATCAGCCGCAACGCCCCGATGCGACGCCCCGGCCACGAGCACGAGCTGGACGGGGCCTTGCTGTTCCTCGCCAGCGATGCCAGCAGCTACGTGACCGGCAGCTCGCTCATGGTGGACGGGGGCTGGACCGCCCGATGAGCGTTGCCCGCCGCCCCGATCAGCGCTGGCAGTGCGGGGAAATTCTGTGAGCCGGTCGGTCGCATCCGGGCTGCGGGTGGGGGCGGCTGCACTGGCTGCAGCGCTCGGCGGCGGCTGGTGGCTGGCGTCAGGCCGCTGGCGCAGAACGTGGCGCGCCGACTCGCTCACCGGTGTCGCCACCCGCGACCGGGCGCTGCGCCACCTGCACGCGGAGCTGATGCGCTCGACACGTACCGGCCGGATGGTCGGCGTGGCGTTCTGCGATGTCGATGCCTTCAAGCAGGTCAACGATCAGCACGGCCACCTGGCCGGCGACCTGGTGCTGGTCACCGTGGCCCAGTGCCTGCGCGATGCGGTCCGGCCATCCGACGTGGTGGCCCGTGTCGGCGGTGACGAGTTCGTGGTCGTGTGCGGCGGGCTGCGCAGTGCGAGCGACATGGAGATCATCACCGAGCGCTTGCACGCGTCGCTTGTCCAAGCCTCTGCGCAGAGCGAGACAGGCGACCCTTTGGCCGAGATGGGCGTCACCGTCAGCATCGGCAGCGCCACCGGCCGCGGCGGAGAAGTCTCGCCTGGGGCGCTGCTCCATGCAGCCGACCGTTCGATGTACCAGCAGAAGGGCTGGCGACCCTAGCGCTTGACCAGTCGCGCCAGCCGGCTCAGCCCAGTGCAGGCGTGCCTTCGAAATTGCCCGGATCGTCGGCTGTGGGCAGCACAGGGCGCGCCCGCCAATCCATCGCCTCTTCGACGCCGTCGATCACGTCAGACCACTCCCCGGCATTCCAGCCTTGGGCTGCGCCAAGCACGCTGGCGTCCTGGGCGAGGTGCACGAGCGCGGGCAACCGTTCCAGACCCAGCGATCGCACGAACTCACGCTCGGGGTCGAGCAGCACGAGATGCTCATCGGCGAAGCGGCCCAAGAAGCTGCGGGCGCCCTGCGCATCGCTGCACACCACGAATGCGCAGCGCACGTCAGCCTCCTCATACACCAGGAACAGCCGTGACGCCGTGGGCAGGATCCAGCCGCTCTGGTGCGTGTAGGGGTCGATCACGACGCCCATCAGGTTGAACACCACCAGCCATTCGGCCAGCGTGTGGGTGTGGCCAGTGAGCGTCTCGAGCTTGATGTCGGTGGACGGCGCGTCAAGCACGGCAGGCAAACTAGCGCTCCGGATCGGCGCGGCCACGGTTCATCCGACAGTTCGCCGGCTGACGGACGGACGTGCCGCTGATCAGATCGGCGGGCGCAGCAGCTCGGCAGCCAGGGGGCAGTCGGCGCGCTGCCAGCCGGCGGCCGGCTCGATGCCGCCGGGTCCCACGATGTGGCTGAACAGTCCGATCGGCACGATCTCCTCGTCGCATTCCCACGGTTCGTCGGCCACCGAGCTTGCAGCGGCCTCGAAGAGCGGCTGCGGCAGCGCCCGCCCGTGCCCGACGACGCACCACACCTCCACACCCGACACGTAGCCGACCGCCGCAGCGGCGTGCGAGCCGCCGGCTGCGATCACCGCTTCGGGACCGGCGGCGGCAGCCTCCACCAGGATCACCTCCGCGTTCGAGCACGCAGCCGCCAAGCCGGCGAGCGGCACGTCGGTCACCTCGCAGCCCTCGCCGGCAAGTCGCCGAGCCAGGCCCCCGCCCTCGCCGTAGGCATCGATGATGCGCACCTCGATGTCGGCGCGCCGCCCCAATCCCTCAGCGGCAAGGTCGGGCCAGCCCAGCAAGCACACTGCGGCACCCTCGGGCAGGGCATCGGCGACGCGGTCGGCAGTGGCATCGGCTCGCAGCTCTGCAGCGAGCTCGCGTGCATCCCGGTACGGCTGCGACGAGGCGCACACCCGGGCCGCCATCGACCACAGTGCCCCGGCGATCGGGTACTTGTCGAGGATCCGGCGACACACCGTGACCAGCTCCAGCGGGTCCGACGCGAGCGCACCCAGCGCCGATGCGGTCTCGCGCACCAGCACGTCCTGTGAGAGGTCGCCCGCGCGCGCCACATAGCGCAGGTGCTCCATCGGATGCACGCGCCGAAGCTATCCCGTGCCCGGTCGTGTCTTCCCGCGTCGAGCCGTTGCAGCGGAGCTTGCGCGCACGGAATGAACCCGGGCCCAACGGCGCCGGTTCGTCAGAGCGCTCAAGCGCTCTGGGTCTGCAACCGGCGCGCGATCACCTTCAGGCACAGCGTTTCGTCCGCGCCTTCGAAGATCGACAGCACCCGTGCGTCCACGAACAGCCGGCTCACCGTGTATTCCTCGGCGAAGCCGAAGCCGCCGTGAAGCTGTTGGGCCTCGCGGGTCACCCACTCGGCCGCCTTGCAGACGTACGCCTTGATCATCGACGCTTCGAGCGCACCACCGCCGCGCGCCATCATGCGCGCCACCTCGTAGCTGTACTGGCGGGCCGCAGCGATGATCGCCGCCATGCGGCCCAGCTTCGCCTGCGTCAGCTGGTAGTCGGCGATCGGCTGGCCGAACACCTTGCGCTCGTCGGCATAGGTGCGGGCCTCGTCATAGGCCGCCTGCATGACCCCCACCGCGCGGGCCGCAGTCTGCAGCCGCCCGTTCTCGAAGCCGGCCATCTGCAGGTAGAACCCCTGCCCGATGCCGTCGTCGCCGCCGATGAGGTTCTCTGCCGGCACGAACCAGTCGTCGAAGGCGATCTCGAAGCTGTGCATGCCCCGGTAGCCCAGCGTGGCAATAGCCCGCCCCTCGATGGTGCCGCCCCGCTCGTCGGTGAACTGGAAGTCGTGGCCCTCCGCCTGGGGCTTCGGCACGATGAACAGGCTGAGACCCCGGTGCGCCTTGCGCCGGTCGGAATCGGTGCGGGCCAGCAGCATCAGCACGTCGGCCCGGCCGGCGAAGGTGCACCACGTCTTGGTGCCTGAGATCAACCAGCCGCCCTCGGTGGGGCTCGCTGAGACGACCAGGTTGGCCACGTCGCTGCCGTAATCGGGCTCGGTGACGGCCACGGCCACCATGGTCTCGCCGGTGGCGATCTGGGGGAACCAGTGCTTCTTCTGCTCCTCGGTGCCGCCCCGCTCCAGTGCCCGGGTGAGAATCTCGGGCCGGGTGATGAGTGAGCCGCCCGCGCCCAGCGATGCCCGCGACAGCTCCTCGGTGGCGATGACCATGCCCAGGTAGTCGCTCTCGGAGCCCGAGGCGAACCCGCCGTATTCCTCGGGCACCGACAGGCCGAAGCAGCCCAGCTCGGCCAGCCCGCCGATGATGTCTTCGGGGATATCGGTGTCGCCCCGATGTATGTGCTCGGCAGCGGGGGCGATCTTGTCTTCGCCGAAGCGGCGGAAGGTCTCTGCCACGAGCTCGAAGTCCTCGTCGAGGTGGCTGGGTGCGTCGAGGCCGGCCAGGGTGGCGACATAGGCGGGATTGCGGTAGGCGGCCACGAAGTCTCGGGTGCCGTCGAGGGCGCCGGGTTCGAGGCCCCACTGGGCTTCGCGGGCGAACAGCCGGGCGTGGAATTCGCCGAGGGCATCCGCAATGAAGCCGCAGGCGAGGCGGGCCTCGGCGTCGCCCAACGCGCCCCAGGCGACCAGCGAGTCGCAGATGCGCAGCGCAGACGCGGTGTGCGCCAGGTCGTACAGGAAGCACTGGTGGTCGTCGCCCATGCCGACCGCATGGCTGCACGCGCTGCTCAACGCTGCGTTGCCCACGGCCAGCGCGTCGGCTGCGGCGGACATGTCGGGTTCGGTCGCCGTTGCCTCAGCGTTCGCAGTCATGTCGTCCCCGTCGTCGTCACAGCCGCACAGGCTAAAGAGCCGCGCGGACCGGTGCGCCGTACGATGACTCGACCCACTCACCCGCATCACCGCACGGAGGTTCCTGTGACCGTCCATGACCGCCCGTTCGGGCGCTACTTCGAGGACTTCGAGATCGGCGATGTGTACCGGCACTGGCCCGGCAAGACCATCACCGAAGCCGACGATCACCTCTTCTGCATGATCACCATGAACCATCACCCGCTGCACACCAACGAGTGGTTCGCTCAGCACGAGACCGTGCACGGCAAGAACGTGGTGGTGGGCAATCTCGTGTACTCGCTGGTGCTGGGCATGAGCGTGCCCGACGTGAGCGGCGCGGCCATTGCCAACCTCGAGGTCGAGACGCTGACGCACTCACGCCCGACGTTCCACGGCGACACCATCTACGCCGTCACGAAGGTGCTCGACAAGCGTGAATCTGGCTCCCGGCCCGACCGGGGCGTGGTGACCGTGGAGACTCGGGCGTTCAACCAGCGCTCCGAAGAGGTGTGCTACTTCCGCCGCAAGGTCATGATCTGGAAGAGGGAAGCAGCGCCCGAACGGCGCTTCCCCTACAGCGACGAGGCGGCTGTCGGGCAGGGCTGACGCTGTGCGCCAGCGCGCACTCTTGGACTGGGGCACGTCCCAGCGGCGGGATCTGCCGTGGCGGCGCACCCGCGACCCGTGGCGAGTGCTGGTCTCGGAGATCATGCTGCAGCAAACCCAAGCGGATCGGGTGCAGCGGTACTACGAGGCGTTCGTTGAGCGCTGGCCCACGGCGGAGCGCTTCGCGCAGGCGTCGCTGTCGGAAGTGCTGGCCGCCTGGCAGGGCTTGGGCTATCCCCGGCGCGCTCGCAACCTGTGGCAAGCGGCCAAGATCGTCACCGAGCGACACCGCAGCTGCGTGCCCTCCGACTTGACTGACCTGCTCGCGTTGCCCGGCGTGGGGCCCTATACCGCGCGGGCAGTGCAGGCCTTCGCCTTCGGCATCGACACGGGTGTGGTCGACACCAATGTGGGGCGGATCCTGGCACGCTGGACAGGCCGCCGGCTGACTCCGTCGGAGGCACAGCGCATTGCTGACGAGTTGGTCCCTGTGACCGATGGCTGGGCATGGAACCAGGCGATGATGGACCTGGGTGCGCAAATCTGCACAAAGCGCGACCCGAGCTGTGCTGGGTGCCCCGTGCAGCCGTGGTGTGCTTGGGAAGGGTCTGATGCGCCGGATCCCGCTGATCGCAGCGCCGGCGTCAGCAGCCGCCAGGCCCGATTCGAGGGCAGCGATCGTCAGGCCCGGGGCCGCCTGCTGGCAGCGCTTTCTGCAGGCGACATGAGGCGCACCGATGTCGCCGGAGCCATGGGCCTGGAGCGTGAGGAAGCCCGCGCCCGGCGGCTCGTCGAAGACTTGCTGGCCGAGGGCTTGATCAGCGAAACCGGCGATCAGCTCCGCTTGGGCTAGCTCAAGAAGCCACGAGCTGTTCGATCAGCTCGTCGAAAGCCTTGTCGGCGATGGCGACCATCTCGTCGTCGGTGCGGTCCTGAATGGGGTGCTCCACCCACACGGCCGCCGGGTCGAAGCCCAGCGCCTTGCCCTGCACCTCGGCGCCGTCGACGAACTGAACGGTGGCGACGAAGACGGACGGAATGCCTCGGCGTTCCAGATCAGCGATGTCGTGCACACTGCACGACGTGCAGCTGCCTCAATCGGCTAGCGCTTCGATCACCACGTCGCACTTGGTGGCAATCTCGTGGCGCAGGTCGACCGGGGCCGGCTTGGTGAAGGTGGGCTTGGAGTAGCGCTCGACGCGCAGGCCCCGCTCGGTCAGTCGTTCTTCCAGCCGGTTCAGGAAGCGGTCGCCGCGGGGCTTGCTGATGTCCAGCAGGCCCACGGTGAGGCCGTCCAGCGAGTCGGGCCGGGTGACCCGTTCACGATGGGCGGGCGCCGCTTCGTTCGTCGGGTCCAAGACGACAGTGCTCATGTGGTCCCCCCTGTGTTGGATCCGGTGGGCACGTCCCGATCGACTGTAGCCGCCCCGGGCCTCAGCGGCCCGTGAGCCCTGCCTTGCTAGCGCCAGGGGTCGATCTCGACGCAGACGGGCTGAGCGCCCACCTCGCCGTTCACCCAACCGCCGATCACGGCCGAGAACAACCCCGCACCACCGCCGCAGTGCACTAGGTGCAGGCCTCCCTCACGGAACTTCGGCAGGTCGGCCTCGGCCAGGAAGTCCGGCACGCCCTCTGCGATGCCGCCAGCGCCTCGCACCAACTCTGCGCCGGGTCGGGTGGTCAGCTCGTTGATGCGTTCGGCAGTCTGCTGGCGCGTCCAGCCGCTGTCGATGAACACACGGGAATGGTCAGGCGCCACCGCCAGGATCGCGTCGAAGCCCAGCACCAGCTTCGGATGGTGGATCGCGTTCAGCGCCGCCGCCATTGTGCGGGCCAGCGACTCGGGATCACGAGAGAGCTGGTCCACCACCGAGCGGGGTGCCTCGCCCGGGAACGCCGTCACGGTGTTGGTGCCGGCTTCGATGCCGAAGTCAGTGCACAGCGGGTCCCAGCCGCTCCCGCCGGCGCCTTCAGTGCCGTCATCGGCGGCACCCTCAATCTCGGCGAAGCAGAAGCCCACCTTGCCGGGCTGACCGAGCGCCGCCCGGTCCACCTCGCCGGGCCGCCCCCCGCCCACGTTGCGCACGATGAGCTGCACCGCCCGCCCGATCGTGCTGTTGGCCCGGTTGCCCTGGCCGAACACGTTGATCCCGTTGTTCATGCCGATCTGGCGGGCGATCGGCCCGTTCACGATGAACACCGGTCCGACCGGCATGGTGGTGGCCAGCATCCCGTGCATGTTGAACGTGTCATTGCACACGGCGGACAGCGCAGCCAGCACCACCGGGAAGTACTCGGGCCGGCAGCCGGACATCACGGCGTTGACGGCTGCCTTCTCAACCGTGCAGTCGGCGAGGTCGGGTGCGACGTTGGCCACCACCTCGTCGGGCGCTCGTGACGTTCCCGCCAGCATCGCCGCCACTCGCTCAGCGGTGGGCGGCACCAGCGGCAGGCCATCCGACCAGCCCCGGTCGAACATGGCCTCGTGGGGGTCTTCCTGGCTGCCGAATTCAACTCGGCGAGCGCTCAGGCCCGAGCTGCCGAAGCGGGCCTCCAAGGCGTCGACGTGGGCCGGATCCACCGACAGCGAACCGCAGCCAGGACGGTGCTCGGGCAGGCCGTCGCCCAAGCCGCCGAGCCCGCTGAACGACTCCCATTCGGGCCGGGACCAGCCCACGATGCGCCCGGCTTCGCCGCCATCGGCGAACCGCATCAGCGTCGGCACCGTTTCGATGGCGTGGTGCCAGGAGAAGTCAAGATCGGCGTCGTGCACGCGGGCGGCGACCGCCTCGGGGAAGGCGGGATCATCCTGGGTGAACACGGTCAGCGAGCTCCGAGCCTCGATGTCTGCCAGCACCGGCTCGATCAGCTCGCACGTCGGGCAGTCCCGCTTCACCACGGCCACCAAGCCGTTCGGCGGCACGCTCGCCGCCGCGTTGTTGGCCGTGTTCCCGTCAGCGCTCGAAGCCATGGCGGGAGGCTACGCCCCGAACCTGACGGCGTGTCTAGGGTTGGCGCCGTGACTGAATCGAGCGACCAGCCCCCCATCGACAGCAGGCTCTTCCGGGATGTGCTTGGGCATTTCCCGACCGGCGTCACTGCGGTGACCGCCGTGCACGAGGGCCAACCGGTCGGCATGGCCATCGGCTCGTTCACATCGGTGTCGCTCGACCCGCCGCTGGTGGCATTCCTGCCCACGAAGGACTCGGGCTCCTGGGCCGGCATCCGAGCCGCGGGCAGCTTCTGCGTGAACATCATGGCCCAGGACCAGATGGCCACCTGCGGCGTGATGGCCAGCCGGGCCGAAGACAAGTTCGCCGATGTTGAGTGGCGGCCGGGACCGACGGGCGCCCCGATCATCGAGGGCTCAATCGGCTACATCGACTGCACGATCGAAGCCGTGTACGACGGCGGCGATCACGACATCGTCGTGGGGCGAGTGGTCGAGCTCGAAGTGCTCGACGGCAAGGACCCCCTGCTGTTCTGGAAGGGTGGCTACGGCACCTTCGCCTGACGGCAGGCCGATGCACTGGGCACGGTGATCAGGTGATCGGCACCGTCGCCGGCATCTTGCTGGGTGTGCTGTTCCTGGCGTCAGGGACTCTCAAGCTGCGCGACCCGTCCTGGCCGGACGCTGCAAACGGGATGGGCGCGCCCGCCTGGTCGGTGCCGTTGATCGCCCCGGTCGAAATCGTGCTCGGGGCCGCGCTTGCGGCTGGTGCGCTCCGGCCCTGGCCGGCGTGGCTGGCGCTGGTGTTGCTGGCGCTGTTCAGCATTGCCCTGCTGCGCGTGCTGCGCCGGCCGATCGCAGAACGTCCTGCCTGCGCCTGTTTCGGTCTCTGGTCGGCGAAGCCGGTGGGCGTTGGCTCGCTGCTGCGCAACGCTGCGCTGGCCGGGATCGCGGTGGTCGCGCTGTTCTAGTCCATTCGCGCCTGATGAGCGTGGCTCACCGCACCCGTGTCTTCCTCGCGTGGCTGCGCCACGGCGAGCACGTCGCAGATGAACGCCAGGATGAACGCCTCGTCGCGCCAGGCGTCGTAGCGGCCTGAAAGCCCGCCGTGGCCGGCATCCATCTCGGTGCGCAGCAGGATCGGCTTGCTCGACGTGGTTGTCGCCCGCAGTTTCGCCACCCACTTGGCGGGTTCCCAGTACTGCACCCGCGGATCGGTCAGCCCGGCGGTCACCAGCAGTGCCGGGTGGTCGGCCGGCTCGACGTTCTCGTAGGGCGCGTACGACCGGATCGTCTGGAACGCCGCCGGATCGGTGGGGTCGCCCCACTCGTCGTACTCCGTGACCGTCAGCGGGATGGCCGGGTCCAGCATCGTGTTCAGCACGTCCACGAAGGGCACTTCGGCAACGACTCCGCAGAACAGCCCCGGGTGGCGGTTCACCATCGCCCCCATGAGCAGGCCGCCAGCGCTGCCGCCTCGGGCGCAGATGCGATGCGGGTCCGCCCATCTCTCCGACGCCAGATGTTCGGCACAGGCGGCGAAGTCGCCGAAGGTGTGATGCTTGTTGGCCAGCTTGCCGCCCTCGTACCAGGCCCGCCCCAACTCGCCGCCGCCGCGGACGTGGGCGATGGCGAACAGCACGCCCCGGTCGAGCAGCGACAGCCGGGCCGTCGAGAACGACGCTGGCATGCCGATCTCGTACGCCCCGTAGCCGTACAGCAGGCAAGGCGCCGGCCAGCTCGCCGCGCTCGGTTTCCACACCAGGCTGATCGGCACCGCCGTGCCGTCGGGCGCCGTGGCGCTGATGCGCTCGGTGGCGTAGTCGGCCAGGTCGACACTGCCCAGCACCGGCAGTTGGTCGAGCAGCTCCCGCTCGCCGCTCTCGAGGTCCAGCTCGAAGATCGACGGCGGTGTCACCATCGACGTGTAGCCGTAGCGGTAGCGGCGGGTGTCGAATTCGGCGTTCGCCCCGCCGCCGGCCTCGTAGACCGGCTCGGGCATCTCGATCTCGAACGAGGGGCCCAGCTTGCTCGAATCTGCACCGTTCGGATCCAGCCCGCTCGGCTGGGTGCTGCGTGTGTCGTGAACCTGCAGCCGGACCAGACCGTCCTGGCGTTCGTGAACCACCACGAAGTCCTGGAAACAGTCCATGCCGTCGATACGGATGCCGTCGCGGGCGCCGATCAGCTCGCGCCATGTGCTGCTGCGCCCAAGGGGAGCGTTCTCTGGCGGTGCGTCGCCTGCACTCGGCACGGGTGCCTCCACCAGCCGGAAGTCCAGCGCGCCATCGTTCGTCACGATGAGCAGCCGGTCGCCTTGGTGATCGACGCCGTACTCGATACCTGCCCGCCGCTCTCGCACGAGCAATGGCTCCGAAGCCGGCCGATCGGCGTCCACCAGCCGGTGCTCGGACGTGATCTTCGACTGCGAGCCGATCACCACGAAGCGTTCGCTGCTGGTAGCGCCAACGCCCACCCAGAACCGCTCGTCGTCCTCCCGGTAGGCCTCGACGTCGCCGGCGGGGTCGGCTCCCACGACATGGCGTATGACCCGGTTGGGGCGCTGGGCCTCGTCGGTGCGCACTGCGAACAGCGTTGAGTTGTCGTTTGCCCACACCAGCCCGTAGCTGAGCTCGGCGAGTCCGCACCCCGGCGCAGGCATGTCCGGTCCGTCCAGCACGTCGCCGGTCGCGATGTCGACCACCGTCAGCGAGTACTTCTCATCGCCGTCGGTGTCGGTGGTGTAGGCGAGCAGGCGGTGATCTGGGCTGACCGCCAGGTCACCGACGGCGAAGTACTCGTGGCCCTCTGCCAGCTCGTTCTCGTCGAGCAGCACTATCTCGTCATCGTCGGTGCCGCCCCGAGGCCGCCGCACATGGATGACGTACTGCAGCCCCTCCACCGTGCGGGCCCGGTACTCCCAGTCGTCCTTCGGCGTCGGCAGCGATTGGTGGGTCTCCTTGGTGCGGGCCTTGATCTCGCCGAAGATCTGCTCGCGCAGACCGGCCAGGTGGGCAGTCGCGACCTCGGTGAAGGAGTTCTCTGCCTCGAGGTACTCCCGCACGGCAGGGTCGTCCCGCTCGCGCAGCCAGTGCCAGGGGTCGTCGGTCTCGGTGCCGTGGATGCGCCGCACATGCGGCCGCTGCGGTGCCACCGGAGGCTGCGTCATGGAGCCCGCACCGTACCCGCCAAGCTGCCTCGGCCACTCCATCAATTCGAAGGCTGACCACTAGCGTGGCGGCGTGCCCATCTACGCGCTTGGCGACTACGAGCCTGACATCCATCCCGACGCTTTCGTGATGCCCGAGGCGATCATCATCGGGCGGGTCACGATCGGCCCGGAGGCGTCGATCTGGTCGGGCGCAGTGCTGCGTGGCGACGACAACGACATCTTCGTGGGGGCCGGCTCGTCGGTGCAGGACAACGCGGTGCTGCATGTGACCGAGGAATGGTCGACCACCGTGGGGGAGCGCTGCACCATCGGCCACCTGGCGCACATCGAGGGCGGCGTGGTGCACGACGAGGCGCTGGTCGGCACCGGGGCGATCGTGCTGCACGACGCCGAGGTCGGCGAGCGAGCGCTGGTCGGTGCCGGCGCCGTCGTGCCGGGCGGCATGAAGGTTCCGCCGGGCACCATTGCCGTGGGCACGCCCGCCAAGATCCGCGAAGGCGTTGATACCGCACCGCTCATCCTGCCTGGCGTACAGAACTACCTCGACCGCCGCGTTCGCTACATGGGCGAACTCCGCCGCATCGACTGATCGCGCGCGTCGTTTCTCCCCGGTTGTCAGCCTGACGCGCCGAAGCGGCGGCGGTAGCGTCACGGCCCATGAGCATGGGAAGCATCGACCTGGGACGCATCGGCATCTGGACGGGGGTGCTCGATGCACTGCCGTCCGCGCAGGGCGTGGAGTTCGTCGCCGAAGCCGAGGAGCTGGGCTACGGGGCGTTCTGGATCCCCGAGGCTGTCGGGCGTGACCCGTTCGTGGCTGCCGCCCGGCTGCTCGAGGGCACGAGCACCATCAAGATCGCCACCGGCATCGCCAACATCTACGCCCGCGACCCCATGACCATGGCCAACACGCTGCGCACCATCGACGAGGCGTTCCCGGGCCGGTTCCTGCTGGGTCTCGGCGTCAGCCACCACCACCTGGTGGAGTACATCCGCAAGCATGACTACTCCAAACCGCTCAGCTACATGCGCGAGTACCTCGAGCGCATGGGCAAGGCCCGCTTCATGGCCCATGGCCCCCAGGAGCTGCCCGAGATCGTGCTCGCGGCGCTCGGCCCCAAGATGCTGGAGCTGTCGGCAACGGCGACCGCCGGCGCGCACCCGTACTTCGTGCCGCCCGAGCACACCGCCGTGGCCCGCGAGACGATGGGATCCGACGCTGCGTTGTACCCCGAGCAGATGGCGATCCTGGACACCAACGCCGACTCAGCCCGGGCGCTGGCCCGCAAGAACATGGCCATCTACCTGGGCCTGCCGAACTACGCCAACAACCTGCTGCGACTGGGCTTCATCCAGGCCGACATCGACGGCGGCCCCGACGGCGGCCCGTCCGACAAGCTGGTCGACGCCATCGTCGTCTGGGGCACTGAGGACGACGTCAAGGCCCGCGTGGACGCCCACTTCGACGCCGGCGCCGACCACGTCTGCGTGCAGGTCCTAGCGGACGATCCCTCTGCGGCATTCGACGGCTGGCGCCGCCTCGCCCCAGCCCTGCTGAGCTGACTGTTCGGCACCATGCCCTGCACTATGGCCCGGACTGGGGCGGCGTTAGGCTGAGGTTGTGACCGACATCGCTGAGCCAACCGTCGGCATCGACCTCGGCAAGTACAAGCTGGGGTGGAGCGACGAAGAGGACTACGTCTTCAAGCCGCGCAAGGGCTTGGACGAAGAGATCATCCGCGAGATGTCGGCGCTCAAGAACGAGCCGCAGTGGATGCTCGACTTCCGCCTGCGGTCGTACAAGATCTTCCAGCGCAAGCCCATGCCCAACTGGGGCGGCGACATGTCGGAGATCTACTTCGACGACATCTACTACTACATCAAGCCCACAGAGGGCCAGGTCGACGCCTGGGAAGAGCTGCCCGACTCGGTCAAGGACACCTACGAGAAGCTGGGCATCCCTGAAGCCGAGCGCAAGTACCTCGCCGGCGTCACCGCCCAGTACGAGTCGGAAGTGGTGTACCACCGCAACCGCGAAGACCTCGAAGCCCAGGGTGTGCTGTTCAGCGACATGGACTCCGCCGTCAAGGAGTACCCCGACATCGTGCAGCGCTACTTCGGCACGATTATCCCGCCGGGCGACAACAAGTTCGCTGCGCTGAACTCGGCCGTGTGGTCGGGCGGGTCGTTCATCTACGTGCCGCCCGGCGTCGAGGTGGAGATGCCGCTGCAGGCGTACTTCCGCATCAACGCCGAGAACATGGGCCAGTTCGAGCGGACGCTGATCATCGCCGACGAGGGCGCCACGGTGCACTACATCGAGGGCTGCTCGGCGCCCGTGTACACCACCGACTCGCTGCACTCGGCCGTGGTGGAGCTGGTCGCGCTGCCCGGCGGGCGCATCACCTACACCACGATCCAGAACTGGTCGAACAACGTGTTCAACCTGGTCACCAAGCGGGCCGCCGCTTATGACGAGGCCCACGTCGAGTGGATCGACGGCAACATCGGCAGCCGCCTCACCATGAAGTACCCAGCCGTGTACCTGATGGGGCCCAAGGCCTCGGGTGAGGTGCTGTCGGTGGCCTATGCCGGCGAGGGCCAGCATCAGGACGCCGGCGCCAAGATGGTCCACGCCGCCCCCGAGACCACCTCCAAGATCGTGTCGAAGTCGATCTCGAAGGACGGCGGGCGCACCACCTACCGCGGCCTCGTGCGGGTGGAGGAGGGCATGAGCGGCTGCCGCAGCCACGTCCAGTGCGACGCGCTGCTGCTCGACCAAGACAGCCGCTCGGATACCTACCCGTACCAGGAGATCGGCTCACGCGACGCCGAGATCGGCCACGAGGCCACGGTGTCGAAGGTGGCCGACGAGCAGCTCTTCTATCTCATGAGCCGCGGGCTGTCGGCCGAGCAGGCCATGGGCATGGTCGTGAACGGCTTCATCGAGCCGGTGACCCGCACGCTGCCGATGGAGTACGCCGTCGAATGGAGCCGGCTGATCGAGCTTCAGATGGAGGGATCGATCGGCTGATGCGCAGTCCAAAAGACTTCTTCGCCCCGCTGGCGCTCGGGGCGCCTGCTCCGCTGCGCGAGATCCCGTTCCGGCCCTCGCGCATGATCCACTTCTTCGATCCGTCCAACGAGCGGATGCGCGCCAAGGTCCCCGACATCGCCCCCACGGTCGATGTGCTGCTCGGCAACCTGGAAGATGCCGTGTCGGCCGACAGCAAGGACGCCGCCCGGGCAGGGCTGATAGAGGTGGGCAAGGCGTGGCAGCCCGGGCACACCCAGCTGTGGACCCGGGTGAACAGCCTCGACTCGCCGTGGTTCCTCGACGACGTCTGGGCACTGTGCCATGAGATCGGCGACAAGCTGGACGTGATCATGGTGCCCAAGGTGGAAGGCCCCGAGGACATCCACTACGTGGACCGGCTGCTGGCCCAGCTCGAGGCCCGTGTGGGGCTAGAGCGGCCATTGCTGGTGCATGCGATCCTTGAGACCGCCCGTGGCGTGGCCAACGTGGAGTCGATCTGCCTGGCCAGCCCCCGCATGCAGGGGCTGTCGCTGGGGCCTGCCGACCTGGCCGCTGACCGCCGCATGAAGACCACCCGGGTCGGCGGCGGCCATCCCGGCTACCTCGTGCGCACCGACCCGGTGCCCGACGGCGACGACGACGCACGCACGTCGTTCCAGCAGGACCTGTGGCACTACACGCTCGCCCGCATGGTGGACGCCTGTGGCACCGCCGGGATCCTGCCCTACTACGGACCGTTCGGCGACATCGCCGACCCCATCGGCTGCGAGGACCAGTTCCGCAACGCCTACCTGCTCGGCTGCGTGGGGGCGTGGAGCCTGCACCCCAGCCAGATCGCCATCGCGAAGCGGGTCTTCAGCCCCGAGCCCGACGAAGTGGCCTGGGCACAGCGGGTCGTGACCGAGATGGGCGACGGCACCGGCGCCGTCATGATCGACGGCAAGATGCAGGACGATGCCACCGTGAAGCAGTGCCGGGTGGTGCTGCAGCTCGCCCGTGACCTGTCCGCGGCCGACCCCGAGCTGGCCGCCGCCTACGGGCTCGACGCAATCTGAGAACGCCAGCACGCCCGATGAGCGCAGCCGCCAATCCCCGCCCGCGCCGATCGGTGCTGTACATGCCGGCGGCGAACGCCCGGGCGCTGGAGAAGGCCAAGGCCATCGATGCCGACGCACTCATATTCGATCTCGAGGACGCTGTAGCACCCGACGCCAAGGAGGCAGCCCGCGAGGGTGCCTGTGCCGCTGCTTCCTCGGGCGAGTACGGCCACCGCGAGCTGACCATTCGCTGCAACGGGCTAGACACCCCGTGGGGTCGTGACGACATCAAGTCCGCGGGCGCTGCAGCCCCCTCAGCCATCGTCATTCCCAAGGTGTCGAGCGCCGCTCAGCTCCTTGCGGTCAGCGACGTGCTCGACAGCGCGGACGCGCCCGACTCAGTGCGCATCTGGGCCATGATCGAGACGCCCGCCGGAATCGCCCACGCCCGGGAGATCGCAGCCTTCGAGCGGACCGATGCGGTGGTCATGGGCACCAACGACATGGCCAAAGAACTGCGCGCCACAATCACTCCCGACCGGGCAGCGCTCGTGCCGCACCTGGCGACCTGCCTCGTGGCTGCACGCGAGGCTGGCGTGACCGCGCTCGACGGCGTCTACAACGACATCAGCAACGCCGACGGCTTTGCGGCGGTGTGCGAGCAGGGCGCCCATCTCGGATTCGACGGCAAGACCCTGATCCACCCGAGCCAGGTGGGCCCGTGCAACGACGCCTTCTCGCCCGGCCTCGACGAGCTCGACTTTCACCGCCAGGTCATCGAGGCATTCGAGGCGGCGACGGCAGATGGCCGTGGGGTGGTGACCGTAGACGGCAAGATGGTCGAGAATCTTCACGTGGACGAAGCTCGGCGGGCCATTGCGCTCGCCGACGCGATTGCGCAGCGCTGAGGGAGGCGGCTGCCATGCCGATGCGGACGAACTGCCGCCACTACGAGAGCCGGACGTATCCGAACGGCGACACCGTGCGCAAGTGCAACCTCGATCTCGCCCCCGAGGCTCCGTGGCGCTGCCCGGAGGACTGCCCGTCGTACTCGCCCCGGCGTCTCGATGCGGGCTGGCAGCACGGATCGCTGGGCATCCAGAATTTCGCCAAGGAGCCCGCCAGCATCGGCGAGGACGACTCGATCGCCGCCCTGCTCGACGCTGCCGAGGACGTGGTGAACGCGGCGGGGCCACGCATCCTCGAAGAGGTCGCCGCCGAGCGTGCGCGGCCGAAGGGCATCCGGGCGAAGGCACGCAAGCGCAAGGCTTCCAAGAAGGCCAGGCGTGCCCAGCGCCGCCGCGACCGCGACGATCGCAAGGACGGCGAGGTCTGATCACGGCTCGCAGCGGGCTGCCGCGGCCCGCTAGGCCCGGACGGGCGCGCCGGTAGCCTCCGCAGCGTGTTCAGCCCCGACCTCGTCGATGCGCTCGGCGGCTCCGACGCGTTGGCCAAGCGGCGCCGCGCCGCAGCGGAGCGGGCGGCAGCGGCAGGTCAACCGTCGTTCACCGAAGAGGTGTGGCGCTACACGCCGATTGACGATCTCGACACCAGCCAGTACCGGTTCGAGTCGCCTGGAGGCAGCGCGGGCCCCGCTGGTTTGGTCGCCGGCGTCGACGATGACGCCGCAGCGGTCATCCGCATAACGAACGGCGCGGTCACCGATGTCGCCGTGCGGGCAGACGGTGTCAGCGTGACCACGCTCGACGACGGCGCCGACGACCTTGTCGGCGTAGTCGCGCCGGAAGGGCCTGACGTTTTTGGCGACTGGAACCTGGCTCTCAGCGCCGCGCCTATCGCTGTCAGCATCGAACCGAAGGCGGTCGTAGCCGCTCCGGTGGTCGTGCATGTCCACACCGACGTTGACGGGCTCGCCTGGTTCCCACGGCTGGTGGTGGTGGCCGGGCGTATGAGCCAGGCCACGGTGATCGAGCACCACACCGGCGGGGATGCACCGGCGCTCATCTGCCCGTTGACCGAGTTGAGCGTCGGCGATGGCGCACACCTCGGTCATGTCACTGTGCAGGAGCTGGGAAATGCCGCCTGGCAGATCGCCAATCTCTGCTCGGACGTGGGCCGCGACGCCAACCTGCGGATCGGCCACGTGGCGATGGGAGGCGACTACGCCCGGGCCCGCATCGGCACCGACATGACCGGTCGGGGCGGCCACAGCGAGATCGACGCCGTGTACTTCGGCCGCGGCACCTCCACACTCGACTTCCGCACCTTCCAGACGCATGTGGCACCGCACACGACCTCTGACCTGCTGTTCAAGGGAGCGGTCGACGACTACGCCCGGGCGGTCTACACCGGGCTGATCCGCATCGAAGCCGATGCCTCCCACGTCATGGCCGATCAGACGAACCGGAACCTGAAGCTGTCGCCGAACGCGTGGGCCGAGTCGGTGCCGAACCTTGAGATCGAGAACAGCGACGTGCAGTGCAGTCACGCCTCCTCCATCGGTCCCGTCGACGCCGACCAGCGCTTCTACCTCGAGAGCCGCGGCGTGCCGACCGACGTGGCCGAGGCGCTGGTGGTGCGTGGCTTCTTCGACGAGGTCCTCGATGCGCTGCCGTCCGAGCAGATCTCGGCATCGGTGCGCCAGCGCATCGACGAGCTGGTGTCCGATGCTGACTTCGCAGCGGTGGTGCGATGAGCACCATCGCCATGGAGACGGCGCAATGAGCCCGGTCGTCATGAAGGCGGCGCCATGAGCGCAGGGGACGAGGCCCGCACTGCGGTGCTGTGCCAGCGGGGCGACGTGCCCGACGGCGAGGCGCAGCGCTTCGACGTCGACGGGCACCGCATCGCGCTCGCGCGCATCGGCGACGACTACTACGCCATCGGCGACCGGTGCAGCCACCAGAACTACTCGCTGGCCGACGGCTGGGTCTGGCCCGACGAGTGCGCCCTCGAATGCCCGCAGCACTCCTCGTCCTTCGACCTGCGCACCGGCAAGCCGAACTGCTTCCCCGCCACCCAGCCGGTGCCGGTCTATGAGATCCGCGTCAGCGGCGACGACGTCTCAGTGGTGCTGCCATGAGCGACAACGCCGCGCACACGCTGCGCATCGAAGGCCTGCACGCATCAGCCGGCGACCAGGAGATCCTCCAGGGCGTCGATCTGGAGGTGTCCTCCGGACGGGTGCATGCGGTCATGGGGCCCAACGGCTCGGGCAAGAGCACCTTGGCGCATGTCGTGATGGGGCGGCCCGGCTATGAGGTCACGGCCGGCTCGGTGACCCTCGACGGCATCGACGTGCTGGGGCTGGCGCCTTGGGAGCGGGCACAGGCCGGGCTGTTCCTGGCCATGCAGCACCCGACGGAAGTGCCCGGCGTTTCGGCCGCCCAGGCGCTCGCCGAGGCGCTGGCGCTGCGGGCCGGCGACGACAGCCCGAGCGCCGAGCAGCTCGAGCGCACCCGCGGGCTGCTCGAAGCCGAGGCGGCGACGGTCGGGCTGAAGGCTGAGCTGGTGGCGCGGCCGTTGAACGTCGACATGTCGGGCGGTGAGAAGAAGCGCAACGAGACGGTGCAGCTGGCGGTGCTGCAGCCCCGCATCGCCATCCTCGACGAGATCGACAGCGGCCTCGACATCGATGCGCTGCGCGCCTGCGCCAACCGCATCGAGGCGTTGACGGAGGCCGGTCTGGGCGTGCTCGCCATCACTCACTTCACCCGGGTGCTGGAGTACCTCCGGCCCGATGAGGTCCACGTGATCGTGGACGGCCGCATCGTGGACTCCGGCGGTCCCGAGCTGGCCGACGCGCTCGAAGCCGACGGCTACGCCCCGTACTTGCCCGAGGAACCCGACGCCGGTGTGGCGGTGTCGATCGGCGGGCTCGGCAGCACGCTCGGTGCAGGAACGGGATCGTCGGCCGCCGACGATCCCTTTGCCGATCCGTGGGCGGACCCGCTCGACGAATTGGGCTGAGCGCCGCTGAGTCTCCCTTGACGCGGGCACGGCTGCGTGCCTTCGATGTGCTTGGGCATTGGTGTTGACTGGTCAAGGGGAAACCTGGGGAGGGTGATCCGATGGCACGAGAGCTGTTGAGTGAGAACGAGCTGGCCGCGCTGGACGCCGAGCTGGGGGCGTGGGAGGTGTCCGGCGCCGAATTGCGCCGCACATTCCGTTTCGGCAACTTCGTGGAGGCGTTCGGGTTCATGGCCGCTGCGGCATTGGTGGCCGAGAAGATGGACCACCACCCCAACTGGTCGAACGTCTACAGCACGGTCGAGGTGGCGCTGAATACGCACGACCGCGGCGGGGTGACCGAGCTGGACGCCGCGCTGGCGCGTGCGATGGACGGCCTGGCTGGCGACGCAGGCTGATCGCCGCTCGATGCGACTGCCACGCCTGCGACGGCGCGCAAAGCCCGACGAAGCTGAGCGTCCCGTGCCCGCGCCCGTTGTCGAGGGAACGGTCGAGTCGAAGCCGGGACTGCGCCGGCTGCTGCACCAGCTCTTCGAGTTCTGGGTGCGGTTGCGGCCTGCCCGGGTGACGCTGGGCGTGCGCGGGCTGGTGGTCGACCACAAGGGCCGCGTCTGCTTGGTGCGGCACACCTACCGGGACGGGTGGTTCCTGCCTGGCGGCGGGGTGAAGACCCGTGAAGCACTCGTCGACGCAGTGGCCAGGGAGCTGCGCGAGGAGACCGGCGTCGTCGTCGCCGAGACGCCCCAGAACGTGCTGGGCGTGTACTCGTCACGTCACGGCAACCGCAGCGATCACATCGTGGTGTTCGTGGTCACCGACTGGCGTGTCGAGGAATCAGCCTCCCCCGAGATCGCCGAAGTGGCGTTCTTTCCCCCGGACGAACTGCCGCCAGGCACCACGCCCGGTACCTCACGCCGCATCTCCGAATGGATGACCGGCGTCCCCCCCGGCCACCGCTGGTAGCGCTGCGGGCTTCCGCTCGACCGCTAGAGGCGGGGGGTGCGGGGTGGGTGGCCCATGAGGATGCGGCCGTAGGCCTCCAGAGCGGGGTCGAGGGCCGTGATGGCGTGCATGTTGATGGCCTGCAGGTCTGCCTGCAGGCGGCCGATCCGGTTGGAGTCGCGCACGCCCCGACCACCGGTTGCCAGGTAGATCGTCTGGGTCGCTTCGAGGCAGCGGCGGACGGCGTACGCGCAGTCCAGGCGCACCCGTGCGCGCAGCGGAAGCTCCAGCGACTCGCCGTTGAGGGCCGTCTCCATGAGCAGCTCTGCGGTGCGTCGCATCAGCAGCTCGCCCTGGTCGACGAGCGCATGGGCTTCGGCGAACTGGCGGTGCGTCAGCGGCCAGTCGGTCTGCAGCACGTCGACGTGGCTGATGACCTTGCCGTCGACCTCCTCTGCGAATGCGGCCAGCGACGCCCGAGCGGCCCCGAGAGCAGGCGGCACCAGCGCATAGGCCAACGTCGGCATCAGCGAACTGCGCTGTATCCAGCCGGTGTTGCGGGCCATGCCCGGCGTGTCGCCCGAGGCCAACACCTCGCCAGCTACGAAACGGTGCTCGGGCACGAACACGTCGTCGGCCACGATGCTGCTGCTGCCCGTGGCCCGCAGCCCGTTGGCATGCCAGTCGTCGAGCGCCGTGACATCGCCGGCCGGCAGCACGAACATGCCCGAGACGGGCCCGGTGCCATCTGGGGCCGGGTAGTGGCCGCCCAGGATCACCCAGCTGGCGTGGTCGATGCCCGAGCCGAACGGCCAGAAACCGCTGAGCGTCCAGCCGCCGTCGACGGGGGTCGCATCGCCCCGGTCCACCAGCACACCTGCCACGTACTGGTCCGGACCGCCGCTGTAGATCTCCTCCTGCGCGGCGTCGGGCCAGTGGCCCACCAGCCAGGCGTGAGCGTTGCCGACGCACGAATGCCACGCGGTGGAGGGGCAGCCCTCGGCCAGCGCCGCGTTGACCTCGAGATAGGTGACCCAGTCGAGCTCTTGGCCGCCATTGGCGCTCGGCTGGCCGATCGTCATCAGCTCGGCCGCACGAAGCTCGTCGATGACCTCTGGTGCTACCTGCCTTGCCCACAGGTCAGCCGCAGCGCGAGCGGCCAGCTTCGGCGCAAGCTGCCGCGCCCGCTCGACGAGTTCGGCGCGGCGATCAGCAGCGGCAGACATGGCGCCTATAGAAGCAGGCCCCGCCGACACGGTGCAGACCTAGCGGCCGCGCGCAGGGGTGAGCTGAGGCATCCGGAAACTCAACTCGCCCCGACCGTCTCGTCGAGGCCGGTCACGAGCGCGTTCCAGCCGAGCGTGGCGCACTTGATGCGCACCGGGAACTTCACGACCCCGCGCAGCGCCTCCAGATCGCCGAGCCGCAACGCTCCGTCATTGGCGTCGACAGCGTCGGACGCGCCGTCGAACGCCTCGCTGCCGTCACCGCCGATCGATTCCTCATGGATGGACATCATGGCCTTGAAGGCCCGCGTCAGATCGCGGATCTCATCCACCGACTTGCCGATCACTGCAGCGGACATCATCGATGCCGACGCCTGGCTGATCGAGCAGCCGTATCCGCCGACCCGCAGGTCGGTCACGACCCCGCCGTCCATCTCGAACGTCAGCACCACTTCGTCGCCGCACAAGGGGTTGAAGCCCTCGCTGCGATGCGCAGGTGGACATTCCAGCTCGCCCCTGTTTCGAGGGTTCCGGTAGTGATCGAGGATGATCTCCCGGTACAGGTCTTCGAGCCCAGCCATGAGGTTTCGCTCTGCCCTCGTCCCGTCGCGCTCAGAGTCCGAACAGTGCGCCGACCTCGTCGAGCGCATCTGCCAGCGAATCTACGTCCGAAGCGTCGTTGTACACATACAGCGATGCCCGCGTGGTGGCCCCGACGCCGAGGCATGCCATCAGGGGCTTCGCACAGTGGTGTCCTGCACGCACGCACACGCCGCTCTGGTCCAGCACTTGAGAGATGTCGTGGGGGTGCACATCGCGGAACAGGAACGACAGCACGCCGCCGCGTTGGGCCGGCTCGGACGGACCGTGGATGGTGATGTCGTCGCCATGCCGATCGGTCAAGGTCCGCAGCGCGTAGCCGGTGAGGCTGACTTCGTGGGCCCGCACGGCTTCCATGCCGAGCCCTTCCAGATACCGCACGGCTGCCCCGAGGCCCACGATCTCGGCGATGGGCGGGGTACCGGCCTCAAACTTGTGGGGCACCGTGTTGGGCCGGAAGCCATCCTTGGTGACGTCGAGGATCATTTCGCCCCCGCCGAGGAACGGCGGCATTGCCTCAAGCAGCTCTGATCGGGCCCACAGCACCCCGACCCCGGTGGGGCCGCACATCTTGTGGCCGGTGAACACCATGAAGTCGGCGCCCATGGCGCTCACGTCGGTGGGCAGGTGCGGCACGTACTGGCTGGCGTCCACGCTGATCAGCGCCCCGGCGTCATGCGCTGCGGCCGCCAGGGCTGGGATCGGGTTGAGCGTGCCGAGAACATTGCTCATGGCGGTGACCGACAGCAGCTTCGCCCCGTCGAGCAGGCGGTCGAGGTCGGTGAGGTCTAAGCAGCCGTCGTGAGTAATGGGGATCCAGCGGATCTCGAAGCCCCGCTCGGCAGCCAGGATGTGCCACGGCACGATGTTGGCGTGGTGCTCCATTTCCGTGAGCACGATCGCATCTGTGGGCCCGAGTTGGGAACCGCCCCACGACCGGGCTACCAGGTTCATGGCCTCGGTTGCGTTCTTGGTGAACACGATTTCGTCTGCGCTGAGTGCACCGATGAAACGGGCCACGTCAGCACGGGCACGCTCCATCTCCTCCGTGGCAGCCGCCGCGATCTCGTACGCGCCCCGGTGCACGTTGGCGTTGATGGTCCGGTAGTAGTCGTCCATCGCGTCGAGCACGGCGGCGGGCTTCTGCGATGACGCTGCGGAGTCCAGGTACACGATCGGTCGATCGTGTACCGTGCGCTGCAGCAGCGGGAACTGCGCCTTCACTGTCGCATCGATAGGCCCGTCGATGGCGCTGCCGGCTGCCGCGCTCATGCTGCTGCCATCTGCTCGAACGGCTCGTAGCCGTCGCGTTCCAGCTCGGCGGCGAGCTCCGGACCGCCCGAGGCCACGATCTGCCCGTCGACCAGCACATGGACGTAGTCGGGCTCGATCTCACCCAGCAGGCGCTCGTAGTGCGTGATGAGCACCACGCCCATGTGCGGCCGCTCGGCACGGACCTGCTGCAGACCAGTGGCCACCACCCGCAGTGCATCGATGTCGAGGCCCGAATCGGTCTCGTCGAGCACCGCCACGTCGGGTTCGAGCAGCGCCAGCTGCAGGATCTCGTTGCGTTTGCGCTCGCCGCCGCTGAAGCCCTCGTTGAGGTAGCGGTCCATGAACGACTCGTCCATGCCCAGACGCGACATCCATTCGCCCATGGCGACGTAGATCTCGATGGCCGACACGTCTTCGCCGCGCCGTGCCGAGACCGCTTGGCGCAGGAAGTTGCGCACCGATACGCCCGGGATGTGCTGCGGGTACTGGAATGCCAGGAACAGCCCGGCTTTGGAGCGGGCGTCGGGATCCCACTCGGACACGTCGTCGCCGCGGTAGCGGATCTCGCCGCCGGTCACCTCGTACTCCGGCGATCCCAGAATCGTGGTGGCCAGCGTCGACTTGCCCGACCCGTTGGGGCCCATGATGGCGTGGCACTCGCCCGCGTGGACCACCAGATCCACGCCGCGCAGAATCTGCGGGCCGTCGACTGCTCGGACGCCCAAGCCGTCGATCTCGAAGAGGGGCGCGCCGTGCGGCGCGGTGTTGCCCGTCGCGCCGTGCGGCGCCGTGTCGCCTGCCGCCATCAAGCGCAGTGTATGGCTGCCCCCAAAAGCCTCAACCGGCGCTGGGCCGCTGCCGATCCATCGGGCGCTGAGCCGCTCAGTCCCAGAGGCTGTCGACCACGTCGAGCCACAGCTGGGTGGTGAGCGCCAGCGATTCGATGTCGATGCGCTCGTCGTTCCCGTGGAAACGGGCGCCGTATTCGCCGCCGTCGAGCTCGGGGCTGAACAGGCCGGCGCCGTAGGCAATGGCGCCCATGTCGCGGTACACCCGGGAGTCGGTGAACCCGATGATGAGCTGCGGCGTCAGCCGAGCCGTCGGGAATCGCCGCCCCACCGCCACCTGCAGCGCATCCCACAGCGGGGTCTCCACCCGGCTGACCGACGCGGGGTCGTTCATGATGATCTCGACCTCGACGTCGCCGGCCAGGTCGCCGAGCGCCTCGTCGAGATGGGCCTGCACCTCGGCGGCGCCTTCGCCGGGCAGCGTCCGCACGTCCACCTCGATGTCGACGTGGTCGGGGATGACGTTCGTCTTCATCGACGTCGGCGCGCCGATGACGTTCGGCGAGAACGACGTGTGAGTGCACGAGTACAAGTGCGCGGCCACCGACGCGCTCGGATGAGCGTCGAGCCAGTCCTCGATCAGGGTCTCGTCGAGCATGATCGCCCGGGTCTCATCGTCGACCCCGAGCGTGTCGACCTGCTCGCGCCACAGCTCATGGAACCGCGGCGGCGGCCGGTACTGCGAGATCCGGTGCACCACCGCTGCTGCCTTGACCAGCGCGTTCTCCTGGCGGAACGGGCGTGAGCCGTGCCCGGGCACGCCTCGCACTCGCAGCCGCCGCCACGCCACACCCTTCTCGCCGATGTTCATGCCGATGAACGGGGCGTCGGGCGACCCCGAGTGCAGGCCGCCGTTCTCAGTCAGCACGTAGTCGGCGCCGATGACGTCCCAGTGATTCTCGGCCATCCAGCGGGCGCCGTAGCTCGAACCGGCTTCCTCGTCGGCGCAGGCGAAGTAGATGAGGTCGCCCTTGGGCCGGTAGCCGGTCAGGGCCAGGTGCCGCATCGCCACCGCCATCGAGGACGTGAGGTTCAGCATGTCCACCGCGCCGCGGCCCCAGACTTCGCCGTCGATGAGTTCGCCGCCGAACGGATCGCGGCTCCAGCCGTCACGATTCACGGGCACCACGTCGGTGTGGCCCATCAGGCACAGGGTGGGAGCGTCCGGGTCGCTGCCCTCGATGCGGGTCACGAGCGATCGCCGGCCCGGCGCGGCGTCGAAGACTTCGAGATCCAGTCCGGCGCCTTCGAGGTAGGCCTGGATCGTGTCGGAGTTGCGGACTTCGTCGCCTGACTCGGGCGTGCCGTAGTTGACGCACTCGTTGCGGATCAGGGTCTGCAGCAGCTCGACGGTCTGGCCGGTCCGACGGTTCTCGTCGCTGGTCCCAGCAGTGAATGACTGGCTCATGTGCTGCAACTTACGCGGCGCACTGGCAGCCAACTGTGGTCCAATGACCCGATGAATTCGGGCTCTGGGAACGAAGCGGGCATTTGCGGACTGACCGCGATCGAGATGGCGACCATGCTGGCGGCCGGGGAGGTCTCCGCACGCGAGCTGCTGGCAGCGCATCTTGACCGCATCGAGCAGGTCAATCCCGCCCTCAATGCCATCGTGACGGTCACGCCGGAGCTGGCGGCCGAGCGTGCCGCTGCCGCCGACGAGGCGCACGCCCGCGGCGAGTCGCTGGGACTGCTGCACGGCCTGCCCGTGGCCCACAAGGACCTGGCGCTGACGGCCGGTGTCCGCACCACCATGGGCTCGCCGCTGTTCGCCGACTTCGTGCCCGACATCGACGCGCTGGTGGTGGAACGCCAGCGCGAGGCCGGGGCGGTGATGGTCGGCAAGACCAACACGCCCGAGTTCGGCGCCGGCTCGCACACGTTCAATCCGGTGTTCGGCATCACCCGCAACCCCTACAACCTCGCCAAGACGTGCGGCGGCTCCAGCGGGGGAGCGGCGGTGGCGCTGGCAGCCCGCATGCTGCCGCTGTGCGACGGGTCTGACCTCGGCGGGTCGCTGCGCAACCCGGCGGCGTTCTGCAACATCGTGGGCTTTCGCCCGTCGCCGGGTCGGGTGCCGTCGACCACCGCGATGGATGCCTGGTTCCCGCTGGCGGTCGAAGGCCCCATGGCCCGCACTGTGGCCGACGTGGCGTTCTTCCTGCAGGCACTGGCCGGACCGGACGACCGCTCACCGGTGTCGATTCAGGAATCGCCGGAGGCTTTCGCCGGCTCGCTTCAGCGGGATCTGCGCGGCGTACGAGTGGCGTGGTCACCAGATGCGGGAGGGCTGCCCGTCGACCCCGCAGTGCGAGCAGCCACGGCGAACGTGCCCGATGTGCTCGCCGACCTGGGCTGTGAGCTGGTCGAGGCGTGGCCCGACCTGTCCGATGCCCCAGCGGTCTTCCAGGCCCGGCGTGCCTGGCTGTTCGCCCTCGGTTTCGGACCCCTGCTGTCCCAGCACCCTGGCCAGTTCAAGGACACGCTGACCTGGAACATCACCCAGGGGCTGTCGATGTCGATCAGCGACTACGCCGACGCCTGCCGGCGCCACACCCAGCTCTTCGCCGCTCTCGACGCCTTCATGTCGCCTGACGAAGGCGGCTTCGAGTTCCTGGCGTGCCCGACCACACAGGTTCCGCCGTTCGACGTCGAGGTCGAGTACCCCACCGAGATCGATGGCGTCACCTTCGAGACCTACATCGACTGGATGCGCTCATGCAGCGACATCACGGTCACGACCCATCCCGCCATCTCGGTCCCGGCCGGATTCACCGCCGACGGGCTCCCGGTGGGCTTGCAGCTTGTCGGTCGCCATCGTGCCGACCGCTCAGTGCTCGAATTGGCTCACGCCTGGGAGTCGGCCACCCGCCATATCGACGTTCTGCCGCCGCTGTCGGGCCAGTAAGCCGGGCCAGCAAGCGGCCTCATATTCTCCTGTTGCCAGCGCAGGCCGCTCGGTAGCCTGCCGCCCGTGTCCGAATCGAATTCCGCGGCGCCGGTAACGGCAATCGAGGCCCACGGGCTCGTGCGCGACTTCGGGGCCAAGCGGGCGGTCGACGGTGTGGACCTGCTGGTTCGCGAAGGCGAGATCTTCGGCTTCCTGGGTCCGAACGGCGCCGGCAAGAGCACCACCGTGCGCATGCTGTGCACCCTGTTGCGCCCGACGGCAGGCACCGCCAGAGTGGCCGGCTACGACGTCGAGAAGAACCCCGGCCAGGTGCGCATCCGCATAGGCGTGGCGATGCAGGAAGCCGCGCTGGATGAGAAACAGACGGGCCGCGAGATACTCGACCTGCAGGCCCGCCTCTACGGGCTGCGCCCTGCGGACCGGCTGGCATCCATTACCCAGGCCATCGATCTCGCTGACATCGGGGATGCCATAGACGATCGCATCGGCACCTACAGCGGCGGCATGAAGCGACGGCTGGACCTCGCGGCCTCGCTGATCCACGCACCCGAGGTGATCTTCCTCGACGAGCCCACCACCGGTCTCGACCCGGTGAGCCGTGCGCAGGTGTGGGACGAAGTGCGGCGGCTCAACAGCGAGTTGGGCGTGACGGTGTTCCTCACCACGCAGTACATGGAGGAAGCCGATGCCTTGGCCGACCGGGTCGCAATCCTGGCCGACGGTCGCATCGTCCAGCAGGGCACCCCTGCCGAGCTGAAGCGAGCCGTCGGGTCCGACGTGATCGTGGTGGATCTGGAACCGGGCCACATCGCACGGGCGGAAGAGGTGGCAAGGTCGGTGCCGGGCGCAGACGGGGTGACCGCCGGCCGGCTCGGCGTCACGATCGCAACTGCCGACGGGGCAGGACTCGTCGGCGCTGTGGCGGTGGCCTTGGCGAACGCTGATGTGCATCCGACAGCGCTCACCGTCCGCACGCCGTCGCTCGATGACGTCTTCTTGCAGGCGACCGGGTACCGAATGGCGGTCGCCGAGGAGGCTGCGGCCGAGGGTGCAGTGGTCGCCGAGGAGGCGGCAGCCGAAGGATCCGGAGCCGAGGTACGCGACGGTCAGCTGACCGCCCCCGGGGGTGCGTCATGACCGACGCAACGATCACCCCTGGCGGTGGTCTCACGAACCGGGTCAGCTTCCTCACCGACATCGCGACAGTCGCCAGGCGCGCGGTGCGCAGCGTGGCGCGAGAGCCCGAGTTCGTCATCCCGGCGCTGATCATCCCCGTCTTCTTCTTCGTGGTGAACACGGGTGCGCTGGAGTCGTTTGTCGAGACACAAGCACCCAGCGGCAGCAGCGTCGGCCTCGACTACCGGGCGTTCCAGCTTCCGGTGGCGATCATCTTCGCCGTCACTGGCATCTCACGGGCCAGCGTGCTCGTGATCGACATCCAATCTGGCTATCTCGACCGGATGCTCGTGACGCCGATACGGCGGTCCACGTTGCTCTTCGGGCTGATGGTGGCCGACATCGTCATGGCGCTCGGGCTGGCGTTGTTCGTGGTCGCGATGGGGCTCGGCTTCGGGGTGTGGTTCGACACCGGCGTCCTGGGGCTTCTGGTGTTCCTGCTGCTAGCGATCGCTTGGAGCGTGGCCTACAGCGGCATCCCGTACACGGTGGCGTTGCGCACCGGGAACCCGGCCGCGGTGAACTCGTCGTTCCTGATCTTCTTCCCGTTCGCCTTCCTCACGCCGTCGTACCTGCCCAGGGAGCTGATGGGCGGCTGGCTCGAGACCGTGGCCGCGTGGAATCCCGTCACGTACCTGATGGAGGGCATGCGGACCCTGCTGTTCGTGGGCTGGGACGGTCTTGCCATCCTGAAGGGCGCCGCCGCCATCGTCGGCCTTGCGATCGTGACCTTCTACATCGCGTTCAGGTCGCTCGGTCGCCGTGTGGCGACCGGTTAGGTACAGCCGCCGTGTGGCGACCGGTTAGTCACAGACGTCGCGTAGCGACCGGCTAGCGACTACCAGCCGCGGTCGATCCACTCCTGCAGATGCGGCAACTCGGTGCCGATCGTGGTGTCGAGGCCGTGGCCGGGCAGCACCATGGTGTCGCCCGGAAACGCCGAGAACATCCGGTCCTCGATGCTGCGGATGATCTGGTCGAAGTCGCCGCCATAGCTGGTGGCACCTGGCCCGCCAGGGAACAGCGTGTCGCCGGTGAACAGCAGCGGCGTGCCCTCAACGTGGAAGCTCATGGAGCCGGCGGTGTGTCCCGGGTTGTGGATGGTGCGGATGCGCAGCCGGCCGACCTCCAGCACCGAGTCGTCTTCGAGAATGAGGTCATAGCTGGGAAGCATCGAAGAGTCCTCGGCGGTGATGGCCACTTCGATGCCGGCATCGCGCACGGCCGGCACGGCCTGGATGTGATCCCAATGACCGTGGGTCTCCACCACCAAGGTCACACCAAGTGTCCGGCACACCTCCAGCAGGCGCTCATGCTCGTTCGCGGCGTCGATGAGCATCGCCTCGCCGGTCTCGGTGCAGCGGATGGTGAAGACGTTGTTGTCGAAGTCGTCGGGAAATCCGTGAGGCAGGTCGCCATCGACGGGGCGAACGACGTGCTTGTGGACTTCGATGCCGGTGGCGGACCAGTGCAGAGCCATGGCTGCATCCTAAGGAGCCGCGCAGGTGGGTGTGCTCGCTGCGAAGGCGCCAGGACTGTCGCTCAGGCGGCGTCTACGCGGACTGCGACTCGATGCCAGCCTTCGGCGCCGTCGGGACGGACGTCCTTGGGACCCTCGGGCTGGGTCATGCCGGTACCGTCGATTGCCCGCACCTGCAGTGAGTGCGTGCCCGCGGCGGGCGTCCAGGGAAGGTGCCACTGCACCCAGCTCTCGTCGCCCAGCGCCTCGCCCAGATCGCACTGCTGCCACGGCCCGTCGTCAACCCGAACCTCGACCGCGCTGATGCCTCGCGTCGGCGCCCAGGCGATGCCGGCAATCGCCGTCTCGGTTCCCGCCACGGGGCGATCGCCGCTGCCGGGCACGTCGATCCGGCTCTGCGTCTTCATCGGACCGCGCTTGGACCATCCCCGCGGCACCCAGTAGCCGTCGAACGCATCCCAGGTCGTCAAGTGGATTTCTTCGATCCACTTCACCGCCGACACGTAGCCGTACAGCCCCGCCACGATCAGGCGGGCAGGAAAGCCGTGGCGGGTGGGCAGCGGCTCGCCGTTCATGCCGACGGCAAGCAATGCGTTGCGGCCGTCATACAGCAGCGGGGTGGGAAAGCCGGCAGTCCAGTCGTCGACCGAGCGGCCCACCACCTGGTCGGCGCCGTCCTGCACACCGGCCCGTTCCAGCAGGTCCACCAGCGGCACGCCGGTCCAGACGGCGTTGCCAACCAGATTGCCGCCGACTCGATTCGACACGCACGACAGCGTGACCACGTGCTCTTGGAGGTCCATCGCCAAGATCTCGTCGAAGGTCAGCTCGTAGGGGTTGTCGACCATGCCGGTGAAGCTGAGTTTCCAGTTGGCGGGGTCGACCTGGGGCACCGTCAGCGCCGTGTCGATCCGGTAGAAATCGCTGTTGGGGGTCACGTAGCTTGAGATGCCGGCGACCTCGTCGAGCGTGTCGAGCGCGGCGACCTGAGTGGCGACCGATGGCCCGGCCGCCGTGGTGGCCGTGGGCTGCGCGGCTGTGGCCGTGCCCGCAGCGGCGGTCGTCGACGGGGGCCTCGCCGCACCCAGGTCGATGCCGGCCCGGGCCGTCTCTGCCGCCGAGGGACCTCGTACGCCCCGACCCAGCGCGACGAGCCCGACGGCGGCCACGCCGGCACCGCCGATGCCGAGCAGGAACGCCCGGCGACCGGCATCGGGGGCTGCGGGGGGCATCGCTCCGACGGAAGGTTCAGGCAGCGCTTCGCCGTCTCCGGGCACCGCGCCGCGCGCCGGGGCGACTCGCAGCAGCAACCGCAGCGTGAGGTAGCCGAGCGCAGCGGCAGCCAAGGCGACCGCCCACGAGCCCACGAACGGGCTCATCGGGTTGCGCGCCGCAGTCCAGCCGCCGATCAGGCCGAAGGCAGCGAATCCTGCGAACGGCACCCACCGACGCCGTGGTGCCATGGCACACGCACCCAGCAGGCCGCCGATGATCAGCGACACGCCGACGATGCCGATCGCCAGCACGGCTTTGTCCTTCTCTCCGAACAGTTCGATGCTCAGCTTCACTGCCCAGTCGGGCGAATAATCCACCAGTGCCTCGCCCACGGCCACCACGAGCGACGGGATCGAGTCCACCAATCCGTCGATGAACTCGCCGAACGCCAGCGCAACGGCTGCGCCGGCAATGCCGGCCAGCAGGCCGGTGCCCGAGCCGGGCCGACGTATGAGGCGGCGGATGCCCCGGCCGCCCGGGTCCTCGGAACCGGGGGGCGCATCGGCCATGGCCTCGTGGGAACTGTCGCTCATGTCTGCCCGTTTCGCTGAAGGAGGCCGGCTCAGCCTCCGGGTCGAGTTGGACGGGCACCGGCCGGGGGATCGAACCGGTGTACCCCGCTGAGGGGCGCCCGTCACGAAAGCTAACGCTCGAGGTGTGCCGGAGGTTCCACCGTGATGGCATGAGTTGGCGAGCCGTCCCTGAGTCGATCGGGCCGCTGGGTGATAGAACTTCGCCTGACTATTGCGCCGGCCCGGCCGGTGCTCAGACTGCACTGGCTGCACCAGCCCCGGAGGCGCATCCGTGAACTTCGCATTCACCGAGGAGCAGGAAGAGCTCCGCAACTTCGTCCGCTCGTTCCTCGAGGACAAGTCCCCGGAGACCACCGTTCGGGAGCTGATGGAGACCGACGACGGCTACGACCCCGCCGTGTGGTCGCAGATGGCCGAGCAGCTCGGCCTGCAGGCGCTGATCATTCCCGAGGAGTACGGCGGCCAGGGCGCCAGCTACGTGGAGCTCGGCATCGTGCTCGAGGAGATGGGCCGCAGCCTGCTGTGCTCGCCCTACTTCTCCACGGTGGTGCTGGCCGGCAACGCCATCTTGCACTCGGGCAATGAGAAGGCCAAGGAAGAGCTGCTCGAGGGGATCGCCTCGGGCGAGATCATCGCCACCTTGGCGCTGGCCGAGGCCAGCGGCCGTTGGGATGCCGAGGGCGTCGAGGTGGAGGCCACCGATACCGGCGACTCGGCGACGATCTCGGGCGAGAAGATGTTCGTGACCGACGGCGGCACTGCGAACCTGTTCGTGGTGGCGGCGCGCTGCGACGGCGGGATTCACCTGTTCACCGTCGAGGGCGACGCAGCGGGGCTCAGCCGCGAGAACCTCGCCACCATGGACCAGACCCGCAAGCAGGCCCGCATCACGTTCGACAACACGCCGGCCAAGCACCTGTGCGACACAGACAACTTTGCCTACATCGACAAGGTGCTCGACCTGGCCGCGGTGGCGCTGGCCAGCGAGCAGGTCGGCGGGGCGCAGTTCGTGCTCGACATGGCCGTGCAGTACGCCAAGGACCGTGTGCAGTTCGGCCGCCCGATCGGCTCGTTCCAGGCCATCAAGCACAAGTGCGCCGACATGCTGCTCGAGGTCGAATCGGCCAAGTCGGCCGCTTACTACGCAGCGTGGTGCGCGTCGGAGATGAATGACGAGCTGCCGTCGGTGGCCTCGCTGGCCAAGGCCTACTGCTCGGAGGCGTACTTCCATTGCGCCGCGGAGAACATCCAGATCCACGGCGGCATCGGCTTCACCTGGGAGCACCCCGCTCACCTGTACTTCAAGCGCGCGAAGAGCTCCGAGCTGATCTTCGGCGATCCCGCCTACCACCGGGAGCAGCTGGCCCAGCGCATCGGCTTGTAGGCCGGAATACGACAGACTGAGACAACCCGACGCGGCCGGTGTGCCGCACGGATATGTGAGCTGCCGGGGAGGCACCGGTGATCGTCGCGGTCATCGTCATCTCATTGGTGATCGGCTTCGTCGTCGCCGCCGGCGTGGTCGGCACCCAGGCGCAACGGCTGGGCCGCCAGCGACGCGAGCCCGTGTGGCGTCTCGCCGAGGCGACCGAGCTCGTCGCCGACCTCGTGCCGTTCGACATTGCGGCGGCGCTGGAGCCCAGCGAGCTTGAAGCGCTGCTGCGGGCACACCTCAACCAGCTGCAGTTCGAGCCCCCGGCTGCACCGGACGGCGATGATCCCGTCGGCGAGGGCGAGCAGGGCACGACGGTCACCGAGGATCAGTCCTCGGCGGCGGATCTGTACCGCAGCGTCCGCCGAGACGGGCTTGAGGTGTCGCTGGAGCAGGTGCAGGGGGTGGCGGACGCGCACCTGGAGTACCTGCGCCTGATCGGCGCGCTCGCCATCGTGGACCCCGACGGAAGCTGAGCCCCAGGGCCCGAGCGGCCCGTGAGCCCAATCTCATGAGTATGGGGAACATGAGCGGGAAGCACAGGGCGAAGCCGGACGGCAGAATGTTTCCATGGACATCCCCAGGGAGCTCACCGGCTGCCGATTCGTCGGCGACAAACGCAGCCAGATCGTCTATGACATGGAACTGGAGTCTGATGATCCGGCGGTCGCCGAGCAGCTCGCCGCAGCCGTCGCTGACATCGTGGCGGCCCAGTCCTACGCCACCTTCGGCCCCGACGAGCTGCCAGAAGCACGCAACCGCGGCTACCGCCTGTCGCGGCTCTGCCGCTAGTCGGCGCTGACCCTGGCAGGGCAGTGAGCACCACCGTCACCGAGATCACGATCGACGGCAGTCCGCATCTTGCGGCGTTCATGGTGCGCCCGTCACGCTCGAACCGGAGCGGGCCGGCGGTGGTGCTGTGCCACGGGTTCCCGTCCAAGCAGCGACCCGGCATTCCCAACCGCACCTATCAGCAGTTCGCCGAGCGCATCGCCGAAGCGCAGGGCTGGACCGTGCTGGCCGTCAGCATGCGGGGCTGCGGCGAGTCGGACGGCGATTTCTCGCTGCTCGGCTGGATCGACGACGTCGGGCGTTCCATCACCCATGTCCTCGAGGACGGCTGCCGCGGCGTGTGGCTGGTGGGCTCCACCACTGGCGGCTCGGTGGCGATACTGGCTGCGGCTCGTGATGCACGCGTGCGCGGCGTGGCGGCGATGGCGCCCCGGGCCGATTTCGACGACTTGGCAGGCGACCCCAAGGCATTCCTGCAGCACTGCCGCAATGTCGGCGTGATCAGGTCGGAGAGCTTCCCGCGCTCAGCCAGTGCGTGGAACCGCGAGCTGAAGCAGAACCGGGCAGTCGACGCCGTGGAGCAGCTCGCCGACCGTCCGCTGCTGATCCTGCACGGCATCAACGACCGGCAAGTGCCCTACGAGGAGGCCCGACACCTGGCGTCCCGGCATCCCAGCGCCGAGCTGCGCCTCATCACAGGCGCCGATCACCGCATCCGTCACGACCCCCGGGCCGTCGCCATCCTGCTGGGCTGGCTGGAGCATCAAGCCGCCGCCCAGTACGCCTAGATCGCTGGTCTTTCCTCGGAGAGGCGGCGGGCGATCATCATGTTCGCCACCGAGCGCACCACTGTGGTGCCGTGCTGGTTCACGAGTTCGTGGGCCATCTTGACGATGCCCCGGTCGGGCTTGGAACGGCTCGGGCGCAGCTCCAGCACCTCCACCACAAGGGTGAGACGGTCGCCTGGATGCACCGGCGCCAGCCATCGCAGCTCGTCGAGACCCGGCGAGCCCATGCTCGACGGCCCTAGCAGGTGCTCGCCCAGCAGCCTCATCATGATCGAGCCGGTGTGCCAGCCCGAAGCGATGAGCCGGCCGTAGACCGTGTCACGGGCGGCCTCCGGGTCGATGTGAAAGGGCTGGGGGTCGAACTTGCGGCCGAATTCGATGATCTCGGCCTCGTCGATCGTCGTCGAGCCGAACGTGAAGCGCTCGCCGGCTTCGTAGTCGTCGAACCATCGCTGCGGGCACGGGATGTCGCTGGTCATCGGGCAAGTGTGCTCACTGCGGACCCCCAAGCGGCCGCGAATCTCGGATCCGTCCGTTTGTGTCCTGATCTGGCCCGCTCCGCCGGATATCAGCGAATCAGGCTGCTCAGTGTGCTGAGGCGGACCAGGGGTCGGCGCTGTCGGTGGCCAGGCCGTAGCGCTTGATGGCCTCCGCCGCCGCGCTCGAATCGATCTCGCCGAGTTCGGCGAGGCGCCACAGCACCGCCACCGTGATGTGCTCGGCAGTGATCTCGAAGTGCTCTCGCAGCCGGCTGCGGGTATCGCTGTGGCCGAAGCCGTCAGTGCCCAGCGACGTGTAGTCGCGCCCGATCCAGCGAGACACCTGGTCGGGCACGGCGCGCATGAAGTCGGTCACGGCCACCACCGGCCCCATGCCGTCGGCCAACTGCCGGGTCACGAAGGGCACCTGCTGGGGATCGTCGGGATGGAGCGTGTTCCACCGCTCGCACGACAGCGCCTCCTCGCGCAGTGCCTTGTACGACGTGGCGCTCCACAGATCCACGCCCACGTCATGCTCGGCCGCCAGCAGATCTGCGGCCGCTCGCGCAGCGCCCTGCGCCGAGCCCGAGAACAGGATCGTGCCCGAGTGGGCGCGTCCGGGCGGCGACGGGGCGAAGCGGTACAGCCCGGCCAGCAGGTCTTCGGTGGCGAGACCGTCGGGCTCAGCCGGCTGGACGTAGTTCTCGTTGTAGATGGTGAGGTAGTAGAAGACGTCCTCGCCTACGCCGTACATGCGCCGGATGCCGTCCTGCACGATGGCGGCCAGCTCGTAGGCGAACGCCGGGTCGTAGGCCTGGCACGGCGGCACCACCGAGGCCAGCAGCGGCGAGTGGCCGTCCTGGTGCTGGAGACCCTCGCCCATCAGAGTGGTGCGGCCCGCGGTGGCCCCCATGAGGAAGCCGCGCCCGCGCATGTCGGCCAGCGCCCAGATCATGTCGCCCACCCGCTGGAAGCCGAACATGGAATAGAAGGTGTAGAAGGGCACCATCGCCACGCCGCGGGTGGCATACGACGTGGCCGCAGCGGTGAAGCTGGCGAGTGCGCCCGCCTCGGTGATGCCCTCTTCGAGGATCTGGCCGTCGATGTGCTCGGTGTAGGACAGCAGCAGGTCGTGGTCGACCGGCTCGTACAGCTGTCCCTGGCTGGCGTAGATGCCCAGCTCGCGGAACAGCGAGTCCATGCCGAACGTGCGGGCCTCGTCGGGAATGATCGGCACCACCCGATCGCCGAAGCCCGGTTCCCGCGTCATGGCCCGCAGCATCCGGGTGAACGCCATGGTGGTCGACACCGCCATCTCGCCCGACCCCGCAGCAAACTCTGAGAACGGCTTGGAGCTGGGCATCGGCAGCGCCTTGCGGCACCAGTTGCTGATGCGCTTGGGCAGCGGCCCGTTGAGCGCCTTGCGGCGTGCCATCAGGTACTCGTGCTCGGCGCTGCCGGGCGCAGGCCGGCAGTAGGGCGGGTCGTCGGGATCGAACTCGGCATCGATCTCGTTGTGCAGTCGCAACCGCTCACGGATCGTCATGAGCTGCGTACGGTTCAGCTTCTTGATCTGGTGCGTGGCATTGCGGGCTTCGAGGTCGGGCCCCAATGACCAGCCCTTGACCGTCTTGGTCAGGATGACGGTGGGGCTGCCCTCGTGCTCGACGGCCGCCTGGTAGGCCGCGTACAGCTTCTTGTAGTCGTGACCACCGCGGGGCAGGGTCTGGAGATCCTCGTCGGAGAGGTGCTGCACCATCTCGCGCAGCCGTGGATCGGGTCCGAAGAACCGCTCGCGGATGTACTGCCCGCTCTCCACCGAATAGCGCTGGTACTCGCCGTCGATGGTTTCGTTCATCTTGTTGAGCAGCACGCCGTCGCGGTCGCGGGCGAGCAGTTCGTCCCAGCGGCCGCCCCAGATCACCTTGATCACGTTCCAGCCAGAGCCGCGGAAGTTGGCCTCAAGCTCCTGGATGATCTTCCCGTTGCCCCGCACGGGACCGTCGAGCCGCTGCAGGTTGCAGTTCACCACGAAGATCAGGTTGTCGAGCCGCTCCCGTGCAGCCAGGTGCAGCGCGCCGAGCGTCTCGGGTTCGTCGGTCTCACCGTCGCCCACGAAGCACCACACCTTCGACTCCGCCGTGTTGTCGATGCGGCGGTTGTGGAGGTAGCGGTTGAAGCGGGCGTGATAGATGGCCGTGATCGGCCCGAGACCCATCGACACCGTCGGGAATTCCCAGAACTCGGGCATGAGGCGGGGATGGGGGTACGACGACAGGCCGGTACGGCCGATCTCGCGCCGGAAGTGCTCGAGGTCGGTGTCGTCGAGGCGGCCTTCGAGGTAGGCCCGGGCGTAGATGCCGGGCGCCGCATGGCCCTGGATGTAGATGTGGTCGCCGGGTTCGCCGTCGTCCTTGCCGTGCCAGAAGTGGTTGAAACCCACGTCATACAGCGCCGCCGAGCTGGCGAACGTGGACAGGTGACCGCCGATGCCGTCGGCCCACGAGTTCGCGTGGGTCACCATCGCCACGGCGTTCCAGCGGATGAAGGCCCGCAGGCGCTTCTCGATGTCCTCGTCGCCGGGGAACCACGGTTCGTCTTCGGGGGCGATCGTGTTGATGTACGGGGTCGAGACGGTGGCAGGGAAGTCGACCTGCATCTCGCGGGCCTTGGACATGAGCCTGCGAATGAGGAACCGCGCGCGGTTCTTGCCCCGCTCCTCGACGACTGCCGCGAACGACTGCAGCCAATCGTCGGTCTCATCGGGGTCGATATCGGGGATTTGCTCATGCAACCCGTCAAAGAGCATGGGTTCTAGTGTCGCACTTGGATGAGCCAGAAATCGAACGCGATAGCGCGAGAGGTGTTCACCGACGGGTCATGCCTGGGCAATCCGGGTCCTGGCGGCTGGGCCTACGTGATCGACGGCGGGCCGTGGGCCTGCGGCTTCGAGCCCTCCACCACGAACCAGCGCATGGAGGTCGCGGCCGCGGCGCAAGCCGTCGAGAACCTGGACGGCCCGCTGCGGATCGTCAGCGACTCCACCTACGTGGTGAAGTGCTTCACCGACGAGTGGTGGCGAGGCTGGCACCGGCGCAACTGGCTGAACACGGCCAAGAAGCCGGTCGCCAACCGGGACCTGTGGGAGCCGTTCATCGAGGCCGTGCTGACGCGCGGCGACGTGACCTTCGAGTGGGTGAAGGGTCATGCGGGCCAGCGGCTGAACTCCGCTGCTGATGCGCTGGCCGTGCATGCTGCGGGGGCAGGTGCCGGCCAGAGCGGCAATCGGTTCGACGATGACGTGCTCGATCGGCTGAGCGACCCGCGATCGGGAGCGCAGCGCCCCGTCAAGGGCGCAGTCAGCACCGATGAGCCGACGTCAGGAAACCGGGAAATCGCTGGTCACGCCGTGGCGGTGTTGGGCCACCGGCCGCCGGAACTCGGCGGCTACAACGAGAACCCGGTGTCGCGCAAGGTGCTCCGGCAGCTGAGCGACGTCCTTGCCGCCAAGCGCGCTATGCATCCCGATCTGGTTGTGGCGACAGGCCTCGGGCTCGGTGCCGAGACCCTGGGCGCTGAGGCTGCACTCGCTGCCGGTGTGCCGCATGTCGTGGTGCTCGCATTCGAAGGCGTCGAGCGCCGGTGGCCGGGGCCGTCTCGGCGGCGATTCGCCGAGCTGCGGCAGAGCGCAGTTCAGGAATTCGTGCTCAGCAACAGGGTGCCTGTCGACACTGAGGCGTTTGGCAAGGCGATGCGTCGTCGGGACACCTGGTTCATGCACAACTGCGACGAAGCCGTGCTGGTGCGCCGCGCCGACGATCGCACGTTGGGCGATCTGAACCGGCGCTTGGAGGATGCGCTGGACGACGTCTGGGTGATCGAGCCCGAGGACTAGGAATCGGCTTCGGCCGGGGTCTCGACGAGCGCAGCCAGCCGCTCGAGCGTCTTTTCCATGTTCGGCACGTTCTTGCGATGAGCTCCGATGAGCTCGACGCTTCGCGGCAGCTTTGCCGTTGACCAGTTGAAGGTTTCGCGTACCAGCGTGCCCCCGCCGGGTTGGGGTTCAAGCCGGTAGCTCCAGCGTTGTCCCTGCCAGTGCGCCCAGGTGATCAGGCGGTTCTCCTCGAACTCCAGCACCCGATTCTTCACGGTGTAGGAGACGCCCACCTTGATGCGCATGGAGAAGGTGCTGCCCAGTGTCAGCGGCGCATTGCTGGTGGTCAGGCGAGCCAGTGTTCCCGAGCCGTCGATTTCGCAATGACGGCTGGGATCGGTCAGCACCGCGAAGATCTTCTCGGCGGGAGCGGCGATGAGCCGCTCGACACTGACGCTCCGCTGCTTGGGCTTGGCCATGCTGTCCTTCGGGCGGGATCGGGCTCAGGCGGGCGTGAGGGCGTCTTGCACGATGTCGGGCGGGGGAGTACCGCCGCCGCGCTCGATGCTGCCGTCGGCTCGAACCAGCACCCACCTCGGCTGGTAGCTCACGCCGAGCTGACCCCACAGCTCGCCGTCTTCGTTGGAGAGCTGCGGGACGTCGCCCAGCTGGTGCTTGGCCACGAAACGCCGGTAGGAATCCTGGGAGTCGCCGCCGGGGACTCCCACCAGGACCAAGCTGTCGCCGTGCTCCGCCTTCAGCGCTGCGACCGCAGGCGCTTCACGATTGCACGCCGGTCACCATGGTGCCCAGAACCACAGCAGCACGTCGTTCCCGGCTGTTGCAGCCAGATCGAATTGCTGCCCGTCGAGCAGCGCTCCCTCCAGCAGCAGGATCTCGGCCCGGGTCTCCTGGGCGACCGCGGCGGTGGTGGCAGCCGGCTCGGCGGCCGCACCGGTGTCGGTTTCGCCGGCAGTGGTCGCGGGCGCCTCGGCAGCAGATGTCGTGGCCGCGGTGTCGCGGGACACGCTGACCTCGACGCTTCCGCAGCCGGCCAGGACGCCGAGGCCTGCCAGCCCGGCCAGCAGCACGATGACCGCTCGGGACCGCGGGTGCATCACCTTGCCGAGCCTATCTCTGGGCCTGGAATGCGAGAGCGCGGGTTACATTCGAACCGGTGAGCACCCGGGCGCTGATTGCTTTGGCTCTCGTCACCGGGATGGTCATCCTGATGGCGTTCGCGGTCCAGGTGCTCATCGCGCTCTAGCGCTGCCTGGCCCGGCCGCAGTGCATGCTGCGGGGCCCCGGTGCGAACCCGCCGAAAACGCGGCGTACCCTCGTCGCGCGATGGCAGATGACACGAACACTGGCGAGAAAGTCAGTCCGGCTCGTTACGACTTGGTGGTGATCGGCGGAGGCCCCGCGGGCTACGGCGCAGCCTTGTACGCCGGCGCCGCAGGCATGAGCGTCGCCCTCGTGGAACGCGACCGGCTCGGCGGGACGTGCCTGCATCGTGGCTGCATTCCCGCCAAGGAACTGCTCGAGACCGCCGCTGTCTGGCGCACCGTCGGCGAGGCCGCCGAATTCGGTGTCAATGTGGAGCCGCCCGAGCTGGACTTTGCCGTGTCGCAGGGCCGCAAGCAGCGCATCGTCGACGGCCTCGAGACTGGGGTGAAGGGGCTGCTGCGCCGCCGCAAGGTCACGACCTACGAGGGCACGGGACGGCTGTGTGCCGATCGCTCCGTCGAGGTCGACGCCGGTGAATCCGGCAGCCAGACGCTGCAGGGCGACCACGTCCTGCTCGCAGCGGGGTCGGTGCCGATCACGCTGCCGGGCTTCGATCGCGACGGCACGCTGGTGATGACCTCCGACGAGGTTCTGGCACTCGACGAGGTGCCGAGCCGAGTCGCCGTGATCGGCGGGGGCGCCATCGGCTGCGAGTTCGCATCGATGCTCGCAGATCTCGGCGCCGAGGTCACCGTGCTCGAATACGCACCGCAGATCATCCCCGGTGTCGACGCCGACATTGCCAAGGCCCTCGCTCGTGCGTTCTCAAAGCGGGGAATCGCGGTGCTCACAGGCTGCCGGGTCACCGGGCACACGCCGGGCGGCGACGGCACGACTGTGCAGTACGAGATCGCTCCCCGGTCCGGTGATGGCGACATGGTGGACGAGTCCCTCGAGGTCGACGCCGTGGTGGTGTCGGTGGGACGCCGGCCGTACCCGGATCATCTCGGCCTCGACGGCACCGGGGTCAAGCTCGACGAGCGGGGCTTCGTCGTGGCCGACGAGATGTGCCGCACCACCATGGCCGGCGTCTATGCCATCGGCGATCTCATCAACACGCCGCAGCTCGCCCATGTCGGGTTCGCCGAGGCGATCGTGGCCACGAGAGACATGCTCGGCGAGGACCCGGCGCCGGTCGACTACGCGAACGTGCCCTGGGCCATCTACTGCCATCCCGAGGTGGCGTTCGCGGGGCTCACCGAGGCGGCGGCTCGCGAGGCGGGCTACGAGGTGGTGACGTCGAAGCATCGCTTCACCGGCAACTCGCGGGCGATGATCGTCAACGACACCGAGGGCCTCGTCAAGATCGTGGCCGAGCGCGAAGCCGACGGCTCGGCCGGGCGCGTGCTCGGCGTGCACATGATGGGACCGTGGGTCACCGAGCAGCTCGGTCAGGGATACCTGGCGGTGAACTGGGAGGCCACGGTCTCCGAGGTGGCGGCGCTGGTGCAGCCCCACCCCACGCTGTCGGAACTGTTCGGTGAGACGATGCTGTCGCTCACCGGACGAGGACTTCACGGATGAGCTCGGTGCCCGCCGCCGTATGCCGATCGAGGCAACGACATGGCTGATCTGGTGCTGCCCCAGCTCGGCGAGACGGTGACCGAGGGCACCATCACCCGCTGGTTCAAGAATCCGGGCGATGCGATCTCTGTGGGCGAGATGCTCTACGAGGTATCGACCGACAAGGTTGACAGCGAGGTGCCGTCGCCGATGGAAGGCGTCATCACCGAAATACGCGTCCCTGAGGGCGAAACCGTGGACGTCGGGACGGTGCTGGCGATCGTGGAGCTGGCCGAAGGCGCTGTCGCGCCGCCGCCCGATGCAGCTGTCCCCGCGCCCAGCGGCGCGCCGCCAGAACCGGCTGCCGCTCCTGCGGCCGCGCCGGCACCGGCCGAGCCGACCGCAGCGCCTGCCGCGGCCTTGGTCGCTGCGCCTGCAGCTGCCGCACCGGCCAACGGCGCAGCAAGCGGGCCAGCGGCCGATCATGGAAGCCATCTGCTCTCGCCTGTCGTCCGACGCTTGGTACGAGAGCACGACCTCGACCCAGCGGCACTCGTGGGCACGGGCGTGGGCGGTCGCATCACCCGGTCCGATGTGCTCAACGCCATCGACGAGCGCCAGCGCGCTGCGGCCGCGACCGAGGCTCCCACGACGGCGCCGGCGAGACCGGCCGCCGGCGAGCGCGCATCAGTGCCCAGCCCGCCGCTGGTGCCGGCACCGGTCGCCGCCGCTGCCGCAGCTGAATGGACCGACGGCGACTCGCGCTACGAGTCGTTCAACAACATCCGCCGCCGAACCGGTGAGCACATGGTGCACTCGGTTGCCACCTCTCCCCATGCGCTCACGATCGTCGAAGTCGACTACGAGAACGTGGAGCAGGTGCGCCGGTCTCACCGAGAAGCCTGGCGGGCGTCGGAGGGCTTCAGCCTCACGTACCTGCCCTTCATCGTTGCAGCGGTCACCGACGCGTTGGGTCATTGGCCACGCCTGAACGCGTCGGTTGAAGACGGCGGCCTGAGAGTCTGGCGGCGCCGCAACGTGGGCGTCGCAGTGGATCTCAACTACGACGGGCTCATCGTGCCGGTGCTACGCGATGCGGATTCGTTGAGCCTGCGAGGCGTCGCCCGCACGATGAATGAGCTTGCTGGGCGTGCCCGGGAGAAGCGCTTGACGCCCGATGACATCACCGGCGGCACCTTCACGATCTCCAACAACGGTTCATTCGGCACCTACACCACGGCCGCCATCATCAATCAGCCGCAGGTTGCGGTGCTCTCTACCGACGGTGTCGCTCGCCGCCCGGTGGTGGTCACCGATCGCTTCGGCAACGAGAGCATCGTGATCCACTCGGTGGGTCACCTGGCGATGGGTTGGGATCACCGTGCATTCGACGGCAGCTACGCCGCCGGCTTCCTGGGGCACATCCGCCAGATGCTCGAACAGCACGACTGGGGAGCGGAGTTCTAGCTGTGCACTCCGTGCTGCAGGTGCGCTGGCTCGGACGGGTCGGCTTCCGCGAAGCGCTCGACCTGCAACGGCGCCTGTGGGCGCACTGCGCGGACAACTACCTACTGCTGCTCGAACACCACCACGTCTTCACTGCGGGCCCGAGCGCGGACGAGGCCAACCTGCTTGTCGATCCCGCCGAGGTCGGCGCCGACTGCGTCCGCATCGACCGCGGCGGCGATTTCACCTACCACGGTCCCGGCCAGCTCGTCGGCTACCCGATCCTGACGCTGCCCGGTCGGCGAGGCGGGGGACTGGCTGAGACAGCGGCGTATGTGTGCGACCTGGAACAGGTGCTCATCGACGCGCTGGCCGACCTGGGGCTGGGTGGCTGCGGTCGGTTGCACGGGTACCCGGGTGTGTGGCTGGACCTGGAGGGCACGCCTCGCAAGATCGCCGCCATCGGCGTACGCCTCAGCCGCGGTCGCACGATGCACGGCTTCGCGCTGAATGTCGAGACGGATCTGTCGTGGTTCGAACGGATCATCCCGTGCGGCATTCGCGACTTCCGGCCGACATCGTTGCGAGCCGAGGGCTGCGCAGCGACCATGCGCGAAGTAGCCGACGCCGTGGCCAGGCGCGCAGCCGAACGATGGGGAGAGACCGGCTGCAAGCGTGCGGATGTGGCATGGCGTCATCGTCCGTCGGATCTCAGCGCGTTCAGCCGGGGACTCGGCCCGGGTCGGGTCGAGATCGCCCCCCCGCGCAGCCGCGCCCGGCTCGCCGAAGCCGGCGTAGGGAACGGCTTGGGTCTCGCTGAGCGGAAGCCTCCATGGCTGCGTGCCCGGATGGATCTGAATGAGGGCTACCTCCGGCTGCGTCGCGTGATGCGCCAGCACGATCTGGTGACCGTGTGCGAGGAGGCGGGGTGCCCCAACATCTTCGAGTGCTGGGGAGCGGGAACCGCCACGTTCATGCTGAACGGCGAGCGGTGCACCCGCGCGTGCGGTTTCTGTCTCGTCGACACTCGCCAGCCGATGCCGATCGACCCTGGCGAGCCCGCCCGAGTCGCCGATGCCGTCGCCGAGATGGAGTTGGATCATGCGGTCGTCACCGCTGTGGCTCGTGACGATCTCCCCGACGGCGGCGCTGCCGCGTTCGCCGAGACCATCGCTGCTGTCCGCCGTCAGTCGCCGCGCACGACGATCGAGGTGCTGGTGCCTGACTTCGGCGGAGATGCAGCAGCTCTGCAGATCGTCCTCGATGCGAGCCCGGACATCCTGAATCACAACCTCGAGACCGTCGCCCGGCTGCAGCGGGCGGTGCGCCCCTCAGCGGGCTATGCCCGCAGCCTTGCCCTGCTTGCGCGCAGTGCTTCGGCTGGGTACGTCACGAAGTCAGGCATCATCGTCGGCATGGGCGAACAAGATGCGGAAGTCGATGTCGCTTTGGCTGACCTGGCGTCTGTCGGTGCGAGCATCGTGACCATCGGCCAGTACCTGAGGCCGACGAACCATCACATTCCCGTCGCCCGCTGGGTGCCGCCCGAGTCCTTCGAGCACTGGCGAGAGGCGGGTGCGGCGCTCGGACTCGACCATGTCGAGTCGAGTCCGCTGACTCGCTCGAGCTATCACGCCGCAGAATCCGCCGCAGCTGTAGAGCTCAGCGCCCGGGCCCGCCCCGTACCGGCGTAGAGCGCCCCCGATCGGCGAGAGGCAGCACAGCGATGGCTGAGGGCGCACCGGTGGATGTGGCGACGGTCATGTGCCAGTGGGCCGCAGGGGGCTTGGCTTACTTGTGGGTGACCACGCGGCGGCGCGAAGTCGGGCTCGGCTACGGCTGGCTGCTGCGCTCGCTGTACGGGGTGATCGCCGCTGTCGGGGCGGTCACCGGTCTCGTGTTCCAGCCGAACGCCGTGCGCGACGTGGCCTGCATTGCGATGGCGCTGTGTGCCGGTGCGACGCTTGTGCGCTCGGCCGTGCCCAATGTGGCCGCGGCGGACCTTGACGTGCGAGCCGTGGATGCCGGCAGCGGCGGCGGGGCACCGGCCGGCTCCGTCCCGAGGAGGACGATCGAGGGCTTCGACCCGCGCTGGGACCTCGCGGCGCCACTGGTCGGAATGGTCGGCGTAGTGGCGGCAGGGCTCGGCGCGAGCGGCGACATCACGCCGGCGCTTCATCTCGCGCGTGTCGCCGTCGGCGCCGCGTTCCTGGGCGCCGTGAGCAACTCGATGCTGCTGGGCCACTGGTATCTCGTGCAGCCCGGTCTGCGTCGGGAGCCGCTGCGGGAGCTGGTACGTCATCTCGGCGGCCTGTGGCCCATCGAGGTGGGACTGCTGCTGCTGCCTACCGGCATGATCGCCGTGCTGACAGGCAGCATCGACGACGGCTATGGCGGGTTGCTGGGCTGGTTCTGGGCTGCGTGCGCGGTCACCACTGTGGCGCTGGCCGCCGTGGCCATGGCGGCGCTGCGCGAGCGCCAGTACGCGGCCGTCATGGCAGCCACCGGGCTGCTCTACCTGGCGATCCTCACGGGTTTCGGCACCGACCTCGTGGCCCGCCTCACCCTCGCCGGCTAGCGCTGTTCAGCGGCTGAGCGGTCAAGTGCCCGTCCACTCGGGCGGCCGTTTCTCGGCGAATGCCCGCCCGCCCTCTTTCGCATCATCGCTGTCGCCCACGATCCTGCGGATCGACTCGCCCATACGCAGGGCCTCGGTCCAGCCCATGCGCTGACTGCGCCACGCCACTTCCTTCACAGCCCGCACGGCAAGCGGCGCTCCCTGGCACAACCGCTCGGCCAGGGTGCGGGCCTCGTCCATGAGCGTGTCGTGCGGCACGACCTTCCACGCGAGCCCCATGTTGTGAGCTTGGGCTGCGTCGAAGTTCTCGCCCGTCAGCAGGATCTCCATGGCATTCGCCCAGCCGATCTTGTGCGGCATCCGCATGGAGCCCACGATGGTCGGCACACCGATCCTCACCTCGGGCATGCCGAAGATGGCGCGGTCCGACGCAATGAGGAAGTCCGCCACCAGGGCGCCGGTGAGCCCGTATCCGATGCATGCGCCGTTGATGGCCGCAATGATCGGCTTATACAGCTCGAGGCCGCTCTCGAGGCTGTTGATGGTGGGGATCTCGAAGTACGACCCCGACCAGATTCCCGCCGAGCCCCGGGTGGGGTCGCGTAGGTCGGCACCGGCGCAGAACGCCCGGCCCTCCCCGGTCATGATCGCCACCCACGCGTCAGGGTTGTTGTAGAACTCCATCCACGCAGCGTTCAGGCACTGCCGCATGTCGCCGTTGATGGCGTTCATGGCTTCGGGCCGGTTGTAGGTGATGGTGGCGATGTGCCCGTCGAGCTGGTAGGTGGCAGCGGCGTCGGGGTCTGAGATGTCGGGCACAGGGCCCTTGTAGGAGGGATCCGTCATGGGTGCCGTTCTAGCGCACCGGCCCCAGCGGCGACCCCAGTGACGTCCTGTGGCTCGGGCCAGCGCAGCGGCGCGCCACTAGCGTGATTGCCGCTCGCACGGCACTCGCGACAGATGGGGGAGCTCACGATGCGCACCGGCCAGCAGTACAAGGAATCACTCGCAGACGGACGCCTGACGTATTTCGAGGGCAAGCAGATCGACGACCTGGAGACCCACCCGATCCTCGGCCAAACCGTGGAAGCCACGGCTGTGGGATATGACCGCTTCTACGACCCCGCACCCGACGCCATGTCACCGCTGATGAGCGTGCCGCGCTGCGCCGACGACCTGCGCGAGATGATCCCCCTGCTGCATTCGGCCGGGATGATGGCCCACGTCACCTACACCTCCATCCAGACGCTGAAAACCGCCGCGGGCCGCATGATGGACTCCAAGCCCGACTACATCGAGCGGATGGATGCGTTCATCGACGAGGCGCAGCGTGATGACGTGCGGATCACCCAGTGCATCACCGACGCCAAGGGCGACCGCAGCCGCCCGCCCGCTCGCCAGGACGACTTGGACTCGTACGTGCGCGTCGTGGATCGCCAGCGGGACGGCGTGGTAATCCGCGGGGCGAAGCTGCACATCACCGGCGCCTCGTTCGGCCATGAACTGCTCACCATCCCCACCAAGGCCATGAAGCCCGGCGAGGAGGACTGGTCGATCGGCTGCTCGGTGCCGGTGAACACCCCAGGGGTCAAGATCATCAACACCACCTACGCGCCCCGCCACGAGGATCCCCGTGCGTTCCCGGTGTCGGGCGAGCACCACTATCCCGAGGGCTTCGTGATCTTCGACGACGTGTTCGTGCCCCACGAGCGCGTCTTCCTCGACGGCGAAACCCACTACGCGGCTGTGTTCGCCCATGCACTTGGACTGTGGGAACGCCTCGGCGGCCTGTCGGCATTCGTGGAGGAAGCCGATCAGCTTGTCGGGCTGGCTCAGCTCGTGGCCGAGGCCAACGGCACGGCGGGGATTGGCCACGTCAAGGAGAAGATCTCCGAGATGATCATCCACGCAACGCTCATCCGGGCGACCCTCGAGGCCGCCATCGGGCACTGTTCGATCGGGCCCGAAGGGGCAGCGTTCCCCAACGAGCTGTACACCAACGCCGGCAAGTTCCACGCTGCCGCGAACTACAGCGCCATGGTGCGGCACCTCCACGACATCGCCGGGGGCGCCGTGCTCACCTCGCCGGTGCCGGCCGATTTCGAGAATCCCGACGTCGGCCCGCTGGCACGCAAGTACATGTCCACCCGCAACGACGTCGACGGCGAGTACCGGGCACGCCTGATGCACACCATCCGGGACCTCACCGCCGACTCCTACGGCGGCTGGAAGTTCGTGACCAACCTGCAGGCCGGAGGCGGTCTGTACGCCCAGCGCATCGTGACGCGCAAGCACTACGACCTCGACGCCGCCAAGCAGAAGGCCCTGGCTGTTGCGGGCCTCGCCGAAGCGGACCACTAGTCCCCGATTGCTTCGCTGACAGTGGTCGCGAGAGCGGCTCGCCTAACTTGACGATGTGAGCGAATCCTCATCCGAGCCGGCAGTGATCGCCTCGACGACATCGCTGACACAGCAGTTCGGATCGACGGTGGCGATAGATGGACTGGACGTACAGATGCGTCGCGGCGTCACCGGGCTCGTCGGCGCGAACGGCGCCGGCAAAACGACGCTGCTCAACGCGCTGCTCGGCCTGCGTGCGCCGACCTCCGGTTCGGCGAAGGTGCTGGGGCTCGATCCCCGCAGCCAAGGCGCGGCGCTGCGGGCCCAAGTCGGCTTCGCTCCCGAACGGGACCTGCTGCCCGATGAGATGCGGGCCGTCGATTTCGTGCGCCACCTGGCGCAGGTGCGCGGGCTGCCGCGCAGCGAGGCCCGCACACGAGCCTCGGACAGCCTGTGGCTGGTCGGCTTGGGCGAAGAGCGCACCCGCACACTCGGCACGATGTCGACCGGCCAGCGCCAACGGGTCAAGCTCGCGCAGGCGATTGCATCCGATCCCCAGCTCGTGCTGCTGGACGAGCCGACCTCCGGCCTCGATCCGACCCAGCGCAGCGAGATGCTCACGCTCATCGGCGAGATCAGCAACGAGCACTCGGTCAGCGTGGTGCTCTCCTCGCACCTGCTCAACGAGGTCGAGAGCGTTTGCGACCACGTTGTGGCACTGGACGCCGGCCGGCTCGTGGCCTGCGGGCCGCTTGGCGAGCTCGTCGGCGATGACGACGGTGTCACCCTCGAACTCGTCGACGTCGCTGAGCCAGCCGGCTCGGTGGACGCTGTCGAGCACGCGCTGCGCGCAGCGGGGATCGATGTCGAGCGCACCGGCACCACGCTGCGACTCGGCGGCCGCGAGCGAGACGTGCTGTGCGACCGCGCGCGGGATGCGGTGGCCGATGCCGGTGCACGCATCCGGCGGCTCGAGACCCGCCGGCGCACCTTGGCAGACCTGTTCGAAATGGCTGCGGCATGAGCGATTCGATCGAGCCGGCCGTTGTCGCAGACGACGGTGCCGCACAGATCCACGATCAGCGTTTCCGGCCCTACAGCGGCCCCCGGCGTGGTCTCGCCGGGGCCATGCGCGCCGTGATTGTCTCGTCGATGCGATTCACGCTCGGCCTGGGACGCCCGGCCCGGCACAAGTTCCTGCCGTGGCTGGCAGTGGTGATTGCCTTGGTCCCGGCAATCGTGTTCGTGGGCATCGCGACGGTGCTCGATATCGACCTGATCTCCGACAACATCCTGCCCGAGTATCACGAGTACTACGGGCTCATTCAGGCGGCGCTGTTCTTCTACTGCGGGATCGTGGTGCCTGAGATCCTGGTGGCTGATCGCCGCAACGGGATGCTGCCGCTGTACCTGTCGACGCCGTTGCGACTGTGGAGTTACCTGGCCTCGAAGGCTGCGGCGGTGGCAGTCACGCTGGCGGTGATCACGGTGGGACCTCTGCTGTTCCTGCTCCTCGCGTACACCCTGGAGGGCTCGGGCCCCGCCGGTCTCGGCGACTGGCTGACCGTGCTCGTGCGCATACTGGCTTCGGGCGTCGCCATTGCTGCCACAATCACCGCCGCCAGTCTGGCGATCTCGAGCCTGACCGATCGGCGAGCGTTCGCCGTGATCGGCGTCATCCTGCTGCTGCTGGGCTCCAATCTCGTCACCAGCGTGCTGGTCGAAGCGGCAGACATGGATCCTCGCATCTACGCGTTCAACCTGGGCGAGATGGGCGAGGCACTCAAGGACCGGATCTTCGGCGTCGGACCGCCGGTGCTGGGTGAAGACGAATCATCGCCAGGGCAGAGCGTCAGCGAGCTCTCCACGTGGTTCGTCATCGCAGCGAACGCTGCGTGGGTGACGGCTGGAGCGGCAGTGCTCTGGTGGCGCTACCGCCGCATCGAGGGGACGCAATGAGCCCGCGCCCCCGTCCGGTGCCGGCGCCCCCAGCCGGGAAGTCGGCCGCCGGCGAGGGATCCTCCAGCGAGGCGCCACGCGTGGGCAATGGTGCCAAAGCACCCGAGCTGCCTGCCGGCATGGTCGAAGTGCACGGCGTGTCGAAGTTCTTCGGCGATGTGGTGGCGGTGTCCGATGTCACCTTCGCCGTGAGAGCAGGCGTCACCGCCCTGCTCGGGCCGAACGGCGCCGGCAAGTCGACGCTGTTCCGCATGATGTGCGGCTTGACGCCGCCCTCTCGAGGATCAGTGCGTGTGCTGGGAGCGGACGCACGCCAGGACCGCGACGTGCGTGGCCGAATCGGCTTGTCGCCACAGCAAGATGCCCTGTTCGACCGGCTCGACGCCCTTGCATTTGTACAGATCGCAGCGGAGACCCAGGGCGTCACGGACCCCACCGACGCTGCGCGTCGCACACTTGAGCTCGTCGAGCTGAACCCTGACGATCCGCGGCCAGTCTCTGGATACTCCAAGGGCATGCGGCAGCGCACCAAGCTGGCTGCTGCCTTGGTGCACGATCCCGACGTGCTGATCCTGGACGAGCCGCTGAACGGCCTCGATCCCGTACAAAGGCGTCGCATGATCGGGATGCTCACCGATCTCGGCGCGCAGGGCCGTTGCGTGCTCGTGTCCTCCCATGTGCTCGAGGAGGTCGCCCAGCTGGGATCACGCATCCTGGTGATTGCCCAAGGCCGGCTGGTCGCGAGCGGCGACTATCGCGAATTGCGCGAGATGATGGACGACCGGCCCCGCCGTGTCAGCATCGAAGCCGACAAGTCCCGAACCCTGGCTGCGGCGCTTGTCGAGTCGGGCACGGCCGTCGGCGTCCGCGTCGACGGGGACGCCATCGTGGCCGACACCTTGGACGTGGATCGGCTCGGCCGAGAGATAGCGCCCCTGGCCCGTCGCTTGGAGTCACGCCTGCGCTCCGTGCTGCCCTTGGATGAGGACCTCGAGTCGGTGTTCCGTTACCTGGTGGAACGACGATGAGCGACGCGGCGACTGCTGCAGCCTCGGTGCCGGCACGAAGGCGCGTCGGCGCTGCGCGCGCGACCGCGCTGTGCTACCGGGTTCTGATCCGCCAGATCGTCTCGGCGGGCCGCATTGCGGCACTCGGTGCCCTGGGGGCGATCATGATCATCGTCGGCTGGGTCGTCGGCAACTCGTCGAATCGCGGGAACAGCAGCAGTGCGGGGATGATCTTCGACGGCGCGAGCTATGCCGACGGATTCGGCCTGATCGTGATCGTGCCCATCGTCTCGCTGGTGTTCGCTGCCGCCTCGCTGGGCGATGCCCGCGACGACGGCACGCTCGTGTATCTGTGGCTGCGCCCCATGGGCCGCGCCCCGCTCGTGGCGGCGGCCGCGTTGGCCTCCGCCACGGTGTCACTGCCGCTGTGCGTCGTGCCCACGATGCTGGGCGGCTGGCTCGCGACTGATTTCGCGGCTGGCTCGGGCAGGGTTGCCGCAGGTGCTTTGGCCGCAGCAGCGCTGGGGACCGTCGCGTACTCCTGCCTGTTCGTGCTGCTGGGCCTGCTGTTCCGCAAAGCCGTGCTCTGGGGGATCGCCTACATCCTGCTGTGGGAGGGCTTGGCGGTGGGTCTCGGCGACTTCGCCGAGCGGCTGTCGTTGCGCGGTTACGCCCGGTCGCTGCTCTCGCAGATTGCTGATGTCGATCTGGGATTCACGTCGTATGGGGTCGTGACTGCCGTCATCGTGCTGGTTGCCGTGGCAGCGGCCAGCCTCGCGCTCGCCACCGTGCGACTCAGCCGCCTCAACGTCGACTGATCGCCACAACGCGAGGAACTGGACGCCATAGCGGGCGCGCGACGCTGAGTTCTCTTGTGTCGGGTCCACCCGACACAATGGGCGGGTGCGCTTGGTGATTCAGATCCCCTGTCTCAATGAGGCAGAGACCCTGGGTGAGACCATGAGCGAGCTGCCGCGCCAGGTAGACGGCTTCAGCGAGGTGCTGTGGCTGGTCATCGACGATGGCTCCACCGATGACACCGTGAAGGTGGCTCGAAGTCACGGCGCCGACGCCGTCGTCAGCCTGACGCAGAACAAGGGACTCGCCGTGGCCTTCGCCAGCGGCATCGATGCGGCACTGCGCATGGGCGCCGACGTCATTGTCAACACCGACGGCGACAACCAGTACGACGCAGCCGACATCAGCAAGCTGACCGCGCCGATCGTTGCCGGCCGTGCCGATCTGGTGATCGGCTCGCGGGATATCCGCAACCACCCCGAGTTCTCGCCGCTGAAGAAGCGGCTGCAGCGGCTCGGCTCGTGGACGGTACGGCAGGCATCGGCGACCGACGTGGCCGATGTCACCTCTGGATTCCGCGCCTACAGCCGGGAGGCTGCACTCGCAGCGAACGTCGTGTCCCGGTTCACCTACACGCTCGAGACAGTGATCCAGGCCGGCAAGTCAGACCTCGCTGTCACCGATGTGCCAGTGCGGGTGAACCCCACCACCCGGCCGTCGCGCCTGTTCAAGTCCAAGCGCCAGTACGTGCGCAGGGCTGCCAGCACCATCGCCCGCGTCTACACGATGCATGAGCCGCTGCGGGTCTTCGCGGTGCCGGCGGCGCTGTTCGCAGCGGTCGGCCTCTTCCTGTTCGCCCGCTTCGGGTGGTTCCTGGTGACCTCGGACGGCTCAGGCCACGTGCAGTCGCTCATCATCGGCGCCGTCGCACTGCTCGTGGCCATGCAGCTGATGATGCTCGGCGTGCTGGCCGACCTGCTGCGCGCCAACCGCGTGATCGCAGAACGAACACTGCGCCGCGTCCGCGCCATAGAGCTCGACGTCGGCACGCTCAAGAAGTCAGGTTCGGAAGCTACGAAATAACGACCACAACGTCGCCGGCGCCCACCGTGTCGCCCGGTTCGACCTTGATCTCGGTGACGGTCCCCGAGCGGTCGGCGTTGATGCTGTTCTCCATCTTCATGGCTTCGAGCACCACCACCCCCTCGCCGGCAGTGACCTCCTGGCCGACCTCCACCAGGACCTTGACAATGGTCCCCTGCATCGGCACGGTCACCTGACCGGTACCGGCACCGGCCGATGCGCCGCCGCTCGCTCGACGCGGGCGAGCCGACGTGTTGCCGTTGTTGGCGGGCGCTGCTGTCTCGGGCACCCATGCGCTCACCGAGAAGCGCTTGCCGTCCACTTCCACCACGACATCCCGTCGCACGCGCGGCATGCCGTCGCCGTCGGACTCAGCGGGGGGATCTGTGTCGGTCTTGCCGGACACGCCGCTGAGATCGAGCCGTTCTTCCACCCACTTCGTGCTGTGGACGCCGGCCTGAAAGTCCTCTGAGGCCATGATCCGCGCATGCGCCGCTGCAGTCGTCGCGACACCGCCGACGCTCAGTTCGCTGAGGGCCCGCTGCATGCGGCCTATGGCGGTCTGGCGATCGGAGCCCCACACGACGAGCTTGCCGATGAGGTTGTCGTAGTACTGGCTGACGGTGTCGCCTGCCTCATATCCGCCGTCCCAGCGAACGCCGAATCCGTCGGGCACCACCAGCGACGTCAGTGAGCCCGGAGAGGGCAGGAAGCGACCGCCGGCCGGATCCTCGGCGTTGATGCGCGCTTCGATCGCGTGACCGACCGAGGTCACCTCCGATTGCGTGAACGACAGCGGCTCCCCTGCGGCCACCCGGATCTGCTCACGGACAAGGTCGATGCCGGTCACCATCTCGGTGACCGGGTGCTCCACCTGCAGCCGGGTATTCATCTCCAGGTAGAAGAACTCGCCATCCTGATAGAGGAACTCCACCGTGCCGGCATTGGTGTAGTTGCAGCCACGGGCCACGGCGACAGCAGCGTCGCCCATCGCCTTGCGGACGGCATCGTCGAGCAGGGGCGCGGGACTCTCCTCCACCAGCTTCTGGTGCCGGCGCTGCGCCGAGCAGTCACGCTCGCCCAGCCACACGGCGTTGCCGTGGTGATCGGCCATGATCTGCATCTCGATGTGGCGGGGCCAGGTGAGATAGCGCTCCATGTAGCACTCGCCCCGCCCGAAGAACGCCTCGGCCTCCCGCTGCGCTGAAGCCAGGGCGGCTTCGATCTCGTCAGGGCTGCCGACGACCTTCATGCCGCGGCCGCCGCCCCCGTAGGCCGCCTTGATGGCTATGGGGTAGCCGTGCTCATCGCCGAATGCGGCGACTTCGCCGGTGGAGGTGATCACCTCGGTGGTGCCCGGAACGCCAGCGACGCCAGAGCGTTCGGCGGCTAGGCGAGCGGAGATCTTGTCGCCCATCACTTCGATGGCCTCGGGCGGCGGCCCTACGAACGTCACGCCCCGCTCGGTGATGGCGCGGGCGAACTCGGCATTTTCGGAATAGAAGCCGTAGCCGGGATGGACTGCATCGGCGCCACAGCGGGAGATGACATCGAGGATTGCCTCGGTGTTGAGGTAGCTCTCCGCCGCCGTTTGGCCGCCGAGGGCGAACGCCTCGTCCGCGAGCCGCACATGCATGGCGTCGCGGTCGAGTTCGCTGTACACCGCGACCGACGGAATACCCAACTCGCGGCACGCTCGGATGACACGCACCGCGATCTCGCCCCGGTTGGCGATGAGGAGCTTGCTGAACACGGATCAGGTCCCCAAATTGCCGGACATAGATTGGCGACGCTATTGCTCCCCGCTGCGGTTCGCTACCGATACTGTCGCTGCGTGCCTGCCGAGCACAGCCCTGGACAATTCGACTCGCCGCACTTCAATTCAGTCGCCGGCACTCGCTTCGCTGACGTCGAGTGGTACGAGGAGATCGGCTCGACCAACACCGAGCTGCTCGATCGGGCCCGCAGCGGGGCGCCCGAGGGAATGGTGCTGATCGCGGACCTGCAGACCGCCGGGCGCGGTCGCCGCGGCCGCCAGTGGACGGCGCCGCCGGGCACCTCGCTCATGATGTCGGTACTGCTGCGCCCGCCGCCGGGCCCGCTGCCTCCCTCCCGAGCGGCCCTGGTGACGCTTGCGGTCGGGCTGGCCGCCGCTGACGCGTGCGAGCAGGTGAGTGGCGTGCGGCCGCGGTTGAAGTGGCCCAACGACCTGGTGATTGCCGGCCGTGACAGGGCAGATCACGGCGCGGACCGCGACGATCGCAAGCTGGCGGGCATCTTGGCCGAGTCCATCACCGCCCAGGGGCTGCTCTCTGCGCTGGTCGTGGGCATGGGTCTCAACACGGGCTGGCCGGAGGTGCCAGCGGAGCTCGAGAGCGTCGCCACCAGCCTGAACTTGGAAGCGGGGACACCCGTGGACCGCACGCTGCTGGCGCATCGGGTGCTTGAGGGCACCGAAGCCCGCTACGAGCTGCTGTGCCGGGCCGGCGATGGCGCCGGAGCAGCCGTCGTGCTGGAGGAGGCACGCCGGAACTCCGCCACGCTCGGACGCCGTGTACGCGTCTCGCTCGATGCGACGCCCGATGCGACTGTCACGGATAGACACAGCCTCGAAGGGCTAGCGAGCGATCTCGATGCCGAAGGACGGCTGTTGGTCTGCGACGATGCCGGCATCACCCATACGGTGTCGGTCGGGGATGTCGTCCATGTGCGCCCCGCCCTCGACAGATCCCGGAGAGAGTGAGGATGCCGTGCCGCTGACCGTATCGATTGACGCCTTCGAGGTAGTGACCGACCCGGCCGCTGCGCCGCCCACGGCCGCCTCCGACAGGCCGGTGCGCAGCGATGCGCTGGACACGCTGGGGGCCACGCCCAACTACTTGGCAGCCAGCGGCTTCGATGGCACAGCGGGCAGCACGGCGCTCATGGCCGGCATCGCCGACACGGCGGACGACATCATGCCCATCGCCGTCGGGCTCGGTTCTGACGATCTCACCGCGGCCGATGTTCGCAAGGCGGCGGCGAACCTCTGGCGGGCCGCATCGAAGGTCGAGTCGTTGACCTCGGCATTGGCGGCCGTTGCAGCCGACGATCTCGGTGCCGATGTCGCACTCGCGGCCGTTGTCGAAGGCATGCTCCTGGCCTCGTACGGGTTCGACCAGCACAAAGGCGAGCCGTCCGAAGCCGACGCGCTGGGACAGGTCGTCCTCGCTGCGCCCGACGGCACTGACACGGCCGCCGCCATCGCTCGTGCCGCAGCTGTGGCCGGCGGCATCGCCCTGGCCCGAGACCTTGTCAACCAGCCGGCCGGTGCGCTCACGGCCAGCGGCCTCGCCGATGCTGCGACTGAAGCCATCGAAGCAGCCTCCGCAGGCGCCGAGCCCGCGGCAGGCACCGCATCGATCGAGGTGTGGGACCGCGAGCGGCTGGTGGCGGAGCAATGCGGCGGGCTTTTGGGCGTCAATGCTGGCTCGACGGAGCCGCCGGCGCTCATCCGCATGCGCTGGCAGCCGGCCGCGGAGCCGCGTGCCACGGTGCACCTCGTCGGCAAGGGCATCACATTCGACACGGGCGGGCTCAACCTCAAGTCCTTCGAGGGCATGGAGTGGATGAAGATCGACATGGGCGGCGCTGCTGCGGTCATCGGGGCGATGAGCGCGATCGTCCGGCTGGCGCCCGATGTCGCGGTGACGGGTATCTGCTGCTGCACCGACAACCAGCCAGGACCCACGGCCACCAAACCCGGCGACGTGCTGCACATCCGCAACGGCAAGACCGTGGAAGTGCTGAACACCGACGCCGAGGGTCGCCTCGTTCTCGCTGACGGTCTGTCGCTCGCAGTCGAAGAGGAGCCCGACCTGGTCGTCGACCTCGCGACGCTGACGGGCGCCTGCATGGTCGCACTGGGCGACAAGTACGCGGGGCTCATGGGCAATGACCCTGCAGCGATCGAACGTGCCCAGGCGGCGGCGCGGGCCGCTGGGGAGTTGCTGTGGCACCTGCCCTTGCCGCCCGAGTATCGCGAGCAGCTCGACTCGCCGATCGCCGACCTGCGCAACATCGGCAAGAACCGCTACGGGGGCACGCTCCATGCAGGCCTGTTCCTGTCGGAGTTCGCCGGCGAGACGCCGTGGGTGCACTTCGACATCGCGGGCCCCGTACGCACCGACACCGACGCCGGCGAGCTGTCCCCAGGAGCATCCGGCTTCGGTGTGCGCACGCTGGTCGAGTTGATCTGCGGTTGGTGACCCGGCACTAACTGCGGCGCCGCGTGTGTCGCTGCGCCCATGCCCACGCCGTCGCTTCGTTGGCGGCATTGGGCGCGAGTCCCAGCGTCACCAGGCGTTCCGCTGACTCGTGCAGGCCGTGGCCGAGCATCAACATGCATGAAGCGAGCAGGCGGGACTCGCCGACCGAGAAGTCCGCACCCGCATCGGTGCGCGACCAACGTCCGACCTCGTCACGGAGCTCCTGGGGCATCCGGTCGTACAGCCGGCGCGGCACGGGCGGAAGGCGCCTGCGCACGATCAGCACGGCGTCGTCGCTGAGGCACGCCAGGTTGAACATGGCACAACGGTCGATGGTGCGCATGAAGCTGCTCGTGCGGCCGCCGCGGTGCTGGAGCCCGAGTCGCCGGGCGGTGGAGTCGAGATCCAGTTGCAGGTCTTCGCCCGGAGCCAGTTCGTCGAATTCCCGTGCCAGCAGGCGCAGAAACCAGACGGCGCTCGGTCCCAGGATGGCGACCCAGAAGCGCTCCACGTAGGCCGAGCGCGGATCGTGGCCACGGCGCCGCAAGCTGGGGTCATCCCACGGCCGTGCCAGCAGCACACGCAGCGGCTCGCCCTGCGCAGTCGCCGTGCCGCCGACGAGTTGCAGGGCGGTCGTCGCGGCGTCGCCGCTGGCAACCGGAGGCGGGGGAATCGTGGGCTTCTCGTCGGTTCGCATGCGGGTCTCCTTGGGCGTCTCGTGTCACGTTCGGCCGCGATCGATGTTCGTGTGCAATGCAATCGTTATATATCAAAAAATATTTATACATCATGAAATATGTCTTTAATCACACAAGGCTTGTGGAACCCGGCACCCCGCGATCAGTCAGACTGTGAGGTATGAACCCAGCTGAGACGGGCACAGGGCCCGAAACGAGTTCTGGCACCGATGACGATGTCCGGACAGTGGCTGGGTGGATCGACGAGGCAAGCGCCATCACGGTGCTGACCGGCGCCGGGATCTCCACCGACTCGGGAATCCCGGATTTCCGCGGCCCCAATGGTGTCTGGACCAAGAACCCCGCCGCCGAGAAGCAGGCGACGCTGCAGAACTATCTGGCCGATCCGGAGGTGCGTGTGCTGGCCTGGCGGGCGCGCATGGATCACCGCGCGTGGGGTGCCGAACCCAACGACGGGCACCGAGCTCTCGTGCAACTCGAGCGTCGTCGCAAGCTGGTGTCGCTGCTGACCCAGAACGTGGACGGATTGCATCACGACGCCGGATCCGATGCGGAAAAGATCGTCGAGGTGCACGGCACTATTCGCGAGGTGGCGTGCCTTGAGTGCGACTACCGCGAGGACATGGGCGTCGTGCTCGATCGAGTGCGGCTCGGCGAGGACGACCCTCCGTGTCCCATCTGCGACGGGATTCTCAAGAGTGCGACGATCAGCTTCGGCCAGCAGCTTGTTGCGCGAGATTTGCTGCGTGCTCAGGTAGCGGCCGAGAACTGCGACCTGATGCTGGCCGTGGGCACCACGCTGGCTGTGTACCCCATCGCCGCGGTAGTGCCGACGGCCAAGTCCGCGGGTGCGCGGGTCGTGATCGTCAACGCCGAACCCACCGAGATGGATCACCTTGCCGACATGGTGCTGCGCCGATCCATCTCCGAAGTGCTCCCCCAGATCTGCGGTGGCACGGCCCGCCTCGCCTGACCGGCGAACAAATCCCGACCAACTGGCTGAAGCGCTTGGGGTTGAGAATCGGCGCGATTGTGGGAGAACACACGGCGGGTGAAGAAAAGTTGACCTGATAGGTAGGATTTAGGGCCTGAGCCTGGTCGGAGGACTGGGCGCTATCGAACGCGACACCAAGCGACGAACAGGGAGGCCCCGATGCCCTCGTTCCGCGAACTGCTGACAGCGACCAAGCGCGAGATCACCGAGATCACAACGGCCACGGCGTCCGAGTGGATTGCCGACCGTTCGCCCGTGGTGCTCGACGTGCGCGAGCCCGACGAGTACGAGCAGGGTGCGCTGGCCGGCGCGATTCACATCCCACGCGGGCACCTCGAGGCGCAGATCGAGAACCGGCTGCCCGATCACGATGCCGAGATCATCGTCTATTGCGCAGGCGGCGTGCGTTCGGCCTTCGCCGCGAAGACGCTCGCCGAGTTGGGATATCCGAACGCGGTGTCCATGGACGGCGGCTTCGGCCAGTGGAAGGACGAAGGCCGGCCATGGTCGACGCCGGCCTCGCTCGGTGCCGAGCAGCGCAACCGCTACCAGCGACACCTGCTGCTGCCCGAAGTAGGCGAGGCCGGCCAGCTCAAGCTGCTCGACGCCAAGGTGCTCATGCTCGGCGCGGGCGGCCTCGGCTCGCCTGCTGCGCTCTACCTGGCAGCCGCCGGTGTCGGCACGCTCGGCATCATCGACATGGACGTAGTCGACGAGTCCAACCTGCAACGCCAGATTCTCCACAACGTCGACCGCGTGGGCGACCGCAAGGTGGACTCGGCCAAGAAGACGCTGACGGCACTGAATCCCGACGTCAACGTGGTCACCTACGACACGCGGCTCGGTGCCGACAATGTGCTGGAGATCCTGTCGGGCTGGGACGTGATCGTGGACGGCGCGGACAACTTCCCGAGCCGCTACCTGCTCAACGACGCCTCGGTGAAGCTGGGCATTCCCGTGGTGCACGGCTCGATATTCCGCTTCGAGGGCCAGGTCACCGTGTTCGATCCGCAGCACGGGCCGACCTACCGCGACTACCTGCCCGAGCCGCCGCCGGCGGAACTGGCCCCGTCGTGCGCGGAGGCCGGCGTGCTGGGGGTGTTGCCGGGGATCGTGGGCTCGATCCAAGCACTCGAGACCATCAAGCTGATCCTCGGCGTCGGCGATTCGCTGTCGGGTCGCATCGTCGCCTTCGACTCGCTGGAGATGGCCTTCCGCGAGTTCCGGCTGCGTCCAGACCCCGCCAACGAAGTCACCTACGCCAATCGCGAGCGCATCACTGTCAGCGAGCTCGACGGCCTCTGCAGCCCCACGCTGAGCTGAGCCGCTGGCGCCTGAGGCGAAGCCGTGGCCCGAGCGGCCCGTGAGCCCGCATCGAATCGAAGCCGGGAACAAGAGCGGGAAGCACAGAGCCGCGCGGCGACAGTGAGGCCGGGGGGCACCGGTACGCTGCGAGTCCATGGCCCAGAAGCGGTTCGTCGTGATCGGCGGTGGCCCGGCGGGTCACGCGGCGGCCACCTATGCGGCGCGCTACGGCGCAGACGTGACGCTCATCGAGCGCGACATCGTGGGCGGGTCCGCCCACTTGCGCGATTGCGTGCCGTCCAAGACCATGATCGCCACCGGCTCGGCGCTCAGCTTTGCCGGTCATCTCGACGAGCTGGGCCTCGCACATGTGTCCACGTCGGTGGACACCCCGCACCTTCGCCAGCGCATCGGCGACATCGAAGACCGCCTCGCTGATGTCGCCCGCCAGATGCTGGTCAGTCAGGGCGTGCGGATCCTGTCGGGCTCGGGCCGTCTGCTCGGGCCCAACGAAGTCTGCGCAGACACCGCCGATGGGGCGATCGAGCTGTCGGCCGATGTCGTCGTGCTGTCAACCGGCAGCCGCCCTCGCATCCCCGAGTGGGCGCCCATCGACGGCGAGCGGATCCTGACCACCCGCGACGCATACCCGCCCGCAGAGCTGCCCGAACACCTCGTGGTGGTGGGCTCGGGGGTGACCGGCGTGGAGTTCGTGCACATGTTCACCTCGCTGGGCTCCCGGGTCACGCTGATCGTGAGCCGGCAGCAAGTGCTGCCCCACAAAGATCCCGAAGCCGCCGCCGTGCTGGAGCAGACTTTCAGCGACCTCGGTGTCGCCATGCTCAAGGGCGCACGTGCGGTGAACATCGTGCGGGACGGCGACGCGGCTGAGGTGGTGTGCAGCGACGGCCGCACGGTACGGGCCACGCACGCCCTGCTCGCGATCGGCTCGATCCCCAACAGCGACGGCTTGGGGCTGGAGAACACCGAGGTACGAGTGGACGGTGAGGGGTATGTGGACGTCGACCACAACCTGTGCTCATCGGTGCCGAGCATCTATGCCGCGGGCGATCTGTCGGGCAAGCTGCCGCTCTCGTCGGTCGCCGCGATGCAGGGCCGCAAGATCGTCGAACACGCCATGGGCTTGCACGAGACCCGGCCCCACCGCCATCTCGACTACGACAAGGCGGCATCGGCCATCTTCACCGAGCCCGAGATCGCCGATGTCGGACTCGCCGAGGCGGAGGCATTTGCCACAGGCCGCAAGATCCGTGTCACGAAGGTGCCGTTCGGTGCGAACGCCAAAGCGCTGATCGAGGAGAATCCCCGCGGCTTCGTGAAGATCGTCTCCGACCCGCTCACTGGTCAGGTGCTGGGCGGCTCCATCGTGGGCCGGCATGCGGCCGAGCTGATCTCCGTGGTGGCTCTCGCCGTGAGCGCGAACCTGCGAGTCCAGGACATCGCCGAGAGCCTGTTCGTGTACCCGTCCCTGAGCGAGGCCCTGTCCGAGGCAGCTGAGTGAGCCAACGCAGCTGGCGGGCTCGCCTCATTCTGATCTCGCTGGCGGTGTTGACTCTCGTCGGGGCGATCGCGACCGGTGCATCTGCATTCGTGCTGCTGCAGCTCGGACGGATCGAGCGACACGAGCTGGCGGATGTGCTGACATCCGCCCCCCAGCAGCCGGTGACCGCCGCCGACGTGCTCATCGACCAATCCCGCACGGCCGCGGCGAATCCCGACAGCGCGACCGCTGGGGACGGCGCGAGCATCGGCGACGATGCCAGCGGCGACGGTGCCGTGCTCGGCGAGCAGGATGAGTTCTCGGGCTCGTCAAGCGCTGGGAACCTCGCCGCAGGCGAGCCGGTGCTGCCGGGCGGTCCGGACGGGGAGAACTACCTGCTGGTCGGCACCGACAGCCCCTTGGGACTCGCTGCCGATGATCCGTTGCGCGCCGGCCACTCAGACCAGAACCGGCTAGCGGACGTCATGATGGTGATCCGACTGCGCGACGACGGCACCGCGGCCATGATGTCCATCCCGCGGGACTTGGCAGCGGAGATTGCCGGCACGAGCGACATCGCCGGCACCGGCGTCATTGCCAAGATCAACAGCGCCTACAACCGCGACCGCACCACGGCAGCGCGCGCAGCCCGCCTGATCGACACCGTCGAGGAGAACCTCGACATCACGCTGCAGCACTTCGTCGAGGCAGATTTCCAGGCGTTCTTGCGGCTGGTCGATGCTGTGGGCGGCGTCGAGATGACCTTCGACCGGCCGTTGCGTGACCAGCCGAAAGAGAACGCCACCGATCCGACGGAGAGCCGGAGCGGGTTCGTCACCGGGGCGGGCACCCATCTCCTCGACGGCAGGCAGGCGCTTGCGTACGTCCGCAGCCGCCACCTCGAGGAGCAGTTGCCTGACGGGACCTGGCAGCGGCATGGCGCCTGGAATGATCTCGCCCGCACCGACCGCCAGCGCGGATTCATGCGCACCGCAGTTGCGCAAGTGGCACCAGCGTTGCTTGCCAACCCGATCAACCTGCTCGCGGTGCTGGACATCGCGGCCGACCATCTGTCCACGTCCGACACGCTGAGCATCGTCAACGACGGCCGGAGACTCGCGGACAAGTTCGCCGGCCTCGACGTCGATGTCGACGTCGAGGACTACGAGCTGCGAGTCGTTGACATACACGACCCGGTGCGATGGTCGCTCGGGCTCGATCCGCTGCGCGCCGAGCACAATCAACGGGTTCTGGACGTGTTCCGGGGCATCGGCTGGGACGACATCGTCGAATCGCGCGTGCGGGTGCAGGTCACCGGGACGGCGCGGCACCAGGTGGCTGCACGGCTGAGCGAGCTCGGGTTCGACGCGCAGGCAGCGGGGCCGATGCCCGAAGGCATCTCGCACGCTCCGGAAGGCACCGTCGTCTATCTGGCCCCGCAGGGACGGCTCGCTGCCGGCCTGCTGGTCAGTCACCTGCTGCCTGTGCCAGACTTCGCCGGCCATGCCGAGCTTGACGCAACGACGGTGATCCTGCACATCGGCGACGAACCGCCTCGCATCGATCCCGGCTACCGGAGGGTCGACGTGCCTCCCGCCGACCAGCTGGCGCCATGAGCGGTACATCGCCCGAGTGCCGCATCCTCGTCGTTGGCGCGGGCTACGTCGGACTCACGACAGCCGCGTGTTTCGCCCATCTCGGCCACGACGTCATCTGCGCGGACATCGACCGGGCCAAGGTGGCGTCCTTGTCGGCCGGTGTCGTGCCGATATGCGAAGCCAATCTGGATCGGCTCGTCGCGGAGGGCATAGCCGAGCGTCGCCTCCGGTTTGTGATCTCGGCTGAAGCCGTCGCAGGCACGTGCGATTTTGTCTTCGTCTGCGTGCCGACGCCGCTGCGTGCCGACGGCGAGACCGAGCTCAGCTACTTGCTGGCGGCACTCGATTCGGTGGCGTCTCGCCTGCAGCCAGGCTCGGTCGTGGTGACGAAGTCGACTGTGCCGGTGGGAACCGCGCCCAAGATTGCCGCGGCGCTCGGGCGCACCGATGTGGCGCTGGCGTCGAATCCCGAGTTCCTGCGAGAAGGCTCGGCGGTTGCCGATTTCCTGTCACCCGATCGGATCGTCATCGGGGCCGAAGATCCCTCAGTGGCACGCCGGGTTGCGGCGCTATATGCGGGCGTCGAAGCGCCGGTGATCCTCAGCGATCCCACATCGGCCGAGACCGTCAAGTACGCGGCAAACGCGTTTCTGGCCGCCAAGGTTTCGTTCGTGAATGCGCTCGCAGCCGTGTGCGAGGCAGTCGGCGCCGATGTCGACACAGTTCTTGCCGGGGTGGGTACCGATCACCGCATCGGCTCGGCCTACCTGCAGCCCGGTCCCGGCTGGGGCGGCTCTTGCCTGCCGAAGGACACCCGTGCGCTGGTGTCGGTCGCCAACGACGCCGGCTACGTCTTCGACCTGCTCGAAGGCGTCATTGCGGTCAACGAGCAGCAGCTCGACCGGGTGGTGGCGAAGGTTGCCCGGATGGTCGTGGGCGAGTCAGGCGACGTGACGGATCCGACTGCCGATGACGGAGCCCCGGGATCTGTCGACCTTGACGGTGTCACAGTGGCCCTGCTGGGACTCACCTTCAAGGCTGGCACTGATGACCTGCGCGGCTCCCCTGCGCTGCGGGTCGCCGAGCGGCTGAGCGCGACGGGCGCGCGCCTCGTGGCGTACGACCCGGCACTGGTCAACCTCGACGACCGTCCCGACATCGCCTCGCAACTGCCAGCGACCCTGCACATCCGAAACTCGGCGCTCGAAGCCCTGCATGGTGCCGACGTAGCCGTCGTGCTGACCGAGTGGCCTGAGTTCGCGGCCCTCGACTGGGATCGGGCCGCGTCGGAGATGGCCGCAGCCCGCGTCGTGGACGCACGCAACCTGCTCGACGCGGACCAGCTGCGCGCTACAGGCTTCACCTACGAGGGCCTCGGCCGGCGCTGAGCGCCGGCGCATCGGGCCCGGCGCAGATAGAGCCTCGAGCGCCGGTAGCTTGTCGCCCCGTATGGCGAGATCAGCCGCTGCCAAAAAAGTTGCCAAAGCAGCGAGCGCCGGCGGAAGCGGCAGGAGCTTCCGCCCCCGGCGCGACATCCTGTTCCCGGCGGCGATGCTGCTCGTTGTCCTCCTCGGTGTCGTGCTGATTCTGGTGGCCCGCAACGAGCGGTCCTCGAATGCCCCGGCGGGCCCGCCGCGCCTCGGCGATCACTGGCACTCGCTCTACGCGATCTACGACTGCGACGAGTTCATCCTCGACCTGTATCCCAACGACGTCGACGACCAGTCGGGCATCCACACGCATGGCGACGGGCTCATCCACATCCACCCGTTCCACACCGGCGTGACGGGACAGTTCGCCACCGTCGGTGCATTCATGCGCGAGATCGAGTTCGAGTTGACCGACTCGAGGATCGAGCTGCCTGACGGGACCATCCTCGACGAATCCGGCGAAGGTTGCGCGTCTCCTGATCCCGACAGCGACGATCCCGACATCTCCGAACCGGGGGCAGAGCTGCGAATCATGCGCTGGGAGACGTTGCAGGCAGAGAAGGCACTGGCGTTCACCGAGGATCTGCGCGATGTGCGCTTCCTCGACGACGGACAGATCTTTGTGTTCGCATTCGTCCACCCGAGCGTGGAGAATGCGGACGTTCCGCGACCCGACGACGCATTCCTGCGGGCCTACCTCAATCTGCCGCCCGAGGATCAGCCGCTGATCGACGGCTCGACCGAAGAAGGACCGGTGCTAGACGACGGCAGCGAGAGCGAGCCGGTTGAGGGCGACCTTCCTGCCACGTCGGAGCCCTCGGAGACATCTGAGCCTGCTGAGTGAAGGCGATCCTGCTGCTGGGCGGCTTCGGCACCCGGCTGCGCCCGCTGACCAACGACACCCCCAAGCAGATGCTGCCGGTGTGCGGGCGGCCGATGATCGAATGGGTCTGCGAGCACCTGCACAGCCACGGGATCGATGACATCGTGCTCTCGTTGGGCTACCGGGCCGAGGCGTTCACTGTTGCCTACCCACGCGGTCGCATCGGACAGCTCGCCTATCAGGTGGCAGTTGAGCCCGACCCGCGCGGCACCGCGGGAGCCGTGCGGTTTGCCGCGGAAGCCAGCGGCATCACGGACACCTTCCTGGTGCTCAATGGCGATGTGCTGACCGATCTCGACGTGGACGCACTTGCGAGCCTCCATGCCAGCTCGGGAGCGGAAGCCACCATTGCGCTGCAGCCGGTCGTTGATCCCTCGCCATACGGCCTCGTGGCGGCAGATCCGTCGGGCCGGGTGCTGTCGTTCTCGGAGAAGCCGGATCCGGGTTCGGCCCCTGCAGCGCTGCCGCGAGGCGGCGATCGGCCCACGATCAGCGCCGGTACCTACGTGCTGACCTCGGCGGTGCTCGATCGCATCGCGCCCGACCGGCCTGTCTCCATCGAACGGGAGATCTTCCCTCAGATCGTCGCGGACGGGGCGCTGGCAGCGCTGGTCGCCGACTCGTACTGGCTCGACACGGGCACGCCGCAGCAATACCTCGCTGCCAACTTGGACGTTCTCGCGGGCCGGCGCGCCGCCGCCAAGGTGACCGATGGCATCAGTGCGGCATCGGACGGCATTCATCCCGATGCGCAGATACGCACGTCAGTCATCGGCAGCGGGTGCGAGGTCGGACCGGGCGCTGTCGTGCAGCGGTCAGTGGTGGGGGACGGCTGCCGCCTCGCCGCCGGCGCCATCGTGATCGATTCGGTGCTCGGCGCGGGCGCTGTCGTGGGAGCCGGGGCAACACTCTGCGATTGCTCTGTGATCGGCAGCGGCGAGCGGGTCGCCCCGGGCGCCGTGCTGCGCGCACAGCGCCAACCGTCGTCGGAGTTGGTGTCTGACAGTTAGCGGAACAGGTCCTCGGCGGGATCCCTGATGATCTCTGAGCGCACCGAGGCACGCCGCAGCCAACTCGGGTCGACCCCGCGCACGATCGCAACCGGTACGCCCCGCGCCTTGCCGCACACCAAGTCGGCAGCGGAGGCGATCTCATCGGCCACGCACACTTCGGTGACCATCAGCTCTCGCCCCAGCGCATCTGCAGTGCCCTTCAGGTCGACGACGGCGGCGATGCCAGCGCAGCCGATGGCCACATCGGTGACGCCGCGCCGCCACGGGCGCCCGAATGTGTCGGAGATGATCACCCCGACGGCGCGGCCCGACAGCGCCCGTATGCGATCTCGGATCTTGTTGGCGGAGCGGTCGCTGTCGTCGGGCAGCAGCGCGGCGTGACCCCGTTCGACGTTGGACAGATCGATTCCTGCGTTTGCGCAGATGAATCCGTGCTTGGTCTCGCTGATGATGAGGTCGCCGCGCCGGCGCAGGATGCGAACTGACTCACGCTCGACGAGGGGCTTGTGCGACAGCGGATCGTTGGGGTCGATCTGCTCCATGGCGCCCTCAGCCTTGGAGACGATCTTCTGCGTCACGACGAGTACATCGCCGTCCTGCAGGCCGGCAGGTGACGCTTCACAGGCGCTGGCGATGACGGCTCCGAGATCGGCACCGAGCGTGATCTCACCGATGCCTTCGAGCGGATGCAATTCGATGGTCATGTGCTCATTCTTGCGCCGGCGCCTTCCAACGTCGCTCGGGCCAGCCCGGTAGCGCGGTCCGGGTCGGCCATGATCGTGTCGGTCACCACCGGTGTCATCCCCGCCTGGGCCACGGCGGGAGCGAGTTCGGCGTCGGTGTGATCGATCACCAACGTGCCTGCGAACTCGGCGTAGAGCCGTGCCACGCCGACGACGCTGGGCTCGTGGCCCAGCTCGCGCATCATGGCTCCGGCCGGCCCCTTGATCGATGCGCCGCCCACGATGGGTGACACGGCGATGACACTGCCTCGTCGGCCGCGCAGCGTCTCGCGCACCTGGGGGACATCGATGACGGGGCCGATCGAGACAAACGGATTCGACGGCGCGACCACCACCGTGCCGGCGCTGCTCAGCGCATCCAGCACGCCCGGTGCCGGCTTGGCCCCCTCGATGCCTGCGAAGCGAACCGACCGCACGGCGATGCCGTGCCGGTGAGCCACGAAATACTCCTGGAAGTCGATCTCGGTTGCTCCGTCGGGCTCAGCCGGCGTGATGCGGGTGGCGATGGGATCGTCGCTGACCGGCAGCAGCGTCAGCTCGAGCCCGAAGCTGGCAGCAATCTCGCCGGTCACCTGCGACAGGGATGCACCGTCGCTGCGTCGCTGCGTGCGGAACAGGTGCAGCGCAAGATCCAGGTCGCCGAGCTTGAACCAGTCCTGGCCGCCGAGGCGTCCCAGCTCGGTGAGCACGCGCCAAGTCTCGCCGGCCCGGCCCCAGCCGGTCTCGGGGTTGATCTGGCCAGCGAGCGTGTAGGTGACTGTGTCGAGATCGGGGCTGATGTCAAGGCCGTGCAGCGTGAAGTCGTCGCCGACGTTCACGATCGCAGTGACATCCGTGGGCCGGCAAACGCGCAGCAGCCCGCTGAGGAACCGGGCGGCGCCGACGCCGCCGGCCAGCACGGCGACGGATCGAGAGTTCGAGGCGATCATGCCGAGGCCTGTTCGGGTGGGCAGTCTGGTGCAGCTGTGTTGGCTTGCTGGCCGGCGGCCAGCGACACAGCGGTGGCACGCAGGCTTCGGCTCGTGCCGCCCGGAGCCGACGGTGCAGCGACACCCACCGCATCCGATGGCGTCGCGTAGCTGCTCGGGCTCCACACCTCGTAGCCACTGCCGTCAGCGCGTACCTGCACCTCATAGAGGGCAGTGTTCTGGAGGCCCGAGATGGTCGCGGGCGAGCTGACATCGCGCATCGTGATCCACTGCCCCCCGACGGGCCGGTACCTGATCCGGTAGCCAGACGGGCCGCTGCTGCCGACTGCGGCCGGGGCTCCCCAGCGGACTTCGAGGGCGCCGTTGAGCGGCTGCACTGTCACGTCACGCGGCGCTCCGGATGCGTCCGCGCGGGGATCGCACTCGCGGTCCAGGCCTCTCAGCGCGTCGGTCGCCGCCGCCGCTGCGGAATCGGACACCGCGGCGGGCCCGCCGAAGATCGTGAGCCGTACGGTGCCCGCATCGGGAACCGGGCCGGCCAGGAATCTGCGTGTCGCATCGGGCAGAGCCGGCTCAGACAGCAACAGCGGTGCCCGCCGCAGACCCAGCAGTGCGCCGCCGACCAGCGCGTCGGGGAACTTCCGGCCGTCCGCGAGGCCGAACTCATCGGACCCGAAGCAGCGGTCAGCTAGCGCTTCGGCGATCTCGGCGGCCGTCTCGAAGCGGTCCTGACCCCACAGGCGTTGCACTCTGATGCCTGCAGCGGTGAGCTCAGTCTCGACCGAGGGCGCGACCGCCGCCGGTCCGCCCGCAATCAGCACCTGTTGGATCGCGTAGTCAGTGGCGAAGTTCTTGACCGCTGTCGGCAGCCGGTCGGGCTCGGTGAGCAGCACAGGATGCGGGCCTGAGAAGGCAAGCGGCGACAACGCCAGGGCATCAGCAAAATTCTCCCCGGTCGCCAGCAGGGCGGTACGGCGCCCGTCCCCGCAGTAGTCACCGATCTCTCGGATTTCGATCTCGCGGGCGATGTTGACCACGGTCCGGTAACGGTCGGAACCCTCCAGCCGCTCGGGCCTGCCGCTGATCAAGGCGGCCAGCGCATCTTCGACGTCGTCGGAGATGGCAGTGGTGCCGCCGGCGATGATGATGTCGTCGATCCGGTGCCGCTGGATGAAGCTGCGGGTTGCCGGGTGCAACTCATCGGGCGGCGACAGCAAGATCGGTGCATTGCGCACGCGTGCCAGCGGAGTGGCCGCCAGCGCGTCGGCGAACGATTCGCCGGAGGCCACGATGGCCGTGTCGATGGGACCAGCGGCGGCTGCATACTCCTCGGCGATCTTCGCAGCGGTCTCATAGCGGTCGGCACCCCACAGCCGATCCGAATCGACACGTGACGCAGCTCCCGCTGCGTTTCCGGTCCCGACGATCGCTGTTGCAGCCAGCAGCATCGCCGCTGCCGCACGCAACGGGCGAAACCAGCCGTATTGCGGGCAGCGTGCCATCCGCGGCACCGTACCGGAACCCGTCGTCCATGCGGGTGAGGCCTCCGGTGGTGACTTCACAGCGTTGGTGGTGACCCGTACCCTGAACTGCGCCCCTACACGCCTGTCCTGCAATCGGAGAACCGGAGCCGACCCGTGCCGACGGCCCTCATCACCGGAATCACCGGCCAGGACGGCCAGTACCTGGCCGAGCACCTGCACGGCGAGGGCTACCGGGTGGTCGGGTTGATCACGGGCCAGCGCAATCCGCGCTCGGAGACGATGGCAGCCGATCTGCCCTATGTCGAGCTCGTGCCCGGTGACCTCGCCGATCTGGCGTCGCTCATCGCGGCACTCGAGTACACCCAACCCGACGAGGTGTACAACCTCGGCGCCATCAGCTTCGTGGCGCTGTCGTTCAAGCAGCCCGAGCTGACGGCCAACGTCACCGGATTGGGTGTGCTGCGATTGCTGGAAGCCATCCGACTAGTGGGCGGTGTGAACAACCCGATTCGCTTCTACCAAGCCTCCTCCAGCGAGATGTTCGGCAAGGTACGCGAGACACCCCAGAACGAGCTGACGCCGCTGCACCCGCGCAGCCCATACGGTTCGGCCAAGGTGTTCGGGCACAACACCACCGTGAACTACCGGGAGAGCTACGGGCTGTACGCCTGCAGCGGAATCCTGTTCAATCACGAGTCTCCCCGGCGGGGCCTCGAATTCGTGACCCGCAAGGTCACCAACGCCGTCGCGCGCATACAGCTCGGACTGCAGGACGAGGTGGCACTCGGGAACCTCGACGCCAAGCGCGATTGGGGTTTCGCTGGCGACTACGTGCAGGCGATGCATCTCATGCTCTCCCAGCCCGAGCCCGATGACTACGTCATCGCAACGGGCCAAACGCACGCCGTGCGCGACTTCGTGCAGCTCGCCTTCGCCGCAGCCGGCATCGACGACTGGGAGCGTTACGTGCGGATCGATCCCCGGTTCTTCCGGCCTGCTGAGGTCGACCTGCTGGTCGGCGACGCCTCCAAGGCTGCGAGCGAACTGGGGTGGGAACCGCAGATGTCATTTGAAGAGCTGGTGACGTCGATGGTCACGAACGACATCGAGATCGAGCGGCGCAAGCTGAAGTGACGACTTCGCTGCAGGATTCCTGCCCCGGGGGCAGCAGATTGCACTGGCGCGTTCAGGCGCGAGCGCCGGTCGTATCCGGCGCAATATCCGACCGGCAGCACCCGCAGGCCGGTACCACTACAGGGGTGCGGGAACTCCCTCAGAGGCTGAGCCGAATGGCGAAGCGGCGCCGGCTCGCCGGCATGGCGGTGGCGTGTGCGGTGACGGCGGGATCCCTGGCGTTCGCGGTGCCGCCGGCCGGCGCACAGACCGCGGAGCTGGCCCCGAGTGTGATCGTCGTGGAGGGCCGGGGTTTCGGGCATGGCAACGGGCTCAGCCAGTGGGGTGCGCTGGGCTATGCCGTCGACCATCGCTGGACCAGCGACCAGATCGTCGAGCACTACTACAGCAACACCACCCGGTCCTCCGCGAGCAATCCCGACGTCTGGGTGCATCTCACCGGCAACGACCGCAACGACCTGCTGGTCACGTCGGCCTCGGCGTTCACCGTGGCAGACCAGCAGTTCGACGGCGGTGACGTCGTGCGGATCGGCGTCAGCGCCGGCGATTTCTGGGTGCGCTCAAGCGCCGGCTGCGGACGTCGTGGCGACCTCGCCGCCGATGGGCTCTCCGCGTCGAGCCGCCGCGGCGATCGGTACATCGAAGCTGTCCCGTCGAACAGCGACTACGCCGTGGATGACCAGTCGCAGCTCTTGGTGATGATCTACTGCGACAGCCGGGACCCAGCGGTGGAGTCGAGGCGGACCGCCTACCGGGGCACCCTCGGCGTGGTGGACCAGAACGGCCCGTTCTCGTTCAACCGCGTCCCGCTGGAGCAGTACCTGCGCGGCGTCGTGCCCCGCGAGAGCATTCCCGAGTGGGGCGCGGCGGGCGGCGGGCGTGGCATCGCCGCGCTCGAAGCGCAGGCCATCGCGGCACGCTCATATGTGCTCTCGCTGGCAGCCTCGCGTGCGCGCAGCGGAAGCCAGGGGAGGTTCACCGACACCTGTGACTGGTGGAACTGTCAGGTGTACGGCGGCGCTGCCCGCGACGGGAACGCGCTCGATCACGGAACCCGGTACATCCACACCAACACCGCAATCCGGAACACGGCGGGCCATGTTCGCGTCCATGACGATGGATCGATTGCCTTCGCTGAGTTTCACGCGTCGAGCGGCGGCTGGACGGCCGGGCTCGACGAGGGCTCCCGATTCCCTGGCGTTCAGGATCTCGGCGACTCGACGGCCGGCAATTCCAACCATGCATGGGAGTTCCGCATCAGCAGATCAGACATCGAGGCGGCCTATCCGAGCATCGGCAGCCTCGTCTGCATCCAGATCACCCACCGCAATGGCAATGGGGCGTGGGGAGGGCGGACCCGCGGCATGCGCATCGTGGGAACCGACGGCGTCGAGGACTTCGAGGGGCACTCCGGCGTCGAGAACGGTCAGTGGAACCGGTGGGCACGCGATCCGTTCCGCAAGAGATTCTCCCTGCGGTCGGATTGGTACCGCTTCCCGCAGTTCCCCGACGGCCAGCCCTGCGAGCGGCCTGCTTCAGGCACCCCGGATCCGCCGGCAGAAACAGACGGCCCCGGCTTATGGGTGCTGAAGTCCGACGGCACTGTCATCGCCGACGGGACAGCGGAGCACCTCGGCAACGGGACGCTGCGGTCGTCATCTGATCGATTCACGGCCATGGCTGCGCATCCGGATGGTGACGGCTACTGGCTCGCGAGCTCCGGCGGCGAGGTCCAATCCTTCGGCGACGCCACCTATCACGGGAACGCCGTCGGTGCCGGAGGGGCCGAGTTTGTGGTGGCGATGGCTGCGCATCCGGATGGGAACGGTTACTGGCTCGCGACCAGCCAGGGCAACGTGTTCGCCTTCGGAACTGCCGGGCACTGGGGCGCCATAGCGCATCTCTGGCTGGCTGCTGAGGTCGTCGACATCGAGGCCTCGCCGACTGGCGACGGTTACTGGCTGGCGCTCGACGATGGGCGCGTGCTGGCATTTGGCGACGCACGCGATCTCGGATGCGGACCGCTGCTGCGCTCTGGCATGGCCGGCATCGGTCTCGCAGCCTCACCGGACGGCGGGGGCTACTGGCTCGCAGGCGCCGATACAGCAGTGCATGCCATCGGCGCGGCAAACCACCATGGCGATCGCGCCGACCGCCAGAACCGGCTGCGCGCCGTCGGGTTTGCTGCTACGGCCACCGGCAACGGCTACTGGCTGGTGTGGAGCGACGGCACCAGCTTCAACTACGGGGACGCGCCCGACTACCGCACCTCTCGTGCCGGATTCGGCGTCGTCGCTGCCGAATCCGTGCGCTGAGAGACTGAGCGCGGAGTGAGCTGGCCGTGAGTTCGCCAACCTCGGAGGAGCTGCGGCCGTCCGCTGAGGCGGAACCAGCCGTTCCGGCGCCTCCGCCTGCGGTTGCTGCCATCGTCACGACGGGCTCACAGTGGTCCGATACCGAATTCACCCTGCGGGCACTCGCCGCCCAGGACTACCCGCGGCTCGCGGTGCTGGTGCTGTGCGATGCCGAAGGGGAGCAGGGGCTTCGGGTCCGAGAGCTGCTTCCCACCGCCGCTGTTGCGGATCCCGTGTCGTCTCGTAGAAGTCGAGGCAGCGGGAGGCAGCGCGGGCGGATGGGCGCTGTCAACAACCGGGGAGCATCGCTGGTCCGGGGAGCCGACTACCTCCTCTTCCTGTCCGATCGCGTCGCGCTGGCATCCGATGCCATCAGCATTCTCGTCGACGATGCCGAGAACGTCCCGGGCCGGATCGTCGGTGTCGCCGGTCCCAAGCTGCTCGACGCCAGCGACGGTCTGACGCTGCGCGATCTTGGCGGCACCGCTGACCGCCTCGGGGTCCGGATTCCCGTCGCCGGTCAGGACGAACTCGACCAAGAACAGCACGATGAGGCCCGCGATCTGTTCGTGGCTCCCACCGAGGCGATGCTGGTGCGGGAGGACATCTTCCGCATCGTCGGCGGCTTCGATCCGGCGCTCGAAGGCGACGGCGCTGTTGTCGACCTCTGCTGGCGAATCCAGCTCTCAGGTGCGCGGGTCCGGGTGGTGCCGTCTGCAACCGGGACGGTGCAGTCAGATGCAGCGCCGGCCGCTCACGGGCCCTCGGCGCGCCAGCATGAGCATCGAGCCCGGCTGCGCACCATGGCGAAGTGCTACGGGTGGGTGCACCTGCTGCCTGCCGTGATTCTTGCGGCAGTGCTGGCTGCGGGTGAGGTGGTGCTGGCCGCGCTGCGTGGGCGGTTCGCCCAAGCCTCGGACGTGGCACTGGCATGGCTGTGGAACGCCCGCCACCTCGGCGGCACGTTCGCCCTACGCGGCGCTGCTAAGCGCTACCGGCGGGTGCGAGATGCCGATCTGCGCCGATTGCAGCAGGGCGGTTCGGTACGTGTCGCCGACTGGTTCCGCTATCGCCTGAGTCCAGAAGGCGGACTGGCGGCACGGACCACGATCGACGAGAGCATCCTGGGCACTTGGCGACGCAATGCGCACCGGACGGTGTGGGTGGTCTGGCTGGGGGTGCTCGGGCTGATCGCCTTCGGCTCGCGCCACCTGCTAACGGGCGGCGTCGGGGCATACGGCCAGTTCGCACACTTCCCCGACGTCGGCACGATGCTCGGGGCGTACCTGGACGGCTGGCGCGACAGCGGGGTCGGTGCAGCCGGGATCGGCCCTCCCGCGATGGGCCTGCTAGGCCTCGCTGGCGCTCTGCTGCTTGGCGGTGTCGGGCTCTTGAGGAACATCGCTATCTGGGGCCTAGTGCTCGCGGGCCCCGTCGGCATGTGGCGGTTGTGCGCCACCGGTTCGAGTGAAGACGGGCCGAGCCGCAATGGCCGGCTGGTTGCCCTCGTGCTGTACGCCGTGTGCCCGTTGCCGTACAACGCGCTGGCGGCCGGCCGCTGGGATGTACTGCTGGCATACGGAACTGCACCTGCGATTGTGCTGCTCACCAGCCGCCTGATGGGCACGTCGGCTGCTCGACCGCCACGTGACGGATCTCGGCGCGGCACTGCTGCCAGAGTGGCATCGCTCGCTTTGCTGCTTGCTGTGGCGGCAGCGTTCGAGCCGTTCATAGTCGTGCTGGCCGCCGTCGCGGGGGTGGCGCTCACGCTTGTCGAACTGGTGCGTCGCGCGCCACGCCGCGAGCCGCTCGGTGCGCCGATTGCGGGGTTGCTGCGAGTCGCGTTGGCTGTGGCGCTTGCAGGTGCGGCTCATCTTCCCTGGCTGCTCGAGTTCGGTTCATTGCGCGCCTACGTTGATGTCTCGCTCGGCAGCCGCACCTCGTCGACGCCTTCGTCGCTGGGGGAGCTGCTGCGGTTCCAGACCGGTCCGCTTGGTGATCTGCCGCTCAGCTGGGGTTTGCTGGCTGCTGCCGCAGTGCCGCTTCTGGTCGGCAGCGGAGGCCGGCTGTGGTTGGCCGTGCGTGGCTGGCTGGTAGCGCTGGCCGGCTTCGCGCTCGCCTGGGTCATAGCGGCCGGCTGGGCGGAGGATCTGATCAGCGGCGCGACGCCCGGGCTCTCACTCGCCGAAGTATCTCTGGCGTTCGGGGCCGTCGGACTGTGTTGGGCCGCCGCAGCAGGACCTGCAGCCCTAGCGGTCGCCGACGGAGACGCGCCACCTCGGTTCCGCAGTGCCATGGTCTTGCTGAGCGGCATTGCGGTGGGTGCCATGGTGCTCCCGACTGCGTGGGCGTCGATCGACGGCGATTGGTCGGCGCCGAGCTTCGATCACCGGGTGCCGCTCGGGCTGGTCGATGACCGGGACGTCGGACCCGACTACCGGGTGCTCTGGCTCGGCGCCCCCGAGGTCTTGCCGTTGCGCGGCTCCGACCTCGGCGTGGAGGGACTCGCCATGGGGATGTCGGTGCGGGGGTATCCCGACATCCGGCACTCGTGGGCCACGCCGCAAGCACCCGGCGATGAACGCCTGGCTAACGCCGTACGGGTGGGGCTGGCGGGCGACACGCTGCGATTAGGGCGGTTGCTGGGTTCATTCGGCGTCAGGTATGTCGTGGTAGTGGAACGCTCTGGACCGTCATACACCGACGGTTGGGATCGACCGGTGTCCGCGGCGGTCTCCGAAGCGCTCGCCTCGCAGATCGATCTGCGCCCGCTGGCAGCAGATCCCTCGGTGCAAGTGTTCCGCAACGAGGCGTGGTGGTCGTCGCGGTCACAGTTCTCCCAGCCGATTCCGGCTGGTTTCGCCGCTGACCCAGTGGATCTCGTCGTGAGCGACTTGACCGACGGCATCGGCGTGCTCACCGACTACCGGTCGGCTACTAGTCAGTTCGGACCGGTGGGTGCCGGCACCGTGCTGGTCGCTGACTCCTACGATCCGGGCTGGCGACTTCACATCGACAATGCGGACAATGCAGGCGCTGCAGCAGTTGAGCCGGCACCGGCGTTGGGCTGGGCGATGCGATTCGATCCGCCCCAAGCCGGCCCGGCTGAGCTGCGCTTCGAGCGGTCGGCCGTCGTGTTCGAACGGATCGTTGCGCAGGTGCTGATGTGGCTGGCGCTGATCTGGGTGGCGATCGGCCAGCCCACGCCCCTCGCCGACCGACTCGCTGCGCTTGTGAGACGAGCAGCGCGGGGGTCGAAGCAGCATGGTGTCGTCGGCGCTACGGCGGTGGACCAATGAGGGCAGCGCGGTGAGTGTGGTCCGGTGGCTGCCCCGGCTGCTGATTCCGCTGGCGCTGGCGACGGCGCTGGTCATCGACGCGCGCCACGACCGGGCACCGGCCTCTGCTGCGGTCGAAGGTCCGCAGGCTCAGGCGCAGGTCGCCGTGCCGCCGCCCGATGCGCTGACATCGAGTTGGTTCTGCCCCCTTGTGGGCCTGCGAGGACCTGTCCCGGGCTTCGGCGAGGTCACCACAGAGGTGCTGCTCACGAACATGACCGCCGAGGTGGCATCGGCGTCGGTCGAGTTCCGGGGACGCACAACGGGTCGGCAGTATGTGATGGCCGACGTTGCGCCCTACAGCACTGGGGTGGTCACGACATCTGACTACGTGCGTGACGAGGTCACCGGAGCGCTGGTGGAGGCTTCGTCGGGCGGGCTGGCCGTGACGCGCAGGTTCGTCTCTCCGCTCGGGATCGACGAAGCTCGCTGCTCAAGCGTGCTGGCTTCGGATTGGTACGTGCCCGTCGGCGATACGCAGGCCGACGCACTGGCCGTGCTGGCCATCATGAATCCATTGCCACGCGATGCGATCGTCGACGTCACGTTCGCCTCGGAAGCAGAATTCGGTCCGTTCGTGGCACCGGCGCTGACCGGGGTCGTGGTGCCGGCGTGGAGCACCGTCGCCGTCAATATCGGCGAGCACGCGCGCCGGCGAGACGTCGTGGCGGCGTCGGTGCGGGCCCGTGCCGGCCGCATCGCAGTGGACTCTCTCGTGGCCTACGACGGGAGCGTCGGTCGCCGCGGCCTCGCTGCGGAATTGGCCTCGGTGGCCACCGGCGAGCGCTGGCTCGTTCCGGTCGCCGGCATCGACGATGACACCCAGATCTGGGTGCGGATCTTCAACCCTTCCGACGACGTGGCGGAGGTCGCTGCGTCGGTGGTATCCGACGACCCGCTCGGTGACCGTCTGGCCTTTGCCGTGGCATCGCACGACATCGTGGAGTTGAAAGTCGAGCCGCCTGGTGAGCTGACTCCTGGGCTGGACACGCTCCTCGCTGCTCCCGGACTCCCCTTCGGGGTGTCCGTCGTCTCGCAGAACGACGTTCCGCTCGTCGTGTGGGCAGAGGTGCTGGTCGGCAGCGCGGCGAGTCCGCTCACCGACATCAGGACCGATTCGGATCTCGCCTCCGCCGTTGCGGAGCAGGAAGCCGAATCAGTCACCGTGGTTGCCCAAACCGGCGGCGCAACCGACGACGCTGCGCCCGACAGCGTTGACGGGGCCGTCGACGAACCGTCAGTCGAGGTCCTCCCGCCGGTGCTGCGGGTGCAGTCGGGATTGGCTTTCGTGCCGGGTGTCCTCCAGACGGGCGACCGGTGGCTGGTCGTCATTGCGCCGCAGTCCGGTGGCGAGGCGTTCCTGACGATCATGACCGACTCGTTCGCGGCCGGCGACGCCGGCGCTCAGGCTGACGTCGCTGAAGCAGCTCCCGCGAACAGCGATCGTCGCCCAGTCCAACGCGTCCGGGTCGGAACGCTCAGCGGCGAGACGGTCGCCGTCATTGACGTGCCGGAATCGGGTGTCATCACTCACCGTTTGGCCAGCGGCACAGCCCGACTCCTGGTGTCCGATACGCCGTTCGCAGTGCTGCTGTGGCAGGCTCGAGTCTCCGATGCAGGCCTGAGTGTGGCGCATCCGGTGGCCTGGTGAGCAGTTGATGGAGCGTTTGGCCATTGCAGCAATCCTCATCGTGATCGCGATCGCGGCCGCGTCGCTCGTCCAGCGCCGCCGCAGTGCATCGGCCACGGTGGTGCCGCGATCGGAACTGCCCCCTGCCGTCGATCTTGTGGGGGTCGGCGTCCCGGACGGCCCGGCCCTGGTGGTCTTCACCGAAGAAACCTGTCGCACCTGTCAAGCGGCTCTCGCCGTGGTGCGGGGTCCCGCCGGTGCTGGGCTGCCCGTCGCCGAAGTGCCGTTCGGCGTCGAGCGGGAACTGCATCGCCAGCACGGCATCGACACGGTGCCGACGACGGTGGTGGCCGATGCCGACGGCCGTGTGGTGGATGGCTGGGTCGGCAGCGTCGATCTGTCCGGCCTGGCCGCGGCCCTCGCGCAGGTCGCGCCCCGCGCCGATTAGCCAGCCACGAGCGCGGTGATCTGCTCGCCCGTGATCGTTTCGTGCTCGAGCAGGGCCGCCGCGATCCGGTCCAGTGCCGCCCGGTGCTCGACGAGCGCGTTGCGTGCCCGGTCCTGCTGTGTCCGCAGGATCCGCTCGACTTCCTCGTCGATGACCCGGGCGGTCTCGTCGGAGTAGTCGCGCCCAGACACGAGATCCTCGCCGAGAAAGACCTGCGCGTGCGATCCCCAGGCCATTGGCCCCACCCGGTCGCTCATGCCCCATTCGGAGACCATCTTGCGCGCCAGCTCTGTGCCCTGCACGAGGTCGTTCGCCGCCCCCGTCGAGGTCACGCCGAACACGGTTTCCTCTGCCATGCGTCCGCCGAACAGCACTGCCAGCCGATCCTCGATGTACTCCTGGCTGTAGGCGTGGCGTTCTTCGGGCAACTGCATGGTGACGCCGAGCGCCTGACCGGTCGGCAGGATCGTCACCTTGTGGACAGGGTCGGCGTGCGGGAACAGGGTGGCGATCAGCGCATGCCCGCCCTCGTGGTAGGCGGTGACTTCCCGCTCTCGCTCTGTCAGCGCCACCGACTCGCGACGCTGGCCCATCAGCACCCGGTCCCGCGCCGCCTCGAAGTCCGCCTGGGCGATCGATTCCGAGTCACGCCGCACGGCGTGCAGGGCCGCCTCGTTGACCAGGTTCGCCAGGTCGGCGCCACTCATGCCGGGCGTGCCCTTCGCCAAGGTGTCGAACTGCACGTCGGCGTCGGTTTTCTTGTCCTTGGAGTGCACCTCCAGGATGGCGAGCCGCTCGGAGAACTCCGGCAGCGGCACGACCACTTGGCGGTCGAACCGGCCGGGACGCAGCAGAGCTGGATCCAAGATGTCGGGTCGGTTGGTCGCCGCCATCATCACGATGCCGCCGCTCTCCTCGAAGCCGTCCATCTCGGCCAGCATCTGGTTCAGTGTTTGCTCGCGCTCGTCGTGGCCCCCGCCGAGACCGGCTCCTCGCTTGCGGCCGATCGAGTCGATCTCGTCGATGAAGATGATCGCCCGCCCCAGTTTGCGGGCGCTCTGGAAGAGGTCTCGCACACGGCTGGCGCCGACACCCACGAACATCTCCATGAAGTCCGAACCGGTCACCGACAGGAAGGGCACACCGGCTTCTCCCGCGACCGCCCTTGCAATGAGCGTCTTGCCGGTGCCCGGCGGGCCCACCAGCAGCACCCCCTTGGGGACCTTCGCGCCGATCGCCGTGAAGCGTTCGGGAGTCCGCAGGAAGTCGACGACTTCGGTGATCTCCTGCTTGACGCCGTCGTAGCCGGCAATGTCGTCGAACTTCGTCGAGGGGCGCTCGGTGGTGTAGGTCTTGGCCTTGCTCCGGCCGATCGACATGATGCCCGACATCTGGCCCTGCGCCCGCCGCTGCATCCACCAGAACAACAGGAATATCAAGCCGAATGGCAGCAGGAACGGCAGCAGGCTGACGAGCAGGTTCGGCCGGTCCGTGTGGAACTCGATGGACACCTCCTGCGCGCGCAGCAATTCCAGGTCGGTCTCGGGCAGCTCAACAGGCCCCTCGGAGGAGAACCTCGTGCCGTCGGTGTACTCGCCGGTGATCGCGCCGGTGCCATTGGTGACCTTGATGCTGCTGACGGTTCCCGACTGCACCTCGGCGATGAGTGCGCTGTAGTCGATGGGCTCACCGCCCTCGCTCCGCAGGAGCCCAGGCAGGAACATCACCGCCAGCAGCACCATGGCGAGCAGCCAGATCGACCAGCGCGGCCAGCGCTCGCTGCGCCGGCGGGTCCCAGAACCGGCGGGTGACGGTCCACTGTGCCGCGGCCCGTCGCTCGGGCTGTCGTCGGCTGGCGCGTCAGGAGGCTCGCTGGCGCGCGGCTTGCGTGCGCGGGAGTGCCGCTCGCCTGAGGGCACCTCTGATGCCATGGGTTCATGCTAAGAGGCTGAGCCGCTATGCGGCGATGCCGTGGCCCGAGCGGCCCGTGAGCGCAGCGAACAAGGGCGGGGAACACGGGGCTTGGCAGTCGCCGGACCCCTGTTGGGCGGCCCGTGTCGTTGCCCCACCGCTCGGCCTCTAGCCTGCGCGGGTGGCCGCACTGACCACGCGCCCCCCCTCTGCGGGGTCGGTGCTGCGAGCGTGGGTCGAGGCTGCGGTGGTCGTGGCGAGCTGCGTGGCAGTGGTGGCGTGGCTCGACCCGGGCGGCATCGTGTCGGCGTCGACGCCGACCGGCGGCGACATGGGCGCTCACGTCTGGGGCCCGGCGTTTCTGCGCGAAGAACTGCTGCCGGCCGGCTCGCTGCGCGGCTGGTCGCCGGAGTGGTACGCGGGCATGCCGGCGATGCAGTTCTACATGGTGCTGCCGTACCTCATGATCGTGGCAGCGGATCTGGTGCTGCCCTACGGCGTGGCGTTCAAGCTGGTGGCGATCAGCGGCGTGGCCTCGATGCCGGCAGCTGCGTGGCTCATGGCCCGGCTGGCTGGGTGGGCGCAATCGCTGCGGATGCTGCTGCCTGTTGCGCTGCTGCTGTTCGTCTTCGACGTCAACTTCACGATCTACGGCGGGAATGCGGCCTCGACGCTGGCGGGAGAATTCGCGTTCTCGATAGCGCTGTCGGCGACGCTCGTGTACCTGGGCATGCTCTGGCGCTCGCTGGAGCGGGGGACCGGGCGCGCACGGGCGAGCCTGGTGCTGGCATTCGTCGCCTTGTGCCATCCGATCCCGCTGGCGTTCGCAGTCGCCGCCAGCATCCTGATGGTGGCGGTGCGCGGCCTCCATGCGCTGCCTGATCGCATTGGCCCCCTCCGGTCGCTGGGCGCAGCCATCGCGGCAATCGTGCTGTGGGCCGCCGTCTGGAATCTTGCCGATTCTCCGCTGGCTCGTCTGGCCGTGCCAGCTGGTGCCGTTGCGGCGCTCGTGGTGATGGAGTGGCGCCGGTCGTGGCACGCGCTGGTCATCGGCATCATCGGCGGCGCGCTGTCGGCGTTCTGGACGGTGCCGTTCGTCGCCCGGCGGGCCTACCTCAACGACATGGGCTGGGAACGGCTCACGCAGGTCCGGGAGCACCTGTTCTTCACCGACGAGATCGGCGGCGACGGGGCGCATCACAGCATCACCTGGCTGCTCGTGCTGGCAGGCGTCGGCGCCGTCGTCGGCCTCGCACGCTGGCACCGCCCGGCGCTGATGTGGACGTTCATCGCCTTCACGATGGCCATGGGGTTTGTCCACTGGCCTCAGCACCGGCTGTGGAACGCACGCATCCTGCCCTTTTGGTACTTGGCGGTGTACGTGTTGGCGGCGATGGGCCTGTGGCTCATCGTTGACGCACTGACCCGCCGCAACCCCCCGGCTGCCGGAACCCCGGATGCGGGCTCTCCGGCTGCCGGTATCCCGGCCTCTGGGGGGCGGGCACCGGTGGCGCTCGGAGATGGCGTGTTGCCGTGGGTCCGGGTATTCGTGCCGGTTGCCGCGCTGGTCGCTGCGGCAGGCCTGCTGTCACTCCAACTGGGCAATGCACCCGGTGCGAGGCTCAATGCCGACGGCGCCTATCGCTGGGGCCCGTTCACGGTGTCCGCAGAGGACCGCAATTTCGTTTCCGGCTGGGCCCGCTGGAATTTCCGCGGCTACGAGGGCCGCCCGGCGTATCGGGAGTACCACGAATTCGTGACCGCGATGAGCGACATCGGCAAGACGCCTGCATACGGATGCGGGCGCTTGCTGTGGGAGTACGACCGCGACATCGTGGGCGCGTACGGCACGCCCATGGCCCCGATGCTGCTGCCGCACTGGACAGATGACTGCATCGCTTCCATGGAAGGTCTCTACTTCGAGTCGTCGCCCACGGTGCCGTTCCACTTCCTCATGCAGTCGGAGCTGTCGGCGTCGCCATCGCGTCCGATGCGCGGCCTTCCCTACAGCGCTCTGAACTTCGATTTGGGCGTTTCGCACCTGCAGATGTCGGGTGTGCGCTACTACGCAGCGTTCAGCACCGAAGCGACCGCAGCAGCCCAAGACGCTGCTGACCTGCAGCACATTGCCTCGGCGGGGCCGTGGTCGATCTACCTGGTCGCCGACAGCGATCTGGTCTCACCGCTGCCGTTCGAGCCCGCCGTGGCCGAAAATGTGTCGCACGCTGGGCGAGCGTGGACCGATCCGGCTGCCATCTGGTGGAACGACCCGGCGGCGTGGGCTGTGCCGATCGCCGCGGACGGGCCGGAGCACTGGTCGAGGGTGTCGCTGCTCGCACCTCCCAACCCAGACGGCGCGCCGCCTGCGTCGTTGACTCGGTTCAGCGCGGCACCCCGGCGCGCCCTGCCACCGGTTCAGATCAGCAACGTCGAGGCGGGAAGGGACTGGCTGTCGTTCTCCGTCGATCGGCCCGGCATTCCGGTGCTGGTGAAGGTGTCGTATTTCCCGAATTGGTCCGTGCGCGGTGCTGAGGGTCCGCACCGGGTGACACCCAACTGGATGGTGGTGATCCCCACCGATGAGCGAGTCGAGCTGGCCTATGGCGCGACCGCAGTGGAGTACCTCGCCTGGCTGACAACGCTGCTCGGCGCGGCAGCGCTCGCGCTCGTGGCCGTGCGACCCCCGGTGCGTTTCGATCGCCGCCGACCCGAGATTGATGCCCGGATCCCAGCGGCCGGCGAATGGCCGCCCACCGGAATTGCGCCAGCGGTCTCGATCGTGCTGCCGGCATATCAAGCAGCGCATCTCGTCGGCGCCGCAGTCACAGAGATCAGCGCGGCTCTGGACGGCCACGAAGCCTTGGATGGCCCGCTCGAGATCGTGGTGGTCGATGACGGCTCGACCGATGGCACAGCAGAGGCGGCCCGGCGGGCCGGGGCCGATGTGGTCGTGTCGCTGGAGGCCAACCGGGGCAAGGGTGCAGCGGTGCGCGTGGGGATGCTGGCAGCGAGCGGCCGTCTGCGCCTGTTCACCGATGTCGATCTCGCCTACCCGCCCGGGCAGCTCACCTCGCTCATCGATGCGCTCCGTGACGGGGTCGATGTCGCGCTGGGCAACCGGCGTCACGCCGAAGCACGCACGATCAGCCGGGCGCGGCCCGCTAGGGCGTTCGCGAGCCGCATGTTCAACGCCTTCACGCGCCTCGTGCTCCTGCGCCGCTACCGAGACACGCAGTGCGGCTTCAAGGGCTTCACCGCCGATGCCGCGCAGGAGATCTTCAGCCGCGCAGTCATCGACGGGTTCGCCTTCGACGTCGAGGTGCTCTACTTGGTCGAGCACCTCGGGCTGACGGCCACCGAGGTGCCCGTCACCGTGGATCACTCAGCCGACACCACCGTCCGGTTGGTGGCGCAGTCGCTCCAGGTCGTGGCCGACATCGGCCGTATCCGTCACCGCGCAGCTGCCGGTGCCTACGACTCGGCCCCAGCTGCTCGGGCTTGGGCGTCCTGAACTGCAGGTGCCGGGCCGCTGGCTGGGCTCTTGGGGTGCGGCCTGCGCTCATTGCTCGCGACGACGGCCATGAGCGGCGCAGGTCGTGCTTGAGGTGATGTGCGCCCTTTCGGCGACCCATGGTGTCGTGATCGCGATCGCGGAATGGTCACGCCGCTGGGCCGCTGCCGGGAGAACAGGCCCGCTTCGTCGAGCAGAACCCGGTCCTCGTATTCGTCGAACCACAGCGCTTCGGGGTTTCGCCCGACGATGGTGACTTTGCCCCGGTCTGGAGCATGAGCCGGATTTCGCAGGACCTTGAAGATCACCACGCCCTTCTCGGCGCCCGGCAAGCCGGCAATCGGCTCATCGGTCACCGCTGAGACCTCCGTCTTGCCCTTGTAGTGCACGATGGTGAGCCGGGCGTGCGATTCCACCCCCGACAACCCACGCTGCGATTCGTTGAGGAGCTGCCACGCGGTCTCGATGGGCACATTGAATGCCTTGTAGGCAACGATGTTCCGTCCGCAGAAGAAGTAGTGGTTCTCCACGCCGACGCTCTTGAGCGTGCGCTGGAGGATCCGCAGTGCGTCAGCGTCGTCGTTGACTCCGGCGATGATGGGCGTTTGGTTCTCGACGCTGATCCAGCCGCGTTCGACCAGTGAATCGACAGCTCGCCGTGTATTCGGGCGCCACTGAAGGAATCCCTTCTCGTCGGCGATGTACTGGCCGTCCGAGTCCTTGAGCAGGAACTCATCTGGATGGTTGAAGTGAATCATCAACCGCATCGAGACATCCGGATACACCCGATGAAACTCGTCGATCATTGCGAAGAAGGCGTCATCGAAGCGATCTGGGTAGAACGCCAGCTCCTTGGTGCCGACGCGGATGGCCTCGGCACCCGCTTCGGCCAATGCCGTGAACCACCCTGCCAGCTTGGAATTCGGCAACACCATGGGGTCGCCGCCCGACAAAAGAATCTCGCGCAGTTTCGGCCTGCCGGTCTCTGGGTGAGTTCCGCCATTCGATGCAACGGCGTCATTGTGTGACCGGATGTACTCGACTATTTCGCCAACTTGCGCAAGACCCTTTTTCTTGACCGTGCCGTCCGACCGTTCAATCTCCTTGCGCCCGATCAGTTCCTCCCGATAGCAGAATCTGCAATGAGCGGAGCAGGTTGAAATAACATACAACAGCGCCATCTCATACTTGTGCAACAATCCTTCGATAGGGCTGTAGTCAAGTTGGTTCGCCGGATCTGGATCACCCTCAAGATCTACAGTTTCATCAGGTGATGCCTTGACCAGCTTTTGAAGTGCTTGACTCGACTTAGCCATTTCAAAATAGTGCCGCGTCAGTTTGACGGGCATTCGCACTTCAACATCACGGTCAGTTCCGCGTAATTTGCCTAAGTCGCTGAGTTCTTTTTCGGTATAGAATGTGCGGAAATCTTCAGGCGCAGAGCCACTCATGAAGGGTTCGAGACCATTGACAATTTGACGGTCGTACCTGGGGTTCTCGACCTCGTCAAGCACCAATTGTTCCCGTTCTGTTGGCTGATATTTGCTCTTCGTCATCGCCTCTCTCGCTTGCTTCAGGCAGGTTCGCATCCCACGCTCTGCTCCCACCCTAGGGAAACGAGGGTGCCGATTGCAAGTGGCTTGTCCGCGAGGGCCGCGCACTGCCGCGCGGTCTTTTAGGCTTTGTGGGCGTATGGCGACCCGAATCGACCCGGTATCTACTGGTGTTTTGGCAGGCATTGTCAAGGCATATGACATACGTGGAATTTGTCCTGATGAGCTCAGCCCGACAGTGGCGCGCGGCATCGGTTACGCATTCGGGGAGTGGTCGGCGGCACCGCAGATCGTCATCGCGCGGGACATGCGTCCGAGCGGGGTTTCGCTGGTTGAGGCGTTTGCTGAAGGCGTCCAAGCTGCCGGGGTCGATGTGATTGACATCGGGCTGGCCTCCACGGATCTGCTCTACTTCGCCTCCGGCCACCTGGACATGCCGGGTGCGATGCTGACGGCGTCGCACAATCCGGCGTCATACAACGGCATCAAGCTGTGCGGACCGGGTGCCGCGCCGGTGGGCGCGGGCAGCGGGCTCGGCGAGATCGCTGAGCGAGCGGCACAGGGCGCTTCGTCGCCGCCTGGGGGCGGCCGGCTCAGCCGCCGCGACTTGCTCGAAACGTTCGCCGGCCATGTGCGCTCGTTCGTCGATGTCTCGGGGCTCCGCTCCCTGCGCGTCGTGGCGGACACTGCGAACGGCATGGGAGGCCTCGTGGTGCCTGCGGTCTTCGACCCGCTGCCATTCGAGTTGGAGCTGATGTACGGCGAGCTCGACGGTACCTTTCCCAACCATCCGGCCGACCCGATCCAGCCGGAGAACCTGGTCGATCTGAGCGAGCGCGTGCGCAGCACCGGTTCCGACGTGGGCTTGGCATTCGACGGTGATGCCGACCGGGTGTTCCTCGTGGACGAGCGCGGCAGGGCGGTCAGCGGATCGTTGCTCACTGCGCTGGTAGCCCAGGCCATGCTGCGCCGCGACGGGCCGGGCCCGATCCTGCACAACCTGATCTGCTCACGCGCGGTGCCCGAGGCAATAGTCGAAGCGGGCGGCCGACCCGTGCGCACCCGGGTGGGTCACAGCTTCATCAAGGCAGAGATGGCACGTACCGGGGCGGTCTTCGGCGGTGAGCACAGCGGTCACTACTACTTCGCGGGCAACTACCGGGCAGATTCCGGCCTCATCGCGGCGCTCATCGCACTTGAGCAGTTGAGTGCAGCGCCGGTGCCACTCTCGGAACTGCTGGCGCCGCTCGACCGGTACGCATCCTCGGGTGAGATCAACACCCGTGTTGCTGATGTCGACGAGGTGCTGCGGCGGGTCGGTGCACACTTCGCGCCGTTCTCCCAGGACTGGCTTGATGGGCTGACGATTGATGGCGGCGACTGGTGGTTCAACCTGCGGCCGTCCAATACCGAGCCCCTGCTGCGGTTGAATCTCGAGGCGCCTGACAGCGAGGTGGTTGAGGAACGTGTGAGCGAGATCAGGGCGTTGCTGGCATGATCGCCGCATGGAACCGCAGACGTCGCCGCACGACCGCGTCACGGCGCGCCGGGGAGGCACGCGTGGGCCTTGATCCGGTCGTCGCGGGAATCTTGGCCTGCCCGCAGGACAAGGGACCGTTGTACTTCGTGCCCGGTGACGATCTGCTGTACAACCCGCGCCTGCGCAAAACGTACCCCGTCGACGGCGGCATTCCGGTGCTGTTGATCGACGAAGCGACCGATGCCGACGCGGCGTCCGCTGCGGCGCTCGACGCTCGCATTGCGAGCGGCGAACTCACCCCGACGCAAGAGGCTGAGCCGGCAGGCGAAGCCGTGGCCCGAGCGGCCCATGAGCGGAGCGAACACGAGCGGGACGTAACCGGTGATGCGACCGAAGGTGCCGCCCGGTGACCGCCGCCCCGGTCACGTCAGTCCCTGAGGCTGCGGTTGATTCCCTCCACCTGGCGCGAGCGGTCGCCGACCTGCCCGAGCAGATGGAGGCCGCGCTCGCTTCGTCACGGGCCACACAGGGAGCAGTCGACGGCAGCCGCATCGCCAACGTCGTGGTCATGGGCATGGGCGGTTCGGGCGTCGCGGGCGACATCGTTTCGGCGCTTGCGGCCCCCCTGATGCCGGTGCCGGTGACCGTCGCCAAGGGCTACGAGTGTCCGGCATTTGTCGGCCCAACCACGCTCGTCTTCGCCGTCTCGTTCAGCGGCAACACCGAAGAGACGCTCACCGCCGCCACGGCGGCCCACAACGCGGGTGCCTCGGTGGTCGCCGTCACATCAGGCGGGCGCTTGGCCGAGCTGGCTGGTGAGTGGGCTGCACCGCTCTACGAGGTGGACGCCACGATCCCGATGCCGCGGGCCGCAGTGGGCGCGATCTCCGTCGCCCCGCTCGTCGCTCTTGAGCGAGCCGGTCTGCTGTCCGGCATTGCCGGCTGGGTGGACGCGGCGGTGTCCCAGCTGCGCACTCGCCGGGCCGGTGCCGGTGCCGTTGCAGACTCGCTCTCGGGCATCGTGAGCCCGGTGGGCAACGGCGAGATGACGCCCGTTTTCTACGGCGGAGGTCCGCTCGGTGCGGTGGCTGCGGGCCGCGCCAAGGCCCAGATCAACGAGAACGCCAAGATTCCTGCCTTCGCAAGCTTCATGCCCGAGCTGTGCCACAACGAATTGGCCGGATGGGACCAATCCGGTCGCTTGGTCGACGGCTCGCCGTTGGCGGTGATCGCGCTGCGCCACGACTTCGAGCATCCACAGCTCGGTCGTCGCTACGAATTCACCAGCGGTGTGTTTGACGGTGCCCGCATCGCCGTGCCATATACCGAACTGCACGCTGCGGGCGACGGCCCCATGGCCCAGTTGTTCGACCTCATCTACCAGGTTGACCTGCTGAGCCTTCGTGTCGCCGCGGCCGCTCGGCGCGACCCCGGCCCGATCCCCCTGCTCGAAGAGCTGAAGGCATTCCTTGCCTGAGACGGCAGGCTGTCGGCCGACTGCGAACGAGGTGACCCCATGACCCAGGCGTCGAGCCTGATCGATGATTTCGAAGTAGCCGATCTGAGCCTCGCGGCTGCAGGACGGCTCCAGATCGAGTTGGCAGAGACTGAGATGCCTGGGCTCATGGCTCTGCGCGCGCAGCACATGGATGCCCGGCCGCTGGAAGGAGCGCGCATCACGGGCTCGCTGCACATGACGGTGCAGACCGCGGTGCTGATCGAGACGCTGGTTGACCTTGGCGCACAGGTGCGCTGGGCGTCCTGCAACATCTTCTCCACCCAGGACGAGGCCGCGGCTGCCGTCGTTGTGGGGCGCGACGGCACCGTGGACAGCCCGCAGGGCGTGCCCGTGTTCGCATGGAAGGGCGAGACGCTCGCCGAATACTGGCGCTGCAACTTCCGCGCGCTCCGCTGGCCCGGCGGGCCCGGCCCGACACTGATCGTCGACGACGGCGGGGACGCCACGCTGATGGTTCACCTCGGTGCTCGCTACGAGTCCCACGGCGGCGTGCCGAGCCTGACTGCGGACGGCCCGGATGCAGCATCGCCCGACGAGGCGGCGGTGCACGCGCTGCTCGACGAGATCCAGCGCACCGAGCCCGGCCTGTGGACCGAGATCTCGGATGGACTGCGGGGAGTCTCCGAGGAGACGACGACCGGCGTGAATCGGCTCTACGAGATGGCCGCACGGGGGGAGCTGACCTTCCCGGCCTACAGCGTCAACGACTCGGTCACGAAGTCCAAGTTCGACAATCTCTACGGCTGCCGGCACTCCCTGATCGACGGCATCAACCGGGCGACCGACGTGATGCTGGGCGGCAAGGTGGCCTTCGTGGCGGGCTACGGCGATGTCGGCAAAGGATGCGCGCAGGCGTTGCGCGGCCAGGGCTGCCGGGTCATCGTCTCCGAGATCGACCCCATCAACGCGCTGCAGGCCGCCATGGAGGGCTTCGAGGTGGATCGGCTCGAGAACGTGCTCGACATCGCCGACATCTACGTGACTGCGACGGGCAACCGCGACATCATCTCGGCCGAGCACATGTCGGCCATGAAGCACCAGGCGGTGGTGGCCAACATCGGGCACTTCGACAACGAGATCGACATGGCGGGACTGGCTGCGATGTCCGATGTCCAGCGTCGTTCGATCAAACCGCAGGTGGACGAGTTCGTGTTCCCGAGCGGCAAGTCGGTGATCGTGCTGGCCGAAGGCCGCCTGGTGAACCTCGGCTGCGCGACCGGGCATCCGAGCTTCGTCATGTCGATGAGCTTTACGAACCAGGTGCTTGCCCAGCTTGAGCTGCACGCCCATGCCGAGGAGCTCGAAGCGGATGTTCACGTGCTTCCCAAGCGGCTGGATGAGGAAGTGGCTCGACTGCATCTTGATCGGCTGGGCGCGAGGCTCACGCGCTTGACGCCTGGGCAGGCTTCGTACCTCGGTCTGGACGTTGACGGTCCTTACAAGGCCGACCGCTACCGCTACTGAGTCACAAAATCGCTTCAGCGACGAGCTGGGCTCGTTCTACGGTCGGGCGGTGCTGTTTGAGGTTCGGTGCCCTGGGTGTGGGTCATTGGGGTGGTGCCCGTGTGCGGGGTGCATCGAGGCGCTCACCGATCCGGAGCCGGTGGCGGTTCCGGGCGCGCAGTCAGCAGCGCTGCTGTTCGCTCACGACGATGTCGGGCGCGAGTTCATTCATGCGCTGAAGTACCGGGGCGAGCGGGCCATTGCCCGTTGGCTCGGTGATTCGCTGGCGCTCGCTCATGCCGCCGAGCTGCGTTCACACCCGCGCATCGACACCGTCACCTGGGCGCCGACGACTGCGGCGCACCGACGAGCCCGGGGTTTCGACCAGGCCGAGGCGCTGGCAAGAACCACTGCCAGGGCGTTGGGAGTGCAACCGAAGAGGTTGCTCCGGCGGATCGGTTCGACGGCCCAGTCAGGTGCTGGTCGGGCAGCGCGGCTGGCAGGCCCTCGTTTCCACGGCCGAATCCGCGCGGCAGGACGCCGGATTCTGCTCGTGGACGACGTGGTCACCACCGGGGCCACGCTGGGGGCAGCAACGGCTGCGCTGGTGGGTGCCGGTGCAGCGGCTGTCCATGTGGCAGCGTGTGCTCGACGGGGTCGCGACCGCTTCGCGGCGGTTGCCTAACATGGCACTCCCTTCAGTTGGAGCAAAGCTGCAGCCGCTGTGCAGATGCTCAGAAAGCCGAGGCAATGCAGATCACCATCACGGGTCGCAAAGTTCAGGTTCCCGACGATGTGCGGGCTGCGGTGGAGCGGAAGATCGGGGCACTGGATCGATTCGTCAGCGGGTTGGATCGTGCCGAGGTGGTCTTCCGTGAGGAGAAGAATCCTCGCATCGCCGAACGGGAGCAGGTGGAGGTGACGCTGCTCGGCCACGGCCACCATGTGCGCGCCTCGGTCGCCGGCGTCGACCAGCACCAGGCGGTCGATCTGGCGGTCGGCAAGCTGGGCAAGCAACTGCGCAAGCTCAAAACCCGCGTCGTGCGCCGGCACCGTCCCAATCTGCATCGCGATGAGGCGCATCACCCGCTTGCGCGTCTCGAGAACGACCTCGTCAACGGTGCTCCGGCTCCCGAGGCCACCGCGGGACCTGACGATCCCGAGTGGGTGCCGCGGATCGTGCGGCGCAAGAGCTTCGACCTGGAGCTGATGGATCCCGCCGAGGCCGTCACCCGCATGCAGCTGCTGGATCACGAATTCTTCCTCTTCGTGAACGCAGACACCAGCAAGCCCAGCGTGGTGTACCTGCGCTCCGACGGTGACGCCGGCCTCATCGAGATCGACGCCTAAGCGCTGACCTGCAGCCGAATAATCGTCGGCTATGGCGCCGGGGGGCAGCGGTAGCCTGCGCTTGTGGCTCTGTTTCAGCGCGTGCTCCGTGCCGGGGAAGGCAAGAAGCTGCGCCTGCTGACCGAGTTGGTGCCAGAGATCAACGCCGTCGAGCCGGAAATCGAGCGCCTTTCCGACGACGGGCTGCGAACTCGCACGGGCGAGTTCCGCGCCGAGATCGATCGTGGCGCCGACCTCAACGACGTCCTCGTCGATGCATTCGCGGTCACCCGCGAGGCCGCACGCCGTGTCATCGGCCAGCGCCACTACGACGTGCAGCTCATCGGCGGGGCGGCGCTGCACTTTGGCTGGGTGGCCGAGATGCGAACGGGCGAGGGAAAGACGCTGGTGTCGACGCTGCCGGTGTACCTCAATGCGCTCAGCGGCAAGGGCGTCCACGTGGTCACCGTGAACGACTACCTGGCCGCGCGCGATGCCGAATGGATGGGACGCATTCACCGGTTCCTGGGGCTCGACGTGGGGCTGGTGGTGCCCGGCCCCTACGACGCAGCCCACAAGCGCCGCCAGTACGAAGCCGACATCACCTACGGCACCAACAACGAGTTCGGTTTCGACTACCTGCGAGACAACATGGCGCCGTCGCGGGGCGCTCAGGTCCAGCGCGGCCACAACTACTGCATCGTCGACGAGGTCGACTCAATCCTCATCGACGAGGCCCGTACGCCGCTCATCATCAGCGGCCGGGTGGCGGACGCCGCCAAGCTCTACCAGCAGTTCGCGCGCATCGCCGCCACCATGACCCGAGATGTCGACTACGAGGTGGAAGAAGACAAGCGGAACGTGGCAGTGCTCGAACCGGGCATCTCCAAGGTCGAGCGCGCGCTCAACATCGACAACCTGTACGACCAGGTCTCGGCCAATCTCGTCCACCAGATGAACGCGGCGCTGCGGGCCAAGGAGCTGTACCGGCGTGACAAGGACTACGTCGTCTCGCACGGCGAGGTGAAGATCGTCGACGAGTTCACCGGCCGCATCCTGGAGGGGCGGCGCTGGAGCGAGGGCCTCCACCAGGCGGTCGAGGCCAAGGAGAGGGTGGCGATCAAGGAGGAGAACCAGACGCTCGCCACCATCACGCTGCAGAACTACTTCCGCCTCTACGACAAGCTCGCCGGCATGACCGGCACGGCCACCACCGAGGCCGCCGAGTTCAACGGCACCTACGGACTCGACGTGGTGCCGGTGCCGACCCACCTGCCCGTGGCGCGCGACGACCAGGGCGACCTGATCTACAAAACCGAGACAGCCAAGCTGGATGCAGTCGTCGACGACATCTCCGAGCGGATCCGCTCCGGGCAGCCCACGCTGGTCGGCACGGTCAGCGTGGAGAACTCCGAGAAGCTGTCGGCGGCGCTCGAACGCCGGGGAATCGATCACAGCGTGCTCAACGCCAAGGAGCACACGCGCGAGGCCGAGATCATCGCCCAGGCAGGTCGGCTGGGGTCGGTCACGGTGGCCACGAACATGGCCGGACGTGGCGTCGACATCCTGCTCGGCGGCAACCCCGAGGGACTGGCGCGCCGCGACATGCTGCGAGAGAAGCTCGACCCGGACAATCCGGACAACACAGCGGATCTCCTGTCCCGGGCCGAGCGCTACGAACCCGAGTGCCGTGCCGAGGGCGACGAGGTGCGCAAGCTGGGCGGCCTGTACGTGCTGGGCACCGAACGGCACGAGTCGCGGCGCATCGACAACCAGCTGCGCGGCCGTGCGGGCCGTCAGGGCGACCCCGGCGAGAGCCGCTTCTACCTCTCGCTGGAAGACGATCTCATGCGCCTGTTCGCCACGGGCGCCGTGAATTGGGTGATGGACCGCACCTTGCCCGATGACGTGCCGCTCGAGGCGAAGATGGTGACCAAGGCCATAGAACGGGCGCAGAACACCGTCGAGCAGAAGAACGCCGAGGTGCGCAAGAACGTCCTCAAGTACGACGAGGTGATGAACGAGCAGCGCAAGGTGATCTACGCGCGCCGTGAGCAGATCCTCGGCGGCGACGATCTGCGTACCGAATCCTTGGGGTATCTCCGCGACGCCGCCGAAGCTGCAGTGCTGGACCACTGCGCGAGCGAGGTCCCGACCGAATGGGACCTCGACGCGTTGCTGGCCACGATCGGCACCTATTGGCCCACTGAGCTCACGGCGGCTGAGCTCTCGGGTGTTGGGCCGTCGGGCAATGGCGGGCGGGACTGGAGCGTCGACGACGCCGTGGAGCTGGTGTGCGCCGACGGCGAGCATCACTACGAGGCCCGCGAGGCCGAGATCGGTCCCGAGGCGATGCGCGAGGTGGAGCGCCAAGTCATGCTCCGGCTCATCGACCAGCGTTGGCGTGAGCATCTCGCCGATATGGACCATTTGCGCGAAGGCATCCACCTGCGCGGCATCGGCCAGAAGGACCCTGTGGCGGAGTGGCAGCGCGAGGGCTTCGACATGTTCGGCGCCATGCTCGAGCGCGTCTACCGCGACTTCGTGACCTACGTGATGCACGTGCAGGTCACCTCGACGCCGCCTGACGGCGAGACGGCCACCGATGGCGCGGCCCCGCTGCCCGGACCGTCGCGTTCGACTTCGGCGGACGGCGCAGCCGGGGCGACCGACGTGCGGTACTCGGCGCCGGATCTCACGCCCTCCACGGTTGGCGCCGGCGACGGCGCACCGGCCACGCGTGCCGGCGACGGCGCACCGGCCACTCGTGCCGGCAACGGTGCCTCGGCTGACGGCCCCGCGCCGTCGGTGCAGCGGGGTCCCAGCGGGCCATCGCAGTCGCGCCGGATTGCCGCTGCATCGACCGGCACTGTGGTCAAGTCGGCACAGGAAAAACTGGGCCGCAACGATCCCTGCCATTGCGGATCGGGCCGCAAGTTCAAGCACTGTTGCGGTCGCTGAGGTGGACCGATCGTTCAGTGATCTTGCCGACGCGCTGGCCGACTTGGATCGGCGCGTGAGCGAGGCGCATCAGTACCTCGGGATCGACGAGGCCCGTGCGGTGGCGAACGGGCTGCAAGCAGAGGCATCGGAGCCATCGCTGTGGGACGAGCCCGACCGCGCCCGGGCGGTCACCACACGCCTGTCGCGTGTCCGTGACGACATCGAGCGCTGGGAGCGGGCCCGAGCCGAGGTCGACGACGCGACAGCACTGGTTGAGCTTGCGGCCGAAGAAGACGACGCAGAGCTGCTGGGTGAGATCGACGAGGCGGTCACCGCAGCCGAGGGCCGGCTCGCCGACATCGAGCTGATGGCGCTGTTTGGCGGCGAGCACGATGAGAACGACGCCGTGTGCGAGATCAACTCGGGGGCCGGTGGCACCGACGCCTGCGACTGGGCCGAGATGCTGCTGCGCATGTACCAGCGGTGGGCCGAGCGCAGCGACTTCACCGTGGAGCTGACCGAGGCGACCGACGGCGGGGAGGCCGGTATCAGCTCCGCAACGTTTCTCGTAAAGGGGCGTCATGCGTTCGGGTTCCTTGCGGCGGAACGGGGGGTGCACCGGTTGGTGCGCATCTCGCCGTTCGACTCGCAGTCGCGCCGGCACACAGCGTTCGCCTCGCTGTCGGTGGTGCCGTTCTTCGATGAGGTGTCCGACGAGGTGCCTATCGACGAGAGTGATCTGCGCATCGACACTTACCGCTCGTCGGGTGCGGGCGGCCAGCACGTGAACGTCACCGATTCCGCCGTGCGCATAACGCACCTGCCCACCGGGATCGTTGTGGCCTGCCAGAACGAGCGGAGCCAGCACCAGAACAAGGACCGGGCGATGCAGATGCTGGCGGCCAAGCTGGCCGATCTGCAGCGACAGGAGCGGGAGGCCGAAGTAGCGGCCCTCGCGGGAGAGCAGCGCGATGTCGCGTGGGGCAGCCAGATCCGTTCATACGTGCTGCACCCGTACCAGCAGGTCAAGGATCTGCGCACCGGCATGGAGATCGGCAACGTCGACGCCGTGCTCGACGGTGACCTCGGCGGCCTGATGGAGGCGTACCTGCGCTGGCAGCGCTCCCAGCAACCCGCCGACCCAGCTGGGTGACTGGGCGGCGGCGGGCCGCTGGCGTACCGTGGGAAGCGGCCCGGCCCTGACACTGCGGCGTGACCTGACGCGACCTGAAGGCACCCATGATCCGCTTCGACAACGTCACGAAGATCTACAAGGGCGAGACGCGGGCTGTCAGTGGCGTGACGCTCAATATCGAAAAGGGCGAGTTCGTGTTCTTGGTGGGGCCGTCGGGTTCGGGCAAGTCCACGATGCTGCGCCTCATGACCTGCGAGGAGAAGGTCACCGCCGGCGACATCCACGTTGCCGGCAAGGATCTGTCCAAGCTGAACAGCTGGCGCGTGCCCTACCTGCGACGGAACATCGGCTCGGTCTTTCAGGACTTCAAGCTGCTGCCCAACAAGACCGTCTACCAGAACGTGGCATTCGCGCTCGAAGTCATCGGCCGCCCCGAGAACGTCATCCGCACGCAGGTGCCGGCCATCTTGGAGCTGGTCGGCCTGGAGGACAAGCACCGGCGGTTTCCTGACGAGCTGTCGGGCGGCGAGCAGCAACGTGTCAGCATCGCCCGGGCGTTCGTGAACCGGCCCCTGATCCTGCTGGCCGACGAGCCCACCGGGAACCTCGACCCCGACACATCAGAGGAGCTCACGTCGCTGCTGGACCGGATCAATCGCACTGGCACCACCGTGGTCATGGCCACGCACGACCGCACGATCGTGGATCGCATGCGGCGCCGCGTGATCGCGCTGCGGCACGGCGAGCTCGTGCGTGACGAGCAGCGCGGCGCGTACGGCAGCGAGGCCTACTCGCCGGAGGCGCTTGGCGTCCATCCTGTCGATGGGGCGAGTCCGTGAGCCGGATCCGCTACTTCGCGCGGGAGACCTGGACGAACATCCGGCGCAACCTCACGCTGACATTTGCTGCAATTCTCACCGTGGCTGTCGGCGTGATGCTGGTGGGCATGGGGCTCATGGCGGGCTACGCCAGCGGCAACGCGCTCGATCGCTGGGAGGGCGGCGTCCAGTTCGAGGTGTTCCTGAATCCCCAGATCGACCCCAGCCAGATCGATGCGCTCGGCATCGAGCTGCAGACTCACCCCGAGATCGACCGCATCGAGTTCTTCAGCGCTGAGGAGGCCTACGCGCTGGTGTCCCAGCAGATGGCCGATCAGCCCGAACTGCTCGCCCAGGTGTCGCCAGAGGCGCTGCCCGCCTCGTACCGCGTGGTGCCCCGCTCGGTCGAGGCCGAGCTGATCGAATCGCTGGCCGCCCAGTTCCGCCAGCGTCCCGGCGTGATGTCGGTGCAGACGGGTCGTGAGGAAGTTGACGCCATTCGCACATGGTTCACGTCGTTCCAGGGCATCGTGCTGCTGCTGTCGATTGTGCTGTCGGGCGCCAGCGTCATGCTCATCTTCAACTCGATCCGCGTGGCGATGTTCGCCCGAAGGCGCGAGATCGAGGTCATGAAACTGGTCGGCGCCACGAACAGCTTCATCCGGTTCCCGTTCATGCTCGAAGGCATGCTGCACGGCCTCATCGGCGGCATCATCGGAGCCATCGCTGCGGGAGCGCTGCGGGGTCACGTGGAGGGCCTGTTCTCCCGGTCGGACATCCTGGCGTTCTTCCGGTCGTTCGTGGTCACGTCCAATCAGTTCACGACCGTGGTGTTCGTGACGGTGATCGCCGGCGTGCTGGTGGGGATAATCGGCTCGGCGTTCGCTGCCAGCCGCTTCCTGGACGTGTAGCCGGGCCTGAACTCCACCGGCCGCTCGACGTAGGGCGCGGTCGGGCGTGTAGAAAAGCCGCCGACACCGCCGTCCGCCACCCGGGCGGCCATTGCTGGAGGGGGCGCTGTGCCGGAGTTCGAGACGATCCTGTATGAGATTGACGACCGTGTTGCCACCATCACGCTGAATCGCCCCGAGCGCCTGAATGCGTTCAACAGTCAGATGCTGCGCGATGTGATGGATGCCATCGATCTCGTTGACGCCGACGACGATGTGCGGGCGGTGATCTTCACCGGCGCCGGCCGCGGCTACTGCGCCGGAGCCGACCTGAGCGGGGGCGCCGACACCTTCGACTTCGACAGCCAATCCGATGAACGGAAGGCCGAGCGAGCGTCCGAGCGGAGCGAGGGCGGTGATATGGCGTGGATGCGTGACGGCGGCGGGCTGCTCACGTTGCGCTTGTACGAGTGCAACAAACCGCTGATTGCGGCGATCAACGGCCCCGCAGTCGGCGTGGGCGTCACGATGACGCTGCCGATGGACATCCGGCTGGCGTCCACCAAGGCCCGCATCGGGTTCGTGTTCGCCCGCCGGGGCGTGGTGCCAGAGGCTTGCTCGTCGTATTTCCTGCCGCGCGTGGTCGGACTGTCGCGGGCGCTCGAGTGGTGCTTCAGCGGGCGAGTCTTCGATCCAGACGAGGCTCTCGAGGGCGGGCTGGTGCGCAGCCTGCACGAGCCCGACGACCTGCTGCCGGCGGCCCGGGCCATCGCAGCGGAGATCGCCGAGAACACCTCTGCCATCTCAGTGACGGTGATCCGCCACATGCTGTGGCGCATGCTCTCCGCCAATCACCCGATGGAGGCTCACAAGATCGACTCCCGGGGGATCTTCCACCTCGGACGGGGCGCCGACGCTCACGAGGGCGTTGCGTCGTTCCTGGAGAAACGACCGCCCGAATTCTCACTGCGACCGAGCCAGGACCTGCCCGAGTACTTCCCCTGGTGGGACGAACCCGAATTCAGCTGAGGCTCAGATCTCCGCTTCGCTGCCAGCAGCCGGATCGTCGCCCCAGCCGGTCAGCGCGATGCCGGCGACGCAGGCGGCGACCGCGAGCCCGAAGGCGGGACCGAAGCTGTCGAACCAGTCGGCTGTCGCGCCGCCGAGCTGCGGCCCGGCGGCCAGCCCGAGGCCGAACAAGATGGTGGCGACCCCATAGGCGGCACCGAACTCATCGCCGGCCAGGTTGTCGCTGACCCGGGCTGCGATCGAGGCGATGATGCCGGTGAACGCTGTGCCGAAGACGAACGCGGCCACCCACGCCAGTGCCGGCCCGCCTGCCGCGAGCAGGGGGTACGCAGTCATGAAGACGATGGAGATCATGGACACGCAGAAGCCGATGGTGACGGTGCGCCGCCTGCCGAGGCGGTCCGCTGAGCGTCCGAAGATCGGCCCGCCCGCGATGCTGCCGATACCGATGAACGAGAAGGCAACCGCAGCGCCCCGAGCGTCGAAGATGTCCTCGTAGCCCTCGAGGTGATCGACGATGAATGTGAGCACCGTCGTGACGACGAAGGCGTGCAGCGTGTAGGCGGTGATCAGCTGGCCGGCTTGGGGCACCTTGGCGAGCGCGGCGCGAGCCCCTGCGAAGCCCGTGCGACCGGGCGTGCGCGCCCAGCGACGTACCGCGACGGCGAGGACGACCAGCACCGCTGCGCCGATGAAGAACTCGATGAGGTACACGTTGCGCGGATGGCTGAGGTCTGCAGCGGCCAGCACTGCCTCGCCGGACCCTGGGCTGCTTGAGGCTGGGCCGTCCGGACGGCCCAGGAGCGCATCAATGGCGGCGGCCGCGACCATCCCGCTGCCGACGCCGCCAGTCATCCAGCCTGCTGCGGCGCCCCGCTTCTCGGGCCCCAGCAACTCGGCAGCGAGCCCGGGGGTGCCCACCCACACACCGGCTGCGCAGAAGCCCGTCAATGCCAGCGCGAACGCCGCGATGCCCACGTTCGGGCTCCAGGCCAGCAGAGCCAAGCCGATCACGTTTCCGGCAAGGCCGAGCCGCACAGCGCCGCTCAAGCCGGTGCGGCCGACTGTCAGCGCCACCACCAGCGAGCCCACGACATACAGCAGCAGGTTGAGCGAGCCCAAGGCACCCGCGACGGTGTTGGACAGGCTGAACCCGTCCCGCAGATCCGCGAACAGCAGCGAATAGGTGAAGCGGCCGAACGACTGCGAGACCGCTGCCGATGCCGCCAGCGTCAGCAGTGTGCCGATCCGGCGAGTGCGGCTGAACCCATCGGCGTGGGCCGTTGAGGTCATGAACAGCCCGGTCTCTGGCTCATGGCGCGAGCGGGGCAAGGCCCGGTGCGCACAGCTACGAGCGGATCAGTCGTGCGGCCAGGTGACGGCTGGCAGCGGGGGACGCTGGCGGTAGATCGTCTCCGTTGTGATGACCCGTCGAGGCGAGCGCTCGGTGTCGGCGAACTTCGCCACATCGGCACGGATGACCTCCCGATCATGGTCATCTCCGAAGAAGCGTTCACGCATGTCGTCGAGCGAGGCGAACGCGACCAGGGCGAAGCCGTCATAGGACGGGCCGTTGAGCGTGGCCACAACGCTGAGCTGGGTGTAGTCCCACATGCCGGGGTGATGCCGCAAGGCAAGCGGAACGTGGGTGTCGCGCCAGTGGCTGTCACCTTGCGCATGGGTCAGCCGGGGGTGGTGGACCATCGGGAAGATGGCGGTCAGGCCCGGCGAGGGAGTGCCGGGATCGGCTCCCAAGGGACGCTCACGGATAACGCGCGAGAACGCCAAGTAGCTGCCGACCGCCGCCGCGGGCGTCAGCAGGTCGGGATCATCGGTCATCGCTCGCACGAGCGTCCGAAAAGGAAACTCGCGACGGTCGTCCGGGTCGGCCGCGTAGCACACGCCGCCGACGCTGGCCGCTGCCTCTGCAGCGGCATCCGGATCATTCCCCGTGACGACGAGCTCGTGCATGCCTGAAACCTAGAGCATGCGCGGACGGCAGGCCGATTGGCCCGGCAGGATGGGGCTGTGCTCGACATGGACGAGGCCGTATTCGCCGACCTGGTGGAGCAGGCGCTCGAGGACATTCCGGACGCGCTGCGCTCGCTGATGGACAACGTCGCCATCTTCGTGGAGGACCGAGGCGAGGATCCGGACCTGCTCGGTGTCTATGAGGGCATCCCGCTGACCGAGCGCCACGATTACGGCGGGCTGGTGATGCCCGACAGCATCGTCATCTACCGGCTGCCGATCCTGGAAATGTGTGAGACGGCCGACGACGTCGTCGAAGAGGTGCTGGTGACAGTCGTACACGAGATCGCCCACCATTTCGGGATCGACGACGACCGGCTGCACCAACTCGGCTGGGATTGATCACGGCTAGGTGCGCCCGCTGCGCCTCACACGCGGCCGAGGCCGAGATCAAGCCGACCGCGGGCGACGTTTGCGGCGAGCACCTCCGTCGGCCCCTCCGCGAGCCGCAGGGCGCGCACGCGCCGCAAGATGTCGGCTAGTGGGTGGCCGTCCACGAGCGCTGTGCCTCCGACGAGCTGCACGGCGTCATCGCAGACTCGGCTGAGCGTCTCGGTGGCCAGCGATTTGGCTGCCATCACCTCGTTGACGGCGTTCTCGCCGGCATCGAGCAGCCGAGCCGTGCGATAGAGCGCGCTGCGGGCCGCGTAAGCGGCGATCCGCATGTCTCCCAGCGTCACCCGCTCCAGGTCGGTGCCGACCCGCGCCGGCTCGTCTGTCGAGCCGCGTTGTGCGGCACGTTCCACCAGCGTCTGCTCGACGAGGTCGATTGCGAATCGACACTGGCCGATGCAATCGGCTGCAATCGCCATGCGCGTGGCGTTGATCTGGCTCATCGCGCGTCGCAGGCCGCCCCCAGCCTCGCCGATGACATGTGTGTCGGGCACACGCACGTCAGCGAACGTGAACGCAGCATGGTGACTGCCGTCGAGCGTGCCGAAGCGCTGCATGAGCGTCACGCCCGCCCGGTCGGTCTCGATGAGCACCATCGCGGGGCCAACACCGTCCACCTCCACCAGCGCGTTGATGAAGTCGGCGTCGGCACCGCCGGTCACGTATGACTTCGCTCCATTGACCACCAGGTCGTCCCCGTCGCGCCGTGCCCAGGTATGGCGCAGGGCATCCGCAGGTTCGGTGAATCCGAATCCGCTGCGCAGCTCCCCGGCGAGATACGGCAGCAGGAACCGGCTGCGCAACGGCTCGTCGACGTCGGCGAGCACTCCCGGTGACGGCCCGAAGACACCCGGCAGGTGGCCCACATTGCGGCTGGCGAGCGTGTCGCGCACGATGGTCAGCGCCAGCGCACCCGCCTCGGTGCCGCCGAGTGCCGCCGGTTGGGTCATGCCGAACACCCCGGCCGCCTTGGCTGCCTCCCGGACTGCCGCCCCGATGTCGCCCTCGGTGACCAGGCTCGACAGCGCCACAAGCTCGTCAGCCAGGTGCTCGGCAGTGCGCTGCACCTCGGTGTGCTCGGTGTCGAGGAAGTCGGGCATCTCCGGCGGCTCTGCGGTCTGGCGCTACCCAGTATGGGTGCGGACCCAGTCGACGATGATGTCGGCCGCTTCAGCCCGGGCGCCGGCCGGTTCGGTCAGGTAATGGTCGCCGGCGATGGAGTGGAACGGGACGTCAGGCGCACCGGGCCGGCCGCGTAGCGCGTTGACGATCTTGGCGGTGTCGGAGGAGAAGATGCCCGTGTCGGCATCGGCGTCGATGACGATCGCCGGCAGATCAATGTGCTGCGCCTGGTCGGTGCTGCATTGCGAGTCGGCGAGGCTCCACATCGACAGCCAGGTCCGCAGCGAGCTCACCGTTCCCACGCCGAAGATCCCGTAGTTGGCCCGGCGCGGATCGCCGAGGTAGCAGCCGGGCACGGTGCGCTGGCTGGGGTCGATCGAACCGTCGAGCATGCGCAGGTCCGCCCACAGCCGTGGCACCACGAACAGGCGCTCGCGGTGTCCTGCTGCTGCGAGCCGGTCCAGCTCGCTCTTGCACCAAGCGGTGATGCGGTCGTTGCGGGCACGCTGGGCGCTCCGGTAAGCGGCGATGAACTCGTCGTCGAACGGCGGCTTGCGGTCGGGGCCGAACGGGTCGAGGGCCGGGTCGACGCTGAGCGGATCGTTCTCGTCGGTGACCGACGGATCCATCCAGTTGGTCAGCACCTCGGCGCGACCGGTGTGCGCCACGATCGAGACGTACAGGTCGCCTCCCGCCAGATCCTCGACTGCCGGGTGCAGACCTCGCCGGCTGTACTCCGGAACCAGATTCGGCGCCGTGGCCTGAGCTTGGTAGGTGGCCATGAGCGAGCCACCGCCGCTGTTGCCCAGCAGCACTACGCAGTCGACACCTTGGCTGCGCAGCCAGCGGACGCCCACGTCGATATCGGCCAGCGCCAGATCGGCCAGGAAGTAGGGCTCGGCACCCCGGAAGCGAGTGTTCCAGCCGAGAAAGCCCAGGCCCCGCTCAGCGATGTAGGAGGCCAGGTAGTGCTCGCTGAAGTCGATGTTGTAGTGGGTCGCGATCAGGGCTGTGCGCGGCTCGTGTCCCTCCGGCCGGTGGTAGACGCCTTGGCAGGGATGCCCGCCCACGCCGGAACGGGGGGCGCTGGCACTCGGCAGCGCGACGAATTCTCGGGTGATGCCCATCTGCCGGCCTGCTTGGAGCTCAGGCCGTTGCGTCGGCGGGGATGGGGGAGCGCATCACTTCCAGCGCTTCGGCCGGATCGGGCTCGATGCCGGTGGTGTCCCGGCAGAGCTCCACCATGATCCCGTTGGGGTCCACGAAGTAGAGCGAGTGGCACCAGCCATGGTCCACTTCCATCAGCGGCTCGATGTCCGCGGCTGCCATGCGCTCGCGGACCGTGTCCTGCTTCTCTGGCGTCGCTCGGACGGCGACGTGATTGACCCACACCGGCAACCCCACCGTTGCGCTGAGGTCGGTGCTGTAGTCGGCCTGTTCACCCATGTTCTGGATGTAGAAGAAGGCAATGCACTCGCCGTCGCCGATGTCGTAGAAGACGTGCTTGATGTGGCCTGTCGGCCCGCCGTCGGGGTGCGGTCGCTCGGCCTGCTCGGCGTGGACCAGCGGGAACCCCATCAGGTCCTCGTAGAAGCGGTGTGTCGCCTCAAGATCCCGTGTTGCGTAGGCGACGTGGTGAAGTCCCATGGCTCCCCCTATTCCGGAATTCATCGCAAGGTTCTCACATTCCAGCGGGCCGATACGCCCTAGCGGCCGGGCGAGCTGAGCTAGTTGAGCCGGAAGCTCGCCACATCCAGGTACTCGCCCCACGGAGCCGACTCGACCAAGCTGATCTCGCTGACTTCGAACGTCTCGCCCAGGCGTGGCCAGTCGACCGGCGGCTGCCGTTTGCGGAAGCGGGCGACGGTCAGGTGCCCCACGAAGGGGTGATCCGGCGGCGGGTCGCCGATGTAGCGGGTGCAGTCGGTGACGGATGCGGCGAGCTCGTCGACGCCGAGCGCCGGAAGCATGAGCACGCCACGTCCGAGGCGTTCCGGCACCGGTCCGAGCGTTACCGAAGTCTGGCCGAATGACTGTGCCCCGAGGGTGCTGAGCGCTTCGCCGGTGTCGCATTCGCCGAGGAATCGGAGCGTGATGTGCAGGCGGTGTGGCTTGGTCCAGCTGACACCTGGCATGGACGGTCTTGGCAGCCCAGCCAGTTCGTCGACGACGGAGGGGGGCGGCCACACGGCGACGAACAGGCGCGGCACGGCGCGAACCTAGCGGTGTGTCTCTGCCGTGCTCGAGGCACTCGGCCCCAGACTCGACGCCGCTTCTGAGCCGGCGCGGAGGCGGGTTACGCTCGCAGGGGTGATGCTGGTACTGCGTCGAGCGGCTCTGGTCGCTGCCTCGTGCGTCGTCGGTGCGGGCCTGCTAGCCGGCTGCAGCGGTGACAGCGACGAGACACCTCAGACCGTGGCTGCCAGCACTGCCGCTCCGGCGGTGGCGACGACCGAGCCCTCTGCGAGCCCGACCACGGTCGCCGTGTCTGGCGATTCCGCAGTTGCTGAACCCTCTGCAGAGGACTCGGGCAGCACCGACGAGGCAGGAGGCGACGGCACTGAGCAGCCCGCCGACCCGCAGCCCGACGACTCGGGCGACGACCAGGCCCAGGCGGACGACGGCGAGAGTGACTCCGCGGACCAATCGGACGCAACCGACGGCGAGACCGGCGAAGCCACCGAACAGCCCGCTGACGACGAGCCGGGCGAGCAAGACGATCAGGGCGGCGACGCCGACGAGGGGGTGACTCAGGACGTCACTGATGATCCGGCTGACGATCAAGGCGACGACGAGAGCGAGGACGGGACCGACGAGGGAGAGGACGCCGACGAGACCGACGACAGTGAGGTGTCTGGCGAGGAGAACGAGCCCGAGGACGCCGAGGCGGACGACCCTGCAGGCACCGAGGATGAGGGCGATGCCGAGGAGGTCGAGCAAGACCCAGAGGGAGAGGACGCCGAGGAGGCCGTCACTGATGCCGAGCCCACCGAGGATCGACCCAGGGTGCTTGCGCTCGCCGTCGCACAACTCGACGGCACCGCATTCAACGTGGACACTCTCGCCGGACGGGATGTTCTGCTGTGGTTCTGGGCGCCCTGGTGACCGAACTGCCAGAGAGAGGCGCCTGCGGTCGCAGCGCTGAAGACACAACACGGCGACAACTTGGCCTTGGTCAGCGTCGGCGGGCACGACACCCTCTCGGCGATCTCGAGCTTCGTTCGCAGGTACGGCCTCGGCCACCTGACGAACCTGCCTGACGTTGACAGCTACCTCGCGCGCACGCTCGGCATCAGCTATCACCCGCGCTGGCTGCTGATCCGAGCAGACGAGGACGCATCGGAGGAACGAGGCAGCGGCGCTATCCCCGACTCGATCGTCACCGACGCCCTGACCCCGGGCTGATCGGGCGTGCCGCTACTCGGCGGCGTCGGCCAGCAGGTCTCGCAGGAGTTCGGGGGGATCGTCGGCCACCACCAGCGCTTCGCCGATCAGGGCTGCGTCGTAGCCGGCCCCTGCGATCGCCCTCATCGACGTGCCGCCGCGCACGCCGATGCCTGAGGCCGCAATCAGCAGTACCCGATCGTCGATGTTCTCGAAACTGCGGCTGACCCGCACGGCCTTGTCGTAGTCGACGGTGAACTTGGTCGACTCGGGATTGTCGCGCTGATTGATGGCGATCATGTAGGCACCGAGATCGACTGCCGTTTCCAGCTCAGCTTCGTCGCGGACCTCCGTGAGCACGTCGATGCCGAGCGACAGCGCCAGTTCCTGCATCGGCGGCAGCTGTGCCGGGTCGATGTCGGCAAGGATGACGAGCATTGCGTCGGCGCCCATGGCGTGGCTGTCGCGCACGTCGTCGAGCGTGCGAAGGAAGTCCTTGCGCAGCACCGGCAGGCCGGTTACCGCCTTGGCTGCTTGCAAGTCCTCAGGGGAGCCGCTGAATCGCTCGCTCTCGGTCAGCACCGACAGGCAGGCAGCCCCGCCCGCCTTGTATTCGGATGCCAGGTCAGCTGCGTCGGCGTCGGCGTTCAGGGCTCCGCGCGACGGTGAGCGCCGTTTGATCTCGGCGATGACCGACAGTCCAGCTTCCCGCAGCGCAGCTGCAAATCGATGCCCGAGCGGCACCTCGCCCGGCTCGGCCTTGTCAACGTCGACTTCGTCTGCAGCCATGGCATCGATCTCGCTCCCCGGCACGAATTGGCCGGCCGGGTCGGCCAGTGACTCTACGGCTCTCGTGCGGCGATTGAGCCCAATCCGCGCTGGGACCGGTGCTCGGGCACGGCGGCTCCGAGCGACCTGAGACTGGTGCGAGCTAAATGGCTTGGAGTAACAATAAATATTGAAATAGATTGAAACATCATGTCAGATGAGCTCTCGAACGATGACGGCGGAGAGGTGCAGCGCCGTCAGCTCCGTGCCGCCGGGGTGCTGGTCGCATCCAATGCTCGCCTGCGGCCCACCACCACCATGCTCGCCGATGATGAGGCCGGCGACCCGATCGCCGTCGGCACCTTGCTGCTCGACGTGACCCGCCCGGACTGCATTGACCGGGTCGTGAGCTGGTTGCGCGACACCGCAACCCTTCTCGAGACCCTCCGCGAACTCGAGCGCTGATCATGTCCGCAGTCGAAGCCGGCGGAGCGGTAATACCTAGTTATACTCCCGGCATGAAGATCGCCGTCTCCATCCCGGATGATGTGTTCCAAGCCGCAGAGGAACTAGCGGCGCAGGAGCGCTGCTCCCGCTCAAGCCTGTACACCCGGGCACTGAGACGATTGCTGGCCGAGGTTCGGTATGACGAGATTACGGAACGGCTCAACGAGGTGTACAGCACTGAGTCTTCCGCGCTGGACCCTGTGCTGCAGGCCTTGCAAGCGCGCGCACTGTCGAGAGACACCTGATGCGTCGCGGCGACATCTGCTGGGCGGATCTCAGAAAGCCCGCTGGGTCTGAGCCCGGTTTGCGCCGACCAGTAGTCATCGTTTCCGATGACAATTTCAATCGCAGCCGCATCAACACCGTCATCGCCGTCGCCGTCACTACCAATCTCCGGCTCGCGGATATTCCAGGAAACGTGGCCTTGGCCGAGCCGGCTGCGGGTCTGGCGCACGACTCGGTGGTGAATATCTCGCAGTTGGCCACGATCGACAAGACAGCGCTGTCGGAACCGGTCGGTGCCGCCGATGCTGACACCATGGAACGAATCGAGCAGGGGCTCTTGCTGGTACTGGGCCTGTCCTCCCCACTGCAGCGCTTGTAGGACAATCGCCGGGACGCTCCCGCAGCCCGGTCCGAGGAGCGCTAGTTGCGGTGCCTGCTCGGGATCTGGTGATCGAAGCTGGGCCACGGCAGCTATCCATCCACCGACGGTGTCGTTCCTCCGGACGTCTCGTCAAACTTGTGGGTATGACGCTTGGACAAACAATGGCCGGCAGAGGCGATGGCACCTCTCGGGGTTCAACTCACGACTCCTGGATTCGTTGGACGGATCTGTGGCTGACGTTGGGTGCCGTCGCGAGTGTGCCGCTGTTCATTCTTGAGAATCGCTTCGGCCCGATGGCCTCTGCCTCGATTCAGTTTGCCAATTGGGCTATCTGGGGCGCTTTCGCCATCGACCTCGGCGTCCGTCTCGTGCTCACCGACTTGCCCGTGCGTCGTTACCTGCGGAAGTACTGGTTTGACGCGGCCCTGGTTCTTCTTGCGCTCATCCCGATCGTCCGTCCTCTGCGAATCCTGCGGAGTGCCCGAATTCTCCGCCTGTTGCGATTGACGGCTGGCGCGGGTTTCGTCGTGGCTCTGTGGCGAGGACGGGGAAGTCGAGCTTGGAGCGGTCTGCGCGGCGGTAATGCACTTGTCGGCGTCGGGGCCCTTGTTGTCCTCGCGCCGCTCGGCGTATGGCTGCTGGAACGCAGGGGAGATGGACCCATCGACACTCTCGGGGAAGCCGTGTGGTGGGGGGCAGCCACCGTGACGACAGTGGGATATGGCGACGTGGCGCCGGTTACGTGGCTGGGGAGAGCCCTCGCAATCTTGCTCATGCTCGCAGGCATCACTGGCTTCGGAGTTGTCACGGCGAACCTCGCTGCGCACTTCACCAAGCCACAGGACGGTGCAGCGTCAAGGCCGTCGGACGAACTGCTGAATGGAGTCGAACACATGCTCGCTTTCCAAGAGTTGACAGAGAGCCAGCTCGCGCAGGCAGTCTCGGCCATGGACGTCCTTCGACGTCTCTCGGAACGCAACGCCGCGAACCCGCATAGTTCAACCCCACGAAACGAAGAGGGCTGAGGGACCGGGCCGCGGAGAGCTTCGCGCTGTGCGATGCAGGCGGAATTGGAAGTGCATGCAGAGCGATGGCCTCGCTACTGTGTCGCCGGCCAATGACTTCTCGTGTGAGGAAAGCAATGTTTGACGATTCTCATCAAGCTCGATTGTTCTCTGTTTCGGGGATTCGAGGAGAACGAGAAGCTGAGCTACGCGCAACGTCGGCGTTGCTCTCGGTGCTCTCGGTTGTTCGCCCGCTGTCACGACGGTTGCTGACGCCCATCGGAGCAAGCCGCGCAGATCGCGCAGTGGTCCAAGCATTTACAGAAGTCAGCTTCGAAGGGCCCGATGGCGAGAAGCACAGGCCGGACGGCGTGCTTCACGTGCGGTCCGGACAGCACGCCTTCACCGCATTAGTTGAGGTCAAGGTGGGTGAGGCGAAGCTAGATGCTGACCAGATCAACAAGTACCTGCGACTCGCGCGTCAGGAGGGGTACGACTGCGTACTCACCATTTCCGCGGAAGTGGCCGCTTTTGATGGCGCGCATCCCACAGATGGTGTGCAGCCCTCCGCAGGTGGAAAGGTGCAGTTGCATCATCTGTCTTGGACACGGATCCTGGCGAACGCCATCAAGGAGCACGCTCACAGCGGTGTCGACGACGCGGAGCAAGCGTGGTTGCTGTCGGAATTCATCCGCTATCTCGAACACCCGAATTCAGGAATCATCCACGCCGGTGATATGGGTGAACACTGGGTTGAAGTACGGGACAAGGCCCGCGATGGATTGCTTCCTCGGCCAACGCGTGAAGTGTCTGATGTCTGCCAGCGTTGGGATCAGCTGCTTCACTCCAACGCAATGAGTTTGGGGTCCCAGTTGGGCACCGATGTGCAGGAAGTTGTGTCCCGAGCGCACCGACAGAACCCGGGGCTGCGCACGAAGGAGTTCGCTCAGCGACTGTGCGAGGAAGGGGTGCTCGAAGGACGCCTGAGAATCCCGGACGCCATCTCGGACCTGAGTATCACTGCGGATCTGCGGTCGGCTCGTCTCGTGGTGTCGGCCGAGTTTGCGGCACCAGAGGAAAAGGGGGCGAAGGGCCGCGTCGGCTGGCTTGTCCGCCAGCTGCGTGATGCTCCGGACGATCTCATTGTGGAGAGCTTCACGCGCGGAGGGAAGACCCCTGAGCTCGCGCCCTTGGGAGAACTTCGGACAGATTCGTCACTCGTTGTGCGCGGAAGGCAACATCCCCCAGCCCGATTCCGAGTCACCCAACGAAGCGAGATGGGTCAGTCGAGACGCACGACCCGAAAGCTCGGATTTGCCGACTCGGTGACCGAATCCATCGAACGGTTCTATAGCACGACGCTGCAAAATCTGCGGAAGGCAGCGCCGCCCCCTCCCAAGGCGATGCCAAGGACTGCCGATGTCTCTCGTGCCGAGGGGGATGGATCATCGCCTGCTGGCCCGGTGCCGAACTCACCCCAGATCGTTACCTCGGACGCTGACCAGCGCCCAATCGATGACGATCTCGATGAGAACATTTCGATGCACAAAGAGGACCGGTTCGCCGGAGCTCCCGAGGGATGGCCGCCGCCTGTGTCGGAGGTGCAACCGTGAATCGGTTCAAGAGCGAGTCGTAGCGCGCCGAGATTGAACGGAGGCGTGCCGATGATGACTCCACCGCTCGGGCTAGGCGACTCATGGTGCGTGATCAGGAGCTGCTTGAGCGTCTCGCACAGTGACGCGGTATCTGGTTCTGGGCGATCAGGCTGATGTCTCAGGGTTGGGGAGTTCGGAGTCCGCGGTGTTCGGTGAGGCTTCGGTGATGGGTTGTCGGTCCGGGGGTTGCAAAGAGCAGTTTCCCGGGTTCGTTCACGATGAGCCGGTGCCACACGTCGCGGGGCACGATGCACATCTGGCCTGCTTCGAGCGTCAAGGTCTCCGTCTCGTCACCGAGGTCAAGGACAATCTCGATCGATCCCGATAGGGCCACGAGAATCTCATCCCCGCCTGGGTGCATCTCCCAGTGGCTGTCTTGGTCCATGCGGACGACGCCGAGGAGGCGCCCGTCGAGATGACGCTCACCGAGTGACTGCCAGAACCCGGGCGCGGCGGCGTCGAGTCGTTCGGCCTCGCCTTGGGGTGTCAGCTGCAGGAACGTCCGCTGGGGATCCAATGACGAGTGTTGAGACATGGTGGCGATCCTGTGGTGACGTGTTGAAGTGTCACTGAGTGTGGCGCGGCTCGGCCGGGCGCGCAGCGGGGTAGCGTCGCCGCGGTGCTGAAGGATCTCCGGGAGCTGCCGAAGACGGTGTGGCCGCGGGCTGTGGCGTACGGCGCTGTGACGGCTGTGCTTATCGGCATCCCGTCGGACCTGATCGACACGCCGATCTTCGGTCGGCCGATCGAGGCCCGCTGGCTCGACTGGGTGATCCTGGCGACCACTTCGGCACTGATCGGTCTGATCTTCGCCATCCGGCCGCCGTCGAGCGCTGAGACAGGCACCGAAGCGGCCGTTGAGCGCCAGGGCACCACCACGCTGTGGGGCGGGCTGGTCTCGTTCCTCGCTGTGGGCTGTCCCGTGTGCAACCAGGCGGTCGTCGCGCTCGTGGGCATCTCGGGGGCGCTGTCGTGGTGGGCCCCGGTGCAACCCGTCGTGGGGCTGGCCGCCGTGGCCCTACTGGTGTGGACGCTGCGCAAGCGGCTGCGCACCTACCGAGTCGTGGCCTGCCCACTGCCGGCGTGAAGCTGGGGCGTCACTGCGCCGTTCATTCGGGCGGCGCCAGTTCGCTTGCGATGCGGTGGCGAGTGATCCACAGCCGCAGGAGTATGAGAGCTCCGAGCAGGAACGCCGTGCTGCCGTAGACCATGATCGGGATCGCCTCCACCAGCACGCCGTAGTAGCCCCACAAGATGCCCTCGCCGGCAGTGAGCACCCACGTCAACGGAGCCACGCCGACTGGCGCATACGACCGCCACGCAGCCCACACCGACGGTCCCAGGTACAGCCCATTCGACAATCCGAGTACTGTGCCCAGGACGGTCCAGCCGGCCACAAGCTGCAAGCCCACCGATGCCACCCCCACGACGATGCCGGCGATGACGGCGACACGCACATCGGCGCCATTGCGCCAGAGCAGGAACAGCACGAGACCGAAGCTGATGATCGCGGCCAGAATGGCCGGGATCGTGACCCAGAACTCCTCGGCGATCACGTACGCGATCCAGCCGATGTTGATCACCATGCCGATCGCGGCCCACGCGGGGGAGGCGCCCTCGGTTCGCTTCAGGCGCAGCAGCCGCACCACCTGGGGCACGACCTGCACGAACGTCACTGCGGTGGCGACGACGGCGACCAGATTGGCGAACTGCTCCTGGCTCACGAGATTCCCGTGCCGTGAAGGTCTGGGCTGAACGGCCGCAACACGCAGCGCCGGGTGTTGCCCACGCTTGCCATCGCAAGAGTGTCGCACCCCGAGTCGACGGCCGATCACGAAATGGACGTGTGCCTGACGCTGTTTCCATGTTGCATGGACCCCTGTGACCGACCTCGGCAGTGAAGCACGGACCCGTCAGCGCAGGCTGACCGGAGCCGCCGCGGTGGTGCTGATGGCGCTGGTTGCGGCCCTCGCCCAGTCGTTCGGGCGGTTCACCTACGGGGTGCTGCTGCCCGCCGTCCGCGACGACCTCGGCCTGTCGAACACGGTCGCGGGTTCGCTCGCAACCGTCAACATGGCGGCCTACCTGGTGGGCAGCCTCATCGTCGCCACCGCATCCAGCCGATTCCGGCTGATCTCGGTGATGCGGGTCGGCATGGTGGTGGCGATCATCGGCCAGGCGCTCGCGACCGTCTCGCCGGGCCCGGTCGTGCTGGGCGTCGGGTTGTTCGCGCAGGGGCTTGGCGGCGCCTTGACGTGGATCCCTGCCCCGGTCATCACCGCCGACGCGATCGCCCCCGAACGGCGCGGCCTCGCTGTCGGGTTCCTCGGCGCGGGCATGGGGCTCGGCGTCGTGTTCGCCGGCCAGCTGTCGAGCATCGTCCGTTCGACGATGGGGGATGCGTCGTGGCGAACCGTCTACTTCGTGCAGCTCATCATCGGGGCGGCCGTCGTCGCCGTGGTGCTGCTCGCCATCGGACACCGCCAGGAGCGCCTGGCATCCCGTACCGGCCTCGGCGGGTTCAGCGCCCTGCGGCGCGTGCCCGGCTGGGCGCCGCTGGTGTCCGCGTTCTTCGTCTTCGGCCTGCTCTACCTGCTGATCATCTCGTTCCTCACGACTCGGCTGGAAGACGACAGCGGCTGGACGAGCACCCAAGCGTCGCTGGCGTTCACGCTCGTCGGCGTGGCAATGATCTTCGGAGGGCCGTTGTTCATCGCACTCTCCGAGCGCATCGGAGCCAGATCGACGCTCGCCATCTCATTCGGCGGGTGGGCCGTGGTCACCACGCTGATCCTGCCGGGCTGGTTAGCGCCGACGCTTGCACTGTCGGTCGCGGTGGGCCTGCTGTTCGCATCGATGCCGTCTGTGCTGACGGTGTACGTCGTCAACAACACCACCACCGACGACTACGGACCGGCGTTCGCCGCGGTCACCTTCTCGTTCGGGATCGCCCAGATGATCTCGCCGCAGCTCGGTGGTTTCATCGCTGACGCGGCGGGTTCGTTCACGCCGGTATTCCTGCTTTCGGCGGCGCTGGCGGTGGTCGGCATGTTCACCTCGTTCGGCCTGCCGCGCCGCAGCCGGCCGGGCTTCCCAGCCGTGCCGGCTCCCGATGCAGCTGCTGAGCCTGCCGCGGGGCCGGCAGCCGACTGGCGCCTTGTCAACATGACCTTTGACGTCATCGCAGCAGACGCGTCGGCCGAAGCGATGGTCCAAGAATCACCGTCCGGCGCAGTCAGGGCATGACCTAGGCTCGGGCTTGGCGCCGCGGTGGCGTGTTCGCGATCCGGGGCGTCGCAACCTCACATTCGAGGACGCGCATCGCTATGACGAACTCGCGGAAGTTCAAGGTTTCATTGCTGATCGCAGCCGCAGCGCTCTTCGTTGCGTCGTGCGGCGACTCGGACGTCAGCGAAGCGCCAGCGGCTCCGGCGGAACCCGCGCCGACAGAGGCCGCCATACCCGATGAGGTCTCGCTGACGCCGGGCGAGGGCGTGTCGGTGACCCTGGGCCGGGCCAACTGGAACAGCGGCTATTTCCAGGCCGAGATATTTCGCCAGCTGCTCGGAGAGCTCGGCTACGAGGTGTCCGATCCCGCGGAGCTGGAGCTCGGTCCCAACGCTGCCTATGTCGCGATGGCGGAAGGCCAGATGGACTTCTGGGCGAACAGCTGGTACCCGCTGCATCTGTCGTGGCTCGCCGGTGAGCTGCCCGATGGTTCGCTCGTCGGCGATCACTTGACTGTTGTCGGCGAGCAGATGATCGCGGGCGGCATCCAGGGCTTCCTGATCTCGAAGTCCTTCGCGGACGAATTCGGCGTGTACACGATGGACGAGCTCAACCGCAACGCCGACGCGCTCGCGGCCTTTGATGCGGCTGACCCGGTGCCCGGCAACGGCATTGCGGACATCTTCGGGTGTGCGGAATCCTGGACCTGCGACAACATCATCGAGTCGCAGATCGCGTTCTCGGGCTGGGACAACATCTCGCAGACGATCGCCGGCTACGACGCGATGTTCGCCCAGGCCGTGGATGCCGCGGACGAGGGTGTTCCGATGGTGATCTACATGTGGACGCCATCGGCGTACATCACCCTGCTCCGGCCCGGCGACAACGTGTACTGGCTGGGCGTCGAGCAGATCCTGGACGATTCGAATCCAACCGGCTTCGAGGGTGGCGAGGCGCACGATCAGCGGGGTGCTGACGGGACCGGTGGCTACGCCGCCATCGGGTCAGACCTGTGTCCCGCCGCCGCGGACCAAGCAGATGGCCTATGCCCGATTGGCTGGGTTGCGGCAGACATTCTCGTCACCGCCAACACCGAGTTCCTCGAGGCCAACCCGCCGGCTGAGGCACTCTTCGAGGCTGTGACGCTGTCGGTGATCGAAGTGTCACTGGCCAACGTGGCACAAGACGAGGGCACCGCAGCTGCCGACTTGGCGACGGCGTGGATTGCGGACAACCGCACCACGGTCGATGCCTGGCTCGACGCCGCCCGGGCTGCCTCGTAAGCCAACGTTTCGAGCCGTAGCCCCGCCGGAGCGTCCTCGACAGGGCCTGGGGCGGCACGAACTAGCGTCCTCGTGGATGACTGGTCCGAGCGGGCCTCGTGTGCCGACCGGCAATCCGGTCGTGCCGTTGACGCCGTCAGACATCGCCACGCAGGTGTCGCACCTGGCCATACGCCGTGCAGCGCTGAGCTTCGGATCGATGTCGGTGCTGGCTGCGATGGCCGGCGTGTTCGTCGCGCTCGGCGCCATGCTGACCAACACCATCTCGGCGTCGTCGAACCTCGGTCTCGGCCCCACCCGGCTCCTGATGGGCATTGGACTGTCGACGGGGCTGTTCCTGGTGGTGATCACCGGCGCGGAGCTGTTCACCGGCAACAACCTCATGGTGATCGGGCTGCTGGACCACCAGATCACCGTCCGTCAGCTCGTCCGGAACTGGATCTCGGTCTATCTGGGCAACTTCATCGGCGCCTTGGCCGTGGTGCTGGTGGTGTTCTGGTCGCGCTGGTGGGAGATCGCTGACTTCTCATTCGGCGCCGCCGCGCTCACGAACGCGCACGCCAAGATCGATCTCGGGCTCGGCACCGTGTTCGCCCGGGGAATTCTCGCGAATGTGTTCGTGTGCCTGGCGCTGTGGCTGGCCACCGCGGGCCGCTCGCTCATCGACAAGTTGGTCGCCGTGGTGCTGCCGATCTCGGCCTTCGTGGCCGGCGGATTCGAGCACAGCGTGGCCGACATGTACTTCGTGCCGATCGGCATGCTGGTCTCGGGTCAACCCGAGGTCGCCGAAGCGGCGCAGCTCTCCTCAGCCCAGCTGGACGGCCTGAACGGAGCGTGGTTCGCCGGCTTCCTGGCGATCGTGACGCTGGGCAATGTGGTCGGCGGTGTCGCGGTGTCGCTGGCCAACTGGTTCGTGCACCTGCGGAGGATTCCGACCGTCGGCTGAGCCTTCGCAGATCTCAGCTCGGGTGCGCTCAGCCGCCCCCGGCTTCTCCGGCGGGCTCGAGCAAGACGATGGGGAATTCGCGGTCGGTCTTGCGCTGGAAGTCGACGTAGTGATCACCCTGGCTGGCGATGTGGCTCCACAGCGCTGCACGCTCATCGCCTTCGGTGAGCCGCGCAGTCATCTGCTGCGTGCCGTTGCGGTTGCGCACGGTGACTGCGGGATTGTCACGCATGTTCAAGAACCACGCAGGGTGATGGTCGGAACCGCCACGCGAGCCGATGACCGCGAAAGCGCCGTCCCGCTCGGCGACTGCGGACAGCAGCGTCGTGCGGGGCTGGCCGCTGCGGCGACCGGTCATGGTCACCTCGATGATGGGTGTGCCCTTGTGGATCCAGCCGAGGCGGCCGCCGCTCAACCGGATGGCCGTGCGGTTCAGCCAGTTGGCCGCCTTGAAGGTGAAATCGTTCGTCCACATGGGCATCTCCGACGATGGGCAATTCCACGCCCACGGTACGTGCGGTCGCGATGCTGCTCACGCCTCGGTGACACGGTGCCATGACCCGTCCCACTGAGCACCATGGCGCGCAAAGCCTCCGGAGATGCGCGCAGTACTGTTGGCCGCGTGACGTCACAGCCCGAAACGGCCACTGTGGCCGAACTCAAAGAACTCTTGGCCGATCCGGTGTGCCGCATCGAGCTCCACGACTTCGTCAGCGACGAGACGCTGCGAACCATCGATGCCCTCTGCAGCGCTGACTGCGAGGGCTACGACGAGTGCCTGCGGGCGTACGAGCAGGCGTCCGCCGACCTGATCGGGCTGCTCGTCACCGGCGCGTACTTCTCCAACTGCGTCGATCACGACAAGGCCTGGGCACACGCGGTGCGTCTGCTGGCCAACCGGATCCCGTACACGAGCTCCGATGGCGGGCCCGCCATCAATCTGCAGCACCACGTCACGCTGCTGGCGATTTACGCGGTCGCCTTTGGCGCAGCTGCGGCAGATCGGATCGATCCGCTTGCGAGGATCATCGGCACGGTGCGAGCCGAGGAGGACGGCAGGATCGGGAGAGTCACCTACCTGGTCAACTGCGACCGGCTGAAGAAGCCGGACGAAGCGCCGATCCAGGCCTCTCTGCGGCTGTGGATGACGCTGCGCTCGATGACTGACGAGTTCATCCCCAGGACCACCGAGGACACGCTGTTCGATGCGATGCTCGACGAGATCGAGTACTTGCTCGGCGTGACGCACGGGCGGGACACCGCAGAGGGGACCGGGCCCGTCGGCTACGGGGCGATCCAGGTGCTGGCAACCCGAGTGGCACCCGATCGTCTCGTGCGGCGCAATCTGGACCTGCTGATCAACCATGAGGCCTTCCAGAGTGCCGACGAGTTCTACATCTGCCGTGAGCGGTACAACAAGGCCTACGCCGCAGAAGCCCGCGTCTGAGCCGCTCCACGTATGCCGATGATCCAGGGAGACGGCGTTGAGCTGTACGCGGAGGAAGCCGGCGATGGGCATCCCATTGTGTGGCTGCACGAGTTCGCCGCCGACTGCCGCACGTGGGAGGGACAGATCCGGAGGTTCAGCCGGAGCCATCGTTGTGTCGCGTACAACGCCCGCGGCTATCCACCGTCGGATGTGCCCGACAGCGATGCCGACTACACGTTTGAGCGGGAACGGGAGGACTTGCGGGCCGTCCTCGACAGCCTCGGCATCGAGCGTGCACACATCGTGGGTCTCAGCATGGGTGCCTACACGGGGCTGATGTTTGCCCTGCGGTATCCGGAGCGGGTCACGTCGTTGCTGTTTGCCAGCGGCGGGTCTGGCGCATTCGGCGACACTCGTGAGGCATTCCTGGCCGAGGTCCGTGCGGCCGCCGAGGCGATGATGAACGAAGGGATGGAGGTCGCTGCCGAGCGGCTGGCGGTGGGTGCCACCCGTGTCCAGCTTCAGAACAAGGACCCGAGGGGTTGGGCCGAGTTCAAGCAGTACCTGTCGGAGCACTCGGCGATCGGCTCCGGGCTGACCATGCGCAGCTTCCAGGCCGGGCGTCCGTCGCTGTATGACTTCGAAGCCGAGCTGCGCGAGCTGGACGTTCCCGTGCTGCTGGCCGTCGGCGACGAGGATGATCCGGTCATCGAGACGAACGTCTTCCTCAAGCGAGTGCTGCCACGGGCCGGCTTATGGGTTGCGCCGCGCACCGGCCACGGGATCAACCTGGAGGAGCCTGCCGCCTTCAACCAGATGGCGGCGGACTTCTTCAGCGCAGTCGAAGCCGGTCAGTGGACCCGCCGCGACCCACGCGCCGATCCCGCCCACTCCTCCCTCGGCGGCGCCCGCCCTCGGAGCTGAGCCGTCGAGCGCGTAGGGAGCGGGACGGTGACTTCTGAACGAGAGAGCCAGCCAGCCAGGCCGCAACGGCTGCGGCGGATGGAGCGTCGGACGCCGGTCTGGGAGGCCCCGGACGAGATCGTCGAGTTGATGGGCGACGTGTCGGGCAACGAGCTGAACGGTTGGGGCTCACCTGAGGTTCGGCAGCCGACGCTGGTCATGTGGGCTCATCCCGCCACAATCGCCCACGGCCCGGTCCAGGAGCGCATGACCGAGGAGTTCATGGCTCATCCTCAACTCCGCACAGTGCTGCGAACCGATGACCGCCACGAGCCTGTGCCGGTGGATCCGCGCAGGATCGATCGCACGCCGGCGGAACGGCTAGCGGACATCACCGAGTTCGCGACGAGCGAGCAGGGCCACAGCGTCGAACTGGTGGCGGTCGTAGCTGCCCGACGCGAGTGGTTCTTCGAGGGCCGCGAGTCTGACCTTCCCTGGGCGATCCTGCTGGCCGTCGCGATGGACCACGGCGAGTTGGCGACCGCGCCCGAGTACACCTCGGCCATGGAGGTGCACCGTCAATACAACCGGGGAACCGCTGCGGCGAGGGCGCTGGCCGACTGGATCCGCAGCCGAGGATTCGAAGCGGTCGGCCATGGCGGCCCCGGCGCGGGACCCATGCAGATGGTCCCCGCGGCGATCGCCGCCGGGCTCGGGGAGCTCGGCAAGCACGGCTCGATCATCAACAGCGAACTCGGGTCTTCGTTCCGGCTGGCGCTGGTGCTGACAGACGCGCCGCTCGTTGCGACGCCTCCGGACACCTTCGGTGTCGACGAATTCTGCAGCGGCTGTCGTGTCTGCACCGATGCCTGCCCCCCCGACGCCATCGCCCCCGACAAGCGCCTTGTGCGAGGTACGGAGAAATGGGCGGTCGATTTCGACCGATGCCTGCCGTATTTTGCCGTCAGCTACGGGTGCGGCATCTGCATCGCTGTGTGTCCGTGGTCGACACCCGGCGCCGCCCCGCGACTCGCCGACAACATGCGGCGCAAACTCGCAAGAAACCAAGCGGACGAGTCTCCAATGCAGACCAACTGATTTCAGGGGCTCGTCGCATCGCCCCCAATGGCCTCCCCGCGTCCTTCAACGTTTCGGTGAGTCTTCTCCGAGCGCAGTCGCTCCCTCGGGCCTCGCTCGATTCCAGCTAGAAAACTCGGATGGGCAAGATCGTCATCACCGGATCCGCAGGCGGGATCGGCCAAGCGACCAGGGAGCGGCTTGTGCGCGACGGCCACGAGGTGATCGGGGTGGATCTCCGGGACGCCGAGGTCATCGCCGATCTGTCCACGGCCGAGGGCCGTGGCGCGATGATCGATGCGGTTGCCGCCGCCAGCGGCGGGCGGATCGACGGCCTCGTGGCCGGCGCGGGGATCTCCGGACCCGACCCGGCGGAGGTCGTGTCGATCAACTACTTCGGTGCAGTGGCCACCATCGCGGGGCTGAGACCGCTGCTCGCCAACGGCGCTGATCCTTCAGCAATCGCCGTCAGCTCCAACTCCAGCACCGCCATGCCCGATCTGCCCGAGGATCTGGTGGATGCCTGCTTGGGAGACGACGAAGCCGAGGCTCGTGCGCTGGCGGGTACTGAACCCATCGTGGCCTATGCCGCCAGCAAGCTCGCTCTGGCTCGATGGGTTCGCCGCACTGCGGTCGGCCCGGATTGGGCCGGTTCCCGAATCCGCCTGAACGCAGTGGCGCCGGGGCTCATCGACACGCCCATGACGGCAGACATGATCGAAGTCGTCCTGTCGCTCGGCGACCTCTACCCCATCCCGCAGGAACGGGCGGGACGCCCCGAAGACGTGGCGAACCTGCTGGCGTTCCTGCTGTCGCCCGAAGCGGGCTTTTTCTGCGGTTCAGTGGTGTTCATGGACGGCGGCAGCGACGCGGCCCTGAACGCCGATGCCTGGCCCGCTAGCCCGCGGGGCTCGAGGCCTTCGCCCGCCGTTTCCTGATGCGTATCGTGTCGATGCCGTGATCACAGCCGTCGACGATCCAAAGAACGCTCGCCCCAATGAACGTTCCCATCGCGAGCGAACTGTCTGGGTTCGCGGCCCAGACAGCGCCCAAGACAGCGATGGTGATGAGCTTCAAGATTGCTCGCCACAGCGTGACGACGAAATAGCCCCTGATCGCGTTCAAGCTCAGCCTCTCCGCCCAAGCCGCATGTATAGCACATTTGAGTCATATACATACCATGTTTGTGGTATTTTATATCCCGTCCCAAGGCGGGGGAAGGCTCTGCCGGCATATAGCTGTCATACTCAATGGGCACAGCGACACTCATATGGCACATATGACGCGCATCTTCAGGCCAGCGGCTAGCGGTCTGTCGCAGCGCTCAGCACCGAAGAGGGGTTCGGGGGACCAGTGATGACCGTTCCGGTGACACGGGATGACATCTTCGCCTTACTCGCCGTCTCGCGCTTCGGTGCCTGTGCAACGACAGCTGACGGCACCGTGGTGTTCTGGAACCGGCGAGCGGAGCAAATCCTCGGGAGCACTGCGGGACAGATGCTCGGTTTGCGGCTGACCCAATCCCCGGGGGGGGGGGGGGTCGCATCCACCGGCACCGCGCGAATCCGAAGGCGGTCGATATCTGGAGCCGCGCACTGTTTCGATCCCGAGCGCGTCTGGCGAGCACCGGCGGCTCAGTGTCACGACGCTCACTGTCGCCGGCCACACTGAGCACGCGGAGCTGCGGCTGCACCTCTTTGACGAACCGGTCGGAGATGTGCAGCCGCAACGACACGCGGTGCCAGGCGAAACCCACGACACCTCGCCGGAGCTGACAGTGAAGTCAGCAGCAGTCGGCGAATCCGGGACGACTGCGCCTGCACCGAAGCTCTCGGCTCGCGAGACGGAGATACTGCGGCTGGTTGCGGCGGGTCACAGCTCCGACCGCATCGCCCGCGACCTGGACATCAGCATCCACACCGTCCGCAATCACGTCCGCAGCTTCCGAAGAAAGCTCGAGGCCAAGACCAAGCTCGAAGCAGTCGTGACGGCCATGCACCGCGGGGTTCTCTAGCCGGCTACTCCATCACCCTCAGCGTGCCTGGTATGGACATCTTGTTCATCTTGCGGGCCCCCAAGACGGGCGCCAAGGCGACTGCGATGAGCGCGACGGCGAAGTACAGCACCATCTCCAGCGGGTTGACCGACACGAGCGGCCCGATCTCGGGAATGGCCGTCGGCATCAGATACAGCACCATCCACAGCAGCAGCGCGTAGCCGAACAGAACGCCGAGCACGGCCGCTGCCGCACAGAGCAGCAATCCCTCCATCGAGAGGTTGGCGATGACCCGCCGAACGGGAACGCCGTAGGCGAACATCGTCGCGTGGTCGCGGGAGCGTTCGTCTGCGTTGATGCTGGCGGTGTTGAACGCGATGAGCAGCAGCAGCAGCACCACAAAGCCCCGGAAGACGATGAAGAAGCCCGCGACCTGATCGAGGGAGTCCTCGACCGACTGGAACGATTCGTCCAGGCCCTGTACGCGAGCGACGCCGTTGCCGCTGCCGAACAGCGACCGTTTCACGTCGTTCAGGCTGCTGCCGTCGGCTGGCACGCCGGTCACGATGTTGGCGAGGCCCCCGAGGCCCCACGTCGATGCCTGCGAGAGGTCCGTGTAGGCGTTGAGCCTCAGCGGATGCGGATGGATCGCGGTGACGGGCACGGTGCGCGTGCCGTAGGTGAATGTTCCGCCGACCAGCGCGGGGTGCGTCAGCATCACACTGTCGCCGACTCCCACGCCCAGGTCTTGCGCGGCCTTGTCGGCGAGCACGATGCCCGGCGCTCCCGCGGGCGGCGTTCCCTGTGATGTCGTCGGCGTCCACACGGTGCTGCCGAAGTCCACGAAACGGATCACAAGATCCAGCTGCGTCGGCTCGCCGTCGTCAGCGTCGGGCTCGCCGGCGACGACTCTCGCCCCGAGCACTAGTGCCGGCTCGCCGAGATGCACCGTCGGATCGGTGAGCGCGCCTTGCACTTGCGGCGAATCGACGGGGTAGAGGGAATCGAGCCGAATCATGAAGCGCTCGGGATCGCTCCCGAGCAGTTCTTGATTGCCCCGATCGAAGGTCGCGGCAAAGGAACTGCTGAACCCCACGATGGTGAACAACGTCGCCAGCCCTATGGAGAACGTCAGCAGCGTCATGAACGTACGGCGAGGCGTGCGCAGCAGGTTGCGGAACGGCATGCGCGCCAGGCTGCGGCCGGGCAGCGGCACGCGACTGATGACCGGGCCCAGGCTGCCGCCTCGAGATGCCAGATGGCCCGACCGGATCGCTTCCACCGGTCGGACCCGGACAGCGCGCAGCACCGGCCACAGCACCGCAACCAGCGGCACAGCGAAGCCGATCGCGGCGGCCCGCGCATAGATGCCCAGCTTGAACGGCTGCTCGAAGACCGGGTAGGTGAACGCCGCTTCGGCGACCGCCACAGCCTGGCTGGAGAGCAGGAAGCCCAATGCGACGCCCCCGATGACGCCGAGAACGCCGATCTGGACACCGATGAGCACCGGCCGCATGGCGATCGACCTCGGAGCCTCACCGAGCGCCATCGATACGCCGATCTCTCGCCGCTGGGCCTCCACCATCCGTGAGGAGAAGTTCAGCGCAGCGAAACCGGCGCCGACGAACAGCAAGAGCGCCATGGCGCCGGCGAAGTCCTGGTCGGCCGCGGGGGCGTTGACCAATCCGATGTACGACGGCGTCTCATCGCGGGTGACCACATCCAGCGGCATCGCGGCCAGCGACGCTGCGGCATCGACCAACTCCCGCCGCACTGCGTCGGCATCGGCACCGGGTTCCAGCGTCACGACCAGGTCGTTCACCGCGCCGGAGCGGCCCGAGAGGTTTTGCGCCGTTGCCAGCGGGGCGAAGAGCGCAACAAAGTTGGACTGACCGAGCGAACCGTCTCCCTCGACGATCAGGAAGTACTCCGGCGATGTGGCGTGGCCGACGAAATCGACGCGGGTGTCGCCTCCGACGGTCAGTGTGCCGCTGTCTGGCAAGCCGTGATAGCGGGCAAATTTCGACTCAATCAAGACGCGGGGTTCGTCCGCCGCCGACTCGGGCAAGCCGTCGCCCTTGATGACCTCAACGCGATTTACCCCCCCCCCCCGTTGATCGGCTCGACGCCGATGATGCGCCCATGCGCGAGCAGCTCTTCGCCGTCCGCGATCGTCTCGACCTGCATGTCCACGACTAGGCGCTCGCTGTACTCGTCGATGCCGTCGATGGCTCTGGCAAGCCGCGCGAGAGCGCCCGCAGGCACGTCGCCGCCCTCGCTGACCGTCGCCCGCAGGTCGTACATGTTGGTGAAATCGAGGCTCGCTTCGGTCGCGTCGAGCCGCCAGTCGATGGCACTGGCGGGTCCGGCGTAACTGCCGATGCCGATGGCGAGCGTGAAGGCCACGCCGACGATCTGGATCCAGCGCCTGCGTCCTTCCCGCAGAGACCAGCGCAAACGAAGAAGCGACACGCTCGCGACCTACTGGTGCCGTTGGGTCAGTGAAGCCACGACACTCGCGGTTGGGTCGCCGCCCGCCGCCCGGAGTCGCGTGACCCAGATGCAGACGGAACCGCTCAGCGCCGCTATCGAGCGTTGGCACAAATTTGACACATATAAGTCATCGATTAGCCTCATTTGTGGCATGCGCCGGACTCTAGTGCCACGCCATGCCCGCGGCAGTTACATCGCCAGGCGGATCGCAGCGCCGCCGCCCTGAACGCCGATGCCTGGCCCGCCCGCATTGCACCTGCTTGGCGCTGACGGGCGCCGGCTGTTGTCAATCCCAGTCAGCGACTCCGTCGACGCCGGTGATGCTGGTCGGACGCAGTCGTATCAGGCACTCGCCCGGGCCGGAGTTCCGCTCGCCGAACGCCTCGGCCTGGTCTGCGCCCATGTAGCGGCCGCCGGCCAGCCTGGATACTCGCCGGATCTCGTCGAGATCCGCGGAGATCTCCACGACGCCGTCCACCTTGACGAACGCGTAGGGCGGCGTCTCAGTGTCGACCACCAGCGAGACACGTGGCTCGCGAGCCATGGCAAGCGCTTTGCCGCTGCCTGTACCGGTAGCGAAGAGCAGGTCGCCGTCTTCGACGATGAACCAGATCGGCGCAACGTGGGGTCGCCCGTCGGCTGCCACCCATGCCAGCTTGCCCGTCCTCGAGCCCTCGGCCAGGAACTCCAACGCCCCAGAGTTGCTCATCGGGCGCATGGCGTGTCCCTTCGTGCCGCCGAGCGGTGGAGGTGGCGGGAATCGAACCCGCGTCCTTCAACGTTTCGGTGAGTCTTCTCCGAGCGCAGTCGCTGGGGGATTGTCGGACGATGGCGGGCAGCGACACCCTGCCAGTCGCCGTAGCCGTCTGTGCGTGTCCCCGCCGCCCCGTCGGCACGGGCGGCGGGCGAGCCCTGCAGATGATGGCACCGATGCCCGCAGGACGGGGGCTACCGGGCCGAACTCACAACCTGAGATCAGGCTGCGAGCACCAGATCGTCTTGATCGACGTTGGCGTTTGTGTTTTTTTCCGGCTCTTTTTCGTGGATCCGGAGACCACGGCTCGCTTCTCTCACTTCAACCGTCAAAGTCGAAACCGATCACCCCCAAGGTGGTAGCGGAGGCCACGCCGTGCGGCCTCCTTCGGCGGGTTACCACCCTAGCGATGGGCTGTGACGGGCCGAACGCGGCGTCATGACGGTCTGATGGCGAGAATGCAGGGGTGAGCGATCCGCCGCCGCCGGCTTCGCTGTGGGGTGACGAGCACTACGGCGGCGCATGCCTCGTGCTCGCCGACGACACCGCGTTGGGGACGGCCGATGGCGGCGGAGTGCCAGAAGACCGTCTGCCTAGCCCATCGCTGCCGGAGCGGCTGGCGGCAGCGGCGTTGGCGGTGGCACACGAATGGCTTGGGCGGGGGCGGTGGGTGAGCCGGGTTCGGGTCGCGGACGACGAGACGGCGCGAGCTGTGGTTGCGGAGCTGCGCGCCGAGGGTCACGCCGCCGTGCTGGGGCCGCCCGACGAGGCACACGCAGTGGGATGGCTGAACCGCAACCGGGCGGTGCCGGTCGGCGGGAAGCTGGCTGTTTGCTTCCCCTGGGCAGAGGCCGACGTTCCGGCAGTGGTCGAGATCGACCCCGGCGGAGCGTTCGGAGCGGGCACCCACCCATCCACCCGGCTCCTCGCTGAGTGGCTCGCTGAGCACATCACCGATGGCGAGCGGGTGCTCGACGTGGGGTGCGGCAGTGGGGTACTGGCGCTGATAGCCGCCCGGCTGGGCGCTGTCGAAGCGGTGGGCATCGACATCGAGCCTGCAGCAGTCGCGGCGGCCGAGGCCAATGCCCAGCGCAACGGCCTCGACGACATCTCCAGCTTCAGCGCGGCCTCAGTCGACGCCGCAGCGCTCGGCACATTCGACTTCGTGGTTGCCAACATCACCGCCGACGTGCTGATTGCCCTAGCCAGTGACATCGCCGCTCGCGTGGTGCCTGGAGGCCGGCTCGCCGTCAGTGGCATCTCAGCGGGGCAGGCTTCATCCGTCGCCGCCGCCTATCGCCCCCATGGCATCGAACTTGCCGATCCCGTCAGGCTCGACGATTGGGTCTCGGTCGATGGGCGGAGGGCCCGAAGCGGAGAGATCCGAGGTGTCTAGGAGCTGGGGGCGGGATAGTTGGCCCAGGCGGTGACGCCCTGGTAGCCGCCGTCGACCGTGATGGTCTGGCCGGTGACGTAGCGGGCCTCGTCGCTCGCGAGAAAGGCGACCACGTCGGCGATCTCTTCAGGCACACCCCAGCGGCCCAGAGCGATGTGGCGCTCGAGACCGTCGGCGAGACCCGGGATCTCACGCCCTGCTGCCCACATCTCGGTGATGATGAGCCCCGGCGCCACAGCATTGACCCGGATGCCGAACCGGCCGTAGGTCGCAGCCTGCGAACGGGTGAGCGAATCCAGCGCAGCTTTGGTTGCCCCATACGTGGGCAGCTCGCTCACGCCGACCGAGCCGGCGATCGACGACATGTGGATCACCGAGCCATGACCTCGCTCGCCCATCTGGCGTGCCAGCGCCCGGGTGGTCTCGAGCGGCGCCAGGTAGTTGAGCTGCAACACGGCCTGATCGCCGCCGGGTTCGCGCAGCTCACCTCGGCCTGCGTTGTTCACCAAGATGTCGACCCCGCCGAGTTCGTCAACAGCCGCGGCGGCCAGATCAGCGCCTGCGCCGGCTTCGGCGAGATCGCTCTGTATCACCACCGGGTCGTGCGGCAGCTCGGCCGCGATCCGGTCCAGATCGTCGGTGGTCCTCGCAGCCAGCGCCACCCGTGCACCGTCCCGGGCCAATGCCCGGGCGCAATGCTCGCCAATTCCCCGGCTTGCACCCGTCACCAACGCCGTCCGTCCGCTCAACCTTGACGTCATTCCCAGTCCTTCCCTTCGCGAGGCATCAGTCTGCGTCAAGAAATCTGTTCAGGCAGCCGTCACCGAGTGCGTAGCGTCATGCGCATGGCAGACGCGCGAGGCGGTGGGACGCTTCGGATCACGGGTGCTCACGTCGACTTCGACGGCTTCAGAGCGCTGGACGGGGTTGACCTCGCCGTCGGCGACGGAGAGCTGGTGGTGCTGCTCGGTCCGTCGGGCTGCGGCAAGACCACGCTGCTGCGGGCCGCCTCGGGGCTGCAGCCGCTGGACGCCGGCCAGATCGAGCTCGACGGGCGTGACCTGACCGGCCAGCGACCCGACCAGCGCGGCATCGGCCTGATGTTCCAGGACGAGGTGCTGTTCCCGCACTTCGACGTGGAGGGCAATGTGGCGTTCGGGTTGCGCATGGCCAGAGTGCCGTTTGCGGAACGGCGCCGACGAGTGGCGGAAGTGCTCGAGCTGGTGGGTTTGGCGGGCTTCGAGGGCCGCGACGTGGCCACGCTGTCGGGCGGCGAGGCGCAGCGGGTCTCGCTGGCTCGGGCGCTGGCTCCCGAGCCCCGAGTGCTCCTGCTCGACGAGCCGTTCGGTTCGCTGGACCGGCTCCTGCGAGAGCGGCTCATCAACGAACTGCGCCCCGTCCTCGACCAGGTCGGCGTCACCGCCGTTCACGTCACCCACGATCATCACGAAGCGTTTGCCCTGGCGGATCGCATTGCGGTGATGGCCTCGGGCCGCCTGCTGCGGATCGGCACGCCCGAAGAGGTGTGGACCGATCCTCGCACTGCGCAGGTGGCCCGATTCTTGGGCCACACGAATGTGTTCGACTCCGAGGTACCGCCAGCACTGGCCCAGGCCGCCGAGCGCCGGAGCGGCTTCGTTCTGCGCGCGGACCGCATCGAGGTGGTGGATGCTGCTCACAGCACAGACCCGACGGACGACGACCGGACGGTGCAGCTGCGGGCCACGGTCGTCCGGCGCCGCTTTCGCGGCGATCGCTACGAGCTGCGGCTGACCGCAGACATCGGCGGCGTCGCCACGACACTGGACGCCGTCACCCCCCATGGCCCCGCAGTCGGTGGCGCAGTGCTGTTGCGTGTCGAGCCAAGCTCGGTGATTGCCCTCGACGACTGAGCACGCCGCCGGCGTCGCTGCCTCGGCGCTCAACGCCTCGCGTCAGATGCCGAGGTCTTTGAGGTTGTAGTCCTTGATGGCCACGCGGGCCGCGTCGTCCCAGACGAACTCGTGCTCGCGCCCCACGTTGGGCTGGTACACGAACGGCGCCTCATCGCTGAAATGCTTGGATCGGGCGTCGATGGCCCAGCCGATCACCCGGGAGCGCTCGGCGATGTAGGCCTCGTCGTACAGCGAGATCGGGTTGTGGACGCCGCCGCTGCGCACGCCCAGCACCGAGCGGCGACGGTGGAAACCGAAATTGATGGTGACCCGCGGCCGTTCGGAGGTATTCGCGAACGAGCCGTGGATTGCCTGGCGGCTGGTGATCGCGACATCGCCGGGATCACAGATCACCGGCACCGCATCGGGCAGCCGGTCTGAGCCTGCTGCCTGGCACATCGCCTTGATGTCCACCTTGCCCATGCGATGCGAACCGGGTACCACCCACAGGCCGTTTGTGGCATCGCAGCCGTAGAGCTGGGCCATGAAGTTGAAGCCGTGCGTGCCCTCGTCGAGCTCGGGATGGTCCCAGTGCGTCCAGCCGTCCTGGTGCCAGGCCACCGAGCCGCCGAGGCCCGGGTGCTTGATCCACACCACCTCGTTGAACGGCGTGAAGTCAGGACCGTTCAGCGCTTGGGCGACACCCAGCAGGCCAGGGTGCGCGTACACCCGCAGGCAGGCCTCGGAGTACTGCAGCGAGCCGCTGATCACCTGCACCACCCACTCCGGCGCGCCGTCGGGGGCCGCGGGCTCGAACATCTTGAACGGATGGCGGCCGTGGGCGACCTCGGTGCCGCCATAGGGATCTGACAGCGGGCGCACGAACGAGATCGCCTTGCCCGCGCGGCCGGCGTCGAGCGCCGGTCGGCCATGCCGGTCGACGTCGGAATCCGGGCCAGTGGGGCAGCGGTCGAGCAGGCCGATGACGTCGGCCTCGATGTCGGCCAGCTCGGCGGCGCTGAGCACGCCGGTGAAGACGTAGAAACCGCAGCGAGAGTAGGCCTCGGCAATGTCGGGGTGCAGCTCGCCGCTGCCGGTGAAGCGGATCGGGCCACGATTGCCGAGTTGCATCGCACGCTCGGTGCCTGCGGCCCGGTAGGCGACCATGTCGTCTTGGACATCGCCGTATTCGACGATGGGCACCTCGGTGAGCCCCAGGGTTGCTGCGTTCGCGCTCATAGTGCTCCCATTGTTGTCAGTCGGCGGCCGTTTCGCTGGACTGCTCGGTGGGCGTTGCCGGGCGCAGGTCGCGCTCGCGGCCGTGCTCGGACGGCTCCCAGTAGACGTTGCCGGCCACCTCATCGGGCCGGTACTGCTGGGGAACCCAGCCGCTCGGGTCGTCGTGGGGGTACATGTAGCCCTTCCCGTGGCCCAGCGAAGCAGCACCCTGGTAGTGGGCATCGCGCAGGTGGACCGGCACCTCGCCGGCACCGGCTGAGCGTGCGTCTGTCTTGGCCCGGCTGAGCGCCACGGTCACCCGGTTGGATTTGGGAGCCGTGGCCAACCGCACCACGGCATGCGCCAGATTGAGCCCGGCTTCGGGCAGGCCCACATACTCGACGGCACGGGCAGCGGCTTCGGCAACGAGCAGCGCCGAGCTGTCTGCCATGCCGATGTCCTCCGAGGCCAGGATGACCATGCGGCGGGCGATGAAGCGTGGGTCCTCGCCGGCGTCGAGCATGCGGGCAAGCCAGTACAGGCCGGCGTCGGCATCCGAGCCGCGCAGCGACTTGATGAACGCGCTGATCGTGTCGTAATGACCGTCGGCGCCGTAGCGGACTGCCTTGGCGTCCACCGCGTGCTCGGCGTCGATGAGCGTCACGTGCGTGCCCTCTGCGGCAGTGTCGGGCGCCGCATGGGCTGCGCCGGTGATCTCGATGGCTTCGCGCGCCTCTGCCTCCTGGCGGCGTGCGGCCAGCGCCATGGCTACCTCAGTGCTGGTGAGAGCGTGGCGGCCGTCGCCCCCGCTGCGGGCCGCGATGTGGTCGATGGCGTCGCCGTCGGCGGACGCGTCCTCGGCGGCGAGCGCCCGGCCGATGAGCGTTCGCAGCGCAGCGTCGTCAAGCGGCACCAGGCGGAACAGCGTCGAGCGAGACAGCAGCGGCGGGTTCACCTCGAAGTGCGGGTTCTCGGTGGTGGCGCCGATCAGCACGATCAGGCCGTCCTCGACCGCCGGCAGCAGCGCGTCCTGCTGGGCCTTGTTGAAGCGGTGCACCTCGTCGAGAAACAGGATCGTTCCCCGGCCGTGCTCGCCGAGGCGCAGTCGGGCGTCCGCGATGACCTCGCGCACGTCCTTGACGGTGGCGCTCACCGCCGACAGCTCGCAGAACTCCTTCGCGGTCGACACCGCCACCACCCGGGCCAGCGTCGTCTTGCCGGTACCCGGCGGGCCCCACAGGATCACCGACGCCAGGCGATCTGCCTCGATCAGCTCACGCAGCGGCCGCCCCGGGGCAAGCAGATGGTCCTGGCCGACGATCTCGTCGAGCGTGCGAGGGCGAAGCCGTGCCGCCAACGGCGCCTGGCGGGCCAAGCGCTCAGCGCCCGCTGCCTCGAACAGCCCCTCGCTCACGCCCCGACGGTACGCGCTTGTCGAACCCGGGGGCTCACAGCTCGGGGTGATCCACCTCGTATGCGCGGATGCGCTTGGCGAAGCTCAGGTCATGGCCGGCGGGGTCGAAGATCGGGAACATGCGCTCGCCCCAGGGCGCATCCCGCGGCTCGGCCTGCGGCTCCAGGCCCGCATCGAGCGCCCGCTGGTACAACGCGTCCACATCGTCGACGTGGAAGATCACGCGGCCCCAGCCGGTCTCGGCCTCTGCCGGGCTGTCCACCGCTATCAGGTTGACGAAGCACTCACCGCTGCGCAGCGTGCTGAACGGTGCGTTGTCGCCGCCATAGCTGAGTCGGAAGCCCAATGCCTCGTAGAAGCGGACCGACGCCGCCATGTCGGCGGTCCGCAAGGTGATCGCATTGATCGACTCGATGCCTGCCATAAACACATTCTCGCGGGCCGCTCAGCCTCTTAGCATGAGGCAATGAGCACCTACGCCCATGTGGAGCTGCTGCCCACGGGCCCCGCAGACGTGACGTACCGGCACCTCACGTCCGAGGGCGTCTCGACGCTCGACGTTGCGGGCCGGCGCTTCCTGCAGGTCGAGCCCGAAGTGTTGCGGCTGCTCACCGCCGAGGCCATGCGCGACATCTCCCACCTGTTCCGCACCGATCACCTCGCAGCGCTCGCCGCGATCCTCGATGACCCCGAAGCGTCTCCCAACGACCGGTTCGTCGCCCTCGAACTGCTCAAGAACGCCAACATCGCCGCCGGGGGAGTGCTGCCGAGCTGCCAGGACACCGGCACTGCCATCGTCTGGGGGCACAAGGGCGAACGGGTGCTCACCGGCACCGCTGACGAACCGGACTTCGACGATGCCGAGGCCATCTCCCAAGGCGTCGCCGACACGTTTCTCACCTCGAACCTGCGCTACTCGCAGATGGCCCCGCTCGACATGTTCACCGAGCAGAACACCGGCAACAACCTGCCTGCCCAGATCGAGATCTACGCCGCGCCCGGCGACGAATACGAGCTGGTCTTCATGGCCAAGGGAGGCGGCTCGGCCAACAAGAGCTTCCTGTTTCAGGAGACCAAGGCGCTGCTCACCCCCGACGGCCTCACCCGCTTCCTCGATGAGAAGTTGCGCACGCTGGGCACCTCTGCCTGCCCGCCGTACCACCTGGCGGTGGTGATCGGCGGCACCTCGGCGGAGTTCGCCGTGAAGGTCGCCAAGTACGCGTCGGCCAAGTACCTCGACACGCTGCCGACCGCGGGCAGCGAGGCCGGACACGGCTTCCGTGACCTCGAATGGGAGCAGCGCATCCTCGAGCTCACCCGCGAGTTCGGCATCGGCGCGCAGTTCGGTGGGAAATATTTCTGCCACGACGTGCGGGTGGTGCGGCTGCCCCGCCACGGCGCCAGCTGCCCCGTGGCCGTCGCCGTGTCGTGCTCGGCCGACCGCCAGGCGCTCGGCCGCATCACCGCCGACGGCGTGTTCCTCGAACAGCTCGAGACCGACCCGGCGCGGTTCCTGCCCGATACCGAGGAGCGCGAGCTGTCGACCGGGGTGGTGCCCATCGACCTGAACCAGCCGATGGACGCCATCCGCAACCAGCTCACCCAGCACCCCGTCAAGACCCGGCTGTCACTCACCGGCACGCTGGTGGTCGCCCGCGACATCGCCCACGCCAAGCTGAAGGAGCGCCTCGACGCCGGCGACGGGCTGCCCGACTACATGGCGGATCTGCCCGTGTACTACGCCGGGCCTGCCAAGACGCCCGAGGGCTACGCCTCAGGCTCGTTCGGGCCCACCACCGCTGGGCGCATGGACTCCTACGTGGAGCAGTTCCAGGCCGCCGGCGCCAGCCTCGTGATGCTGGCCAAGGGCAACCGGTCGCGCCAGGTCATCGAGGCGTGCGCTCGCTACGGCGGCTTCTACCTCGGCTCGATCGGCGGCCCGGCCGCCCGGCTGGCCAAGGACTCGATCCGCAAGGTCGAAGTGCTCGAGTACCCCGAGCTGGGCATGGAAGCCGTATGGCAGATCGAAGTGGAGGACTTCCCGGCGTTCATCGTGGTGGACGACAAGGGCAACGACTTCTACAGCGAAGTCTCCACTCCAGTCCACATCCAGTAGGAGATGAGGGTTTTCGCCCTCAGTTCCGCCAGAACAACGCCACGTCGATGGGGTTGATGTCGCCCACTGTGAACCAGACCGAGGCGGCGATGCCCGCCGCGGCGAGCAGGACCATCGTCGCAATGGTCGAGCGGGGCAGCTTGCCGTCGGCATCGGACGGCAGGCGTTCTCGCACCTTGCCAAGCAACCGGTCGGCCCATGCTGCGTCACGGGCCAAGATTGCCAGGCCCACGGCCACTACCAGCATCCCCGGGCCGGGCAGCGGCATCATGATGATGCCGAGCACCACCACGCTGAATCCGAAGCCCATCCGGACCAGCCGGAGCATCGAACTGCGCCAGGCTTTCTGACGGGTCGGCTCGCGTTCGCCGGTCTCGAGTTCGGCCGCGATGGCGGCTTCACGGAACCGCTCACTGCGGGTCGGATCGCTCGGATCAGGTGGCTGTCGGACGGGTTCGTTCATGACTCCCCACGGCAGGGGTTGGCAGGGCGGCAATAGTGTGGCGCGTCGCAGGCGCTCCGCAACATCGCCCCGCCGAACCGATGGGGACCAGCGCCGTGCCTCCAACGCCCCAACAAGGAGTTCCGACGATGCCGACCGTCGACAAGTCCACCCCCATCGCCTGGAGCGTCGGCGACGCCCAGCTCACGCGCATCGCAGAACTGGAGGTGCATTGGCCGTTCGGCATCCTGCTGCCGGGCGCCGAAGACGTCATCGACGACTACGACTGGCTGCGGCCCGACTTCGTGACCGACGACGGCCGCATGCGCCTGTCGATGCACTCGGTGGTCATCGAGTCCGCTGGCTTGCGCATCATCGTCGACACCTGTGTCGGCAACGACAAGTCACGCCCGGGCGCGCCCCCGTTCGAGCAGCTCTCGACACCGTTCCTGGGCGATCTCGAAGCGGCGGGCTTCGCGCCCGAGACGATCGACTTCGTGGTGTGCACTCATCTCCACGTCGACCACGTGGGTTGGAACACCCGCTTGGTGGATGGCCAATGGGTGCCGACGTTCCCGAATGCTCGCTACCTGTTCGTGCAGGCCGAATACGACTACTGGCGAGCCGAGCCGCAGGACTACGGGCCCGTCTTCGAGGATTCGGTGCAGCCCATCATGGACGCTGGACTGGCTGATCTCGTCGGCCCCGACCATCGCATCAACGACGAGGTCTGGTTCGAGTCCACACCGGGCCACACTCCCGGCCATGTCAGCGTCATCATCGAATCGGCGGGGGAGCGAGCGGTGATCACCGGCGACATGATCCACCACCCGCTGCAGTTCGCCCGCCCTGACATGGCCTCCAGCGCCGACTACGCCGCCGACGGCGCCTCTACGGCCACGCGTCTCGAAGCCTTTCCACGCTGGTGCGACGGCCGGCTCGTGATCGGCACCCACTTCGCCGGCCGCACCGCGGGCCACATCGAGACCACCGACCAGCCCGACAGCTGGGTCTTCGCTCCGTAGCTGCGGCTCCGGCCCCGCTGGCGTTCGCCCTCAGCCGCGAGGCTCGCGGGGCAACCGCAGGATCCGCTCGCCGATGATGTTGCGCAGGATCTGCGTGGTCCCGCCCATGATCGTGTAGGCGGGCGAGTACACCACGTTGCGCGACACCCGGTTGGCGAGCATCGTCTCGGCTCCGGCCACGTCGCCCACGAAGCGGGCGACCTCCTGCTCGAACTCGGTGCACCAGGTCTTGGTCACCGCCGAGTACTGCGGGAACGGCGTCTGGCGCAGCACGTTGCGCAGCACCATGTCCCGCCCGATCCGGTAGCCGGTCTCGATGCGGGCCATCCGCTGCCGGATGAGCGGGTCCGAGGTATCGGCTCGGCCCTTCATGTCCAGGTACAGCCGCTGGTTGGATGCCAGACGGTCGATGCCACCCCGCTCGTGCTCGAGCTGGCGCATCGTCTGGGAGAAGCTGTTGTTGAGCTCCCCCACGAGGTGTTCGGTGGGCACCTCCACGTCGTCGAAGTACACCTCGTTGAAGTGGGCGTCGCCCGAGGCATCTTGGATCGGCCGCACCTCGATGCCTGGGCTGTCCATCGACACGATCAGCTCGCTCATGCCCTTGTGCGGCGGAGCGGCAGGATCGGTGCGGCAGATCAGGTAGCACCAGTTCGCCGTGGCGGCGCCGCTCGTCCAGATCTTCTGGCCGTTCACGATGTAGCGATCGCCGTCGCGCACGGCAGTCGTGCCGATGGCCGCGACGTCGGAGCCCGCATCGGGCTCGGACATCCCAATGCACCAACGCGACCGGCCCGCACGCATCTCAGGCAAGAACCGGGCCTGCTGCTCAGCCGTTCCGTAGGTGAGCAGCACCGGGCCGATCTGGCGATCCGGGAAGAATGAGCTGGCCATCGGCGCGCCGCCGAGCAGCAGCTGCTCGGTCACAACGAACCGCTCGACCTCGGGCCGCCCGTCGCCGCCGGCTTCGGTCGGCCAGCACATGCCGATCCAGCCGCGCTCGCCCAGCCGCAGTGTGAACTCTTCTGAGTAGCCCACCAGCCAGCTGTCGTCGATCGTGAACAGGTCGGCGGTCGCTTCGCGTACCCACCCGGCTGCCTCGTCGGCCAGGTCAGTCAGCTCTTGGGGCCAGCGGTAGTCCATCGCCGAGACCCTATGACGTGCCAGCGAACTGAGTCTTGACGCCGGCCACCCCGGCTCGACGAGGCTCCGCGGGGCCGGCGGGACCGAGTTGTACTCTGCCCGACCGTCGGCCCGCTCCCGTTCACCAGACGCGAGGACATACCCATGACCCGAGCCCGTCGCGGCATGGCGGCCAAGGCCGCAGCCATCTCACTCGCCGCTGTGCTGGCGTTGCAGCCAGCAATTCCGGCTGCAGCCAGCGAGCACGGCGACATACGGTCGGACCGCGAGGCGCTCGAGGAGCTCTTTGCCGCAACCGGCGGGGACGGCTGGAGCCGCAACGACTTCTGGGGCTCCGCGGCACCGCTCGGCCGGTGGCACGGCGTGACGACCGACAGCGACGGGCGCGTGGTGCGTCTCGATCTGTCGTCGAACGAGGTGGCTGGAGTGCTGCCTGCGGCGATCGGACGCCTCACGCACCTGAGGCATCTTGACCTCGGCCACAACGACCTCGTCGGCGAGCTGACGCGCAGCATCGGAGATCTCGCCCGCCTCGAAGTGCTCGACCTGCAGAACAACCGCCTCTACCGCCAGCTCCCCAGCGAGATCGGCAAGCTCACCAACCTGAGGCAGCTCGACGTCAAGCGAAACGGGTTGTGGGGCCGCAACCCCGTCGAGCTGTGGCAGCTCGAGAGCCTGCAAGAGCTCGATATGCGGGGCAACCGCATGTCGGGTTCGCTGCCGTCCGAGCTGGGGGAGATGAGTGAGCTGACGCGCCTGCAGATCAGCGACAACTTCTTCTCGGGCGAGATTCCCGCCAGCATCGGCCAGCTCACCCGGCTGGAGTGGCTCGATGTCAGCCGCAACAGCCTGACGGGGGCGATTCCCGCAGAGATCGGGAGCCTCGACAGCCTGATGTGGTTCGACGCCAGCAGCAACTCGCTGTCCGGCGAGATCCCTGCAGAGATGGGGAAGCTCACCGGGCTCGTGACGCTGAGCCTGTCGGGCAACGGCCTCACCGGCTCGGTCCCCGCAGAGCTCGGAGCGCTCGGCGAACTTGAGCACCTGGCGCTCAGCATCAACGACTTGTCGGGCGAGGTCCCCGCTGAGCTCGGCAATCTCTCAGAGCTGCTGCAGCTGCAGCTCGGCCACAACCGTCTCTCAGGTGCCGTCCCCGCAGACTTGGGGCGGCTGGGGAAGCTGACTGACCTGTGGCTGGAGGACAACGAGCTGTCGGGCGATATTCCTGGCGAACTCGGCGAGCTCGGCAAGCTCCGGGAACTCCGGCTGGAGCGGAACCGGCTCTCGGGCGACATCCCGAGCCGGCTCGGCGACCTCCGGCGCCTCCGGATCCTGTATCTGCACGACAACCAGCTGTCGGGCGAGATTCCCGGAGAGCTGGGGGGAGCGAATCGCCTCACGGAACTGCGCCTCGACGGCAACCGGCTGAGCGGGCGCATCCCGAGCCGGCTCGGCGACATGACGGAGTTGAGGCAGCTCGATCTCAGCGGCAACCGGCTGTACGGCCAGATCCCGTCCGCAGTGTGGGATCTGGCGAAGCTTCGACAGCTCCGACTCGACGACAACGAGCTGTCCGGCCCGGTAACGAGCTCCGTCGGCGACCTCGGGCTGCTGACGGTGCTCGATCTGGGCGACAACAGCCTCACCGGCCGCATTCCGGGCGCCATCGGCCGCTTGACGAATCTGCGGGACCTGCGGCTGGCCAACAATCAGCTGAGCGGACCGATTCCCTCGCAGCTGAGGGAGCTCAGTCGCCTTGAGCGCTTGGACTTCAGGGCGAATGCGCTCTCGGGGACGGTGCCCGCTGCCTTGGCCGAATTGGACAGGCTCGAGTACCTCGCGCTGAACATCAACCACCTCACGGGGGAGATTCCCCCCCAGCTGGGCGAACTGGACCGGTTGGTCAACCTCAACCTGAGCAGAAACGCACTGACCGGCGAGATCCCGCCCGAACTCGGCAACCTGACCAGTCTCGAGAGCATCTCGCTCAGCTTCAACGAACTCGTCGGCCCGATTCCCCCCGAATTCGGCGACCTGGAGAATCTCCGCCTCCTCTACCTGCGGTACAACCAGCTGACCGGCGAGATCCCGCCCGAACTCGGCAACCTCAGCTCGCTCTCTCGGATCAACCTGTGGCGCAATCAGTTGACGGGCGAGATTCCCGCAGAGTTCGGCGAACTGGTCAACCTGACGCGGCTCGACCTCGACGACAACATGCTGAGCGGCGAGATCCCGTCCGGGCTCGGTGACCTCGTCGAGTTGACCGAGCTGTGGCTGCGGGGCAACGAGCTGAGCGGCGAGATCCCGTCCGAACTGGGCAACCTCGGCAAGCTGCAACGTCTCTATCTCGACGGCAACCAGCTCACCGGCCCGATCCCGCCCGAGTTCAACGCGCTCGCCAGCCTCAGGCGGCTCTGGCTGCAAGACAACCAGCTCGTCGGCGAGATCCCGCCGGGGCTCGGCGCGCTTGCCGACCTCGAGCAGGTCATGCTCGGCGGCACCAACACGCTGAGCGGCTGCATCCCGGCCGAATGGCGCTACGCGGAGTTCCTGGCCGACGATCTGGGCAGCCTCGGGCTGGACTTCTGCCTCGATGCCGCGACTGCGATGACCCGTGCCATCGTTGACGATCTCCGCCGCAACGCCGATGAGTTCTCCTACGAGATCGGCACCCGCGGAGGCGCACTCACGCTGGCCACGATCTCCGAGCCGTTGACCTTCAATCTGGCGCTGTCCAACGACGCCGGCTCATCGAACGTCCTGGGCTACCTCTTCGAGGGCCTGACCGAGACTTCGTGGCTGGACGACGAGATCGAGCCGTCGCTGGCCGAGTCGTGGGAACGCTCTGACGACGGCCTGCGCTGGGTGTTCCACCTGCGGCAGGACGTGACATGGCACGACGGGACGCCCTTCACCGCGCACGACGTGGACTTCACGTTCAACCGGATCGTCTACAACGACGACTTCAACGCGTCCAGCCGTGCGACCTTCGAGTTCCGCTACCTCAACGATGACGGGGAGTGGGATACATCGCAGATGAAGGTGCAGGCGCTCGACGACCACACGGTCGAGTTCGTGCTGCCCCAGCCGTTCGCGCCGTTCCTGCGCTCGATGGGCACGGCCATCTACCCCAAGCACATCACCGAGGGACCGATCGAGGCCGGCACGTTCACCGAGTTCTGGGACATCGACACTGACCCGTCCGAGATCATCGGCACCGGACCGTTCACCATCGGCGAGTACACCCCCGGCGAGCGGATCGTCTTCGAGCGCAACGCGGACTACTGGCAGACCGACTCCGACGGCCAGCAGCTCCCGTACCTGGACCAGGTGGTGCACATCGTGGTGCCGGACCTGGCATCAGAGCTGGCGCTGTTCCGCGACGGCACCGCGGACTTTCACGGTGTGCTGGGTGAGGAGTACGCGCTGCTCGAGCCGCTGGCTGAGGCGGAGAACTTCACCCTGCACCGCCGGGGTCCCGGCTTCGGCACCACGTTCCTGGCCTTCAACCAGAATCCGGGCACCAGCGATGAAGGCCAGCCGTTCGTGGACCGGACCAAGCTGTACTGGTTCACCAACGTGAAGTTCCGTCAGGCAGTGGCCCACACGCTCGACAAGGCGACGATGATCGACGGCGTCCAGCACGGGCTGGGCTACCAGCAGTGGTCGTCGGTGAGCCCGGCCGCGGGCGACTTCCACCATCCCGATGTGCGTCGCTACCCCTACGACCTCGACAAGGCTAACGATCTCCTCGACGACCTGGGGTGGATCGACACCGACGGTGACGGCATCCGCGAGGACGACTTGGGCAACCCGATCTCGTTCACGCTGGTGACCAACGACGGCAACGCCGTGCGAGAAGCAGTCACCGAGATCATCCGGGACGGGATGGCCGAGGTGGGCCTCGACGTCGCCTACAAGGCGATCGACTTCGGAGACCTGGTGTCACAGCTCATCTCCACCTACGACTGGGAGGCGATGGTCATCGGCTTCACCGGCGGTCCCGATCCCTACAGCGGCATCGGTCTGTGGCACAGCTCGCAGTCGCTGCACCTGTGGCATCCGTTCCAAGACGAGCCTGCGACCGACTGGGAAGCCGAGATCGACCGGCTCTATATCGAGGCCAGCCGGGAACTCGACCACGACCGGCGGGTCCGGCTCTATCGCGAGGCGCAGGCCATTGCCGCCGCGAACGTGCCGTTGATCTTCACGACGCTCGGCGAGCGGCTGGGTGCCGTGCGCAACGTGTTCGGAAACACCACGCCGACGCTGTACGGCTACTGGGACATCCGCTACCTGTACCGCACTGATCAGTAGGCGGCTCTGCGGGCGACGCCTCCGAGGGCGCTCGCCGCGGGCACCTTCAGATCAGCAGGTTCGCTCGCAGCATCTCCAGGGCAGCAGGGTCGAGGCCGTGTGCGAGCAGGTATCCCTCGGCACCGGTCGCTGTGCTGCCGTTGGACAGGCGGCCGTATTGGCCGTCGAGCTCCGCCAGCACTGTTGCCATCACCCCGCGCGGCGCGCTGAGGATCGCCCGCACGTCGTCGATGTCGATGCCGATCTTCGCGAAGTCCGGCGTCAGCTCCTTGATGCGCTGGTGCGAGCGCAGCTCGTTTGACAGGCAGTAGTCGTCGAGCACCGCCGCACGGTCGACGCCGAGTGCTTCCAGCAGGAGCGCTGACGCGATCCCGCTGCGGTCCTTGCCGGCGGTGCAGTGAAACAGCATCGGCAGGTGATCGACATCGGCGGCGATGGCCACGAGCTGAGCGAACCGTTCGCCGTACTCTCCGATCATCTGCAGGTACAGCCCGGCCATGTCGTCTTCGCTGACCGACCGCAGCCGCCCCTCGAAGATCTGTTCCACCATGCTGATGTCGCCGTCCACGGTGTCGCCCACCGGCAGCGAGATGTGCGAGGTCACGCCGGGCCACAGCCGGGAGCGATCCCGCTCGATCTCGGGCCCGGCACGAAAGTCGATCACCGTGCGGATGCCCCGGCTGCCCAATTCTTCGAGATCGTCGAGGGTCAGCGTGCTCAGCCGATCGGAACGGAACAGCGCTCCCATCCGCACATGGCGGCCTCGCTCGGCGGGGTAGCCGCCGAGGTCACGGCAGTTCCTCGCGCCCTCCAAGGTGATTACCGCATCTTGACGAGCATCCCGGCGCACGGGCTCGCAGGGTAATCACTTCCGAAGTACCGTCGCCGCTCATGCGTGCAGTGGTGATTCCCGAATACGGCGGCGTCGACGTCCTGCGGGTGCAGGACGTGCCAGATCCCGTGCCCGGGCCAGATGAAGTGCTCGTCGACGTGGCCTGCTCGGCGATGAACCGCGCTGACCTGCTCCAGCGGATGGGCCTGTACCCAGCGCCCGGCCCCAAGCCCGAGTTCGAGATTCCCGGCCTGGAGTTCGCTGGCACCATCGCGGCGTTGGGCGAGCGCGTCATGGGCTGGTCGGTGGGCGACGAGGTCATGGGCATCGTGTCGGGTGGGGCGAAGGCCGAGCAGGTCGTCACCCACGAGCGCATGCTGCAGCGCACCCCCTCGGGGGTGGAGCTGCGCGATGCAGCGGCCATCCCGGAGGTGTTCATGACTGCCCACGATGCGCTGGTGACCCAGGGCGGGCTGACCTCGGGCGGCACAGCGCTAGTGCATGCCGGCGCGTCGGGCGTGGGCACCGCCGCTATCCAGATCGCCAAGGCCATCGGCGCCCGGATCGCGGTCACCTGCTCGACATCCAAGGTTGCGGCCTGCACTGATCTCGGCGCCGACCTCGTCATCGACTACACGCAGGCTGACTTTGCCGACGAGATCGCAGCATGGACAGGCCGCCAAGGCGTGGACGTGGTGCTGGATGTGATCGGCGGCGACTACCTGGCCCGCAACATCGCCTCGGTGCGCGTCCAGGGACGCATCATCCAAGTCGGCGTCATGGGCGAGCCGAAAGCCACATTCGCGCTCGGCGCCCTGCTGCCCAAGCGGGCGTCGCTCATCGGCACGGTGCTGCGTTCACGGCCCATCGAGCAGAAGATCGACGCCAACCAGCGTTTCTGCGCCGAACTGCTCCCTCGCTTCGACGACGGTTCGCTGCGGCCGATCATCGACTCGCGATTCGCGCTCGACGACATCGCCGAAGCACACAACTACATGGCCACCAACGCGAACGTCGGCAAGATCCTCCTGGACATCGCCTAGCAACCCGAGCCAGCACCGCTGTTACAGCGCCCAGCGGCGCAGAGACGGCTAGCGGTTCTCGATCGGCACGTAGTCACGCTGGCCGGGCCCGGTGTACTTCTGGCGGGGGCGGTAGATCTTCTGCTCGGGGTCGCCGAGCATCTCCACCCAGTGCGCCAGCCAGCCCGGCGTCCGCCCGATGGCGAACAGCACCGTGAACATGTCGAGCGGGAAGCCCATCGCCTCGTAGATGAGCCCGGAGTAGAAGTCAACGTTCGGGTACAGGCGGCGGTCCTTGAAGTAAGAGTCGCTGAGCGCCACCTCTTCGAGCTTCATGGCGATGTCGAGCAGCGGATTCAGGCCGGTCACCTTGAACACTGCATCGGCGGTTTCCTTGATGATCTTGGCCCGCGGGTCGTAGTTCTTGTACACCCGGTGCCCGAAGCCCTGCAGCAGCACATCGCCGGACTTGGCCCGCTCCACGTACGCAGCCACATTGTCGAAGCTGCCGATCTCGTGCAGCATCCGGATGACCTGCTCGTTGGCGCCCCCGTGCAGCGGCCCGTACAGCCCGCAGGTGGCCGCCGCCACCGCCGAATACGGATCGGCCCGGCTGGATCCGACCGTGCGCATCGTGGTGGTGGAGCAGTTCTGCTCGTGGTCGGCGTGCAGGACGAACAGCACGTCGAGCGCTCGCGTGAGCGTGGGGTCGGGCTCGTAGTCGGGGTCGGCCACGTTCCACATCATCCGCAGGAAGTTGCCGGTGTAGGTGAGGTGGTTGACCGGGTATTCGTACGGCAGGCCCATCCGGTTGCGGTAGGTGAACGCCGCCATCGTGGGCATCTTGGCCATCAGCCGGATGATCTGAACCAGCCGCGTATAGGGATCGTCGATGTCCTTTGCTTCGGGGTAGAAGGTGGACAGCGCAGCGATGGTGGAGACCAGCGTGCCCATCGGGTGGGCGTCGTAGCGGAAGCCCTTGATGAAGCGCGTGATGTCCTCGTGCACGTAGGTGTGGAACGTGATGTGGTGGATCCACTCGGCCGCTTCGGCCTCGGTGGGCAGCTCGCCGTGGATGAGCAGGTAGGCGACCTCGAGGAAGCTGGACTGTTCGGCGAGCTGTTCGATGGGGTAGCCGCGGTAGCGCAGGATCCCCTCGTCGCCGTCGATCTCGGTGATCTTCGAATCGCAGTTGGCCGTGGAGAGGTAGGCAGGGTCGTAGAACCACAGGCCTCGGTCCAGCTCGCGCAGTGCGGCCGCGGAGATGGTGCCGTCGACCACGGGAACGGTCACCGACTCTCCCGTGCGGTTGTCGGTGATCGTGAAGCTGTCCTGCGCCATCAGTCCCCCTCGTTCGCGCCGCCGAATGTACCCAATATGTCGCTCTGCCGCGAATTGGCCCCGCTATTGGCGGACGATTCGCTCAGAGGGGGGCGTTGTCGTGGCGGCGCTGGCGGAGCCGTTCGCGCTTGGTGGCGAGCATGTCGAGCGTGTCGATGAGCTCGCGTCGCGTGTCGGCGGGGTCGATGACGCTGTCGACATAGCCGCGCTCGGCGGCGACGTAGGGATTCAGGTATGTGTCTTCGTAGTCGGTGACGTAGTCTGCGATCTCGTCCTCATCGGCGCCGCGGCGCAGGATCTGGGCCGCCTGAGATGCGCCCATCACCGCCAGTTCGGCGCTGGGCCACGCTAGGTACACGTCGTTGCCCATCGTCTTGGAGTCCATGACGATGTAGGCGCCGCCGTAGGACTTGCGCAGCACCACGGCCACCCGCGGCACCGTGGCACGCGCATAGGCAAAGGCCAGTTGGGCGCCGTGGCGGATCATGCCGCGCCATTCGAGGTCCTTGCCGGGGTAGAAGCCGGGCGTGTCCACCAGCGTGACCAGTGGCAGGCCGAAGGCATCGCAGAAATTGACGAAACGGGCGCCCTTCTGGCTGGCGGCGATGTCGAGTGTGCCGGCGATGCTCATCGGCTGGTTCGCCAGCACGCCCACCGCGTAGCCGCCCAGCGTGGCGAAGCCCGTGACGAGGTTCGGCGCCCACCCCGCCCGAAGCTCAGTGAGGCAGCCCTCGTCGACGAGCTCCGAGATGATGTCGCGCACGTCGTAGGCACCCGTCGGCACCGACGGCAGCATCTCGCCCGCAGCCGGAGTCAGGCGCTCACGCGGATCGTCGGTTTCGATGCGTGGCGGCAGTTCGTCGCAGTGCGGCGGCAGATAGCTCAGGATCTCGGTCAGCATGTCGAGCACACCCTCGGTGGATGTCACCGCAGACGCAGTTCCCGAGGCGCTGGCATGAATCGGGGCGCCGCCCAGTTCGTCTGGTCCGATGGCCACACCGGTCATCTCGCGCACCGGCACGGGGCCGCTCACGAAGGCATACGCGTCGTCGGACATCACGACGACATCAGACAACCCGATCAGCAGGGCGATGCCCGAGATGGCCTGTCCTGTCACCCCGGCCAGGACCGGGACCACTCCCGAGCAGCGCACGAGTACCCGCGCGGCTTCGCCCCACCCGTGCAGCGCGGCGACGCCATAGTGCGCGTCGGCGCCGCTGGACGACAGCATGAGCACCACCGGCAAGCGCTTGGCGAGCGCCGTCTGCAGGCCTGCGACGATGGTCTCGCTGTCGGCGGGTGCAAGCGCACCGCGCCGGTGGGGGCTGTCGGCGGAGATGAGCATGGCCGTCCGCTCGCCGAGGGTGGCGATGCCGGCCGTCACATGTCCACTTGCACCGGCGCGCAGCTGCAGGTCCACTGGCGCGAGGTTATGTGGCCGTGACACCGGGGATACGGCGGGACACGCTGCGGATCACCGAGCGAAGCATGTCGCGGGCCGCCGCAGCCGGCGCCGAGAGCATCCCGCGGCGACGAATGGCCAGTGCCACCTGTCGAGGCGGCAGATCGGCAACCGTCAGCACGCTCCAGTCGCCCCGGTCGGTCCACACCGGGATGGAGGTGATGGGCACGATGGCTGGCCCGTACCCCTGGAACGCCAGGGTGGCAGTGAGCCGGATGCCGTCGAGCTGTGCCATCGTCCGCAATGACACGCCGCGCCGCGCCGCAGCCGAATCGATCAGCATCCGCATCACCGAGCCAGGCGGCCCGAGCAGCAGCTCGTGCTGCTCGAGCTCGGCGAAGCTCACCTCTCGATCACCGAGCGCTGCAAGCGCGTGACCGGTGGGGGCGATGACCACGAACTCTTCAGCGAACAGCGGCGTAGCCACCAGCTCCTCGTGGTCGAGCGGGGCGTTCACCACTGCCAGATCGAGCTCGCCACCCTCGAGCAGGCGGGTGAGCGCCAGGGTCGTGGCATCGACCACCGTGGCGTCGACATCTGGGTGGTGCCGGCGCAGTTCGTCGAGGAAGGGCGGCAGCAGCCAGCGTCCGGGAGTGCCGATGATGCCCAGATGCACGTCGCCGGTGACATGCGACGTCATCGATGCCACATCAGCCCGCATAGCTGCGATCTCGCCGTTGATGCGCTTGGTGCGAGCGAGCACGACCTCGCCCTCAGGGGTCAACGATCCCGCAGCGCGATCCACGAGCACGGCGCCCAGCTCGTCCTCCAGTTTTGCGACGTGGCTGGACACGTTCGACTGCACGGTGTGCAGCGCTCGTGCCGCTGCCGAGAACCGGCCGTGTGCAGCTACCGCAGCCAGCGCATCGAGGTATTTCAGATCCATGCGGCCACGCTAGCGCCCAGTTGCGGGCTATCTCCAAAAGAGATTGAAACTATCTGCGCTAACTGCTGGCCCGATAGTGGGCGCCGGGGTAATTTGCTCGTGAGCGGTTACCCCACACCGCTTCACATATCGCACCGCCGCACGGTGTCCCCCCACCCAGGCGGGCGAAAGCCGGATCGGAAGCCCCCGCTCCGACCGGCTTCAGGTCGAAGCGTCCCCCACGCCCAGCGACCTCAGCGAAGAAGCCGGCCCTCCCCCCGGGCCGGCTTCCTCGCGCTGTGTTGTCCGCGCGTGTTCTCAGAGCGAGGCTCGGATGATGTTGAGCGCTGAGCCTGCCTTGAACCACTCGATCTGGTCGTGGCTGAACGTGTGGTTGGCCTGGAACGAGAACGTATCGCCCGATGGCTTGCGCACCTCGACGGTGACGGGGCGGCCCGGTGCCAGATCGGCGAGCTCCACCACCGAGATCCGGTCGTCCTCTTCGATGCGGTCGTAGTCGACGGGGTCTGCAAACGTGAGCGGCAGCATGCCCTGCTTCTTCAGGTTGGTCTCATGGATGCGCGCAAAGCTGCGGCACAGCGCCACGAGGCCACCCCGGAAACGCGGCTCCATGGCGGCGTGTTCGCGGCTCGAGCCCTCGCCCATGTTCTGATCGCCGACCACCACCCAGTTCACGCCGGCGGAGTGGTACGCCCTCGCGATCTCCGGGTACGGCTGCGTCTCGCCGGTCAACTGGTTCTTGCCGTGCCCCACGTCGTAGCCGTCGAAGGCATTCACCGCGCCGAGGTACAGGTTCCCCGAGATGTTCTCGAGGTGACCCCGGTAGCGAAGCCACGGGCCGGCCATGGAGATGTGGTCGGTGGTGAACTTGCCCTTGGCCTTGACCAGCACCGGGAGATCTGCGTAGTCGTTGCCGTCCCACGCCGCGAACGGCTCGAGCACCTGCAGGCGGTCTGACGTCGGCGAGACCCGCACCTCGACACTGCCCCGGTCAGCGGGCGGGGCCACGAAGCCGCTCTCGCCGGGATCGAATCCGGCGGGCGGCAGCTCGACGCCCACGGGCGTCGGCAGCGTGACCGGCTCCCCGGCATCGTTGTGCAGCACGCCGTCGACGGGGTCGAAGTCGAGCGTTCCCGCCAGCGCCAGTGCCATGACGGTCTCGGGTGAGGTGACGAATGCCAGCGTGGCGGCATCGCCGTCGTTGCGTTTGGGGAAATTGCGGTTGTAGGACGTGACGATCACGTTCGCCTGGCCGGGCACGTAGTTCTCGTCGCCGGAGCGGTCCCACTGGCCGATGCAGGGTCCGCAGGCGTTGGCGAGCACCGTGGCGCCCAGGGCTTCGAAGTCGGCCAGCAGCCCGTCGCGCTCGATGGTTGCTCGCACCTGTTCCGAACCGGGGGTCACGAGCAGCTGTGTCCGTGCCCGCAGCCCCTTGGCGGCGGCGTCTCGGGCGATCGACGCAGCCCGGGTGATGTCCTCGTAGCTGGAGTTCGTGCAGCTGCCGATGAGCGCTGCACTGATCTGAAGTGGCCAGCCTTCGGCTTGGGCCTCCGCGCCCAGAGCGGACACCTCACGGGCGAGGTCGGGCGTGTGGGGACCGTTGATGTGAGGCCGCAGCTGCGACAGGTCGATCTCGATGACCTGGTCGTAGTGGGCGCCAGGGTCGGTCATCGCTTCGGCGTCGGGCCGCAGGTGCTCGGCGACCTCGTCGGCTGCGGCCGCCACTGCGGAGCGCCCGGTGGCCGACAGGTAGCGGGCCATCGCGGCGTCGTAGCCGAACAGCGACGTGGTGGCGCCGATCTCAGCGCCCATGTTGCAGATCGTGCCCTTGCCGGTCGCGCTCAGCGATTCGGCGCCCGGGCCGAAGTACTCCACGATCGCCCCGGTGCCGCCGGAGACCGTGAGGATCTCCGCCACCTTCAGGATCACGTCCTTGGGGGCGCTCCAGCCGGACAGCTCGCCGGTGAGGTGCACGCCGATGACCTTGGGCCACCTCACATTCCAGGCGAAGCCGGTCATGACGTCGACAGCGTCGGCACCGCCGACGCCGACTGCCACCATGCCCAGCCCGCCGGCATTGGGCGTGTGGCTGTCGGTGCCGATCATCATGCCGCCGGGAAAGGCGTACTGCTCGAGCACGACCTGGTGGATGATGCCGCTGCCCGGTTTCCAGAAGCCTGCGCTGTAACGGGCGCACACGCTCTCGAGAAAGTCGTAGACCTCCTCGTTGTTCTCGGAGGCGGCGAGCAGATCGCGCTTGCCGTCCTCGCGAGCTTGGATGAGATGGTCGCAGTGGGTTGTGGTGGGAACCGCCACCTGGTCCAGCCCGGCGGTCATGAACTGCAGCCACGCCATCTGTGCAGTGGCGTCCTGCATGGCGACACGGTCGGGCGCCAGGTCGACGTAGGAGACACCCCGTTCGAGTTCCTGTTCACGGTGGGACAGGTGCGCGATCAGGATCTTCTCCGACAGCGTGAGCGCTCGGCCCAACCGCTCACGCCCGAATGCCACGGCGTCGGCGAGTCCGGCGTACACCCCTTCGATCAGCTCGATCGGAGTACTCGCATAAACAGCCATGAACGTCTCCCGGTTGCTGGCGACGCCGTCGGCAGGTGGTCGCCACTGCAGCGGCAGCGAGGCTCCGAACGGCGGGGTTCTCAATCTAGAGGTTCACCCCGTGCTCACTCCCGGAGCCAGGCCGCGCCGCGCGGGACTCTCAGCCAAGCTTGTGGATAGTCATTGTTACTAAGGTCATTGCGTGACTGCGGGTGGTGCCCCGCTGGCACCGACGTACGAACCGGATGAGATTCCGGCCGGACGGATAGCCGCGGGCATCGCCGGCCAGCTGTCTCTGCTCATGGTGGTGCCGCTGGCGATTCTGCCGGCGCTCGTCGCCCAGCTCGCCGGCGAGACCGATGCGGTGGCAGCGCGCGCGGTCGTGGCCTCGATGGTCGTGTGCGGTGGCACCACCCTGCTGCTGACCATGCGACTCGGGCGGCTCCGCAGCGAGAGTCTCTACGTGGCGACGGTGGATCTCGTCAGCCTGCCGTTCTGCATCCTGGCGCTGGCCAGCGGGGGCCCGGCCACGCTGGCGGCACTCGTCGTGGTCTCAGGGCTGTTCCAGATCGTCATAGGCCTGCGGCTCTCGTACCTGCGCCGCGTGGTGACGCCGCAGGTGAGGGGCACGGTGCTGATCCTGGCGTTCGCATCGCTGGTGCCCGTGCTCGCCGACGCAGGCACCTCGCTGGAAACACGTCTCGACTGGTTCGTGCCCATCAGCGTGCTGGTGACCGTGGCAATCATCGTGGTCATCGCCCTGTGGGCACCGAGATCGTGGCGCATCTGGGCCCCGGCGGCGGGGGTGGGAGCGGGCCTGGTCGGGGCCATTGCTGTGGGTGCTTACGACTTCGACCTCGTGGCTGACGCTGCCTGGGTGGGCCTGGCCGACATCGGCAGCAGCCCGGGCATCGACATCCACTACCAAACCTTCGTGACGATGCTGCCCTCGTTCCTGATCGTCTCGTTCGCGATCCTCGTCCGCTCCCAAGGCGTCTCGTCGAACACCCGGCTGGTGTCGTGGCGGACGCCGCGAGCCCTGGACTTCCGGGAGCTGCAGCGTGCCAACTGGCGCACCGGCGTCGGCACCATCCTGTCGGGAGCCGCGGGCTCCCTGCCGGTGACCATTGCCGGCGTGGGACCTGCGTTCATCAACCAGACCCGGTGCGCATCGCGTCGCGTGGGCATCGTCGCCGGCTGCTTCTTCCTGGTCGCGGCGTTCGTGCCCAAGCTGTGGGCGATTGCGGTCGCGATTCCGCGGCCGATCTTGGCCGCCTATGTCATCGTGGCCCTGGTGCCCCTAGTGGTGCGCGTCGTCATCAGCTCGGTGCAGCGGCTGCGCAGCGTGCGTGACGCTGTGCTCATCGTGGCTCCGCTCGCCGTCGGGTTGAGCGTGGAGTTCGGGGTGCTCTCGCTCCCGCAGGGTGCGGTGTGGGAGGCCATCTCGCAGAACGGGTTGACCGCGGGAAGCCTGGTTCTGGTCATCGCTGCCGTGGCGAACAGCTTGATGGACCGGCGGGCAAGCATCGAAATCGAGCTCACCGCTGCGAGCACTGCAGAGCTGCGTCAGTTCGTGACGGCATTCGCACACCGACGCGGGTGCAACACCCGCAGCGTCGAGCGACTGGAGGCCGTCGCGGAGGAGGCGCTCGCAGTGATCAGCGAGCAGTCACCGTCCGCGCTCGCCGGCCTGCGGCGCTGGGCGCAGGTGACGCTCGGCATCAACGGGTCGCGGGCCACGCTGGAGTTCGTGTGCGCTCCGAGCGGTGGCCAGAACTTGGAAGAGCGCATCGCGCTGCTGGCCGAACCGGAAGCCGAGACTGTCGAGACGATCATCGAGCGGGACGCCGCGGTGAGGCTGTTGCGGCACTACGCCAGCGACGTCGGCCATCGGCAGTACCTGGAGGCGGAGATTCTCACGGCTGTCGTGGCGGTTCGCGGGTCGCGCCACCAGCAGTGGCTCTTAGAGCGTCAGGGGCGGACTTCGTAGTAGAGGTTCGCGGCGTCGTTGAAGTCGTGCTCGGTGAAGCGTGTGAAGCCTGCGGCTGCAGTCATCTCGCGGGCCTTGTCGGGATAGAGACCGAGGGTGCCCAATCCCATGCCGCCCGGCTCGCTCAGCGCTGACTGCAGGCAGCTCGTGATGGAGAAGCCGTAGAACATGGCCAGCATCGGGTTGCGCTGGTCGAGGTTGAAGTCGCCCTTGGAGCGGATGTCCTTGATGAGCAGCGTGCCGTCTGCATCGAGCGCAGCCCGGATGGCATCCAGCGCGACGTCGGGACGGGGCATGTCGTGGAGGCAGTCGAACGTGAGCGCCAGATCGAAGTCGCCGGTGGCGGGCACATCGGCAGCTCCGGCCTCGATGAAGGTCGTGTTCTCCAAACCCTCGTCCTCGGCACGTTCGGTCGCCTGCTGAACGGCGATGGCCGACGGATCGAAGCCGACGACCTCGGTGTTGGGCCACTTCTGCGCGATCAAGCAGGCCGACACGCCCGCTCCGCAGCCGACGTCCAGCACCTTGGCGCCGCGTTCCAGCTTGTCCACGACGCCGTCGAGGCCGTTCAGGATGACCGAGGTGAGATTCTGGCGGCTGAACGGCCCGGTGGTGCGGGCGAGGCCGGCAGCTGCGCGGGGACCTTGCTGCTCGTAGGTCATGCCGATGCCGGTGCGGAACGAGTCGAGGATCAGGTCCAGGACCTGGTCGCCGAGCCCGCCGCGAAAGGCGCCCATGGCGAAGTGCAGCGAGCCCTCCTCATCGACGAGCAGAGCCTCGGCCTCGGGTGACAACGAGAAGGCGCCGTCGTCGTGGGCGACGAGGCCGGCAGCGGCCACGCCGTACAGCCACTCTCGCACCAGCCGCTCGGCGAGGCCGGTCGCCTCCGCCACGTCGTGGCTCGTAGCGGGCTGGGTTTCCGAGAGGGCTGCGAAGAGCCCGAGCTGGTCGCCGATGTGCAGCATCGCCGACACCATCTCGCCCTTCTTGTACGTCCACACTTGGAAGGCGAGCTTCTTCAGGACATCAGGGTCGATCTCACGCTGCTCGGTTCCTGTCTCAGCCATCCGCAAGACGCTACTCGCCTCGGCCCCGTCGATCCCGAGCCCGCGGCAGTGCCCAGGGCGCACCGGGACGTCAGCGGTTGCAGAGGGGGTCATCGCCGGCGGGGGGCTGGTGAAAGCACAGGATCGCCTCGACACCGACGTAAGTGAACTCCCATGGCTCGGGTACCGGTCCCTGCCGGCCGCCGTCAGGGGGGTAGCTCGGGATCCAGCCGTGCTTCTTGGCGATTGCGAAGTTGTCGGCCGAGATCCACTCGTAGGCGGGCGAAGAACCGAAGTGAGCGTGCCCCGCTTGGGAGATGTCGATCGCATATCCCGTGTGGTGCTTGGAGTATCCAGGCGGCGCCGACATCTTCAGGCGCTCGGCCAAGTCATCGAATGCATACGGCGCCTCGAATGGACGCAGGAACACCGCTCGCTGGTACCGGTGCCCGCGGTACGCAGATTTCAACTCCAGCTCGAAGCCGTGCTCGGCAGCGTCCTGCTCCAGGGCCAGCCACGCCACGGCGGCGGGACGCTGCAGCGCCAGGCCATCGTCGATAAGGCGCATCAGAGCGTAGTCGGCTGGCAGTGGCCGGCGCTGGTAGCCGCGTTCGACGGCTTCGGTACGGACCTGCTCGTCCATCTCGGCCGAGTCGGTGATCGTCGGCGAGGCTGAGATCGACGACAAGTTCGGCAGCTCTGCCGTGGTGAACAGCTCGTTGAAATCCGGGCCGGTGAAGTGCGGGAAGGACAGCGAGTCGAAGCCTGCGGGCAGGGGTTCGCGCCAGCGGGATTTGGGCTCGTCGATGAGCGTCGAGGGCGTCCATGGCCCCGTGATCGGTTGGTCGACCCATGCATGCGACTCGGCGACCGCCGCTCCGAGAGCCGTCGGCGCCAGAAGGGATGCCAGACCGAACGTGAGCGCCGCGACGGCCCACCGGCAGCGTCGCCAGCCTGGGGAGGGGACTTCAGACAACACCTGCGGGCTCACCTGTGCCCACGAGCGTGCGGTACAGGTCTGCGTAGAGACCCTCTGCGGCGAGCAGTTCGAGGTGGCGACCCTGCTCGACGAGACGCCCTCGATCGAGCACCAGGATCTGGTCGGCATCGGCGATGGTCGAGAGTCGGTGAGCGATGACCACCGCGGTGCGACCGGCGAGTGCCGTCGCGAGCGCGCTCTGCACCAGCGCCTCGTTCTCGCTGTCGAGATGGCTGGTGGCCTCGTCGAGCACCACGATCGCAGGATGCTTCAACAGCACCCGGGCAATAGCCAGACGCTGTTTCTCGCCGCCGGAGAGCCGGTAGCCGCGTTCGCCCACGACAGTGTTCCAGCCCTCCGGCAGGCTCCCGATCAGCTCGTCGATGTGCGCCGCCCGGCAGACCTCGGAGAGCTCCTCGTCGGTGGCACCGGGACGGGCATAGCGCAGGTTGGCCGCGATGGTGTCGTGGAATAGGTGCGGATCCTGCGAGACGACGCCGATGTGAGATCGCAGCGATGCTGACGTGACGTCGCGCACGTCGTGCCCGTCGATGGACACGGCGCCGGCGTCAACGTCGTACAGCCTGGCAATCAGCGCAGCCAGAGTCGTCTTGCCGGCGCCTGACGGTCCGACGAGCGCAACCGTCTGGCCCGGCTCGATGACTGCGGACACGCTGTCGAGCACCGGTCCCGCCGCAGTGTCGCTGTGCTGATGGGGCGTCGCAGGTGCTCCGCCCAGCTCGAGCAGCATCTGGCTGTCGGCGGCGGGGTAGGTGAAGATCACGTCGCGCAGTTCGATCCGCCCGTCCACGGACTCGAGCTCGACGGCGTCTGAGCGGTCGTCAATCGGGTTCGGCAGGTCGAGCACCGCGAACACGCGCTCGAACGAGACCAGCGCTGTCATCACGTCGACCCGGGCGTTCGTGAGGCTGGTCAGCGGCATGTAGATCCGCACCACCATCAACCCCATGGCCACCAGCGTCCCGACCGTGAGCGCGCCCGAAATCACCAGATGTGCGCCGACCCAGTACAGCATCGCGGCCCCGACGGCCCCCACCAGGCTGAGGCCGATGAAGAACGCTCGCCCGTAGAGCGCACTGCGCACGCCGATGTCGCGCACGGTCCGCGCCGAGCGGCTGAACCCAGCCCGCTCGATGTCATGCCGCCCGAACAGCTTGACCAGCAGCGCGCCGGCCACATTCAAGCGCTCGGTCATCACGGTGTTCATCGCTGCGTTGTGCTCCATGCTCTGGCGCGTCAACGCTTGCAGCCGTCGGCCCACTCGCTTCGTCGGTGCAATGAACACCGGCAGCAGCGCGAGCGCGAGCAGCGTCAGGCGCCACTCCAGTGCCAGCATGGCCACGAGCGTCGTGGCGAGCACGATCGTGTTGGACACCACCGAGCTGAGCGTGCCGGTGAACGCCCGTTGGGCGCCGATGACGTCGTTGTTCATGCGGCTGATCAACGACCCGGTCTGCACGTGGGTGAAGAACGCGATCGGCATCCGCTGCACGTGGTCGTACAGGCCGACTCGCAGGTCGAAGATGAGCCCTTCGCCGATGCGCGCCGACCACCAGCGCTCGATGAACGACAGGCCGGCCTCGCAGAACGCCGCTGCCACGATGATCGCTGCCAGCACGTTGAGCTGCCACCGGTCTCCCGCTGGAATGGCCTCGTCGATGATGCGCCCGAACAGGATCGGCGGCACCAGGAACGCCAGTGCTCCGAGCAGTTGCGCTGCGAGGAATCCCGTCAGCATCATCCGGTACGGCAGTGCCAAGGCGGCTGCCCGGCGGACCGTGCCCGGCGCTAGGTGACGTCCTTCCACACCGGCCGGGTCGTGCCCCATCGCGCCGTGTGCTGATTCCAGCGACTGCATGAATCGAACGATACGAGCCGTTCAGGCCACGGATTCGGTTTTGGCGTGACTGTTCAGACGTAGGGCCAGCGGCGCTTTGAGGCTGCCGTGGCGGCAGAGGCTTCATCGGGCCGCGTGGGTTCGGTAAGTGCCCAGCGTCGGCGCCATGCCGAAGCCGTGGGGCCCTCGAGACCCGGGCTGTCGGCGCTGTGCAGGCGCCGGCGGGCCGCGAACCAGTTGCCAGTGGCGGTCTCGTCCGCGAGCCCCTCCACTGCGGCTTGTAGCCGCCGAGTGAAGCGGCGGTTGTTCTCGCCCTCGTCGAAGCTCAGCGGGCGGCCGAAATTGATCACCGAGCGGGCTCGCCTGGGCCACGCACGGCCCTTGCGCAAGATGTCGAAGGTGCCCCGGATGTGCACGGGCACCACCGGTACGCCCGCCTGCTTGGCCAGGAAGGCCGCACCGGGCCGGAACTGCTGACCCCAGCCGTCGCGGGAGCGACCTCCCTCCGGATAGATCACCAAGCTCCAGCCGCCGCGTAGCAGCGTCACCGCCTTGTCGATGGTCCGGCGGTTCAGTGCAGTTCGCTCGATGGGGATGGCGCCGACGAACAGTGCAGAGATCGCCGAGGTCGCCCGGTTCCCGAAGAAATAGTCGGCCGCAGCGCCGACCACGAGCCGGTTGCACCACGGCTCGGGAACGGAGGTGGCGATGACCGCGGTATCGACATGGCTCTGGTGGTTGGCTGCGAACACCGCCGGACCGTCGAGTTCGCTGAGCCGGTCCACGCCCTTGATCGTCGGCTGGGCGTAATAGCGCACCAGTGCGCGGACAATCGTGTCCCGCGCAACCCGGCGGGCAACCCGAGCCGGGAAGCGCCGAGCCCAGTCAGTGTCATAGTTCGCGCCGGCGTTGACCGGCAGAGGCGTCTGACCCTGAGGGGTTGCGGCCGCTCGCAGCGGGAAGTCGGCGCCTCGCATGATGCGAGTCACCGACGCCCTCGTGCGCTGAGCGCGCTTGGCCCCGAGGTGGGAGATCCCCGGCTTCTCAGACGACATCGGCCATCAGCATGGGCGGATTATGGAAATGAGTGATCGAGGGGTCGCGCCCGACCACGTCGGTTGCCATCTCGAGCGCATCATTCATCGTCGAAGCCGAGCGGAAGCCCATGCGCTGGGTGGCGGCCTTGTCGCCTCCGACGATGATCACCCCGCCGAGGTGCTCGAGCGCATGCGCGCACCAGTACCACATGTAGAACGGGTGCACGCCGTGGTAAGCGTACGAGGTCCGGTACAGGTGCCGGTACCACTCGTCTTCGGCATAGCGCTTCTCGTACCGATGCTCGATGACCTCCGGATCGGTGGTGTCGGCGAGCACCTCTTCGAAGAAGTCGATGTAGCTGGGATGGTGCACCGGGTGGAACTCCCACGGCGTGGGGTGCGTCATGATCACCACGCCGCCTTGGCGGACGAGCGGCTTGCCCCGGTACAGGTTGAAGAAGTAGCCGAGTCCCAGGCACGCCACCAGGATCGGGTTCATGATCGAGTTGACGTTGTACGGGCAGATGTAGGGCAGCCCCATCGTCATCACATCGGTCTGGCCCTCCACCCGCACCAGGTGCTGGCGGTAGACGTTCTCCAGCGTCTGGCGGTGCACGGCCTCGACCTCGCCGGCCTGCACGGATGTCAGCCCATAGGGCGCCCGGATGCCTTGGAAGATGCGCCGGGCCTGCCGGCGCGACATCAGGTCGAGCGCCGTCTTGGTGCCCATCAGCATCATGCGGTCTCGCGGCGTCATCTCCCACTCGCGGCGCTTCAGGAAGTCGTACGGCGAAGGGAATTCGTTGTTGTTGAGCGTCGTCTCGATCTGGAACACCTTCACGCCGGCTTCGGCCAGCAGGCGCCCCTGGCGCCAGTTGCGGGTGTGCAGCTCGGAGTTCTCGGGGTCCATGAACGACGTCGAGTGCAGCATCGTGTGCACGTTGTGGTGGTGGCGCAGCGCGGTGTAGGGCGACAGTCCTGTGGCCACGCTCTTGTGGCCGCCGTCCATCGACACCAGGTTGATGTTGACGTACACCAGCAGATCCGATTCGGCCGCCCGCTTGGAGATCACCACCTCTTCGCCGGCCTCGGTGGTGCCCAGGTGGGTGAGCGCGTCGGGATCTTCGGCGTCGAAGTTGTAGAGCTGGCCGTGGGGCGCGAAGGCGTCGTACACGCGGTCGCCGACCGCGTGTCGCAGCTCCGCTTCAGTCATGCGGCGATGCAGCGCGAGCGCGGCGATGAGTTCGACGTCGTCGACGCCGGCAGAGGCCGCCATATCGAGTACTTGCTCGATGATCCGGCCGCGGATGTCGGGGGCGGCCATCGGGGGCAGCGGCAGCGAGAGGTCGTCGAAGGCGATGGTCAGCTTCATGCCCGGCTGCATGTAGGCGGCGAGGGGCTCGCGATCGCCCAGCGGATTGGCCAAGGCTTCGGCGATGGCGCGTTCGGGATCGCGCACCGGGTCCAGCGGCTCGTTGGGATACACGACCCGGCTGCCGACGGGCAGCTTCTCCAAGCGGAGTCCCTCGCCGTGGTGGAACAGGATCGGCGGAGTCGTCCGGTCCACCTCGAGGACGAGGCCCTTGCGCGCCGTCACCGTCGAGACCCTTCAGCCCGGACCCGGCGGGACCGATGCGTGCGGTCGAGGCGGTCGGTGTTGGCGCGCACCCGGAACGGCGGTGCGATGGGCAGCAGGGGCCGGGGGCCGCCGGGGGAGCGTTCCCAGTTCTCGCAGAGCCATCCCCGCTTGTCGGCGATGGTCACGAGCCGGGTCTCGGGATTGACCGCTACCGGGTAGCCCACGGCCTCCAGCATGGGCATGTCCGAGGCGGCGTCGGCGTAGGCCACGCCCTGTGCCAAGTCGAGTCCTTCCTCCGCTGCCCAGTCCACCATCATCTGGGCCCGCACTTCGCCGGTGGGCGGCACATCGATCATCTCGCCGGTATAGCGCCCCTCGCGGCTGTCAATGCGCGCTGCGATGATGTGGTCGAACAGCGGGGCCAGCGGCTGCACCGCCAATTCCAAGGCACCGGTGATCAGCACCGTGCGATGTCCGGCGGCACGGTGCTCCCGCACCCGTCGCAGCCCTGCCGGGAACGCCTTGGTCAGGAACAGATGGCTGAGCATCTCTGCTGCATCGGCGTCGAGCTGGCCCACCGGCGCGCCCTTGTATCGCCGGTAGAAGTAGCGCAGGAAGTCGGTGCGGTCACGGCGGTCGCGTCGCCACAGGCCGGGCGTCTCTGCGAGGGTGCGCAGGGCGAAGCGCACTCGCTGGGGCGTGTCGAGATGCCGGGTTGCGAGCCACGCGTAGGTCTCCACCACGTTGCTGGCGATCAGGGTGTTCTCGAGATCGAATGCGGCGAAATGGCGTGCCGGGTCCAGCACTGCGGTGCGCAAGCGCTCGTTGCGGCTCGGCCCCGTGCGGGGTTGGGGCGTGGTCTTGACACGTGCCTGGGCGATGACGGTCGGCAGGTGCACCTCGGCGATGTAGGCGGCCCAGTCGATGACCCGAGGATCGAAGCCGAACCTCTCGCGGTCGGCATCAGGCAGCGATTCCCACAGCTCGATAGTGCGATCGATCTCGTACAGCGCTTCGCATTTGCCGTAGGCGCCGTACAGCAGGACGTAGTCGCGGATCTGCTCAAGTCCGGCTCGCCGCTGCGCGAGCCGGATGGTGAAGTCGTTGCGGCCGCGCATCGGCAGCCGGTGCACCACCTTCTCTGCCGTGTTGAACAGCGACATCGCCCGATCGAGCTGCTCTTCCAAACCGCTCGCTCCGGCGTAGTGCCACTGGGTGCTGGCGGTGGGGTGACCCTTGGCGTCATAGACGGGGTGGTCTTGGAACCACTGCATGGTCGTCTCGGTCAATACCTTGAAGCGCAGCGGGTTCACCGCGCCCGAGGCCACTTGGAAGATCTCCGGGTCGGGCACCGGGCCCCGCGCCGCCACGGCAATGATCGCCGCGGCAACCATGTCGACCGGGATGACGTCGATGATGCCTTCGGGGTAGCCCGGGAACGTGTCGAGTTCGCCCTTCGCGAACGACACGAACAGCGGCTCGGCCATGCGGAATCCACGGATCCAGCCCGGCGACGGCTCGGCGAAGGCCGATTCGATGATGGACGGGCGAACGATGGAGATGGGCACCTCGCCCTGCAGCTCCACCAGCGCTTGCTCGCCCAGCGCTTTCGAATACGTGTAGACGTCGGGCCATCCCAACGAGGTAGCGCGGCTGCGGCCGGCGGTGACCATCTCGGCGTCCACCCATTCCCGCCTCAGCTGCTCGGTCTTGGCGGCCAGCAGCGGCAGCCCGGCGGGGCCGAGTTCCTCGCGCGCATCGCGATGGAAGCGGCGCAGGCGTTCAGGGGAGCGGCTGGCGGCATCGAGATCGGCGCGGCTGCGGCGGGCGGCGGACACTTCGGCCCGCCAGTCGACATCCATCGAGAAGGGTGTGTCGGCCAGGAACACCTCGGCCGCTGAACCCCGCCGATTACCGGCGACGTAGCACGTCGACACCGCAATGAAGTGGGGCGTGGTGCCTTGGGACTGACAGGCCTCGAGCAATCGATTGGGGCCCAGGAGATTGGTCTCGATCGATGCGTCGAGAGGGCTGTCGAAGCTGACGGTGGCGGCTGAGTGGATGATGACGTCGCAGCTGCAGAGCAGCTCGAGGTCGTCCGGGGACAGGTCGAGGCCGTCGACGCTCACGTCGCCGGACACCGCCGTGATGCGCCGGCTGCAGATCTCGTCGAAGTCGCTGCCCCACGCAGTGCGAAGGCGTTCGAAGGCGTCGTTGCGCAGAATCTCGCGCTGCACACGCCGGTTCACGTCGGTGCGGCGGCCAGGCCGCACCAACAGCACCAGCTCGCAGTCGGGCACCGAGCGCAGCAGCCGCTCGACGAGCGCTGTGCCCAAAAAACCGGTTGCACCGGTGATGGCGATGCGCTTGGCGGCCAACGCGTCGGCGATCACGACGTGTTGTTTAGCCCCAACGGGCGCCAGATACGCGCACGACCACCCGATTCAGCCTTCGGCAAGCTCGGCGAAGAGTCGGGCGCATGCCCTGACGGCCCGCCAGCCGCATGACAGGGCGTACCGCTCGTAGTCGCTTCCGGGGGGTCCGAACGTGGCCAGGTCGCGGCATGCCGGTGCGTCGGCAGCGCCGCAGCGCTCCCACAGCTGATCCAGGTAGTCGTCGTGGCCGGGTGGCGCATCCTGGGGTGACCGGCCAGCGAGAGCCGGCGGAGCGCCGTCGTCACCCACCAGCAAGACGCAGTCTCGTGTGGTGCGTCCGCCGCAGGTCCAGCCGAAACTGGCGTACGCCGATCCGCCTGGCGCAGACAGCACCAGCTGCGAGCAGGCACGGCTGCTGCCGTCGCCGCACGCCGTCCACCAGCCGTCCAATTCGGGAATGTTCCCTGGCGCCGGAGACTCAGGATCGAACTCGATGCCCAGCAGGCCAGCGTCGGCGCCTGGCTCGCCGAGCAGCACGCTGCAGTGCAGGTTCTCACGCCCCCCGCAGCTGAACGCGAAGGCTTCATAGTCGCTCCCCGCGGGCGATTCGTACAGCAGGGCATTGCAGGCGTTGGCCGAGCCCTGCCCGCATACCACCCAGAGTTCGTCGAGCGCTGGATCGTCGCCAGGCGGACTGTCGTCTGGATCGAAGAGCGCAGGCGCACGCACGAGCGCTGCAGGCAAGGCCGCGTCGCGCTGCTGCACAGCGGAGCGCAGCCCGGTGTCCGGCGGTGTCGTGGATCGTGGAGTGCCGGTGTCGAGCGAGCAGATATCGCGGGCGATGTCGGCGAGCGGCTCATCGGCAGGGTCGAGCGGCAGCGACAGCTCCCCTGCATCGGACAGGCCGAGGGCGGCGGCCACACGCTCGCGCTCGCATGCCGTGAGGCTGTCGTCGTCGCCTGACTCGCTGCCGCTCGATGCCGGCCCTGCGCCGCTGCAAGCCGCCGACAATGCGACTGCTGCGGCACATCCAGCGAGCGCCCGGCGAAGCGTCACGCCAGCTTCGCGACTGTGCTTTCTGGCCGCTGCGCTGGCGGTGCGGCAGATCATCGGCGAAGTGTCACGCCAGCTTCGCGGCGATGGACCCCACGGAGCGCAGGGCCGTGCCGTCGGCACCTTGCGTCATGAAGCGGCGTGTGGGCCCGTCCAGCGCCTCGGCGATGAGATCGTCGAGCAGCTCGACGAGGCTGTCGCCCTCGTGAGACCAGAAGTACCAGCTCAGCGAGCCGGGGATCGGGTTGATCTCGTTCACCCACAATCCGGCTGGGTCATCGCCGCCGTCCCACAGGAAGTCGATGCGCATGACCGATCGAGCCATGACGAGATGGCTTACCTCGGTCGCCGCAGCACGCAGCGCTGTCTCGATCGGTTCTGGAAGCGCGGCCGGCAGCTCGCGTGGCGCCGTCGCCATGCCGCCCCCGCCGGTGAGGTATTTCTCGGCGTAGGTGTAGATCGTGCTGTCGCTGCGCAGCGGCCGTTCCACGGCGCTCAGCCGCAGCGCGGGCCAGGTCCGCACCGAGATGTTCAGATCGATGATGTCGTTGAGGTAGCGCTGCACGACGGCGCCGTCCCGCAACAGCGGCGACGACCGTGCCAGCGCGCGGGCTGTGGCGAGGTCGTCGACGATCTCGATGCCGATCGACGATCCCCCGAAGCGTGGCTTCACAATGAGCGGCCCGCCAGCCAGCTCCGCGGCTGCCTCGTCGCCGGGCAACTCGTCGGTGAGCAGCCAGAGGGGCAGCGTGGGCAGGCCGGCGGCTTCGGTGGCTCCGCTGAATGCCAGCTTGTCCATGCAGATGGCGGCGCTGCGTTGCCCGGGACCGGTGTAGGCCAGTCCCGTGAGGTCCAGCAGGGCCGGCAAGCCGCCGTCCTCGCCGGGGCCGCCGTGACAGCAGTTGACCACGACGTCAACCGGTACTGGCCGGCGACGCCGGTCAGCCCGCACGAACCCCCCGCTGGGGTGGGCTGCCAGCTCGACTCCGGATGCCGAGCGCGGCAGGCCATCGGCGAAGGCCGACGCCTCGATATCGGCCGGCACCTCGTGCCACGTACCGACCGGTGACCAGTACAGCGCCACGGGGTTGCGTCCGGCATCGGCCAGCGCGTGCACCGCCTGCAAACCCGTCAGGATCGAGATGTCGTGTTCAGGCGACGGTCCGCCGAAGCAGACGCCAGGACGGGTCATGGCCACACCAGCGAGGTTCTTCGGCACTCCGCCATGTGCGTCATGTTCTCATGGATGGGAGTCGATCAGGGGTAGTGGTCGGGGAGATCGTTCTCGTAGAGGACGGCGTCGCCGGGACCGAGATGCGCGCGCACCCACTTCACTGCTTCCTCTCGGTCTGCCATGCAGCGAACCGTGGCGCGATCGTCGGTGCGGTCGTGGATCAAGCTGCGTGCGCCGCGACCGCGCGTCGCTCGGCGCGCGGTGCTTCGGTCCCAGCCGGCAGCACCGCCCACCAGCGCAGTCCGGTTGGTCCGGCCCACGATGAGCACGTCGTCGGCAATCTCCGCGGCATGTTCGCCGAGCTGACGGTTCTCGTGTGCCTGGCTGCGGCCGAGTTCGACCATGCCAGGCGTGACCACGACGCGCCGGCTGGCATCCGTATTCGCCAGCATGGACAGCGCAGCGCGGGCCCCAGCCGGATTGGAGTTGTAGGTGTCGTCGATGACCATGACCCCCCCGGGACTGCGCCCGGCGGTACGGCGGTGGTCGGGTGTCGGCAAGTCGCCCAAGCGGCTGGCGATGTCTGCGTCGGAGACTCCCAGGACCGATGCTGCAGCCACGGCGCAAGCGACATTGGCCGGCGCTGCGCCGCCGAGCGGTCCGACGGCGATCTCCCTGCCGAACAAGGTGATGCGACGCGTGACGGCGGCCTCGTTCACGAATGCGCTGGCTGGCGCATGGTCAGGCGCATTGATGGGCAGCACGGTCACATCCGCGCTCGGGTCCTGCGTGGAGCATCGAATGACTCGCAGGCCCGAGGCAGCCAACCGATTGGCCTCTGCGCTCAATCCGTAGGCGTCGATGTTGAGAATCGCGGTGCGACTCGTTGCGAAGATCTCTGCCTTGGCCGCCACGATGCGGTCGAGGCTGCCGAAGCGCTCGAGGTGGACCGGGCCGATTGAAGCCAGTATCGACACTGACGGGCGCACCCAGCGGGTCATGGCGGCAATCTCGCCTGCGCCGAAGGTGCCCATCTCAGCGATGAACACTTCGGTGCCGGGAACCAGGTGCTCATTGACGCTGCGACATATCCCTGCGGTGTTGTTGAAGCTGGCGGGCGTTGCCACCGCCGCCCGGGATCCCTCGACTAGCTGGCGCAGGTAGCCCTTGATGGTGGTCTTGCCATACGAACCCGTCACCGCGACTCGCACCGGATCAACCTCATCCAGCCGCTGTTGTGCGCGGTGTACCCAGCGGCGAGACAGCACGGCTTCCAGAGGAGCCAGGATCGCCAGCGAGACGTCCACCCACAGCGGCATGCCGAAGAGCAGCACCGCCACCACCGGCTCAGCCAGACCGGCCAGCAGGCCCGCACCCACCAGCACCGCCCACAGCAGCGCCAGCGTGGTTGCCACGGTGGCGAGACGGCGGGTCCATGCCATCGGGCTGGACCGTCCCCGAATCTCGAGGCCCTGCGGACCGACCGCGACGGCGGCCGCAGTGATCGCCGGCGCCCACCAGAACGTGCCGCTCAGCACCACTCCGGCGGCTGCCGCGAGTGCCAGCAGGCGATTGTTCCTGTCGAGCAGCCACCAGCGCCGGGCGAATTTCGACGTTCGGCCGACGCCGTAGTGCTCACGCTGGGCGACCCGCAGCCAGCGGGCGGCCGAGATCATGCCGGCCACGACCGATGTCCACAGCACGATCTGGTTCATGCGAGCGACTCCAGCCGGCGACCGATTGCGGCAGACATGCCCTCTGGCGCCTCGGTCGGCACGAAGTGACCGGCACCGTCGAGCACCGTCAGACGTGCCACTGCCAGCATCCTCGCTGCTCGTTCAGCGACCTCGACTGGCACCTCATCATCATGGCGGCCCCACACCAGCTCCACCGGCTGGGAGATCTCGCCGAGCTGAGCTTCGTAGGTCTCGTTGACGACCGTCACGAGCACATCTCGCATGACTCCTGTCGTGCTCCGGTAGTCGGAGCTGCCGAAGCGCTGCCGTATGCCTTCCATAGCGTCGTCGCCGAGCAAGCCACGCCGGTGCAGTTGGCGGGCCAGGCGATATCGCATGGCGGGCCGCGCCGCCGGGCGGTCGGCTCGCCGAAGCAGCGGCACCCCGCACAGCACAAGCGCCGCGACGTGGTCCGGGAATCGTGCAGCCAGCTCGATCGCGACCCGCCCGCCGAAGCTGTGGCCGACCAGCACGACCTGTGCACGGCATTCATCAAGGACCGGAACGATCTTCTCCGCATAGCCCGCAGCGCCGCACGGCTCACCCGGCGCAGGGCTGGCGCCGAAACCGGGAAGGTCGAGGGCGATGGCACCGGTGGTTTCTCGCGATCCGACAAGCTCAGTCAGGACCTTGTCGAAGTCTGAGTGGCTGCGACCCCAGCCGTGCAGGGCCAGCACGTCGGCCGGCGGATCACCGACGCGGCTGCCGAACAGGCTGCCGCCGGCGAAACTGGAGAGCGGGCTCAGCGGGCGAGGACCCCCGAGTCGGGCCCAGGGTGCGAGCGGTTGATGGCTGACAGCAGCGCTCGGAAACTGGCCGTGACGATGTTCGGGTGCAGCGCGGCGCCCCAGTACACGTCTCGCGACGGGGTCTCGATCTCCACGTACGCCGCGGCGGTGGCATCTGCGCCTGCGCCCACGGCGTGCTCGTGGTAATCGACCAGGCTGACCTCGATGCCCAGCGCGTCGGCCAATGCGGTCTTGAACGCAGAGAGCGGGCCGTTGCCGCGCCCCTTCGCTCGCACCTCGCCGTCAGGACCCTTGATGGTGGCCTCCACCTCTGACTCGTCGGACGATTCCGAGTCGAAGTAGCTGCGATGGCCGAGGTAGGTGTACGGCGACTCGGCATGCAGGTAGGTCTCGTCGAAGGTCTTCTTGATGGCCTCCGGCAGGATCTCGCCGCCCTCGTCGGTGATCGCCTGGATCACGCTGCTGAACTCGATCTGCAGCCGCCGCGGCAGGTCGAGGCCGAAGCTGTTCTTCATCACGTAGGCCACGCCGCCTTTGCCCGACTGGCTGTTCACGCGGATCACGTCCTGGTAGGTGCGTCCCACATGCGCTGGATCGATCGGCAGGTAGGGCACCTCCCAGAAGTCGTAGTCGTCCGCCAGCGCTTCGAAACCCTTCTTGATGGCGTCCTGGTGGCTGCCGCTGAATGCCGTGTACACCAGGTCGCCGCCGTAGGGATGGCGCGGATGCACCGGCAGCTGGTTGCAGTATTCGGCGATGCGGCGCAGGTGATCGATGTGGCTGATGTCCAGCTCGGGATCGACGCCCTGGCTGAACAGGTTCATCGCCAGCGTGATGATGTCGACATTCCCGGTGCGCTCGCCATTGCCGAACAGGGTGCCTTCGACCCGGTCAGCTCCTGCCATCACGCCGAACTCTGCGGCCGCCACGCCGCAGCCGCGGTCGTTGTGGGGATGCAGCGACAGCACGACGGCCTCGCGGTTGTCGACGTTGCGGTGGAAGTACTCGATGAGATCGCCGTAGGTATTCGGCGTCGCCATCTCCACGGTGGCCGGCAGGTTCAGGATGATCGGATCGTCGGCGGTGGCGCCCCACTCAGCGCTGACCGCGTTGCACACCTCAAGCGCGTAGTCGATCTCGGTGCCCGTGAACGACTCAGGCGAGTACTCGAAGCGAATCTCGCCGCCCTCGTGCCGTTGCGCCAGCTCCTTGCACAGCCGCGTCCCCGAGATAGCGATGTCCTTGATGCCCTCAGTGTCCAGCCGGTACACCACCCGGCGCTGCAGCTCCGAGGTCGGGTTGTACAGGTGCACGATTGCCTTCTTGGCTCCGGCGATCGATTCATAGGTGCGCTCGATCAGCTCGGGCCGGCTCTGCGTGAGCACCTGGATCCAGACGTCGTCGGGTACCAGGTCCTCCTCCACGAGCATGCGGCAGAACTCGAAGTCGGGTGCGGAGGCTGACGGGAACCCCACCTCGATCTCCTTGAACCCCATCTCGACGAGCACCTCGAACATCTGGCGCTTGCGGGGGACATCCATCGGGTCGATGAGGGCCTGGTTGCCGTCGCGCAGGTCCACCGAGCACCACAGCGGTGCCTCGGCGATGATCTTGTCGGGCCAGGTGCGGTCCGGCAGATGCGCGGGATATGCATAGGTGCCATAGAGGTTGTATGGCATCGAGCTCGGCTGCTGGGCGCTGATGCGCTTGACGTCTGCCATGGGGATCTCCTCGGTTGTGGGCCACGAAAAAACCCCCTGGCCCGGAGGCGCAGGAGGTTGGGCGAGGACCTGTGCGGTCCTCGCCTAGGTAAGAAGGAGCAGTCCGGTAGCGGAATGCGGTGCGGTGTGAGTCGAGACGCGAATCACGCAGAACATGCTACCAGTGACGGCTAGCGGCGGCGGTCGGCGTGGAGGGTGAGCATCAGCTGGTGGAGATCGGTGCCGCAGTGCTTGGTCCACTCGCCGTCGCTGCCGAGCTCCCAGCGAGCGATGCCGTCGTCGAGGTACATGTCGGTGAGCTCGCTGAGCTCGCTCACGAGCGCGGGCGCCTCCACGGGTGCCAGCGCCTCGACGCGGTAGCGCAGGTTGCGCGGCATGGCGTCGGCTGAGCCCAGCAAAATCGTGTAGCCCCGCTCGCGATTGCCGAACCGGTACACGCGGCTGTGCTCTAGGAAGCGACCCACGATGCTGCGCACCGAGATGTTCTCGCTCATGCCCTCGACGCCCGGGACCAGGCAGCAGATGCCGCGCACGACGAGGTCGATGCGGCAGCCCTGCTGTGATGCCTCGTAGAGGGCGTCGATCACCTCGCTGTCGACGATGGCGTTCATCTTCATGAAGATGTGGCCGTCGGGCTCAGCGGCCTCGGCTGCTATGTGCTTGACCAACGACTGGCTGAGGCTGTGCGGCGCGACTGCGAGCTTGCGGTAGTCGGTCTTGCGGCTGTAGCCGGTGAGCGAGTTGAACAATGCGGCCACGTCGGCTGCAAAGTCCCTGTCCGCGGTGAGCAGCCCGAAATCCTCGTAGATGCGGGCCGTGTCGGCGTTGAAGTTGCCGGTGCCCACAAAGCAGTAGTGCGCGATGCCTCGGGACTCACGCCGCACCACCATGGCCAGCTTGCAGTGGGTCTTCAGACCCACGACGCCGTAGGCAACATGCACGCCTGCGCGCTCAAGCAGCCGCGCCCATTCGATGTTGGCGTGCTCGTCGAAGCGCGCTTTCAGCTCGACCACGACAACCACCTGCTTGCCGCGCTCCGCAGCCCGGATGAGCGAGTTGACGAGGCGAGTCCGCTCCGAGGTCCGGTACATGGTCAGCTTGATGGCGAGCACATCCGGGTCGTCTGCAGCTTGGCGGATGAACGCGTCGAGACTCGTAGTGAACGACTCGTACGGCAGATGCACCAGGACGTCCTGGCGCTTGAGGACATCGAAGAAGTCGACGCCGGTCTCAGACTCCTCTGCGGCTTCCCGCCGTGAGGCGGTACCGCTGGCGAGCAACGCACTGGCTTTGGACGCGGCGCGCAGCGGCAGCGGCGTTCGTGGGCTGTGGGGCGGCGTCTTGAGATCGTCGCGGTCGATGTCGTACAGCTCGAACAGGTCTGACAGGCCGAGCAGCCCCTTCGAGGCATAGACGTCGTCCTGGGTCAGCTTCAGCTCGCGGGCCAGCATGTCCAGTGCGTCGTCGCCCAGATCGGGCGCGGCCTCGAGTCGCACGGCGCCGCCGAAGCGCCGCTGGCGCAGCTCGAGCTCCATGTGCTTGAGCAGGTCGTCGGTCTCGGTGTCGTCGATGTCGAGATCGGCGTCGCGAGTGACCCGGAATGTGCTGTGGCTCAGCAGCTTCACTCCCGGGAACAGATCGCCGAGGTGCCCGGCGATGACCGATTCCAGCGTGATGAAGCGGTTCTCATCGGGCAGGGCCAGAAAGCGTGGCAGGATCGGCGGCACCTTCACCCGGGCGAACGACGGCCCGCTGCGCGAGTGCTCGACGAATACGGCGAGGTTCAGCGACAGGTCCGAGATATAGGGAAAGGGGTGAGCCGGATCTACGGCCAGGGGGGTGAGCACCGGGAACACCTGCTCGCTGAAGAGCTCGGCTATCCATGCTCGACCGGCGGCATCGAGATCGTCGGGTTCGACGAAGGAAATGCCTTCGGCGGCGAGCGCCGGCCGCAGCTCGTCTTCGAACAGCGACGAAGCGTCCTGGAGTTGATCGGCGGCGGCTGTCCGGATTCCATTGAGCTGCGCCCGCGGGGTGAGGCCGTCCGCTCCGGCCTGGCGCACCCCGGCTTCGATGGAATCGAGGACCGTGGGCACCCGCACCTGGAAGAACTCGTCGAGATTCGATGCATGGATGGCCACGAACCTGATGCGCTCGAGCAGCGGCAGCTCTCGATCATGCGCGAGTGCCAGGACGCGATGGTTGAAGTCCAGCCAAGACAGCTCTCGATTGAGGTAGCGCTTGGGTGATCGGGCGCCGTTGGCGGCGGACATGGTGGCTCGAGCCCCTGTGCGGTCAATGCAAGGCACCGCGGGGCGAAGCACCCTGCGCCCGTGAGAGTACGCAATCGGCGCCGTTGTCCACAAGTGGCGGAGCAGTCCTGTGGACAACCGCCGGAACGGCCGGAAGTCAGGCTGGCGCGAACTCGAAGGTGTCGCTGATGATCACATCGGTGCCGATGAACTCGGTCTGCGTCATCTCGTCCATGAGCGATGGGTCGGCGCTGCGGACCCACTGCCGTCCATTCGGCGTTCGCACCGCTGCCAAGGCCACTTCGGCAGCCTCCCGGCCGTGCATGACGGTGTAGGCCTCAACGGTGGCGTCGCCGGTGTAATCGCTATCGAGATCGACGGAGGGGAACCGGTCGATCTCGTCTTGGCAGTTCTGGTGGCGGAACCCGCCCTCCGGCGGCGTCGTGGAGTAGATGCCGAAAGCGTGCTTGGTGAGATAGCCGCCATTCGCCGAGCACAGCCCGACGCTGCCGGGTTCCTCCCGGAGCTTGCCCGCCATCGTGGCAATCGAATGGCCGACGTAGTTGTTGAGCGGGCCGCCGGCGAAGGTGAGGCCGCCGGTGAGTGTGAGGTCGCGGTCGAGGCCCAGGCCCAACTCGGTGGCCGAGATCTGCACAGCCGACGGGAAGCAGGAGTACAGATCGACGTAGTCGATGTCGTCGACGCCGACGCCGGCCAGCTCCATGACCCGGCGCCCGGCCACACGGATGGCAGGTGAGCTGTGCAGATCGCCTCGATTGGACACGTAGTCGGTGTCGCGCCCGTCGGTGCCGGCATGCGGGAACAGCCAACGATCACGCGGGACACCCGCCGAGGCAGCGGTATCGGCCGAGCACACGATCAGCGCTGCAGCGAGGTCAAGATCCCAGTTGGAGTTCATGCACTTCGTGTAGGGAAAGCCGATGAACCGGTTCGACGGGCTGGGTTCGCGGATCTCGTCTGCCGTCATCGGCGTGCGGACCCATGCGTACGGGTTGGCGACCGCGGCCCGGTTGAACTTCTCCCACATCGTCGCGACGCGGTCGCGATGCTGGTCGTGGGTCTCGCCGCGTGAGGCCCTGAAGGCCGACTCGAACACCGGGTACAGGTTGATGGGGTCACGCAAGCCCCGTTCGACCTCGACCTTGTTGTTCATCACGACGTCGACGCCCAGCATCTCATCGGGCACCTTGTCGGTCTGGGAGGTGTAGGGGATGCGTTGATCGGCGCGGCGCGCGCGCCGGCGACTCCAGATCCCCTCAGCTCCTGCGATCAGCACGACGTCGGCTTCACCGGCCGCGATGCGGTTGCACGCCATGTTCACCAGCGACTGCGGGACGTTGCCCCCGTCAGTGGACAGCCCGGTCCTGCCGGTGGCCCCGAAGCGTTCGTTGAGCAGAGCGGCCGGGTCGGAATAGGGCCAGGCGCCCTTCACGACCCATGTGTGCGTGGCGCGGCTCAGCAGGCTCGGCGCCTCTGCGTCCTGCGCGGCCGCGGCCAGGGCCTCGGCCATCATGGCGACTGGTTCGAGCGCCTCGACAGGAACTTCAGGGCGCTGCTTGAACTGTCCTGCGCCGACGAGGACCGGGGTGCGAGGATCGATCTGGCTGTCTGTCATGGCGATGCGGCCTCGTGGTCGGGAACTGCGGGGTGAACGGGACGCGACGTTAGCGAACGGCGTTCTGGCAGGGCCGGGCTGGGTGTCCCGGTCACCGATGCGGCGCAGCGGCGTTGCGCTTGACGGGCGGCAGTAGCGTCGCGGGCGGGAGGCCGCCGGTGGCCAAGTTGCCCGATCACTACGCAGCGCTTGGTGTACGCCCCGACGCGGATGCGGCAGAGATCCGTCGCGCATGGATCCGGGCGGCCCGTGCCAATCACCCCGACCAGCGCGGCGACGTCAACCAGGAGCAGACGGAGCGCTCGGATCGGCGCATGCGGGCCGTGAACGAGGCGTGGCGGGTGCTGGGGCGAGCGGAGTCGCGCCGTTCCTACGACGAGGAGCGTGCGGCCGCGGCGCCGCGGCCGCCCGAGCCCTCGCCGCCTGCAGGCACGGCCCGTCCGGCAGCAGGCGCAGGCACCAGTCAGGGCGGGCCCGATGACCCCTGGTTCGACGACGGCGCCACCACTGTTGAGCCCGGCGGTCCGGGCGGCTTCGTGGTCAGCCACCGCAGCGCGGCACTGGTGGTGCGGGTGCTGCCATGGCTGGCGATCGCCGTCGTCGGCGTGGTGATCTTCGTGGCCAGCGCCTATATGACCGCCAGCGACAACGTCGATCAATCCAGGGTTGCGGCGCTCGAAGTGGGCGAGTGCTTCTGGTCTGCTCCCGACGGCACGCTGGCGACGGTCGCGTGCGACTGGCCGCAGACCGACGGTGTGCTCGACCAGATCATCACCATGTCACCCGGAGACCGGTGCCGGCATCCCGATGCGGTGATCCATCCGTCGCCAATAGCCGGCCGCCGGCTGTGCCTCGTGCCGGTCGATCGCTGGGAGCCGCCCGCCGGGCAGTAGCAGCTGTCAGCTGTGCTGGGTGAGCATGAGACGCACGCCCAGGTTGTGCTCTGGCGGCACGATGAACATCGCGTCCTGCTGCTCGCCCGCGCCGCACACGCCCACGCGCTGCGCGCCGGGGACGAGGCCGGGGTCGTCGAGCTGGAAGTGCAAGAGCTGCAGGCGGCCGGGCCGGTTGCCCATCCAGTGAGCCAGATTGGCTTCGGCCGGCTGGATGAGCTTCAGGTTCCACGGTCCCGAGCACAGATCCACACCGGCCCCGACGTTGGGATCCTTCCACTCGTCGGTCTGCTCCATGCCGAGGGGTCCGCTGAACAGCGCGGCGGCAGCCTGTACATCGCCCACCAGGTGGACCACCGTCGCCAGCGATGTGGATCGCTCGTGGCGGGTCGGCGGCAGCGGTGGCGCGTCGTCCCAGCCCCCGCCGCCGTCCCACGCGATCTGGATGACGATGCCCCAGCTCTGCTTGGGGTGCAGGAACGCCTCTTTCCACATGGGATTCGACTCGTTGACGCCGATCACCTCGTAGCCGGCGGCGCGCAGCGCACCGATGGTTTCGTCGAAGTCCGGGGTCTTGAACGTGAAGTGGTGCGGCCCCGGGCCGTTGCGGGCCAGGAAGCGGTGGAGGAAGTCGCTGCCCGGGTGCTCGATCGGTTCGAGTATCTCGACTCTGGCCCCGCCGTCGAAGGAGACCTGACAGAAGTAGAAGTCGTCGCCGGCTTGGGACGCCGGGTCGTTGTCGGGTCCGCCGATCCAGCGACCGCCCAGGTCGCGGCTGTAGCGGATCACGTTGTCCCAGGCGCGTTCGCTGACCACAGCGACGTGATCCATGACGAGCTTGTCCGTCGGCATAGCGCCGCAGGCTATGGGGGCGATTGGGCGCGTGGGCACGCCGTGCGGACCGGACCGCCGAGGGGCCGTGCCGGGGCTACCAGGACAGGCTGCCGGAGTCGGCGCGTGAGGGGGCGCGCGTGGCCCCGTTGACGGCCATCGGCATGCCGCGGGCAAGGTCGTCGGCTTCCATCATCGCCTCGACGAGGCGTTCGTACATCTCAGCGCGGCGGGCTAGGTCGCTGCGTCCGAGCGGGGCGACCTCGTCGGGGTCAGCCACAGTGTCGAACAGCTGCTCCTCGCCACTGCTGTGACGCGTGAGGCGCATGTCGGCGGTCACCAGCGAGCGGGTCTTCGCCGGCAGCCGAACGTTGGTGACCAGCGCGCCAGGGAAGTCGTCCTCGATGAGCACCTCCTCGCGCACTGCGGCCGACGCATCATCGAGCACCGGCGCCAAGCTGCGTCCGCTCATGCCCTCGAAGGGCGTCACGTCGGCCAGGTCCATCAGCGTCGGCCCCAGGTCGATACTGCCCGCCAGCGACCGGGTGCGACCTGGCTCGCGCCGCGGATCAACGATCACCATCGGCACGGCCAGCGTGCCGCGGTAGTGCATGTAGCCCTTCAGCATCAGGCCGTGATCGCCCATCATGTCGCCGTGATCGGCGGTGAACACGATGATCGTGTTGTCGGTCTGGCCCAGCCGTTCGAGCGCTGCGAGCATCCTGCCGACACGGTCGTCGATCAGCTCGATCATGCCGTAGGTGGCAGCTATCGCCTCGCGCAGCAGGTCGTGGTCGCCCGCCACGCCGCACGGCGTCACCCAGTGGCGCTGGTCGCGGGGGTGGATTTTGTGGATGGCCTGCAAGTAGCGCGGGGCCTGATCCATCGGGTCGTCGACTGATGCGGGCAGCTCCATGTCTTCGGGCCGGTGCCGTCCGAACCACTCGCCGGGCGGGGACATCGGGTGGTGCGGGTCGGGGAATGAGGCCCAGGCCAGCCACGGCTTGCCCGCGCTCACGGCGTCGGTGATGAAGGCGATGGTGCTGTCGGCCACGAACGAGCTGGAGTGCAACTCGGGGTCGTAGGGCGGCTCGTAGATCTGCCACCAGCGATCCGACCTGCGCCGGAACGGCGAATCGGCGGTCAGCGGCGTGTACAGGTCTTCCATGCGTCCGCCGCGGTCCAGCGCCCACAGCAGGTGATGCCCGCTGGCGCGGGCGCCGTGGTCGATCGCGAGCTTGACATGGGAGAATCCGTAGAAGCTGTCGGGGAACTCGGGAGCGCCGGACAGGTACCGATCGGCGTCTTCGAGGGTGTCCCAGCCCTTCGGCCAGTACTCGTCGACCGGTCCGCCTGCCAGATCAGACGGGATCACTGCATTGCGGGACATGCCGTGCTGCAGATGCGACTTGCCGATGAGCGCTGTGCGGTAGCCCGCATTCTGGAACTGGCGGACGTGGGTGTTGGCGCCGGGCTCCAGCGACCGGTCGTTGAAGACCACGCCGTGAGCGCTGGGCATGCGACCGGTCATGATCGTGGAACGGTTGGGCATGCAGACCGGGTTGGCCACCCAGGCGTTGTCGAACACCATGCCTCGCGCCGCCAGCGAATCGAGGTACGGCGTGCGGATGATGTCGTTGCCGGCAAACCCGGCATGATCCGCGCGCTGCTGGTCGGTGATGATGAACAGCACGTTCGGCTGTGGCGGAGCGCCGTTGGCGGCAGCGGTCATGGCGATCTCCCGTCGATGGTTTGGAGGTGAGGCAGCTGGGACCGTGCGGGGCGGCTCAGCCGAAGTTCATGGCGGCGGGGTTGCCGCCGTCGACCACCACGGTCTGGCCGGTGATGGATTCGGCCTGGCACAGCATCACGGTGGCGTTGGCGATGTCGATCGGGCTGCCCACCTGGCCGAGTAGTGCCCCCCGTCGGGCGCCCTCGGAGATCTCGTCGGGCAGGCGTGCCGCCATGCGGGTGCCTTCAACCAGGCCCGGCGCCACGCAGTTGACGGTGACTGCCGGGGACATCGCCACCGCGAGGCAGTGGGTGAGGTGGATGAGCGCTGCTTTGGAGCAGCTGTAGGCGATGCTGCTGGAGCCGGGGAACAGCCCGCCGACCGAGGCGATGTTCACGACCCGCCCGCCGCCGTCGGCCTGGAGCAGCTCCGCCAGTGCGCGGGTGAGCAGGTACGGCCCTCGCAGGTTGGTCTCCTGCACACGATCCCAGGTGGCCGAGTCCAGCGTCTCGAGGTTGCGGAACGGGATGCCGATGTTCCACGCGGCGTTGTTGACCAGCACGTCGCAGCGACCACCGTCGACTATCGCTGCGGCCGCAGCGTCGATTGAGGCCTCGTCGCGTTGATCGAGCTGCAGCACATCGGCAGCACGGCCCGCCGCGCGCACCAGATCGGCACTCGTATTCGCGCGCTCGAGGTCGCCCACGTAGGTCACGATCACGTCGGCGCCGGCCGCGGCCAGCGCTTCGCATATGGCGCGCCCGATGTCGCCGGAGCCACCGGTGACAACGGCCAGCTTTCCTGTCAGGTCCATATTCGACTGCCTTTCGATCAGCGCCTGGCGCCGGTCAGTGTCGTGGACTGTCGCATCCTCTCAGTCGGCGACCAGTTCGGCCATTGCCGCGAGCAGCGTCGGCGGGCCGGAGAGCTGCAGCACCGTCACCACCGTGTCGTCCCAGCGCCGCAGGTCTGCCGCGATCTTGTCCATCGGGCCGATGAGCGCGACCTCCTCGACCAGCTCGATCGGGATGGTCCCGGCCGCTTCCTGCTTGTGGCCGGTGAGGTACATGTCCTGCACCTCGTCCGCGATGTGCTGGTAGCCCATCCGGCAGAAGACGTCGTAGTGGAAGTTGGCGTCTCGGGCGCCCATGCCGCCCATGTACAGCGCCAGCATCGGGCGGATCCGGTTCGCGGCGCGCTCGATGTCGTCGTCGGGCACGACGCTCATCGGGCAGACCACCTCGAAATCAGCATCGGCGGGAATGCGACCGTCGTCGCCGATCAGCGGCTTGCCTGCAGCAGCGAAGCCGGCGTTCAGCGCGTCGACGTAGAACTGGTTGTCCTTGGGGGCGAAGAACAGCGGCAGCCAGCCCTCGCACAGCTCGGCAGCGAGCGCCACGTTGCGGGGTCCCTCGGCGCCCAGGTAGATGGGCACATCGGCTCGCAGCGGGTGCACGGTGGACTTGAGCGGCTTGCCGAGGCCCATGCCGCCCGGGTAGGGCATCTGGTAGTGGTCGCCGCTGAAGCTGACGGGCTTGTCGCGCTCGAGGATGGCCCGGACGATCTCGATGTACTCCCGGGTGCGGGCCAGCGGGCGGGGATAGGGCTGGCCATACCAGCCCTCGACCACCTGGGGGCCGCTGACGCCGAGGCCGAGGATGAACCGGCCGCCGCTGAGGTGGTCCATCGTGATCGCCGCCATGCCCACAGCGGCCGGCGTGCGCGCGGAGATCTGGATGATCCCGGTGCCGAGGCCGATGCGTTCGGTGTGGCTGCCCCACCACGCCAGCGGCGTCAGGGCGTCCGAGCCGTAGGCCTCAGCGGTCCAGAACGAGTGAAAGCCGAGCTGCTCGGCGAGCTGCAGCGTCTCCAACGCATCCGGCGGCGGACCAGCCGCCCAGTAACCGACTCCGGTTGCAAGCTTCATGTCACGCCGCCTTGTTGTTCGCGGAAATGTGGGAGTGCCCAGTATGGGCGCTGGGGGCCAGACGATTCTCAGCTTGCGGGTACAGTCCGCGCGCATGTGGTCGCAGGCCGCACGATTGGCAGGCGGACGGGAAGGAACACGCCATGAGCACTGACCGCAGCGACGGCCCGACCAAGGTCGTTCTGGACGAATCCGAGATGCCCACCCAGTGGTACAACGTCGTGCCGGATCTGCCGGCACCGCCTCCGCCACCCCTGCATCCGGGCACCCTCGAGCCGATCGGGCCCGACGACCTGGCTCCGCTGTTCCCGATGGGGCTGATCCTGCAGGAGGTCAGCGGCGAGTCCTACATCGACATCCCCGGCGGGGTGCTGGACGTGTACCGGCTGTGGCGGCCGAGCCCGCTGTACCGGGCGCGCCGGCTCGAAGCCGCGCTCGACACGCCCGCCAAGATCTACTTCAAGTACGAGGGCGTCAGCCCGGCTGGCTCGCACAAGCCGAATACCGCCGTGCCGCAGGCGTTCTACAACCACGCCGAGGGTGTCACCAAGCTCACCACCGAGACGGGGGCGGGGCAGTGGGGATCGGCGCTGGCGTTTGCCACGGCCCAGTACGGCATCGAGTGCGAGGTGTGGCAGGTGGCGGCGTCGTACCGCCAGAAGCCGTACCGCAAGACGATGATGGAGATCTGGGGCGCCCGGGTGCATTCGAGCCCGTCGGAGGCCACCGAGTACGGGCGGTCGTTGCTGGCTGAAGACCCCGATCATCCTGGTTCGCTGGGCGTGGCGATCTCTGAGGCGGTCGCCACAGCGGCTGCTGACCCGAACGCCCGCTACTCGCTCGGCAGCGTGCTGAACCACGTGCTCATGCACCAGACGGTCATCGGCGAGGAAGCGCTGCTGCAGCTCGCCAAGGTCGGCGAGACGCCCGACGTGATCGTGGGCTGCACCGGCGGCGGCTCCAACTTCGCCGGGCTGGCGCTGCCGTTCCTGCGCGAGAAGCTGGCCGGCCGGATGGACCCGACCATCCGCTGCATCGAACCGGCTGCGTGCCCGACTTTCACCCGCGGGGAGTACCGCTACGACTTCGGCGACCACGGCATGATGACCCCGCTGCTGAAGATGCACACGCTGGGGCACAGCTTCATCCCGCAGCCGATCCACGCGGGCGGGCTGCGCTATCACGGCATGTCGCCGCTGCTGTCGCACATCTACGAGCTCGGGCTGGTCGAGGCACTGGCCATCCCGCAGGAGGAGTGCTTCGCAGCGGCGATCCAGTTCGCACGCAACGAGGGCATCGTGCCGGCACCCGAGCCCACGCACGCCTTGGCTGCGGCGCTGCGCGAGGCCGAGGCCGCGAAGCAGGCCGGCACCGAGCGCACGATTTTGACTGCCATGTGCGGACACGGCCACCTGGACCTGCCGGCGTATGAGGCGTACCTCTCGGGTGCCCTCACCGATGTGGACCTGAGCGACGAGGCCATTGCCGAGGCGATGGCGGGCATCCCCGCCGTTGGCTGAGCGACGTTCACGAACGATCGAGCACACCGGCTGTTGCCGGTCGGCTGCTGCCCCAGGGGTGGCAGGCTGAGACGGTGACCACCGGGCAGCGAGCGATTCCGTGCGTGCTGATGCGGGGCGGCACCTCACGGGGGCCGTTCTTCGCCGCTGAGGACCTGCCCGGCGATCCCGCGCAGCGCGATGCCGTGCTGACCGCGGTCATGGGCAGCCCGACGGGTCGCCAGATCGACGGGCTGGGCGGCGGCACGACCGTCACCAGCAAGGTGGCCGTGGTGGGACCGTCGTCGCATCCCGACGCCGACGTGGACTACCTGTTCGCCCAGGTCGACCCGGTCTGGGGCACGGTGGACACCAAGCCCACCTGCGGGAACATGCTGGTCGGCGTCGGCCCGTTCGCCATCGAGCACGGATTGGTGCCCGCAGGCGATCCGACCACGTCGCTGGTGGTGCGCAATGTCAACACCGGCAGCTTCATCGACGTGGTCTGCTGCACCCCCAGCGGCGAGCCGACCTACGACGGCGACTGTGAGATCGACGGGGTCGACGGCACGGCCGCGCCCGTGGAATTGCGGTTCCGCGGCATCGAGGGTTCGGTGACCGGCTCGATGCTGCCGACCGGTTGCGCCAGCGAGACGATCAGGGCCGCAGGCCTCGACGTCGAGGCCACGCTGATCGACGTGGCCATGCCGATGGTGATGGTGCGAGCTGCCGATCTGGGCAAGTCGGGCCCCGAGGCCCCCGCCGAGCTCGAAGCCGACGCCGGGTTCATGGCCGCGATGGAAGCCATCCGCCGCGAAGCCGGCCAGCGCATGGGTCTCGGCGACGTGTCCCGCAGCGTGGTGCCCAAGTTCGGCTTGCTGTCGGTTGCCCGTCATGGCGGCACGATCACCTCTCGCTACTTCACGCCCACCCAGTGCCATCCGGCCCACGCGGTTTCAGGCGGCATCTGCGTGGCCGCAGCCACGGCTGTGCCAGGCACGGTGGCAGCGTCGCTGGCTCGTCCTATGGCGGGGCAGACGGGCTGCGGCGACGGCGGCGAGGCTGTGACTGCCGCGGTCGCGACTGCGAAAGGCACATGCGACCCCGCCGTCGACAGTGGCAACAGCGGCCAGTCTGTCGCCGGCGCCGAGCTGATCGACGTGCAGATCGAGCATTCGAGCGGGTCGCTGGCGGTGTCACTCGTCGTCGACAGAGGCGAAGGCGCAGTCGGAGTCCTTTCAGGTGGGGTCACCCGCACTGCCCGCAAGATCATGTCCGGAACCGTCCACGTACCCGCTGTGGTGTGGTCGGGCTGACCCGTTGATCGGCCTGCCCGCCGCTGGGCTGCTCAGTCCCAGTCGAGCCAGAGCTCCTCGGGGCCCCGGAAGGTGATGTTCGGGAATGTCTGGTAGTCCTGCGGCGGCAGTCGCAGCGACGGCACCACCTGGGTCAGGATCTCCAGCGCGATCCGAGCTTCCATACGGGCCAGGTTCGCCCCCAGGCAGAAGTGGATGCCCTTGCCGAAGCTGATGTGTCGGTGCGGGTCGGGACGGGTGAAGTCGTAGTCGTCGACGTCGTACTGCTCGGTGTCAGCGAACGCGCAGGGCTCCCGGTTTGCCGCTGCGAAGTTCAGGAACACCCGCGTTCCCTTCGGCAAGTGCATCCCGGCGAGTTCGGTGTCCCGGGTGGTGACGCGGCGCCAGGCCACCTGGCTGGAGTCGAACCGCAGGGTCTCCTCCACCGCTGTGGGGATGAGCGAGGGGTCGGCACACAGGGCGTCCCACTGGTCGCGCCGCGGCAGCAGGCAGCGCAGCGTGTTGCACAGCAGGTTCGTGACCGGGTCGTGGCCGGCGAACGAGATCCCGTAGATGATCGACTCCACCTCGCGGTAGCTGAGGCCGGTGCCGCCGTCGGGGTCGGGGTCGGCATCGTGTGCATCGAGCAGTTCCGAGCAGAAGTCGTCGGTGCGGTTGCGGTGGCGTTCGGCCACGAACTCCCGGCAGTAGCGCCAATACGCCAGCATTCCCTCGGCCATATGAGCCTGCTCGGCGGCCGTGGGCTTGCCCCAGGCGAACGCCTTGCGGTTCACGCACCACGACTTCAGCATGAGGTCGTCGTCGGCCGGGAACCCGATGAAGCGGAAAACGATCTCCGCCGGCAGCGGGAACGCCACGGCCTGCACATACTCGGCCGGGGCCGGTCCGGCCAGCATCTCGTCGATCAGCTCGGTGGCCCGTGAGCGCATGTAGTCCTCGAGCGTCCGCAGGCGTCGCACCGAGAAACCGGCCCGGGTGTGCACCCGGATGCGCCCGTGGTCGGGCTCGGCACGGTTCGACATGACGGCCTGGGGGTCGTAGTCACGTGCCGACAGCACGTCTGCTGCCTCGGGCGCCAGGGGGAAGATCGGGTCCTGCACGTTGGAGGAGGCATACGTGTCGGGGTCCATGAACACCGCCTCGATGTCGGCCATGCGCGTCACCACGACGTGGCCCATCTCGGCGGCGTAGAAAACCGGGTGGTCCTCGCGCAGGCGTGCGGCGATGGGGTACGGATCGGCCAGGTACTCCTCGCTCAGCGGCGACCAGCTCTCGTGCACCGGGCATCCGGGCGGCGGGGGAGCCAGCCGATCCGGTGCGGTGTGGTACGAGTCGGTGCTCACTGGGCGGTCTCCCTGCGGAATGCCGAGCGCTTGCCAGCTTCGACAGCGCCTATCATCGTCGCTTCGCGGGCGATTGGCTCAGATGGTTAGAGCGCTGCCTTCACACGGCAGAGGTCACTGGTTCGAGTCCAGTATCGCCCACCCCTTCGACGCAGGTTGCCGTGCCGTGGTGCCGCCGTGCTCGGCGAGATGGGCCAGCAGCAATCCGGTGAACGCGCCAGGCGCTTCGTCGGTAACGAAGTGATTGATACCCCCGAGTTCGGCGAAGCGATACGGGCCGGTCACGAAATCAGCAGTGTTCTCGGCTGCCATGCGGCCCACCGTGGCGTCCTGATTCCCCCACACGAACATCGTCGGCACGCTCACCGGTGGTGTCTCGGCCGGCTGAAGCTGCGAGCTCCCTATGGCTCGGTACCAGTTCACGGCTGCATCGAGGGCGTCGCGTTCGCCCAGCGTGGCCAGGTAGGCGTCGATGTCGGCGTCGGGCACCGCGCCGTGAGCCATGGCCCGCCGCAGGGGCGCTGCATTGTCCGCGAGCAGGTTGTCGGTTGCCTCGGGCTTCTGGAATGCGGGGTGGTGCCGCGAGCGGTGCGGTTGATCGGGGTCGTCGCGCATCGCCGCAACAAAGGCCGCAGCGTGCGGCCGTGAGATGACGCTCAGCGAGTAGACACGCTCGGCGTGGTGCGCGGCGATGAACCACGCCAATGCCCCGCCCCAGTCATGCCCGACCACGTGGAATCGCTCTGCGCCGCAGCTGTCCGCAATCGCGAGCGCATCGGCTACCAGCAGTTCAGTGCGGTAGCTGTCGATGCCCTCAGGCCGTGCACCTACCGAGTAGCCGCGTTGGTCGGGAGCGCAGGACCGGAAGCCAGCCGCCGCCAGCGCCGGCAGCTCGGCACGCCACGTGTGCCGGGTCTGCGGGAACCCATGCAACAGCAGCACAAACTGGCCGTCAGCCGGCCCTGCAACATCGGCAGTGAAGCGAAGCCCATTCGCCTCGATCACCGTGGTCGATACATCATGCGTCACCGCCATTGCCGCCAGCCTTTCTGCGAGCAATTGGCGGACAGCATGCCGTGGCAGTGCGCCACTCGGCGTGCTGCCGGAATTCAAGTGGTCATACGGAGATTTCGTAATACGTTAAAATCCTGTGGAGTTCCACCGTTCGGCATACAAACACGGACTCGACGAGCAGACGATTCTCCATGCGATCAAACATGCGATCACAGTCATCGAGCTTGAGCCAGACATGGACCCACCAAGAGTGCTCGCGATCGGTCCGGACCACGCGGGGAATTCTCTGGAAGTCATATGGCTTGAGCTCGACGACGGCGTTGAGATGGTGATTCACGCGATGCGGCTGCGACCCTCCTTCCACGAACTGCTACCGCCAGAAAGCGCAGACGACTCGTGACGACGCGACGCACCCGATCCGGTCGCGTCCTGAGCGACAGCGACCTCGATGCCCTCGCGGTAGAAGTCGAGTCAACGGAATACGACGTCGAGGCCCTGAAGGCGCGCCGTCGAGGTCGCCCGCCACTGGGATCCGGGCCAGCAGACGTTGTCCCGGTGCGCATCGATCCTGAGCTGCGCGAGCGCATGCTGCAGGCCGCCGAGGCGTCAGGCACCACGACCAGCGACATCATCCGCAAAGCGTTGCGCCACTACCTGGACGTCGCATAGGTGTTCGGGGGGCCTAGCTCGCAGCTTCTCTGCCTCGACGGCGCACTCCGTGTCGATGGCCCGGGAGAGGCCATATGAGTGCCCCGGCAATCATCGACTGTCACGGGCATTACACGACGGCCCCGCCTCAGCTCGGTGCGTACCGCGACGCGCAGCGGTCGGCGCTCGAAGCCGATCCGAACCACCTCGGTGCCAAGGGCGTGCTTGACATCAGCGATGACGAGATCCGCGACAGCATCGAGCAGAACCAGCTTCGCCTGCAGCGCGAGCGCGGCTCGGACCTGACGATCTTCTCGCCGCGGGCGTCGTGGATGGGCCACCACGAGGGCAACGAGCACACGTCCCGGTTCTGGTCAGAGCACTGCAACGACCTCATCCGCCGGGTCTGCGATCTGTTTCCGGAGAACTTCGTGCCGGTCTGCCAGCTTCCCCAGTCGCCCGGTGTGGCCATCGACAGCTCCGTGCGAGAGCTGCGCCGCTGCGTCGAGGAGATGGGCTTCATCGGCTGCAACGTCAGCCCCGACCCCTCTGGTGGCTACTGGACCGGCCCGCCGCTGAACGATCCGTACTGGTGGCCGCTGTGGGACGCCATGTCGGAGCTGGACGTGCCCGGGATGATCCACGTCAGCGGCACCTGCAATCCGAACTTCCACGCCACCAGCTCGCACTACCTCGGCGCCGACACCACGGCGTTCGTGCAGATGATGATGAGCGACCTGTTCGCCGACCACCCCGGGCTGCGGTTCGTGATCCCCCACGGCGGGGGAGCAGTGCCCTACCACTGGGGTCGGTTCCGGGGCATGGCCCAGGACATGGGCCTGCGGCCGCTCGACGAGTCGCTGCTGGGAAACGTGTACTTCGACACCTGCGTGTACCACCAGCCCGGCATCGACACGCTGGTCGAGGTGATCCCGCCGCAGAACATCCTGTTCGCGTCGGAGATGGTCGGCGCGGTGCGGGGCATCGACCCCACCACCGGCTTCAACTACGACGACACCAAGCGCTACATCGACGCCGCAGACATCAGCGACGGTGCCCGCCGCATGATCTTCAGCGAGAATGCCCTGCGGGTGTACCCGCGGCTGGCTGGGGCCCTGGAAGCCCAGAAGAGCGCCGCAGCGGCGGCAGACCGGGAGGGATGATGGCGGCCCGACACATCGTCAAGCGCACCATCGAGCGGGCAGACAGCGAGGTCATCGGGGGTCTGCGCGACGCCGGCACCGCCACCGTGCACGAGGCCATCGGCCGCCGCGGCTATCTCGGCCCCGACCTGCGACCCATCCAGCAAGGCACCAAGGTCGGGGGCTCGGCGGTCACCGTGCTGTCGCATCCCGGCGACAACCTCATGATCCACGCCGCCGTCGAGGTCTGCCAGCCGGGAGATCTGCTGGTCGTGACCAACACGGCGCCCTCCACGCACGGCATGTTCGGCGACCTGCTGGCATCCTCGCTCATGGCCCGCGGCGTGGTCGGCCTGGTGATGGACGCCGGAGTCCGCGACACCCTGGACCTGCGTGCCATGGGCTTCGCGGTGTGGAGCCGGCACGTGTCATGCGAGGGCACGGTCAAGAACACCCCAGGCTCGGTGAACGTTCCCATCAGCATCAACGGCGTCATCATCGATCCGGGCGATGTCATCTGCGCCGACGACGACGGTGTGGTGGCGGTGCCCCGCAGCGAAGCCGAGTGGGCGCTCGAGCAATCCAACACCCGGCTCGCCAATGAGCAAGACAGTCGGGCCCGGCTGCGATCAGGCGAACTGGGGCTTGATCTGTACGGGCTGCGCCAGAAGCTGACCGAGCTGGGAGTGGAGTGGGTCGAGTGAGCCGGTATCCCCGCGAAGTGGGGACAGCAGGCGTGCGCTGCATGGTGATGCGGGGCGGCACGTCCAAGGGCGCCTACTTCGTGGCCGATGAGCTGCCCGACGATCCCGGCGAGCGAGATGCGCTGCTGACACGGGCGATGGGCTCGCCTGACCCTCGCCAGATCGACGGCATCGGCGGGGCGCACCCGCTCACCTCCAAGGTGGCGGTGGTGTCGCCGTCGCCGGATCCCGACGTCGACGTGGACTATCAGTTCCTGCAAGTCGGCGTGGACGACGGTTGGGTCAGCGACCGCCAGAACTGCGGCAACCTCTTGGCCGCTGTCGGTCAGTTCGCGACCGAGCGTGGGCTGGTCACGGCCAGCGGAGCGCAGGCGTACGTGCGCATCCGCTTGGTGAACAGCGACTCGATGGCGACGGCCTCGTTCCCGCTCGACGCAGGTCTTCCCGTCTACGACGGCGACACAGCCATCTCCGGCGTGCCGGGCACGGCGGCTGAGGTGCGGCTCAACTTCGCCGACACTGCGGGTTCGTCCTGCGGGGCGCTGCTGCCGACAGGAGCGGTCAGCGACGTGATCGACGGCATCGAGGCAACCTGCATCGACAACGGGATGCCGACAGTGGTGTTGCGGGCAACCGATCTGGGCATTGCCGGCGACGAGACGCCCGCCGAGCTGGAGGCGAACCAACCATTCACCGGGCGGATCGAGAACATCCGCCTCCACGCCGGCAAGCTGATGAACCTGGGTGACGTCAGCACCACAACCGTGCCCAAGATGACGCTGGTGTCCGCACCCCGGGCAGGCGGGAGCATCTGCACCCGCACGTTCATCCCGCACCGCTGCCACGACGCCATCGGCGTGCTGGGCGCTGTCAGCGTTGCCACCGCCGTGCGGCTGCCGGGGGGCGTCGGCGCGGAGTTGCTGCTGCCCGGCGACGACCCAGATCTCGTCGAGATCGAGCATCCCACGGGCGCCTTCGCCGCCCGCGTGGAGATTGCCAACGGCCCGGACGGCCCGGCGGTCGGGCGGTCCGGCATCGTCCGCACCGCCCGAAAGCTGTTCGACGGCGTGGTGTTCCCGCGGGCTGCGGAGCCGGGCGAGACCGCGTGACACGGCCGATCGTCCTGCTGATCTGCACGCTGCAGGGCGGGAGCGCCGCCGTTGGGGAGTTCGTGTGACGGCCCCCACGATCCTGCCGCCGCATCCCTCGCCGCACGCACCCACGGCGTTCACGCCACCCGCCAACGCAACCGACGCCCACTACCACATCTTCGGCCCCGCCCACCGGTTCCCATTCGCACCCGAGGCCACCTACGTCCCCCCGGACTCGGGTATCGACGACTTCGAAGAACTGCAGGAACGCCTCGGGCTGTCTCGCGCAGTGTTCGTGCAGGCGAGCTGCCACGGCACCGACAACGCCGCCATGGTGGACGCGCTCGTGCGGGGCAACGGTCGCTATGCCGGTGTGGCGATGATCGACGAGTCGTTCAGCGAGGCCGACATCGGCGCGCTGCACGATGCCGGGGTGCGCGGCACCCGCTTCAACTTCGTCGCTCACCTCGGTGGCGCGCCTGACCTCGACGTGTTCTGGCGACTCGTCGACCGGGTGCAGCCGTTCGGCTGGCACATCGTGCTGCACTTCGACGCCAAGGATCTGCCGCAGTACGCCGAGTTGCTCGACCGCATGCCCTGCCCGTACGTCATCGACCACATGGCCCGGGTCGACGCCGCTGCCGGCCTCGGCCAGGAGGCATTCGGAGCGCTGCTCGGGCTGATGGGCGACGAGCGCGCGTGGGTCAAGGTGTCGGGAGCGGAGCGACTCACTGCCGGCGGGACGCTGCCGTATGACGATGTCATTCCCTACGCCCAGGCGCTCATCGCAGTCGCACCCGACCGGGTCCTGTGGGGCACCGACTGGCCCCACCCAAACGTGCGCCACATGCCCGATGACGGCGACCTCGTCGACGTGCTGGCGGCGTTCGTTCCCGACGAGGCACTCCGCAACCAGATCCTGGTAGCCAATCCCGAAACGCTCTACGACTTCGGCTAGCGCAGCGGCGAACCCACAGCGAATTCGCCGCAGACAGCCCTCCGCCCAAGCGGCTCAGGCGTTCTGCAGGATCAGCAGGCCGTTGCTGGTGTTGGAGGTGGGCACATGATGCATGCGGAACACCTCGTCGACATCGTCATCGAGCACGCCGCGCATCACGAACCACATCACCAGCTCGATGCCCTCTGAGCCCGCCTCGCGGATGTAGGCGGTGTGAGGGCGCAAGCAGCCGACATCGGGCTCGGCGATCAGCTCGTCCATGAACGCCAGGTCGAAGTCCACGTTGACCAGCCCGGCCCGTTCGCCTTGGAGCTGATGCGACATGCCGCCGGTACCGAAGACGGCAATCTTGAGCGAGTCGGCATCGGAACCGGCGTAGCTGTCGAGCGCGCGCCGGATGGCTCGCCCGAGGCTGAGGCATCGTTTGCCTGAAGGCGGCGGGTACTGGATCACGTTGACGCACAGCGGGATGACACGGCACGGCCATGCATCGGGCTCGCCGAACATCACCGACAGCGGCACCGTGAGACCGTGGTCGACGTCCATCTCGTTGACGATGGTGATGTCGAACTCGTCGCCGATGAGCGACTCCGCAAGGTGCCACGCCAACTCGGGATGTCCAAGCACCGGGGGAACCTGCCGGGGCCCGTAACCCTCATCGGCGGGCTGGAACTCGGCCGCCACGCCGAGGGCAAACGTGGGGATCAGCTGCAGTGAGAAGGCCGAGGCGTGATCGTTGTAGACGACAATGCAGACATCGGGCTGCTGGGCCGCCATCCATTCACGGGCAGGCTGGATCTTCTCGAAGTACGGGCGCCAGTACGGCTCGTCCTGCTTGCCGTTGTCGATAGCAGCCCCGACTGCGGGGACATGCGACGTGCCGATGCCGCCGACGACGGTCGTCACGACGTCTGCCCTGGTCGCGACTCGCCGACGCGACGGTTGCCGTCGACCGGGCGGCCGCCGTCGATCATCATCTGGGTGAACTCCCCACCGCTGATGCCCGACATGGCGCCGCCGATGTCCTGCATCGACAGCCCGTCAAGCGCCGCCAGCTTGAACGTGTAGTAGATGTTCCCGCCGAGCTGCAGCAGGCCGAGCCAGTCCCGATCGAGAACCGCTTGACGCTGCTGGGGGGTGAGGTCATAGCCGTCGAGATAGGCGGGCTCATCGGCCTGGAACCGTTCCCTGTTGGCTGCAGCGTTCAGGCTCATGCAGAACATGTTCAGGTGATAGCCCTGCTGCGCACGCCGGCCGTCGAAGACGTAGGTCCCCGGGATGTCGTCGTAATCGCGTACCGCCGCCATTCGGTCTCCCCGAACGTGAGGCTATTGATTCGAGACAGTGCCCGAGAGTCCTGAGTCCCCTCAACTGACCAAGAGGGCGTGTCGCGGCTTCGGTCTAGGGTCAGCGATGCCGTGGTGAAGAAGGGAACGCAGTGAAGGTCATCCTGGCTGGAGAGGGAGCCATCGGACGCAAGCACGTCGCTGTCCTGCAGCGGATCGACGATGTCGAGATCGTGGCCTTGGTGGGCGGCATCGCAGACGACGCCGCAGCGTTCGCGAACGAGTTCGGCATCGAACGCTGGACGCTGGATCTAGCCGAAGCGCTCGCACTGGACGCCGATGCGGCGATTCTCGCGACTCCGACGCCGCTGCACGCTGCCCAGGCCATCGAGACCATGCGGGCGGGCAAGCACGTGCTGGTCGAGATTCCGATGGCGGACAGTCTCGCCGACAGCGAGGATCTGGTGCGAACCCAGCAGGAGACCGGCGTTACCGCGATGGTGTGCCACACCCGGCGCTTCAATCCCAGCCACCAGTGGATCCACCAACGCATCGCCGCCGGCGAGCTGACGCTGCAGCATCTCGTCGTCGAGACGTTCTTCTTCCGACGTCAGAACCTCAACGCCATGGGCAAGCCCCGCACATGGACCGACCATCTGCTGTGGCACCACTCGTGCCACACGGTGGACCTGTTCGGCTACCAGACAGGCGAGCCGATCACCGCAGGCTGGGCGCAGCAAGGTCCCATGCACCCCGAGCTGGGCATCGCGATGGACATGACGATCGGCATGAGGGTGCCGTCCGGGGCGCTGTGCACGCTCTCGCTCTCGTTCAACAACAACGGTCCGCTCGGCACGTTCTTCCGCTACATCTGCGACAACGGCACCTACATCGCCCGCTACGACGACCTGGTGGACGGGTATGACAACCCGGTTGACCTGTCGGGCGTGGCGATCTCTGACGACGGCATCGAACTGCAGAATCGGGAGTTCTTCTCGGCCATCGCGGAGGGACGTGAACCCAACGCCTCGGTGGCCCAGTGCCTGGGAGCCATGCGGACCATCGACATGCTCGAGCAGTCGCTCGGCGAACACTGAGGTCGTTGACCGGCGACGATGGCAACGGCAGTGGGGCTGACGCGCTATCAAATGGGCCATGGCGGAACTGCGGAAGCCCGACGCCGAGTTCCCCGCCTATGACGAAGCGTTCGACCGCGACGGCTCCGTCCGGCCGGTGTACGCAGCCATCGTCAAGCGCTTCTCCAACTTCGATACGGCCGAGCTGCGGCGCCGCGAGGGCATCATCGAAGAGGAGTTCCGCCGCCAGGGCATCACCTTCACCGTCTACGGCGACTCGCAGGGCACCGAGCGGACCTGGCCGATGGACCTGTTCCCGCGGCTCATCGCCGCGGCAGAGTGGCGTGACATCGAGCGAGGCCTCGCCCAGCGCGTCACGGCGCTCAACAGGTTCCTGGCCGACATCTACACCGGCGAGGGCGCGGCGATGGCCGACGGGGTCGTGCCCGAGTGGCTCGTGCGGTCGTCGGCGGGTTTCGAGCGCAACGCGTTCGGCGTCAGCGTGCCGCACGACGCGCATTGCGTGATCGCCGGCATCGACCTGGTGCGCGATGCCGAAGGCCAGTACCGGGTGCTCGAGGACAACCTGCGCAATCCCAGCGGCATCAGCTATGTCATCGAGAACCGGGCGGCGATGACCAAGGCGTTTCCGCTCGTCTGGGAAGACCACACCGTCGAGCCGGTGAGCCAGTACGGCAGGATGCTGCGCACCGCACTCGAGTCGGTGGCGCCGACGGGGTCCGGCGACAAGCCGCTCATCGTGATCCTCACGCCGGGCATCTACAACTCGGCGTACTTCGAGCATGCGTTCCTCGCCCGCGAGATGGGCGTGGAGCTGGTCGAGGGCCCCGACCTCGTGGTGGACGAGCACGTCGTGTACCTGCGCACCATCGAGGGACTGGTGCCGGTCGACGTGATCTACCGGCGCATCGACGATTCCTTCCTGGACCCGGTCTCGTTCCGACCCGACTCGACGCTGGGCGTGCCGGGGCTGCTCGGCGCTATGCGGGCCGGCACCGTGACCGTCTGCAACTCGGTCGGCAACGGCGTGGCCGACGACAAGGCCGTCCATCCGTACGTGACCGACCTGATCCGCTACTACCTCGGCGAGGAGCCGATCCTGCCCAACGTCGAGACCTATGTGATGTGGGAGCCCGACCAGCGAGATGCGGCATTCGAGCGGCTCGACGAGCTGGTCGTCAAGCCGGTGGGTGAGTCGGGCGGCTACGGCATCGTCATCGGCCGTGACGCCACCGATGAGGAACTGGCCAACGCACGGGCCGAGATCGAGCGGGATCCGCGCAACTGGGTGGTGCAGGAGGTGGTGGAGCTGTCGACGCTGGCCTCTCTGTCCGACGACGTGCTCGAGCCGCGTCACATCGACCTGCGGCCGTTCGTCATCACCGGCGAGCGCACTCAGGTGTTCCCGGGCGGCTTGACGAGAGTGGCGATGCGCAAGGGATCGCTGATCGTGAACTCGTCCCAAGGCGGCGGCTCAAAGGACACCTGGGTGCTGGCTGACGGCGCCGCCTCCGGCACCGGGCAGTCGAACGGTCCCGCGGCACAGGGCCCGCCCCGATGATCCTGGCCCGCCACGCCGACTCTCTGCTGTGGGCAGGCCGCTACCTCGAGCGGGCCGACACCATCGCCCGCTGTGTCTCCGTGGAGACCAACGCGGTCATGCACCGCCAGGCCACCGAGGCCCGGCTGGCCTCGCGCCGGCTGGTGCAGGCGCTGGGCTTGCAGGATGAGTTCGTGGCGGCCCAGGTGGGCACCGGCCCGTACGCCGTCATGGATTTCCTGGTCTCGGACGACTCGCATCCCGGATCGGTGGTGTCGGCAGTCCAGGCAGTGAGGGAGAACCTGCGCATTGTGCGCGACCGCATCCCGGTGGAGTTGTGGGAGGAAGCGAACAGCCTGCACATCCTCATGCAGAGCGCCAAGTCCGTCGGCACTGCCGCACGGGAGCAGACCGGCGGCGAGGTGTCGCGCATGTCGGTCATCACCGCCCGGCGCGGCTGCCGCTCGCTCAGCGGCGTGATGACCGAGTCGATGAGCCGCGACGAGGGCTACGCGTTCATGGAGACGGGCCGGCTGCTGGAGCGGTCGATCCTGACCGTTGAGCTGCTGAAGTCGGGCCTGGGGACCGGCAGCGATGTGTTCGACGGCAACCGGCTGCTGGCATTCACCCACTCGCTGCAGGCAGCTCGGCGCGAGCTGGGCCACTCGCCGGCGTGGCATGCGGTTGCGAAGTTCCTCCTACAGCACGAACACCTGCCCCGCTCGGTGCTGTGGTGCCTCGGCCGGGTGGAGGAGCGCCTGGACGACCTCGCCGCGGCCGCGGGGGCGGTGGCCACCGCCCGGCGGCGTGCGGGTGCGCTGCGGGCCCACCTCGAATACGGCGAGCTCGACCATCTGCTGGCGGCACCGGAAGCCGAGCTGGGGTACTTGGGCTCGGCGCTGGCAGAGCTGGCCAGCGATGTGCACGCCAGCACCGTGGCCAGCTCAGGACTGGCAGAGGTGCACACCCATTTCGTTCGCCCTGGTGCTGGCATCGGCGGGTCGCCGTGAGGCTCGACATCGCCTACCGGCTGCACTTCACCTACGCGGAGACCGTGTCGGAATCGCAGAACGAGATCCGGGTGCGGCCCCGCGACGACCTGCGCCAGCGAGTGCTGTCGTACCGGCTGACGACGACGCCGGCGACCCGCGTGCTGCAGACCCGCGACTACTTCGGCACCACCGTGGACCACCTCGGCGTGCGGGGGCCCCACGACGATCTGCTGGTGGTGGCCGAGGCGTCGGTGGAGACCATGCCGGCAGCCAGCGCGCCGGCGCCGGTGAGCTGTGAGCGGCTGGGTGATCAGCAGTTCGCCAACCAGCACATCGAGTATCTGGCCCCGTCGCTGCACGTGCAGTGGGGTGACCTCATCGGCGAGATCACCGACTGGGCGGTCAACTCGGTGGACGACGACGTGTGCGAACGCGTGCTGGCGATCGTGCGGTCAGTCCCCACCGTGCTGACCTACGAACGGGGCTCGACCTCCATTGGTGTGACGCTGGAAGAACTGGTCGACGGCGGCCGGGGGGTGTGCCAGGACTTCGCCCACCTCGCCGTGGGAATGCTGCGGTGCACGGGCATCCCGGCGCGATATGTCTCGGGCTACCTGTTCGCAGTGGATGAGACGGTGCCGGACAGCGAAGAGGAGTCCGGCGCCCCAACGGTTGCGGGTGATACCCAGACGGCGGATCACACCGGTGTCGCCGGCAATGAGTTCATCGGCGAGGACACGTTCGTCCCGACCCATACGGCTGCAGAACCGGCGGCCGTCTCGGTGCAGACGCATGCGTGGATCGAGGCAGCCGTACCCGGATTCGGCTGGTATGCCCTCGACCCCACCAACGGCGGGCCCGTCGGCGAGCGCCACGTGGTGATCGGTCATGGGCGTGACTACAACGACGTCGCTCCGGTGCGCGGAGTCTTCAACGGATCAGCTGACGCCGAGGTCGATGCCGAGGTGATCATCGCCCAGCCGACTGCGCCGGTCTCGATGGTCACCGAACCGATCCGTCGCCAGGCCCGCGTCGCAGTGAGCCCGCCGGCCGATGTCTCGGCTCCGCAGCAGGCCGCACAGCAACAGCAACAGCAACAGCAGTAACGGCCGGAGCGGCTACCAAGGATCGATGGGGTGCTTGCGCCCCTCGCGTGGTGCCGGCGCCGGGAACGTCGCGAGCAGGCGGGCGACCAGGTCGCGCGTCTCGGCCGGATCGATGATGTCGTCCAGCAGGAACGAACGGGCGAACTCCAGGCCGGTGTTGCGTTCCTTCCACTCGGCGACGCGCCGATCCCGGATCTCGCGCTGGGTTGCGTCGTCGGGCGCAGCTTCGAGCTCATCGCGGTACACGATGTTCACCGCGCCCTCGAGGCCCATGCCGCCGAATTCGGCAGTCGGCCAGCCGACGTACAGGTCGGGATCCAGTGCGTCGGAGCCCATGGCGTAGTAGCCGAGGCCATACGCCTTGCGCAGGATCACACCCAGGATCGGCACATCAGCAGCACTGACCGCCACCAGGGTGCGGGCGCTGTGACGCACGATCGCAGACTTCTCCGCAGCCGTACCGATCATGAAGCCGGGCGTGTCGCACAGGAACAGCAGCGGCAGGTCATACGCGTTGCACAGTTCGACGAAGCGTGAGAACTTGGCCGAGCCTTCAGAATCGATGGCTCCCGCCCCGAACATCGGGTTGTTCGCCAGCACGCCGATGCGGTGCCCCTCGATACGGCACAGCGATGTTGACAGGCATCGCCCGAAGAGCGGGCGAAGCTCCATCACCGAGTCTTCGTCGGCCAGGATCTCCACGATCTTGCGCACGTCATAGGCGCGCCGGGGATTCTCGGGCACCATCGTGCGCAACGGGGTCTGATCGTGGGCGACCGGCGGCGGGGGAGCTGCCACGTCGGTGAAGTACGACAGGTACCTGCGAGCTGTCTGCAGGGCCGCTGTCTCGTCGTCGACCACCAGATCGACAGCACCGGTTCGTTCATGCAGCGACATGGGGCCGAGTTCTTCGGGGGTCAGATCCTCGCCGGTCGCCGACCTCACCAGCGGCGGCCCCGACAGTCCCATCGTCGAGTCCTTGGTTGCAATCACCACGTCGGAGGTGCCGGCGATGTTGGCTTGGCCGGCAAAGCTGGGCCCCGACAGGATCGTGACGATCGGCACCAGGCCCGAGAGCCGTGCGAGCTGGATGAAGGTGGTCGCCGTGCCGCTCTCGTAGAACAGCTCGGTGGCGCGTGCTCCGGCGCCTTCTGACCAGAAGATGACCGGCCAGCGGTTGCGCTCGGCCACCTCCATCATCCGGTCCGCCTTGCGATGGTTGGTCGGGCTCTGGCTGCCGCCCATGACCGTGTAGTCGTAGGTGAAGGCGCACACCGAGACGCCGTCGACCTGCCCGACGCCCATGACGAGGCCGTCGGCCGGCCCGTCGCCCAGCGCGCGGATCTGGGGCTGTGCGAGCTGGCCGTACTCGACGAATGTGTCCGGGTCGAACAGCGCGGCGATCCGTTCCCGGGCGGTCCACCGGCCTCGTGCGTGCTGGCGTGCCACGGCCTCGGGCCGGGCCTCGTCCAGCGCCGCGTCCCTCGCAGCCATGGCCTTGGTCAGCAGCGGTGGCATCTCCGGTTCAGGGGCAGCTTCGTCACTCACGCGCCAAGAACTTAGGGATCGCGCGGGCGGGCCGCAGCGGCGGCGTTAGGGTGCGCGGCGTGAAGCCGACTGACGAGGCGTTGGCCGAGCGGCGGGCGCGGGTCGCAAAGCGCTGGGAGCTGACCGACGAAGTGGTGCTGCTGCGGGCGGGCGAGCCGGCGAGCTGGTCGGGCACCGACCAGCATTTCGCGTTTCTGCCGCACCCAGACGTGGCCTACCTCACTGCGGTGGGCTCGCCGGGCACGACGCTGGCGTTCGATGCTTCCGCTGGCGAATGGGAGCTGTTCGGGCCCCGCTTCACCCCCGAGCGGCTGGTGTGGGAGCAACCGCCGACGCCCGTCGGGCGACCGCTGGACGAGCTGGAAGAGTGGCTGGCGCAACGCAGCGACCGCACGCTGATCGAGCTCGGTGCGGGTGCCGCCATGCCCGAAGTTGTTCCCGCAGCCGCGAGTGACGGAGCCAACGAGCTGCCGGAGCAAGACGGCGAAGGCTCGGCTGGGGATCCGGGGTCTGGCAGCGGAGCAGCGGAGCAGGGCAATCCTTCTCCTGAGGCAACTGTTCTCGGATTGAGCGCCGCGATAGCGCTCGAGCGCATGACCAAGGACGAGGCCGAGCTGGACGACATCCGGCGCGCCGCCACAGCCAGCACCGCCGGATTCGAGTGGGTCTATGCCAACGCGGCACCGGGCATGACGGAACGTGACATCCAGGTCGGCATGGAGGCGCAGTTCTACGCCGCAGGAGCACCCCGGGTGGCCTACGACAGCATCGTGGCATCGGGGTCGCACGGTGCCTACCTGCACTACGTGTATGCGGGCGACGACCCGCTGCGGCCCGCGACCCGGGCGATCGAGGCCGGCGACCTGCTGCTCATCGACGCCGGCGCGCAGTTCGGCGGCTACGCCAGCGATGTCACCCGCACGATGGTCGTCGGCGCCGACCCCACCGACGAGCAGCAATTCCTCTGGGACTTGGTGCTCAGCGCGCAGCAGCAGACCATCGACATGTGCCGCCCCGGCGCCGTCTGGAAAGAGGTGCACCTGGCCGCTGCACGCATCTTGGGCGCAGGTCTGGTCGAGATGGGGCTGCTGCGCGGCGATCCGACTGAGTTGGTGACCGAGGGCGCCGTTGCGCTGTTCTTCCCCCACGGGCTCGGCCACCTGCTGGGACTGTCGGTTCACGACATCACCAGCGTCCCCTACAGCCGAGAGCCGAGCGACGATCCGATGCTGTCGAAGCTGGGACCGAATCGAGTCCTTGAACCCGGCATGGTCACCACGGTCGAGCCGGGCATCTACTTCATTGACGCTCTGCTTGGCGATTCCGCGAGACGGGAGAAATTCGCCGAGAGCGTCGTGTGGGAGCGGGTGGATGAGCTCCGAGGGTTCGGCGGCATCCGTATCGAAGACGACGTGCTGGTGACTGCCGACGATCCCGAGGTGCTCACCGCCGCCATCGCCAAGCCGATCCGCATCGGCTGACACGGGAGCCGCCCAACCAGTGCCAGCAGTACCTTGCGACGGCAAGAAGAACAGGTTGGATAGATCTTGAGCTACGACGCCGTCGTCATCGGGGCAGGTGTCATTGGCACGGCGGTCACCTATGAGTTGGCCCAGCGCGGCTGGCGGGTGGTGGGCGTCGATCGCAACCCGGGTGCCGGCCAGGGTTCCACCAGCTCGTCGTCGGCCATCGTCCGGTTCACCTACTCCACCCGTGCGGGCGTGGCGATGTCCTACGAAGGCTTGCAGTACTGGCTGAACTGGCCGCAGCACATCGGCGACTGCGACGAGGCCGGCTACACCACGTTCACCAAGTGCGGGATGCTGACGCTGATCAGCGGCGACGGCCCCCACCTGCTGCCCGTGCCGCATTTCGAGGAACTCGGCGTGCCCTACGAGGTTTGGGATCGTGACGAGGCGATCGCCCGGCTCGGGCACCTCGACCTGTCGCGCTTTGGTCCTCCGAGGCAGATTGGCGACCCGGAGTTCTGGGCCGAGCCCACCTCGCAGCTGGAAGGCGCACTGTGGACGCCAGAAGCCGGCTATATCGGCGACCCGCAGCTCGCTGCCCACAATCTCCGGCTGGCGGCAGAGGCCGCCGGAGCCGACTTCCGCTTCGGCGAGACGGTTGTGGGGATCGCTGGTTCGGGCCGTGCCGAGGGCGTCGTGCTGGCCGGCGGCGCTGTGCTGTCAGCGCCGGTCGTGGTGAATGTGGCCGGCCCGCACAGCAGCGCCATCAACGGGCTGGCAGGGGTGCTCGATGACATGACGGTCAGCACCCGGCCGCAACGCAAAGAGGTGTACCACGTGCCCTCGCCGACAGGTGTCGACTTCGAGCGCGTGGGTGCGGCGATGGCAGATGACGACTGCGGCTGCTACGTGCGACCCGAAGTGGGCAACAACATCCTGATCGGTTCGCTCGAGCTGGACATGGACGACTTGGAATGGCTCAGCACCGACGAGATCGACGACTGCTCGCAGGATCTCACCCGCGAGCAGTGGGAGACCCACGTGCTGCGGTTCGCCCGGCGCATGCCCGAATTGGGCCTGCCCCACCAGCCGAGGGGAGTCGTGGGTGTGTACGACGTGACCGACGACTGGATCCCGATCTACGACCGCACGTCGCTCGACGGCTTCTATGTGGCCATCGGCACCAGCGGCAACCAGTTCAAGAACGCTGCGGTCGCCGGCCACTGCATGGCTGAATTGATCGGTGCGATCGAAGCTGGCCACGACCACGATGCTGACCCTGTCGTGGTGACCGGCAAGCACACCGGTTTCGACATCGACATGGGCACGTTCTCGCGCAAGCGCGACCTGCACGGCTCGTCGATGTCCGTACTCGGCTGACGCCGAGCACCAAGTGCGCTGGCCGGTTGTTAGGGTCTGACTCAGAACGAACAGCCTTCTTCAGGCCTCCTCGTTCAGGAGGACCCGCCCGCTGTGTCGCTTGGCAGAGCCAGCGGGCAGGTCCCTCCGGCACCCTAGGAACCGCGAGTTCACGGTCACCATCGAATTTCCGCGCTGACGAAGCGCAGCGCGGCCAGACAGTCGAGCGGAGTGTCAGCTGGCTAGCGCCAGGCGAACACGGGCTGCTCGAGCTCGTCGACGCGGGTGTTGAGGCCGTCGTAGGCGACGGCTCGGAACTGGTAGAGCACGGCACCGGTGGGTGCGTGGATGAGGTCGCCGCCGATGGGGACCTGCACGACGGGGCGGTCGCTCTCGGGGATGCTCACAAACCGCGGTGAGTCGGGCCGGACCAGCTCGCGCAGCGCGACGCGGTGCACCGATGCGACTTCGGCGGGATTGGCGACCGGCTCCCGATCATCGGAAAGCCAGAACACGAACGGGCTGATGACATAGCCCGAGCGGGTCGGGTAGTCGTCGAGCTGGCCGAGCAGGTCATCACCGGTCAGCTCCAGCCCCACCTCCTCTGAGCACTCGCGGACGGCCGCTTCCAAAGCTGTCTCGCCTGCATCCATCCGACCGCCTGGCAGCGCCCACTGCCCGCGATGGCCGCGCAGGTGCGAGCCTCGCCGGGTCAACAGCACCGAAGCGCCGCCCGCAGTCCCTTCGACGTCGCCGGTCAGCGTCGGGTCGTCCACCGCTCCGGGAACCTCGGCCAGCATCTGGCGGCGCTCCTCGGCGTTGAGACCGCTGAACTCGGGATCCGCTCCGTGCAGCTCAGCGTCGCTGTCCAGCACGATCACGGCTACCGCAGCGTGCTTGCGTCCCTGCGCCGGATGCCGGCGAACCTCATGGCGCGCCAGATTCGCTGCAATCCGTTCCCGAAGGGCCTCGTCGTGGGCAACATCGGCTCGCGGCGGCGTCGGCATGGGCGTCGAGTCTGACACTTTGCTGTCCCGGCCCGCCGGTGAGCCGTCGTGCGGCGCGATGGCTCTCTACCATCGCTGGGCGTGAGCGCTCAGCGTCAGATCGTGCTGGTGGGATTCCTGCATGCCCAGAACTGCACCACCATTCCCGCCGCGTGGCGGCACCCCGATGCCCGGCATGACGTCACCGGCTTCGACTACTACCGCCACATCGGCCAGGTGCTCGAAGCCGGCTGCTTCGACCTGGGCTTCTTCGACGACCGCCTGGCGATGCCCGACATGTACGGCGGCGACCACCGGCACACGGTGGAAGCGGGCATCCGCTGCGTGAAGCTGGACCCGGTCACGGTGCTCACGGCGATGGGCATGGCCACCAGCCGGCTCGGCCTGGGCGCCACCTACTCCACCACCTACTACGAACCGTTCCATGTGGCCCGGGTGTTCGCCACGCTCGACCACCTGACGGGCGGGCGAGCGGCGTGGAACGTCGTCACGTCGGTCAACGACAACGAGGCCCGCAACATGGGCCTGGCCCAGGCACCCGCCCACGACGTGCGCTACGACCGGGCGGACGAGTTCATGGAGGTGGTGCACGGCCACTGGGACACCTGGGAGGCCGATGCGATTGCCGCCGATCGGGCGGCAGGCCTGTATGCGCACGGCGACCGGGTGCACCGGCTCGACCACCAAGGGCAGTGGTTCTCGTCGCGGGGGCCGTTCACGGTGCCACGCACGCCCCAAGGCCATCCGGTCGTGATCCAGGCCGGCCAGAGCGGGCGGGGCACCACGTTCGCCGCCCGCTGGGGCGAGCTGTTGTTCGTGAGCCAGGTGCGGCTCGACAGCGCAGTCGAGCACTACGCCGCCGTGAAGTCCCAGATCGAGGCGCTGGGCCGCGACCCCGACCAGGTCAAGATCACCAACCTGACGTTCCCGGTCGTGGGCCGCACCATGGCCGAAGCCGAGGACCGCCGGGCCGCGTACGACGAACTGCCGACGCTGGTCGACGATCTGTCGCTGCTGTCAGAGGGGCTGAACTTCGACTTCGCCAGCCGTGACCTCGACGAGCCGCTGTCCGACGACGATCTCGATGCCATGACCGGCATCCAGGGCATCCGCAACCAGGTGCTGCAGATCACCGGACGGGCCAATCCCACCGTTCGAGACTTCGTGCAGGTGTCGGGGCGGGGCCGGCTGGCACACCCGACCGTGGGCGGCCCGGTCGAGCTGGCCGACTACTTCGAGGAGTGGTTCACCGAGCGCGCCGTCGACGGATTCGTGATCGCGGGCACACACATGCCGGGGGCGTTCGACGACTTCGTCGACCTCGTCGTGCCCGAACTGCAACGTCGAGGCCTGTTCCGCACTGAGTATTCGGGCGTCACGCTGCGCGATCACCTCGGTTTGCGCGTGCCCGAGCCCGGTTCGTGGCGTCTGGCCTAGTGGTGTGTCGGCAGAATGTGTGGGGCGTTAGGAAGTCTGTTCCCGCAGGTCAGCGAGCCGCGAGGTGCCCCAACCAAACCCGCGACACACCACTAGCTGGCCGCCAGCGCTGAAGTGTCAGGACTTCCACGGGCAGCGTCAGGCGAGCCGCGATGACTGACTGACTCAGCGCAGCGTCGAGCGCGCGTGGGCGGCCAGTTCGGATGCTGTGGCTGTGTGGATGTTGCCGAGCGTCATCACCTGGGTGAGTGCTGCGTCAATCGTCGGCACGCGGAACGGCTGGCCTGCGAGCCACGGCCGCAGCGTCAGCATCAGCAGGCGGCCCCCGGCGCGATGCTCGGCACCGTCGCGGTGCATGCGGGTGGCGGCGCCGGTGACGATCTCGCGCCAGCCGTCGAGCGACACTCGCCGATGCCACAGTGCGAATTCGTCGTCGGCTTCGAGGAACAGCGGCAGCGACACCATCGGCGGCGCGTCCTCGGGCTTGCCGACGCCGGCCAGCACACCCTCGGTCGCCATGAGAACCGGCTGCTCGTCGTTGGGCCAATCCAGCACCGTGTCGATCCCGGCCTCTGCGAGCAGTGCCGGGGTCCTGAATGACTCGACCCCCTCGGCGGAGAACCACGTGGTCGGACGGATGTCGGTGGCCGACTCGATCGCGTCGAGGCTCCGTGCGATGGCGTCCCGCTCATCGGCCTCAGTGTTCTTGGAGGTGATGAGCCGGGTCGCTGCGATGCCTCGTCCGGCAATCTCGCACCCGCGCTCAACCAGGTGCGAGGCCAGCCACCCGTAGTGCTCGGCAGTCAGCGCATCGACGGCGACGGTGGCGGCGATGTTGTGTCGATCCAGCAGGTCGAGCAGGCGGAAGATGCCGACCCGGTGTCCGTATTCGCGGATCGTGAGTTGGGGGTAGTCAGGAGCGGGCAGGCGTGCGAGGCCGCCGCTTCGCCGGCGCAGCGAGTAGGCGTCGGCTGGCGGTTCCCATTCGACGTGCTCCAGGATGATCACGGCGCTGATGGCCAGCGGGCTGCGCCCCGGCCACTCGAAGCGGTCGCGGCTGGGCAGCGGCGACCAGTCGTAATAGGGGTGGTCCATGCCGTGTTGATGGACGGCTGGCCCAAACTCGTAGCCCTGCTCTCGGACACCAGCAGCAGCGGTGCCGGCCGAGCCGGTAGCGGCGGCCACCGCAGCCTTGGGTCGACTCGCCGGCTCGAGTTCGTGGCCGACGATGCTGTCGTAGTGATGCTCGAGATAGTGCTCGGCGATCCGACTCGCGGTCGTCTGCCACACGTCGTCGTGGCTCATCAGGTAGTCGAGCATTGCTGCGAGCCCGTCGACCCGGTGCGGCATGCCCATCAGGTAGGGATGCAGCGCCACGCACATCACCCGGCCGCCGGCGTCGTCGTCGGCTTCGCGGCGCAACACGTCGAGCTGCGCCTTCGCTATCGCCACGAATTCGCTGGTGTCGAAGTGCTGGGTGAACACCGGCACGTCGTTCAGCTCCATCGAGTAGGGCACCGACACCAGCCGCTGCCCGCTGCGGGTTGCGAGCGGCACGGGCTGGTCGTCGTGGAACCAGTCGGCGTGGTAGATCAAGCCGGCTTCGGCCATGAGGTCGGGCGTCGCTGCCGTATTGGAGACCGCCGGGCCGAGCATGCCGCGCAGCTGCTGGCCGGTGTGGCTGCGCAGCGCTTCGATGCACTCGATGTAGAACGCTCGCTCGGCGGTCTCGTCGATCGATGAGATATAGCGGGTGTTGTAGATCCCGTGGGACATGATCTCCCACCCGCGCTCGACCATGGCAGCGCCGACTTCTGGGTAGTGGTCGAAGACGGCGAGATTGGTGGAGGCCGTGGCGACAATGCCGAACTGGTCCAGCACCTCGGTCATACGCCAGAACCCCACACGGTTGCCGTAGTCGCGGTAGCCGTAACCCTGCACGTCGGGATGCGGCGAGCGTGTCCAGGTGTTTCGCTGGGGATCCCGCGGCGGCAGGAACTCGTAGTGCTCCACGTTCGGAGCGATCCATAACGCCACCCGTGCGTCGTTCGGCCACCGGACCCGCGGACGATCCACCATCGGCTGGTACCGCACCCGGTGCGGCGGCAAGCTGCCCGGCAGTGGTGCGATCAGGCCAGATGCCGTCGTATCCATGCGCTGACGCTAGATCAGGCTGGCACTCACCCTCCGTCGACGCCGTGGACATATCATCACTCCATGGCAGGAGACAGGATGCGGCCCCAGCCGGCGCTTCCGCCGGGTGTCGAGCGGCCGCAGTGGCATCACCGTCCGCTCGCCCCAGGTGAGCTGCGGCGGATTCCCGATCTCATCCGTGACTCGTTGTCGATCATCGGTCGGCGCTGGAGGGCCTTCGGGGAATTCGTCCTGATCGGCGTTGCCGGCTATTTGGTGGCGTTCGTGATGCTGTTCTTGGGGTTGAACGCTCTGTTCAATGGACAGTTCTTCTCCAAGATCTCCGAGCTGACGGACCCGACTGGCGGCACGGTGGTCGACTACGAGGCCTGGCTTGAGTCATTCGATGTGACGCCGACCACCACGGCAATCGTCTTGCTCGTTGCCTTCGGATTTGCCTGCTGCCTCGGCTTCCTAGTGCAGGAGATCGCCATTTCGCGCATGGCACTCGACGACATCCGAGGGCGACCCATTCGCTTCGGAGAAACTCTGACGGCGTCAGTGCGGCGCATGCCCAAGATCTTCGGCCTGTCCGTTCTCATCGGTCTGGTCATGTGCTTGGTGGGGTGCGGTCTCGGCGTGCTTCTGTTGTGGGCCGCGCCTGTGCTCGGCGTGCTCTGGCTGTTGGCGTACCTCGTCGCGTTTGTGGTGTTCTTCCCGCTGCTGACGATCTACTTCGTGATGGCCTACGTCGAGCCACGCATTCCCTCGCCTCGACGCTGGTGGCGGCTCATTCGTGGCCGCAAAGCGGCCATCTGGGGGCGGGTCATGCTTCTGGGGCTTGCGGCGAACGTTGTCGGCTTCGGGCTTGGCGCGGGGCTGGGCGCGCTTCCGCTGCCCGCCTTGTACGGCGATCTCTTCATCAATGCAGCCGTTTTCCCGCTCATCTTCGTGCTGGGCGCGGTGTTCCACCTGCTGATCTACGCCGATCTCCTGACGGGCGAGCAGCCCGCAGATCCGCAGGCCGAGGTCGAGCCACTGGGCTGACGCCGGTGCGTCCGTTTGACTTGGCGGAAACCGTCCGTCATTCGAGGGGTTCGCTAGCTTCGCTGCGTGCCCGTCGGCCGACCGCCGCAGCAGGAAACACCGCAGATCGTTCGTCAGATCCCCCGGGCGGAGCCTCTCGGCCAGATCGAAGCATCCGGCGAGCCACCGAGCGACCCACCCGAACCGTTCTTCTGGGCTCCTCCCTCCGAGCCTGAACGCCAACCTGAACCCGGACATCTCCGGCCGATTCCCACGCTCGTCGGCGACACCTTCCGTTTCCTCGTGCAGAACGTCCGCGGCGCGCTCGTCGCGGCACTACCCGCAGTGATCGCCATGGCGATCATGTGGCCGATGTACCGATGGGCATATCGACCACTCTTCGACGACACTGTCGACGGCGATCTCGGGCTGCGTCTTTCGTTGGTGGGCCTGGTGGGCGCGGTGTTTGGCGCAGTTGGCTTCTACCTGTTCACAACGGCATTGGCGAATCTCGTCGTGCAGTCCGAGTCGGGCGACACGGTCGCGCCCGGCGCAGCACTGCGGCTGGCGGTGCGTCGACTTCCCAGGGTCATCACCGCCAATCTCGTCTATGGCCTGCTTGTTGGGGTCGTGATCGGGTTGCCGCTCTTCTTGTTGTTGCTCCCGTTCCTGTTCGAACGAGAACTGGGTGCATTGTTTACGTGGGCGTTCTTGGCGGCGGGCATCGTCGCTTACGCGGCGCCGCAGATCAACGTCTACTTCACGGCGATCAAGCTTGAGGAACGACGACCGAAGTTCCGTCGGGTTCGTCGGCTCGTACGAGGCCAGCGTGCTGCTGTCTTGGCTCGGGTGCTGCTCTGGCAGATCGTCCGTGTCGTGAGCACATCGATATGGGCGATTGCCGCCTTTCGCGTTGGCAGTCTCGGCTGGATCAGCGTCAGCATTGCCACCGGGGTCGTGGTCGACGCCGTTCTCACCACGGCCTTCACCCTCGTCTACGCCGATCTGGCGGGAACCTCCACCGATCGAGCCGCCAGAGAATCGGGTGACGCTCTGACTGAGGGTCTCGAGGACGCAGGCTCGCGTGCCCGGCGGCTTGCGCCTCCGAGTGCGCGTGCTGAAATGTGCCCATGAGTGGCGAAACGAATACCGACGCATCCGGAGTGCTGTCCGACTACCGCGTGATTGATCTGACCGATGAGCGCGGCCACTTGGCTGGCGCCATCTGGGCCCAGATGGGCGCTGATGTGATTGCGGTCGAGCCGCCGGAGGGTTCCTCGGCACGTCGGCTGGCTCCCTTTGCCGGCGATATTGAAGGACCCGAGCGCTCGCTGCATCACTGGGCCTACAACCGGGGCAAGCGCAGCGTGGTGCTCGATCTCGGCACCCCCGAAGGCGTCGAGCACGCCAAGGCGCTCATCGCCGGGGCGGACGTCGTGTTCGAATCGTTCGATCCCGGCGAAGCCGAAGCGCTGGGCCTCGGCCGGGATGTGCTGGCAGAGCTCAACCCCGCGCTCATCCACGTCTCGATCACGCCGTTCGGCAGCGACGGACCGAAGGCCAACTGGGCTGCTTCGGACTTGGCGCTGCAGGCCTCCGCGGTCAACATGGCGGTCACTGGCGACAAGGACCGGGCACCGTTGCGGGCGGGGGGAACACTTCCACAGGCCATGCACAATGCGGCCTCCGAAGGGGCCGGCGCGGCGCTCATCGCGCTGTGGGAACGACAGACCCGTTCGGGGCTGGGTCAGCACATCGACATGTCCGCCCAGCAGTCGATGAGCCAGGCGTCCATGTCGTCGACGCTCAACACGTCGCTGAATGCGACCGTCACGCAGCGGATCGCCGGCGGCGCCAGCCTGCAGGGCATCGACATCCAGCTCATGTGGGCCTGCGCCGACGGGCACGCCTCGGTGACGTTCCTGTTCGGCCCCGGCTTCCGTGCCTTCACCCAGAACCTCATGGACTGGGTGCACGAAGAGGGCTTCTGCGACGAGGCCACCCGGGACAAGGATTGGGTCGAGTACGCCATGATGCTGCTCGACGGCCGCGAGCCGGTCTCCGAGTACGAGCGGCTGAAGCAGATCCTCACGGAGTTCTTCGCCACCAAGACCAAGGCCGAGCTGCTCGACGCGGCGATGAGCCGCCGACTGCTGATCACGCCGGTGTCGACAACGGGCGAAGTCGTCGACTCCGAACAGCTCGCGACCCGCAGGTATTGGGAGGACGTCGACCACAGCGACGTGGTGTCAGACGCGGGCGCCGGCGCGTTCGATCCCGCCGCGGTGCGTTATCCCGGTGCGTTCGCGAAGTTCACCGAATCGCCATTGGTGAACTTGGGCCGCGCTCCGACGCTGGGCGAGCACACCGAGGACATCGTGGCTGAGCTGGACGCGGGGGAGCGGCTGCCCGCGGTACCGGCGTCGCTCGCTCCGGTCGCGCACACGTCGCCGCCGCTCGAAGGCGTCAAGGTGCTCGATTTCATGTGGGCGATGGCCGGGCCGGCCGCGTCTCGGGTTCTCGCCGACTATGGCGCGGAGATCATCCGCGTCGAGTCGGCCAACAAGCTGGACGCGGTCCGCTCCATCCAGCCGTTCCACGACGATGTCGGCGACCCCGACGGATCGGGATTGTTCAGCAACCTGAACGCCGGCAAGCGCGGCTTGGCGCTCGACATGTCCAAGCCCGAGGCGCTGGAGGTCATCTGGGATCTCATCGACTGGGCGGACGTGATCCTGGAGTCGTTCTCGCCCAAGGCCATGACCGGCTGGGGCATGGGCTGGGAGCAGGTGCGCGAACGCCGGCCCGACGTGATCATGGCGTCGAGCTGCCTGATGGGCCAGACCGGTCCCTTGGCGATGTTGGCTGGCTTCGGCACGATGGCAGCGGCGATCTCGGGGTTCTTCTACCCGGTGGGATGGCCCGACCGGGCGCCCTCAGGGCCATTCACCGCCTACACCGACTACACCTCGCCCCGCTGGCTGGTGGCGGCGGTGATGGGGGCGCTGGAGCACAGGCGCCAGACCGGCCGGGGTCAGTACGTGGATCTGTCCCAGTCCGAGGCGGCGCTGCACCTCATGGTGCCCGCCTTGCTCGAGCGAACCACGAACGGGCGCGTCTGGGAATCTGCAGGCAACCGAGACCTGGTGTTCGCGCCCCAGGGCGCCTATCAGACCGCAGCAGGCGGGCCCGCGGGCGACGAGCACGACGACAACTGGATCGCGATCTCGTGTGTGGACGATGGTCAATGGGCTGCTTTGGCCGGACAGATGGGACGTGACGACTTGGCCTCGTTGAGTGCAGGCGAGCGGCATGCACGCCATGACGAGCTTGACGGGATCATCTCGTCATGGACGCGTGGTCGCGACGGCAACGAGCTGATGGCCGAGCTGCAGGAAACGGGTGTGGCGGCGCACATCGTGCAGAACTCGCCTGAGTTCACGGTCGATCCCCAAGTCCTGCATCGCCAGCACCTCATCGAGGTGCCGCACGGCAAGCAGGGCACGACGATCGTAGAGAACACCAGGTTCGTGATGTCGCGCACGCCGGCGTCAGTCACCTATGGCGGTCCCACGCTCGGCGAGCACAGCTTCGAGGTGCTGACCGAGACGCTGGCCTACGACGGTGACCGCATCGCAGAACTGGCCGTCGCCGAACTGCTGGAGTAGCGGAAGGTCACTCCGGCTTCAGTCGCACCTGGCCGCGCACGGCAGTTCGCCCAATTCGTGAACAATCCGGCGCGGCCGTGCTGAAATGTGCGGATGCCTGACGCCCAGATCGATTCTGAGTCTCCGTCCACGTCGATGCTGAGCCCGTTCCGGGTGCTGGACCTCACCGACGAGCGAGGCCACCTGTGCGGGGCGATCCTCGCCCAGATGGGCGCAGACGTCATAGCAGTGGAACCGCCGGAAGGATCGTCGGCGCGGCGCCTGGGGCCCTTCGCCGGCGACGTGGATGATCCCGAGCGGTCGTTGCACCACTGGGCCTACAACCGCGGCAAGCGCAGCGTGGTGCTGGACCTGGCAAGCGACGAGGGCGCAGATAAGCTGCGAGAGCTGGCCGCGGCCGCCGACATCCTGATCGAGTCAGCCGGCCCGGGTCGGATGGACGCGCTGGGGCTGGGCTGCGGCACTCTGGCGGAGATCAATCCCGAGCTGGTGTACGTGTCGATCTCGCCATTCGGCTCCGACGGACCCAAGGCCGAGTGGTCAGTTTCGGACCTGACGCTGCAGGCCGCCGCGGTGAACATGGCGATGACCGGCGATTCCGACCGGGCGCCGCTGCGCACTGGGGGCCTGTTCCCGCAGGCCTTCCACAACGCCGCCTCCGAAGCTGCGGGCGCCGCGCTGATCGCCTTGTGGGAGCGGCAGACGGTCTCGGGCCTCGGCCAGCACGTGGACATGTCGGCGCAGCAGAGCATGAACCAGGCCTGCCAGTCGTACGCGCTGTCCACGCCGCTGGGTGCGACGCCGCCCACCCGCCACGCCGGCGGAGTGCTCGTGGAGGGCTTGCATGTCCAGCTGATGTGGCCGTGCAAGGACGGGCACGCGTCGGTGACGTTCCTGTTCGGGCCCGGCTTCCGGGCATTCACGCAGAGCCTCATGGACTGGGTTTGTGAGGAGGGCTTCTGCGACGAGGCCACACGGGACAAGAACTGGACCGAGTACGCCATGATGCTGCTTGACGGCCGCGAGCCGATCTCGGAGTACGAGCGGCTGAAGCAGGTGCTGGCTGAGTTCTTCGCCACCAAGACCAAGGCCGAGTTGCTCGATGCGGCCATGAGCCGCCGGGTGCTGATCACCCCGGTGTGGACGGCCGATGAAGTGGTGGACTCGCACCAGCTCGCCGCCCGGGAGTACTGGGACACGGTCACACAGGATCTGGGCGGCAGCGACGCCGACGACGCCAGCGGTCCAGTCGAAGTGCGTTACCCGGGCCGCTATGCCCGCTTCAGTGCCACGCCGATGCGCCCGCTCGGTCCGCCGCCACGCCTCGGCGAACACACTCATGAGGTGCTGGCTGAGCTGGACGCAGCACCGGCGCGGACGCGGCCTCGCATCGAGGCCACTGGTGCCGACGTGAGCGCCCAGACGGCCTCGACCGCCCGTCCGCTGGAGAACGTCAAGGTGCTCGACTTCATGTGGGCGATGGCAGGGCCTGCAGCCGCGCGGGTGCTGGCCGACTACGGGGCCGACATCATCCGGGTGGAATCCGAGACCCGGCTCGAGGTGGCCCGCTCGCTGCAGCCGTTCCGCGACGACATCGGCGACCCCGAGTACTCAGCGCTCTACAACAACATGAACGCCGGCAAGCGGGGCATCTGCCTGGACATGTCCAAGCCGGCCGCATTGGACGTCATCTGGGATCTCATCGACTGGGCCGATGTGATCGTGGAGTCGTTCTCGCCCAAGGGCATGGCCGGCTTCGGGATGGGCTGGGAGCAGGTGCGCGAGCGCCGGCCCGACGTGATCATGGCGTCGAGCTGCCTGATGGGCCAGACCGGGCCGCTGGCGATGCTGGCCGGCTTCGGCACCATGGCCGCGGCGATCTCGGGGTTCTTCTACCCGGTGGGCTGGCCCGACCGGGCACCCTGCGGGCCGTTCGGCGCCTACACCGACTACACCTCGCCCCGCTGGCTGGTGGCGGCGGTGATGGGGGCGCTGGAGCACCGGCGCCGCACCGGCGAGGGCCAGTACATCGACATGTCCCAAGCAGAGTCGGCGCTGCACCTGATGGCCCCGGCGGTGCTGGACCGCACGGTGAACGGCCGGGTGGCGCACCGGGTGGGCAACCGTGACCGCCAACTCGCTCCCCAGGGCGTCTACCAGACGGCGGCGAGCGAGCAGTTCCCTGCCGTCGTGCCCGACGATGACTGGATCGCGATCTCGTGCGTCGACGAGGGCCAGTGGCAGTCGCTGGCGGCCCTGATGGGGCGTGGCGACCTGGGTGATCTGACGCTGGCCGAGCGCCACGAGCGTCACGACGAGCTCGACGGGATCATCTCGGCGTGGACCCGGCCCCAGGACGGCGTGGCGCTGATGCACCGCCTGCAGGACGTGGGCGTGGCAGCCCACATCGTGCAGAACTCACCCGAGTACACCGCCGATCCGCAGATCATCCACCGGGGCCAGCAGGTCGAGGTGCCCCACGCCAAGCAGGGCACCACCATCGTGGACGCCTCCCGCTTCCGGCTCTCGCGCACGCCTGCCGACGTCACCTACGGCGGCCCGACACTCGGCGAGCACACCTTCGACATCCTCACCGAGGTACTCAACTACGACAGCGACCGCATAGCCGAACTCGCCGTCGCCGAACTCCTGGCCTGACGTACGCCGACCCGACCGATCGAGGCCGGCTGGCGGCTACCAGGTGTCGACCATGGGGCGTTTCTTGCCGGTGCGCGGAGGCGGCTTGGGGGCGGCGAGCAGCGCCATGCGGATCCAGTCGCGGCTCTCGGCGGGGTCGATGACGTCATCGATCTCGAAGAAGGTGGCGGTGTTCACGGCCTTGCCCTGCTCGTAAAGGCGGGCGACCCGCTTCTCGTACTCCGCGATGCGCTCTTGGGGGTCCTCGATGGCCTCGAGCTCGCGCCGGTAGCCGAGCTTCACGAAGCCTTCGAGGCCCATGCCGCCGAATTCGCCGGTCGGCCACGACACGGTGAAGGTCGGCGCCTTGAAGCTGCCGCCGGCCATGGCCTGCGCTCCCAGCCCGTAGCCCTTGCGCAGCACGATGGTCATGAACGGCACCGTCACATTGGCTGCCGTCACGAACATGCGAGCGGCATGGCGCACGGTGGCCTCGTACTCGGCTTGGGGGCCCACCATGATCCCGGGCGTGTCGCACAAAAACAGCAGCGGGATGTCGTGCGCATCGCAGAGCTGGATGAAGCGCGCTGCCTTGTCGCCCGTGTCGGCGTCCACAGCACCGCCGAGATGATGGTTGTTGTTGGCCACCACGCCGATCGGGCGCCCTTCGATGCGTGCCAACGCCGTCACGCAACCCGGACCCCAGCCGCGGCGCAGCTCCATCACCGAATCGACATCGCAGAGCTTGTCGATGATGTCGCGCACGTCGTAGGCCCGCAGGCGGTTCTCGGGCACCAGGTGGCGCAGCTCGCGCTGGTCGTGGCAGTCCCACTCGTCGACGTCGCCTTGGAAGTACGACAGGTACTGCTTGGCGGCCTCGATCGCCTCGGCCTCGTCGGCAACGAGCACGTCGATGACGCCGTTGGGCCACTGCACATCGACCGGGCCGACTTCCTCGGGACGGAACACGCCCAGGCCGCCGCCTTCGATCATGGCGGGACCGCCGACGCCGATGTTCGAGCCCTCGGTGGCGATGATCACGTCGCAGCAGCCCAGCAGCACCGCGTTGCCAGCGAAGCAGCGACCGTTGGTGACCCCCACGAGCGGCACCAGGCCGCTGAGCTGCGCGAAGAACGTGAACGCCCAGCAGTCGAGGCCCGAGCCGCCGATGCCGTCGGTGTCGCCCGGCCGGCCGCCGCCGCCCTCGGCCAGCAGCACCACCGGCAGGCGGTTGTGCTCGGCGATCTCGAACATGCGGTCCTTCTTGCGGTGGTTGTTCCCGCCCTGGGTGCCCGCGAGCACCATGTAGTCGTAGGACATCACCATGGCCTGCGATTGCTCGGGACCGAACAGGTCGCCGTTGACGCTGGCCACGCCGGCCACCATGCCGTCGCCCTGGGTGTTGGCGATCAGGTCTTCCATGGAGCGGCGGCGTCGCTGTGCCGCGACCATCAGCGGGCTGTATTCGACGAACGTGCCGGGATCGACGAGGTCGGCCATGTTCTCGCGCGCTGTGCGGTGGCCCCGGCCGTGGCGCTTGGCAACCGCGTCGGGCCGGTTCTCGTCGAGGCCGAAGCCGCGGCGCTCGAACACCTCGGCCAGATCAGGCCGGATGTAGTCAAGATCGACAGCCGCAGCCGCCTCGACAACCTCCACGGAGACTTCCGCTTCCTCTACGAACAGCAGCGAATGGCCCTCGTACACCGTGTCGCCGGGCGTCACGCCGAGCATGCGCACGATGCCGGTGACCGTGGAGGTCACGACGTGCTCCATCTTCATCGCTTCCATCACGGCGACCTGCTGGCCCTCAGCCACCGGGTCGCCCTCTGCGACGGCGAGCGAGACGATCGTGCCTTGCAAGGGCGCCGCCACGGCGATACTCCCGTCGGGACCGGTCACGGTCGCCACGGGCACGCCGTGCAACGACGCCGTGCCGGCTGACATCGCCTGTGCCCGCACGGCATCCGAGGCGGCCCGGTCGGCGGGAGCGTCGTCGATGTCGCCGTGGTGCAGGACGGCCAGAGGGTCGTTGCCGACCACCGCTCCCGCCCTGCCGCCTTCGGGAACGTCGGCTGATGGCGCGGCGGGCGCCCAGACGGACTCCGCCTGCGCGGCGGCGGTGCACAGCGCTTCGGCGTGATCGGCCACGAAGCTGGTGGTGAGCTCGTTGCTGGTCACTTCGGGCCGGTCGAGCAGCGCGGCCAGGAAACCCAGGTTCGTGGCGACGCCGTCGATGCGGAATTCGCCCAACGCCCGGCGTGCCCGGCGCACAGCGTCGGCGTAGTCGCGGCTGGGGCTGTAGGCGATCACCTTGGCCAGCAGCGAGTCGAAGCTGGGGTTGGTGCCGTAGCCCACGTAGCCGTAGGTGTCGGTGCGGATGCCCGGACCGGTGGGGGGCTCGAATGCGCCGAGCACCCCGCCGCTGGGACGCGAGGTGCCGTCGGGCTGCATCGTCTCGGTGTTGACGCGGCACTGGATGGAATAGCCGCGCGGCGACGGCACGTCTCGTTGCGCCAGCCCCACGTCGGCGAGGCGGGCGCCGCCGGCAATCCGCAGCTGCGCCGCCACGAGATCGACACCGGTGACCTCCTCGGTAACCGTGTGCTCGACCTGGATGCGGGCGTTGACCTCGCAGAAGGCGACGTTCGAGGGGTCGTCGGCGTCGATGAGGAACTCCCACGTGCCCAAGCTGCGATAGCCCACCGCCTTGGCCATCTCCACTGCCGCGTCGCAGACGGCGTCGCGGGTCTCGGGCCGCAGCGTGGGCGATGGGGCGATCTCGACGATCTTCTGGTTCTGGCGCTGCAGCGTGCATTCCCGCTCGCCGAGGTGGGCGATCGATTCGCCGTCGCCGACGATCTGCACCTCGATGTGGCGGGCACGCTCGATGAGGCGCTCCACGTAGAGATCGCCGTTGCCGAACGCAGCGGCAGCTTCGCTCGCGCAGCGCTCATACGCAGCCTTGAGATCGTCGGCTGAGCGGACGACGCGCATGCCGCGTCCGCCGCCGCCGGCAAGCGCCTTGATCATCATCGGCCCGTGCTCGGCGAAGAAAGCCCGCGCAGCCTCAACCGATGTCGGCTCGGAGGTGGCGGGAAGCAGCGGCACATGGTGCTGCTGCGCGAGCGCCCGCGCAGCCAGCTTGTCGCCGAACAGCTCCAACTGCAGCGCGCTGGGGCCCACGAAGGTGATGTCAGCGGCCTTGCAGGCCAGCGCGAGGGCAGGGTTCTCAGCCAGGAACCCGTAGCCGGGATGGATTGCATCGCAGCCGGCACTCGCCGCGGCGCTGACCACCTGATCGACGTCGAGGTAGGGCGCGACGCCGCGGCCGTCCAAGGACACCGACTCATCGGCGACCCGAGTGTGCAATGAGGCAGCGTCGTCGTCACCTGCGATCGCAACGGTGCCGATGCCCAGCTCGCTGGCCGTCCGCGCCACCCGCACGGCAATCTCGCCCCGGTTCGCAATCAGCAGCTTCTTCAGGCCCATCGATTCCTGTCCCCCTGCGTCACAGCGGCTCATCACGCAACGCTGGCTGCGTCACGATCCGCCGACTAACGCTAGGTGTGCGGGCGGCTCGATGCCCACGACGCCGCAGGCCGGAGTCCGCTAGACAGCGGGGCAGCGCAAGGCAGGGGAGTGCGATGCCAGTGGACGCCAGAGTTGTTGTGATCCCGCAGGAGGCCGGTGCCGGGCTTGAGGTGCTGGATGTGGCGCTGCCTGATCCACGCGGGCATGAGGTGGTGGTGAAGCAGTACGCGTCGGGAATCTGTCACAGCCAGCTGCACACCATTCACAACCCGCGGTCGGCACCGCAGGTGTTGGGCCACGAGTCCACTGGCGAAGTGATCGCGGTAGGGCCCGACGTGACCGGCCTGGCACCGGGCGACACGGTGATGGTCACGTGGGTGCCGAAGGACCAAGCGAGTGCACGCCGCCGGGGTGGGCCGCTGCGGCTCGATCTGGGCGATGGCCGGACTGCGACCTCAATCAATGTGTTCACGTGGGCCACCCACACCATCGCGGATGAGATGTTCGTGGTGAAGGTACCCGAGGGCATCGACGTCGAGGCCACCTGCATCATCGGCTGCGCGGTCATCACCGGCGCCGGTGCCGTGCTCCACACCGCAGGGGTGAAGGCCGCAGACAGCGTGGCCATCTTCGGCGTCGGAGGCGTCGGCTTGTCCGCGGTGGCGGCCGCCAGATTCGTCGGCGCCGATCCGATCATCGCCGTGGACCTCGCTGAGGAGAAGCTGGCGTTCGCGAAGCGCTTCGGGGCCACCCACGGCGTCAACGCCTCCGACGGCGATCCGGTGGAACAGATCAGGGCGCTCACGACCGACGAACAACGCTTCGACATCCTGCGGCAGCCGCTTCGCGGCGTGGACTTCGCATTCGACTGCATCGGGCATCAGGGCACGATGGCGCAGATCCACGAGGCCATCCGTGCCGGCGAGTTCGGCCAGAGCCGCGGCGGCACGGCGGTGCTCGTCGGCGTGCCGCAGCGCAACCTCGAACTCGACACGCTGCACCTGTTCATCGGGGAGCGGTCGTTCATCTCGAGTCTGGGCGGCAGCTGCGAACCGGCGGTCGATTTCCCCCGTTTCCTGCAGTGGCACGCGGACGGCGACCTTGACCTGAACGCACTGGTGACACAGCAGTACGCGATCGACGACATCGGTCAAGCGGTCAACGACCTCGAGAACGGGCGGATTGCCGGCCGGTCGATCCTGGTGTTCGACTGACCGGCGGCTACCAGCCGTTCACGTGGACGAAGTCGTCGAAGGGCTTGCGGCGGCCGGGCTTGAAGTCGGTGCCGATGGTGTGAGCCACGGGCAGCAGCGCGACCTGCTGTACGTCGTCATAGGGGATGCCCAAGATCTCCGCTACTTCCTGCTCCCGGGCGAGGTGCACGGTGGTCCAGCAGGTGCCGAGGCCCCGGTTGCGAGCGGCCAGGCAGAAGCTCCACGCCGCTTGGATGACCGATCCCCAGCGCAGCGCCTGCAGGCCAGCGGGCGCACCGTCGAGCCGGCCCTCGATGCACGGCACGAAGATCGCTGGCGTGCGTGGGAAGTTTTCCGCCAGGTAGCGGGCTGAGTCCATCATGCGCAGCCAGTCGGCGCGGGCTGCGGGGTCGCTCTCGGCTGCGGCGGCCTTGGCCAGGTAGTTGTCGTCGATGCGGCCCAGCCAGATTTCCTGGTAGATCGCCCCGACGGCCTGGCACTGCTCAGGATCTGTCGACACCACGAAATGCCAGTCCTGGCGCAGTGATCCGGTGGGCGCCTGCAGCGCAAGCTCCAGGCATTCCCGCAGGAGCGCCCCGTCCACGGGACGGTCGAAGTCGAGCCGGCGTCTGACGGCTCGTGTGGTGGCGAGCGCCTCGTCGAGGCTCAGTGACAGCGTCACCCCGCAGTCCTAGCCGGTGAGCGCGGCTTCGATGGCGGCTACGCCGCTGGCCAGCGCCTGAGCCTCGGCGTCGTCGAGCACTCCGTAGATCGGCGTGACGAGATCGTCAGTGAGGGCCTCGGCGGCTTCCCACTTCGCCCGATCCTCGTCCGTGACTTCGGCGTCGTTGGTCCAGCCGAACATCTCGACGTCGTCAGGGCGGCGCACACGGTGAGCCATCTCGGTCGACAGGCCGGAAGCCACGATGGCCACGAGGTGCAGGCTGCCACGCAGCTCCCGCAAGACTGCGACGTTCTGGAACGCCCGGGCAGCAGCCTCATCGCTGCGAGGCTCGGATGCGATCGCTGCGAAGAGCGCCTGTGCGGAACTGTCGACGAGCCCGGCGTCGATCACCTTGTCGGCGGCGGTGTTGAAGGCGTCGAGACCTGCGACATCGCTGAGCTTGGCGGAGCCGAAGGCGCCTGCCCACTCCATGTAGAGCCGGCCCCCGTCACGCGGCGCCATGACTTCCTTCGCCGAGTTCCAGATCTTCGCGATCAGATCGGGGTTGAAGTAGCCGAATGCGCTGTGCACGACCGTGGCTTCGACATCTCCGAGCACGCCGCCGCGACCCAGCGCGTAGAGGCGGAAGCCGTCGAGGCCGGCTTCCTTCCCGCGCGCCAGCGTTGCGGGGTCGAAGTAGAACATCGAGCCCATCACCGCGATGGGCGGGCACACCTTCTGGACAAGTTCACGTGTTTCCATGGGGCGACAGTGTGGCATCGCGCGTGAGCGGCCGCCCGGCTAGTGCAGGCGGCGGGCGAACATGTCCAGCAGCAACTCCCAGTGGCGCTCCGCCGCCGGCTTGTCGTACACCTCTCGCTGGGGGAAGACGAAGCCGTGATGGGTGCCGTCCACCCAGTAGGTCTGCGCGTCGGTGCCGGCGTCGGCGAATGCCTTGCAGAGCCGGTCGTAGTGCGCCCGGTCGACGTAGTCGTCGTGCTCGGCGGACATCACCAGCACCTCGCCGCGGATGTCGGGCGCACGCAGGTGCGGCGAGTCGGCGGCGTCGACGGCCAGCCGCACGCCGTGGATCGACGCAGCGGCCGTGATCTGGTCGGGATAGTCGGCGGCGAGCCAGATCGCCATCGGCCCGGTCATGCAGTAGCCGGTGGTGCCGACCCGCTCGGTGCTGGCAGCCGGGTCGGCGTCGGCATAGCGCAGCAGGGCAGCCGCATCCCGGGAGACCATCGCGTTCGACAGGTTGGTCATCAGATCGAACATGAACTTGCGGCTGGCCGGGTCGTCACGCTGCACGATGAAGCCCGGGATGTCGCGGTAGTACAGGTTCGGCAGCAGCACGTAGTACCCGACGGTGGCGATGCGCCGGGCCATGTCGTGCAGCTCTTCGCGTTTGCCAGGCGCATCCATCAGGAACAGCACGGCCGGGAAGGGCCCCGGGCGCCGCTCGCTGGGCTCGGGGTGCACGACGAAGGTGCTCATCTCGCCCTCGCCGGTGTCGATCGAGACGTGGTCTTCGAACATCGCTGCCTCCTTAGGCGCGGCCGTATGGTTCAACGGCTTGCCGCCAGCCCTCTGGCATACCATCCCGGCCATGCAGGCACTCGACTTCGAACCGCAGTACTTCGTCTACGAGGAGATCCGGCCCCGGGTGGCCCGCATCACCATCAACCGGCCCGAGGTGCGCAACGCCATCAATACGCCTGCCCACAAGGAGTGGTCGGACATCTTGGATCACGCCGCCGCTGACGACGACATCTGGCTGATGGTCATCACCGGTGTCGGCCGCCAGGCGTTCTGCGCCGGCCGCGACCTGAAGCATCTGTCGATGGTGCGGCACGCCGATGAGGCCACCCAGGCTGCCGACAGGGAGCTGATGAGCCGGGTCACCCGTCTCATCGAACGGTTCGACTATCCCAAGCCGTTGATCGCCCAGGTGAACGGCGTGGCACTGGGCGGCGGTTTCGAGGTGGCGATGGCCTGCGACTTGGTGGTGGCTGCCGATCATGCACAGTTCGGGCTGACCGAGCCGTTGCGGGGTTTGTACGCAGGCGGCGGGGGAGTGCACCGCCTGCCACGCCAGATTCCCATGAAGCTGGCGATGGAGTACTTGCTGACGGCGCGCACCATGAGCGCGCAGCGGGCGCTGGAGTTGGGCATCGTCAACGATGTGGTGCCCTACGACGAGCTCGAAGCAGCCACCGATCGGCTGATCGACGACATCATGCGATGTGCACCGTTGTCCATCCAAGCCACCAGGCAGGCCGCCATGCGCGGCCTCGACATGCCGCTCGGCGAGGCGTTCCACCACCCCTACCCGGCGGTCGCTCGCCTGATGGCCAGTGAAGACGTCAAGGAAGGCCCCCGAGCCTTCGCCGAGAAGCGCGAACCCAACTGGCAAGGCCGGTAGAAGGCGGCTGCGCGAGACTGCGCCGTTGATGGCGGGTCTGCGGACCGGCACAGCGAGCGGCAGATCCACAGCGACAGGGGCGAAGATGACCGATGCAACAGCGCTGGCAGCACGTGTGCGAGCCGAGGAGACCGACACCGTTGCGACCGTCGAGGAGGCCATCAGCCGCTGCGAGCAGCTGAACCCGACGATCAACGCCATCGTCGTCGACACGTTCGGCTCAGCTCGGACGCAGGCCGCTGAACAGGCCGGCGGTGGCCATCGGGACGGGTTGCTGGCCGGGGTGCCGATCGCGCTAAAGGACCTGTTCTGCCCAGTGGAGGGCGAGCCCGCATACCAGGGCAATCGCCGACTGGCCGAGCTCGACCACCGCTACAGCGAGACCGGGGCAGTGGCACGCCGGTGGGCCGAGGCCGGCGCGATCAGCATCGGCCATTCGCACAGTCCCGAGCTCGGCGGCGGGCAGTGCCCGGGCGCGGCCGAGACGATGTTGTACGGCCCCACGCGCAACCCCTGGAACACCGACCACACGGTGCTCGGCTCCAGCGGCGGCGCAGCAGCAGCCGTGGCGGCGGGCATCGTGCCCATTGCGCACGCCAGCGACGGCGGCGGTTCCATCCGCATCCCCGCCAGCGCCAACGGGCTCGTCGGCCTCAAGCCGTCACGCGGCCGGATCTCGAGTGCCCCGGCCGGTGAGGGCTGGGGAGGCGGCACCACCGACGGCGCTGTCGCGCTGACCGTGCGCGACGCGGCGCTGGCGCTCGACGTGCTGGCCGGGCCTGAACCCGGCGACCCGTACATGCCGGCCCACCCCGCGCCGGCCGACGGCTATGTCGCTGAAGTCGGCCAGAGTCCCGGGCAACTGCGCATCGGGGTCAGCTCCACCATCCCGTTCGAGGACACCGATCCGTTCTGCACCCAGGCCGCCGAAGCCGCTGCCAGCCTGCTTGACGGCCTCGGCCATCGCGTCGAGCCAGCACTGCCAGAGGCCATGGCGACCAACGACTACATGTACGACTACGTCCGCATCATGCGCGCCAGCGCCACGGCGACGATGCGTTCCTTCGAGAGCGTGCTGGGGCGTCCGTGGGGCGAAGACGACATGGAGCCGGTCGCATGGATCAACTACCAGCGCGGCACCAAGATCAGCGGAGCCGACATCCTGGCGAGCCGGGAACGCCTGCATCAGTTCACCCGCCGTCTCGTGCAGTGGTGGAACCCCCAGCTCGGCGACGGCGACGGCTTCGACCTGCTGCTGACCCCCACGCTGGGCGTGGTGCCGCCGCCGGTCGGCTATCTGGTCGAGGGCGACGAGCGCACGCTGGTGCGACGCTTGGCCAAGGTGACGCCGTACCTGCCGCAGTTCAACGTCAGCGGCCAGCCCGCCATCTCGGTGCCGCTGGGCACGCCCGAGGGCATGTCGCCGGAGGGGCTGCCTATCGGGGTCCAGCTCGTTGCAGCGCCTGGCCGTGAGGACGTGCTGCTGCGTGTCGCTGCCCAGATGGAACAGACGGCGCCGTGGTCTCAGCGCCGCCCGCCGGTCCACGCGGCCGACTGAACAAGTTCCCGGCTGCGACCGGCGACGTCTGCTCGCCGCCAGCTCTAGGTCAGCTTGGTGCGGGATTGATCGAGCACCACCGCTGCGAGCGCGAACATCACCACGGTCATCCCGACGAACTGCCACAGCGACACCTGATCGCCCAGGAACGCCCAGGCCATCAGCGTGCTGGTGACGGGGATGGCCAACGTCATCACCGAGCCCAGCCACGACGGGATCCGCACGAGCGACCAGTTCATCAGCATGTGGCTGGCGACCCCGGGCCCGACGGCCATGATGCCCAGCCACAGCCACGCACCCGCGGACGGCCAGTCGAAGACCTGCCCTGATGCGAGAGCGAACGGCGTAGCCACCAGCGAGCACACCAGCGCGCTGCCGGCCGTGTACTGCGCAGCGGCAATCTTCTGCGTGCTGAGCTTGGAGAACACGAAGTAGCCCGTCCAGGCGAACAGCGCCCCGAACGCCAGCAGGTCGCCGAGCACGCTCCACTCGGGGATGCCGGCCGAACCGAACACGACGATGGCGATGCCGCCGATGGCCACCAGCGCCATGCCCCAGTGACGCCGGCCCGGCTCCTCGCCGAATATCCGTGGCGCCAGGAAGAGCATCAGCAGCGGTTGCAATGACGCCACCACGGTGGCGTTGGCCACTGTGGTCATCCGCAGTGCGACGAAGAACAGCATGATGTCGAACGCCAGCGAGAAGCCGCCCCAGAACGAGACCTTGATCGACGACAGCCGCAGCGGCGTGCGGTTGGCCCACAGGAACAGCGCGACGAGCCCCGTGTAGAGCCACATCCGCCAGAACACGACGGCGAGCGGCCCGAGTTCGGAGATGCCCTTGGCGATCACGCCCGACGCAGCCCAACCCACCATCGCCACGGCTGCGGCCGGCACGCCGAGCGCGCGCTCTGACATCGCGGGTGCGCCGCGCCCCCCGTACGGCGCTCCCGGCGCCGTGCCCGGTCCGCTGTCGGCCATGTGCCTGCTCCGCCCCGCCGTTCCAGCCTGCAAATCGCGGCCGCGGGCAAGCCGAGCCGATACCCGAAGACTATGCCTCAGCGCCGCCGGGAACCCGCTGCGCGGTCGCCGCTATGGCGTCGTGGCTCTGTCGATGACGTCGCGGGACTCGGCGGCTGCGGCGCTGAAGATGCCGATCGACATCAGCGACCGCTCCGCCGCCCGCCGGGCCTCGTAGATCTCGGCGCGCACGCCGTGCAAGCTCGCCGATGCCGGATCTGCTGCCACGGCCAGTTCGATCAGGTGACATGCCAGCTTGAGATCGCCGGCCTCCACCAGCTCCTGCGCCCGCCGCGCGAACACCTCGGCGCCGCCGCCCAGGCGCACCAGCTCGCCGGAAAGCTCTGCCTTGGGAGAGGGCTTGAGGTATGCCGGATCGAGGTCCCACCATCCCCCGTACAGCCGCCAGATGTTGCGGATCACAAACTCCGGCTCGTCATACACCGGTCGCATCCACGGGCGCTCCAGCCACTCGGCCGGCAGCGACACGCTCTGGAGGATCTCGTCGAGCGATGCTCCCTCGTTCATCAGGTCGAGCGTCTGGCTGACGAGGGTCTCCAGTGACTCGGCGAGCGTCAGCAGCACCGTGGCGATCCGCTCGCGGCCCCGCACCGGCGGGCCGTGCGCCGGGACCAGCAGCTCCGGCTCCAACGCGTCCATGCGGCGCAGTGCCCGGGCCCATTCGAGCGGGTAGCGCTGCACCTTCTGCGGATTCCCGGCGTTGGGGAAGACCCACACGACCAGGTCGCCGGGGCAGATCGCCCGGTGCGAGGGCACCCACGCCCAGGTGTGATCGTCGGTCTCGCCCTTGTCGTGATGCAGCTCGAAATCGAGCCCGCCCACCGACAGCGAATCGTTCGAGCTGTAGGTGCGCGTCGGCCAGAGCGCGTCGCCGGGGAGGAAGCTCGGCTCGTCGCCGGTGATGCCGACACCACGCCGCCGCAACGTCGCACCGAACTGCCGACGGTTGATGATGAGGTTGTAGCCGTTGGTGGCGTTGTAACGCTCGAAGCGCGGGATCACGTTGTCGTGGCCCACCACGAGCGGCGCCGGTTGGCCACGTTCAGCCGCATCGGCGGCCAGCGCCCCGCTGCCGCCCACATGATCAATGTGTCCGTGGGTGTACAGCAGCGTGTTGATGCGATCGCTGGACCAGCCCCTCAGCGAGTCCACCACCGCGGTGCCGTTGAGCGGCCCGCTGGCGTCGAAGCACACCAGTCCGTCGTCGGTGCCGAACGCAACCATGTTGCTGAACGCCTCGATCACCGCCACGTTGTCGTCGATCTCGCTCAGCGCATTGTCCACCCGCACGATGCGCTCGTCGGCGATGCCCGTATCGATCAGCCGGCTGGACAGCTCGATGGGGTCAACAGTCTTGGTCGGTGCCATCAGCGCCTCAGTCCTGCAGCAGGTAGGCCGAGTGCAGCACGTCGGGCTGGTTGATCAGCTCGGTGGCGCTGCCGTCGTACCGGATGCGACCGCCTTCGAGCACATACGCCTTGGTGGCCATCGCCAGCGCCACCTGGGCGAACTGCTCGATGAGCAGCACGGCCACCCCGCTGTCGGCCACCTCGGCCAGCACAGGCGTGAGCCGCTTCACGACGATGGGCGCCAAGCCCAGCGACAGCTCGTCCACCACGAGCACCTTCGGCCGCGATACCAACGCCTGGGCCAGCACCACCATCTGCTGCTCGCCGCCTGACAGCAGCCGCCCGAAGCTGTCCCAGCGGCGCTCCAGCTCGGGGAACAACGAGCGTGTGTAGGCGATCCCATCTTCGGCCGCCTCTTCGTCGAGCGAGTAGGTGGCGACGCGCATGTTGTCGGCCACGGTCAGATCCGTCAGCAGCCTGCGTCCCTCCGGTACCACCGACACCCCGGCGTGACGCACTCGCTCGGGTCGCCAGCTCGTGATGTCATTGCCGCCCAGACTGACGCTTCCCGAGCGCACACGGGCCAGGCCGGCGATCGCGGCGGCCAGGCTGGATTTGCCGGCACCGTTGGGTCCCAGCAGGGTGGTGATCTCGCCAGGCGGCACTTCGAGCGAGACGTCATGAACGACAGGCCGACCGCCACGGTCCACGGTCAGGTCGCCGAGCACCAGATTCGACATGTCGGTGCTGCTGGACGCGACAGCGGCCACGTCGCCGTCGGCGGATGCATCGGCGACAGACGCTTCGTCGGTCACGGTTACGCCTCCTCGTCGCCGACGTAGGCGGCAAGCACTCGCTCGTCGTGCAGTACTTCAGCGGTCGGCCCCGCGGCCACCAGCCGGCCGAAATCCAGCACTGCGGTCCAGTCGCAGCACGCCTGCACCAGCGACATGTCGTGATCCACGAGGATCACCGTGGCACCTGTGCGTTCGGGCACGCTTCGAATGATCTGTGCCAGATGATCGGTTTCTTCCTCGGGCAGCCCGGCTGCAGGCTCATCGAGCAGCACCACCCGTGGAGTGCCGACGATGGCCCGCGCGACCTCGATGAACCGGCGATCACGCTGGGACAGCGTGCGAACCACCTTGTCGCGAACCTCGCTCAACCCGACGAACGCCAGCACGTCATCGACAGAGTCCTGCCGCTCGGAACGCGAGCCTTCGGCAGCGTGTTCGTGAACTGTCCTCACATTCTCGTACACCGTCAGGCTCTCGATGGTCTGCACCGTCTGGAACGTTCGGCGTACCCCCCAGCGAGCCCGCCGGTAATCCGTCATGTCCAGGAGGTCGACATCGTCGATGACGATGCGGCCGGCTACTGGGGTCACGAAGCCCGACATCACGTTGAACAACGTGGTCTTGCCGGCACCGTTGGGGCCGATCAGACCGCAGTTGCCGCCCGGGAACGTGAGCGTCACCTCGTCGAGCGAGCGGACACCGCCGAATTGCACGCTCAGGTCGGTGATCTCGATCATTCGAGCAGGCCCTTCTTCTCCATGGCCTTGGTGGTCTGGATGAGGTTGATCATCAAGCCGATGCCGAAGATGGTCAGCGCGAAGTCATTCCAGAACTGGTGGCCGATGACGTTCTGGGTCAAGAAGGGCAGCATGATCGTCGCGAAGAAGGCCGCCAGCAGTGCACCCCACAGCGAGCCGATGCCGCCCATCAGCACGACTGCGATCAGGAACAGCGCTGCCTGCCGGTTGAACTGGTCGACGCCGATCGACCATTGCACATGGGCGCCGTAGAGCCCGCCTGCCACGCCGGCCATGAATGCGGCAAGTCCGAAGGCCATCAGTTTGTAGCGCGTGACGCTGATGCCCGAGGCCAGCGCCGACGGCTCACTTTGGTGCACCGATGCCCAGGCACGCCCGGGCTTGGCCGCGAGGAACGCCACCGCCAGCATGAAGATGATGAACGCCACGATCACGACAAACCGGAAGTACGCGATGTCCCCTTCGGCGAAGGTGGGCCGCGGCACCGGGGCCCGATCGCTCATCGTCAGGGCGAGCCCGTTGAAGCCAGGACCGCCATTCGCGAATTTCAGCCGGAACAGGATCACCTCGACACCAACGGCGAGCATGAGCGTGACGAGCGCCAGGTAGAGCCCGCTGACCCGCAGCGCCGGCAGGCCGATGAGCACGCCGATGACGGCGGCTACGCCGCCGCCGATGACCAGCAGCAGCGGGTAGGGGATGTCGGTGGCGAAAGCCAGCCGGATCGTCACCCAGGCACCGATGCCGTAGGGCGCAACCTGGCCAAGCGAGACGAGACCGACCCTGCCGTACAGCATCCCGACGCTGGCGGCGACCATCGAGTAGAGCGCCATCTGGGTGAAGTTGAAGATCCACGTGGCGTCGAAGATCGACGGCATGGCGAAGAGCGCAAAGACCATCAGCCCGCCGACCATCGTCGGCTGGAACGCCCGGTGGCCCAACACGCCGCGCACCATCAGGTCATCTCCCGGCCGGCAAGCACGACAGTTCGCCGGCGCGAGATCCACAGGATCGCGACGACTGCGACCACGACGGGAGTCAACCTACGGAGCTCGGAGAGGAACTTCAGATTGCCGCTGAACGGCGTCAGCAGCGACTCCACCACCCCGATGAGCAGGCTGGCGCCGAAGGTGACCCACAGCGAGCGCAGCTGGCCGACGATGGCACCGGCCAATGCCGGGATGACGAACCACGTCATCGTGGCCTGATCCATGCTCTTGAACAGCGACGGCAGCAGCAGGAACACGCAGCCGCACAGCAGGCCGGCGCCGAACCAGGCGATGGTCTCGACGCGTTGAACCGGGACGCCGAGCAGACCTGACGTCTCCCGGTTGTTCGCGATCGCCCGCATCGCGGTGCCGGTGTTCGTGTGTTTGAGGTATTGCCCGACGCCGATGACAACGGCCAGTGCGAACACCAGCGCCAGGATCTGGTTGGTGGACACGACGGTTCCGCCGACGGTGAAGGTCTCCTTGGGAAAGTGCAGCGAGCGGGGCTTCGAGGTGTCCCAGCGCTGCTTCATGATGCCCATCAGAATGAGCGTCAGCGCCACGGTTCCCAGTGATTTCACGAGGGCATCGCGCTTGTCCAGTATCGGTGCGAAGACTCGCCCGTAGATCAGGAACATGAGCGCGCAGATCGCCACCAGCGCCGGGTACAGCAGGATGCTGAAACCCGACACCTGGGGCTCGGGCACCATGATCGAGCCACCCATGAGCGACCAGACGATGTGGACGCCCATTGACCCGATGGCACCGAACGCCAAGTTGACCACGCCGGTGGTGCGGTACAGGACGACGATGCTCGTCCCGGTCACCGCATACATCGCTCCGAATGCCAGGCCTTGAATCAGGAATGGCAGCAGAATCGAGCTGTCAGGCATCCGAAGCGAAGTATGCGGTGTGAATCGGGTGTTGCGCTACTCGGATCAGCCGCCCGAGTCCAAGCCGCCCTTCCAGTTGTTCGGCTCATCCGAGGTCAGGCCGCCCGCAGCCTCAGCTTCGCGCACGGCGATCAGGATCGGCTCGATTGCGGCGATCTCGAAGCAGCCGGACTCGTCGATCATGCGGTCGACGCCGTCAGGCACCACGTTGTAGTCCCAGTTGTTCGGAACATTCCCTTGCGGCAAACCGCCGAAGTACCACGGCTTGCACAGGTGGTCCGACTGGAAGTTCTTGACCGCGCCGATTGCCGCATTCACGGCAACCGGGTCGTCAAGATCGGCCGGGTCCATGCTGAGCAACGCGTGCACGATGATCCGTCCGGCCACGAATCCCATCTGCTGGAAGCTGCCGAGCGGTGATTCGGGCCAGTATTCGGCGGACACCTGCCGGTACAGCTCCACGTCCGGGCGGGGATCGTCCAGCAGGCTGAACTCGGCGTTGACGTTGACCTTGCCTTCCCAGGCCGCTCCAAGCGCCACGACCACCGAGCTGTCATTCAACGGCGTGGAAGCGCCCCAGATGACCCGGTCGATCAAGCCTTGCTCTTCGGCCGCCTTGAGGATCTTCAATCCCTCGGGCGGGGTGTAGTTGAGCAGCACGCCGCCACCGTCGCCGGCACGACTCACCAGGTCGAGCGCCACGGAAGTGGCGTCCTGGATCGGCAGCTCGTACTGCACGTCCTCCCACTCGAGGCCGGACTGCTGGATGAACAGCCCGGCGAGCGAGTTGGCGTACTCGGCGGCGGGTGAGACGCCGGTCGTGGTCACGACCTTGTTCACCGGGCCCTTCGCGATGACCGCCTGTGCGGCACCCAGCAGCGAGTAGGCCGGCCCCATGTTGGTTGCCGCGATGTTCGGCGAGCTGAAGCACTCGCCTGGCACGCCGGCCAGTACGACGTTGTAGCCCTTCTCCTCGTAGTACGCAGCGTTTACGGGGCAGTCCAGAATCGAGAAGCCACCGCCGATGGCGACGAGTTGATCAGTCTCGATCAGCTTGCGGGCTGCGGCCGCTGCATCCTCGGGCGTGGCGTTGTCGTTCTCCCAGACCATCTGGATCGGGCGACCGTGGATGCCGCCGTTGTCGTTGACGCAGTCGAAGTACGCCTGCATCATCAGCGGGCCGCTCGAGAAATCGATGCCCGGTACCGACGTTGTTACGTTGCCGATGACAATGGGCTCGCCGGTCGCTGGCTCGCCGGTGCCCATGCCGCAGAAGTCGCCGGCCTGATCCATGGCCATGTCGTCGGCCATGTCGTCGGCCATGTCGTCGTCGGCCGGTGCAGGTGCCTCCGTGGCGGCTGGCGCCTCGGTGGCGGCCGGTGCCGCCGTGTCAGCCGTGTCGGCGTCGTCGTCGCTCGCGCAGGCTGCGGCGACGAGCACGAACACGAATGCGATTGCTGTCAATTTGCGAAGCATGTGCTTCCCCCTCCCTATGGTGCCCGGGCTTTCGCCGGGCGGGGACCAGCACATGCCGAGCTCTTGTCCCCAGCGATCGCGATCTACGACCGTTCCCGACGGCGAGCATAATCCGAACACAAGAACTGAGTGCACTCAAACTGAGCGCGCTCAGGCTGAGTGCTGACTACATTGCGACAAGCGCAGAGCACGTGTTGGCGTCCATCAGAGTCAGCCGGACCGCGCCGAACGAAGGGGACCCGATGGCTGATGCAGAACACCGTCCGGTAGAGCTCACCGACGACATGCGAATGAAGTTCAACGCCGTGTCGACCGCCACGCTGGCCGGCCAGATGCAGCGACGAGGGATGCAGAACAGCTTCCTCAACGGCCTGCGGCCGCTGAATGAGGGCCAGCGGATGCTCGGCTACGCCCACACGCTGCGCTTCGTGCCCAAGCGCGAGGACTTCGAGCGCCGCTTGGAGGGCCAGAACGCTCAGCGTCGGGCCGTCGAGTCGATCGAACCCGAGGAGGTGCTGATCGTGGAGGCCCGCGGCGAACCGCACGCCGGCACGATCGGTGACATCTTCACCATGCGGATCAAATCGCTCGGCGCGTCGGGCTTCATCACCGACGGCGCCTTGCGCGACACGCCTGCGGTGGCCGATGTCGGGCTGCCCGTGTACCACCAGTCATCGCATGCCGCGACGCTCGGCCGGCTGCACACGCCGCTCGATCACCAGGTGCCGATCGCTTGTGCAGGCGTGACGGTGTTCCCCGGGGACATCATCGTGGGTGACGGAGAAGGCGCCGTCGTGATCCCGGCGCTGCTCGCCGAAGAGGTGGCCAACGACTCCTACACCCAGGAGATCGAAGAGGAATGGGCCATCGAGCGGGTCGCCGCGGGCGAAAGCTCGATCGGCACGTTCCCGATCGCCAAGGACCGCCGCGCCGAGTTCGAGGAGTGGCTGGCGAACCGCCAGAGCTGACCCGACGACTTGACTCAGGCAGCCCGGGATGACCGGGCAGCTTCACGCGACCAACTAGCCAGCGACGGCGTTGGCCCCCGCTTGGGCCACCTCGGTGTCCTGGTTCGCAGATCCGCCTGACACGCCGATAGCGCCCACCAATTCGCCGTCGACGAAGATCCCCACGCCGCCGCCGAACACGATCAGGCGTGGGGTGTGGGTGATGCCGTGCACCAGCGACGGCTCGTCTTTGATCAGGTTCCACCAGTTACCGCTGGGCATGCCGCCGAAGCCGGCCACCGTGAATGCCTTGTTCAGGGCGATGCCAGCCGACAGCCGCGGCGCTCCGTCCATGCGAGCGGTCGCGACTGGCTCTCCCGAGGTGTCGGTGATGGCGATGCAGAACCGCAGACCCATGCCCTCGGCTTTGGCGAGCGCCGCGTCAAGTGCCTTTCGGGCACCAGCGAGCGTCAGCGAGCGTCCTGGAGCGGTATCGGTGTCGTCAGCCATGGTGATCTCCGGCTTCGAATAGGCAATCGCGCCGAGGCTACGCTCCGGCTCGCGGATGCGCCGCAGGGCCTCGCACTGCCCGGTTCAACCGGTGACGGCACCAAGCGGTGTGTGCCCGCGGGGGGAGGCAGACATGGATGTCGGCATCATCATCGGGGAAGCCACACCGCTGGGCTGGGAGCGCTGGCGGCACATCTGCAGATTGATCGAGCAGCTGGAGTTCAACTCGCTGTTCCGGTCTGACCACTATTTCAATGGCAAACAGAAGGATGCCATCGACGTCTACCTGTCGTTCGTGATGGCAGCCGAGGAGACCGAGCGCATTCGCTTCGGCCCGCTGGTCACGCCGGTGACCTTCCGGGAGCCGGTCAACGTGGGCCGCATGGCTCAGCAGCTCGACGCGCTGGCGCCAGGCCGCTTCATCATGGGCCTCGGTGCTGGGTGGTACCCCGATGAGCACGAGATCTACGGCATTCACTTCCCAGCTGGCCCCGAACGCTACGACCGCCTCGAAGAGGCGATCGCGCTCATGAAGGAGCTCTGGTACTCAGACGCGGGCACGTTCGAGGGCGAGTACTACCGCATCAGCGGGACGAATTCGAAGCCGCACCCGCCTGCGGGCCGGCCGCCGATCCTCATCGGGGGCAGCGGGCCGCGCCGGACGCTGCGCATCGTGGCCGAGCACGCCTATGAGTGGAACACCACCCCGCTCGATATCGAAGGCTTCCGGGCTGCGAACGAAGCACTGGCCCGCCATTGCGAGGATGTAGGCCGAGACCCGGCCGACATTCGCAAATCGATGCTGATCTTCGCCACGATCGGGCCCGACGAGCACCACGAGGGCATCGTGCTCCAGCGCTTCTTGGACATGATGGCCCCCGAGGGCTCAGGCATCAGTCTCGAGGACGCCATCGCCGCGGGGCACGGTCCATGGCAGGGCTCGGTCTCCCAGCTCGTGGACCATTGCGGGCAACTGCGTGATCTCGGCCTCGACGAGGTGGTATTCGAGCACTTCTGCCACGAGGACGACACCGTCCCCGAGTGGATGGCCGCCGAGGTCAAGCCCCTGATCGAAGCACTCTGATCTGCAATGCGCCATAGCTGAGCGCAGTCAGAATTTTCGCGGCTACGGGAACTGTGACTATGCTCAGCGTCAGAGCAAGGAATCGGAACCAGGCATCGGTTGCGACGCTCGTAGGCAGGAATCACAGGGGAAGCCCATGACCGACACCATTGCCAAGCGCACGACGGCTGTTACGCCACGGGGCGTCAATCACCTCGTGCTCAATGTCCGCAACATGGAGGAATCGCACCACTTCTGGAGCGACCTGCTGGGCTTCAAGCAGGTCGGTGCTCTGGACTCGGAGCGGTACAACGTTCCCCCCTACAAGATGCAGTTCTACAGCGGTGTCATCGACGACGTGAACCACCACGATGTCGCCTTGGTCGAGATGCCCCAGCTCCCCGAACCGCCAGAGCAGTGGGACATGTTCTCAGGCGCCTGTGCGGTGAACCACATCGCCATCACCTACCCCGATCGCGAGTCCTGGCTGGAGCAGGTGCAGTTCCTCAAGGACAACGGCGTCAAGATGAATCTGCGGGTCGACCATGGCATGACCCACAGCGTGTACATCAACGACCCGAACGGCTACGGCGTTGAGGTGCTCTATGAACTGCCTGCCGAGATCTGGGATCACGACATCAACGGGGCGCTCAACTACGCCAACATCCTGCCCGAAGAAGACCTGCTGGTCGACACCACCGACTACGAGACCAACTTCGACAGGAACTGAGTTCGGCTGGTCCCGTCAGAACCGGACCTGCAACAACCGGAAGCCTCGTCCTTGACCGAGCTGCCGTGGCGATTTGGTCGCGGCGCGCCCCGAGGAGACTGCCATGCACGCAATTCAAGTAACCGAACCGGGAGGCCCCGAGGCGCTCGTGTGGACCGAGGTTGACGATCCGGTGGCCGGTGCCGGGATGCTGGTCGTCGACGTCGAAGCAGCGGGGGTCAACTACATCGACACCTACCACCGCAGCGGCCTGTACCCCGTGCCGCTGCCGTTCATCTCTGGCGTGGAAGGCGCCGGCACCGTTGCCGAAGTCGGTGACGACGTCGAGGGATTCGCCGTCGGCGACAAGGTGGCGTGGACAGGGCACCCCGGCACGTATGCGGAGAAGGCCCGGGTCCCGGCCCGGGTGGCCATTGTGCTGCCCGACGGCGCCAGCACCGAATTGGGCGCCGCAACCATGCTGCAAGGCATGACTGCCCACTTCCTGGCGTGCTCGACGTTCCCGCTGGAGACCGGGCATCGCTGCCTCATCCATGCAGGCGCCGGCGGCGTGGGACTGCTACTCATCCAGATGGCCAAGATGCGCGGCGCCGAAGTGTTCACGACTGTCGGCACCGCAGACAAAGCCGAGCTGGCAGCAGGCGCGGGGGCCGACCACGTCATCAACTACCGGGAAGAGGACTTCGGCGACGCCGTCGAGCGGATTGCAGGTGCGCGACCGCTCGACGTGATCTACGACGGTGTCGGTGCCGACACGTTCGAACGAGGCCTGGAAGTGCTGCGGCCGCGGGGCACGATGGTCACGTTCGGCAACGCCTCAGGGCCGGTGCCGCCGATGCCGCCCTTGCGGTTGTCCACCGGCGGGTCGCTCTTCCTCACCCGCCCCACGCTCGGCGACCACACCGCAACCCGCGCCGAGCTCGAGTGGCGGGCCGACGACCTGTTCGGCTGGATCGCCGACGGCCGCCTCGACGTGCGCATCGGCGCTCGCTTTCCGATGTCTGAGGCGCGGGCGGCGCACGAGGCACTGCAGGGCCGCGCAACGACCGGCAAGGTTCTGCTCATTCCCTGAATTCGGCCTCCGGATCAAAACTCTGAGCGTGCTCATTCCGATTTCACCTGCGTTAGTGTCTGAGCCGAATCCCGGGCACAACACAGGGGGAAGCCGAGATGAGCGAGTCGACTGAGACGTGGTCGCCGATGACCGGTGATGAGTACATCGAGAGCCTGCGAGACGGGCGCACGGTGTACTTCCAGGGGGACAAGGTGCGTGACGTCACCACGCATCCCGCGTTCCGCAACAGCGTGCGATCCATCGCCCGGCTGTACGACGCCCTGCACGATCCCGCCCAGCAGGACGTACTGATGTGCGACACCGACACGGGCTCGGGCGGCAAGACCCACAAGTTCTTCCGCGTGCCCCACAGTGCTGACGATCTTGTCGGAGCCCGTGACGCCATCGCCGGCTGGCAGCGCTTGACATATGGGTGGATGGGCCGCAGCCCCGACTACAAGGCCTCGTTCTTGGGCACGCTGGGCGCTTTCCCGGAGTTCTACGGCGACTACCACGACAACGCCCTCTACTGGTACCGCCGCAGCCAGGAAGAGGTGTCGTACTGGAACCACGCCATCGTGCACCCGCCGGTCGACCGTCACCTGGGCGCAGACCAGATCTCCGACGTGTGCATGCACGTGGAGCGCGAGACCGACAACGGCTTGATCCTGTCGGGCGCCAAGGTGGTGGCAACCGGCTCGGCACTGACCCACTACAACTTCATCGCTCACTTCGGCCCGGTGCCGCTGCAGGATCCGGCCTACGCCATCGTGTGCACGACACCGATGGACTCGCCGGGCGTCAAGCTCATCTGCCGCAACTCCTACGAGCTGCAGGCCGCAGCCACCGGCAGCGTCTTCGACTACCCGCTGTCGAGCCGTCTGGACGAGAACGACTCGATCCTGGTGTTCGACGAAGTGCTGATCCCGTGGGAGAACGTGTTCCTCTACGGCGACGTCGAGAACGCCAACAACTTCTTCCCCGCATCCGGTTTCATCCCTCGCTTCACCTTCCACGGGCTCGCCCGCCTGTGCGTGAAGTTGGACTTCATCGCCGGTCTGCTGTCGAAGGCGCTCCGGGCCACCGGCACCCGTCAATTCCGGGGCGTGCAGGCCAAGCTCGGCGAGGTCATCGCCATCCGCAACCTGATGTGGGGCCTGAGCGACGCCATGGCCAAGAGCCCCGACCCGTGGGAGAACGGGGCAGTGCAGCCGTCGTTGCTGTACGGCATGGCCTACCGCACGTTCACGCCGATCCTCTATCCCCGGATCAAGGACATCGTGGAGTCGGTGGTCGGCTCCGGGTTGATCTACGTCAACTCGAACGCCCGGGACTTCAAGTCCGACGAGATCCGCCCGTACCTCGAGCGGTACGTGCGGGGATCGAACGGCATCCCTGCTCTGGAACGGATGAAGATCATGAAGCTGCTGTGGGATGCCATGGGCAGCGAGTTCGGCGGCCGTCACGAGCTGTACGAGCGCAACTACGCCGGCAACGACGAGCAGATCCGCTACGAGAACTTGGATGTTGCCGACTTCGAGATCCCCGGCATGGGCTCGATGACCCAGATGCTCGAGGGCTTCGCCGAGCAGTGCATGGCCGAGTATGACCTCGACGGCTGGACGATCCCGGGCTTCCATAACCCCGACGACGTGTCCATCGTGGGCCGCGACTGGGGCTGAGAGCGCGAACGCAGCGGATTCTGCCGCCCCGTAGCGGGCGCGTACCCGATCACGACGCAGAGTCGAACGCGGAGTAGATTTTCTGGCGAGCCGCAAGGAGCACGCCGTGAAGTCGATCTTCTTCCACCTGATGCCCTACCCGGAGCTCCCGCCGGATTTTCCGGAGCAGCACCGTTCGGTCTGGGTCGACATCGACCCGAAGCTCTACGACCCCACCGTTGGTCACGAGACCTACAACACCTACCTCGATCAGCTTGAGTTCGCAGCCCAGTGCGGGTTCGACGCCGTTGGCATCAATGAGCACCACTCCAACGGCTACGGGCTCATGCCCAGCCCGAACATCATCGCGGCGGCGCTGTCACGCAACTGCCCGGACACCAACATCGTGGTGCTGGGCGACTCGGTGGCGCTGTACAACCCGCCGCTGCGGGTGGCCGAGGAGATCGCCATGCTGGACGGGATCACCGGCGGGCGCATGATCGCGGGGTTCCCGGTGGGCTCGCCGATGGACACCATCTACGCCTACGGCCAGAATCCGGCCACGCTGCGCGAGCGCTACCACGAGGGCGTCGACCTGATCCGCCAGGCGTGGACCTCCGATGAGGTGTTCAGCTTCAACGGCAACTACAACAAGCTGCGCTACGTCAACGTGTGGCCCCGGCCGGTGCAGCAGCCCCACCCGCCGATCTGGATCCCCGGCGGCGGCTCGGTGGATACCTGGGACTGGTGCGCCGCCGAAGACCTCGTGTACTGCTACCTGAGCTACTTCGGCTACAAGGCCGGGCTGCGCACCATGCAGGGCTTCTGGAAGAAGGTCCAGGAGCTCGGCAAGGAGACCAACCCGTTCCAGGGCGGCTTCGCCCAGTTCATCGCCGTGGCCGACACCGAGGCCGAGGCGTGGGACCTGTATCGCGAGCCGGCCGAGTACTTCTTCAACACCTGCCTGCACGTGTACGCCGGCTATGCCGATCCGCCTGGCTACAAGACGCCCAACACGGTGCGAGCCGGCGTGGAGGGCATGGTGGAGCGAGCCGCCCGCGAGGCCACGGCCCGGCGCGAAGCCAGCGCCGCCGATGCCGCCAAGGCTGGATCTGCCAAGCCCTCGTACGGCTCGAAGAAGCTGAGCTTCGAGGACATGGTGGAGAAGGGCTACATCATCTTGGGCGATCCCACCCAGGTCACCGAGCAGGTGCACGAACTGGCTACCACCATGAATATCGGACACCTCATGGTGTTCAGCCACTTCGGCAACATGGATCCCGAGCTGGTGAAGATGAACACCGAGATGTACGCCACCAAGGTGATGCCAGAGGTAGCGGGCCTGTTCGAGGACGACTACGAGGACCACTGGTGGCCGAAGACCGACCACCAGCTCGAGCCCGTGGGAAGCCGCGCCCGATGAGTGCAGGCACACCGATAGCCGGCCACTTCGCACCCGGCACGCTGCCGTTCCGAGACGGGCATATCGGCGTCGTCGAACTCGGCGAGGGTCCTACCGTGGGCTACCTGCACGGGATGCTCGGCAACCCCGGCGCGCACGCCGTGCTGGAGGAGCTGGCCGCGGCAAGTCGCCGCGTCGTGGCGCCGAGCCTGCCCGGATTCACCGGCTCCAGCGAGCCGGAAGGGCTGCGCAACCTGCACGACTGGGTCGTAGCGACCAGCGAAGTCGTCGACGTGTCCGGGCTGACCGGCGGGCCGCTGGTGGCCTCCAGCGTGGGCGCAATGCTGGCGCTCGAGCTCGCGGCGATCCGGCCCGAGGCGTTCGGCCCGATGGTGCTCGTGGCGCCGTTCGGCCTGTGGGACGACAGCGACCCGGTGGCCGACCCGTTCGGTACGACGCTGAGCGTGCAGCGGGCGATGCTGACCGAGGACACTGAGGCATCGGCGGCGTTCTTCGACGACCCGACCGACCTGCCGGCCGACATGGTGGTCGAGCACGGCGTGCACCGCTATCTCACGCGCACGGCCGCCGCGCAGCTGATCTGGCCACTGCCAGAGTGGGGGCTGGCCGACCGGCTGCATCGAGTCGCCAATCCCGTGACGCTCGTGCACGGTGCCAAGGACCGCATCATCCCGGCGTCGTACTTGGAGCGTTGGGCCGAGGCGCTGCCGAATGTGGTGGGCACGCACCTGTTGGACGACGCCGGCCACCAAGCCGACTTCGACCAGCCGGCCGAAGTGGCCCGAATCGCCGCTGCGGCTTTCGCCTAGGCAGACACCGCCGCCTTCGCAGCGGCAGCTCGACTGCTAGGCGGACCGGTCGCGCAGTGCCCGGCGGGCTTCGCGATCCGTTTCTCGCTTGCGGATGGCCTGCCGCTTGTCGTACAGCCGCCGGCCCCGGGCAAGGGCGAGCTCCAGCTTGGCTCGCCCGTCGCGAAAATAGATCTCGAGCGGGATGAGCTGCAGACGGTCCTGCTCGGTCCGGGCTCGCAGCCGGTTGATCTCGGCACGATGCATAAGCAGCTTGCGGGGGCGCTCGACCTCATGCCCCAAGTTGGGCGAAGCATGGGTCCACGGTGCGATGTGCAGACCCATCAGCCACATCTCGTCGTCGCGCACCCGGGCATAGGCGTCGCCCATCTGGGCGCCTCCAGCACGCAGCGACTTCACCTCCGTGCCGCGCAGGACCATGCCGCACTCGAAGGTGTCGAGCACCTCGTAGTTGCGGCGCGCACGGCGATTTGACGCCACGACAGTCCGGTCGCTCACCATCAGCCCGAGGGTACGGCTGGCGCGGCCCGTAGAATCTTGAGTTAGCAGGTCAGGAATTGCCGAGGCGGCGTGCACGTTTCTGGCCGCCAATCGCCCAGCCGCCGAACCGGGAGTTCCGATGGCCGTCACCGTCCGCCTGCCGACCGTCCTGCGTCCCCACGCCAATGGGCAGTCGCGGGTTGACGCCGAAGGCAGCACCGTGGCCGAGGCCGTGTCCTGGCTGGTCGGCGAGTTTCCGGGTATCGCCCCCAACCTGCTCGCTGAAGACGGCAGCCTGCACCGCTTTGTGAACGTCTATGTCAACGACGAAGATGTGCGCTATCTCTCCCAGATGGACACTGCGCTGTCCGATGGCGACGAGCTGTCGATCCTGCCGGCCGTCGCCGGTGGCTGAGCCAGTCCGGCCGCGCACCAGTACGCACGGCTGAGCCGCACGTGGCCGTCTATCGCTCTGTCGACGAGCTGATCGGCGCCACGCCCACCCTGGATGTCAGTCGTCTCAGCCCCAACCCGTCGGTCGAGCTGTACGCCAAGCTGGAAGGGCAGAACCCCACCGGCTCAGTCAAAGATCGGGTTGCGCTGGCGATGCTGGACGGCGCTGAAGCCGAAGGCCGCCTGGCACCCGGTTCGGTGATCATCGAGCCATCCTCCGGCAACACCGGCATCGCTCTGGCCATGCTCGGGCAGCGCCGCGGCTACCGGGTCAAGATCGTGCTGCCGGGCAACGTCACCGCCGAACGGCGGCAGATGCTTGAGATCTTCGACGCCGAGATCATCGACAGCCCAGCCGAACAGGGCTCGAATGGTGCGGTGCGGCTCGCAGTGGAGTTGGCCGAGGCCAACCCCGACTGGACGATGCTCTACCAGTACGGGAACGAGGCCAATCCCGAGGTGCACTACCGCACCACCGGTCCCGAGATCGTCGCCGACGTTCCCGGCATCACGCACTTCGTCGCGGGGCTGGGCACGAGCGGCACGCTGCTGGGCGTCGGCCGCTACCTCAAGGAGTACTCGCCGACGGTGCAAGTGTGGGCGGTCGAGCCGCCGGCGGGCGAGCAAGTGGAGGGCCTGCGCAGCCTCGAAGACGGGTACGTGCCGCCCATCTTCGAGCAGTGGGGTGGCGTCGATCTGCTCGACCGCAAGATGATCGTGCGCCCGCGGGAGTCGATCGAGGCGACGCGGATGCTGGCGGCCGAAGGCGTGTTCTCGGGCATCTCTGGCGGCGCAGCGCTGGCCGGTGCACGCAAGGCGGCTGCCCGCATTGACGAAGGTGTCATCGTGTTCGTCGTGAGCGACCACGGCTGGAAGTACCTGTCGGTCGGCGCGTGGACGGACGACCTGGACGCTGCGGTTGCCCAAGCCGAGAACGTCATCTACTTCTGACGGTCTCCGCCGCCGGTTCGGCTGTTGATTGCTTGAGACGCTGTCGTACCGTTGCCGGCATGAGGGGCGCCAGATCCCGTTGCCGACCAGCGGTGATGGCCGTAGCACTGATGGTGGCCGCGGGCGCCTGCACGGGTCCGCCGCTGCGGGTTGCTCCCACTCCACCATCCACTGTCGCCCTGTCTCTCGACGTCACCGCGACGACGCTGCTGCCCTCGCAAGCATCATCTGAGCGAGCTGCTGCAGTGCTGGTGACGGCTCCAGCGGGAAGCGATGCGGGCATCTCGACCGACGCTGCGGCAACGACAACGGTGCCACTGCGGCTGGGGGCGGCGGCGGTGCCTCGTCCTGAAGGCGTGGTGCTGGCAAGCGACGGCCTCGGTCTGGTGCCATTCGGCACCGACGCGCTGACTGCTCTGGATGTGCTCACCGGCGCGCTCGGCCAACCGGTTGCCGACAGCGGCTGGACCGACACGTTCTCGATCTACGGAGACTGTCCCGGCAGCCGGCTGCGAGCAGTGGAATGGCCAGGTTTCCTGGCCCTGTTCGGGAATGCCGACGACGGCTACCAGCACCGGGACTCCGGCGAAGAGCACTTCATGACCTGGCGCCTGGGAGCGTTCGGACCCGACCCGTACATGCTTCAGACTGCCGAAGGGATCGGTGTTGGCGCCGGCCGTGCCGAGGTCGCCGAGGCATACCCGGCGGCCACGTTCCGCCCGGCAACCGCCAGCGAGCCGGCCTCGGTATTGCTCGCAACCAGCGGCCGGCTCGTCGGCGCATTCGACGAAGCAGGAGTCCTCCGGTCGCTCGAAGCAGGAACGCGCTGCCCGATCGGCTGAAGTTCTGCTGGGGCGGGCACGACGTGAGAAGCCCCGCCTACCTGCGTAGTATCGGCCTCCGTGAGCAAGCTCTCGGTGACGGTGCTGGGTTGTTCGGGCAGCTACGCCGCCGCCGGCGAGTCGTGCAGCGGATATCTCGTGCGCAGTGAAGCCACGACTCTGTGGGTGGACTGCGGGCCGGGCACCTTTGCCAACCTGCAATCCCATGTGCCGCTGGAAACGGTGGATGCGCTGCTGGTGAGCCATCACCACCCCGATCACTGCGCGGAGTTGCCGGTGATCTACAACGCAGCGAAGTGGTACATGGGCATCGAGCGCATGCGGGTGCTCGCCACCGAAGGCGTGCGTGAGGTCACCGAGGTGTACGGCGACAGCTCGGATCTCTTCGGCTGGGAGATGGTGAAGGATTCGTCGGAGGCACGCATCGGCGACATCGAGGTGCTGTTCTCCCGCACCGATCATCCAGTGGAGACGCTGGCGATGCGCTTCGAGTGCGACGGCAAGTCGATCGTCTATACGTCCGACACCGGTCGGGGCTGGGCACTCTCTGCGCTCAGCCGCGATGTTGGGCGGTCGTCACCGGATCTCGTGGTGGGCGAGGGCACGCTGCTGCACGCAACCGACAGTCCCGAGATCCCGCATGTGAGCGCTGCTTGGCTGGCAGCCGACGCCAACGACGTCGGTGCGCGCCAGCTCGTGGTGACGCATGTACCGCCCGGATCGGATCCGCAGGATCATCTGACCGAGGCGGGCGAGGTGTTCAACGGCGATGTCGCAGTCGCACGCACCGGCGCAACGTTCTGGGCGTGAACACTGTGCTGGTCGTGAACGCCTGGACCCGGTCGTGACGCGCGCCGACGGTCGGACGCCGGGCGAACTGCGGCCGGTCACGTTCGAACGCGACTTCACCGACCAGACACCGGGCTCGGTGCTGGTGTCCTTCGGGCGAACCAGGGTGATGTGCACCGTGTCCATCGACGACGATGTGCCGCGCTGGATGCGCGGCCGGGGGACCGGTTGGGTGACTGCCGAGTATGCGATGCTGCCCGGCTCGAGTCCCGAACGCGTCGGCCGGGAGTCCAAGCGGGGCAAGCAGAAGGGTCGCACGCTCGAGATCGAGCGGCTGATCGGGCGGGCGTTGCGGGCCGTGTGCGACATGGCGGCGCTGGGTGAGCGCGAGGTCACGGTCGACTGCGATGTGCTGCAGGCCGACGGGGGAACCCGTACCGCTTCGATCTGCGGGGGATATGTGGCGTTGCACGACGCGTGCAGCCGTCTGGTCAGCAGCGGAGCCATCAGCCGGCATCCGCTCATGGACGAGTGTGCAGCAATCTCGGTGGGGATTGTGGACGGCGAGGCTCGCCTCGATCTGCCATACGAGGAGGACTCGCGGGCAGAGGTCGACATGAATGTCGTCATGACGGGACAAGGTCGCTTCGTCGAAGTGCAGGGCACTGCCGAAGGTGATCCGTTCGACGACGCTCAGCTCGGCGCAATGCTGGAGCTGGCCCGTTCGGGCATCAGCGAGATCGTCGATCTGCAGCGAATGGCACTGGCCTCGCCGCCGACGTGATGTCGGGCACGCCCAATTGTCGGTGATGAGAAGGCCCTGACGCCGTGAGGCTGGTGATGGCGTCGGCCAATCCGCACAAGGCCGTCGAAATCGCTGAGGTGCTGGCCGAAGCAATGCCCGAGGTCGAGATCGTGCCGCGGCCATCCGAACTCGGCGATGTGGCTGAGGACGGCGAGACGCTGGCAGACAATGCGCTGATCAAGGCGAGGTTCGTGTGCGCTGCGGCTGGCGAGTCGGCTATTGCCGACGACACCGGGCTGGAAGTGGATGCGTTGTATGGCGCCCCTGGCGTACACAGTGCCCGCTATGCGGGGCCCGAGGCAGACCCGGTGGCCAATCTGGCCAAGCTCATGGCTGCTTTGGAGGGAGTGCCGCCGCGCCGGCGGACAGCACGCTTTCGGACTGTGATCGCGGTCGTGTCGGGTGATGGGAGTGAGATCTTGGCCGATGGCGTCGTCGAGGGCAGCATCGCGATGGCGGTGCGGGGCGATGGCGGCTTCGGTTACGACCCCGTATTCGTCCCCGATGAGGCGGCCCCGCTTACCTTCGCCGAGATGTCCGCCGAGGCGAAGAACCGGATCAGCCACCGCGGCCGCGCTCTGCGCGCCCTGGCGGTGCGACTCTGAGTTGGTCTGACACATCGCCGTCGGCATCGGGCAATCGCGCGCCGGCTGGGCTGGAAGGCCTCGTCGGTAGCCTGCGCCCATGACCGACGTTCCATCGATCACCGTCCCGGCGCCGGGCGCGCAGCGAGCATTCGACGCCAGTGGCGTTTCCGGCTGGACCCAGATCTCGAACCGGCTGCTGGATGACCGCATCGTGTTCCTGGGCGACGAGGTGGACGATCAGCTGGCCAACGTCGTCTGTGCGCAGATGCTGTACCTGGAAGGTCAGGATCGGGGCCGCGACATCTCGCTGTACATCAACAGCCCCGGCGGTTCTGTCACCGCTGGCATGGCCATCTACGACACCATGCAATTCGTGGCTTGCGATGTAGCCACCGTCTGCCTGGGGTTGGGGGCCTCGATGGGGCAATTCCTGCTGACCGCTGGAGCGCCGGGCAAGCGCTATTGCCTGCCCCACGCACGGGTGATGATGCATCAGCCGTCCGGCGGCGTCCGGGGCCAAGCATCGGACATCGCCATCCAGGCCGAGCAGATGGCCTATGTCAAGCGCCTGATGGCGGAGCGCACGGCCCTGCACAGCGGTCAGGACGTGGAGCAGATCCTGCTCGACTCCGAGCGAGACCGTTGGTTCACCGCAGAGGAAGCGAAGGCCTACGGCTTGTGCGATCACGTGATCGTCAAGCGCGGCGAGATGATCTAGCTGATCTGGCCAGGCGCAGCAGTGCTCGTGCGCCTGATTCAGCCAGGCGCAGCAGTGCAATTACGTGTGACGTAGTCCACGACCCGCTGCGTGGCGGCGTCCTGCGTTTCCAGGAACGGATCCTGTGCCGCGATCACGGCTGCGGCGCGGTCGAACGTCTCGCGTGAAGCGGTCTCGGCGACAGCCTCGGAGAGTGCAGCAGTCAAGTCCGCCAGCAGTTGCACGTCGGGGCGGATCTCCGCCGGCGCCGCCGCTGCGGCATCTGCGAACTGGCGTGCAGTGCGGTCCATTGCCTCGCGGGTGCTCGTGTCGTCGTTTGGGTTGACTGTCAAACTGAGCTGATCGACGACCAGCAGGTGGGCGAACTCCCCGCAGAAATCCTCGACGGAGGGTTCCCCGCTGTCGCGCCACAGCGTCAGTCGCAAGGCGAGAGCGACCGCCACGACGGCGGCGGCGATGAGGAGCCAGCGCCGGCGAGCCGTCACGGTCATCACGCCCGGAATGCAGCCTCCGCACGGCAGCGCAGGTCCGCGACGCCGTGCGCGAGCCCCTCCTCGTAGCGGTACAGCGCGCTGCCCGATACGAGAACGTTGGCGCCGGCCGCAGCTGCGCCACCGATGGTCTCGGCCGAGATGCCGCCGTCCACCTCGATGTCGATGCCCGCACCCGAGGCTCCCGCCGAGCCGCTCTGCGAGATGAGCTCGCGCAGCGCCGCGATTTTCGGCTCCATCGTGGCGATATAGGCCTGTCCGCCGAATCCCGGGTTGACGGTCATGACCAGCACCATGTCGACGAGGTCGAGCACATGGGCCACGGCCTCAATCGGCGTCGAGGGATTGACGGCCACCGCTGGCTGAGCGCCCAGCTCGGCGACCCGGCCGAGCGTCCGGTGCAGGTGAGTGACCGATTCGGCGTGCACAATCAGCATCTCGCAGCCGGCATCGACGTAGGCGCCGAGCATCGGGTCGGGGTCGGCGACCATGAGATGCGCCTCGAACATCACGCTGGCGTGGGGGCGGCAGGCAGCGATCACATCGGGCCCGAACGTCAGGTTCGGCACGAAGACGCCGTCCATGACGTCCCACTGGATCCGGTCGACGCCTGCTGCCTCCAGTGCAGCGCATTCGTCTCCGAGGCGCGCAAAGTCGGCAGGCAGTACAGACGGGACGATCTGGATGGACCGCGGTGCCGCCGGCGAGGACGTGTTCACCCGGCCAGTGTTGCCGACGCGCCGCCCCGAAGCGCGGCAGTTATCGGATCAGCCAGCACAGGCAGTGATCTAGTTGAGGCGCTCCACGATCATGGCCATGCCTTGGCCGCCGCCGACGCACATCGACTCGAGGCCGAAGGTCTTGTCGCGGTCGGACAGACCGTTGAGCAGCGTGGTCATGATGCGAGCGCCGGTCATGCCGAACGGGTGGCCCAAGGCGATGGCGCCGCCGTTGAGGTTCAGCTGCTCGACCATGTCGATGCCCAGCTCGTCGGCCGAGGGGATCACCTGCGCGGCGAACGCCTCGTTGATCTCGACCATGTCGATGTCGCTCATGGTCATGCCCGCACGCGCCAGCGCCTTCTTGCACGCCTCGATCGGGCCGAGGCCCATGATCTCGGGGTTCAGCGCCGACACGGCCGACGAGATGATGCGCGCCAGCGGCGTGATGCCCAGTTCCTCGGCACGCTTGCGGCTCATCACCATCACGGCGGCAGCACCGTCGTTCAGCGGGCAGGCATTGCCGGCAGTCACCCGGCCGTCGGGGCGGAATGCGGGCTTCAGCTGCGAAACGGCCTCGTAGGTGACGCCCGCACGCGGACCATCGTCGGTGCTGACCACGCTGCCGTCAGGCAGTTCCAGCGGGGTGATGTCCATCTCAAAAAAACCGCGTCCGATGGCGTCCTCTGCCTTGTTCTGGCTCATCACGCCGTACTCGTCCATGGCCTGGCGGCTCACGCCCTTGTGCTCGGCCACGTTCTCGGCGGTGAATCCCATGGCGATGTACAGGTCAGGAAGGCCGACCGGAGGAGTCCAGTCGCCGTGACCGCCTTCGCCGCGCACCTTGGTGCGCTCGCCTGCGGCCTTGAACTTGGGATTCGTGGTGCCGGGCAAGCTGTCGGAGTTGCCCTTGTCGTAGCGGCTGACGCACTCGACGCCGGCGGCGATGAAGGCGTCTCCCTCGCCGGCGCGAATGGCGTGCGCCGCCATGCGGATGGTCTGCAGCGAGGACGAGCAGTAGCGGTTGACCGTCGTGCCGGGCACGTCGTCGAGGCCGGCCAGGATCGCCGAGGCACGCGCGATGTTGAAACCGGCCTCGCCGCCGGGCTGCCCGCAGCCCAGCATGAGATCCTCGATCTCGCCGTGGGGCAGCTCGGGCACCTTGTCGAGCAGCTTGGTGACGATCTGCGCCGTCATGTCGTCGGGCCGCATCTCGGTCAGCGATCCCTTGAAGGCTCGCCCGATCGGACTGCGGGCAGTTGCGACGATGACCGGGTCGGTCGCTGCGTCAGTACTCATGCGGTGTCTCCTGGCAGGGCGCGCCGAACCCGTCTGCAGAGCCGGTCACGCTGGGTGTGCGAGCACAGAGGCTAGGTCATGGCCCGATGCTTCGTCCGGGAAGGCGCGCGACCTCGTGCGAGCGGGGAATCGGGCGCTGCGCGGGCTCAGGCGTTCTGCAGTGCGCGCCAGACGTTCTGCGGGCTGCAGGGCATGTCGATGTGGTCGATGCCCAGGTGGGCCACCGCATCGCAGACCGCGTTGTGCACCGCCGGTGTGGAGCCGATCGTGCCCGACTCGCCGATGCCCTTGGCGCCCAGCGGGTTGCGGGGGCTGGCGGTCTCGGTGTTGGACACCTCGAAGCTCGGCAGCTCCGCAGCCGACGGCACCAGGTAGTCGCCGAGGCTCGGGTTGCGGGGCTGGCCGTCGCCGTCGTACTCGACGTGCTCGTACAGCGCTTGGGCGATGCCCTGGGCAATGCCGCCGTGCTGCTGGCCGTTCACGATCAGCGGGTTCATGATGGTGCCGCAGTCGTCGACGGCGACGTGGCGCACCAGCTCGACCTCGCCCGTGTCGCGGTCGACCTCGACGACGGCCACATGGGAGCCGAACGGGAACGTGGAATCGGTCCCGTCGAAGTTCTCCTCGGCCAGCAGGCCTGCCTCGAGACCCGACGGGCGGGCGCTGTCGTCGTTTGCCAGCTTTGCGATGTCCGCCCAGCTCACCGCGCTGGTCGGCACGCCGGCTACAGCGAGGCCACCTCCGGCCACCTCGATGTCGTCGGCAGACGCCTCGAGCAGGTGAGCGGCGAGCTGCTTGCCCTTCTCCAGCACTGCCTGGCTCGACAGGTACACCGCCGAGCCGGCCGTTTGCAGCGAGCGCGAGCCCAGCGTGCCGGCACCCGAGGGCACCTCGGCGGTGTCGGCGTCGAGGTGAGTGACCTGATCCATGGGGATGCCCAGCACTCCCTCGACGATCTGGCTGAACGCCGTGTCATGGCCCTGTCCGTGGCTGGAGGTGCCCACCCGGATGGTGGCCGTGCCGTCTTCGTGCACCTCGGTGCTGCCGTACTCCACGTGCAGCCCCACCGGAGCGGTGATCTCCACGTAGGACGACACGCCGATGCCCAGCAGCTTCGAGTCGCCGGCGTCGCGCCGGGCCTGCTGCTCGGCTCGCAGATCGGCATAGCCGGATGCTTCGAGCACGGCGTCGAGGGCCCGCTCGTACTCGCCGGAGTCGTAGCTGACGCCCGTCTGCAGTGCGGTCGGGAAAGCGTCGGGCTGCAGGTAGTTCTTGCGCCGGATCTCGGCAGGGTCCATGCCGATCGCCGCAGCGGCCTTGTCCAGGATGCGCTCCACCATCTGGGTCGCCTCGGGACGCCCGGCACCGCGGTACGCGCCGATCGGCGTGGTGTTGGTGATGACCGTCTGCGAGACGAAGTCGATGACGGGGATGTCGTACACGGCCTGGCTGAGCATGCCGGTCAGCATCGGCAGGATCGCACCGATGATCGGGTAGGCGCCGGCGTCGGCGATCACGTGCGCCTTCAGGCCCACGATGCAGCCGTCGTTGCGCACGCCCATCTCGACGTTCATCACCATGGCGCGGCCCTGCACCATCGACAGCATGTTCTCGGTGCGGTTCTCGGTCCAGCGGGCGGGGCGGCCGAGCGCCTGGGCTGCCTTGCCGACCACGATGTACTCGGGGTACACCGCGGCCTTCGGGCCGAAGCCGCCGCCCACCCACGGTGCGGTCACGCGCAGCTGATCGGGCTCCAGGCCGAGTGCCGGGGCGAGCGCCTCATGCTGGGAGTGGGCATTCTGCACCGACAGGTGCATGGTCATGCTGCCGTCATCGCCGGGGACGGCGACGCACCCGTTGGCCTCCATCGGGGCACCGGCCAAGCGCTGAGTGACGATGCGCTCGGACACGACATGGTCGGCGCCTGCCAGCGCATCAACTCCCGGCCGTTCGCCGGTCTCCTCATCTGGGCCCGGGATGGCGAACGGGAAGCACACGTTGGACGGCTGCCCGTCCCACACGACGGGCGAGTCGGGATCGGCAGCTCGCTCGAAGTCCGAGACAACCGGCAGTGGGCTGTATTCGACGTACACGGCCTCGGCGGCGTCATTTGCCTGCGCCTGGGTTTCCGCCACCACGGCGGCCACCATGTCGCCGACGAAGCGCACCCGGCCTGCTGCCAATGGCGGCCGGTTGAAGTCCGGCGGCATCATCGGGAAGCCCTGGAAGGCATCCATCGGCAGGTTCTCCGCGGTGTACACCGCCACGACGCCCGGCATGGACGAGGCGTCGGAGGTGTCGATGGAGGTGATCTCGGCGTGGGCCTCCGGCGACCGCACGAAGGCGACCCGCGCCGCGTCGACGTCGAGGTCGTCGACGTAGTGATTCGCCCCGGTCAGCAGCCCAGGATCTTCCTTGCGCTGAACAGGATTCCCCAGGATCGAACCCGATGCGGCCATCGCTTGCCCCCTTGTGGCGGGCACCCCGCGCAGGGTGCCGGATTGCGTTCAGAACGGCGTGCCCGGCCGCGGTCGGCCCGGCATCAGCCGCGACAGTAGCCCAATGCTCGGCAGGCGCTGTGCGCCGCAAGACGTGCTGTAGGGCAGTTCGATCAGGCCCTGGCTGACGCCGCCCCAGTTCTGTCGAGCGATGCCAGCCAGCTCGCCACAGTGTGCGCCGCGAGGCCCGGGTTCTCGCACATCCACCAATGGCCGACGTCGAGCAACTCCGTGACTCTGGCGCCGGCGCGGGTGGCGATGCGGCGGTGCATGACACCGCCGCCGGTGAAGTGGTCGCCGGCCGCCAAAATGCACAGGCCGGGCCGCTGGCCGGCTGCGGCGATGTTGAAGCCGAGATCGGCCATGGCGGGCTGGGCAGCGTCGCGGTACAGCGCCAGGATGCACCGGCCCATGTCGGCGTTGATGTGCGGCACGACGGATTGGGCCACCTCGGGTCCCATGCCGAGGTCGGCGTAGAACGCGATTCGCTCGGGGTCGGGACGGCTGATCATGCGCGCTATGGATGCGTCGCCCTCCGGCGTTTGCCAGAGCTGCGCCGCGTCGTGCCAGACGTAGTCCGCGTCGAACAGGCCGATGACGTCGGTGCACCACGACCGGATCAGATCCGGTCGCTCCATGGCGATGCGCATGACATGACCGCCGCCCCAGTCGTGCCCCAGCAGGTCCACGTGCTCGGCGCCTGCTGCGAGCAGCCCCTCCAGCTCAGCCGCGAGCCAGTCCCGGTACTCGTTCATGGTGGCGCCGAAGCCGTCGGGTGACGGCACGCCGAAGCCGGGGGGCGACAGCGCCACGACATCGTCGGGACCAATGCCGTGGCGCTCGAGGGCGGCGCGCATCGGGTCCCAGATGGCGGTCGTCTCGGGGTTGCCGTGAACGAGCACGAGCGTCATGGACAGCGTCTCCCTGTTCGGGTCTCGGGCGGGGGCTCAGCCGGTCGGCGCAGCGGTTCGGTCGGCTGCGCGCAGCCGGGAGGTCGCTTCGAAGTCGACGGATCGACCGTCGTCGCCGATGACTACGCCGTAGTCGCGGCGGGCGCCCTCGACGCTGACGACGTCGTCCATGACGTCTCGCAGCACGGCGTCGGGCTCGCGCTCGAACGCGTCGCCCCAGCCGCCCCCGCCGGGCGTGTCGGCGATCATGCGTGCGGGACCCATCCGCTTCACGCCGTACTTGGGCGGCACGAACGTCGGGCCGTCGTGCTCCGCGTCGACGGGGACGATCCACTCCAAGCCGACGCCACCAGTGCCGCCGCCGCGCACACCGTGCCCGGTCGGCGTGTCCAGCCCCTCGGCCCGGAACGACCAGATGGCGGGCTCCAGAATGTCGGCCTCGTACCGCACGCCGGTGCCGCCGCGCCGCTGCCCCGGGCCGGCGTTGTCGCAGCGCTGCTCGTGGCGGACATACCGGACGGGATACATCTGCTCGTGGAACTCCAGGTTCGGCAGGTCGAGGCCGCCGAGCGTGATGAGGTGCCCCAACTGCGGGAAGCCGTCACGCTCGGCGGTGGCGCCGGGCGTGGCCATCGCGTGCCACTGGTACATCACCCAGGTGGTGCCGTCGTCGCGGCGCCCGGCGACATGGCCGTGCATGGTCTTGGACCATGCGGCACAGGCCCGGTCGGGGTCGGCGTGCGCGAGCGCCTGCCATACGGCGATCACGATCTCGTGGGCCACGAAGACCGTGTTCATCGTCATCGGCGCCGGCGGCAGAGCGTTCACGATGCTGCCCTCGGGGGCGATGATCGTCAGCGGCCGGTAGGTGCCCTCGTTGCGCGGGATCGATGTGTCGAAGAATGACGACACGGCCAGGAACACCGAGGAGTAGGTGTTGGCCAGCGAGCTGTTCTTGAAGCCGTCGATCTGCGGATCGGTGCCGGTGAAGTCGAGCGTCATCTCGTCGCCGTCGACGCTCAGGTGCACGCGCACGGCGATGTCGGCCGGACCGAAGCAGTCGTTGTCGGTGCGATCCTCGCCGTAATAGGCGCCGTCGGGCAGCTCGGTGATGGCTGCGCGCATGCGTCGCTCGCCGTGGGTGAGCACGCCGTCGAGGTAGGCCAGGTAGGGCTCGATGCCCAGTTCGGCCACCAGGCCGAGGACCCGCTCGGCACCGATGCGTGTGGAGCCCAGCATCGCCAGCAGATCGCCGTCGAGCAGTTCGGGCGTTCGGCAGTTGATGAGCAGCAGCTCCCACAGGTCGTCGCGGACCTTGCCGGCCTCGATCAGCTTCATGACCGGCAGCCGGATGCCCTCTTGCCAGATCTCGGTCGCCTCGGGGTTGTACGTGCCGGCGAGCCCGCCGCCGATGTCGGACTGGTGGGCACGATTGCAGCAGAAGCCGACGAGCGTGGGCTCCCGGCCCCCCTCCTCAGTCCTGCCCCCATGCTCGCCCTCACGGGCGACGAAGACGGGCCTGGCGATGACCCAGTCGGGCAGGTGGTTGCCGCCGGCCACGTAGGGGTCCGACAGCAGGAAGACGTCCTCGGGATTGATGCGGTCCTCGTAGCGCTTCAGCAGCGCACGCACCGCGAAGCCGCCGCCGCCGGTGTGAATCGGGATGCCGTCGGCATTGGCCACGAGCGTCCCGTCAGGGGTGGTCACGTAGCAGGAGAAATCGTGGCTCTGGCTGAAGATGGTGCTGCGCGCCGTGCGCGTCATCACCCAGCCCATGTGCTTGCTGATCTGGTCGAGCCGGTTCTGCATGACGGCAAGCACGATCGGGTCAAGCTCGACCCCGTTCGACGCGCTGCGAACCCGGCCGGATTGGACGCTGCGGGAGACGGCCGCATCGCCCGACCCTGAGGCACTCTCGGTTTCATCGGTGGGTGCCAGATCGATGAACAGGTCACCGTTCGCATCAACCCACAGGCGGTCACCCGGTCGTGCCACGACCGTCGTGGTCAGCTCCTCGACGAGTGCCGGTCCCATGATTCTTTGGCCGCGCCGCAGTACTTCGCCGTCGAACACCGGTGTGTCGCACCAGCCGAACGGGCCGTGCCAGACCGAGCGCCTCTCGATGGGCTCCGGATCACCCTCTGCTGGCTCCGTCTCGGAAGTAGCCACGTCACCCGTGCTCGCCCGTGCAACCAGACGAAGCGAGGCCACCATGATCGTGCCGTCCTGCTGGACGTGGCCGTACAGCCGCTGGTATTCGGCTTCGAAGGCGTCGCGCACCGCTGCAGCGTCGATCATGGACGGCTCGTTGCCGTATGCGGGAACGCGGATCGTCCACAACTGGCCGGGGTGATGCAGCTCCAGTTCGCAATCGAGCGTCACTTGGCTGGCTGCGAATCCCTCCCCGTCCATCACGTCGAGAGCCTGGGCACGCAGGCTCTCGAACCCGGCATCGATCTCGGCGAGATCCAGTTCGTCGAGCGAACCCATCAAGAAGCGGGTGAAATCCTGGCGAACGTCGGAGTGCAGCATCCCGATGGCGCACAGCGCGCCGGCGTCGCGGGGCACATAGACGCGCTCGCAGCCGAGTCCGGCAGCCACTGATGCGCCGTGCATCGGGCCGGCACCCCCAGCGGCGACCATCGTGAAGCGCCGGGGCGAGTGACCTCGCTCGATCGAGATGTGCTCGGTGGCGCTGAGCAGGTGCTGCTCGACCACCTCCACGATGCCGGCGGCCGCCTCTTCGACGGTCATGCCGAGCAGTTCGGCGACGTGGGTGCGGATTGCCTCACGGGCGGCGTCGATGTCGAGGTCGAGGGTGCCGCCCGCCGATTTGCCCGGTCGCAGGCGGCCGAGTACGAGCTGGGCGTCGGTGACCGTCGGCAGCGTGCCGCCGTTGCCGTAGCAGGCAGGGCCAGGATCGGCCCCCGCGCCCTGCGGCCCCACGTAGAGCAGACCGGCCTCGTCGACTCCTGCGATGGTGCCGCCGCCCGCCCCGATCGTGTGAATGTCGATGGCCGGGGTGGAGACGTGGTAGCCGGCGATCATGATGTCGTCGCGGGTGTCCACCTCGCCGCCCGACATCAGCAGCACGTCGCATGACGTGCCGCCGATCTCCATGGAGATCAGGTTCCCGGCGACAGCCGAAGTGTTCTCATCGGTGAGGAGCGCAGCGTCGGTGGCGTCGCGGTACAGGTTCAGGGCGCCGATCGCGGCGGCGGGGCCGCTGAGCAGCAGGTTGACGGGCCGCTCGGACACCTGGTCGACCGACGCCGCGCCGCCGTTGGACTGGACGAGCAGGATCGAGTGGCGCAATCCGGCGGCGGCGAGTTCGTCGTTCAACTTGCGCAGGTACGACACGATCTTCGGTGACAGCGAAGCGTTGACCACTGCGGTGGATGTTCGTTCGTACTCGCCCATCAGCGATGAGACCGCTGTGGACGTGGTGACCCATGAGCCGTCCCACTGCTCGCGCACGGCGTCGGCGGCCGCACGCTCGTGGGCGTCGTTCACGAACGAGTTTATGAAGGCGATAGCGACCGCGTCGACATCGTGGCTGTCGAAGTGCTCAAGCACCGGGCCCAAGCCCTCCAGGTCGAGCGGAGCGTGCTCGCTGCCGTCGGCGTCGATGCGCCCGCCCAGCGTGGCTCTCAGATAGCGGGGCACGAGCACCGGCGCAAACGGAGCACGGTGATTCCACTGGTCCTCGCGCAGGCCGCGGCGGATCTCCAGCGCGTCGCGGAAACCCTCGGTGGCGATCAGCCCGACGGTCGCTCCCGTGCCTTCGAGCATCGTGTTGGTGGCCACGGTGGAGCCGTGCACGAACAGCGCGCAGCCTGCGAGCACCTCGCCCAGCGGCATGCCAATGTCCACCGCCACGCGAGCTAGCGCTGCGTGCACGCCCCGGCTCGGATCCGCAGGCACCGAGGGAACCTTGGCTACCCAGGTCGCGCCTTGCGCATCGGCCAGCACCAGGTCGGTGAACGTGCCCCCGACGTCCACGCCGATGCGCCACGGCGCGGCGGGCCGCCCTGGCGCGCTGTCCCTGCCGGCTGTGCCGTTGGGGGCAGGCATCGTCATCGCATCATTCTTGCAGCCGTAGCGTCGCGGTGACATCTGAGGATCGGCTGAGCACGCGACAAGCCTGTCCGCAACCAGGGTCGATATCAGAAAGGGATGACACGCTGGTAGGTGAGCGGCAGTGGGGACCACAACAACAGGGGCAGGCGCATGGGCCGCGGTCCCCAATGGGTCGGCTATGTTCGCGGCTGACTATGTATGCGCGAACACTCCCCTGCGGGCTGCGATGGCGGGGTGCATCATCTTGGCGCTGTTTGGGCGGGCAAAGCACGATGCCCGTCGGTGACATTGCTCGACACGTACTGCTGCCTGTCGGACGCTGTTTACATACTGAGTCGGTGAGACCGCAAGTTGGCTGACGGTGAAATGAGGATTGCAAGAATCGTGACTAGACCAACAAAGCTGGCTGGAGTAGTGGCAACTTTGGTTGCTTCTGCGACAGTTGTAGCCGCATTGGCTGGGAGTGCCAGCAGCACTCCATCGCTTGCGGCGCAAGTTGCTCAGCAAGCCGGGCAACTGTCGGAGGCGGAATGCGCCGAGGCCATTGATGCGTATCGGTACCGAGGGCAGATTTTGGCACCGGAGGACCCGCTATTCGACGAATTGCAGACAATGCTAGACGGCTTAGCCCAGCAGGAGTCGATACAGGCCAATAGTTTCATCTCGGAAGCAATTCAAGCTGGATCTGTAGAGGCCGTTTGGTCCCTAGCGAATACCTGTAGTGAGGATGAACTTCCGCTGTTGAGTATTCCAGGTGTCCTTATAGGTAACGATGCAGTGGAGCAGCTTGACGGACGTACTGCTCTCGACAACGCCACTCTCGGCACTGTGCGTGCCACGATCTTTGAAGATGCGGATCGTGAATTGGAGTGTGTCCATATATCCTCGTCACAAGGTTTGGGTGGGGGAGCCTGCAGCGATGAATCCATCGTGGTGGCTCAACTCCAACTTTGGTTTTGTGAGTCCAACCACAAGGCGGACATCAATCGCAAGGCTTCACCGTCAGAGGTATGTCGATCTGCAATACCGACAGCAGACGGCAAGACATCTCCAGCAATGGTCATCGTGGGAGCAGCGGACGAATCACAGTTGACGGTCGCGTTGGCAGACGGACGCACACTGCAAGGGAGCACCCACACAGTCCGAGGTATAGAGCGAAGATTCTTCGCGATACCGATCTCTGGACAACAGGATGCAGCGGTTGTTTCAGTTGAAGGAATATCTGACCTTGCAAGATCTGACAGCGGTGACGAAGATGGAGCCACATCGATACCTGACTCCGGATTTGAGGAATGATGTTGATGAGACGCAAGATAGCCGCCCTTGCCACTGCGCTTCTGCTTGCTTCGCTGTTTTGGTTGCCCAGTGCGAACGCTGATCATGTGCCAACGAGCAGTGGGTACTACTACCCCTATTGTGCGACTTCATGGCAGACGTATTGGCCTACCGGACAAATGCGTGTTTATTTTGATGCCAACACAAACTGGCTCAAATGGTGGCGATACCGTATGTACAACTATCCGACGCATAAGAACAAGAATGATCTGCTGATTAACGAATTCTGGGGTTGGGGCGGAACTTGGCATTGGGCTAAAGATAATCTCAGGAATTCAATGTCGGCTGGCATATATCGCCGCGTCCCAGATGTGTACAACGAACCAGCATTGGCGGGTCACATGAGTCACAACGACGAAGACTGGATATTTCGAACTGAGTTCATCTTCGATGTCCCGGGTTCTGATCCTTCCTGCTATACGATGACGTATCCTCCTCTGATTTAGCTCGGCCCTCTCTGCTACTCCATACTCAATCTTGGATGTAAGGCTTTGCCCCGTTTAGAACGGCACATCGCAGCAGCCATGATTGTCTTGGTTGGGAGTACTAGCCTTTTTGCATGCAATGGCGGTGCCGAGGCAGATGTGTCCGTGATGACTCGCATTCACGGAGTCTGGGAGGATCGAGTGGAGCGCTTGAGGGATTCGGCCTTGGTCAGAGTGTCGTACGAGGATGGCCAGGAATGTGTCGACGTAACGGTATCTACGCTGGCGATGCAGGTTGAATCCACCGGCGATGCCACGGGGAATGGTGGCAAATTCTGCGGCGTGAGGCGTTCAGAAGATAGTGTATGGCATGGCCTGTCAGGAGGGAACGTCTACGTGCCGCCTTCATACAGGGACCGTGGAGTCCAGGACAGTTTGACCCATGGCGATCTGATCTACGGCGTAGGTCCGCCGGGCCTAGACGCAGTCATAGTCACGAAGAATGATGTTGATTTAGTAGTGCACACCGACGAACGCGCTGGTACGGCAGTGTTCGTCGTCTGGTGGCGGGGTTCAGGAAATCCAGGCAGCGCGATACCGAAGGTGAGCGTTCGCCCTGCTCTGTGAACCAACTGACCGTAGCGGTCTTGGCCACAACGGAGAGCACAGAAAGGCGAGATGCGGGACGAAGACTGGAGCGCACCGCAGTCTGCGGCGCTGTACGAGCGAGCACAGCGCTCGATTCCCGACGGTTCGTCGAGGTCGATGCTGCTGCGGCGACCGCATCCCATCTATGTCGACCACGCCTCGGGCGCTTGGGTCACCGACGTGGACGGCAACCGCTACCTCGACTGCAACAACAACTTCGCCTCGATCATCATCGGCCATGCCGACCCGGGGATCTCGGCTGCTGTAGCGGAGCGGATGGCACGCGGCTCGGCCTTCTCGCTTGCCAACGACGTCGAGATCGAGCTGGCCGAGTTGCTCTGCGAGCGCGTCGAGGGTTTCGACCTGATCCGTTTCTGCAATTCCGGCACCGAGGCGGTGATGGCCGCTCTGAAGGCCGCCCGGGCGTATACGGGGCGCCCCAACGTGATCAAGGTGGAAGGCGCCTATCACGGCACCTACGACCACGCCGAGGCCAGCCTCGGAGCGGATCCCACCAACTGGGGAGACGCCGGAGCCCCCCGGACGGTGACCTACGCATTCGGCACACCGACATCGGTCGCCGAAGAGGTCGGCATCGTCGCGTACAACGACGCTGAAGGTGCCCGCGCCGCCATCGAGCGCGCCGGCGATCAGCTCGCCGCTGTGCTGGTGGACCCGATGCCGAACCGGGTCGGCATGCCCGACCTCGAGCCCGAGTTCATCACGGCAATCCGGGAAGCCACGCGCAAAGTCGGCGCCCTGGTGGTGCTCGACGAGGTGATCACGTTCCGGCTGGGCCACGGGGGCATGCAGACACTGGCAGGCATCGATCCGGACTTGACGACGCTCGGCAAGATCATCGGCGGGGGATTCCCGGTAGGCGCGATCGCCGGGCGCACGGGTCCGATGGAGACGTTCGTGCGGATCGACGGCGACCGGGCCAAGGTGCCGTCGGGCGGCACGTTCTCGGCCAACCCGATCACGATGGCGGCAGGCCTCGAGACGATGACTCGCCTCGACCATGCGGCGTTCGCCCGGCTCGACGAAGCGGGAGCAGCGGTGCGCTCGGGTCTGCGGGAGCTCTTCGACCGGGAAGGGCTGGGCTGGCAGGTGACCGGCCGGGGCAGCCTGTTCCGGGTGCACCCCCACCAGCGCCACATCCGCAACTACCGCGACTCCTACCAGTCCAGCGACGAGAAGGCGGTCATCGAACAGTTCGGGCTGCGCATGCAGGCCAACGGCGTGTACTTCATCGGCGACAGCCTCGGATCGCTGAACTTGGCGACCAGCGATGGCGACATCGAGCACTTCTTGATGGCCGCAGCGGCGTCAGTGCCGGGGGATAATGGCGGGTGATGCTCAAGACGCAACCCGACACACCGCCGGAACACGAGGCACCTGTCAGCATCGCGAAGGGCTTCGACCCCGACCCTGCGAACTCGCTGTCACTGTACGCCGACGCGTACACCGATGCTCGGTGGCACGACCTCGAGCAGCGAGAAATCTTCGCTCGCAGCTGGCAGTGGGTGTGCCATGTCGAATCGGTGCGCATGCCCGGCGACTACGTGGCGCTTGAAGTAGCGGGCATGCCGCTTGCGCTGGTGCGAGGCAGTGACGGCCAGCTGAACGCCTTCTACAACGTTTGCCAGCACCGGGCGCACCACTTGCTGTCTGGCACCGGCAACACCGGCAGCATCGTGTGCCCGTATCACGGCTGGACCTATGACCTGGGCGGCCAACTGCATCGGGCCCGCGAGACCGATCATCTGACCGGCTTCGATCCGTCGCAGATCTGCCTGCAGTCCGTGCAGGTCGAGGAGTTCGGCGGATTCGTCTACATCAACCTGGATCCGTCGGCTGCGTCACTGGCCGCCCAGTCCGGCGGACTCGGTGCCGAGATCGCTCGCTGGGCGCCCGATGTGAACGAACTCACGCACGTTCGCCGCTTCAGCTACGAGATCGCCTCGAATTGGAAGAACGTCGTGGACAACTTCCTCGAGTGCTACCACTGCCACATCGCCCACCCCGACTTCGTGACGCTGGTGGAGATGGACACCTACCGCGTCACCACCCACGGCATCTACTCCAGCCACATGGCCCGCGCCGGCCACTCGGACAATTCGGCCTACGACGTCGAAGGCTCCAGCGTCAAGGATCTCGCCGTGTGGTGGCTGTGGCCCAACACCTGCATGATGCGCTACCCCGGTCGCGGCAACTTCAGCATCATGCAGATGGTGCCCACCGGGCCCGAGACCACGCATGAGACCATCGACTACTACTTCGAGTCCCCGGAGCTGAGCCCCGCAGACATCGAGTCGATGCGCTACATCGACGAGATCCTGCAGCCCGAGGACATCGGCATCGTGGAGAGCGTGCAGAACGGGATGCGCACGCCGGCCTTCACCCAGGGGCGGATCGTGTGCGATCCAGATGGATCCGGCCTCTCCGAGCACGGCGTGCACCACTTCCATGGTCTCGTGCTCGATGCCTACCGCCGCGCCGGCGCGGCCTAGTTGCCGTAGCCGTCCATCAGGCGGGACGCATTCCGTCAGTGAGAACGGCGGCTCTGCGACACTGAGCCGATGGCGGAACGGATCGGGTCATCGGCGAGCAGCGGTCGTTCAGAATCACAGTCGGCTGCGCTGTATGCCAAGGCGCATCAGTGGATTCCCGACGGCGTGTCGCGGGCGACGCTGCTGCGGCGGCCGAACCCGATCTATGTGGATCACGGCAAGGGCGCCTGGGTCACCGATGTGGACGGCAACCGATACCTGGACTGCAACAACAACTTCACCTCGATCATCGTCGGGCACGCCAACGCAGCAGTGACGCAGGCGGTCGGCGCGCAGATGGCGCGCGGCACCGCGTTCGCGATGGCCAGCAACGCCGAGATCGAGCTTGCGGCGCTGCTGTGCGAACGGGTGGAGAGCTTCGAGCTCATCCGGTTCTGCAATTCGGGAACCGAGGCCGTCATGGGAGCGCTGAAGGCGGCCCGTGCGTTCACCGGTCGGCCGAATGTCATCAAGGTGGAGGGCGCCTACCACGGCACCTACGACCATGCCGAAGCCTCGCTCGCATCGAGCCCTGCCAACTGGGGCGATGCGGCGGCACCGGTCACGGTGCCGTACTCGTTCGGCACGCCGGACTCGGTGGCTTCCGAGGTGAGCGTCATCCACTTCAACGACGCCGAAGGGGCCCGGGCAGCCATCCGCAGCCAGGGCGACCGTCTGGCGGTGGTGCTGCTCGACGTGATGCCGAGCCAGGTCGGGCTGCCGGCCATCGAGCAAGACTTCATTGACGCAGTCCGCGACACCACCCGAGAGGTGGGTGCGCTGCTGGTGCTCGACGAGGTGATCTCGCTCCGGCTGGGCTATGGCGGGGCGCAAACATTGCTCGGCATCGACCCCGACCTCACCGCCGTGGCCAAGATCATCGGCGGCGGGTTCCCCGTCGGCGGGGTCGCCGGGCGCGAAGGGCCGATGTCGACGTTTGCGCGGGCGGGCAGCGCCCGTGCCAAGGTGCCGTCGGGCGGCACGTTCACGGCCAACCCCGTCACGATGGCCGCCGGGCACGCGGCCATGAGCCAGCTCGACCGCGACGCCTTCGCCCGGCTGGATGAGCTGGGCGAGGCGGTGCGCACCGGCCTGCGCTCGGCAATCGAGTCGGCCGGCGTCGACTGGCAGGTGACCGGCCGGGGGAGCCTCTTCAAGGTCCATCCCCACACGAGGCACATCCGCAACTACCGCGACGCGCATCTCAGCAGCGACGAGGCAGTCGATCTGGAGCGATTCGAGCACGCGATCCAGGCGGCGGGCGTCTATCTCTCCGGTGGGGGATTCGGCAGTCTCAGCCTGGCGACCACCGACGATGACATCGCCTTCCTCCTCGACGGCGCCGCAGGCGCGTTCGAGGGCTGAGTTCCAGCGACGGCACCGGCTTTGGCCGCAGACCTGCGCCCGGACGCAGCCGCCGACTGGCTTCTAGCCTCAGTGCGATGACAGGCGAAACGACGACAGATCCGAACCTCTTGCCGGCAGTCGAACTGGCCTCGCTGATCCGGCAGGGGCGCGTGTCAGCGGCTGAAGCACTCGAGGGTGCGATCAGCCGCTACGAGCGCTTCAACCCAGCGGTAAACGCGGTGATTGTCACCCGGATCGACGAGGCGCGCCAGCGGGCAGCCGAGGCCGACGCAGCGCTGGCAGCCGGGGAGTGCTGGGGACCGCTGCACGGCGTGCCGATGACCATCAAGGAAGCCTTCGACTGGGTTGGGACGCCCTCGACGTGGGGCAATCCTGCGTGGGCAGACAACGTGGCCGACACCGATGCCGTCACGGTCACCCGGTACACCGACGCGGGTGCGGTCATCTGGGGCAAGACCAACGTGCCGCTCATGCTGGGCGACTGGCAGAGCTTCAACGACATCTACGGCTGCACCAACAACCCGTGGGACCTGACACGTGTTCCCGGCGGCTCCTCCGGCGGCTCGGCCGTCTCGCTGGCCACGGGCATGGCATCGCTGGAATTGGGATCCGACATCGGAGCGTCCATCCGCAATCCCGCGCACTACTGCGGCGTGTTCGGCCACAAGCCGACGTACGGGTTGGTGCCCGACGGGGGTCACGCGGTGCCCGGCGCGCTGGTCAGCAGCGACATCGCAGTGTGCGGCCCGCTGGCGCGCAGCGCCGCCGATCTGGACCTGGCGCTGGATGTGCTCGCCGGACCCGATGGATTCGACGCCGCCGGCTACTCCATGGCCCTGCGGCCGGAGCACCGCGACACGCTGGGTGCGTTCCGGGTGGGTGTCATGCTCGACACGCCGGTCATCCGCAACTCGACAGCGATGATCGACACGCTGCAGCGAGCGGTGGATGCGCTGGCAGCCGCAGGCGCCGACGTCAGCGAGGCCGCTCCGGACATCGACCAGCACGAGTTCAACGAGAACTACCTCATGCTGCTGCGAGCCGCCACCGGCGCGCTAGCCGACGACGCGATGTGGAGCGAGGCGCAGTCCCGCGCCCACCGCTACCAGGGCGGCGAGGGCGACTACCAGTCGCTGGTGGACTACGCGATGACGATGAGCCACCGCGAGTGGTTCGCCCACCACAACAAGCGCGAGGGCTACCGGCAGGCGTGGGCGAGATTCTTCGACGACTACGACCTGCTGTTGTGCCCGATCGCTGCGTCAGCGGCGTTCGTTCACGATCACACCGGCACCCGGCCGACTCGCACCATCGACGTCGACGGCCACCAGGAGCTGGGCGTGGACCAGCTGTTCTGGGCCGGCTGGAGTTGCAGCGTGTACCTGCCCGGCACGGTTGCCCCGGTCGGTTTGACCGCTGACGGGTTGAACCTCCCGGTCGGCATCCAGATCGTGGCGCCGCACCTGGGCGACCGGCGCGGCATTCGCTACGCCGCCCTCATCGAACGAACCCTCGGCGGGTTCGTCTCCCCGCCCGGCTACGAGTAGCCGACCGCACGGGCGACGGCGACCAGCAGCAAACCGGTCGAACCGGCAGCGAGTGCAGCTGATCGGGCCTGTGTGCTGCGCCGTCTGCTAATCAACTAGGCCGTGACAGACACACCCGGGACCGACACCGACGCGGCCGTTGATGCGGCCTTGGACGAACTGCTGGACCAGCTCGACCTGCAGCAGAGCGACGACGGATCGGACACGTTCCGGGGCAAGGGCTCTGGCTTCGACGAGTTCGGCCTGTACGGCGGGCACGTACTGGCCCAGGCCGTCGTAGCGGCGCAGCGGACCGTCGACGACGACCGACCGATGAGCTCGGTGCACGCCGTGTTCCTGCGCGGCGGCGACGGCATGGCTGAGGTCGACTACAAGGTGGAGCGCGTGCGCGACGGGCGGGCGTTCTGCACCCGCCGGTCGCAGGCGTTCCAATCCGACCGCCTGATCTTCGAGCTCACCGCGACATTCCACGTCCCCGAGACGGGCAAAGTCGACATCCAGACCCCGCTGCCCGACGACGCGCCGCCCCCGACCTCGGCGCCCACCTACCAGGAGTGCATCGCGCAGGTGGGACCCATCTTCGGCGAGCAGTGGTCGTACATGACCCGACCGGTCGAATACCGCCTCGTGCATGCGCCATGGGCGCCGACGGGACCGTCACCACGCGGCGGCATCGACTACTGGTTTCGTGCGCCGCGCCGCCTGCCGGACGATCCCGCCATTCACGAAGCGATCATCGCCTACATGAGCGACGACTGCCTCGCCGACAACGTGATCGTGCCCTACGGGGTCACCTGGCTCGACCCCAGCGCGCAGGTGGTCAGCTTGGATCACGCCATGTGGTTCCACGAGCCCGCCCGCGCCGACGAGTGGATCTACTGCGAGCAGCGACCGCTGATGGCCGGTGGAAACCGTGGCACCTCCGAAGCCCGCTTCTGGCAGAACGGCCGGCTGGTGGCCACCGCCATCCAGGAAGCTCTCGCCCGCCTCTGACGTTCCTCTCCGGACCGCCAGTCCCGCGGGCTCGCACAGCGCGACCTGCACCGGGGCGCTCAGCCGACGATGCCCTCGTCGCGAAGCTCGGCGATCTCGGCGGGGGAGCGGCCCAGCTCGGCCAGCACCTCATCGGTGTGCTCACCCTTGGCCGGGGCCAAGCGCTCGAGCTCGGTCGGCGTCTTGCTGAACCGGGCCGGGAAGCGGGTGGTGCGGATCTGGCCCACGTCGGGGTGATGATGAGTGAGCACCGTGCGGTTGTGCTTCACCTGGGGGTCATCGAACACTTCGGTGATGTCGAGCACCGGCGCGCACGGAACGTCAGCGGCCTCGAGTGCCTCGAGCGCCTCGGCCGTCGTGAACTCGCCGAGCAGTTTGGCGAACACTTCCTGGTGCTCATTCGAGTTCCGTATCCGGGCCTCGCGCGTGGCGAAGCGAGGATCGTCGATCAGATGCGGGACACCCAGTTTCTCGCACACGCGGGCGTACTGATCGTCCGCAGGCCAGATAGCTCCCACCCAGCCGTCTGTTGTCTGCCATGGGCTGTACCACTCGCTGTAGGACGGCGTCGGTATGGCGTCAGGCACCGATTCGTTCCAGAAATAGTCGAGCCACATCCACGACAGCGTCGAATCGAGCAGGTTGACCTCGACGTGCTGGCCGCCAGCGCCGTTCACCCGAGCCAGCAACGCCCCGAGCACGGCGGTGGCCCCCGTCATTGCCGTGGTCTTGTCTGCCGTGGCTGACTTGACGAAATCGCCACCCTGCGCCTCGGTCATGCCGGACAGCGACTGGATGATCGGGTCATACACCGGTTGGTGCGCATACGGCCCGTCAGGGCCGAAACCCGACACCGACAGGTAGACGAGATCGGGATTGACGGCGCTGAGATCGTCGTAGCCGATGCCCAGACGTTCGGCTACGCCGGGTCGGAAGTTCTGGATGAACACATCGGCATCCTCCACGAGCTGCAGCAGGATCTCCCGGCCGGCGGGTTCGCGGATGTTGAGATCCATGCCGCGCTTGTTGCGGTGCATCTGGACCCAGCAGCCCGACTGGTCGCCGACGATCGCACCGGTCAGGCGCATGACGTCAGAGGCGCCCACCTTCTCGATCAGCACCACGTCGGCACCCATCTCGGCCAGGTGCGACGACACCCATGCGCCTGCCACCGCGCTGGAGACGTCCACCACCGTGATGCCTTCGAGCGGTCCTGTACCCATGGATGCCTCCTCTAGTGGGCGTGCGGTGTGTGGGCGTGTTGCCGGATGAATCTGGTGACGGCGTCGTTCCATCCTGCGGGGTCTTGGGCGTTCACCGCGTGCGAGGCCGGCAGATCGGCTATCTGCAGGTCGGGGATCTGCCTCGCCCTCGGAAGGAGATGCTGGAAGCGGCCTTCCTCGGTGCCGTTGGTGAGCAGTACGGGCACGGCTACTTCCGCCAGGCGTTCCCCGAGCGGGATCCCCGTGTTGGTGAGGCGGAACGAGTTGGCCAGCCCAGTGGCATCGTGCTCGGAGAATTCGCCCGCCAGCCTGGCTCGTACCGCTGGCGAGATGCGCTTCGAGCGGCCTGGGTTGATCCAGCTGTCGCGCAGCACTTCGATGCCGTGCGCCTCGACTTCGAGCGCCCGCTCTTCCACCAGAGTCTCGGTTCGCTCGGCCCACACGGCGGGCTCGCTGAAGGCCGATGACGAGTTGGTGAGCACGGCGCCGATGACGTGAGCGGGGTACGCAAGCACGTAGTGCAAGGCGAGCGCCGCTCCCAGCGACTGCCCGATCATCCAGATCTGCTCGGCGTCGAGCTCCACTCGCAGCTGCTCGAATTCGGTCACGTAGCTGTGCGGCCGGTACCGCTCAGGTTCGGCGGGGCTAGGCGATCGGCCGTGTCCCCACAGCTCCATCACCACTGGGCGGCAGACCGCCTGCAGCGCGCCGATGTTGTCGTCCCAGTACGAGCGACTGCCCAGCGCACCGTGCACCAGCAGTGCCAGCGGGCCGTCGCCGTCGTGGACAACTGCGTGCAGCCGTTCCTCGTCTGCAGTCATGGCGCGTCGCAACCGGCTCGCAAGTGGTTCCGGGTCTTGCTTGGAGAACGAGCGCTGCGTCGCTCAGAAGCCCGCGGGTCGCTGGAACCCGCCGAGCGCCTCGTTCAGGAAGCGGCCCACGGCCAGCGTCGTACGGTCTTCCAGGAATGGTCCCGCGATCTGCACCCCGACCGGCAAGTCACCACCGGCCGCGGGCAATGTGCCCACCGGCACCACCGTGGCGGGCAGCCACGACACGCCCGTGAGCCCCATCCACTTGATGATGTCGAAGTAGGGGCGGCTCTCGCCGTTCACAGTGATCCGGCGGCTGGTGGCAGGACGGCTGTGGTCGTGACGGACCGCAGCGGTCGGTGTCACCGGCAGCAGCACGACATCCCAATCGCAAAAGAACTCTTCCCAGCGCCTGCGCTGCTGCAGCCGGCGCTCGTGCCAGCTCAGCCATTCCCGGTGACGCATTGCTGCGTACCAGATGCCGAGATCTCCCTGAGGCTCTTCGCTCCCCGAGGCGATCTCCTCCAGCTGGGCGAGCGTCCATGTCCCGGCCTCGGCGGCCGAGAGCAGGTGCAAGAAGGTGTCGACGGCCTTCTCGAACGTGAACGACGGTCGAGCCTCGGTGTCCACCGTGGCTCCCGCCTGCTCCAACGCGCTGGCCGCTCCCAGCAGCAGCTCCCGGTACCCCGTGTCGATCGGGCACAGCTCTTCGTCGAGCCACACCGCCACTCGGAAGTCGGAGATGTCGCTGTGGCGGGCCGGCGGGAGTTCGAGCGAGTACGCCTTTGAGTTCCACGCGTCGGGCCCGGCGAGGATGTCGAGCGCCATCTCCAGATCGTCGACATCACGCGCCATCGGCCCGGCGACAGCGATGTCGGCTTGACTGAGAGTGCCGGGCATGCCGGGGATCTGACCCAGTGCCGACACGATGCCGTAGCTGGGCTTGTGCCCAGTGACGCCTGACCAGTGCGACGGGATGCGGATGGAGCCGCCGATGTCGGAGCCGAGCTCGAGCGGCGTGTAGCCGGCGGCCAGCGCCGCTCCCGAGCCGCCCGACGAGCCGCCGGGGGTGTGCTCCACGTTGTACGGGTTGGCACTGGTGCCGTACACCTCGTTGTACGACTGCGCGTCACCCGCAAACAGCGGCAGGTTGGTCTTGGCGAAGACAACCGCTCCTGCGTCCTTGTAGCGAGCGACGGGGTCGGCGTCACGTTCAGGCACGAAATCGGCCAGTGCCGGGGCCCCCGACGTCGTGACCAGTCCTTCGGTTTGGAACGAGTCCTTGATGGTGATGGGAACGCCGTGCAGCGGTCCCAGCTCGTCTCCGCGAGCGACGGCAACATCGGCTTCGTCAGCGGCGGCCCGCGCCCGTTCGGCATCGAGCGCCACCACGGCGTTGATCGGTCCGTCGAGACGTTGCACCCTCGCGAGAGCTGCTTCGAGCAACTCCCTGGAGGACACTTCCCCAGCGGCGATGGCGGCCGCAGTCTCCAGAGTCGTTGCGTAGGCGAAATCGTCCGCGGCCATGTGCCGGACCTCCTGCACTGACAAGTTGGTATGGCCGGACTCGTCCTGGCCATGTTCTTGTTGAACGGTGCAGGCAACCTAGTTCGCCGCATCCGCCCGCTGCCTGCCTGGGCCGGCACCTCGAAAATCGCTTGCTTGCGACGTGGGGCGGCACGACGGTTGGCGTATGCGAAATATCATGAAATTCGTCATCTTGGGCACCAGCCTGGCCCTGCTGAGCATGACGACGGCGCCAGCGGCGTCGGCAGGCCCGGCCTTGTCGCTTGGAGGCGGCAGTTCAGGCCTGTCTGATGGGAAGCAAGCTGAGCGGCGGCCGGCACGAGATCCGGCTCTGGGAAACCTGCGCATCGAGGTGGACAGCCGGGATCCTGCCCACAAGGCGGAGCGCGTCGGCAAGGCCGCCAACTTGGGCCTGTCGTCGCTGTCGTTCCCGCGCCCAGTGCCGCTCTTCGCACCGCCGGCGCAGCGGATCCGCACGCTGGCGGGCATCGACACGTGGTTCTGGGTGCCTGCAGCGAGCTGGCGGCCCGTTGTGCGCATCGTCGCTGCGGGGAGCGTCGTGGTTACCGTCGTTGCCACGCCGGTGACCCTGCAGCTGGTTCCCGGCGACGGATCATCGCTGGTGTCGTGCCCCGGTCCGGGCCTGCCTTGGCTCGTGCCCGGCACTCGCTCGCTGTGCAGTCACGTCTTCCAGCGTGCTTCTACCGCAGGGCTGACCGGCCGTTTCCGCGGCACAGTACAGACGGTCTGGACGGTGCGATGGACTTCGAGCACCGGGATGTCAGGGATTGCCGGTCCGGTAGTCGTTCCCACTCCGGTCTCGCTGCGCGTCGTCGAAGCCCAAGCGGTCCTGGGGCGTTGATCAGAGGCCTCGCGGCGGCGTATTAGTTTCGGCGCGCAACCACTCTGAAGGAGACGACCACAGTGCTTGAGTGCCGCGTTCTGGATTTGTCGGATCATCGAGGCCAGATGGCGGGAGCGCTGCTCGCCGATCTCGGCGCGGACGTCGTGCTGGTGGAACCGCCGGGCGGCTCTGCCGCGCGCGCCGTCGGCCCGTTCGTCGCGGGGCGCGAGGGCGACCCTGAAGCGTCGCTGTGGTTCTGGTCCTACAACCGCGGCAAGCGCAGCGTGGTGCTCGACCTCGACGATGCGAACGACCAGCAGCAGCTGCGGGATCTGGCGGCCACTGCAGACGTGCTCATCGAGTCGGACGCACCCGGTGCGATGGCTGCCCGCGGTCTCGGGCCCCAGGATCTGGCCGAGGTCAATCCGGGGCTCGTCTATACGTCGGTGACGGCATTCGGCCAATCCGGGCCGAAGGCGGACTGGGCGGCCACCGACCTCATCGTCTCCGCGGCGAGCATGCTGTCCAACGTGGTCGGCGACGAGGATCGACCGCCGCTGCGCATCCCGCTCGACCAGTGCTTCCTGCACGCGTCCGCCGAAGCGGCGGTCGGCTCGCTGATCGCTCTGCGCGAGCGCCAGCGCAGTGGCCTCGGGCAGCACGTCGACGTCAGCGCCCAGCAGGCGGTGACGCAGGCCACGCAGTCGGCGACGCTGTGTCACCTGTACAACTCGCCGGAGCTGTTGCGCATGAGCGGCGGTGCGCGACTCGGTCCGTTCCGGGTGCGGCTGCGCTCGCCTGCCGCCGACGGCTTCGTGTCCGCGACGATCCTGTTCGGGGAGTCCATCGGGCCGTTCGGGGCGCGGCTGTTCGAATGGATGCACTCTGAGGGAGGCTGTGCCGACAGCGATCTGGAGATCGACTGGATCAACTTCGTCGAGGGCGTCATCACCGGACGCATCCCGCCCACTGAGTACGAGCGCATCCAGCAGGTAGCAGCGGACTTCACCGCCACGCGCACCAAGGCTGAGCTGCTCGAGGTGGCGTTGGACAAGCGCCTGCTCATCGTGCCGATCACCACAGTGGCGGACGTCGTCGAGTCGCCGCAGTATTCCGAGCGTGGCTTCTGGCGCGACATCCCCACCGGCGGCCGCGATTCAGTGCGCTACCCGGGACCGTGCGCGCGGTTCAGCGCGACACCGCTCGATATCTCGACCCCGCCGCCTTCGGTGGGTCAGCACACCGACGAAGTGCTCGCCGAAGTGAGTGCACCGGTGTCGGTTGCTGTTTCTGAGCGTTCAGTCGCCGCAGCGGCAGCGGGTCACCGCGATCCGGCGCTGCCGCTCGCGGACGTCAAGATCCTGGACTTCATGTGGGTGATGGCTGGGCCCGGTTCCACCCGTGAGCTCGCCGACTGGGGTGCCACGGTGGTGCGTGTCGAGTCCACTCACAAGGTGGAGGCCGCCCGCACGATCCAGCCGTTCCTCAACGATGAGGCGGGTGCAGAGAACGGCGGGCTGTATCAGAACATGAACGCCAGCAAGCTCGGCATTACGATCGACATCTCCAAGCCCGAGAGCCGCGACCTCATCCTGGACCTGGTGCGCTGGGCCGATGTCGTGACCGAGTCGTTCTCGCCCCACGCGCTGGCCGATCTCAACCTCGCCTACGAGGACCTTCGAGCGGTCAAGCCCGACATCATCATGGCGTCGAGCTGTCTCTTCGGCCAGAGCGGACCGCTGTCGTCGTTGGCCGGCTTCGGCACGATGGGCGCGTCCATGTCGGGCTTCTACGAGATGACCGGCTGGCCCGACCGCGACCCCGCTGGCGTGTTCGGCGCATACACCGACTACGTGTCGCCGAAGTTCCTGAGCGCTGCCCTGCTGGCCGCCCTCGACCATCGCGACCGCACCGGCGAGGGCCAGTACATCGACCTGTCTCAGGCCGAATCGTCGATGACCTTCCTGGCACCTGCAGTGCTCGACTATGACGTGAACGCGCACCTCCCCGACAAGATGGGCAACGACCATCCCGCGATGTCGCCCCATGGGGTGTTCGCATCGGCGGGTGAGGACCGCTGGATCGCCGTGGCATGCGAGAACGACGACCAGTGGGCTGGCCTGTGCGGCGTCATCGGCGCCGACGACATGGCCAGTCTGGGTGTCGCGGAGCGGCGCGAACGCGCCGTCGAGATTGCTGACCGGATCAGCGCGTGGACCTCGGAGCGAGACAACGTTGAAGCCCACGTCGAGCTGCAGGCCGCCGGCGTGCCAGCCCACGCGGTTGCCAACTCTGAAGTCATGACCAACGATCCGCAGCTGGCGCACCGCAACCACTTCCGCAACGTGCCGCACGGCTCCAACGGCACGATGTGGGTGGAGGGAGCGCGATTCTCGATGTCGCGCAGCTCCGACGGCATCGATCACGCGGGTCCGACCTATGGCGAGCACACTTTCACGGTGCTGGAGGAGCTGCTGGGCTACGACCAGGATCGGATCTCCGAGCTGGCAGTGGCCGGGGTGCTCGAATAGGCGTCCCCGCCCTCGGTCGCGCGGCCGAGAATCAGCTCTCGAACGTGCCGACCTTCTCGCCGGTGACGTTCTCGTAGTTCCGGTTCAGGAACCAGCGCTGGTAGTCGCCGTAGGTGATCGGCTCGTGACGGGCGGGCCGTTCTGCGCTGACCGTCGTGGGCACCGGGTCCACGAGCGCGTCATCTCGTGCCCCGTAGAAGAACGGCACCGCGTACCGGTCGCCCGCCGAGAGGTTGCGTGCGCGGTGCGCCGTCGACAGGTACACGTTGTTCGTCCAGCGCTTCAGCATGTCGCCGCTGTTGACGAGGTACGAGCCGGCCATCTGGGGCGGCGCGATCCAGTCGTAGCCCGCTGGGCGGATCTCGAGCCCCGGCACGTCGTTGGCGGGCAGGAACGTGAAGACCGAGCTGTCCGTATGGGGTGCCAGGCCCCACTCGTTGTCGTCGTAGTCCATCGGCGGGTAGTGCGACATGCGCAGTGACACGCTGGGCTCGTCGAAGTGGGGGGCGAAATAGTCCGGTGGCAGGTCCAGCGACAGGGCCAGGATCGGCAGCATCCGTGAGCCGAGCGCGATGAGCTGGTCGATGTACATCTCGCAGCTCTCGGCGAACCCTGCGAGCGGCGGGAACTGATTCTGGGTGTGATAGCCGTACCGGTGGCAGAAGAATGCCTCGTTCTGGTTCGGCTTGCGCACCGGCCCGGCGATGTCCGATGCGTAGGAGGTGCCGCCACCCATTCCCAGGTAGCCGCCGACCACCTTGCCCATCGGGATCGAGTCCTTGACCTCTTGGGGCAACGCATGAATCCGCCGGGCCTCGTCGAACATGTGCTCGATCGTGCTGGCGGCCACACCGTGGTTGACGATGAAGAAGAAGCCCACCTCGGTGAGCGCATCTCTCAACTCGGCCGCAAGGGCGGCTTGAGCCGCGGCATCGGGCACCGGCTCGTTGAGCGGTGTCAGGTCGAGGACCGGAATGATGTCGGCGGAGTCCTCTGGATATGACCCGGTGCTGTGGTCCTGTGTCGTGAGCGCCACGTTGCCCCCTCGTCTCGCTACGAGCGTACGCGTCCAGCCGGAGTGGGTTCCCGGAACCATGTGCTTGGCCATTGCTACGGTGCTGCCGTCTCGGCCGGGTTCAGCGAACTGGGCCGAGTGCGCAGGCGATCGAATCAGGGAGCACCGATGAAGGCGTGGCGACTGAACGAGTTGGGCTACCCGTGGGATGTACTGGAGCTGGGCGAGTACGACTCTCCCGAGCCCGGTCCGGGCCAGGCACGTATCACGGTGGAGGCCACCGACCTCAACTTCGCAGACATCCTGCACTGCCAGGGCACGTACCAGGAACGGTGGGACCCACCCTTCACGCCTGGCATGGGAGCTTCGGGCACCGTGGTGGCCGTGGGTCCCGATTGCGACCTGAAGGTGGGCGACCGCGTGATCGGCTCAGGCGCGGGCGGTTGGGGCGGTTACGCCAGCGAGGCGCTTATCAGGGGCCGCACGGCACGGCACGTGCCGGACGATGTGTCGATCCCCGCCGCATGTGCTGCGAACGTGATCTACGGCACCGCATGGTTCTCGCTGTACCGGCGCGGGCAGATGCGGGCCGGCGAGACGGTGCTGGTGCTCGCCGCAGCGGGCGGCGTCGGTTCTGCGGCGGTGCAGATGGCTAAGGCAGAAGGCTGCACGGTGCTTGCCGCAGCCGGCGGGCCCGCCAAGGTGGAGACCTGCCGCCAGCTCGGCGCCGACATCGTCATCGATTACGACAACGACGACCTCTACCAGTCGGTGATGGACGCCACCGGAGGCCGGGGCTGCGACATCATCTACGACCCGGTCGGCGGCAAGTACTTCGACGTGGCGCGGCGCCTGGTGGCCTGGGAAGGCCGGCTGCTGGTGGTCGGATTTGCCAGCGGCACCATCCCGCAGGCGCCGGCGAACCACCTGCTGGTGAAGAACTACTCGGTGGTCGGCGTGCACATGGGCGGCTACCGCGGGCGCAAGGACGAAGTGCTCGACGAGTGCTACGCCGAGATCTGGCCCCAGGTGGCGAACGGCACGCTCGACCCGCTCGTCAGCCAGGAGCTGCCGCTCGACGGTCTGATCGATGGGCTGCGAGACCTGCACGAGCGTCGCACCACCGGCCGCGTCCTGCTGCGTCCCGACCTGTAGGCGCTCAGCCGCGGGCCACGGTGCTTGCTGGTGCCCGCTCAGCCGCGGGCCACGATGTAACCGACTGATTCCCGATCCCACAGGTCCGGGGTGACGCCTGCATCGCGGATGGCCTGCTTGCGGATCTTGCCTGAGGCGGTCTTGTCAAGCTCGGTGACGAAGCGCAGAAAGCGCGGAACGCTGTGGCGGGGCATGCGAGGCACGCACCAGTCCAGGAAGTGGACCGGATCGGGCGCCGGCCCGCTGACGGCGACAACCGCCAGCACCTCGTCCTCCCCGCCGGCACCTTCGACGCGCAAGCCGACCACGGCGCTCTCGATCACGCGGTCGTAGCCGTTGATGACCGTCTCCACCTCGTAGCTGGAGATGTTCTCACCGCGCCGGCGGATGCGATCATTCAGCCGATCCACGAAGTGCAGGCGCCCGGCCTCGTCGAGCTTGCCTGCATCGCCAGTGTGGAACCACAGATTCCGCCACGCGGCCACGGTGCGCTCCGGCATGCGGTGGTAACCCACGTTGAAGCAGAACGGCACCCTGGGACGCACCAGGATCTCGCCGGTCTCGTTGGGCGCGATCGGGTGGTCGGTCTCGGGATCGGCCACGATGACGTCGAAGTAGTCGGCCAGCGGCCGCCCAGCACATCCCGCCATCACCGGATCGTCGAAGCTGGTGAACGCAACCATGTTGACCTCGGTCATGCCGTAGCCCTGCATGATCCGCACGCCGAACCGCTCTTCGAATGCGGCGGCCCATTCCGCGGCCACGGGGAGGGCGATGACGGCCCGCAGCTTGTGGTCGCGGTCGCGGTCGGTTGGGGGACTGCGCCAGATGAACTCGGGCATGACCCCGAGGGCGTTGGTCAGGGTGATCTGGTGCCGCCTCACGGTGTCGAGCCACTTGCCGGCGCTGAACCGCTTCTCTACGTAGACCGAGGCGCCGGCGTGCAGCGAGGCAAAGACCTGCATGAACAGGCCGTTCGCGTGGAACAGCGGCATACAGCAGTAGAAGCGATCTTCGGGGGTGATCTGGAGAGAATGCGCGGTGCCGAGACCGAACAGGTAGCAGTGCGCCTGTGGCATCAGCACGCCCTTGGCCGGGCCGGTGGTGCCCGAGGTGTACATGATCGTGCAGACATCGCTCGGTTCGGCCGTCAACACCGCTTCGGCGCGTACCTCGGTCTCCAGCAGTTCTTCGATCGAGACCTCCTCCGAACCCATGAGCACGCCGCCGGCGCCGACGCCGTAATCGCCGTCGTCGATCAGGATCGTGGCCTGAATGTCCGACTCTGACGTGGCCGTCTTGGACGCATCCAGCGAGCCCGGCTCGATGTCATCGAAGCGTTCCAGCAGCCCGTGGTCGACCGCCACGATGCGAGGCTCTGAGTTGTTGACCTGGTGCTCCAGGAAGGTGCCGCGCAAGTCGGTGTTGATCGGCACGAAGATCGCCCGCCGCTTGTGGGTGGCGATCATCAGCAGCATGAACTCGAGGCTGTTGGTGAGCAGCCCCAGCAGCCGATCGCCCGGCCGGAGGCCGAGGTCGGCAAGCGCCGTGGCGAGCCGATCGGACTGGCGGTCGAGCTCGGCGAAGCTGAGCGAGCGGCCGTCCTCGAACGACAGAAACTCCCGATCGCCGTGGGTGACCGCCGCACGCCGCACCAAGTCGGGCAGCGTCCAGCCGTCGACGGCTGTGCCGGCCATCTGGCTCGGCGTGTCACTTGGGCTCATCGGGAGGATCGTAGACTTCGCCGGTGCATCCAAGCCCCGACCGGGGCATCGATTCCTGGGGCACATTGGGTAGTTGGGCACCTGTGCAGGAGGTGGCCGCATGCTGATCGGCTTGCCGCGCGAGACCAAGGCGGGCGAGCAGCGCGTCGGGCTGACGCCTCACGCTGTTCGTGAGCTGGTGCTGCACGAGCACGACGTCGTTGTTGAGACCGGCGCGGGCGAGGGCATTCGAGTGCCCGATGCCACCTTCGAGGTGGCCGGCGCCCGCATCGGCACCTGCGATGAGGTGTGGGAGAAGTCCGAGCTGATCGTCAAGGTCAAAGAGCCGCAGCCACCCGAGCGCAGGATGCTCAGCGAGGGCCAGATTCTCTTCGCCTACCTGCACCTCGCCCCCGACCCCGACCAGACCGCCGATCTCGTCGAATCGGGTGCGGCATGCGTTGCCTACGAGACCGTCACTGATTGGCGTGGCGGCCTACCGCTGCTGGCCCCGATGTCTCGGGTTGCGGGTCGCCTCGCAGTGCAGGCGGGCGCCTGGGCGCTGGAGACGGCGCACGGTGGTATCGGCTTGCTGATCGGCGGGGTGCCCGGTGTGCCGCCGGCTCGGGTCGTGATCATCGGCGGGGGAGTGGTCGGCGAGAACGCCGCCGAGATAGCGATCGGCATGGGTGCCGATGTGCGGGTGCTCGACATCGATCCGGCGGTGCTCGATCACCTGGAGCAGCGCTTCGGCGCATCGGTCGTGACCGTCACCTCCACCCGGGCGTCCGTCGAGACCGAGGTGCTGGGCGCCGATCTGGTGATCGGGGCAGTGCTGGTGACCGGCGCGAGGGCACCCAAGCTGGTGACCGCAGAGATGATCGCCCAGATGCGACCCGGCTCGGTTGTTGTCGATGTGGCGATCGATCAAGGCGGCTGCTTCGAGACCTCGAAACCGACGACTCATGCCGAACCGACCTTCGTGGTCGACGATGTCGTCCACTACTGCGTCGCGAACATGCCCGGAGCCGTGCCGCTGACATCGACCCGCGCCCTCAGCGACGCCACCCTGCCTCGTGTGCTGGCCATCGCCGAGAACGGCCTCGACGCCCTGCGCACCGATCCGCATCTGCGGGCGGGCCTCAACGTCTACAAGGGCCACGTCACCGAACCCCACGTGGCCGCCGCGCTCGACTTCCCCTACACCGACCCCCTCACCGCCCTCGGCTTTTGACCCAACCCACTCGTCGAGCTGCCAGCGTCAGGATTCAGCCAAGCAGCGGGCGCGGGTGCGGATGAGTTGCTCGATCTGGTCGGCGGCTTTGTCGGGTTCTTCGTGTTCCCAGATGCGGACGGGGGTCCAGCCCGCGGACTCCAGGCGAGCGTCGGTGTCGGCGTCTCGTGCTCGGTTGCGGGCGATCTTGGTCTCCCAGTACTCGGCGTTGCGGCGGGGCTTCGTGCCATGTTCGGGGCAGCCGTGCCAGAAGCAGCCATCCACGAAGATCGCGACCCGCAGGCGGGGGAACACCACGTCGGCTTCGCGGCGCACCTCCGGCAAGGGCCGGCGATGCACGAAGTAACGCAGACCGCGCCGGTGCAGCGCTGAGCGGATCAGCCGCTCCGGTCCCGTATCGCGGGAACGCTGCTTGGACATGCGCTCCGACGCGGGACCCGGCAGTGCCTTCGGCTCCACCCGGTCGGTTCTAGCAGTCAGCTACGGGTGGCTGGGAGTGCACGGACGGCGGGATGGCACGACCAGTATGAAGAGCGAGAGCGTGTTGTATCGCATTCCTGCATATACGCTGCCGGCCGGTTGCGGACCGGAACCCTGAGCAGACCGGAGACTTGAACATGACTCGAGCTCAACTCGGTACTCCGTGGCGCCGTCGAGCGCAGGCTGCGGCAGCGCTGGCAGCGGCTGTCCTGCTGGTGGCGGCGTGTACCGGGGGCGACGCCGACGACAGCGCTGATGATGGTTTCGACGGCACGGTCCGCATCGGCGCAGCGCTGAGCGAAACGGGCCGATTCGCGGCCGAGGGCAAGGCTGTGCGTCAGGGTTACGACACCTGGCTGCACTGGGTGAACGAGGAACACGGCGGCATCCGCGTCGGTGACAGCCGTTACCGGGCCGAGATCATCTATCTCGACGACCAGTCCGATCCCGACCGGATCGAAGCCCTCATCGAGCAGCTCATCGACGAAGACGAAGTCGACTTCCTGCTCGGCCCGTATTCGAGCACGCTGACGGGGCCGGCCAGCACTGCCGCGGAGGCCCACGGCATGATCATGGTGGAAGGCAACGGCGCATCCGACGGCCTCTTCGAGCGGGGATACCGCAACCTGTTCTATGTCGGCGTGGTCGCCTCGGACTACACACGGTCGAGCATCGAGCTGCTCGCGGAGCGCGGTGCGCGCACCGCAGTGGTGGCGCACGAAGACACGCCATTTGCGGCATCGGTCGCGCAGGGAGCGCAACGCCACCTTGAAGCCAACGGCATCGAGGTGCTGGCGATGAAGCAATACCCAGTCGGCGTTGACAATGTCGACGACCTAATGACCGAGCTTGCGGCACTCGAACCGGACATTTTCGTGGGCGGCGGTCACTACGACGACGCCGTGCTGTTCCTGCGCTCGGCACAGGAGCAAGATTTCCGCGCCGACGCCATGCTCATTACCGTCGGCCCGGCCAACCCGCAACTGATCTCCGACATCGGCAGCGGCGCCGACGGAGTACTCGGACCCACTCCGTGGGAACCCGTGATGGCCTACGAGGACGAGAGTTTCGGCACGGCGGGTGCCTATGCCGACACCTACGAGAGCCTGTGGGGTGAACTGCCCATCTACCAGGCGGCCGGGTCAACCACCGCCGCGCTCGCATTGCACCTCGCCATCGAGACCGCCGACAGCCTCGACACCGATGCAGTGCGTGAAGCGCTGCGAGAGCTCGACATCGACACCTTCTACGGCCCAGTCCGGTTCGACGAGCGCGGCGTCAACGTGGCCAAGCCGATGGGCACAGTCCAAGTGCAAGACGGCCGCATTGTGGTGGTCGCACCCGCGGCTGCGGCCGAGGGCGAGCTGGTCTATCCGGCCCGCTAGCGGCCCATCGTGAAGAACTCGTCGTTGGGCCGCATCGACGTCAGGTGCGCCATCCGGTTCGACAGCGCGAACAGGCCGGTGATGGCACCGATGTCCCAGATGTCGTCGTCGCTGAAACCATGAGACCGCAGCTCGTCGTGATCGTCGGCTGAGGCCGACCACGGCTCGCTGCACATCTTCAGAGCGAAATCGATCATCGCCCGCTGCCGATCGGTGAGATCAGCCTTGGAGGGGTCCACGGCCAGCTGGTCGGCCACCAGCGGATCCTTGGCCCTGATGCGCAGGATCGCCCCGTGTGCCACCACGCAATACAGGCAGTTGTTGGCCCCGCTGGTGGCAACCACGATCATCTCCCGCTCGGCCTTCGTCAGCCCGCTCTCGCCCTCCATCAACGCGTCGTGGTAGGCCATGAACGCGCGCATCTCCTCCGGCCGGTGCGCCAGTGCGAGGAACACGTTGGGCACGAATCCGGTCTTGGACTGGATGAGCTCGATCCGCTCGCGAAGGTCGTCGGGCATGTCCGCGATGTCGGGCACGGGAAAGGTCGAGATGGCTGGCTCGGTCATGCCCGCAGCCTAGGGACCTGTCCCGGGGAGCATCCCGGCCAGCCGCTGTTGCCAGCACGGGTGATCCGAAGCCCGCGCGGACAGGGCTACCCACCTAAGTTTGCGGCGCTGAAGAGAGGATTGCCTGCTGATGCACTTGCCACGACCGACCACGCCACGACTCGAGCCGATCCCGAAGGTGGCCGAGCGAGCCCGCGAGGCCATGGCGGACTCGTTCGCCAACGCCGTCAACGTCATTGCGACCATCGCGCACAGCCGCCCCATCTCCAAGGCGTTCGGCGAATTCGCCATGGCGATCCTGTACAGGGGCGACCTGTCCCGTCGAAATGTGGAGATCGCGGTGCTGCGCATGGGCTGGAACTGCCAGTCCGTCTACGAGTTCGGCCAGCACACGCTGATCGCTCAGGCCGAGGGCATGACCGACCGGGAGATCTACCTCGTCACCCGGCCCATCGCCGAGGGCAACTGGACGCCGGCCGAGGCGGCGCTGCTGCAGGTGGTGGACGACCTGTACTCCGACGACTGCGTCTCCGACGCCACCTGGGCTGAGGCGGTTTCGCACTTCAGCGAAGCCGAGATGGTGCACCTCGTCGCAGCCTCGGGCTGCTACCGGATGGTCAGCGGCTTGCTCAACAGCACCGGAGTGGAGCGTGACGACGGCGTCCCCGGCTGGCCCACGGCACCCTCGGCGTCTGGATGATCGTCTGACAGCAACCCGGCCCGCAACATGTGGTGATAGCAGCGCGGCTGACGCCGAGTGGCCGCAATCAGCTGCTCACCGATACCTCGTTGAGCAGGCCGGTGTCGACGTCGTAGATGAAGCCGCGGACTGCGGTGTCGTGCTCGATGAACGGGGAGGCTCGCAGCGTTGCGATGGCGGCGCGCACGTCGTCGGCGGGGTCCGCGAACGAACAGATGGGCCAGCTGGGCCGGGCGCCGAGGCGCTGGCCGAGGTCGGCGCTGAACGCTGCTTCGTCGAGCCCGCACATGCCGCACTTCGTGTGGTGTATGACCAATATCTCCCGCGTGCCGAGCAGCTGCTGCGAAATGCACAGCGACCGGATGATGTCGTCGGTCACCACACCGCCTGCGTTGCGCATGACGTGCGCTTCGCCGACTGTCAGTCCCATCTCTGCCAGCGGGTCGATGCGGGCATCCATGCAGGTGACGACCGCGACATGGCGGCTCGGTGCGGCGGCCATGCCGGGCGTCTTGACGGCATCGGCAGCTTGTCGATTGCGTTCGACTAGGTCGTCGGCCGAGGGCTGGAACTCAGTCGTGCCGTGTTCGCCGTCATCGTCCGGATGACCCATCTGAGTGCCCTCGCCGTTCCTGACCGCTGCTCACCGGTGTGCCCGCCGGAGTGCTCCGGCGGAGGGTGGTACGCCCCCTGGGACTTGAACCCAGAACCTGCGGATTAAGAGTCCGTTGCTCTGCCAAATTGAGCTAGAGGCGCATGGTGCCCGGCAAGGCTAACGACGCCCTCCCGGCACAGGCGGCGGGCAGGGATGTCGGGCGGATCGAGGGGATTCGAACCCCCGGCCTCCAGTGCCACAAACTGGCGCTCTAACCAACTGAGCTACGACCCGCATGGGGTGGTCAAGGATGCCACGGGTACTGCGGGCTCGCTACCGGATTTGGCGCGGAGCTGACGCGTGGCGCGGCTCGGCGTAGAACGGACAACTCTGTCGTTCCGGCGGCCGTCTTCAGCCGGGCGCGGCCCGGACGGCGTACCGTATGAACGTGAGCGCGCAGACAACGCAGGCCGGCGGGGCCCGGCAGCCGCCAGTCACCTACATCCCCAGGATCACGGCCCAGTACATCGGGCTGGGATATGGCGAATACCGCTGGGTTCACAGCGAGACGCCGCCGCCATGGACGCCGCTGACCAAGCCGATCTCGGAGTGCCGTGTCGGGCTCATCGCCACCGGCGGCATCTATGTCACCGGCCAGACCGCGTTCCATTATCGCGACGACACGACGTACCGGGCGATCCGCACCGATGTCGACACCACCGATCTGCGGGCCACGCACTTCGCCTACGACCTGACCGATGCGCGTTCTGACATCAACTGCGTGTTCCCCATCGAGGCACTGCGCACGCTGCGCGACAGCGGCGAGATCGGCGAGCTGGGGCCGAACGCCTACACCCTGATGGGTGGCATCTACAGCACTCGTCGGGTCCATGAGGAGCTGATTCCGGCGCTCGCCAAGCGCTGTGTGGCCGACGAGCTCGACGTGGTTCTGCTGGTGCCGGTGTGACCGGTCTGCCATCAGACCGGGGGTCTGATCGCGAGGGCCATCGAGGCCGAGGGCATCCCGACGCTGTCGATGTCCAGTGCCCGTGACATCACCCGTGCGGCTTGGCCGCCCCGTTCCGTCTATCTGGACTATCCGCTGGGCCACACCTCGGGCAAGCCGCATGAGCCCGAGCTGAATCTGCAGATCCTGCGCGACACGTTCGCCGCCTTTGAGAACCTGGGCGTGCCCGGCTCGATGGCGCACCTGCCCTACCGCTGGTCTGACACGGACCGCTGGAAGGACAGGGTGTTTGCACCGTCCACCAAGGCGGCCGATCTGCCCGAGTGTGCAACTCCCAGCGGCGAAGACGCTACGCAGGACGCATCTGGGGGCGACTACGAGGACGATCGCGTTGAGCGGCACCCGACGCCCCAGTATCAGACCGACGAGGACGCAGCAGCGGCCCGTGCCAGCCACGACGGGGAAGAGTGCCTCGTCTGCGCAGGCATCGACTACTGAGTCGCTCGACCGGCCACTCGATCGCGTGTTGACGGAATTGTCGGGCCGCCGGTGACTGAAACGCCCGACGGAGCCCCCGAGCGCCGCGCCTCGGTCGGCGCGTTGTCGCCGGGGGCTGGCGGCGACTACGACCCCGCCTCCATCCCGGTACGTGATGCCGCGACGGTGATGATCCTGTCCAACGAGAACGATCCCCATGTGCTCATGCTCAAGCGCAATTCCCGCTCGATCTTCGTGGGTGACATGTGGGTGTATCCCGGCGGCGCCGTCGATCCCGAAGATGCCACCCAGATAGCAGACGAGACGGTGTCGGGCTTGACCGACGGCGAAGCCTCGTTTCAGATCGGCATCGAGCGGGGCGGCATCGCCTTCTGGGTTGCAGCACTGCGGGAGACGTTCGAGGAAGCCGGGATCTTGCTCGCCCATCACGACCATCCGGTCGGCGTGGACGATCCCCGGGACTTGCCGTCCGGAATCATCGATCTCTCGCCGCCCGACGTAGCCGAGCGGTTCTCGCAGTACCGCGACGAGGTCAATGCCGGCGAGCGGGACTTCATCGAGACTGTCCGCAGCGAGGACCTGCTGCTCGACGGCGACAACGTCTATTTCATCGGCCGCTGGGTGACACCGCTGGGCTCTCCTCGCCGCTATGACACACGGTTCTTCCTGACGGCGATGCCCGACGGCCAGGTGCCGTTGCCCGACCATGACGAGGCCGTCGAGCACCAATGGGTTCGCCCTGCGGATGCCATCCGGCGCAACGAGACCGGCGACATGGTGATGATGACGCCGACCATCGGCATGCTGCAGCGTCTTGCCAACTTCGCGACGGTCTCGGAGGCCGTTGCGGCGGCGCAACGTGGCGCACCGGCAGACGACGAGCACGTGCGGATCCGCTACGACAACGAGGGGCCGCACCGGATTGCCTTCCCTGCAGACCCTGACTATCTGGAGTCGGACGGCAGCACCGAGGTGGGCATCCTGCGCTGGCCATCTCGCTAGCCCGCCGCTCGAGCTCCGGGGCTCCTCGGGCTGCGATGTCGCCGGGCGTCAACGTGCGAGTTCGCGGTCCTGCTCTATGAAGGATCCGATGGTGTTCTCGGCGAGGATGTTGCAGTCGGCGTCGAGCACCTCGAACATGCGCCCGGTGGGCTCGTGCATGGAGAACAGCACCAGCGAGCCTTCGGGGCCGCCGCGCTCCATGTGGACATGGCCGCCTGGGCCGCTGCAGTAGGTGCCGGCGGGCCGGATGTCGTGATGCACCTCGTTGCCGTCGCCATCGATGTCGATGACGTGATGCTCGCCCTCGAGCACCAGCGAAGTCGTCGCCGCCACGTGGCGATGGAAGTGGCAGTAGGCGTCAGGCGCCCAGCGGATCAGCAGGTCCAGCCGCCCGAGATCCTCGTCGTGGCCGAGCACGGCGATGTCGTAGTCGATCGGGTAGTCGAACCGCGGACCGCCCTCGAAGTGAATCCACCGGAGATCGCTGGTGTCGAAGCGGAAGCCAGAGTTCTTCTCGGTCACGATCGGTCTCCTTCGAGAGTCAGTGGCATGCGCAGGCTTGACGCCCGAATGTACTGAGGAGGCCGTCACTGCGCGGTTGAACCCTTGGACCGGCACCGCTTCGGTGGCAGGATGGCCCTTGGGCCCTCGTGGCCAGAGCCCCCGTGGCGCAACTGGACAGCGCAGCGGGCTTCTATCCCGCCGGTTGCAGGTTCGAGTCCTGCCGGGGGCGCATCACGTGGCCCGACTGCGCCGAATCCATGAGCGCAGCATCCGAATTGGCGATGGTGTCATCAGCGAACGCGGGTAGGTTCACCGGATGCCGCAGGGCTCAGTATCTGGCACGGACGCTGATCCGGCACTCGATATTGCCGGCGAGACGAAGTTGGTCGCCGGGACATCGATTGCCGAGACGAATGGCGCTGTGACGGACGAACCGGTGGACACCGACCGCATCGAGAAGGCAGTCAGGGAGATCTTGCTGGCGATCGGCGAGGATCCTGACCGTGACGGTCTGCAGAAGACGCCCAAGCGCGTGGCCCGCATGTATGCCGAGGTTTTCGCCGGGCTGCAGGAGGACCCCGAGCATCACCTGAAGGTGCAGTTCGAGACCGGACATGACGAGATGGTCATGGTGCGGGACATCCCGTTCTATTCGATGTGCGAGCACCACCTGATGCCGTTCGTCGGGCGCGCGCACGTGGCGTACATCCCCGGCGAGCGGGGCATGATCACCGGGCTGTCGAAGCTGGCCCGGCTGGTGGAGGCCTACGCCCGCCGCCCCCAAGTGCAGGAACGGCTCACCACCCAGGTCGCCGACAAGCTCATGGAGGTGCTCGAGCCGCGGGGCACCCTGGTGGTGGTCGAGGCAGAGCACCAGTGCATGTCGATGCGGGGGGTGCAGAAACCCGGCTCGCTCACCATCACCTCGGCGGTTCGCGGGCAGTTCCGCAACACGGCTACCCGTGCGGAGGCGATGCATCTCATCGGCGTCGGCCGCTAGCGACTCGTTCGGCTGGCTGCGCCGGAATGGACTCCAGCTCGCTCGCAGGCCCGCTCGCGCTGGGGCGCAGCGTGCTGGTACGCCGGGGCGATCCGGTGCCGGCCGCATGGGCCGATTGCGAGAGGCTGCAGGTCAGCGCCGGCAACTTCAGCGCAGAGATCGGCCGTCGTCTGCGTGACGCGTGGCTGACGCGCACCCGGCTGGTCATCGAACTCGACGGCGAGCTGCCCGATCCGTCGCCGGTGTGGCAGGCACCGTGGTGGGAACTGAAACCTGGCTCGACGCTGCGATCTGAGGTGCTGCTGCACCTGCTGACCGCCAACACCGTCGATGCCCGTGACCCCGACCGGGCCCGCTTCGCACCCGTCGAGGCGGCGCTGCGGATCGGCGCGACGCGAACGGCAAGGTCGGGCGCAGGCGACCCGGCTGCGGCTCACGCGAGCGCATGCGATCCGGAACTGGGCGATGTCCTGACCGGCGCCGGTCCAGTGTGGTGCGACGGCGGGCCGCTCGATGCTTTCGATGTAGGACCGATCGAGCTCGCTTCGCCGGTCGTCCCCGCCGCGAATCTGGCCGTCGGCAGCCTGACGGGAGCCTGCCATCCAGGCCCGCAGGCCGATCTCGCGCCTGACCAGCGGGCAGCGGTCGGTCACCTCGGGGGCGCAGCCTGCATCGTGGCGCCCGCAGGCTCGGGCAAGACACGTGTGCTCACCGAGCGTGCCCGCTACCTGGTATGCGATGTCGGGATTGCACCAGGCGCCGTGTGTCTCGTGGCCTTCAACGTGCGGGCCCGGCGCGAGATGCAGGAGCGCACTGCGGATCTGCCCGGCATTGAAGTTCGCACCCTGAACAGCTTGGCGCTCGCCATTTGCAACGGCACCGGACCCTTCGCTCGCCCGTCCCGGCATGGTCGCGTCGACGTGATCGACGAGATGGGGGTGCGTGGCCGACTCGATGGCCTGATCAAGCGTCGCCGGCGGGCGATGACCGACCAGCTCGCACCCTGGCTCGAGGCGCTCGGCGCTTCCCGGCTGGGCTTGCGCGACCCTGCCGAAGTCGAGCGCGACTTCCAGCCCGATGTGCCCGACTTCGCAACTGTGGCGCCACGATTCGTTGAGGGAATGTCGGCGGATGGCTTGGTCGATTTCGACCAGCAGGTCATCCGGGCGATCGAGATCCTGCTGGCCGACCCAGCAGCCCGTGCCGCTGCACGCCGAGTCTGCGGTGTGATGCTCGTGGACGAGTTTCAGGACCTGACCCCGGCCCACCTGCTGATGATCCGGCTGTTGGCGGGCCCCCGAGCCGATGTCTTCGCAGTCGGCGACGACGATCAGACCATCTACGGCTACGCAGGCGCATCGCCTCAGTGGCTCATCGACTTCGACACGTACTTCCCCGGAGCGGTGCGCCATCACTTGAACGTGAACTACCGCTGCCCGCCGCCTGTAATCGACGCTGCCAGCAACCTGCTGTCGCACAACCAGCGACGCATCGACAAGCAGATCAGCGCGCCCCCTTCGGATAGCGGCGTGCGGAGTGCGCGGGCACCCGTTGTCAAGGCCGGGCCGGAAACCGCTGGTGCGCTTCGAGAGGCAGTGGCGGCCCTGGTTGACGACGGCGTCCCTCCCCGCGATATCGCGGTGCTGACGCGGGTCAACAGCACGCTGCTCGTGCCGCAGATCGTGCTGGGCGACATGGGCGTGGCGGCTGACGCGCCGCTGGGCAGCGGATTCCTCGAACGCACGGGCGTCGCGGGCGCGTTGGCGTGGCTCAAGCTGGCTGTCGCGCCGCGGCACGCACTGCCAAGCGGCGCGCTGTCGGACGCGGCGCGCCGGCCGCCGCGCGGACTCTCGCCCCGAGTCATCGAATGGATCGGCGAGCAGCGCAGCGTCGGTGCTGTGCGTGCGCTGGCGGGCCGTCTCAGCGACGATCGCACCGCAGCAAAGATCGACGAGTTCGCCGACGACATCGACATGCTGCGCCAGCGCACGGCGAATGAGCGGCTCACCACGCAGAGCGTCCTCGAAGCCGTGCGAGATGATCTCGGACTTGGCAGCAGCCTCGACACCCGGCTGGATGCGTCGCGGCGCTCGGTGGATCGATCGGCACACGGCGATGATCTGCGAGCCCTCATCTCGGTGGCACATCTGCACCCCGACCCGGCCGGTTTCGCCGGATGGCTGGCAGGCCGGCTCGACGAGGGGAGCGGCACGAGCGGCGATCCTGTCCGGCTGGCAACGGTGCACCGGGTGAAGGGTCTCGAATGGCCCCATGTGATCGTGTATGAAGCTTCGGCGGGTTTGATGCCGCACCGCCTGTCGCACGATGTCGAAGAAGAACGTCGTGTGTTCCATGTCGCCCTGACTCGTTGTTCGGAGTCCGTGACGCTGATCAGCGGGGACGAGCCGTCCCTGTTCCTGTCCGAAGTGCGCAAGATGGCACCGCCGCGTTCCGACCCCGCACCAGACGAGTCGAGTCGATCCCCGCAGCCCCAGCCGTCTGAGCCTGGCAGCGCTGCAGGACTGATCTCGGAGTCCTCTGGCTCAGCAGCGAGATCGTCGGCTCGTACCGCGAACAGGTCGCGTGATGGGGCACGCAAGCCCCGGCTGGAGCCGCCGACCGACCCAGGTGACGCAGCGCTCTTCGAGGCTCTGCGTGCTTGGCGCCGCGAGCGCAGCAAGACCGACAGCGTGCCCGCCTACGTTGTCTTCCCTGACGCCGTGTTGATTGCGCTTGCCACACGGCGCCCCCGCAGCGACGCCGAGATGCTGGCGGTGCCAGGCATCGGGCCGACCAAGTTGGAGCGCTACCGCGATGACGTGGTCGCACTCTTGGCTCGGTTCTAGACGGCGAGGGGACCTTGGCCGGCGAGGTACCGCTGGGCCATCACCATCAGCACCACCCAGTACTCGGCGCTCGGCACGAAGTCGTCAAGCGACACGTCCAGCGCAATCTCCTGCGCATCGGCATGACCGGCTGACGAGACACCTTGCACCGAGATGGACGGGGTGCCACCGAACAGCGCCAGCAGGTCGGCGATCGGCACGTCGAGCACTGCGTCGACCTCATCGCGTGCCAGCACGTAGTCGTCAAGCGGGCGGTCATCGCGCAGCAGGTACACGCTGGTCAGCTCGCAGTTCAGCCTGCCTTCGCCACTGTCGTCGGCCAGCCGGCGAACACCGAGTGGCACCAGATCGGTGCTGGCAGGGCGGACGCCGAGTTCTTCTTCGAGTTCCCGCACGCCATCGAGCGGTGTCTCGCCGGCGGCAAGATGCCCGGCCGCGCTGATGTCGATGAGTCCCGGAAAGGCAGCCTTGGAGCGCGAGCGTTGCTGCAGCACCGCCGTCGGCACGCTGTCACGAAGCGTGACGATCTGGCAGTGGAAGACGCGGTGCCACTCGCCTCGCTCGTGCACCTCGCCCCTGGGGGCGGTCCGTAGGTAACGCCCCACCTCATCGACGACGTCGAGATGCTCGACTCCAGGCGCGCTGTCGGTCACGGCGCCCATTGTTGCCGCTGTTCCCGCTTGCGCGGGTGCTGTGTTGCCGGCCGACGGCCAGCAGGTGTCCGTGGCCGTGTTGCTATAGCAGCGCTGCGTAGTTGTCGAGAATCGGCAGCACGGTGTCCGCGTCGGCCGGCGGCAGGCCGAGCACGACCCGGGTGCAGCCGATCTCGGCGAGGCTCTCGATGATCTCCGGCTTGGGGGGCGTGCCGAACTGCCCGATCTCAATCTCATCGGGGTCTCGGCCGGCCTCGATCGCCGACTCACGAATCTGCTTGACCGGCACCTCGAGGTCGTAGCGGCCCGAAATGGGCATCCAGCCGTCGCAGAACTCAACGATGTCGGCGATGGTCTTCGGCCCCGCGGCACCGCCCAGGATCACCTTCGGTCCGCCTTCCTGCACAGGCTTGGGCCATGCCCACGAGGAGTCGAAGTTCACCCAGTCGCCGTGGAATTCGGCCTCGTCGGAGGTCCACAGCTCGCGCACGGCCAGCATCATCTCGCGGGTGATAGCGCGCCGATCGGTGTACTTCACGCCGTGGTGGGCGAGCTCTTCCTTGTTCCAGCCGTAGCCGATGCCCAGGATGAACCGGCCGTTCGAAATGCGGTCCACCGTGGCGGCTTCCTTGGCCAGCCAGATGGGGTCGCGCTGAGCAACGAGCGTGATGCCGGTGCCGAGCATGATGTTCTCGGTCACCGCTGCAGCGGCACCCAGCGAAACGAACTGGTCGTGCGTGCGCCAGTACTCCTCGGGCAGCGGGGGAGCTCCCTCACGGCCTCCCCATGGCGTCTCGCGGCTGGTGGGAATGTGGCTGTGCTCGGGGAACCACAGCGACTCGAAGCCTCGTTCCTCGGTGGCTTTCGCCAGCTCGACCGGCCCGATGGCCTTGTCGGTGGGAAACATCATCACGCCGATCTTCACAGTGGTCCTCCTGATGGTGAGGGGTACGTGGCGAATGCGGCCAGGATCGGCCGCCGCAGAGAGTAACGGCCACTGGTCGCTGCTGCCCGTGTGTGTTGCGGGAGATCTGATGGCGTAGATGTCAGCGGCGCGACGCGTAGCGTGGTGCCGGCACGCAGGGCGAGGGCCCCCGGGCTTGCAGGCATGCTGTGGCCCGACGACTTGGAGGCAGTGTGAAGATCACCATCGACGTGGACAAGTGCATCGGCAGTGGTTCGTGCGAGATGATCGCCCCGGGCATCTTCGAGGTGGGCAACGACGGACTCGTCCGGCTACTCGAGGACAGTCCGAGCGCCGAGCACCACAGCGCTGTGCGGACTGCAGCGGCGAGCTGCCCGACGCAGGTCATCGCCGTCGACGACTGAGCTAAATCAATTCAGACTCGGGAAGTGGCGCAGCTTGGTAGCGCACCTGCTTTGGGAGCAGGGGGTCGTGGGTTCAAATCCCGCCTTCCCGACTGGCTCTTGCGAGCGAGAAGGCTTCGCCCTCGCTCGCAACAACAGAAGGTCCGGAGCTCAGCGCGCGGTGGGGAAGCCCAGGTCGACGCCGCGATCTGCTGGGTCGGGCCAGTGCTCGGTGACGGCCTTGAGCCTCGTGTAGAAGCGAATGCCCTCAGGGCCGTGCATGTGGTGATCGCCGAACAGCGAGTCCTTCCAGCCGCCGAATGAGTGGTACGCCATCGGCACCGGAATGGCCACGTTCACGCCCACCATGCCCACGGGGGCTTCACGCCGGAACCGTCGTGCCGCCCCGCCGTCACGGGTGAACAGCGCCACGCCGTTGCCGAACTGGTTGTTCTCGATGAGCTCCATGGCCTCTTCGAACGACTCCACCCGCACCAGGCACAGCACCGGGCCGAAGATCTCGTCCTCGTACACCTTCATCTCGGTGGTGACTTCGTCCAGCAGCGTCGGGCCCACCCAGTATCCGTCCGGATGGCCGTCCACCACCAGCTCACGGCCGTCACGCTGCACCACGGCACCTTCGGATTCGCCCAAGTCGATGTAGCTGAGCACCCGGTCGCGGTGCTCGGCGGTCACGAGCGGACCCATGTCCACCGGTTGCGCACCGAGGCCCGGTCCGATCCGCAGCGCATCGATCCGCTCGCAGATCGCACCCGACAGGTCGTCGGCGATGGCGCCCACCGCCACCACCACTGAGATCGCCATGCAGCGCTCGCCGGCCGATCCGTACCCGGCTGACACGGCGGCATCCGCGGCCTGGCCGATGTCGGCATCGGGCAGCACGATCATGTGGTTCTTGGCGCCGCCGAGCGCCTGCACCCGCTTGCCGGCCATCGATGCGGTCCGGTGCACGTGGCGGGCGATGGGCGTGGAGCCCACGAAGCTCACCGCGTCAATCCCCGGATGCTCGCACAACGCATTCACCGCATCGGCATCGCCGTGCAGCACGTTGAACACTCCGTCCGGCAGCCCAGCATCGGCGAACAGCTCGCCGATGCGCACCGCCACCGACGGATCCTTCTCGGACGGCTTCAGCACGAAGCAGTTGCCGCACGCGATGGCGACCGGGTACATCCACATCGGGACCATCGCAGGGAAGTTGAACGGGGTGATGCCCGCCACGACCCCAACCGGTTGGCGCACCGTGTAGGCGTCATGTTCGGTGCTGATGTCGTCGGTGCGCTCGCCCTTGAGCAGCTGGCCGACACCGCAGGCGAACTCCACCACTTCGATGCCGCGCCGCATCTCGCCCAGTGCGTCTTCCCGCACCTTGCCGTGCTCGGCGGAGACCATCTCGGCCAGCTCCAGCCGGTGTTCCTCGAGCAGTTCGCGGAACGCGAACATCACGGCCGCCCGGGAGGAGATCGAGGCCTCCCGCCACCCTTCCCAGGCCGAGCGGGCGGCGCCGACCGCAGCGTCCACGTCGCTCCCAGATGCCATCGGCACCGCAGCAATCACGCTGCCGGCGACTGGGTCGGTTACCTCGAACATCGTCTTCGGCGAACCCTGCGTTCGCTGACCGCCGATCCAGTGGTCGACTTGCCTCATGTGAGTCCTCCTCGCCGGCAGCGCTCAGTGGGCAGCGAACGCGCCGAACCTCTGTCTTGTCTCGGCCTTGATTCTCGCAGCCTCGCGAGGGTGAACGGGAACGCTCGGGCGACTGCATTGCGGCCCGAAGCGCATGGCTAGAGTCCGCGCCATGAGTGACGTCAATCCGATTCCCCCAGACCGGCCATTTGTCGTGCCGTACATGACCATCGGCGCCCGCACCGATGGCTCTCCTGGTGGGGCGGCCGATGCCATCGAGTGGTACACAGCCGCCTTCGGCGCCGAGGAGACCAACCGTCAGATGGCACCGGGAGGCGACAAGGTGATGCACGCCGAACTGGTGCTCGGCGACGGATTGATCTTCCTCGCCGATGACTTCCCGGAATGGGGAGGCGAAGCCTCTGCGCCAGCGGCGCTGGCTGGTTCGACCGTCACGATGCACCGCTATGTGGCCGATTGCGACGCAACCATTGACAAGGCCGTGGAGCTCGGTGCAGAAGTGCTCATGCCGCCGGCGGACATGTTCTGGGGCGACCGCTTCGGCAGCATCCGTGACCCGTTCGGCCACAAGTGGTCGATTGCCACACACGTTCGGGACGTGACTCCCGAGGAGATGGAAGCAGCGGCGGCGGCGATGTTCGCCGAGGGACCAGACCAGCAACAGGCAGAGGGTTGAGCAATGGCAGTAACTGATCTTGCGGGACGCATCGCCGTGGTGACCGGCGGTGGGACCGGCATGGGGCGTGAGCTGGTGCGCCAGCTCGCCGCAGCCGGATGCCATGTCGCTGCATGCGACCTGAATGCAGAGGAACTGGCGCGGACCGCAGAGCTGGCGACCAGCGGCTCAAGCGGTGTGCGCATCACGACACACGATTGTGATGTCACCGATGCCGACGCTGTCGCTGCCTTCGCCGCCGAGGTGGCGGCCTCGCACGACACCGACCACATCAACCTGCTGTTCAACAACGCGGGTGTCGGGGGCGGCGGCAGCTTCGTGATTGACGACCAGCGCGCCGCATGGGACAAGACCTTCGCTGTGTGCTGGGACGGCGTGCTGAATTGTGCCCGCGCCTTCATGGACATGCTGGTGCGCTCCGATGCCGGGGCGATGGTGAACACCAGCAGCATCAACGGCTTCTGGGCGACGGTCGGCCCCGGCGCACCGCACACGTCCTACTGCGCAGCCAAGTTCGCCGTGAAGGGCTTCACCGAGGCGCTGATACAGGATTTGGAGATTCACGCTCCTCACGTCAGCGCTCACGTGGTGATGCCCGGACACATCGGCACTTCGATTGCACTCAACAGCTTCTCCATCCACGGCGTCGACGTGCCGCTCATCCGCAAGAACATGGCGGCTCGCGGCGTCGACCTCGACGCGTTCAGCGACGAGGACGTCGAAGCGCTGATCGCCGACCGCAACACCCGGTTCCGCGACGACGCTCCCACCTCAGCGGCACAAGCGGCCGAGATCATCCTGTCGGACGTGCTGGCGGGCCGGTGGCGCATCCTGGTGGGCGACGACGCCTACCGGATCGATGAGCGGGTGCGAGCCGATCCCGAGTCGGCGTACACGCTGGAGTTCTTCGAAGCATTTCGCGACGAAGGCCACTTGCAGGCCTTTCCGCCCCGCTAGCCGGCCTCGCCTGTCCTCGCTGCGCAGCTGCAACTTTCCGATGGAGCTGATCTGATGGACCTGCTCAGGTGGAGCTGATCGTCGGTCCCCGGACCAAGATCACGCCGTTCACCGACCGTGCCGTGGCGGCGGGCATGACGAAGGCGATGGTGTACAACCACACCGTCCTGCCGATCAGCACCGACGATCCGGCGGCGGAGTACCGGGCGCTGACCGAGGCAGCGGCGATCTGGGACGTCGGCTGCGAGCGTCAGGTGCAGATCGCCGGACCGGACGCCCACCGGTTGATGACCTATCTCTGCGCCCGTGATCTGCGCGACCTGCGCGTGGGCATGGCTCGCTACGCGCCGATGTGCGACCACCAGGGCAGGCTCGTCAACGACCCGATGGCGCTGCGTATCGACGAGACGACGTTCTGGCTCTCGATTGCCGACAGCGATGTGTTGCTGTGGACGCGAGCCGTCGCCGGCGAAGGTGGGTACGACGTCGAGGTGACCGAGCCCGACGTCTGGCCGCTCGCCATCCAAGGTCCCCGCGCTGAGGACGTCGTGGCTGCAGCGCTGGGCGATTGGGTTCGCGACCTGCGCTTCTTCCGGTTTGTCCACTGTGTTCACCCCGCACTCGGCGCACCCGAGGGACAGCAGGCGGCGGGCATCCCCATGGTGGTGTGCCGTTCGGGCTGGTCGGGTCAGGACGGCTTTGAGCTCTTCTTGACGGACGGTGCCAAGGGCGAACAGCTCTGGGACCTGCTGTGGGAAGCAGGCCAGCCCTTCGGACTTGGCGTCGGCGCGCCGAACAACCCCGAGCGCATCGAGAGCTTCCTGCTGTCGTTCGGAGGCGACACCGACGCCGATACCGATCCCGACGAGGCGGGCATCGGCCGCTTCGTCAGCCTGAGGGATGACGATGACGGTCCGGCAGCCTCGGCGAGTCATGACTTCATCGGCAAGGCGGCGCTGCGCGCCCGGCGGGCATCGGGCAGCCAGCGACGCCTCGTCGGGCTGGTGATCGACGGCGATCCGCCGACGCCCCTGCGAGCGCCCCGCTCGGTTCAGAGCCCCGACGGCCACCCGGTCGGCACGCTGCGAGCCCTCGCACGATCCCCGCGCTTCGACGCCAACATCGGCCTCGCACTGCTGGACCCACCGTGGTTCGAGCCCAGCACCGACCTCCAGGTCAGCCTCGATGGCGCCAACCGAGTCGCGACCACCACGTCGCTGCCCTTCAACCTCGACAAGTAAGGGCCCGATCCAGCCCGGCGCGCCCCGCTACCCTCGGCGCTCCGTGCGGACGTAGTTCAATGGCTAGAACCTCAGCCTTCCAAGCTGATGATGCGGGTTCGATTCCCGTCGTCCGCTCGCCAGAAGAGTTCTGATCTCTCCGATGAGGCGCTGTGGGTGGCGCCGAACGGGGTCCCCGCAGCCGCAGCTTGCGAGGACTGCGGGGTGTTCGGCGACAGGACCCGCAGCGCCGGGAGCGGATGTCAAGCGGCGCGGATGGGGCCGTCCTCCAGCACCTGGCGGTTCGCGATCACCTCGTCGATGATCCCGTACTCCTTGGCTGCCTCGGCATCCATGATGAAGTCACGTTCGGTGTCAGTGTGGATGCGCTCGAGGTCCTGGCCGGTGTGGTGCGCAATGATCCGCTCGAGCCGCTCGCGCATCCGGTCGATCTCCCGTGCCGCCAGTTCGATGTCGGTCGCCTGACCCATCGCCTGGCCGTAGGGCTGGTGCAGCAGCACCCGCGCATTGGGCAGCGCCATCCGCTTGCCCGGCGTGCCCGCCGCCAGCAGCACTGCGGCCGCCGACGCTGCCTGTCCCAGGCAGATCGTGGTGATGTCGTTTCGGATGTACTGGCTGGTGTCGTAGATGGCGAACAGCGAGCTGATGTCGCCGCCGGGCGAGTTGATGTAGATGTTGATGTCCTTGTCGGGATTCTCCGACTCGAGGTGGATCATCTGCGCGCACACCAGGTTGGCCACGACATCATCGATGGGCGTGCCCAGGAAGATGATGTTCTCCTTGAGCAGCCGGGAGTACAGGTCGTACGCGCGCTCGCCCCGATTGGTCTGCTCCACCACGGTGGGCACCAGGTAGTTGATGGCGCGGTGCCGCTCGATGCTGTGATCGCCACGTGGGCGAGCGTCACGCGAACTTGCGGAGAACTCGGCTGTCACGGTGTATCCCCTCTGTCGTCAGAATCAGTGTCGCCGGAATCAGTGTGATCAAGATTGCCGTCAGTGTCGCCTGCGGCGTCGCTGTCATCGGCACCCCCAGCATCGCCTGCTGTGGGCAGTTCGAGCGCCGAACGCTCGATGGTGTCGCCGTCCGGTCCGATGAGTGTGGCGGCTTCTATGGCCCATTGCAGCGCCTTGCTCTTGCAAATTGCTGAGCTCAAGTGTGCAAGTCCGTCGGTCTCGGCGATGACCTCGCGTAGCTGGGCGGCGCTGCGACCGTCAGTCGCTGCCATGCGCTCGAGCTCTCCGTCGATGTCATCGTCGTCGGCTTCCAGCGATTCGGCCACTGCCACAGCACGCAGTGCCAGATCGAGACGGACGCCACGTTCGGCGTCGTCTCGCAGCTCCCCGATGAACGATGCGGGCTCCTGACCGGTTGCCTCCAGCCACTCCTCGATCGTCAAGTTCCGCTGCTGCAGCCCGCTGCCCAGCTCCTGCATGCGATCCGCGATGGCCCCGCTGACCATGGCGTCGGGAACCGGTCCCTCCACGAGGTCCGCAATCTGTTTCTGCGCCTCATCGCGCAGCACCATGTTGGCCTGCATGATGCGGCCGAAGCTCAGCTGGCGGGTGGTTGCATCGCGCAATTCGGCAACGCTCTCGTGCTCGGTGTTCTCGTCGACCCAGTCGTCGGTGAGTTCGGGCAGCACCAACTCCGATACGACGTTGACGGTGATCTCGAAATCGATCTCCATATCCGGCTGTACCGGATGCGGCGCGCTGAATGACAAGTCGGCGCCGGCCTCGCAGCCGGTCAGATGCTCATCGACCTCGGGGACGATGCCGCCGCTGCCGACCTCGTAGAGATAGTCCTGCGCTGCGAGCCCGGGGAGTGGTTCCCCCTCCACTGATCCTTCGATATCGATCGTGACGCGATCGCCTTGCGCAGCGGCACGATCCACCTCGGCGATATCGGCGAACTGGCGGCGCGTCTCGTCAATACGGGCGTCGATCTCCTCGTCGGTCGGCACAGGGCTGGGAATCTCGATCCGCAGATCCTCGTAGCCCGCCACGGACACCACCGGCCGGACCTCAACGGTCGCTTCGAACGCGACCGGTCCGTCGCTGCCGTCGAGGGTGAGCTCCAGTTCGGGCTGGTTCACCACGTCTACGTGGTTGTCGCGCACCGCTTCGGCGTAATAGCGGGGCACCGCCTCTTCGAGCGCCTGAGCCCGGCCGATCTCGGTTCCGAAGTGCGACTCCAGCACGCGCCGAGGCGCCCGGCCCGGTCGGAATCCGGGAATGCGCACTTCGCGGGCAAGCTTGCGGAACGCAGCTTCGATGTCGGCATCGAATGTCTCGGCGTCAACCTCGACGGTCAGCTTGACGCGAGGTCCGATGAACCGCTCGTTAGCGGCCTCGCTGTCGCCTGGGCTGCTGTCGTCCGGACTGCCGTCACCGGCCGAGACATCGGAATCCTCGGCGTCTGCGCTCCCGGCGTCGTCGCCCGGCGATGCGTCATCGGGCTGGGAGGGATCGGGTTCAGTAACTGGCGCGGGCCCGATGAAATCCGCTGGATCGAGCGGCGTCAGCGTCGTCTTCACGAAGCGCGGAGCCTACCGGCGCGCCGAGGGAGCACCGTTCGGCGCCAGCCGTAGCACCGCGATGCAACGTCTCGTGCTGCCGCCCCAGCAGCCCACCAGATCACGTGTTGTCGCGCGCGCTGTGCCATCCTTGGCGGACAGCTCGTGTGACAGCCCGATGTTGCACGGCTGTGCAAGAGTCGGCAAGCTCATCCGCAGGAGGGAGGTGCAACGTGGCGAAGTTCGGCGAGGGCGGCGAACTGCTCAAGTGCTCGTTCTGCGGCAAGTCCCAGAAGCAGGTTCGCAAGCTGATCGCGGGCCCGGGCGTCTACATCTGCGACGAGTGCATCGACCTGTGCAACGAGATCATCGACGACGAGATCGAGACGACCACCGAAACGCCGTTCGAAGCGGTGCCCAAGCCCCGCGAGATCTTCGCGTTCCTCGACGACTACATCATCGATCAGGACAGGACCAAGACGATTCTCTCGGTGGCTGTCTACAACCACTACAAGCGCATGCGCCTCGAGCCCTCTGGCCCAGGCGCTGCCGAAGACATTGAGATCGCCAAGTCGAACATCCTGCTGATCGGCCCTACCGGCTGCGGCAAGACGATGATGGCGCAGACGCTGGCGCGCATGCTCAACGTGCCGTTCGCCATCGCCGACGCCACAGCGCTCACCGAGGCCGGTTATGTGGGCGAGGACGTCGAGAACATCTTGCTCAAGCTGTTGCAGGCAGCGGACTTCGACGTGAAGCGTGCCGAGACCGGGATCGTCTACATCGACGAGATCGACAAGATCGCCCGCAAAGCCGAGAACGCATCGATCACCCGCGACGTCTCGGGCGAGGGCGTCCAGCAGGCGCTGCTCAAGATCCTGGAGGGCACCGTGGCATCGGTTCCCCCGCAGGGCGGCCGCAAGCACCCGCACCAGGAGTTCTTGCAGATCGATACCAGCAACGTGCTGTTCATCTGCGGGGGAGCATTCGACGGGCTCGAGCGCCTCATCGCCGACCGTGTCGGCGAGCGCGGTGTCGGCTTCGGGGCCACGCTGCGCAACGCCACGGACAGCTCAGCGCTCGACATCCTGCCGGACGTGCTGCCCGAAGATCTGCGGCACTTCGGCCTGATACCCGAGTTCATCGGCAGGCTCCCGGTGGTGGGCGTCGTCGATCCGCTGGGCCCCGATGCATTGCGACGCATCCTCACCGAGCCGAAGAACGCCCTGGTCCGCCAATACCGTCGGATGTTCGAACTCGACGACGTCGAGCTCGAATTCACCTCCGATGCACTCGAGGCGATCGTGGATCAGGCGATGCTGCGCAACACAGGTGCTCGGGGACTACGAGCGATCCTCGAAGAGGTGCTGCTGGGGCTGATGTACGACCTGCCGAGCCGTGACGACGTCGCTCGCTGCATCGTCGACCGCAACGTGGTGCTGGACAAGGTGAACCCGACGCTGGTGCCCCGCTCCACCGTGACGCGCCGCGCATCTTGAACCCTGGGCCGCCGAACACCGGGCCGCCAGCATCAGCGTCTGGCCCGTTGCTCGACTACGAGGCCGCCGTCGACTGGCTGGACTCTCACATCGACCTCGAGCGTCTGCTCGGCGGTCCCGAGGCGACACCGCCCACGCTGGACCGCATGTGGACGCTCATGGGTGTCCTGGGCGACCCGCAGGACAGCGTGCCGGCGATTCACATCACCGGAACGAACGGCAAGGGCAGCACGGCCCGGCTGTCAGTAGCACTGCTCGGGGCGTGCGGCCTCGCTGCGGGCAGCTACACGTCGCCGCACATCGATCGTGTCAACGACAGGATCGCAGTGGCCAACGAGCCGCTCGACGACGACGCGTTCACGATGGCCATCAGCGAGGTTGCCGTCTTCGAACCGATGGTGACCGAGCGCTGCGGCGAGCGGCCGAACTACTTCGAGGTGATGGCCGCTGCCGCGTACAACTGGTTTGCCTCCGCGGCGCACGCCAACGTGATCGAAGTTGGCATGGGCGGACGCTGGGACGCGACCAACGTGGTGGATGCCGCTGTGGCCGTGATCACCAATGTGGGCGCCGACCATCTCGAGATCATCGGGCCGACGCTGGCAGACGTGGCCCGGGAGAAGGCAGGGATCATCTCCGCTGGGGCAACCGTCGTCTGCGGTGAGAAAGCTCCCGAGCTCACCGACATCGTGGCCGCCGCTGCGGCGCAGGCCGGTGCCGATATGTGGCAGCGCGGCGTCGACTGGGACGTTCTGGACCGCCGACTGGCGGTAGGCGGCCAGCAGGTGACGGTTCGCACGCCTTTCGGCGAGCACGCCGAGCTCTTTGTGCCGCTGCATGGCGCCCACCAGGCAACGAATGTCGCCACTGCCATCAGCTCAGTCGAAGCGTTCTTCGGTCGGAGTCTGGACGACGACGTGATTGCGGCTGCGCTGGACGATGTTTCGCTGCCAGCGCGCTTCGAGATCGTCGCCCGCCGGCCGACGGTGGTCATCGATGGGGCGCACAATCCCGCAGGTGCCGTGGCGTTGCGTGACACGCTGGCGGAGTCGCTGCTGGTCGATGCCGACAGGGCCGACAGCCCCAGGGTGCTGGTCATCGGTGCGAACAGGCCGCACGATCCCGCTGCGTTCTGCGAAGCGCTCGGCCTCGGCTCGTTCGACGCGGTCATCGCCACAGCAGCGCAGTGGCCGCGAGCGCTGCCGCCTGCTGAGATCGCGGCGGCCACAGAAGCTGCTTGGGGTACGGACAGGGAGACGACCGGCAGCCGAGGCCTGCCCGAGATCATCAGCACAGACAGTGTCTCGGAAGCTGTGCAGGCCGCCTGTGAGTGGGCCGGTTCCGACGGGATCGTGGTGGTGAGCGGCTCGCTGTACGTGGCCGCTGAAGCGCGGCGACTTCTGGGGGTTGACCCGCATTAGCCTCGGACGCGCAGCCGACGGCGCATCGCGCCACGAAGCGAGCCAGGCCGAGGGAGACAGCGATGCGGCAAACGCTGGTGATCTGCAAGCCCGACGCTGTCGAGCGTGGCCTCGTCGGCGAGATACTTGGCAGGTTCGAGCGCAAGGGGCTTGCCATCGCGGCCTTGGAGCACGGCGTCATCGAGCGCGATACGGCCGAGCAGCACTACGCCGAACACGCCGGCAAGAACTTCTATGCGCCGCTGCTGGAGTTCATCACGCGCTCGCCGTCGGTGATCATGGTGCTCGAGGGTCCCGCGGACGCGGGTGATGACGTGTTCGCCGTGGTGCGCACCCTCATGGGTGCCACCAATCCCGCCACGGCGGCGCCGGGCACTATCCGGGGCGACTACGGGCTGTCGCCGACCGAGAATCTCGTGCACGGATCCGACAGCGAAGTCTCTGCCCAGCGAGAGATCGCATTGTTCTTCCCATCGCTCGCGCAAGCCGGCAGCACGGCGAACAACGGGGCAGCGCAGAGCGCCACGTCGATCAGCGAGGTGAGTGGCTGATGGCCTCGAACGGGTCATCCCGACCCCGCCGGCGCGGCTCAGTGTTCGGCGGCCGGGACATTGCGGTCGATCTCGGAACTGCGAACACGATCGTGTTCGTGCGCGGCAGGGGAATTGTGCTCAACGAGCCCTCGGTGGTCGCTGTCGACTCCATGACCGGCAACTCGCTGGCCGTCGGCCTCGAGGCCAAGCGGATGATCGGTCGGACTCCGGGCAACATCACCGCGATCAGCCCCCTCAAGGACGGCGTGATCGCTGACTTCGACATCTGCGAGAAGATGCTGCGGCACTTCATCAACGAGGTCAGCCAGACGCGCTGGCCCAAGCCGCGCATGGTGATCTGCGTGCCATCAGGGATCACCGGCGTGGAGCAGCGCGCGGTGCAGGAAGCCGCCGAGTACGCGGGCGCCCGCCGCGCCTACATCATCGAGGAGCCGATGGCCGCGGCGATCGGCGCCGGGCTGCCGGTGCAATCGGCGCAGGGAAGCATGATCGTCGACATCGGCGGTGGCACCACGGAAGTGGCCGTGATCTCGCTCGGCGGCATCGTGACTGCTCGCTCCGCTCGCATCGGCGGCAACATGATCGACGCGTCCATCGTCGCTCATGTCAAGAAGGAACATGGCCTCGTCGTGGGCGAACGCACCGCCGAGGAGATCAAGCTCGCACTCGGGTCGGCGTGGCCGCTGCAGCAGGAGATCTATGCCGAGGTCCGTGGCCGCGACATGGTCAGCGGGCTGCCCGAATCGGTCAGCGTCGACAGCCAGGAGATACGCGAAGCGATCGCGGGGCCGGTCAGCGCCATTGTCGATTCGGTGAAGGCAACGCTCGATGACACAGCGCCAGAGTTGGCAGCCGATGTCATGGACTACGGCATCACGCTCGCGGGCGGCGGGGCGATGCTGCGCGGCCTGCCGGATCGACTGCGCTCGGAGACAGGCGTTGCAGTCCACATCGCGGAGGACCCGCTGTTTGCCGTCGTGCGCGGTTCAGGCCAGACGCTCGAAGAGTTCGACGTCCTCCACGGAGTGCTGTACTCCTCCACCGAGGGGCGCTGACGCCCCCGGCCGTGGCCCGCCGCGCCGGCATTCGGAGACGCACCTGGCTCCGTTTGGCCTTGCTCGTTGTGACGGCAATTGCATTGCTCACGCTCGACGCACGCGGTTCGGGCGGTGTGCTGGACACCGTCCGCGGCGCGACCTTGGACTTGCTGGGACCGGTGCGAACATTCGGCGACTGGGTGGCCGAACCGTTTCGCAACGCGTGGCGCGGGATCATCAGCTACGACGACTTGGAGGCTGAGAACGCGGAACTGCGCGGCGAGCTAGCTGAAGCAGAGGCATCGGTATTGCGTGTCGGCGAGCTGGAACGCGACCGCCAGGAGCTGCTTGCGCTGGTGGGCGCCCGCGACGCTGCTCCGGCGATTCCCCGCGTCACGGCGCGGGTCATCGACGCACCGGTGTCGAATTTCGAACGCACGATCGAGCTTGCGAAGGGTCGCCGCGACGGCATCCGGGAGGGCATGCCAGTGGAGAGCGGTGACGGACTGGTCGGGCGGGTGGTGCAGGCGAGCACCACACGTGCGCGCGTGGAGCTGCTGACCGATCCGAACTTCGACGCCGGCGTGCGCATCGTCCGGTCCGGGGATGATGGCTTGGCTTCAGGACGGGGGCCGGGTCGTGACTTGGAGGTGAGCTATATCGAGCTGGAGACCGTCGTCATCCCTGGCGAGACCGTGGTGACGAGCGGCTTTGCTGGCAGCACGTTCCCCGCAGGGTTGCTGGTGGGCACAGTCACCGATGTCGAGCCGGATGCGGTGCGGGGCGCGCAGCGGGTCACCGTGCACCCTGCTGCGGATCTTGAGCGCCTTCGCTGGGTGCAGGTGCTGCTGTATGAACCCAACGTTCCCGAGCCGGTGATCGTGGATCGCGAGCCCGACGACGGAACAGCCGATGCGGGCACTGCAGGCGGCTCGTCATGATGGATGACCGATGACGGAGGCCCAATGACGGGGCGTGGGCGATGATGGCCGGCGCCGGGCCACTGGCCCGGTCGTTGTTGGTGCTGGCCGTTGCCGTTGTCGTTCATGTGGGCCTGCTGGCTCATATCACCCCGGCGGGAGTCATTGTCGATCCGCTGGTCTTGCTGGCCGTCGCGGGCGGGATGATGGGCGGCCGTAGTACGGGGGCGTCGTTTGGTGGAGGCTGCGGGCTTGCGTCCGATCTCATCCTTCACACACCGTTCGGCATGTCGTTGCTCGTGCTGACACTGGTGGGGTATCTGTCGGGTGCCATCACTGAGCAGATCCCCTCGGCCGGCAGGCTCGCTCGCGCTGCGATTGCGTCACTGCTGGCTGCAGGCGGGATCGGCCTCTTCGCGGGCGCCGGCTGGCTCATGGATCTCGTCTACGTGACCGAGGCTCCGATCGTTCGCATTGCCATCGTGACCGGCGTCGCGTCGCTGCTGACCAATCCGCTGCTCGAGCGAGCGACTCGCTGGGCGCTCATCATCCGTCCGCGCGTGACGGCCAGTCCGGAAAGCACGGCGCGCGGTGGATGAGCGCGTCCGCCGGCGGATGGCCTTTATCGGCATCGTGATGGTGGGCCTGTTCGGAGCATTGTTCACCCGCCTGTGGTACCTGCAGGTACTGGAAACTGAGCAGTTCGCAGTGGCTGCGGAGTCGAATCAGGTCCGCATCATCATCACGCCGCCGACCCGCGGCCGCATCCTCGACCGTCACGGTGTGGTGCTCGCGGACAACGTCCGCACCGGCGTGGTGACGTATGACCATTCGAGATACAGCGAGAAGCACACCGAAGCGGTGCTCACCGAGCTGGCTGATCTGCTCGATGTGCCTGCAGAGCGGCTGCGCCTGGGTTTTGCAGACCAGCGCACGCACCCGCTCGCTCCGAAGGTGGTCGCGACGGGTCTCGACGAAGACGGGCTGCTCAGGGTGGCGGAGCGCTCGATCGCCGGAGTGGAGGCGAGGTGGGACTGGGTGCGGGTGTACCCGCAGAACGAGGTGGGCGCGCACATCGTGGGCTACGTCGGGGCGATGTCGGAGCGCCAGCACCGCGAGCTCATCGACGACGGCTACCTGCCCTATGAGCGGGTCGGCAGGGCGGGCATCGAGGGTCTCTTCGAAGCCGAGCTCCATGGGGAGCCGGGGCGCACCAAACTCGAGGTTGACCGGCAGGACCGAGTGCAGCGGATCCTGGCCGATGTCCCTCCCGAGCCGGGACACGACATCGTGCTGTCCATCGATGTCGAATTGCAGGCCGCCGCCGAGTCATACCTGCGGCAGGGGCTGATCGCAGCGCGCAAAACAGTGAGCGAGGACTCCGGTTTCTTCTACCCGGCGCTCACCGGAGCTGCTGTCGTGATGGACGTGCGCAACGGTGATGTGCTGGCCATGGTGTCCCACCCAACCTATGACCCCACGTGGATGGTCGAGGGACTGTCGTTGGCGGAGTACCGGTCGGTGTTCGAGAATCCCTACGCACCCGGCGCGCTCAACAATCTCGCCGTGCAAGGCACCTATTCACCGGGTTCGGTGTTCAAGCCGGTGACGGCGCTGGCCGGTCTGGACGCAGGGCTCATCTCGCCGCGCGCGGCCTTCCACGACGTGGGCTACTACAGGATCCCCGATGCGCGGGGCTGCACCGGCCGCTGCACCTTCTTCAATGCTGATCGGGCTGCCCTCGGCACATTGGACCTGTCCGGCGCATTGACCCGCTCGAGTGACGCGTACTTCTACAAGGTGTCCGATGACCTGTACTGGATCGACGGACCCGAGCAATGGGCGATCCAGGACATGGCCCGCTCGCTCGGATTCGGGTCTCCGACCGGCGTGCAACTGCCGTTCGAGAAATCGGGCCGGGTGCCCGACAGCGATGTCAAGCGAACCCTCTTCGAGTTGAGCCCTGAGGCCTACAACCCCTACGACGAGCCGGCACGATGGTTCCCAGGCGACAACATCAACACCGGCATCGGCCAGGGATTCGTGGCCGTGACTCCCATGCAGCTCGCCAACGCCTACGCCACGATGGCCAACGGTGGCACGCTCTTCTCGCCGAACATCGTCGAAGCGGTGGTGTCGCGGCGTGCCGAGTCGTTCGGTGAGCCGGTACTGACCTTCGAACCCCGGGTGCTCGATGTGGTCGACTTCCCCGAAGGGAGTTCGGTCGTGCGGGAAGGATTGAGCAACGTCACGAACTCCCGGTTGCGAGGAACCGCCGCGAGGGCATTCGAGGGTTATGACCACGAGGGCTACCCGGTGTCAGGCAAGACCGGCACAGCCCAGGCACAGGGTTTGAACGCGGTGCTGCGGCGCAAGAAGGAGGACACGGCGGTGTTCGTAGCGTGGGCCCCCTCGCACGATCCTCGCTATGCCGTCGCCGTTGTCATGGAAGAGGCCGGCTACGGCGGCGAGGCGGCTGCACCTGTGGCTCGACGGATCCTTGAGGCGGTGCGGGCGTACGAGCAGCGCTGGCCCGAACCTCAGATCGCGTTCTCGCCGCCCCAACCCGAGTGTCCCGAGGTGCCAGAAGCGTTGCGAGGCGATCCGGCGTTCCTGGGCTACGTGCCCGAAGGCTGCCCGTGGGGCATTCAGCTGCCCAGGGCGAACACGCCGTCGGATGCGGATGGCGACGGCATCCCCGATGTCGACCAGATCGAGGGAGCAGCGTCATGATCGCGCGACTGCTGAATCGTTCGCAGACGCGGCGCGAGCTGCAATCTCCAGCGTGGTTCGCCGACTACTCATTGGCGCTGGCTGCGATAGTGATCGCGCTGCTCGGCGTCGCGATGAACTACTCCTCCACATGGCGAAGCCTGTCCTTCGAAGGCGGCGACCCGTGGACCGTGGCGCGACGCCAAGCGATCTTCGTGGGCATCGGCATCGTGGTGATGATCATCGCAGCCGTCGTCGACTACCGGGTGCTGCGTTTCTACGCGACCCCTGCCTACCTGTTGGCGCTCGGAGCGCTGGGGGCGCTGTTGTTCTGGGGGCCAGAGATTCGCAATGCACGGTCATGGTTCGTGCTGCCCGGCGTCGGGTTCCAGGTGCAGCCCTCGGAGTTCGCCAAGCTCGTCGTGATCGTGTCGCTGGCGGCGTTCGTGGCCAGTCACGAGGGATACCTGCGCTTCGACACGCTGTTCAACGCGGGTCTGCTGCTGGTGGTGCCCATGGGCCTGATCTACCTGCAGCCCGACCTCGGCACGATGCTGGTCTTCGTGGCCGTCGCCATGGGCATGCTGCTGGTCGCAGGCGCGCAGCTTCGCCACATCGTCGTCATCACGCTGACCGGAATCCTGGCGCTCGTGCTGGTGTTCAGCATCGACGCGTTCCAAGGCCCCCGCTTGCTCAGCGAGACACAGCGAAACCGCTTGACGGCCTTTTTGGACCAAGAATTCGAGCCGCTGGAAGCTTCGTACAACCTGCGTCAGAGCCAGATCGCCATCGGTGCCGGCGGCATCTGGGGCCAAGGCTGGAAGCAAGGCACCCAAACCAACCTGGACTTGGTTCCCGAGCAGCACAACGACTTCATCTTCACGGCGCTGGGAGAGGAATTCGGCCTCGTCGGCGGCGCGCTCCTGCTCGCGCTGTATGCCTACATGTCCGTGCGCATATGGCAGATCGCACGCGTCGCCAGCGACCCGTTCGGGCGATTACTCACCGTCGGCATCCTCTCCATGTTGCTATTCCAGGTGTTTCAGAACATCGGCATGACCATCGGCATCATGCCCATCACCGGTATCCCGTTGCCGCTCATGAGCCATGGCGGTTCGGGCACGGTCACCGCTTTCGCGGCAATAGGCATCGTCATCAGCGTCGGAGCGCGGCGCTACACGCTCTAACGCTTCACTATCGGGCCGGGCCGGTAGCGTTGAGGTTGCAATGACAACGCTGTGGCCCCGGCTCGAGCCCTTGCTGCCACGTGTCTCCAAGCCGGCGAGGTACATCGGCTGCGAGGACGGGATGCAACGACCGGACGCCGGCCCGCACCTCACATCGTGGCTTCTGGCCTATCCCGATACCTATGAGATCGGCTTGCCGAACCAGGGTCTGCAGATCCTCTATGAGCTGCTGAACGAGCGCCCGGACGCCAGCGCCGAGCGCACGTACGCACCGTGGATCGACCTCGAGGCCGAGATGCGGGCCGTGGGGCTGCCGCTGTTTTCTGTGGACACGCACCGAGCCGCGGGCGACTTCGACATCATCGCCTTCAACCTCTCGGCTGAGCTCGTGTACACCAACGTGCTCAACTGCATCGATCTGGCGGGGTTGCAGGTGCGTTCGGCTCAGCGCGGTGATGCCGACCCGCTCATCGGCGCTGGCGGTCATTGTGCATACAACCCCGAGCCCCTGGCGGACTTCGTTGACTTCTTCGTCATCGGAGACGGCGAGGAGGTGGTCTCCGAGATCACCGAAGCAGTCGGTGCCTGGAAGCGAACCGGCAAACGCCCGGGCACGCGTGCCACGATCTTGCGGGACCTCGCGGGCATCGAAGGCGTGTACGTGCCGGCCATGTACGACGTCGCATACGACGGGCCGGCTCTGGCCGCCGTCACGCCGAAGCACTCCGACGTGCCAGCGCTGGTTGCCAAGCGGACGGTCGCCGATCTTGCCGAATGGCCGTATCCGCGCCGACAGCTGGTGCCGGTGACCGAGGTCGTCCATGACCGGCTCTCCGTGGAGGTATTCCGGGGATGCACCCGGGGGTGCCGCTTCTGCCAGGCGGGGATGATCACTCGCCCGGTACGTGAGCGCCCCGCCGCCCAGGTACGCGAGATGGTGACTGCAGGCCTCGAGCGCAGCGGCTACGACGAAGTCAGCCTGATGTCGCTGTCCACGGCCGACTACAGCGGGATCGCCGAATTGGTCCGTGACACTGTCACCGCTGGCGGGGCCGGCGGCAACGACACCGCTGGCGGGGCCGATGCCAACCGGATCAGCGTTTCGCTGCCCAGCATGCGTGTCGACGCCTTCACCGTCGATGTGGCGGCCCAGGTGTCACGCGCTCGTCGCACGGGGCTCACCTTTGCCCCCGAGGCGGGGTCGTGGCGGTTGCGCCAGATCATCAACAAGCTCATCACCGAGGAGGACCTGTACGGGGCGGTGCGCTCGGCCTACAGCCAGGGTTGGCATCGCATGAAGCTGTACTTCCTCACGGGCTTGCCTTCCGAGATGGACCCCGACACCGAGGCCATCGCACACTTGGCCGATGCCTGCACCCGGATCGGGCAGGAATACACCAAGCGTGCATCGGTGACGGTGTCGCTGGGGGGCTTCGTGCCCAAACCGCATACGCCGTTCCAGTGGTTCGGGCAGAACCCGCCCGAAGAGCTGGCGCGCAAGGTGCGGTTGGTGCGCTCGGCGCTGGGTCGCAACCGGCGAGTGCAGCTCAAGTGGCACGACCCGGCCGCTTCGACCGCAGAGGGCATCGCCAGCCGAGGTGACCGCCGCGTCGGGGCGGTCATCGAATACGTCTGGCGCAAAGGCGGCACGTTCCAGGAGTGGAGCGAACGCTTCGATTTGGGCTTGTGGGAAGAGGCCATGGCAGCGTGCGGCCTCAGCCTCGACTGGTACGTGCATCGCCATCGAGACGAGCACGAGGTGCTGCCCTGGGACCACATCGGCGCCGGGCTGCACCGTGATTTTCTCTGGCATGACTGGCAGGACGCCTTGGCTGGGCATGGCCTGCCTGATTGCCGATGGACCCCGTGCTACGACTGCGGGGCCTGTACTGAATATGGGATCGAGCACATGGTCGCGTCCCCCGTCGCCCCCAATGGCGGCAGTCAGGGGACGGGACAGGATCTCGCGACCGGCCATCTGGTGCCGGTTGAGCTGCGTCCTCGCCAGTTGGCGGGCGCAGGCGCACCGAGCGGGGGTGGCGCATGATGCGCCGGGCCCTGTCGCTGGTGCCGAGCTGCAGTGCCGCTCCCACCCTCGTGGGTGGGAGATGTCGTTGAGGCTGCGCGTCCGCTTTTCCAAGATCGGCAAGATCCGGTTCATCGGCCACCGCGACGTGGCCCGTGTGATCGAGCGTGCCGTGCGCAAGGTCGGGTTGCCGGTGTCCTACAGCCAGGGCTTCTCGCCCCGGATGAAGCTGAGCTTCGGCCTGGCGCTGCCCACCGGATACGAGTCGGAGGCCGAATTCGTGGAGCTGCCGCTGGTTACCGATGCAGTGCTCGACGCGGGACCGGTGATCGTCTGCCGGAGCGGCGCTCACGCACCCTGCGAGCACGAGCCTGCCGCGGCCCCCCCGAGCTACTGCACCATTGCCGGGGCGCTCAGCGAGGCGCTGCCGGCAGGTATGGAGGTGTCCGCTGCGACGCTGACCGAGGGCCGCGGCACGTCGCTGCAAGCGGCGGTTCATTCGTGCGGCTGGCAGTTCGAGATCGTGGACCTCGATGCGACCTCAGCGGCGAAAGCGGTTGCAGACTTCCTCGCCGCCGGTACCGTCGTAACTGAACGGGTGCACAAAGGCGAGACCGTGAGTTCGAATGTTCGGCCCAGCGTTGAGGTGCTGCAGGTGGTCGGATGCTCGGATAGAGGGGCGGTGCTGAGCGCCGAGCTGTCAGCCACGCCCCGGGTGGTGCGCCCCGGCGAACTGGTGCCAGCGCTCGCGCCGGCACACGAGATGGGCATAGCCCGGAGAACACATCAATGGACGAGCGGCGCCGCGGGACGAGCCGAACCGGCCGTGCCCGCCATGTGCGCCCAGAGACACAAGGAAACCATCAGTGGATGAATCAACACTGAACGACCCGACACCCGCCGTGCGCAAGCGGCGGCTGGTCGTGCCCCCTACGCAGAACGAATCTGTCGAGGACACACCGGAACCCAAGGCAAAACCCAAGCCCAAGGCGAAGCCGGTACCCAAGGCCAAGTCCAAAGCAGGATCTGCACCCGACCAGAAGTCGAAGGCCGAACCCCCTCAATCCGAGCCTGAGCCTGCGAAACCGCCGGTTCCGCCGGTGCCGCCGCCGGCCCGCAAGCCCCAGATCGGCGACAGCCGCCCGGCGCCCGCTCAGCCAGCACCCGATGGCGAGGGTTCCGGTGGGCGCCGCCGCCGCAGGCGGGGCGGTCGGGGACGCGGTGGACGGGGCCGATCCAGCGAAGCCGCGACGACAACCGCGGAGACTCGCAATGGCTCCCATGCGCCAGTCGAGGCCATCCTGGCCGACCAGCGGCCGCTGGAGCTCGACGACGAACAGCTCACCGAGCGCCGCGGCAAGTACCGCAACGGCAAGCCGCTGGGTCGGTACCGGATGTGCGTTCATGTCTCGGAGGGAGCGACGCACATCGCCGTGCTCGAAGGCCGGTCGCTGATCGAGTACTACGTGAGCCGCCCTTCCGACGATGTCGCCGAGATCTACGGCAATCTCTACCTCGGTCGGGTGCGGCGCGTGCTTCCGGGCATGGAAGCGGCGTTCGTCGACATCGGCACGCCCAAGCAGGCCGTGCTCTATCGAGGCGATCTGACCGTTGCCTCCGACGAGAGCGACGACGACAGCGGATCGGAGCGCAAGCGGGCAGGCGGGCGCCGCGGGCGTTCCGTGGCAGGGCCGGCGATCGGCGAGTTGATCAAGAACGGCCAGACGGTCATGTGCCAGGTCATCAAGAACCCGATCGGCCACAAGGGCGCCCGCCTGACCACGGAGGTGTCGCTGCCCGGCCGCTTCGTGGTGCTCATTCCGAACAGCAGCGTGATGGGAATCTCGCGGCGCTTGCCCAGCCGCGAGCGACGCCGGCTGCGCAGCCTGCTGGGCAAGGAGATCCCCGAAGGCTTCGGCGTGATCCTGCGCACGGCGGCGGAGAACGTCACGGCGGCTGAGATCCGCCGTGACATCGAACGGCTCACGCAGCAGTGGACCAAGATCTCCGCGCTGGCCGAACGCTCCGATGCGCCGGTGTTGCTGTTCCGGGAACCCGAGTTGGCCGTGCGCATCATCCGGGAGCAGTTCACCGCCGACTTCCGCGAAGTGGTGATCGATGACCTTGCGCTGTTCGAACAGGTCAAGGGTTACATGGAGGCAGTGGCGGCACCGCTGGTGGATCGCATCCGGTACTACGACCCGGTCGCCGAACGTTTGCCGCTTTTCGAGCGGGTGCACGTAGCTGAACAGGTGCGAAAGGCCACCGACCGCAAGGTCTGGCTGCCGTCCGGTGGTTCGCTCATCATCGAGCACACCGAAGCGTTGACGGTGATCGACGTGAACACGGGGCGCAACGTGGGCAAATCCAGCCTGAACGAGACGCTGTTCCAGAACAACCTGGAGGCCGCTACCGAGATTGCGAAGCAACTGCGGCTGCGGGACATCGGCGGGATCATCATCGTCGACTTCGTGGACATGGACGACAAGCAACAGCGGGAACAGCTCATGTCGACGCTGAACGAGGCGCTGGCCCGCGACAAGACCCGTACGGCCACCGAACCGATTTCGGACATGGGCATCGTACAGATGACCCGGATGCGCACCGGTGAGGGGTTGCTGGAGTCGATGTCAGACCCGTGCAATGAGTGCGAGGGACGCGGCATCCAGTTGCGCGAGTCGCTGTTTGCCTGATTCTGGGCTGCTTGATTCTGGGCCGCAAATTCATTCGCCAATCCGGGAGCCTCATCGGTATCCTCTCCAACCGATGTACGCAGTCATCGCTACCGGCGGCAAGCAGCGCCGCGTCGAAGCCGGCCAGCGGCTCGATGTTGAGCTGCTCGCGGTGCCACCCGGCGAAGAAGTCACCTTCACGCCGGTTCTGGTCGTGGATGACGGCTCCGTGCTGGCGACGCCCGACGAGCTGGTCGGAGCCTCGGTGACCGGCCGCGTGGTCGGCGAGGTCAAAGGGCCCAAGATCGACGGCTTCACCTACAAGAACGCCACGACCAACCGGCGCAGGTGGGGACACCGGCAGCGCTACAGCACGGTCGAGATCACTCAGATCGCGACCGCCTAGGGGCATCCCAGCAGGCACGCGAGACCGGACACAACGCGAGACTGGACAAGAGGGACAGCACCATGTCGAAGACCAAGGGCGGAGGCTCCACTCGCAACGGGCGCGACTCTGTGGCAAAGCGCCTTGGCGTCAAGGTCTATTCGGGGCAGACCATCGACGCCGGCGGCATCATCGTGCGCCAGCGTGGCACCAAGTTCCATCCGGGGCGGAATGTGGGCCGCGGCAAGGACGACACGCTGTTCGCGACAGCTCCCGGCATCGTGCGTTTCGGCTACCGCCGCGGACGCCGGCTCGTTGACGTCGTCCAGTCGTAGTTCTCCCGTACTTCATCCCGAGACCCGAAAGCGTCTGCGAGGACGCTGATGAGCGACTTTGTCGACGAGTGCCAGCTGCACGCGAAGGGCGGTGACGGCGGGGCGGGCTGCGTGTCCTTCCGTCGCGAGTCTCACGTGCCGCGCGGTGGCCCCGATGGCGGTGACGGCGGGCACGGCGGCGATGTGTGGGTTGTCGCGGATCGCAACGTGGCGTCGCTGCTGGCGTTTCGAGACTTCCCGTTCCGGCGCGCGACTGATGGCGGCCATGGTCAGGGTCGCAAACGGTATGGCCGCAACGGTGCTGACGAGCTCGTACGCGTGCCCGAGGGCACGATCGTCCGCGACCGTGACGGCACGGTGCTGGCGGATCTTGTACATGCCGGTGATCGCTGGCTGGCGGCGCAGGGCGGGCGCGGTGGCCGCGGCAATGTCCGCTTCGCTTCGAATCGGATGCGGGCGCCCCATTTCGCCGAGCAGGCGGAGTCGGGTGAGGAGCGCTGGCTCGGCCTCGAGCTGAAGCTCATGGCCGATGTCGCTCTGGTGGGATTCCCGAACGCAGGCAAGAGCACCTTCATCAGCGCTGTGTCGGCGGCGCGGCCGAAGGTTGCTTCGTACCCATTCACGACGCTCACGCCCAGCCTCGGAGTGGTCCGGCTCGACGACGGCTCCGGAGTCGACGCCGACAGCTTCGAGATGGTGATCGCGGATGTGCCCGGACTGATCGAAGGTGCCGCGCAGGGCAAGGGCCTCGGGCACCAGTTCCTGCGACATGTCGAGCGGGCCCGGGTGCTGCTGATCATGGCCGATTTGGCGGAAGTCGCCGACCGTGATCCCCATGAACAGGTCGACGTGCTGCTCGGCGAGCTTGAGCTGCATGACTCCGCGCTCGCAGCGCGGCGGCGGTTGGTGGTGGGCACCAAGGCCGACGTGGCCCACCTTTCATGGGACGGGCCGCGGCTCAGCGCTGTGACCGGCCAAGGCGTGGCCCCGGTCTTGGGTCAGCTGCGCGATCTGGTGTCCGAAGCCAGGCACGCCGACGAGGCGCCTGCCCAATACGTGGTGCATCGCCCCGAACCCACCGGCATCACGGTCCTGCGCCTCGGAGACGGGGTGTTCGAGATCGAGGGTCGTCAAGCCCGTCGTGCCGTCGCTCTGTCGGATCTCACCGATCCCGCCGCGCTGGCATGGGCGCAGCGGCGCTTGGAGAAGCTTGGCGTGTCGCGGGCCTTGGCTCGCAACGGTGCCCAGTCGGGCGACCTGGTGCGCATCGGTGACTTCGAATTCACGTACGAGCCGGATACATGAGAATCGGCGTATGAGATTCGGTACATGACTCAGGTGACTGCGTTGAGAACCGGAAGACGGCAGGATTGACATCGATGCCTGCCTCACTGCGGTTGATTGCCAAGATCGGGACGTCGTCCATCACGACATCGGACGGGCGAGTTGATCTCGATGCCGTCGCCAAGCTGGCATCGGATGTCGCCGTCGTGCGCGCAGCCGGCCACGAAGTGATCGTCGTCACCTCCGGCGCCATCACCGCAGGCGTGCAGCGGCTGAGCGTCGAGCGACCCGCTGAGCCTGAGAGGCTCCAAGCATTGTCAGCCGTCGGTCAGATCGACCTCATGGCCTCCTACCGGGAGCTGTTTGCCGCAGAGGGCATGGTCGTCGGCCAAGTGCTGATCGCCCCGCACGACTTCCGCGATCGCGATCAGTACCTTCACGCCCGAGCCACGTTCCATCATCTGCTCGATCTCGGCGTTGTACCGGTCGTCAACGAGAACGATGCGATCGCCGATGATGCCATCCGCTACGGCGACAACGACCGGATTGCTGCCCTCGTCGCCAACCTGGTGCGCGCCGACGTGCTGATCCTGCTGACCGATATGCCCGGTGTCCTCACGGCAGACCCGAACATCGACCCGGAAGCCTCGCTCATCTCGGAAATCTTGGAGGTGAGCCCGTCGCTGCAGGCGGCGGCGGGGTCTGCGAATGCTGTGGGCAGCGGTGGCATGGCCTCGAAGCTGGCAGCAGCCCGTATGGCCTCGTGGAGCGGTGTGCGCACGGTGATCGCTTCAGCCCGCCGCCCAGACGTGGTTGCCGACGCAGCTGTAGGCCGGCCGGGTGTCGGCACCACCGTGCCTGCACGAGATGCACGGGTCTCCGCTCGCAAGCTCTGGATCGGCTTTGCCGTGGCCGCGCGGGGGTCGGTGACTGTTGACGGCGGTGCCCGCCGCGCCGTGTCGGCAGGGGGCAAGTCGCTGCTTGCGGCCGGCGTCGTCGGGCACGAGGGCTCCTTCGCCGCCGGCGAAGCCGTGGACATCGTCGACTCCCAGGGAGAGACGTTCGCCAAGGGCCTCGCGGCCATTGACGCTGAGGGCCTGCGGGCCACCGCAGGCCTGCGCAGCGACCAGTTGCCCGAGGGATTGCACCCGTTGGTCGTGCACCGCGACGATCTCGTCGTTCTGGGCTGAGCGCGGACGGGTGAACCCCCTCGCCGGTACGCCTGTTGTTTCCGCTCTTGTTCCCAATAGCGATTGGATACGGGCTCACGGGCCGCTCAGTCCCCGGCTTCGCCTCTTGGGGTGATCCGGGGTGATGCCACTAGCCTGCTCGGGTGCCTGACGTGGAGATGCCAGTCGCACCGTCGATGACAGTGCTCGGCGAGCGAGCGAAGGCCGCGGCGACCGTCCTGGCACAAGCACCCGGTGCCGCACGAGACGAGGCCCTGCTGTCGGCTGCAGACCTGCTGGTATCCGCATGCGACAGCGTGCTCGCAGCCAACCGCGATGATGTGGCCAACGCCGAAGCCGCCGGCACGTCGGCGACGCTCATCGACCGGCTGCGGCTCGACCCCGGTCGTATCTCGGCCATGGCGACGGGCCTGCGCAATGTGGCAGCCCTTCCTGACCCAGTCGGCCAGGTAGTCGACGGGTGGGTGCGGCCGAACGGTCTGGCGGTGGAGCGGGTCCGGGTGCCGCTGGGCGTGGTGGCGATCATTTATGAGAGCCGGCCCAACGTCACCTCGGACGCTTTCGGGTTATGCCTGAAGTCGGGCAACACTGCGTTCCTGCGAGGTTCCGGGGCTGCACTGAATTCCAACATGGCGATCGCCGACGCGCTGCGCGAAGGCTTGGTCAAAGCCGGCTTGCCCGCAGACGCGTTGGTGTTGGTCACCGATACGCGCCACAGCGCAGCTGCTGAGTTCATGAGGTTGCGTGGCTATATCGACTGCCTCATTCCCAGGGGCGGCCCGGCGCTCATCGCCTCCGTGCTCGCCAATGCCACCGTGCCCTATGTCATAGACGGCGACGGCAACTGCCACGTGTATGTCGACGCAGCGGCAGATCTGGACATGGCGGCCGACATCGTCGCCAACGCGAAGCTCAGCCGCCCCTCGGTGTGCAACGCTGCAGAGTCACTCTTGGTGCACGGCGACGTGGCTGGCGCGTTCCTGCCCCGCATCGTCGACGACTTGGACGGCGTGGAGCTCGTGGGCGATGCCGCGGCACAGGCAATCGCGCCCCAGATCGGTCCGGCCAGCCCCGACGACTTCTCGACAGAGTTCCTCGCGCTCAAGATGAGCGTCGCGGTCGTCGATGACCTCGACGCGGCAATCGACCACGTCAACCGGCACGGCACGGGCCACAGCGAAGCCATCGTGACCGGAGATCTCGCCGCCGCCCAGGAATTCACTCGCCGGGTGGATGCCGCTGCCGTGCTCGTCAACGCTTCGACACGCTTCGTGGACGGCGAGGAATTCGGATTCGGCACAGAGATCGGCATCAGCACGCAGAAGCTGCATGCCCGTGGCCCCATGGGCCTTGAACAGCTCACGACCACCAAGTTCGTGGTGACCGGAACGGGTCACACACGGGGTTAGCCGTGCCGACAGGTAGCCGCGGCTGCCACACTGTCTGACCGGTTCGGTTTGCCGGCGGCCCGGCACCCACTCTGACATCCACAGGGGAGACACCCAGAATGAACGAGACAATGTTCGGAGACCTCTCGGGTGTCCGCGAAGGCTTGGCGAAAGTCGAATACCTCGCCGACGACGGCATCGCCAGCGTGGTGTTCCTGGCCGAGCGTCTCGGCAAGCCAGTCCTCATCGAGGGTCCTGCGGGTACCGGCAAGACCGAGCTGGCCAAGTCGGTGGCCGCGATGAGCGGCGCCCGCTTGATTCGCCTCCAGTGCTACGAGGGGCTCGACGAGGCCAAGGCGCTGTACGAGTGGAACTACAAGAAGCAGCTCTTGCGCATCCAGGCCGACCGGGGCGTCGACGCCGAGCACGAGGATTGGGTGGAGCTGCAGGACGACATCTTCCAGGACGAGTTCCTGCTCACCCGTCCGCTGCTCGAAGCCATCAGCGCGCAGGACAAAGTGGTGTTGCTCATCGACGAGGTGGACCGGGTCGAGATCGAGACCGAGGCGCTGCTGCTCGAGATCCTGTCGGACTACCAGGTCTCGATTCCCGAGCTCGGCACGATCATGGCCAGCCAGATCCCGCTGGTGTTCCTGACTTCCAACAACACCCGCGAGCTGTCCGAGGCACTCAAGCGGCGCTGCCTGTTCCTGCACATCGACTATCCCGATCTCGAACGCGAGAAGCAGATCGTTCTGACCAAGGTTGCCGGCATCAGCGAGAACTTGGCCGAGCAGATCGCACGCGTCGTGCGCTCCATCCGCCAGCTCGAGCTGAAGAAGGCACCGTCGGTGTCGGAAACCTTGGACTGGGCCCGCACATTGGTGCTGCTGGGAATCGAGAACATCGATGTCGAGCAGGCAAAGGAAACGCTTCACATCCTGCTCAAGTACCAGTCTGATATTGAGAAGGCTGCCAAAGAGCTGACGGTCGAGGCCTAGGCAGCGCTCGGCGGGGACGGAGACCGGCCATGTTGGATCTGCTCAGCGGCTTCGTCGGGGAGCTGCGCAACGCCGGCCTGCCGGTCTCGTTGACGGAGAACCTCGACGCCATGGAGGCCGTCAAGCACATTCCCATCGAAGACCGCGACGCGTTCAAGTACGCGCTTGCAGCCACGCTCGTCAAGAACGAGCAGCACTGGCGGGCGTTCGAGACGGTTTTCGAGGTGTATTTCTCGCTGCGCGGGCCGGAGTACAACGTCGGCGACGAGGACGGCAACGGGGAGTTCGATCCAGACAATCTCGAAGAGTGGATGTCCCAGCAGATGCAGGGCATGGGTGGCCGCGGCGGCGGGCAGGACATGTCGCCCGAGGAGATCGCCGAGATGCTCTTCCGGGCACTGCTCAACGCCGACGAGGCGATGATGGCGGCCATGGCCAGAGCTGCGGTGACGCAGTTCGCGGGTATGGAACCGGGCCGGCCCGTCGGTGGCACCTATTACCTGTACCGCACGCTGCGCAACCTCGATCTGGACGGGATGCTGGACCGGCTGATCGAGGAGTCTTCGCAGCGCTACGACGGCGAGATGACGCCGCTGGCCGAACGGCTCGAACGCGAAGAATTCGAGAACCGCATCGAGCAGTTGAAGCGCGAAATCGAGGCGGAGATCCGCCGTCGCCTCGTGGCCGACCGCGGCGTCGAGGCAATGGCCAAGACGCTGCGCAAGCCCCTGCCCGAGGACGTCGACTTCATGCACGCCAGCCGTGAGGAGATGGCGAACATCCGCAAGGCCATCCAGCCGCTGACCCGCAAGCTGGCAGCGCGCCTGGCGCGCAAGCGCAAGCACAAGCGGCGCGGCCCGCTCGACTTTCGGGCCACAGTTCGGCGTTCGCTCAGCTACGGCGGCGTGCCCGCGGAGCCGCGCTTCCGCCATCCCCGGCCGAACAAGCCTGAGCTCATCGTGGTCGCAGACATCTCGGGCTCGGTGGCAGCGTTCGCCAGGTTCACCCTGCACCTGGTGTACGCGCTGCAGAACCAGTTCTCCAAGGTGCGCTCGTTCGTCTTCATCGACGGCATCGACGAGGTCACCCACATGTTCCAGAACGAGGAGGACATCACCAACGCAGTGCACCGGGTGAACACCGAAGCCGATGTCGTCTGGGTCGACGGCCATTCCGACTACGGCCACGCATTCGGTGTGTTCTGGGAGAACTTCGGCAAGGACGTGAACGCCAAGTCGACGATGATGTTCCTGGGCGACGCCCGCAACAACTACCACTCGACGAACGCATGGGTGCTCAAGGAGTGCCAGAAGCGGGCTCGGTCGGTGTTCTGGCTGAACCCAGAGCCCCGGTCGTACTGGGACACGGGCGACTCGGTGATCACCGAGTACTCGACCTATACCGACGGCGTGTTCGAGTGCCGCAACCTGCGCCAGCTCGAAGGCTTCGTCGACAACCTCGCCTAGCCGGCTCAGCCTCTGGCTGACGCGAGCAGGTCGGAGGCCAGAAACGCCAGATCCAGCGATTGGCGACCGTTCAGACGAGGGTCGCACATGGTCTCGTAGCGGTCGCCGAGCTGGTGCTGGGCCAATTCATCGCTGCCGCCGATGCACTCGGTGACCGCATCGCCGGTGATCTCGAGATGAATGCCGCCGGGCCACGTCCCGGCCGTGGCGTGAGCGGCAAAGTACTGGCGGATCTCGGCCAGGATGGCGTCGAAATGGCGGGTCTTCACCCCGTCAGGAGTGCTGAAGGTGTTGCCGTGCATGGGGTCGCACTGCCATACCACCGGGTGGCCGGCGTCGGTGACTGCTCGCAGGATGGGTTCGTAGCACGCCACGACGTTGCCGGCCCCCATGCGGCTGATCAGGGTCAACCGGCCCGGGATCCGGTTCGGGTTCAACGTCTCACACAACGCCAATGCCTCGTCGGGCGTAGCGGTGGGGCCCAACTTGGCCCCGATCGGATTGTGCACACCTCGCAGGAACTCGACATGGGCGCCGTCGAGCTCGCGGGTGCGTTCGCCGACCCAGAGCATGTGAGCCGAGCAGTCGTACCAGTCACCGGTGATGCTGTCGGTACGGGTAAGCGCTTCCTCGTAGCCCAGCAGCAGCGCCTCGTGGCTGGTGTACAGCTCCACCTGACGCATGGCGCTGTCGTCGGTGTCGAGCCCGCAGGCGTTCATGAACCGCAGGGCCGCATCGATGCCGCTCGCCAGCACCTCATAGCGCTGGCCGGCGGGGCTGGAGGCCACGAACTCCTGATTCCAGTCGTGCACCTGTCGCAGATCGGCGTAGCCGCCCCGTGTGAACGCTCGCAACAAGTTGAGCGTCGCCGCGGAGGTGCTGTATGCCTCCAGCAGGCGGGACGGGTCGGGCGTGCGGGCCTCAGGTTCGAACGCGATGTCGTTGACAATGTGGCCGCGGAAGATGGGCAACGTCAGGCCGTCACGGGTCTCGGTGGCCGAGCTGCGCGGCTTGGCGAACTGACCGGCGATCCGGCCCACCTTCACGATGGGCAGCCCAGCGGAGTACTGCATCACCACGGCCATCTGCAGGATCACCTTGAGGCGGTCGCGGATCTGATCTGCGGTCGAAAGCTCGAACGACTCAGCGCAGTCGCCGGCTTGCAGTACAAATGCCTTGCCGGCGCAGACGTGCCCGAGCAGCTCAGTCAGCCGCCTGGCCTCGCCTGCAAACACCAGCGGCGGACGCCGACGCAACTCGGCCAGCGATGCTGCCAGAGCGTCAGCGTCGGGCCAGTCGGGTTGCTGGCCGGCGGACCGTTCGGCCCACGAGCCGGGATGCCAGTCTGGAGCGTGCTGCGGAGATCCGGCGGGGCTGGGCGCGCCGGACGGTGAGGCTGCGTCGTCAGACAGCGTCTGCGTCGGCATCGATGTCTACAAACTCGCCGTCGGCGGCGAGGCTCTGCAGCTCATCGACGGCGCGCTTGACCAGGCGGCGTGCCGCCTCGGCCGTCACACCCAGCTCTTCGCCGATTTCGCGGTAGCTGCGCTGCTCGCCGTCGATGAGGCCGTTGCGCCGCTTGACGGCGTATTGAGCCCGCTCGTCGAGGCGGCCGAGCATGGAATGCACCATGGTCTTGCGAGCCGACTCGATGGCGTAGTGCTCCGGGCCGGGCGCATCGTCACCGATGAGGTCGATGAGGGCGCTGTCACCGTCGTCGCCGACCGTCTTGTCGAGCGAGGTGGGCGTGCTGATCCGCTGTAGCCACGCGTTCTCGTCGTCGAGCGAGTCGCTGTCGCCGCCGTTGTGCCGCAACGCGGCCCGCAACGTGGCAGAGCGGTCCGAAGGCAGGCGGATGAGGCTGCCCTTCTGATCGAGAGCGCGCCCGATCGATTGCCGGATCCAGAACGTCGCGTAGGTGGAGAACTTGAAGCCGCGCCGCCAGTCGAACTTCTCGACTGCATGCTCCAAGCCGAGGTTGCCTTCCTGGATCAGGTCGAGCAGTTCGAGCGTCGGAGGCAGCGGGTAACGGCGCGCGATGGACACGACCAGGCGGAGGTTCGCCCGGATGAAGCGGTCACGCGCGGCGGCAGCGGTCTGCACGGCCTTGCGCAGTTCGCGCCGCTCGGCCACGGACAGCTCCTCGTCGCTGTCGAGGCGCGTCCTGGCATCGCGTCCTGCTTCGATCTGCTGGGAGAGCATCCGCTCGTCTTCCGCGGTGAGCAGCGCCACCGCGCCGATCTCGTTCAGGTACTGGCCAACTGAATCCATGACATTCGCTCCAACCGGCAGGGGGCAGCCGGTTCTTCGTCTTCACTTGCATGCCGCCCTGGCATGCCACCCGGCGGGGGGCACCGGGTATGTTCAGCCCTCGCAGGACTGCGGCAGTCCTCACTCAGGCGTGGCACCGCCGTGGTGGCGGGGCCGATCTTGCTTGTACGCCCGCATGCGATGCCAGGCCCGAGAACTCGGACCTTGCGCAGCACTGCTTTGGGCGGACAGTCAAAAATAGCACATGGCGCATGACGCGCGCAAACAGCCGCTACCGGGGCTCGCCGATCAATGCAGTGGTACCCCGGTGAGCGCTGCAGAAGTGATGTGTGGCGTGACTCTACACTGCTGCGGTGCCGCCGCGACAAGCGATCTTCGGGGGCACGTTCGACCCTCCCCACGTCGGTCACGTTGCCGCCGCGATCTGCGCGCGAGAGCAGCTCGACATCGACCTGCTCCACGTCGTCGTGGCGAACGATCCGTGGCAGAAGTCGGCCGAGCGCCTCGTCACGCCTGCGCATCACCGGCTCGCCATGGCCCTGCTGGCCTTTCGCGACTTCGACGGCATGGTTGTGAGCGATCTGGAGATCCGGCGAGGCGGACCGACCTACACCTTTGACACGGTCTCGGAGCTCGAGCGGCCGGGAACCGAGACGCTGCTGGTGATGGGTCCCACCGCAGCGAGCGGCGTGTCGACCTGGCACCGTGCCGACGAACTGGCTGAGCTGGCGACGCTCGCAATCCTGCAGCCGCGAGGCGAGCCGCCCCTTCGAGTCGAAGGTTGGCGCACCTGCACGGTGGAGATGGAGCCCGTTCAGGCGTCAGCCACGCAGGTGCGCGGACTGCTGGCCCGACGCCGTCGACAGGACATCACCTCCGAGGCGGCTCGGCTCGTGCCGCCTGCCGTCATGGGCTACATCGCGGAGCACAGGCTCTATTCTCCGTGAACGTGGCATCGGTTCCGCAGGCGTCCCCGGCTTCTTCCGGGGTTCACGCCGTCGGACAGGATCCGATCAGCCCGGACGTCGGCGTGCCGCCGTTGGTTCAGGCCGCGGTGGACGGCGCAGCAGAGATGTCCGCCGAGCGCGTCGTGGCGCTCGACGTGGGCGATGTGCTGGCAATCACCGATTGGTTCATCATCGCGAGCGCTCCCAATGTGCGACGCGTGCGACGCATCGCCGAGCTGATGGAAGCGCACGTGAAGGCGGCCGGAGGTGCCGGACCGATCCGCACGGAGGGTCTCGACGACGCGCAGTGGGTACTGCTCGACTTCGGTGAGTTTGTGGCGCATGTATTCCACGAGCCCAGCCGCGAGTACTACGACCTCGAGCGGCTGTGGTCAGACGTGCCTCGTCACGAGTTCGACTGAATTCAGATCACTGCCCGACTGCTCACTGAATCACTTCGGCCGTGCCCGCGCGGGCGAGGGCGATCCAGGTGCGTCCCGGTGTCAGCGGCACGATGAGGGCGTTGTCGGAGCGGAACACCGTCACCTCGAGCTCGGACCGGCGCTCCCAGGTGCCCCGCACCAGCATGCCGTCGCTGAAGATCCAGGCTTCCCCGCTGCCCGTCAGCACCGGCTCCGGGGTTGCAGCGTTTGCTGGGCTCTGGCGATACCGAACGAATTGCACGATGACGTTCTCGGGCGCAATGCGCACGCCGTTGAAGTCGGTGTGGTCCTTGCCGTTCTGTGTGCGAGCCCAGCCGCTCGCAGCGGCGTCCCAGCGGTATGACGCCTCGATCTGGCCGAAGTCGACATCCACGCCGCTGACCGCTGTGCCTCGCGGCAGCGATTCGCCTTCGGCACGGAACCGCAAGTACTTCGGCGGTGTCCTGCCCTCAGCAGCGCCGGCGGCATAGATGCGAGCAGTGTCGGTGATGAGGTTGTGGGGGGCGTTCTTTTCCGGCGAGCGCTCGAACACTCCCTTGGCGATGGGGGCCCCGTCGATGATGGCGATCGCGTCGACTCTGCGGAGCGCCCGCGCGGTGTAGTCATTGGCTCCCGAGTTCACGAAGATCGGCCGGTTGAGATTCGACAGCAGCGCAAAATCGCCGGTGCGAGCCGATCGGACAGGGCCGACCACCTCGGCATTCGTGGAATGGAAGATCGCTGCGAATCGTGTGAGCCGGGCTTCGACGAGTTCCTCGTAGACGACGTCGGCTTGGTTGAGACCCCATTGGGGCAAGGCGCGGGGGTGGTTGTCGATCTTCACGACTGCGGCGGGACGCAGCAGCTCGGTGGGTGTCGGCAAGCCCGTGAACGGCGCGGTGAACTGCGGCGCAGCCGTCGTGGTGGCGGCAGCAGGCTCGGTGACGGCCACTGACGTGACAGGAGCGCTGGTGGTCGCCGGTGCGATGCTGGCCGAGGGTGCGACCGTGGTCTGTGTCACGGTCGGAGCTGTCGACGTGGCCGGCAGGGTCTCGGCGACGGTGGTCGGCGGCACCGTGATGGACGAGCACGCCGAAAGCAACATCACAGCTGCGAGCCAAGTCACCCAGCTCCGGTGCGTCATGACGGCAGAGGCTCGTCTATTGCGACAGATCCTCACCGCGCCCGGGTTGCCTTCGGCGAACGGTTCACGGACACGCTCCAAGGGTCTGCTCCTCGACAATTGCAGCAGGGCCACCGGGGCCACCCGACCGAACATTCACCATACCGGTCGCCTCTCGACCGACGGTGGCACACTGCCTCCATGACGACGCTCGTCTCCGGTGGGGCCGGATACGTCGGAAGCCACGCAGTAGTTGCCCTACATGCGGCAGGACGCCATGTCGTCATGCTCGATGATTTCTCCAACGCCCGCCCAGACGTGGTCGCCGAGCTTCGAATGCTGACGACTCCGGATCTGGCCGTCATCGAGGGCGATGCAGCAGACGGCACCGCAGTCCGGCGGCTCTGCGATGAGCACGACGTCGATTCGATCGTGCATTTCGCGGCGCACAAGAGCGTTCCGGAGTCGTTTGCTGATCCGCTGCGTTACTACCGGAACAACCTGCTCTCGACGCTGAACCTGGCCGAGATCGCGGTCGAACGCGGCATCGATCGCTTCGTGTTCAGCTCGTCGGCGGTGGTGTACGGCACTTCCGGGCAGTTGCCCGTCACTGAGGAGACACCCCCTGCGCCTCAGAGCCCGTACGGCTCCACGAAGCTGATGTGCGAGCGCATCCTCGCTGACGCAGCGGCGTCCTCCGGTCTGCGGGTCATCATCTTGCGCTACTTCAACCCTGTCGGGGCGCACGGTTCGGGACGCATCGGAGAGCTGCCGGTCGCCGCCGGCCAGAATCTCGTGCCCGCCGTCATGCGGGTGGCGCTGGGGGAGAGCGACCGGTTGCAGGTGTTCGGCGATGACTACGACACCCGTGACGGCACGGCCGTGCGTGACTTCGTCCATGTGATGGATCTCGCCGAGGGGCACCTGGCGGCGCTGGAGGCCGATCTCGGCTCCCATCAGTACCGTGTGTTCAACCTGGGCACAGGGGTGGGCACCACGGTTCTCGAACTGGCTGCGGCGGCTGAAAGCGCCACCGGTCGGCCGATCCCGTGCGAGATCGCGGCCCGCCGGCCGGGCGACATCGTCGAGTCGTGGGCGGACTGCAGTCGCGCTGCCGGCGAACTCGGCTGGCGTGCGAAGCGCGACGTGGCCCAGATGCTGGCCGATCACTGGCGATTTGTGAACTGCCGCCGCGACGTCCCCGCGCACTAGCTGAGGCAGTGCCGCGAACGCTGCGCAGCAGGCCCGCCTCACTCTGCCAGCGCTGCCCCCGAGATCAGCGTGTACTCCTCGCCGACGGCGAGCGGCGCGGCCATCGATTCGGGCGGCACGAAGGAGGGCACCCGGTCGTTGCGAACCAGGATCACATCGGTCGCGGCGACTTGGCCGAGGTTCGACTCGTCGAGCATCCACACCGGCAGGTCGAGGTAGTACGAGATCCAGCGGGGCGTCCAGATGCCTGAGGTGAACCACGCCACCTCGGCCTCGGCGAGCCGTGGCTCATCGCGTGCCTGTTCCAGAACGGCGCCGGCGTCTGCTGGACGCTCGAGATAGAAGTCCCGCGTCGAGCCTGTCACCACGAACGCCAGCGTCACCAGCGTCACTGCCGCCGTTGCAGCTCCCAGCGGTGCTCGGAGCTTGATGGAGGGGCCGCGCAGCAGTCGACGGACTGCGTCAGCAAACGCCGCGATGCCGATGGATGTGGGGGCGACCCAGGGGAAGTTCCACAGGCGATGGATCCACGCACCCTGCTGGAGCGCGAACGTCAGCGACATGGCCACGGCGAGCGTCACCACCACCGGGCCGCGGGTTCGACGATCGACGAGTCCCGCGATCAGCGCCGGGAGGAACAACAGGCGCAGCCACCACGATGTCAGGAGCTCGTGACCTGCGAAGGTCCACTGGCGCTGGAGGAACTCGCCGAAGGTGAACTGGGCCTGTTCGGCGGCGGTCGAGACGTCGTTGCCGGTCCGGAAAGCGACTCTCTCGCTGAGCTCGGAGATGTCGGTCGCGTTCAACAGCCAGCCGGCGGTCAGTAGGCAGCCCAGCAGCGCCCCTGCGGTGACCGCGGTCAGGGCTGGGGACCAACCCAGGCGCAGCCACCCAGCCATCCCTGTCCGTGCCGTCGTGATAGGGCGGTGGCTGGCTTCGGTACTTCGCCGTCGCAGCGTGCCGATGAACAGCCACGGCAGCAGCAGACCCAGCGATGCGATGGCAATCCAGGAGTGCATCGCCGTGAGGGCAGCCAGCGCGCCGGCACCTGCGAGCGCCCAGCGGGATGGCTGTTCGGCCTGGCGCAGCCATGCGATGGCCGCTGTCAGCGCCAGCAGCATCGAGAAGCTGATGCCCATGCGGGCGTACACATAGAAGAAGCCCGTGCTCACCATGACCAGCAAGGCGAGCAGCGTCGGTCCCCATCGCATGCCCACGGCGCGCAGCAGAGCGGCCATGAATGCCACGGTGGCGGCGCCGAGCAGGAAGTCAGTGATGCGCACCGCGGGCGGGCTGTCGCCCAGCGCGCCGACCGAGACGATGGTGAGGAACTGCTTCAGCGGTGGGTGATGTGCGTAGGTGACTGCTTCGATTGGCGGCTCGGCACGTGGCGGCACCTCGAATTCGGCCCGGATGAACGGGTCAGTCCTCGCACCCAGGCTGGAGTCGAGTGGTCCGAGATCCCAGAAGTTGCGTGCCTGGATTCCCGCACGGCCGAAGATCCGGCCGTCATCGCTGTTGCCCAGTGGCAGGTTGAGGTCGGGCGCCCACAGCAGCAACACGCCGAGGCAGATGAGGACCACGACGGTCCAGCCCGAGCGCAGGCGTGCCAAGGGTCCCGAAGTGAGCATGAAGGATCCGTCGTTTCCGATCGCCCGTTTCCGATCGTCCGATTCTGATCGCTGCGAGGTCGATCGCCGCACCCACCGTCCGGAGGGGCGCAGCGTAGTATCGGCCCGATGGTGGTCCAGGAGCAGCATCGACTGCCGGACGCCACACCGGACATCGCCGCAGGACGTGTTCCAGCCAACCATGAACACCGCGTGAGCGCATCCGTTGTGCCGTCCCGACGGCGAGGATTCCGATTCCTGTACGTCGTCGACGCCGCGACGCTGTTCGGCCTGATGGTGGCCATCACCGTGGTCCGCTTCGGACTCGACTGGCCCACCTACCCCCGCACCCACTACCTGATCGGGTTCGGGGTGGCCACGTTCCTGCACATGACCGTCTACTACTTCGGCGGGCTCTACGAGTTCGAGCAACGCCTGGGACATCGGCCGTGGCTGCAGCGCGCCATGCTGCTGACGTTCATGGCGGTGGCTGGCGATGCCACGGTCACGCTGCTGACGGGCCGTTACCTGATGCCTCGGGGCAATCTGGTTGTGCTTGCCGTGGCGGGGGCCGTGCTGATCTCGTTCAATCGCTGGGGTGCCCGCCGTGTGCGCCTGATGCGACTCGGCCGGCCTCAGATGCTGCTCGTTGGCACGCCTGACGACATTGAGTCGGCCACTGAGCATCTTGCTGACGCCGAGGCCGATGCAGTGGTCGCGGGCAGCTTGACCGATCCTTCGCTGATCATCCCCGAAGCAGATCGCTTGCATGCCACCGAGCTGCTGCTTCTGTCCGGCCAGCCGCTCGAGACCATCTACCCGGAGCCGCTCGGCGAGCTGGAGTTACGCGATATTGGCGTCTTCCGCCGGATCACGCCAGCCGACACGCTGCTCGGACTGCAGCGCAGCCGCCAGATCGGCGGCATGCCCTTCGTGGCGCTCCGGGAGCACGCACTGCCGGTGTGTCGCCTGCGCTTCAAGCGGATCTTGGATCTGGCGTACCTGGCTCTGCTTGCCCCGTTCGCATTGCCGCTCACTGCGGCAGTTGCCGTCTACGTCAGGATCGCGGGTGGTCGGGGTGTGGTGTACCGGCAGGAGCGAGTAGGGCGCGGCGGGGTGCCGTTCGTGCTGCTGAAGTTCCGCACGATGGCGCGGGACGCGGAGACCAACGGTCCGGTGCTGGCTGCCTCGAACGATCCGCGGGTGATGCGGGGCATGGGCTGGCTGCGCCGCACCCGTCTCGACGAGCTGCCGCAGCTGTGGAACGTGCTGACGGGCACGATGTCACTGGTGGGGCCCCGGCCCGAACGACCGCAAATCGTCGCCCGGCTGGAGCGCGAGATCGCCGGCTACGGCAGGCGCCATGACGTGCCGCCAGGCATCACGGGGCTCGCTCAGACGCAGGGCCACTACCAGACCGATCCGGGCTACAAGCTGGGCCACGACCTGCAGTACGTCGTGAACTGGTCGCCGGTGCTCGACTGGGAGATCATGGCGAAGAGCCTCGTCGTCATGGCTCGTCGCAACGCCCGGTGAGCGAATCGGCTCCGGCCGACAGGCCGCATGTGACCGTCGTGATTCCGGCGCGCAACTGTGCCGCCGAGCTGCCTGGGTGCCTGGATGCCGTGAGCGCGCAGACCTACCAGGGCGAGCTCGACGTGCTCGTGGCGGTGGCACCGAGCAGTGATGACACCGACCGAGCTGCTGCAGCGGCCGGCTGCACGTGGCCGTTGCAGATCATCCAGAATCCGGCGGGCACCACGCCGGCAGGTCTCAACTTGGCGATCGGTGCCGCCACCGGCGAGGTCATCGTGCGGGTCGATGCCCAGGCCAGGCTCCCCGACGACTACGTGGCGCGGGCGGTGGCGACCCTGGAGCGCACGGGCGCTGCGAATGTCGGCGGCGTGCAGCGGCCCGTGGGCAGCGGCGAACTGAGCCGGATCATCGCCGCGGTGCTGTCCTCGCCGTTCGGGGGAGGTCCTGCGGCGTTCCGGCAAGGGATCGGCGAGGGGCCAGTTGACACCGTGTACCTCGGCGTGTTCGACGCTGCTGCAGTGCGGTCAGTGGGCGGGTTCGACGAGTCGTTGGAGCGGAATCAGGACTATGAGCTGAACTGGCGCCTACGTCAACACGGTCACGTGGTGTGGCTCGACCCTGCACTGGTCGTGGAGTACCAACCACGGTCGAGCTGGGCGGGACTGGCGCGCCAGTACTTCGACTACGGGGCTTGGAAGCGTGTGGTGATCGGCCGCCATCCTCGCTCGACCCGGCCTCGGCAGCTCGCCGCACCGGCCCTGGTGGCTGGCTTGGTGCTGTCGGCGTTCGAGCTGCTGCGTGGTCGCCTGCGCGGGGGGCTTGCACCGGCCGCGTACCTCGCCGCGTGCGCGCTCGCCGCGGCCCGGCTGCACACCAGGCTGCCTGCAGCTCGCGATCGGCTGCGAGCTGCGGCGGCGTTCCCGGTCATGCATCTCTCGTGGGGTGCGGGCTTCTGGTTCGGGCGGCGAGCCGGGAGCCGGTCTCAACCGGACCGCGGCGCAGGCCCCGCTTCGGCCTGATTGCGCCGACCCGCAAGCCGCAGCCGGCTTCGGAAGCCGGGTGTTGCCACTCAGTACGCTCACTGCCATGCCGCCAACTTCCAGAAATGACGTCGTCATCCGCAACGGCACGGTGGTGGACGGAAGCGGCGGTTCGCCCCGCATCGCGGATGTCGCTGTCTCTGATGGCGTGATCACCGATGTCGGCGCGGTGACCGGTCGGGGGCGCCGCGAGATCGACGCCGACGGTCACCTCGTGCTGCCGGGCTGGGTGGACATCCACACCCATTACGACGGCCAGGCCACTCGGGATCCCGAGATGACTCCGTCATCGTGGCACGGGGTGACCACTGCGATCTTCGGCAACTGCGGCGTCGGCTTCGCTCCGCTGCAGCCCGGCACTGAGGACTACCTCATCAACCTGATGGAGGGAGTCGAGGACATCCCGGGCACGGTGCTCGCCGAGGGCATCGACTTCCGCTGGACCAGCTACCCCGAGTATCTCGATGCACTCGATGCGACGCCGAGGGTCATGGATGTCGGCAGCCAACTGCCCCACGGAGCGCTGCGCTTCTTCGTGATGGGCGAGCGCGGCGCCGACCATGCTGAGTTGCCGACACCAGAAGAGCTCGAGCGGATCACCGAACTCGTCACGGAGGCACTCGAAGCCGGGGCGCTTGGCTTCACGACCAGCCGCACCACCAAGCACAAGGCGGCGGACGGCCGGTTGACGCCGTCGCTGTCAGCGGGAGATCCCGAACTTGCCGCCGTGGCGCGTGCGATGCGGCAGGCCGGCGCCGGTGTGTTGCAGGTGAACTCCGACTTCGGGCCCGGCGAGTTCGAAACGTTGCGAGCTGCCGCCGAACTGTCCGGCCGCCCTTTGTCGGTCTTGCTGCTGCAGGTCGACAACGCGCCGGAGCTGTGGCGCGAGACCCTGGATCACATCCATGCCGCGAATGCAGCGGGCATTGCTGCGAATGGGCAGGTCGGCTGCCGACCGATCAGCGTCATGCTCGGGCTCGACGTGTCGGTGAATCCCTTCGGCAATCACCCGGCCTACCGGCAGATCGCCCATCTGCCGACGCCGCAGCGCGCTGCCTGCATGCGTGACGACGAGAGCCTGCGTCGGGCGCTGATCGAGGATCGGCCGGTGGATGGCTTCAGCAAGTGGATGGACTACGCGCTCACCCGCGCTTTCGAGCTCGGCGACGTGCCCGACTACGAGCCCGATCCCCGTGCTTCGGTTGCAGCCCGCGCTGCCGAGCTGGGCGTCAGCCCGTGGGAGCTGGCACTGGACCTGCTCTCGGACGGCGACGGCGACGCCTTGCTGCTGTATCCCTTCGAGAACTACACCGGCGGCAGCCTCGAGGTGATCCGCGAGATGCTGGCCGACCCGCACACCATCTGCGGCATCGGCGACGCGGGAGCACACGTCGGCACCATCTGCGATGCGTCCTACCCGACGTACCTGCTGACCCACTGGGCTCGCGACCGCAGCCGTGGCGAGGGCCTGCCCTTGGAGTTCCTCGTGCACAAGCAGACGCATGCCAACGCGCTCGCCTACGGGCTGGCCGATCGCGGCCTGCTCGCCGCTGGCTATCGAGCCGACATCAACATCGTCGACTTCGACGCGCTCGGTGTGGGTCGGCCGGAGCTGGTGTACGACCTGCCGAGCGGCGGCAAGCGCCTGATCCAGAGATCGACTGGTTACCGCCACACCTTCGTGGCCGGCACCGAGGTGTCGGCAGATGGCGAATTCACCGGTGCCCGCCCCGGGCGGCTCGTACGCGGCGCCCAAGCGGACCCGGCGAATCAGTGAACCAGTGACGGGTTCGCCATCGCCGGAGGCCGCCGGCTGGTCCGGGCTGCCGCTCGCCGGCATCGTCGTACTCGATCTGACGATCGCGCGTGCAGGGCCCACCGCTGTCCGCCAACTCGCGGACTGGGGTGCCGACGTCATCCGGGTAGATGCACCCACCGATGGATTCGAGGAAGGCCGGGAGGCCTCGCCGGATCATCTCAACATCCACCGCAACAAGCGCTCGCTGGTGATCGACTTGAAGAACCCATCGGGCCGCGAGCTGCTTCATCGGCTCGTCTGCTCGGCCGACGTGCTGATCGAGAATCTGCGGCCGACCGTCAAGTACCGGCTGGGCTTCGACTGGGACACGCTGCACGCAGTGAATCCTGCGCTCGTGATGGGATCCATCTCGGGCTTCGGCCAGGACGGCCCGTATGCCACCCGGGGCGGCGTGGATCAGATTGCCCAAGGTCTCGGCGGGATGATGGCGGTCACGGGACTGCCGGGCCACGGCCCCGTGCGGGCCGGCGTGGCGATCAGCGATGTGACCGCCGGCCTGCAGCTCGCGATCGGTGTGCTGGTGGCGCTCATCGAGCGATCGCGCACCGGCGAGGGTCGCTGGGTGCACACGTCGCTGCTCGAGTCGATGATCGGCATGCTCGATTTCCAGGCAGCTCGCTGGACGGTGGCGGGGGAGGACCCACCGCAGGCTGGCAACGACCATCCGACGATGATCCCGATGGGCACCTACGAGGCAGCCGATGGCTACATCAACATCGCGGCACCCGGCGGGCGCCTGTGGCGGGCGTTCTGTGCCGAGATCGGCAGGCCTGATCTGCCCGATGACGAGCGTTTCTCATCGACCAAGCTGCGCTCGGCCAACCGGAATGAGCTGAACAAGCTCATCAGCGAGCGTCTCGCCACCGCAAGCAGCGACGAATGGGTTGAGCGTCTCAACGCCGCAGGCATCCCGTGCGGGCGCGTCAACAGCGTGGCCGAAGCCTTTGCCGATCCGCAGGTTCAGCATCTGGGCATGGCCGCGCCGGTGCATCACCCGGTGATGGGCGACATCCGCATCGTGCGCAATGCCACCCAGATCGATGGGGTGCCTGGTGACATCCGGCGGCCCAGCCCCGCGCAGGGCGAGCACACCGACGAGATCCTGACCCAGTTCGGCCTGGAGCCCGCCGAGATCGCCGCCCTGCGCGACGCTGGCGCCGTCAGCTAGCTGTGCGGCCGGCATCGGCTGCCGGCCTGCTCGATGTCAGATGCTGCGAGCGGCCTCGAAGCCGGTGTCGAGGTCGGCGATGATGTCGTCGATGGTCTCGATGCCGACTGACAGCCGAACCAGGTTCGGCTCGACGCCGGTGTCCGACTGCTCCTGGGGAGTCAGCTGGCTGTGCGTCGTGCTCGCCGGGTGGATCGCCAGGCTGCGCACGTCGCCGATGTTGGCAACGTGGCTGTGCAGCCGCAGGCTCTCCACGAACTTCTGACCGGCCTTGATGCCGCCGTCGATGCCGAAGGCCAGCACCGAGCCTGCGCCGTTGGGCAGGTACTTGCATGCACGCTCGTAGTACGGGCTCGATTCCAGCCCCGCGTAGAGCACCCACTCGACCTGCGGGTGACCCTCGAGATAGTCGGCCACCGCCACGGCGTTGGCCACGTGCCGCTCCATGCGCAGCGACAGCGTCTCGATTCCTTGCAGGAACAGGAAGGCGTTCATCGGCGAGACAGCGGCACCGATGTCACGCAGCAACTGCACCCGAGCCTTCAGGATGAAGGACCCTGCGCCGAGGGCAGGCCAGTAGGCCAGCCCGTGGTAGCTGGGATCGGGCTCGGTGAACATCGGGTGCCGGCCCGAAGCGCCGAAATCGAACGAACCGCCGTCGACGATGAGACCGCCGATCGAGGTTCCGTGGCCGCCGATGAACTTCGTCGCCGAGTGGACCACGATGTCGGCCCCGTGCGCCAGCGGCTGGCACAGGTAGGGCGAGGGCACCGTGTTGTCCACGACGAGCGGGACGTTCACGCTGTGCGCTGCATCCGCGACTCCCTCGAAGTCCAAGATGTCGTTCTTCGGGTTGCCGATGGTCTCGCCGTAGAAGGCCTTGGTGTTGTCACGCACCGCATCACGCCACGAGTCGATGTCGTCGGGGTCGTCCACGAAGGTGACCTCGATGCCCATCTTCGGCAGCGTGTAGTGGAACAGGTTGTACGTGCCTCCGTACAGCGATGGGCTGGCGACAATGTGGTCGCCTGCCTCCGCCAGGTTGAGGACCGCCAACGTCTCGGCCGCTTGGCCCGAGGCCACCGCCAGCGCTCCCGGCAGCCCGACCGCAGTGCGCACGCCGCCCTCGAGAGCGCTGATGCGCTCCTCGAGCACGTGCTGGGTCGGATTCATGATCCGGGTGTAGATGTTGCCGATCTCCGCCAGCCCGAACAGGTTCTGAGCGTGCTCGGAGCTGTCGAAGGTGAACGACGTTGTCTGGTAGATGGGCACCGCGCGGGCGTTGGTGGCGCTGTCAGGCGCTTGGCCCGCGTGGATCATTCGTGTTTCGAACCCCAACTCGGTGAGTGGGTCTGTGGGTGTTTCGCTCATGATGAGCTCCATTTCTTACGCCCCATAAGGCGGGCTATGCCTGACCCGGCGGGATTGCCGAGCGCGCAGCACTGTACCGGTAAAACCCGACCTGTCCAGTCGGATTTTCTGTGACAGATCCGTGTCGGATTTCGGACGGATTCTGGGAGGCTCAGAATCCGGTTTGCTTGTCCACGACACCTTCGAGCGGGCGGCCTTCACGCAAGGCCACCAGATTCCGGCAGAAGCGCTCAAGATTTCGCCTCGCGCGGTGCTGGCTGGCGCCAGCGGTATGAGGCGTCATGACGCAGTTGTCGAACGCCCACAGGGGGCTGTCCGGCGGCAAGGGCTCGACCGGAGCTACATCGAGGGCGGCCCCGCCGATCCTGCCCTCGGCCAGCGCCCGTTCCAACGACGGACCGTCGATGATCTCGCCGCGGGTCACATTCAGCAGGATGGCGCCGTCGGGCATCGACGCGAACATCTCGTCGTCGAACATGCCCTTGGTCTCGGCGGTGAGCGGCAGTCCCACTGCCAGCACGTCGCTGGTGGCCACGATGTCGCCCAACGACTCAGGTCCGCCGACGATTTCGACGCCCTCCCCGGGCGGCACCGGGTACAGATCCATCGCCTGCACCTTCATGCCGAACGCAGCGGCCCGGCGGGCGATGTGCCGGCCCGTGCCGCCGAATCCCAGGATGCCCATGGTGAGGCCTTCGAGTTCCAGCTCGCTGTAACGCATCTGTTCCCGGAGGTCGTTGTCCCATCCGTCCGGGCCGAGCTTCACCGCCATTGCGATGCGCCTCACCAGCGCCAGCAGCAGACCGAAGGCGTGGTCGGCCAGATGGCTGCCGACCAAGCCCTTCTCACCGGTGAGCACGACATCGCTGTCGAGGAACTTGGGGTACATGAACATGTCGACACCCGATGCCGTCGCATGGATCCAGCGCAGCTTCGGGGCGGCGTCGAACAGCCACTCGGGCACGATGCCCAGGATGACCTGGGCGTCGGCGGCCAGCGGAACCCCGTCCCGCAGCCGGTCCACGATGTTCACGACGGCGCCGGGCCCTGCAGCCTCGCGAATAGCGGCCTCGTCGTCGGGACTGACATCGGGCAGCGTGAGCGTCTTGGTGACGAGCACGTTGAGCGGCCCGTCAGGCACATCGAGAACGGTCGCACTGGGCAGGCCAGAACTCATCTCTTCAGGCTCCTATCTGAGTCATGTTCCTGTCGGAGCGCCGGCGCTGCCGGTCCCGCCGGCGTCGCGGGTAGCGGAGAACCGGTGCCCGGGGCGATCATGCGATCACCGCCTCGACCGTGCCGATGCCGCTGTAGCTGGTCATCCACCGCTGGCCCGCCTCGACCCGGAAGCGGGCGTAGGCACCGGTGATCACGCACTGGCCCGGCTCGAGCGCTAGGCCGTGGCGGTGCAGCGTGGCTGCGAGCCGGGCGATCGACAGGTAGGGGTTGTCGACCTCGTCGACCGCCGTGCAGCTGAAGCGTTCCTCGCCGTCGCAGGAAACCGTCACCACGCAGCGGTCGAGTTCCTCTGCAGGCGGGGCCTCGACGCCCGAGCCCTGCACGATGGCCCAGTTCGTCAGGTTGTCGGCCACGAGCATGGCGAGATTGCCGCCGACGGCGACCCGCGCCTCGTTCACCTCGTAGCCGGCGCATACCTGCGAGATGCGGGCGGGCACCGAGGCCGGATCGACATCCTCGCCGGCGATGCGCTCACCGATCACGAAGCACATCTCGGGCTCGATGCTCACCTTGCTGATCTCCGCCGACGGGAGATCAGCGGGCGATGCGAGCACCCGGTTGACGTGCCCGAACGGCCGGTCGTCGATGCCCACGGTCGTACGTGCCCGATCCGACGTGAGCCCGACCTTCCAGCCGGCGTGCACAGCGCCGTTCGAGACCGCCCGGCGCTGCATCTCGCACTGGATGGCCAGCCCATCCTCGAAGCCCAAGTCGGCGAAAGCACCGGCGGGTGCTTCGCCTCCGTCGGCAAAGTACGCGGTCAGGGCATCTGCGGCGGCGAGCTGCGCGGAGTTGAGCTGTCGCGGGGGAGTCACAGCGGCGAACCCTAGAGGATGCGCGGATTGGCGAGCCTTCCCGCTTCGGCACCTGGCGCTTCGGGCTCTTGTTCGCTTCGCTCACGGGCCGCTCGGGCCACGGCTCCGCCTGCTGGTTCGGCCTCCGAGCGGCAGCGCGGCACGTGGGCCACATGTCCGGGATCGTCCTTTGCCGTACTGCATGGTCGCCGTAGTGTCATCTCATGCGGTTGCAGCTGGCGCTCAATGTGGACGACATCGACGAGGCAGTCGACTACTACTCGCGGCTCTTCGGTGCCGAACCGGCCAAGCGGCGTGAGGGCTATGCCAATTTCGCGATCGACGAGCCGCCGCTGAAGCTGGTGCTGTTCGAGAATCCCGGCAACGGGGGCACCATCAACCATCTCGGTGTCGAGACCGAGTCGGCAGGCGAGGTGGAGCAGGCGCATGCCCGCATGGTCGCCGCTGGCCTCACCACCTCCACCATCGACGAGACCATGTGCTGCTACGCCGAGAAGGTGGAGACGTGGGCCACCGATCCGCACGGCATCGACTGGGAGTGGTACGTGAAGCAGGGCGACGTCGAGGTGATGAACAACGTGGTGCTGTCACGCCGCGGCGAAGGCACCGAGCGTGCGAGCCACTCTGAGGACATCTGCTGCACATAGCGGCACTGGGCGCTGGGGCGCTCAGCGCTGCTGCCGCTGGCTCGTTGCCGCCAACTGAACCAAGCGGCGGCAGTCCCTAGTTCTGGGGTCGGCGCTCTCGCAGGAGCACTTCCTGAGCGATCGTCGCCACGTGGCGGCCGTCGGGTGAGAACAAGTTCCCGACGGTGATGCCGCGTGCGCTCGTCAGCCCATGGCAGTCGAACTGGTACAGGTGCCACTCGTCGGCTCGCATCGGGCGGTGGAACCACATCGCGTGGTCCAGCGACGCGCCCATGAAGGTCTCCTGGTACTGCTCGTGGGGAACCTGCAACGGGTGCAGCGAGCGGGCAGCGTTGAATTGGATCGCGTCTGACGTGAACGCCAGCCCGCAGATGTGCAGGCGGGGGTCGTCTTCGATCGGATCAATGATGCGGACCCAGCCCATGGACTGCCCGGCGCCAGGGTGGCTCGGCAGCGGGCGGCGCTCCATGATCCACGGCCAACGCTCCTCGTCCACGTTGCGGCAGTCCTCCGGGTTGGGTGCCAGCGGAATGCGCGCTGTCTGCATCTCGGCATCTTCTTCCGCTACATGAAATGAGCACGAGAGGTTCAAGATCGCACCACCGCTTTGGCGCGCTACCACCGCCCGCGTGCAGAACGAGCGGCCGTTGCGCAGCCGGTCGACCTCGTAGCGGACTGGTTCGTCGAGCGTGCCGCCCCGGATGAAGTACGCGTGAACCGAATGGGGCACGAACCGCTCGTCGACGGTTTGGAATGCAGCCCACAGGCCCTGGGCGATAACCTGCCCGCCGTAAATCCGGCCCCACATGTACGCAGGGCTGACACCGACGTAGGTGTCGGGGCCGTGATCCTCGAGAAACATCATCTCGCCGTACGTGGTGGGTGTCGAGCTCATGGCGATCCTTCGTCGGCGCAGGTCTCGGCGCCGCTCAGTGTCTAGCGCGGCGCGCCGAAGCGCCTTCCTACAGGAGTCCCTTGCGGGATTCGCGCCAAGGCACATCGCGGTCGAGGCGAGGCTCGCCGGGAAGGCCGAGCACACGCTCGCCGAGGATGTTGCGCTGGATCTCGTCGGTGCCCCCGCGGATCGACATCGATGGTGCCGTCACCGTCTCGATGTAGCCGGGGCCATCTTCAAGCATGCCCGCTGCTCCTGCTGCGCGATTGGTCAGGAAGGCGCGCCGCTCGTACGACGACACCGTCCTCAGCTTCGCACCGCTGCCAGCCGGTCCGGGACTGCCGCCCGAACGCGCCTCGTCTGCGGCCCGCTGGGCGGTCCAGCGTGACGCCATGTCGGCGGCGTAGATCGACATGGCCTCGTCCCTTCGCACTGCGCCGCTGACCGACTCGTCGTCGAGCGCTCCGAGTGCGACGAGATCGGCAATCCACGTGGGAATACGGGTTCCCCGCTTAGCGCCGTCGCCGCCGCCCCGGCTGCCGGCGCCAGCGCGCTCGTGGGAGAGGATCGTCATCGCAACACGCCAGCCCTCACCGACATCACCCACGCGCCACCCATCAGGCACTTCCGTGCCGTCGATGAAGACCTCGCTGAAGTGAGCGTCGTTGTTCATCTGGCGCAACGGCCGGACTTCGACACCAGGCGCGTCCATGGCGACGACGAACATCGTGAGTCCCTTGTGCTTGGGCTGTGCCGGATCGGTGCGTGCGAGGCAGATGCCCCACTCCGCCCACATGGCGCGGCTGGTCCAGGTCTTCTGGCCGCCCAAGCGCCATACGTCGCCGTCGCGCTCTGCGCTCAGCGCCACATTGGCCAGATCCGAGCCCGCCTCAGGCTCAGAGAACATCTGGCACCAGATCTCGGTGCCTGCAGCGATCGGCCGAAGCCAGCGTTGCTGCTGTTGCAGCGCGCCGTGCGCCAGCAGGGCGGGTCCGACCATGCCGAGCCCGATGGCAAACGGGTACAGGTCGGGCACCACGTACTCGCGCAGTACCGAGCCGATGAGCTGGTTCTCTGCCACCGATGCGTCGCGGCCGCCATGGTCGGCGGGCCACGTCGGCACATGCCAGCCACCCTCGACCGTGGCCGCCAGGTACGCCCGACCGTCGTCCAGGTCATCGCTGCCCGCACCCATCGACGTCAGCCGTGTTTGGTCGGTGCGGCGCTCGAGCAAGCCGTCAAGCGCCGCCCGCACGTCGTCGGCCGTCAGCGCAGACCCGGATGCGACGGGCGAGCCGGCCATCAGCAGTGGGCGAGCGAGCTTGCGTCGGTTCGGCTCGGCATCAGCTGCGGGTGAAGTTGGGCGTGCGGCGCTCGTTCATGGCGTTGACGCCCTCGCGCCAGTCGTTGGTGGTGCGCAGCCGGTCCTGCTCGGCCTTTTCGTTGTCGGTGGCGACCTTGATGGCATCGGCGAGGTGGCCGCGCATCGTGTACCGGATGGACTCGACGGCCAGCGGAGCAGAGCCCGCTATCTCGCAGGCGAAGTCGTAGGCCGTCTGGCGCAGCTCGTCCAGCGGCACCAGCTTGTCGGCCAGACCGATCTCGACGGCCTCGTCGCCCTTGACGCGCCGGCCGGTGTAGAGCAGGTCCAGGGCTTGCTGGTTGCCGACAAGCAGGGGGAGCGTGACCGTCAGCCCGAAACCGTGATGGAAGCCCAGGCGGGCGAAGTTGGCGGTGAAACGCGCCTCGGGGGCAGCGATGCGGAAGTCAGGGAAGCAGGCCACGCCCAGGCCGCCGCCCACTGCCGCGCCCTGGATGGCGCCGACCACCGGCTTGCGCTTGGAGAACAGGTCGAAGGCTGCGTCGTAGAGATGGCGGGGACTGCCGTCGGCGTTGGTGGCGGTGATCTCGCCGCCCCGGCGGCCATCGTTGCCGAACTGGGCACCGGCGCAGAAGTTCTTGCCCTCCGAGCACAGCATGCTGGCGCGGCAGCCGTCCTCTTCGTCGAGGTCGCCGAACGCGGCCACGAGGCCATCGATCAGCTCGAGGTCGAAGAAGTTGTTCGGCGGCCGGTGAATCTCCACGACGGCCACGTGGTCGTCGCCCAGCTTCACCGATACGTCGCCGTACTGGCCGTAGTCGTCGAGGTTGCTCTCGTTCATGCGGCGAGCGTAGATGCGCCCGTCGGCGTCCGCTGAGTCGCGTTCAGCCCAGGGCGGAGGTGCCGGAGGTGATGAGGGGGTAGAGGCCGTCGGCGCCGACGCCGGTGGCCATGGTGCCCAGCACGCCGGCCCAGTGGGCATCGGAGCCGTACTCCTTGCGCCAGCTCCACAGTCGGCGGCTGAAGTGGTGCAGCGGGTACTCCTGGGTCATGCCCATGGCGCCGTGGGCTTGGTGGCAGGCCTTGGTGGCACGTGCGGCCGCTTGGTTGGCGATGAGCTTGGCGGCCGCGATCTCGAAGGAGGCCTCGCCACGGGTGGCTTCCCTTGCAGCGACCTCGGCAGCCATGCGCACCAGCGCCGCATCCTGCGCAGCCCAGACCAGGTGCTGCTGCACTGCCTGGAAGCGGGCCACCGGACGGCCGAACTGCACTCGCTCGTTGGTGTAGCTGACCGTCAACTGGCACATCTTCTCGATGGCACCTGCCATCAGCGCCACTCGGGACAGGGCACCGCGTTGCGCTAAGGCCTCAGCATCTACGCCGTCGGGAACAGGTGCCGCAACGCCCGTTGCGCCATCGAAGCTGACTGTGTCGCGGGGCTCGCCGGCCATGTTGGGCAGCGGCGTGATCTCGCACTGCGACGCCGGCACTGCGATGACGGCGGGCTGTCCATCAGATTCACAGACGCAGACGATCAACTCTGCGCTGCGTGCCCACGGAACCCGCAGTGCGGAGCCCCGCAGCTGAGCGGTGCCGTCGTCCGCGATGTGCGCCGAGCAGTTGGCGCCGCCGGCTGCTCCTGACACCGTTTCGGCGGGTCCGCTCTCGACGGTCCCGTCGGCCGAGCAGCTTGCGCCGGACCAATCACCCGCGGCCGCCCGAGGCGGGACAACCGTGACGAGACCATCGGGCCGCTCGAGGCCGGCCTCGGCCAGCAGCCAGCCGCCGAGTATGCCGTTCTCCGCCGCCGGGATCGGTGCGGAGTGGTAGCCGACCAGGCGAAGCACCTCGATGGCCTCGGCGAGCGTGCCGCCCGATCCGCCGGCCTCCTCGGGCACGGCGATCAGGTCGAATCCGGTCTCGCAGAACGCATCCCAGATGTCGGGCGCGCCGCCCGCTTCTTCGGCCGCTTGCACCGCCTCATGGGTGCACAACTCGCCGAACAGCCGGTCAGCCGTCTCGGTGATCAGCTCGTCGACCACGACTGGCTCGGGCGCTGTCCTCACCGTCATGCCGGCACCTGGATCAATGGGGTTTCCGTCATGCCGGCACCTGGATCAATGGGGTTGCCGTCATGCCGGCAACCCCTGCAAGCCCTTTGAGGCCACCGAGCGCAGGATCTCGATGGTGCCGCCCCGGATCGTGTTGCCCGGGAAGGTCACCACGCACTGCGCCAGCAGCCGCTCGAACAGCGACTCGGACTCCGGCGAGTACTCCTCGTCGATGAGCTGCACCAGCTTCTCGACCACTTCCTGCTCGTAGCGGGTGCCCATCTCTTTCACCAGCGCCGACTCCACTGACGGGGCCTCGCCCTCGTCGATCAGCCGCGCCACCGACAGCGACAGGTTCCGGATGCCCCACCAGCGAGCCGCCAACTCGCCGAACAGGTCAGACACAGCACCTTCCATCTGCGTGCCGGCGGCTTCGCGCAGCAGCTGCTCCACGGTCGAGAACGGCGACAGCCAACGGTCGGGCCCGCCCCGCTCGTACGCCATCTCGGTGGTGTTCTGGTGCCAGCCCATCCCCGGCTGGCCCACCACGTTGGCGTCCGGCACGAACACGTCGTGGAAGGTCACCTCGTTGAAGTGATGGCTGCCGTCGAGGAACGGGATCGGACTGATCTCCAGACCGGGCGAACGCAGGTCGATCAGGAACTGAGACAGCCCGGCGTGCTTGTTGCCGTCCTCCATCGGCGCCGTGCGCAGCAGGCAGATGAACCAGTCGTTCATGTGCGCATTCGACGTCCAGATCTTGGTGCCGTTCACCACCCAGCCGTCGCCCGCCCGCTCCGCACGAGTCGTCACCGAAGCCAGGTCGGACCCGCTGTCGGGCTCGCTCATGCCGATCGAGAAGCCCAGCTCGCCCCGGCAGATCGGCGGCAGGAAGCGTTCGCGCTGCTCGTCCGTTCCGAACTTTAGAATCACGTTGCCGGTCTGGCGGTCGGCCACCCAGTGATGCCCGACGGGAGCACCCCAGCGCAGCATTTCCTCGACCACGATGAAGCGCTGCACGGCCGTGCGGTCCGACCCGCCCCAGCGTGACGGCAGCGCCATGCCCACCCAGCCCCGGGCGGCCATCTTGGCGGAGAACTCCCGGTCGTGATCCGCCGCCATGCCCAGGCACGGCTCGTGAGTGCCCGGCGGCAGCTCGGCAGCCAGGAATTCGCGCACCTCCGCCTGGAGGTCAAGTTCGGGTCCGGTCAACTCGGTCGGCGTGAATCTCATCTGCAACCTTCGGGACGGTCCGGGCGCTGGGTCGATCAGGCTCTGGGTCGATCAGGCGAGGACAAACCCGCGGTAGTTGTCCGACGCCACGTCCTCGCAGATCTCAACGTAGGGCGGGAAGCCCGGCAGCGGCATGAAGACCCGGGTCTTGCCCGGGATGTTCGCCCCCAGGTACCACGAGTTGCAGGTGGGGAACAGCGTCAGGTCGGCCACGGCGTTGACGTAATCGACCCAGTAGGCCTCGGCATCGGCTTCGGGCTCGATCGTGGCGGCACCCCGCTCGCGCAGGTCCACCAGGCACCGGGCGATCCAGTCGACGTGCTGCTCGATGGACGGGATCATGTTGGTCAGCACCGACGGGCTGCCGGGACCCGACACGGTGAACATGTTGGGGAAGCCGGTCACACCCAGTCCGAGATAGGTGCGCGGCCCGGCGTCCCAATGATCGACCAGTCGAGCGCCGTCACGCCCGGTGATGTTCATCCGCAGCAGGGTTCCGGTCATGGCGTCGAAGCCCGTGGCGAACACGATTGCGTCCACCGGGTACTCCTCGCCGTCGACCACAACGCCAGCTGCCGAGATTCGCTCGATCGGCGTCTCGGACACGTCCACCAAGTGAACGTGCGGCAGGTTGAAGGTCTCGTAGTAGTTCGTGTCGAGGCACGGGCGCTTGCACGCAATGGTGTTGTGCGGGGTGAGCCTGGCGGCAGTCTCGGGATCGTCGACGATCTCGGCGATCTTGCCGCGGACGAACTCCGCCACCCGGCCGTTCGATTCGGCGTCGAGGCCGATGTCGCCGTAGGCCCGGTAGAAGGTGAAGCCGCCCACCTCCCACCGCTCCTGCATGCGTTCGCCGAACTCGTCGGCAGTCGCTTCCTTCGCGGGTTCTTCGCCATCGGGCAGCCGCTGCACCATCGCCGCTTGCTGAGTCAGCATCCTGGCCCGCCGCTCGCGGTAGTTGGCCTTCCAGTCGGCCTGATCGGCTGCATCCAATGGCTCGTTGCGGGCGGGCACCGAGTAGTTCGGCGTGCGCTGGAAGACCGTCAGCTCACGGCACTCATCGGCGATGACGGGAATCGCCTGAATAGCGGACGACCCCGTGCCGATCACGCCCACCGACAGCCCGGAGAAATCGACGCCTTCGTGCGGCCACCGACCCGTGTGGTACGTGGGCCCCTCGAACGTCTCGGCGCCGTCGAAGTGCGGGACACTGGCCGTCGACAAGCAGCCGGTTGCCATGACCACGAAGCGCGCCCGGAACTCGCCACGGTCCGTCTGCAGGCGCCACTGGCTGCCGGCGTCGTCCCAGTCGACCCCGGTGACCGTCGTCTCGAAGCGGATGTCGCGGCGCAAGTCGTAGCGGTCGGCGACATGGTTGGCGTAGCGGAGGATCTCGGGCTGGCCGGAGTAGCGCTCGGTCCACTCCCATTCCTGCTCGAGTTCGGGGTCGAACGAGTAGGAGTACTGCATCGACTCGACATCGCAGCGGGCGCCCGGATAGCGATTCCAGTACCACGTGCCGCCGACGCCGCTGGCTCGCTCAACCACCGTCACGTCGAATCCGAGCCCGCGCAGCTTGTGGAGCATGTACATGCCGGCGAAACCGGCGCCGACCACGACGACGTCATGGACGCTCGGCCCGCCGTTCATGCTCACGTCATCGGGGCTGCTCATCGCCGCAGAGACTAGCGATGACTGCCGAAGGCGGCCTGAAGTGCGGCGATGTGGCACGCTCCGGAGGATGGTCCAACCGTGCGACCTCGACGCGACTCGTGCAATAGCGCTGCTGGAAGCTGGCGAACTGTCAGCAGTCGAGTTGCTCGAGTCCTGCTTGGCACGCGCTGACGCCACGGACGGCGCGGTGAATGCGCTCATCATCCGTGACGACGATGCGGCGGGGTTCGCGGCGCAGGCCGTCGACGCCGCCCGCGCTCGCGGAGAGCGCCCCGGGTCCTTGGCGGGCCTGCCGGTCGCAATCAAGGACATACAGGCGACTGCCGGGCTGACGACGACCTACGGTGCCGTGCCGTTCGCGGACAACGTGCCTGATGCCGATGACGGCATCGTGGCCCGCGTCCGGGCGGCCGGTGCGATCATCGTCGGCAAGACCAATACCCCCGAGCTCAGCATCGGCGCCAACACGGTCAATCGCCTCTTCGGCGCCACCGGCAACCCGTTCGATCCGTCGCTGACCTGCGGGGGCAGCTCCGGCGGTTCCGCGGTGGCGCTGGCGTGCGGGATGGCGCCGCTCGCCACCGGGTCCGATCATGGCGGCAGCTTGCGCATCCCGGCCTCGTATTGCGGGGTGGTCGCCCACCGGTCCACGCCCGGCACCGTCGCGCACGATGAGCGCACGATCGGGCGGACCAACTACAGCGTGCAGGGCCCGATGGCCCGCACGGTCGCCGATGCTGCGCTGCTGCTGTCGGTCGTCGCCGGTCGCGATCGCGCCGCCCGCCGCGACCCCATGGCGTTCCCGCTCGACGCAGCTGCGTTGGCTGACCTGCCGGACGTCGACGTGACGTCGTTGCGGGTCGGCGTCAGCGCCGACCTCGGCGGTTTGCTGGTCTCCGGAGCTGTCAAGACGGCGTTCGCTGACCGTGTTGAACGACTGGCCGGCTTAGTCGGCTCCGTCGAAGAGGCCGACATCGACCTCAGCGATGCGCTGGAGGTTGACTGGCAGCTCCGCTCGGACATCTTCGCCACCAACTATCACCGCAGCATTCACCGGTTCGACCCCGATGCGGCCGGGCCAGACGCCAAGAACCCAGACGGCGGTTTCAACCCCAATATCCGCGCCACCTACGACGAAGCGCTGCGGACGACCGTGCTCGACATCGCCAAGGCACGGCGGCGCCAGGTGGAGCTGTACCGGGCGACCGACGCGCTGTTCGACACGTTCGACGTCGTGATCTGCCCCGGAGTGAGCGTGCCGCCATTCGATTGGCGCCAGCTCTACCCCGCCGAGATCGACGGGCAGCCAGTGCGCAACTACATGGCATGGCTCGGCCTGTCGGCGGCGCTCACAGTGGTGGGCCATCCGGTGACCGCGTTGCCGTGCGGTCTCGACGGCCAGGGCACCCCGTTCGGTCTGCAGCTCGTCGGCCCGAGCTACAGCGACCGCCGGCTGCTGGGTATCGCAGCGGCACTGGAGGCTGCGTTCACCGACGACCCGATCATGGCGCGGCCCGTGCCTGATGTGCACTGGCTAGAAGACGTGGAGACCACCTGCCGGACCGAAGGCAAGCTCGTCCATGCAGCCTCGCCGCCCCAGCAAGTAGCCGGCGGGGCTTCAGGCCAGTGAGGGGCGGCCGGCGGCGGTGACCCGCAGCGTTGCCTCGACGAACAGCTCGCGGCCATTGCTCGGGGCGGTCCGAGTCTGGAAGTGGACGGTGATCTCGGGATCGAGCGCACCCGCCTCGGCCGCCTCGGTTCTCGCAGCCTCGACTGCCTGCGCCGTTGCCCACTCCCGGGCTTCGGACAGGCTGTGCCAGATCGGCGGATCCTCGCCCCAATGCGCCCGGTAGCTGCCGCGACGGGGAGCTGTGACCGTGACGTGCTTGGTGATCCGTATTCGTGCCACCGCTGCGCCGACGGCATTCGCCACCTCGGCGTGAGGGGGGACCACGGCATCCGTACCCAGCAGGTCCGCGATCAGGAGTGCATAGGTCACGGCAGGCGCGCCGATGACCACGATCGGGACGGCCGCGCCGGCGTCGATGCGCGCGAGCGGCGCTGGATTGGGCTGCTCCGGTGCAACATCGCCCGCCACCGGCACAGCCGCGGATTCGCCGACGTCAAGCAGGCCCCAAAGCGGGCTTGCGCCGCTGCGCGCTGCATCGTCGGGCACCGCATCGCCGAGCGGCACCTCGTCGGGCGCTGCGCCATCGGACGCTGCACTATCTGACGCTGGGCCGACGGACCCAGGCGCGGCAGGACGGCCGAGAATGCGCTGCCGGCGGTCAAGCGCTGCTTGGGCGAGGGGCCGCCTGGTTTCGGTAGGGACAATGCCGTCAGCACCGAGCGCCACGCCCAGCAGCGCCTCCGCGGCGTCACGCAGTACCACCCCCAGCACCCGGCGCGACAGCTCGACGGCTCCCGAGCCGATGTCGACGCCGTACCGGTCGCGCTGGCGGCTGAACAGCTCACTGCCCAACCGCGCTGCCTCTGCGTCACCCACCTCGTCCGTGTCGACCAAGCCGAGCACGACGCACGCATCGGTCGGCGTCAGCGCGGCACGCCGCAGCGCGCCGCTGCGTTCGAGCCGCCCCAGCGCACCACGCCAGCGGGCTGATCGCTTCAGGTCCGCCAGCTGGAGCACCCCGCCTGCTGCCTGCACCAGCCGCATGACCTCGCCGTCGATGCCGCCAGCACCGTCGCTGTCGTCGGTGCCCTCAGGCCTCGCGTCGAGCAGAACCTGTCCGAATTCGGCCAGCGGGGTGTCTGCGGCGAGCTGCTGGCGCAGCATGCCCAGCACGACATCGGGATGCTGCCGGGCGGCGACGCACAGCGGGATGACCCGGCGCGGCCCGATGGCCAGCTCGCCGCTGGCGCCATCGGCGGGGATCCAGATCTCGCTGTCTCCGCCCAGCCCGACGGTCGTCGTGGGAAGCGCCGTCACCATCGTGACGTGACCGGCCACGACGGCCGTGTCGTCTTCGTCGGACGACCCCGCCACGGCGACGCCGTCGCGGATCGCGGCGATGTCCGTCGTGGTGCCGCCGATGTCGGCGATGAGGCAGGCCGCGTCGATGTCGGGCCCACTCTCTGGGGTCCACGTCGCGAGGTGGCGGGCGCCGATCACGCTCGCCGCAGGCCCGGAGAGCACCGTTTCGATGGGGCGCAGCGTCACGAAGTCAGCCCCCACGAGCGAGCCGTCGCCGCGTACGACCATGAGCGGCGCGTTGAGTCCGAGCGATGCCATGGCTGCCCGGATCGCGTCGGTGAACCGCGCCGTGACCGAGATGAGCTGGGCGTTGAGCAGCGTCGTCACCGCGCGGCGCGGGCCGCCGAGCCGCGGCGACAGCTCATGGCTGCACGTCACCGGCTTGCCGGTGAGCCGGCGAATGGTGTCACGCGCCGCCAACTCGTGCGAGTTGTTGCGGACGCTGAACTGGGCCGCCACCGCATACGCATCGACAGCTCCGTCGATGCGTTCCGTGGCCCGACGCAGTTCGTCCAGGTCCAGGGGGGCACGCATGTCGCCTTGGGCGGTGTGGCCGCCGTCGACCAGCACCACCGGCGCCGACGCCAGATTCCCGCCCATGCGCTCAGGATCGGGGCCGCTGCCTTGGTCACCGGACGGGGAGCCCGCCCGCGCGCTGCCTCGCCGCGCGTTGCCCACTCCCAGGCCGACGCGCGCCAGCGCTTCGGGTTCGAAGCCGATGGCGACCAAGCCGGCGGGACGGCTCGCGCCTTCGACTAGCGCGTTCGTCGCCAGCGTCGTCGAGACCGCCACCAGCCCGATGCCGGCTGCGCTCGGGAGGCTGCCTGCTGGGGCTGTTGGGTCTGCTGGATCTTCTGATTCGCTGCCTGCCGCGAGCACGCGCGTCATGGCCTCGACCACGCAGCCGTAGAGGTCGTCGTGCCTGGTCGGGGTCTTGGCAGCCGCCACGACGCGGTCGGCGGCTCCATCGGCGCCGAATGCGTACACGACGGCGTCGGTGAACGTGCCGCCTGTGTCGATGCCCAAACAGAAGCGGCCTGGCGCCGGCCCGAGCGGTGTCGTCACCGCAGAAAGTGTGCCAGCGAGAAGCCGGCGGGCGCGTCGACCTGCGGGTCGAGTGGACTCGAATGCTCGCGTCGGTGAGACTGCGGGCACGGTGGCAGGCTGGCTGCCGATCCAAGCGCTACGAGGAGGAACCGATGGGCGTCAAGTCAGTGAACGAGATGGTTGCGGAGGCCAAGACCCGCATCGACAACATCTCACCGGCGGAGGCGCACCGGCGTGTCACCGAGGAGAACGCGTTGATCGTGGACATCCGCGATGTCCGTGAGCTCCAGCGAGACGGTGCCATCGTGGGCTCTACGCACGCACCGCGCGGCATGCTCGAGTTCTGGGTATCGCCCGATTCGCCGTACACCAAGGCAGAGTTCCAAGAAGGCCGAGAACTCATCTTGAGTTGCGCGGCCGGCGGTCGGTCCGCCTTGTCTGCTGACACGCTGCAGGACATGGGAGTGGCCAAGGTCAGCCATATCGAGACCGGCTTCGCCGGCTGGAGAGCCGACGGGTTCGCCGTCACCGACTACGAGACGTTCCGGTCTCAGCGCTGATCACCGCAGGATCGCCTGCCCACCGGAGGTCACAGCGGTGACGGACACCAACGCGCCCGAAGCCAAGCAAGTCACCGGCTATTGCGAGCCGTGGTCGCTGCGCGCCGGTGAGCCGGTGCGCCTGATGGCGTCGAGCCACCGGCCCGGCCGGGCGGAGGTCGACATCACGCAGATCGTCTGCGGCGACCCCACCCGTTACGGCCCCGGTTTCGACGAGCGGCCGGTACCTGCAGCCGGAAGCTGGTCAGTCGAGCTCGACGAACAGCCGCTCACCCCTGGCTCGTACGGCGTCGCATCCCTCGACGGCCTTCCGGGCGGAGGACGGGTGGCCCTGCAGGCATGGGTGATGCCGACACTGCCTGATCGGCCGGCGCGCATCGCGACACTGACGGCACGGCCTACAGCGGCACCTCAGGGATCGGCAAGCATCGACATCCTGCGGATCGAGCTCGACGGCGGCCGAGCGGTGGCGGTGAGCGCGGCAACCGGGCCTGAAACCCGCGTCGTCATCGACGAGGTACCGCTCACCCGCAACCGGTGGTACCTGATCGCAGCCGATCTCGACCTTGAGGCGGCGACGCTGAACGCCGTGCTGGTGACGCTGCGCTCGGACTCGCCTGGTCGCGACGCCGTCGAAGGAGACCGGCTCAGCGACAGATCTGCGAGCGACCTGTCGTCGGGTTGGGCCTTGCACGCCGTTCACGGCGTGCGAGCAGCGACGAGCTTGCGACCGGAGGCCCCAGCTCAGGGGTTCGCTCCCGACGAGCTGTGGCTGGCTGCCGGCCGCGGCGGCGAACGATTCGACGGCCGCATCGCGAGACCGGTGCTGCAGTGCGGCGAAACCACCGCTCGCTGGGATCTCAGCACCGACATGGCCGGTCGCGCGGTGCCGGCCAGCGAAGGGGCCGCCGGACCGCTCGTGCTGCACCAGCTGCCGACCCGTGGGATCACCGGACCAGCGTGGGACGGTTCCGCTCACCGGTGGTCCGACAATCCAGCGCACTACGACGCCGTCCACTTCCATCACGACGACCAGTACGACGCTGGCTGGGAGACCACCGTCGAGGCGACGCTGCCGGAGGACCTTCCGAGCGGGATTTACGCCTTCCGGGTGCGCGGCGACGCCGGCGACGACCGTGTGCCGTTCTTCGTCCGCCCCGCCGCGGCCGCACGCACTGCCGGCGTGGCCCTGCTGATGCCGACAGCCACGTACATGGCCTATGCCAACCACCGGATGCTGATCGACGGCGCCGACTTCATGTCGACGCGCACCAAGCTGCGGCCCGAGCACGCCTATGTCCGGGATCATCCCGAGCTCGGCCTCAGCCACTACGAGAAGCACCCTGATCGCAGCGGGGTCATGTTCAGCTCACGCCTGCGACCCGTGCTGAACCTGCGCCCCGGCGCAGACGGCTGGAACTTCACGCCGGACACCGACATCAACGCCTTCCTCGAGCACCTTGAAGTCGGCCACGACATCGTGACCGACGAGGACCTGCACGCCGACGGCCTGGCTGCCATCGCGCCGTACCGGGTGCTGGTGACCGGCAGCCACCCTGAGTACTGGTCCACCGCCATGCTGGACGCGCTCGCCGATTGGCAGCGAGACGGCGGCCGGCTGATGTACCTAGGCGGCAACGGCTTCTACTGGCGGGTGGCGTTCAGCGACGCCTGGCCGGGTGCCATCGAGCTGCGCCGGGCAGAGGACGGCGTGCGGAACTGGCAGACCGGGCCGGGGGAGAGCTACCACGCCTGGGACGGCGAGTACGGGGGGCTGTGGCGCCGCCAGGGTCGTGCCCCCAACGAGATCTGCGGCATCGGGTTCGCGGCGCAGGGTTTCGAGAAGGCCACCTACTTCGTCCGCGATCCTGGAGCGGACAGCTCGCGGGCGGCGTGGATCCTCGACGGGGTGCCCGCCGAGCGCATCGGCACGTCCGGGCTGGGCGGCGGCGCAGCCGGTCAAGAGGTGGACCGCTACGACATACGGCTCGGATCACCAGGCCACGCTGTGGTGCTGGCCTCGGCGACGACGTTCGGTCCCGACATGCTGCGCACCAAGGAGGAGTTCGAGGGCTCAGTGTTCTTCCCGACGCCCGACCCGATGGTGCGCGCCGACATGGTGTTCTACGAGACGCCGAACGGTGGGGCGGTGTTCTCAGTCGGTTCGATCTCGTGGTTCGGCGCGCTGGCCCGCGACGGGTACGACAACGACATCGCACGCATCACGGCCAACGTGGTGCGACGCTTCGCCGACCCTGAGCCGTTCCCGCCGCCGGCTGCCTGACCGCGCGAGGCGGCCGATCAGCCCTCTTTGCGCGCTTCGGAAATGAGTTCGCTCACCCGATTCGCCGCCGGTGCGTAGTCGGGATCAACTTCGGGGCCGGGCACGAACTCGGGCACTTCGACGCGCTCGGGACCAGACGGCGGTGTTGCACGCGCTGGCGCGGCTGCAGGCGCCGGTGCCGCCGCAGCGGGTTCGGCTGCGGGCGCTGGTGTCGGTTCGGCAGCCGAGCTCTCTGCGTCATCTGCCGAACTCTCCGCGACCAGGGCCGGACTGCTCTCGGGGGCCGGGACACCGGTTGCCTCGCGTGCGGACTGAGAGCGGGCGAGAATCGCGGCGAGTCGGGGATCAGCGCCGCTGTCATCGGTGGACGACTCCGCGGCCGCAGTCGTATCCGCCGCCGGTGCCGTGGCGGGTTCTGCTGCCGGCTGGTCGGTGCTCGCTGCCGGCAGCCCACGCGACTCAGCTGCCGCGGCACGGGCTTCGGCAATCTGCGCTCGTTCCTGGGCGGCCTCGATTTCCTCTCGCGCCCTGCGGGCCAGGAACTGCGGCCACTCGTCTTCGGGCACCAGCTTGCTGTGGGCCACCGAGATGACTTCGACGCCATTGTCGAACCGCACGCGGTAACGCTTGATGGCGAAGCCGAGGCCCCGGCCACACTTGCCTGGCGTGCCTTCGGGGACGCCGGGGAGGTCTTCGTTGACTACGACCCGGGTGCCGCGCCTGTACTCGCTCATGACCAGGTTCCGCTGACGCTCGCGCTCATCGTTGCGGGAGCGTACCGGCGAATCGAGCTTGCTTCACCGGCCCGGCACCTAGATTGCTTCGGCGTGAGCGAGCGAACGGCGTTGGTCGTGGGCGGCACCGGCCCGACAGGGCCCCACGTGGTGAAGGGCTTGCTGGAGCGCGGCTACCGGGTGACGATCCTCCACACCGGACGCCATGAGGTTGATGAGATCACCGATCTCGTCGAGCACATCCACACTGATCCGTTCGACGCCGCCCAGTTCGCCGAAGCCATCGGATCGGCCACATACGACCTGTCTGTGGTGATGTACGGACGGCTGCGCGAGATCGCCCGGGTGTTGGCCGGCCGTGTGTCCAAGTTCGTGAGCATCGGCGGCTTCCCCGTCTACAGCGGCTGGGGCGACGCCGATGCCCTGTGGCCCGCCGGCATGCGAGTGCCGACGCGCGAGCTCGATCGCCTGGTCTCCGACGAGCCGCCGGACTTCAGGGTGAACAACAAGGTGCGCCAGATCGCCAACACGGAGCTCGTCGTGTTCGGTGAGCACCCGACCGCCTCTCACCTGCGCTACCCGTGGATATACGGCCCCGGACAGATCAGCCCGCGCGAGTGGAAGATCGTGCGCCGCGTGCTCGATGGCCGCACTCGCATCGTGCTGCCCGACGGCGGTGTGACGTTGCAGGCGATGGCGGACGCGCGCAATGCCGCTGCGATGGTGCTGGCGGCCGTGGACGCCGGCGCACGCTCGTCCGGCCAGGCCTACAACGTGTCCGACGAGTGGACGCCCACATTGCTGCAGTGGGTCGAGATCATCGCAGCGGCGCTGGATCACAGCTTCGAGATCGTGTCGATACCGTGGGAATTCGCAGCCGTGTCCCACCACCTCACGCAGCGCAGCACGCCGCATCACCGGGTGATCAACTGCGACAAGGCGATCCACCAGATCGGGTACCGCGATGTGGTGAACCCGGTGGAGGGATTGACGGACACGGCGCGCTGGCTTGCCCGCCCCGAGAACCACCCGGAACCCGGCAGTGCCATGGAGCGTTCGCTGGTCGACCGGTTCGACTACGAGGCCGAGGACCGTCTCATCGACGTGTGGCAGGCAGCAATCGCGCGTGACGACATCGCAGCGGCCGCCGCTGCGGCCGACCCCGGGTTCTTCGACCGCTACGCCGCCGAGTTCGACGACCGTCCCGGCGCCGGCAAGGGGTGGACCTCCGTCAGCCGCAACGGCTGAGCAGCGGGCACGGTCAGCCGGAACGGCTGAGCAGCGGGCACGGTCAGCCGGAACGGCTAGTCGCGGCCGTCGGGCGCGAGTTCTACCTCGGTGGCTTTGACCGACACCCACAGTGTGGTGCCGGGTCGGATCAGGAGTTCGTGAGCCGCCCCTGGTGTGATGTCCGCTGTCAGCGGCAGCGGAGCGCCGAGCAGCACACGGGTGATGTCGCCCAGCGGTTCGACAGCTTCGGCAGTCGTGCGCCAGATATTGCGCGGGCTGCCGCTGGGCCGCTCGCGGTGCAGTGCGATTGCCCGCGGGTGAATTGTGGCCAGGACTGCCCCGAACATCGAGGTATCGGCAGCGTGCAGCACCACGGCTGAGCGGCGACCGGTCGCGGATGCGGCCGTCCCATCGTCATCCGCCACCGTGACCTCACCGTCACGCGCGGTTCCGCGCACCAGGTTGATGCCTGACAGATCGGCGGCATATGCGGTCGCCGGCGCCCGGCGCAGTTCGTCGGGGGTTCCTGACTGGGTGAGTCGCCCGTCCTCGAGGATGTGCACTCGATCGGCCAGCACGAACGCGTCGGTCGGGTCGTGTGTGATCAACAGGCGAGGCACGTTGGGGGTGCCGTGCGGCGGTACTGGCGCAGTGGTGCCGCCGCCGTTGCGTCCGCTGGAGAGATGGGCGGCCAGGTTGCGCCGGAGTCGGTTGCGAGCGGTGACGTCCAGTGATCCGAGCGGTTCGTCGGCGAGCAGCAGATCGGGACTGCAGGCGAGCGCCCGGGCAAGGGCCACCCGCTGGCGCTGGCCGCCCGACAGCGCCCGGGGCCGCCGGTGACCGAGATCGCCGAGGTCCATCGCATCGAGCCAGGTCTGCGCGTGCCCGTGAGCCTCAGACCGGCGCATGCCTCTGGCGGTCAAACCGAAGGCGACGTTGTCGAGCGCGCTGAGATGCTGGAACAGGACCTGGTCCTGGAACACCACGCCGATGCGACGGTGCTCGGGCGCGGTGAAGATCCCGGCGTCGGGATCGTCGAGGACCCGCCCGCCGAGCCGGATCATGCCGCCGCCCAGCGGCAGCAGCCCGGCGATTGCCGCAACGATCGTGGATTTGCCCGCACCGTTGGGGCCGAGCAGTGCCGCGGTCTCGCCTGCGGCTACCTGCAGTGACACGTCCATCTCGAAATCGCCCCGCACCAGCCGGATCTCGGCGTCCAGCCCGCCAGCGCGCGTCCCGGCGACGTCGGTACTCATCGGCTCGGCCACCAGCGATCTCGCAGGGCGATCAACAGACCGAGGGACAGCGCGACGAGCACGAGGCTGATGGCAACCGCAGCATCCCGGTCCGACTCCAGGGCCACGAAGACGGCGAGCGGCAGCGTCTGGGTCCGCCCACCGAGATTGCCGGCGAACGTCACCGTGGCGCCGAACTCTCCCAAGGCCCGCGCCCAGGCCACCACCGTCGCCACACCCAACGCGGGCCCGATCATCGGCAGCGTCACCTTCCACAGTGTGCGCAGCCGCGATGCCCCGAGCGTGGCGGCGGCGGCCTCGTACCGCCGATCCAGGTTCCGCAGCGCGCCTTCGACCGTGAGGATCACCAGCGGCGTGGCGACGAACGCGTTCGCCAAGATGACGCCCCAGATCGAGTACGGCAGCAGCAGACCGGTGGCGTCGTGCAGCGGCCCGCCGACCACGCCCCGACGTCCGAGAGCGAACAGCAACGCTGCGCCGCCCACCACCGGCGGCAGCACCATCGGCAGCGTGACTAAGGCTCGCACTACGGACCGACCGCGGAATTGCACCCGAGCCAGAACCCACGCCAGCGGCACACCGACCGCGGCAGCGACGGCTGCTGCTGCAACCGATGACACCACCGAGAGCACCGCCGCATCGACCACGAAGCGGCTCCCTAAGTGGGTCAACAACCCGGTCCATGGCGTGCGAGCTGCGAGCCCCACCACCGGCAGGGCGAACAGCACTACGCCCACTGCCGCCAGCAGGGCCACCGGCCATGGCGGCAGGTCCTGCGGCGTCCGGCGCGCCGCCGACGCGCCAGAGTCGCGCCCGCTGACCGAGGCCGATCCCTCGGTCATGGGACTGTGAGTCCGAAGTCTGCGAACGCGCGGCGTGCAGCGTCCGTTTGCAGGTAGGCGACAAAGGCATGAGCTGCGACGGGATTGGGCGCATCTGACAGCACCGCGGCAGCGTATGACGCCTGAGGCGCGGTCCCGGCTGTCCAGCCCAGGCTCACGATTGCGCCGTCGTTCGAAGCACCCGCGTCCATGCTGGCTGTATCGCTCGCGTACACCACGGCGGCATCGAGCTCGCCTGCGGCGAGCTTGGTGACCAGTGAGCGCACGTTCGGCTCGTCGGTGTCTGGCACCGGTTCGATCCCGGCCTGTGCCAGTCCTTTCCGGGCCAGCGCGCCGCAGGGGACCTCGGCCGCGCAGAGCCCGATCAGCAGTTCCGGTCGGGCCAAGTCGGCCAGAGACGTCACGCCGGCCTCGTTGTTCGCTGGCACGGCCAGCACTACCGAGTTACGAGCCACGACGACCGGAGCATCGCTGAGCCCAATGTCGTCGCGGATCGCTTCGAGATGGGAGGGATCGGCCGGAACGAACACATCGGCCGGAGCGCCGGCGAGCACCTGCTCGCGCAGCGCAGAGCTGCCTGCCCCCGAGATCAGCACCTCCACGCCGGGGTGGTCCTGTTCGAACTCGACGGCTAAAACCTCGACGACCGGCAGCAACGACGCTGCGACCAGGACGTGCAGGCTGCCTCCGAGCGCCTCGCCGTCGGCTCGAACTGAGCCGTCGTCGCGCGCCGGCGTGCATCCGCTTGCCAGCGCCAGCGCTGTCAGCCACAGCGGTACGAGCGCCGCGCCGCGGCGGACCGCATCCCGGCAGTTCCCCCCGCGGCAGCCACCCATAGTCGCGCCAGTGTGCCCGGCCCGCAGAACTGTTGAGTCCGGGCGTATGGTGCGGGCTATGGCTACGACTCTCGACTGGTATGGGTGCGCGACCTTCCGGTTGCGCACCGCCGGCCTCACGATCTTCCTCGACGCCTACATCGACCGCGCAGACAACGCCGTTGGCCCCGGCCTGTCGGCTGACGATGTCACCGAGGCGGACTGGGTACTCGTGGGCCACTCCCACTTCGATCACCTCTACGGAGCAGAGCGCATCGTGGCCAACACCGATGCCACCCTGATCGCTTCCTACGAGTCGGTGCGGGTGATGGCAGAAGCCGGAGTCCCCGAGGAACGGATGATCTGCGTGGCTGGCGGCGAGACGGTGGACCTCAGCCGGGGTGATCGGGGAGCCGGCGTCCGTGTGTCGGTGTATCCGAGCCAGCACTCCTGCGTCTGGTCGCACACCCAGATGGACCAGCCTGACCATGTCTGCCTGGGCGATCTCGGCGTGACGTGGCAGGAGCAGCAGCAGAAGTTTGCGGAGCTGATGAAGTATCTGGCGACGGAGGTCGACGCTGCGACCAGCCAGCACATCGCGGCGTCCGCTGCCGGTCACAGCGACCGGGGCGACGGGGGAGCGCTGCTGTTCCTGATCGAGGCGCCGGACGGCTCGGTGCTGTTCCAGGACACCTCGGGGCACTGGTCGGGAGTGATGCGTGACCTGCGCCCCGACGTGGCGATCCTGGCGGCGGCCGGCCGCGGCAACATCGACGGCGAACCCATCCAGGGCTCGCTGGCGCAGTTCATCGGGCGCCAAGCCGACCTGCTGCGGCCCCGCAAGGTCATCCTCGGCCACCACGACAACTGGCTGCCCGGGTTCTCGGTGCCCACCGACACCTCGTCGATAGCGGCCGAGCTGGCACGCGTCACGCCCGGCGTCGAATTCCTCGAGCCCGGCTACATGGAGGCCACGCCGATCCTGCCCTAGCCGGGTCCAGACTGCACAGAACGGCGATGTGGTCAGCGGGCACGCAGTGGCTGCCAGCGGCCATAGGTGGCACAGCGCCACAGCCACTCGACCGGGCCGAAGCTGAACCGGTCCAGCCACGCCTTCGACCACCAGAGCTGCACCGCCCACACGGCCACCACGAACACAGCGACCCAGGTGCGACTCAGCTCCACGTCGCCCAGCAGTGCGCCGAGCACGACGAGGCCCAGGGCGGTCTGGCTGAGGTAGTTGGTGAGCGCCATCCGGCCGAGCGCCCGGACGCGCTGTCGCAGGGCCGAGTCTCGGGCTGAGTTCCACAGCACGATCAGGCTGAGGTAGCCGAGGCAGAGCGGCACCGTGGCGATGGAGTTGGGGATGGTGCCCGCGACGGCCCAGTCGATGTCGAAGTCGGTTGCCGCCATGAGGGCCAATCCCGCACTCGACAGCGGCAGCCCGACGCCAAGACCCCACGCTGCGAGGCTGCGATAGAAGGCAGCCGGCCGGCGGCCGGTGATGATGCCGGTCCGGTAGAGCGCTGCGCCGATGAGCATGGCGCCCACTGCCCGTCCGAAGTAGTCGGCCAGGAACCAGGTTTCGATGACGTCGTAGTACTCCCCGTAGTTCCAGAAGTCGATGAGCACGGTCGAGAAGCTGCGCAGCGACGACTGCACGAGCCAGGAGATGACGGCGACGGCGGCGTAGCAGGCGCCGCCCAGCGAGAAGAGCACCTTGGTCGGCAGGCGGCGCAGGGCCAGCACGATCGGCGCGCACAGGGCATAGACGAACAGCACGTCGCCGTCCCAGAACGACAGGTGCACGATGCCGATGACCAGCAGCAACCCGTTGCGCCACAGGCTCAGCAGCACGCTGCGCCGTCCCTTGGCGGCGGCCCGCTCGGCGAACAGCACGATTCCCGCGCCGAACAGCATCGAGAACAGGCCCATGAACTTCTGGTCGGCGAAGATCTCGCCCGCTCCGCCGATCATCCAGTCCAGGAACGATCGTGATCCGCCGGCGTCGAGGTTGGTGTACGCGGCGGCAGGCAGGCCGAACGCGACGGCGTTCATGATCAGGATGCCGAGCACTGCGACGCCCCGCACTGCGTCCAGCGCGGTGTTGCGCTCGCCCCTCGGCGTTGCGGAGCTGTCTGACGGCATCTCGGCCGCGGGCCCTGCGGCCTTCGCAGGACGGTCGCTGGGTCAGTCGAAGGTGACGACCGTGCGGGTGGCCTCTCCGGCTTTCATCCAGCCGTAGCCCTCGTTGATCTGGTCGAGGTCGATGCGTGCCGAGATCATCTCGTCGAGCATCAGGCGCCCGTCGAGATACAGGTCGATCATCATCGGAATGTCGCTGCGGAACTGGTTCGAACCCATCATCGAGCCCTGCAGCTTCTTCTCCGACAGGAAGTCGATGCCGCGCAGCTCCACCTTGGTCTTCGACGGCACCATGCCGATCACGGTGGCGGTGCCGCCGATGTCGAGCATGTTGAACGCCTGCTGCACCGTGGTGGCCAGGCCGATGGCCTCGAAGCTGTACTCCACGCCGCCGCCGGTCATGTCCTTCACCGCCGTGACCACGTCGTCCACCTCGGCGGCATTGACGGTGTCGGTGGCGCCCATCTGGCGAGCGGTCTCGAGCTTCGTTTCGGTCATGTCCACGGCGATGATGCGCCCGGCGCCGGCAACCCGAGCGCCCTGCACGGCCGACAGCCCGATGCCGCCGCAGCCGATGACGCACACCACGCTGCCCACGCCGACACCAGCGGTGTTCACCGCAGCGCCAAAGCCGGTGGTGACGCCGCAGCCGATGAGGCAGGCCCGGTCGAGCGGCATGTCGGGCCGCACCTTCACCACAGCGTTCTGGTGCACGAGCATCTGCTCGGCGAATCCTCCCAGGCGCGCCATCTGGTCGACCGATGTGTCGTCGTGCCGGGTCAGCCGGGCAGCGGCATCCCTGGCCCGAGACGTGGCCCGGATGTTCGTGCAGCGGTGCGGGTTGCCCGACAGGCAGCGGTGGCACTGGCCGCAGAAGATCGACAGGCACGCCACCACGTGGTCGCCGGGCGCCACGTAGCTCACATCGGAACCGACGGCCTCGACAACACCCGCGGATTCGTGGCCCATCACCATCGGAAGCGGCGTCCGGAACAGGCCCTCCATGAAGTGGAGGTCGCTGTGGCACAGGCCGGCGCCCTTGGTCTGGATGAGCACCTCGTTCGGCCCGGGCGCATCGATGCGCAAGTCCTCGATCTCCAGGTCTCCGGGCTGTTCGCAGAGCACAGCAGCCTTCATGTCACGCCCCCTTGCGTCGATCAGTCGTGTCCCACGACCGTATTCGGCTCCCGCCGAGACTACGCGCGATGTCCCAACCCTGTTCGGGCCACACCACGCGGCGATCCTCTCGATAATGCGGCGGTCCTCGGCGGCCCATCGGTTTGAATAAGGCCTCCATGCTGGTTTCGCTGACCTCGACGACACCCGATGCCCGGGACCTGGGATTCCTGCTGCACAAGCATCCCGACCGGGTGCGGTCGGTTGATGTCGGCTTCGGGCAAGCCCACGTCTTCTATCCCGAAGCGACGCAGCACAGGTGCACCGCGACGGTCTTTGTCGAAGTCGATCCGGTCGGGCTGGCCCGCAGCCAGCGCCGGAATCGGCCCGGAGGCCTCGAGCCCTACGTGAACGACCGACCGTATGTAGCGTCGTCAATGCTCAGCGTGGCTCTCGCTCGGCTGTTTCGCACGGCGATGAGCGGCAAGTGCGATGCCCGTCCCGAGTTGGTCGAGCTGTCCTTGGATCTCGAAGTGGAGTTGCCGGTCGTGCCCGTGCGGGGCGGCTCCGAAGTGCTCCGGCGGTTGTTCGAACCACTCGGCTACGAGGTAGAGGCCCAGCCCATCGCGCTGGACACGCACTTCCGGCCGTGGGGCGACAGCCCGTACTTCGCGGTGCGCGTGAGCGGTCGGCAGACGGTCCGACGCGCGCTCGAACACCTCTACGTCCTGCTGCCCGTGCTGGACGACCGCAAGCATTACTGGATCGGGCAGGACGAGATCGACAAGCTGCTGCGGCGGGGCGGCGATTGGGTCAAGTCGCATCCCGAGACTCAGATGATCTCCCGGCGGTACCTGCGCTTCGGCGGCTATGCCCGCGAAGCGCTGTCCCGCCTGGCGGAGGCCGGCGAGGACTGCGATGCGGTGGCCGAGCATCACGAAGGCATGGAGCAGGCGATCGAACGCCCGCTCAAGCTGAGCGAACAGCGGCTGGAGGCGGTCGCCGACGCTGTCCGCGCGCTCGGGGGAGGCCGGGTTGTCGACCTGGGATGCGGTGAAGGCCGCTTGCTGGAACGGCTCGTCGCCGAGCCCGCAGTCACCGAGGTGCTGGGCATCGATGTCTCGATCGCCGCACTGCAGCGAGCGCAGCGACGCCTGAGCCTCGACGAATTGTCGGAGCGGCGCAGGGAGCAGATCTCGCTCCAGCAGGGAGCGCTCACCTACACGGACCCGCGCGTGTGCGGCTTCGACATAGCGACGATGGTGGAGGTGATCGAGCATGTCGACATCGAGCGGCTCGATGTGCTCGCCGAGGTCGTCTTCGGTCATGCCGTGCCGGGCGCCGTGGTGCTGACGACGCCGAACCGGGAATACAACACGAAGTTCGAGCACCTCAGTCCGGCAGGCCTGCGGCATGGCGATCATCGCTTCGAATGGACCCGGAGCGAATTCGCTGCGTGGGCTCACAGCGTGTCAGACCGGTTCGGCTACAGCTTCGAGATCGACGGCATCGGCCCGCAGGACCCTGACTGCGGATCGCCGACCCAGATGGCGATCTTCCGGCGATGAGCCCGCTTCGATGAGATCAGTTCCATGAGAACAGCACTCACCAGCATCAAGATCCCCGAACTCGGCCTCGTCGTGCTCTGTGGCGCATCGGGCTCCGGCAAGTCGACATTTGCCCGTCGACACTTCGCTGAGACCGAGATCGTGTCGAGCGATCGATGCCGAGCCTTGGTCGGCGACGACGAGACGGACCAATCGGTGACGCCTGCCGCCTTCGAGCTGCTCCACAAGATTGTCGACAAGCGTCTCGAGCTGGGACGCCTCACCGTCGTCGACGCCACCAGCGTCAAACCCGAGGACCGCAAGTCGCTGATCGAGCTGGCGCGCCGAACCGACGTGCTTGCAACGGCGCTCGTGTTCGACCTTCCGCTGGCGCTGTGCTTGGAGCGAAACGGCGAACGCCGGGATCGCACAACGCCCGAGCACGCAATCAGGCGCCAGCACGCAACGCTGCGCCGCACTGCCAAGCGCCTCCGCAAAGAGGGTTTTGCGCGGGTGTACACGATCGGGTCAGCGTCCGAGCTCGACTCGGTCGAGATCGTCCGCACCAAGCTCTGGAACGATCGTCGAGACGATGCCGGGCCGTTCGACATCATCGGCGATGTCCACGGCTGTCACGCCGAGCTCGTGGAGCTGCTCGGCGAGCTGGGCTACGACACGTCGGCCGAGCCCATCGCTCATCCCGAGGGTCGCAAGGCGGTCTTTCTGGGCGACCTTGTCGACCGCGGTCCCGGTGTGGCCGAGGTGCTGGAAGTGGCCATGTCGATGGTTGCCGCCGGCACCGCGCTGTGCATCCTCGGCAATCATGAGAACAAGCTGCGCCGCGCCCTCGCTGGGCGCAATGTCCAGCTGTCCCACGGGCTCGCCGAATCACTGGAACAGCTCGAAGCGCGCGGCCCCGAATTCTCTGAGCAGGTCGCCGGGTTCATCGACAGCTTGGTCAGCCACTACGTGCTCGACGGCGGCCGCCTCGTCGTGGCCCATGCAGGACTGTCCGAGCGGTACCACGGGCGCTCATCGGGCCGCGTGCGCACGCTCGCGCTGTATGGCGATACCGACGGGGAGACCGATGAGTTCGGCCTGCCCGTGCGGTACGAGTGGGCCGCCGACTACCGGGGTGAGGCGGCTGTCGTGTATGGCCACACTCCGGTACCGGCGGCGGCCTGGGTCAACAACACCATCTGCCTGGACACGGGGGCGGTGTTCGGCGGTGAGCTGACCGCGCTGCGCTGGCCTGAACGGGAGCTGGTGTCTGTCGCCGCCGCGCGGGAGCACTATGCGCCGATCCGGCCTGCTGCGGACGATGCGCCCCGGCACTCGACGCGTCACCTGAGCCTCGACGATGTCCTCGGCAAGCACCACGTCGACACCGGACTGATGGGGCGCGTCACCATCGACGCCGAGCGTTCGAGTGCCGCTCTGGAGGTCATGAGCCGGTTCGCCGTGGATCCTCGGTGGCTCGTGTATCTGCCGCCCACGATGGCGCCCGCTGCCGCCAGCAGGCGTGAGGATTTTCTGGAGCATCCGGATGAAGCGTTCTCGCTGTTCCGCGAGGCCGGCGTCAGCGATCTCATCTGCCAGGAGAAGCACATGGGTTCGCGGGCAGTGCTCATCGTCGCCCGCGACGCCGCCGCAGCGCAGTCGCGTTTCGGCATCACGAACGACGACGCAGGCGTCATCGTGACCCGCACGGGCAGACCGTTCTTCGGTGAGCCCGGTGCAGCCCGGATCCTCCTCGAGCGCCTGCGGGAGGCGGCCGAGGCGGCCGGCACCTGGGACCAGCTCGGCACCGACTGGCTCGTCGTGGATGCAGAGCTGCTCCCGTGGTCGGCGAAATCAGCGGGGCTAGTGCAGGACCTGTACGCCGCCGTCGGAGCAGCAGGCACCAGCGTGCTTGAGGCCGCTTCGCATCTGCTGTCCGGCGCTCGAGGCCGGGGCATCGAGCTGGATTCCCTCGCGCAGCGAACCCGCAAGCGCGCGGAACACGTCGAACAGTATGTCGATGCGTACCGGCGCTATTGCTGGCAGGTCGAAGGCGCCGAAGGGATCGAGATGGCGCCGTTCCAACTGCTTGCGGCCGAGGGCGAGGTGCTGGCTCGTCGCCCGCATAGCTGGCATCTCGAACAGATCGATGCGTGGATCTCGGCGAGTCCCGACGGATTTCGCCGGACAGATCGCCGCTCTGTCGATCTCGATTCCGATGCCTCCGTGACGCAGGCGACGGACTGGTGGCTGTCGATGACCGAGGCCGGCGGCGAAGGCATGGTCGTCAAGCCGTCGTCATCGATCGTTGGCTCCGGCGGCCACATCGCGCTGCCAGGCGTCAAGTGCCGGGGACGCTCCTATCTCCGGATCATCTACGGGCCCGAGTATCTCGAACCGGTGAATCTCGAACGGCTTCGCGGCCGGTCGCTCGGCCGCAAGATGTCGCTGGCACGACGGGAATTCGCGCTTGGGATTGAGGCACTCGACCGGTTTGTCGCCAACGAGCACCTGTCCAGGGTTCACGAGTGCGTCTTCGGCGTGCTCGCGCTGGAGAGCGAGCCGGTCGACCCACGGCTGTAGCCCGGCTCAGGCGCTGCAAGCGCTGGGTGTGCCGGCCTGCGGTAGCGTCGTTTCCAGCGAGCCACGGCCGTCGAGGGGGAGTCATGGCAAACAAGCACGGCTACTTGCCGAAGGTGACCGAGCTGGACGACAAGCAGCAACGTCGCTTGGACACGTGGTATGCGAAGGCCTACACCGACGACAACCTGTTCCGCACGCTCGCCGCCGATGAGACCACCATCGACCTGTTCCTCGGCTGGGTCGGTGCTGTGTACGGCGGCCATCCCGACGAGGACGCCGGTGCGCTCGACCGGCACATGATCGAGCTGTGCCGCATCCGGATGGCCAACCGGAACGAGTGCTTCCACTGAAGCCTCGTGCGCAGCGCATCGTTGGTGCGCACCGGACTGACCGACGAAGTCGTGGCCCAGCTCACCGACTACGAGGCATCGGACTTGCCCGAGGCGTGGAAGGCGGCGCTCGCCCTGTGCGACCGGCTCTCGGGCTACGAGCACAAGGGCGTGATCCCGCCCGAGCTGTACGAGCGGCTTGCGGATCACTTCAACGAGCAACAGATCTTGCGCCTGGGCGCATTGCTCGCGTCGGCAAGCGGGTGGCACCGGATGATCGAGGCATTCGGCATCCGGCCCGATCACTACCAGGCCGAACAATCTGCCCCTTGGGCCGCAGCAGCGGGTTGAGCCTGGGCACCGAGCCACTGTCGCCGGGCGACCGGCTCGCAGATGTCGTCGAGTTCTTCGGCCTGCAGGCCACCGACGACGAGTTGCGCTGGCACCTGCCCATCTCGCCGAACGTCGCCAACTATCTCGGTGTGATGCACGGCGGCTGCGCCCTTGCCGCTGTCACAGCGGCCGCCGAGACATGGAGCGAGCGGCCACTCGCGGCAGCTTCGGCGCAGTTCATGGCCCGTGTCCCGCTCGGCGGCAGCGCTGAGATCACCTTCGATATCGGTTCGGCCGGCAAGCGAATGACGCAGGTGCTCGCACAGGTCACCGATGCAGCCGACGGCCGTGTGCTGATGCGAGCGCTGCTGGCACTTGGCGGTCGCCGGCTCGGCATCGACCAGGACTGGGGACAGCCGCCCGACGTTCCGGGGCCAGATGAATGGCAACGCCGTACTGTGCCGGACAACGCCGTTGCGTCGTTCAGCACCGACGCCGACATCCGGTTCGGTCCGCACAGCGCTGGTGATCGGCGGATCCTCTGCTGGGCGCGGCTCGCCGGCACGCTGGCCTCCACGCGCCAGGGCCTGATAGCGCTGGCAGACACGCTCGCAACGGGGATGCACCGCAGCCTTGGCCTGAAGTGGCGTGGCGGCAGCATCGACAACACCGTGCGCATCGCTGGCGACGCCGACTGCGAGTGGGTCCTGCTTGATATCGAGACCGACGGGTTCCACAACGCTGTCGGCCACGGCGTCGTGCGGATCTACACGCCCGACGGCGGGTTGCTGGCCACCGGGAACCAGTCGTTCGCCGTGGCGCGGGTGTCCGGGCCGGTAGAGGGCTTCCGGCCGTAGTCAGCACTAGCTTTCGGCTGCGTGAGCGCCGAGGCTGCCACCAGCGACGCTGCGCCGCAGGATCCGCACGTCGGCGAGGTGATCGAGTTCTTCGGCCTCCAGTCGACGCCCGAAGAACTGCGCTGGCTGCTGCCGGTCACCTACGACGTGGCGGGCGCCACCGGCACGCTGCATGGCGGGTGCGCGCTCGCGTCCGCCGTGGCGGCCCTGGAGAGCGTCACGGGCCGGCCGATGGCTGCTGCGTCGGCCCAATACTTGGCGCGGCTGCCGGTCGGGGGCTGCGCAGCCATCGCCCTCGACATCGGCGCCAGCGGCAACCGCATGACCCAGGCATCCGCTGAGATCACCGACTCCGCCGATGGCCGCGTCATTCTGCGTGCGCTCGTCTCGCTCGGCGGCCGGCAGCTCGGAATCGACCAGACATGGACGACCGCCCCGAACGTGCCGTCGCCGGAGTCATGCGAGCTCCGCGGCCCGACGTCGATCGAGGGTCGCTCGTTCACCGACCACGCAGACATCCGGCTCGCTGGGCAGCAGCCGGGTGAGCGCCATGTGCGGTACTGGGCGCGACTCGACGGCACGCTCGCATCGACCGGACCGGGCTTGACGGCGCTGGCCGACCTGCTGCCGAGCGGGATGCGTGTCAGCCTCGATGCCGGATTCAGGGGGTCCAGCCTCGACAACACGGTGCGGATCTCTGGCGAGGCCGAGAGCGAGTGGGTGCTCTTGGACATCGAGTCGGACGCTGTCCACAACGCGATCGGCAACGGCATCGTTCGCATCTATGCGTCCGACGGGGGACTGCTGGCGACCGGAACCCAATCGTTCGCGATCACCCGCATCACGGGTCCGCTGGGCTCGCCGCAGCAATGACGGGTGTGCGCACGTGGCTGGCCGGAGCACGGCCTCGCACCTGGCCGGCGTCGCTGGTGCCGCCGTTCGTGGGCACGGCGGCGTCTGACGCCGCGGCTGACGGCGGCATCGTGTGGTGGCGTGCCGCCTTTGCGCTGATCGTGTCGTTGTGCATCCAGATTGCTGTCAACTACGCCAACGACTACAGCGACGGAGTGCGCGGCACCGACGTGGCCCGGGTGGGCCCGCAGCGCTTGGTGGCCTCGGGAGCGGCGTCCCCGACCGCAGTGCGGAATGCGGCGTTCGCAGCCTTCGGGGCGGCTGCCGCGTTCGGCCTCGTGGTGGCCGCGGCGGTGTCGTGGTGGCTCGTCGTAGCCGGCGGGGCGTCGATGCTCGCAGCGTGGTACTACACCGGCGGTCGGCGTCCATACGGCTACCGGGGTCTCGGCGAGCTGTTCGTGTTCATCTTCTTCGGTCTGGTGGCGACGGCCGGATCGGCGTTCGTGCAGGACGCCCGCCTCACCATGCTGGGCATCGCTGCGTCGGTCCCGGTGGGGCTGGGGTCAGTGGCACTGCTCATCTCGAACAATCTGCGCGACCTGCCGACCGACGCGCAGGCAGGCAAGCGCACGCTGGCGGTGCGGCTGGGTGATGGACCCACCCGCGCGATGTACGCAGTGGTAGTGGTGCTGATGGTGTTCTCGCCGATGTATCTGTCGCTGCTGCGGCCCTGGACGATGCTGGGGCTCGCGGCCGTCGCGTTCGCCGTCGCGCCCGTGCGCATGGTGGTCAGCGGAGCCAGCGGCGCGGCGCTGGTGACCGTGCTCGCAGCGACTGGGCGTCTGCAGCTCGTCGTGGGCGCGCTGCTGACCGTGGGCTTGGCGCTAGGGCCATGATGTCGGCCACATGCCTGCGGCGACCCGTGGCCTTGCCCGTGCAATGGGCAAGGATGTCGCGATGAGCGCAGAAGCAAGTTCGGGGGCAGTGCTGGATCATCTCGCCGCGCTGGGCGTGGCGTACGAGGTGGTGGAGTGCGACCCCGAATTCGCCGACACGGCGCAATTCTGCGAGCGCTACGGCTTTTCGATGGATGCGTCGGCGAATGCCATCTGCGTGGTGGGCAAGTCGGCCGAGCGGCCGATGGCGTGCTGTGTGGTGCTGGCATCGACACGGCTCGATGTGAACGGTGTCGTGCGGCGGCGGCTGGGCACGCGCAAAGCATCCTTCGCCGATGCCGACGAGACCATTGCACGCACCGGGATGATGATCGGCGGCGTGACACCGTTCGGGCTTCCCGCAGACATCCCGGTCTGGATCGACAGCCGGGTGATGGACTGCACCGAAGTCATCGTGGGCGGCGGCTCCCGGGACTGCAAGATCCTGTGCCCGCCGGCCTCGCTCGCCGAGCTCCCCGCAGCCGAGATCGTCACCGATCTGGCCAGGACGATCTCGTCGCCGTGATGAGCTGGGCGATGCCGCCGCTCAGCAGTTTCCTATCGACGGCGCGGAATCCGGCATCTGCGAGCTGGGCCAGCAGTACCGGCGCATCCGGCAGGTACGTCACCGACTCGGGCAGGTACCGGTAGGCAGCTCTGCTGGAGAGCAGGCTGCCGACCGCCGGCACAACCTTGCCGAAGTACATCTGGTGACCGGCCCGCAGCAGCGGGTTGGCCGGCTCGGAGACCTCGAGCAGTGCGATCCGGGCACCAGGCCGGAGCACCCGGGCCAACTCCGCGAAGAACGGTTCGAGGCTCGTGAAGTTCCGCAGGGCGAAACCACATGTCGCGCCGTCGAGCGATGCGTCGCGCACGCCGAGCCTGAGCGCATCTGAACGAACCAAAGGAGCCTGGGTAGTGGCGGCCGCGAGCATGCCTGCGGAGAAGTCGACGCCCACGGGCCGCAGGCCTGCCGATTCGAGCTCATTGCACAGGTCGCCGGTGCCGCAGGCCACGTCGATCACGGTTTCGCCGGGAGTCAGGCCGAGGGCCGCCACGGCGCGGCGACGCCAGCGAGTGTCGAGGCGGAACGTCAGCAGCCGGTTCAGCAGGTCGTAGCGAGGTGCGATCTCGTCGAACATCTCTTCGACGGCCTGGGCTTTGTCCTGCGGGTGCGGCAGCCCGGGCGCGCGCCGCCGGGGAGACTTCACGTGAACCAGACGCGGCGGTGATTGCGGCTCATCGGGTGAAACAGCAGCACCAGCAGCAGTCCACGGAACATGAGGCGCAGAATGACGCCCAGCTCGAAGCTCGCGCGGGCGCCCCACCACAGCGTCGCGATGGCCGCGTAGATCGCCGCGCCGGAGCACAGCCAATGGCCCCAGCGACGCTCATTGGCGGTGCCGGCCCCTCCCGCCACGAACGCGCCAATGAGCAGGACGGTGACGGCCGGCGGAATGATGCTGTCGCCCAGATCGGCTGCTGTGCGATCGCTGGCGAACAGCGACACGATGCCCTCGAACGTGTCGCGCGCGAGTTGCGACTCAACGCGGGTTCCGGACAGCAGCAGCAGCGCTGCGAAGAAATAGCAGAGCAGCACTGCGCTGTAGAGCGTCTGCGGCTGGCTGCGATTGAGCCACGTGATCCGGTTCACCGCGCAAGTGTGGCACCTGCACCTGGACGATCCCATCCAGGAGGCCGACGGGCAGCGTTAGCCTGCCCCCGGTGAGTGCCGCAGCGAGTGCCGATCCCGTGATCTCGATCGGTGCCGACCAGCATGGCGCTGTCGCGGAGGCCAATGCCGCACACTGGCCGCCCGGAGCACTGGCTGCGGCATTGCGCCTGCAGCTCCGCGACATCTCAGGACCCACGTCGGTGTGGATCGATCACCCCGACTTCGGCGAAACGGACCGGGGCGACCTTGCGCCAACCGAGACTGAACTCGGGCGAGGGCTCGCCGAGCTCGGCCTGACATTCGAGCGCGATCTCTACCGTATGGAGCGATCCCTGCCCATGGATCAGCCCAGCGGAATCGAGACCCGTTCGTTCGTGGTCGGCGAGGACGAGCAAGCCTGGGTGGAGGTCAACAACCGTGCGTTCTCCTGGCACCGCGAGCAGGGCGGCTGGACGCTGGCCCAGGTAGCCGAGCGTCAAGCCGAGCCGTGGTTCGACGCCGACGGCTTTCGTGTATACGACATCGACGGCCATATCGCCGCCTACTGCTGGACCAAGGTGCACGCCGATGAGGACCCGCCGGTCGGAGAGGTGTACGTCATCGCGGTAGATCCGCGTTACCACGGCCGCGGTCTCGGCCGGGCGCTGACGCTGGCCGGCTACGAGCATCTCGCCGATGCAGGCCTGACTCGGGCGATGCTCTACGTCGACGCCGACAACACCCCCGCCGTCACGCTGTACCTCGACCTCGGCTTGGAGGTGGCCGTCGTGCGGCGACTGTTCACCGGCACCGGTCCGCTGGCGTCGTAGCGGGCGGAACGGCCGTGACAGCCCCCGGCACCGATCCCTCGCTCTGCGATCTGGGCCGGGCAGAACTGGGGGAACTGCTCGACGGCGAGCCCGCCTACCGGCTGGACCAGGTGTGGGACGGCCTGTACCGGCAACGCCGCCCGCTCGCTGAACTCACCAATGTTCCCAAGAGCCTGCGCCAGGCCATCGGCGAGTTGCTGCCGCCTGCGCTGACGCTCGTCCGCACGCAGTCGGCGGACCGGGGCACCACCACCAAGCACCTGTGGTCGCTGCGCGACGGCCACCTGGTGGAGTCGGTGCTCATGCGCTACCGGAACCGGACGACGCTGTGCATCAGCAGCCAAGCCGGCTGCGCGATGGCGTGCAGTTTCTGTGCTACAGGCCAGGTGGGCTTCGACCGCAACCTGAGTGTGGGCGAGATTGTCGAACAAGTGCTGGGCACGCTGCGGGAGGCAGGCTCAGACGAACGAGCCATCAAGAGCGAAGCCGCCCCCGGCAGAGCCATCAATGTCGTGTTCATGGGCATGGGCGAACCGCTCGCCAACTACGAGGCAGTGTGGGCAGCGGTGGAGCGGTTTCACGGCGACATGGGCATCGGCGCCAGACACATCACCGTGTCGACCGTCGGTGTCATTCCCGGCATTGCGCGCCTTGCGGCGGAGGCACTGCCGGTCAACCTGGCGGTATCGCTGCATGCCGCCAACGACCGGCTGCGCAACCGCATCGCGCCCATCAATCGCACATACCCCTTGCGCGATCTGGCGCGCTCGTTGGCCGACTATCGCCGCGCCAAGCGGCGGCGCATCAGCTTCGAGTGGGCGATGATCGGCGGCATCAACGACACCGACCGCGATGCGGCCGAGCTTGCGGCGTATGCACGGCCGCTGGCAGCCCATGTCAACCTCATTCCGCTGAATCCCACCCCGGGATACGGCCACCAGCCCTCGCCGGCCGGGCGAATCGAGCAGTTCGCTGCCGAGCTGTCGTCGCATGGCGTGAACGCCACCGTGCGCCAGAACCGCGGCACGTCGATCGACGCCGCATGCGGTCAGCTGCGCGCCGACAAGCTCGTCTCGGTTCGCAAGGACGGTCGCGGCGCACGCTCGCGGGCAGAGCGCTAGACACTCGCCATGGCCAAGCCGCGATCGCCCAAGGGGCGCGCCCAGCGAACTCATGAGCGACTCAAGGACGAATACGAGGCCGTCTGCGAGTTGGAGCATCGCAACCCGTTCGAGCTGCTGGTGGCCACGATCCTGTCTGCGCAGTGCACCGATGCCCGTGTCAATGCCACCGTTCCGGCCGTATTCGCGAAGTATCCCGACGCCGAAGCACTGGCGTCCGCCGATCTCGACGACCTCGAAGAACTGGTGCATCCCACCGGTTTCTTCCGCAGCAAGGCGCGCAACCTGCAGGGCATGGCCCGCCGGCTGCTGGCCGACTACGGCGGCGAGGTACCGACCGGCTTGGCTGACTTGGTGAAGCTGCCAGGAGTCGGCCGCAAGACCGCCAACGTCATTCGCTCGGTGGCGTTCGACTTGCCGGGGCTGCCGGTGGACACCCATGTCGGGCGCTTGGTGCGGCGTCTCGGCATCACCGCCGAGGATGATCCGGTCAAGGTGGAGCTGGCCTTGAATCCGATGATCCCCCAGTACGAGCGGGGCGATTTCAGCTTGCGGCTGATCTTGCACGGCAGGCGCGTCTGCTCGGCTCGCAAGCCTGCATGCGATGACTGCGTGCTCAACGACTTCTGCCCGAGTGCGTTCGCGGCCTGAAACGGCACTGACGCCGGCTGCGATGCGAACTCGAGACCGAGGAGATTGGACCGAATGACTGAGTCTGCGAATCCCGGCAACGGCACCGTGCGCAGGTCATCGCACTTCGTGCCCGGTGCGAATGAACGCATGCTGAAGAAGTCGATCGCGACTGATGCCGACAGCCTCGTGCTGGATCTCGAGGACGCCGTCACTCCCGACAACAAGGACAGTGCCCGCGCCACGGTTGCGGGCTGGCTCGCCGATGTCGACTTCGGCGCCAAGGAGCGGGTGGTGCGGATCAATCCGCTCGACAGCCCGTGGTGCGCCGCCGACATCGCCGAGACGATGGTCTCGCCGCCCGACGCCTACCTGGTGCCGAAGGTGAACAACGCTGCAGAGGTCGTCGAGCTGGACAGCATGATCGCCCGCTGGGAGACCGAGCACGGCCACCCACCCGGCGGCGTGATGCTGCTGGTGCTGGGAACCGAGACTCCGCAGGGATTACTGAACATCGGCGAACTGGCCCGCCACGACCGGGTGGATGCGCTGAGCTGGGGCGCCGAGGATCTCTCCGCAGCCATGGGTTCGAAGGCCAATCGGGACGCTGCCGGCGCTTACCTGCCGGTGTTCGAGTATGCCCGGGTGATGTGCCTGGTGGGGGCCACGGCGTGGGGCAAGCAGCCGCTCGACACAGTGTTCGTGGACTTCCGAGACGACGAGGGGCTGGCCGCCGAGTGCGCGACGTCAGCCGCTATGGGCTTCACCGGCAAGATCACCATCCATCCCGCCCAGATCGACATCGTCAACGCCGCATTCACGCCGAGCGACGCCGAAGTGGCCGACGCTCGCGAGTTGCTCGAAGCGTTTGCCGAGGCCGAAGCCGCCGGTCTCATGGCATTCGCCCACAAGGGTCAGATGGTGGACGTGCCGCACCTGACCCGCGCCCGCAAGATCGTGGCGACCGCCGAGGCCATCGCCGGTCGTTCCTGAGCGCAAGGGTTGCGGCGACCTGTCCGACCGCGCCGCGCGCTGTCAGCGCAGCGCGTCAGTGGCCTGCGCCAAGCGGCGGCGAGCCATGCGCAGCGAGCGTTCCACCTCGTAGAGCTCCACGCCGACGTCCTCGTGCGGCGTGCCCATCAGCTCATCGGCAGCCTGCGAGACGCGGTTGCCCAGTTCGCCCACAGCCGTCTCGATCGACGCCAGCTCAGCCGCGCTGATCACCCGCGGCACGGTAGCCCTGGCGCAACTGTGAGGATCACGCTGGGGGCACCTGGGCAACGTAGATGGGCCGTTTCGGCCTGACTTTGCCATCGCTGAGGTAGAACGCAATGCTGCGACCGTCTGGCGACCACTGCGGCGCGACAATCTCAAACGCCTCGAATACGCCGCCTGTGTAGCGCACCACCGTCCTGACCTCATCGTCGTCGAGGTCAAGCACTTTGATGTAGCTCTCGTACTCGCCGTTGCCGATCGGACCCCTGGCGACGAGTGCGATCCGGCAGCCATCGGGCGACCACGCGTACTCCGAAAACTTGATGTCGCTCAGCACGACAGGCCACACGGGCTTCCAGTCGGAGCCGTCATCTTGCACGGTGGCGACACCCCCACCGTCGCGTATGGAGATGCGTTCGCCGTCATGGGTCCAGTAATGGGACCGCTCAAAAAACGCCTCGGTTTCCAGGTTGGTTTCGTTGCTCCCATCGGCATCGATGATCGCGAGGTGTCGTTTGGCAAAGAACTCTTCGGGTGGCTCCCAGAGATCGATGCGGCGGAACAGGATGCGCCGGCCGTCAGGCGACCATCTCGGGGCATAGTCCTGCGAGATCGAATCGGTCAATTGGACCTCACCGGTTCCGTCAGCGTTGATGACGTGGAGGTGGGCGACAACGGTGGCGTACAACTCCTGACCGGTGAAACGGGAGAACGCAATGCGCTTGCCGTCAGGCGACCACGCGGGAAACGAGCCTCGCGCCAGCTTGACTCGATTGCGGCCGTCGACGTCTGCGGTCCAGATCTCCCGGTTGCTCTGATAGGCGATGCGGCGGCAGTCCGGTGACCAAGCAGGCAAGATCGCATCGACATCGTCGATGATCGCCCGGGGCTCGCGGCCGAGCTCAAGGTCGCAGTCGACGCCGGCCATGGTGCCGCGGGCAACATAATCCTCGACTGCGGAGCCGGAGACCGCTGCGTGGCCGCCGAAGATGTGTACGTCCAGGGCGACGTTGCCGCTCGGCGCGATCACCGAGCGCATCGAGTTGAGATAGGCGGCCGTCGCGGCCGGGATCGAGTCGGGATCGGCGAGCAGCAGTGGGGTGCACAGACGAGCCAGCAATGGCGCAGCACTGAATGCGTCGAACGGAACATGCCCGCGTGCCAAACCGGCCCGGCGCTCGGTGAAGCAGGTGAGGCTGAACCGCCGGACGGCGAACTTGGCGGCTTCTGCTGCGGTTTCGTACCGGGTCGCACCGGCGAGTCGGGTGACCTTGATGCCGAGTGCGGTGATGTCGTCCTCGATCACTTGGTGCAGAGCTGCCACGCCGCCCATCAGCACAACATGCTCGACGTCGTTCTCGGTCAGGAAGCGGGCCACATCGCGTCGGAAGATCTCCGGTTTGGTCAGCAGAATCGGGTGCGAACCACGCGCCGCGATAGTGCCGGCGACGAGCGCGTCAGCAAAGACTCTGCCGTTGGCGACGATTGCAGTACGCCCCAAGCCCCGCATGTCTCCGGGTGTGCCGAGCCGGCGCGCAGTAGCGACCGAGGTTGCGTACTGGTCGGGCCGGGTAATCCGCTCGACCGAGATGCCGAGCTCTTCGAGCCCGGCCACCACGCTGGGCCCGACGCCGTCGGTGTCGCTGTCGGCGCCGATAACCACCGCATTCGACACGCCCGTGCGTCGCAGGAACGCAGCGGCATCAGGACGCAGCTCACCTGGGGGCGTCGACAGCACGGGAGCCCCGAGCGAGCCGGCGAGCGGCGCCGCAACCACCGCATCGGTCCAGTTGCGGCCCGAGACCATGACGACCCAGTCCAGGCTGCCGCCCGCCTCGGCGGCTACTGCCTCCGCGACGAGCAGGGAAGTGCCATAACGATCTGCGCCTCCGTAGCGCTGCACGTCGATGTCGGCGAGCTGCGGCACTGCCCCGGCGGCGCCCGCCGGCAGCAGCACAATCGCAGCCGAAACGGTGATCGCCATGAGCATCGCTCCGACGGCGCGCACCACGCTCGGGCGTGCGCTCCCACAGCGTTGACCAAGGGCGCGGCGACAGATGAACCGGTCTTCGTCGGGAGGTTGCTGGCGGTGACGAACGACGATCATCGCTAGAAATCCGGCGCCGGCGCGACGTAGGTCCGCGCGGCGTCGCCCATATGGGTGTTGCGTTCGTACATGATGCTGCGGCCGTCGGGTGCCCACTGAGGCCTGCGGATGATCGTGAACGTGCCCCGGAACGTGTTGCTCACGGGGTGGCTCACGTACCTGACCACTTCGATGATCTGGTCGCTGTCGAGCGAGGCGACGAACAGAGTGCGGTCATGCCGGACGCCGTCAGCGTAGGTGTCGTCCTCCACAAAAGCGAACGCCGTGTATGCGATCGCCCTGCCGTCAGGCGACCACGAGTGGCCGTTCGGCGAGTACTCCTCGGCGATTCTGCGAACGTTTCGTCCTTCGGTGTCCATCAGCCACAGGTCTTGGCCCCGGTCGTACGCAATCCACCGTCCATCCGGTGACCACGCGGGAAAACGATCGGACAAGTCGCCCCGGGTGAGCGGTGTCACGTCGCTTCCGTCTGCGTTCATCACCGCTATGAAGACATCGTCGTAGAACTCGTAGAAGCCCTCGCGGTTGTGCAGGTCTTGCCGCGCGAAGGCGATTCGCTTGCCGTCGGGCGACCAGCTTGGAGTCCTGTCGCCGAAGTCGCCCGACGTGAGTTGCACGAGGTTCGAGCCATCAGCGTCGACTACGTAGATGTGGCTGACGGGGTCCCCCTTCACCCACTTGCCTGAGCTCAGGCTGAAGGCAATGCGGGTGCCGTCGGGGGACCAAGCGGGCGAACCGGCTCCGTGGTCGAACACCATGACGGCATCGGAGCCGTCGACATTCGCGGTGTAGAACGCCCCGATGTAGCGCGAGGTCCAACCTGTGTACGCAATCTTGGTGCAGTCCGGCGACCACGCTGCGTGGTGCGAGAACTCATCGCTGAGAATCCGAACGGGCTCGTCGCTGAGGCCCCGAACGCAAGGTCCTTGAGGTCGGAGCCTGCCTCCTTCGGTTCCCAACGGATCAGCGAGATAGTTGTCGATGGCTTTCCCCGAGACGGCAGCGTTGCCGCCGAACACGTGCAGGTCGGCACTGCGAGGTGCGCTCGCTCGGACCCTGAGAGCATCGTTGAGGAACTCGGCGGTCGAACGGGGAACTGCCTTCGGATCGGCCAGCAGCAGCGGGGCGCACAATCGGGCGAGCAGCGGCGCTGCGCTGAACGAGTCGAACGGAACGTGAGCACGCGCCAACCCGATGCTCCGGGTGCTGAAGCACCCACTCCCGTAGCGGCCGTCGACGAGCTTGGCGGCCTTGATGGCGGTCTCGTAGCGGGTGGCACCCTCGAGTCGAGTCACCTCGATGCCGAGTGCGGTGATGTCGTCCTCGATCACTTGGTGCAGCGCCGCCTTGCCTCCCATCAGCACCACGTGCTCGACTTCCCAGTCGGTCAAGTAGCGGGCGACATCGCGTCGGAAGATCTCCGGTTTGGTCAGCAGGACGGGGTGTCCACCCCGCGCGGCGAAGGTGCTGGCAACGAGAGCGTCAGCGAAGACTCTGCCGCTGGCCACCACGGCGGTTCGGCCGAGGCTGCCCATCTTGCCGGGAGTGCCGAGTCTGCGGGCGACAGCGACGGAGTTCGCGTACTGGTCGGGGCGGGTGACTCGCTCGGTGGTGATGCCCAGCGCATCGAGTCCGGCTACCACGGTGGGTCCGACGCCGTCGATGTCGCTGTCGGCACCGATCAGCATCGCCTGCGAGACGCCGGTGCGCTGCAGGAACCGCGCGGCATCGGCTCGCAGCTCGCCGGGCGGCGTCGCCAGCACCGGGGCGCCCAGCGATCCTGCGAGCGGCGCCGCGACGACGGCGTCGGTCCAGTTGCGCCCCGACACCATCACCACCCAGTCCAGGCTGCCGCCTGCATCGTCAGCGACGGCTTCGGCGACGCGCAGCGACGTGGCGTAGCGGTCGGCGCCTCCATAGCGCGTTACGTCGACCTCGTCGAGCTGATCGACCGCTCCCGCTGTCGAAACGTGCATGACCGCGCCGCTTGCAGCCATGACCAAGGCGATCAGTGCCAGCCGTGCCCTGCGCATGCACTCAACGTAGGCGCTGAGCATCGTGCGGACGGCAGCAGGTCTGGCGTGGGCAGGAAATCACAGCAGTGGCGAACTAGGGCGCAGGTACCCTCAGCGCGGTGCTGAAGCGGCTGGACCTGCGGGGTCACGGCAGTGATTCGGGTGATGACCTGGCCGACCTGCTGCCGCGCCCGCAGATGGGTGACGCAGTGCCTGTTGAGACGGTTCGCGAGCTGATCGCCGAGGTCCGCGACGGCGGTGATGCTGCCGTCCGGGCGCTCACGGCTCGCTTCGATGGCGTCGACCTGGCGTCGTCCGTGGTCCCGCCGGAAGAACTCGCCGCAGCGTGGGCGGGTCTGCCGGCCGGCCTGCGTTCGGCGATGGAGACCGCCCACCGGCGGATCTTGGAGTTCCATCGCGCCGAGGCCGCCGATGGGCATGCCTATGAGAGCGACGGGGTGATGGTTCGCTCGATCAACCAGCCGGTCGACCGGGCAGGCGTGTATGTGCCCGGCGGCTTGGCCGCGTACCCCTCCACGGTGCTCATGACGGTGCCGGTGGCCCGTGCTGCGGGCGTGGACGACATCGTGCTGTGCTCGCCGCCCGGACCCGACGGCAGTCTCCCGGCGACGGTGCTTGCCGCGGCGCATCTGTGCGGCGTGTCCGAGGTGCACAAGGTGGGTGGCGTGCAGGCTGTCGCAGCGCTCGCGTACGGCACTGAGACAATCCGGCCAGCCGACATCGTCGCTGGGCCAGGCAATGCCTGGGTCGCCACCGCCAAGCAGCTTGTGGCCGGTGACGTCGGCGTCGCCTCGGCGTTCGCCGGGCCGTCAGAGATCGTGGTGATCGCCGATGCGACGTGCCCGCCGGCAGCGGCCGCAACCGATGTGGTGCTGCAGGCTGAGCACGGCCCCGGCGGGAGAGCTTGGCTGGTCACCTGGGACCCCGGCTGCGCAGAGGCAGTCTGCGAGGCCATCAGCCAGATCGTCGACCTGTCGCCTCGCCGGGAGGAAACGCTGGCCACGCTGGAGGCCGACGGGTTCGTGTGCCTCGTGGACGATCCGACACAGGCTGCCCGCGTCGCCAACTTGGTTGCGCCCGAGCACCTCCAGCTCATGTGTGAGGGCGCCGAAGAGTTCGTGGGCAGCATCCGCCATGCGGGCGCTGTGTTCATCGGGCCGTGGGCACCCGCATCAGTCGGCGACTATGTCGCGGGGCCCTCGCATGTGCTTCCCACTGCCGGCACGGCACGCTTCGCCGGAGCACTCACCACCGACGACTTCACCAAACGCATGCACATTGTCGACGTGAGCGAATCCGGCTTCGACCAGCTTGCGCCAGCGGTGGCCGAGCTGGCCGAGGCCGAAGGACTCTGGGCGCACGCTGCATCGGTGTCGCGCCGCAAGGAGTGGGCCGCATCGGGAGTGCGGCCATGAAGCCCGCAGTGCGGGACGACCTGCGCCTGCTGGACGGCTACCACTCGCCCCAGATCGACGTGGAGGTGCGCCTCAACACCAACGAGGCGCCGGTCGGTCCGCCGCCCGAATTCGCCGAGGCGCTCGCCGCCGAGCTGCGCAGCGTCGAATGGCACCGCTATCCCGACCGCACGGCCAGCAAGCTGCGAGCCGACTTGGCAGCGCTGCACCACACCGATCCTGAGCGGGTCTTCATGGCCAACGGCTCGAATGAGGTGCTGCAGACGTTGTGCCTGACCTACGGCGGAGCGGGCCGCAGCGTCGCCACCTTCGAGCCCACCTACGCGATGTACGGCCAGATCGCACGCAGCACCCAATGCGCCGTCGTAGAAGGCGAGCGCCACGCAGATGGCAGCGTCAGCGTGTACGAGCTGGAGCGGATCATCGAGCGGCACCAACCGTCGATCGTGTTCCTGTGCTCGCCGAACAATCCCACCGGCACGCCTGAGCGGCTCGAGGTGCTCGAACGGGCTTTGGAGATCGCACCCGGTCTGGTGGTAGTCGACGAGGCTTACGGGCAGTTCGCCGACTGGAGCGCTGTCGACCTGTGCGACGACGCCGGCGGCCCCGCGAACCTCGTCGTCACACGCACTTACTCCAAGACATGGGCGATGGCCGGGGCACGCCTGGGCTACGCCGTCGTTCCCGCTGGCATGGCCGCCGAGTTCGAGAAGGTCGTGTTGCCGTACCACGTCGACACGTTCAAGCAGATTGCCGGACGGGTGGCATTGCAGTTCGCCGACCAGATGGAACAGCGCGTGGCGGCCATCGTCTCGGAACGTCAGCGAATCGAGCACTCGCTGACGCAGCTGGGCCTCGACGTCTGGCCCTCGCAATCCAATTTCATCCTCTTTCGCACCACGTCCAGCGGACATGGCGGCGATGACGTGTGGCAGGCGCTCGTCGATCGCTCGGTGCTGGTCCGGAACTGCTCGAGCTGGCCCCGGCTGGCCGACTGCCTGCGGGTCACGGTGGGCACTCCGCCTGAGAACGACCGCTTTCTCGAGGCGCTGTCGGAAGTTGTCTCGCGATAATGAGGTTCCCATGACTGCTCGTACTGCCGTTGTGCAGCGCAACACCAAAGAAACGCAGATCGATCTCACGCTGGACCTAGACGGCAGTGGGCAGAATGACGTCGCCACGGGCCTGCCCTTCTTCGACCACATGCTCGCCCAGCTCGCCAAGCACGCTCGCTTCGACCTGCAGCTGCGCACGGTCGGAGATCTGGAGATCGACGCCCATCACACCGTGGAGGACACCGGTATCGCGCTCGGCGAGGCGATGCGGCAGGCGTGGGGCGACAAGGCCGGCGTGCGCCGCTTCGCCTCCTATGTGGTGCCGCTCGACGAAGCCGCTGTTGAGGTGGTGCTGGACCTGTCAGGCCGGCCGTTCCTGCACTACGACATCGAACCGCCCGGTGAGAAGATCCTGGGCGACCCGCCATTCGACCCACAGCTGTGCGAGGAGTTCTGGCGTGGCTTGGTCATGTCGGCCGGCATCACCCTGCACCTGGTGATGCTGCGGGGCCGCAACACGCACCACATCATCGAGGCCAGCTTCAAGGGCGCAGCGCGGGCCTTCTACGACGCCATCCGCGTCGCCGACGATGTGCTGCCCTCCACCAAGGGCGTCCTGTGAAGGACGTCAGGTGAATGGCGATCGCCCTCTCGTTGCGGTCCTCGACTACGGCATCGGCAACCTGCGCTCGGCCCAGAAGGCACTCGAACGGGTCGGTGCCGACGCCCGACTGACCGCGGACGCCGCACTGATCCGCGACGCCGCTGGCGTCGTGCTGCCGGGAGTGGGGCACTTCGGCACCTGCATGGACCAACTGCGGCTGACAGGCCTGGAGCAACCCGCGCTCGAAGCCATCGAGAGGGGGCGGCCGTTCCTGGGCATCTGCGTCGGCATGCAGATGCTGTTCGAGGCGTCCGAGGAGGCGCCGGGCGTTCCAGGCATGGGCGTCATGCCCGGGACTGTGCGGCTGCTGCCGGACGGCGTGGTGCGACCGCAGATGCAGTGGAACCGCCTCGATGTCCGCCGACCCGGCTGCCCGCTGCTGTCCGGATTGACTGACGGCGCCTGGATGTACTTCGTCCACAGCTATGTGCCCGACACCGATCCCAGCTTCGTGGCGGCGACATGCGACTATCCCACGTCGATCACCGCCGTCACCGAGCGCGGCCAGCTGTGGGCCACCCAGTTTCACCCGGAGAAGTCCGGCGATGCCGGAAAGCGGCTGGCGCAGAACTTCCTCGCGGCAGTGAGGGCCGGGGAGTGCGGCCGGTGAGCTTCGATCTGTTCCCCGCAATCGATCTGCGAGGCGGGCGCTGCGTGCGCCTCGTGCAGGGCGACTACGACCGCGAGGTGCGCTACGACGCCAACCCGGTCGAGGTGGCGCACGAATTCGCCGAGGCGGGCACTCGCTGGATCCACATGGTCGATCTCGACGCTGCCCGCACCGGTGAGCCACAGCCGCAGAACCGGGCGGTGATCCGATCTGTCGTGGCTGCAGTGGGAGACGTCGGTGTGCGGGTGCAGGTCGGGGGCGGCGTGCGCAGCCGCGAGAACGCCGAAGCGCTGTACGACGCAGGAGTCGCTCGATGCGTGGTGGGCACCGCCGCCATCGAGAATCCCGACCTCGTCGGAGAATTGACCTCCGCAGGGCACAGCACCGCAGTCGGTCTCGATGTGCGGGGCACCGAGGTGGCCACCCGTGGCTGGGAACACCAGAGCGGGGTCAGCCTCGGCGATGCCCTCGCCCGGCTGGCCGGCAGCGGCGCGGAGGCGGTGATCGTGACGCAAATCGCCCACGACGGCATGGGCGGCGGGAGCGATCTGGCCGGGCTGCGCGATGTACTGGATGCGCCCCAGCGGCCCCCGGCGATGTCGGTGATCGCCAGCGGCGGGGTGGGCTGTCTCGCCGACATCGCCGACCTGCGCGACCTTCGCTCGTCGCATGGGCACACGCTCGCGGGGGCCATCGTGGGCAAGGCCCTCCATGACGGCGTGATTTCGCCTGTCGCTGCGGTAGTGGTGGCCCGCGGCAGTGCCGCGGCGGACGAGCCGGACCCGGGGTCAGCCCGATGACTGGGGCGCCCCGATGAGGTCGTCAGCATGAAGACCGTACGGGTCATCCCGTGCCTCGACGTCGACGACGGACGGGTCGTCAAGGGTGTCAGCTTCGTCGGGCTGCGCGACGCCGGTGATCCCGTCGAGCTGGCGGCTGCGTACGACCGCCAAGGCGCAGATGAGATCGTCTTCCTCGACATCACGGCCTCCGCGCATAACCGCGACACGATCATCGAGCTTGCCCGTCACACCGCCGAAGAGGTCTTCATCCCGTTCACGATCGGCGGGGGAATCCGCTCGGTCGACGACGCCCGGGCACTGCTGCGCGCAGGGGCCGACAAAGTGTCGGTGAACTCGGCGGCAGTCGTGCGGCCCGAGCTGGTGCGTGAGATCGCCGATGAATTCGGCAGCCAGTGCGTGGTCGTGTCGGTGGACGCGAAATCCAACGGCACCGGTGCCGACGGCAGCACAAGCTGGAACGTCTATGTCAAGGGCGGCCGGGAAGACACCGGCATCGACGCGCTCGACTGGGTGCAGCAGGTGGTCGAGCTGGGTGCCGGCGAGATCCTGCTGACGTCGATGGATGCCGACGGCACCAAGGCAGGCTTCGACCTCGAGCTCACACGGGCAGTCACCGATGCCGTCGGCATACCTGTCGTGGCCAGCGGCGGCGTGGGCACGCTGCAGCACCTGGTGGACGGCGCCCTCGTCGCCAACGCCGACGCCGTGCTCGCGGCCTCGATCTTCCACTTCGGAGAGCACACGATTGCCGATGCCAAGCGTGCACTGTTGGACGCAGGCGTCGCTGTCCGCCCACCCACTGCCTGACTGCGCCGAAGTAGCTTCCCCGCCATGAGCTACCCCGGCACGTACTCGGCGACCGATCCCGACCGTCCAGCGGTGATCATGGCCCGCGACGGCCAGACCCGGACCTTCGGCGAGCTCGAAGCTCGCAGCTGCCAATTCGCGCAGCTCATGTGGGCCGCCGGGCTGCGCCCCGGCGACCACGTGGCGATCTTCGCCGACAACAACATCGGCTACTTCGACGCCTACTGGGCTGCGATGCGCAGCGGCCTGTACTTCACGACGGTCAACCGGTACCTGACTGCCGAAGAAGGCGCCTACATCGTGAACGACTGCGGCGCCCGGGTGCTCGTGGCATCGCCCGCCGTCATCGATGCTGCAACGGAGATGCTGCCGCTCATCGGCGACTGCGATGTTCGGCTCATGCTGGATGAAGCCACTGACCGTCATGATGTTGCCGGGTTCGACTCGTTCGAAGACGCCATCGCAGCCCATCCCGCTGAACCGCTGGCCGAACAGCCGCGCGGGTCGGCGATGCTGTACAGCTCCGGCACTACGGGCCGCCCCAAGGGCATCAAGCGGCCGCTCGACGGAACGTCGATCACCGACCCGGACCTGCTCGGCGTCGGACTGCTGGGCGGCGTCTTCGGATTCGGCGAAGGCACCCGCTATCTGTCGCCGGCGCCGCTGTACCACTCCGCGCCCCTGTCATTCACGACCGGCACGCAGTCGGTCGGCGGCACGGCGGTGGTCATGGACCGCTTCGATGCCGCCGAGGCCCTGTCGTACATCGAGCGCTACCGCATCACGCACAGCCAGTGGGTGCCCACGATGTTCAGCCGGATGCTGAAGCTGCCCGAGACCGAGCGCACCCGCCACGATCTGTCCAGCCACCAGGTCGCCGTGCACGCAGCAGCACCGTGCCCCGTCGAGGTGAAGCACCAGATGATCTCCTGGTGGGGCCCGATCCTGCACGAGTACTACGCCGGCACCGAGCTGAACGGCTTCTGCTACGTGAACTCGGACGAGTGGCTCGAGCGGCCGGGCACGGTGGGCAAGCCGCTCATCGGGGTGATCCACATCTGCGACGACGAGGGCAGCGAGCTGCCGGTCGGCGAGGCAGGCACCATCTACTTCGAGCGCGAGATCCCGGCCTTCGAGTATCACAACGACCCTGCGAAGACCGCCGAGTCGCGCCACGACGATCACGAGCTCTGGTCGACGCTGGGCGATGTCGGGCGTGTCGACGACGACGGCTACCTCTACCTGACCGACCGCAAGGCGTTCATGATCATCTCGGGCGGCGTCAACATCTATCCCCAAGAGATCGAGGACTGCCTGGTGCTGCACCCCAAAGTGGCCGATGCGGCGGTGTTCGGCGTGCCCAACGACGACTTCGGCGAGGAGGTCAAGGCCGTGGTGCAGCCGCTCGCCGGTGTGGAAGCCGGCGACGCATTGGCGACCGAGCTGCTGGGGTACTGCCGGGAGCATCTCGCGGGTTACAAGGTGCCGCGCTCGGTTGATTTTCGCGACGAACTGCCCCGCCATCCCACCGGCAAGCTCTACAAGCGAATCCTGCGAGATGAGTACTGGGGAGACCGGTCGTCCCGGATCGTGTAGGAGGCTGAGCCGCTACGGCAAGCCGTTGACAAACGAAGCGATCTTCTCGCCGACGACTCGTGCGTGACCCATCAGGAAGTGATCGCCGCCCGAGATCACGTCGAGCTGGGTGTTGGTCCAGCGTTCGGTGATCTCGGCCGCTTCGGCGGGGGAGCGGAACTGGTCGTGCTCGGGCACCAGGACCAGCTTGGGCCGGGGATCGGCAGCGGCGCCCATCGATGCCGGATCGACGATCCGCAACGGTGCAGCAATCCCGATCCATGCCGACAAGCTGTCGTGGCTGGCCGCCAGCGAGACGTCGCCGCCGAATGACCAGCCGGCAGAGACGACCCGCGACGCGGCAGCAGCGGGCGATCGTTCTGCTGCGAGGCGCACGGCTGCGTCGAACGCCGCCGCGGCGTCGAGCTGTTCGGCCTTCCCGTCGTCGTGGCGGCCGCCCGAACGTCCGGTGCCCCGAAAGTTGTAGCGAAGCGTCGCGATGCCGCTCGCTGGCAGGGCCCTGAAGAGGTGATCGACGAGCGGGTTCCACATGTCGCCGCCATAGAGCGGGTGCGGATGGGACAGCACCGCCACCGCTGCGGCTGTGCCGACGGAACTGCCGCCATCGACGCCTGATCCTTCAGGCCCGGTCGCAGCGGGCCAGGCAGCTTCGGCCTCGAGCTCGATGCCATCGGAGGACACTGCCTCCACCGCGAACGCCTCGACCTGAAACGGCGGGCCAGGAGCAGGCGGGCGCCGCGAATTCTCTGCGTCATTCACGCCGGTGAACGGTACCGTGCGGGCGGTGAGCGCTCCTGAGACCAACAACGAGCACGGCGCCGCTTCGGCGACCAAACCCGCTCGTCCCTCGAAGAGCTCGAAGTCCAGCGGCCGCCCGAAGCCCGCCGCCAGCAAGCCGAAGCCGTCCGCCCCGCCCGACTCCGACGGTGAGCGCCGGCCCATCAAGATGCTCCACGACCGCTTGCTCGTGCGGCTGCCCAACGACGGCTCGGAGCGGCGCACCAGCGGCGGCATCCTGATCCCGGCAACCGCCCAGCAGAACAAGCGGCTCGTGTGGGGCGAGGTGATCGGTGCAGGGCCGAACGTCCGGACCGCCCAGGAAGGCGACCGGGTGCTGTTCAGCCCCGAGGATCGCCACGAAGTCGAGGTGCACGGCGACGATTTCCTGATCTTGCGCGAGCGTGACGTGCACGCCATCGCTGCACCCCGCATCGAGCCCGGCAGCACTGGCCTGTACCTGTGATCGTGCGGCCCTGAGCCAGCTTGGACCCATGAGCCCTGAACAGACGATTACGGGCGAGACGCAGTTTCAGACCGGCGGCGGCATCACCGTGTCGCTTGCTGCGTCAACGGTCGACGGCAACGCCGAGATCGAAGACCTCGTCGACCGGCTGGACGAAGCGCGGGGCGTGCTGCTGTCGTCAAGCTACGAATACCCGGGCCGCTACACCCGCTGGGACATGGGCTTCGCCGACCCGCCCCTGGCCATCACCAGCCGGGCGCAGGACATCTGGGTGAGCGCCCTGAACGAGCGGGGCACGGTGCTGCTCGAGCCGGTGCACGAGGCGCTGGCAGCGCTGGGCAGCGCTGCGGGCATTGTGGATCTTCGTCACGAGCCCGGCGACGGTTCAGGCGCAGTGATCTGCCGCGTGGAGCGGGCCGATCGGCGTTTCGAAGAAGAAGAGCGCAGCCGTCAGCCGTCCACGTTCACGGTCGTGCGCGCCCTGGTGAACCTCTTCTCCTGCGACGATCCGCATTTGGGTCTGTACGGGGCGTTCGGCTACGACCTCGCGTTCCAGTTCGAGCCCATAGCGCTGACGCTGCCGCGCCCGGCCGAACAGCGCGATCTCGTGCTCTACCTGCCCGACGACCTGCTCATCGTGGACCACGAGGGCGGCATCGCGCAGCGCTTCCGGTACGAGTTCGCCGTGAACGGTCACAGCACCGCCGGACTGGCAGGCGGCGGCGCACGCGTGCCCTACGAGCCCGACTTCGAGCTGGAGGCGAGCTGCGACCATGAGCCCGGCGGCTATGCGGCGGGTGTGCGCGCGGCTCACGAATACTTCGCCCGGGGCGACCTCTTCGAAGTGGTCACGAGCCAGATGTTCTCCGAGCCCTGCATCGAGTCTCCCGCTGAGCTGTTCCGCAGGCTCAAAGAGCAGAACCCCGCGCCGTACGGGTTCCTGATCAACTTGGGCAGTGCGGGCGATTCGGGCGAGTGGCTGATCGGGGCCTCACCTGAGATGTATGTGCGGGTCGAGGGCGAGCGGGTCGAGACCTGCCCGATCTCGGGAACCATCGCCCGAGGTCAAGACCCCATCGACGACGCCTCGCAGATCCTGGCGCTGCTCAACTCGGCCAAGGACGAGTCCGAGTTGACGATGTGCACCGATGTCGACCGCAACGACAAGAGCCGCATCTGCATCCCCGGGTCCGTCAAGGTGATCGGCCGCCGCCAGATCGAGATGTACTCGCGCCTCATCCACACTGTCGACCATGTCGAGGGACGCCTTCGGCCTGGCTTCGATGCGCTCGATGCGTTCCTGTCGCACACCTGGGCGGTCACGGTGACCGGCGCACCCAAGACGGCGGCGATGATGTTCTTGGAGCAGCACGAACGCACTGCCCGAGCCTGGTACGGGGGCGCAGTCGGCAAGGTCGGCTTCGACGGCAGCCTGAACACCGGGCTCACGCTGCGCACGATCCGCGTCGCCGACGGGCACGCAGAGGTGCGTGTGGGTGCCACGCTGCTGTGGGACTCCGAGCCCGACGAGGAGGAATCGGAGACCGAGCTCAAGGCATCGGCGTTCCTCGATGCGATCCGGCGGCCGCGCTCGGCGGCGGCCACAGGGGTTGTCGCTTCGGCCCCCAGCGATCGGCGGGTGCTGCTGGTGGATCATCTCGATTCGTTCGTGCACACGCTCGCGAACTACCTGCGCCAGACCGGTGCCGCGGTGGTGACTCGCCGGGCCGGCTTTCCGATCGAAGAGATCAGCGCCGACGACTTCGACCTCATCGTGCTGTCGCCGGGCCCCGGCCGGCCCGATGACTTCAGCATCGGACCGGTGGTGCGAGCCACGCTCGATGCCGGACTGCCGCTGTTCGGGGTGTGCCTGGGGCTGCAGGGCATCGTGGAGTACTTCGGTGGCGAGCTGGGCCAGCTCACCACGCCGATGCACGGCAAGCCGTCTGCCATCCGCATCCTCGGCGGCCAGTTGCTCGATGGCCTGCCGAAGGAATTCCGAGCGGGCCGCTACCACTCGCTGTTCGCCCGCCGCTCCGAGGTGCCCGATTCGCTCGAGGTGACGGCGGTCAGCCTCGACGACGACATCGTCATGGCAGTGGAGCACCGCGAGCTGCCCGTTGCGGCCGTGCAGTTCCATCCGGAGTCGATCATGTCGCTCGACGATGGGGTCGGGCTAGCGCTGATTCGCAACGCCGTTGACCGCCTGGTGTCCGGATGGAGGGCCGGGTGAACGTCGCGCCCGCGCTCGATCGGCTGGTGGCGGCAACAGTCCCGCGTGACGTGCTCGTGGTGACCGGGCCCGAGGCCGCCGTGTACCTGCAAGGCCAGATCTCCGCCGATGTGGAGGCCATGGAAGTCGGCCACAGCACGCTGTCGTTCCTGCTGGAGCCACGAGGCCGCATCGAGGCGTACTTCGCTATCAGCCGCACCGGCCTCGAGACGTATGTCGCCGACATCGAACCTGGCTTCGGCGAGGCAATGTCGGCATCGCTCGAGCGCTTCAAGCTGCGGACCCGTGCCGACTTCTCCCTGCATGAATGGCAGATGCACGCGGCGCGCGGGCCCCGTGTGGAAGGCGAACCGGGGGCCGACGCTTCAAGCACCGGCCCGGCCGAGGCCCCACAGCACGTGGTGCGTCCCACGCACTGGCCGTTGGCCAGCGGCCACGACCTGCTGATCGGCCCCGACAGCACGGCTGCTGTGTTGGCAGACGGCGCCCAGCAGATCTCCGCGGACGAGTTCGAGGCGCTGCGCATGGCCTACGGCCTGCCCGCCATGGGCAGCGAGATCCAACCGGGCGACATCCCCAACGAAACCGGTCTCGTCGAGCGAGCTGCGTCGTTCACCAAGGGCTGCTACCGCGGCCAGGAGCTGGTGGAGCGAATCGACTCGCGGACCGGCGGGCGCCGGACGGTGTGCCGGCTCCGCTCCGCCGTGCCGCTCGCTGCCGGCGACGAGTTGGGAGACGGCAGTGGTGCAGCGGTGGCCACAGTGCTGAGCACAGCGGCGCTGAATGACTCGACCGTGGGATTCGCACGCTCCCGCAGTGACGCCGGCGAGATGGCCTTCACTGCCTCGGGCGACCAAGTCCAGCTTGCAGGTCTCTTCTGAGAGGCGTGCAACCGGCCGAGGCGAGCAAGCCTGCTCCCGGGCCCTCACGGGTACGCTCGCAGGCTGTTGTCGAGTCCAACGGATCGCAGGGAGCAACGACATGGCAAAGACGGCACTCCTGGCCAAGCTGACCGCCAAAGAAGGCATGCGTGACGAGTTGCTCGCGGTGATTGCCGACATCGGCATGAGCAATGTCGCGGGCGAGCCGGGCACCGAGGTGTACGCCGCTCATAAGGATCAGAACGATGCCGACGTGGTGTGGTTCTACGAGCTGTACAGCGACCAGGCGGCGCTCGCGGCCCATGGCGGCTCGGAGCAGATGAAGGTCTTCGGCAGGGCGACGCGTGAGTTCATGGCGGCCCGTCCTGAGCTCATCTTCCTAGACCCAGCCGTGGCCAAAGGTCTCGATTTCTGACGCTGACGCCGCGACCTCGTATCTGAGAGGCGAGGGGTCACCTGACATGCCGGTAGTGACATGTTCGTAAAGATCTGTGGCGTCACGAACGAAGAGGATGCGCTGGTCGCCGTGGGCATGGGTGCCGACGCAGTCGGCTTCAACTTCGTGCCCGGATCGCCACGGCAGATCTCCCCAAGGCTGGCGCGGGACATCGTTCGCCGGCTGCCGGGCGGAATCGTCACGGTTGGAGTGTTCCGCAACGAGCTGCCCGAGCGGGTGGTGCAGATCATGGACGGAGCCGGTTTGCGCCTGGCCCAGCTGCACGGCAACGAGACCACGGCCGACAGCCGTTGGATTGCCGATCGAGTGCCGGGGCTCATCAAGGCGTTCGTTGCCGGCGATCCCAATGTGGAACGGGTGCGCGACTACGGCGCCTCGGTGCTCATGCTGGACGGCTCCGAGCCCGGCAGCGGCCGTGTGTTCGACTGGCGCCAGCTCGAAGGCAGGGATCGCGGCATGAGATTGCTGCTTGCAGGCGGGTTGCGCGCTTCGAACGTGGCGCAGGCCATCGAGGTGGTGCGGCCGTGGGGCGTCGATGTGGCGTCGGGCGTCGAATCCGAACCGGGCCGCAAGGACGTGCTCGCCATGCGTGAGTTCGTCGCCGCAGCCAAGGAGGCCGGTGCCCTCTACGAGGACTCCGACGAGCCGACCGAGTCGGGGCCCGAGGCGCCGTACGACTGGCGCGACGACTGAGCGAAGGACGACATGGCAGCAGAGATGGACGGGCCCGCGTCGACCACCCGGTCGGCTATGGGCGAGCCCACGGCGATTTCCCGGTCGGTCATGGGCGAGCCCACGACTGATGGCCGTTTTGGCGACTTCGGCGGCCGGTTCGTTCCCGAAACGCTCGTGGCAGCCTGCGAGGAGCTTGAAGCGGCGTTCCGCGAGGCGTGGGCCGATCCGACCTTTGTGGCTGAATTCGAGACCACGCTGCATGATTACGGGGGCCGACCCTCGCCGTTGACCGAGTGCCGCAACCTGTCGCGCCAGCTCGGCATACGCCTGCTGGTCAAGCGCGAAGATCTCAACCACACCGGCTCGCACAAGATCAACAACGTGATCGGCCAGGCGCTGCTGGCCCAGCGCATGGGCAAGACGCGGCTCGTGGCCGAGACGGGCGCCGGCCAGCACGGCGTCGCCACGGCCACCGCAGCGGCGCTGCTGGGAATGGAGTGCAAGGTCTACATGGGCGCCGTTGACGTCGACCGTCAGGCCCTGAATGTGTTCCGCATGCGCCTGCTGGGATCTGAGGTGGAATCGGTGCAGTCGGGCAGCCGCACGCTCAAGGACGCCGTCAACGAGGCACTGCGCGACTGGGTGGCAACCGTCGAGAACACGCACTACTGCCTCGGCTCGGTGATGGGCCCCCATCCCTACCCGTGGATGGTGCGCACGTTCCACCACATCCTTGGCGACGAGGCCGCTGCGCAGTGCAAGGACCTGACCGGCGGCGACCCCGACGTGGTGGTGGCGTGCGTCGGCGGGGGCAGCAACGCCGCGGGCATCTTCTCGGGATTCGCCGACGGCGACGCACGGCTCGTGGGCGTCGAGCCTGCGGGCGGCGCCGCAGTCGGGCGCGGTGTGCCCGGCGTGGTGCACGGCATGAACAGCTACCTCATGCAGGACGAAGTGGGCCAGGTGATGGAAGCCGAGTCGATCTCGGCCGGGCTGGATTACCCCGGCGTCGGGCCCGAGCACGCCTATCTCGCGGCGATCGGCCGTGCCGAATACCCGAGCGTGACCGACGACGAGGTGGTGGAGGCGTTCACGCTGATGAGCAGGGCCGAGGGCATCATCCCGGCGCTGGAGTGCGCTCACGCGCTCGCATGGATCGTGCGCGCCGCCCCGGAGATCCAGGGCCAGACGGTGCTGATGAACCTCTCGGGACGGGGCGACAAGGACGTCGACCAGATGATGGACGTGCTCGGCATGCATGGGTTGAGCGAGTGAGGTCAGACTCGTGACCGACGTATCCAGACCCGCCGGGACCGACGGGTTCGGTGCGATCGAGACGCATTTGCGAGCTCGGCGTCAGGCTGGCGCGAAGCTGCTCATCCCCTACGTCACGGGCGGCTACCGGGGTTGGCAACGCGCCGTGGAGGCAGCCGCCGCGGCAGGCGCGGATGCCATCGAGATCGGCATCCCCTTCTCCGACCCGGTGATCGACGGTCCGGTCATCCAGCAGGCGTCAACCGCTGCCCTGGCCGAGGGGGCGACCCCGGCTTCGGTGTTGGAAGAGGCGCGTGCCCTCGACACCGGCATTCCCCACGCAGTCATGACCTACTACAACCTCTGTCACCACCAGGGTCACGAGCGATTCGCCTCTGCGCTCGTCGAAGCGGGTGTGTCGGGGGCGATTCTTCCTGACCTTCCTTACGTCGAGGCAGGGTCGTGGCTTGCAGATTCCGCTGAGATCGGCATCGAGGCGATCCTGCTGGCGGCCCCCACCACGCCCGACCACCGTCTTGCGGACTTGTGCGGCGCGTCTCGCGGTTTCGTCTATGCCGTCGGGCTGCTCGGCGTTACTGGCGAGCGGGCGGCACTCGCCAGCACTGCCACCCAGATCGCGGCGCGGTGCCAGGCCGTCACTGATCGGCCGGTCCTCACCGGCGTCGGCATCGGCTCGCCCGCCCAGGCCGTGGAGGCCTGCCAGGTGTCCGATGGGGCGGTCATCGGCTCGGCCGTCGTCCGCACGCTGATGTCCGACGGACCCGAAGCAGTCGGCGAACTGGTGGCGACCTACCGGGCAGCACTTGATCGCGGCTAGTGGACGCGGTGAGACGGTGAGTCACGCCAATCTGGAACCTGCCGCATCGCCCCCGGCAGATCCTGGGGCGCACGACCCCGATTGCGAGTTGTGCGAGGCGGCCCGCTTCACGCACTGGTACTACGAGGACGAGCTGTGCTGGGTGGCCGACTGCGAAGTGTGCGCCACGCCAATGGTTGTCTGGAAGCAACACGGCACCGAGCCGCCCCACGATGAGTTGGCCGCGATGCTGGCACGACTCGTCGAAGCCGGTGAACAGAGATTCGGACCCGCAGGTGGGACAGTGGACCAGGTGATGCGCCAGATCCCCGACCACTTTCACGCTCACTACCGCGATGCCGACTGGATGGCCCGCCGCTGGCACGAGCCGCCAAGCCGCTACACCGGCGTCGGCACGCCACGGGTGACGCGATGAGGCCAGCGGTCCCGCGCCGGCCCGCCAGTGCGCGACGTGCCCGCTGGCTGACGGCCGCGGCGGCGCTGGTGGCTGCACTCAGCCTCGCCGGCTGCGGCGGCGCAGATGCGAGCGAAGCCGACCTCGACCGGTTGGAACTGGCATTCGCCAGCGCTGACGTGGCCCTCGGGAGCGAGGTCTTCGACGACAGCTGCTCGGTCTGTCACGGCAGCGACGGCAGTGGCGGCGTCGGCGCCGCACTCGGCGGTGTCGACGAGCGCTTGAGTGTTCGCAACCACCTATCGGTGGTGTGGACCGGTCGAGGCTCGATGCCCCCGTTCGGCGGCATTCTCACCGACGCCGAGATCGCCGCAGTAGTCGCCTACCAGCGCAGCACCTTCGGCGCCGAGTGATCCCTGCGCTGGCCCTCGTCTGGCGCCGTCATTCGCACACGGCCCGCTCAGCTCCTCGATGCGCGGGAGCGGTAGCTTCGCCGCAGTGAGTGACCCAGCGCATGACGCCGCAAGCGAGCCAGGCTTCCCGCGACCCGACGAGCTGCTGCCGCACCGGGCGCCGTTCCTGCTCGTCGACGAGATCGTCGAACTCCAGCCCGGCGAGCGCTGCGTCGCGCTGTGGCACCTGACCGGTGACGAAGACTTCTTCGCCGGCCACTTCCCGGGCCGTCCGACGCTGCCCGGCGTGTTGATGGTCGAAGCCCTGGCACAGACAGCGGGTCTCGCGGCGGCCTCGGCGTCGTCGCTCGAAGGCAAGCTGGCACTGTTCGGCGGCATCGACCGAGCCCGCTTTCGCCGCCAGGTGATCCCAGGCGACACGCTGCGCCTCGAAGCCAGCATCGACCGCCTGTCAGCCCGAGCCGGCAAAGCCTCTGGAACAGCCAGCGTCGACGGTCAGGCTGCCTGCGAAGCCTCGATGATGTTCCTCATCGCCGACGCCGCCGATTGAGCGGCGAGCCCGTCGCTGGCTAGCGGAGGTGGGGGGGCGGGGGTCGGCGAGGCGGCCGAGGGGTGACTGGGCTCGCAGGCCGCCGTCCACCACGATGGCTTCGCCGGTGACGAACGACGACTCATCACTGGCCAGCCATGCGGCGACGCTGGCGATCTCTTCGGGATGGCCGAGACGGCGCAGCGCGTGAGCGGCCATGTTGCGTTCGAGCGCAGCAGGATCCTGCATCATCCGCTGCACGGGCGGTGTCTGGATGGTGCCGGGGCAGATGGCGTTGACGCGAACTCCGTCAGGGGCGTGATCGGTCGACAGCGCCCGCGTCAGGTTGATGACAGCGGCCTTGGAAGCGGCGTACACCACTGAGCCCCCGTCGCCGTGCAGCCCGCTGATTGAAGCCGTGTTGACGATGGAGCCGCCTCCGCGAGCCTCCATCGCCGGCACCGCGTACTTGGCGCCGAGATACACCGACCGGACGTTCACGTTCATCACCAGATCCCAGTCGCGGGGTTCCAATTCCACCGCGGTGCCGGGCCGGATCGTGCCGGCGTTGCTGTACAGAACGTCGAGACCTCCCCAGCGATCCACCGCTGCGGCCACCATCGCCTCCACGTCGTCGGGCTCGGCCACGTTGGCGCCGAATCCGTGGGCTTCGCCTCCGGACTGCACGATGGACTCGGCGACGCTGTCAGCGCGTTCCCGGCGGATGTCCACGACGAGCACCGAAGCGCCCTCGGCAGCGAAGCGCTTCGCGCTGGCCTCGCCGATGCCCGACGCGCCGCCGGTCACTATCGCGATCTTGTTCTCGAGCAGCATCCGATTCCCTCCGCGAGTCGCGCCGGTCCCTGCGGACACTAGGACTCTCCGTCGGGCCTCGTCTTGCCACGGTGGCTACGTTGTGGCGGCTGGGCGGGACGGCCCCGATCAGTGGCGCGAGGAGGCCCCGATGGCGAGCGAAGCGTTCTACCGGATCCGCGAGATCATCGCGTCGCAGCAGATGCCTGCCGACATCGATGCCATGCGCAAGGGCATCGAACTCACCGCGCGCCCGCTGCCGGCCGGTGTGAGCGGCGAGATGGTGGACGCCAACGGCGTTCCCTGCGAGCTGCAGACGCCCGACACGACCACGGGCGACGCCATCGTGCAGTACGTGCACGGCGGCGGCTACGTCGCCGGCTCCATCGGCTCTCATCGCAACCTGACCGGTCACCTGGCCCTCAAGCTGGGCTGCCCGGTGCTCTCGGTGGACTACCGGCTCGCACCCGAGCATCCCCATCCGGCGCCGGTGGAGGATTCCGTCGCGGTGTATCGCTGGCTGCTCGACCGCGGCCACTCCGCCGACAAGATCGCCATCGCTGGCGATTCCGCTGGCGGCGGGCTCACGATGTCGACGCTCATGAAGCTGCGAGATGTGGGGCTGCCGCTGCCGGCCGCGGCCGTGCCCATCTCGCCCTGGGTCGACATGTCCGGCACGGGGGAGAGCGCCGTCACTCGCTCGGACCGCGACCCCATGGTGACCGCTGACGATCTCACCCGGATCGCCGGGGTATTCCTCGGCCCCGACGGCGACGCCGCCGATCCGTACGCGTCACCGCTCGAGGGCGACCTCGCAGGTCTGCCGCCGCTGCTGATCCACTGCGGCGACGACGAGGTGCTGCTGAGTGACAGCGAGCGGCTTGCTCACAAGGCTCGCACCTCCGGCGTCGACGTCACGCTGGAGGTCTGGCCCGAGATGATCCACGTCTGGCATTCGATGGCGGGTCTCTTCCCCGAAGCCGACGACGGCATCGCGCGGGTAGCCGAGTATCTGAGCGAGCGCCTCGCCATCTGACCCAGGCCGTCTGGGCCCGTCGGCCATGTGACAGCGGCCCGGCGACTGCGGCCGGTCTACGACTTGGCCACGTCGTCGAGGAACCAGTCCACCAAGTCGAAGCAGTTGCGACGGTTGGCGGCCTCGTTGCGCGCTATGGCTGCCAGCATCTCCTCGCGCACGACGCCGACCGATGCCAGGTAGTCGTCGCTGGCTGCAGAGAGCCACTCGCTGGCCAGTTCCACGCTGATCTCGGGATGGAACTGGGTGCCCACGCTGCGGCCCATCCGGAACAGCTGCGGGCAGATCTCGGTGCTGGCGAGCAGCTCGGCGCCCTCGGGCAGGTGGAAGCGATCGTGATGCCACTCCATCCACGGGCCCGCCGATATGGGCAGGTCGACACCGTTCGGCGCTGAGATCCGGTACCAGCCGATCTCGGTCTCGGGGGAGCGATCCACTGACCCGCCCAGCGCCGCCGCCAGCGCCTGACCGCCGAAGCAGATGCCCAGCACCGGGGTGCCGCTGTCATGCGAACGCCGGATGAGATCCAGCTCGGCACCGATCCACGGCTTGATCGCGTCCTCATACACCGAGAAGTACGAGCCCGTGACGACGAGCACATCGAAGTCATCACCCGGCAGCGAACGGAATTCGGCCGGCTGCGAGGTGTCGGGCACCATCACGTGGACGTGCAGCTCGATACCCCGCTCGACGAAGCGATCGCCGACGAAACCGGGCCGCGACGTTTCCTCGTGTGTGACGACCAGCGCCTTCATGCAGCCAGCTCGACCACGCGTACGGGCAGTTGCTTGATGCCGGAGATGAAGTTGGACCGCAGCCGCTCGACGGGTCCGTCCTGTTCGATGCGCACCACCCGCCGCAGCAGCTCCTCGAACACCACCTTGATCTCCATTCGGGCCAGCCACGCTCCCAGGCACAAGTGCGGACCGTTGCGGCCGAAGGCCATGTGCTCATTGTCGGCACGCGCCAGATCAAACCTGTATGGGTGCGGGAAGCGATCCTCGTCGTGGTCCGCGCTGATGTAATACAGCACCACCTTGTCGCCCGCTCGCACCTTGGTCCCGCGGATCTCGGTGTCGCACGTCGCCGTGCGGCGGAAATGCGTCGTGACCGAGCTGGCGCGCAGCACCTCTTCGACCGCAGCAGCGGTCAGGGCTTCGTCACCGGCCAGCACCGCAGCGCGCCATGTGTCGAACAGGTGCGGGTGCGCCATCAGCACCCACAACCCGTGGGTCATCGTGTAGCGGGTGGTGTCGTTGCCCGCGGCGATGATGAGCGTGAAGAAGTTCTTGAACTCCTGATCGGTGAGCGGTGCGCCGTCGGTGGTCGGTGCCAGGAGCTGGCTGATGACGTCGTCTGTCGGGTGCGCCCGGCGCTTGGCCGCCTGCTCTGCTGCGTAGTTGAAGATGTCGATGGTAACCGGGCTGCGGAACGGCATCAGCCGGAACTCGTCGGTGTCCACCAATCCCACGGGATAGTCGGTGAAATCGGGATCGGTGTTGCCGAGCAGCGCATCGCCCCACTCCACGAGCTGGTGGCCATCGGCGTCGCTGGTTCCCAGCATGCGTCCCAGCATCCGCATGGGCAGCTCGGTGGCGACCTCAGTCACGAAGTCGAAGCGCTCGTCGCGCAGCGCCCGGTCCAGCACTTCGCAGGCCAGGGCGCGGATCGCAGCCTCGTAGGTGCTCACCACGCGCGGCGTGAACCCCCGGCTCACCAGCCGCCGGTAGCGGGTGTGCTCGGGCGGGTCCTGCTCCATCATCGTCTTGCGGGCTTCGAGCTCGTCGGGAGCCATGTCCTCCAGGCGGATGCCCTTCGACGAGGTGAAGGTCTGCACGTCGCGGCTGATGCGGAAGGCGTCGTCGTACTTGGTGATCGCCCAGTAGCCGCGGCCGTCGACCTCGTCGATCCACGCCACGGGCTCCTCCCGGCGCAGCCGGGCGAACGTGGCATGCGGCACGCCGTGGGTCCACACGTCGTGGTCGGAGATGTTGGCGTCGTCAGGCCCCAGATCGTCCAAGTAGGGCTCGGCCCAGGTGCTCACGGCGTCAGGCTCCCACAGCGGGTGCCGACACGTCGACGGTGACGTCCACAGAAGCGACGCCGTGCACGAAGTTGGACGGGATCCGCACCAGGTTCTCAGCGCTTGCCGGGCGGATGCCTCGGTCCAGCATCGCTTCGAGCAGCACGGTCAGCTCCATGCGGGCCAGGTAGGCGCCGAGACAGAAGTGCGGTCCGCCGCCGCCGAAGGCGATCTGCGCGTTGTCGGCCCTGCCGATGTCGAACTCGCCGGGCCGCTCGAACTCCGCCTCGTCCCGGTTGGCTGACGGGTACCACATCACCACCTTGTCGCCTGCCGAGATCTGGGTGCCGGAAAGCTCGGTGTCCATCGCGGCGGTGCGCCGCATGTGCAGGATCGGCGACGCCCAGCGGATGACCTCTTCGACGGCGCTCGGGAGCAGGTCACGGTCTGCCACCAGCCGGTCCCACTGCTCCGGATGCTCCGCGAATGCCATTGTCCCGTGGGTGATGGCGGTGCGCGTTGTCTCGTTGCCGCCGAATACCAGCACCTGGAAGAAGTTCCGGAACTCAGTGGCCGTCAAGCGGTCGCCGCCCACCTCGGCGTGCACCAGGTGGCTCACGACATCGTCCGTGGGGTGCTCCAGACGCTCGTCGCCCAGCTTCGCCCCGTACTCATACAGCCCCCACGCCGCCGGGCTGCCGAAGGGAAGCAAGCGCAGCGGCGTGGTGTTGCCGTAGGCGTCCGGCGGCAGCGACTGGCTCTCGGTGGTTCCCTCCACCAAGTGGTTCGACAGCTCCACCATGTAGTCGGCATCTTCGGGCGGCACACCCAAGATCGCGATGATCACCCGGATCGGCAGCGGCGCAGCGACGAGATCCACCCAGTCGCCGCCGCCCTGCCGAACGACAGCGTCGAGCAGCTCGTCGGCGATCTCACGGGTGCGCTCGTTGTACCGGCGCATCTGGCGCGGCGTGAATGCCTTGCTGACCACCCGACGCAGCCGGGTGTGCGCCGGCGGGTCGTGCTCGAGGATGGATCGGCGTGCCTCCAGCGCGTCGGCCTCGAGGTCCCACAGGTTGACGTGCCCGATCGCGGACGAGAAGCGTTCGGGATGTCGCGACACCTCGCAGACATCGGCATGCCGGGTCACCGCCCAGAAGCCCCCGTCCGCATTCGGCTCAGCCTCGTAGCGATTCCAGTGCAGGCCCGGACGCTGACGCAGCGTCCCGAAGTCGTCCCAGGGAATGCCGCTTGCATAGCGGCGGGCATCGGCGATGTCGATGCCCGCGGTCTCATCGGTCGGGGCCGAGTTGCCCGTCAGGGTGTCTGTCGCGGCCGCTGAGGTTTCGGGAGGCACAGCCGAATGGTAAGTCTGTGCCCGCCCGAAAGCCGACCAGCCGCGTTCAACGCACCCCGACACCACCGAGGAATGAACCCATGACCGACCTTGCCGAGATCGAGAGCACCCTGCGTTCCGCCCAGACGCACACCGTGGAGGTCGCCATCGTCGACACCTACGGACACCTGCGCGGCAAGCGGTTTCCCGTCGATCACTTCTTGCGGTCTGTTGCCGAGGGCGGCTGCCACATCGCAGACGCCATCTACATCTTCGACCTGCACAACGACCTCGTGGACAGCCCCTACATCAATATGGGACTGGGCTTCCTGGACACGCACCTGGTTCCCGATCTCGGCACGCTGCGCACTTTCGGTCACCGGCCCGGCTATGCGCTGGTGTTCTCAGACAGTCTGGATCCGTCGCATCAACTCCACCCGATTGCACCGCGCACCGTTCTGGCCCGCCAGATCGCGCGCTGCGAGGGCCTGGGCTACAGCCCGATAGTCGCCACCGAGATGGAGTTCTACCTGTGCGAGGCCGACTGGTCGCATGTGCAGAGCCACATCCAGTATTCCTCGCTGACCGACCGGGGCGACCTCGAGGATGTGCTGTGGGAGATGCGCACCGCCATGGTCGAGGCCGGCATCCCGGTGGAGTCCTCCAATCCCGAGTACGGACCGGGGCAGATCGAGATCAACGTGGCCTACAGCGACGCCATGACGGCTGCGGACAACACCGCCCTCTACAAGAGCATCGTCAAGGAGATCGCCGCTGCATCCGGGTTCAGGGCCACCTTCATGCCCAAGCCGTGGACCGAGCCGTCGGGCAGCGGCATGCACGTGCACACCAGCCTGTCCGCCGGTGGCGAGAACGTGTTCGCGTCCTCGCATGACGGGCCGAACGAGGTCATGTCGCAGTGGCTCGGCGGCCAGCTCGACAATGCCGGCGCGCTGTCGCTGCTGGGCAGCCCGGTGCCGAATGGCTACAAGCGCGTGCGCCCGTACACGTTTGCGCCCACCCATGTGCACTGGGGGCTCGACAACCGATCGGTGATGTGCCGCCTGACCGTTGGCGCCGGCAGCGCGAACCGGGTGGAGTACCGGGCGCCTGGTTCCGATGCGAACCCGTACCTAATGATCGCCGGCCTCCTGGCAGCAGGCGCCGACGGCCTCGAGCGGGGCGCCGATCCGGGCCCGATGAGCATTGGCGACAAGTACGACGACCCCGGCGATGCCGCGCCGCTGCCCGCCAACGCCCACGATGGCATCGCGGCCTACGAGGGCAGTGCGCTCGCCGCCGCACTGGGCGAGGAGTTCTCGACCAACTTCATGCTGATGGCCAAAGCCGAGCTGGAGAAGTTCGCCGACGCCGGGTGCGATGCGGTGGGTGACGACGTCAGCGACTGGGAGCGCGATCGCTACATCGAGTTCACCTGATCAGCCTGTGGTGCCCGTCAGTGGTAGGGCAGGTATTCGCTGATCTCCCACTCGCTGATCTCGTCGGAGGGCTCGCCGACAGTGGCGACGTAGCGCTCCCACTCGGCGTCCTTGATGGCGAGGAAGTTGTCGACGAGGTCGCTGCTCACGGCTTCGGCGAGCGCAGTGTCGGCACGCAGATGATCCAAGGCGTCGGTCAAGTTGAGTGCCGACGTCACCTCGGTGTTCCAGGCCTCCATGCCGTCGTTGGTCTCGGGCTCAGGGCAGGGCAGCTCGTCGACCACGCCGAGGCGTGCCGCTTGCAGCACCGCGGCGATGGCGGCGTGGACGTTGCATGCGCCGTCGGCCAATCGTGACTCGATGCGTGTGCGCCCCCCGCGCTCAGGCGGCACGCGAGTGCCCACCACCCGGTGGTCGTAGCCCCAGTTCGCCCGCCGGCCGCTGAAGGTGAACGGTCGCAAGCGCCGGTAGGCGTTGACGGTGGGGCAGCACAGGGGGGTGAGGCCTTGGTGATGGGCGCACAGCCCTGCCAGGCAGCTCTTCGCCAGCGCCGACAGGCCGTCACCGGCACTGGGGTCGGCGAGCGCATTGTTGCCCTCGTCATCGAGCAGCGAGAAGTTCACATGGACACCGTTGCCCTCCAGCTCCGCATACGGCTTGCCGAGGAATGTGAGCCGGCGGCCATGATCCATGGCGCATTCACGGGCCAGCACCTTGAACAGGAAGGCGTCGTCGGCAGCGCGCAGCGCATCGGCGTAGCGAAGCGTCAGCTCGAACTGGCCTGAGTCGAACTCGGCATTGACCGACTCCAGCACGATCTCGCTGCTGGCCGCGAGATCGGTGATGTCGTCGATCAGACCGACCGGGTCCACGAAACGCCCGGTTCCGTACACGTACGACTCGGGTGTGTCCCACCGCTGCCAGCCGTGCTCGTCGGTGTATTCGAGCACGTAGGCCTCGAACTCGATGCCCACCATCGGGCGGTAGCCCAGCGCCTCCCAGTCGGCGATGGCCTTGCGCAGCGCGTACCTGGCCGAGAAGCGGAACGGCTCACCTCGCTGCGACAGGTCGCAGACAGCCACTTGGGTCCGACCGTCATCCCAGCCGGGGCGCAGGTCGGCCTCGTCGAAGGTGGCGTGCATGTCGGGAAAGCCGTCCAGCACACCCGAGCCCGGCGCAGCGATGAACGAGCGGTCGTAGGCCAGACTGAACACGGCGGCTGCATGGCCGGTGCCGCCTTGGGCGAAAGCGGTCGGCACGTACTTGCCTCGCGCCAGACCGAGATGATCCGGCCACAGCATGCGGACGCGTTCATTGGCCATGGCTGTTCCTCATCGCTGTCTGGGCTGGGACGATCAGCAGAAGCTATACGAGCCTTTCCCGGCGGAGGGCTAGCATCGGCTCGATCCACGGGAGGGGCCCATCATGAAACGACGCGTCTTGGCCTTGCTGGCCGTAGTTGCGCTGCTCGGTGCCGCATGCGGCAGTGACGACGACACCACGGAGAGCGAGCCGGCTGCCACCGAGGCACCCGCCGCTACCGAGGCGCCTGCTGCTACGGAAGCACCCGCAGCGGCCGTCACGATGACCAGCATCGACATCGACCACATCCTGAGCGCCGATCTCGGCAACTGCGAAGAGGCGCCGACCGGCGACCCGATCCGCGTCGGCATGGCGATGGACTTCAGCGACGTGGTTGGCTTCGTCGACATCCCGGGCTCGAAGCTCGTGCCGTACATTGCCGATCTCGCTAACTGCCGCGGCGGCTTCAATGGCCGCCCAGTGGAAGTGCGGGTCGCCGAAGTCGGCGACGATGCTGCGCTCGCCACCGAGGACCTCCTGGACTGGGGCGCGCACTTCCTGATCGGCCCGCCGTTCGCAGACTTCGCGCTGCCGATCCTGCAGACCACCGGCGGCAACGTCCCGCTGTTCGTGGCGGCATCCACCGAACCGACGCTGGCAGACGCTGCCATCAACTCGTACTTGGTCACCTTCGACGATCACCAGATGTCGGGTGCGGCCGCCCAGTGGGCGCTCGACCAGGGCATCACCCGGGCCATCGTGTTCACCGAGGGTGAGGGCATCCCCTACACCGGCGTTAACCCCGATGCGTTCATCGCCGCATTCGAAGCCGGCGGCGGCGAGGTGGTGAGCGTTCAGACCTATGTCTGGTTCGTGGACACCGACTTCTCCTCGCAGGTCAACGAGATCGCTCAGATCTCCGAGAACAACGAGGTCGTCTTCTCGGCGGCATTGGGCTTCCAGGTCACCGCGCTGCGGGGCCAGCTCGAAGGCCAGGGTCTCGACAGTCTCACCTACGTCGGCACCGACGCACTCGACGCCACCGGCATCCAGGTGGAGGCGAACAACGAGGGAATCGCCCACACACCGCACACCAGCATCACCGCGGGTGACCGGATCGACTCGATGCTCGCTGCGTTCGAGGCCGAGAAGGGTGAGGCGCTCGAGAGCCGTGGCTTCATGGCGCTGTATGTCGACTCAATGTTCATCGGCATCCAGGGCATGCTCGACTGCGGCTGCGACGACACCGCCCAGATCGGCGAGGCCGTCCAGCAGCTCTCTGGTTTCCAAGGGCTGTCGGGCGAGATCACCTACGAAGGCACCAACGGCATCCCGCCGAAGGCGGTGCCGATCAATCGCATCGTGAACGGCGAGGACGTGCTCGTCGACACCATCACGATCAAGTAAGCGCACCATCAAGCAGGTCCGTTCCGGCACTGCCGCAGCGGGCCCGAGCGCCCAGCGGACATGGGCAGCAGATTGCGAGTTCGATGCTCGAAGTCGAAGGCCTCACCGCCCGGTACGGCTCCATAGCCGCACTGCGCGGCGCGGCCCTCAGCGTCGGGTCCGGTGAGGTGGTCGGCCTCATCGGGCCCAACGGCGCGGGCAAGACCACCTTGCTGTCGTCCATCGCCGGGCTGCTGTCGCCGGCCGAGGGCCGCATCACCTTCGAGGGCCACGACATCACCGGCCGCTCGCCGGAGCAGCTGCTGCGCTCGGGCGTCGCGCTCGTGCCCGAGCACCGTCGCATCTTTGCCGACCTCACGGTGGAAGAGAACCTGCGGATCGGCGGCGTGACCGTGCCGGCCGCGAAGCGCGCCGAGCTGCTCGACGAGATGGCCGAGCGCTTCGTGGTGCTCAAGGAGAAGTGGGACGTCCCGGCCGGCTACCTGTCGGGCGGCGAGGCGCAGCAGCTCGCTATCGGGCGCGCGCTGATGTCGGCGCCCCGCCTGCTGATGATGGACGAGCCCTCGCTGGGCCTCGCACCGGTGCTCGTGGACCTGGTGTTCGAGCTGATCGACACGCTGCGCGATCAGGGCCGTACGTTGCTCGTCGTAGAGCAGAACGCCGCGCGGATGCTCGAAGTGTCCGACCGTGCCTACGTGCTGCGCAGCGGCGAGGTGGTGGCCTCGGGCACGGGCCGAGAACTGAGCCAGCGGGACGACCTATTCGACACCTTCGTCGGATCAGTCGTAGCGCCCGACGAAGGTATGCCCGCCGCGGGCACGCCCGCAGCGAACGGTGCGGGAGGCGGAACGGCGTGACTGAGCTCGCGCAGAACCTCATCGACGGCCTCGGCCGGGGCAGCATCTATGCCCTGCTGGCGCTGGGCGTAGCGGTCGTCTTCGGCGTCATGCACCTGCTGAACTTCGCCCACGGCGAGCTCATCACCGTCGGCGGCTACGTCGCGCTGTGGACTCTCGGCGCCGGCTGGTCGTGGTACATCGTCACGCCGCTCATCGTGCTCAGCGCCGTGCTGACCTCGCTGGCGATCGAGCGAGTCGCCTTCTCGCGGGTGCGGGGCAGCTCCGACTTCACGCTGCTGCTGACGTCGTTCGGCGTCCACTTCGTGATCTCCGCGATCTTCCTGCTGTACGTGTCAGCCTCGGTCAAGCCGTTCGACCGGCCGTCGTGGGTCACCAACACCTACTCGGTCGGTCCGCTCAACATCGAGGTGTACGACACCGTCGTCATCGCCGTGACGGTGCTGACGCTGATCGGCACGACGCTGCTGCTGCAGCGGACCATGTTCGGGCTGTCGCTGCGGGCGGCAGCTGCGGATTTCGACACCGCCCGGCTGATGGGCGTGCGCTCCGACACCGTGATCCGGGGGGCTTTCGCCCTGTCGGGGCTGCTGGCGGGCATTGCCGGGGTGTTCTGGCTGATGCGAGCCGGCAGCATCAGCCCCAGCGCCGGCATCACGCCCATGCTGAAGGGCGTGCTGGCCGCGCTGATCGGCGGTCTCGGCAGTCTCCGGGGGGCGGTGATCGGCGGGCTGGTGCTGGGGCTGGCCGAAGTGCTGCTGCGATCACGCCTGCCCGACAGCGTCGCCAGCCTCACCGAGGGCGTGGTGTTCCTGCTGATCGCCCTGCTGTTCATCTTCAGGCCGCAAGGCCTGGTCACGGTCAAGCACGCCGTGCGGGTGTGATCGAGCCGGTCTGATGTTCCCGCGCCCAGGACGTGACATCGGCTTCCCCATCGCGGGGTGCGCGCTGCTCTTCGCCGTCTTCCTGGCCGGCGGCCTCATCTACGAGAGCTTCCAGGGCCGGGCCGCCGAGCGCCTGGTGACGGTGATGCTGATCGACGCCATCATCGTGCTCGGCATCCAGATCTACGTCGGCAACACCGGTGTGCTGTCGTTCGGCCACATCGGCTTCGGGGCGATCGCCGGCTACGCCTTCGCTGTCTTCGCCATCAGCCCCGAAGAGAAGCTCAAGCGGATCCCCGATGCGCCGTTCGGCTTGAACGACGTGCTGCTGAACCCGGCGCTGGCCGTTGCGGTGGCCATCGGGGTGACCGTGCTGGTCGCGCTCGTGGTGGGCATCGGCTTGGCGCGTTCAGGTGCGGAATCGGGTGCCGTCGCGGCCACCGTCATCACTCTGGCGCTGCTGTTCGTCACCCATGAGGTGGCGCGGAACTGGCCCGACCTGACCGGCGGCAACCGTGCAGGTCTCACCTTCAAGGTGGGGGCCGCGCTCGACAGCAGGCTCCCCATCTACCTGTGCCTGCTCGGGGCGTTGATCGTGGCGCGGCTGTTCGCGCAGAGCCGCAGCGGCAAGCTCGCCGTTGCGGCCCGTGAGGACAATTTGGCTGCTCGCGCCATGGGCGTGAGCCCGCTGGTGCAGCAGACCGCGGCGCTGCTCATCTCCGTCGTCGTCGTGAGCGTCGGGTCGTCGCTGCGGGTGTACGAGAACGGCTCGATCCTGCCCGACGACTTCTTCTTCAACTACACGCTGCTGACGCTGGCGATGCTGATCGTCGGCGGCCGCAACAGCGTCACCGGAGCGCTCGTCGGCGTGGCGGTGATGACCGTCGGGCGCGAGTTGGCCCGCCGCCTCGGCCAGGACGGCTTCGAGGTATTCGGGCTCGGTCTCGATGCGGCGCCGCTCGACTGGATCTTCCGCGAGAACCTGCAGACGGTCTTCCTGGGCCTGGCGATGCTCGGCTTCATGATCTTCCGCTCCGACGGACTGCTGGGGGACTGGGAGCTGGACGCTTGGCTGTGGCGACGGTGGCATCGCCGAAAGCCCGAAGAGCGACCCGAGCCGCTGGCGGAAGTCGCGCCCGTGGGCTTGCACGCCGAAGTGTCCCATGAGGGGGCAGCCCTGGATGTGGGCGACATCGTCGTCGACTTCGGCGGCTTCCGGGCGCTCGACGGTGCCGGCCTCAGCGTGGCGCCCGATGAGGTCGTCGGGCTGATCGGTCCGAATGGTGCCGGCAAGACGACGCTGGTGAATGTCATCACGGGGATGGTGGAACCCGCCGAGGGCTGGTTCAGGCTGGGCGAGCGCGAGCTCACGGCAGCGCCGAGCCACGAGATCGCCCGCGCCGGCCTGCTGCGCACGTTCCAGAACCTGCGGCTGTTCGACGCATTGACCGTGCGCCAGAACGTGGAGCTGGCCAGCCGGGTTGCAGCTCGCCACCGGCCGGGGAACCACCCCCCGGTCGATGCGCTCATCGCCGAGGCCGGGTTGTGGGACGTGCGTGACCGCCGCGCCCGCGAGCTCGACTACGGCAGCGCACGACGGCTGGAACTGGCCCGAGCGGCAGCCATGGCGCCGGCCTACCTGCTGCTGGACGAACCCACCAGCGGCATGAGCGACGCTGAATCGGCGGAGATGATCCGGCGCATCCGGCATATGGCTGCCGCCGTCGACGCGGGCGTGCTGGTGATCGATCACGATCTCAACTTCATCACCGGCATCAGCGACCGCATCTACGTGCTCGATCAGGGCCAGGTGATCAGCGTGGGCACGCCCGACGAGGTGCAGGCCGACCCGGCTGTGCGTGCCGCCTACCTGGGCACCGACACCGGTGGGCAACCTGGAGCCTGAGTACGCTCGGGAGCACTATGAGCACCGCAACGCTCGAGCGGACATCGGAGCCGCAGAGAATCTGGGACGAGGGCGACGCCGACATTCCCGCCGAGTTCCATGAGCTGCTCGTACGGATGCTGAGCTACCACGTCGAGAACAGTGCCAATCCTCACTACACCGATTTGCTCACCAAGCTGTGGGATCGCTGCCTGCGGTTCGCGCCCGACGAAGCCACCAAGGGGCTGCTGGTCAAGCTGATGCAGCAGGAGGTGGAGCACGGGATCATCAATGCCCAGATCCTGGCCGGCCTCGGTGTCGACCATGTCGACCGCCCGATCGAGCAGTACGCGTTCCGGCATTCGATGGAGACGTTCTGCGATCTGTCGTACTTCCATGCGCTCATCGACCGGGTGGGTGTCTATATCGGCGAAACCTGGGACGGCGTGCCCTACAAGCCCCTGCTCGATATCGCCACGCGGGTGCACAAGGAAGAGCTATTCCACTGCACGCTCGGTCTGCGGAATCTGCGGCTCATCTGCAAGACGCCCGAGGGGCTCGCGGAGGCGAACGAGAAGATTCACTTCTGGTGGCCGGCGGCGCTGGACATGTTCGGCCGGTCCGATTCCGACTTCGGCGACGCGTACGTGCGGTGGGGCTTGCGGAAGAAGAACAACGCCGACCTCCGCCGGCAGTACATCGCCGACACGAGGCCGTTGCTCGACGAGCTGGGGATCGAGGTGCCGCCGAACCGGTTGAACCGCCGGTTCCTCTAGCCGGCCATGGATCCTGCAGCCGCGGGCGGACTTGCTGTCCGGGTGACGCGGCCCGCGCCGGAGGTGGCATTCATCGAGACGTCCTCGTCTGCGCACTGGGAGTGCTTCTGGGTGGCTGAGGGAGAGCACACGCTCGTCATCGGCGCGTTCGACCGGGGCGACAAGTCGACGCCGGAGCCGCGCATCTACGTGATCAACAAGCCCTACGGCTGGAATATGCGACCGGCTTCTGATCCGCCGTCAGCCGGCGACGACCAAGACCTGCTCGTGGCGGTCTGGCAGCTGCTGAGCTAGAGGCTGAGCCGAATGGCGAAGCCGTGGCCCGAGCGGCCCGTGAGCGAAGCGAACAAGAGCGGGAAATAATGTGCGCGGTCGCGGCGCAACCGGGAGCGGGGCAGCAAGGTGAACCTGGAGACACTGGGCCAAGTGCTGGTCGAGACCGAGGTGGTGGTGGAACCCGAGTCGGTGGCACTGCTGGTCGATGCGCTGGGCACGCCGCACGCCACCGAAGTGGCGCTGCGGCTGCCGTTCTTCGGGCCGACGGTGGGCGGCGGCGATTCGGTGGTCGGGCCCATCGATCTCAGCCTCGAGCGGGGTCTGGCCGGTGGTCAGTCGTTCGAATGGCACCGCTCGTTCCGTCTCGGCGAACGGGTCTCGGTGGTGGTGTCGGTGGAGGACATCATCGACAAGGGCACGCTGCATCTGGCCACGGTGCTGTCCGAGTACCGAGGCGCCGACGGCGATCTGATCCAGCGGCAGCGGACGGTGTTCGTGGAGCGAAAGCCGCCCGGAGAGCCGGCGCCGACTGTCGCTGCCGCAGACGGCGGCGACGGGGCAGGGGAGTCTGCGCGATGAGCGAGCTGGACTTGACACCGGCGACCGCGCCCGCCATGACGAGGGAAGCCATGCGCAGCTTCGTCGACGGCGTGGGCGACCCCAACCCGGTGCACACCGACCCCGAATTCGCGGCCAAGGCCGGGCTGCCCGACGTGGTGGTGCAGGCCTCGCACACGACCGCGATCGCGCTCAACGCCCTCATCGCGCAGTTCGGTGCCGATGCGATCCTGAATCTCGACGTCCGGCTGCGCGGACCGGTCTTCCCCGGCGACGAGGTGACGGTGTCGCCGGTGAGTTTCGGAGAGCTGGATCGGGGCGTGGAATTGCGCAACCAGCGCGGCGACGTGGTCGCCACCGGCATCGTGGTGATGCGCGGCGACCCCGACGAGTGACCCCCCCGAGCGACGCCGACCACAAGGGAGAGCCCATGAGCTACGAGCACCTGCTGACCGAAGACCGCGACGGCGTGCGCATCCTGACGCTGAACCGGCCCCAGAAGTTCAACGCCTGGAATGCCGCCATGCGGACTGAGATGCGCGACGCCGTCGAGGACACGGCGATGGCCACCGGCATCCGGGTGCTCGTCATCACCGGTGCGGGCCGGGCGTTCTCGGCTGGCGAAGATGTCTCCGAGATGGGCGACCTGACCGAGATGGGGACCCGGGGCTTCCGTGCGGTGGCCCGTGGCATCCACTCGGTGTTCGATCTGGTCGAGGCGCTCGAAATGCCGGTCATTGCCGCGGTGAATGGCGTTGCAGCGGGCGGCGGCTTCGAGCTGGCGCTGTCGTGTGACTTCCGGGTGATCGCCGAAAACGCCCGCTTTGTGATGCCCGAGGCCAAGGTGGGGCTCATTCCCGGTTCGGGTGGCTGTTCACGGCTGGTGCACTACGTGGGGCTGGGACGGGCCAAGGAACTCGTCATGCTGTCCCGCAACGTCGGTGCCGACGATGCCAAGGCCATGGGCCTTGCCACCGAGGTGGCTCCCGAGGGCAAGGCGGTCGATGTCGCGTTGGAGCTCGCTTCGGAGATGGAGGCTTTTGCGCCGCTGGCACTCGGCATGGCTAAGACGGTGCTGAACACCTGCACCGACGTCGACCACGAGACCGGTCGGCGCCTCGAGCGTCTGGGCCAGAGCGTCCTCAAGACCACCGCCGACCACGCCGAGGGCGCCAGCGCCTTTCTCGAACGCCGCACGCCCGACTGGCAAGCCCGCTGAGGCGGACGCGCACCGATGGCGACGTTCGACGACGTACGCAGGCTCGGGATGGAGCTGCCCGAGGTCGTCGAGTCGACCTCGTATGGGACTCCGGCGCTCAAGGTCCGCAAGAAGGGCTTCTGCCGGATGTGGGGCGAGCGAGAGCATCGCCGCGATCAGGTTTTCGACACCGAGGTGCTGGTGCTGTTCTGCGACCTCGAGATGAAGGCAGTGCTGCTCGAGAACCATCCCGATGTGCTGTTCACGGTGCCGCACTACGACGGCTACGGCAGCGTGCTCGTCCGACTCGCGGACGTGAATCTCGACGATCTTGCCGAGTGGCTGGAGGAGAGTTACCGCACGAAAGCTCCGGACACGCTCCTGCGTCGACTCGACGCCGGGTAAGGCGACGGGCGTCTGGGGAGGACTGCTACTCGCTGGCGAGGCGGGCGGGGAAGCCGCCCTTGGAGATCGGGCCCCAGCTCTCGATGTGCAGGCGCAGCAGCACCTTGTCCTGCTTCCTCATTGCTTCGCGGTACTCGTCCCAATCGGAATGCTCGCCGCTGATTACCCGGAAGTACTCGACGAGGCCGTCCATTGCCTCGGGCAGGTCCTCGACCTCTCCGCGGCACTCGAGCTGGACCCACTCGCCGTTCCACGCGTCTGACATGACGACCACCCATGCTTGGGCGTTGCGTCGCAGGTTGAGCGACTTGGCCCGGTCGGGGTAGCTGCTGACGAGTACCGCATCGCCGGCCTCATCGAGACCCATGGTGACCAGCGATGCCTGCGGGCGGCCGTCCCGCCGCAGCGTCAGCAGCACGCCGTGATGCCGTTCTCGCACGAAGTCCCGCAGCTCGTCGCGTTCCACGATCCGGTCGGTCGCTATCGACACCATCTGGTCCTCCCTGGCTCGGCCCAACAGCTCCGGCAGTCTCGCCGAAGTCCTGACGTTCGGCACTGCGACGCACGCTCTCAGAGCGCGCCGGTTCGCATGGCATGCGCGTACAGGGAAGAATCAGCCCCACGCCGTGCGCCGAGCCGGCGCAGATGAGGGGTGACATTCGAGATGTTGGAGCACTACCGGGTCTTGGATCTCTGCGAAGGCATCAGCCAATTCGCCGGCTACCTGCTGGCAAGCCTGGGTGCAGAGGTGATTGCTGTTGAGCCGCCCGGGGGCGTGCGCAGCCGTCACGACGGGCCCTTCGTCGATGACCAGCCGGATCCGGAGCGCTCGCTGAGCCATTGGGCCTACAACCAGGGCAAGCAGAGTGTCACGGCCGATCTCACCACCGCCGAGGGCCGCGAGCGGTTGCTCGAGCTGGCGGCCAGCGCTGACACGCTCATCGAGGACTCGCCGGTCGGCCACCTGGGCACGCTGGGATTGGGCTACGACGACTTGGCCGCCGCCAATCCGGCCATCGTGCACACCTCGATCACGCCGTACGGCTCGACCGGGCCTCGCAGCACGTGGGCCGGCTCGGATCTGACAGCGGTGGCCGGCAGCGGCTTCCTGCACGCCAGCGGCGACAAGGACCGCGCCCCGGTGCGTGTTGCGGGCGTGCCCCAGAGCTTCTTGCAGGCTGCGGCTGATGCGGCAGCTGCCACGCTCATCGCGCTGCGGGAGGCACAGCGCAGCGGGCTCGGCCAGCACGTGGACATCTCGGCGATGGAATCCATGACGCACGGTCAGCCTGCGAACCTGTCGAGCCGTGTCAACGCCAACGCGGTGAATCGACTCGCCGGCGGCCTCAGCCTCGGCGGGGTCGACGTGCCGATGCTGTTCCCGTGCGCAGACGGCAACACGATCTGCGTGGCGCTGATGGGGGCTGCTTTTGCGCCCTTCACCGAGCGGCTCGTGGCCTGGGAGACCGAGGAGGGCTTCGCCGATGAAGAGCTGCAGGCCGTCGACTGGGAGACCGTGGCCACCGAGGTGCTCAGCGGCCAGCGCTCTCCGGACATCATCGCCAAGTCGTTCATGACCATCGCCCGCTTCATGGCAACCAAGACCACCGAGGAGCTGTGGGCCGCCGCCTTTGAACGAAACCTCCTGATCACGCCTTCAGCGTTGGTCAGCGATCTGCTCACCAATCCCCACTTCGCCGAGCGTGATTTCTGGCGTGACGTCGATCTCGACGGCGGGCGCAGCGCTCGCTTCTGCGGTCCTCTGGTGCACTTCAGCGCCGACGCTCCGCAGCGGTCGCTGGTGGTGCCCACGCTGGGCAGCGGCAATGGCAACATCGACACCGACCGGCAGCCGTACGCGGCAACCGCGGTGACTGCAGGCGGCGGTCCCACCCCGGACGGCGCCGCCCTGCCGCTCGCGGGCCTGAAGGTGGTGGAATTCTCGTGGGTCATCGCCACGCCATCAGCGGTGCGCATCCTGGCCGACTACGGCGCCACCGTCGTCAAGGTCGAGACCGAGAGCCGGCCCGACACCATGCGCACGGTCAACCCGTTCGTCGACGAGGAAGCCCATCCTGACAACAGCGTCGGCTACGGCGTCTACAACGCGGGCAAGCGCAGCCTCAGCCTGGACCTCAGCAAGCTCGAGTCCCGCCCGGTGGTCGAGGATCTGATCCGCTGGGCCGACATCACCACCGAGTCGTGGGCGCCGGGCGCTGCAGCGCGCATGGGCTTCGGCTACGAGGATTTCTCGGCGATCAACCCGCAGATCATCATGCTGTCGAGCTCGCTGCTGGGCCAGAGCGGGCCGTACTCGAGCCTTGCCGGCTACGGGTTCATGGCTGCTGCCATCGCCGGTTTCTACGAGATCACCGGATGGCCGGACCGCGGCCCCGCCGGCCCGTACGGCCCGTACACCGATTTCTTGGCGCCCCGGGTGATCGTGGCGTCATTGATGGCGGCTCTGGAACGGCGCGACCGCACCGGCGCCGGCTGCTATATCGACATCTCCCAGACCGAGGCGGCGCTGCACTACCTGGCGCCGGCCATCCTGGACGCCTCGATCAACGGCCGTGATCCGCAGCGGTGCGGCAACGAGGACCCCCACATGAGCCCCCACGGCGTGTACCCGAGCGCTGGCGAGGATCAGTGGGTGGCGATTGCCTGCACCGACGACTGCTGGCCGGCTCTCGCCGGTGCCGTGGGGCTCAGCGGCAGCGGCGCGGCCGCCTGGAATCAGGCAGCCCGGCGGGAGTGGTCCGGCGAGATCGACGAGGCCATCTCGGCGTGGACATCGCAACGCTCCAACGTCGAGGCCGCCGAAGCGCTACAGACGCACGGCATCGACGCCTACCCGGTGAACAACTCGCAGGGTTGCTGCGACGACGTGCAATTGACCGCCCGGGAGCACCACATCAACGTTCCCCAGAGCCACCGCGGCACCATGTGGACACAGAACTGCCGGACACGCATGTCACGCACACCTCCCGTCGTGCGGCGGGGCGGCCCGTGCCTCGGCGAGGACAACTTCGAGGTGCTCACTGAGTTTCTCGGCTACGACGCCGATCGCATCGCGGACCTGGCCGCCGCCGAAGTGCTCGGCTGAGGTGCGGCGGTGGTCGGGGGCGGTTGGTGCCGGGCACAGTCGCCCGAGATGATGTCGTTGATCCGGTCGACCCTGGCGCCTTCAGACGCGGGCACCGGCGCGCCGTTGAGGTCGAGCAGGTGGGGATGGAACGACCAGCCCAGCATTTCGTCGCCGTCGAAGTCGATCTGCAGGACGCCAGTGTCACCGGTGATGCCTGACCGGTAGTGCCAGACGAAATTGCCCAGCGAGTAGGCCACGAGCTTCCCGTCGTCGAACACGACCGGCTGCAGCACATGCGGGTGGTGGCCGATGACAGCATCGGCACCGTTGCGCAGCAGCTCGAAAGCGAAGTCGCGCTGGCGGCCCTCCGGGCAGGTCATGCGCTCGATGCCCCAATGGATCACGGCGATCACCACATCGGCCTCGCTCGCAGCCACCCGCACGTTGGCGAGCACCCGGTCGCGCTGGTACGCCGACGCGATCCCCGGACGCGTCTGGGTGGCCGCAAACGAGAGCGGCACCACCATCGAGGCGCCCACGAACGCGACGCGCACACCGGGTCTCACCTTGATCACCCGGTGCCGGTACGCATCGCCGCTGGTCGCGCCCGCACCGAGCGCGATCACGCCGTTGGCCTCCAGCAGGTCGACGGTGTCGACCAGCGCTTCAGGGCCGTAGTCCATGGCGTGGTTGTTGGCCAGGTTGGCCACATCCACGCCGGCCGCAGCGATCCGCTCGGCTGCTGACGGCGGCGCCCTGAACACGTACTGCTTGTCCGCGGGCTCACCGCGCTCGCTGATGACCATCTCCACATTCACGACGGCGATGTCTGCTGATCCAAGCGCGGGCTGAATGCCGGCGAACGGGTCGACGCCGGCTGCTTCGCTGCGATCCATCAGCACGTCGCCGCCGGCCAGCAGCGTCCACGTCAGATCCGGCTGTGTCGTCGCGGGAATGACAGTCGTCGTGGAGCTCGCTGCAGATCTCGATGCCGCAGCCGAAGTGACCGGTGCCGTCAGGGGAGCGGCGGTGCTTTCGGTCACACGTGGCTCAGCGTCGGCCACTGCCGGCTGAGCGACTGCCGGCGCTTCCGTTGACGTGGGAGGGGGAGGCACGACTCGCACAGGGCTGGTGCTGCACGCCACCGCCAGCAGGGCAGCGCAGACCGAGGTGAGCGCGGCGGCATGCCGCGGCCGAGACAGCATGGCGTGGAGCGTATGGCAGGCGTCCTGCGTCTTCGGGCTGCCAACTAGCGTCGCGCTCGCGGGGCTGAAGCACGCCCTGCGCAGTGATGCGTCCAGCCGAACAGGAGGCCTGATATGTCGCTCGGAGACACAGTTCAAGGAATTCTCGACCGGGGCGTCGCCGACGGCGATGTCGTGGGCGCAGTGGCCAAGGTCATCAGTGCCGACGGGGAGATTTGCTCGGCGACGGCCGGCACCCGTGGCGCCGACAGCGACGTTCCGATGTCGAATGACACCGTGTGCTGGATCGCCTCGATGACCAAGGCCGTCACCGGCACGGCGGCGATGCAACTCGTGGAGCAGGGCAAGCTCTCGCTCGACAGTCCGGGCGCAGAGGTACTGCCGCTGCTCGGCGAGCTCGACGTGCTGACCGGATTCGACGATGACGGCAACCCGGTCACCCGGGCCCGCAACGGCGACATCACGCTGCGTCACCTGCTGACGCACACCGCGGGCATGGGGTACGACATCTGGAGCGCCGAGCTCGGCCAGTACATGGAGGCCACGGGCACGCCGGGTGTCATCGAGTGCCAGAAGGCCACGCTCTCCATTCCGCTGCTGTCTGATCCCGGCGACCGCTGGTTCTACGGCACCGGCATCGACTACGCCGGCCAGATGGTGGAAGCGGCCTCGGGCATGACGTTGGGCGAGTACATGACGGCGAATATCTTCGAGCCGCTGGGCATGTCTGACACGGCATTCAAGATCACCGACGGCATGCGCGCCCGCCAGTCGGCGATGCACACCCGCGACGAGAACGGCTCGCTGTTCGAAATGCCGTTCGAGATCCCCCAGGAGCCGGAGTTCGAGATGGGCGGCGGCGGGCTGTACTCCACCGCCGACGATTACTGCCGCTTCCTGGCCATGATGCTGAACGGCGGCAGCTTCGACGGCAGCCAGATCGTGTCAGCCGACACCCATGCGCAGATGGTCACCAATTCGATGGGCGACCTGCGAGTCACGATGCTCCCGACGGCCGCCCCGCCGTTCTCCTTCGATGCCGAGTTCTTCCCCGGCGTCGAGAAGTCGTGGGGGCTTACCTTCCAGATCAACGAGGAGCCGGCCCCGACGGGACGCCCTGCCGGAGGGCTCATGTGGGCCGGGCTGGCCAACTCGTACTTCTGGGTCGATCTCCAGAACCAGGTGGCCGGCTGTTACATCAGCCAGCAGGTGCCGTTTGCAGATCCCCGTTCCTACGGGCTGTACGAAGCCATCGAGACCGCCACCTACGACAGCCTCTAGGGCTGTTCACGGCCTCAGGCGGGGCCGAGCACGATGCAGCCGTTGTGGCCGCCGAAACCGAACGAGTTGCTGATCGAGGGGCCCGGCTCCCAATCGGCCGCCTGACCGGTCACCAAGCGGAACTCCGCGAGCTCGGGATCGGGAGTTGTCCAGCCGGCCGTTGCCGGGATCTTGCGGTGGTGCATCGACAGCAGCACGGCAATGGCCTCCAGCGCGCCTGCTGCTCCGAGGGCATGCCCGGTGACGCCCTTCGTGGAAGTCACGAGCGGACCGTTGGGCCCGAACAGCTTGTTGAGCGCTTCGGCTTCGGCTGCGTCGTTCAGCGGGGTCGACGTGCCGTGTGCATTCACATGGACGATGTCGTCGGGCGTGAGGCCGGCGTCGTCGATGGCGAGTTGCATGCAGCGCAGCGCGCCAGCACCGCCGGGAGCTGGCGCAGTGATGTGGTGGGCATCGGCGTTCGAGGCGGTGCCGAGCACTTCGCCCCAGATCGTTGCCCCTCGCGCTACCGCCGAGCCCCATTCCTCGAGCACCAGGGTGGCGGCGCCCTCAGTCATCATGAAGCCGTCGCGGTTCTTGTCGAACGGCATCGAGATGCCACTGGTCGACAGGGCGGTCATGTTGACGAAACCAGCGGTACCCACCGGCGTCATCACCGATTCGCAGCCGCCGGCGACGATCACGTCGGCGACGCCGAGGCGGATCAGCCGCGCTGCGTACCCGATCGAGTGCGTCCCCGCCGCACAGGCCGTCGTGAGCACCTCGCACGGCCCGGCCAGGCCGTACCGCATCGAGATGGCGGCTCCGGGGGCGTTGGGCATCATCATCGGGACCATGAAGGGTGAGACCCGGCGTGCGCCCTTGCGATCGAGCACGAGCACCTGGTCTTCGAACGTCTGCAGGCCGCCCACGCCGGTGCCGTAGATCACGCCGCAGCGATCCGGGTCTGACGCGAGCTCGCCTGCGCTGGCCATGGCCTCAGCGGCCGATGCCATGCCGAGCTGCGTTGATCGATCGGCCCGGCGAGCCTCTTTGGGATTGTCGTAGAACGGCGCCGGATCAAAATCGTTGACGCGGCGTTCGCCCCCAGGCGGCTCCGAGTTCAGCCCCTGCCAGAAGTCGTCGATGCCGGTTCCGGCGCACGAGACGACGCCGAGGCCGACGACGGCGACGCGACGCCCGTCAGTCATTGGTTTGACGCTCGCTGTCCATGACTCAGCAGGACAGTGCTCACAGTTTCGATTCGACCAGCTGGATCGCGTGAGCGACGGTGGTGACGTCTTCCAGTTCTTCCTCGTCCACGCTGATGTCGAACTCCTCTTCCAATGCCATCACCAGCTCGACGAGGTCCAAGCTGTCGGCGTCGAGGTCATCGGCGAAGCTGGCCTCGGGTGTGACTTGCTCGGGATCCACGGCCAGCACCTCGACGGCGCAGTCACGGAATCGATCCAACGTGTCACTCATGCTGATCCCCTCATGTGTGGGCGGTCTCCGCACGAGCCCCCGACGGCCGTGCGAACGCGAAGTGTAGGTGCCGCAGCGCTACAGCCCTGCACCGGTTTGCCCTGCGTCACTTTGGACGGCACTCAATGGCCCATTCCCAGGCCGCCGTCGACGGGTACCACGGCGCCGGTGATGTATGCGCCCTCGTCGGACGCGAGAAACGCCACTGCAGCGGCGATCTCGGACGGTTCGGCCACCCGGCCCAGCGGCACTGCGTCGGTGATGGCGGCTTGCTGCTCGTCGTTCAATGCCGCGAACATCTCGGTCGCGACCGGCCCGGGTGCCACGACATTCGCCGTGATGCCGCGCGAGCCGAGTTCTCGAGCCAGTGATCGGGCCATGCCCACCAGGCCCGCCTTGGATGCCGCGTAGTTGACCTGTCCGGCCGAGCCCAGCAATCCGACCACCGAGGACACGAAGATCAGCCGCCCCCAGCGTGCGCGCAGCATCGGCCGAGCCGCCCGCTTGGCCATCCTGTACGCGCCGGTCAAGTTTGTGTCGACGACAGCCGCGAAGTCGTCGTCGGCCATGCGCAGCACGAGCTGGTCGCGGGTGATCCCGGCATTCGCCACCAGGATCTCTACCGAGCCGAGTTCTGCCTCGATGGATTCGTAGGCGGCGTCGACCGCGCCGCTGTCGGCTTGGTCGCACGCCACCCACAGCAGACGGCTGTCGTCAGGGCCCTCCGTGCGGCTGGTGACGGCCACCCGGTGGCCTGCGTCGGCAAACAACTGGGCCGTGGCCAAGCCGATGCCGCGGCTGCCGCCGGTGACGAGGACGGTGCGTGCTGTCGCGGGGCGCGCTTCGGGCTGATTCATGGTGAGCCGTGTATGTGACGCTGGGACGCGATCAGCAGGCTCGGGCGGGAGCGCCCGACCAGCGCAGCAGTGCCGATGCCGAGGTCATGCCGGCGCCGAAGCCGACGAGCAGCACATTGTCGCCCTCGTTGATCCGGCCGCCGCGCACGGCGTCGTCGAGTGCGAGAGGAATCGAGGCCGACGACGTATTGCCGGTGCGCTCGATCACCATGGCCGCTTTCTCATAGGGGATTCGCAGCCGCTTGCAGGCCGTCTCGACGATGCGCACGTTGGCCTGATGGGGCACCACTACATCGATGTCGTCGGCGGTCAGCCCTGCCTGCTTCATCGACTGGCGCGCCGATTCCTCCATCACCAGCACGGCCTTCTTGAACACCGCCTGGCCCGCCATCTGGATGTAACCGTCGTGCTCGCAGTACAGCTGCTCCTCCATGGAGCCGTCGCTCGCGACATGCCAGCCGAGCAGGTCCGAGCCCTGCTCGCTGCGCTCGAGCACGGCGGCGCCTGAGCCGTCGGCGAACAGGATGCAGGTGGCCCGATCCGTCCAGTCGGTGATCCGCGAGAGCACTTCGGCGCCGATGACCAGCACCCGCTCGTGACCCATCGCGATCATGCCGTGACCGGCCACCAGCGAGTAGACGAATCCCGAGCAGGCGGCGTTCACGTCCATGGCGCCGCAGTCGAGGCCGAGCGCCTCCTGCACCCGTGACGACGACGCCGGAACGCAGCGGTCGGGCGTGGTGGTGGCCAGGATGAGCATGTCGATGCTCGACGGATCGACGCCGGCGACCTCCATGGCAGCCGTTCCGGCCCGTGCGGCGAGCCCGGCGGTGGTGCCGCCGATGTTCCGCTGCCTGATGCCGGTGCGCTCGATGATCCACTCATCGGAAGTGTCGACCATCTCGGCCAGTTCATCGTTGGTGAGAACGCGCTCGCCGAGCGCCGTCCCGATGCCGACAATGCGCGCGCTTGATGCGTTTCCCACGCTGAGCGTCATCTGTGGCTTCCCCTTGCTGGCGCCGGCTGTTCAGCTGCCGGCTGGCGTCCGCAGCCACGCGACGGGCTGCCGTGCGGTGACCCGTTCGCCTTCTACGGCCATGATCCCCATGACAGTACCCGCGAACGCAGAGCGCACTTCCTCCCCGGCCACGTGGCCGATGACATCGCCCACCGCGACCTGCTGGCCGTCGCCGACGCCGGCGCCGAGCGTGAAGATGCCGGCGCACGGGCTCACGATGAGGCGTTCGGTGACGTACAGGTTCTCACCGCCGAGCACGGTCGGTGCCGACGGCGCGTCGGTAGCCAGCGTCTCCATCAGCGTGTCGATCTCGGCCGGCGTGCTGACGGACATCGATGTGGCGCCTCGATGCGTTCGCTTGGTCATGCCGGTCAGCACCTTGCCCGGGCCGAGCTCCGTGAAAGTGGTGACGCCGGCGTCGGCCAGCGCATGAAGGCTGGCGCGCCACAGCACCGGGCTGGTGAGCTGCTGGGCCAGCAGCGTGCGCCACTCGTCGGCATCGGCACGCGGCCGGGCATCGACATTGGCCACCACCGGCACGCTCGGGGCCCGGATCTCGACTTCGGCCAGCGCCTTGCGCAGCCGATCCCTGGCGGGCTGCATGAACGGCGTGTGGAATGCGCCGCCCACAGGCAACTGCATGAGCCGTTTGGCGCCCGCCGCCTTCGCTTCGTCACCGGCAACGGCGACGGCATCCGGTGCGCCTGCAATCACGACTTGGCCGGGCGCGTTGTAGTTGGCAACCCAGACATCACCGGGCGTGGCCTCGCACGCCTCTGCGACGAGGTTGTCATCGAGGCCCAAGACGGCCGCCATGGTCCCTTCCTGCTCGTCAGCAGCCACCTGCATGGCCTCGCCGCGTTCGGCAACGAGCCGCACAGCGTCGTCGTAGGCCAGGGCTCCGGTCGCGGTCAGCGCGCTGTATTCGCCCAGTGAATGCCCGGCGGCACACGAGAACGTCGCGCCGGTGCGCTCGACCGCATCGAGCACCACCATCGACAGCACGAACGTCGACAGCTGCGAATTTCGCGTGTGCCGCAGCTCGTCGGCATCGGCCTCCAGCAGCAGCGCGGCAACATCACGCCCGCAGGCGTCGGAGGCCTCGGTGACCAGCTCCCACGAGTCGTGCGCCGTCCATGGCCCGCCCATGCCTTGCTGCTGCGAGCCCTGGCCCGGGAATGTGAATGCGAGCACTCGGCCTCCTACGCAGCGCCTAGGCGGGAGACCGGGTCGGTGCTCGAACCGCAGCGCAGTGAACGCACAAATGGGGATTAGGGCAAAAGGGTAGGTGGCGGCCCAGGCCGAGAGCGACCTTTCTGGCGACAACCTTCGCATCGTGGACGGTCACCTCTTGGCGCCGCCCCTAGGTACGCTGAGCCGCTCCAAGGCCCGGGTGGTGAAACGGCAGACACGGGGGACTCAAAATCCTCTGCCCTCACGGGCGTGCGGGTTCAACTCCCGCCCCGGGCACCCGAAGCCTGCATGAATTGCTGAGAGGCACGACAACCCGACCGGTAGGCTGACCGATCCGCACCAGCCCGGCAGGAGCTGCCTGCCGAGCGATCCTGTCCCGCGAGGGGAGCGCGTGTGTCCAAGCGAGTCGTGATCGCAGAGGACGAGGCCATCATCCGCCTCGATCTGCGCGAGATGCTCGAAGACGAGGGCTACGTCGTGGTGGCGGAGACGGGTCGCGGCGATGAAGCCGTGGAGCTGGCACGCCAGCATCAGCCCGAGGTATGCATCTTCGATATCCAGATGCCCGGCCGCGACGGCCTCGATGCGGCACGTGAGGTCGCCGGCGACCGCACTTCTGCAGTGCTCATCCTCACCGCGTTCAGCAAGCGCCATCTCATCGCCGAAGCCCGCGACGCCGGCGTGCTCTCCTATCTGGTGAAGCCGTTCCAGCGCGAAGAACTGGTTTCGGCCATCGAGGTGGCGTGGGGCCGATTCACGGAGATGCGAGAGCTCGAGGACACGGTGGAGAGCCTCGAGGAGAAGCTGGAGACGCGCAAGGCGGTGGAGCGCGCGAAGGGCCTGCTCATGGACGATTTCCAGCTCTCCGAGCGGGACGCATTCGAGTTCATCCGGAGTACGGCGATGGCCAACCGTGCGAGAATGCGAGACATTGCCCAGCAGATCGTCGATGGACTGCTGACCCCCTGAGCCCGTCCTTCTACATCTGCGGTCGGCAGGCTTCCGCAACCGTCGCCCGGCACCGTTGGGAGAGTGCCCATGTCGAAGCTCCTCCTGCTCGACGGGAACTCGCTCACGTACCGGGCCTTCTTTGCCGTGCCCGAAGACATGGCCACTCGCTCGGGACAGCCCACCGGCGCCGTCTTCGGGTTCACGTCCATGCTCATCAATCTGGTGCGCGACCACCGGCCTGACGCGATTGCGGTCTGCTTCGATCGCCGGGAGCCGACGTTCCGCCACACTGCAGCACCGGAATACAAGGCTCATCGCGACGAAACGCCGGCAACGCTCATCGATCAGCTCGGCCTCGTGCGCCAGGTGCTTGAGTCGCTGAGCATCCCGGCGATCGACTGTGCCGGCTTCGAGGCCGACGACCTGCTCGCGACGCTGGCCTCGGGAGCGGAGCAGCGCGGCGACGATGTGCTCATCGTCAGCGGCGATCGCGATGTGTACCAACTCGTGCACGACCCCAAGATCCGGGTGCTCTACAACCGCCGGGGGGTCACCGACTACGCGCTCTACGACGAGGCGGGCATCGCCGAGCGCACCGGCGTCACGCCGGACCTGTACGTGCAATACGCCGCACTTCGCGGCGACCCGTCCGACAACCTGCCAGGGGTGCCCGGCGTCGGGGAGAAGACGGCCGCCAAGCTCCTCAACAAGTACGGCAGCGTCGAGGCGCTGCTGGAAGCGGCCGCCGAGCAGACCCCGAAGCTGGCCGAGAACCTTGCGGCCCATGGCGACAACGTGCGACGCAACGTCGACTTGATGACCCTGCGGACCGACGCGCCGATCGACGCCACGGTTGACGACCTCCAATGGAACAGCTTCGACACCGACCTCGTGACCCGCACGTTCGAGTTCCTGGAGTTCGGCACTCTGCATGCTCGGTTGCGCGACGCCTTGGCGGGCACATCGCTCGACGGCCTGCTGGTGTCGAGCGCGAGTTCCCCCGAGACGGCCCAGCTCGCAGAGGTGCAGCTGCTGCCGGTGGAGGCTGAGGGGGGCGCCCGTGGCGCCCATGCCGCAGCGCTGCTGAGCGAGCTGTCGCACCGCGACGATCCGATCGCGCTCGGGTTCACCGTGGAGGCCGACGGCACCCTGGGTGTGCTGGCGGTCGCTGAGGATCCCTCGCACGGCACGGTGCTCGCGCTCGGTCCCGATGATCTCGCTGTGCCCGCGATCGCAGCGGAATGCGCCCGCCTGTTGGGAGCTGACGGGCCGGGCGTCCAGGTCCACCAAGCCAAGGAGCTGATGCGTGCGCTTGGCCGCCTGCCGGGTGAACTGGATGTCGGCGCGGCGCTGGCCGGGCTGGCCATCGACACCTCGATCGCCGCCTATCTCATCCATCCGTCGGAGGGCCGCGACGAGCTGAGCGCGCTGTTCGCACGGCATTGCAGCACGGAGCTTGCCGGTGGCGACACCGAGGGCCAGCTGGGATTCGACGACCTCGACGCCGATAGGCCGACGGAGGGTGTCGTGGCCGGCCGCGATGCCCTTGCAGTGGCGATGCTGGCGCCGATGCTCGATCAGCAGCTCGACAGCCTGGGCATGTCCGGCCTGTACCGGGATGTGGAGCGTCCGCTCATCAGCGTTCTGGCTCGCATGGAAACGGCCGGCATCGGTGTCGACCGCGGTGAGCTGGAATCGTTGCGTGACCATCTCACCGGCGAGGTGTTCGCGCTGGAAGCCGAGGTGCGCGAGTTGGCCGGTCGTGACGATCTCAACGTCAACTCGCCCAAGCAGCTTGCCGAGGTGCTCTTCGAGGACCTGGGGCTGACCCCCCAGCGCAAGACAAAGACTGGCTACTCCACGAGCGCAGCGGCGCTGGAGTCGCTGCGAGGCGAGCATCGCATCGTGGAGCGGTTGCTGGCGTTCCGGGAAGTGGAGAAGCTGCGCTCCACCTACGGCGTCAGCCTGCTCGAATGCGTCGAGCCCGACGGCCGCATTCACGCCACGTTCAACCAGACGGTGGCACGCACCGGCAGGCTCAGCTCAGAGGACCCGAACCTGCACAACATCCCGGTGCGGACCGAACAGGGCCGGCTGTTCCGGCGTGCGTTCGTGCCGGCCGAGGGCTTCGAGCTGCTGATTGCCGACTACAACCAGATCGAGCTGCGGGTGATCGCCCACCTGTCCGGCGATCCGGGTCTTGTGGGCGCCTTCGAGGCGGGCCACGACATCCACAGCGCCACTGCCGCATCTCTGTTCGGCATCAGACCCACCGAGGTCGACCCGCAGCAGCGGTCGGTGGCGAAGATGGTGAGCTACGGCTTGGCCTACGGGATGGAGGCGTATGGCCTCGGCCAGCGCCTCGGAGTGCCCACCGGCGAGGCCGCGGAGATCCTGGACGCCTACTTCGAAGCGTTTCCCAAGGTGCGCTCGTTCATGGACGGCGTAGTGGAGCAGAGCCGCGAGCGTGGCTACACCGAGACGGCGTTCGGCCGGCGCCGCCCGCTGCCCGAGTTGACGTCGCGCAACTTCCGGGTGCGCCAGGCCGCCGAGCGGCAGGCCATGAATGCCCCCATCCAGGGGCTCGCGGCCGACATCTTCAAGGTGGCGCTCATCCGGCTGGACGAGGCTCTGCAGGCTCGGTCGGCGGCCAGCCGGCTGGTGTTGCAGGTACACGACGAGGTGATCCTGGAAGTGCCGCCTGATGAGGCCGCCGAGGTGACCGAGTTGACGGTTGACGTGATGCGCAATGCCGCCGATCTGGCGGTGCCGCTGGAAGTCCATGTCGCTGCCGGCGCCACTTGGGCAGACGCCAAGAGCTGACAAGTCGGTAGCCTTTCCGTGCGCTGTGTGCGGCATGCTCAGCCGCCTGCGCCCGTGTTCCCGACCCGAGCATTCCCCGTGACCGACGCAATCGCCCCCGCTCCAGACCTAGAAAACCCAGCACTCGCCGAGTCCCCGCCACCCGATGACTCCCCGGCCACTGCGCCCGAGGCGCCAGGCAGCGAGAGCGCAAGCGACGAGAGCGGCAACGGAGCTTCGACGGGCGACTTCGGCACGTTCACCGATGCGGGTGACTACGTGCCACGGACCGTCACGATGGACGATCTCGGGGATACGTCATTCGAAGACGCCATCGCGCAGACCATTGTCGAATTCGACGACGGCGACATCGTGGCCGGCACCATCGTGCGGGTCGATCGCGATGAGGTGCTGCTAGACATCGGCTTCAAGTCCGAGGGTGTCATCCCGTCTCGTGAGCTCTCCATCCGCCACGACATCGACCCGTCTGACGTCGTGGAGGTCGGTGATCAGATCGAGGCGCTCGTCCTCCAGAAGGAGGACCCCGATGGCCGCCTGGTCCTGTCCAAGAAGCGGGCGCAGTACGAGCGTGCATGGGGCCGCATCGAGGAGATCCGTGAGTCCAACGGGATCGTCAAGGGCCCGGTCATCGAGGTCGTCAAGGGTGGGCTGATTGTCGACATCGGCTTGCGTGGCTTCCTGCCGGCGTCGCTGGTGGAGCTCCGGCGGGTCCGAGATCTTGCCCCGTATGTCGGCCGTGAGCTTGAAGCGAAGATCATCGAACTCGACAAGAACCGCAACAACGTCGTGCTCAGCCGGCGTGCCTGGCTGGAAGAGAGCCTCAAGGAGGAGCGGGAAGGCTTTTTGCGGGATCTCCAGCGTGGCGAGCGGCGGACCGGCCGGGTCTCGTCGGTGGTCAGCTTCGGTGCCTTCGTCGACCTTGGGGGCATGGACGGCCTCATCCATGTGTCGGAGCTGTCCTGGAAGCACGTCGATCACCCCAGCTCGGTCGTCAGCATCGGCGATGAGGTGACGGTGGAGGTGCTTGAGATCGACCGGGAGCGCGAGCGCATCTCGCTCTCGCTCAAGGCGACGCAGCAGGACCCGTGGGAGGCGTTCGCGAACTCCCACCGGGTCGAGGAGCTGGTGTACGGCCGGGTCACCAAGCTCGTGCCATTCGGTGCCTTCGTGCAGGTCGGCGACGGCATCGAGGGCCTGGTGCATATCTCGGAGATGTCCGCCCACCACGTCGAGCTGCCCGAGCAGGTGGTGACGCCCGGCGAGGAGCTCTGGGTGAAGATCATCGATCTCGACCTGCAGCGCCGGCGCATCAGCCTGTCGATCAAGCAGGCAGCCGAAGGCGGGGTGGTCGCGGAGGAATACCGCGAGGCGTTCGGCGATCATGCCTACGACGAGGAAGGCAACTTCATCGGCGAGTTCAGCTACGAGACACCTGCCGACGGCGAGGAATCGGAAGCCGAGCGGGCGTGGCGTGAGTACTACGAGGAGCACGGCGAGGAGGCCTACCGCCAGGCCCTCGCGCACTATGAGAACCAAGGGGCCGACGGCGAGCCCGCCTCGGCCGCCCCGGAAGGCGACGGCTAGCCCGTCAGCTCCCTGCCGAGCCTGAACCTGCCGCCATCGAGCCCCATTCGGTTGACTGCGGCCTGATGATCACGGTCGGGCTCACCGGTGGCATCGGCAGCGGCAAGAGCACGGTTGCCTCGGGCTTTGCCCGCCGTGGAGCGGCACTGATCGACGCCGACGCCATCGTCCGCGAGCAGCAAGCACCGGGCAGTCCCGTCTTCACGGAGATGGTGGAGCGTTTCGGGGATCACATCGTGGCTCCCGACGGCACGCTCGACCGTGGTTCGGTGGCGGCCATCGTGTTCAACGATCCCGACGCCCTCGCCGATCTAAACGCGATCACCCATCCGCCGGTCGGTCAGGAGATCCGTCGCCGGCTGGGCGAGCTGGAAGGCACGGATCGTCTGGTGGTGCTCGACATCCCGCTGCTCGGCGAGGGGTTGGCCAAGGGTCGGCGGCCGCGCTACCAGACCAGCGGGATCCTGGTGGTGGACGCGCCGGCTGAGGTGGCGGTGGAGCGCCTTGTGACCTCGCGGGGGTTCTCCGCCGATGACGCACGTGCGCGCATCGCCGCGCAGTTGTCGCGCAACGAGCGACTGGCCATCGCCGACCGGGTCATCGACAACTCCGGCGGCCTCGAGGAACTCGAAGCTGCGATCGAAGCAGCCTTCAACTGGGCCAGCGCCCTGCCGCACCTTCGGGCCTGAGCGGTCAGTAGGCGATCGGGGTACCGCAGTGAGGGCAGCTCGGTTCTGGTGAGCGGGTGTCGAACTGGGATGGCTTGACCAGCAAGAAGCACCCTTCGCAAAGGATCTCGTCTTCCTGCTTGGACGCTGAACGTGAACCGCTGACGATCCCGATCTCGTCGTCTTCGTCGTCCTCGTCCTCGTCCTCAGACGCCAACCGCTCCTTGAGGATCTCGCCGAGATCCGCTTCGAGCTCCTCGTCGTCATCGTCGTCGTCTTCGTCGTCGGAGGGACGCACCCCGGCGGGCACTTCGCGGCTCGGCCCGCTGTCATCGTCTGCCGATGCTGTCTCGTCAGCGTCCAACCCGCCGGCATCCAACTCGTCGACATCGTCGATGTCATCGTCGAGGTCGGCCACGCCCAGCTCTTCGGCCTCGAGATCGTCGGGGATCGGCTCAAAGTCGTCGCCGAGCAGGTCAGGGTCATCCATGGCGTCGTCGAGCGCGTCGTCGTCGGACTCAGGTGCGTCTGGTTCGTCGCGGCTCATGGGCGGTCTCAGGTCGTGAGGGAGTCGGGTTCCGGCAGGTCGGCGGTCAGCGCGGCAGGATAACCACCCGGCCGGGGGCACGGGGGCACCGCGCCTGCGGCGTCGTTCCCAGTGCGCGCGAGCGGTTGATTGCTGCCGGAATCGCGTGGCACCGCCGCCGTAGCCTCTCTTCCATGACATCTGTCTCTACCGCGCCGTCGCAGCAGGACGCAGACGCGGTCGAGCCCGGCCGAGCCCGTCCTTGGCTGCCCGAACCGACTGCTGCCCACCCGTTCCGGGTCAGCGCAGGCTTCGAGCCGGCCGGCGACCAGCCACGCGCCGTGGCCCAGCTTGCGGACGGCGTCGTCCGCGGCGAGCGGTTCCAGACGCTGCTGGGGATCACCGGTTCGGGAAAGAGCGCCACGATCGCGTGGACGATCGAGCGGGCGCAGCGCCCGACGCTGGTGCTCGCTCCCAACAAGTCGTTGGCAGCACAGCTTGCGAACGAGTTCCGTGAGTTCTTTCCCGACAATCGTGTGGAGTACTTCGTCTCCTACTACGACTACTACCAGCCCGAGGCATACATGCCGGCCTCGGATACCTACATCGAGAAGGACTCCAGCATCAACGACGAGATCGACCGGCTGCGCCACTCGGCCACGGCGGCCCTGCTGACCCGCCGGGACGTGATCGTGGTGGCATCGGTCTCGGCCATCTACGGGCTGGGCGCACCGGAGGAATACCTGCGTCAGATGCTGTACCTGCGCGTGGGCGAGGTGGTCGACCAGCGTGCCGTGCTGCGCCGGCTCGTCGATATGCAGTACGAGCGCAATGACACGAACCTTGTCCGGGGTCGGTTCCGGGTGCGCGGCGACACGCTCGAAGTGCATCCGGCCTACGAGGAGTTCCTGGTCCGGGTGGAGCTGTTCGGAGACGAGATCGACCGCATCAGCCGCATTGACCCGGTGACCGGAGAGCGTCTTGGCGAACTCGAAGAGGTCACCGTTTTCCCGGCGTCGCACTACGTCACCGGCGAGGACAAGATGCGGACGGCGATCGTCAAGATCGAGGCCGAGCTCGCCGAGCGGCTGCAGTGTTTCGAGAAGGAGAACAAGCTGCTCGAGGCGCAGCGGCTGCGGATGCGTACCGAGTACGACCTCGAGATGCTGGCCGAGTTGGGCTACTGCAACGGCGTCGAGAACTACTCGATGCATCTCGACGGCAGGGTGTACGACGAGCCGCCGTACACCCTGCTCGACTTCTTCCCAGACGATTACTTGCTGGTCATCGACGAGAGCCATGTTGCGGTTCCCCAGCTGCACGGCCAGTTCGCCGGCGACCGGCGGCGCAAGGACACCTTGGTGGAGCACGGCTTCCGGCTGCCCTCCGCGCGCGACAACCGGCCCCTGCGCTTCGACGAGGTGATGGAGCGGCTGAACCAGGTGGTGTTCCTGTCGGCCACGCCGGGAGAGTATGAGCTGCGGACGAGCGCCCAAGTGGTTGAGCAGATTGTCCGCCCGACCGGTCTGGTGGATCCCGAGATCGTGGTGCGCCCTACCAAGGGCCAGATCGACGACCTGATGGGCGAGATCGAGCGGGTCACCGAACAGGGCCAGCGGGTGCTCGTGACGACGCTCACCAAGAAGATGGCTGAGGATCTCACTGACTACCTATTGGAGCTGGGCGTACGGGTGCGCTACCTGCACAGCGAGATCGACACCATCGAGCGGATCGAGATCCTGCGCGACCTGCGGCTCGGCCACTTCGACGTGCTGGTGGGTATCAACCTGCTGCGAGAAGGCCTCGACCTGCCCGAGGTGAGCCTGGTGGCGATCCTGGACGCCGACAAGGAGGGGTTCCTGCGCAGCGAGACGTCGCTGATCCAGACCATCGGGCGCGCGGCACGCAATGTCGACGGCCAAGTCGTGATGTACGCCGACGAGTTCACGCCGTCGATGCATCGCGCGGTGTCCGAGACCAATCGCCGCCGCGGCCTGCAGCAGGCGTACAACGCCGAGCACGGCATCGACCCCCAGACGATCCGCAAGGCCGTCACCGACATTCTTGAGGTCCTGCGAGGCCCGGCAGAGACGGCACCGGTGCCCGAGAAGCTGGTGTCGGGCCGCGTGAACGCCGAGCGGATGAAGGCCGCCTACGGCGACCTGCCGGCCGACGACCTGACGCGTCTCATCGCCTCGCTGGAGGAGGAGATGGCCGAAGCGGCCGCCGACCTCAGATTCGAGTACGCAGCCCGCCTGCGAGACGAGCTCAGGGAGCTGCGCCGCGACCTGCGCGACGCCAGCGCTTAGAGCATCACGACGGAGCGCAGCACCTCGCCGTGCTCCATCTTCTCGAAGGCCTCCTCGACGCCAGCAATCCCGATCGTCTCGCTGACGAACTTGTCGAGCGGCAGGCGGTCCTGCAGGTGCAAGTCGATGAGCATGGGAAAGTCACGGCTGGGCAGGCAGTCGCCGTACCACGAGCTCTTGAGTGAGCCGCCGCGGCCGAACACCTCGATCATGGGCAGCTCGATCTTCATGGCCGGATTCGGCACTCCCACCAGCACCACGGTGCCTGCCAAGTCGCGGGCATAGAAGGCCTGCTCGTAGGTCTGGGGCAAGCCCACGGCCTCGATGGCCACATCCACGCCGTTACCGTCGGTCAGCTCGCGGATCGCCTCCACGACCTCGTCGTTGCTGAGACCTGCAGAGTTGACGGTGTGGGTTGCCCCGAACTCGCGGGCCCAGTCGAGCTTGCGGCCGTCGATGTCGACGCCGATGATCGTGTGCGCTCCGGCGAGACGCGCACCGCAGATGGCGGCATCTCCCACGCCGCCGCAGCCGAACACGGCCACGCTGTCGCCGCGGCCGACACCGCCGGTGTTCATCGCGGCGCCCAAGCCGGCCATGACGCCGCAGCCGATGAGACCGGCTACCTGGGGCGGCGCGGCAGAGTCCACCTTGGTGGCCTGTCCTGCGGCAACCAGGGTTTTCTCGGCAAACGCCCCGATGCCCAGCGCGGGCGACAGCTCGACGCCGTCAAGGGTCATCTTCTGTGACGCGTTGTGCGTGGCGAAGCAGTACCACGGGCGGCCCCGGTCGCACGACCGGCAGTTGCCGCAGACGGCCCGCCAATTCAGGATCACGAAATCGCCGACGGCCACATTGGTGACGCCGTCGCCGACTTCCGACACGACGCCTGCGGCTTCATGCCCCAGCAGGAAGGGGAACTCATCATTGATGGCGCCCTCGCGGTAGTGCAGGTCGGTGTGGCACACGCCGCACGCTTGGACGTCGACGATCACCTCGCCTGGACCGGGGTCGGGGACCACGATCGTCTCGACCGTGACCGGCTCGCCGACCGCAGCGGCTACGACACCTTGTACTTCATGTGGCATGACGCGACCCTACTTCTGCCGCCTGAGGCTGAGCCGACAGGCGAAGCCGTGGCCCGAGCGGTCCGTGAGCGGAGCGAACAAGAGCGGGAAGCAAGAGTGCCCCGCAGCGCGGCACGAACTTGTGTTTGTGTCCGGGATGGCCGGTGGGTGCACAGGTAGGCTCGGCCCGAATGGGCGGGCGACAGGATGGGTGAGCGGCTGATCGTCCGCGGGGCGCGGGAGCACAACCTGCGCAATGTGAATGTGGAGCTGCCGCGCGACCGCATGATCGTCTTCACTGGGCTGTCAGGCAGCGGCAAGTCGTCGCTGGCATTCGACACCATCTACGCCGAGGGTCAGCGACGCTATGTCGAGTCGCTGTCGGCCTATGCACGCCAGTTCCTGGGCCAGATGGACAAGCCAGACGTGGATTTCCTCGAAGGCTTGTCACCGGCGATCTCCATCGACCAGAAGAGCGCCAGCCGCAACCCGCGCTCGACTGTCGGAACCATCACCGAGGTATACGACTACCTGCGGTTGCTGTACGCCCGCATCGGCATCCAACACGACCCGCAGACCGGCGAGATCGTCGAACGGCAGACGGCGCAGCAGATCGTGGACCGGATCACCGAGCTTGCCGAAGGCTCTCGTTTCGAGGTGCTTGCGCCGGTGGTGCGGGGCCGAAAGGGCGACTATCACACGCAGCTCGGCGATTTCGCCCGGCAGGGCTACGCCCGCGTGCGTGTCGACGGCGACGTGCTGGATCTCGGCAACGTCGACGAGATCGAGCGACTCGACCGGTATGTCAACCATGACATCGAGGTCATCGTCGACCGGCTCGTCATGCGTGGCGACATCGAGCAGCGATTGACCGAATCAGTCGAGGCTGCGCTGGGACTGGCCGACGGGCACGTGTGGATTCACGTGGTGCCTGCCAACGCTGATTCCTCGGGCGGGGGCGGCGCTCCGGACGATGCGCCCGACATGCTGACGTTCAGCCAGCACCTGTTCTCACCGGGCACCGGCCGCTCCTTCGAGGAGCTGGCGCCTCGCAATTTCTCGTTCAATTCCCCGTACGGCGCATGCCAGACCTGTGACGGGCTTGGCACCCGGTACGAGGTCGATCCCGAGCTTGTCGTGCCGAACACCGAGCTGTCGGTGGCGGCGGGCGCGCTGGCCCCATGGGCGGGAGCAACCGGCAAGTGGTTCACCCGGCTGCTCGAGGCGGTCGGGGAGCAGCACAGCATCCCGCTCGATGTGCCCTGGGCTGAGCTCGAAGCCGGCCAGCGAAAGCTGCTCCTCGAGGGTGCACCGGCGGGCGAGCAGATCACTGTGCGCTATCGCAATCGCTATGGCAGGTCGCGCAGTTACACCACCCGCTACGAGGGCGTCATCCCGTTCCTGCGCCGTCGCCACGCCGACACCGAGAGCGACTGGTCACGCAACCGCATCGAGGGCTACATGCGCGAGGTGCCGTGCGGGACGTGCCACGGCGCACGGCTCAACGAGGTTTCGCTGGCCGTGCGGGTTGCCGGCCGGAACATCTTCGAGCTCTGCTCGGCATCGATCGGCGAGGCGGCGAAGATCATCGACGGCCTGGACCTCACCGAGCGGCAGCGCATCATCGCAGCACCGATCATCAAGGAGATCGATGCGCGGCTGAACTTCCTGCTCGACGTCGGCCTGGACTACCTGACGCTGAACCGATCGGCGGCGACGCTGGCCGGCGGCGAGGCTCAGCGCATCCGGCTGGCGAGCCAGATCGGCAGCGGCTTGGAAGGCGTGCTGTACGTGCTCGACGAGCCCTCCATCGGGCTGCACCAGCGCGACAACCGCCGCTTGATCGACACGTTGCTGCACCTGCGCGATCTCGGTAACACCGTGCTGGTCGTGGAGCACGATCTGGAGACGATCTCGGTGTCGGACTGGGTGGTCGACATCGGCCCGGGCGCCGGCGAGCATGGCGGCGAGATCGTCTACAGCGGGCCGGTGGGCGGGCTGGCGTCCGCACCGGGCTCGGTGACGGGGGAGTACTTGTCCGGCATTCGGGAGATCCCGATCCCGCCGCAGCGCCGGCCCCGTGGCGACGACCGCCTCACCGTTCGAGGTGCGCGGGAGCACAACCTGCGCAAGATCGACGTCGAGTTCCCCTTGGGCTGTTTCATCTGTGTGACTGGCGTGTCAGGTTCGGGCAAGAGCACGCTGGTGAACGAGATCCTCTACAAGGCGCTGATGCAGCGGATCTACTCGTCCAAGCAGGTGCCCGGCCTGCACACGGCGGTCGAAGGCGTCGAAGCGCTCGACAAGGTCATCGACATCGATCAGTCGCCGATCGGCCGCACGCCCCGGTCGAACCCGGCCACGTACACCGGCGTCTTCGACCACATCCGCAAGCTCTACGCGGCCACGAACGAGGCGAAGGTGCGGGGCTACCTGCCGGGCCGGTTCAGCTTCAACGTGAAGGGCGGGCGTTGCGAGGCCTGCTCGGGTGACGGGACCATCAAGATCGAGATGCACTTCCTGCCCGATGTCTACGTGCCCTGCGAGGTGTGCAAGGGTGCTCGCTACAACCGCGAGACGCTCGAAATCCGGTTCAAGGGCATGACGATCGCCGATGTGCTGAACATGCCCTGCGAGGACGCCCTCGAATTCTTCTCGGCCCAGCCGCCCATCCGCCGCCACATGCAGACGCTGGTGGACGTGGGCCTGGGCTACATCCGGCTGGGGCAGCCCGCCACGACGCTGTCGGGCGGTGAGGCGCAGCGGGTGAAGCTGGCCAGCGAGCTGTCGAAGCGGTCGACGGGGCACACGATCTACATCCTCGATGAGCCCACCACCGGACTGCACTTCGAGGACATCCGGCGCCTGCTGGGCGTGCTCGACCGGCTCGTGTCGGGCGGCAACACCGTGGTGGTCATCGAGCACAATCTCGACGTGATCAAAACCGCCGACTGGATCGTCGACATGGGTCCCGAAGGCGGCATCGGCGGCGGCACCGTGGTGGCTGCAGGGACACCCGAACAGGTCGCAGCGACGCCGGAGTCCCATACCGGCCGGTACTTGGCGCCGCTGGTCGGCTGAGCGACCCCGGAATGAGTCCCTGAGCGAGAGAGGACCCAGATGAGACTGCCCGAGATCACGCCTGACGAACTGACCGGCGGCGGGCGCGAGGTGTACGACGCCTTGCGCAGCGGCCCGCGCAGCGCGGCGACATCCAACCTGAACGTCAAGAGCATCGTCGGCCCCTATGGCGTCTGGGTGCGTGCACCTGCCATCGGGGGCCCGACCCAGGCACTGGGCGCTGCCGTCCGGTTCGCGGGCGGCCTCCCCGAGCCGGTCAAGGAAGCGGCCATCTGCACCGTCGGGGCCCACTACCGCTCGAAGTTCGAATTCGCCGCCCATGAGCGCCTGGCGCAGATGGCTGGCATTGAGCAGCGCCACCTCGATGCGCTTCGGCAGGGCAGGCCCGCAGAGTTCACCGGCCAGGAGGCCGTCGCTCACCGGGTCGCGGCAGAGCTGCTCGAGTCACATCGCATGAGCGATGAGACCTACGCCGCCGCCGTTGCGGAGTTCGGCACCGAGGGCGTCATCGAACTGGTGACCACGGTGGGCTACTACTGCCTGATCTCGCTGACGCTGAATGCCTTCGAGATCCCGCTGCCGCCCGACTGGGAGGACCCCTTCCCGGACTAGGTCGCTGCTGGGGCGTCGGCTGCGTCGACCGTCTCGACGGGCGCCGAGCGCACAAGCGGCAGCTCCACCGTGAACTCGGTGTACACACCGGGTTCGCTGTCCACCGAGATCTGGCCGCCGTGGCCTCGCACGATGTCATTTGACATGGCCAGACCCAGGCCCGTGCCCTCGTTGGTGGGCTTGGTGGTGAAGAACGGCTCGAAAATCCGCTGAACGACATCGGGTGGGATGCCGGTTCCGTTGTCGCGCACCTTGATCACCGCCGACTCGTCGGTGCGCTGGGTGCTCAGCCAGATGGTCGGGAAGTAGGGCGTGTCGTCGCCGTCGCCCAAGGAGACCATCTTGCCCGGCTCGCCGCCGAGGTCCCGCCAGCGCTCGTTCGCCGCGTAGCCGGCGTTGGTGACCAAGTTGAGGAACACCCGGCCCATGTCCTGCGGGATGACCTCCAGCTCGCCCACGTCCGGGTCGAAGTCGCGCTCGATGGTCACGTTGAAATCGGCATCCTGCGCTCGTGCACTGTGGTACGAGAGCATGGCGTGCTCGTCGAGGAGCGCATTGATCTCCACCGGACGGGACTCGCCGCCCCCCCGGCCCATCATCAGCATGCTCTCCACGATGCGATTCGCCCGATCGCCGTGCCCGCGGATGCGGGTCAGGTTCTCCTTGAGGTCGCCGGTGATCTCGGCGATGTAGTCGGCCTGATCGTCTTGCGGCTCCGGGTCTGCGATCGCCTCCAGCAGTTCCTCGAGCAGCTCGTCGGACGACTCGGCGAAGTTCTTCACGAAGTTCAGCGGATTCCGGATCTCGTGGGCAACGCCAGCGGTCACCTCGCCGAGGGCCGCCAGCTTCTCGTTCGCCACGATCTGGTCCTGTGCACGGTCCAGATCGGCGAGCGTCTGGGAGAGCTGCTCGTTGCGCTCGCTGAGCTGGCCCGCGAGCTCTTCGACCAGATTGAGCCGCTGCACCTCGAGTGCGGCCTGGCGGAACTGCTCCAGCGCATCGGCCATTTCGGCCACCTCATCCCGGCCCCCGGTCTCGACGGGCGTCTCGAGGTCACCGCCTGCCAGGGCCCGCATGCGATTCGAGAGCTGGCCGACGCGCCGCAGGATCCGCTTGCCGACGAACAGCCAGCTGATGAGCAACGCGCCGAGAACGCCGACGACGCTGATGACGACCAGCAGCAGACGCCCGGTGCTAACGGCCTGCGCCGAGGCCTCGGTGGCTGCATCCACATCGGTTTCCACGGCGCCGACGAGCGACTCGATCTCACCGACCAGGGCCACTCCCAAGTCCTGGTTCTCGGTAAGCAGCCGGCGCTGGGATTCCTCGATCTGCAGGCGTCGCTGCGTGACGTCGAACACGCTGCCTTCGTTGAGCCCGAGCGCAAAGAGCCGGTCGACTGCCGGTCGGAAGTCGTCGCCGGCTGCGTCGTCAAGCGTCGCGACGCTGATCTCGATGCGGTCTCTCGCCGATTCGAAGCTCTCTCGCAACGGCTCGATCAATGCCGACTCGGATGCGCTGAATGCGCTGGCAAGCAGCGCGGCGGTCTGCGACACATCGCCGTCCAATGCGGACCAGTGGCGGTACAGCCGCACCTCTTCATCGGATCGGTGAACAGATTCCGCTACCGGTGCTGTGCGAAGCTCCCGCTGCCCGGCCACGAGGTAGAAGAGCTGGTCGTCGAGTGCTGGCACGATCTGGCGCTCGAGTTCCCGCACGGCCGCATCCACCTCGGCCCTGAGATCATCCGCTTCCAGCCCGAGCGCGAAGAACTCGGGCATCTCGGCCTCGATGGCGGCGATGTTCGAGTTGAGCTGTGCCGCATAGCCGCGCATCTCGCCGAGCCACATAGCGCCGGTGCCGCGATTCCACAGCAAGTCCAGGTCGGTCTCGAACTCCAGCCGCGCAGCCGCGATTCCCTCGACGACAGCGTCAAAATCCTCCGGCGTCGCGGACACGAGCGCCGGCCCGCCGGCCACCAGCCGGTTGCTGGACTCGGCGACGCCGAATGCAGCGCTCAGCTCTGGAATGGACCCCTCGTTGACCTCCTTCTCGGCCTCGCCGACGCGGGTGAACGAGATCCAGGCGACGAGGCTGGCTGCCAGTGTGAGCAGCAGCGGCGCGGCGATGCCCGCATACATCTGCGTCGAGATCCGGTGATGTATCGCCGGCTTGCGGCCCTCGCGCACCCTGTTGGCCCTGGAGACGGTCTCGTCCGTCACGTCTGCAGCCTGGGTCGCCTCCGTCGCTGTGTCGGTCATGGGTCTGTGCTCGTCAGCGTGTCGAGAGAGCGATAGTTGCCGTCGGGATCGATCTGGGTGACGAAGACGGCATCGGAGCCTTGGTTGTCCTCGGTGACGGTCTCGCCGTCGCCGAAGTTCATCGTGAAGCCATCGATGTCAAGGTTGTCGGCCCCCAAGATGGCCTCCAGGAAGCACTGACGCGTCACTGAGTTGCCGCATTGCTCCAGCCCTGCAATCGCGAGCCTGCCCGCGATGTAACCCTCGAGCGAGACGAAGCCCGGCACGGCCCCGGGATCGACTTCGCGCAGGGCAGCCTGGTAGGAGGCCACGACGGGTGTGGACTCGTCGAACGGGAAGGGAACGACTTGGGTGACGAGCACCCCTTCGCCCTCAGCGCCGAGCTGATCAGCCAGCGCGTTGGCGCCTACGAATGACAGCGTAATGAACACCGGGTCGAACCCGGTGTTGCGCGCCCAGGAGATCAATGTGCCCACCGGCTCATATGCGCCGACCATGATGACGGCCTCAGGGTTGCCTGCCCTCAAGTCCAGCAGCGCCGACTTGATGGCCGTGGTGTTCCGGGGGTAGAAGCCGATTGCGACCGGTTCCATGTCGCGCCGCTCCAGCGCCGCCAGCGCGCCGAAGTAGCCCGCCCGGCCGAACGAGTCGTCCTGGAAGAGGACGCCAATGCGGTCGATGCCGAGGTCGGTGGTGAGCCGCTCCACCATCTCCTCGGTCTCCTGGGCGTAGGAGGCACGCAGGTTGATGATGTTGGTCCAGTCGTCGTTGCGCAGGAATCCGGCCCCGGTGAAGGGCGCCACATAGGGGACCTCAGCCGCGGCGGCAACCGGTGTCGCGGAACGGGAGGTCGGCGTGCCGACAGCGCCGATGAGGGCGAACACCTCCTGTTCCTCAATCAGCGCGCGCGTGTTGGCGATAGCCGCCTCGGGTTCGTATTTGTCGTCCAGCGACACCAGGTCGAGCTGTCGCCCGTTCACGCCGCCGGCACGGTTGGCCTCCTCGAAGGCCGCCAGTATCCCCAGCTGCATGCCGAGGCCGAGTTCGGCTGCAGCACCGCCGAGGGCAGCCGACTGCCCGAACACGACCCGGTCGGCGTACACCCCGGTCTCGTCGCTGAGATTGTCGGGAACGGTCGGGCGCGATGGCGCTGCGATCGTGTTGTCGGGGCCGTTGCCACCGGAGCCCGAGCCGTCGCCGGGGTCGCTGCAGGCGCTGAGCAGGGCTGCGGCGGCAATGGCAAGGATTGCCGCCGGGGCGCCTGCGCGCCGTCGCGATGTCAGGCGCAGGCGCATGGGCGTGCCGTCAGGCACCAGCCCGTGCGACCAGCGTCAGGTGGTTCTTGCCGTCGGCGTGCTTGTACGAGAGGTCTTCGGCCATCGTGCGCACGAGGTGCAAACCCAGGCCGCCGATCGACCGCTCCTGCAGCGGCAGATCGGTGTCGGGGGACGGTTCGTCATGCAAGGGATCGAAGGCAGCGCCGTCGTCCACCAGTGTGATCGTGACCGAGTTCTCGCCGCTCTCCAGCGTGATCTCGATATCGCTGAGCCCGCTGGTGCGCCCGTGAGTGAGCGTGTTCAGGATGAGCTCCTCGAGGATGAGATTGGACCTGAGGACCAAGTCGGGCGCCCAATCGTCCAGCTCGGCCATCTCCTCTACGAACGCCACGATGCGCGGGAGCGCCTCGGCCGCGGCAGCACCCGGCACTGGTGTGATGTTCAACGAACGTCTCATGAGGCATTCCGATGCAGTGCTAGGCAGGTGATGTCATCGGAGGCAGGGGCTTCCCCAGCGAACCCGTGTACGGCATCGAACACCGCGGTCATCGCTTCGTCGGAGCTCTTCGGCGGATTGCCCGCGAAGAGCTCGAGAAGCCGGGCGGTGCCGAATTCCTCGTGTTCCACGTTCATAGCCTCGCTGACACCGTCGGTGTAGAGCAGCAGGGTCTCGCCGGGTTCGAGCGTGAAGGTGTGCTCCTTCAGGTTCATCTGGAAGACCTCTTCGGGCGCTACGCCCAGGGCGATGCCCCCCATGGCGGGCAACCGCTCTGCGCTTCCGTCGACGCGGACGACAACGGGCGGGTCATGACCTGCGCTCGAGTAGGTCACTTCGCCGTTGTGGGGGTCGTATACCGCCATGATCACGGTGACGAACATGAGCGTCGGATTGTCGGCTTGCAGGACCCGATTTGCCTCGATCAGCGCTTCCCGCGGCGAGCCGGTGCCGATGGCGGCACCCTTGAGCGCCGTCCGGCTCGACATCATGAACAGGGCCGCAGGGATGCCCTTGTCCGAGACATCGGCGACGGTCGCGAACATCCGGTCATTGGGAACGCCGACGTAGTCGTAGAAGTCGCCGCCTACGTTGCGCGCCGGCACCATGTTGGCGTTGATCTCGTACCTCGCCGTCATCGGGAAGTCGGTGGGCAGGATCGACTGCTGAACGTTCGTCGCGATATCGAGCTCGTTCTGCAGCGTCACCAGCTTGTCGCGCGAGGCCGTTGCCTCGCGCCACTGCCGCAGGTGCTCGACGGTGCGATCGATGGTGATCTGGAGATCGTCGAAGTCGACGGGCTTGGTGACAAAGTCGAACGCGCCCCGGTTCATGGCTGTGCGGATGTTGCCCATGTCGCCGTAAGCGGAGATGATCACCGCCCGCAGGTCAGAATCGAGCGAGCTGAGCTGTGACAGCAGGGTCAGCCCGTCCATCTGCGGCATGTTGATGTCGGACAGCACCAAGTCGATGCTGTCGTCGGCCCGCAGCTTCTCGAGCGCTTCCAAGCCGTTTCCCGCGAACTCGAATTGGTACTTGCCGCTGCGGATCTGTCTCCGCATCCGCTGCAGGACGAGCGGTTCGAGATCGGGCTCGTCGTCGACGACGAGGATGCGCCAAGGCTGGGACATGGGCGTGACTACGCCAGCTGTGCCTTCGCCTCGTCGAGCGTTCCGAACACCGTGATGATCTGATTGAAACCGCTGATGCGGAACACTTCGTCGACCGAGGCTGCGAGCGAGCAGACGGCGAACGGCGTCGAACTGCCGCCCAGGTGCTGCGCGAGCAGCAACAGGACACGCAGGCCGGCGCTGCTGATGTAGTCGATGCCGCCCATGTCGAGGATGACGCGGTTGTCATCGCCCGAGAGTGCAGCCATCAGCGACTCGTGAAATTCGGCGGAGTTCGATCCATCCACCCGGCCCGCGGGACTGATCACGTTCGTGCCTGCGTCCCGCTCCTGTGCGAGTTCCATATTGTGCAGCCTCCTGCGCAGCTACGGGATGCGGAAGTACCGCATCATGCCAGTCCTGAGGCATGCCCGATCCGACACCCCAAAGTTCAGGCCTTACGTCGGCGAAACCTACTACACGCCTTCGCGGTATCCACCTCATCGGCCCAGCCTCTTAACCTGCGAGTGTGGGTCTGCGTCCTGAGGGGGGATCCGTTCCGGATACGCCGGGCAGCTACCAGTTCCTGGACGCGGACGGGCGGATCATTTACGTGGGCAAGGCCAAGAGCCTTCGATCCCGCCTGAACAGCTACTTCGGCGATCCCGCCGGCCTGCCCCTTCGCACTGCGCAGATGGTTGCGTCGGCCGCGTCGGTCGAGTGGATCGAGGTGTCGACCGAGGTCGAGGCGCTCATGCTCGAGTACAGCCTCATTCAGCGGCACCAGCCGCGATTCAACGTCAGGCTGCGCGACGACAAGTCGTACCCGTTCCTGGCGGTGACCCTGCTCGACGAGTGGCCGCGCGCCATGGTCATGCGCGGGCGGCGCAAGCGCGGCAACCGGTACTTCGGGCCGTACGGGCACGCCTACGCCATACGCGAAACGCTCGACCTGCTGCTGCGGACGTTCCCCATCCGCACCTGCAGCGACAACAAGCTGGCCACCCACCAGCGTCTCGGCCGTCCGTGCCTGCTGTACCACATCGAGCAGTGCGCAGGGCCGTGCGTAGGCGAGATCGGGCGCGACGAATACGACCGTCTGGTCAGGGAGCTGGTGCGCTTTCTCGAAGGCGATACCGACGCGATCGTCGACGATCTCGAGCAGCGCATGGCCGATGCGTCAACCGAACTCGAGTTCGAACTCGCGGCCCGGCTGCGAGATCGACTCGCCAGCGTCCGGCGGGCCATCGAGAAGCAGCAGCTCGCCGGGACTCGCAACGAAGACTTCGACGTGATCGGCATCAGCGACGACGAGCTGGAAGCGGCCGTGCAGCTGTTCTTCGTGCGCAAAGGGCGGGTGATGGGCCAGCGAGGGTTCGTCGTGGACAAGGTGGAGGCACTGGACGGCCCGCAGCTCGTCTCCCGCGTGCTCTCGGGGCTGTATCACGAGGAGAACCCGCTGGGCTGGCCCAAGCTCGTGCTCGTTCCGGAGCTGCCCTCGGACGCCGCGCTGTACGAGCAATGGCTGAGCCGCCAGCGCGGCTCCCGGGTGACGCTGCGCGTCCCGCAACGGGGCGACAAGCGCGCTCTGATGGTCACGGCGCGGCATAACGCGCGTGAGTCGCTCGCACGGCATCGGATGCGTCGCGGCAGCGACCACAACAGCCGGGCCCGGGCGCTGAACGAGCTGGCGGAGCACTTGGAACTGCCCCGGGCGCCGCTGCGCATCGAGTGCTACGACATGAGCCACCTGCAGGGAACCAACTACGTCGGCTCGATGGTGGTGCTCGAGGACGGCCTGCCGCGCCGCAGCGAGTACCGGCACTTCCGGCTTCGCAATGTCGAGGGCAACGATGACTACGCAGCGATGGACGAGGTGCTGCGTCGCCGACTGCGCAACTACCTGGCCGAGCGCGACCTGCCGGCGTCCGAGCAGGGCCGCTTCGCCTACCCACCGCAGCTGCTGGTGGTGGACGGAGGCAAGGGGCAGCTCGGCGTCGCGGCCGCGGTGCTCGACGAGCTGGGGCTCCGCGAGCAGATCCCGGTGTGCGCCCTCGCCAAGCAGTTCGAGGAGGTGTTCGTGCCGGGCCGTCCGGAGGCCGTACGCATCCCTCGCCAGTCCGAAGCGCTGTACCTGCTGCAACGGGTGCGTGACGAGAGCCACCGCTTTGCCGTGTCGTACCACCGCAGGCTGCGCAGCAAGGCCATGAAGCGGGGTGTGCTCGACGGCATCGCCGGGCTGGGCGACAAGCGGCGAGCGCGGCTCGTGCGCGAGCTCGGCAGCGTTGGAGCGGTGAAGTCTGCCTCGCTCGACGACTTGCGGGCGCTGAGCTGGCTGCCCGACGCCGTGGCGGAGGCGGTGTATGCCGCAACTCACCCGGAGACGGCGTTGACGGGCTCCTGACGGGCTGGGCCGCCGTACCCTCGGCGGCATGGCTGGGGGGCCGGAGTTCGTCATAGTGGCCGGTTTGTCCGGCGCCGGACGCTCGACAGCTGCCAACGCGCTCGAGGATCTCGGCTGGTTTGTCATCGACAACCTGCCGCCGCACCTGATCGGCGATGTGGCGGACATGGTGGCGCGCCCTGGCGCCCGCCTGCGCCGCGTGGCCCTCGTGGCGGGCACCCGGGAGTACCGGGAGGATCTGGTGACAGCGATCTCGCAGCTGCGCGAGCGCAATGCCGCCGTGCGTGTCGTGTACCTGGATGCTCCCACCGACGTGCTGGTGCGGCGGTACGACGACACCCGCAGGCGGCACCCGCTGCATACCGGCGATCAACCGGCCGTCGCCGATGCGCCCGGCCAGGCAATGGCGGAACCCGTGGCGGAATCGGTCGTCGACGCCATCGAATTGGAGCGCGAGCTGCTGGCCGACGTGCGCGAGACAGCCGACGTCGTCATCGACACGGGCGACTTGAACGTTCACGAGCTGCGAGATCGGGTGCACGACGAATTCGGGACAACCGGCGACGAACATCAGATGCGCACCGCCGTCATGTCGTTCGGGTACAAGCACGGCGTGCCGCGCGAGGCCGACCTGGTGTTCGACTGCCGCTTCCTCCCCAACCCGCATTGGGTGCCTGAACTGCGGCCGTTCACCGGCTTGCACCCTGGAGTGAGCGAGTGGGTGCTGGGACAACCGGCGACCATGATGTTCCTCGAGCACTTGACACCGATGCTCGAATCGCTGCTGCCGTCGTACCGGACCGAGGGCAAGGCGTACCTGACGATTGCGCTGGGCTGCACCGGCGGGCGCCACCGCAGCGTGGCCATCGCAGAGGAAGTGACACGGCTGCTCGCCGAGGCGGGCCACGATCTGCACTGCCGACACCGCGACATCGCCCGCTGAGACCCATTTGGCCGCTAGACAGCTAGCGACGGAACGGGCCGGGGCGCAGGCAGCCCGGCAGGCCCGCAGAGCGAAGAGGACAGCAGCAGATGAGCGTGCGCGTGGGCGTCAACGGTTTCGGCCGGATCGGGCGCAATTTCTACCGGGCGGCCGACCGCCCCGACTGCGACATCGAGATCGTGGCGGTGAATGATCTCGGCGACACCGCCACCATGGCCCACCTGCTCAAGTACGACTCGGTGCTCGGCAACCTGCCGCACGACATCGCTGCTGCCGAGGGCGGCATCTCGATCGACGGCACGGTGCTGCCGGTGCTGTCGGAGCGCAGCCCGGCCGACCTGCCTTGGGGTGACTACGGCGTCGATGTCGTGGTGGAGTCCACCGGCATCTTCACGTCCCGTGACAAGGCGGCGATGCACCTCGACGCAGGCGCACCGCTCGTCATCGTGTCGGCACCGGCGTCCGGCGCCGACGCCACCTTCGTGGTGGGAGTCAACGACGCCGACTTCGACCCCGAAGCGCACAAGGTGGTCTCCAACGCGAGCTGCACGACGAACTGCTTCGTGCCGATGGTGCAGGTGCTCGACCAGGCCTTCGGTGTCCAGCAGGGCCTCATGACCACCATCCACGCCTACACCGGCGACCAGTCGTTGGTGGATGGACCGCACGGCGACTTGCGCCGCGCCCGCGCGGCCGCCGTGAACATCATCCCCACCTCGACCGGCGCTGCTCGGGCGACTGGGCTGGTGTTGCAGGCAATGGACGGCAAGCTCGACGGCGCCTCGCTGCGCGTGCCGATCCCCGACGGCTCGATCACCGACTTCACGGCCACGCTGAACGCCAGCCCCAGCGTCGACGAGGTGAACGAGGCCTTCGCTGCCGCCGCAGCCAGAGGCCCGCTGGCCGGCGTTCTGGACTACTCCGAGGACCCCCTCGTGAGCAGCGACATCGTGGGCAACCCGGCGAGCTGCGTGTTCGACGCCGGTTTGACCATGGCCATGGGCAGCATGGTCAAGGTGCTCGGCTGGTACGACAACGAGTGGGGCTACTCGAACCGGCTGGTGGATCTCGTGGACATCACCTGCAACCGATGAGCCCAATGACGGGTGGTGTCGGCAGCCTGCCGACGCTCGAGGATCTTGAGCAGCGACTCGGCAGCCTCGACGGCCGGCGCATTTTGGTTCGCTGCGACTTCAACGTTCCCCTGCGTGATGGCGGGGACGGTCGCCAAGAGATCGCCGACGATCTGCGCATCCGGGCGGCACTGCCGACCTTGCGCTGGCTGACTGAGCGAGGAGCTGCCGTCACTGCCTGTTCGCACCTGGGCCGGCCGTCGGGCGTCCCAAATGAGCGCTACTCGCTGGCCCCGGCGGCGCAACGCCTTGCGGAGCTCGCCCCCGGCGTGGCGCTGGCAGAGAACCTCCGTTTCAGTCCGGGAGAGACAGCCAACGATCCGACCTTCGTGGAAGCGCTCGTCAGCGGCAGCGTCCCTGTCCCGTTCGGCGGTTCGCCGCCGGGTGAGGCGCTGGCTGCGTTCGACGGCTACGTGAACGACGCCTTCGGTGCCAGCCATCGGGCGCATGCCTCCATCGTGGGGCCGCCGCAGCGCCTGCCGAGCGCGGCGGGTCGCCTGCTGCAACGGGAGGCCGAGGTACTCGGCGGCCTGCGAACCGAGGCCAAGCGACCATTCGTGGCTGTGCTGGGCGGGGCCAAGGTCAGCGACAAGCTCGGCGTCGTCGAGGCGCTGCTGTCGGTGGTCGACTCGCTGGTCATCGGCGGAGGCATGTGCTTCACGTTCCTTGCCTCACTGGGCCACCCGGTCGGCGACTCGCTCTGCGAGCCCGACTTCATCGAGACCTGCGAGCGCCTGCTGCGCAGTGGCGCCAACATCGTTCTCCCGAACGACATCGCGGCGCTGGACGCCGGAGGCACCGTGCGTCAGATGGGTCGCAGCCTGCCCGACGGCTGCCGCGGTCTCGACATCGGCCCCGGCTCAGCGGCCGAGTTCGATGACGTGATCGCAGGAGCCCGAACGGTGTTCTGGAATGGCCCGATGGGCCTGTTCGAGGACGAGCGATTCGCCGCGGGAACCCGCGCCGTGGCGCAGTCGATGGCCGATTCCCGCGCATTCACCGTGGTCGGCGGCGGCGACAGCGCTGCCGCTGTAGCCCAGTTCGGGCTCGCGCCATACATGGATCACATCTCGACCGGGGGAGGGGCGGGCCTCGAGCTCATCGAGCACGGGGATCTGCCGGGGCTCGCTGCCCTGCGAGACTCGCCGCAGCGATGAGCCAGTCGGGGAGAGCGACGATGAGCCGAACGCCACTCATCTCGGGGACGACCCGCCATAGAGGCGGGCCATTGTGATGAGGGGGTAGACGATGAGCCGAACGCCACTCATCTCGGGCAACTGGAAGATGCACCTGAATCATCTTGAGGCCATCCAGCTCTGCCAGAAGCTCAGCTACGAACTGGCCCGCCACCGCTACGACAAGGTGGAGGTCAGTCTGCACCCGCCCTTTGTCGATCTGCGAAGCTGCCAGATCGTCATCGACGCAGACCGCCTGGAGTTCAAGCTGGGTGCGCAGAACTGCCACGATCAGAGCCAGGGGGCCTTCACCGGCGAAGTGTCGCCGGCAATGCTGGCCAAGCTTGACGTGAGCTACGTCATCGTCGGACACAGCGAGCGTCGGGCGCTGTTCGGAGAGGCCGATGACTTCATCGCCGCCAAGGCAGCAGCGGTGGCCAAAGCTGGCATGACGCCGATCGTCTGCGTCGGAGAGACGCTCGCCGAACGCGAATCCGGACAAGCCGTCGAGGTCGTCAGCACGCAGCTGCGAGGCAGCCTCGCCAAGCTCACCAAGGCCCAATTCGAGACCCTGGTGGTGGCCTACGAGCCTGTCTGGGCCATCGGCACGGGTCGCAACGCTTCGCCTGGCGACGCGCAGGAAATGTGCGCAGCCGTCCGGGGCGTGGTTGACGACTTGCGCCGGGGAACCGGCGAGCACGTCCGTATCCAGTACGGCGGCTCCGTCAAGCCCGCCAACGCTCCGGAGCTGCTGGCACAGCCAGACATCGACGGCGCCCTGGTCGGCGGGGCCTCGCTCGATGCGGTGCAGTTCGCCCGCATAGTCCAGTCGGCGGCGCATTCCTAAGTTGCAAGTTGTTCCCGCAGTGGGTACTATTTCTAACAGTGCCGGTGACCCCCGCCGGCACTTCCCCCTTTTGAGGAGCACGTCAACATGGCAGTTCTCGATTCCATCCGCGACATGCAGGACCGCACCCTCGAGCAGATGAAGACTGCCCAAGAGCAGTTCGTCTCGATGAACGAGCGCGTCGCTGAGGCATGGCTGTCGGCTGTGCCGGCGGTTTCATCGCCGTTCGCGGAGTACCTGCCCAAGCCCACCGAGATGATCGACACCTACTTCAGCTTCTGGAGCCAGGTGCACGAGGCCAACAAGGACTGCGCCGCCCGCATCGCCGCAGCCTGGGAGCGGGCCAGCGAGGACGCCCAGGCCTGATGGCCGCTTCCGACCCTGACGCCGCTGAAGCGGACGATCAGCGGTCGGCCAACTCGTTTCCCGGCTTCGACCAGCTCGGGGACTTCATACGGGCCCAACGCGAGCTGATGGAGCTGAGCCAGCGGCAGCTGGCCAAGATGGCTCGCCTGTCGAATCCGTACCTCAGCCAGATCGAGCGCGGGCTGCACGAGCCGTCGGTGCGTGTGCTCAAGTCGCTGGCCGAAGCACTGAATGTGCGCGCAGCAACCTTGCTGTCGTACGCCGGCCTGATGGACCGCGACGACGTGCCCACGGTGGTGGAGGCGGTGCAGGCTGATCCGAACCTCACCGACGAGCAGAAGGCAGCGCTGCTGGGCGTGTACCGCAGCTTCGACACCGGCGGAGACTGACGCTCTGTGCCTGGGCCGATGATCGCCGGCGACAGCATGTGGAACGTCGCCTTGCGCATGGGAGCTGCCGACGCAGCTCTCGGCTCGGCGCGCTGGTGGGCTTCGGTGCAATGGGGCCTCGGCACCGCCGCTGCCGTGACGGCGGCGGCGCTGCGGTTCGGGGGTCGCAGCGCGATCGTGGACGACGCCGGTTCGGTGGACTACCGCACGCTCGACCGCGGGGCATCGAGCGTGGCAGCCCGGCTACGCGCCGACTCGGCCCTGCCCGACGGCAGCTTGGGCGCCGTCGGCATCCTCTGCCGCAACCACCGGTGGTTCGTGACGGCGCTCGTGGCCGCCGAGCGCGCCGGCTGCGACACCGTGCTGCTCTCGACGGCGCTGCCCGCATCGAATCTCGCGGAGGTGTGCGAACGCGACGGCATCGCCGTCATCGTCGCCGATGAGGAATTCGCCGAGGTCGTGGCCCAGTCGGGCACGAAGGCCACGGTGCTCGTTGCCGATGGGAGCGGCCCGGACGCGCTGGCTCACATCGCAGCGGAACGCTCGCCATGCTCGCCGCCGTCGCGCCGGCCCAAGCTCGTCTTGCTGACGTCCGGCACGACGGGCGTGCCGAAGAGCGCCGTGAGAACGCTGAAGACGACGCGCGTGGGCGGCGTCGGCATGCTGCGGCGCGTCCCGTACCGCCTCGGCGATCGGTACTTCATCGCTTCGCCGCTGTTCCATGCGTGGGGCCTCAGCCAGCTCGTGGTCGGTCTGGCCACCGCCAGCACCCTCGAGATGAGGCGACAGTTCCGGGCAGCCGAGCTGGGCCAGCTGCTGTGCGAGCGGCGCTACGACGCCCTCGTGGTTGTCCCGCTGATGCTGCGCCGCATTCTCGACCTGCCGATCGAGCCCGGCACAGTGCGCCGACCGCGCATGGTGCTCAGCAGCGGCAACGTCCTGTCGGGCGACCTCGCCCGGGAATGGATGGACCGCTTCGGAGACCGCCTGTACAACGTGTACGGCTCCACCGAGACCGCGATCGGCACCATCGCCGATCCGGTCGATCTGCGCGCGGCGCCCGGCACCGTGGGCCGCCCGCCCGATGGGGTGACGCTGACGATCCTCGACGATGACGGCATGCCGTCGCTCAACGGCAGTTCCGGCTGGGTTCACCTCGCCAGCACCGCGCAATTCCTCGGCTATACCGACGGCAGCGACGGCGACCGAGCAGGAACGCTCATGGCCACCGGCGACATCGGCAGTCTTGACGCCGACGGCCGGCTCCATATCTCAGGGCGTGCCAACGACATGATCGTGACCGGTGGCGAGAACGTCTTCCCCTCTGGTGTCGAGGAAGTGCTGGGACGCCATCCCGGCGTCGAGATCGCTGCCGTCGTCGGCGTGGATGATCCCGAGTTCGGCCAGCGCGTGGCTGCGTTCGTGGTGCCTCGCCCGCGCCGCCGCGTCGACGCCGACCAGCTCCGCGCTTGGGTCGGCGAGAACCTTCCGAGCTTCATGGTGCCGCGTGACGTTCACTTCGTGGATGCGCTGCCCATGACGACGACCGGAAAGGTCGTGCGGCACCGCCTCGCGGTTCTGGGGCACTCCGACCGCGTGTAACGACCCTCAGCGCGGCGCCGGCGGCTGCTGGCCGAACGTCTCGACGGCGGCCCGGTCGACGTAGCGAGCGACCTCGCGCTCGAACGGGTAGGACAGGTGCGAGCCCTGGTACCAGAGCATGTCGGGACGCTCCCAGTGCTCCCAGAGCGTCTTGACGTTGCCCGGCCGGACCCAGCGGTCGAGCAGCCCGGCGAAGATGTAGCGCCGCTCGTGGGGCACCTTGCAGGGGAGCGACAGCGGTGACACCACCGAGAGGATCTGCTCGTAGGGCTCCCACGACAGCCCCCACTGCTCGTAGAAGGGCGGGAGCAGCGGTTCGACCTGACGGCGGGTGCCGCGCGCGAGGTCGCTCTCGGGGACGCCGGCGATGACTGCGGCCAGGTCGTCTTCCAGCGCCGCGGTCATGGCGGCCATGTAGCCGCCGAGCGAGATGCCCGACACGGCAACGGCGGGCGCTTCGTGCTGGCTGCGCACCCATCCGATCACCCTGCGGATGTCCCAGGCACCCTGCGCCACCGTGAACACCGTGTTCATGGCGCCTGCGTGGATGACACGCGAACCGCTGACGCCGATGGCTCGGGGACCGTGCAGCGGGAGCACCACGGCAATCACGTTGAGCCCCCAACGCCGGTGCAGCCGGTGCGCGTACAGCATCCACATGTCCATCTCGGGCTCGCCGGTGCGGTAGCCGTTGACGGCCACGACCCAGGGCCGGGGCCGGTCGGGGTGCTGCAGCATCCACGCGTGGGTGGTGCGCACGGGCCGGTAGCTCATCCAGCGGTCGCGCCCCGGCTCGCCGGGCCACGGCTCGAATTCGCTGGCGAAGCGGACGTGCCAGAAGTCGGCGTCGCCCGCGGAAGTAGCGCTGACCTGCACCCCGCTGTCGAGCGGCGGGGGAGTGCGGTGGTACGCAGCGGGGTCGTCAAGCCAGCCGCATTCGGCGTAGAGGCTGCGGGCCTCGGCCAGCTCGGAGCGAAGTCGCTGACGGAACGGCCCGTCGGGGATCCTCATGCGAGCCGACGCCAGCTCCAGCTGGATCGACCATTCGTCGATCATCCACTTCCACGCCGCGACCGGTGTCTGGCGGACCGCAGGCAGATCGTCCTCGTTGTGCCCACGGATCCACTCGGCCACCGAGCCTGCGGCCCGGCAGCCGGCGCGCAGCGGCGACCTAGGCTCACTTGAGGCCGGTCGGCGGCTCGTGGGAACGTCGGCGGGGACGGCGGTCATCGGCGGTCGGGTCTCTCTCGGATCGGTTGATCTCGTGCTACAGCGCCCGGGCATCGAGCCGGGCGAGCGCGGCGTCGGTCGACACCAGCATGCGTTCGAGCAAGTCTGCAAGAACTTCGCGCTCGCCGGTGTCGAAGACGGTGAAGATCTCCTCGTAGATGCCGTAGGCGCGGTCGACGAAGTACTGGTGGCGGGCCGCGCCGAGATCCGTCAGCTCGACCAATACCTCCCGATGGTCGCGGTCGGCCCGTCGCTTGAAGACCAGCCCGTCGGTCTCGAGCCGGACGACGGCGCGTGTGACCGTGCTGGGTTCGACGTCCATGACGTCGGCGAGCGTCCGGATGGAGACGGGGCCGTGACCTGCCACTGCGTCGAGCGCCCGGAACTGGCCGGGCTCGATCGACTGCGTACCGCCGCCGAGCACGTGCCGGCGCAGCCGTTCGACGGTCGGCCCCAGCCGAGCGGCGCGCCACAAGGCGGCGACCTTGTGATCGAGATCCCACTCGTCGCCCCAGTCGGCTGGGGTCGGCGCCCAGGATTGCTGCGCGTCACCAGCTCGTGGCAGCCCGAGCGTGCGGCGAGCGCCGCTGCCCCCTGACTGCGCTGGGCCTCCCGCGCCCCGCTGGTCCGTATCGATCAAGTTCATCGGCTGTCTTCATACTTTAGCCGATCTGCCGCTTCCCTGCGAACAGATCATTGCAGCGTGTCACACAGTTTCTAGAAGAGGAATCTGCTTGTGACCTCGCTCTTGTCTAGATATGATTGCATAGCGTCATGCAATTGATGGACGGCGGAGACTGTCCCATCAGTTCATCAATTCGCTCCGGCAGGTGTCTGGCACGCCGCCGGGATTCGTGACATCAGACCGGACACCCCCTGTATTCCGGAGGAACCAAACATGGCCAAGCAATGGCGTGAGATCTACGACGAGTGGGAGAAGGCCGTAGCGCCTGGTCTCCAGCAGTTCACCGCCTCGGACGGCTTCCGCGACTTCATGGCTGCGAGCGCCAAGGTCACCAGCGCATTCACTGCGGAGTTCGAGCGCGCCAGCCGGCGTTGGCTGCACTTCTGGAACCTGCCTGCCGCCACCGATGTTCGCAAGCTTCGCCAGCAGGTCGCAGCGGTCGACCGCGAGCTGAAGGGCCTCAAGAACCTCGTGTTCGAAGTGGTCGCCGCCGAGGGCACCGATGCCGCGCCGGCTACGAACGGCCAGTCCAAGCCGGCCGCCAAGAAGACCACCGCGAAGAAGCCGGCTGCGCGCAAGACCGCCGTTGCCGTCGAAGCCTCCTGATCAATCTGATGGAGCCCAAGGAACAGCAATGTCTGCAAGCACACTGATCAAGCTCAACAACGCCGCTGACGCCAATGGCAAGTCGCCCGAGCGCGCAGCAGAGGTGCCCAACCTCTTCGGCCCCTTCGCGGAGTTGTGGGAGACCGGCATGCGGCGCTGGTGGAACCTGACCCGCCACGTCATGGGCATCGATCGTGCCCCTGTGGGCCAGACTCCCCGCGATGCGGTGTGGAGCAACGGCAAGGCCGTGCTCTACCGCTACCGCAGCGAGAACCCGACCGTCCGTCCGCCGCTCCTGCTGGTGATGAGCTTGGTCAGCCGCTCGTTCATCTTGGACCTGCAGCCGGGCAACAGCTTCATCGAGCGGCTCGTGGCCGAGGGCTTCGACGTCTTCCTGCTCGACTGGGGCGTGCCCGACGAGGAGGACGCCAACAACACCCTCGAGACCTACTGCGACGAGCTGCTGCCCCAGGCAGTGGCCAAGGTCAACCAGATGGGCGGCGAGGTCGGTGTCACCGTGTTCGGCTACTGCTACGGCGGCCTGCTGTCGCTGCTGTATGCGGCCGGCCACCCCGAGGATCCGATCCGCAACCTGGTGGTGATGGCCACTCCGGTGGACTTCACCAAGATGCCCACGGTCATGACCGGCGTCGGCAAGGGCGGCATCGATCCCGAACACCTGATGGACCACACGGGCAACGTGCCCGCCGAGGCCGTTCGGGCCTCGTTCACGCTGCTCACGCCAACCTCGGACCTCAGCACGGTCATGGACTTCTGGGAGCACCTCGACGATGACAAGTTCCTGAGCTCGTACCAGGCGATGACGTCGTGGACCCGCAGCCACATCCCGTTCCCAGGGGCCACGATGATCCAGACCGTCGAGATGTTCATCGAGGGCAACGGCTTCGTCACCGGCGATCTGATGCTGGGCGGCCGCAAGCTGGACCTCGGCGACATCAAGGCGCCGTTCCTGAATGTGATCGCCGAGCGCGACCACATCGTGCCTCCCGAATCCACCTTCGGCCTCGGCGAGATGATCGGCTCCGACGACGCCACCGAGATGCGGCTGCCCGCCGGCCACGTCGGGCTGATCGTGGGCAACGGCGCCCGCAAGCGCTCGATCCCGTCGATGGTCGGCTGGATGCTCGAGCACAGCGACGTCGCGGCCTAGCCGGAGTCGTTCAGAGCCGGACCGCTCGAGGTCGCATGAGCGAGACAGCGACGCCCGGACCCGCCGGGTCGATTCGCAGCGTGGCGCTGGTGATGGGCTCCGGCGGCATCGTCGGCGGGGCGTTCCATGCTGGCGTGCTCAAGGCGCTCGAGGACGCCTGGGGGATCGACGCCCGGGAGGTCGACCTGATCGTCGGCACATCGGCCGGGTCGATCTCGGGAGCCCTGGTGGCTGCCGGGCTCAGTCCCAGCGATCTGTTCCGCCGCGAGACACGTCAACCGCTGAGCCCCTACGGCGAGCGGCTGCTCGGCGCGGCACGGGCCCGGCGCGGCCCGAAGCGCCAGGCCACTGCCAGCTTCGGGGCGCCGATGGCACCCCATGTCTGGATGCTCGCTGCGGCGATGCCGGGCCAGGTGGCGCCAGGCACTGCGCTGGCATCGCTGCTGCCCCGTGGCAGAGTGCCGACCTCGCACGTGGCCGACATGGTGCGCGGGCTCTTCGAGGGGGATTGGCCGTCAGGGCCACGACTGCGTGTGCCGGTGGTGGATCTTGATACCGGCCGGCGGGTGGTCTTCGATGCCGACGGTCCGGCGACGCCCGCGGAGGCTGTTGCGGCGTCATGTGCCGTGCCCGCGGTGTTCGAGCCGGTCGAGATCGACGGCACCGCGTACATCGATGCCGGCGTGCACTCGTCCGACAACCTCGATGTGCTGCGGGAAGAATCCTACGACCTGGTCGTGGTGAGCTCCCCGATGGGAATTGCCGAGTTGCCGTCTGCGGCACGGCCGTGGGCCATGCCGATTGTCGCGGCGATGGACTTCGGCGCGACAACACTCGGCTGGAGCGCATTGCGGATTGCCAGCCGGATGGCCACCGAATGCGAACGACTGAGCCTGACGGAGTGTGAGCGTGTGGAAATCGTCATGCCGGCATCGGCCGACCTCGATGCCATGGGCGGCAACCTGCTCGATCCGCGCCGCCGGCCGGCTGTGGCCCTGCAGGCCTACGCCACGGCGAGCGAGCAGTTCACGGCACACCCCCTGTAGCGGATCGCTGGTGCGTCGGCGCCGACCGGGAGGCCGCAGCTAGCGCCCCAGATCTAGAGTCTCAGCGTGCCTGCTGAAGAACGCTCCACCGCCGCTGAGCTGCCGGACCTCGTCGATGGCCTCGTGGCGTTCGTGAAACGCGATTGCCCGACGTGCCGCGATGTCGAGCCGGTACTCGCCGAACTCGCCGACCACGCCGTGCGCGGCGGCACTCGCCTGACGGTGTTCACGCAGGACGACCCCGAGTTCATGGCTGTGCTCAATGGACCACACGCGAATGTCGTGCACGACCACGACCTGGCGGTGTCGTGGCACCACGAGATCGAGACCGTGCCGACGCTCATGGCCGTGATGGACGGTCGTGAGATGGCGCGCACCGTGGGGTGGGATCGCACGAGCTGGGAGGCGCTGAGCGGCGCCGACGATCTGGGCTCCGAGCTGCCGGACATGCGACCGGGCTGCGGCTCGATGTCAGTGGACCCATTGCTGGCCGACGAGCTGGCACTGCGTTTCGGCGCCACAGCGTTCGCAAGCCGCAAGGTGGAGCTGGCGTCGGCGGAAGACCCGGTCGAGGCGGCATACGACCGCGGCTGGTCCGACGGGCTGCCGGTGGTGCCCCCGACCGAGGCACGGGTGGCCGCCATGCTGGCGGGAACCAGCCGGGCACCTGACGAGATCGTTGCCGTGGTGCCGCCGACGCTGGCCGAATGCACGGTGGAGAAGGTGGCGGTCAACGCGGTGATGGCCGGCTGCAAGCCCGAGTACCTGCCGGTGGTGCTGGCCGCAGTCGAAGCAGCCTGCACCGACACCTTCAACATGCACGGGCTGCTGTGCACGCTGTGGTTCTCGGGCCCGATCGTGATCGTGAACGGCCCGATCCGGCGCCGCATCGGCATGAACACCGACAAGAACGCGCTGGGCCAAGGCAACCGGGCCAACTCCACCATCGGCCGGGCGCTGCAACTGGTGATCCGCAATGTCGGTGGCGGCAAGCCGGGCATCGGCGGCATCGACCGCTCGGCGCTCGGATCGCCCTCGAAGGTGGGCTGGTGCTTCGCCGAAGACGAGGAAGGCCTGCCCGACGGATGGGCGCCGCTGTCGGTCAGCCGGGGCTTCGAGCCGGGTCAGGACACCGTGACGCTGTTCGCAGGGCACGGCCCGATCGGCTGCATCGACCAGGTGTCCCGGACGCCGGACTCGCTGATCCGCACAATCGCCCAGCAGCTGATGTGCGTGGGCAACCGCAAGCTGCCCACTGAGGCGATGCTGGTGATGACGCCTGAGCACATGTCGACGTTTGCGGACTCGGGATGGACGCGAGCGCGCTTCTACGAAGAACTCGAGCCGCTGTTGCAGATGGACCTCGAGTTCGCGGTGAGCGGTGCCGGCGGCATCTCCGAGGGCTTGCCCGAGGGTTTCGTTCAGCAGCTCCGGGGCACCGAAGCTGCTGGCAACGAGAGCGGTTCCGTCGACGGCGGGCTCGTGTTCAGCTCGGCCGAGGGCGACGCCAGCGGGAGCCTGCGCAAGCTGCCGCCCTGGTCACCCATGGTCGTGCGTGCCGGCGGGGGAGCGGGAGGCTTCAGCGCCATCATCGAGGGCTGGGTGCCGGGGGCGAAGGGCAGTACGCCGATCACCCATCCGATCGTTGCATAACCGCTCGCCTGCGCCGGGAGCGCACTCGGGGGCTGAGCCGGGTGCCGGTAGCCTCAAGCCTCGTGATGGTGTGGATCGTCGGAGCGATACACCTGCTGTCGGCCTTCGGGCTGATCGGTCTCGTGCTGCTGCACAGCGGCCGCGGCGGCGGCGTGTCCGACATGTTCGGCGGCACGGTGGGATCCACTGCAGCGGGCTCGACCGTCGCCGAGAAGAACCTCAGCCGCATCACGGTGGTAGTGGCCGTCTCGTTCGGCTTCACCACGCTGATCCTGGGCCTCCTGCTCGCCTGACGGCCCGGGCGTGCTGCTCGCCTGATCGCAGGTTTCTCAGGTTCGTCTGAGGGCCCGGCCCGGCCGCTCGCCGGTGCTGGCGCCGTCACGCCAAACCGTCCTGCCGTTGACCATCACGAGTTCGATGCCGCTCGCCGGCTGGGCCGGTCGCTCGAACGTGGCGGTGTCGATCACCGTTTCGGGGTCGAACAGCACCAGGTCGGCCATCGCACCGACCTCGAGCACGCCCCTGTCGGCCAAGCCGAAGTTCCGGGCCGGAAGGCCCGTCATCTTGTGCACTGCTTCTTCCAGCGAGAAGAGCCCCACCTCGCGCGCATAGTGCCCGAGCACTCTCGGGAACGTTCCCCACAGGCGCGGATGCGGGAACTCGTCGTGCGGCAGGCCGTCTGAGCCGATCATCGTGCCGGGGTAGGCCAGGATGCGGCGCACGTCCGCCTCGTCCATCATGAAGAAGATCCCGCCGGCCGGCATCAACGCCTCGACGGTTGCTTCGAGGTCGAGACCCATCTCGGCTGCGATATCCGCGAGATCCTTGCCGGCCGCTTCTGGCCACGCCTCAGACCACGTCACCAGCACTCTGCTGGCGCCGAGATGCCTGGCTGAGGCCAACGTGGTGGAGCTGGCGACGTAGGGGTAGGCGTCGAGGCTCACCGGCTGGTGCTGCCGGGCCCGCTCGATCTGCGCCAGCGTGTCTGTCGAGCGGCCGAAGTTGGCCTGCCCGGCGCACTTGTGATGCGAGATCACCACCGGAATGCCGGCCTCGCGGCCGATAGTGAACGTCTCCACCAATGACTCGCTGACGTAGTCGCCTTCATCGCGCATGTGAGTCGTGTGGATGCCGCCGGCGAGTTGGACGGCCTTCGCTAGCTCGATGATCTCCGCGGTCGGAGCGGCAGCCGCCGGGGCATAGAACAGTCCCGTCGACAGCCCGATTGCGCCGGCCTCCATCGCCTGCTCCAAGCGCCGGCGCATGGCTGCGATCTCGGCTGGGGTTGCTGGACGGTCCAGCGAATCCATTGCCTCGACTCGCAAGGAGGCATGGCCGACGAGGCACGTTGCGTTGACGGCCGCAGGCTCGGCATCCAGCGCAGCGAGATAGTCGCCGAAGTCGCCGAAGAAGTCCTCGCCGTCGGGACACACGAGATCCAGCGGCGCTGGCGGCCGTCCGCTGGTGCGCAGAGGTGCCAGGCTGACCCCGCAATTGCCAGTGACCACCGTGGTCACGCCTTGGCTGACCTTGGGTGCCATCAGCGGGTCGATCAGCAGCGCGCGGTCGTCGTGGGTGTGCACGTCGATGAACCCGGGCGCCACCGCCTTGCCGCCGGCATCGATCTCGACCGCCCCTTCGGCGAGGCTGAGATCGCCGAGGCCGACGATCCGGTCATCGGTGACTGCGATGTCACCGCGGGCCGACGGGCCGCCGGTTCCGTCGATCAGGCGGGCATTGCGGATGATCAGGTCCGCTGGTTCGATCACTGCGGCGAACTCCTTGCTATGCCGGCCGAGGCCCCGAGTCCACCACAGAACCGACTCCCGCTGGCCGTCGTCGCTCCGGCGAGACACGACGCGTAGCGTTCGAGGCGCCTGCGACGAAGGAGCCCCGATGGGACGCCACGCGATCAAGACCCCGCCGCACCACGCCACCTGGCCGGAATTCCTCTCCCTGTGGCAGCTGGCCGACGAGATGGAGGTCATCGAGTCGGTGTGGAACTGGGACCACTTCTACCCGCTGGCGCCGCCGTATGACGGTCCCAACCTCGAGGGCTGGACGATGCTGGCAGCGCTCGCGCAGGCGACCGAGCGGGTCCGCATCGGCGCCATGGTCAACGGCATGCACCACCGTCACCCGGCGGTGACCGCCAATATGGCGGCCACGCTGGACCACATCTCCAATGGCCGCTTCGAGCTGGGGATGGGCGCGGGCTGGAACTTCATGGAGAGCGATGCCTACGGCATCGACCTCGGCCCGTTGCGGGACCGCTCGGACCGTCTCGAGGAGGGCATGGAGGTGATCGTCAGCCTGCTGACCAACAAGACGACGACGCACAAGGGCCGCTTCTACGAGCTGACCGATGCGATGTGCGAGCCGAAGCCGGTCCAGGACCGCATCCCGATCGTCATCGGCGGGTCGGGTCGGGTTCGGACGCTGCGCACCGTGGCGAAGTACGCCGATCAGTGGGACATGCTCTTCCCGGACGATGTCGCTGCGTGGCAGGAGCTCGATGATGTGCTGCGGGCGCACTGCGAGCGGGTCGGCCGCGACGAGGCCGAGATCGACCGGTCCATCCACCTGAGCCTCGAAGCAGGAGATGCGGGCGAGGCGGTGGCCGTGGCGCAGGAGTTCTTCGACGCCGGTGTCGACATCGTCGTGTGGTCGTGGCGCGGCGAGCTCGACCCGGGCCGCCTGGACGCGCTCGCGACCGCCATCGACGAGGCCTGACTCCCACCGGACGATCGGGACGGCAGCGCTATGCTGATGCGCCCCGAAATGGCTGCCCAGACGGCTGTTTCGGGGGCTTCAGTCGGAGTGGCGGAATTGGCAGACGCGCTAGATTAAGGATCTAGTGCCCGAAAGGGTGTGGGGGTTCAAGTCCCCCCTCCGACACACACCATCAGCGCTCGGCCAGAGCGTCAGCGTCGACACCGAGCCGGAGTCAGGTCGCCATGAGAGTCGGTGCGATTCTTTCCCAAGCCGACGCAGGCACGGATCCGACGAGGATCAGACGGTACGCCCGCGAACTCGAGGAGGCGGGCTACGAGCACCTGATGGCCTACGACCACGTGCTCGGCGCATCGCCGGAGCGGCTCGGTGCGGGGCCCTTTGGCGGGTTCCCCGAGCCCCCGTACACCAGCGAGCACACCTTCCACGAGATCCTCGTTCTGTTCAGTCACTTGGCCGCGGTCACCTCGACCATGGAGTTCGTGACGAGCGTGGTTGTCTTGCCGCAACGCCAGGCGCCCGTCGTTGCCAAGCAGGTAGCGACGATGGACCTGCTCAGCGAGGGGCGCCTTCGGCTTGCGGTGGGGGCCGGCTGGAACGCTGCGGAGTACATGGCACTCGGCGCCGACTTCGATCATCGCACGGCGGTGCTCGAAGAGCAGATCGAGGTCATGCGCAAGCTGTGGACCGAGCGGATCGTCACCTTTGACGGGCGCTTCCATCAGTTGGACCGGGTCGGGATCAACCCGCTACCCGAGCGGCCGATCCCCGTGATGCTGGGGACCCGCATAGCTGATGCAGCGATGCGACGAGTTGCGCGCGTCGCGGATGGCTGGATGCCGCTCGCTCTTCCGGGCATTGATCGGGGCACCCTTGCCGAAGGGGTGCGGCGCATGCGGGAGATCTGCGAGAGCCAGGGCCGAGACCCCGATTCCCTGCCTGTCTTCGCGAGGGTCTACTTCGGCCCGGGATGGCAGGCCGAGACCGAGACGGCCCTTCGCTGCGGGTGCGCCGACTTCTCCGTCGGGGTCAACCGGTTCGAGAACCCCGACATGACCTTGGAGGACCACCTTCGCATCCTCGTCGAGACGAAGCCCGAGATCGACAGCCTGGTGGGTTGACGCCTATCAGTGCGCAGCTACAGCGTCGGGGCTCGTTCGGGCGGACGCTCGGCACCCTGGTAGAGGAGTTCGCGGAGTGCCACGCCGGCTCGCTGGTGGAACTCGACGGCGACCGGGTCGAAGTCTTTGCGTGGCCGCGGGGTCAGCTCGAAATTTCCGTAGCTGTCGGTCCCGCGGACGAGGGTGGCGAAGTCCCAGTCGACGAGGAGCTGCTTGGTCCGGGTCGGCATGTACTGCAGCGAGATGCCGATGCGTCGGTCGTCGGTGGTGTTCGGCCCCGATCCATGTGCGAGCCGCACGTTGTGCATGGACATCTGCCCGGGCTCGAGTGCCATCGAGGCGACCTCTCGCTCGGAGACGTCGATCTTGAGCTCCTGGCCCCGCGTCAGCATGTTGTCCGCGTGGTAGGTCTCGTCGTGGGCGAGGAGTTCCCGGTGGCTTCCGGGGAGCACCGACATCGCACCGGCTGCCTCGGAGGCAGGTGAGAGTGCGATCCACGCGCTGACGAGCTCGCCGTTGTCGAGTCCCCAGTACTCGAGGTCCTGGTGCCAGCCGACGTAGCTAGGCGAATTCGCCTCCTTGATCCAGAAGATCGAGTTCCAGCACAGGATGTTTGGGCCGATCAGGTCCTCGACCGCGTCGAGCAGGTTCTCGTGGCGCATGAGCTCGTCGATCCACGGCCACAGCAGATGGCCGCCGGCGCGCTGAGCGCCGCCGAGCGGGCCGCCGCTTTCGGCCTCGTAGGCCTCGAGCTTCGCCCGCGCCTCGGCCGCCTCGCTCGCGGTCAGAAGATCGAGCGGCGCGATATAGCCCCGGTCGCGGTAGTGGTCGACCTGGGCGTCGGTCAGGTGCTTCGGCATCGCGTCCCCCTCCCTGCCTGCCATGGCTGGTCGGTCTGGTTCGTCGCCGAAACTACTACTCGGGTCTGGACTCACCTCTAGCATCGCCTACTAGACGACGGTGAGTCCTCGCATTGCACGACCGGGGGGAGGCTCGCATGGTCAGTGCCGATGAGAACCGACTCTTGACCGAGAGCGGGCCGGGGACGCCGGGCGGTGACGTGCTTCGCCGGTACTGGCAGCCGGCGGCGCTCACGGAGGAACTCGACAGCGAACGGCCGGTCGTCCCGGTTCGCTTGCTGGGCGAGGATCTCGTGCTGTTTCGCGACGACCGAGGCCGGCTGGGCATGATCGGGCGACGGTGCCCCCACCGAGGCGTCGATCTGTCCTATGGCCGGGTGGAGGACGGCGGACTGCGCTGCCCATTCCATGGGTGGCTCTTCGATGTGACCGGTGCGTGCCTCGAGACTCCCGCAGAGCCGCCGACATCGACGTTCCACACGAGGGTGTGCCAGGTCCACTACCCGGTCACCGAGCGCAACGGCATCGTGTGGGCGTTCCTGGGCGAGGGTGATCCGCCCGAGCTTCCCGGCCTCGACTGCTTCGTGGCGCCGGGCTCGCAGGTGTTCGCGTTCAAGGGCATGTGGGGGTGCAACTGGCTGCAGGCGCACGAGGTCGGCATCGACCCGGCGCACGCGGCGTTCTTGCATCGCTTCCTCGGCGCGGAGGACGGCACCTATGGGCTGCAGTTCCGCGACACCATCGCCGACACCGACGTGACCGTCGCCGAGTTGATGCGGGAGGCCTCCGCACCGGACATCACGATCGAGCCCACCCCGTTCGGATTCCGGTTCCGGACGTTGCGCCGGTACCGGGACGAGTTCACCCACGTCCGCATCTCGAACTGCATCTTCCCCAACGCGATCACGATCGCGATGAGCCGGGAGATGAGCATCTTCCAGTGGCACGTGCCCATCGACGATCACCACTGCTACTGGTACTCGATGTTCGTCAGCTACGGCGAACCCGTCGACGCCGAGGTCATGCGAGCCCAGCGCATCAGCCAGGTCACCCTGCCGGACTACCGCCCGATCGCCGACCAGTCGAACAACTGGGGGTTCGATCCGGTCGAGCAGCGCGAGCGGACCTACACCGGCATGGGCGCCGACATCAATGTCCACGACCAGTGGGCGGTCGAGTCGCCCGGGCCGATCTTCGACCGCACGACCGAGCACCTCAGCCCGACCGACGCCGGCATCCGCACCCATCGCCGCATGTTCTTGGCCGCTCTCCGCCGGCCTGACGCGGACACGCTCATCGGTGCGGCCGACCCTGGGGCGCTCCGTGGCCCCGGCGCCATCGACGGCGTTACTACCGGCGACGACTTCGACGCCGCGTGGCGCGATCTCGAAACCAAGCGACGCGAGGCCTCAGGCTGGGCCCCCGCGCTGGCGGACTGACCGATGCCCGACACCTCGAAGCCCGAAGACCGCTGGGATGGGGACTGGGCCGACGCCGTAGCGGCAGTCGAGGACCAAGTCCGCGACAAGGGGCTGCGAAGCGTTCGGGTCTCGTTCGCCGATCAGCACGGGCGGTTGCACGGCAAGGTGCTCGATGCGGCGCAGATCCCCGATGCGCTGCGTAACGGCGTCTCGTTCCCGGGTTCGTTGCTCACCAAGGACACCGGCCAGCACTACGCGTTCAAGATCTGGGAGCCTGATGGCGGCCCGACGCTTGCCTCGGTGATGGGGGCGCGCGACATGGTCATGGTCCCGGACCCCACCACGTTCCGCGTGCTGCCGTGGCTGGACGGGACCGGGTGGCTGCTCAGCGACCTGTACAGCGTCGAGGGCGCTCCGATCGAGCTGTTGACGCGTCGCATCTGTGCCCAAGCGCACCAGCGGCTGACGGATCGAGGGCTGCGGCTGCGGGCCGGACTCGAGATGGAGTTCCACCTCTACCGCGTCGACGAGTCCTCCGGGGACCACCAGCTCATCCATCGGGGCTGGGACCTGCTGTCTGAGAACTTCTCCGATCAGATCGAACCGCTGCTCGAGCCGATCCAACGCAACCTCTCGGCGCTGGGACTGCCGCCGAGAACCATCGAGGTCGAGCACGGTCCCAGCCAGGTCGAGCTCACCTTCCTTCCCGCCGACGGCATCGAACTGGCAGATCAAGCGGTCCTGATCCGTGCCGCCGTCAAGCAGATCGCGAGACGGCATGGCTTGCATGCGACGTTCATGGCCAGGCCAGCACTCGGCGATGCGTTCCCGAGCGGCTGGCACCTCCATCAGTCGCTCATCGGCATCGACGACGGCCGCAACCGGTTCGCGCCGACGGTCCCCGGTGAGACGCTCTCGGCGACGGCGCGGCACTACCTCGCCGGGCTCATCGACCACGCTGCGGAGTCCTGCCTGCTCACCACGCCGACCGTCACCGGCCACAAGCGCTACCGGCCCCACAGCATCGCCCCCGATCGGATCGTGTGGAGCCGCCAGCATCGCGGCGCCATGCTGCGAGTCATCGACGAGCCCCCGGGCCCCGCGACCAGGATCGAGAACCGTGCTGGCGATCCCGCCGCGAACCCCTACCTGTACCTCGCCTCCCAGATCCTCTCAGGGCTCGACGGCATCGACGCGAAGCTCAAGGCACCGCCCCCCAGCGAGACGCCGTACGAGGCCGACGCCGGGCCGCTGCTGCCGCGCTCCCTCGGCGAAGCCATCGACGCGTTCGACAGCAGCAGCTTCTACCGCAACGCGCTCGGCGACGAGATCGTCGACTACCTCGTCACCCTCAAGCGGTCCGAGTGGTCACGATTCGGTGCGGCCGTGACCGACTGGGAACAACGCGAGTACTACGACACCTTCTAGCCGCAGCGAGACTGCACGGAGGAGGCAGCGGATGGAGTTCGAGTTCCCGGCCGAGGCGGAGCAGTTTCGGGAAGAGCTGCGCGCGTTCATGGACGCAGAGCTGCCTGACTGGTGGAAGGGTCTGTTTCACGACGACGACCGCATCTATCCGTTCACCCGCGAGTTCTGCATGAAGCTGGCGGAGCGGGATTGGCTGACGATGTCGTGGCCGGTCTCCCACGGTGGCGTCGACGCCGACGTGTGGAGCCAGATGGTGGTGCGCGAGGAGATGTGGGCGGCCGGTGAGCCCCGCGGCCCGCAGTACATGAGCCTCAACTACATCGGCCCGATGCTCATGGACTTCGGGACCGCCGACCAGCAGGAGCGGTTCCTGAAGCCGATGGCTGCGGGTGAGGTCATGTGGTGTCAGGGGTTCTCCGAGCCCGAGGCCGGCTCCGATCTGGCTGCGCTGTCCACGAGGGCGACCGATGCCGACGGGTGCTTCCTGGTGAACGGCCAGAAGATCTGGACCAGCTACGCGACTGCTGCGGACTGGTGCCTGTTGCTGTGCCGAACTGATCCGGGTGAGCGGAAGCATCAGGGCTTGTCGATGCTCCTGGTCGACATGAACACTCCGGGGATCACGGTCCGGCCGATCGACTCGATGGGCGGCCCCCAGGAGTTCAACGAGGTCTTCTTCGACGACGTCGAGGTGCCCTATGACTGCTTGTTGGGTCCGCGTGGCGACGGCTGGCGAGTCGCGATGTCGACGCTGGCCCATGAGCGGGTCGGCGCTGCGCTCCACGCCCGAGTGAAGGTGCTGCTCGACGCCCTGATCGAGTACGCGACAACCACGAAGGACGAGAGCGGCCGGCCGCTGGCAATGCGCCCGTCGGTGCGTTCCGGATTGGTACGGCTGCAGGCCCGATACCGAGCGGCACGGCTGTTGTGCTACCGCGTCGTGTCGGCCATGGCGGCGGGCGACGCCAACGACGTCGACCCCGCCGTGAGCAAGGTCTTCTCGTCCGAGCTCAACATCCTGATCGGCAACATCGGTCTCGACATCGTGGGCGCCAGGGGACAGCTCAAGACCGGTGACCGCCTCGCCCCGCTGGACGGGCTCATGAACGATCACTGGGTCCACAGCATCCCGCAGCCGATCGCCATGGGCACGAACGAGATCCAGCGGAACATCATCAGCCAGCGCGGCCTCGGCCTCCCCCGATAGGAGCGACCGCCATGGACCTCATGCTCAACGACACCCAAGAGATGATCCGGGACGGCGTCCGACGCTTTCTGGCCGACTCGCTCGATGCCGACACGGTGCGGGAGGTCGAGGCAAGTGCCGACGGCGTCAACGCCGAGATCTGGGCTCAGATGGCCGAGCTCGGCTGGACCGGGCTTGCGCTCCCCACCGACATCGGGGGAGGCGGTGCCGGACTCGCCGATCTCTGCGTGCTGGCCGAGGAGCTCGGACGGGCTGCCGCATCGACGCCCCTCATCGCCACGGCTGGTTTCGCGGCAACCTTCCTCACCGCCGTCGAGCCGACCGCGGTGACTCGCGACCTGTTGAGCACGCTCGCGACCAGCGGCGCAGTGATCACGCCCGCGCTCCTCGACGCGGCTGGGCGCGACGAACGATCCGCTTCGTCGAGCGTCCTGCGCGAGACGGACGCCGGTGCCACGATCTCGGGCGCGAAGGCGATGGTCCCGTACGCGTCAGCAGCGCAGGTGCTGCTCGTGTCGCTGACGACAACAGACGGCGAATCAGCGGTCGTCGCCGTCGACCGAGATGCCGCAGGCGTCAGGTGGACTCGCCATGGCGCCACGGGCGGGGATCCGCTGTTCCACGTCGAGTTCGACAACGTGGGTGTGCCCGCTGACAGCATCCTGGCTCGCGGCGCCGCCGCGGAGCGGGCCATCGACGTCGCGTTGGACGCGGCAACCATCCTCGCCACCGCTGAGGCGGTCGGCTGCTGCGAAGGGATGATCCGGCTCGCGTCGGAGCACGCATCGAGCCGTCAGCAGTTCGGCCGGGTGATCGGCAGCTACCAGGCGGTATCGCACCGGCTGGCCGACATGCGCATCAACACCGACGCCTGCCGGCTCCTCGTCGCAGAAGCCGCCTGGATGCTCGACCAGGGGCACGACGCGCCCCTCGAGGTCGCCGGGACCAAGGTCTTCGCGAACGAGGTGATCGTCGACATGATCCATGCCGCCCACACCGTTCACGGGGCGATCGGCTACACGACCGAGTACGACCTGCAGCTCTACACCAGGCGCGCCAAGGCGTTCTGCCTCAGCCACGGCGACACCGACGCCCAGACCGAACGGGCCGCCGTCGCGCTCGGCCTCTAGCCGAGGCGGCGTCAGCCGCCGGCTTCTCGGATGAGGCGTGACAGCAGTGTCGGTCGCAGCGGCTTGGTGTTGACGTTGACATCAAGGTCGGCCAGGGCGTCGGCGACTGCGTTGACGATCGAGGGCACTGCCCCGATCAGACCGCCCTCTCCCACGCCTTTGAACCCGCCGATGGTGTCGATCGACGGCGACTCGATGTGGGCGATCTGGAAGTTGGGAACGTCCACTGAGCTGGGCAGCAGGTAGTCCATCAGCGTCGCCGTGCGGACCTGGCCGTCGGAGTCGTACACGAACTCCTCCATGAGCGCCTCGCCGATGCCCTGGGCCACGCCGCCCATCACTTGGCCGTCGACGATCATCGGGTTGATGACTCGGCCGCAGTCGTGCACCACGACGTAGCCCTCGATGTCGACCGTCCCGTCTGCGGCATCGACCGCCACCTGTGCGATGTGGGTGGCGTTCGCCATGGTGACCAGCGGCGGGTCGTAGAAGTCGGTCTCCTCGATGCCGAAGCTCTCGCCTTCGGGCAGGTCGACGGTGTTCATCGCGTACGCCGTCTCGGCGACCTCCGCGAATGAGAGCGCTCGGCTCGGCACGCCGGCGACGTGCATCTGGCCGTCGGACACCACGATGTCCTCTGGCGTGGACTCGAGCATGTATGCGGCGATTCGCGCCAGCTTGAGCCGGGCCTTCTCCGATGCCCGTATCAGCGCCCCGCCGCCGGTGACTGCGCTGCGGCTGGCGAAGGTGTTGGTGCCGTAGGGTCCCGCCGCGGTGTCGCCCTCGACAACCGTCACGTCGGACAGGGGCGCCCCGAGTTCGTCGGCGACCACCTGGGCGAAGGTCGTGAAATGGCCTTGCCCAGAATGCGCATGGCTCACGAAGGCCGTCACCTTGCCGGTGGGCTCCACCTTCACCGTCCCGCTGTCGAAGCCGGGCAGACGGCTCAATCCGCGGGCACGCCAGCCGGGAGCGCCCGTCCCGCTCACCTCGGTGAAGCTGCAGATGCCGATGCCCCGGTACTTGCCGTCCACGAGCCGGCCGTTCGCCTGGCGAGCGCGGAACTCGTCATATCCCGCCATCTCCATCGCCAGCTCGAGCGATTCGACGAAGCTGCCCGTGTCATAGCGAACGCCGACGACGTTGTTCCACGGAAGCTCCGCCGTGGGCACCATGTTTTTCAGCCGAACCTCAGCAGGATCGAGCTCAAGCCGGCGGGCGATCCGGTCCATGATGCCTTCGATCGCCATGAAGCAGACTGGCTGGGCCACGCCGCGGTAGGCCAGCACGGGCGCGGTGTGCGTGGCGACCGCCGTGGCCGTGTACTCATACTCGGTGATCCGGTACGGCCCGACGATCATGCGGGCGCCGCCGGTGGTCTCCAGCGTGCAGCCGAACGGCACCGCTGAGTAGGCGCCGCCGTTGGTCCGGATCTCGGCCCTCAGCGCCTTGACAATGCCGTCATCATCTACAGCGGCCTCGACTCGATAGTGGTTGTCGCGGGCGTGCACATCGGTGAGCAGGGCCCCGTAGCGGTCCTGGATCCACTTGACGGGCCGGCGCAGACGCAGCGCGAGCGCAGCGCAGACGAACTCCTCGGGGTAGAGGGCGGCCTTGATGCCGAACCCGCCGCCGACGTCGGGAACCACGACTCGCAGGGTTGACTCCGCAATGTCGCAGAACTCGGCCAGCGCCGTCCGCAGCAAGTGGTGGATCTGGGTCGAGGAGTAGAAGACCAGGTTGGCTGGCTGCTCGGGAACGGCGAGACACCCTCGGGGCTCGATCGGCACCGCGGTCACACGGTTGGAGTGGAAGTCCTCGGAGATGACGTGGGCCGCTGCTTCGAAACCGGCAGCCACGTTCTCGGTCGCGAATCGACCCTCGAAATAGACGTTGCCCGGCACCGTCGGGTTGACCTGCGTGGCGTCGGGACCGGTGGCTTCGTGAATATCGACCACCGCAGGAAGCGGCTCGTAGTCCACCTGGACCAGTTCCATGCCGTCCTCGGCGAGGTACTGGCTCTCGGCCACGACCACGGCCACCGCCTCGCCGGCAAACCGCACTTCGTCGATTGCCAGCACGTCGCGGGTGTTGGGGCTGTAGCCGGGCAGCTCGATCTGGGCGGCGATCGGCTTCACCATGGCGGCGAGATCGGCGCCGGTGAACACGTCGACGACGCCGTCGAGCGCGAGGGCCTCGCTGGCGTCGATCGAGGTGATCCGGGCGTGGGCGTAGGGGCTGAGCACGAAGGCGAGGTGCAGCGTGTTGAGCGGCGTGGGCAGATCGTCGACGAAGCGGCCCTGGCCCCGCAGGAGGTAGTCGTCCTCTCGACGCAGGACGCTCTGGCCGACGGCGCCTTGGGTGTCGCCGCTCATGACTGGTGCCCCCGTCGCAGCTCCACCGCGGCCTCGGCTACCGCATCCACGATGTTCGCGTAGCCGGTGCAGCGACAGACGTTGTTCATGAGCGTCTCGCGGATGGTGGCCTCGTCGGGGTCGGGCGTGCTCTCGAGCAGCTCGAGCGTGGTGAGGAGGAATCCCGGCGTGCAGAAGCCGCACTGCAGGGCATGCTTTTGGTGGAACATCTCCTGGATCGGATGAAGCTGATCAACCTCGGCGAGATCTTCCACGGTGCGGATTTCCGATCCGTCGACCGCCACCGCGAAGTGCAGGCAGCTGCGGGCCGTGCGGCCGTCGAGCAGCACGGTGCACGCACCGCACACTCCCTGCTCGCAGCCGATATGGGTGCCCGTCAGGCCGAGGTCGTGCCGCAGGTAGTCGACCAGCAACCGCCGTGGCTCCACCCGGGAGTGGTGGCGTCGCCCGTTGACGGTGACCGTCACTTCGCAATCTTCGGTCATTCGCTCGCCCCTTCCGCCAGGCAGCGCTCAACCAGCACGCCGACGAGGTGTCGCCGGTACTCGGCGTCGGCGTGCATGTCACCGGTCGGATTGACTGCATTGCGGGCAGCCGCGACTGAGGCTGCGATTGCCTCGGGGCTCAGGTCGGTGCCGACCAGCGCCTCCTCGGCGTCAATCAGACGCTGGGCCACCGACCCCACGCCGAACGCCGCGATGCGTGCCATGGTGCAGGTGCCGTCCGCGCTGGCCCACCGCAGTGCGACCCCGCCCACCGGAAACACGTTGCCCCCATTCGAGACCTCCCGAAGGGCGCTTCGCTCGCTCGGGTCCTGGCGTTTGAATGCAACCGCCGAGACGATCTCGCCCGGCTCGATGCAGGTGGTCATCTCAGCGACGAAGAAGTCGTGGGCCGGCACCCGGCGTTCGCCGGCGGAACTCGTGAGCACCAGCTCGGCGTCCAACGCGAGTGCAACGGCCGGGAGCTCGGCGAGCGGGTCGCAATGGGCCAGGCTGCCGCAGACGGTGCCGCGGTTGCGTGTGGCGGGCAGCCCGACATACCGCAGAGCGGTGGCCAGCAGCGGGCACTCGGCCCCGACCAGCGGGCTGGTCTCGGCGTCGATCTGGCGCACGAGCGCGCCGACGACGAGGCGGTCGCCAGAGAGCCGGGTGTAGTCGAGCTCGTCGCAGCGGTTGATGGACACGAGCACCTCGGGCCGGGCCAGCCGGAGGTTCATGAGCGGAACCAGGCTCTGGCCGCCGGCCAGAATCCGGGCGTCATCGCCGTGGGCAGCCAGGGTTTGGATCACCTCGTCGAGCGACTCGGGGGCGACGAACGAGAACGGGGCGGGTTTCATGGCGACTCAGCCGGCGAGTGGATGCAGATCGGCGGCGAGAGCCGCCAACGACTCGGGGCCCACGATGGCGCCGTCCTCGACAACACGCTGGCCGTCGATGTCGATCGTGTGCATGAACAGCACCGCGTCGGGGTGGTTCTCGCCGCCGCCGGGATCCCACCACGGCATGCCCATGCCGATGGCGTTGTTGCCCTGGGCGCGGGTGTCCTCGATGAACGAGTCGCCGGTGACCCGGGCTGTGGGATGGATGCCGTGGGTGAAGTGAATGACGTAGCCGTAGTCGCCGTCCTTTCCTGCCCGCCGCAGCGCACGGTCGGCGACGACCCGTTCGTTGCCCCCTCCGGAAATGGCTCGGATGCGGCCGTCGATCTCGAGCGTGATGGGTGCTGGCAGCCGGGTGTAGTACTCGTGAAAGATGGCGCCCACCTCGATGCGCCCCTTCACCGTCTCGACTTCGGGGAAGATCGTGCATTGCCCGGGCACCAGGACCGTCCCCGGCTTGTCGGCCCGTCGCGGCTTGGAGAATCCGCGCTGGCCCACGATGAAGCTCACGTCGGTGCCGGCGTTGTCGGTGATGCGCACGGGCTTGCCGACGGCGTCGTTCACCAGCGCATCGAACCCATGGTGCACCGCGAAGTAGCGATCGAGATCGACTCGCCCGAACAGCCGCAGCAGGCCCCCGGCGTTGAGGTCGGCGCCCAGCAGGTAGCGGATGTGGTTGCCCTCCATGGCCTGGTCGTGCAGCTCCGACCCGGCGAGGTAGGGGAACGTGAGATCGATCCACACATCTGCTGCCAGCGCCGCGGCCGCGACAGCCGGAGTGATGTAGGGGTCGGCGAGGCGGCCTTGGTACGGCAGCGGCGGGATCAACATGACCGAAGCGTTGGCACCGGCGAGCAGCGACGCCCGCAGCACCGCCTGCCACACCTGCTCGTCGCTGTCGGTGTCGGCGGTGATCAGGACGGTCTCGTCGGGCTTCAACGCCATGTAGTCGCGCATCAGCACGTCTGCTGCGCCGGCAATCGTGGCGGTCATGGGGTCGTACCGCCGATGACGCGGTCGAGATAGCCGTTGAGGAAGTTGTGAACGCCCTTCTCGAGCGTGCTCATGCGCCCGGGCCGGTAGGCGGGGGAGCTCATCGCCTGCTGCATCGACTCGATCATCACCCGATCCTCTTCGAGCACCAAAATCTGGTAGTCGTAGTAGATCTTCAGCGTCTCGTCGAAGTCGGGCCGCTCGAAGAACTCCTCGGGGAACAGGTGGTAGATGACCACCCGGGTGTGGCCCTCATCGATCGGCCAGGCGATCATCGGCCGGATGCAGTCGATGCGGCCGAAGAACGTCATATTGGGCGCCTTGTACGCCGTGCAGGCAAAGCTGTGCGGGCGGTCCTCCAGCCATGGCATCTTGCCGAGCAGCGGCTCGGCGCCCGGCGTGGGCGGGCCGGCGTCGTAGAAGATCGACAGCCCGCCGCCGGGCTTGATCATCACGTGGTCGGGCTCGAACCTGAAGTTGGCGCCGAAGCTTCCCGCGTGCAGCACACCGACGTGGTAGAAGTCCATCAAGTTCTCGTGCACGAACTTCCAGTTGCACGCCAGGTCGATCTCGAGCTTGTTGCCGAGGCGGCATTTCTCCCACCCGAGGAAAGAGAACTCCTCGTCAATCACGGAGATCGCGTCGGCCAGCGGCTGGGCATCGGGGTCGAAGTTGATGAAGATGTTGCCTCGCCACACGTCGAGCCGCAGCGGTGTCAGGGCGCAGTTGGCGACGTCGAATCCCTCGGACTCGGCCATGTAGGCGGCGCCCTTGAGCTGGCCGTCGAGACCGTAGACCCAGCCGTGGTACGGGCAGCTGAACGCTCGCAGATTGCCCTCCCCGTATGCAATCTCGACACCCCGGTGGACGCACATGTTGTAGTTGGCATGCAGCTCCCCGTCGCGGTCGCGTGAGAGCAGCACGGGCTCGCCGACCAGGCGCAACGCCATGTAGTCGCCCGGGTCGGCCAGTTCCTCGACCCGCCCGACGTACAGCCACTCGCGCTTGAAGTACTCGTCGACCTCGCGGCGGAAGATCTCTGGGCTGGCGTAGATCGCGCCCGGTGCATGGCTGGCCTGATCCAACTCAGCCCTGGTCCCGCTCGGGTCCAGCACGAACGATTCCGGCATCATGTCCCCCCGTTCCCCGCGGCCCGGCCCCGCGGATCGGCATTGCGAGACTCGATTCGCTCTCCGTTGCATAGCAGGGCATCAGCCCGCCCGCCAAGGCCAGTGCCTTGCCCGAGGCCGTGAGGTCACGGAAATCAATTGGGCTCTGGCCGATGAGCTTCGGTACCGTTGCTGGTGAGGCTTCGAACGGAGTGCTCTGTGTCCCGGATATCAGCCGCCTCAGTCGATGTCGACATTGCCACGCGGGCTGAGATTGGGCCGCGGGATCGGCAGGAGGACCGCGTCCGGACGGTCGTCAATGCTGACGGCTCGTGGGTGATGGCGGTGGCCGATGGGCTGGGCGGTCATCCGTTCGGGGACGAGGCCGCCCAGGCGGCGACCGATGCGCTGCCCGAACGCATCACCAGCCAGGCAGAGATGGCCGCAGCCTTCGACGCGGCGAACGCAGCCGCATGGGGCTTGCATCCCGAGATGCGCAGCCCCGACGAGGGCGTGTCGTCGGTGATCGCGCTCACGACGCTCGTGGTTGCCGCGTGGACACCCGAAGGCCGCCTGCTGGTGTCGTGGGTGGGGGACTCGATGGCGTTCCTGGTGCCTATTGCGGGCGGGACCGGCTGGCACAGCACCCCTCACGGCGGGCCGATGGGATTCGTCAGCCGCGGCATCGGCATGTTCCGGGCCAGCGAGGGCAGCACCTACGAGCTGCCGGCGGGCCACCTCGAGAACCTCAGCGAGGATGTCCCCGCGGCCCGTGTCCAAGGCTGGATCGCCGATCAGGGGCTGTTGGTCGTGCTGGCTACCGATGGGCTGTTCGACCCGGTGTTGCTGACGCATGATCGGGGCTGGTTCGGCGACGATCCTGACGATCTGAGCCTCGGCTTCGCGCTGCCGCCGGAGCGGCGGGAATCGGCTGACACCGTTGCCGACACGCTGATGGACACCGCCCGATTCGCCGGCCTGATCGACAACACCACCATCGCGGTCGCCCGTATCGCACCGGGCTGAGATAATACGTATGTATAATACGTACGTGCCAAACAAGACCATCAGCGTGCCTGATGACGTCGTGCCGATCATCGACAGCCTGCACGTGCCGTTTTCGAGGTGGGTCACCGATCAGCTCCGGCGCCATGCGGCCCAGTCGACCATGTCCTTCGCCGATCAGCTCATGGCGGATGCCGCACTGGCCGCGACCGATGGGCTGTCTCGAGCCGACGCCGCGGCGGTTGGGGAGCGGATGGAGCGATCTGCACCGTGGTAGTGCGTGGTGGGGTGTACTGGATCGATCTCGACAAACGTCGGCCCTGTGTCGTCGTGTCGTCTGATGACGTGCTCGAAGTCGACGTCTGGCAGACCCATGTGGTGCCGCTGACCTCAAACCTCGATCGGGCCGGTCTCGCCGGCAATGTCCTGCTCGACGCTGCCGTGACCGGCCTGCCGTCCGACTCCGTTGCGGTTCCGCTCGGATTGGAGCTGGTCGATCGCACATGGCTGTCCGAACGTGTGGGCCGGCTGCCCCGGGCCCTGGTCGTTGCGATCGACGACGGAATGCGAGCCGTCCTGGGCCTCTGAGCTATACCGCAAGCCGAGAAACTCGGCCGACGACACTCAGCAATGGAGAGAGAAGCTGTATGAGTTCACCGCTGCAAGACCCTGGGCTTGAGGAGCTGCTGGATCGGTTGCACGCCCAGAGCGACGCGCAGGCCGGCGAGACGTCGACATTCTTCTCCGAGGCGCGGCGGGAGAGCGGCCGGGACCGAACCCAGCGCGGCTTCGACGACGACATGCGCCAGTACCTCGCCGACAAGCTCGTGGCGCTCGATCGCGACAAGGCGATGTTCTGCTACCAGGTCTGCCGCGCTCTGGATGCTCGGCGTGTGGTCGAAGCCGGGACCTCCCACGGTGTGTCCACCCTGTACCTGGCCGCTGCCGTGCGGGACAACGGTCATGACGACGGGGTGGTGATCGCGACCGAGTACGAGCCGTCCAAGGCTGCTGTTGCCCGGGCCAACTTCGACGAGGCAGGTCTGGCGAGCTGGATCGAACTGCGGGAGGGCGATCTGCGCGAGACGCTCGTCGACTGCGGGGGACCGGTCGATTTCCTCCTCGTCGACATCTGGCATGTCGCTCTCGACGCTCTCGAGCTGGTCGCCCCCGCCCTGCGCCTCGGCGCGGTCGTCGTCACCGACAACACCATCTCGTCCGCGGAGGGCTACCGGCCCTACTTCGAGTTCCTCAACGACCCCGCCAACAAGCTCCGCACGATGACCCTGCCCTTCTCAGGCGGGCTCGAGTTCACCGTCCGCGTCGACTAGCCCCGCCCGCCGAGATCGGTCTCGGTCAGGGCTGGACCCGGAACTGGTTGACCAGGTCCACGTTGAGCTCGAGGCCCAGCCCGGGTGCGGTCGGCGGCGCGACCCAGCCGTCGACGATCTCGGGCATTGCCGGGTGGACGAGGTCGCGGCGCAGGATCGAGGTCACCGGCTCGATGGTGCGGAATTCGACCATCGGGATCTGCATGCTCGCGATCTGCATGTGGATGTTGCAGTAATCGGAGATGGCCGTGGCGTAGCTGTGGGGCATGAGCAGGGCCCCGGCGAGCTCGCACATCTCCGAGATGCGGGCGATCTCGGTGAAGCCGCCGGCCCGGCTGATGCCGCAATGCAGCAGCGGCACCTTGGCATGGTCGAGCCACTCCTTGGCTTCCCACCGGCCGGTCGAGAATTCGCCTGCGCCGATGAGCAGCGGGCAACGGGCCGCGAGCTGGCGATACCCCTCCATGTCGTCATGACGCAGCGGCACCTCGGCGAAGTACACCCGGTGATCGTCGAGGCGGTTCAGCACCCACAGCGCTTCCTGCCAATGGGTCCAGCGATACCCGGGATCGGTGCCCAGCACGATGTCGTCGCCGATCATCGCCCGGAGCTGGCCCACCAGATCGACCACCTGGTGATCGGGCAGCTCGGTGAGCCCGACGAAGGGCAGCTTCATGGCGGTGAAGCCCGACTGCCGGGCAAGGTCGACGATCCCCTCCATCTTGTCGAGGATCACGCCGGTCGGCTCGCCCCTGGTGTCGCCCGGATACAAGGTCACATACGGGCGCGCCCCCGGCTGGCGGGCACCTCCCAGCAATTGCCAGACCGGCTTGTCGAGCTGCTTGCCGGCCAGGTCATAGAGGGCGATGTCGACGGCCGACAGGGCGTTGATGAGCAGCCCTCGGCGGCCGTGATAGAAGCTCGAGTGGTAGATGCCGTCATAGATGGCCAGTGCCTCGATCGGGTCCTTGCCGATGACGTGCTCGGCGATGCCGTTGGCCCAGAAGTGCTCGCTCGGGAACTCGATCAGCTCCTTGAGCACACCGGGAGCGCAGGCGCATTCCCCGAAGCCCATCCGACCGTCCTCGTCGGTGACCAGCACGAGCAGCATGTCCTCGGTGTCGGTCTCGGTGAAGGCGTTCCCTTCAGCGGGCACTGACACGACGATGGCTTCGAGGTCAACGACGGCTGGCATGTGCTTCCTCGCTGTGTTGATGGGTGACGCTGGTTGACTGACTGTACGACTGCGCACGGCGGACGGGCGGCCAGAGTTGGCTCGCCACTGACGACCGGTTCTGGGGGAGGAAGCCCATGATTTCTGCCGATCTCAGCCAACGGCGGACCATTGTCACCGGTGGCGCGAGCGGCCTGGGCCTGGCCACGGTGCGCAAGTTCGCCGAGATGGGATCGACCGTGGCCATGGCCGACCTCGACGGCGACCGACTCGGTGATGCAGCCGCGTCGCTGGCTCGGGAGGGGCTCGAGGTGTTCGCTGCGCCCACCGATCTACGAGATGGGGACGCAGCGCGCCAGATGGTACGGGCTGCCGCTGAGCGGATGGGCGGATTGGACTACCTGGTGAACATCGCCGGTCACCCGGTGACGCTCACACGCATCGGACCCGAGGATCTCGACAGCCAGACCGAAGAGCTGTGGTCCGAAGCGCTGTCGATCAACCTCCTATCGGCCTTTCGCACCTCGCATGCTGCAGCGCCGTTCCTGAAGGAGTCGAAGGGCGCGATCGTCAACACGGCCTCGATGGCCGGCTGGCGCGGCGGCGGCTCGAGCTCGCCGTACAGCGTGGCCAAGGGCGGCGTCATCACGCTGACCAAGGAGCTCGCTCGTGGTCTCGCGCCTGACGTTCGGGTGAACGCGATCTCTCCGAGCTATGTCCATCCCGACTCCACGAATTTCCCGCTCAAGTGGCCGTCGGTCTTCGAGGACGCAGCCGCGCTGCCCCTGGGACGGCCCGGCACCGGCGAGGAGTACGCCGATGTGTGCCTGTTCCTGTGCGCCGGGGCCAGCTACATCACCGGCCAGACGATCCACGTCGACGGCGGCTGGAGCGCCTGATCACGACACTGGAGGCCAGACCGGAAGCTTCGTGGCTATTGACGGAGGCCTCGTCAAGCTCGCTCTGCAGAAGGCAAGGTCAGAGGACGCCGGCGAGCCAGTCGCGGGCGTCGATCATCATCTCGATGGTCTGGCTGTGCGCCATGTCGTAGGCGTGGTGCCGCAGGTCCCACCCGCCGTCGGTCAGGGCCGCGATCGCCTGTTTGGGCTGATCTTGGCCGATGAAGATGTCGCGGGTGCCCCACTGGAACAGCGCAGGCCGGCCGTCGCCGCCCGACAGGTCCACGTCAAGACCGAGCGCGCTCGGAAGCCCGCAGCAGATTGCCCACACGCCGGCGTAGCGGGGCGCGCCGGGCCTGCCGACGAGCGCCAACGACAGGTATCCGCCCTGGCTGAACCCGCCCACGATGCACCGCTCGAGTGGCACGCCTGCTTTGCCGGCCTCGTCAGCGATGAACGACTCGAGCATCTCGAGCGACGGCACGAACTGTGAGAGATCCATCTCGAAGGTCTCGAGGTCGATAGACCACCAGCCTGCGCCGTCGCCGTCGGGCATGTCGATCGGTCCCCGCGGCGCGATCGCAGTGAAGCGCTCGTCTGGATCCACCAGCGGCACGTACGACGCGAGGTGGTGCTGCTCGGCGGTATAGCCATGCATGAGGAAGAGGAGACGGTCGGCACCGTCGCGGTCAATCCGGTACTGGGTCAGTGGCATGACACGAGTTTCGCAGCCGAACCCCGACATCGCTGCCTGCATCGGTGGCTGAGACATAGGGTCGGGTGATGAGCGACGGGAGCGTGATGCACCTCGGCGTGAGTGCCACCGATCTGGATGGGGCCTCGCTGGCGATCGTGCCGGGAGACCCGGCCCGGGTGGCGCGGATCGCCGAGACGATGGCCGAGCCGGTCCACCTGGCTTCGAATAGGGAGTTCACGATCTACCGAGCGTCGATCGACGGCACGCCGGTGGTGGTGTGTTCGACCGGTGTCGGCGGGCCGTCGACGTCGGTTGCTGTCGAGGAGCTGGGCCAGCTCGGCGTGAGGACGTTCCTGCGGGTTGGCACCACCGGGTCGATCCAGCCCGATCTGCTGATCGGTCACCTGGTCATCACCCAGGCAGCGGTTCGCCTCGACGGGGCGAGCCGACACTTCGCACCCTTGGAGTACCCGGCCGCCTCCTCCTTCGAGTGCACCCGGGCCCTGGTCGATGCAGCGGTCGCCCTCGACGCCCCCCATCAGGTCGGCATCACGGCGTCGTGCGACACCTTCTATCCCGGCCAGGAGCGCTACGACACCGTGGCCGGCGACGTCGTGCCGTGGCTGCGGGGCAGCCTGGCCGAGTGGCGCCGCATCGGGGTGCTCAACTACGAGATGGAGTCGGCGACGCTGTTCACGATGTGTGCGGCGAATGGTTGGCGGGCCGGGTGCGTCGCCGGGGTGATTGCCCAGCGCATTACCTCTGAGGCCGTCGTCGACGAATCCCGCATCGCTGCCACCGAGGAACGAGCGGTCGCTGTGGTCGTCGAAGCCGCCCGCCGCCTGCTCGCTTCCTGAACTAGTGACAGATCAGGCTGACCTCGCCGAGGCCTTCGATCGTGAACACCAGCTCGTCGCCCGCAGACGGGAATTGGGTGACGATGCTGCTGCCGGTCATCACGAACTGGCCAGCGCGCAGGCTCTGGCCGCGGGAGTTGAGGTTGTTGGCCAGAAACGCCACGGCCTCGAGCGGATGACCGAGCGCATCTCCCGTACGGCCTTTGCCCGCCGGCTCGCCGTTGAGCGTCAGGCGGGTCGCTGCGTCGACCAGGTCGACTGAGCGCCATTCGGTGACGGCATCAGCGAGGACAACTGCGGCGTTCCAGGCGTTCTCAGCGACCAGGTCGAACACGTTTAGACTGCTGTAGTCGGCGTTGCGGTCCTCAACCAGCTCGAACGAGGCATGGCAGGCACTCACCGCGTCCGCAACGCTCTCGCGGGTATGGGGGCCCGCATCAGCGGTGAGATCGGCTCCCATTCGCACGGCGACCTCGAACTCCACACCCAAGTGGCGGTGATCGTCGAGCCGCACGACGGCGGGCGAGGCGTGCACCACGTGGTCGAACACCGCACCGGCAAGCGGCTCGTCGACGCCGACGAACTCCTGCATCGCCCGAGAAGTGAGGGCAACCTTGTATCCGGCGATCTTGTGGCCCCGCTCGCCCAGCAGCCGGTGGAAGGCGTCCTGGACCGCGTAGGCCGCGTCGAGCGACCGGTCGGTGGCGAGATCGGCGAATGAACGATGCTGTGCTCGAGCGTCGAGATCGGCGAGGTACCGGCCTGCCAGATCGTTCGCCTCAGTCTGTTTCAACATCGTGAGCTCCCCTCAATCGGACGTTAACGGCCGGCCCGGGGCTGCGGCGGCTCGGTGCCGAGGCTCCGTTCGCCGGGCTCGGGCGTGCCGCCGGCGGGAATGTGCTGGAACTCGCGGTTCATTCTGCGGACGGCCGGTGTGATGGCCGCGGCGTAGCCGATCAGAGCGAGGAGGACTCGGCGAGCTGGCAGGAGCACGAAGCAGATGGCCCATGCAGCAGCGAATCCGATGAGTCGTGGTTTCATGGCGGACACACGCGCAGACGGCTTGTCGCCTGGTCGGCCGAGTGGGAATCGCTTCGGCTTGATGAACCAGCCGTGGGCGAACAGCTGAGCGACGAAGTACGGCCAGAAGGCCTCCGGGGCGTCCAGCGGGGGGTCGGTGTCCCATGGAGCGTCGGTGTCGCTGGCGAGTCCGTCTTGGATGCGCGACCACATATGCGAGGCGGTGACTCGGCCGGAGGCGCCACCGCGGTTCTGATGGGTGGGGCGACAGTGCCATCGGTACAGCACTCGTCGGTCCGCGGCGAGGGCCAGGATCCCGGCCTGGAAAATGCCGTTCGGGTGTGACGACCAGTGTCGCTCCAATATTGCGCCGTCGCCGATGTAGAGATCGAACCGGTCAGCCTCGCGGCAGTCGCCGAGGATCTCGTGGTGGGGGTCGCCGACCGCCTGATAACTCAGTTCCCATGTGTCCTGAGCTTCGCTTGCGAGACTCTGGGGCTCACTGGAGACGGCGAAGATCTCGCCTCCCGCAGCCCGGATCTCCTCGACGACCCCCGACTTTTCGAAGCCGCGCAACTCGCGACGGCAGGGAGGTCACCACAGGCCGCGGTAGAACACCAAGACGACAAACTTGTGCTTGTCGAGTTGGGCGTTGAGCCACCCGGTGCGCACCCCGATCGGCGGGTCGAGCAGCGGCGGAATCAGTGGATCGTCAACGTGGGCGGCCGACACCCGAAAGCCCACTGCCGATCGTTCGACCACGACTTGCTCACGGGCACAGACGTCGCCGTCGCACAGCACCAAGCCCAGCTCGAAGGACCCTTCTCGCGCTCGTGCCACGGTGTCTTCGGCGTCGATGACTCCGGTGATCTCGTAGCACGACCCATGCGTCGCGTTGATCCACTCGAGAGCGGCCTCCGAAGCCGCCTGAAGCTCCCTGGGGGGTTCTTCGCTCACGTCCATTCGTCTCAGTGCCTCCGAGGTCAGAAGCCGAGGATCTTGTCGGCGACGACGTATTGGAGCGGTTCGCCAGCGAGAAGGCGACGGCAGTTGCCCGCGACGAGCTCGAAGCGACGCTGGTCGATGTCGGGGCCGACCATTGCCACGTGCGGCGTGATGAGCACGTTGGGCAGCGTCCAGATCCGGTGCTCGGGCGGCAGCGGCTCCTGGTCGAAGACGTCGAGGCCGGCGCCCGCCAGCTCGCCGGCTTCGAGTGCGTCGACGAGGTCGTCGAGCACGACGGTCATGCCGCGCCCGATGTTGATGAACACTGCCGTGGGCTTCATCAGCGCGAACTGCGCCCGGCCCAGCATTCCCTCGGACTCGGCAGTGTGGGGAACGGTCATCACGACCGCGTCGGCCAGCGGCAGCTGCGCCTCGAGCTCATCCGCGCCGAACACAGCGTCGATGGCGCCGCCGGCAGTGGTCTCGGGTCGGGCGTCGACGGCCACGACTCTCGGTCCCCACGGCTGCAGGTAGCGAGCGGCCTGGTGGGCGACACCACCGGCGCCGATGAACAGCACGGTCGAATCTGCGAGGTGCAGGACCGGGGCAAGCCCGCCCCGGTACTCCCGGTTGCGCTGGTCGTGTGCGTAGTGCGGCAGCCCACGGGCGAAGGCGAGCAGGAACGCCATCACGTGGGTGGCGATGTGGTCGTTGTAGACGCCGCGCATGTTGGTGACGACGACTGGGTGGGCGGCGAGCTCGGGCGTGAAGTAGCCGAGCGGGGGATTGGCCATCGGGGCCTGCAACCAACGCAGCCTCGGTGCGTGCCAGCCCGCCGGCAGCACGCCATACGCCGCGTCGGCGTCGCTGAGCTGTTCGAGAATCTCCTCTTCGGTCGCAGCGATGACGACCTCGAGTCCCTCGAATTCGGCCCGGAGCTCGGCCGCCCACCGCTCCAGCACCTCTGGGTGCGGGATCGCCGGCGCCCCAGGCTGCGCCATCAACACGAACTTGGCAGTTGAACTCATCTTAGGCCGGGTCTACCAGCCACTGACGGGAATGAGCTGATCTCAGCTCAGCAGGTCGGGCCACGGTTTCGCGTGCAGGTCTTCGAAGCTCTCGCCGGTGAGGTCCAAGTACATGGCCATGGGATCGAGTTCGAGCGCATCGTCTTTGCCCCAGGCGCTAGCGCCGTACGGCCGCACATGCGCAGTCTTGAAGAAGGACGCGTCTGACCAAGCTGCGAAGACTCCTCGGGTTGACCACTCGGCCAGATCCACGACGCCGCTCACGCCGTCGTCGAATCTGATCCACAGCTCGAACGGCCGCCGCGCCTCGACTTCGACGGCCTGAGGCGGGCGCCACTCGTCCATGCCGAGGACCCTACGTGGGCCCGATGCCGGGCGTGCAGTTCGTCGCACGCTGGACCGCTGCGAGCTACAGCGCCGCCTTGAGTTCGTCGACGTCGGAGTATTCGGTCAGTTCGTCGAGATTCTGGGCCTGATGCAGGGCATCGACGGTCTCGGCCATGGACTCCCAATCGGTGTCGGCGAGGCGTACCCCTGTGATGCCAGCAATGGACTTGAGTTCGGCGATGGCGGACAGAACAGCTTCGTGAAGGGAGTCGGCTTCGCGGTCAAAGTCGGCGAACTGGATGCCGCTGGCTCGGCTGATCAGAGCATCGTCGCAGCCTGCCTCGAACACGTCATCGACGAGTTCGTCTGATTGCAGGTCGGGACCCTCGGCGATCAGGGTGAAGGTGTGGATGGTCATGGTCAGGTGTCGATGTCTCGTTCCGGAGCGTGCTGCCAAGGGGTGCGAGAGTGATCTGGCCCACAGGTCTAGTGGGCGCGAGACGGCCAAGGCAGAACGGGCAAGCAGATTCGTCTAGCTGGCAGATGCGAGCTTCTCGGATGGCCATTCGCGGAGGACGTCAAACATCGTGTGCGCACAGCAGTCTGCGTCGCTGCGACATGTGGGGCTGAGAGATCGGAAGGCGAGCCGCGAGACCGTCGTTCACGATATGGTCTCCCGGTCTGTTGATCGGGCCCGAGCGGGGGGATGGTGCGGGCAGACGAGTTCCCAGCTCTGAAGTCGCAGCGCGTTCTCTCGATGCTGGAGCGACTCGGGTACTCGGAGCTAAGGCGGAAGGGCTCACATCGTCGTCTGGTGGCCGATGCGCGGCCTCCGTTGACGTTCGCATACCATGAAGGCGGTGAGGTACCACCGAAGGCGTTGCGGCACTTGCTGATGGTGCAGGTCGGCCTGACCGAGGACGAAACTCGTCAACTGCTAGGCAGACGGCGGTAGCACTCATTCAAGGAGCTTTGAAGATGCATCAAGTGAGGATCCATCCCAACGGCGACAACGGCGTTCTTTGGTGGGCCGAGGATGACCGCGGGTTCAATGGCGGTTCCGACTCGTTGGACGAACTTCTCGCAACGATTGGCGAGTATGCCGAAGATGAACCTGGGATCGGCGACTGGCAGGCAGTCCTGGTCGCCTCGGCCCCACCTCCTGGCGACATCGTCCATAGCGCCGTGAGAATGAGCGCGCCGCGACCCCACACGACTGGCTCGGGCGCTGTCGTGGTCAGTCAGATGCGGGTCTTGGAGACCGTCTGAGGTGCAAGTTCGCGCCGCAATTCTCTGTGATTTTGCGCAAGTCCGCGATGGTGTCTTGACCGTCGCGTCCGGGGGGATTACTCGATTGTGGCGATCCCAGTACCCGGCTCAGATGGGCATGATGCTTGCGCTCATGTTCGAGGCCGCGCCCGATGAGATTGTCACGCCGAAGGAGATCCGTATCCATGTCGAAAGTGCCGACGGAGCTCGGTTGGCGGAAGCAATCGGCAGTCTGCAAGGCGGACCTCCGAACCAACACGACCCTGGTGAGCTCTTGATGTTGCCCCTGGCGCTCGACTTCCGCGAAGTGTCGCTGCCCGCGGCTGGCCGCTACCAAGTAGTGATGGATATGGAGAGGGCTGGAGGCTCATCCGCGTCGCTTGCCTTCCGCGCAGGCTTCGCGAGCGAGGTCCAACACGGTTGACTCCGTAGTTCGGAACAGCATCGGGCGTGCAGAATGGGTTTGCTTGGTGAGCCCTGAACACTTGGGCCTGATGTCAGCGCGTGTATAGCCGGCGTCCGTGGCTACGCCTAGCTATTCCACCCCACCGGTACGATCGAAGCGATGACGGACTACCTGTATGACCAGCAGGGTTCAGCGGTCGGGTTCGTTCGAGGCACCTACATACACGCCATGAACGGCACCGCGATAGGCCAGCTGCAAGGCACACATGTCCATAAGTTGTCGGGCGACTACGTCGGGGAGCTTGACGACCAGATGGTCGTAGACAAGCACATGGGGAATCGTGGGAACATCGGTAGTCCCGGTAATCCGGGGAATGCAGGAAGTCCGACGAACCCGGGTAGTCGCGGCAACCGTGGGTACGGCGGTTACCCGGAGGTCTTCCATCGGCTGCTCCAGTAGCGGCGCCGGACGCCCAATCGCCTAGATGTCCCGAATCACCAATCGGGCGGGAGTTGTGATCATCTCGACATCTGGAGGGGGTGGTGTGAAGGACGGCCGGATGGCGCCCGAGGTACTCTGAGCGCTCGCGTGACGCCGTATGAGTTCATCAACAAGTGGCGAGCTTCCACGCTGACGGAGCGCTCAGCGTCGCAGCAGCATTTCCTTGATCTCTGCGAGTTGCTCGGCGAACCCAAGCCAGCCGACGTCGATCCGCACGGCGACTCGTATTGCTTCGAGCGTGGGGCGAGCAAGGACTCTGGCGGTGACGGGTGGGCCGACGTCTGGAAGCGCCATCACTTCGCTTGGGAGTACAAGGGCAAGCGGAAGGATCTCGACGCGGCGTTCGGGCAGCTCCGGCAGTACTCCTTGGCGCTGGAGAACCCGCCGGTCCTAATCGTCTCGGACATGGAGCGGTTCCGCATCCGCACGAATTGGACGAACAGCATCAGCAAGGTCTATGAGTTCGACCTGGCGGATCTCGCCGATGCGGGCAAGCGAGACCTGCTCAAGTGGGCGCTGTCCGACCCAGAGCGGCTGCGGCCGGATGACACACGGCAGGCGCTCACAGAACAGGCGGCGGACGCATTCTCATCCCTTGCTCAAACGCTGCGGGGGCGAGGGCACGACCCGCATGCGGTTGCGCACTTTGTCAACCGGCTCGTGTTCTGCATGTTCGCGGAGGACGTTGGCCTGCTGCCAGCTCACATGTTCACGCGGTTGTTGCAGCAGGTGCGAGGCACTCCGGCGCAGTTCGCAGAGCTTGCTGGCGACCTGTTTCGGGTGATGGCGACTGGCGGACGGGTCGGCTTCGAGCAGGTCGCATGGTTCAACGGCGGCCTCTTCGATGATGACGTGGCGCTGCCATTGGAGATGTCGGACATCGACACCGTGCTGGCGGCCTCGAATCTCGATTGGTCCGAAATCGACCCGTCGATCCTGGGCACGCTGTTCGAGCGTGGGCTCGACCCGGACAAACGTGCGCAACTTGGGGCGCACTACACCGACCGCGACAAGATCATGTTGATCATCGAGCCGGTGGTGATCCGCCCGCTGCTCGCCGAGTGGGAGGCGGCGAAGGCCGAGATCGCCGCCAGTCTGGAGAGTGCGGATTCCGCTACAGCGTCGGCCACCCGCACGAGGCGGCGGAATGAGGCAGTGCAGCGGTATCGAAAGTTCCTGAACCGCTTGAGAGCCTTCACGGTGCTCGACCCCGCGTGCGGATCGGGCAACTTCCTGTACCTGGCCCTGCAAGCGCTCAAGGACCTCGAGCATCGGGTGCAGTTCGAAGCAGAAGCGCTTGGCCTTGAGCGGTCATTCCCCGAGGTCGGTCCGGCGAACGTCAAGGGCATCGAGATCAACCCCTACGCCGCGGAGTTGGCCCGTGTCTCGGTGTGGATCGGTGAGATCCAGTGGATGCGGCGCAACGGCTTTGCGGAATCGCGCGACCCGATCCTCAAGCCGCTCGACACGATCGAGTGCCGCGATGCGATCTTGACTCCGGACAACACCGAACCTGACTGGCCGGAAGCCGATGTCGTCATCGGTAACCCGCCGTTCCTGGGCGGCAAGCTCTTGATCAGCGGGTTGGGCGAGGACTACGTGTCGCAGCTGTTCGCCAACTACGCCGGCCGCGTGCCCGCTGAGGCGGACCTCGTCTGCTACTGGTTCGAGAAGGCGGGCCAGCAGATCGCGTCTGGCAAGACGAGCCGGGTCGGGCTCGTCGCGACTAACTCGATTCGAGGTGGTGCGAACCGCCGCGCGCTGCAGGCCGCTACCAGCAACCAACCGATTTTCGAGGCTTGGAGCAACGAGCCGTGGGTAATCGACGGAGCGGCGGTGCGAGTGTCGCTGGTCTGTTTCTCGCGTGCTGACGACGAATTCGTGGGCGGCTCGCAGCTTGACGGCGCCGGTGTAGATGAGATCTACACAGACCTGACAGCACGAAGCGATGGGGTCGGCGTCGATCTGACTAAAGCCGCTCGCCTTGCCGAGAATGGCGGTGTGGCGTTCATGGGCGACACGAAGGGCGGTCCCTTCGATATCGACGGCGATCAGGCGCGTGAGTGGCTGCGTCTGCCTGCGAATCCGAACGGCCGGACGAATGCAGATGTTCTCAGGCCGTGGGCCAACGGCATGGACGTAACTCGGCGACCGGCGGGAAAGTGGATCATCGACTTCGGTACCGAGACAGGCGAGACCGATGCGGCCCTGTACCAGGAGCCGTTCGAGTGGGTTGCTGAGCATGTTCGACCTCTCCGTTTGGAGAACCGGCGTGACTCATACCGCACGTACTGGTGGAGACACGCAGAACCACGACCGAAGATGCGGCAGACGCTCCAAGGTCTCCGGCGGTACATCGCAACTCCCACTGTCGCCAAGCACCGCCTGTTCGTCTGGCTGGATGCCCGCGTGTGTCCCGATCATCAGTTGATCGTCGTTGCTCGCGACGACGACACGACGTTCGGGATATTGCACAGCCGCTTCCACGAAATCTGGTCCTTGCGACGCGGCACGAGCCTGGAAGACCGACCGCGCTACACGCCGACAACCACCTTCGCTACGTTCCCGTTCCCAGTCGATCTCTCGCCGCAAGTGCCGGCCATCAAGTATGCGTCCGACCCGCGTGCTGTCGCCATCGCTGCGGAGGCTCGACGCCTCGTAGAACTGCGCGACCGCTGGCTCAACCCGCCCGAGTGGGTCGAATGGCTCGACGAACTCGTTCCCGGTTATCCGAAGCGCCCCGTGCCCCGCGACGACGAGGCAGCGAACGCGCTTCACGAGCGCACCTTGACGAACCTCTACAACATCCGCCCGCAGTGGCTGGCTGACGCACATGAAGCCCTCGACGTGGCTGTAGCCGCTGCCTACGGATGGCCAGCCGACATCTCCGACGACGACGTTCTCCGAGAGCTCCTGGCGCTCAACGCCGGCTAGTAATGGCGCGGCCACAGATTGTCCCCATTGGCCGGTCAGGCGGTCAGCGGCGGACCATCGCCCGTGGTCGGGATTGTTGGCCTAGCGGTCCCTCAGCGCTGGGCGCGGGCGATCACGGCGGGTAGGTCCTTGATCCGGGACATAAACATTTCAAGTGGTTCAAGACGTGTTCGCTTGTTTCCCATGTCTCGACGGATAGCGAGCATCACTTGCCCAATCGCCGTGAATGCCTCCAGCATCACGGACTCATCCACCGGGCCTTCATCCAAGGGCATAGACCAGAGGAACTGCCACATGCTGTTGAAGGCGCGCAGAACATCGTCGGATCCGAAGAAATGAATCTGGAATGCGGCATTGCGGTATTCCTTCTGTTGCAGTGCTTGTGCAACTCTCTCCGGGTTCCCGCTTTGTCCGCTGAGGATCATCTCCATCGGTTGCAGCAACCTGATGTACAACTCAGCCCGGTCCTTGTACAGGCGCTCTGACAACCGCCTGTTTTCCTCAATGCGCGATTGGATCCACCAGACGACCAGCCCGACGACAACGGAGGTGGCGCCAGCGATGAGCGTCGTGAACACACAACGGAGTGTCGCGCATATGGCGACTTCAGAGCGATCTTCGCGGAGGCGTTGCGAAGCGCGGATCAGAAGACGGGAAAGACCGCAGCGTCGCCTGAGCGCTCGGCGCGGGTGAGGGCGTAGAGGACGTCCCAGTCGCCGTTGCGGTCGCGGGCGATGTCGATGCAGATGTCGATGATGATGGCGGCGCCCTCTGGGTCGGTGGCCGGGCGGGGCTGATCGGTGCTGACGGCGAGGTCGTCGAGATGCAGGAGCACTTCAATCAGCCGGGTGCGGCAGAAGTCGTCGAGGGTGAGCAGGCGGCCACCCAATGCAGCGACGAGGCGGTCCGCGGGTTCGGCGGCCAGTCGTGTTTCGAGGTCGGCAGCCAGTTGACGGCACTTGTGCACGGTGGCTTCGTGGCCGATGGCCGACTCGGTGGCGGAGACATCCTTGATTCTGTCGTGGATGGGGGAGTCGACGGCGGCGTGGAAGTAGGTGACCGCGGTGAGCAGATCGCCGTCGGCGCGCCGGTCGGGCGGGGTGCGGTCGAGGTAGGCGATGGTGGCGCCGGCGGCACGCACGAGATGGGCGGCGAGCGCGCCGACCGTCATGCCTTCGAGGGCGGAGGGCTGGTCCCATTGTTCGGCAGTCGCCGGGGATGCGATGAGTTCGGCTGCTTGGGTGACGGCTTCGACGACCAGCTCCCGCACTCGGGCTGAGTCGTTGGGCAGGTCGGTGGGCGGCGTCATGGGCTGACCTCGAGTCGTTTCATGGATGGTCCGTTGGCGCAGTGCCCGTCTGGAGTCAGCGTGGGCGGGGGTAGGTGGGGTGCAGGTGACGCCGGCCGGTGCCGAAGAAATTCTCGCGGAAGGTCGTGCCTTCATAGCTGGTGCGGAAGCGGCCGCGCCGTTGGAGCTCGGGCACCAGCCAGTCGACCACCTGGGCGAAGCCCCAGGGCACTGGCGCTGTCGTCACGTTGAACCCGTCGACGCCGGTGGTCTCCATGAACGCCTCCATCTGGTCGGCAACCGTGGTCGGCGAGCCCACGAACCCCAGCCCGCCAGCGGTCTCCGAGAGCCGACGGGCGACATCGCCGACGGTCCAGACCCTGTCGGGGTCTTCCAGCTTCCAGCGCTCGACCTGGGTGCGGATCGCATTCGCCTCGATGTCGTCGATCGGCGTGTCGGGCGGGTGGCCGCCCAAGTCGATGCCCGTCCAGCCGCCGTAGAGCGCCAGGTAGCCGTCGACGGAGAACAGCCGTGACCACTCGTCACGCATTGCCCGGGCTTCGGCGTCGGTTTCTGCGACCACCACCCGTGCCACCTGCAGGGCCCTGATCTGGGAGGGATCGCGCCCGGCCTGCGCGGCACGCTCGCGCAGTGATGCCACCACAGTGGCACCCCGTTCGTTGCCCGGCACCTGCATGAAGACGACCTCCCCCGTATTGGCCGCGAACTCGACACCGCGCGTCGAGTTGCCTGCTTGGTACAGCACCGGAGTGCGCTGAGGGGAAGGTTCCACCATGTGCGGGCCTTCGACCGTGAACCACTCGCCGGAATGATTGATCTCATGCACCTTGGCCGGGTCTGTGTGAGTGTCGGCCTCGGCATCGAGAACGATGGCGCCCGTGTCCCAGCTCTGCTCCCACAGCTTCACGCAGACCTCGACGTACTCGTCGGCCCGGTCGTAGCGAGCGTCGTGAGGCAGGATCTCACCGAGTCCTTGACGCTCGGCATCGGACAGGTACGAGGTGACGATGTTCCAGCCGACCCGGCCGCCGGTGAGGTGGTCGAGTGTGGAGAACAGGCGGGCCGTGTGGTACGGGGCGTGGTGGCTGGTCGAGAAGGTCACGGCGAAGCCGAGGTGCTCGGTGCACGCCGCCAATGCCGGGATCAACAGGGTGGGATCGATGCCGGGAATCTGGACCGCGCCACGCAGCGCAGCCTCGCGGCCCGCCCCGTACACGTCGTAGGTGCCCAGCACGTCTGCGAAGAAGATCCCGTCGAAGCAGCCTCGCTCCAGCGTGCGCACGAGGTCCTGCCACCAGCTCAGGGTCCGGTAGCCCCACGACGTCTCATCGGCGGGGTGCTTCCACATTCCCTTGATCTGGTGATTCGGCGATGCCTGGATGAAGGCGCTCAAATGCATCTCGCCGCGGTCCCTCAGCCCAGGTGACTTTGCCACGGGCACCCCGTTTGCTCGATCCGACCGTGAGATTATGAGGTCTGTGAGCCACTGGACCGAGTTCGGGGTGCGCCACATGCCCCCGATGAGCGCTCGCACTCGCGTCACCGAGATCGCACCTCCGCTCGTGCCTTTCGTCGACAAGCGGGTCGCTGCTGGCCGCGAGCCATTCCGGGGCGTGACCGTCGACGGTGCGATTCGACAGGGCCTGTTCGGCCTCGCGCCGACGGGTGTGTCGACGGAGCTCCTCGTCGAGGCCGCGCAGGCGTTCCTCGGAGCGTTGACCAGCGAGCAGCGTGCGCGGGCCCACCAACCGCTCGACAGCGACGACTGGCGCACCTGGATCAACGTGCACATGAATTTCTTCCGCCACGGCGTGATGCTCGAAGAGCTCGACACCGCCGGCCGCCGGCTCGGTCTCGACCTGCTGCGGGCGACGCTGTCGGCTCGGGGCTACGGCCAGGCTCGCGACATCATGCGGCTGAACGAGCTGATCGCCGACATCACCGGCAGCGCCGACGAGTACGGCGAGTGGCCCTACTTCGTGACCGTCTTCGGCGAGCCCGGGCCCGACGGGCCATGGGGCTGGCAGATCGACGGCCACCACCTGGTCGTCAACTGCGCCGTGGTCGGCGACCAGATGGTCATGACGCCCACCTTCATGGGCGCCGAACCGTGCCATGTGCACGAAGGCCCCTACGCCGGCACGCAGGTGTTCACCGTCGAGGAACGATCCGGGCTTGATCTGATCCGCTCGCTGGACAGCGTCCAGCGGGGTCAAGCGATCATCCGGCCCTCGATCCATCCCGACGACCTCCCGCCGGAGCTGCAGCACCCCTTCGACGGCCGGATGCAGGGCGGCGCCTTTCTCGACAACGCAGTCATTCCCCACGAAGGCGTTGCCGCAACCGATCTGTCGGACGCCCAGCGGCGCATCCTGCTCAATCTGATGGCGACCTACGTGGGCTGGACCCGCGACGGCCATGCGCAGATCAGGATGGACGAGGTCGCACACCACCTCGACGAGACATGGTTCTCATGGATGGGCTCGACCGGCGACGACGGGCCGTTCTACTACCGGGTGCAGAACCCCGTGGTGCTGATCGAGTTCGACCACCACCCTGGCGTGGTATTCGACAACCTGGTGCCGTCGCGCAACCACGTCCACACGCTGGTCCGTACACCCAACGGCGGCGACTACGGCGCCGACCTGCTGCGTCAGCACCATGATCGCTACGACCACTCCCACGGCGACCACCGCCACCGCCACTGACGAGTCCTGCGACGCGACCAAGCGGCCGCTGGTGGCAGCAGCGCCTTGGCAATCAGAGGTTGGCGACGGCGGGTCGAGTGGTCAGCAGGTCCTGACAGAGCAGGCCGGCCTCTCGATGGCGGTGCATCTCGGCGTAGTCGGCGTGGTTGAGGGTGGCGATGAACGCTGCCCGGTTGGGGAAGTGCATGATCAGCACGGCATCCCAGTCGCCCTGCCCGATGAAGTAGCGCTCGCCGTATCCGTAGAGCAGGCAGGTTCCGCCGACTTCGGCCGCTGCAGCCCGGAAGGCATCGACGTAGCGCTGGTAGGCGGTGGCGCCGGGCTCGTCGTTGGAGTGTTCGGGCTCGTCTGGCCCGTAGGCGGCTTTGACCCGGAACTTCAGCAGATTGACCTGCGCGATGGGACCGTCGTAGGGATCATCGCGGAAGGCACGGAACTGGTCCGCTGTGGGCTGCATGGCAGGCATGACACCTCGATCGCAGGTTGATGCTCCCCGGACGGGCCGCCAATTCCGAGACGGCTGCCGTGATGGTCAGGCCCAGCCGAGCTGCTGCAGCGCAACCCCCGAGTGCCAGATCTTGGTCATGTGCGAGATCTTGTCGCCTTCGAACCGCATGTCGTACACGTAATCCGAGCTGACCGACTTGCCGGTCGGCGGCACCGGGCCGCCCTCGCCGGTGTGGGTGGCGTTGAAGACCGCATAGGCCAGCACGCTGTTGCGCTCGGTGTCGACGGCCCACGACTTCAGGTCGTAGGAGCCGTCGGGCATGATCATGAGGGTGCCCTTCATCCAGTCGGCGTAGCCGCTGAGCTCGGTGATGTCGCCGATCGCTTCGGACTGCGCTGAGAATGTCGCATCGGGCGTGCAGTACTCGGCGCAGCCGTCCCAGCCCTGCCCGGTCTCGCACGCGTCGAAGAACGCTGCGGCTACGTCATTGATGTTCGACATGGAATGCCCCCTCGGTTGCCCGTGCTCCCGTCGGCGCAAGCCTGACAGACCGCTCCGCGGATGTCCATGCACGACCGGAAGGTCTGCGGATGCGTCCGTGGCTTCAGGCGGCCGGTCTGCGGTTCACACCAAGAACCTGCTGGTGGGCTGGTCGAGCAGCAGGCGTCCGTAGTCGGCGTAGCGGATCTCGCGATCGAAGATCAGGTGATTGGCACCAGTCGTGATGTCGCGCAGCGCTCGCTGGATGGGGTTGTCCAGCCGGCTGCCGCTGGCGCCGGTGACCGAGCAGATGTCCCTCACGGCATCACGGCACATGTACACGGCGTGGGTCAGGCGCGACAGCCAGATGCTGCGGGTCTCCAAGGATGCGCTGTTGCGCTGTGCCATCACATCAGCGAGCACATCGCGGAAGATGAGCTCGGCTGCGTCGATCGACAGCGCAGCGCGGGCGGCAATCGCCGGCTTGCCCTGATCGCGCTCGGGGCCGCCGACGCCGGTCTCATTCGCCGCGATCTTGGCCTTGGTCTGCGAGCGGTATTCGTCCAGTGCCATCTGGGCCGCACCCAGCATGGGGAGCCCCGCAGCGAATCCGAGCACCGGAATCAGCGGCGTGCGGTACAGCTCTCCGGGGTGAACCCGGGTGGACTCGCCGGCTGCGTTCATCAGCCCGACCATCGAGACGACCCGATCGGCGGGTACGAAGACGTCCTCGACGCGGATGTCCCACGAGCCGGTGCCGCACAGGCCCATCACGTACCAGGTGTCGACGGGCTCGACGTCGTCGGGCGGCACGGCGAAGAAGTTCGGCAGGATCCGCCCGTCGCCCTCGTCGACCATCGCTCCCACCAGCACCCAGTCGGCATGGATGATGCCCGTTCCCCACTGCCACTGACCGTCGAGCCGGTAGCCGCCCTCGACGGCGGTCGCCCTGCCGCCGCCGGCGTTCAGCGTGGCCGGGGCCAAGATGAACTGGCGCTCGGCGAAGACTTCCTTCTGGAAGCTCTCCGGGTAGCCGCACATCCAGAAGTTGTGCTCGATGTAGAACGAGATCAGCCAGCCCATCGAGGCGTCAGCGCGAGACAGCGTCAGCGTCACCTCGAAGAACGTGTCGAGGTCGGCTTCATGACCGCCGTAGACCCTGGGCACCATGAGCGCGAAGAGACCGCTGTCGCGGACGGCGTCGATCACCCTGTCGAGAGGGCGCCGCGCCAGCTCCGCCTCGCGGGCGGTCTCGCGCAGCAGCGGAGCGAGTTCGTCCGCGGCCTTGATCAGTTCCGCAGAGCTCATCGGCGGGTTGGTCATGTAGCGCTCCGGCGGCTCGGCTCAACCCTGCGAGATCGAGCGGAACGCGTCGTCACCGCTCGCCGGGTCGACGCCGGTCACCGTAGCTGGGTTCGCTTGCCGGAAGCGTGTGCGGACGCTAGGAACGAGCGATGCTTGATCACTCCGAACGGGTCGCTGCAGCGCGGTCGGCCATCGACTACATCTGCGGCCGCAGCGACGCCGAGCAGGCCGTGCCGGTGCCGAACTGCCCGGGCTGGACGGTCTACAACGCGGCGTCGCACATCGGCCGGGTGTCCATTGCGTGGGAAGAGATGATGACGTCGGCGCCGGAGGATCCCGAGTCTCGAGCACGGGGGTATGAGCGTGCGGGTCTCCAGCCCGCTGGCACCTCGACGTCAGAGCTAGCAGCGTGGGCGCATTCGGCCATCGATCAGCTCACCGACGATCTGGACCGGCGCTGCTATTTCTCGATGACCGGCGGGGAAGGCAACCCACGGCTGTGGGCCTGGCATGCGGCATCCGAGCTCGGCACGCATCGCCTCGACGTCGAGGCGGCGCTGGGTCACGTGCACTCCATGAAGCCGTCGCAAGCACTCGACGCCGCCCACTACACCTGCCAGTTCTTCCTGCAAGCGATGCGCCGCGTCCTCGAACGAGACCCCGGCGGGCTCACCGCCCGGCTCCTTGACGCCGACGGCGAAGTCGGCAGTGTGACCATCGAGCCGCTGCCCGCGTCCGAGTCGCCTGCGTCAGTGGTGATCGAGGGCCCGCCGATCCAAGTGCTGCTCGCGCTGTGGGGTCGCCCTCACGTCGACGTCGAGGTAGCCGACGGCGACCCCAAGGTCTGGCAGCACTGGCGAGCCCTGCCCAGCGAAGCCTTCCAGTTCGGCACCTGGGCCTGACGGCCGCGCTTGCACAGTTCGCTCTTCTGGCACTCCTGACAGACTGCGACCGGCATGATTGCGATGCGCCATGAGCGCCAAGGAGTCGACGCACAGTGACGCTGTTCCCGCACCACGGCGATGCAGCCGCTCGTCTCCGGGAGCTTCTGCATTCAGCATCGGAGTCGAAGTCGATTGTCCAGGCACCCGGCTGCTTCGACGGATTGTCGGCCCGGCTGCTGGAGCAAGCGAGGTTCGAGGCCGGGTTCCTCGGCGGATTCTCGGTGGCGACGGCCCGGCTCGGTTTGCCCGATGTGGGCCTGCTCAGCTACGGCGAAATGGTCGACCAGGCGCGCAGCGTGTGCGCGGCGACGTCGCTTCCGATCATCGGCGATGGTGACACCGGCTACGGCAACCCGATCAACGCCGAGCGGACGCTGCTGGGTTATGCGCAAGCGGGCTTGGCGTGCGTGATGATCGAGGACCAGGTGTGGCCGAAGCGCTGCGGCCACACGGCGGGGAAGGAAGTAGTAGACCGCGGCGAGGCGGTGCAGCGGATCCGGGCGTGCGTGCGCACCCGCACCGAGCACGGTCTCGACATTCTCGTCATGGCGCGCACCGATGCCTGCGCGACCCACGGATTGGGCGAGGCGCTGTGGCGCGCGGAGGCCTTCGCGCAAGCGGGCGCCGACATCACCTTCGTGGAAGCGCTGGAAACCCACGAGCAGATGGAGCGCTACTGCGCCGAGGTGCCGGGCCACAAGACTGTCAACCTTGTGGAGGACGGCAAGACGCCGTGGCTGAGCCCGACCTCGCTTGCCGAGATTGGCTACTCGCTCGTGATCTATCCGGTGTCGCTGCTGCTGGCCGGCATCACGGCAATGGGTGGTGCTGCAGGGAGACTCGCATCCAGCGGCGACGACGGCGGCCCACGCGCAACGTTCGACGACGCCCGGAATCTCGTCGGCTGGGCCGACTACGAGCAACGGATGCAAACGTTGAGCATCGAGGACGATCAGTCACCCTGAGCGGTCGGCGACGGCGGAACTCTCGCCGATAATCATCAGGCGACACGCCTCGACAGTTCTCCGTACGCATCAGACGGGTCGAGTGCGTCAATCAAGAGCCGGACATCACCCAACTCGGTCCAGCGTTCGAGCAGTCCCAACACCCAGCTGTCGGCGTTAGTGAGCGCTGCCGCCTTGGCGACGACATCGGCCTTCGCCAGGGGACGCTGAGGGCTGCCGAGCGGAAAGGCAACGCTCGCATTGAACCGCCGGCCGGCGCTGGTGGTGACCGTGACGGAATCGGGTTCGTCCGGGTCGTAGTTCAGCTCGGGCCGCCGAGGGGTAAACGGTTCGACGCGGCAGCGCTCGATGAGCATCGACACGACGGGATCGTCCCAGCGGGCGGAGCTGAAGTCGTTCAAGATGATCTGGCCATCGACCAGCGCCAGTGCGGCGACGAACGGAAGCGAGAAGCGGGCCTCATCGGCTGATGTCGGATGCTGGTACGGGAGGATGCTGGCGTGCATCTCCGGAAGCGCGATCTCGATGACCTCGATGTCGTCGCGGGCGATCCCCGCGGTCGCCAACTGCGAGCGCAGCTCGATCGCCGCATCGATAACCCGGTGGGTGTAGCCGCACGTGGGGTGCGCCTTGATCCCGAGGCCGTGCTCTCCGATGGCCCAGGGCGCCGCCAGCTTCGTGAGCGGCGTCTCGAACCGATCCGGTGGTACCCCCGCAGTGACGACGCCGTAGCCGTTCGGTGATTCGAGCACGTCGAGCCGGCCTGTCAAGCCCTGGGCCGCCAACATGGCTGCGCTCACTCCGGCCTCGGCCGCGAATCCGGCCTGGAGCGCTTTGGCATCGGAGCCGAACTGCGCGGTGATGCCACCCGACCGTGAGCAGGCCAGCGAGATGGCGTGCGCAGTGGTCGTCCGATCAAGGCCCATCACCGCTGCGGCAGCTGCGGCCGATCCCATCGCACCGAGTGTTCCGGTGGCGTGCCAGCCCCGTCGGTAGTGCTCGAAATTGATCGCCTCGCCGACACGAGCAATCACTTCGAAGCCTCGTGCATAGGCCGCAGCCAAGCTCGCACCGCAGAGGCGCCCACGGGAAGTAGCGAGAATCGCGGGCACCAGCACGATGCTGGGATGCGAGTTCCCCGCGATCTCCCAGTCGTCGAACTCCAGCGCGTGACCCGCGGTCGCATTCAGAAACCCGGCACTCGAAGGTGCGGCGTAGCGCCCGGTGCCGACCACCTTGCGGCCGACAGGAGGCGAGCAGTCCGCCACGGTGAGCCCGGCGCGTTCGGCCACTTCGCTGCGACTCCCCGCCGTGATGCAGCCGAGCGCATCGATGACACCGATTTCGATGTTGGCCGCCGAGCGTTGATCCAGCGGCAGCGAAGCGTCGCTCACGATGTCGGCGAGCAGCTCGGTGGCAGTGCCGCCCTGAGTCACTCACTCCATTATCCGACGTGCCGGGCTCTCACCAGCGGTTCTTCAGTTCTCGGCCTTCCCTGAAATCTCTCAGCCAGATGCCCGGAACTCATGGCCAGCCAGCCGGCCGCTATTCAGCGGCCGTAGCCGGGGCACTCGCGGTTCAGCTTGCGGATGAGGCCGGGCCACTCGGTGGCGCCGTCGTAGTTGTAGTGCGGCGACGCGTACATCTGCCGCTGGAAGCGCTGTGCCTCGGCGTCGGGGATGAGGTGCAGTTCGCTCCCTGTGGCCATCGCCTTGAGCTGGATCTCGCAGGCCTGGCGCAGGAAGTAGGAACGGAAGAATGCTTCGCCGGGCACCCGGCCGAACGAATAGTGGCCATGGTTCCGGCTGATGAGCAGGTTGTGGTCTGCGGCGAGACGGCTGAAGTGCTCGCCGAACTCGGAGGTCTCGTCGAACTCGTAGTCGAGATAGCCGAGCATGTGACCCAGGTACACCGCTGGCTGGTTCACCCACAGCAGACCGCACCGCAGCGAACCGACCGCGGCGATCGCCTCCTCATGGCCGTGGATGAAGAAGTTGATGTCACCTCGGCTGCCGAAGATCCAGCGGCACAGGTTGACCGCGCCGTCGTTGGTCCAGCGCTTGTCGTCATGCACGGGCTCACCGTCGGGCGTGACGGTGACGAAGCTCGACGCCGTCGCCTCCTCCCAGTACATGCCGTAGGGATGGGTGAGGTAGTGGTCGGGCTGGTCGGGCACACGTGCACCGATCGCCCCGTTCACCAAGTCGCTCATGCCGTAGAGATGGATCGCCCGGTACAGCGCTGCAAGCTCGGTGCGTGCGGTCCACTCGGCCTCGGAATAGATCGATCGATCCGGAGCGTCCATCGCATCGACCGTCTTGTCGAGATCCACAGCCGGGAGTTGCTCTGTCACCGTCACCTCGCTCTGGCTCTCGCTCGGGCAATGCCGATTCCTGAGTGTCCCACCGCCGCAACCCTCGGAGTGTCCACCGTGGCCAGCCCAGCAATCGTGACTGCAGCCCGAGCCGTGACGGGCGCTGCGGCAACCCCGACAGTGACACTCGGATTCTCTGTGTAACCGGCCGTGATGGTTTTCATTTGATGTGGTCGGCGATCCGGTCGCCGTAGTGGACGGTCAGGGTGTTCAGGGTGGTCTTCCAGCCGTTGGTCTTGCCGATCAGGTTGGTGCGGTTCTTGCGTCTGGCGGTGGGCTGTTGGTGGTTGCGGGTTGCCCCGCTGTGTTCAGCGTGGCGGGGCTCGTGGCCCGGTTTCGCTGTTGGTGTTGTCGGTCGGTGTGCCCGGTGGTGTGCTCGATGGGATGTCCGGTGGTGTGCCCGGTGGGGGCGGGTCGGGGGGTTGGAGTGTGTAGT
>WTFX01000015.1 GCA_011523825.1 Microthrixaceae bacterium
CGAAGTCGCCTTCGACGAGGACTTCTAGGCGAAGTCGCCTTCGACGAGGACTTCTGAGCTAGGCGTCCGTCGACCCGTCGAAGGCTGCCATCAGCCGGTCCACTGCTGCGACCGCCGTCAGCCGGTCGGCTCGCACCTCATCCTCGAGATCGGCCAGCAGATCCTGAGCATGCGTCGCGAGCCGTGCGCGTATGCGCTCGGTCAGCATCGTGCGCATCCAGCGCACCCGCTGGTCCGCCCGGCGGGCTGCCAGCTCGCCTGATGCAGACATGAGCCGGCGGTGCTCCGTCGCGTGGCCCCACAGCGTCTCGAGGCCGTCCGCGGTCAGGCCTGAGCAGGTGATCACCGGGGGAGTCCACGTTGGCGAGGCCGGCTGGGTCATGTGCAGCGCCAGTTGGTAGTCGCGAGCCGCGTTGCCGGCCCGCTCGACGTTGTCTCCGTCGGCTTTGTTGACTGCGATCAGATCTGCGATCTCCAGGATGCCCTTCTTGATGCCCTGCAGGTCGTCGCCGGCGCCCGGCAGCATCAGCACCACAAAGAAATCCACCATGTCGGCCACGGCGGTCTCCGACTGGCCGACGCCCACGGTCTCGACCAGCACCACGTCAAAGCCTGCTGCTTCGAGCACGCCGATGGTCTCGCGGGTCACCTGAGTGACCCCGCCGAGCTGTCCGGCCGTGGGCGAGGGCCGCACGAATGCCGCTGGGTCATTGGCCAGCGCCGTCATCCGGGTCTTGTCGCCCAGTATGGAGCCCCCATGCACTGCAGAGGTCGGGTCGACGGCCAGCACGGCGACACGGTGACCCTGCTTCGTCAGCGCAGTGCCGAGTGTCTCGATCAGCGTGCTCTTGCCCACGCCGGGAACACCGGTGATGCCCACTCGGTGCGCACCGCCGGTGTCTGTCAGTAGCTCGGCGAGCAGTTCCTGTGCTGGTTCGGCATCGTCAGCCAGCCGGGACTCGACGAGGGTGATGGCCCGGCCGATGGCGGCGCGGTCGCAGGCCCGTACACCGGCGGCAAGTTCGGCGACATCGGCTTCGGCCATCGGTAGCAAGGTACCGGGAGCCACGGCGACGGCCTGCCTGCGCGCGCCGGCAGTTCGGGCACAATGTGCGGGTGGGATTGCTGAGGCGGATGCGCACCGGGGACCGTTCCCACCCCGCCGAGCAGTACCTGAACCAAGGCGACCACCTGCACGCACTCGTGCCGGCGCAGGGCGGGATGCACCCATTCTCGATGCTGGTGATCGGCGTTGCGGCGCTGGCTGGCATCGTGCTGACCGTCGATTTGCCGTGGGTGCAGATCAGCCTGATTTCCACCACGGTCTTTGCGACAGCGGCAGTGCTGACCATGTCGCGTTACCGCCTGCTGGCACTGACCGATGCCGACATCGTGGTCATGCGCACGCGGGCGCTGAGGCCGGCCAAGCCGGTCGAGCTGCTCGACCGCATCGAGCGTGTCGAGCCGTTCGATATCCGCGGCTCGGCGTGGGGGCAGATCGTCGTCGGCAGCGAAAAGCTGTGGGTGCACCGCCGCTACCACAGCCACCTTGAAGACGCCGATGCACGGCTCGCCGCTGCGCCGCGCGGCATGAGAGCGGCTTCCAGCGCCGCGTACCGCGCCGCCCGGGCCAAGAAGAAGGTCCGCAACGTGGGACGTCGCCACCGCTGAGCCGGCGGCGGCGAGGTGCTAACCAGCCTCCTCGAGCAGGTCCAGCATCTCGGCAGCAGCTTCGGCGATGACCGTTCCGGGCGGGTAGATCGCGGCTGCGCCTGCCGCGCGCAGCGCGTCGAAGTCCTGGGCCGGGATGACGCCGCCGACCACGACCAGGATGTCGGGCCGTCCGAGTTCTGCCAGTGCGTCCCGCAGCTCCGGCACGAGCGTCAGGTGTCCTGCGGCGAGCGACGAGGCGCCGACGACGTGGACATCGTTCTCGACGGCTTGGCGAGCCGTCTCGGCGGGCGTGCTGAACAACGGGCCGATGTCGACATCGAATCCCAGATCGGCGTAGGCCGTGGCCACCACTTTCTGGCCCCGGTCATGGCCGTCCTGACCCATCTTCGCGATGAGGATGCGCGGCCGCCTCCCGGTCTGCTCGCCGAAGGCAACCACCCGGTTGCGCACGGCGTCGACGGCCGCCGCCATCGGATTGGTGCCGTCGTCGCCCGAACTGTCGCCAGCCATCTCGCTCCCGTACACGCCGCTGATCGTGCGTATCTGGGCAGTGTGCCGCCCGAAGGCGTCCTCCATCGCCGCGCTGATTTCCCCCACGGTGGCATGGCAGCGCGCCGCGTCGACGGATGCGGCCAGCAGGTTGCCCCCGCCGCTGCGGGCCACGTCGCGCAACGCGTCCAGCGAGCGGCGAACCGCATCGGCGTCGCGGCCGCTGCGCAGCCGATCCAGCTTCGCCAGCTGGGCGGCGCGTACCTCAGCGTTGTCGACCCGCAGGATGTCGACCTCATTGGACAGCTCAGACCTGTAGCGGTTGACCCCGACAACCGTGCGCTGCCCGGCCTCGATGCGAGCCTGGGTGCGCGCCGCAGCTTGTTCAATGCGCATCTTGGGAATGCCGGCCTCGATGGCGCGCGCCATGCCGCCGAGCCGTTCGATCTCGTCGATGTGCGCGCAAGCCCGTTGCGCCAGCTCGGCGGTGAGCCGTTCCACGTAGTAGCTCCCGCCCCAGGGGTCGATCACCCGAGTGGAACCGGCTTCATGCTGCAGGAACAGCTGCGTGTTGCGGGCGATGCGGGCGCTGAAGTCGCTCGGCAACGCCAACGCCTCGTCGAATGCGTTGGTGTGGAGGCTCTGGGTATGGCCGTCGACGGCGGCCATGGCCTCGATGCAGGTTCGCACCACGTTGTTGTACGGATCCTGGGCGGTGAGCGACCAACCCGAGGTCTGGCAGTGAGTCCGCAACGACAGCGATCGTGGATTCTCGGGTTCGAAGCCGGCGACCAGTTTGGCCCACAGCAGCCTGGCCGCACGCAGCTTGGCCACCTCCATAAAAAAGTCCATCCCGATGCCCCAGAAGAAGCTCAGACGCGGAGCGAAGTCGTCGATGCCCATGCCGGCGCCGATGCCGCAGCGCAGGTACTCCAGGCCGTCGGCCAGCGTGTAGCCCAACTCGAGGTCGGCAGTCGCCCCGGCTTCCTGCATGTGATAGCCGGAGATGGAAATCGAATTGAAGCGGGGCATCTCGGCGGAGGTGAACTCGAAGATGTCGCTGATGATCCGCATGGATGGCTGGGGTGGGTAGATGTAGGTGTTGCGGACCATGAATTCCTTGAGGATGTCGTTCTGGATGGTCCCGGTCAGCTGGGCGGGAGCAACGCCCTGCTCCTCGGCCGCCACGACGTAGAGCGCCAAGATCGGCAGCACCGCCCCGTTCATCGTCATCGACACGCTCATGCGGTCGAGCGGGATGCCGTCGAACAGCGTGCGCATGTCAAGGATCGAGTCGATGGCGACACCCGCCATGCCCACGTCGGAGCTCACCCTGGGATGGTCCGAGTCGTAGCCGCGGTGGGTCGCAAGGTCGAAGGCAACCGACAGGCCGCGCTGACCCGCGGCCAGATTGCGCCGGTAGAACGCGTTGGAGTCCTCGGCGGTGGAGAAACCGGCGTACTGGCGGATCGTCCAGGGCTGGTTCGTGTACATCGTGGGGTACGGGCCCCGCAGGTACGGGGCGAAGCCGGGGTAGCCGTCGAGGTAGGTGCGCCCTCGGGGACCGTTCTCGCTGGCACCCGATCCGCTGTCGTAGAGGTCGGCGACGTCCGCAGCGACATACAGCGGCGCGATGTCGATTCCTTCAGGCGTGGTGCTGGGAGAGGGAGCACGGCCGGTTTCGGAGGCGAATCGCTCCGCCCACTCTGCCCTTGCCGACGATTCGGGCTGTGCCGATGATCCAGGGCCGCTGGCGCCGTTCGAACCGGCTCCGGCCGGCCCGCTGTCATCGAGATGGAGGTTCGAGAAGTCACCGATGACGCTCATGACCCTGCCGCTCCCGTCACGGTTTCGCCCGCCGTCTCGGCCTCGTAGGGCGCCGCCCAGCGGTGCACGCCCAGCCCGACCCCAGGCGGGCCGGCCGGCTCGCCGGCGGAGACGCTCACGGCCGATGCCTGCTCGGCTTGTGAGTCCACGAAGTCGGTGACGCCGACGAGCAGGTGCTCGCCCGTGGCGATCTGCTCGTTGCGCAGCGCTCGTTCGGCGGCAATCGATGTCTCCAGCTCGCCGCCGGCCAGCGCAGCACACATGCCGCCGGTCGCTTCGATCTCTCGAAAGCGGTCCCAGGCTGCGTGTGCCAGCTTGCGTGTGAGGTCTTCGATGTACCAGCTTCCCCCGGCGGGATCGATGACCGACCCGATGCGGCTCTCGTGGCGCAGAATCAGCTGCGTGTTGGCGGCGACGCGCCAACCCAAGCTGCTGGACGCCTGACCGGCGCTGACGGTGTCAAAGGGCCGGACGGTGATGGCGTCGACACCGCCGTTCGCGGCACCGAACGACGCTGTGGTGGCGCGCAGCATGTTCACCCACGGGTCGAGAGCGCTCAGCATGGCCGTCGCCGTGACGGCGTGAAGCCGCATCGATGGTCCATCGTCGCCGGCAACGTCGACCCCGCAGGCGCCCAGCACACGGGTCCAGCACATCCGCATCGCCCGGCACTTGGCGGTGACCAGGAAGGCGTCGGGTCCCGCGGACAGCGTGAAGCCCACCAGGCGGGCAGCCGCAGCGGGGTCGAGCCCCGGCCCGTCGGCGTTGTCGCAGATCACCCGCAGCCACGCCACCCCGGTCGCGAGCATCGCGGCCAGTTCGGTGGCGTCGCTCGCGCCGGCATCGGCGAAGACCGACCCGTCAGCCTCCAGCGGCACGGCCCGAGGCGAACGCTGTGCGATCCCGGCTGCGCTGCGCGCTGCGCTGCACATCACCGAGACGAGAGCGGCGCTGTCACCGGAATCGGCGGGTCGCCAACCGCTTGCGGCTGCGGCGATCGGGTCGAGTCCGAACCATGAGCGCAGGCCTGCGAGATCGACACCGTGACGGGCAAAGACATCCAGCAGCGCAGCGGCCTGCGCAGGCGACGCGCCGGACTGCAGGTGGATCGTCACGCCGGCTCCGGCCGCGTCGCCGATGCCTGCGGCGAGTGCGGCAGCGTCACCGTCGGCGTCCCAGCCCCTGGCGACTGTGACGGCATCCACGCCCGATGTCGTGTCCACCGCGACGGCGTCGGGCGTGCCCGCGAGTCGTACGTCGTGAATCTGGCGCAGCTCCCAGCCCCGTGCGCCGCTCGCGGCAGCGGCTCCGCGGGTGAACGGCGCACTGCCGGGCAGACCGGAGGGGTCTGCTTCGGTGCTGTGGCGATGCGCGGTGTACAGCGGTGCAGTCTCGATGCCGCCAAGCAGCATCGTGTGGAGCGACGACAGCGGCTCGCCGCGCAGCGCGCCTTCGGCCGCGGCTTCCCAGTCGCTCTCGGAGACATCGGCGAAATCGAGATCGCTGAGCGCAGTCTCGTGTTGCGATGTGGGCGTCTCAGCCACGGTTCGCAGGGTAGCGGTCGCCTTCCAGGCGGGAATGTGGCTCTCCCGTGGCGCTCTCTTAGTGATTCGCGGGTGGCCGTGGCATCCTTGCCCGCATGAATCCCCCCTCATCGGCCGATGTCGCTGTCGCGCACTCAGCTGAGGGGAGCGAACTCCCTCCGTATCGCTACAACGCCGAGATGGCGAACGAGATCGAGCTGCGCTGGCAGGAGCGGTGGAAGGCCGACGGCACGTATCGCACATCCAATCCCACCGAGCCGTCGGCGGACTCGCCTGCTGGCAGCACGAACAAGCTCTTCATCATGGACATGTTCCCGTACCCGTCGGGTTCGGGCCTGCATGTGGGGCACCCGCTGGGCTACATCGGCACTGACGTGTATGCACGTTTCAAGCGCATGTGCGGCTACGTGGTGCTGCACCCGATGGGCTACGACGCGTTCGGGCTGCCTGCGGAGGAGCATGCCCGCCAGACCGGTGAGCACCCCCGCATCAATACCGAACGGAACATTGCCAATATGTCGCGCCAACTGGCCCGACTGGGACTCGGGCACGACGACCAGCGATCGCTGGCCACGACCGATGTGGAGTACTACCGCTGGACGCAGTGGATCTTCCTGCAGATCTTCAATTCCTGGTACGACACCGATGCGCAGCGGGCCCGCCCGATCGCTGAGCTGATCGAGCTGTTCGAGGCTGGGCAGAAGGCCACCGCCAGCGGTGCTGCGTGGGCCGAGATGAACGACGTCGAGCGGCGCACCGAGCTCGACGAGCATCGCCTGGCCTACTTGGGCGAAGCACCGGTCAACTGGTGCCCTGCGCTGGGAACGGTGCTGGCCAACGAGGAAGTCACCAACGAGGGGCGATCCGACCGGGGCAACCATCCGGTCTTCCGCCGCCCGATGAAACAGTGGATGATGCGCATCACGGCGTACGCCGACCGGCTGCTTTCCGACCTCGACCGGGTGGACTGGTTCGAGAGCGTCAAGATCATGCAGCGCAACTGGATCGGCCGCAGCGAGGGCGCTTACATCAGCTTCGCGACCGACGCCGACGCGGGCCCCTCCGGCCCGGCCATCGAGGTGTTCACCACCCGTCCCGACACGATCTACGGGACGACGGCGATGTTGCTGGCACCCGAACACCCGCTCGTCGACGAGCTGGTCGCCGACGAGTGGCCACCGGATACCGATCCGCGCTGGACCGCCGGTGCCGCTACGCCCCGTGAGGCTCTCGACGCATACCGGGCCCATGCAGCAGCGATGACCGACTTGCAGCGCCAGACCGAGCGCGACAAGACCGGAGTGTGGCTGGGCGTGAACTGCATGGTGCCGACCACCGGTGAGGGAGTGCCGGTGTTCGTCGCCGACTACGTGCTGATCGACTACGGCACGGGCGCGGTCATGTCGGTGCCGGGGGAAGACCAGCGTGACTGGGACTTCTCCGTCCAGTTCGGGCTGCCGATCATGCGCACGGTGCAGCCGCCGCCAGATTTCGACGGCGAGGCCTACGACGGTCCCGGTCCGGCCATCAACAGCGATTTCCTGAATGGCCTGGAAAAGGCCGATGCCATCGACGCCATCTGCGACTGGCTGGAGGAGCGAAGCTGCGGCCGCCGCACGGTCACCTACAAGCTGCGGGACTGGCTGTTCAGCCGGCAGCGCTACTGGGGCGAGCCGTTCCCGATCGTGTTCGACGAGACGGGGCTTCCTCTGGCGGTGCCCGATAACGAGCTGCCGGTGGAGCTGCCCGAGCTGATCGACTGGGCGCCGCGCGCGCTCGACGAGTCGTCGGATCCGGAGCCGCCGCTCGGTCGCGCCACCGAATGGGCCACCGCCACCTACGACCTGGGCGACGGCGAGCGCATGTACCGCCGTGAGCTGAGCACGATGCCGCAGTGGGCAGGATCGTGCTGGTACTACCTGCGCTACCTCGATCCGGCGAACGACGACGCCCTGGTGGATCCCGAAGTGGAACGGTTCTGGATGGCTGACCCCGATGGCGGGGTCGGGGGTGTCGACCTCTATGTCGGCGGCGTGGAGCATGCCGTGCTGCACCTGCTGTATGCGCGCTTCTGGCACAAGGTGCTGTACGACCTGGGTCACGTCAGCGGTCCCGAGCCGTTCGGCCGGTTGTACAACCAGGGATACATCCAGGCGGCTGCGTACCAGGACCACCGGGGTGTGTACGTAGAGGCGTCCGAGGTGACCGAGCGGGACGGCAAGTTCTTCTGGGGCGACGTCGAGGTCACCCGCCATTTCGGCAAGATGGGCAAGTCGCTGCGCAATGCGGTCACGCCCGACGACATCTACAGCGCGTACGGGGCCGACACGCTGCGGACCTACGAGATGTTCATGGGCCCGCTCGACCAAGGGCGTCCATGGGAGACACACTCGGTGATCGGCTCGCACCGCCTACTGCAGCGCGTGTGGCGAAGCCTGATCGACGAGCAGACCGGTGAGATCACGGTCGCCGATGTCGAACCCGACGCTGACCTCGAGCGCATGGTCCATCGAACAATCGACGCGGTCACCGATGCCATGTCCGATCTGCGGTTCAATTCGGCGATCGCGCGCATCACCGAGCTGAACAACGAGTTGACGCGGCGCGGCGGGCTGACACCCCGATCAGTTGCCGATGTGCTGGTGCGCCTGCTGGCGCCGCTGGTGCCGCACCTGGCCGAGGAGCTGTGGTCGAAGCTGGGCAATTCGACCACGGTCGTCTACGCGCCATTCCCGCAGGCGGACCCCGCGATGCTGGCTGCCGAGGTGATCGAGGTGCCCGTGCAGGTGAACGGCAAGGTCCGCAGTCGGATCACGGTCGACGCCGGTATCTCTCCGGCCGATCTCGAAGTTGCCGCGAAGACCGACGAACGCATCGCCCAGCTCACTGCCGGCGCAGACATCCGGCGCGTGGTGACCGTACCGGGCAAGCTGGTGAACATCGTGCTGGCGTAGGCCAGCAGCATTGGACGCGTGCTGGCGTAGGCCAGCTGCATTGGACACGTGCTGGCGTGAGCGGGAGAACGACATGAGCGGCAAGGAACGGCGAGCGCTCGGTGTGACGGCCACCGAGACCCATGGCGGCAAGCTCGCAGCGAAGGCACTGGCCGCAGCTGGCGTGGAATGCGTGTTCACCTTGTCGGGCGGGCACGTCATGGGCATCTACGACGGCTGCCTCGACGAGGGCATCGACGTCGTCGACGTCCGTCACGAGCAAGCCGCAACGCATGCCGCCGACGCCTGGGCCCGCCTGCACCCGGGCAAGGTGGGCGTGGCCATCCTCACCGCGGGCCCCGGGGTGACCGACGGCGTCACCGGCGTCGCGAATGCCTGGCGAGCCAACTCGCCGATCCTGGTCTTCGGCGGCCAGGGGCCGTTCAAGCACGCTGGCCGTGGCTCGCTGCAGGAAATGGACCACGTGTCGCTCATGCGACCGGTGACGAAATGGTCCGGTGCGTGCGGGGAAACCCGCCGCATTGCCGAGTACATCGAGCTGGCCGTGCGCACGGCACTCAGCGGTGTGCCCGGGCCGTCCTTCCTGGAGATTCCGATGGACGTGCTGCACGGCAAGGTGGACCTCGACGCCGTGCAGATGCCCCGGTTCCGCGATTACCGGGTCGCCTCGGCTGCACATCCCGATGTGCTCTCGCAGGCGGCAGAGATCATTGCCGGTGCCCGCACACCTGTCGTGATGGCCGGCACGTCGCTGAAATGGAGCGAGGGCGGCGGCGCATTGGCGGCATTCCTGGATGCCACGGCCATCCCGTGTTACGTGAACGGAATGGCGCGCGGGGAGATCGACTGGGATCACCCCTCGTTCCTGTCATTGACGCGGGCTGAGGCGCTCGCGGCCGCTGACGTGGTGATCTTGGCCGGCACGCCTCTCGACTTCCGCATGAAGTTCGGCCGCGCCATCCCGGCCGACGCCCGCATCGTGCAACTCGATCTCGACGAGACGCTCATCGGCCAGAACCGTGCCGCCGAAGTGAGCCTCGTCGGCAATCTGGGTCGAAACTTTGATGGGTTGCTCGAGGTGTTCAAGTCGACCGGCGTCGCGGTGGATGCCTCGGCACATCTTGCTGTGCTCGCGGCGCGCGAGGCCGAGCTCGACGAGGCCCGCAACGCTGAGCTGAACAGCGACGAGGTGCCCATCGACCCATTGCGGCTGTGCCGCGAGATCGCCGACGCCGTCACCGACGACATGATCGTGATCGGCGACGGCGGCGACATCGTGGCACAGGCGTCCAAGGTGATCCGGGTGCCCAGGCGCGGCACCTGGATGGATCCCGGACCGCTCGGAACGCTCGGCGTGGGAATGCCGTTCGCGCTCGCAGCGCAGAAGGCTCATCCCGACAAGCGGGTCCTGATCGTCTACGGCGACGGCTCATTCGGGCTCAACGGCTTCGAATACGACACAGCGGTTCGCTTCGGGCTGCCCATCGTGGGAGTCGTGGGCAACGATGCGGCGTGGGGTCAGATGCTGCGTCCCCAAGCCAGCCTCTACGGCCAGGACAGGGTGGTGGCCACCGAGCTCAACTACACCCGCTACGACAAGGTGGTCGAGGCCATGGGCGGCCATGGCGAGCACGTGACCGAGCCCGACCAGATCGCACCTGCGCTTCAGCGAGCCTTCGAGGTGGGCTTGCCTGCACTGGTGAACGTGGAGATCCGCCAGGACCGCGGAGCCATGAAGGGCTCCACCTACGTGTAGCGGCGCGACAGCACCCGACGAGGCGGATACCCATGTGCGGGCGGTTTGTCTCAGCAGCCAGTCTCGAGCAGATTGCGGCGCACTTCGACACCCCGCTGCCGGGTTTCGACGCACCTCGCAGCTACAACGTGGCACCCACGACCGACATCGTGGCCGTCGTGGGCAACGACGATGCCCGCCGGATCGAGACGTTTCGGTGGGGCCTCGTGCCTCAATGGTCCAAGGATCCTGCGAAGGGCCCGCTGCTGTTCAATGCCCGGTCCGAGACAGCGGCAACGAAGAACTCGTTCCGTGGCGCGTTCCAGCGGCGCCGCTGCATCGTTCCTGCCGACGGGTTCTACGAGTGGCCCAAGACTCCGAAAGGGACGAGCCGCGACGACCGACCGCTCCCGCACTACATCACCCGCGCCGATGGCGCCATGCTGGCCATGGCGGGCCTGTGGGAACGCCGGTGGCCGCCCCCTGCCGGTGATGCAGCCGACGGAGCGAACGCAGATGCACCTGCCGGTCCACGCCAGGCCCTGCACTCGGCAACGGTGCTGACCACCGCCGCGAACAGCTTCATGGCGCCGATTCACGACCGCATGCCGGTGCTGCTGGAACGCTCGCAGTGGTACGCCTGGCTCGACCCTGCCAACGATCATGTCGAGGTGCTGTCGGCTCTGTGCGCGCCCGCGGATGAGAACACTTTGCGTTCACACCGTGTGGGTCGAGAGGTGGGCAACGTCCGCAATCGCGACGCGAGCCTCATCGAGCCAGCGGAGCCGGATCAGCTCTTCTAGCCCCGCGCTGCGAGCGGGCCGGCTCAGCCACCGAGCGCGGCGCGGATGGCTTCGGCAGGCCCGCGTAGCTCCTCGGCCGAGGCCATCGGCAGGGGCCGGGCGAAGTTCATGTCGGCCATCGAATTCACCGGGCACACATGGATGTGGCAGTGCGGTACCTCGAAGCCGGCGACCACCAGCCCGATGCGTTCTGGTCTCAAAGCCTGCATCTGCGCCTGACCGATGCGTCTGGACACCTCGAACAGGTGAGCCTGCAGGTCCGCCGGGACGTCCAGCCAGTGGTCGATCTCGGCGATCGGCACCACCAGCGTGTGACCCGGCGACAGCGGATTGATCGACAGGAATGCAACGCACCGGTCGTCGCGCCACACGAACGTCCCGGGCAGCTCGCCATCGATGATCTGCGTGAACACAGTGCTCATCGCGCGCATCCTAAGGATGCGCCGGAGCTCATACGCGCAGCCTAAGCCGACGGCATCTCGGTACTGTGAGCCGCGTGAGCGAGGCCTCTGACGCGTCGTCGGTCCCCGTGGGTGGGTGGCGGCCGTTCACGGTGCCGAACCTGATCAGCCTGGCTCGCCTGTGCTGCCTGCCATGGTTCGTATGGCTGGTGTTCGGTGCCGAGGACCGCTGGACCGCGGCATTGCTGCTCGGCGCTCTCGGCGCCACCGACTGGGTCGACGGCTGGGTGGCGCGGCGCTTCAATCAGGTCTCCGAGCTCGGCAAGATCCTGGACCCCACTGCCGATCGACTGCTGCTGCTGGTGGCGCTCGTGGTGATGATCGCCGACGGCTCGCTGCCGTTGTGGATCGCGGTGCTGGCGCTGTTCCGCGAGGGTGTCGTTGCCGTGGCGGCGCTGGTGCTGGGAGCACTCGGCGCTCGCAAGATGGACGTGACCTGGTGGGGCAAGACCGGCACGTTTCTGATGATGTTCGCAGTGCCGTGTTTCCTGGCCTCCCACAGCGACATCGGCGTGGCGGAGGCCTTCGGCGTGGCGGCCTGGGTGTTCGTGGCGACCGGCCTGCCGGTCCACTACTGGTCGGCAGTGGGCTACATCCCCCAGGCCTTCGATGCCCTGCGTGAGGGGCGTGCCGGCAGCGCCAGCGGCTGAGCTATCAGTGTGACAGCCATCCGGTAGTTTCGCGAGCATGGAGATACCCGCCGAGCTTCGCTATTCGAGCGATCACGAATGGGTGCGCCCTGCTGATGGCGGGGTGCAGGTGGGCATCACCGACTTCGCACAGGATGCGCTCGGTGATGTCGTGTACGTGGAGTTGCCCGAGGTCGGCGCTCAGGTCACTGCCGACGAGCCAATGTGCGAGATTGAGTCCACCAAGTCGGTCTCGGACATCTTCGCCCCGATCTCGGGCGAGGTCGTCGAGGTGAACGTCGCCCTCGAGGATGAGCCGCAGCTGGTGAACGAATCGCCGTACGGCGACGGGTGGATCTGCGTCATCGCCCCGGCCGAAGACGCAGCGCAGGCGTCCGCTGAGATGGAGGCACTGCTCGATGCCGATGGCTATGCCGCATTGATCGCGGAGGACGTCTGATCGTCATGGCCATCGTCTGCGGAAGGTGCGGGTACTCGAACACCGACGATGCACGCTTCTGCTCGGGCTGCGGGACGCGTCTCGACCCCTCTGCCGATGCACCCACCGAGGTGCTCTCGCCTGTCGGCGTCACCGAGGTCCCGCCTTACAGCGGTCAGGCGGAACTGGTGGTCACTTCCGGGCATCGGTCGGGGACGCGATTCGAGCTGGCCGGAGACCGGGTCACCGTCGGCCGCCATCCCGACAGCGATGTGTTCTTGGACGACATCACCGTGTCGCGCCGTCATGTGGTGCTCGAACTCGCCACGGCGGGTCACATCCTGTACGACGTGGGGTCGCTGAACGGCACCTATATCAATGGAGTTCGCACCGACGGCGAGGTCATCTTGCACAGCGGCGACGAGTTGCAGGTGGGCAAGTTCAAACTGCTCTACCTGGTTGCCTCGGTCGGGCTGTGAGCGCCGGGGTCCAGCCTTCCTCACCTGGAGCTCGACTGTCGATCGGCGAGGTCGTTGCGTTGCTGCGGCCCGAGTTCAGTGATCTGACCGATTCCAAGATCCGGTTCCTCGAAGATCGCAAGCTCATCTCGCCTGCCCGCACGCCAGGCGGTTACCGCAGCTTCGGCCCCCATGACATCGAAGTGCTGCGCTGGATCCTCACCCGTCAACGTGATCAGTACCTGCCGCTCAGCATCATCGGGGAGCGGATCGATCGGGGTGAGCATCTGGCCGACATCTGGGGCATCGGCATCCCCGAGCCCGCAGAGCCGCCTGGAGTCGGGGCTTCCGAGCCGGAACTCCTCGGCGAACCCGCGGCGGTCGATACCCCCGAGACGCTGGCGGCCGACGTCACCGGCGGATCGGCTGGCGAGCCCGATGCACCTGCGACCGCTGCCAGCATTCCGTCGCCCTGGCTTGCAGCCGACGACTCGCTGACGTACACCGCAGCGGAGCTGAGTGCCGAGAGCGGACTCACCATCGCCGAGATTGCTGAGCTGACCGATTTCGGGTTGCTCGTGCCGCTCGCCGATGACGACGCGACTCTGCTGCCGCCGCCACAGCCCGGCGCAACGCAACCCGATCCAGTGCAGGCCTCGTTGGGGCTCGAACCGCCCGAGCCGCGCTACGGCAGCAGTGCGCTGCTCATCGCCCGTATCTCGCGTGAGTTCGCCACCTATGGATTGCAGGCCCGCCACCTGCGTGTCATCCGCAATGCCGCGACGCGGGACGCGTCCATGTTCGAGCAGGGCGTCCAGCCGATTCTGCATGCCGGCGGCGCTTCGGCAGACCTCGACGCGCAGCGTTCGTTGGGCCGTTTGATGGCGCTGTGCGAGCGCCTGCGGTCGGTGGTGATGGGGGAGGCGCTGCGCCGCTATCGGCGTTAGCCGCAGAGCGTCCCTGTTCTTTGCTCACAGGGGCCGAAGTAGTGTGCGGGCATGGTCGAGATGGAGCTGCTTGGCGTGCAGGTGGAGATGCCCTCGCAGAGCCCGCTCATGCTGCTGCGTGAGACCGGCGGTTCTCAGCGAGTGCTGCCGGTGGTGATCGACACGCCCGAGGCCCAGGCGATCTACCGCGGCATCGAGCAGATTCGCGTGCCGAGGCCCCTCACGCACGACCTGATGGCGGCCATCTTGGATGTCCTCGGAGCGACGCTGGTCAAGGTCACAGTCACCGACCTGCGGGATCGCACCTTCTTCGCCGAGATGGAGGTCACCATCGGCTCGGACACCCACACGATCTCCGCCCGGCCGAGCGACGCCGTCGCTCTGGCAGTGCGGGCCGACACCCCCATCTTCGCCAGCGAATCGGTGCTGGACGAAGCGGGGCAGATCATCGAGCTCCCCGCGGATCCCCCCGACGATGTCGATCCCGACGAGCTGCTCGACGAGTTCAAGCAATTCCTGGACGACGTGCAGCCTGACGACTTCGGGCCGGCGGCGGAGGCCGGCGACAAAGAGTGAGGCGTGGCGATCGGGCCGCTGCGGCCCGATCATCTGCGTGACGCTCCCGCACAGCGGCCCCTTGCGCTGCAGTGACAGGTCCCCGTACGCTCTGTGAGAGTGCAGATCACAGCCCGGTAGTTCGCAGGGTGTGATTTGCGGCGTGTGACCCACGCAGGAGAGGAGACACCGATGGCTGACCCGCAGGGAGCTTCCGTCCCCGTGCCGGCAACCGCGCAGGGTGCCGACGCGCCGTCACAGCCTGACGCCCCATCGGCGAGTGCGGACGTCTCCGCCGAGACTGCGCCGGGAGCGCCAGGCGCCATTGTCGAGGGATTCTCCAGCAAGCAGGCCGAGAAGATTGTCGGGATCAGCTACCGCCAGCTCGATCACTGGGCACGCAAGGGATTGGTGCAGCCATCGGTCGCTCAGGCCGAGGGCAGCGGCTCTCGGCGTCGCTATTCCTATAACGATCTCGTCGAGTTCAAGATCGCTAAGAAGATGCGCGACCAAGGCATCGACCTCAAGTCGATTGCGCGCGCGTTCGACTACCTGCGCAACCAGCTCGGCGGTGAGGTTGCCTCGGCGAACATCGTCATCAGCGGCAGCGATGTGCTGTGGGCCGACGACGACCGGGTGCTCAGCCTGCTGCGCCAGGGTCAAGCGGCGATGCTGACCGTGCTGCCGGTGGCGGGCGTTCGCCGCGAACTCGACGCGGACGTGGTGAAGCTGCTCCCCGACGAGCCCATCGCCACGCAACTCAGTCTCGACTTGGAATAGCAAGCAAGGCAGGCTGGCGCAGCGCCGGGCACACCCAGGCCCGGCCCAGCCGGCGCGGGCCAATCAAGCCTGGAAAGACGAACCCCGTCAGTCTGAGTCTTCGACGGGCGCGAACTGCAGCGATGCCGAGTTCATGCAGAACCGGTCGCCTGTCGGACGCGGGCCGTCAGGGAATACGTGGCCGAGATGCGCCCCGCAGGCCTTGCACATCACCTCGGTGCGGATCATGCCGTAGCTGCGGTCGACCTCGGTGTCCACGGCGTCGTCGGCCACTGGCTCGGTGAAGCTCGGCCAGCCCGAGCCGCTCTCGAACTTCGTCTCTGAGCTGAACAGCTCGGCGCCGCACACGACGCAGTGGTACGCGCCGTCGTCGTGGTTGTCCCAGGTATCGCCCGTGAACGGACGCTCGGTTCCCGCCTCCTGAGTGACGTGATACTGCATCGGCGTGAGCCGTTCCCGCAGCTCCGATTCGGAGAAGGTGACAGCGCGTCCAGCCTCAGATTGCCCAGTCATGGGTACCACGGTAGTGACGCTGGGCACGGCGAACGGGTCGCCCGATGCCGGGGTGAATACAACGGCTATGGCGACCCGTCAGCGGCCTCGGCGTTGACGGCGTTGACGATGTCGATCATCGCCGCCAGCGTGTCCAGCCGATCCGCGGCAGTCGGTCCTTCGGGTTGGAGGCGCAGGACATCCACACCGGCGTCCCGATACGCCCGCACCTGGGCTGTGACCTGTTCATGGCTGCCTAGGAAGTTGGTCTCGGTGACGAGCCGATCCGGAACAGCTGCGGCTGCGGCGGACCGGTCGCCGTCGAGCCACAGGCGTTGCACGTGGCGGCATTCCTGCTCGAAACCCGCTCGGCGGTAGGCGTCGTTGTAGAAATTGGCCGTGGCCGACCCCATCGCGCCCAGCGTGAAGGCGATGCCCGGCCGCCTCGGCTCGATCAGCGCCTCGAGATCGTCGCCGAACTCGACGGCGCCGCCGGCCTGGCAGGCCACCGAGCCTGGTGGGCGCCCCGTCGACGCTGCCCCCTCCAATACCTGACCCCACGTGACCTCGGGGCGGCTCGGCACGAAGCACACGCCGACCCAGCCGTCGGCGGCCTCGCCGGTGTAGCGCAACGACTTGGGACCGAGGGTTGCGAGCCAGATCTCGATCGAGTCGTTTGCCGGCTGCGCCAGCCGCAGTGACTTGCCCGGCCCGTCCGGCAGCGGCAGCACATGGTGGCGGCCGTCGTAGGCGATCTTGTCGCCGGCGAAGGCTTGGCGGCAGATGTCGACGGTCTCGCGCAGCCGTCCCAGCGGATCGCCGAAGCGCACTCCGTGCAGCCCCTCGACCACCTGCGGCCCGCTGACGCCGAGCCCCAGGATGAACCGATCGCCGGTCATGGCGGCCAGCGAGAGCGCGGTCATCGCTGTCATGACCGGGGTGCGGGCCGAAATCTGCAAGATGCCCGTGCCGAGCTGGCAGCGTTCGGTCACCGCTGCGAGGTAGGCAAGTGTGCTGACGCCGTCCATGCCCCATGCCTCAGCCGACCACAGGATGTCCACGCCGAGACGGTCGGCCTCCCGCAGGAACTCGACCTGCTCATCCCAGTCGCGCCGCTTGCCCGACGCTGGCCCTCCGAATCCGATGGCTGTGCGCACGCCCGGAACCCTAGATCGCAGGTGGTCGCTCAGGCGGGGTGCAGGGTCACCAGTCCGCCGAGCTGGGCGAGGTCCTGCAAGGCCTGGTCGTAGAAGAAGCGCGCCGAGCAGGCGTCACGCGCCCATGCCTCCTCGTCCGATGTCGGGTAGCGCCCGACGGCGTTGATGCTGAGCTCGCCGGTGGTGGCGGAGCTGATCGTCGTGTGATTGCCCACGAGCAGCTCTTCGAGCGCATCGCTCCGATCGCCCGGCTCGTCGAACACGAACAGCCGGTCGCCATCGGTGACGAACGGTGTGACGTAGTACGTGCGGTCGCCTGCAGGCGTCTGGGTGTCGAGTCGCAGCATGAGCACGCCGTCAAACGGAGCAAATGGGGCAATGGGCGCAAGCGCCGCATCGCCCGCGTCACTGGTCTCGGGAGCCACGGCGGGCAGCGTACCGAGCAGCAGATCGGCGCATCGGTCGGCGCATTCACTAGGTTCAGCCCGTGACCCGTCTCAGGGCGGATGGACTCACGCAGGGGGCAACCAGCCATGTCAAGCGAGCAAGCCGGCTACTTGGACACCGAGTACTTCGGATTCTCCCAGGCGTTGGGGTCAGACGGAGTGCTGACCGTGACGTTCAACCGTCCCGAGTCGATGAACGCTTCGAACCATTCGATGAAGCGCGATCTGATCGAGCTGATCACCCAGGTCCAGATGGATGACGCCGTGCGCGTCGTGGTGTTCACCGGACAAGGGCGGGCGTTCTGGGCCGGCGACGACCTCGGCGGCTACGAAGCCGAGCGTCCATCGTCGATGCCGGAGATCTTTGGAGGCCATCACAACGCTGCCGGCACCTACAACAGCCTGCGAACGATCTCCCAGGCGGTCAACACCGCGGTGCGCCGTCTGGACAAGCTGACCGTCGCAGCCATCAATGGATTTGCCATCCAGACGGGATTCAGCTTCGCATTGGCATGCGATTTCCGGATCGCAGCACGATCGGCTCGCATGGGATCGGCAACGCTTCGCTTCGGCCTGCTGCCCGACGAGGGCGGCCAGTGGCTGCTGGTACAGCACATGGGCGTCGCTCGCGCGACCGACTTCATGATGCGCAAGCGGATCGTGGACGCTGACACCGCCCATGAGCTCGGGTTGGTGCACGAGGTGGTCGACGATGACCAGCTGCCGGCTGCTGCTGCCGATCTCGCCGCCGAGCTGGCTGACGGTCCACAGGTGGCCATGCGCATGCTCAAGCGGTCGATCCTGCTGGCCGCCGAGATGACGTGGGAACAGTCCCTCGACGAGATCGCCTCCAAGACGGCGATCACCGATCACTTGCCCGACGCCGCCGAGGGCGTCTCGGCCTTCCTGGCCAAGCGGCAACCTGAGTTCAACGACTGGCTCAGAGGCTGAGCCGGCAGGCGAAGCCGTGGCCCGAGCGGCCCGTGAGCCCGTATCCAATGAGAACTGGGAACAAGAGCGGGAAGCACAGGGCTGAGCCGCGTTGACAGCGCCGCGTGCTGGCATACTGCCGACCGTGGAGCACGCCGAACAGATCAGTCACATCAAGACGCTGCTGGCACGGCTCGACTCCGGCACCAACGTGGATGCCGGCGGCGTGCGCTACAACCCCACGTCCTCCTATACCGACTGCGAGCTCGCACGGATCGAGCGACGGGAGTTCTTCGACACCCATCCCCAGATGGTGGGGCTGTCCGGCGATTTGCCCGAACCCGGCTCGTTCATGACCCAGGACGATCTGGGCACGCCGATGCTGTTGGTGCGCTCGCCGAGCGGCCGGTTCCGGGCGTTCGTGAATGCCTGCCGCCACCGCGGCGTGGTCATCGAGACCGAGCCGCGCGGGCGCAAGCGCCGGTTTGCCTGCCCGTTTCACAACTGGACCTACGACGCCGACGGCGTGCTTGTCGGTCTGCCGAAGTCAGATCACTTCGGCGAGCTCGATCGTGACGACCTGGGACTGGTGGAGCTCCCGACAGCGGAACGTCACGGCTTGCTGTGGGTGCACCCGCAACCCGATGGCACGCTCGATCCCGATGCGCTGCTGGGCGACGAGCTCACCGCCGACATCGCCGGCTGGGATTTCGGCAACCTGCAATGGCTGGGCTGTGACACCTATGAGGTCGGCTGCAACTGGAAGCTCGCCATGGACACGTTCGGCGAGACCTACCACTTCCCCGTGCTGCACTCGGAAACGCTGTCGAATGACTTCTACGGCAACGTGCAGTGCTACGACGAGTTCGGGCGCCACCACCGGTTGATCCTGTGCCGCCGCGTCATCGAGGAGGCTCGCGAGCGGCCGCCCTCGGAGTGGGACATCACCCAGTACGGCTTGCCGGTGTACTGGCTGTTCCCGAACGTGCAGCTGATCCCGTCGCGCGAGGTGCTGTTCCTGGTGCGGGCGTATCCCCATCCGACCGAACCCGGCCGTCACACCAGTCAGATCTCCTTCTACCTCCGCCCCGGCATTGCGCGCGATGACGCCGAGTTCGATTTCCTGGCCCAAGCGTCGCGGGCATTCAGCAACGTCATCCGGGACGAGGACTACGTGATGAGCGCCAGCCAGCAGCGCTCGGCCAACAGCGGGGCACTCCAACACGTCGTGTTCGGGCGCAACGAGCCCGCGCTGCACCATTTCCATAACACGTACAGGGCCGCGCTCGGACAGGAATTGCTGCCGCTGCACCCGGCACCCTGAACGGGCGTCGCACACCCTGAACGGGCGTCGCGGTCCATCTCGCCGCCAGGCGCTCAGCCGCCCACGAGTTCTTGGAGTGCTCCCAGCAGCATCCTGACGTTGCGCATCCGGGCTGTATGCCCCATGCAGCCGATCCGCCACACCTTGCCGGCGACAGGTCCGAGCCCGCCGCCCACCTCAATGCCGTAGCGCTCCAGCAGGGCACGGCGCCCGGAGGCATCGTCAAGGCCGTCCGGCAGGGTGACGGTGGTGAGCTCGGGCAGGCGGTGGCCCTCCTGGGCCCACAGTTCGAAGCCGAGCTCGGGCAGGCGCGCGTGCAGTTCGTCGCCACAGGCCTGATGGCGAGCCCAGGCGTTCTTGAGCCCCTCGTCGAGCACCGCGCCGAGGCCGGCATGCAGCCCGTAGAGCATCGAGATCGGCGCGGTGTGGTGATAGGCGCGGGCGCCCTCACCGACGACGTACGCCCGGATCATGTTCAGGTCCAGATACCAACTCTGGGGTCGCTCGACGAGCGATTCCAGCGCGCGTTCGCTGACGGTGAGCGGCGCCAGGCCTGGGGGGACACCGAGGCACTTCTGAGTTCCGCTGTAGGCGATGTCAACGCCCCAGCCGTCGATGTCGACTTCGATGCCGCCCAGCGATGTGACGCAGTCGACGAGCAGCAGCGCATCGCCCTTGGCGTCGCCGAGCGGCGCGATGTCGTTGCGCACGCCGGTTGAGGTTTCCGCATGCACGACGGCGATGATCTTCGGCGACGGGTGGGCGTCGATCAGTCGCTGGGGATCGATGGCGCGACCCCAGTCCTCGTTCACCTCCACGACGTCGGCACCGCACCGTGCTGCCACGTCGCACATTCGCGTGCCGAAGACGCCGTTGACGCCGATGACCACAACGTCTCCGGGTTCGACGAAGTTGCAGAACGCAGCTTCCATGCCCGCCGAGCCGGTGGCGCTGACAGGAAACGTGAGCAAGTTCTCCGTCTGCCACACGGTCCGCAGCCGGTCATTGGTCTCGTCCAGCAGGGCGATGAACTCGGGATCGAGGTGACCCAGCACAGGCCGAGTGAAGGCTTCGATGACTTCGGGGTAGGGATTGGACGGTCCCGGCCCCATCAGGATGCGGTCGCTGTGTGTCACGGGCCCGCACGGTACCGGTCGCACACCGGTGACGTTCGAGCGCACTCAGCGCTAGCGCGCTTCGAGGGGGCGCAGGAGGGCGATGAGGCTGGAGGTGTCCCAGCGGCCGCCGCCGAGTTCCTGGACACGCTTGTAGAACTGGTCGACGAGCGAGGTGACCGGCAGGGGAGCGCCATTGCGTTGCGCCTCGGCGAGCACGATGCCGAGATCCTTGCGCATCCAGTCCACCGCGAAGCCGAAGTCGAACTCGTCGGCCTTCATCGTTGTGCCGCGGTTGGACATCTGCCACGACCCTGCGGCGCCCTGGGCGATGGTGTTCAGCACGGCGTCGAGGTCGAGGCCGGCGCGGCGGCCGAATTCGAGGCCTTCTGACAGGGCCTGAACCAGCCCGGCGATGCAGATCTGGTTCACCATCTTGGTCAGCTGTCCCGCTCCGGCTCCGCCGATGAGCGTGACGGCTCGGGCGTAGGCATCCATGACCGGTCGGGCTCGCTCGAAATGCTCATCGGTGCCGCCGCACATGACGGTCAGCACGCCGCCCTGTGCTCCGGCCTCGCCGCCGGACACCGGCGCGTCGACAAAGCCCACACCTCGCTTCGCGCAGGCAGCGGCCAGCTCGCGTGCCAGATCGGCCGAGGCGGTCGTGTGATCCACCAGCACAGTGCCTTCGCTCATAGCCCCCAACGCCCCGTCGTCGCCGTAGGTGACCGCTCGCACATCGTCGTCGGCGCCAACGCACATGAACACGAACTCGGCGCCGCTGGCCGCATCCGCAGGCGTCGTGGCGACACGACCCGGATGCTCGCCACACCACCGCTGCGTGACGCTGGCGGTTCGGTTGAAGACAGCGACCCGGTGACCGGACGCAGCGAGGTGACCGGCCATCGGGTAGCCCATGACGCCGAGTCCGATGAAGGCGACGTCGGCCGACTCCGGCGCCGGCTCTGTGCGGCTGTCGCCGGGCTGATGGCTGGTCGGGTCATCGCTCATGGGGGGTTCTCCCGTCGTCGTGTGTCGAGCGGCGTGCAGCGAGCAGCGCCTTCACCTCGTGCTTGCGCACTTTCCCCAAGGCGGTGCGCGGCAATTCGTCCAGCCAGATGACGGCCTTGGGACGCTTGAAGCGTGCCAGCCGTCCGTCGAACAGCCGGAGCAGCTCGGCAGCGGTCTCGTCGTCGGCATCGGGCGCGCCAGCGTCCGAGGAAGCTCGCACCGCCACGATCACGGGTACCGCCCCCCAGCGCTCGTGGGGCACACCCACGACGGTCGATTCTGCGACGAGGTCGGTACCGGAGAGCACTTCCTCGAGCTCGGCGGGGTAGACGTTCTCGCCTCCGGAGATGATCAAGTCGGTGCGCCGATCGTCGATGAAGATCCAGCCGTCGGCGTCGGCGTGCCCGATGTCGCCCGTGTGGAACCAGCCGTCCGTGAGGGCCTCGGCGGTGGCCTGCGGGTCGTTCCAGTACTCCCGCAGCACGCTCGGCCCGCGCACCCACAGTTCGCCGTGCTCGCCCGCGGCAGCATCTGTCCCGGCGTCGCCGACGATCCGCACCTCGCACATGGTCGACGGCTTGCCGCACGAACCCGGATGGCCGGCTGCCTCGTCGCAGCGCAGATGCACCGCGATCGGGGCGGTCTCGGTGGAACCGTAGATCTGCCCGACCGGCAGCCCGCGGTCGAAGTACGGCTGGGTGACGGCCGCAGGCACCGGCGACGAGCCGGTCATGATGCCGTGCAGCGAGCTGAGGTCTGCCCCGGCAAATCGCGGGTGGGCTGACACGGCGGCGAGGGCGGCCGGGACCAGCACCGTCCACGTGGGCTGCCATGTCTCGACGTCATCGAGGAACTGCCCGGCATCGAAGGCGCGCTGCAGCCGTACGGCTGCCCCTCCCAGCAGGGCCGGGAGGGTCTGGATGTTGAGCCCGCCCACGTGAAACAGCGGGATCGTCGTGAGCACTCGGTCCTGGCTGGTGAGGTCATGGGCGTGAGTCGAGTTGACGGCATTCGCCGACATCGCCGCCTGATCGAGCAGCGCACCCTTGGGATGCCCGGTGGTGCCCGAGGTGTAGGCGAGCAGCACCGGGTGAGCCGGCGTGCCACGGCGCGGCCGGGCTGTGCCCGGCGCGCTGAAGCAGTCGGGCTCGTCCGGCACGACCCGGGTCTCACACGCAGCTCCGATAGACGCAGCATGGCTGGCGAACGCTGCATCGGTCGCCAGCAGGCTCGGCATGGCGTGGTCGAGAATCCAGCGGTGTTCGGGCGGCGCCAGGCGCGAGTTCAGCGGCAAGTAGATGGCGCCGAGCCACGAGCACGCGAGGACCAGCCGCAGCGCCGCGGGCCGGTTCGGACCGAGCCATGCCACCCGGTCGCCCTCGCCGATGCCGGCATCTGCCAGCCAACCGGCGGTCGCCGCGATCTGGTCGGCGAAGGAGCGGTAGCTGTGCTCGGCTCCTTCGAACGACACCGCAACGGCTTCCGGGCGATGGTTGGCCCAGCGCTCGACACGCGCCGCAAGATCGGCGCCGGCCGCGAGGGGCCGGCCGTAGCCCGACTCAGGCAAGTTCGCCTTGCAGCTGACCGTCGATCACAATCGCCTCGCCGTCGAGGAGCACGCTGTGATTGCGCATCGGCAGGTCGAAGTGGCCCAGCGTGTGCCGGCCGGCGTGCTCGTTGGCTCCGGTGGAGTACAGGAAGTTCCCTGCGAAGGCCCGCTGCTCGGTGCCGTTGGTCTGGCTGCGGTCGTACATCGACATGGTGTCCCAGCGAGCGCCGGGATTCATGCCCCATCCCACGTGGCTGGTGGCGTACGCCTCGCGATCGCCCCAGGCATCCGTGTAGCTGCGGAACAGCGCAGCGTCGGTGCCGGCGCCCTCCACGTTGACCACGTAGTCGTCGTCGATGTGCAACGTGACCGGCGACTCGATGTATCGCTTGAACGTGAGGTTCATGTCGCCGCGGTCCATCACGATGGTGCCGTTGACCGTCCCGGCCTTGGGAAATGCGAGGCACAGCCCGCCGGGCCAGTGACTGATCGTCCCCGGTCGTGACGTGTAGCCCCAGCCGCCCCCGCACGGCGCCCCGCTGACGTCGACGGTGAGATCGGTGCCGGCCGCCGAGGTGACCTTCATCTCCGATGCCCCGATCAGCTTCTTGATGCCGACCTTGACCTTCGGCTCTAGGTCGGGCTGGGGACGCAGCCGCTCCAGGGCCTCGGGATGCTCATTGGAGACCATGAGGATCCGCGTACCCTCGCTCAGAATCGACGGGAGCTCGGGCGCGTGCAGCAGGCCCTCCACGGTGCAGTCGACGACGAAGTCCACCGCGCTCAGCGCTGCCATCACGGCCGGAGAGCCGGCGATCGCATCGGACGCGCCGGTGGAGCGCACCGGCACGGGTGCGGACTGGCGCGGCGTGGGCACGACGACATGGACCGGCGGTGTGCCCAGGCGATCCAGCGCCAGTTCCGCCAGGTTCACGTTGACGGTCCGGCTCTGACTTTCCGAGAGGATGGCGGCGGTCTGGGACTCCTCGATGCCGCACAGCTCGAAGACCGACGAGAACGTGTCGATCCACTTGGCTTCGATTCGCTCAACCAGCATCTGGTCCTCCCGGAGACGTCATGAGTCTGCGTCCGACAACACAGCCAAGGCCAAGTTAGAGCCTCGGAGGCGCTGTAGTTGCTGCTGTTCGGCGAGAAACCCCTCAGGCTGCTTCGACGGCAGCGAGATGCGCAGAGTCGTTGAATCGGCGGACCTGCCACAGGCGTCTGCCTTCGAATGCAAGCAATTCCAGCTCCGTGATGGACGTCACCGCCGTCACGACGCCGACGCCGCGATGGCTGGGCGGGATGCCGAATGCCATGGCCATCGCGGCGGAAGCGATGCCGCCGTGGCATCCCACGAACACGGTGTCTCCCGGGTGCGCCGCGGCGATGTCGTTCAGAGCTTGCGCGACGCGGTGGCGGAAGCCCGCCCGGCTCTCGCCGCCCTCCACAACGGGCATATACGGCTGGTCCATCGGCTGGATGAATCCGAAGCGCTCGCGTGCGGCCTCCCACGTCATGCCGTCGGCAGGTCCGAGGCGCATCTCCTCGAGCTCGGCGTGCGTGAGCACTTCGAGCTCGCCGCGCCCCGATCCGTTCCCCAGCGCCGGCAGGACGATCTCTGTGGTCTCGCGTGCTCTCGGCAGCGGGGAGGTGTAGACGACGTCCACGGCAGGCTCCCGGCCCGCGGCAAACCGGTCCCGCAGAGCGCTGGCCTGCGCCCGGCCCCGCTCAGTGAGCCCCCGGCATCCGTTGGGCCCGCCGACGATGCCCTCGGCCATGGCCACCGACTCGCCATGGCGGACAATGAGCAGGCGCGAGAGCAGCTCGTGCTCAGCCATGTCGCCTGCCGCGGACATCCACACCGCAGAACTCTACGAGCGCGCGTCCCGTGCCGACGGGCAGACTCTGCTGGCTCGCCCCGCGTCAGCTCACAGAGTTCAGGCTGTCGGCGTGTCGCGGGAGGATTGATCGGCGGCGTGTCCGCCCGGGTGCGGCGCCGATGGGATCGGTCGGTGTGGCGACCACGCAGGTCGTCGCAAGCTCCAGCGAAGCCGCGTCGAATACCGGTACAGCGCCGCTCTTCGCCTCCCTGGCAATGCAGAGCCCGGGAATGTCCTCGGCTGCTGTCACGACAGCGGTCACCGCGTCGACGAGACGCTCCGCTCGATGCGAGAACACGAGTGCCTGGACGCCGTCGTGGGCCGCAGCAGCCGGGTGGGAGTAGCCGGCGCATTCGAGTCGCTCAACCGTTGCTGCAGCGGTTAAGTCGGCGCCGTCGACAAACAAACAGAACTCATGTGTGGTCATCACAGGCGTCTCACCTCTCGCTGCATTGCTTGATGCCGGAAGCCCCGGTCGCATGGCCGAGCGTCCGACAGGTCTGCGGCACTCTAGTTGCCGTTGCTTGGCTGCTGTCAAGAGCTTTATTTTCAATCTATTTCCATAGTTATTGTGTAGTTTAGGAAGCTGTCTCTAGCGGTGTAGCCTGCGGCCTGATGACAAGCGGCACGGGAATGTCGGCCACGCAGCACATCACCTACCGAGCAATGTCGGCCTCCGATGTCGGCTCGGTGCCTGTGGGCTGCATGGGCGGACCCGACGAGCTGGAAGCGCGGATTGCCGGCCTCGGCTCTGCCGCGATCCTGGCGTTCGACGGAGACCGCCACGTCGGGCAGCTGCAGTTCCGGCGATACATCAGGGGACAGCGAAGTCCCGACAGCATTTGGGACCCGCTGTACTGGATGGACTTCGACGGCCATGCACCGACTCTTCCCCCCAGCACGATCAGCGTCTTCTGCTATCACGTCGGCCAGCTCGACGACACCGACGACCGCGACAGCAGCTACTTCGGTCGGGGCATCGGGGCCGGGCTGCTCGATTACCTGTTGGAGTGGGCGGCCTCCACTGGCGCGGCGGCCGTCGTGGCCAAGGCGTCGCCGTCGTTGCGGCCGGTGATGGGTTTCATGGGCGGCCAACCCGTCGAGGTCTACGAGGAGCGGGGCTTCGAAGTCGTCGCCAGCTGGTCCGACCCCGATCTGGCCGAGGCGATCGTCGAGCGCGGCCTCGCGACCACTGAACAGCTTCCGGCCGCGGCAACTGTTAGCTGCTGCGTCCTGAACCTGCCCGAGAGCCACTGAGAGCCACTGACAGGGCCGTCGGCCGACGCCAGCGCCGTAGCCTGCGGCCCGAGGACGCGTGACATAGGACGTCAGCGCCGCAGGTAGACAAGGCAGAGGCAGTGATGGCATCGAGCACGCCCGATATCGAACCGACCGTCGATCCGGCAGATGTGGGCTTCGACGCCGGCCGCCTGGAGCGCATCGCCGCCCATCTGGATCGCTATGTCGACGACGGGCGCCTGCCGGGCGTGTCAGTGCTGCTGACGCGTGGCGGCCAGATTGCCTACACCCATCGCTACGGCGAACGGGATTGCGAGCGGTCGCTGCCGGTCACCTCCGACACGATCTACCGCATCTACTCGATGACCAAGCCGATCGTGTCGATCGCCGCGATGCAGCTGTATGAGCAAGGGTTCTTCCAGCTGAAGGATCCGGTGTCGCGTTGGATCCCGGAGTTTGCAAATGCACGCGTCTTCGCCGGCGGCAACGTGATGCAGTACCAGACACGAGAACCGGCGAGCGAAGTGACCGTCCACAGCCTGCTGACCCATACCTCCGGCCTGACCTACGACTTCCACTTCGCCAACGAGGTCGACGCGCTGTACCGGGCCAACGGCTTCAACTGGGGTGCTCCGGGCAACCTGGAAGAGACCTGCGAAGCCCTCGCATCGCTCCCGCTGCTGTTCGATCCGGGCACGGAGTGGAACTACAGCTACTCCACCGATGTCCTGGGTCGTGTCGTCGAGCTCGTCTCGGGCCAGTCGCTCGACGACTACCTCGTCGAGCACGTGACCGGGCCGCTTGGCATGGTCGACACCGGCTTCGAGGTTCCTGCTGCCGATGTCGAGCGATTCGCAGCCAACTACACGACAGCAACGTTGGCGGCACGCGAGACAGCGGGCAACACGGGGCCGACAGTGCCGGCATACCGGCCCGATGATCCGGGCTTGGCGCGCACGCTGATGGATGACCCGCGCACGTCGGCCTACCTGGGTCCGCCCAAGATCCTCTCCGGCGGCGGTGGACTGGTGTCAACCATGGGCGACTACCACCGGTTCACCCAGATGCTGCGCAACGGCGGCGAACTCGACGGCAGCCGCGTCATCGGCCGGCGCACCCTCGAGTTCATGGCCAGCAATCACCTGCCCGGCGGCACCGACCTCACCGAGTGCGGTCGGGCCCTGTTCTCCGAGGCGGCATTCGACGGCGTGGGCTTCGGCCTCGGCTTCTCGGTGGTGCTCGATCCTGCGAAGGCGAGGGTCGTCTCCAGCAAGGGAGAGTTCGCTTGGGGAGGGGCCGCGTCGACGGCATTCTGGGTGGATCCGGTCGAGGACATCACCCTCGTCTTCCTGACGCAGCTGCTGCCCTCCAGCGTCCACCCGATCCGGCCTGAGCTGAAGGCCCTCGTATACCAAGCCCTCGTGTGATGCGGGGCGCTGATTGACTGCGCACATGGCAGATTTCGACCTGGTCATCGTCGGCACCGGCTCCGCCAATTCCATTCCCGGCCCCGAGTTCGACGACTGGTCGATCGCAATCGTCGAACGAGGCGTCTTCGGCGGTACCTGCCTGAACGTGGGCTGCATTCCGTCCAAGATGTTCGTGTACGCAGCCGACGTGGCCGACACGATCGCAACGGCGGCCGGCTACGGCATCTCTGCGAGCTTCGACGGTGCCGACTGGCCCGCCATCCGGGACCGCGTGTTCGGGCGAATCGATCCGATTGCCGGCGGCGGTCGCGGCTACCGAATCGGCGACGAGTGTCCCAACATCGCCGTGTTCGAAGGCGACGCGCGGTTCGTGAGCGACCGGCGTCTGGCCGTCCGCATGCACGACGGGTCTACTGAGTCGGTCTCGGGCCGCCACATCGTGCTCGGTGCCGGTGCCCGGCCGTACGTCCCGCCGTATCGGGGCCTCGGAACAGTGCCATTCCACACGTCCGACACGGTGATGCGGCTGGATTCGCTACCGGAGTCGATGATCGTGCTCGGCGGGGGCTACATCGCGTGCGAACTGGGGTACGTGTTCTCGGCACTCGGCACCGAGGTCACCGTCGTCAACCGTGGCGAGCGCCTGCTGCGTGCCGAGGACGACGATGTGTCCGCAGCATTCACCACCGCGGCACAGCGCCACTTCGATCTGCGCCTCGGCGCGATGGTGACCTCAGTGCGCGGCGGAGCCGCGACCGGCAGCCCAGTACGCGGCGGCGCCGCCGATTTCGTGTACACCGCCGACGGCTCGGCGAGTGCGCATGGCAACACCTACACGGTCGAGTTCACGCGTGGTGGTCGTGCCGAGTCTGTGAGTGCCGATGTCCTGCTGGTGGCCACCGGGCGAGTGCCCAATGGCGATCAGCTCGCCCTCGACCTCGCCGGAGTGGATGACGAAGACGGCCGTGTGCTGACCGATGAGTTCTTTCGCACGTCGGCGCCTGGCGTGTGGGCCTTCGGCGACCTGTCCAGCGAGATCCAGCTCAAGCACCTCGCCAACGCACAGGTACGTGCACTGAGGCACAACCTGCTGGTGGCCGAGGGCCAGGCGGACGGGCCCATGCGCAGCGTGGACGAACGGCTGGTGCCCCATGCGGTGTTCTCGCACCCGCAGGTCGCGTCGGTGGGTCTCACCGAGCGTGATGCGCGCGCCGCAGGTCTGCCGATCTCGGTGGCGAACAAGCCGTTCGGCCATACCGCCTACGGCTGGGCAATGGAGGACACCGCCAGCTTCGCCAAGCTGATCGCGCACGCGCAGACCCGCGAACTGCTCGGCGCCCACATCATCGGTCCGCAGGCCTCCACCCTGATCCAGCAGCTGATCCAGGGCATGTCGTTCGGCCAGACGGTCGACCAAATGGCCCACGAGCAGTTCTACATCCACCCCGCGCTGACCGAGGTGATCGAGAACGCCCTGCTGGAGCTCTAGCGAGCTCCGGACCGGCTAGTTGACGCGGCGGGCATCGGGGATCAGGTTGATCTCCCAGATCACCTCTTCGAGCCGATCCTCAGCCGAGACGGCCTCGTAGCGGCACGGCCGCTCTGGTGTGACCGTCGACGGCGCCGGCGTGAGGATGGTGGACGGGCGTGGGTGGCAGAACTGCACGACGCTGAGCCGGCTGGCGTGCTGGTCGGGGTCGGCCTTGACGCGATGCCAGCCGGCACCGATCAGGCCATTGGTGACGTGTTCCAGCATGATCCCCGAGTTGATGATGACGTGATCGTGCGGCGGCGCGGCATCGATCCACTGACCGTCGATACGGACTTGCAGCCCCCGGTCGGTCGCTCGGGGCAGGGCAGTGATGAGGTTGATGTCGGCATGCTCGTCCGCCCAGATGTGGCCCTCGCTGCCGCCGCCGGGGGCGTGTGACATCGGCGGGTAGTGAATGGCTCGGGACAGGTGCGTGCCGTAGGTGGTCATCCGGTCGAAGTACGTCTCGTGGGCGCCGATGCCCTCGGCGATGACGCGCAGGAAGCGTCGCTGCAGCTCGACGAGCCGCCGGTGGAATTCAGTCAGGATCGCACCGGCGTCGGCGATGTCGGCGTCGGGGAAGATCGAGGGCCGGTACCAGCGCTGGTACCGGACGGTGAGCGGGTGGCCGGCGGGGGGCTGGTCGCTCCAGTTGAACATCTCCTTCCAGTCGGGCAGGTCGGAGATGGCGGCGGTCTCGGTCAGACGGCCGGTGTAGCCGCGGGCGCCGAAGGACTCCGCGTCGACGTAGCGCATCTTGGCGTCGTGCTCAAGCGCGAAGAATCTGCCCAGCGCGTCGTAGGCGTCATCCAGCAGCCCGCCCGAGAGATCGTGCGCGGTGTACACGAAACCGGTCCGCAGGCTGGCCATGACTCCATCGGTGACCGCCCTGCGCTGCGCTGCTGAACCCTGCTCGAAGGCCAGCAGATCCACGTCGAGAATCTCATCCATAGCGCATTCCTTGCTAACTCCTCAGCCAGGCCTCGTAGCGCGCCGGATCGGTCCACGCGCCGGTCTTGGCGTCGAAGTGAGCTGCTTCTGGCACCATCAGTGCCGGGTCCGCAGTTCGAGCTCGAGTGCTCGACACGGCGCCGACCCAGTCCGGCAGGTCGAGTACCAGCTCCGCGGGACAGTCGTGCGGCGGGCGAGCCGCGATGGCCACCGTCGGCAGCGCGGCGATGGAAGCGTCCCGCCGTGCTGCGTCGTCGCCGTAGAAGACCGGGTCGTGGATCTGCTGCCACTTGTCGGCGCCCATGACGATGACGTCGAAACCGGCGGCGATCTCCGACAGCAGCTGCGCCTCGGTGATGCTGATCTCGAGCCAGTCGAGACCTGCGGCGACACGCTCGAGGACGGCGACCCGGTCTTCTAGGCGAGGCCGCTGCACGTCCTCCTTGGCGAGCGCCACCCGGCTCACCGACCACACCAGCACATCGAGGTGATGCTGGCCCAGCACGGCTTCGCTGATGGCGAGATGAGCGGCGGTGGGCGGGTTGAACGAGCCGGGAAACACACCCCGCCGTGGCCTGCCTGCTGCCGACGCGGGCGGTGCGGTGGCCGGCGCCCTTGCAGTGTCGTTGGTCGTCCTCTCTGAAGCGACCACGGTGAACCTCAGCCGGCGTCTGCCGTGATCGCGCCTGCGATCGCGATCGTGCCGCTGCTGCCGGCGGCTAGCTCGCCGATCACCGCAGCATCGTGGCCGCTGTCTCGCAGTTCGCGCACAGCGCCGTCGGCGCGTCCGGGTTCGCAGCTGAACAGCAGGCCTCCCGAGGTCTGCGGATCTGCGAGCACGGTGCGGGTGAGCTCGTCGCCGCCACCGAGGCGCTCAGCAAGGTGGTCGAGGTTTCGCCCGGTGCCGCCGGGTACGAAGTCCTCGCCTGCCAGCGTGATCACTTCGGCGAGCAGAGGCACGGCAGGCGCGTCCACCACGGCGCTCACGCCGCTGGCCGCAGCCAGCTCTGCGAGGTGGCCCAGCAGTCCGAAGCCGGTGACGTCGGTGGCTGCTGTCGCTGCTGCCTTGATGGCCGCAGCGGCAGCGGTGTTGTTGAGCCTGCACATCTCGGCCACGCCGGCCTCGTAGGTATCCGACAGCGTGCCGCCCCGAGCGACCGCTTCGGGCTCGGAGCGCTTCAGCGCAGTGGCGAGCAGGCCGGTGCCCAGGGGCTTGGTGAGCACGAGTGCCTGCCCGGGGCGGCCGCCCGCATTGGTGAGCAGGCCCGTGCCGTCGGCGGCTGGCCTGCAGGTGCCGGTGACCGACATCCCGTAGAGGGGCTCGGGCCCGTCGATCGTGTGGCCACCGGCTACAACCCAGCCGCCTTCAGCGGCAGTATCGGCACCGCCGGCGAGCACCTCGCCCAGCAGGTCCAGCGGCAGCACGTCGCGGGGCCACGCCGCCAGGTTGAGGGCGAACAGCGGGCTGGCCCCCATCGCGTAGATATCGCTGGCGGCATTGGCTGCTGCTATGCGCCCCCAGGTGCGGGCGTCATCGACGATGGGCGCAAAGAAGTCGGTCGACGTCACCAGCAGCGCGCCGCCATCGAGCCGCCACACGGCGGCGTCATCGCTGGTGTCGGTGCCGACCAGCAGATCCGGATGCGAGGGGGGAGTCAGATGGCGCAGGACCTGCGCCAGCTCGGATGGCCCGAGCTTGCACGCTCAGCCCGCACCGTGGCTGTACTGGCTCAGCCTGAATGCGGGGCTGTTCGCTGAGCTCGTCTCAGCGCTGTCGGTCGGCACAGCGGCAACGGTACCGAGATCGTCCCCGATGGTGTGTTCCGTTGCCGCCCCGAGCGCCGGGTTCTAGCCGTAGCTGCAGACCGTGTCGCCGATGAGTTCGAGCGCGGCGGCGGCATCGATGCTGAAGGCGACGTCGCAGTTGGGCACGGCATCGGTGCCTGGGCGCTCATCCACCACCGTCATGCCACGGGTGAGCCCGCCCTCAGTCTCCACGTCGACCTGCCGGGCGCCGAAGGTGAACAGCTCGGGCCGCGTGACCGCCAGCACGGCGCAGGGGTCGTGCATCGGTGCAGCCTCCAGCCCTGCCCGCTCCCGGTAGCCGGCCAGGTAGAAGTCGAACAGGTCCGCCATGAAGCTCGGCACCGTGCCGCCTTCTGCCCGCAGCGCAGTGATGACCTCGGGACCGACGCAGAGTTGGTGAGTGAGATTGAGCCCTGCCATGCGTATCACCCGCGCTCCGCTGCCGAAGACGATCTGCGCGGCATGCGGGTCGGCCCAGATGTTGAACTCGGCGGTAGGCGTCACGTTGCCGGCTCCCACTGCGCCGCCCATGAGCGAGATGCCCGCGATCCGCTCGACGATGTCGGGCGCCTGGCGGATGGCGAGAGCGATGTTCGTGAGCGGGCCCACGGGCACGAGCCACACATCGTCATGCGATCTGACTGTGTCGATGATGCAGCGGACTGCGTCGGCGCTTGCGGCCTCCAGATACACCTCCGGTCGCGGCGGTCCGTCCAGCCCGGTCGCCCCATGAGCCCGCGGCGCATGCGCTGCGGGCACCAGCAGCGGGCGGTCGGCGCCGGCGTGAACCGGTATGTCGAGCCCAGCCAGCTGACAGATCAGTAAGGCGTTCGCCGTGGTGAGGTGCAGCGGCGCGTTGCCAGACACGGTGGTGATGGCCAGCACCTCGCACTCGCGAGCGGCCAGCAGGATCGCCACTGCGTCGTCGTGGCCAGGATCGCAGTCGAGAATGATCTTCGGGTTCACAGCTTGGTGATGCTGGGCGCGGGCGCGTCAGTCTCGCCCCAGTAGTGGGGGAGGCGCAGGTAGCCGAAGCGCGTCAGCTCCACGGCAGGTGGCAGCCCCTGGATCTCCTTGATCCGCTGGATGGATCTGATGTGCGAAGCCATCTCGTAGAACAGCATCCAGACGGCGCACTCGAGCGTGTTCACGATCATGCGCTCGTCGTCGGGGTCGTGCCATGCCCCTCTGGGCAGCACCGTGATGGCGTCGTCCCAGAAGTGCGTGCTGTGACGTGACTCGACCATCTCGCGGAACGTTTCGACCGGATGAGACGCAACGACGTAGCGCATCCAGCTCAGGCCGAGGTCGAGCTTGTCGAGCAGATCGGGCACGTCCCAGAACAACGCGGGGTCGAGGCGGAGCCCATGCTTGTTGTTGCGTCCCTGGTGGTGCTCGGACCACACGATGGGCTCGGGGATGTTGCCGTCGGGCCACAGCAGCGCCCCGCAGCGACGTTTCGAGAAGATCAGCGACACCCAGGCGATGTGGCTGATCTGCCGGCGGATCGACCACCACATCAGCTCCCGATCGGGGGACTGGTCGTCGAGGTCGAGCTGCTCATCGCTCAGCCCGTCGACCTCGGCGCGCAGCCACGTGTCGATATGGGAGAAGTACGGCATCGTGCCGGCCGCCGCGTCGGCCGGCATCTCCAGCACGGAAGGATCGACTCTCGCCATGAGCGAACGCTAGCGATCTGTCCGCCGTCGAGCCGAGGTGCTGGAGCGGATGGGGCCGCTGCAGTCTCGAATCAGCCAGTCTCGAAGGCGCGGGGGTCGGGACAGGCGCACATGAGGTTGCGGTCGCCATAGGCGCCGTCGATGCGGCTGACCGGGGGCCAGTACTTGTCGGCGACCAGCGTCGCCACGCCGGTACCGGCCGGATAGGCAGCCTCGGTGCGCGAGTAGGGGTGGCTCCACTCGTCGGCGAGCACGTCGACCGCCGCGTGCGGCGCGTTGACGAGGGGGTTGTCGTCGGCGGGCCATTCGCCCGAGGCGACGCTGTCGATCTCGGCTCTGATGGACGCCATGGCATCGCAGAAGCGATCGATCTCCGCGAGCGATTCGCTCTCAGTGGGTTCGATCATGAGCGTTCCCGCGACCGGGAACGACATCGTGGGGGCGTGATAGCCGAAGTCGATGAGCCGCTTGGCGACATCGTCCACGCTGGCCCACTCGGAGAACGGACGCAGATCCACGATGCACTCGTGCGCCACGAGGCCGTAGCGGCCCTGGTACAGGATCGGGAAGTGCTCGCCGAGCCGGGAGGCAAGGTAGTTGGCCGACAGGATCGCCGTCTGGGTGGCCTGGGTGAGCCCCTCGACACCCATCATCGCGATGTACATCCATGGGATCGGCAGGATGCCCGCTGAGCCCCACGGTGCTGACGAGATGGCTCCCGGACCAGTGTCGGGGCCGGCAGTGGGCGCCAGCGGATGGTTGGGCAGGTACTTGGCCAGATGCAGCCGGCAGGCCACCGGCCCGATGCCGGGCCCGCCGCCGCCGTGGGGAATGCAGAACGTCTTGTGCAGGTTGAGGTGGCTGACGTCGGCGCCGAAGGTGCCCGGCGCTGCCAGCCCCACGAGGGCGTTGAGGTTGGCCCCGTCCACGTACACCTGCCCGCCCGCTTCGTGCACCTTGAGGCAGACCTGCCGGATGCCGTCCTCATAGACGCCGTGCGTGGAGGGATAGGTGGCCATGAACGCGGCGAGCTGATCGCCGTGCTCAGCGATCTTGGCGTCGAGGTCGTCGAGGTCCACGTCGCCGTCGTCGGTGCAGCCCACCACCACGACCCGCATGCCGGCCATGACGGCGGAAGCAGCGTTTGTGCCGTGCGCCGAGGAGGGGATGAGGCACACCGTGCGGTGGGTGTCGCCACGGTCGTCGTGGTAGCCGCGGATGGCGAGCAGCCCGGCCAGCTCGCCCTGGGAGCCGGCGTTGGGCTGCAACGACACTGCGTCGTAGCCGGTGACCGCTGCCAGCCATCGCTCGAGGTCGGCGATCATCTGCCGGTAGCCCTCCCACTGGTCGGCAGGCGCGAACGGATGGATGTCAGCGAACTGCGGCCAGGTGACCGGGGTCATCTCGGCAGCGGCGTTGAGCTTCATGGTGCAGCTGCCGAGCGGGATCATCGACCGGTCCAGGGCGACGTCGAACGAAGCGAGGCGACGCAGGTAGCGCATCATCTCGGTCTCGGAGCGGTAGGCGCTGAAGGTGGGATGGGTGAGGTACTCGCTGGTGCGCCGCAGCCCGTCGGCGATGCCTGACGGCGCCGAGGCGGCCAAATCTGCCACGGTGCCGACATCAGGAATCCGGCCGTCCGGAAGCGTGCCGAACACATCCAGGAGGTGCGCCACCGTCGCCTCGTCGCAGGTCTCGTCCAGCGAGACGCCTACCGTGTCGGCATCGACGCGGCGCAGATTGAAGTCCGCCGCGAGCGCAGCATCGACCACGAGATCGGCGGCGCCGGGGACCTCCACCGTCAGCGTGTCGAAGAAGGTGTCGTTGCGCACTGACAACCGGCCCGATGTGCCGCGTGGCGTGCCGCCAGACCCGATCGACTGCAGGCCGTCAGCGAGCGCTGCGGTCAGGCGCTGCACCCGGCCGGCAATCTCGGCCAAGCCCTCGGGGCCGTGCCAGACCGCATACATCGAGGCCATGACCGCGAGCAGCACCTGTGCGGTGCAGATGTTGCTGGTGGCCTTCTCCCGCCGGATGTGCTGCTCACGGGTCTGCAGCGCCAGCCGGTACGCGGGTCGGCCGGCCGCGTCGACCGAGACGCCCACGAGCCGCCCGGGCATCGAGCGCCGGTGCTGCTCGCTGGTGGCCAGGAACGCCGCATGCGGTCCGCCGAATCCCAATGGCACGCCGAAGCGCTGCGAGCTGCCGACCACGATGTCGGCGCCCTGCTCGCCGGGCGGCTGCAGAACACAGCACGCCAGCAGGTCGGCGGTGACGGCGGCGACCACACCGGTGCTGTGCAGGGCCTCGATCACTGGTTGAAGGTCGCGGACGGCGCCGCTGCTGCCCGGGTACGCCAGCAGCGCCCCGTACACCTCGGCCGGCTGCAGTTCGGTGCCGGGATCGCCCACGACGATGTCGATGCCGAGTGGGGCGGCGCGTGTTGCAACCACGTCGATGACCTGGGGATGGCAGTCGGCATCGACGAAGAAGCGGTCCGGCCCGCTGCGTGTGATGCGGCGGGCCATCGCCATTGCCTCGGCTGCTGCGGTGCCCTCGCACAGCAGCGATGAGTTGGCGATCTCCATGCCCACCAGATCGCAGACCATGGTCTGGTAGTTGAGCAGCGCCTCCAGCCGGCCTTGGGAGATCTCGGGCTGGTAGGGGGTGTAGGCCGTGTACCACGACGGATTCTCGAGCACGCTGCGCCGGATGACCGCCGGGGTGAGCGTGCCGTAATAGCCGAGCCCGATCAACGAGTGCACCGGTGTGTTGGCGTTCGCCAGCCAGCGCATCGCAGCGGTGGCCTCCGTTTCGGTCAAGGGGCGGTCGATGCCGTTGAGCGTGATCGGCTCGTCGAGCCGGATCTCGGCAGGAACCGCTGCGTCGACGAGGTCACCCAGCGAGCTGAATCCGAGTCGCTTGAGCATCGCAGTGACATCGTCGGGCCGCAGGCCGATGTGACGCGATGCGAATTCACCGCCTGCGTTCGTACCTACATGGGGCTCACTCATTCCCAGCGCCTCTTCTCATCACGACTCCTGATCACGCTCCTCGATCCGGCTGTCCATCACGCCGGCCGCCAGTAGCGGTGCTCGGTGAATGGCAGTGGGGCGACCCGGCATGGCTCGGGCCCCTTGCGGCCGTGGGCGAACAGCTCGTTGCCGTCGGCCGAGTGAGCCGTTGCCACATACGCCATGGCAACCGGAGCATCGACGCTCGGCCCGAAGCCTCCGCTCGTCACCATGCCGATCTCGTGGCCGTTGGCGTCCGTCAGTGCTGCGCCGTCACGTATGGGCCGGCGCCCTTCGGCGGCGATGCCCACTCGTCGCCGCAGTGGCCCCTCGGTCAGCTGCGCCGTGATGATGTCCGCGCCGGGGAAGCCGCCTTCGGCGCGCCGGCGTTTGGGTATCGACCAGCCCAAACCGGCCTCGGCTGGGGTCGTTGTCTCGGTGAGTTCGTGGCCGACGAGCGGCAGGCCCGCTTCGAGCCGCAGCGTGTCGCGGGCGCCGAGCCCCGCGGGGGCGACGTCGGCGGAGCCCAGCAGCAACTGCGCGATATGGGACGCCTCGCTCGAAGGAATGGCGATTTCGAATCCGTCCTCGCCCGTGTAGCCGCAGCGTGCGACCTCGCACTCGACGCCGTCGATCGACATGGTGGCTGTCGACATGAACGCCAGATCGGCGGCTGCGGGGGCCCAGCGGGCGACGGCCTGCGCAGCAGCGGGGCCTTGCAGCGCCAGCAGCGCCAGGTCCGTGCGCACCCTGATGCGCACGCTGCCGTCGTCGCTGCCGCCGTTGGCGCGCCGCAGCATGTCCAGATCTGCCTCGGTTCGCACAGCGTTGACCACGATGCGCAGGTGACTCCCGAGGTTCGACACGATGAGATCGTCGAGCACCCCGCCCGCTGCTGTCGTGAACAGCGTGTAGCGCATCCGGCCAGGTGCCAGGTTCACGATCGACCCCGGCACGCACTGTTCCAGCCAGGTCGCGGCGCCGCCGAGCTCACCACCGTCCGCAGGGTGCAGTTCGACGATGCCCATGTGGCTCACGTCGAACAGGCCGGCGGTGGTCCTGGTCGAGCGGTGCTCGGCCACAGTGCCGTCGCCGTAGCGCATCGGCAGCGCGTGGCCGCCGAAGTTGACCATCCGGCCGCCGAGTTCGGTGTGCAGGTCGAACAGCGGGGTGCGAAGGCCCCCGGTGTCTGGGTCAATCATCGACTCAGGGATTTCTGCCGGTGCGTCTCAGTCGGCGAGCAGTTCCGCAATGCGACCCTTTGGACGTCCGACGATGGCCCGGTTGCCGCGCACGACGACCGGGCGCTGCATGAGCGCCTTGCGCCGGCTCAGCAGGTCCACCACAGCTTCGGCATTGCCGACGTAGTCGTCGGCGTCGAGCCCCAGCTTCTTGAACTGCGAGTCCTTGCGCACCAGGTCTTCGACGGGATCCTCGAGGATCGATACCAAGTGCTCGAGCGTCTCCCGGTCGGGAGGCGTCTTCATGTACAGGACGACGTCGGCCTCGACTCCAGCTTCCTCGGCGACCGCCAAGGCATTCCGGGACGAGTTTCAATGCGGGTTGTGATAGATGGTCACCTCAGCCATGAGGCCGAAGCTACCTGCGCGAGTTGCCCAACATTGGACATGCGGGCATGAATGTCACTGCAGCAGTCGTCGTGGCAGCACACTTCAGGGCAACAGCTTCGACAGCGGCCGCTCAGCGCTCAGCGGGGTCGCCGACGCGTCGGCGGCTTCGACTTCTTCGCGTGTGACGCCCAGCATGAACAGGATCGCGTCGAGGTAAGGCACGTTCACGGTGGCGTCCGCCGACTCGGCCAGGATCGGCTTGGCGTTGAAGGCGATGCCGAGCCCGGCCGCCGTCAGCATGGGGAGGTCGTTGGCGCCGTCGCCCACCGCCACGATCTGCTCCAGCGGCACACCCTCGATGTAGGCGAGCTGCCGCAGCAGCCGCGCCTTGGCCTCGGCGTCGATCACATCGCCGACCACTTCGCCGGTCAGCCGGCCGTCACGGATCTCGAGCACATTGGCGTAGGCGTGGTCGAACTTGAACCGTTGCGCCAGGTGATCGGTGAAGTGCGTGAAGCCGCCGGAGATGATGGCGACCTTGTAGCCCAGTCGCTTCAGCGTGCGGGCGAACGTGCGGGCGCCTCGCGTCAGCGACATGTGCACGATCGCGGCCTCGATGATCCCCTCGGGCTGGCCGGCCAGCAGTCTCACCCGTTGCCGCAGGGATGTCTCGAAGTCGATCTCGCCGGCCATCGCAGCCGCGGTCAGCTCAGCCGAGCGCGCCTCGTGCCCTGCTTCCGCGGCCAGCAGATCGATGACCTCGTTGCGGATGAGCGTGGAGTCGACGTCCATCACGATCATGCGGGTCGAGCGCCGTGACAGACCGTGCGGCTGGACGGCGATGTCGATGCGCCGATCGGCGGCCACCTCGATCAGATCGGTACGGAGCTTGTCGCTCTGCGCGCCCTCGACCAGGAACTCGTAGCTCCAGACCGGGAAGCGTGAGAGCCGGTGAATGCGATCGATGTTCCCGCCGCTGGTGGCGATGGCCCCGGTCACGACTGACAGGTCCGCGGGCTTGAGCTCGGGAGCGAGTGCGGTGACCACGAGGCGCTCCGCGTGCTTGGTCGGCGTGGCGTCGACGACCTCGAAGTTCATCTCCAGGCCCCGCTCGTAGCCGAACAGCAGCACTTCTTTGACCAGGTCTCGGCCTGCAGGCACCGTGATCGCGAGCCCGAGGGTGAGCTGGCGGCGGACGACGACCTGCTCCATGTCCTGTACGTCAGCGCCCGCATTGGAGAGCAGGCTGAGCAGGTCGGTGGTGATGCCCGGGCCGTCGGGGCCGGTCACCCGGATGAGGATCGTGTCCCTCGGCGCTGCCTGGTCATCCGGGTTCATTGGCTTGCGCAGGCTACTTCGCCCTTGAATCAGGCCAAGATCGTGCCATGAATGCCCGTCATGAATGCAGAACATGGAACCTTGCGGCGGTGCGGGCAAAAGCTCGGGTACAGGCGTTCAGGTGAAGCGAACAGGCGGCCGGGGCGTAGGCTGAACCCATGCCCAGCTACCGATCTGTCACCTCGACTGCAGGCCGGAATCAGGCCGGGGCCCGGGCCTTGTGGCGGGCTACCGGCATGACCGACGAGGACTTCGGCAAGCCGATCGTCGCCATCTCCAACTCGTTCACCCAGTTCGTGCCCGGCCACGTCCACCTGAAAGACCTCGGCCAGCTGGTCGCCCGCGAGATCGAGGCTGCCGGCGGCGTGGCCAAGGAGTTCAACACCATCGCCGTCGACGACGGCATCGCCATGGGCCACGACGGGATGCTCTACAGCCTGCCGTCGCGAGATCTGATCTCTGACGCCGTCGAGTACATGGTGAATGCCCACTGCGCTGACGCGCTGGTGTGCATCTCGAACTGCGACAAGATCACCCCGGGCATGCTCAATGCCGCCATGCGGCTGAACGTCCCCACCGTGTTCGTTTCGGGCGGCCCGATGGAAGCCGGCAAGACGAAGCTGGCCACGCAGAAGGTGGACCTCATCAACGTGATGGTGGTGGCCGCCGACGACTCGGTCAGCGACGAGGACGTGGCCGAGATGGAAAGGTCGGGCTGTCCCACCTGCGGGTCGTGCTCGGGCATGTTCACCGCCAACTCCATGAACTGCCTCACCGAGGCGCTCGGCCTGTCGTTGCCCGGCAATGGGACCGTGGTGGCGACCCACTCAGACCGTCGTGAGCTGTTCCTGGAGGCAGGGCGCCTCGTGGTGGAGCTGTGCCGCCGCTACTACCAGGAGGACGACGAATCGGTGCTGCCGCGGTCGATCGGCAGTTTCGAGGCATTCGAGAACGCGATGACGCTCGACATCGCGATGGGCGGTTCCACCAACACCATCCTGCACTTGCTGGCCGCTGCCCAAGAGGCGGAGCTCGACTTCACGATGGCCGACATCGACCGGCTGTCCCGCAAGGTGCCCAACATCTGCAAGGTGGCGCCCGCGTCGGAGTTCTTCCACGTCGAGGACGTGCACCGCGCCGGCGGCGTGATGGGGATCCTGGCCGAGCTGAATCGGGCCGGGCTCATCGCCAACCAGGTGCCGACCGTGCACTCGCCGACCATGTTCGATGCCATCTCCCGCTGGGACGTGGCGACGAACGACGATGCATCGCTCCACGAGTTCTTCCGGGCCGGCCCGGCGGGCATCCCCACGCAGGTGGCGTTCAGCCAGTCCGAGCGCTACCGCACGCTGGACCTCGACCGCGACCGCGGCTGCATCCGCTCGGTCGACAGCGCATACTCCGCTGACGGAGGGCTGGCCATCCTGTACGGCAACCTGGCTCCCGACGGGTGCGTGGTGAAGACGGCTGGTGTGGACGAGTCCATCTGGGTGTTCTCCGGCCCGGCTCATGTGGTCGAAAGCCAGGACGAAGCGGTCGAGCACATTCTCGACGGTGATGTCGTGGCCGGTGACGTTGTGGTGGTGCGCTATGAGGGCCCCAAGGGCGGCCCCGGCATGCAGGAGATGCTGTACCCCACGTCGTACCTGAAGTCGAAGGGTCTCGGCAAGGCCTGCGCACTGGTCACCGACGGCCGCTTCTCCGGCGGCACCTCGGGACTGTCGATCGGCCACGTCTCGCCGGAAGCTGCGTCGGGCGGGCTCATCGGGCTCGTGCACGACGGGGACATCATCGAGATCGACATCCCGAACCGCACGATCAACCTGGCCGTTGACGATGCCGAGCTGGAACGGCGCCGCGCCGAGCAGGACGCGGCCGGCTGGCAGCCGGCCGAACCCCGGCCGCGCCAAGTCAGCACAGCGCTGCAGGCCTATGCCGCCATGGCGACCAGCGCCGACCGGGGCGCGGTGCGCGACCTTTCGCTGCTGGGCTGAGTGCGCTTGCTGGCGCACCCCTGACTCGAATCAGCGCAGCGCCGTAATCTCACTCCGGTGACCGCTGTCGACACAGCCGAAGGTCCTGCAGTCCACTTGGATTCAGCGCGCGGCTGGGTGACGGCCTGCGGGGCTGCGGTCGTCGTGATGGCCGGCTTCGGCAGCATCTACAGCTTCACTGCTTTTGCCAACGACATGGCTGAGGAGTTCGACACCGGACTCGGACCGATCTCGATCGTCTTCGGCATCACGGTGTTCCTGTATTTCGGCAGCGCCCTGGTGTCGGGCCGGCTCTACGACCGGTTCGGCATCGTGCCGCTGCTGATCGTCGGCGGCGCACTGTTCGTCGGCGGGTTGGTGGCGACCTCGCAGGTGACAGTGCTGTGGCACGGGTACGTCCTGTACGGCGTCGGGCTCGGATTCGGCGGCGGGCTGTTCAATGCACCGCTGTTCGCCCTGACGGCCACATGGTTCGACAAGCACCGGGCCATGGCCCAAGGCTTGGTGGCCACCGGTTCGGGCCTCGGGACGATGATCTATGTCCCGTTCGCGCAGCGGCTCCTTGCCGAGTATGGCTGGCGTGTCGGCATGCGCTGGCTGGCCGTGATCGCCGCCGCGATTCTCGTGTTCGGGCTGCTGGTCATTCGCCAGCCGCCTCGGGTGCATGTCGGCAGCCCCCGCCGTCACCTGTCGCTGGTGGTGAGGACTGCGACGTTCTGGCAGATGGGGACCTCCGGCATCCTGTTCACGATCGCCGTGATCGGCACCATCGGGCTCATCATCCCGTTCTCCATCGACGACGGGGTGGCAGAGCTGGCGGCGGGGTGGCTGGTGTTCGTGGTCGGCCTGTCGAGCATTGTGGGTCGGCTCGCGCTGACCAGCTTGGCGCGGCCGCTGGGGTCGATCCGCCTGCTGAAGATCGCTTTCGGCGGACTGCCGGTGGCCTACGCCATCTGGTTCATCACCACGCGGGTCGACGCGCCCGGATCCAAGTACGTGCTGCTGGTGGTGTTCGCCTCCGTGCTCGGCGTCTCCTACGGCGGATTCGTGGCGCTGCTGGGCGATGTCACCGCCTACCTGTTCGGATTGGCGAACATCGGTGCGGTCGTCGGCATCTTCTTCTTCTTTTCCGGTACGGGCGCATTGATCGGCCCGCCATTGCTGGGCTTCACCCATGACGCGAGCGGCGGTGCTGGCGTGCCCATCTTGATGGTGGGTGTGATTGCCTTTGCCGGTGTCCTGGTGCTCCTGCCGATGACCCGGCATCCACTGGCACTGCCGACCTACATCGGGCCCGGCGGGATGCCGTCACCCACGCCTCCGCCAACTGCTGCGCCACCGCGGCCACTTGCTCCGGTGCGATCACCGGGGACGGCGCCCGTTCCGGCGGCGGCAAGATCTGTGCAGCGAATGCCGCTGACGGCGAGTGCGACAGCATCGTCGCCGAAGCCCGCGGCGATCCCGAGAGAGCGGCCATTGCACGACGCTCTCATGACTGCGATGTCACGGCCGCGTTCCGCCGCCCTGCAGGATGCCCCACCCGAGGTGTTCTGGCCGGTTCCCGATGTGGCCGCCTCGCCGAACGGTCAGTCATGAGTGGCGAGCTGCCGAATCCCCAACCGACTGACGCGGTCTCCCGGGCGCCGGTCGAAGTGCTCGGCGGAATCGTTCAGGAGGGCTGGATCGACTACAACGGCCACCTCAACGCCGGCTACTACCTGGTGGCCTTCGACGACGCCATCGCGCCGTGGATGGACTTCATCGGCCTGGGCACCGCACACCGAGAGGTTCGAGACATCACCACGTTCTCCGCAGAGAACCACATCACCTACGTGCGCGAGATCGGGCCGGACGAGCCGTACGTGATCTCGGTTCAGCTGCTGGGCTTCGACCGCAAGCGAATCCATGCATTTCAGGCCATGACTCAGACCCGGGACGACTACCTCGTCGCCACCTGCGAAGTCATGTCGCTGCACATCGACGGGCCGACTCGACGCGTCGGGCCGATGGTCGATGAGCCGTACCGGCGGCTGGGCGAGATCTGGGAGGCGCATCAGCATCTTCCGCTGCCGCCCCAAGTCGGCCACGTCATCAACGTCCGTCCCTCGGCGGAGGCTGTGCTGCACCCAGACCTCGCCTGAGCCGACTACGCAGGTCAGTGCCGCGGCGCCCTGACTAGGTTGCGACCGTGGAAATCTTCGGCGTCGTCAACGCATCGCCGGACTCGAAAGCTGACTTTTCCGTCGTTCATGGCTGCGCCGAAGCCGCTGCGCGCGGAGCCGATCTGCTGGCCGAAGGCGCCGATCACTTCGATCTGGGCGGGGAGGGTTCCACGCCGGGCAGCGACGAGGTGGGCGCAGACGACGAGTGGCAGCGTGTGGAGGGACCGCTGCGAGGACTCCTGTCGCTGGGCGTCGACGTGGCGATCGACACCCGCAAAGCGGAGGTGGCGCGTCGTGCCTTGGACGCAGGGGCCACGGTGCTGAATGCCGGCGATGCCCTGCAGTCGCCGGAGATGGTTGAGATAGCGGCTGAGCGCGGCGTGACCGTGGTGCTGCCGTTCATGCTGGGGCGGGATTTTCGCAGCGTGCGTGACGTGAGAGGCGATCCCGTCACGGTGATGGTCGAGTGGTTCGCGTCGCGCATCGAGCGGCTGCGCCGGGCAGGCGTCACCCAGCGGCTGCTGCTCGACTGCGGCGTCGGCTTCGGCCCCCACGACATGGACTGGCCCGAACGGGCGGCGTACCAGCGAGCCATCTACAGCGGTCTGGGGGAGCTGCGCCGCTTCGACCTGCCCCTGTACGTGCCGGTGCCCTGGCTACAGACGCCGGACCGCCTCGAACTGCTCGACCTGGCCCTCTCACAAGAACCCGACTACGTCCGAGCACACCGCCCCGCCCAAGTCCGCGACCACTACGCCGCCCTCACCACAGCCATCTAGCCGCCCCGCGCCGGGTGCGGAGTCAGCCGGCGACGGGTTCGAGGGCGACTCGTACGTGCTTGTGGTGCGGGGTGAGCGACAGCCAGTCGCGGTCCTCGATGGCGGTGAGCTCGTTGACGGCGACGCCGTGGATCTTGTGCTCGCCGGACTCATCCGGATACTCAGTCCCGAAGCCGTGGGGGAGCGTGACGTGTCCGGCCATGACGGTGTCGGTGACTTCGGCGGGCGCCTCGACCTCGCCTCGCTTCGACGTCACGCGGACGCGATCCCCGTCCACCACGCCGAGCGCGGTGGCGTCATCGGGATTGATGCGCAGTGAGCCCGCCCTGTCCTTCTTGCGCCACTCCGGATCACGGATGACGTCATTGGCAGTGGAAGAACGCCGCTCACCCGCCGAGAGCACGAACGGGAAGCGGTCGTGCCCTGAAGCAGGCTCCTCGTCGTTCAGCGACCGGAGTTCGTCGACCAGCTCTTCGATCAAGAGATGGACCTTGCCATCGGGGTGAGCAATGCGGTCCCAGGTCTGTTCGTACTCGCTGACGCTGTAGATCATCCCCGAGGGCGAGTCGACCAGCTTGTCGAACAGGTTGCTGGCCAGCTCCATGCCATCGCCCTCGATGCCGGCGGCGCGCACCTCGTCGGGGTAGCGCATCGAAGCCTGCATCGACGCGCCGAACATGATCGCCGCTGGTGCCATGTTGCCCATCGTCGGCCCGAGAGCGTCGTAGAGCACCACCGGCAGCTTGGCGCCGACATCGGGATCGGCTGCCGACGCCTCGCCGAGCGCTTCGATGAACGACTGCCGGCTCTGCTGAGCCGCACCAGCCAGCGTCTCCGTCGATGCGGCACGCCCGCCCATGGCTGCCACGAGCCGGCTGTGAATCTCGGCCTCGGGCAGCGAATCGCCCAACGGCTCCAGGATCGGGTGGCGCACCTGGAAATAGTTGGCCGGCATCTCACCGGCGAAGAAGGTGGCCTCGGGCTTCTCGTACTGCGAGCAGGCCGGCAGCACGTAGTCGGCCGCGCGAGCGGTCTCGGTCATGGCGACATCGATCACCACCAGGCACTCCAGCTTGGCGAACGCCTCCCGGAAACGCTTCGAGTCCGGCAGCGTGTGCAGCGGATTGGCCGACTCCACGATCATCGCCCGGAAGCGATTCGGATGGTCGGTGTCGATGCAGTCCGGAATCGCCGCGCAGGCCACCAAGCCCGACAGCATGGCGTTGCCAGTGACGGGATCTGTCTCGCCCTCGCCTGAGTGTCCGCAGATCGGGGCGAGCCGCAGCGGCAGATTCATCCCGCCGGTCTTGGCGAAGTTGCCGGTGATCAGATACAGCAGCCGCTGCAGCCAGCTGTTCAGCGTGGAGTGGGGCGCCATCTCGATGCCGAGGTCCTCCTCGGTGGACAGCGAGCGGGCATTGCCCATCGTGCGAGCCGCAGCTCGCAGCTCCGCCTCGTCGATGCCGCACTTGCGGGCGCATCCGGCGATGTCGGTACCAGCGAGCAGCTCCCGCAGCTCATCCCAGCCCGTGCAGTGCTCGGCCAGGAACCGCTCGTCGGTGAGCCCTTCTTCGACCATGACCGCCAGCAGCGCCGCCAGTGCCCAGGCGTCGGTGCCCGGCCGCACCCGCAGGTGATGGTCGGCCATGGCGGCGGTCTCGGACACCCGCGGGTCCATCACGACGAGCTTGCGCTCGTCGTCGTTGCGGATCTTGTTCAGCTCGTTGCGGGTCTCGGGAAAGCCATGGCTCTGCCACGGGTTCTTGCCGATGAACACAGCGCAGTCGGTGTGCTCGAAATCGCCCAACGCGCCGAGGTTCTGGCGGCCGAACATCTTGCCCTGAGCCCAGAACATGCCGGTCTTCTCCTGGGCCAGCGCGTTCGAGCGGTACTTCACGCCCAACGTCTGCAACACGCCGCGGGCATAGGCGCCCGGGAAGTGATTGCCCTGCCCGCCGCCGCCGTAGTAGAGGATCTTGTCGCCGCCGACCGAGTCGCGGATGCCGGTGAGGCGCTCGGCGACTTCGGCGATCGCAACATCCCACGACACCTCTTCGAAGGTGCCGTCGTCGTTGCGCCGAAGCGGCGTGGTGAGGCGATCGCGCCCGTTCTGGTAGTAGTCGATCCGCAGCGCCTTCTCGCAGGTGTAGCCCTTCGAGGCAGGGTGTGCCTTGTCGCCGCGCACACGCGTGATCTTGCGACCGTCGAGCCTCACCTCGATGCCGCAGTTGTTCGAGCACAGCACGCAGGCGGTCTTGTGCCAGACCTTGGTGGGGTCCTCCTCGGTGGTGGCGCCGTTGGCTTCGACTGGAGCGGCTTGGGCGCCGTCGCGCTTGGCACGCAAGGCGGCGAGGCGGGCATTGGCATCGGACATGGCATCCCCTTGAGGCGCGGCGGCAGCTGTGCCGCTGTGTCGCATCGCTGTCGAAACGGCGGCGTGGACACTGCAAGGGTAGGTGCCGGGTGTGTCCGATGCCGGGTGGCCGGTGCAGTTGCGAATTCTGCCCAGCCGCCGCGCTAGCTTCGGGCCGGTCGGGATGCCGTGCCCGGCCTCGATGAACGCCAGCCTCGGCGGCTGGCAGGAAGGACTGCTCGTGCGGATCAGCGTTGACGCCGACAAGTGCCAAGGTCACAACCGCTGCTACTCGCTGGCGCCGGAGCTGTTCGACGTGGACGACTACGGCTACGCCACTGCGGCCGGCGACGGCGAAGTTCCTGCGGGCCTGGAGGACAAGGCCCGCTTGGCCGCCGCGAACTGTCCCGAGTACGCGGTCATCATCACCGAATAGCCCGCAGCGCCTCGGGCACGACAGCGTCGCCTCCAGCTACCGGCGGCGGCGCGTCGTCAGCGTCTGTCGGCGAGCCGCGCACGCAGGGCGGCCAAGCTGCGGCCGGCACCCCAGTCGTTGGCCTCGAGTGCCAGCAGCATGTCGACCAGGTTGCGGTCGCGGGCTGCACAGAGTTCTGCAACCGACCGCCTCGCTGATTGTTCGTCGGACTGAGCGATCAGCGTGGCGACAAACTCCGGAGTCAGTTCCGGGACGTCGGTGAGTTTCGTCCACGGCAGGTCGAGCGTCGGAGCGAAGTGCTCCACGAAGTGCCGGAAGCCGCCTTCGCCGCCGGCCGTGGCGTAGGTCTGGAAGACGCCCATCTGCGCCCAGCGAAGTCCGAACCCGAGCCGCATGGCATCGTCGATCTCCGAAACCGTGGCGACGCCGTCGTGGACCAGCCACAGTGCCTCCCGCCACAGGGCCTCCATCAGTCGGTCGGCCACGAATCCGTCGATGTCGGAGCGCACCCGCAGCGGCGACATCCCCGCTGCGCTGAACCAGCCCATTGCCCGTTCTACCGCCGACTCGGATGTGCGAGCGCCTCCTACCACTTCCACGAGCGGCAGCAAGTACACGGGGTTGAAGGGGTGGCCGACCACGAGACGCTCGGGGTGACGCATCTCGGCCTGCAGATCGCTGGGGCGGATGCCCGACGTGGACGAGGCGATGACGGCATCCGGTGCCGCGGCAGCCTCGATCTCGGCGCAGGCGGCCTGCTTGACCGTGAGGCGCTCGGGCACGCACTCGTGGATCAGTTCGGCACCTGCCATGGCGGCCGCGCAGCCGGCTTCCGGATCGGCGATGCGGACGACGCCTTCGGCTGTGCTCGTGTCGTCAGTGAGCAAACTCAGGCGTCGCCATGCCGTTCGCGCTGCAACCAGGGTTGATTCGATCATGCGGGCAGCGTCAGGCGACGGATCCGCCACGGCCACGTCGATACCGCACAGCGCCCAGCGTGCGGCCCACGCCGCGCCGATCACACCGGCGCCCACAACGGCGACGCGTTCGGGAAGCCTGCCGTCGGTTGCGGCGAGACCACTGGCAGGCGACGGGTCAGTCAATGCCGCTTCAGTTCGAGCTTGTCACGGACTTCATCGGGGCCGATGACCCGGTAGTTCATGGCTTCGAGGATCTGCTTCGCGCGGGCAACCAGATCGGCGTTGGTCGCGAGCCGGCCGCGTTCGAGATACAGGTTGTCTTCGAGCCCGACCCGGGCGTTCCCGCCCGCGACGGCCGCCAGTGCCACGTACGGCAGCTGGTCGCGCCCCAGCGCGAAGGCAGAGAAGGTCCAGTCGTCGGGCACGTTGTTGACCATCGCCATGAACGTGTTCAGGTCCGGCGGGGCGCCCCAGCGGATGCCCATGCACAGCTGCACCATGACCGGTGCTTCGATGACGCCGGCTTCCACCAGCGCCCTGGCTTCCCACAGCTGCCCGGTGTCGAAGGCCTCGATCTCGGGACGCACGCCGAGCGCCTGGATCTGGCGGGCCATCTCCATCAGCGTGTCGTGGGTGTTGGTGGCCACGTAGTTGCCCTCGCCGAAGTTCATGGTGCCGCAGTCGAGCGTGCAGATCTCCGGCAGCAGCTCGCGGACGTGAGCGAGGCGCTCGGTGGCGCCGGCCATGTCGGATCGCAGTGGGTCGGGCGGCAGCGGCTGCTCGACCGAGCCGATCACGAAATCGCCGCCCATGCCGGCGGTGAGATTCAGCACGACGTCAGTGCTCGAGGCTCGCACGCGTTCCACCACCTCGCGGTAGCAGTCGACATCGCGGCCTGCGTCGCCGGTGATCGGGTCGCGCACGTGCACATGGCAGATGGCAGCCCCTGCATCGGCAGCGTCGATCACGTTCTGGGCGATGTCGGCGGGCGTGTAGGGCACCTTGTCGGACTTGCCGATCGTGTCGCCGGCTCCGGTCACCGCGCAGGTGATGAAGACGTCAGGCATCAGCGGGATCCTCCTGATGAGCACTGCGGCGCAGCAGCACGCGCAGCCGTGAGTAGAACTCGTCGGTGTCCATGTACGTGCCGATGAGCCGTCGGCGGGTTCCCGGCCGCGGCTCGAAGGCATCCCGTCCGTGCAGCACGCGGCGGTTGTCGAACACCACGATGTCGCCGGGCCGGAACGGGTATCGCATCTGGAATCGGTCCGAGACGGCCGTCTCGCTCAGCAGTCGCATCGCTGCATACGCACGGTTCACCTCGGCGGCGGGCATGGCGGGGAAGGCCCTCACGGGGTGGAATGCCCGGTAGGTGTACGGAATCCGCCCGTCGCCCGTATCGATGACCGGCCCCTGCCAGCGATGATCGTGGTCGGGCGAACGGTTGAAGAACACCCACTCCAGCATGGTGAGCGCCTCGAAGGCGTCGGGCTCAGCCACGCGCAGGTGCTCGGCGATGGCCAGCCCGTCGGCCATGGTCGACCATCCGCCCTCCACGCTGTTCTCCACGCAGTGCAGCAGTTGCAGTCCTGGCGGGATTTCCCGGGTCGGCAAGTCGGTGTGGGGCGCGAGCCGCTGCCCGGTGTTGGCCAGCGAGGTCGGCGTGATGTCCACATCGACGTGCCAGGTCAGCCCGAAGTTGGAGTCGCGCATGGCGCCGATGCGCCCCGCAATCTGGGCGACCGCATCGGGATCGGTCCCGCTGTCTGCCAGACGGACGAGCCCGTAGCGCGCGAGATCGCACAGCGCCGCGGCGAGAGCGCTGTCATCACCGAGCACGGCTGGGCCGTCGTGGGTGACCGGCTCGCTGTGCTCGGCCGCAGTCCACGCCACGGGAGCAGGAATGACCGCAAAGGGCCGGTGCATCTGGTCGGCGACATGGCGCAGCCAGCCGGGATGGAACCTGGCGTGGCGGTGCTCAGGCTCGAAGGTCACCTCGAGCGCCCCGCCGTCCAGTTCGATCCGGCCGAGCGACAGATGGGCATCGATATGAGCGGGGTCCAGTTCGCACTCGCGAGTCACCGGGTCGATGCCGCCGGCACCGGGTGCGTTCTCTCGCAGCCACATCGGGTGGCACTCGAGTGTCGTCCCGTCGGGCCATTCCAGCTCCGCCGTACCGCTCGCGGTGAGACGGGCAGAAGCGAGCGCCGCCCACGGGTACGTGTAGTAGTCCGGTGTCGCGCAATCCGGTGTGGGCGGATGGGCGTGGCCCCGCTCGGTCACTGACCAGATTGTCTCACAGCTTCAGATCCCTTCGGCCGCTGCAAGCCCTTCGGGATCGACGTCCTGGCCGGCCGCCATCGCCGCGAAGATCTCCGGCGGCTCGCGCCACGAATCTGCCGGGCTGCCTGCTCTGGCCGCCGCGATGGCTTCCCACACCCGCTGGGGGCTCATGGGCATGTCGATGTGCCGTATGCCCAGGTGCGACACCGCATCGATCACTGCGTTCTGCAGCGCCGGCGTGGAGCCGATCGTGCTGGCCTCGCCGATTCCCTTCGCACCCAGCGGATTGAGCGGCGAGGGCGTTTCGGTGCTGTGCACCTCGAAACTCGGGAATTCGGCGGCAGACGGGAACAGGTACGTCATGAGCGTGCCGGTCTGCGGGTTGCCGTCCTCGTCGAAGATCACTTCCTCGTACAGCGTCTGCGCTGCACCCTGGGCGATGCCGCCGTGCTGCTGGCCCCGGAGCAGCAGCGGGTTGATCACCGTGCCCGCGTCGTCGACGGCGATGTGGCGCAGGTAGCCGATCTCGCCGGTGTCGGTGTCGACTTCCACGACCGCAACGTGCGCCCCGAACGGGAAGCTGGCCTCGCCCTGGTCGAAGTCGAGCTGCGCCGCGAGTCCCGGGTCGACGGGCTCGCCTCGTTCCGCGGCAGCGGACTCCGCGTCGGTCGGATCGCCGAGCAGCCCCTCAGGCGCATCGTCGACCGCCCCGGCCAGCTGTGCCCAGTCGACCGATCGGGCCGGCACGCCGGCCACGCTGAACGTGCCCACTGCGGCATCGAGCACGATGTCGGCTGTGCTGGCTTCCAGCAAGTGTGCGGCCAGCCGCTGGGCCCGGTCGATGAGCACATCGGTGGCATTGGCCACCGCTGAGCCGCCCACCTGCACCGAGCGGGAGCCGCCGGTGCCGCCGCCGCGGGGCACCAGATCGGTGTCGGACTGGATGAACCCGATGCGCTCCACATCGATGCCGGTGCGGGCCGAGACGATCTGGGCGAAGGTGGTGTGATGGCCCTGGCCGTGGGCGCTAGTGCCGACCCGAATGGTGGCGCCGCCGTCGGGCTCGATGCGCACCGCCGCGAACTCGCTGGTGAGGCCGCCGGCGGTGATCTCCACGAAGCTGGCGATGCCGATGCCGAGCTGGCGCACGTCGCCGCGCTCGCGCCTCGCGCGCTGCTCGGCTCGCAGATCGTCGTAGCCGGCGAGCTCGACGGCGCGCCGCAGGGGCAGCGCGTAGTCGCCGCTGTCGTAGGTGACCCCGGTGAGCGTGTCGAAGGGGAACGCATCGGGCGAGATGAAGTTGCGCAGCCGGATCTCGATGGGATCGATGCCGGTCTCGATGGCGGCCTGATCGACGAGCCGCTCGAGCAGGGCGGCCGCCTCGGGCCGTCCGGCGCCCCGGTAGGCGCCGGTGGGCGTCGTATTGGTGACTGCCGTGGCCACGTCGAACCGGATTGCGGGAAAGGCGTAGGTGCCGTTGGACATCCGCTTGGTGCCCGCTGGCAGCATCGTGCCGATGTTGGGGTAGGCGCCCGTGTCGCCCACCAGGCGCACCCGCAGCCCGGTGAAGGTGCCGTCGTCGCGCACGCCGAGCTCGGCGTACTGCACCTGCGCGCGGCTGTGCGCCAGCGTGGTCATGTCCTCGCTGCGCCCGGGCGTCCAGGTGACAGGGCGGCCCAGCCGGTCTGCCAGCGCGGCCACCACGGTGTGCTCGTGATAGAGGCCGGCCTTGGCGCCGAAGCCGCCGCCGACGTGGGGAGCGATGACGCGCAGGCGCTGCGCGTCCCAGCCGAGCGCGCCTGCGAGCTGCATCTTCGTGAGGTGCGGCATCTGCGTGGCGCAGTACACGGTCATGCGGCCGTCGTCGCCGGGCACGGCCGCACATGAGTTCGGCTCGAGCGGCACGGCGGCGATCTTCTGGTTGACGTACCGGCCCCGCACGACGTGGGCGGCGCCGTCGAGCGGATCGACTCCGGGCGGATCGGTGATCTCGGTGGCGATGTTGTTGGGCCGTTCGTCGAAGAGCGCTGGCGCTCCGGGGGCGAGCGCCGCCTCGGCGTCGGTGGCAGCGGGCAGCGGCTCGTAGTCGACCGCAACCAGTTCAGCGGCGTCAACTGCCTGGGCCAGGGTCTCGGCCACGACGACGGCGACCGCTTCGCCCACGAAGCGCACCTTGCCGGCCGCCAGCGGGGCGCGGGCGAATTCGTCGGCCACCGCGACGAACCCGTGGTGGGGTGCCACGCCGAGCTCTGCGGCGGTGACGACCTCGATCACGCCAGGCGCCCGGCTTGCCTCGCTGGCGTCGATGTCGCCGATGTGAGCGTGGGCGACAGGCGAGCGCACGAACACTGCATGGCACATGCCGTCGGCGTCATGGTCATAGACGTAGCGACCGCCTGCGGTGAGCAGCTCGGGGTCTTCGCTGCGTCGTACTTCGTTGCCCAGGATCGAACCGGCCATGGGCGGCGAGGCTATCGACGGGCCGTCACACCGTTCTGGACGGGTGTGGTCGTTGCGCTGCCGCCGTGATGGACCGCACGCTGCCGCCGTGACCGGAGGCACTGTCCCGTACGCTGCCGCCGTGACCGGCGGCGACGTGTACACCCACGGCCATCAGCCCGCGGTGGTGGCTCAGCATGCGAGGCGTACCGCTGAGGACTGCGCGGCGTTCGCGCGTCACGTGATCGAGCCCGACTCCCGGATCCTCGATGTTGGCTGCGGTCCGGCCTCGATCACCGTAGGCCTGGCCCGATGGGCCCACAGCGGCCACGTCACCGGCATCGAGGTGACCGACGAGATCCTGGCGACAGCGGCGGCCACTGTGGCCGAAGCCGCCGTCGACAACATCACGCTGGCCAACGAGTCCGTGTACGAGCTGCCCTATGACGACGGTGCGTTCGACGTGGCGTATGCGCACCAGGTCTGCCAGCACCTGTCCGACCCGGTGGCGGCAATCTCCGAGATGGCTCGGGTGGTCCGTCCAGGCGGCTGGGTGGCAGTGCGCGACTCGGACTACTCGACGATGCGGGGCTACCCCTCGAGCACCGAGATCACCCGCTGGCGGGACGTGTACCGGCAGGTCTGCCGCCACAACGACGCCGAACCCGATGCCGGCCGGCACCTGTTCGCGTGGTTCCGCGCTGCGGGCCTGCCCGAGGTGCAGATGTCGGCGTCGGTGTGGCAGTTCTGGACGCCCGAGACGCGGCGCAATTGGGGTTACTCGTGGGCCGATCGGTGCCTGAACACGAGCTTCGCTCGCCAAGCCGTCGACTACGGCTATGCGACGTCAGCCGAGATGGAACAGATTGCCGCCGGCTGGCGGGCGTGGGCCGATCATCCTGACGGCTACTTCCACTTCATTCACAGCGAGGCGCTGGCGCAGGTCGACTGAGTCCGCAGCGGACTGCGTGCTACCCGCCGCTTGGGTATGCCGTGAATGCCCTCTCCAGCTCACGGGCAGTGGGCGGGTCTGCGCCTGGACGGATGCACGTGAGTGCGGCTGCCGCGGCCGCACGCTCTGCGATGTCTCGCCATTGCCTCAGTTCGAGAGCGGCGAACGTGTTCGGGTCGGCACCGAGCAGGCCCCACAGCGAGGCGAGCACTGAACCCACGAACGAGTCGCCGGCGCCGACAGTGTCAACGATGTCGACGTGCGGGGCAGTCACATCGAGCTGGCCCTCGGCTGTGTACACGGTGACGCCCCGGGCGCCGCGGGTGACGATCACCGTCGCGATGCGGCCGGCAAGCAGCTCTGCGGCGCAGTCCTCAGTGGCGCGCCCGGGCCAGATCCACTCCAGATCCTCATCGGAGGCTCGGTAGAGGTCGCAGACACCCGTCCAGCGCTCGTGGAAGCGGTCCCACCGATCTCGATTCTCGATGATCGCGGGCCGGACATTGGGGTCGAGCGAGACGAGGCCGTGATGACGTTCCGCCAGCGAAGCCAGCACGCCGGCGGTGCGCCCGCGGAACATGCCAAGCGTGCCGCCGTGCAGGATGTGAGGTCCGTCGCCGACGGCCGCGAGGTCGACCGCCTCGAGGGCCGTATCGGCGGTGCTGTCTCCTTCGAAGCGGAACGACGGGTGCGGCGTCAAGCTGATGATCGCTCTCGCCGTGGGTTCCGTACCCCGCTCGCACGCTCGCAGGTCGACGCCGCTGCGTTGCAAATGGCGCCAGATGAGCTGGCCGGCGTCATCGGCGGACACCCGTCCCACGAATGCGCTGGGTGCTCCCAGACGCGCCGCGGCGATGGCGGCGTTCATCGGCCCGCCCCCAGGCACCGCTCGGGTTTCGTCACCGTCCAGCACATCGACCAGCGCCTCGCCGCAGCAGACGATCATCGGGCTGCTCTCGCCGTGCCGCGGTTGCGGTGTCGCAGTCCGCATGCCGCCCTCATGCCGTCGTCTCCACTGCCGCAGTCTCGCCTGCGGGCGCAGGCAGATGACGGCTGGGCGCTGCGCCCGCAAGACTGTCCGCCGTGGACAGCGCCATTCCCGACAATTACCCCGCCTTGGTCGAACGAGCAGCAGCAGCGTTCGGCGATACCGAGGCGATCCGCGATGGCGAGATGTCCATGACGTTCGCAGAGTTGGCCGAGCGCACCTCCGAGTGCGCAGCGGCGCTGGTGGCGAACGGCCTCGAACCGGGTGACGCCGTCGGCCTGTGGGCGCCGAACGCATGGGAGTGGGTGATTGCGGCCATGGGGACGCTGCGAGCGGGCGGCGTCATCGTGCCGGTCAACACGCGTTTCCGAGGCCGTGAGGCGGCATACGTGCTCGATCGGGCGCGGGCGAAGCTGCTCTTCACCGTGGTGGGGTTCCTCGGGTACGACTACGTGCGCGACCTCGAAGCCGCCGCGGCAGAGGGTCACACCGTGGGCTCCCTCGAGCGCACCGTGATCCTGCGCGGCGACACGCCGCCCGGCACCGTCGCATTCGACGACTTCCTCGCCACAGCGACACCTGAGGGCTACGCCGAAGCCGCTCGGCGCGCCGCGGCAGCCTCCGGCGATGATCTCGGCCTCGTGATGTTCACGTCGGGCACGACCGGCCTGCCCAAGGGCGTCATGATCCGGCCGGGGGCAATCATCCGGGGGTTCAGCCAGTACGCCGATGAGCTGGGCATGCGCCAGGGCGACCGCATGCTGGTCATCAACCCGTTCTTTCACGCGTTCGGGTTTTGCGGCTCCATCACGCCGTGCATCGTGCGCGGCGCCACGATCCTGCCGCATCCGGTGTTCGACGTCGAAGAGGTGCTGGCTCGCATCGAGTCCGAGCGGGTCACCGTCCTGCCGGGACCGCCGGCGATCTTCCAGTCGATGGTGAACTTCGCGGGTCTCGACGACTACGACATCGCCAGCCTGCGCTCAGCGGTCACCGGGGCCGCCACGGTCCCCGTCGAGACCGTCGTTGCCATGCGCGAGCGGCTGGGGTTCGAGACGGCGATCACCGCATTCGGCATGACGGAAACGCACGGCATCGCCACCATCTGCTCAGCAGGCGATCCTCCCGAGCTGGTGGCTTCCACGAGCGGGAAGGCGCTGCGGGGTATCGAGCTGAGAGTGGTGGACGACGACGGCGAAGACGTGCCGACCGGCGAGCCGGGGGAGCTGCTGGTGCGTGGGTACTGCGTGACATCGGGATATCTCGACGACCCAGAACAGACGGCCAAGGCCATCGACCCCGACGGCTGGCTTCATACCGGCGACATCTGCGTGATGAACGAGCTCGGCTACATCGACATCACCGACCGCAAGAAGGACATGTACATCAACGGCGGCTTCAACGTGTATCCCGCCGAGGTGGAGAACGTCATGTCTGAGCATCCGCTGATCGGACAGGTGGCCATCGTCGGGGTGCCAGACGACCGGCTCGGCGAGGCAGGAGCGGCATTCGTGGTGCCCTCGCCTTCGGGAGCGCCCGACGCCGACGAGCTGCGTGCGTGGTGCCGCGAACAGATGGCCAACTACAAGGTGCCTCGCCATTTCTGGAACGTGGAGGCACTGCCGCTGAACCCGTCCAACAAGGTGCTCAAAACTGAGCTGCGTGATTGGGCCGCTGATCGGTTGGCCTGAAGATCAGTCCTGTTTCGTCTTGCCGGCGGCCTTCTGATTCTTCTTCCAGATGCGAACTTCGGCGAGGGCATCGGGACCGTCGATGTCGGCAACTGAACGCGGGTGGCGGTCGGCGAACGGGCCAGCCACAGCCTTCCAGCCGCGGGGCGCAACGCCGAATCGCTTGGCAAGGATCGCCACGAAGATCTTGGCCTTCTCGTCTCCGTAGCCGGGCATTGCCCGCAGCCGGTCATACAGCGCTTTGCCGCTGCGCACATCGGCCCAGACAGCACCCGCGTCGCCGTCGTAGTGCTCGACGAGGTGGCGGGCCAACTGGCCGCAGCGCTTCGCCATTGATCCGGGAAAGCGATGCAGCGCCGGCTTTTCCTTGAAGGCCGCCTCCAGCTCGCCGGGATCCATCTCGGCAATGGCGGTGGCGGAGAAGCGGTCACCGAGCCGCTCGGCAAGCAGTGCCGGCCCTTTGAAGGCTTTTTCCATTGGGATCTGCTGGTCCAGCATCATCCCGAGCAGCAGTGCGAACGGGTCGTCCAGCACCAGCTGATCGGCCACCGGATCGCCTGTGACCGCCAGCGTTCCTCGTTCCGAACCGGTGCTGCTCGCCATAGCGCCGCACGCTAGCGCCACCGAATTCGAGCGGCAGTATCGCCACGCGACCACGGCGACCAGAATGCTGCGAATGGATGAGTGCGTGTTCTGCCGGATCGTGGCTGGTGCTGAGCCGTGCCACCTCGTCTACGAGGACGAACACCATCTCGGCTTCTTGGACATCTTCCCCAATACCGAAGCGTTCAGCGTGGTGATCGCCAAGCAGCATCTCCCGAGCGATATTTCACGCGCCAGCAGTCAGGCGGCAGCGGGACTGTTCGAGGCAACCCGTCACGTCGCGGCCAAGATCGCCGATGCGTACGACGACGTCGACCGTTGTGGGATCGTGTTCGAGGGGATGATGATCGACCATCTGCATGCCAAGGTCATCCCGCTGCACCAGACAGCGGATGTGCGGCCTGGTCCCGAGCCGGAGACGACGGCTCGCAGCCACCAGTACTTTGAGGCATATCCCGGCTATGTGACCACCGAGATCGCAGCCGGCCGGGCAGACGAAAGTCACTTGGCTGCGGTTGCCGCCAAGATCAATTCGCAAGGCAAGCACTGATGGGCGAAGCAGTTCCGTTTCCGCAGAAGCAGCCGCGGGGCTACGAGTGGCTGGACGGCGAGCCGGTGTTCGATCCCGAGCGGCATCTACAGCTGGAAGAGCCCGCCGAGGTGCTGATGCTGGCCGATCTGGGCTACGACGCTGCCGAGATCGCCACGAAGGCCACGCCGGCGGCGCTGTCGTCGCCGTTCCGCATGCTCAGCGACGAGGGCGCGGCGATCATGCTGCGGACGGCCCGCCGCCTGCGGTGCTTCGCCCGCCCGGCGGGGGAACGGATCGAGCGCACGGTGCGCGGCGGCTGCTACCGCTCACGCTGGCTGCGCGACCTGTGCCTGAGTTCCGAGGTGACGGCGCATCTTGAGGCGATCTACGGCATCGAGATCGCACCGCACCCGATGCCGGTGCACCTCGGCCACCTCAACTACGAGCCGTCGCAGATCGACGTCGGCATCGACAAGTGGCATCACGACACGCTGCCGCTCGACTACGTACTGGCGGTGACTGATCCGGCCGAGGTCGCCGGCGGGCGCTTCGAGTGGTTCGAGGGGACCAAGCACGAAGCCGCTGCGCTGGCCGATGCCGGCGAGCCGGTGCCGGCAGAGCGCACGGTCGCTCCCGAATTCCCGAGACCCGGCTACGCCGTCGCACTGCACGGCGACATGGTGGTGCACCGCGCTGGCCCGCTCGACGAGATGTGCGAGCGCATCTCGATGGTCAACGGCTACGTGTCGACCGGCGCCGCTGTCGACGAGCAGAGTCGCACCTCCGACCTGATCGGCGTCGACGACCCAGAGATGCTGTGGACCGAGTGGGCCAAGTTCGCGGCATGGCGGAGCAAGGACCGTCTGGCCCGTCTCATCGACGAGCTGGAGTTCACCTCCGACCGAGATGCCGTCATCTCCCAGCTCGAAGACGCCATCGGCGATGCCCAGCGTGCCATCGACGAGATGCGCGCCGGTGAGAAGGGCCTGCTGCACTACGGCGGCTGACCAGCAGCCTCGCTGTTCGAATCGCTGAACCCAGAAGCACACGGCGGCGCGCAATGAGCGGTTGATTTGCGATGCTGGCGTGATGCAAACGCAGATGCTCATTGGAGGCGATTGGCGGGGGGCAGCAGGCGGCGAGCTCATCGACGTCATCGACCCGGCCACTGGCGACACAGCTGCAGGCGTCGCGGCCGGAACACCGGCGGACGCAGTGGCCGCGTGCGATGCAGCCGCAGCAGCACAGCCTGGCTGGGCCGCAACGGCACCCAGGGTCAGGTCCGAGGTCCTGCGGGACGCTCACCGGATCCTCATTGAGCACACGGATGAACTGGCCGACCTCATCACGCTGGAGAACGGCAAGCCCCGCGTCGACGCCATCGGCGAGGTGGCCTACGCCGCGGAGTTCTTCCGCTGGAACGCTGAGGAGGCGGTGCGCATCCACGGCTCGATCAGCGTGGCCCCCTCGGGTGCCAACCGCATCATCACCCGTCATCCGCCCGTCGGCGTCGTGGCGATGATCACGCCGTGGAACTTCCCAGCGGCCATGATCACCCGCAAGCTCGCGCCGGCCCTCGCCGCGGGCAATGCGGTGGTCATCAAGCCGCCGCGGGAAGCGCCGCTCACCTCGCTGCGGGTAGCGGAGCTGCTGGGCGAAGCCGGCGTGCCGCCGGGCGTCGTCAACCTGGTGCCCACGGCCAACTCCGGGGCCTGGCTCGACGCCGTCGTGGACCACCCGGCGGTGCGCATGCTCTCGTTCACGGGCTCCACCGAAGTCGGACGGGTCTTGCTGAAGCGCTGCGCCGACCGCGTGCTCAAGGTGGTGATGGAGCTGGGCGGCAACGCCCCGTTCATCGTGTTTGCCGATGCCGACCTCGAAGCTGCTACGGCCGGCGCCATGGTCGCCAAGATGCGCCACTCCGCCGAGACCTGCACGGCCGCCAACCGCTTCTTCGTGGAAGCGCCCGTTCACGACGAGTTCGTCGAACGGCTGGCGGCAGCCATGGGCGCCATGAAGGTCGGCAACGGCAGCGACCCCGAGGTCACCTGCGGCCCGATGATCAACGCCGCTTCGGTGGAGAACATCGACCGCCTGGTCCGCTCAGCGGTCGACGGGGGAGCGGCGGCGGTCACCGGCGGCTCTGTCATCAACGGCCCCGGTTTCTTCTATGAACCGACGGTGCTCGGCGGCGTGGAGCCGGATGCCCCCATCACCCGCGAGGAGATCTTCGGCCCCGTCGCGCCCATCTCCAGCTTCACCGATACCGACGCCATGATCGCCGCCGCCAACGACACCGAGATGGGCCTCATCGGCTACGTGTACACGCAGGACCTGGCCAGGGGCCTGGCGGTGAGCGAGCGCATCGAGGCCGGCATGATCGGCCTGAACCGTGGCGCAGTGTCAGACCCCGCAGCGCCCTTCGGCGGCATGAAGCAGTCGGGCCTGGGCCGCGAGGGTGCCAGCGAGGGTATCTACGAGTTCTGCGAGACGCAGTACATCGCCGCCGAGTGGTAGGCGGCGCACGTCCGCGCCGGGACCGCGCGGGTGCTCAGTCGAGGAAGCTGGGATCTCGCTCGAGCACCTTGTCGTAGATCGGCTGGTAGCTGAACCAGCCGGCAAGCGGGCTGCCGGTCTGCGACGCCGTGAGCTTGGCGGATTCGTGGCGGATCGGGATCGGCGTGCCGGCCGCCTCGGCCAGCAGCTGGCTCTGGCAGGTGCGTTCCATGGTGATGAACCACCACGCAGCCTCGTCAACGGTCTGGCCGACCGTGAGCAGTCCGTGGTTCTGCAGGATGACGGCCTTGCAGCTGCCGAGCGCTTGCCCGATGCGCTTGCCTTCGGACGTATCGAGCACCACGCCGGTGAAGTCGTCGAACAGGGCGTGGTCTTCGTAGAAGGCGCACGCATCCTGGGTCAGCGGGTCGAGCAGGCGGCCCAGGCTGGACCACGACTTGCCATACAGCGAATGGGTGTGCGCTGCGGCGACCACGTCGGGTCGGGCCTTGTGTACCTCGCTGTGAATGGCGAAGGCAGCCTGGTTCAGCGGGTAGCGGCCTTCGATGATGTTGCCGTCGTGATCCACCAGCAGCAGATCGGACACCTTGATCTGGCCGAAGCCGACGCCGAACGGATTGACCCAGAAATGATCAGTCAGTTCGGGGTCGCGTGCGGTCACATGGCCGGCCACACCCTCCTCGAAGCCGAACAGCGAGAATGCCCGGTACACCGACGCCAAGCGCTCCTTGCGATGCTGCCGCTCGGCCTCGATCGTGTCGAAGCTCGGTGCCTGCGGCATCGGGATCTCGGTGAATGGATCTGCGGGGGAGTCGGCTGTCGTCGTCACGGCGATCATCGTACGGCGTTGAGTGCACGCCAGCCGGAGAACCGCGCCACCTACAGTCATCCCGGTGAGCAGCGCCGATGGTGTGGGTGCCGGCAGCGAAGCGCCGGTTCGGTGCCTTGACAGGGTCCGGGTTGTCGAGTTGACCACCGGCATCGCCGGGCCGTACGCGGCACGGTTCCTGGCCGATCAGGGAGCCGATGTTGTGAAGGTGGAGCCCCCTGGAGGTGATCCCTATCGCAGCGATCCGGGTTTCCAGGCCGTGAGCCGGAACAAGCGCTCGGTGGTTCCCGAAGACGTCGAGTGGGAACGGGCCCCGCTCCCTGCCGGCATCTCGGGACCGCCGGCGTCGCTGCCCGGCATCCTGCGTCCGGCGGCAGCTTCGATGACCGCGCCGCTGCTGGCCGGATTGCTCGCCGGGGCCGATGTCGTCTTTGTTCCCGACAGTCCGACTGCTGCAGCGGCGAGGCGATATGCCCCGGGCGCAGTGATCATCTCGTGCCCGACGTGGGGCGACAGCGGGCCCTACGCGACCCGTGCGGGCACCCCGTCACAGGTCGCCGCGGTCACCGGCATCGGCTGGAACCAGATCAGCTACTCGGAAGGGCCAGTCGAGCTGGTGGTGCCGTTGGCCTCGTACGGGGCCGGGATGCTCGGCGCGATGGCGGCCGCAGCGGGTCTGTATGCCAGGCGGGCGCACGGGGCTGCGCCCACCTACACGGTCTCGGAGATATCCGGTTCGGGCGCCATGCAGATCGGCGACTTCGAGACGCCCGAGATGGCCGAGCTCGACCGGGACGGCTCGTGCCCGCTCGGCTCGGCGGGCCGGCTGCCCGTGTACCGCTTGTTCCGGGCCGCCGATGATCGGTGGATGTTCGTGGCCTGCGGCACGCTGCCGTTTTACGTCGCGATGCTGCGCGCCATCGGCCGGGGAGACCTGCTGGGCGACGGACGGTTTCCGGATCCGCCGTGGGGACTGCTCGACCTCGAACCGCTCGCAGAGATCACGCCGATCCTGGAGCAGGCATTCGCAGCCCGGCCGCTCGCCGAGTGGCTGGAGATCTTCGCTGCGCATGACGTGCCCTGCCAGCCGACGCAGACTCGCGCAGAGTTCGTGGACTCGGCGCTTGCACAGTCCAACGGGCTCGTGACGACGGTCCAGCATCCCGAACTCGGAACGGTGCGCACCCCGCCCCAGCCGATGTGGATCGACGATTGCGACGAGGTCGCCTTGCAGCCGGCCCCGCGCCTGGGCGAGCGCACCGCCGAGGTCGAAGCCGAACTGGACGCCGGCGCGTGGCCGCCGCAGCCGGCACCGGACCCACCGATACCGGGCACGGCGCCGCTGAGCGGTGTGAAGGCGGTCGATCTGAGCTCGTTCATTGCCGGGCCGGTCATCACCCGCCATCTGGCGATGCTCGGCGCGGAGGTTGCCAAGATCGAGCAGCCCGGCGGCGACCCGTTCCGCGTGCTCGGGCCCTACTTCAACGGCTGGAACCAGTCGAAGCGCTCGATCTGCCTCGACCTGAAGGACGCAGCCGACCACGAGGTCATGGCACAGCTCGTTGCCGGCGCCGATGTCATCGTGGAGAACTTCCGGCCTGGCGTCGCCGCACGCCTCGGCGTCGCCGACGAGGACCTGCGGCGCATCCGGCCAGATGCCGTGCTGGTCAAGAGCCCGGGCTATGGCCGCGACGAGTCCATGGCGGACGTGCCGGCTTTCGATCCGCTGCTGCAGGCTCTCGGTGGCATCATGGCCGCGCAGGGCGGCGATGACGAGCCGGTGTTCCTCACCGTGCCGGTCCACGACGCCGCCACGCCGATGATCGCCGCCTTCGGCGTGCTCTGCTCGCTGTACCGGCGCGTGGCGGACGGGCAGGGCCGAACCGTGCGTACATCGCTCACCCAGACCGTGATGGCGGCTCAGGCTGCCGAGTTCGTTTCCTTCGAGGGGCGGCCGCCCGCCGAGGCGGGCGGCATGGACTACCGGGGAGCCGGCCCCGACCGCACCTACCTGGAGGTGCCGGGTGCCGGCGGCGCCGAGTGGGTCTGGCGCCAGTCGACGCCTGATGGCACCAGCGAGCTGCCAGCCGAGCGGCGAGGCTTCGTGGGCGCAGCGGTCGCACTCCAGAACAGCCACGTCGTGGAGTTGCCCGAGACCGAATGGGGACCCATGACCCAGGTCGGCTCGCTCGTCGGCGGCATCGAGGTGGCGATGCGCCGGTCCCCCTTCCTCGATGAGCATCGGGAGGAGATCGAGGCGGAGCTCGCCGCGCTCCCGGATGCGAACGAGCAGCCTGCCGCCGCCGACTGAGGCTCGCTGGTGCGGCTCGAAGACGCGAATCAACCTCGGTACGGTGACGGCATGGCGACGGCGCGACTCGCTTCCGAGGATCTGCCGATGCTGCGCGGCGAGGCGGCATTCACTGCGGACCTGCCGCTGCCCCCTGGCTGCTTGCATGCCGCATTCGTGCGCTCGACGGTGGCTCATGGCGATCTTCGCAACGTCGATCTCCGCGAGGCCGAGCGAGCACCCGGCGTCGCTGCGGTGCTCGATGCAGCGCTGCTCGACCTGGAACCGTTGGAGTACTACCGGGCCACCACGCTCGGCGGTCGCATGGCCCGGCCGCTGCTGGCGACTGAGCGGGTCCGCTTCGTCGGCGAGCCGATCGCCGTCGTGCTGGCCGACACGCCCGCCCGCGCGCTCGACGCCGCGGAACTGATTGCGGTCGAGATCGATGAGCTGCCGGCGGTCATCGACGTCGAGCATGCTGCCGCAGACGACGTGCTGCTCTTCGCTGACGCTGGCACCAACGTCGTGCGCCCCCTGGACGGCCCTGACGAAGGCGGCTTCCTGTCCGAGCCGTCCCGCGTCGACAACCCTGCGACACCCCCCGCCCAACCCGGCGAGGACCCGTGCGCGGGGGCCCGCTGCGTTGTGGAGCTGACCTGCGAGAACGACCGGGTCACCTCCCTGCCGATCGAGCCGTGCGCCATCGTCGCGACGCCGTTCGAGCTGATCCGCGGCACGCCCTTGGCGCAGGGCGCGTCACCCGACTGCGAGCTGGACATCTGGAGCACCGGTCAGGGTGTGCACAGCGCCCCGTACCTGTACCGGCGTCTGCTAGGAGTGCCCGTCACCGCGGTGCGGGTGCGAGAACCGCACGTCGGCGGTGGCTTCGGCGGCCGCGGCGACCCGATGCCGGAGTTCTTCGTGGTGGCTCGGGCCGCGCAACTGCTGGAACGCCCGGTGCGCTGGGTTCAGAGCCGCCAGGAGCAGTTCGTCTCGATGCCCTACGGGCGCGGTCAGCGGCACCGCATCCGCATGGGCTTCGACTCTGTCGGGCGCATCATCGGCATCGACGTGATCATGTGGTGCGACGCCGGTGCCTACCCGCACATGGCGCCGATGCTCACCGCCGCCAGTTACCGCCAGAGCACCGGCCTGTACCGGGTGCCTCGGCTGCGTTACCGCATCGGATCTGCGGTCACGAATGCGCCGCCGACCGGCGCGTACCGCGGCGCCGGCCAGCCCGAGGTGAACGCGGCCCTCGAACGAGCCATCGACGCCGGTGCCCGCGAGCTCGGCCTCGACCCGGCCGAGGTGCGCCGCCGGAACCTGCTGCGCGCCGACGAGCTGCCGTTCGACACTGGCACCGGCATCGTCCTTGACAGCGGCGACCCGCACCGTGCGCTCGACACTGCCCAACAGCTCATCGACGTCGAGCGCTGGCAGACGCTGGCCGCCGAGCGCCGGGCAGCCGGCAGCCGATCGGCACTGATCGGGATCGGCTATGGCTGCTACAGCCAGAGCGCGGGCAGCGGCGACGATCCCGACTACGCCTCGCTGGAGCTGGGCTCAGACGGGAGCGTGCTGGTGACCTGCGGCAGCCACGGCCACGGCCAAGGCCATCACAGCCTGTGGGCCCAGATCACGAGCGCCCGGGTCGGGATCGCCGAAGGCGCCGTCCGGGTGAACGACGCCGACTCGGTGACGTCGTCCTACGGCGGCGTCACCGGCGGCTCCCGCACAGCGACGGTGCTCGGCAGCCAGATCGCCGAGGCCGCGACCGAATTGCGGGCCCGCATCTGCGAAGTCGCAGGGGAGCTGCTCGAAGCCAGTCCTGACGACATCGAGGTCACTGCCGACGGCGCGCACGTTGCCGGTGTGCCGTCCCGGCTGAGCAGCTGGGCTGACATCGCTGCGGCGGCGCCAGAAGGCATCAGCGCAACCGTCACCGAGCGCCGCGCCGGCGTGACCCATCCCTACGGAACCCACGCTGCGGTCGTCGAGGTCGATGCGGAGACCGGCCGTGTCGAGCTGGTGGCGTTCGCCGCCGTGGACGACTGCGGACGGATGCTGTCAGAGACTTCAGTCGAAGGCCAGCAGCACGGCGGCGCGGTTGCCGGCATCTCCCAGGCGCTTATGGAAGCAGGCCAGTGGGACGCCGACGGCATTCCGCGCACCATCACGCTCGTGGACTACCTGATCCCTGCCGCCGCCGATCTGCCTACCATCGACACCGCCCGGCTCGGCACCCCGACCGACCGCAACGAGCTGGGCACACGAGGCATCGGCGAGAACGGGGCGATCGCCGCCCCGCCGGCTGTGCAGAACGCCGTCATCGACGCGCTCGCTCACCTCGGCGTGACCCACATCGACATCCCCGTCACACCCCAGCGAGTCTGGGAAGCCGTCAGTGCCGCCGCGGCCGCCGCAAGCTGAACTGACGCCCCTTGGTGGGAGCGCTGCAGTGGATCGGGTGGCACGTCGGCACGCGTGCTGAATACTTGGGGTCTCGCACATCGCCTTGGAGGCACCCATGGTCGAGCCGGACTTCCTGCACTTCGACACGCTGGCGCTGCACGCCGGGCAACGACCCGACCCGACCACCGGGGCTCGCGCCGTGCCGATCTACCAAACCACCTCGTTCAGCTTCACCGACACTGAACAAGCGGCCAGCCTGTTCAACCTCGAGATTCCCGGCCACATCTACAGCCGCATCTCCAATCCCACGGTCGCTGTGCTCGAGGAGCGGATCGCTGCGCTCGAGGGCGGCGTCGGAGCCGTCTGCACGGCCAGCGGCATGGCCGCGTTCCATCTGGCGTGCGCCACGATCGCCTCTGCGGGCGACCACATCGTGGCCAGCCGCAACATCTACGGGGGCACCCACAACATCCTGAGTCTCACGCTGCCCCGCTTCGGCATCACCACGACGTTCGTCGATCCCCGTGACCTCGACGCGTGGCGCAACGCCATCAGGCCTAACACCAAGGTGCTGTTCGCCGAGACGCTGGGCAACCCCAACGTCGAGGTGCTCGACGTCCCGGCCGTGGCCGCAGTGGCGCACGAGGCCGACCTGCCGCTGATGCTCGATGCCACGTTCACCACGCCGCACCTGATGCGTCCCATCGAGTTAGGTGCTGACATCGTGATGCACAGCGCCACCAAGTTCCTCGGCGGGCACGGCGTGGCGATCGGCGGCGTCGTGGTGGACGGCGGCCGCTTCGACTGGGCCGCCTCGGGCAAGTTCCCGACGCTCAGCGAGCCGTATGCGGGCTACCACGGCATCGCTTTCACCGACGAGTACGGGCCCCAGGCGCTGTCGATGAGAGCCCGAGCCGAGGGCCTGCGCGACTTCGGCGCCGCCATGAGCCCAGCGGTGGCGTTCCACCTGCTGCAGGGCGTCGAGACGCTGCCGCTGCGCATGGATCGTCATGTGGCCAACACCGAGGCGGTCATCGAGTTCCTCACTTCGCACGACGCCGTGAGCTGGGTGAGCCACCCGTCGGTGCCGACACACCCCGACCACGAGCTGGCCAAGCGCTTGCTGCCGAGAGGCGCCGGAGCGATCCTGAGCTTCGGCGTCGAGGGCGGGCGCGAAGCCGGGCGACGGTTCATCGAGGCGGTGCGGCTGGCGTCGCATCTCGCCAACGTGGGCGACGCCAAGACGCTCGTGATCCATCCCGCCAGCACCACCCACCAGCAGATGAGCGCCGAGGACCTTGCAGCTGCCGGCGTGGGCGAGGACCTGGTGCGCCTGTCGGTGGGCCTGGAGCACCCCGGCGACATCATCTCGGACCTGTCCCGCGCTTTGCGGGCGTCGCAGAAGGGCTGAACCGATGACAGCGACTGAAGCCTTCTCGCTCGAAGTCCGCGGCCACGCTGTCGGAGTGGCCACCGGGGGAGTGGTCCCAGACGCAGCGTCGGCTGCCGAATCGCCCGTGGTGCTGCTCGTGCACGGCGCAGGCATGAACCGCACCGTGTGGCAGCTGCAGACGCGCTGGCTGGCACATCACGGCTACACCCCGCTGGCGGTCGACCTGCCGGGGCACGGCAACAGCGAGGGCGAGCCGCTGGCCTCGATCGCCGAGATGGCCGCCTGGCTCGCCGAGGCCATTGCAGTGGTGTGGGACTGCTTCGGAGTCGACGAGATCCGCTTGGTGGGTCATTCGATGGGGTCGCTGATCTGCACTGAGGCGGCCGCGGCCCATCCCGATGGCATCGCCCGGTTGGTCCTGTTGGGCACCGCGGCCGGGATGCCGGTGCATCCGGCACTGCTGGGTGCCGCCGAGCAGAATGAACTGCTGGCGCCTGAGCTGATGACCGCCTGGGGGCACGGCAACCGGGCTCACGTCGCGACCAACCCCACGCCGGGGCTCTGGATGCTCGGCGGCAGCGTGGCCCTGCTCGAACGAGCAGATGATGGCGTGATTCACTCCGACTTGTCTGCCTGCGCTGCCTACGAGGCCGGTGACGTCGCCGCCCGGGTTCAGTGTCCGGTGACGGTCATCGTCGGCAGCGAGGACAAGATGACCCCGCCACGAGCGGCGGGAGCACTGATCGCCGACTTTGCCGACTGCGATGTCGTTCACCTAGCGGGCGCGGGCCACATGATGATGAACGAGGATCCGGCTGCTGTCCGTACTGCGCTCGCAGCCGCGCTGGCCTAAGAGGCGAAGCCGCGGCCCGAGCGGCCCGTGAGCGGAGCGAACAAGAGCGGGAAACAACGGGTGAGGCTGCGCCGTGCGTGCGCGGCTGCCATCATGTGCCGGCGGCAATCTGACGCAACCCGCCGCGAGAGGAGCCGGACATGGCAGTCGAGCGATTTCCCGTCGAGGCCTCGCACATCCTGATGTTCGCGAGGTCCATCGGCGACACGAATCCCATCTACAGCGACCCCGAGTACGCGGCCGGAACAGAGGTTGGCTCGATCATCGCGCCGCCGACCTTCGCGCAATCCAGCGCGCAATTCGACCCTGACTATTTCCTGCGCCCCAAGCCCGACAAGAAGTGGTTCGGCAGCGGCCGCACCGCCTCGGGCACCTTGGTGCGTGACTTGGCTGAGTCTGATGGTGACGATGTGAAAGACGAGCGCGAGGATGACAAGCAGTCCGGTGCTGCGGCAGGAGGTCTGCACGCCGAGCAGCACTTCACCTATCACCGGCACCTGAAGCCCGGCGACGTGCTGCACACGGTCACCTACGACGGCGAGCGGTGGGAGAAGCAGTCCAAGCGGGCGGGCATTCTCAAGTTCTCCGAGGCCGTCACCGAGTACCGCGACGAGGACGACGAGCTGGTCATCACGGCCAAGGGCGTCGGCGTCGTCACCGAGAAGGTCATCGACAACTAGCGGTTCGCCGGCACCACGAACGCAGCACCCGCCACCCAGAAAGGCACACAGACATGGCACTCAGCGCATCGCAGCTCAGCGTCGGCGACAGCTACTCCGAACAGATCGTCGACGACCTCACCCGCACCCAGATCGTCCAGTACGCAGGAGCATCGGGTGACTACAACCCGGTCCACACCGATGAGAAGTTCGTCACCGAGGTGGCCGGCTACCCCACGGTGTTCGCGCACGGCATGCTCACCATGGGCATGACCGGCCGCATGGTCACCAACTTCGTCGGCGACGGCCGCCTCACCTACTACGGCGTGCGGTTCACCAGCCAGGTATGGCCAGGTGACACCCTCACCGCCAAGGCCGAGGTTGCCGACATCCGTGACGAGGACGGCCAGAAGCTGGTCGATCTCACCATCACCACCACCAACCAGGATGACCGGCCGGTTCTCACCGGCCAAGCCACCGCCCGCCTCGACGACTGAGGGCCAGCCCTTCGGCCTTCCGGCGCTGTGTTAGCTCTTCGCCCGTTGGGCGCTGTGCTAGCCCTTCGCCCTTCCGGCGAAGCCGAACAGCTTGCCGGCGACTTTCCGGATCTGGATCTCCTCTGAGCCTTCGGTGATCCGGTACCGGCGGTGGTGCCGGTAGATGTGCTCGAAGGGCATGTGGCGCCCGTAGCCGTTGCCGCCGCAGCTCTGCATGGCCCGATCCGCCGCATCGCAGCAGAACCGGTTGCCGCGGTAGTTGCACATGGCCACCTTGTCGGTGATCTCCATGTGATCGACGCCCTCGTCCATCTGCCAGGCGGTCTTCCAGATGAGCGCCCGGGTCATCTCGGCCTCGGTGTACAGCTCAGCCAGCGGGAACTGGATGGCCTGGTTCTGCGCCAGCGGCTTGCCGAACGTGGTGCGGTTCTTCACGTAATCGACCGCCACGTCGATGCAATGCAGGCCCGCGCCCACCGATGACGCGGCCTGGCGGATCCGGTTCTCGTGCACGAACAGCTGCGCCGTCTGCAGGCCCCGGCCCTCGGTGCCCAGGATGTCGTCGTTGCTCACCCGCACATCGGTCAGTCGGACATGCGCGTGGTCGGTGGGCATGTTGAACGTCCACATGAATTTCTCGACCGCAAATCCGGGCGTGTCCACCGGCACGATGAAGCAGGTGATGCCGTGCCCCTCGCCGGGATTGCCCGAGGTGCGGGCGAAGATGTAGTCGTGGGTGGCGTGGTGGAGGCCGGTGTTCCAGTACTTCTCGCCGTTGATGACCCACTCGTCGCCGTCACGCACGGCGGTGGTCTCCATCCAGGTGGCATCGGAGCCGTGCAATGGCTCGGTCAGGCCGAAGCCGATGCGGGCCTGGCCTTCCAGCATGCGCGGAATCCAGTACTCCTGCTGGGCCTCTGAGCCGTAGCGCTCCATCATCAACACGGTCGGGAAGTTGCCGATGATCGAGTTCTCATTCTGCAGGTCGTTGTGCAGGCCGAGGCCGCGGCGAGCGAGATGCTCGCGGATGATGGCCATCCCGAGGTTGGTGCCGTCGCTGCCGCCGAAGCGCTTGGGCAGGTGCCAGCGCAAGAAACCGGCTTTGTCGGCTTCTTTGCGCATGCGCACCAGCAGTGCTTCCCATTCGGCGTTGGGCAGCCCGTCGCGCTCCCAGTCGGTGCGCGAATCCTCCCGGCGGTGGTCGAAGAAGCGGATGTTGTCGTCTTCGTTCTCGATGGGCTTGATGACGTCGTCGATGAACGTGTCCAGATCGTCGAGCAACTGGGCGATGTCGGCGGGAATGGTGAAGTCCATGCGCGGCAACCTACCGGGCTGCCTGTGACGCCGCCGGATGCGACCCTGCGTCGCCGTCCGCCGGCGTTTCGGCGGCGGTGTGCGAGGATGAGCGCCGGGGGTGAGCGCAATGTCGACGCCGACTTCGATGTCCGTGCTGGTGTGGTCGGATTACCTGTGACCGTGGTGCCATCTGGCCCGAGCCAGGGCGGTTCGCCTGGCTGAGCGTCACCACCTCGACATCACCTGGCTGGCGTACGAGATACATCCCGAAGTGCCACTCGAGGGCGTCGAGGTCGCCATGAGCTTCGAGCGCATCGCCGCGATGGCCGAAGCCGAAGGCATCACCTTCGTGGTGCCGAAGCGCTTGCGCAACAGCGCCAAGGCGCACCAAGCAGCACTGGCCGTCGAGCACGCCGACCCCAACGCCGCCGAGCGCTACCACGATCGGCTCTATGCGGCCTATTGGGAAGAAGAGCTCGACGTCGCCGACCCCGATGTGCTCGTCGGCTTGGCGTCCGACGTCGCCATCGACCCTGACGTGCTTCGCCGAGTGGCGGCCGACGACGAGCTGCTGCCCGCACTGCGCGCGTCGATGGCCAGAGCGAACGAGTGGGGGATCAGCGCCACGCCGAGCTGGCTGTTCGACGGTCGGCTCGTGATCCCGGGCGCGCAGGACGACGACTTCATGGCCGACGTCATCACGAGACTGCGCGAGCGCCCTGCACCAGCCACCGGCTGAGCGTTGACGGCGTCAGGCGTCGCTGCCGCAGCCGACAGCCCGTTCCGCTAGTTGGCAGGCCTGCCGCTCGCTTCGGGTGGCGGCACTACGGGCAATCCGGCCTCGATCCAGCCTTCGACTCCGCCGTCGAGATCGGTTGCCCGCCTGAAGCCCAACCGCTGCAGTTGAGCCGCGGCGAGGCTGGAGCTGTAGCCCTGGTTGCAGAGGATGACGAGGTGGTCATCCAAATCTGCAGCGGTTCCCTCCGAGGCGCCCGAGTCGGGGTCGAGGCGCCACTCCAGCACCAACTGCCCGATGTGCTCGGAACCGTCGATGACGCCGGTCCTCTCCCGGTCGTCTCGCGGCCGTATGTCGATGACTCGCAGCCGTCCGCCCTCGGCGGAACTCGCGGCCGCCATCAGACTGGCCAGTTCAGCGGGAGCGACTCGCTCCAGTCCCGAACGCGCCTCGTCCAGCAGTTGGTGGACTGTCTTGCGCTGAGATTCGGGCACTGCGGGGCCTCCGACAATCAGGCAGGGTTGTCGATGAATTCAACCCAGTTGCCGTCGGGATCCTCGACCATGCCGACCACCACGCCAGGTCGGGCTTCCAGCCGTCGCCAGATGATGTTGGCCCCAGCGTCCTCGCAGGCGGTCATGACCTCTTCGAAGTTGCCGACGTTGAAGGTGAAATAGCGCAGCCCGGTGGCACCGGTGATGCCGCCCGTGGCACCGGCCGGCACATCGGCCACGGGCACCACGAGCTTCAGCAGGCTCTTGTTCGCCCACAGCCGGTGCATCTGGGCGATGCCGACGTTCTCCATGTTCAGCGTCGCCTCGAACTCCAGCCCGAGCACATCGCGGTAGAACGCCAGCATCTCGTCGCCATTGTCGGTGACGATGCCCAGGTCGAAGCCTTCCTTGGTGGGTTGCAGTGCCACGTTGGTCTTTTTCCTTGTCTCGGTCGGTGAGTTCGGGTTGAAGCTTGCCTTGTTTGGCTGGGCGCGTCAGTCGTAGCTGACGCCCAAGCCGGCCCGCGCATCGGTCTGGATGCCGTACGGCGGGATCGGGTAGCGCAGGCCGTTGCGGGCCAGCGCCTCCATGCCCTCGACTGCGACGACAAGATCATCTGGGGTCAGCGCGATCAGCAACTCGTCTTCCATCACGCCGCCGTAGCGCCGTTCGGCAAAGCAGGGGATGGACACGCTCGGCTCGCCGGTGCGCAGCGCCCGACCCCAGGAGTCAGCGCATGCCGACTCGCCCACGCAGCCCCACTCCATCTTCTTGTAGCCGCGCCACTGCAGGCCGTTGATCAGGATGATCATTTGCGCCGGGGTGGCGTAGATCAGGCACACATCGGGCGGGTTCAGGCGCTTGGCCGACAGCGGTGACACCACCATGGCCTCATAGGACCCATACGGCACGAAGTCCATGGCGTGCTGGTGCGCTGATGCGTCCTCGAGCGTCTCGTACCACACACCTGCCATCCGGTCGCCGGAGAGCCACTCGTCGTCTTGGGGATGCAGGCCGATGACAGCGCCACACTGCGCTCCCACGAGGTCGTCCATGGTGAAGCCCACCGTCCAGTTCAGCCGGCATGCCATGCCCACGAGCTGATCGGTGGTGTGAATGTCTCTCGGGCGGCGGACTCGCGGCACCTCGTTCATTGCCGCCTCGGTCTCGAAGAGCTTCATCCCGATCGGGGTGGTGCGGATCCGCAACACTGCGTTCAGGCGCGCCAGCAGCTCGTCCCAGTCGATGGACGCTGTGCGCACGTGCGCTGCAGTCTCGGTGGTTGCCTCGGCTGTCTCGGTTTGCGTCACGGCTGCCCCCGTTCTTCCCGCTCTTGTTCGCTTTCGCTCACGGGCCGCTCGGGCCACGGCTGCGCCATTCGGCCCAGCCTCGTGCGCACGGCCGCCCTGTCGTTCGCGGAATCGCGGACGGCTGCGTTCGAGAGGTCACGCTAGTTCGGCGACCACTAGCGTGAGCCGCCGAGCAAGCGCAGGCTGAGCTACCGAAGACAAGGCGACAGGAGACGGGTCGATGGCAGACGGACTGAGAGTCGAGCGGGACGGGCGTGTCGGCCTGGTGATCATGGATCGCCCGCCCCACAACTTCTTGAGCTACCGCCAAGTGCACGACATCGCCGACGCGATGGTGGAGCTGGAAGAGGACATGAGCATCGGCTGTGCCGTGCTGGCCGCCGAGGGCCGTTCGTTCTGCGCGGGCGCTGACCTGGGCGGCGAAGGCGTCGGCGGCGGTGCTGAGGAGAAGGTCGGCGGCAGCGCGACCCTGCAGCTCTACCAGGGCTCTGGGCGGCTGTTCGATGTGACCTTGCCGATCGTCGGGGCGATTCACGGCCCGGCCATCGGCGGGGGTCTGGGGCTCGCCATGGTGCCCGACATCCGCATCACCTGCCCCGAAGCCCGGTTCTGCGCCAACTTCGCGTCTCTGGGCATCCACCAGGGTTTCGGCATGAGCGCCACGATGCCGCTGCTGCTGGGGCCCGAGCGGGCAGCCAAGGTGCTGCTGGGTGCCAAGCGCTACAAGGGCGACGAGGCTCTCGAGCTGGGTCTGGCGGACGAATGCGTGCCTGCCGATCAGGTGCGTGAACGCGCCATCGAGGTGGCCAGCGAGATCGCAGCAAATGCACCGCTGGCCGTGCGGGCCATCAAGGCCACGCTGCGGCTGGGCCTCGGCGACAAGGTGCGCGAGATCACCCAGCGCGAGGCCGCAGAGCAGCTGCGCCTGTCGGGCACCGAGGACGCCCGCGAGGGCATGAAGGCCGTGTCGGAGCGTCGCCCGGGCAACTTCGTCGGCCGTTAGCCCGAGCATCAGACTCGTCGGGCGTCAGCGCGAGCATCAAGCCGGTCGGCCGCTGGCGCGCACGGTCGCGTTGGACGGATATGCGGCCGTCGCTGGGCGCGACATCATGGACATGATGGACGGCATGCGAGTTGCGATCACCGGTATCCGGGGACTGATCGGCAGAGCACTTGCCACCAGCCTGCGTGCCGACGGCCACGAGATTGTCGGCATCTCCCGAAGTCCCGATCCGCTAGGTGCGCCAGGCGGCGACGAAACGGCCGAGAAGACAGTCGCGTGGGATGTGGCTGCGGGGGCCATTGAGGCTTCCGCGCTCGAGGGGCTCGACGCCATCGTTCACCTGGCGGGCGAGAGCATTGGCGGACGGTGGACCGACAGACGCAAGACGGCGATCATGTCCAGCCGCGTTGAGTCCACCAGGCTGCTCGCCGGGGTTATCCGCCAACTCGATGCCAAGCCGTCGGTGTTCGTTTGCGGCTCGGCCATCGGCTTCTACGGCGACCGGGGCGAGGAGGAGCTGACCGAGCGGTCTCTGCCCGGCGACGGATTTCTGGCCGAAGTGTGCATGCGCTGGGAGCGCGCAGCGGTGCCGATCCCGGACGCTGGAGTGCGGCTCGTGCGCATTCGCACCGGTCTCGTCGTGGGCCCTGGGGCCGAGGCCATCGAACGTATGGCGAAGATCACACGGCTCGGCGTCGGCGGTCCGCTGGGCACTGGTCGCCAATGGTGGAGCTGGATCAGCCTGGACGACGAGGTGCGGGCCATCTGCCATCTCATCGACAGCAATGCGAGCGGGGCGTTCAACCTGACCGCACCCAACCCCGTCCGCCAGCGCGACTTCCAGCAGGCGCTGAGCGCGGCGCTGAGACGCCCGTCGTTCATGCCGGCGCCGAAGTTCGCCCTGCGGGCCGCGCTGGGCGAGATGGGTCAGGGGCTGCTGCTGGACTCGACCCGGGTGCTGCCCGATGCGCTCACTGACGACGGCTTCGAGTTCATGCACCCTCAGCTGGACGGGGCGCTCGCCGAAGCGCTCTAGCAGCGATAAACACGCTGTCGAACGAACGCTGGCGTCCTAGCGTGGCCGCCATGACCCCGAGCAGCGGATCGAGCGGCAGTGTTGCAGCGAGCAATCTCGGTGCGACGATCCGGCGTGACCGCTGGGGCATCGCTCATGTCGAGACCCCGACGGCAGCGGTGGCGTTCGCGGCCCAGGGCTGGGTGGCGGCCGACGACCGGATCTGGCAGATGGAGTGGGATCGTCGCCGGGCTCTCGGACGTTGGGCCGAGGTCGTCGGCATGGCTGGCGCCCGTGAGGACGCTTTCTTCCGCCGGTTGGGGCTCGCCGCGATCTCCCGAGTTGACTACGCAGCACTCAACGGGCATACCCAGGCGATGTGTGAGGCCTACACGCACGGTGTGAACCGCTGGCTCCTGACCCATCAAGACGCACTGCCGGCGGAATTCGAGCATCACCCGGCTCCGCCGGAGCCTTGGGAGCCATGGCACTGCGTTGCGGTGTACAAGCTGCGGCACATCTTCATGGGAACCCTCACCCGCAAGCTGTGGCGCGGGCGCATCATGGCCCAAGCCGGTCCCGAGGCGGTCATGGCCACGGTCGGCGACATCGAATCTGACTTGGCGATGGTGCCAGGCGATGGGTCCCGCCCCGATCTGCTCGCCGATGCTGCTCGCGTGCTCGATGCCAGCGCAGCTGACATGGCAGCGCTGACGGCAGCAATGGACTCCGACGGCGCATCCAACTCGTGGGCGCTCAGCGGCGAGCGCACCGCCAGCGGCAAGCCCCTGCTGGCGGGCGACCCGCACCGGGGCATCGAGTTCCCGAACGTGTACCACCAGTGCCACCTGCGCTGCGACGAGTTCGATGCGATCGGCATGGGCTTCCCCGGCGTGCCCGGTTTCCCGCACTTCGGCCACAACGCCGAGGTGGCCTGGGGCATCACCCACGGCATGTGCGACGACACCGACGTGTTTGTGGAGCGCTTCGACGAAGACGCGGGCTCGTGGCGGTTGAGTGACGGCATGACCGTCGACTGGCGCACGGAGACACTGGAGATCCGTGGCGAGGGCACCGTCGAGGTGCTCTGCGGCGCCACGCCGAGGGGCCCAGTGGTGCTCGGCGACCCTGCCGACGGCGTCGCGCTCTCGATGCAGTGGACCGGCATGTACGGCGCCGACACAACGCTGGACGCCCTCTGGCCGATGCTGGTCGCGGGCTCGACGGCCGAACTGATCGAGGCAGTCCGGCCGTGGGTGCTGCCGGTGAACAACCTGCTGGCCGCTGACCGGGCCGGCTCGATCGCCTTCAAGATCCGCGGGCGTGTCATCGAGCGCTCTGCGGCCAGCCGCTGGACACCTGTGCCCGGAACCGACGAATTCGCTTGGGACGGACTCGAACCGGTGCCGTTCGAGGACCTTCCTGAATGGACCGATCCCGAACGCGGCTTCCTGGTAACGGCCAACAACCGCACGGCCGACGGCGGTCCCTACATCTCGCTGGACTTCGCCGGCCCGAGCCGTCACGACCGCATCTGCGAGCTGCTGACGCCGATGACAGATGCCGCCGTCGCCGACATGAGCGCGGTCCACGGTGACGTCACCTCGCTGGTGGCCCCGAAGGTGCTCGGCCTGATCACCGAGTACGCCGTGGAGTGCGGCCATGAGCTGTCCCATGGGTTGCTGGACATGCTGGCCGAGTGGGATCAGCGCATGACCGCCGATTCGGCCCCGGCAACCATCTACGCGGTCGTCAAGCGCCGGCTCGTCGAGGCGATCGTCGAGCGGCTCGGCATCGCCGGCGCGGAGCTTGGCGCTGCCGGATGGCCTCCCGCTGCGGAGGCCAGCCGCATGGCGGCGGCTGCGGCTACACGCATGCTCTGCGAGCGCAATCTCGACGTGGTGCCGGGGCTGGACAACCCCATCGGGCGCCGTATGGCGGCCAGCGCGTGCGTGGACGAGACGGCAGCAGAGCTGTCGCAGCGACTCGGCGACGACCCGACTAAATGGACCTGGGGACGGGTGCATCGCATGGCATCGCCGCATCCGCTGGCCTCGGCGCTCTCCGCGGCACGGGACTTGCATCCGCCGATCGACGGCTGCGCCGGCGACGGTGACACCGTTCGCCAAGGCGGCACCGCGCCCGAGACTGGCGAGCGAGCCATTCACGGCTCCGTTGCCCGGTACGCATTCGATCTCGGCGACTGGGACAGCTCCGGTTGGGTGGTCCCCCATGGTGTGTCGGGCGTACGCGGCAGCGGCTACGACCTCGACCAGCGGCAGGCCTGGCTGGACTGCGAGCTCGTCCCGATGGCCTACAGCTCAGACGCAGTGGTCGAAGTCACGGCCCATGAGCACGAGATCTAGACCGGCGTTGCAGCACGGCCTCTTTGCCCGCTCCAATCCCGGGTCACCGTGAGCGCGGACGCAGCCGCCGTTCCGTTCGTCCGGAGGCACGAGCTGTCGCCCGAGGCTGCTGCCTACCGGGCCCGGCGCAAGCCGTCGGTGCCGATCGAGATGCCCGATCTTTGCGACCATGCGGCGGTGGCGCGTTGGCGTGCGGCGACCAACGCGCTGTGGGGCGAAGACGACGATCCGCAGATTCCGCACCGACGGGAGGAAATCGGAGGTGTGTCGTGCCTCGTCGCTGGCCCACCGCCGGATTCCGGCGCCCCGGTCGTGCTGTATGCGCACGGTGGCGGCTACGTGCTGGGCAGCGCAGCGGTGGCGACCCCGATCACCGCTCGTCTGGGCCGGACCTTGCGGGTGGTCTCAGTTGACTACCGCCAACCGCCGGAGCACCCGTTCCCGGCCGCCCTCGACGACATCTTGGCTGTGTATCAGGTGCTGGCTGCTGAGCGTGGGCCGGCAGTTCCTGCCGCTGGTGATATGCCGGCCGCGCCTGCTGCAGACGGTGTGCCGGTGGCGCTCGCCGGCGATTCATCCGGTGGAGCGCTCGCGCTCAGCGCTGCGGTGGTGGCCACCGCTCGAGGCGCTCGGCCGGCAGCGGTCGCGCTGTTCAGTCCCTTGCTCGACCACGCTGCCGTACCTGGCAGCCCGCTCGTCGACGGCGAGGGACGATGCCTCATCAATCATTACGTCGGCGGTGCCGATCCAGCTGACCCTCGCCTGTCGCCGCTACGCGCCAATCTCAGCGGGTTGCCTGGGGTGCTCGTGCAAGCAGGGGCCGATGAGCCCCTCGCGTCTCAGGCCGTCGAGCTGCAGGCTCGCGCGGCCGCCGTGGGCACCAACATCACGCTCGAATTGTGGGAGCACCTGTGGCACACATGGCACTACCATCACCTGCCAGAGGCCGACCAGGCCCTCACTGAGGCGGCTGCCTTCCTGGCAGCACTCCTCAGCCAGCCAAGTGGGCCGTGACCGCCGCCACTACGGCCGCGGGCTGCTCGTAGGGGAGCATGTGGCCGGCACCGTCGACGAGTTCGACCGTCGCGTCGGGCAGCGCCGCCTGCCACGCGTCGGCATAGGCGGGCGGGATCAGCCGGTCCTGCTGGCCCCACACCAGCAGAGTCGGCACCGTCACCCGGTATGCCCGCTCCGAGAAGCGTCGGTTGGGGATCGGGAACAGGATCTTGCCGGCCATGCCCTGCTGGCGGGCTCTGGCCACCATGAACCGCGTCAGCGTGGCGTTGTCTGAGAAATCGGCACCGCCCGTCAGCACTTCCTCGCCCACATTCGGATCGGCGAAGAGCACCTCGGCGAGCTGGTAGGGGAGCATCGCAAAGATGTCGGGGATCGGGTGATCGCCCAGCCACATCCCCGCGGGGCACAGCAGAGCCATGCGATCCACCGACTGCGGTGCCAGCGCCGCCATCTCGGCGGCGATCATGCCGCCCATCGAGTGGCCCATCAGGTGCAGCTCGCCGGGGCCCGAGAGCAGGTCCATCTCGGTGGCCACGTCCCAGCCGTGCAGGGCGAAGTCCTGCATGTCCGAGAGGCGGTCCTCGTCGCCGTGCTCGCTCCAGGCGGGCCACACCGGTGCGACGACGCGCAACCCAGCCGCGACTAAGCCGTCGAGCACCGGCTCGCCCGGCAGCCAGCCGCCGGCGCCGTGCAGTGCCAGCACAGTCGCAGTGCCAGCGACATCAGCGCTGGCAGGCTCGTAGACGCGCACCGGCGCGGTCACCGATCGCCGGGTCGTGATGACGACCTCTTCGAAAGTCGGCGCGGGTGCAGTATCGGTTGCGCTCATGTCACGGGGCCCTTGGGCGCCTCGGGATAGCGGCGGGCATCAGCCATCGTGTCCTCGGGACGCACCCGGTCGTCCATCGGCTTGCACCACCAGTCCGCAGCATCGTCGAACTCGTCGCCCCAGATGCCGCGCAGGCCCGGCATGACCTTCTCGGCGAACAGCTGGCTGGAGTAGCGGGTCTTCCAGTCGGGCATGTTGCCCATGTGCAGCAGGCAGAACACCGTGCCGACACGCAGCCGCTTGATCATGTCCTCCATGCGCTCGCGCACGGTGTCGGGCGAGCCGGCGATCACGTAGCCGCCCTCGACCAGGTCCTTCCAGGTCAGCCGCTTGAACAGCGCCTGGTTCTCTTTGCGGAACTGGTCCAGCTTGCCCGCCTGGATGGTCTTGACGGTCCGGTAGCCGGGCGGGTCGGCGAAGCCAGGGAACACGTGCAGGCAGCGGTTGAAGAAATAGAGCATGTGCTCGCTGTACAGCTCCTCCGCTTCGGCATCGGTGGCCGCTGTGCAGATGATCTGTGCGAACCCAGCGCGTCCCGGCGACATGGATTTCTCCATCTCGCCGACACGGTTCCAGTAGCCGTCCATCAGCGTCTGGCCCGCCAGGTACCCGTTGAAGCTCAGGTACGAGTAGTTGTAGTCATTCTCGAGGCAGAAGTCCCACGTCTCGATGGATCCGCCGCCGGGGATGTAGATGGGCGGGTGCGGCTGCTGGATCGGCTTGGGCCAGCAGTTCACGTAGCGCAGCTGGGTGTACTTGCCATCGAAGGCGAACACGTCCGGATTGGTCCATGCCTCCATAATCAAATCGTGGGCCTCGTAGTACTTCTCGCGGGTCAGCGCCGGGATCTGCCCGTAGGTGAAGTTGGTGTCCATCGGGGTGCCCACCGGGAACCCGGCCACCAGCCGCCCGCCGCTGAGGCAGTCGAGCATGGCGAACTCCTCGGCCACCCGGTGCGGCGGGTTGTACAGGGCGATCGAGTTGCCGATGACGCAGATGGCCGCCTGCGAGGTCCGCCGGGCCAGGCCGGCAGCGATGATGTTGGGGCTCGGCATGATGCCGTAGGCGTTCTGGTGATGCTCGTTGACGCCGATGCCGTCGAAGCCGAGCTCGTCGGCGAACTCGAGCTGGTCCATGTACTCGTGGTAGACGCCGTTGGCGCGCTCGGGATCGAACAGCGAGCCGTCGATGTCCACCCAGACCGATCGGTGCTCGGTCTTGAAGCCGTCGGGCAGGTCGGGCCAGGGCATCAGGTTGAACCAGCAGAACTTGACGGTCATGTGGGAGCTCCTTCGGGGTTCGAATTCGGACGAGGCGGTCTCAGGCGGGGCAGATTCGGATGGCGCGGCCTCAAGCGGTGCAGCAGTGCCGGCTATCGGCGAGTGACTCGGACCGGCAGGTGGGTATAGCCGTGAATGAATGACGACAGCGTGCGCTCAGGCTCGGCTTGGACTTCGATCCGCTTGAAGCGAGGCAGGATCTCCTCCCACAGGATGCGCAGCTGCAGCTCGGCCAACCGGCTGCCCAGGCAGTAGTGGATGCCGTAGCCGAATGAGAGATGGCTGGCGGCGTTGTGCCGCTCGATGTCGAGAGCCTCGGCGTCGGGGCCGAAGATCTCCTCGTCGCGATTGGCCGACACGTACCACATCAGGACTTGGTCGTTCTTGCGGATCGGGCGACCTCCGATCTCGCAGTCTTTCGTGGCGGTTCGCCGCATGTAGGCCAGCGGCGTCTGCCAGCGGATCATCTCTGGTACGAAGTTGGCGAGCAGGCTGTGGTCGGCGTTCAGCTTGTCGTACTGGTCGGGGTACTTGTTGAGGGCGTACACGCTGCCCGACATGGTGTTGCGAGTGGTGTCGTTGCCGCCCACGATCAGCAGGATCAGATTGCCGAGGTGCGCGGCGGCGGACATGTGCGCGGTGGCCTCGCCGTGGACCAGCATCGAGAGCATGTCGTCGCCCGGGTCGGTGCGCCGCTCCTCCCAGAGCCTCTCGAAGTACTCCAGGCATCCGGCCATTTCCTCCTGCCGCTGAGCGCTGGACTCCACCAGGCCTCCGGGCTCTGGGATCGTGGTGACCACATCGGACCAGTGGGTGAGCTTTCGACGGTCGTCGAGGGGGAAGTCGAACAACGTCGCCAGCATCAGCGTGGTCAGCTCGACGGACACCGTGTCGACCCAGTCGAACGTCTCGCCCTCGGGCAGGGAGTCGAGCACGCTCGTTGCGCGTTCTCGGATGAGCGGTTCGAGGCCGCGGAGTTTGGTCGGAGTCATCGTCGGCTGCACGGTCCGACGCTGCAGCCGCTGCTCGGGCGGGTCCATGGTGATGAACGACGTGAATGACGGGGCCGCAGGTCCGTCGGTGTCGGCGGGCGGGCCGATCGTGATGCCGTGCGCGGATGAGAAGGTTTCGTGGTCGCTCTCGACCGCGCGGACGTCGGCCCACTTCGTCACCGACCAGTAACGCCCGGCTGAGCCGAGTTCGTTGAGATGCACCGGATCTTCGCGGCGCAGGCGGGCGAAATAGTCGTGCCAGCGGTCCTCGCGGAACAGATGCGGGTTCAGCGGGTTGATCTGCTCGATGGTCAATTCGCCGGCAGTCGGGGCGCCGACCCCGAAATGAGCCTGCTCCCGATCAGGACTGACCCGGTTGCCGGCCCGCCACTCCTGCCGCTCAGCCTCGGTTGCAATCGCCATGTCGGCTCCCTTGCCACTCGCCGCTGTGCGCGGGACTGTGTTCCGGCCGCATGACGCCGACCGGCCCGCCAACTTTAGGGGGACGGCTCGCGCGGCAGGCCGAGCACCCGCTCGCCGATGATGTTGCGCTGAATCTCGCTGGTGCCCCCGGCGATGCGCATGCCCGGCGCATATAGGAATGCCTCGGTCTCGTCTGAAGCCAACATGGCCTCGGCGCCGCGCAGGCTGGCGCCGATGGCGACCTCGTCGTAACCGAGCTCGCTGTTCGCCAGCTTGGCCACGGGCGCCATGCGCGGATCAGCGCCGTGCAGCTCCATCAGCGCCGCCAGTGCGTTTCCCCGGGCGTGCAGTTCAGCGAGCGACTGCCGACCCAGCGGTCCCGTATCGCCTGCCGCATCGATCATCTTGGCAAGACGCTTGCGGAGGCTGATGACCCCGGAGGAGCCGGCGCCGCCCCGCTCGTCTTCCAGCACCGCCATGGCGACGCCCCAGCCGCCGCCGCGCTCGCCCAGCAGTGCGTTCTCAGGCATAGCGACGTCGTCAAAGTACACCTCGCAGAACTCGCTGTCGCCAGTCATCTGCTTGATCGGACGCACTTCGATGCCGGGCAGCGTCATGTCGAGCAGGAAGAAGCTGATGCCGCGGTGCTTGGGGGCATCGGGCTCGGTGCGGGCCATCAAGATGCCGTACTCGGCGAACTGGGCATTCGACGACCACACCTTCTGGCCGTTCAGCACGAAGCGACTGCCGTCCGGCACCGCAGTAGTGGTGAGTCCGCCCAAATCCGAGCCGTTTCCGGGTTCGCTGAACAGCTGGCACCACAGCACCTCGCCGGTCAGGATCGGACGCAGGAACTGCTCACGCTGGCGTTCGGTGCCGGTGCGCATGATCGCCTCGCCGGCCAGCACGATCCCCTGCAGGTTCAGGTAGGGGGCGACGCCCGCTCGCTCGCACGCCTCCATCCACATGCCGGTGTGTGCCCGGGAGAGCCCGCGACCGCCGTGCTCGGCTGGCCAATGCAGCCCGGCCCACCCGTGGTCGTAGCAGTACCGCTGCCAGGCGCGGGCCTGATCATGCAACGCGGGCACCAGGATCGCGCCATACGCGGGGCACGCCACGCCGGTCTCGACGGCATCTTGCAGGAACGCAGCCGCCCTCTCTCTGAACGCCTCGAGGTCGGCGGCCGTCAATGGACCAGCGGTGGTGTCGGTTGCGGCGCTCATGACGCTCACCGTAGCCGTGACCGAGACCGCGCCACCAAGATCGTCGACTCGCCATCCGGGGTGCAGGCGCAGCCGTAACATCGCTGCCATGGGCGAGATTGACCACACCGATCCGGCGCTGACCAACGAGACCGTCGAGCTGTTGCAGCAGATGATCCGCAATGCCTGCGTCAACGACGGGACCGTCGAATCGGGCGAGGAGGTTCGAAACAGCGACCTGCTGGAGACCTACCTGGAAGGCCCCGGCGTCGACATGCAGAGCTTCGAATCCGAGCCCGGGCGGCGGTCACTGGTGGCCCGCATCTCGGGCACCGATCCGTCGGCACCCAAGCTGTGCCTGATGGGCCACACCGATGTGGTGCCGGTGAATGCCGACGGCTGGAGCAGGGATCCGTTCGGCGGCGAGCTGGTGAACGGCGAAGTGTGGGGACGCGGGGCGGTTGACATGCTCAACCTGACCTCGTCGATGGCGGTGGCGTTCCGTCACATCGTGCGCAGCGGCTACCGGCCGAAGGGCGATGTCATCTATTTCGGCGTGGCCGATGAGGAGGCCGGCGGCACCTACGGGGCCAAGTGGATGGCCGAGCACCACTGGGATGCCATCGAGTGCGACTACGTGCTCACGGAATTCGGCGGGATGCCGAACCACACGCCCCAGGGCACCAAGATCACGCTGGCCGCGGGCGAGAAGGGCATCGGCTGGCGCCGGCTCACCGTGCGCGGCACGCCCGGTCACGGCTCGATGCCGTTCGGCACCGACAACGCCCTCATCAAGGCGGCCGAGATCGTGCGCCGCATTGCCGAATACCGGCCGGCGCCACAGCTCACCGAGATGTGGCAGCACCATGTCTCGACGCTCAGGGTCGACGACGAGACCCGCGAGGCGCTGCTCGACCCGGCCCGCGTCTACGACGCTGTCGCCGGGATCGACTCGCCGGGTCTGGCGCGCCACCTGCACGCTTGCAGCCACACCACGTTCAGCCCCAATGTCGTGGGCGGCGGCAACAAGACCAACATCATCCCCGACAAGGTCGAGATCGAAGTCGACATCCGCACTGCGCCCGGCGATCCCGTTGCGGTGAATGAGCACCTGCAGGCCGCACTGGGCGAGCTGTTCGACGAGGTGGAGATCGAGCACCTCCACGATGATCCCGCCAGTTTCTCGCCGACCAACACGCCGATGTGGCAGCTGCTCAGCGAGCTGATGGCCAAGGCGCACCCGGGCGCGCCGGTGATCCCTCAGCTGATCGTCGGGGCCACGGACGCCCGCTTCTTCCGCCTGAAGGGCACCGTTGCCTACGGGGCCGGGCTGTTCAGCAACCGGGTGAACTCCAACGACTTCATGCTGCGGTTCCACGGCAACGACGAGCGCGTCGATGTCGATTCGCTGGCGCTCACCACCCAGCTGTGGATCGACGTGGTCAAGAACCTGGGCGACGCCGTAGCCAGCTGAGCCGCTCAGCCGCTGCAGGCCACCCGGGGCTCGATGTGGGGGACGCGCCCGGCTCGCAGTGAGATCACCGCGCCAGACTCGTCCACTTCCCACACCACGCGCTTGTCGATGTCGGGCGCATCCACCGGCACGTACTGGATCGCGGAGAGCCCCGGCCCGTCTTCGATCCGGTCGCCGAAGGCCTCGATGATCTCGCTCCGTGTGGAACCGATGCCGTAACCCGAGATCGTCGTGATCGGCCCTGATTCGATGTCGACGCGCACGATCTCGGCGTTGACGGCCAGGAATCGGACTCCTTCAGGACCGTTCTGAACCGTGTAGTAGCGGCAGGCATCCGAACCGCCTGGGACGGCGATCATCAGTGCGCCGGCGGCCGTCCGGGCATCTTCCAGCGAGTGCCCGATCTGCACGGGCCCCAAGCCGGCGGTCGACAACTTCGATTCCGGCGTCACGTTGGGACCGGCCTCGTCTTCGGCCATGGCATCGCCGGCTGCAGTCGTCGTGGGCGCGGCCGTCACGACCGTGGTGGGCTCATCGTCGGCGTCCGTCATCATCGCGTCATCAGCGGCCGTGGTCGTGGTCGCGTCGGTGTCGTCGTCGCTCAGCAGGCCGCAGGCACTGACCAGCATCGCAGCGGCCAGCGCTGCCGCAAGCACACGCCAGCGTGCGGTGTTGCCTTGCGGCTCAGCGTCTTGGCGGGAGTCGAGTTCGTGCACGGCAGTCGCCCTTCCAGTCACAGCCCTCTGGGGAGTCGGCATCCATTCGAGAGTACCGAAGCCAGCACCGGGGCGCGGAGACACGGCGGGCGGAGTCCCGGCAAGCGTAAGCTCACGCGTCGGGAACCTCACACGAACGGGAGCGCGCGATGTCCCACGACACAGTCATTCGAGGCGGCTTGGTGGTCGACGGCAGCGGCAGCGATGCCAAGGTCGCCGACGTCGCCATCGACGGCGAGAGGATCACCGCGGTCGGCACGGTGGAAACGCCAGGACGCACCGAGATCGACGCTGCCGGCAAGGTGGTGACGCCCGGATTCGTCGACATCCACACGCACCTCGACGCGCAGCTCGCCTGGGATCCCATCGGCTCGAGCTCGTGCTGGCACGGCGTGACCTCGGTGGTGATGGGCAACTGCGGAGTCACCTTCGCCCCGGTGAAGACCGATGACATCGAATACATCGCCGAGGTCATGGAGTCGGTAGAGGACATCCCGAAGCAGTCGATGATGCAGGGACTGCCGTGGGACTGGCGCTCCTACGGCGAGTATCTGGCATTTCTGGACGGCATGCCCAAGGGCCTCAACGTCGGCGGCATGGTGGGCCATGTCGCCGTCCGCTGGCACACGATGGGCCCCGACAGCCTCGACGAGCGTCCTGCATCGCAGTCGGAGGTCGCAGCGATGTGCGAGCTGGTGGACGAGGCGATGGGATCTGGCGCGCTGGGCTTCTCGACGTCGCGCACCTTGCTCCACCGCACGCCCGACGGGCGCCCGATCCCGGGCACCTTCGCCGATGACGACGAGCTGTACGCCTTCGGCGACGTCTTGGGCCGCCACGGCCGGGGCGTGTTCGAGTCGGCACCTCGCTTCGAGGCTGCTGGGCCGGACTTCGCCGGCGGCCGCCACGAGATCGAGGTGCTCGGCGAGATCACGCGGCGCAGTGGCCGGCCCAGCACCTTCGGCTTGGTGTATTCCGCTCGCAAGCCCGAGATGAGCGATCTGGTGCTCGGCTACGTCAGCGAGCAGAACGCCGCTGGCGCGAACCTGCGACCACAGACCACCTGCCGTGCCATCGGCGTCGTGCTCGGAATCCAGCACCGGACGCCTTGGGACCGGGCGGGCGAGACGTGGCGTTCGCTGCGCAGCCTCGATGTCGCCGGGCGCCTCGAGGCGATCCGCGACCCTGCGACTCGTGCGGTTCTGGTGGCGGAGGCCAACTCGTCGGATCAGAACTCGACTGGCATGGCCAACTCGCTCGTCGATCTGAGCCGCCTGTACCTGCTCGATGCGGTCAACCCGAATTACCGGATCGGGCCCGATGGCACGCTCGAGGCACAGGCCGCGGCAGCCGGTGTGTCGCCGGTGGAGCTGTTCCTGGATGCAACCGATCGCTCCGACGGAACCGTCATGCTGAGCTTGCCGGTACTGAACCAGGACTTCGATGCGATCGAGCGGATGCTCTCCCACGACTCCATCGTGATGGGCCTCGCCGATGCGGGCGCTCACGTCGGGCAGATCATGGACTCCAGCCAGCCCACCTTCTTCCTCAGTCACTGGGTGCGCGACAACGGGTTCTTCTCGCTGCCCGAGGGTGTCCGCCGGATCACCTCGGACACCGCCGACCTGTTCGGGCTGGTCGACCGGGGGCGGCTCGAGGCCGGGCGGTTCGCCGACATCAACGTCATCGACGTCGATGGCCTCTCGCTGTCGGGTCCTGAGTACGTGTACGACTTCCCGGGCGGCGCGGGTCGCTACATCCAGCGCGGCACTGGCTACGAGGCCACGCTGGTGAACGGGCAGGTGTTCATGCGCGATGGCGAGCACACCGGCGCGCTCGCCGGAAGGACACTGCGCTCCACTGATTGATGCGAGCGCTGTTCTTTGCGAGCGCCAAGGCTTCGCTGGCGCTCACCCGATAAGGCGGTCGCATTAGTCAGTAGGGTCGGCGCCTTATGGCTGCTGCACCTGCAATGAACATCAACACCGAAGCGATCTGGCGGGTCACGCTTGACACGTCCAAGGGCCGCATCGTCATGGACCTCGACCCCCAACTCGCCCCGGTGACGGTGAACAACTTCGTCAACCTGGCGCAGGACGGCTACTACACGGGGCTGACCTTCCACCGAGTCGTGCCCGATTTCGTCATCCAAGGCGGCTGCCCGGAGGGCTCGGGCCGCGGTGGCCCGGGGTACCGGTTCGCTGACGAGCCCGTGAAGGGCGACTACACGCTCGGTGCCGTGGCCATGGCCAACGCCGGGCCGGACACCAACGGCAGCCAGTTCTTCATCTGCATCGACGACTGCCGCGCCAAGCTGCAGCCTGCCTACAACCTGTTCGGCTACGTCACCGAGGGGATGGACGTCGCGCTTGCCATCGCGGTCGGCGACACCATGGACACGGTGACCGTGGAAGAGATGGCTCGCAACTAGCGCGAGTAGCGTGGCCGCGGCGGTGTCTGCACCGATGCGATCGGATGCGTCGGCACAAGCACCGGTGCGCTTGGCGCATCGGAACCAATAGGGAGGACCCGATGAGCGGCCGAACCAACGACACAGTGCTGTACGAGGTTGACGACGGTGTGGCGATTGTCACGCTGAACCGTCCCGAACGCCTGAATGCGTGGACGGGCGAGCTGGGCACCGGCTATTTCGACGCCCTCGATCGTGCCGCGGGCGATCCCGACGTTCGGTCCATTGTCGTGACGGGGGCAGGCCGGGGATTCTGTGCCGGTGCCGACATGGACAACCTGCAGGGCATTTCCAGCGGGCAGGGCGAGGGCAGCGACGAAGATCCACCGCGGCTGCGTGCCGAGCGTCACGACTACGCCCTGAGCATTCCCAAGCCGGTCGTAGCAGCGATCAACGGAGCATGCGCTGGGCTGGGCTTCGTCCACGCCATGATGTGCGATGTCCGCTTTGCCGCCGAGGGAGCCAAGTTCACCAGTGCATTCGCTCGCCGAGGCCTCATTGCCGAGCATGGTGTGTCGTGGATGCTGCCCCGGGTCGTCGGACCCTCGCATGCATTGGACATCCTCATGTCCGGCCGCGTCTTCCTGGCGGAGGAGGCCAAGGACATGGGCGTTGTCAGCAGGGTCTTCCCGCGCGAGGAGCTGCTTGCCGAAGCGGTCACCTATGCCCGCGATCTCGGCCGTTTCAGCGCGCCTTGGTCGATGGCGCAGATCAAGCGTCAGGTGTGGGGCCAGCTCGACGAGGCTCGCAGCGATGCGCTCGAGGAGTCGAACGCGATCATGCGCGAATCGCTGCAGCGACCTGACTTCAAGGAAGGTGTGCAGAGCTTCGTCGAACAGCGCGATCCGAACTTCGAGCCAGTCGTCGCCGATTCCTAATCGATCGCCCGGCCAGGGCCGGCGATGAACGACACGCTCGTCGCCTTCGCCGTCCTGGCTTGGCTGGCGTACCTCGCCAGCCGGCTGTTGGCACGCCACCACCTGCCGGAGCTGGTCGCTTTCCTCATCGTCGGCGCCCTGCTCGGGCCGTCCGGGCCCGTGCCGTTCATACAGCTGATCGACGAGCCGTCGCTCATCGCGCTGCGTCCCGTCACCGAAGTGGCGCTGGCGGTGCTCATGTTCGTCATCGGCGAGCGCGTCTCAGTACGGGCGCTGCGTGCTGCCCGCTGGACGCTGACGACCGGCGTCATCCAGTTCGCGCTGAGTGCGATCGCGGTGTTCTGGGTCACCAGCCGGCTCGGCGCGGACCGCCCGGTGGCGCTGATCCTGGGAGCTCTCGCAGGTGCGGGCGCCCCGATGACGATCGCGCACATCGTTTCGTCGGTGCGCGCTCGCGGCAGCTATCCCACGGGAATCGTCGGCACCCACGCGGTGTCAGACGCGCTCGCGACCACCACCTTCGCGGCAGTGCTGCCGATTGCGCTGCTGCTCTCCGACGAAGCAGCCGATGTCGGCGAGGCGATCTTGAACTTCGTCCAGCTCGGCATCGGCGGCGCGGTGCTGGGGCTGATTCTCGGCTGGTTCATCTCGCGGCTCGGCTTCCAGATCGAAACGTCCGGCGAGCTGCTGCTCTTCGTGCTCGTGCACATCGTCATCGCCTGGACAATTGCCGGATTCGTCGAGATCTCGCTGCCGCTGGCAGCTCTTGTTGCCGGCGCCACGGCAGCGACTGTTTCGCCGCAGGCGTTCTCCGTGAGTCTGTTCCGGACCATCAAGACGATCGAGCAGCCGCTCTACCTGATGTTCTTCGCGTTGGCGGGAGCCTCTATCCACCTCTCCGATGTCCCCAAGGTCGGGTTGGTCGGCGTTGCCTACATCGTGGTGCGGGTGGCAGCCAAGATCGTCGGCGGCCTCGTCGGCGGCCTCACCGGAGGCCTCGGCTGGCGGCGATCGTTCGGGCTGGGAGTCAACCTGACGCCGCAGGCCGGCGTGGCCGTCGGCCTCGCCGTCATCGCGTCAGAGAGCCTGAGCGACGTGGGCTCGGACGCAGGTGTCGAGGCCGCCACCGTGGTACTGGGCGCCGTGGTGCTGTTCGAGCTCATCGGCCCGCTGCTGGTCGCCCGTGACCTGCGCGGCTGGTCGTCGGAAGAGGATGAGAACGGTGCGGTGCCGGAGGAGTTCGAGCTGCCCCATCGTGTGCTCGTAGCGGCGCCTGTTCCGGTGGACCTGCCTGAATGGCTGATCGACCAGGCCGCTCGCTGGCGCTCGTCGCTGGTCGTGCTGATGCCGGGAGAGCGTGACGATCCCCATGCCGCAAGGATCGGCGAGCGTTGCGGCAGCCGCGATGTCGACTTCGAGTTTCGCTCGCTGCGCAGCGAGAGCTTCACGGGCGCAGTGGTGCGTTCGCGCAGCCAGCACCAGGCAGACCTAGTCGTGCTGTTCGCGCCGCGGCCGCCGACGGGCGCCTCACGCCTCGTGCTGCTGCCGTCCGAGCGGATTGCACGTCAACTGCCGGTGCCGGTGCTGACCTTCCCGCTGAACCCGGACGTCGTTGACGATGCCGATGAGACGCCGCGGCAGCGACGGCTGCCGTGGCAGGGCACAGGCCGCGGCGAGTGAGTGCGCCGCAGGCAGGTGGCGGCCCAGTGGGGGAGTCACTGGTGGCGGCTGCGCGCGAGATCGCAGCCGAGGCCGGTGCGCTGACACTGCGATGGTTCGGCCGACGCGACCTCGGTGTGACATGGAAGCGCGACGGCACCGAGGTGACCGAGGCCGATCGGGCGGCAGAGCGCCTCGTGCGCGACCGTATCGCCGAGCAGTTTCCCGGCGACGCGGTCTTCGGCGAGGAAGAGGGCGGCTCGATCCGGCCCGACGGCCGCACCTGGATCGTCGATCCCATCGATGGGACGCGGGGTTTTGTGCGGGGCGTCCCCCTCTACGCGACGCTCGTGGCGCTGGTGGATCCTGACGGCCCGCTGGTGGGAGTCATCGATCTGCCGGTGCTCGGGCAGACACTCGCCGCCGGGAGGGGCGCCGGCTGCTGGTTCGGCGACCACCGCTGCTCGGTGAGCGATCACCCCGATCTCAGCGGGGCACTCGTCAACACCTCCGACTACAACACCTTCGAGCCGTCCCAATTCGAGGCATTGCGATCTCGTGGCGCGATGATGCGCACATGGGGCGACGCATACGGGTACTTCCTGGTGGCGACCGGACAGGCTGAAGCGATGATCGACCCGGTGTGCGAGACCTGGGATCTGGCGCCGATGCCGGTGATCATGGCCGAAGCCGGCGGGGCTTTCACCGATGTCGCGGGTCGGCCCGAGTACCGCAACCGCAACGGCGTCGCCACCAATGGGCTGCTGCACGCAGAGGTGCTCGACGCGATGCGGGGGCCGAGCGACAGACGGGCGGCGGCGCGGCGTCCGCAGGGAGCCGCGCATGGTGAGTGAAGCACGACGCCGCGCCGATCTCGAACTGCCCGAGCGCGATCGGATGCCGCGATGGGTGCCGCGTGCCATCGGCTTGCTCATGGCCGCAGTGGTCGGCCTCGCGACCGCAGCGTGGCTGCTCGACAAGCTGCGCGATCTGCTGGTGGTGCTGCTCGTGTCGCTCTTCCTGTCGTTCGCAATGGAGCCGGCCGTGAACTGGCTGGCGCGCCGGGGCTGGAAGCGGGGGCTGGGCACTGCAGTCGTCTTCTTGGGCTTCACCGCGGCCGCCGCTGGGTTTGTCGCGGCGATGGCCTCGGTACTGGCCGACCAGATCACCAAGCTGATCGACGCGGCTCCGGGCTATCTGGCCGACATCGAGCAGTGGGCAGACGAGCAATTCGGCATTCAGATCAGCACCGACGACCTGAGAGCCCAGTTCACCGAAGGCGGGAGCGCAGCGTCGCTGCTTGGCGATGTCGCCGGCAACCTGGTGTCGGTCGGCTCGACCGTGGTGAACGTGGCAATACAGATGCTCACCGTTGCCCTGTTCACGTTCTACTTGGTTGCGGACGGACCGCGGTTGCGACGCCTGGTCTGCTCGGCGCTGGCGCCTGCTCGTCAGGCCGCGGTGATGCGCGGCTGGGAACTGGCCATCGACAAGACCGGCGGTTACATCTACTCCCGCACGCTGCTGGCCATTGCGGCATTCGGGGCGCACTGGGCTGCCTTTGCCATCATCGGCGTGCCGTTCCCGATTCCGCTGGCGATGTGGGTGGGTGTGCTCTCGCAATTCGTGCCGGTCGTCGGCACGTACCTGGCGGGACTGTTGCCGTTGCTGATCGCTTTGCTCGACGAACCGATCTCAGCTCTCTGGGTCGCCGTGGTGGTGCTGGCGTACCAGCAGATCGAGAACTACCTGCTGGCGCCGCGAGTCACCGCCCACACCATGAACATCCACCCCGCCGTGGCCTTCGGAGCGGTGTTGGTGGGAGCGGCGGTGCTGGGCTCCGCGGGTGCTTTGTTGGCTGTGCCGGCGGCTGCGACGGTGCAGGCATTCGTGTCGACCTACATCAAGCGGCACGAGCTCATCGAATCGGAGTTGTTCCAGACGCACGAAGCAGATCCGGACGAAACAGCCGAGCCCCACGCCACCGATGAGCCGGAGTCTGCAGATCCCTCCAGCTCCCAATCTCGTGACGCCGACGGGGCACCCGACACCGACCCGTCGTCGGCGGGCTGAGGTGCCCGCACCCCTCCAGCACCGCTTACCAATGGCCTCCGGGCGGTTGAGACCACGGTGCGACGTAATCGAGCGGATCGACAGCAGCACCTCCAAGCCGCAGTTCGAACTGCAGGTGGGGCCCGGTGACCGCGCCCGTCGAACCGAGTCGGCCGATGCGCTCACCGGCGTCCACGGTGTCGCCGTCCCGCACGCTGATGATGCTCAGGTGGGTGTACACCGTCGCGACCCGCGCTCCGTGGTCGATGACGACCGTGCGTCCGTATGCAGCGAAGTCCCCGGTCGCAATCACCGTTCCCCTGCCGGACGCCAGGACCGGCACCTTCCAGCGCCGCTCCCGGTCGACCAAGTCGACACCCGTGTGCGGCAACCAGCGTTTGCGCAGCGGGTGGTAGCGGTTTCCGAAGGCCGAAGTCATGACCGGATCAGTGAGCGGCATGCGCAGTTCGCCGAAGAGCGGGACGCGCAGCGGTTCGCAGCCCTGCATCGTCGTGATGACTGTGGCGAGCCAGTCGTCGTAGATGAGGGCACCCTCGATCGCAGGACCCAGGTAAGGAAGCGCGGGCAGCGGGGGTTCGGGGAAGCAGGCGTTGAGGTGAAGGTTGGGGCTCGGCAGCTCGATCGAGAGATCGGTGGCCTGAACGCTGGGAGTTCCGGCGAACGCGATGGTGCAGGCGAGCATGACGGCTGCCAGAGCGCGCCACGCCCGTCTGGCCCACCGGTGCATGTCATGCCAGAACGCATTCACGTCGCGCCTCCCCCCTGCAGGCGCCCCGGAAAAGGAACAACTCTAATTCACTTCAGTAATGCGCTTCAGCCACTGGCCGAGAAGGACGCTCGGCAGCCGTGACGATCCTCGTTGACGACGCCCGCTGGCCCTGGCGCGGTCGCCGCTGGGCTCATCTTGTCTCCGACGAGAGCTACGACGAGCTGCACCGGTTCGCGGCGCTCATCGGCAAGCGACGGGCCGCATTCCAGGGCGATCATTACGACGTCGATGAGACCGAAAGGGAGCTGGCCCTGCGAGAGGGCGCTGTTGCTGTGAACAGCCGTGAATTGGTGGCTCGGCTGCGGGCGGCAGGGCTCAGAAGACCTCGAGGTGTTCCATCACCGCGTCGATGAAGCCGAAGTTCTTGGGCGTGGCGAAGTGATCGCAGCCACGCAACTCGGTGAACGAGGCGTCTGCCAGGGCGTCGAGCAGCGGTTCGGCCGGGCCGGCGAAGTCTTCTGTGCCCAGCACCACCCGAACGGGATGGGTAATGCGTGCGAACTCGTTGTCTCCGAGCGGTGCGTGCTTGCGGCGCATGAACGCGGCTAGCGCCTGGCCATCCTGGTCCGGTTCGGCGGCATAGCGAGCGAAGGTTTGGGCGTGTACGTCGTCAGCCTCGGCCTCCCCGGAAACGCCGCGTGCGATGCGTTCGGCCTGCTCGTCGTCGCGTTCGAACAGATTCCGTCCGACGCCCGAGACCACGAGGCGGCCGAAACGCTCGGGTGCCATGGCCGCCATGGCCAGCAGCGTGCGTGACCCCATGGAGAAGCCGACGCCGTCGACGGTCTGCGCGCCGACCTCGGCCGCCAGCCGCTCCACCAGCTTGGCCTCCATGTCTGCGTAGCCAGCCGGGTCGTGGTGCTTCTCGGCCGAGCCGTGGCCCGGCAGATCCCACGCGATGACCTCGCGGCCGCCGTCGGACAGCAGATCGATGATGCCGGTCGGCTGCCAGGTGCTCGCTACCGAGCCGGTGAAGCCGTGAAGCAGGAGCACAGGATTCGCCATGGCCGGAAGTCTCGCAGAGCGGTGACCTACCCTGCATCGGCGACGAGAGGTTCCACCAACATGAGCACGACGACCGCACCGCCCATCCGGATCGCCAACTGCAGCGGCTTCTTCGGAGATCGGCTCTCTGCCGCTCGGGAGATGGTGTCTGGGGGCCCGATCGATGCCCTCACAGGCGACTGGCTCGCCGAGCTGACCATGCTGATCCTGTCGCGCATCGCCGCCAAGCGACCCGGCGCCGGCTACGCCCGCACCTTCGTCACGCAGATGGAGGAAGTCATGGGCACCTGCCTGGACCGGGACATCAAGGTGGTGTCCAACGCTGGCGGCCTCAATCCCTCTGGATGCGCCGACGCCGTGGCTGAGGTGGCGGACCGGCTGGGGCTGCGCCCGTCGATCGCCTACGTCGACGGTGACGATCTCACCGACCGGCTCCCGGAGCTGATCGCAGCCGGCAACGACTTTGCCCATCTCGACACCGGCCAGCCCTTGGGCGAGCTGGCCGATCGGATCGTGACCGCCAACGCCTACATCGGCTGCTGGGGGATCGTCGAGGCGCTGAACCAGGGTGCAGACATCGTCATCACCGGGCGAGCCACCGACGCAGCCGTGGTGGCCGGCCCCGCTGCGTGGCATCACGGCTGGACCCGTGACGACTGGGATGCGCTTGCTGGCGCCATCGTCGCCGGGCACGTGATCGAGTGCGGTGGGCAGGCCACCGGCGGCAACTACAGCTTCTTCACCGAGATCGCCGACATGACCTACCCGGGATTCCCGTGGGCGGAGGTGGCAGCCGACGGCTCCAGCGTGATCGGCAAGCACGCCAGCACCGGCGGGGAGGTCTCGGTCGGCACGATCACCTCCCAGCTGCTGTATGAGATCCAGAGCGAGCGCTACCTGAACCCCGATGTGGTGAGCCGATTCGACACCATCGAGCTGGACCAGATCGGGCGAGATCGGGTGCGCATCAGCGGAACCCGGGGCGAGCCAGCGCCGCCCACGCTGAAGGTGGCCATGAACTATCAGGGTGGCTACCGCAACCAGATCTCGATCGGGCTGACGGGGTTGGACATCGAGGCAAAGGCCGAGCTCATCGAGCGCCAGTTCTGGCATGCATGCCCCTACGGCCCCGACGACTACGAGACCGTGGTGCGCAAGTTCCTGCCCACCCACAAGGCCGACCCTGGCACCAACGAGGAAGCCGTCGCCGTCTACAAGATCATCGTGAAGGACCCCGACGAGCGCAAGGTGGGTCGGGCGTTCTCGAATGCGGGCACAGAGATCGGCTTGTGCTCCATTCCCGGGATGTTCGGTACGGGGGGAGGCCCGGGGCCGGGCCAGCCCTTCGGTGTGTACTGGCCGGCGCTCGTGGACGCGTCGCTGGTGCCGATGCAGGTGGTGGTGGACGGCCGTCGAACCGTGGTCGACAGCACGCCTCCGGATGTTCCGTCTGCGGGGGCTTCATCCGGCAGGGTCGAGGCGGCACGGGCTGAACGGGTGGATCCGCCCCCCGGGGCGACGCAGGCGGTGCCGCTCGGCACGCTCTATGGCACCCGGTCAGGAGACAAAGGGCCGAACGCGAACTTGGGAATCTTTGCCCGCTCAGCTGAGGCCTTCTGGTGGCTGTCCGACTTTCTGACTGTCGAGCGGCTCGCCACCCTGATGCCCGAGGCCGCCGAGCACCGGGTGGATCGCTACGACCTTCCCAACATCTGGAGCCTCAACTTCATCTTCCATGGACTGCTGGAAGAGGGTGTCGCGGCGTCAACGCGGCAGGATCCGCAGGCCAAGGCGCTGGGGGAGTACCTGCGCGCCAAGATCATCGAAGTCCCCGAGGCACTGCTGCGGTAGCGAACGCGTTTCGTCAGCGGTTCTGCAGGTCTTGCAGGGGCATGCGGGGGCCGTGGCGCGGGGGCGGACCGGCTGACTTGGCCAGCGCCTGGACCCGGGCGCGTTGGCCCTGGTACGGCTCGAGGAGTTCGAGCATCCGGTCATCGTCGCCGCGTCGCTCGCCGGCGAAGTGCCAAGTGACGTAACTGGGGATCTGGTAGTCGCCGACGATCACCGAGTCGGGATCGCCGTGGCAGAGCAGCACCATGATCGACGCTGTCCACGGCCCGATTCCCCTGACACTCTGCAGGCGTTCGCGAGCCGGCCGCGGCGGACACTCAGCCAAGCGCTCGAGCGTGTCGGCGCGGCGGGCGAAGGCGATGATCGCCTCGGCGCGGCGACGCTCGATGTCAAAGCGGTGGAACTCGTGGTAGGCGAGCGAGGCCATCAACTCCGCCGTCGGCGGCAGCCGCAGCGCGCTCGGGGCGGGGCCGAGCGGCTGCCTGCCCCAGCGTCGCAGGATTCCCTGCCACGAGTTCTTGGCATTCAGCCCCGGCACCTTCTGGCCGCACACGGTGGGAACCACGTGCTCCCAGATCGTGCCGGTTGCGGTCAGCCGGCGTGCAGGCCAGCGGCGCACCCAGCCGGCCACGACGGCATCCTGGGGCACGAGTGCGCAGGGATCGTCATGGGCGCCGAGCAGCGCCGGCACGCCGGCCGCGGCGATCTCGGCGCCAGGTCCCCACGCGGCCACGTCTGCGATGTGTCCCGAGCGCGTGATGCGCAGCGTGGCCTCGCCCGCAGGCGTGTCCCGGGCGCGCCAGATGTCGGGACCGTCGTAGAGCACCGGGCCCACGGCGCCCTTGCCACCGACGCGTCCGAGCGACCGGCCCGGGTCCAGCGAGTAGTCGAACTCGAAGCGTTGGCGCACATCTGCCGTAGCCATGCCTGGCGCCGCCGTATCGGTGCCAGACCCCCTCATCTGTCCTGTTTAGGCGATGGGCTCCGCGATCACGGGGTTGGTCAGGGTGCCGATGCCTTCGATGGTGATCGCTACCTCGTCGCCGTCGCGCAGCAAGCTGGGCGGATCGGTGAATGCGCCCACACCTGCTGGCGTCCCTGTGGCAATGATCGTGCCCGGATCGAGCGTGAACGCCGTGGACAGGTGCTCCACGATCGCGTAGCAGTCGAAGATGAGGTCATCGGTGTTGGCGTCCTGGCGCACCTCGCCGCTCACTTCGGTGACCAAGCGGCACGCATGGGGGTCAAGCGAGTCGCTGGTCACCATCCACGGGCCACAGGGGCCGTGCGTGTCCCATGACTTGCCCATGGTCATGGTGGGACTGCGGCGCTGCCAATCGCGCACGCTGACATCGTTCATGATCGTGTAGCCGGCGATGTAACTCGCAGCCTCTGAGGCGGGCACCGCACGGGCCGAGCGTCCGATCACGACGGCCAACTCGCCCTCGTAGTCCACCATGTCGGGTGCAGCTGCGGGCAGGTGAATGGGATCTCCCGGCCCCACGATGCAGTTGTGATGCTTGTTGAAGATGATCGGCACCTTCGGCGGCTCACGGCCGCCCTCTGCTGCGTGGGCCCGGTAGTTGAGGCCTACGGCGAGGACGGCGGGCGGACGACCAACCGGGGACAGCAGGTCGGCCTCGCCGAGCGGTGTCACTGATCCCGCAGCCATGGCCTCGACCGCGCCCACCAGGTCGCCGTCGCACGAGGCCAGCAGCGATGGCAGGTCCGTGTGCTCGGTCTGCAGCGATGCCAATCCGTCGTCGGTCACGATGGCCAATGCCGGCTGGCCCTCAAGGAGATGTCGTGCGATGCGCATGCGCCGACGCTAGCCCCCACCCTCTCGACAGCGCCGTCTTGCGGTTCGGCATTGTGCGAATCGCTCGACAGTGGCACTCTGGCGCTCCATGGCTCGCCATGGCGCCGGGGGCTCCACCCCCGGCGTATTCGACTCTGTGCTGGATCCCGTCACGGGGCTTCCCGATGTGCGCGTCTTTGCGATCCTGCTCGACCGCAAGCTGGCATTGGCTCGGCGGGCACTCCAGCCGCTTTCCGTGGTGTTCTTCGAGGTCGATGGCTTCGAGGCGTTGAGCAGTACGCAGGCCCGGGTGGGTCAGCGGCTCGCGGCGCGGCTGGTGCGCGGCACGCTGCGCGAATCTGACACTGTCTGCCATTGCGCCGACGGGATCCTGGCCGCTGTGCTCGACGACACGCCTCACGGTGGTGCCGTGTGGGCCGCTGATCGTGTGCGCCGTGAGGTGGCCGCCCGCTCGTATCACACGGGCGTCACGCTCTCGATGGGCGTGGCCAGCTATCCCACTCACGCCTTGGAAGCGGCCGATCTGCGCGACCGTGCGTACGCGGCCCTCTTCGTCGCCCGGTCGCTCGGCCCCTCCCGGTTGGAGGTGGCAGAGCCGCTGCCGCACTAGCGCTGCGCCGTCTCTGTCAGTAGCCGGCGACGCCGCCGGTGAGGGCTCGGGGGTCCGAAGCCCCGGCGAGCACGCTGTCGTGCACCTCGATGAGATGCGCGTGCCCGTACGAGTTGTCATGCGGGCTGTCGGTGCCGACGCGGTGGCCCCGCCGGGTGAGATCGGCAACGCCGCCGGGGCCTGCCCACGCCGCATGACCCTCGATGTACAGCTGCAGGTTGCCGGGATCGGCCCACGTGTCGAAGCCGGTTCCCTCCGCAGCGCCCCAGCGCCAGCGGCCCGATCCGATGGCCGTCGCCGGCTCCTCGCCTGCGTACAGCAACCGGGCCAGCACCTGCAGCAGCACCTGAGGCTGGGCGTCGCCGCCCATCGTCCCCACCACCGAGCGCAGCGACCCGTCGGCGCGCTGGACGATGGCCGGGGCGAGCGTGTGAGGGGGGCGCTGACCGGGCCGGTACTCCGCAGCATGGCCCTCGACCAGATTGAAGCCGATTCCCCGGTTGTGCAGGCTGATCCGGTGTGTCGGAGTCCACAGGCCGATGCCCCAGCCGCCCGCGTTGGACTGGATCAGCGAGACGCCCATGCGATCGGTATCCACCGCCGCGAGGTACATGGTGTCGCCGGTGCTGGTTCCGGCGCCGAGCGCCGCCGCTGTATCGGCCGAGATGGCGCCGCGGCGTGGTGCGAGCCGCTCGGGTGCGATCAGCGCTGCGCCGTCAGCGTCGGCCGACAGCGCTGTGGGCCGATCCCATCCGGCCTGCTTGGCGGCCTCGGCCAGAAGGTGGGCGAACAGCGGATCGTCGGGGTCTGCGGGCAGGTCCAGCCCGGCGGCGATCCATGCGCCGGCGAGCGTCAGGTAGCCCTGCGAGTTCGGCGGCACGGTCCACAAGCTGTGCCCCCAGGCATCGGCCTGCAGCGGCGTCACCCAGTCGGCCTGGGATCGAGCCAGGTCCGCGGGGGTGAACTCGCCGCTGCCCAGCTCGATGAGGTCGCGGCCGAACTTGCCTTCGTAGTAGGCCTCCCGGCCGCCGTCGATGATTTCCTGCAGGGCGGCGGCGACGCCGGGTCGGGTGATGAGGTCTCCCGGCTTGTTCTGGGGCGAATAGTCGTCGGCGTTGGCGACGCCGTCGAGCAATGCGGCGGCGGCAGCGCCGTGGGGCGAGAGCGGGAAGCCGCCGCCTGCGAGGTCGATGGCGGGTGCGAACACCTCCGCCAGCGCGGCACGCCCGAACCGTTCGTGCAGGCTCAGCCACCCGTCGACGCATCCCGGCACCGGCACGCTGCGGATGTCGTTGCGGAAGCGCATCCGTGTGCGGCCCTCGGCGCGCAGCGCGTCGGGCTCTGCGCCGCTGCCCGCCCGGCCGCTCGCATTGAGCGCTGCGGGGGCTGTTCCGTCGGCGTGATGGACCAGCGCCCACAAGTCGCCGCCCATGCCGCACATGTGCTGGGTGGTGACGGCGAGCACGGCGGAGGCCGCCACCGCTGCGTCTGCCGCCGAGCCGCCGGCACGCAGCAGCGACACGCCGGCCTCGCTCGCGAGATGGTCGACGCTGCACACCATGCCGCTGCGGGCGTAGCGGGTGGCGAACGGGACCTGCGGTCGGGATCGGCTCACACCTCGAACGCTAGAGGCTGAACCGATTGTCGCTCAGGGCAGCAGGACGTTGGGATTGAGCAGGCCGGCTGGGTCGAGTGCGCGCTTGATGGCGCCGAAGGCAGCCAGCTCGGCCTCGCTGCGGTTGAGGTGCAGCTGGGAGAGCTTGGCGGTGCCGATGCCGTGCTCGGCCGAGATGCTGCCGCCGAGTTCTGCGACGTAGCGCAGCACAGCGTCATCCACCTCTTCGGACGGTTCGACGCCGTCGGGACCCAGCACGTTGACGTGCACGTTGCCGTCGCCGAGATGGCCGAACAGCAGCGGCTGGGCATCGGGATCCGCGGTTCTGATCACATCGGGCACGCCGTCGACGAATTCGGCGAGACGAGCTGCTGGCAGGGTCACGTCCAGCTTGTGGGGGATGCCGGCTGCCGAGATCGCCTCGGTGACGTTCTCGCGGAACGCCCACAGCCGCTGCCGTGACGTGGGATCGAGCGCCACCGCCGCATCGACCACGAGATCCGCCAATTCTTCGACCGCGGCGCCGAGCTCGTCGCTGGGATCGGTGCGTGCCGCGGCTTCGGCGATCAGCCACGCTCCGCCGCCATCCGGACCGCGATGCGAGTCGCCGCCGAGGCTGCCGACCGGTGGGGCGACGCCGAGGTGACGCGACACCAGCGTCATGGCTCTTTCGAAGACAGCTTCCAGCGCATGCAGCGAGGCGACGCTGCGACGCAGTGCGGCGGCTGCGCTGACGGCATCGGCTGCCGTCTCGAACGCCAGCAGGGCGGTCGCGCGCTCAGGCTGGGTGGGGTGCAGTCGCAGGCGCACCCGCGTGATGACGCCGAGCGTGCCCTCGCTGCCCGCCAGCAGGCTCCCGAAGTCGTAGCCGGTGTTGTCCTTCTCGAGGCCTGCCAGGTGGCTCACGACCGTGCCGTCGGCGAGCACTGCTTCGATGCCGACGACCTGGGCTCGCATGGCACCGTAACGCAGCACGTTGATGCCGCCCGCGTTGGTGGCGACCATCCCGCCGATTGTGGCCGAGTCGCGCGCCGCAAGGTCAACGCCCACGCTGAGGCCCGACGAGGCCACGTGGGCTTGGGCACCGGCCAGCGTCACGCCGGCGCCCAGCGTCACCTGCGACGCGAGCTCGTCCACCGGTTCGCATTCGTTGAGCCGACGCATCGACAGGACCGCTTCACCGGCGAGGGGCACGCTGCCGCCGACGAGGCCGGTGTTGCCGCCTTGGGGCACCACGGGCACCCCAGCAGTCGCCAGCACGCTCATGACGGCAGCGGTTTCGGCGGTGTCGCTGGGTCGGATCACCAGCGGCGTTGTACCGGCGAAGCGGCGGGTCCAGTCGATGCTGTAGCCGGCGGTCATCTCCGGGTCTTCCAGGACGTGTGCCGTCCCGACGATTCCCGTCAGCTCGTCGATCAGCCCTGCGTCGACCACGCCGGTGCTCATGTGCCAGTCTCGCTCATGCGCCAGCCTGGCGGCCTGCGGGCCAGGCTCCCCGTTCCGCCAAGACCTCGAGCAGCACCTTGGGCTCGTCGGTCATGATGCCGTCGACGTTGATGTCGAGCAGGCGGTTCATCTCGACGCGATCGTCGATGGTCCACACATGAACCGCAAGCCCGGCGCGGTGTGCATAGTCGACCAGCCGGCGGGTTGCGAGCGGGATCGGTCCCTGCCGCAGCGGGATCGAAGCGATCCGTCCCCGAAAGGGCCGCGCACGCCGAGCCGAGCGGCGGGGTCGCGCGGTGAGTCCCGTGAGGCTCATCACGCGGAGGCGGGCTATTTCCCGCGGGCTGAAGCTGAGACACACCGCGTCGCCATGCGCTTCGTCGACACGCTCCAGGCGTTCGTCGGAAAACGAACCGATGCACACCCGTTCGAGCACGCCCGGCCGCCCCAGCACCTCGATCAGCGGCTCGACGGCTGCATCGGTCTTGGGATCGATGCTGATGCGCACGTCGTCGAAGGCGTCGAGCAGCTCCTCGAGCCGGGGGATCGGCTCTCCGCCGACCCGTGCCCGGGACACTTCGCTCCACGTCATGTCCGAGATGCGCCCGGTGCGGTCGGAGGTGGGGGCGAGCTCATCGTCGTGAAAGACGGCCAGCACGCCGTCGGAGGTTGCCTGCACGTCGGTCTCCAGGTGGCGATAGCCGAGGGCCACGGCGCCTTCGAAGGCCGCCATCGTGTTCTGCGGCCAGACCGCGCTGCCGCCGCGGTGGGCTATCGGTACCGGAGGGGGCTGGTCCAGGTACGGATGTTGCGACGTCACAGCGCAAGTATCGCCGCTCGCCTCCCTGATCCATGTGCCGGCGAGGTCCAGCTGCGGTGAAGCTGCCCAGATGGCGCAGTGGGCTGTCACCGCTACCGTCACATCGATGTCAGACGGCGACGCCGCAGCACCGGACCCCCCACGCGGTCACCCCTCGCCGGCCGACGCCTTCGCTGCGTGGGTGACCAGCGAGCCGGTGCCGCTCGACCGGGCGGCCTTGGCCATCGCCGCCCACTGCCGGACGGACCCAGTCGACGAGGTTGCTGCGCTGGCCGAACTGGACCGCCTCGGTGCCGCATTGCGCGAGCCCACACCGGACGCAGTCGTCGATCTGCTCTTCGGCCAGGAGGGCTTCGGCCCCAACCGGGGTCGCTTCGCTGACCCGGCCAACAGCTACCTGGACCTAGTGGTCTCGCGGCGGCTCGGCATTCCGATCACGCTGGCCGTGGTCACCATTGAGGTGGCGCGCCGTGCCGGTGTCGTGCTGCACGGGGTCGGCATGCCGGGCCACTTCCTGGTCGGCACACCCGATCCCGAAGTGTTCATCGATGCCTTCGACGGGTGCGTTATCGACCGGGCCGGCGCGGCGGCGATCTTTGCCCGTTTCGAGTCACGTCAGGCGTTCGATGATCTGTTCCTGCAGCCGACACCTCCCGAAGCAATCCTGCTGCGCATGCTGAACAACCTGCGCACGCTTCACCTGCGCCAACCCGATGCACCTTCGATGCTGGCCGTGCTGGAACTGCTGACCCGGTTGCCCGGCTGCCCGATCGACGAGTTCATGCGGCTGGGCCAAGCGCTTGCGACGTTGGGCCGCCCCGACGAGGGTGCCCGAGCGCTGGAAGGCGCCGCTGATCGGTTTGGCGGCAGCGACGCCGACCACCTCCGACAAGCAGCAACACGCCTCTGGGCTCAGCTCAACTAGGCCCGCGAGCAGCCGTGGTGTCGAAGCCGCGAGCGGGGGCTAAAGCCCTATGGCCAAGTCTGGGCGGCCTCGCAGGTGGGTGCGCTCGTTGACCGAGAGCACGCTGCGGTGACCACGGCTGGACGCGAAGACTCGTGTGACGGACGTGTAGTCCACGTCAAACTTCAAGAAGGTGTCCGGATTGAAGCCGAGGCAGCGCGCCAGGTATGCATTCACCACGCCGCCGTGGCATGCCAGCGCGACACGCTGGCTGCGGTGTTCGGCAACGATCTGGTCCACCGCCCCGCTGACCGTGGCGATGAACTGGGCTGTGCGCTCTGCGTCGCCGAACGAGCCGGTTGCCAGCTCGTCCCACCGATCCCGGTCGGTCTCCTTGAGGACTTCCATGGGCACGTACGCCGGTGAGTCGCGGTCGAATTCGCTGAGCCCCTCGCGCACGATCGGTACGAGGCCAGTGGCTTCGCTGATGGCCTCTGCGGTCTGCAGCGCCCGTCGCATCGGGCTGCTGTACAGGGCATCGATGCCCATCTCGGCGAGCCACCCGGCAACCGCCACGGCCTGCTGCTGACCGATCTCCGACAGAGGCGGGTCCGCGGGCCGCCCGTCGTGCCGTACGACTCGTTCGGGCTGGCCGTGACGAACGAAGACGAGTTCCACGGCGGGTGACCCTAGAGGGCGAAATCAATGGCTGAGTGCCTTGACGGGAGCGGTACCGTGGTAGCACATGGCAAGACGGACCAAGATCATCGCCAGCGTCGGACCAGCCTGTAACGACGAGGCGACCATGACGGCCATGATCGAAGCAGGCGTCGATGTCTGGCGTCTCGGGCTGGCCCACGGCACACTCGACGAGCAGGTCAACACCTTCCGGCGGCTGCGCACTGTTTCGCAGGATTCGGGACGGCATATCGGGATCCTCGTGGATCTGCCGGGCCCCAAGGTGCGGTGCAAGCCGTTCCCAGAAGGCGGCTGCGACGTCACTGAGGGAGCGGTGCTCTCGCTCGCCATCGACGGCGACGCCAGCACCGCCGACCGGCTCGTCGTCGACTACGAGGGCCTGCTCACCGACGTGGGTCCCGGCGACCGGCTGTCGTTCGGCGACGGCAACGTGGTGCTGGTGGTGGAGGACCGTGCCTCCAACGCTCTCAAGTCTCGCGTGCTGCACGGCGGCCATCTCGAAGGCCGGCCGGGCCTGCATGTCGACTCGTCCAAGCTGCGCATCAGCACGCCAACACCGCAGGATCTGAAGCTGGCCGACACGTTCATCGACCTCGGCACTGACATGGTTGCGTTGTCATTCGTCCGCTCGGCACATGACATGCGGCGCCTGGGCGTCGAGCCTCACCCCCGTGGCCCGCTGTTGGTGGCCAAGATCGAGACAAATGCCGCCGTGGAGAACCTCGACGGGATCATCGAGGCCTCCTCGGCCGTCATGGTGGCTCGTGGCGACCTGGGCGCAGAGTGCGACATCGAGGAGCTGCCGCACCTGCAGAAGCGGATCATCGAGGCCTGTGTCGCGCACGGCCGACCGGCCATCACCGCGACACAGATGCTGGAATCGCTGCTGCACTCGCCGGTGCCGACACGTGCGGAGGCCTCCGACATCGCCAACGCAGTGTTCGACGGCACATCTGCGGTGATGCTGAGCGGCGAGACGGCCATCGGCCACGATCCCGTGAACGCCGTGCGGACCATGGCGCGCATCACCGAGCGAGCCGACGAGCGTTTCGACTACGAAGCGTGGTGGAACCGGTTGCTGTCGGTGCGCAGGCTGGATGAACGCGCCGCCGACTACCTGCGGGTGACCGACGGCATCACCCAGTCGGCGTCGAGGCTGGCCACTGAGCTTGGCGCCCAAGCCATCATCTGCCTGAGCCGTTCGGGATTCACTGCCCGCAGCATGGCCCGGTTCCGCCCGTCGATGCCGCTGCTGGGCCTCACGCCCGAGCCTCGCACCGCGATGCAGCTCTCACTGTCGTGGGGGACGCGCCCGTTGGTCTTCGGCGAGCGCCTGACCCCGGCCGAGTCAGCGCTCGAGGCGGTGCACGCAGCGGCACGCACGGGCGTGGTGCGGAGCGGGGACATGGTGGTGGTGGTGTCAGGCTCGAGCCCCGAGTCGCACGCCACCGACAACCTGCGCGCCATGCGCGTGCCCTGACGGAAGCTGAGCCCCGGGCCCGAGCGGCCCGTGAGCGAAGCGAACAAGAGCGGGAAGCACAGGGCGAAGCCGTGGCCCGAGCGGTCCGTGAGCCCGTATCCAGTGGGGATTGGGAACAAGAGCGGGAAACGAGATAGTCGAGCCGGCGTCAATCGATGTCGATATCGACATCGATGCGTGACGGGTCGATGCGGTCAGGTCCGCACAAGGGATTCTGGGGCACCTGCACCGGACGGCCGAAGACTTCGCACGAGCAGGTCTCCTGGCAGTCCCGCAGCCCGGTCCATTGCACGGCCAGCACTGCCGCGCCGCCCACCAGCACCAGCGAGATCAGCACGGCCAGCACCAGCCGGCGGATCAACCGGAGCGCAATGAAGGCCGCCACAGCCAAGGCGGCAATCCCGCCGACCAGAGCGATGCTCAGGCGGTCGGCATCGAGCCATTCGGGCAGCACTTCAACAGAGAGTACGCAGCGTCCCGGCAGTGCCCGTGGATCGCTCCCGGGCCAGCGCCAAGGCGCTCAGTAGAGTCCAAGTGGCTGATACGACGATCCGCGAGGTTCCGCGCATGGCGGCCACACCCATAGACCTGCGTCCGGGCAGCTTGCCCTCCACGGTGCTGGATGCGGCCCCTCCCGCTGCAGTCGCGGCACTCGAAGCGGCGATGGCTCAGCCGGCGGCCGAACGGGGCGCCGCGCTGTCGGAGGTGGCAGCCCGCTGGCCGCGGCTGCTGGAGGCCTGGGCGGAGCTGGGGCGTTGGGCGGCGAGCGAGAGTCGTCACATCGAGTCCTACGCCTACTGCAGGGTGGGGTACCACCGCGGGCTTGACGCGCTGCGCGCCGCTGGCTGGCGGGGGAGCGGATACGTCCGCTGGGCGGAGCCCACCAACAGCGGCTTCCTGTGGTCGCTGCTGGGCCTGGGGCGTAGCGCTGCTGCCATCGGCGAGCATGACGAGGCCGACCGGTGCGCCGGCTTCCTGATGCAGCTCGACCCCGGAGGCGAGCCGTCGACGGGTGAGTGGCCGCAGGCGTGAAGCCCGTCGGCGTCGTGCTGTGCGGCGGCGCATCCACGCGTATGGGCAGCGACAAGGCGGGCCTGGAACTGTCGGGCCGGCCGCTGGCGCTGTGGGTCGCCGATGCGCTCTCGGAGGCGGGAGCAGACCCTGTCGTGGCGCAGGGCGGCAGTCCGCCGGCGCCGCTCGTGGCCGAACCCGACAGCTCGCCACGAGCCGGCCCGCTCTCGGCCCTGATTGATGCGCTGGAGCGCCATGGCGATGTGCTCGTGTGCCCGACCGATGTGCCGACGGTGCCTGCTGAGCTGCTTGCAAAACTGGTCGAGCGCGCCCGCAGCACGGGTGCGCCGGTGGTGCTGGCTCGCAGCGACCGTCCGGAGCCGCTCATCGGCCACTACGCCCGCGAATCGCTCTCGATGCTGCGGGCAGGCCAGCAGGCCGGTGCGCGCGGGCCGAAGGAGGCCTTCGACACCGAGTGTGTCCCGACCGTGCCAGTGGCACCGTCCGATGTGCTGAACGTGAACACACCCGCCGATCTGGCCGCAGCCGAGGCGATCTTGGCGGCTCGTGAAGCGGGCCAGCCGGGAGTGGGCTGACGCGCATGGCACCTCGCAGCGATCGCCGCCGCGACTCGTCTCGCCACGATGCATCCCGGCACGAATGGGTTGACACCCAAACGGACCTGGAAGCGCTGGTCGCCGATCTGCTGGCCGCTGATTGCGTGGCGGTGGACACCGAGTTCCACCGTGAGCGCAGCTACCGACCGCAGTTGGCTCTGGTGCAGGTTGCCTTCGACGAGCGGATCGCCCTCATCGATCCCACCGCCACCGACGTCTCGGTGCTTGGCGCTGTGCTGGCGGCCGATGTCCTGGTGGTCATGCACGCGTGCGCGCAGGACATCGAGGTGCTGTCCCAGGAGTGCGACGCCATTCCGTCGAGGCTTTTCGACACGCAGGTGGCCGCCGGCTTTCTGGGCATGAGCACACCGTCGCTGGAGGCGCTGACCGACCGCTTGCTCGGCGTACGGCTGGCCAAGGGCAACCGCCTGACCGACTGGTTCGAGCGGCCGCTGCGACCGGCCCAGCAGCGCTACGCGGCCGATGATGTGGCGTACTTGATCCCCCTGCTCGACGAGCTGCGCTCTCGCCTGACGGCGCGGGATCGCTGGCAGTGGGCGCTCGACGAGTGCGAGCAGTGGCGCCGACCTCCCGGGCCGCCACCAGATCCTGCCCAAGCGTGGACGCGCATCAAGGGAGCACGCCAGCTGCGCGGGTCCCAGCGAGCGGTGGCGTACCGGTTGGCTGCCTGGCGCGAACGAATGGCCAGCGAGCGTGACATCCCCGTGCGCTTCGTGCTGTCGGACATGGCGCTGCTGTCGATCGCTCAGCGCCGCCCCAGCAGCATCGATCAGCTCGGGGGCTTGCGGGGGGTGGATGGCAGCCAGTTCCGCGGGGCGGCCGGCGATCGGATCATGGCCGAGGTGAAGCGCGGTCTCGACATGTCGCCGGGCGACATTCCGGCCAGTGCGTTGCCGGCGGGGCCGAACGTGGATGCGGCCCTGCAGCCGGCAGTCCCGCTCGTGGGCGCTTGGGTGGACGAGGTGGCACGCACTGAGGGCATTGATCGGAGCCTGTTGGCAACCCGTTCCGACATCGCCGCGCTGCTTGCGGGCGATCCGGCCTCGAGGCTGAGCTCGGGCTGGCGAGCCGAAGTGGTGGGCGATGGGATCAGATCGCTGCTGGCTGGCGAGGCCGCACTTGCGTTCGATCCGTCGGCCGGACTGCTGCTCGAGTCGCGGCCTCGCAAAGTGCCTGAGGGATGCGAATGACACGCAGCCCAATGACACGCAGCATTGCGCCTCAAACGGTAGGGTGACAGGGCACTTCGTAGAACACAGATGCCCCATCCGCCGCGGAGAGGGGCATATCCGGATGCAGGCAAGCGAGGCCTCGCAGTCGAGCACGAGGAGCCAGCCGGTGAAGAAGGGTCGACATCGCCGCTATGAGGAGGCCCGCAAATTTCAGCGGGCCACGGCGGAGCGTTTCACCATCGAGGACTACGACTTCGACAACTCCGACCGCTTCGGGGTGGAATTCGATGACGAGGAATCGGCGCCCGATGACCAGTACGGCCATCTGGCCGACAAGTACGACGATTATTCGGATCTCGAGGCCAAGTACGCCGACTTCGATTCCGACGCCGACCCTGAGTCAGACGCCAACACTGGAGCGCCCCAGCGCGAGAGCGCCTGACTAGCAGCTAGGGCGGCGGACTGCTGGGTGGGGGAGCAGTTGGCTTGAGGCGACGCGCCCGTCGAGTTGGGTGTGCAGTTCGGCATAGACAGCTGGTCCACAGATTGCAGTCAGCTCGTCGCGGAGTGCCCTGAATACGGGCTGAGTGCCGATGTGGGCGATCTCGGCAGACGTACACCACCAGGCGACGTCGGTATCGGGGCCGCCCCAGTCGCGCAGTTCCCATTCCCGCACCATCGTGTAGACGTGGCCGGTGACGGTCTCGTGATCCTCGCGGCGCAGCGGCGCCTGCCAGCAGATCTCAGGCTTGGTGTCCATCGGCCGCCGGCCGGTGCGCTCAGCCAGCAGGTGAAATGCGCAGCCGGCGCCTGCGGGGTGGTCGGCCCGGTTTGCGAACACGCACGCACCATCGACGACCTGGGTGCGCCACCAGCCCTCGCCGTCCTGGGCGAGTGCTTCGTCGGGGTCGCAACGGTGCTGCCAGATCTCGGCGTCCAATTCGGCGATCATCTCCCGGACATGTGCGAGATCGTCGTGGCCGTTGAGGTAGGCGCCGTGGCTGCAGCAGCCTAGGGCCAGCTCGGGGGCCGGAATATCGTCAATTCCCGGGCAGCCGGCCCCGTAGATGCAAGTCCAGGCGCTGGCGAGGAAGGTCACATCGAACAGCCAGGTGCGGTGTTCGAGCGGATCCTCCAGCGACAGCCACTCCCGGGTGTTGTCGCCGAGGCCCTTGCCATCGAAGTCCACCGCATCGATATCAGAAGCCATCCGCGCTGAGCCTACGGTACGGTCGGGGCGTGGCTTCTGAGGACGACTCGGCCGATGCTGCCCTGCTTGCCGGCCTGCGCGGGGTGCTCGGCGAACGGGCCCGCGACAACGACTTCGAACGTGGCCTGTACAGCCGGGATGGCTCGATCGAAGGCAGCCCGCCGGCCATCGTGTGCTTGCCCGAGACTGCCGTCGAAGTCGCCGAGATCGTGCGTATCTGCCGGCGCCATGGCCGGCCGTTCCTGGCCCGCGGCTCAGGGACCGGCTTGGCCGGGGGTGCCGTGCCTGTCGGCAGGCCGGTGGTGGTTGCCACAGCCAAGATGGACCGCATCGTCGAGGTCGACACCGGCAACCGGGTGGCGTGGGTTGAACCCGGCGTGCTGAACCTGGACCTGTCGCGAGCACTCACGCCGCTGGGCTTCCACTTCGCCCCAGATCCCTCGAGTCAGCAGGTGTGCTCGATCGGCGGGAACATCGCCAACAACTCCGGCGGTCCGCACTGCCTGGCATATGGCGTCACGACGGCGCACATCGCAGCGCTCGAGGTAGTGCTTCCCTCCGGCGAGACCACCACCTTGGGCGGTGTGGAGGCCGAACCGGCCGGGCTCGACCTGCGAGGGCTGTTTGTGGGCTCTGAGGGCACGATGGGCATCGCCACCAAGGCCGCAGTACGCCTCACCCCGAATGCACCGTCGGTGCGCACGCTGCTGCTCGACTTCGACGACGTCAGCGAGGGTTCGGCGGCGGTCAGCGCCATCATCGCCGCCGGGCTGGTGCCCTCTGCGCTGGAGATGATGGACCAGCGCGCCATCGAGATCGTGGAGGCGTTCGCCCACGCCGGCTACCCGACCGAGGCCGCTGCGGTGCTGCTGGTGGAGCTGGACGGCTTGCCGGGCGGGGTGGAGGCGGGCGTGGAGATCGTGCGCGAGGTGGCGCTGAAGCACCATGTCGGCCATGTGCGTGTTGCCGCTGACGACGAGGAGCGAGCGCTGCTGTGGAAGGGCCGCAAGAACGCCTTCGGAGCGGTGGCGCGGATCAAGCCCGACTACTACCTGCACGACACTGTGGTGCCGAGGTCACGGCTCACCGAGGTGCTCGAGCAGGTGTATCGGATCGCCGATGCCTACGACCTGATCGCGGTGAACGTGTTCCACGCCGGTGACGGGAACCTGCACCCGATCTTGGCTTTCGACCGGCGCGAGCCCGGCGTGGACGAGCGGGTGAAAGCCGCCGGCCGCGACATTGTTGCGGCCTCCATCGAGGCCGGCGGGGTGCTCAGCGGCGAGCACGGCATCGGTCTGGAGAAGCGCGACTACATGGGGATGCTGTTCAGCGCCCACGACATGTACACCCAGGACGTGGTGCGCGAGGCGTTCGATCCCGATGGATTCGCCAACCCGCTCAAGGTGATCCCGACGGGTTCGCGTTGCAGCGATTCATTCCACCAGCACGTGCCCGAAGGCGCCTGGGTGTGAGTTCACAGCCGAGCAGCGCCGGCGCGACGCCGGCAGCGGGAGCGAGCACCGGACCGACCGAAGCGGGGCCCAGCCTGGCGGCGAACATCGCTGCGGAGGTGACCGCATTTGCTCGCGAGGTCGGCGGCGACGATCCGGTCACGGTGGTGGGCGCCCGAACGCATTGGGATGTCGGCGGCGCTGCGCTTGCGGGGACGCGCGAGATCCGCGCACCTGCGGGCGTGTGGGAACACGAGCCGTCGGAGATGACGGTTCGCTGCGGTGCCGGCACGACGGTGGCCGAGCTGGCGGCACATCTCGCTCGGACCGGCCAGATGGTGCCGCTCGACCCGGTCGACGACGCGGCGACCGTGGGTGGGTTGCTGGCGTGCGGCTTCAGCGGGCACCGGCGACTTCGCTACGGGCACGTGCGCGATCTCGTACTGCAGACACGCCACGTCGACGCCACAGGCAAGATCGTCACTGCGGGTGGCCCCACGGTCAAGAACGTTTCCGGTTACGACCTGCCCCGCCTGCTGGTGGGCTCGCTGGGAACCTTGGGCTTCCTGGCCGAGGTGATCCTGCGGACCCTGCCGATACCGTCCGCTGCACAGTGGCTGGCAGGCGACGGCGACCCGTTCGAGGCGTTCGACCTGCTGTACCGGCCGAGCAGCGTCCTGTGGAACGGTGCGCACGCCTGGATCCTGCTGGAGGGCGACCCGGCCGACGTCGCGGCAGAGGCGAACAAGCTGGAGCCGGCGGGATTCGCTGCGTGCGACGGTCCGCCGCCGATCCCGAGTGCGGGGCGCGAGTCGATGCGGCCTTCGGAACTGCGAGCGCTGGCCGGCACGCCCGGCGGGTGGATTGCGGAGGTCGGAGTCGGCTTGGTGCATCGGGTCGCACCAGTGCAGGCGGCACAGGTCTCGCCGGCGAATGCCGCGCTGATGTCCCAGCTGAAGCAACGGCTGGATCCGAGCCATCGGCTCAACCCCGGCCGGAGGGTCTGGTGAGCCCCATGGGCGAACAAGGGGGCACAGTGAGCACGTTTCCGCTGCAGCTCGATATCGACGGCGACACGCTTGCGTCCTGCGTTGCCTGTGGCATGTGCCTGCCGCACTGCCCGACCTACCGGGTGACCGGTGAGGAATCGGCATCGCCGCGCGGCCGTATCGCGCTGATGCGCGATGTTGCCGAGCGAGGCGAGGCCGACGCTGCGTTCGTGGAGTTCATGGACGCCTGCATTCAGTGCCGTGGATGCGAGACGGCCTGCCCAGCCGGCGTCCGCTACGGCCACATGATGGAGATCACCCGCGAGGCGCTGGCAGCGCAGACTCGCTACCAGCCCAGGCTGCGGCGGCTCGCCTACCGCGTACTGGGCATGCCCCGGCTGCTCGGCTTCGGGTCTCGCTTGCTGGGGCTGTCACAACGGCTCGGCCTGATGCGCGTCTTGAGTCTGCTGGGTCGCGTGCGGCCGTTTCGCCAGCTCGATGCCATGACGGCCTCGCTGCCGCGAGTGCCAGTGCGCCAGGCACCGCTCACTGCCAGCGGCGACGATGTCTGGCTGTTCACCGGATGCGTCATGGACGCATGGATGCGTGACACCCACCGGGCAGTGCAATCCGTGATCGAGGCAACTGGGGCTGGCGTGGCTCTGCCTCCCGCAGGAGCCGCCTGCTGCGGCTCGCTGCACCTTCACGCTGGTTTGGCCTCCGACACCCGGCGACTGGCGCGCAAGGTGATGGCGGCGCTGCCCGGCGACACTCCGATCCTGATCGACTCGGCCGGCTGCGGCGCCACGATGAAGGAATACGGCCACCTGCTGGGCACCGAGGAGGCCCGCCGCTTCGCAGCACGCGTGCAGGACGTGCACGAGTGGCTTGCCGCGAGGGTCGACGAGTTGCCGGCGAACGACGCGGTTGCCCCTGATGCCGGCGGCCCGGGTGCGGGCAGCGGGGCACAACGCCCGCGGATCGCGGTGCAAGATCCGTGCCACCTGCGCCACGTGCAGCAGGCGCACCTGCCGGTGCGAACGGTGCTGAGCCGATTCTTCGACGTTGTCGAGCTGGATGACGACGGCTTGTGCTGCGGTGCCGGCGGCGCCTATTCCCAGCAGCACCCCGATGTTGCGGCAGCCGTGCGGGAGCGCAAGGTGGCCGCCATCGAGCGCACCGGCACGAGCGTCGTGGCCAGTGCAAACCCTGGATGCACCTTGCACCTGCGAGCAGTGGGCCTCGATGTCCGTCACCCGCTGGAGATCGTGGCCGAGCACCTGAAGGGCGCCGGGGACTGACGCCATGCACGACGAGATCACCGAATTGGCCGATCGGCTCGACGACACGGCCGAGCGGCTGGCCGAGCTGAGCATCGAGCTGCTGCAGGGGGCCCTTGCCGATGCAGACACGAGTGGCGAGCGATCCCGGCTCGAGCGCAGCGTGACCCGTGCCCGCAGGGCCACGATCAAGGCCGCATCGATCCTGCGGGAGTCCGTGGGCCCGTCAGAGCTGTTCGACGACTAGAGGCTCACGAGCGGCCCCGACCGGGCTCGCCGCTCAGTAGCCAGCCGAGATCCGGTACAGCTCGCCGATGAGGTCGTCGTACTGCCCGATGGCCAGGGCCACGGCGTACGCCGCGCCGACAGCGGCGCCGGCAATGGCGAACGGCAGCCGGTCCAGCATCCGGCCCACCCCGGGTACCGCGTAGGGAGCGATGGCGATGAGCAGCAGCGGCAACAGGACACCGACCATGTACACCGCCATGAGTGCGAGCGTGCGCGGTCCGGCGGTGGAGGCGTCGTTGAGGATGTCGCCGAGGCGGTCGCCGACGCAGGGTCGCCACAGCCATCCGGCCAGCGCTCCGCCAACGAGTCCCGCGCCAGTGGCGAGCGGCGATGAGTGGCCAGGCGCCCGCCACGCCGCCACATAGGTGCCGGCGGCGACAATGCCGGCGATCACCACGGCTGCGCCTCGTGCCGCGACCCACCAGTGACCGGCTGCCTGCGCCCAGGCCAGGAACGCTGCAGCCGCGGTGTAGTACAGCGCCACCGTCAGCCGCGCCCGGCGAGCCACCAGCACCAGCGCCAGCCCCGGCACCAGGGCCGTGAGTGTGCAGGCCCACGTGATCACCCTGATGCCCTCGGTGAGGGTGTCGATGAGGGTGCCCACGGCCGCCGGCTCGCCGATCAGGCCTCGGCGAGGAGTCGCTCGACGGTTGCGTAGAGCTCCCGGTAGGTGTGCGCGCCGTCGCCCCGGCGATCGAAGCGGATCTGGTTGTCGCTGTCGATGATGTAGACGCGGGGCCAGTAGCCGGTGGGGCCTTCCTGCCAGACATGGAAGTTGTACTTGGTTGTGTCGAGAGCGATCGGCCAGACCACGCCGAGCTCGGCCGCAGCCTTGATGATGTTGTCGACATTGGCCTCGTACCCGAACTCAGGAGAGTGGACCCCCACCACCTCCACGCCTCGATCCCGGAAGTCGGCATGCAGCTGGCCCAGCGCGTCGAGGGTCTTCTTGCAGTTCCTGCAGCCGAATGTCCAGAACTGCACCACCGTGATCTCGTTGTCGGCCCGGATCTCCTCAAGCGACATCGCCTCGGTGTTCAGCCAGCCGTCGAGCTTGCTGAGGGTGAATGCGGTCCCCAGCACCGGGATGGGCTCGAGCGCCTCACTCGTCGTGGTCGTCGGTGCCGGAGCAGCCGTCGTTGCTGTTGCACGCGGGGCCGCCTCCACCGCCGCAGTCGTCGCGAGCGCGTCGCCCGGCTCGGCCTGCGTGGCAGCGGTCGGCGTGCTTGCGGTCTCTGTGATGCCCGGCTCATCGTCAGGACCGCTGACAGCCGTCCAGACGATGAGCGCGACACCCACGAGCAGGACACCAGCTGCGACAGAGCGCGAGAGCGATGACTTCATCTGAGGCGCAGCGTACGCCCCACCCATTTGTCGCTAGACGCGACTGCTGTGTCCGATGCGCAGTCGCTAGACGCGACTGCCGAGCGATTCGAGCGGGATGAGCTTGCGATCGGTGGCGTTGTCGGTCGGGCGCAGCACACGGCTGCGGACCTCGGGAGCGCCGTCGGCGTTCTGGTAGCCGGTGAGCCGCTGGCGGGTGCGCCGACCCATGGGCTCCGCAAGGTCGCGGAAGTCCTGCTCGGTGAGGCCCTGGCCGTGCTGGGCGCCCGCGGCGCGCGAGATGTTCTCGTCCATCAGCGTCCCGCCCAGGTCGTTGGCACCCGCCCGCAGGATCTGCTGCGCTCCGGGCGGACCGATCTTCACCCACGACACCTGCACGTTGTCGATGAGCCCCCGGTAGGCGATGCGGGGCACGGCGTGCATCAGCAGCGTCTCGCGGAACGTCGGGCCCCGACGGGCTCCCTTGCGCAGGTAGATGGGGCTGGCCATGTGCACGAACGGCAGCGGGACCCATTCGGTGAACCCGCCTGTTCGTTTCTGCAGCTCGCGGGTGGCCACGATGTGGTTCGCCCAGCTCTCCGGCTGCTCGATCGATCCGAACATGATGGTGATGTTCGAATGCAGGCCCACGGCGTGCGCCGCTTCGTGGCACTCGAGCCACTCGGCGGTGTTGATCTTGTCGGGGCACAGCACCGCCCGCACCGAATCGTCAAGGATCTCCGCCGCGGTGCCCGGCAGCGATTTCAGCCCCGCTTCCTTCAACCGCATGAGGTAATCGACGAGCGACTCGTCGAGCCGCTTGGCGCCCTCGATGACCTCGAGGGCCGTGAACCCGTGCAGGTGTATGTCGGGCACGACATCGTGGATGGCCCGGCAGACATCGATGTAGTAGTCGCCGTCGAAGCTGGGGTGGATGCCGCCCTGGAGGGTCACCTCGGTGGCGCCCAGCTCGGCGGCCTCGATCACCCGCTCCTGGATGTCGGCCAGTGTCAGCATGTAGGGCGTGCCCCGCAGATTCAGCGACAGGGGCCCCTTGGAGAAACCGCAGAACTTGCACTTGAACGTGCAGACGTTCGTGTAGTTGATGTTGCGGTTGTGCACCCAGGTCACGATGTCGCCCACGGCCTCGCGACGCAGCTCGTCGGCCACCTCGCCGATGGCGACCACCTCGGGACCGCGTGCGGAGAACAGCGTGACGATCTCCTCGTGGCCGACCTGCTGGCCGGCCATCACGCCGTCGAGAACTTCCCGCACGGCCCCGCGGGCGTACGAGCGGCCGTCCATGATGTTCATGGGCAGGTGACCGGCGCCGCCTGAGTACCACTGGGTGGAGTTCTCGTCCGCGACCAGCACATCTGCACCGGAGCCGGCGTCGAGATTTTCCATCGTCCGCTCGGGCATCTGGCTGCCGGGGTCGTCACGGCCGAGGCCCTCGGCATCGGAGCGGTCCATTACCGGGAAACGATTGGTCTCGGCCAGCCAGCGCTCGGGCTGCAGCACGAACTCCGGATAGATCGTGAGCCGGGGCGCGAGCGTGAACTCGCGTCCCTCGGTGACTTCCCGCAGGCGATCGAGTGCCGGCCACGGACGCTCGGGGTTGACATGGTCGGCAGTGATCGGCGAGACGCCTCCCCAGTCGTCGATGCCGCAATCGAGCAGCCCGCCGAAGTCCTCCGTGAGGTTCGGCGGGGCCTGCAGGTGGATGTCGGCGGGCAGGATCAGCCGTGCCAGCGCGATGGCCTGCGCGTACTCGTCCGGCGGGCACGCGGGCATGTTGTGCATCGACGTGCCCGCCTTGGGCAGGAAGTTCTGCACGATCACTTCCTGGATGTGGCCCCAGCGAGCATGGTTCGCTGCGATGGCCTCGAGCGCTGCCAGCCGGTCGGCGAGCGACTCGCCGATGCCCACGAGGATCCCTGTGGTGTAGGGGATGGCGAGTTCGCCGGCGGCTTCGAGCGTGGCCAGCCGTCGAGCCGGTTCCTTGTCCGGCGACCCCCGGTGGCAGTCGAGCTGCGGATTCAGCGACTCCAGCATCATCCCCTGGCTGGGCGACACGTCGCGCAGCGCCGCCAGCTCGCTCGCGGTCATGGCGCCCGGGTTGGCATGGGGGAGCAGCCCGGTTTCGTCGCGCACGAGACGGCACATCTCGACCAGGTAGTGGACGGTGGAATCCCAGCCGTGCTCTGCCAGCCAGTCAGCCGCTGCGGGGTAGCGCAGCTCGGGGCGCTCGCCCAAGGTGAACAGGGCCTCGTGGCAACCCGCCCGGGCGCCGCTGGCAGCGATCTCCAGCACCTGCTCCGGCGTCAAGTACGGCGAGTCGAGCCGGGCGGGGGGCTGAGCGAACGTGCAATAGCCGCACTTGTCGCGGCACAGCATGGTCAGCGGGATGAACACCTTCGGGCTGTAGGTGACGCGCGTTCCGAAAGCACGGTCGCGCACTTCGGCGGCGCGCTCGGCCAGCTCGGCCAGCGGCAGGGCGGCGAGCGCCAAGGATGCCGCCGTCGGCTGTGGCGCCACGGCGGTGCCGTTGGTGGGCGCGCCGTTGGCCGCCGGGTCATTGGCCGGATCGGCTGATGCGCCCTCGGCGCGGTGCGACGGTTCCATGATGGTCACAGGGCCCCTCCGTTCGTGGGCTGCTGTTGGAAGGCTGGGGACGTGCCGGCAGCGACGAGTTCGCCGCTAGGCGGACGAGTGGGCGACGTGTCGCCGTGGCCGGACAGGCTGCGAATGCGTGTGGGGCTGACGGGCTCGTCGCACTCGGGGCAACGGGTGGCGATCTCCAGCGGCGTGCCGCAGTCGGCATGCACCAGGACGGTCGGCGCGTCGCCGTCGTGGCACCAGCGGTCACCCCAGGCCATCAGCGCGAGCAGGCTGTTCGACAGGTCGAGGCCCTTGGGAGTCAAGACGTAGTCGTAGCGGACGGGCCGATGCTGGTACGGCACCTTGGACACCACGCCGGCGTCGGTCAGGCGACTGAGCCGATCGGCGAGCATGTTGCGCGCGATGCCCAAGTCATGCTGCATGGCGCTGAACCGGCGCACGCCGCGGAACAGGTCACGCAGGATGAGCAGCGTCCAGCGATCGCCCACGATGTCGAGGGTTGCCTGGATGGAGCAGCTGGACTGGCCCGTCGTAGTGGACTTCACGGCCGCGCACCCTAGAGGAGTCAGTTTCGGTTTGCAACTGACTCAGCCAGCAAACTCCGGGCGAGTCGTCAGACGAGCGAGTCAGCTTTCGTCTGCAGCGACACCAGCAGCTCATCGAAGCTCTTGGTGAAGGCTGCGACGCCTTGCGCCTCAAGCGTGTCGGCGACGCCGTCGAGGTCAATGCCGTGCGCCTGGACGGCATCGAGCACGTAGTTGGCCGCGACCTGGTCGGCGTCGACGGTGCGACGCAGTTTTCCGTGGTCGCAAAAGGCGGCCAGGGTGTCGTCGGGCATGGTGTTGACGGTGTGTGGGCCGATGAGCTCGTCGACATACAGCGTGTCGGGATAGGCCGGGTTCTTCGTGCTGGTCGATGCCCACAGCGGGCGCTGCACCTGGGCCCCAAGCGCTGCGAGGCGTTCCCAGCGGGGCCCGCTGAAGATCTCGCCGAAGCGACCGTAGGCGGCTTGGGCTTGTGCCACGGCGGTGCGCCCCCGCAAGCCCAGTGCGCTGGGGGTGCCCACCGCATCGAGCCGGTGGTCGACCTCGGTGTCGGTGCGGCTCACGAAGAACGAGGCCACGCTGGCCACGCCTGACAGGTCGGCGACACCGGCGGCGACCCGATCCTCGAGACCCTTCAGGTAGGACTCAGCAACTTGCTCGTAGCGGGCCACCGAGAAGATGAGCGTCACGTTGATGCTGCGACCCTCGGCGATCATCTGGCGAATGGCGCCGAGACCCTCGAGGGTGCCGGGGATCTTCACCATCAGGTTCGGTCGTGCGATGGCTTCGTGCAGCTCCCGGGCCGCTTCGGTGGTAGCCGCCTCGTCGTGCGCGAGCGACGGGTCCACCTCGACCGACACGAACCCGTCGGTGCCGCCCGACGTCCCATGCACCCCTTCGAGCGCCTGCAGGGCGCCCCGGATATCGCTGGTGACCAGTTGCCAATACGCGTCGTCGACCGACGTGCCGCCGCACACGAGGTCGCCGAACTGCTCGTCATAGTCGGGCGACGACTCGATGGCCTTCTGGAAGATCGACGGGTTCGACGTGAGGCCGCGGATGCCTCGTTCGACCCAGGCATCCAGCTCGCCGCCGGTGATCCAGCCCCGGCGGAGATTGTCGAGCCACGGGCTCTGCCCGCACTCGGAATACAGCCCTTCCAGGCGCCCGTTGGTCGTGCTGCCGTTGCCGCCGTCGGTCATGGAGATCTTCCCGTGCGCGTTCCTGCTGCTGTGTCTACAGCAGCGCGCGGGCCGCGTCGGCGATGGCCGGTGCGGTGAAGCCGAAATGGTCCATGAGATCGCCGCCCGGCGCGCTCGCGCCGAACCGGTTCATGGTGACGGTGGCGTCTGCGTAGCGGTCCCAGCCCATCGCGGAGGCTGCCTCCACGCCGAGCACCGGGATGCCCGGGGGGAACACAGCGGCTCGATAGTCGGCATCCTGGGCCTCGAAGAGATCCCAGCTCGGCATCGACACCACCGAGCTAGCGATGCCCTCCGCAGCGAGCAGTGCGGCGGCGGCTGTGCAGCACTGCACCTCGCTGCCGGTGCCCGCCAGGATGACCGCCGGCGCCGGCGTGTCGATCAAGACGTAGGCGCCCAGTGCGACCTGCGACGGGCGGTCGGTGCCATCGAGCACGGGGACGTTCTGGCGCGTCAGCACCAGCGCAGTGGGGCCATCACGCTCGACTGCGATCTGCCACGCCTGACAGGTCTCGTTGGCGTCGGCGGGCCTGATCACGCACAGTCCCGGGATCGCGCGCAGGGAGGCGACGTGCTCGACCGGCTGGTGGGTCGGCCCGTCCTCGCCCACGCCGATGGAGTCATGCGTCCACACGAAGACGGTCTTGGCGCCGCTCAGGGCCGCCAGTCGCACCGCGGGGCGCATGTAGTCGCTGAAGACCAGGAAGGTGCCGACCACCGGCAGCACACCGCCGTGCAATGCCATGCCGTTGGCGATCCCCCCCATGGCATGCTCGCGGACGCCGAAGTAGAGCTTGCGCCCGTCAGGACTGGCGGCCGACAGCACCTCGGCGGTCACGTTGGTGCCGGTGTTGCCGGTCAGGTCGGCGCCGCCGCTGATGAGGGAAGGCACCGTGTCGAGCGATGCGTCGAGCACGCGATTGGCGGCGACCCGGGTCGCCATCTGGATGCCGGCCTCGAAGGTCGGGAGATCGGACAGCTCGCCCCGCACGGCACCGGCCGACCACAGCGCGTCGAGCCAGTCGCGATCGTGGCCGCTGGCCGCGAGCCGCGCCTCCCATTCGAGGCGCTCGGCGGCCCCAAGTGCACCGGCGGACCGGTAGGCCTGCACCACGTCGTCGTCGACCACGAACGCCGCTTCGGGATCCATGCCCATCGCCCGTTTGGCCGCAGCGATCTCGTCGGCATCGGTGATGGCGCCATGAGCAGCTGAGGTGTCCGACGCCGTGGGCATGGGGTAGCCGATATGGCTGCGGACGATGATCATCGAGGGACGGTCGCTGACCAGCGTCGCCTCGCGCAACGCCCGCTCGAGCGTGTCGGTGTCTTCAGCGGCCTCGCCGAGATCGGCGACGTGCCAGCCGTACGCCTCAAAGCGACGAGCGGCGTCGTCGCTGAGCGCCAAGTCGGTGGTGCCATCGATCGTGATGCGGTTGTCGTCATAGACGGCAACCAGGCGGCCGAGCTGCTGGTGGCCGGCGAGCGATGCCGCCTCGTGGCTGATGCCTTCCATCAGGTCGCCATCGCTGACGATCACGAACGTGCGATGGTCCACCAGGTCCGCGCCCAGGCGCGAACGCAGGCCGCGCTCGGCCAGCGCCATGCCCACGGCGTTGGCAAAGCCCTGTCCCAAAGGCCCAGTGGTGACTTCCACGCCGGGCGTGAGGCCGTGTTCGGGGTGACCGGGCGTGATCGATCCAAGCTGGCGGAAGTCTCGGATGTCATCGAGCGTGACTCCATAACCCACCAGGTGCGCCATGGCGTAGACGAGCATCGAGGCGTGGCCGGCCGACAGGATGAACCGGTCGCGGTCGGGCCAGCCCGGCTCGGCTGCGTCGTAGCGCATCATGCGGGTGAACAGCACGTGCGCCAGCGGCGCCAGCGCCATCGCCGTGCCGGTATGGCCGCTGCGGGCACGCACAACGGCATCCATCGCCAGTGCCCGGACGGTGTTGATCTGCCTTGCTTCGAGGTCGGTGTTCATGACGCTCGGCTCATCATTGCCCATCGGCGTCGGAGAACAGCGCCATCGAGGCGGTGAAACCGTGCACGTACGAGCGGCTGCCGACGGGTCCGATCTCGCCGGCGCAGAACATGCCGGCCACCTCGGCCGAGGTGTGGTCCACGAGGGCAGCCGCGTCGTGATGGGGGGCATCGAACAGGTGGGTGCCCCGGCCGTTGCAGGTGAACAGCAGGGCGCCTTCGGTCTGCTGAGAGTGCGCGAGAGCGGCGCGCAGGTCTTCGTCGGCGGTGTGCGCGTCGCGCACATGAAACTGCACGGTCGCCCCGATAGGTGCCTCGTCGCCGATGGCGATGGCGCCGCTGTCACGGTCTGCGCCGAGCACACCGCGTATCAGGAAGTCGCCGCGCTGGAAGTCGATCTTGCGCTCGTCGGTTACCCGGCCCACATGCAGTCCACGCTGCACGAGGCGCTGGTCGGCAGGGTCGAGCTTGGAGAACATCTGCTGCAGCCGCTCGAACGGCGGCATGCCCCCGAGCGACCTCACCACGTTGCCCTCGGCCTCGGTGATGATGTAGGGCTGGCCGATCGGTCGGCATCCTTGGGAGACCAGGTGCGTCACGTTCGCGCTGCCGCCCACGATCAGGGCCGCAGCGCCGGCGCGGTGCACGCTGCCGTCCACCACGATGCGGTTGCCGCCCGGCATGGGTGCCCCCGACGACAGCCCGCCCAGCACGCTCACATTGGGCCAGAGCTCGGCCCAGTGCCCGAGCGCAGCATCGACGGGGTAGGAGTACGGGTCGGCCAGCACGACCATTGAGAGGTTGCCGGCAGTGTGCACTTCGTCGAGCGCGGCGGCGAGCGCTTCGTCGTCGGCCGTCGGATCGGGTACCCCGCCCAGCCGCACGGCGCGCGCCCGCGGCGCTTCGGTATCGCCCAGGCTTCCCACCCACAGCACGGCAGCGGTCTCTTCTTCGATCTCGCGCTCGCCCGCAGCTACCGAGACTGCGGTGGTGCCGATGAATGCCGCGGGGTTGAGCAACTCGACCACTGCCGCTGCGATCTCGTCGGTGTTGCCCACGTGCTCACCCGATGTGAAGAGCACGGCGATATCGGGTTGCACTCCCAGCGTCTCGAGCACCCGTCCCACGATCTCGCCGGTCGCTATGCCGGGATCGGCGTGCTGGGAGAGACCGACGGTGAAAGGCATGCGAGCCCGGCCCGCCTAGCCGTCCTGCTGTGCGGGCGTGCCGGTCCAGCCGCCCGTGGCCGGCCCCGCAGCCGACTCTGCTGCCGACTGGGCGGGTTCGTCGGCGGGCGGGTTCATGGTGAGGGGAACCACGAGCACGTCGCCCTGGTCGATGCGGCAGTGGGCCTCGATCGTCGACGGCTCGTCGAAAGTGAGCTCAGCCTGTACGAGGTTGTAGCCGAACTTGCCGGGTTCGACGCTGAGCGGTTGCACGTTTCGCGCTACCTGCTCGTCGTCGCGCATGAACCTCACTTCCAGCGCTGCCAATCCGGTGTGCGAGGTGGGGCAGCGCACGAGCACGAGCATGTGCGGCGTGATCGTCACCGGGAACGGCCCGGGAGCCGCCATCGAGAAGTGAACGCCGCCCAGATCGATGCGAGCCGCGCCGCCCGCGGCCTGGCGCATGTCGAAGTGCTCGATGAACAGCGCGGACATGATCTGCACGCTGTGGATCGTAGGCGTGCGGCACACCTGACAGGCGAACGCATTTCGGCACGCCGCTCGGGCGCGGGGCTCCTTCTCGTAGATTGCCGGGCATGGCAAACAGCGAGAAGTTCGACGGCGAGTACGGACCCAGCACTTGGGACTGGGTGAAGGAGCAGGCCGATGCATACGAGGCCTCTTCAGGCACGGAGGCCAACACGCTGCGCGATACCGGGCTGCCGATCATCGTGATGACCACCGTCGGGCACCGCACCGGCCTGGTGCGCAAGGTTCCGCTGATGCGTGTCGAGCACGAGGGCGAGTACGCGATCGTCGGTTCCAAGGGCGGAGCGCCGGCGCATCCGGGCTGGTACCACAACCTCATGGCCGATTCGACCGTGCTGATCCAGGACGGCCCCGAGCCGTTCGAGACGACCGTGCGACTCGTCAGCGGGGCCGAGCGCGAGCAGTGGTGGGAGCGGTGCGTCGAGGCCTTCCCGCCCTATGCGGAGTACCAGGCCAAGACAGATCGCGAGATCCCGGTCTTCATCTCGGCCCGCTCCGACTGATCAAGCAGGCTGATCCGGCAGCCAAGGCCGCCAGATCAGCGGGCGAGCAGCTGGCGATAGACGTTCGCCGCTCGTTCGAGTTCTGCGATCTCGACCCATTCGATCGCTTGGTGGGCCTGGTCGATGGAACCTGGGCCGAACACCACGATCTGGTCGGCCACCTCGCCGTAGCGCAGCGCATTCGTGCCGAAGTCGGCCACTGCAGGCTCGTGGCCTGACATTTCCGCCATTGCCGTGACCAGATCGCTTCCGGGGGCCTGGAAGAAGGCGTTCTCGCCCATGTCGTTCGCGAGCTGAACCTTCACCCGCGCCGGCAGCGCTGCGGCGCGCACCAACTCGGTGAGGCGAGCGAACTCGATCTGGTAGTCCTCGCCGTCCGCGATGCGCCGGCCGATATACAACTCGCAATGGTCCGGGATGATGTTGCGGGCCCGCCCGCCGCCCATCTCGTTGACCGACACCGTGCCGGCCCCGAGCACGCCGACCTCGCGCTGACTCGCCAATCGCGCTTGCTCGGCATCGATGGCGGCGACGATCCGGGCGCCTGCCGACAGCGCATTGATGCCGAGGTGGGGCTTGGAGGAGTGTGCTGCACGCCCCTCAACCTCGACCTCGAGGCCGAGGCCGCCCTTGTGGCCGTACACCGGCACGCACATCGTCGGCTCGGCGACGACGATCTGCTCACGGCGCTCATTTCGCTCCAGCAAGCGGTCTCGGTATGCCCCCGCTCCCGCCAGGCCGCCGCCCTCCTCTGACACGGTGCCCACCAGCTCGATGGTGCACATCGGCTGCCGTCCGGCAGCAATCATCTCGCCCAGCACGGCGAGCACCACGGCCATGGTCGCCTTGGTGTCGACTGAGCCTCGCCCCCAGACTCGTCCTTCGCCGATGCGGCCGTCGAAGGGGTCGCCCTCCATGTGCTCGACCCCGACCGTGTCGAGATGCACGTCGACGGCGAGCATGCGCTCGGTCTGACCGGCGAAGCGGGCGTACACGTTGGGCCGGCCGGGCTCGACCTCGTCGAGCTCCACCTCGGCGCCGAGGGCTGCCGCTCGTGCGGCCACCCAGTCGGCCATGTCGGCTTCGGCGACGGTGCCCGAACGCGGCCCGTGGTGCAGCGGGTTGACGCTGGGGATGCGCACCATCTCGCTCAGCAGCGCTGCGATTGATTGGCCAGTCGCTATGCCGTTGTGGGTGCCGTCGTTCATGGTTGTGCCCATATGCCCGTCCTCTTGGCGCGGAGCGTACGCGCAACGTGAGGGCAGCGCGGTGAACGACGGCGTGAGGCCGGCCGAAATACACGGCCGATTCAGGGACTCGAAGCCGTACCGTTATCGCCTATGTCCAACGGTTCTGCGCCCGTCGGCGGCTCGCGCGTGCTGGCCGAGCTGCCCGTGGGGGAGCGCGTCGGCATCGCGTTCTCCGGCGGGCTCGATACGTCGGCCGCGGTGGCGTGGATGACCGAGCGAGGCGCGCAAGTGTGCGCCTACACGGCCGACCTCGGTCAATACGACGAACCAGACCTGGCAGGAGTGCCGCAGCGGGCACTCGACTACGGGGCAGCGGCGGCGCGCCTGGTGGACTGCCGCGCCGAGCTGGTGCGCGAGGGGCTGATGGCGCTGCAATGCGGCGCGTTCCACATCTCGACTGCCGGCCGGACCTACTTCAACACGACGCCGCTCGGCCGCGCGGTGACCGGCACGATGCTCGTGGCGGCCATGGCTGAAGACGGCGTGGACATCTGGGGCGATGGCTCGACGTACAAGGGCAACGACATCGAGCGCTTCTACCGCTACGGCCTGCTGGTGAATGCCGGGCTGCGCATCTACAAGCCCTGGCTGGACGCCGCGTTCGTAGACGAGCTGGGCGGCCGTGCCGGGATGAGCGAGTTCCTGGTGTCACGCGGCCTGCCGTACCGAGACCCCACCGAGAAGGCGTACTCGACCGACGCCAACATCTGGGGTGCCACCCACGAGGCCAAGCAACTGGAGGATCTGGGCACGTCGATGGAGATCGTCGAGCCGATCATGGGCGTGGCGCATTGGGACCCAGCGGTGCGCATCGAGACCGAGGACGTGACGATCCGATTCGCCGACGGCTGGCCGGTGGCTATCGGCGGTCGGACGTTCGACGCCGACGGTGCCGAAGGCAGCGACCACGTGGCGCTGGTGCTCGAAGCGAACGCTGTCGGCGGACGGCACGGGCTCGGCATGAGCGACCAGATCGAGAATCGCGTCATCGAGGCCAAGTCGCGCGGCATCTACGAGGCGCCCGGCATGGCATTGCTGCACATTGCCTACGAGCGACTGCTGTCGGCGATTCACAACGAGGCCACCATCGACAACTACCGCACCATGGGCCGTCGCTTGGGCCGGCTGCTGTATGAGGGTCGCTGGTTCGATCCCCAAGCGCTGATGCTGCGCGATTCGCTGCTGCGCTGGGTGGGCTCGACCGTCTCTGGCGAGGTCACGCTGCGGCTGCGCCGTGGCGACGACTGCTCGGTGCTGGACACCACCGGTCCGGACTTGACCTACGAGCCGGACCGGCTGTCGATGGAGCGAGTGGAGGACGCTGCGTTCGGTCCGACCGATCGCATCGGTCAGCTCACCATGGCGAACCTGGACATCGCCGACAGCCGGGACAAGCTGGCGGCCTACCGGGACGCGGGTCGTCTGGGGCCCGGCGGACTGGCCGAGCTCGACACCTGACCGTCGGCTACCCGTTGCGGAAGCTGTCGAGAATCTCGTTGAAGGTCGTGCTGGGCCGCATGGCGGCTTCGGCGAGCGCGGGATCGGGCAGGTAGTAGCCGCCGAGATCGACCGGCGCGCCCTGGCACTCCACCAGCTCGGCGACGATCTGGTGCTCGTTGACGGCCAGCGCCGCTGCGAGCGGGGCGAACCGCTCGGCCAGGTCGGCATCTGATCCCTGGCGGGCCATCTCGTCGGCCCAATGCTTGGCGAGGTGGAAATGGCTGGCCCGGTTGTCGGGCTCGTTGACCCGGCGGCTCGGAGCGCGGCCTTCGGCCAGCCACGTGCCGATGGCGGCATCGAGCGTGTCCGCCAGCAGCTGTGCAGCAGGATTGCCGGCGACGCGGGCGAGATGCTCGAGCGAGACGGCCAGTGCGAGAAACTCGCCGAGGCTGTCCCAGCGCAAGTGGTTCTCGGCCACCATCTGCTGCACATGCTTGGGCGCCGAGCCCCCGGCGCCTGTCTCGAAGAGACCGCCGCCGGCCATGAGCGGCACGACCGACAGCATCTTGGCTGAGGTGCCCAGCTCGAGGATCGGGAACAGGTCGGTGTTGTAGTCGCGCAGCACGTTGCCGGTCACCGAGATGGTGTCCTCCCCGCGCCGGATGCGTTCCAGCGAGAAACGGCACGCATCGGCTGGCGCCAGAGTGCGGATGTCCAGCTCGCCGATCGTCGGGTCCGCGGACCGGCGCTCATCCAGCCGGGCATTGACCTTGGAGATGAGTTGGGCGTCGTGCGGCCGTCCCGAATCGAGCCAGAACACCACGGCGGCGCCGGTGAGCTGTCCCCGCTCGATCGCCAGGTCCACCCAGTTGGCGATGGCCGCGGCGTTGGTCGTGCACATGCGCCAGATGTCGCCCTCGGCGACCTGGTGGCTCATCAGCACCTCGCCGGATTCGGTGACGACGCGCATGGTCCCCGGTGCGTCCACCTCGTAGGTCTTGTCGTGGCTGCCGTATTCCTCGGCCTTCTGCGCCATCAAGCCCACATTGGGCACTGAGCCCATCGTCGTGGGATCGAACGCGCCATTCCTGCGGCAGTCGTCGATGACCGCTTGGAATACGCCCGAGTAGCTGGAGTCGGGGATGACGGCCTTGGTGTCCTGCTGGTTGCCCTCCGCATTCCACATCTGGCCGGAGGCCCGGATCATCGCCGGCATCGACGCGTCGACGATGACGTCGCTCGGCACATGCAGGTTGGTGATGCCGCGGTCCGAGTCGACCATCGCCAGCCCGGGCCCGTCTCCGAGGACTGCGGCAATGTCGGCCTCGATCGCCTCGCGCGCTGCCGCAGGCAGCGCCTCGACGGCGGCAAGCACATTTCCCCAACCGTCGTTCGGATCAGCTCCGGCCGCAGCGAGCGCCTCGCCGTGCCGCTCGAACACGGGAGCGAAGAAGGCACGCACTGCATGCCCGAACACGATCGGGTCAGCAACCTTCATCATCGTTGCCTTGAGGTGCAGCGAGAACAGCACGCCCGACGTGCGGGAGTCGGCGATCTGGGCGTCGAGGAACTCGCGCAGGGCGGCGACCGACATGAACGTGGAGTCCGCCACTTCGCCCGCATCGACGGCGACCTTGCGCATCAGCCGGACGTTGCCGTCGGCGTCGATGTGCTCGATGCGCAGTGAGCCGGCTTGGGGCACCGTCGCCGACTGCTCGTTGGAACGGAAATCGCCGCCCGACATCGTGGCGACGTGGCTCTGGCTCTGCGGCGACCAGGCGCCCATCGAGTGCGGGTACTGCCGGGCGTACTCCTTGACCGCACGGGGGGCACGGCGGTCGGAGTTGCCCTCGCGCAGCACCGGGTTCACTGCCGAGCCCTTGACCCGGTCGTAGCGCTCACGGATCTCGACTTCGGAGGCGTCGGCAGGATCGTCGGGATAGTCCGGGACTGTGTAGCCCTTCGACTGCAGCTCGGCCACGGCAGCTTTGAGCTGGGGCACCGAGGCGGAGATGTTCGGCAGCTTGATGATGTTGGCGTCCCGATGCTGGGTCCACTCGCCGAGTTCGCTCAGCGCGTCGCCGGTTCGCTGGCGAGGCTCAAGCAGGTGGCTGAACACGGCGAGGATGCGTCCCGCCAGCGAGATGTCGCGGGTCTCGACATCGACACCTGCGGCCTCGGTGAATGCCGTGATGATCGGCAGCAGCGAGTACGTGGCCAGTGCCGGGGCCTCGTCGGTGTGGGTGTAGACGATCTTGGAGCCAGTGTTGTCGGAGTCAGCGTCGTGCGGCGAAGAGGACATAGCGATTGGACGCTACCGCCCGCCGGGGAGTCGTCGCCCGCTGGGCAGCGGCGGCTCAGCCGGTGGCGTGCGCGGCGGCGGAGGTCCCCGCCAGGCGGCCGAACACGGCGCCGGCCGAGAGGCCCGATCCGCCGGGATAGTTGCCGTAGAACAGGCCGCCGACGAGCTCGCCCGCGGCATACAGGCCCCTGATCGGCCGCAGGTCGGTGTCCACCACGCACCCGGTCTCGTCGATGCGCAAGCCGCCGAACGTGAAGGTCAGACCGCAGGTCACGTGGTACGCGGCGAAGGGAGGGGTCTCGACCGGCATCGCCCAGTTCGTCTTGTCGGGGCTCAGGCCCCTCGTGCGGCGGCCGTCGAGCACGTTCGGGTCGAACCCGACGCTGCGGTTGACCGCCGCGTTGAACTCGCTGACGGTCGCCAGCGCCTGCTCGGTGTGCACGCCCTCCATGCGCGCGCAGAGCTCTTCGATGCTGTCGGCGGTCACCTTGGTGACCTGGCGGATGCGGTACTCGTCCCGCAGCAGGTGTTCGGTGCTGGCGTCGAACACCTGCCACGCCGAGTGTCCCGGCTGGGCCAGGATCTCTCGGCCGTAGCGGGCGTAGGTGTAGTTGCGGAAATCGGCGCCCTCGTCCACGAAGCGCTTGCCGTCGGCGTTCAGCACGATCGCGAACGGGTAGCTGTGCTTCTGGAAGCCGTCGCCGACGGCGAGGTCGCCGAACTCGGGGGCGTTGTAGTCCCATGCCACAGCGTGGGCGCCGCTCCAGTTGCCGTACGGCATAGCGCCTGCTTCGAGCGCCATCTTGATGCCGTCGCCGGTGTTGAAACGGGTGCCGCGTACCTTGGCGAGGTCCCAGCCCGGTCCCAGGTAGCGGGTGCGCCACTCGGCATTCGCCTGAAAGCCGCCTGCGGCCAGCACGACCGCGCTGCAGGGCACCTCAAGCGTGCGTTCTGGCATGCGTACTCGGATGCCGCACACGGATCCGGCGTCGTCGGTCAGCAGCGAACGCCCGGCTGCCTCGTGCCACAGGTCGATCCGGTTCCGGTCGAGCGCCGCTCGCAGCGATTCCACGAGCCCCTCGCCGCCGCCCACCGATTCCACCGTGAGGCCGCCCCAGAATGTGAAGCGCCCGTCCACCTTGAAGGCCTGGCGGCCCCAGATCGGTGCGAAGCGCACGCCGTGGCTCGCCATCCACATCAGCGTGTCCTTGCTGCGGGTGACGAGCGTGTCGGCCAGTTCGGGATCGCACCGGTAGTCGGAGATGCGGCCCAGGTCGGCGTAGAACTGCTCTTCGGTGTAGGTGCCGAAGTCGGTCACCTCCACTTCGCCGTCGGTGAGATCGGGCATCAGCGCCCGCAGGTCATCGACGCCGTCATAGGCGAAGCGGATCGCACCGGCGGTGAAGCGGCTGTTGCCGCCGGCCTCGGCCTCGGGCGCCCGTTCCAGCACCAGCACCCGGGCGCCGCCCTCGTGCGCGGCCAAGGCGGCGCACATGGCTGCGTTGCCCGCGCCGACCACCACGACGTCGTAGTGCTGCATCGGCGCCTGCGGTGTCACGCCGGGCGAGCCTATGAGGCTGAGCCCTGGGCCCGAGCAACCCGCGAGAGAAGCGAGCCAGAGCGGCAAGCGCAGTGTGAATCCGTGGCCCGACTCGCGCCATTCCAGATCAGTACACCGTGGGCTGGCGACCTACGCTGCGGCGATGAGCGAGACCCAGACATCCGCCGAGGCCGGCTCCGATGCGCCGGTGGTGATCGACCATGAGCGCCTGGCGGGCTTCATCGCCGAGATCTTCCGCCACACCGGATGCTCAGATGCCGAGTCCGAGCGCATCGGCACGAGCCTCGTGGGCGCCAACCTGGCCGGTCACGACAGCCACGGCGTGATCCGCTCGGCGCTGTATGTGGAACTGCTGGCCAATGGCGTTCAGCTCGCCGATCAGGAGATCAAGGTGCTGCTCGACTCGGGCTCGCTGCTGCTGGTGGACGGCCAGTACGGCATGGGCCAGACCGTCGGTCCCGCTGCGGTGAAGCTCGGCATCGAACGCTGCTCCGAGCTCGGCGTCGCCGTCGTGGGGCTGCGCAACGCCGGGCACCTCGGCCGCATCGGCGAGTACGCCGAGATGGCCGCCGCCGAAGGCCTCGTCTCGGTGCACTTCGTGAACGTGGCCAACAGCCGGCTGGTGGCGCCGTTCGGCGCGAAAGCCCGCCGCATGGGCACCAACCCGTGCGCCTACGGCGCGCCTGTGGCCGGTCGCCGGCCCGTCATCCACGACTTTGCCACGTCGGTCGTGGCCGAGGGCAAGGCCATGGTGGCACTGCACGGCGGCCCGGCCGTCCCTGACAATGCGCTGGTGTCCGGCGACGGGGAGATCACCGGCGATCCGCGGGTGCTGTACACGTTCGCCGAGGGTCAACGGCCGAACTCGATGGACGGTCCCGGCGCACTGCGGGCGATGGGCGAGCACAAGGGCTCGGGCATCTCGGTGATGTGCGAGCTGCTGGCCGGGGCGCTCACCGGCACCGGCACCGCAGGCCCGCGCCGGGTGCGGTTCGCGAACGGGATGCTGTCGGTCTATGTCGACCCGGCGCAGGTGGATGCGGCCGTCGGCGAGACCGAGGACGGCTACAACGGCATCGCGGCCGACTACTTGGACTGGTTCTACGACGCCGATGCCATCGATCCCGACGAGGGAGTGAAGCTGCCCGGCGACGTCGAGCACGAGCGACGCCAGCACCGCATGGCCAACGGCATCACCCTGCCCGCCGAGACATGGGACAGCATCTGCGGCGGCGCCCGCGCCGCGGGCGTGCCCGAATCGACGATCTCCGCTGCAGCTGGCTGAGCACCTCGCAGCGTGACGCCGGCGCCCTACTCCTCGAGGGTGGGGCCGGCGCCTTGGACGCGGGTCTGGCGCATGTAGCGACGCCACCGGTCGGCGTCGTAGCCGGCGCCACGGTGCAGCAGGCAGCGGTTGTCGTAGATGACGACATCGCCGGGGCTCCACCGGTGCGCGTACTCGTCTTGTGAGCGGGTCGCGGCCTCGTTGAGCTCGTCGATCAGGCGTCGGCTGTCGACGCCGTGCCAGCCGACGATCGAGCGGGCGTGCGAACCGACGTAGTAGTTCCGGAGCCCGTTGTTCGGGTTGGTGCGCACCAGCTTCTGAGGGATCGGCGGCAGCGACGCTGCATGGTTCGGATCCACCGGGGCGACCTTGGTCCGGCTGAACACGTAGTCGTGCAGCACCACCAGGTCGTCGATCTCGGCCTGCCGTTGGGGGCTGAGCCGGGCGTAGGCGGCGCGCTGGCTGGCGTAGAGGGTCTCGCCGCCTTCGCCGGGCACTTCGTAGGCGCACAGAATCGACACGTACGAAGGCACGAGCCGAAACGACGAGTCCGAGTGCCAGAGGTTGTTGCCCTTTTGGTTCTGCGTGAGCGGGTGGCTCTCGTCGCGCTTGTCCTGCGAGTCGATGACGTTGCCGATCGTGCCGAAGTACTCGACTTGGCCCGTCTTGCCGAAAATCACATGGTTCGGCTCGGGCTCGCCGAGGCTGCGCGTGAGCGCAAGTTGTGCCTCGTCGGACATCTCCTGGCCCGGGAAGTGGAGCAGCGAGTAGGTGTCGACGGCTTCGTGCAGCTCGGCAACCGCCGCGGCGTCGAGCGGCCGGGACAGGTCGAGGCCGGCGACCTTGGCGCCGAAGTCAGGATGGATGGGCTCGAACGTCAGCACTGGCTTCTCCCTCGGGCGGCCCCACCCGTCAATTCTGGCCGTCAGCTCTCGTAGCGGGCGAGCGAGCCGCCCTCGGCCGCCAGCCGCTCCAGCAGCGGGCTCGGCGACCAGTGGTCGCCGCCCAGCGTCTCGTTGTAGTGGCGGATGCGGCCCAGCACCTCGTCCAGCCCGATCTCGTCAGCCCAGTACATCGGTCCGCCGGTGTAGATGGGCCAGCCGTAGCCGTTGATCCAGGTGACATCGACATCGCTGCCCCGCAGCGCGATGCCCTCGTCGAGGATCTTGGCGCCCTCGTTGACCATTGGATACAGGCAGCGCTCGAGGATCTCCTGATCGGTGACATCTCGAAGCACCGCCCCGCGCGCAGCGGCAAAGTCGCGGATCATCTGCTCAACCTCGGGGTCAGGGGTCGAGGCGCGGGTGTCGGGGTCGTAGATGTAGTAGCCGTGGCCGTTCTTCTGGCCCCGGCGGCCCGACTCGCACAGCACCTCGCGCACCGTCGAGCTCGACGATGTGGCCTCGTTCCAGCCCACGTCGAGCCCGGCGAGGTCGCTCATGGCGAACGGCCCCATGGGGAAGCCGAAGTCGAACACGACCTTGTCGATCTGCGCCGGCGTGGCGCCTTCGAAAAGCATCTTCTCGGCCTCGATGCCCCGCATGAACAGCATCCGGTTGCCGATGAAGCCGTGGCAGACGCCGCACAGCACCGGCGTCTTGCCGATGCGCTTGCCGATCGACATGGCAGTGGCGATCGCCGTGTGCGAGGTGGCGTCGCCTCGCACGACCTCGAGCATCCGCATGACGTTGGCGGGGGAGAAGAAGTGCATGCCGATGACGTCTTCGGGTCGCGACGTGGCAGAGGCGATCTCGTTCACGTTCAGGGCCGAGGTGTTGGTGGCGAGCACGGCGCCCGGCTTGCAGATGCCGTCGAGCTGGGAGAACACGTCCTTCTTGAGCGCCATGTTCTCGAACACGGCCTCGATCATCAGGTCGCAGTCGGCGAAGTCGCCCATGTCGGTGGAGCCCTGGAGCAGGTCCATGCGGGTCTGCACGTCGTCGGAGGAGATGCCGCCGCGTGCCGCGGTGCGCTCGTAGTTGCGCCGCACCACGCCGAGACCCCGTTCGAGGCTGGCTTCGTCGCGCTCCACGAGCGTGACCGGGATGCCGATGTTGGCGAAGTTCATCGCGATGCCGCCGCCCATCGTTCCGGCACCCAGGATGCCGACACGTCCGATGTCGACCTGCGGCGTGTCGCGGGGCACGTCAGGCACCTTCTGGGCCGCTCGCTCGGCGAAGAAGTAGTACTGCTGCGCGTTGGCCTGCGAGCTGCCCATCAGCTCGCCGAAGATGCGCTGCTCGGCGGCCAAGCCGGCTTCGAAATCCCCGTTGGCGCCCGCCTCGACGGCTGCTTCCACACAGCGGACGATGCAGTCGGGCGCCTCGAAGCCACGCGTGCGGCGAGCGATCGAGGCCCGGAACGCGGCGAACTGCTCGGCGCCGAAGCCTTCGAGGCGATCATTTCGGTCGCGGATGCGCGGGCGGGGCATGCCCTCTGCCACCGCTCGGCGTGCGAATGCCACCGCGCCGGCCTCGAGGTCCGCGAGCGAATCGCCCACGATCTCATTGATCAGGCCGCATTCGAGAGCCTCAGTGGCACCGATGGGGTTGCCGCTGACCATGATCTCGAGCGCTCGCTGCGGACCGGTAATGCGCGGCAGTCGCTGCGTGCCGCCGCCGCCGGGGAGCAGACCCAGCTTCACCTCGGGCAGGCCGAACTGCGCCGAGCCGATGGCCACCCGGAAATGTGCGCAGAGCGCTACTTCCAGGCCGCCGCCGAGCGCTGTGCCGTGAATGGCGGCCACCATCGGTTTGCTGCAGTTCTCCATGGCCTCCTGGCCGGGCACGAGGCCAGGGGGCTTCGGCGGCTGGGAGAACTCGGTGATGTCGGCGCCGGCGATGAACGTCCGGCCGTCGCAGATCAGCACGATCGCCGCAGCGTCGCTGGCTTCGGCGGCGGCCATGCCGTCGATGAGGCCCTGGCGCACGTGGTAGCTCAGCGCATTGACAGGCGGGTTGTTCACGATGAGCAGCGCCACGTCGTCGCGGCGCTCCAGGCGGACCGACTCGGTCAACTGCATCGGATCGTTCTGTGTCATGGGCCGCAGCGTACGCAACGACGGCCGTGCGGGACCGGGCCGGGACGGTCGGCCCGGGAATTCTCCCCGGTGCGGGCGGAGCCCGGCGATACGATTCGCATGACTCGGGTGCTGTTGCGGCTCCGAGACACTTCAGATGGAGCGCCGGTGACTGAAAAGCCCGACCCGTTCACGGTCCCGTTCGGGACCATCTTCTGCGACTGGATGACAACGGCGCGTGCTGATGACGGGCCGTACGTCTACGGCGGCGTAGCAGAGCCCTTCGGCGATTTCTCGATCAGCCCCGCGGCGCATGTACTGCACTACGGCAGCGCCATCTTCGAAGGGCTGAAGGCGCACCGCCAAGTTGACGGGTCATTGGCGATCTTCCGGCTGGACAGCCATGTTGCACGCATGGTCGCGAGCGCGGAGCGGCTGCGACTGCCGGCGATCGATGGCGACGTGCTGCATCAGATGTCCATCGACGCCGTCGAGGCGAATGCCGGCGAGGTGCCCGACCCGCCCGGCTCGCTGTACATCCGCCCGACGCTGATCGGCACCGAGCCAGACATCGGTGCAGCAGCCCGCCCCACCCGCAGCGCGCTTCTCTACGTCGTGAACTGCCCCGTGGGCGACTACTTCAAGGGCGGGGTTCGGCCGCTGACCTTGCTGGTGGAGACCGAGATCCCCCGGACTGTCCCGCAGTTCGGCATGGTGAAGTGCGGCGGGAACTATGCGATGGCGCTCGCCCCGACGCTCGATGCCATGGCCGGCAACGAGGCCATCGATCAGATGCTGTTTGCCACCGGCGGCGACATCACCGAGACCGGCGCGTCGAACTTCTTCCTCGCCGATGACGAGCGGGTCGTGACCCGCCACCTCGACGAGTCGTTCCTGCATGGCGTCACGCGGTCGTCGGTCATCGAGCTGGCCGCATCGTTGGGCTACGAGATCGAGGAGCGGTCGATCGACCCCGAGGAGCTCGTCGAGTGGGCCGAGCGCGGCGAGGCCTTCCTGTCGGGGACCGCTGCAGTGCTGGCACCGGTCGGCACGATCCTGTACGAGGGCAAGACGCTGACGGTGGGAGACGGGCAGCCCGGCGCCAACACCATGCGGCTGCGCCAAGCGCTGGTCGACATCCAGATCGGCGCTGCGCCCGATCCCTTCGGCTGGCGCACCCCCGTGAAGGGTTGACGCGTGGCCAGCCAGGACGCCGATCGCATCGTGTCCTGGACTGCCATGGAGCACGGCACGGCTGAGGACTACGAGTTCCTGGACCAGCAGCACTACGCACACGTCCGGTCCGGCCTGGTCGACAACCTGCTGAACATCTTGCAGTGCCTGCGCGGACCGACGCTGGGCTACCCGATCGACCGCTACGACCACAGCCTCCAGTCGGCAACGAGGGCGCTGAGGAACGGCGAATCGACTGACTTGGTGGCCGCAGCGCTGCTGCATGACATCGGCGATGCGTTCGCGCCGGAGAACCACAGCGCCGCCGGAGCCGCCGTGCTGGAGCCGTACGTCGACGAGCGCACGCACTGGATAATCGCTCACCACGGGCTCTTTCAGGGCTACTACTACTTCCACCATCTCGGCGGCGATCGAGATGCCCGGGAGCAGTATCAGGAGTCGCCCCACTACGACGCCTGCGTGGATTTCTGCGAGAACTACGACCAGAACTGCTTCGACCCGAAGTACCCCAACCTCGTCGCCGAGGACTTCCGCCCTCTGCTCGAAGAGGTCTTCAGCCGCTCCTCACAACTCCCCGCGACTGCTCCGCTGCAGTAGGGAGACCCGCCAGCGCACAGCGAAGCGACGGGTCAGAGGCGGGTGATGGCGTCGCCGGTGCGGACGGTGCCGGGCTGGATGACGCGGCAGTTGACGCCGCGCATGCGCAGGGCTTGGCCCTCGCCGGTGTTCACGAAGCGCAAGGCGTCGCTGCCGAAACGGGCTGCGAACTTGGCGCAGCCCCGGTGCGGCTTGGCCGTGACCTCCACGATGGCGTCGCCGACGCTCAGCCGGGTGCCGGCGGTCAGCGTCTCGTGGCTGACGTCGAGGTCCGCGTAGATCTGGTCGCCCGCGAGCGGCCAACGGTCGACCGGTCCGATGACGGCGGCCGCCGCACGAGCGTTCATGATCGTGAGCTGCGCGTCTGGGTGCGGACCGCCATCAGGTGACCTCGGGGAGCTTCGCTGGTTCCACGTGTCGCCTGCGACGCCTTCAGCGTCGTTGATCTCGGCCACATCGAGCACCTCACGGGCGTCTTCTGCCGGGCGCCGGACGATGAGCTCGATCGTCCCGCTGTCGGCAGGGGCCTCGCGAATGTGACCGAGCGCTGACTCGAGCTCGGCGGTGCTGCGATGGCGGGCGGGATCGCTGCCCGCAGTCTCCGCGACGGTGGTGGCTTCCGCTGATGCGTTCATCGAAGAGATTCCCTGGTGCTTGTCGGGAGGTTCAGGCGCTGAAGGCCAACGCCAACGCAGGATTATCGCGCTGTATTGGATCGAGCAGAAGTGAATTCCAGTTGCAGGTCACGCGCCACGGCATCGGGACTGCGATCGGACGGGTCGCCGTAGCCGCCGCCTCCGGGGAACTCCACGATCAGGCGCCGGCCCGAAGGGATCACCGAACGGCCCTTCGCACGCACCTCGGTCCCGTCGTCGAGCGACAAGCGACCCAGCGCTCCCGGTCCGCCGCCGTGCCGACCCCGTGCAGCGAACACCGTCCGCTCGTAGGTCGCACTGATCGAGAAATCACGCCCTTGGCGGTTCTCGAGCTCGATGATCTGTCCCAGCCCGCCCCGGTACCTGCCCTCACCGCCCGAGTCGGTGCGGAACTCCTTGCGCCAGAACACCAGCGGCGTGCCGATCTCGTTGACCTCCACTGGCATGTTGCGCACCCCGCTGGGGAACGCCGTCGCCGACAAGCCGTCCGCACGGGGGCGAGCGCCGGCGCCGCCGGAGTGGAAGCTCATCAAGATGTAGCGCTCGAGCATGTGCCGGGCACTCTCGCTGTCGTCCTGGCCGACGCTCATGATCGAACGATTCGTTGTGCTGACACCCGTGTCAGGCGCCCACATGCCTGTGCCGAGCAGGTTCCACAGCGACGAGGTGCCTTCGGCCGGCACCCGCTCGGGCACGACCTGCGCCAGACAGCCGAACACGGCGTCGGGCAGGAGCTGGCCCATGACATGTCGCACGTTCACCGCCGCCGGATGCGGAGCGTTGAGGATGCAGCCCTCAGGCGCCCGGACCCGCACGGCGTCGAGCGACCCGGTGTTGTTGGGGATGTCAGGGCCGATGATGCATCGCACGCCGAATGACGTGTAGGCATCGGTGTAGGCCATCGGCACGTTGATGCCCCAGCTCGACTGCGGCCCGGTGCCGTCGAAGTCCACCTCGATGCCCTCACTGGTGACCTGCAGCGTGCACACGATGTCGATGTGCTGTTCCATGCCGTCCACCCGCATCGTCGAGTTCCATGTGCCCGACGGCAGCTCGCCGATGGCGTCGAGCATCGCCCGGTGCGACGACGTGATGATGTGGTCGGCCAGCTCGTCCAGATCTGCCATGCCGTACTCGTCCATCATCGAGATCAGGCGTGCCGCGCCGGTCTCGTTGCACGCCGCCAGGGAGTGAATGTCCCCGATGACCTGCACGGGGTCGCGGACGTTGGCCTCGATGATCGCCACCACGTTCGGGTCGAAGACGCCGTCGGTCGCGAACTTCAAGATCGGCAGGTACAGGCCCTCGTGGTACACCTCCTTCGAGTCGGTGGTGAAGCCGGCCCCACCGATGTCGACGACGTGGCTGGTGCAGGCGAACAGCGCCACCAGATCGCCGTGGCGGAACGCCGGCGTGACCACGACGATGTCGAACAGGTGCCCGGTGCCCTTCCACGGGTCATTGGTCAGGAAGATGTCGCCGGGGCGCATCTCGGCGGCCGGGAAGCGCTCCAGGAAGTGCAGCACCGAGTACGCCATCGAGTTGACGTGGCCCGGCGTGCCGGTGACGGACTGGGCGAGCATCCGCCCCTGCGGGTCGAAGATGCCGGCAGAGAGGTCGCCGGCCTCGCGGGTCGAGGTGCTGAATGCAGCGCGGACCAGCGCCCGCGCCTGTTCCTCGGCCACCGAGATGAGGCGGTTCCACTGCACGCCGAGGCGCACCGCGTCCAGATCGACCGTGTCGGCAGCTCCGCTGCGTGCCTGGGTGTCCGCGTGGGCTTCGGCGAGCCGCCTGGGATCGACTGGCGTGTTCGCACTGCTGAGCCGCAGGTGCCCGCCAGCCGTGACCGTGGCCACGAATCCGGCGGGCACGACCGTGGTGGTCTGGTCCTCGGTGATGAGCGCAGGGCCGACCAGCCAACTGCCGTCGCCGAGCGCGTCCCGTTCGAATGTCGCATGGTCGACCGCCCGTCCGGTGCTGGTGTCGACGACCGGCGTGGTCGCCGACGACGTGACGGCCTCGGCGGCCTTGTCGAGGCGAAGCGGTTCCGCCTCGGGCCCGGGAGTGCGGACCTCGAGCAGCCAGCTGAGCACCTCGACCTCGAGATTGCCGATATGGCGGGTGTAGAGCTGCTGGTACGCCTTGGTGAACGCCGTCTGCAGCTGCGCACGAAGCTCAGCGTCGTTCGGTGCCGGGATGTCCTTGCCGTCACGATCAGCGAGAAGCCCTGCTGCATCGATGTCGACGTTGATCTCGTGACCCTGGCCGCGGTACCGCATGAGCGCCCGGACCCGGGTGCTGGTGGGAGCGTCTGGCGCGGCGGTGTGCACGATGTCAAAGGCCTCATCGGCCATGTCTCCCAGCAGATCGGCCAGCGCCGCGGCGGTCAGCTCGCTGACGCGGGCGTGCCGGGTGCGCACCGACTCGTGGGACACCGGCGCGCGCAGGAAGCCGATCGCCGATCCGACACCGGCTCCCGCAGGAATCACGATGTCGTCGATGCCGAGCTTGGCGGCCACTCCCGCTGCGTGCAGCGGAGCGGCCCCGCCGAAGGCGATCAGCGTGCCGCGGCTGATGTCGCAGCCTTGGTCGGCAGCGTGAACCCGGCCGGCGTTGGACATGTTCTCGTCCACGACCTCGGAGATGCCGATGGCAGCAACCGTGTTCTGCAAGCCGGCCGGCTCTGCCACAGCCGCAGCAACCGCTTTGGCAGCAGCCTCGATGTCGAACGTCAGCGTGCCGCCGGCGAAGCGCTCTGGCAGGAGCCGGCCCAGCACCGCGTCCGCATCGGTCACCGTGGGCTCAGTGCCGCCGCGGCCGTACGCAGCAGGACCAGGCTCAGAACCCGCGCTGGCCGGCCCCACCGTGATCCGTCCCAGTGCGTCCACGCTGGCGACCGAGCCGCCGCCGGCGCCGATCTCCACCATCTCGATCACCGGCAGGCGCAGCGGCAGCCCGCTGCCCGGCAGGAACCGGTACTCGCGCCCGACTTCGAATTCGCGGCTGGTGCGGGGCTGGCCCGACTCGACGATGCAGAGCTTGGCGGTGGTGCCGCCCATGTCGAAGCTGAGTGCCCGTTCGCAGTCGAGGCCGCGGGCCAGCTCTGCTGCCAGCAGCGCCCCGCCGGCGGGACCGCTCTCGATCAATCGCACCGGGAAGCGCAGTGCTTCTGACAGGGTTCCCAGCCCGCCGCCTGACATCATGAGAAACAGATCGCAACCCAGGCCAAGCTTTCTCAGGCGCCCATCAAGGTCAGCCAGGTAGCGCCGCATGAGCGGTGCGATGTACGCGTTGGCACACGCGGTGGAGAACCTCTCGTACTCGCGGATCTCCGGGCACACCTCGGCCGACAGCGTGACGGTCGCTTCGGGCCAGCACTCGGCCAGGATCTCGGCGGTGCGCTGCTCGTGCCGGTCGTCGAGGTACGAGTGGAGGTAGCCCACAGCCACCGAGGTCACGCCGTCGGCGGCCAGCCTCGCGGCGGCCGCCCGGACGGCATCTTCATCGAGCGGCCGCAGCACGCTGCCGTCAGCGGCGAGGCGCTCGGGAATGCCGATGCGCCGGTTGCGCGGCACGAGCGGCTCGGGCCGTCGCATGTACAGGTCGTACTGCTCGAACCGGTTCTCGTGGGCCATCTCGACCGAGTCGCGGATGCCTTGGGTCGTGAGCAGTGCCGTGCGAGCGCCGCGGCGTTCGATGAGGGCGTTGGTGGCGAGCGTGGTGCCGTGGATGAACACCTCCACATCGGCGGGCTCGACGCCGGCGGCTGCGAGAACCGTCTGGACACCGTCGAGCACGGCATCGGCCGGGGCCTCCGAGGTCGTCAGCACCTTCGTGGTGTGCAGCTCACCGGGACCGCCGTCGGCGCCGACTTCGAGCGCGATGTCGGTGAACGTGCCGCCGATGTCGGCCGCGAGCCGGGCGCGCCTGGGGGCCATCCGCCCAGCGTAGGCGCGCCGTCTGGGGCCGCCCCCTGCGCTGTGGGGGATACCGTGCAGGCGTGGCGAGCGGCGATCAGCGTGCCAGCAGGCCAGCGGCGGGGGCCGGTGCGGGACTCCGTGTCGGCATCGTGCGAGCGACGTGGAATCCCGAGATCGTGGATCGGCTCGCTGCAGGGGTCGAGAGGGGTCTCGATGAGTTAGCGGCCGTTCGCACCGCCGAGGTGACCGTGCCCGGATGCTTCGAGATCCCGTTCGCGGCGCAGGTGCTCGCTCGCAGCGGGCAGGTCGATGCAATCGTCGTCATCGGGGCGGTGATCCGCGGGGAGACGACCCACTACGAGCTGGTCAGCGAGGGCGCCGCGCAGGGCGTGATGGCCGTTCAGCTGGGGACAGGCGTGCCGGTCGGCTTCGGCTTGGTCACGGTGGAGAACAGCGAACAAGCCGTGACTCGCAGCGAGGGCGCTGGCGGCCACAACGTCGGTGAGGACGCTGCCTATGTGGCGGTGTCGATGGCCCTGCTGGCCCGCGACTTCCCCGCTGGCTGAGCGACCGGACGCGTGCGCTACGAGGGGTCGGGGCGCATCCGCACGAGCACCTTGCCGACCGCTTCGCGTTCGTCGAGCAGCCGGTAAGCCTCGGCGCTCTGCTCGAAGGGCAGCACCTGCCCGATGGGCGGCTTCACCGCACCCGACGCGATCATGCCGAGCAGGCGTTCGTGGATGCGTGCGGGGATCGTCGGGTCGGCAGCCACGGCCTCGCCCCAGGCGGCGCCGACGAGGCTCACGTTGCGCAACAGCAGCCGATTGACCTTCACGGTCGGGATCTCGCCAGCCGCGAACCCGACCACGACGAGCCGCCCGAAGCGCGCCAGCGCCCGGATGCCGTCGAGGAAGCGGTCTCCGCCGACCGGGTCGTAGGTCATGTCGACGCCTCGACCGCCGGTGAGCTCGCGCACCTCGTCCTTCCAGCCTTCGCTGATGAGCACGATGTGATCGGCCCCGGCTGCCCGGGCGATCTCGCCCTTTGCCTCGGTGGACACCAAGCCGATGACCGGGCCGGCGCCGACTCCCTTCGCTACCTGGATGCCCGAGGTGCCCACGCCGCCCGAGGCTCCCAGCACCAGCACGGATTCGCCCTCGCGCAGGCCCGCCCGGTCGATCATGCAGAACACAGCGGTCTGGTAGTTCATGACCAGCGCAGCGCCTTCTTCGAAGCTCAGCTCCGAGGGCAGGGCGAAGAGGTCGCGTGGCTTTGCCGCCACCACCTCGGCCAGGCAGCCGTTCGACCACACGCACACCCGGTCACCGGATGCATAGCCCGAATCGGCGGGTGCCGAGCGCACGACGCCCGCGGCCTCGATCCCAGGCCGGAAGGGCGGGTCGGGGCGATACTGGTAGAGACCTTGGCTCTGGAGCAGGTCGGGGAACGACACGCCGCCGCAGACGATGTCGACGATGACCGAGGCGCCGTCTGCATCGGCCACCGGTTCGGAGGCATCCACGACGGCGACACCGGCTGGGCCTGTGAGGGACTGGATTTCCAATGCACGCATCGCGTCACTGTGCCACAGGACCGCGATCGGGGCCGCTGGTACTGTTGGCCGCGGACGCCGTCAGGCGCGCCAGCGCCGATAGGGGAGAGCGATGCGGTACTACTCGTGCGACTCGCACGTGGTCGAGGCAGCCGAGATCTATGCGGGATTGACGGACAGGTTCGGCGATCGGGCGCCGTTCATCAGCAAGGACTACAACGACAAGCCGGGCACGTGGCTCGTGCTTCCGGGCGGCATCCGCCCGGTGCCGGTGGGCCGGCTGGGCATCGCCGGCGCCAGCCTGTCCGACCCGGCAACTCACGCGCGTATCGAGCGGGGCTACGAGGGCTTCAACCCCGGCGTGATGGATCCGACCGCCCGGCTCGACGAGCAGGCCCAGGACGGCATCGTGGGCGAGGTGATGTACCCGAGCCTGTCGATGTTCACGTTTGCGATTCCCGACGACGAGGTGCGCGACGCGGCGTTCCGGAACCACAACGACTGGGTGCTCGACTACTGCTCAGTCGATCGCAACCGTCTCATCGGCGTCGGCTGCCTGCCCTTGCCAGACGTGGAGCGGGCCATCGCCGAGATCGACCGGTCGGCGCAGCTCGGTGTGCGCGGCTTCGCCATCCCCGCGCACGTCGACCCTGCCAAGCCGTACTGCCACCCCGACTTCGACCCCTTCTGGGCCCGTGCTCAGGAATTCGGCGTGCCGCTCACCATGCACATCTTCACCGGGTCCAGCCTCGAGGGCGGCATGCCCGAGCACTGGGGGACGCCCGGAGGCCACCTGAAGGGCTACACGCTGGCCCACACGACCATCGCCAACACGATGATCGATCTCATCTGCGGCGGAGTCGTGGAACGTTTCCCGGATCTGCGCTTCGTTTGCGCCGAATACGAGACCGGCTGGGTCGGCCACTTCAAGCAGCGCCTCGACCATGCGGCGTATCGCACACCCTGGGAGGTGTCCGACGAGCTCACCATGAAGCCCTCGGAGTACTTCGACCGGAACTTCTGGGTCACCTTCGAAGATGACGTGGAGGGCGTTGCGACACGGCACTCGATCGGCGTGGACAACCTGCTGTGGGGCAACGACTACCCGCACCACGACTCGATCTGGCCGAATTCGCGGCCGATCCTCGACGAGATTCTCTCGGACGTTCCTGACGACGAGAAGGAAAAAATGGTCTGGAGCAACGTGCTCGACCTCTACAACCTCGACCCGGACTCGCTTCCGGCCGCCGCTTGAGCCAGTTACGCCGCGCAGTGCTTGCTGCTCGCCGCTTACGCGGCACTGTGTTCGCTGCTCGCGGCTACGCCGCGACGAGCGGCTCCAGGTGAGCGCGGATCGCCTTGGCGACCCGTTCGCCGTTCTCCATCGGGCCGAAGTGGCTCAGCTCGGCGAACGCCTCGAGGCGACCGTTGCCGAGCGCCTCGGCGATGGGCTGCGCAACCTGCGGCGGGATCGTGTTCCACATGGCGGGGGAGTCTCCCCGAGCAATGACCGTCGGGCAGATCACCGCTCCGAAGCGCTGGTAGTCGACGGGCTCGCCTGACTCGTAGATCCGGGCTTCGGTGTCGCCCGAGCACGACAGCCGCACGGCATCGTCGCCAGAGGGATACGTGCCGATCTCGACATAGGCCCTGACCGCTTCAGGCTCGCAACCCGAGAAGGGCGGCTTGGACACGAAGCGCTCGTACGCCTCGTCGACGGTGGCGAAGCGAATGCGCCTCCGTCTCGATGCCACCACCAGTTCATGATCGGAATCGGGCATCGGGAAGCCATCGGGGACGAGCACCGGTTCGTAGAGGTACAGGCCGCGGTAGGTGCCCGGGTGTTGCAGCTCGGCGAGCAGCAGGCTGGCGGCGCCCAGCGAATGACCGACAGCCAGCATCGGCTCGCCGCCGAGGGCGTTGACGGCGCTCTGCACTTCCTCGACGAAGTGCGACCGCTCCACCGACATGCCGTCGTGCTGCGGCCGTGAGGCCCCGTGCCCCCGGAAGTCCAGTCCCCAGCACCGGAACGTGTCCTGCAGGTGCGGCACCACGGTGGCCCACATGCCGGCGTTGAGACCGTTGCCATGCGTCATGAGCAGCGGCGACCCGTGCCCGCCGAGATCGTGGAGCACGGCATGCTCGCCGTCAGAGGTGGTCAGGCGCATCATCGCCGCCGCACGATAGTGCAGACTCTCGCCATGGCGAATTTCACACGTGGCTCCGTGGACATCCACTACGACGAGTACGGCTCGGGCTTCCCGCTGTTGCTGATTGCACCGGGTGGGATGCGCTCGGCAGCGTCGTTCTGGGAGCAGACGCCCTGGAACCCGATCACCCAGCTGTCCGACCGGTACCGGGTAATCGCAATGGATCAGCGCAACGCCGGACGCTCCATGGCACCCATCTCCGCCGATGATGGTTGGGCCACCTACACGGCCGACCAGCTCGCGCTCATGGACCATCTCGGCTGCGACCAGTTCCACCTGGCGGGCATGTGCATCGGCGGCCCCTACATCATGGGGCTGATCCAGGCGGCACCCGAGCGGGTCGCCAGCGCCACGCTGTTCCAGACCATCGGGCTCGACGAGAACCGTCACGCCTTCTACGACATGTTCGACGACTGGGCGCAAGCGATCCGCGACGACCACCCCGAGGCCGATGACGCGGCATGGAACCAGTTCCGTTCGAACATGTACGACGGCGACGACTTCTTGTTCAACGTCGACCGGGACTTCGTTGCGACTGTCCAAACGCCGCTCTTGGTCCTGCTCGGCAATGACCTGTACCACCCCGAGTCGTCATCTCGGATCGTTCACGAGACCGCACCCAACTCCACGCTGATCGAGGACTGGATGGACGGCAGCGGCAGAACGGCCGCGATGGATCAATTCGCCGCCTTCCTCGCCGCTCACACCCCCTGAGCGGACAACCTTGCCCGTTCCGCAACAGGCGGAGCGCGTTAGCTTGCGCGCATGACTTCCGCGGGCAGTACAGACAGTTCCCAGGGTTCCGAACATCGGCTGGACGGCAGGGTGGCGGTGGTCACTGGCGCGAGCCGGGGCATCGGCGAGGCCAGTGCGCGAGCGCTGGACGCCGCCGGTGCTCGGGTGGTGCTGACTGGTCGCACGACGGCAGATCTTGAGCGCGTCGCATCGGAACTGACGCACGATCCGGTGGTCCTGACGGCCGATCTCGCTCCAGCCGGCGCTGGTACCGACTTGGCCCGGCGAATCCTCAATGAAGTCGACGGTGTCGACGTGCTGGTCAACAACGCGGGCATTCCCATGCGGCGCACGCCGGCTCAGCTCAGCGAGGCCGACTTTGACCTGGTCTTCTCGATCAACGTGCGGTCGCTGGTCATGTTGAGCATCGGGCTGGCACCGTCCATGACTGCTCGCGGCGGAGGATCGGTGGTCAACATCAGCTCGGTCGCCGGCGTGCATGGGCCGCTCGGCCGCGTTGCCTATGCCGGCACTAAGGGCGCTGTCGACGCCATGACCCGAGCGCTCGCAGCGGACTGGGGTCCCGACGGCATCCGGGTGAACTCCATCGCCCCAGGTCTGATAGCGACCGCCATCTGGGAGGATGCGCGCAACAACGTGCCGGGCCTCATCGAGGATCTCGCCGGGCAGATTGCGCTCAAGCGCTGGGGCTTCGGCAACGACATCGCCGATGTCGTGCTGTTCTTTGCGTCGGATGCGTCGCGCTACGTCACCGGCGAGACGCTGGTGGTGGATGGCGGGCTGGCCCGTGTGACGGCGTCGGCCGCCCCGCCAGCACTGCCCGAGCTCGAGGACTGACCAGCGTTCCGAACGCGCGAAGGGCGCCGGACCGCAGTCCGGCGCCCTCCGTTGTGCGCCTGCGCCGTCAGCCCTGGCGGGCTGCGGCTGCGTTCGGTTGTCTACGCAGCGGCGCGTGCTGCGTCGAGCCAGTCGTCAACCGTGGCCCGGTTGTTGGCGATCCAGTCAGTAGCCAGATCACCCGGGGCAGCGCCTTCGCCCTGCTCCACGTTGGCCAGCGACACCTCGATCACCGACAGCTTCACCGCTTCGAGCAGTGCCGCTGCCGCCGGGTTGGCAGCGAGGAAGTCGTTGTTGGCGGTGACCAGGATGTCAGCTGCAATCCAGCCGATCGGGCACAGCCCGTCAGCATTGTCGGCCGCTGACGGGCACTGGTCCGGACCGATGGCTGCGTAGCCGCCGGAGCCGTCCTCGCCACGCTGCGAGTGCTCCTCGCCGCCCTCGGTGCCAGACGGGTTGGAGTCGTCGAGAATGTCGTCGACACCCATCCAGTACACGTTGTCGCCCGGACGCAGCTGCGTGATGTACGCCGAAGGTGTCCAGGTGTAGGCAACCATCGGGACGCCCTCGTTGGCGGAGTCCACCGCCTGAGCGAACATGGCGTCGTAGCCGGCGATCACCTGGTTGATGTTGTCCCAGCCTGAGAACAGGATCTGGTTGGTGATGATGTTGTCGCAGGTCCACGACTCCGGGCAGCCGAAGATATCGGCGATGCCGTTCCCCGGAACCGGGTCGGTCTCGTCAAAGGCAGCCAACGCGTCGGCGTTGCTGTTCAGCGCATCCATGGTGTAGACGCCGTACTCGTCTGCGAACGACTTGGTCACCAGGAAGCCCTGCAGGCCGCCGGCGATCATTTCCTCGCCGACCACCGTCAGGTGGTCTCCGACGAGCGAGCCGTCAGGCAACTCGCCTGCCAGCCACGCCAGGTGCCCCGGATACCAGCTGTTGGCCCAGAAGTCCATTTGGCCCTCGGCCATGGCGATATAGGCATTGTTCGGCCCGAGCTCGAGTTCAGCCGGGTCGCTCACTTCGTATCCGAGCTCCTCCAGGAGCTGGCGATAGAGCTGAGCTTGGAAGTAGCCGGTGCTCCAATTGGCCTGACCCATCGTGACGGCGACACCCTCACCGGGCGTCATCGACATCTCCTCTTCCATCGGCTCTTCTTCGACCATGGCTTCGGTCGTAGCGGCGGGAGCCTCTGTTTCGGCGGTCTCGGTGGCGTCACCGTCGCCATCGTCGCCGCACGCAGCAGCGAACAGTGCGAATGCTGCTAGTAGCAACAGCAGCTTGGTCCATCGTTTCGATTTCATTGCGGAGATCCTCCCTGATCTGCGACAGATTGCGTCACGCGGCGCACTGTGTTGCGACCACGCATATGCGGCGCCGTTCGCCCGGCTCGACGAGGGCTCCTTGCGCAGCAGCGTAGTCGGGTCATGTGCGCGCCTAACACCCTAGACCGCGCATACATGTTCGGAGCGCGTTGAGCGCTCCTGCGGGCCGGCTAGCCCGTGTTGACGGGAATATCGCCGTAGATCTTGTTGCGCTCGAACTCTGACAGCGTGCCGCGGGCTGTGGCGAACACCGTCACCCCGGCAGTGAGCACGAACATCGCGCCGACGCCAGAGACAAAGTTGGTGTCCGCGACACGCACAATCGTGATGATCCACGCGAGAGGCACTACCGCGACGCCGAGACCGAGTCCGGCGACCACGGTGCTCCACCGGTAGCGGAGTGTTTCGTCTATGCCGAGCAGGCCGATAGCCGGGATGCTCAGCACAAGGGCCGCAATACCCGCGATCAGAGTCCAGATTCCCAAGCCAGCGCCTTCGGACTCGAAGCCGTCGTGAATGATGTCACCCTGTCGTTGGGCCTGTTCGATCTTCGCCGCGATATCGGCAGCCCTCACGCCCTCGAGTGCGAGCTGCCTGCGTTCCTCGCTTCGCAGCTCTTGTGCGAGGTCCAGGTCGCCGGCGGCCTCGGCTTCGTCCGAAGCGATCGCTGCGACCCGCGCTGCCTCCGCCGCGGCGGCGCCCTCGGCAGCTATTTGATCAAGCTCGGCTCGCAGTTCGTCGTCAATGACCGACTCGGCGCGGGTGTCGAAACTCCATCCTGCGTAGCCGCCCATCACCAGCAGCAGGACGGCAAATGCCCCACCCAGCAGGCGACCCCAGCCCACGTTTGCCGACAGTGGCCTACGAGCAGTCATTGGCGCCGACCACACCCACACGCACGCACCGACCGCAGCGATGAGCGATCCGATGACCGCGACATACACGCCTGCGCCTGTGCTGTAGATGCCCAGTTCCGCGACGTTGTCGGGTGGTCGGGCGAACAGGTACGCGACAGCGGGAATCAGAGACGCCAGCGAGAAGACGACGGCACCGTGAGCTGACAGCCAGCGCGAGCCCTGGCCGGGCCGCAGCAGCGTGTTGAGGGCGGCGAAGAGCGCTGCTGCGCTGAGGATGGCGAGAAAGATGCCGAACCACGAACCGCCGGATGCTGAAACGCCGTTGAAGCTGTTCGAAACGAATGTCGTGGCGCCGCTGTCGCAGATCAACTCCGTTCCATCGGCCGCCAGCGGGTCGAGGGATCGTGCCTCCACCCAGTTGCCAGCGCACTGCTCTGTGCGGAGGTCAACATCGGTGGTGCGCGCGTAGGCCGATACCAAGCCCGCATCGGAGTTCCACGGCAGCAGCAGCGCGACGAGGGCAACGGCAGCGCCGACTGCGGTCACGATGACAGCGCCTCGCTCGCGACTGCCCGCCGGCACGAATACCTCATCTGGTGTGTCGGGTTCGGCATCCTGGGCGGATCCCGACGCTTCGGCCTCCTCGCGCTCCACGAGCAGCTTCTCCGGTGTGCGGCGGTTCCGCCACGCTTGCGCAATCCGGGTAATGAGGTTGCCCGAATCCCCGGCCTCGGGCTGGCTCAGGCGGTCGAGCACGACTGCCACCAGGAAGAACGCCAGACCGCCGGAACCGGCTTGCGCGATGTCCAGATTGGAAATGGCCTGGAAGAGCAGCCGGCCGAGGCCGCCAGCTCCCATGATCGCAGCGATGCCCAGCATCGAGATGGCCAGCAGCAGTGTCTGGTTGAGACCGGTCATGATCGCCGGCCGAGCCAAGGGCAGCTGCACGTCGGTCAACACACGCCACTCCGGCGCGCCGTAAGCACGCGACGCTTCCACAACATCTTCTGGTACCTGCCGGATGCCGAGATTCGTCAGACGGATCAGGGGCGGCAGCGCGAACGTCATGGTCACCATCGTCGCCGAGACGACGCCGACCCCGAAGAAGAAGATGAACGGCAGCATGTACACGAACGAGTGGACGACCTGCATGGCGTCAAGCACCGGCCGCACCACTTTCCACGCACCGTCGACGCGGCCGCACAAGACACCGATCGGTATGCCGATCGAGACGCAGAGGATGACGGCCACGCCGATGAAGCCGATCGTCAGCGCCGTCTCACGCCAGTAGGCCTCACCCAGCAATCCGCAGATGAGCAGCCCGACAAATGCCAAGAACCCCACCTGGAAGTTGCGGAAGAGCCAGCCGAGCAGGAAGACGGCGATGCACACCGTCAGCCACGACATCTGCAGCAGCCATTCGTCGACGATGACTCTCAGCAGGCTTCGAAACGGCCATTCGATGATCTCCAAGGTGGCCTTCATGTTGTTGTCCACCCAGAAGACCACCTGCTCGACCCAGTCGCCCACCGGTATCTGCCAGTTGTCGAGCACGGTGTTCTGCCGGACTTGGGCGACGACACCCGATGAGCACTCGACGAGATCGCCCTCTGCGTCGACGATGGCATCCCGGCATTCGACGACACCGTCTGGTGTGGAGAAGAGGCGACTGCCCGATGCCACCTCCTCCTCGGGTCTGACGCGGTACCACCACATGACGACGAGGCCGACGAGGCCGCCGGCCGCCAGTCCGTAGCGGCGGCCGATAGCGCCCCCGAACAGCAGGAGCGCCGGCACGATGAAGATCGCCAGCAGGAGCGCCCACTCGATGCCGGTGGTCACCCAGTCGACAACGCGGTCGCCGGCTTCGGGCGCCGTAATCGTGTCCACGAATTCGTCGAAGAAATGGCCGGAATCGTCTGCTGCTTCGCCGTCGGCCTGGGCGAGGAGCACGGCGGCGCTCACATGAACACCTCCCGCTCGAAGCCTTCTATGAGCCCTTCGACGCGGCCCATCTCCTCCATGATCAAACGAGGATCGACGTTGCCGATGAGCTTGCCGTCATCGTCGACGACTGCGATGGACAGCCCGCGCCCCGCTGCCGCATACAGCTCGTTGAGCGTGGCGTCAGGTCCGCACTTGTCGAAGTCGGTTCTGAGCGCCTTCCCGAGGTCATTGCTGCCCATGCTTCGAGCTCGCAAGCCATCGGCAGCGGTCAGCAGCGAAACCGGTCTGCCTGACGAATCGCAGCAGAATCGGCCAGCAATGTCCTGGCAGAGAGTGAGTGCATCGCTGAGCGACATGTCGGCAGGAATCGGCCGGGGCTCGCTCATGACCTCGTGCGCCTTGATCACCCGTCCCTGATCGACGTCTTGGACGAATTCGGCCACGTAGCCGGTAGCCGGTTCGGTCAGTATTTCCTCAGGCGTGCCGATCTGAACGACGGCACCGTCCTTCATGATGCAGACCCGGTCGCCGATGCGCAGCGCCTCGTTGAGGTCGTGTGTGATGAACAGGATCGTCTTGTGGACTTCGGCTTGGATCTCCATCATCTCGTCTTGCATCTGACGCCGGATGAGCGGATCGAGAGCGCTGAATGCCTCGTCCATCAGCAGGATGTCCGGATCCGAGGCCAGTGCTCGCGCCAAGCCGACTCGCTGCTGCATGCCGCCGGAGAGTTGGGCAGGCCGGTGTTCGGCGAACGAGGCGAGGCCCACCAGCGACAGCGCCCGCATCGCGGCTTCGTTTCGCTCGGAGCGGTCGACCTTTTGCACCTTGAGCCCGTAGCCGACGTTGTCGAGCACCTTGCGGTGCGGGAAGAGGGCGAAGTGCTGGAAGACCATGCCCATCTTCTCGCGGCGGAATTCCTGCAAGTCGGTGCCGTCGAGCTTCTGCACGTCGACGCCGTCCACCAGCACTTCGCCGTGCGTGACATCGTGCAGCTTGTTGACCATCCGGATGGCAGTCGACTTGCCGGAACCGGACAGGCCCATCACCACGAAGATCTCGCCCCGGTTTACGGAGAAGTTGACATCGGTGAGCCCGACGACGTGGCCCGAGAGCCGTTGTACGTCGTTCTTGGGCACGCCGGAGCGAGCCAATTCAAATGCCCGGCCACGCGGCTGCGGCCCGAAGATCTTGTAGACCTCGCTGAGTCGGATGATCTCGTCGCCCTCGGCAGCGCCGTTGGCCGGGCCGTCGGCTGCGTCGTCGCTCATGTGTCCCCCTGACCAATCCCGTGCCACGTTAGGCGCGCCGCGAGCGGTGGTCGGTAATCCGCGCGCATCTGGAAGGGACGAGCGAAGACTGCTTGCTGTCGCGAAAGAACAGGAAACAGCCAGAGGTGTGCGATCCTGTTGGCCGTGACGCGCTTGGGGTTCCTGTTGGACAGCGGCGCGTGCATCGGTTGCCACGCGTGCACGGTGGCCTGCAAGAGCGAGCACGACGTGCCGCTCGGTGTCAACCGGACGTGGGTCAACTACGTCGAGACGGGGGAGTTTCCGCAGACGCAGCGGCACTTCGCGGTGATGCGCTGCAACCACTGCGACGATGCGCCCTGCATCTCGATCTGTCCGACCGGTGCGCTCTTCCGGGCGTCCAACGGCGTGGTGGACTTCGACGACTCCCGCTGCATCGGCTGCAAGGGCTGCATGAACGCGTGCCCGTACGACGCGCTGTACATATCGCCGACAACCGGCACTGCGCACAAGTGCAATTTCTGCCAGCACCGGCTCGAAGTCGGTCTCGAGCCCTCGTGCGTATCGGTCTGCCCGACTCGGGCCATCACCGTGGTCGATCACGACAATCCGGCGGATCCGGTGGCCGACCGCATCCGCTCCGAGGATCTGCCGGTGCGGGCGCCCGAGCGCCGCACCCTGCCGAAGGTGCACTACGCGGGCACCGTGCCTGAGGCGCTGGATCCGCTGGCCCGCCCGGTTGCTGACGATGGGTTGATCTGGGCCGACTGGACCGGCAGCGCCTCTTGGCCGACCGCGCCGGCTGTTTCGCAGGCAGCGTCAACCGCACGCACGGCCTACACGGTGTCCCATGACGAGCCGTGGGGCGCCAAGGTGGCCGGCTACATGGTGACGAAAGGGGTGGCAGCCGGGGTGATGCTGTGGGCTGCTGCCGCAGCGCTGGCGGGCTGGGACGACCGTGCCGCCGTTGCCACAGGCCCTGCCGTGATCGCCTTGGTGGCGCTGGCAGTGACGGGCGTGCTGCTGATTGCCGACCTGAAGCGGCCGGAGCGCTTCTGGTACCTGTTCGCCAAGGGTCGGCTTCGCAGCTGGATCACCGCAGGTGCATGGGTGATCATGATCGACGCTGCGCTGGTGACGCTGTGGGGCATAGCGGGCCTGTGGGGCGGCGCAGCCTGGTTTGTCGCGCTGATCGGCCCGACGGCGGTGTTCTCATTGCTGACCGCTGCGTACACAGCGCTGCTGCTGCGCCAGTGCCGCGGCCGGGTGCTGTGGGCCGACCGGCCAGCGCTGGCGCTCATCGGCAGGCTGGTGGGCGAGGCGCTGCTGGCCGGAGGCGTGACGTGGGCGGCCTTCCTCGCGCTGCGGGTCAACCCGGTTGCGTTCATGTGGGCCCCAGTAGTGGCCGCAGTGATCCTGGCGGGGCTGTGGCGGCACGACCGGGAGTTCCTGCGTGCAGCGCAGGCGGTTCCCCTCTCATGAACGAGCACCGCATGAGCGAGCAAGGCTCCCCGCCAAGCCCAGCAGCCAGTCCAGCGATACGTCTCGGCTCGGCGGCTCCGCACGACCAATGGCATGACTGGTCTGAGCTTGACGCCGCGGCGTGGCCCGAGCGTGTCGAGCGCAACTACACGCTGGTGCCGACCACCTGCTTCAACTGCGAGGCGGCGTGCGGCCTCGTCGCCTATATCGACCGCGACACCGATGAGGTCGTTCGCTTCGAAGGCAATCCCGAGCACCCCGCATCCCGGGGTCGCAACTGCGCCAAGGGTCCGGCCACGATCAACCAGGTTCACGACACCGAGCGCATCCTGTACCCGCTGCGTCGGACGGGCGAGCGCGGCAGCGGCGGATGGGAACGCGTCAGCTGGGACGAAGCGCTGACCGAGATCGCCGACCGCATCAGGACCGCCATTGTCGAGGGCCGCCGCGACGAGATCATGTACCACGTCGGCCGGCCGGGCGAAGACGGCTACACCGAACGTGTGCTCACGGCGTGGGGCGTCGACGGGCACAACAGCCACACCAACGTCTGCTCCTCCAGCGCCCGCGTCGGCTACGCGACGTGGATGGGCCACGACCGGCCCTCGTCAGACTTCGCCAATGCCGAGGTCATCTTCCTGATCTCGAGCCACCTCGAGGCTGGGCACTACTTCAACCCGCACGCCCAGCGCATCATCGAGGCCCAGCAGCGGGGGGCAACGGTGATCTGCGTCGATCCGCGGCTGTCGAACACGGGGGCCAAGGCCGACCACTGGCTGCCGGCGTGGCCCGGCACTGAACCGGTCCTGCTGCTGAGCCTCGCCCATCTGTTGCTCGAGGCAGGCACCTGGGACCGAGCCTTCGTGCACCGCTGGACGAACTGGCAGACCTACCTGGCCGAGACGCGGCCCGATCTGCCGCCGACGTTCGAGTCGGTGGAGGTGGCGTTGCGCGACGCCTACGCGGAGTACACGCCTGAGCGGGCCGCAGAGATGTGCGGGGTGGATGCGGATGATCTGCGTGAGATCGCGCACGCGATCGGCGGGGCGCTGGGGCGCTTCGCTTCCCACAACTGGCGCGCGGCCGGTGCGGGCAATCTCGGCGGCTGGCAGACCGCGCGGTGCCTGTTCCTGCTCAACGTGCTCACCGGGTCGGTCGGCACGGTGGGAGGCACCACGGGGGCGGGCTGGCACAAGATGAAGCCGGCGCCGCCGCTGCGGCCGCCGCCAGTGGAGCACTGGAACGAGCTGTCGTGGCCGCGTGAGTACCCGCTCAGCCACCACGAGATGTCGATCCTGCTGCCGCATTTCCTGCGCGAGGGGAGGGGCAAGCTCGACACATACTTCACCCGCGTCTACAACCCGGTGTGGACGAACCCCGACGGCTTCAGCTGGCTGGAGGCGCTGAGCGATCCCGAGCGGGTGGGCTGTCACGTTGCGCTCACGCCGACGTGGTCGGAGACAGCGTGGTTTGCCGACTTCGTGCTGCCGATGGGCGTCGGCTCGGAACGTCATGACCTGGCGTCGTTCGAGACACACGCAGGCCAATGGCTGGGCTTCCGCCAACCGGTGATGCGCAGGTATGCCGAATTGCGGGGCGCCGAGCTCAGCCCCGAGAGCAGGACCCACGAATTCAATCCCGGCGAGGTCTGGGAAGAGAACGAGTTCTGGATCGACCTGTCGTGGCGGATCGACCCCGATGGCTCGCTCGGCATTCGCCAGTGGTTCGAGAGCCCATCCCGACCCGGTGAGCCAATCAGCATCGACGAGTACTACGAGGCGATATTCGCCGACGAAGTGCCCGGCCTCGCCGAGGACGCCGCAGCCGCGGGGCAGACGCCGCTCGAGTTCATGCGTGACCGAGGCGCATACGCCGTGCGCGGCGATCCCTACGGCCACCACGAGCGGGTCGTTCAGCCCGCGCAGCTGGCCGGCACCGTCCTGGGCGACGACGCCGTGTACCGGCCGCTGCGCGACACCGTCCGCGGCGCCGCCGCGTCGCTGCCGCCGCTCGGTGACGGCTCTGTGGCGGTACAGGTGGCAGGAGCGGCCCGTCACGGATTCCCGACGCCCTCGCGCAAACTGGAGCTGTACTCGACAACGCTGGCCGAGTGGGGCTGGCCCGAGCATGCGACACCCGGCTGGATTCCCAGCCACGTTCACTGGCAGGGGCTGGATCTGGCCGGCAACGAGCGCATCCTGGTGCCGACGTTCCGCATCCCGACGCTCATCCACACCAGGTCGGCGAATGCCAAGTGGCTGGCGGAGATCAGCCACCGCCATCCCCTGTGGATCCACCCACGAGACGCCGAAGCGCTCGGTATCGAGGTAGGCGGCCTCGTGCGGATCAGCACCCGCATCGGCCACTTCGTCATCTCGGCCTGGCGCACCGAAGGCATCCGCCCCGGCGTGGTGGCGGCCTCGCACCACATGGGTCGCTGGCGCCTCGACCCCGCGCCAGAGGCGGAGCCCCGGGCTCTAGGGGCCCGTGAGCGGGACGCGCAGGGCGAGCGACCAAGGTCTTGGGCCGGAGGTCCAGCAGAGATCCAGCGGGAGGGCACGGTCTGGCAGCTCCGGCGCACTGGGTCGATGGCGCCGTTCGCCTCCGACGACCCCGACTCTGAGCGGGTCTGGTGGAATGACACCGGCGTCCACCAGAACCTCACGTTCTCGGTGCAGCCTGATCCGATCTCCGGCATGCAGTGCTGGCACCAGCGGGTGCGCGTGGGACCGGCCGAGCCTGACGACCGTTACGGCGATGTCGTGGTCGACACCGAGCGCGCCCGGGCTGCTTATGAGGACTGGCTGGCGATGACGCGACCGGCTCCCGGTCCCGGGGGGCTGCGCCGTCCGACCTGGCTGGCGCGCCCGCTGAAGCCTCACGCCGAGGCCTACCGCCTCGACTCCTGAGCCGAGCGGTGCGGCTGCTGCGACCGCACGCCATTCGCTGATCGCGTCAGCTTGGCTTATGCGCCTTGCGGGAGCCTGCCTCCCAGTCCTCCATCTCAGGCGCGTCCGTGATCGTGCCCAGCACATTCAGCTGCGGGGCTTCGCGCAGCGAACGCTTCAGCTCGGCAAAGCCCGGGAAGCGCGCCAGCTCGATGACGGCGTTCCACAGTGGTACGGCCTGCTCGTCGGAGGGGACCCGCGAGATCACCGGGCCGAAGAACGACAGGCCGTCGGGCGGTTCGAACGTGATGATCGGTGTGCCGACGTCGCGACCAGTGCGGCTCAGCGCCAGCTCCGTTTCGGCTTCGATCTCGGCGTCCCACGCCTCGTCGTCGACCGTCGCGGCGAAATCCGTCGGCAGACCGGCCGTGGCCAACGCCTCAGCGGTGTGCTCGGCGGTGCCGATGCGGTCCCGCAGGCCCGAGCCCTTGGGCATCTCCCAGTAGTGCTGGCCCATGGCGTCGTACAGCGGGCCCATGACCTCGCGGCCCAGCTCGGCGCGCACTTTGGCGGCCACCCGGAGCATCCGCAGCCCTGCGGTATGGCCTTGCTCGTACCCGGCCGGAAAGTCAGTGGCATAGTCGCGGTGCTTATTCAGGATGCGCAGCGAGATGAAACGCCAGTCCACCGAGTAGCCCGTCTGGGCAACCACCTTTTCGACCCAGCGCGACGTGATCCATGCAAAGGGGCACACTGGATCCCAGAAGAACTCCAGATCGGGAGGTGCCTCAGCGCCTTCGGTTCCCCGTGTAGTACTCATGCGCGCATGGCTAGCACATGCGCTGCTCAGATATGAGTGGTCCCGACGGCGGCGCGCCGGCGCCGGAGATGGTCGAAGTGGCCGATGGCGTGGAGCTTGCGCTGCATCGACTGGGCGGCGACGGGTCACCGCTGCTGTTCGTGCATGCCACCGGCTTCAACGGCCGCACTTATGGACCATTCACCGATCGCCTGACGGAGCGCTTCACCGTCTGGGCGCCTGACCTCCGCGCCCACGGCTGGAGTCCGCCGCCCGCCGATCGGGACTTCCTGTGGACGACGCTGGCCAATGATCTGCTGGGCATCATCGACCATCTGGCCATCGCCCACGGCGAGCTGGACTGCGTCGGGCACTCCATCGGCGCTGCGACGCTGCTGCTGGCCGATGCGCAGCGGCCCGGCACCATCCGGCGCATGTACGGCTACGAGCCGGTCGTATGGCGCATCGAAGATCAATTCGGCCCGGGCGAGAACCCGTTGATCGCCCTCACCACGAAGCGCCGGGAGGAGTTCGCCTCACGTGGCGAGGCTTTCGAGCGCTTCGCATCGCGGCCGCCGTTCAGCGGCGTGCGGGCCGACGCGCTGGCGAGCTACGTCGCCCACGGGTTCGAGGATCTGCCCGACGGCTCCGTGCGGCTGCGCTGCCGTGCCGCAGACGAGGCGGCAACCTACGACGGTGAGTGGGTCTCCACGACAGCACGCCTGCAGGGCAGCCAGACGCCGGTGGTCATTGGCAAAGGGCTCGAGATGACCTTTGAGGACATCGGTGTGCCTGCGCATGAGGCATTGGGCAACTCGCGACTCATCACCTACCACGGCCTGGGGCACTTCGGGCCGTTCGAGGCACCCGACGTGATCGCGTCAGACGCATTGGCGACGGTGCTCGGTCAGGATCCGGCAGCCGCACACTCCGAGACGAAGTCGGCCAGATAGTCGGCGATGCGCTCGGGCTGGTCGCGGTGAGCGACATGGCCGCAGTCGGCGAGCAAGTGGCCGGTCGCGTTCGGCGCTGACTGCACGATCGTCGAGACCTGCGCTTCGGTGCCGTACTGGTCGCCCTCGCCCTGCAGCACCAGGACCGGACAATCGATGCGTTCGAGCAGCGGTCGTATGTCCCAGTGGCGAAATCGCGGGGTCAGCCAGACGTCTCGCCACCGCTCGAACGCAAGGCGAGGGTTGTCGTGGTGGCGGGCCAGCCCCGAGATCACCTGCTCGCGCTGGTTGTCGATGCTGCGTATGCCGTCGATGCAGATGTCCTCGATGAACGAGTGCGGCGCAATCACGGCCACACCGAGCGGCATCACCGACCCAAGCCCCGCTGCGATCAGGGAGATGGATGCCCCGTCGCTGTGTCCGATGAGGATGGGGCGGCGGATGCCGAGTTGGTCGAGTACCGCGGGCAGCACCTCGGTGGCCTCGCGTTCCATGAATCCGTCGCCGTAGACCTCGGACTCAGGGTCGGAGCGGCCGTAGCCGCCGCGGTCATAGGCGATGACCTCGAGCCGGCAACGGCGCGCGAGCACATCAGGCAGGTCCCGCCACTGGGTGATGCTGCCGAGACCCTCGTGCAGCATCACGATCACGGGAAGGTTGGCGCCGCCGGCGTCTCGGGGAGAGCACCGGCGGTAGGCGATGCCGACCGTGTCGACCTGCAGGCGGCCGCGCAGCGTGACTGTCTCGGCGGGGTCCATTGCGCCCGGGAGGATGGCGCCTGGGTCGATGTCGCCGGATGCAGCGCCCATGGCGACTACAGGCGCACGTAGTCGTATTCGACCGGCCTGGTGTTAATGCCGCGGGCCGGGGGAGCGATCCAGCCGGCCATGCGTCCCGGCTCGTACACCGGCGACATGAGCGAATTGACGTAGTCGCGATCGTCGTCGGTGGGCAGCCAGTCGCCGCACGACGCCTCCCATTCGGCCCTGCTGACAACCCTGCCGTCGGGCGTGATGTCGTGCGGGGCGAACACGCCCACGGCACGGTTGAAGCCCGGATGCGGCAGCGTCAGCTCGAAGTCGATGCCCGCTTCGGCGATCAGGCGGTTCCAGCGCCGCAGGCCTTTCTCGCAGTCGTCGGAATACGAGTCGCGCAGCTGCAGGTTCACCACCTGCAGCGAGGGCCGCTCCACGGTTGCCAGGGCGCCGTCGACAACCTCGGTGCAGGCGAACGTCGTCGAGGTGAGCACGTGATCGTCGTCGTACCCAGTCTCATCAAAACGGCCCTTGAGGCCGGCGGTGTAGAAGTTCGCGCCATTCGTCGACGCTTCCGCGCCGAACAGGTCGAGCGAGACCGCGTAGTGGAAGTTGATGTACTTCTGCAGCGTCGGCAGGTCGACGACGCCGAAGGGACGGACATCGTCGGTGTCGTGCTCCACCATCACCTCGCAGGTGCGCTGGGCAACCCGCCCCATGCCGGTGGCACCCACGAACATGTGGTGCGCTTCCTCGCGCAGCATGAACTCACAGGTGCGGCTGAGTGGATCGAACGCCGACTCGGCCAGCGCACCGAGCTGGTACTTGCCGTCACGGTCAGTGAAGTAGGTGAACGCCAGGAACGAGAGCCAGTCGGAGGTCTTCTCGTTGAAGGCGTTCAGGATGCGGGGATTGTCGGGGTCGCCCGAGTGCCGTTCGAGCAGGGCCTCGGCTTCCTCACGGCCGTCGCGGCCGAAGTGCGCGTGGAGCAGGTAGACCATGGCCCACAGGTGACGGCCTTCCTCGACATTGATCTGGAAGAGGTTGCGCAGGTCGTACAGCGACGGTGCTGTGTGGCCGAGGTGGCGTTGTTGCTCCACCGACGCTGGCTCGGTGTCGCCCTGCACCACGATCAAGCGGCGCAGGTCGCTGCGGAACTCGCCCGGCACCTCCTGCCACACGGGCTCGCCCGCTGATTCACCGAAGCCGATGCGGCGGTCGGGCTTAGGAGCGGAGAGGAAGATGCCCCAGCGGTAGTCGGGCATCTTGACGTAGTCGAAGTGGGCCCAGCCCTCAGCGCTGGTGTCGGTGGCGGTGCGCAGGTAGACGTCGTTTCCCGAGAAGCCGGCGGGGCCCAGCTCGTCCCACCAGCGCGCGAACTTCGGCTGCCAGCCCTCGAGCGCCCGCTGCAGCCGGCGGTCCTCGGAGAGCCCGACGTTGTTGGGAATGCGCTCGCTGTAGTCAATCTTGCTCACGGGCGTTGCCCCTCGTCGCCGAGACGGCTGACCTTACACACGGGTTGCTGCGTAACTCGGGCGAGTCCCCGTGCCGTAGCGGGTCAGCGCGCCTTCGGGCCCTGTCGCATTCGGGCGGATGAAGATCCAGTTCTGCCAGGCCGACAACCGGCCGAAGATCTTCGTGGCCATCGTCTCAGGGCCGCAGAAGCGATGGTTCGCCTCCATGGCGGTGAGCGCGTCGGGCGAGAAGGCGGCACGCTCCTCGATTGCGAGGCGCAGATCGTCATCCCAGTCGAGATCATCCGGGGCTGCGGTCACCAGCCCGGCCTCGGCCGCAGCCTGAGCGTCAAGCGCAGAGCCGACCGTGCCGCTGGCTGCGGCGATGGTGTCGTCGTCCCCCCAGAGCCGAGACTGCAACCGGGTGAGACCGTTCGCCATGGGCATCGAGCCCATGCTGATCTGGGTCATCGCCAGCGCCGGCGGGCCCGCCTCTGCCGCTTGGGGTCCCCGCAGGGCTCGCACGGCCATGCCCACCGCGTCGTCGGGACGGTCGTCCACGAACTCGCCGTCGAGGATGTAGGTGCGGTCGGCCGCCAGCGCCACCTCGGCGAGCACGCCGGCAAAGCACGAGCCGGGCTCGACGGCCGCAATGAGCGTGCGTGCTGTGAGATCAAGCCGGGACAGGGTGCGGCACCACAGCAGCGCCGTTTCCAGCTCGGCATGGCTGGCAGGTTCGCACAGCGCCCGGTCATGGACGGTCACATCTGCATGGCTGCCCTCTGCCAGCAGCACGACCGTGCCCAGCTCGGGCTCGTTGAAGCGCAGGTGACACAGCAGTGCATCGAGCTCTCGCGCCGCGCGCAGCGGCCAGCGCGGATCGGGGCTGGCGCTGATCAGCACCTCGGCGCAGGCCCGATCACGGTCCGGCGCCAAGGCAACGAACTCGCCGACCACGCTGCCGTCAGGCGTGGGGGTCATTCCCAACGGCTCCAGCTCGACCGGCGCGCCGCCTGCGAAACGCCCCCGTGCTCGGCTCTGTTCCGCGAGCGCGGCCGCCCGGGTGCCGACCGCGTCGGCGAAGGCGGTACGCGGTGCGAGCTCGTCCACCAGGCCCCATTCCAGCGCCATCTCTCCGCGCAGACCCTCGGCTCGGGTGGCGAATACGTCGGCGCGGTCGCGGCGGACATGGCGCTTGTCGGTCAGCCTGGTCAACCCGCCGGTTCCCGGCAGAACGCCCAGCAACGGCACCTCGGGCAGCGATACGGCCGTGTTCCGGTCGTCCACCAGCAGGATGTGATCGGCCGCCAGGGCCAGCTCGTACCCGCCCCCCGAGCACGCACCGCCCACCGCGGCGAGGAATCGGATGCCGCTGTTGCGGGAGGCTTCCTCGAGCTCGAGCCGGGTTTCGTTGGTGAACTTGCACAGATTCACCTTGTGAGCATGCGTGGCCGCGGCCAGTGCCCGGATATTGGCTCCCGCGCAGAACACGTTCTCATAACCGCTGCCGATCACCACGCAGCCCACCTCGGGGTGCTCGAAGCGGATGCGGCGGACGGCGTCGGCAAACTCGAGCTCGACGCTCATGTCGTAGCTGTTGAGCTTCAGCTCGGCGCCGTCGAAGATGCCGCCGTCGGGCTGCACCTGCATCGACAGCGTGGCGACGGCGCCGTCGACGTGCAGCGTCCAGTGCCGCCACGGCCGAAGGTCGCCGAAGAAGTCGAGATACACCCCGGCGCCTGCCGGTTGGGTCTGTGCCGTGCTCACACGATGAGTGTGCATCGTTAGTGTTCGCTTCGACACCCGCGTGTCCCAAGAGGCGGCGGTCGGACGGGGAGGGCAGCGTGAGCGCGAACGCCGTGCATCGATTCGTCATCGAACCGGCAGAGGCTGACCCGGATGCCACCGCGGTCATCGACGCCGCAAGCGGGCGGCACACGGGCAGGGCCGAGATGGTTGCGGGAACCAAAGCTGCAGCCGCAGCGCTGGCTGAGCGCGGCGTGCAGCCTGAGCAGCGGGTGATGATGTGCGCGGCCGATACTCCAGCGTTCTTGTGGTGGTTCTGGGGAGCGATGTGGATCGGCGCGGTGCCCGTGCCGGTCTCGACGATGGTGCGCGAGCACGACTACGCGTTCCTGCTTGCCGACAGCCGCGCCGTCGGGCTGGTGTATTCGCCGCCGTTCGCTCCCGAGGTGTTGCCCGCAGCCGACGGGCAGCCGTTCCTGCGCTGGACGATCGACGACACCGACACGGGACTGCTGGGCGATCCCAGTGCAGCCCCCGAACCCTTTCCGGCCACCGACGACGACGTTGCTTTCTGGCTCTACACCTCAGGCACCACCGGGCAGCCCAAGGGCGCGATGCACCGCCATATCGACATGTCGGTCTGCACCGACAGCTACGCCCGTGCCGTGTTGGATATGGGACCTGACGATGTCGTCTATTCGGTGCCCAAGCTGTTCTTCGCCTACGGGCTGGGCAACTCTGGCTATTTCTCTTCGGGCACGGGTGCAAGAGCGGTACTGAACCCCGACCGGCCCGAGCCGGCTGCGGTCGCCGACCACGTTCGCAGCCACCGGCCCACGCTGTTCTTCAGCGTGCCCACCAACTACGCGCAGCTGCTGGCCGCGGACCTTCCGGAGGACACGTTCTCGTCCGTGCGGCAAGGCATCTCCGGCGGCGAGCCGCTGCCCCCGGAGATTCACCGGCGCTTCGCCGAACGCTTCGGCGTGGAGATTCTCGACGGCATCGGCACCACCGAGCTGGCCCACATCGCCATCTCCAACCGTCGGGGCGCCTCGGTGCCCGGCACGACCGGCACGCCGCTCGACGGCTACGAGGTGTCGTTGCGCGATGAGCACGGCAATGAGGTGGCCGACGGCGAGCCGGGGGCGCTGCATGTCGCCGGCGGCTCGGTGATGACCGGCTACTGGAACCGCACGGAGCGAACCCGGGCGGCGCTCCAGGGACGCTTTCTCGCCACCGGTGACACCTACATGCGCAACCCCGACGGCACCTATACCTACATGGGGCGCTCCGACGACATGCTGAAGGTGGGAGGCATCTGGGTCTCGCCGATCGAGGTCGAGGGCTGCATTCTCGAAATGGATGACGTGGTGCTGGCGGCTGTGGTCGGCGACCTGGACGCTGAAGGACTGACCAAGCCGCACGCGTTCGTGGTTCCCACCGAGGGCGCGCGTCGCGACACGTTGGCTGAGCGGGTGCAGGCGTATGTGCGTGAGCGGCTCGCGGCGTACAAGTACCCCCGCTGGGTGGATGTGGTGGAGGAGCTGCCGCTCACCGCCACGGGCAAGGTCAAGCGCTACCTGCTCCGCGACTAGGCGGTGCGCCCGCCGCTGGGGGTGCGGCCGCGGTGGCGTTCGAGGGCGGGCTGGCCTTTGGGGCCCGGTTGATCGATTCGATGGTCTGGCCGGGCCGGTCGAGCCCAGCGCGGTCGATCATGGCGGCGCAGACATCGCGTTCGTCGGCTTTCGCGCCGACGAGCGCGAAGGTGACAGGCAGCCCTGCGGGGGTCGCGGGCGGGGTGCGCCGGCGAAGGTAGGCAGGCGCCGGCGGGCTGGGCAAGCGATTTTGTCGGGGCGGCGGGCCGGCCG
>WTFX01000016.1 GCA_011523825.1 Microthrixaceae bacterium
AAGGTAGCGAAATTCCTTGTCGGGTAAGTTCCGACCTGCACGAATGGCGCAACGACTTCCCCACTGTCTCAACCAGAGACCCAGCGAAATTGAAGTACGAGTAAAGATGCTCGTTAGCTGCAGAAGGACGGAAAGACCCCGTGGACCTTTACTATAGTTTGGTATTGGTTTTTGGTCTGAGTTGTGTAGGATAGGTGGGAGACTAGGAAGCATTGGCGCCAGCTAGTGTGGAGTCGTCCTTGAAATACCACCCTTCTCATGCTGGAAATCTAACTTCGGCCCGTTATCCGGGTCAGGGACAGTGCCAGATGGGTAGTTTGACTGGGGCGGTCGCCTCCTAAATGGTAACGGAGGCGCTCAAAGGTTCCCTCAGACTGGTCGGCCATCAGTCGTTGAGTGCAATCGCACAAGGGAGCTTGACTGTGAGACTTACAAGTCGAGCAGGTACGAAAGTAGGAGATAGTGATCCGGCGGTTGCGTGTGGAAGCGCCGTCGCTCAACGGATAAAAGGTACCCCGGGGATAACAGGCTCATCTTCCCCAAGAGTCCATATCGACGGGAAGGTTTGGCACCTCGATGTCGGCTCATCGCATCCTGGGGCTGAAGCAGGTCCCAAGGGTTGGGCTGTTCGCCCATTAAAGCGGTACGCGAGCTGGGTTTAGAACGTCGTGAGACAGTTCGGTCCCTATCCTCTGTAGCCGTAGGAGATTTGAGGAAAGCTGTCCGTAGTACGAGAGGACCCGGATGGACGCAGCTCTCGTGTGCCAGTTGTTCCGCCAGGAGCACGGCTGGTTGGCGACCTGCGGAAGGGATAAGCGCTGAAAGCATCTAAGCGCGAAGCCTGTTCCAAGATGAGATCTCCCACTGGTACAACCAGGTAAGGCCCGTGGCAGATAACCACGTTGATAGGCCGGATGTGTAAGCGCAGCAATGCGTTCAGCAGACCGGTACTAATCGGCCGAGGGCTTGGTATCGGTACTCAGCCTCGAGGAAGCGCACCTCGGCAGTGCGCTGTGTTTGACGCAGCGCACGGCACGACCGAGCGCTGTGCGTGCATCGCTGTGCAGTCTTCACCGGTCTGCACCGACAGATCTCCGGTGGTTATGGCGGCAGGGCCACACCCGTTCCCATTCCGAACACGGAAGTTAAGCCTGCCAGCGCCGATGGTACTTGGGGGCAATTCCCCTGGGAGAGTAGGTCGCTGCCGGAACCCTGAACCCCCGTCGTGTTTGCGGCGGGGGTTCTTCGCGTCTGGGGGCCTAGCCTCGAGGAGTGACGCAGAACCGGCGCCCGCCTCGCAAAGGTCCGTCTCGCAAGGGCCCCGCTCGGCGCCGTTCTGGCCCTCCGCGCCGGAACGACAAGCCGGTCGACGAGGTTGCAGAGCAGGCGGCTCGCAGGACTGATTGGGGTGGCGTTGCTCGCAAGGGTGCATCGGTGCTCCGGCCGATCCCCGGCGCTGACCGAGGCGATGCCTACGCGGCGAAAGCACCGGAACGACGCAGTCCGCGACCGGAGCCGCCACAGGGGCCTCAGCGCGCGGAGCGTGCGCGCCCGGATGCGCAGCGCCGCCGCCGGCCGGGCGTACGGCTGGACGTTCCCCAGTTGGATCCGACCGGTCTGCACGGCATGCCCTCCGACGAGCAGCAGCGGCTGGCGCGGCGCCTGCGCGACGCAGGAGAGGACTTTCTGGCCGAACGATTCGGTGACGCGCACGTCATCCTGCGGCCTCTCGCATCCCGCTATGCAGCCGTCGCCGAGGTGCAGGAACTCTTCGGGCTGACGCTGTACCGGCTCGGCCGGTGGACTGCGGCATCGCACCGACTTGAGCAATACGAAGCGATGACCGGTGCCATCGACCAGCTGCCGGTGCTGGCGGACTGCTATCGGGCGCTCGGCCGGCTCAACGATGTGCATGACGTGTGGGACCGGTTGAGGCATGCTGATCCTGACGCCCAGACGATCACCGAGGGGCGCATCGTGGCCGCCGGGGCGCTGGCCGACGAGGGTCGCCCACGCGACGCCATCCGCCTGCTCGAAGCCGGCCCGCTGCGACCCAAGCGCCCCAAAGAGCATCACCTCCGGTTGTGGTACGCGCTCGCGGATCTCTACGACCGTGTCGGGGATCTGCAGCGCGCCCGCCGCGGATTTGCACGGATTGCCGACGTCGAACCCGAGTTCGTGGATGTAGCTGACCGGCTGGCCGCGCTCGGCACCGCAGACACTGGGCACTAGGGGACAGGGCCGTAGCGGACAGCCGCCGCAAGGCCCGGCGGAAACCGGCTCGAATGGTCAGCCCTTCGCCACAAGCGCGCGGATAGAGTGAATCCGTCATTCGGCGTGCGCCGCCCCCAGTACCAGCCCTCAGTACCGGTGCCGCCAGACAACGCGAGGCAAGCGGTACATCGTGACCACCGACATTGTGCGCCTGCTGGGCGAGCAGGCCTCTTATCTGCTGGACCACAAGTGCGAAGGCATCGGGCGCGACTTGCTCACCCTGCCCGGGCCCGAATTTGTGACCGATGTCGTAGCCGGCACCGACCGTTCCCCGCAGGTCATGCGGAGCCTCCAGTCGCTGTTCGACCACGGTCGCCTCGGCGGCACCGGTTACGTTTCCATCCTTCCGGTGGACCAAGGAATCGAGCACTCGGGTGCCGCGTCGTTCGCGCCGAACCCGATCTACTTCGATCCGGCCTCCATCGTGGAGTTGGCAGTCGAGGGCGGCTGCAATGCCGTGGCCACGACCTTCGGCGTACTTGGAGCGGTTTCCCGCCGCTACGCCCACCGCATCCCGCTCATCGTCAAGGTCAACCACAATGAGTTGTTGACCTACCCGGCCAAGTACGACCAGATCATGTTCGGCTCGGTCCAGCGAGCGCATGAGCTCGGAGCTGCCGGCGTCGGCGCGACGATCTACTTCGGCTCGGCCGAGAGCGGCCGCCAGATCACTGAAGTGGCATCGGCATTCGAGGAAGCGCACCGCCTCGGCATGTTCACCGTGCTGTGGTGCTACCTGCGCAACCCCGGCATCAATGTCGAGGGGGTCGACAACCATGTGGCGGCAGATGCCACCGGACAAGCCAATCACATCGGCGTGACGATCGAGGCCGACATCATCAAGCAGAAGCTGCCTGAGCACAACGGCGCCTTCGTCTCTGTGCCGGGATTCGGCAAGACGCACGCTGCGGTGTATGACCAGCTGACGACGGACCATCCGGTGGACTTGTGCCGCTGGCAGGTGGCGAATTGCTTCATGGGACGCGTCGGGCTCATCAACTCCGGCGGCGCCAGTTCTGGAGCCACCGATTTGGCCGAAGCCGTCACCACCGCAGTGGTCAACAAGCGAGCCGGCGGGATCGGGCTCATCTCCGGGCGCAAGGCGTTCCAGCGGCCGATGGCCGAAGGCGTCGAACTGCTGGGCGCCATCCAGGACGTCTATTTGGATCAGGCGGTGACCATCGCCTGAGGCGTGATCCGACCCGGCTGCATCCATCCAGCCGCGGCTAGCGTGGTCGCCTGGAGCGACCGCAAAACCCCGGCTCCGAAACTGCGGGCCGTCTCCCTCCAGGAGGAACTGTGACCGACACCGCATCGCGCGAACTGCCGCTGCAGGAGATCGACGAGGTCATCATTCGCTTCGCCGGCGACTCCGGCGATGGCATGCAGCTCACCGGTGACCAATTCACGAGCATCTCCGCTGCGCTGGGCAACGATCTGTCCACGCTGCCGGAATTCCCCGCCGAGATCCGTGCCCCGCAAGGGACGCTCGCCGGTGTCTCGGCGTTCCAGGTGCGCATCTCCGACTTCGACATCACCACCCCGGGCGATGCCCCGACGGTGCTGGTGGCGATGAACCCGGCGGCGCTCAAGGCGCAGCTGCACAACCTTGCGCAGGGCGGCGCGCTCATCTTGAACACCGATGCCTTCAACGACCGCAACCTGGAGAAGGCCGGTTACTCGAGCAATCCGCTCGATGACGGCACGCTGGACGATTACCGCTCGTACCCGGTGCCGATGAGCCAGATCACCCGGGACGCCGTGGCCGAGCACGGCGTCAAGCCACGGGACGCGGAACGCTCCAAGAACTTCTTCGCGCTCGGCCTGGTCTCGTGGATGTACACCCGCCCGGTCGAGCCGACGCTCGAGTTCATCAATACCAAGTTCCGGGGCCGCGAACAGGTCATCAATGCCAATACAGCGGCGTTCAAGGCCGGCTACAACTTCGGCGAGACAGCCGAGATCTTCGAGGCCCACTACGAGGTGAAGCCCGCCCCGCTGGCACCTGGCGAGTACACCAACGTGAACGGGAATACGGCGCTGGCATGGGGCTGCGTCGTGGCGGGCCAGCTCGCGCGCTTGCCGGTATTCCTCGGCTCGTACCCCATCACGCCGGCCTCGGACATCCTGCACGAAATGTCGCTCAAGAAGAACTTCGGCGTGCGGACGTTCCAAGCCGAAGACGAGATCGCTGCTGCTGCGTCAGCAGTGGGGGCGGCTTTCGGCGGAGCGCTGGCCTTTACGTCCACATCGGGGCCCGGCCTGGCGCTGAAGGGCGAGACGCTCAGCCTCGCAGTGAGCCTCGAGCTCCCGATGGTGGTGCTCGACATCCAGCGCGGCGGCCCATCGACGGGCTTGCCGACGAAGCCCGAGCAGGCAGATCTGATGATGGCCATGTACGGGCGACATTCAGAGTCGCCGCTGCCGGTCGTGGCGCCGCGCAGCCCCGCGGACTGCTTTGACATTGCGATCGAGGCATCTCGCATCGCGCTGAAGTACCGGACGCCAGTCATCGTGCTGTCCGACGGGTACCTGGCGAACAGCTCCGAGCCATGGCTGCTGCCTGAAGTCGATGAGCTGCCGGACATCGGCGTCGATTTCGCGACAGAGTTCAACGGCACCAACGAGGACGGCGACGGCATCTTCCTGCCGTACCTGCGGGATCCCGACACGCTGGCTCGCCCGTGGGCCATTCCCGGCACGCCCGGCCTGATGCACCGGGTCGGCGGCATCGAGAAGGAGGACGGCACCGGCAACATCTCATACGAGCCCGAGAACCACCAGCTGATGATCGATCTGCGGCAGGCAAAGATCGACGGCGTCGATGTCCCCGATGTCGAGGTCGCCGGCGATGCAGACGCCGATCTCGTGGTGCTGGGCTGGGGCTCCACATGGGGTGCCATCGACGCGGCTGCAGGACGGCTGCGCGAGGCCGGTTTCGAGGTGGCGCATGTGCACCTGCGGCACCTCAATCCGCTGCCTGCGAATCTCGGCGACGTGCTGCGTCGCTACCGGGCGGTGGTGTGTCCCGAGATGAACAAGGGGCAGCTGTGCGATCTGGTGCGGGCGAAGTATCTGATCGATGTCGAGCACATCGGCAAGATCGACGGCGTGCCGTTCACCACCGGCGAGGTGACCTCAGCAGTTCGCAAGCGCCTGGAGGAGCTGGCAGGCAGCTAGGCGCCGGCGAGACGATGAACAACGAGTCCAAGACCAGCGAGTACAGACAGAGGCCAACAGCACGATGACCGACACCTCGATCACGCCGACCACACAGCCCGGAGACTGGGCCTCCGACCAGGAGGTCCGCTGGTGCCCGGGCTGCGGCGACTACTCCATCCTCACGGCGATGCGGATGCTGATGCCGAGCCTCGGCACCGAACCGCACAACACGGTGTTCGTGTCAGGCATCGGCTGCGCTGCCCGGTTCCCTTACTACATGAACTCCTACGGCGTGCACGGCATCCATGGCCGAGCACCCGCCATCGCCACCGGTTTGGCCATGGCCCGGCCGGATCTCGACGTCTGGGTGATCGGCGGTGACGGTGACATGCTGTCGATCGGCGGCAATCACCTGATCCACGCATTGCGCCGCAACGTCAAGATCAAAGTGCTGCTGTTCAACAACCAGATCTACGGCCTGACCAAGGGCCAGTTCAGCCCCACGAGCGAGATCGGCAAGGTCACGAAGAGCTCGCCGATGGGCTCGCTCGACGCGCCGTTCAACCCGCTTGCTGTGGCGCTCGGCGCCGAGGCGTCGTTCGTGGCACGCACACACGACATGGACCGCCAGCACATGATGGAGACCTTCCGGCGGGCGCATGAGCACGACGGCGCCGCGTTCGTGGAGGTGTTCCAGAACTGCAACGTCTTCAATGACGGGGCCTTCGAAGGGGTCACCAAGAAGCAGAACCGCGATGCCAACCTCATCCCGCTGGCGCACGGCGAGCCCATTCGCTTCGGAGCCGACGGCGAGTTCGGGGTCATCGACGAGTCGGGCTGCGCCCGGGTTGTGCACACCTCCGACGTGGACACCGACGAATTGCTCACTCATGACGAGACGAAGCACGATCCCTCGACAGCGTTCATGCTGGCGCGTCTCGCGCGCGGGCCGTTTGAGCCCACACCGATCGGTGTGTTCCGCGCCGTGCGGCGCAGCGAGTACGCCATGGCCTCCACCCGGCAGCTGGCGGCGGCTCAACAGAAGCAGGGCGCCGCTGACATCGCGCAGCTGCTGCGCTCACGCGGCACCTGGTACGTCTGAGAACACCTCCTTCGTCGCGTAAACGACTGCGGTGCGCCGTGGGCGCGCTGGTACTTTCGGCTGCATGAACGCCGCCCGGCGACGCTTGGACAATGAGCTCGTGCGCCGTTGCATGGCCTCATCTCGCGCTGCGGCGCAAGCACTCATCTCGGACGGCCGGGTTCTCGTGGGCGGATCGGTCGCGCAGAAGGCGTCCCGCATGGTGTCGGCTGCCGAGCCGGTCCAGCTCAGCGGCGAGCCGGCTCGGTTCGTGTCACGCGGCGGAGAGAAGCTGGATGCTGCGCTGAACGAATTCGGGGTCGCCGTGGTGGGGCGGCGCGCCGTCGATGCCGGCGCTTCGACGGGCGGTTTCACCGATTGCCTGCTGCAGCGGGGTGCTGCGGAAGTCGTCGCGATCGATGTCGGCTGGGGACAGCTCGATGCTCGCCTCCGGGCCGACGCCCGCGTCACCGTGCGGGAACGGTGCAATATACGACTCATTGGACCCTCCGACATCGGCGGCCCCGCAGACATCACCACCGCCGATCTGTCGTTCATCTCGCTGCGCACGGTGATGGCGAACCTCGCGGCGTGCACGGCGCGACGCGGGGAAGCCGTGCTGCTTGCCAAGCCGCAGTTCGAAGCCGGCCGGCGCGAGGCCTCGCGCGGCAAGGGAGTAGTACGCGACCCTGACGTGTGGCGGCGGGTGCTCGGCGACGTGGCATCGAGCGCGTCCCGTCATGGTCTCGCGCCCGCTGGTATCACCGCATCGCCGTTGCGAGGAGCCGCCGGCAATGTCGAGTTCTTCGTGCACTGCCGTCGTGCTGCCGATCACGAATGCCAACCGCCCGTAGGTGCGGGGTCCGAGTCGTTCGATCTCGACAGCGCAATAGACATGGCAATCGAGACTGCACTCGGCGCTTCTTCTGAGGGGGCATCGGCATGAGCGACGTGCTGATCATCGCCCACGCCGAGCGCGCGGAGGCCCTGACGGCTTCAAAACAGCTGGTGGCATGGCTCGAGGGTGAGGGTCACGGCGTGGAAATGGGCGGCGTGGAGGCCATGGCGATCGGTCGCCCTGAGCTGGGCGTCGACGAGCCGATCCGAACCGTCCCGGATCTCGCCGTGAGCATCGGCGGCGACGGCACCATGCTGCGCTCGTTCGACCTGGTTGCAGCGGCGGGCGTGCCGGTACTCGGCGTCAACGTGGGCCACCTCGGCTACCTGACCGAATTCGAGCCGGCGCAGCTCACCGACATGGTCGCTGCTGCGCTCGGGGGTTCCTTGGACGTCTCGGAGCGGATGATGGTCAGCGCACGCGTGCGCCCTAGTGCGGGCAACGATCGCGACGACAGCGACGAGGAGGTGGCGTGGACCGGGCTGAATGAGGTCGTGCTCGAGAAACGCGATCCGGGGCACACGGTCAGGTTGGAAGTGTGGCTCGACGGAGATGTGTTCGCGACCTACGCCGCAGACGGCCTCATAGTCTCCACGCCGACGGGTTCCACGGCGTACAGCCTCTCAGCAGGGGGTGCTGTGGTAGCGCCCACGCACTCGTCGTTGCAGGTCACTCCGGTTGCGCCGCACATGCTCTTCGACCGTTCGCTGGTGCTGCCGCCCGACACCGAGATCGGCATCCGGGTGATCAGCGAACGGCCGGCGCTCGCCGCTGTGGATGGGCGCTCGGCCAGCTTGCTGGCGACCGGCGACGAACTCGTTGTGACGCGCGCTCCGTACGACGCACGGTTCGTCACCGCTGGCGGCGGCAGCTTTCATCGCGTGCTGAAGCACAAGTTCGGCCTCAAGGATCGCTGATGCTCGTCGAGCTGGCGGTGCACGATCTTGGCGTCATCTCACATGCCAACTTGGTGCTCGGCGCAGGCATGACGGCGCTGACTGGCGAGACGGGCGCCGGCAAGACGCTGGTGGTGCAGGCGGTGCAGCTGCTGATGGGCGGGCGTGCAGATCCCGCGATGGTGCGCACTGGTGCAGTCGAAGCAGTTGTCGAGGGCAGGTTCGTGCACGACGACGGGCCCGAGCGCGTGCTGCGCCGTGTGATCCCAGCATCCGGTCGCAGCCGCGCCTACGTGGACGGCGGAATGGCCTCGGCGGCAGAGCTTGCAGAGCTCGGGTCCGGGCTTGTCGACCTGCACGGGCAGCACCAGCACCAATCGCTGTTGCGCGCTCGGACCCAGCGTGAGGCGCTCGATCGCTGGGGCGGTATCGATGTGCGCCCGCTGGCGGCGGCGCGTGACGAACTGAGAGCGCTCACGGAAAACCTGACCGCACTCGGCGGTGACGCGCGAGCAAGGGCGCAAGAGATCGATCTCTTGCGCTATCAGGTGGACGAGATCGCATCGGCGCAGCTGGACGACCCTGACGAATTGAGCTGGATCGCCGAGCGCGAGGACCTGCTGGCCGATGCAGCAGCTGTCCTCGCGGACGGTCACGCGGCTCGTCAAGCACTCGCAGGAGACGAGGGCGCAATCGACATGCTGGGCGCTGCGGTGGCATTGCTGGCCGCCCGGAAGGCGTTCGCTCCGGTGAGCGACCGTCTGGGTGCAGTGGCCGCAGAATTGGATGACACCGTTGCGGAGCTGAGAGGTGTGCTCGACACGATCGAGGACGACCCGCAGGCGCTGGCCGACGTCCGTGCCAGGCACCAGCTTCTGCGCGAGCTGACCCGCAAGTACGGCGACACGCTCGCCGATGTGAGCGCGTTCGGTGCCCAGGCAGCAGAGCGTCTGTCGCAGCTTGAACGCCACACCGAGCTGGCCGCCGAGCTGGAAGCTGGCATCGAAGCGGCGCAACGCCATGTCCAAGCCGAGGCTCGCGCTGTGGCTACGGCCCGCCAAGCAGCTGCACCTGGCCTCGCCGCTGCGGTGAGCGAGCACTTGGCGTCGTTGGCGTTGGCAGGCGGCACGCTCGACGTCAGCGTCACCGGCGAGGCGCCGAGCGACAGCGTCGAACTGCTCTTCAGCGCCAATCGGGGTGCAGGGCCCGGCTCGCTGTCGAAGGTCGCATCGGGCGGCGAGCTGGCTCGCGTCATGCTGGCGTTGCGGCTCGTGCTGACCGCCGGTCCGCCCACCCTGGTGTTCGACGAGGTTGACGCCGGCATCGGCGGCGAGACTGCAGTTGCCGTCGGTCAGGCGCTGGCTTCGCTGGCCAGCCAGCACCAGGTGCTGGTGGTCACGCATCTCCCTCAGGTCGCAGCATTCGCACACCACCAAGTGGCCGTTCGAAAGACCGACGACGGCAACGCCGTGGAGTCAGACCTCGTCGCCGTGACGGGACCGGATCGCGTCAGCGAGCTGGCGCGGATGCTCGCGGGCCAGCCTGCTTGGTCGAGCGGCCGCCAGCACGCGACTGAATTGCTGGAGGTGGCCGCCGCAGCGCGGGGCGGCACCCGGGAGTGAGCATGTTCCGCTCGCGTTCGCTTTGGAGACGCCAGCGCTCGCGCCGCAATCAGGGAGGCAACCACGCGGAGATCGCGGGACGGTGTCGCGTGGACCGACGCACCAAGAACCTGCTGCGCCGCTTGGAACGCGGCGAGATTGCGGTCATCCATCACGCAGATCTGGATCGGGTCGCTGCTGACGGACTTCTGGCCGCGGGCGCGATAGCCGTGATCAACGCAGAGCCGACGATGACCGGCCGGTACCCGGCGCTGGGCGGCCTCACGCTCGCGCAGGCAGGCGTGCTGGTGCTGGAGGACATCGGCGAGGGCGTGTTCGTGTCGCTCCAAGACGGCGAGGAGCTGGCTATCTCGGGCGATGAGGTACTGCGCGGCGATCAGGTGATCGGGACCGGGTACCGCCGCGATGCCGAGCATTTTGAACGCGTGCTGGAATCGGCGCGTGTGGCCGTGCGCAGCGAACTGGGGAGCTTTGCCCGGAACACGCTCGAGTACCTGGAGAGGGAACCGCAGGTCCTCACCGATGAGCTGGAGATCCCGCCGCTGCGGCACCAGTTGCGACGCCGTCACGTGCTGGTGGTGGTGCGCGGCATCGACTACCGCGAAGATCTGGCGGCACTGCGTCGATCGGGCTACATGTCGGACATGCGGCCCGTCATCATCGGTGTGGACGGGGGTGCTGATGCGCTGCTCGAGGCCGGTCTCGTGCCCCACATCATCATCGGCGACTTCGACTCGGTCTCGCCGCGGGCACTCGAGTGCGGGGCGCAGCTCATCGTGCACGGCTATCCCGAAGGCGGAGCGCCGGGTGCGGTCCGCCTCGACGACGCCGGCTTGAGCTACGACGTCATCGCCGCGCCGGGAACCAGCGAAGATCTTGCCTTGCGGCTGGCATTCGAGCAGCGGGCCGAGCAGATCGTCGAGGTCGGGTCCCACACGTCCATGGTCGACTTCTTCGACAAGGGCCGCCGAGGCATGGCATCCACCTTCCTGACGCGGATGCAGGTGTCCCCGGCGCTGGTGGACGCGAAAGGCGTGAGCCGTCTCTACCGCACCCAGGTGCGCAAGCGCGACATGGCAATGCTGATCATCTCGGCGCTTGTCACCATCGGCGTCATCGCCGCGGTGACCGAGCCGGGCCGGCTTCTGCTGCGCACCCTGTGGATCAACATGGGCCTGTAGATCGGTCGGGCGAATGATCAACCTCCGCTACCACATCGTGTCGATCGCGGCGGTCTTCTTGGCCTTGGCGATCGGCCTGGCACTGGGCTCGACATTTGTGGACTCGGTGCTGGTGAGCAACCTGGAGTCACGCGTGGACCAGTTGCAGGCCGACACCGAATCGGCGATCGAACGACAAGCGGAAGCCGAGGCGGAGCTCGGCGAAGCTGAGGCCGCACGCGACGCAGCGCTTGCGAGCGTTGAAGCGGCGCGGTCGGTCCGGTTCGAGGTCGAGGATCTCGTACGGCCGTACCTTCCCCAAGGCCGACTGAGCGGCACGACGACGCTCATCGTGGCACCGGAATCCACGGACCGGGCCGCAGTGTCGGCCATCCGCGCCCGCCTCGATGCGACGGACGCGCGCCATGGCGGGGTGCTGTGGCTCAGCGACGATCTCCGCCTGCACGATCCCGGAGTGCGCCAGAGCATCGCCGAGGCATTCTCGCTGGCCGGTGACAGCCGCAACGCGGTGCGCAGAGCGCTTCGCTTCCTGCTGCCTCAGGCGCTGTTCAGGCCGGCAGAGGCCGGTTCCAGCCAGATGCTCGCTGATGATGTCAACGCAATCACCGACTTCGGGGCGCTTGACGGCTTCTCCCGCGGCTTCTCAGCGGTCCCGCCGACTCGCACGGCGCTCACCTTGCTCCGTGATCTGGAATTGGTCACTCATGACGGCACCGGCGCCGTCGCGCTGCACCTGCTCGGCGGGGAGCAGCTGCGACTGGTGGTGGTCACCGATGCCGCCGCAACGGGGCTGAATGAGGATTTTGTGTTCGATCTGCTTCGCGCGATCGCTGATGACGGGCACTCGGGCACCGGCGTCATGGTCGAAGTGCCAGCTCCTGGCGCAGCGGGCGTCGGCTACGGCACCGTGCTGCGGCGGGTCCGGGCCGATCCTGTGCTTGCCGGGTCGTTCTCGAGCGTCGACGATATTGAGACCTTCTCGGGCGATCTGGCGCTGCTGGTCGCACTGGAGCGACTGCCCGCTGTCAACCACCTCTCGGGTGCCGATCCCGACCACGGCTTGGGTCCGTCATGACCCATGCCGTGGCGATCGTGCCTGCGCTCAACCGGGCGGACACGGTGGGTGCCACGGTGACGGCGCTGCGGACGGTGCCCGATGTGCTCGACGTCATCGTGGTCGACGACGGGTCCCGGGATCGAACTGCGGCTGCGGCTGCCGCTGCAGGAGCGCGCGTCATCGAGCTCGCACGCAATCGCGGCAAAGCAGCGGCGGTCGCCGCGGGCATCGCGGCGTCGGGCGCCCCCGACGTGTACCTCCTCATCGATGCCGATCTGGGCGACTCCGCCGCGCTGGCTGCCGATCTGCTGCAACCGGTTGCGCAGGGCGAAGCCGACATGACGATCGCCGTCTTCGATGCCGCTGAGAGCCAAAGCGGGTTCGGGCTCGTCAAGGCCTTCGCGGCACGTGTCCTGCGTTCGGAGACGGGACTTGAACTGGCCGAACCTCTCTCGGGTCAGCGCGCCGTGCGGGGTCCGCTGATGCGATCACTGCAGCTGGCGCCCGGGTTCGGACTCGAGATCGGCCTGACGCTCGATGCAGCCGACCGCGGAGCTCGCATCAGCGAGGTCGAGATCGGCTTCAGCCATCGGCAGACCGGGCGTGACCTCAGCGGCTTCGCGCATCGGGCGCGCATCGGGCGCCACGTCTACCTCGCAGTGGTAGCTCGCACCGGCTGGCCGAAGGCGGTCTCCTCGCTGGTCGCCTCACTGCTGAGCCGCATCATCTCCGCAGCAAGCCGTGTGCCGGTGCGTGGCCGGGGGCAACGGCTCAGCAGCGCGGCACGCCACTCATGGCAGCGAGCACGGCAGTTCCGGCTGCCGCGCTTGGTTCGGGACCTGCGGTCGTGGCGTCCATTGCGGCGCCGGCGCACACGAGGGCCATGACGCTGGTGCCGTCGCTGGCCCTGATCATCAATACGACGCAAGCGGGGGCGTTGCTGGGAGCGGCATTCTCGGGATCGCTGCTGGTTGCAGCCCTGCTCTGGCGCTGGTTCGGCGCGAGCATGAGCCGAGATCGCTGGATCCGGCCCAACTACCGGGGGCAGCCGATCGTCGCCGTCTCGGGCCTGGTCGTCTTGGTCGTCGGCTTGATCGCAATTGCGATCACAGCAGCCGTCGTCGTCTCATTGCCCGAGGGCGAGTGGCACTGGGTCGTGTACGCACCAGATCAATCCGTGCTGCTGGCACGCTCGCCTGATTCGGCCACGATCGCCGGCGGAATTGCTGCGCTGGTGCTGCTCGGGGGTTTCGGCTGGCTCGGCTATCGCGACGACACCCGCGGGTCCACAGACGGCCAGGCTGCCGCGAGCGGCTTCGCCGGACACCTTCGTCAGAGCTTGCGCCAGCGAGCCTTCACAACCGGGCTGCAGAAGGCACTCGGCGGTTTCGTCGTTGCGACCGTGGCTGTGCAAATCGCCCTGTGGGGCGACCCGGCCGAGGCCCGGCACCACGCAGGCATGGCGCCTGGCGACTGGCTCGGCGCGTTGCCGCACGTGCTGGGAGTGGGCACTGATCCCGACGCCATGTGGAGCTTGATGGCGCTTGCACGCGGGGTGCTGATTGTGGCCCTGTCGGCGAACTTGCTCAACCTGCTGGATCGGGTGCCGGGACGAGCCGCCAAGACGGCAGTTGCGTGGTGGCTGGTCGCGCTGGTGCCGGCGGCGCTCGTGGCGCCAGGCTCAGCGGGGCGTTTCGATCTGGGGTTCGAGGTCACCGAATGGGCTGTGTGGGCTGGGGCTGCCGTCGGCGCATCAGCCGGACTGCTGCGAAGCGAGCTCGCTGAGCAGCACATGCAGGGTGACACCGGCGTCAATCCTGTGGGTGCAGTCTTGGGCATAGCGACGGTGGTCGCGTATCCGGCAACTGTTGAGTGGGTGCTGCTGGCGGTGTTGGCGGCTGTGAACCTGGCCAGCGAGCGCTGGTCGTTCGGCCGGATCATCGATGCAGTCCCGCCGCTCCGCTGGCTGGACCGGCTCGGCTCGCCCTACCGCCGCTGATTTTCCGGCAACTATGCCCGCTGCATGCCAGCGGCCCGGTGCTCTATGCCCGCTGCATGGCAGCGGCGCATTGGCGATGCTCGGCCAAGCGCTCGTCGAGGCAGGGGTGAACGATCCGGCCGCCGGAGACAACCGGCCGACCGGCCACGATCGTGTCCCGTGCGGACAGTGGGCCGCAGCGCAGCCATGCCTCGATGGGATCAGAGAGGGCGCCTGCGAACGCGGGCCCGTCAAGCTGCCATACCACGAGATCGCCGCACGCACCGGGCGACAGCTCGCCGATCTCGCCGGCTCGGCCCAGGCACCCTGCGCTGCCACGGGTTGCAACCTCGAGGACTTCGCGAGCAGAGAAGTACACCGTGCTGTCCACCCCGCTGCTCTCGTGTGCAGTGTCATCGACGCCGCGGTCATGGCCATCAGCGGGCCTGCCGCTGTCCAGACCCTTCTCGGCGCTCAATTGCCGCTGGCCGTCGCGCAGCCGCCCCACCAGCAGCGCATTGCGCGCCTCGGTCCACATCGATGCCGAGTCGGTGCTGGCCGAGCCGTCCACGCCGAGGCCCACGGGAACGCCAGCGGCTCGCAGCTCGCGCACCGGCGCCAATCCGACGCCGAGCAGCAGGTTCGAGCTGGGGCAGTGCGCCACGCCGGTGCCCCAGGTGCCCAGGCGGGTGATCTCGGCTGCGTTGGGCTGCACGCCATGCGCGATCCACGAACGGTCTGATCCCCAGCCGCAGTGCTCGAAGTAGTCCACCGGTCGCATCCCGAACATCTCCAGGCAGAAGCCATCCTCACCGGGGTCCTCGCACAGGTGCGTGTGCAGGCGCACATCAAGCCGCTCGGCCAGCTCGGCGGTGGCCGTCATCAGGTCGGTCGACACCGAGAACGGCGAGCACGGGGCGAGCGCGATGCGCACCATCGCATCGGGTGCACGGTCGTGGTGGGCGGCGACCAGCCGCTCCGACTCGGCCAGGATCTCCTCGGGCGATTGGCAGACCTCATCAGGGGGCAGCCCGCCATCAGACTGGCCCAGCGACATCGAGCCGCGGGTGGGGTGGAAGCGCATGCCCAGTTCAGCGGCGGCGTTGATCTCGGCCGTGATCAGGTCGCCGGCACCTCGGGGATGCACGTAGAGGTGATCAGTGCTGGTCGTGCAGCCGCCCAGCGCCAGTTCTGCAAGGCCGACCCACGCAGACAGGTACGCACCGTGCTCATCGAGCCGTGCCCACAGGGGGTACAGCGTGGTGAGCCAGTCGAACAGCCCGCCTCGAAGCGCCGGTGCGTATGACCGGGTGAGGTTTTGGTACATGTGGTGATGGGTGTTGACGAGTCCCGGCGTCACCAGGCAGCCGCGCGCATCGATGCGGCGCGTTGCTGGCGGCGGTGCCTCGGCGGCCTCGCCCACGGCGTTGACGAGCCCGTCGGTGATGGCAACCCAACCGCCGTCGATCTCGCGGCGCTGATCGTCGCAGGTCGCCACCAGGCCGGCACTGTGCACAACCAGGTCCGCGTGCCCAGGCTCGGGCCCGGTGTGCTGTGTGCGGTCACCGGTGTTGCTCATGGCTTCCCTCCGGCATCAGCCAACCCTGGCCGAAGCGACGGTAGCTTGATGACACATGCGAGAGAGTCCACCCGAACAGCCGCGTGGCTAAGCACATTTTCGTCACCGGTGGAGTAGCCAGCTCCCTCGGCAAGGGACTCACAGCGGCGTCGCTCGGGCGGTTGCTGGCGGCCCGCGGACTGCGGGTCACCATGCAGAAGCTGGACCCGTACATCAACGTCGACCCCGGCACGCTCAACCCGTACGAGCACGGCGAGGTGTTCGTCACCGACGACGGCGGCGAGACCGATCTGGATCTCGGTCACTACGAGCGCTTCATCGATGTGTCGCTGACCCGTGACTCGAACGCGACGACCGGCTCGATCTACCAGAAGGTGCTGGCCGACGAACGGCGGGGCGAGTACCTGGGTCGAACGGTGCAGGTCATCCCGCACATCACGGACGAGATCAAGGAACGCATCGGCAAGCTGGCAACCAGCGATGTGGATGTCGTCATCACCGAGGTGGGCGGCACGGTGGGCGACATCGAGATCCTGCCCTTCCTTGAGGCCATACGCCAGATGCGTCTCGACGTCGGTCGCCAGAACGTGTGCTACGTCCACGTGACGCTGGTGCCGTTCATCGGCCCATCCGGCGAGCAGAAAACCAAGCCCACGCAGCACTCGGTGACCGAGCTGCGCAGCCGCGGCGTGCAGCCAGATGCCATCGTGCTGCGCAGCGAGGGTCCCATCGAGGACGGCCTGCGCAACAAGATCTCCAACCTCAGCGATGTCGAGCTCGCCGGTGTGGTGAATGCCCCTGATTCATCGGTCCTGTACGAGATCCCGATGGTGCTGAGGTCCGAAGGCCTCGACAGCTTCCTGTGCGGGATCCTCGGCTTTGAGGACGTCGAGCCCGACCTTGCCGACTGGGAGGCGATGCTGGCACGCATCAAGGCGCCCCAGGCGACGGTGCGCGTCGGCATCATCGGCAAGTACGTGGCGCTCCCCGACGCCTACCTGTCAGTCGTGGAGGCGCTTCGCCATGCGGCCTCGTACCACGGCGTCGAAGTCGAGATCGAGTGGATTCACTCCGAGGAGATCGAGGGACTGCTCGCTGCGGGGCGGCTCCGGCACCTCGATGGCATGGTGATCCCGGGAGGCTTCGGTTCGCGGGGCATCGAGGGCAAGATCGCCGCAGCTGCGTACTCACGCGAGCACGACATTCCGTGCTTGGGACTGTGCCTGGGGCTGCAGGTCATGGTCATCGAGTTCTGCCGCAACGAGCTCGGACTGCTGGGCGCCAATTCCACCGAGTTCGATCCGAACACGCTGCATCCGGTCATCGATCTCATGCACGCGCAACGCGGCATCCAGGACAAGGGCGGCACGATGCGGCTCGGGGCCTACGTGGCCAGGCTGGCACCCCGCAGCCGTGTCGCGGCAATGTACGGCGACACGCTGGTCAATGAGCGTCACCGGCATCGCTACGAGGTGAACAGCGCCTACCGGCAGCGGATGGAGGAGGGCGGGTTGCAGTGCAGCGGGCTGTCGCCCGACGGCCGGCTGGCGGAGTTCATCGAGCTGGACGGTCACGCGTTCTGGGTGGGCACCCAGGCTCACCCGGAGTTCAAGAGCCGGCCCAACCGCCCCGCGCCGCTGTTCTGCGGGCTCGTGGGCGCCGCGCTCGCCCGGGCGGAGGGACGCAATCCTCAGCTGCTGCCGGCATCTACTGGAACCGGGCCGTTGGGCACTGAACCCCTGGCCTGACGGTGCCCGCTGCGCTGGCGGTCGAGGCCGAGGACTATCTGGGCTGGTTGTCGAACGAGCGAGGCCGAGCGCCGCGCACCGTGGCGTCGTACCGGGCCGACCTCGGCGGTTTCGCCGCATGGCTCGAGGCACGAGGCACCGATCTGCTCGACGCCAGCTCCGCTGACATAGCGGCCTACCTGGCCCATCTACGCGACGACCTCGGGCGGGCGGCTTCCACTGCAGCCCGCGCAGCAGTCAGCCTGCGCGGCCTCTACCGGTTCCTGGTGGCCGAGGATCTGGCCTCGACCGATCCAGCCGGTGCCCTCGACATGCCCCGCGCGCCGGCCGGCTTGCCGCGTGCACTGCGACGCGATCAGGTTGAGCAGCTCCTGGCATCGCCCGTGGGGGACAGCCCGCTGGTGCGGCGAGACCGGGCCATGCTTGAAGTGCTCTACGGCATGGGTCTGCGGGCAAGCGAGCTGGCGGCGCTGTCGCTGGGCGACGTCGACCTTGACGAGCGGCTCATGCGGGTGTGGGGCAAGGGCGGCAAGGAGCGTGTCGTGCCAGTGGGGCGTCACGCCGCCGATGCCGTGGGCGAATGGCTGAGCGGCGCCGGGCGCGGGGCGCTGGAACCTGCTGCGTGGCGGTCGAGAGACGACGCCGCAGCGTTGTTCCTGAACGCCCGGAGTGGCCGCATCACCCGCCAGGGCGTCTGGCTGATTGTGCGCCGCCACGGCGACCGCGTCGGCCTCGGACCCGACCAGCTCACCACCCATGTGCTGCGCCATTCGTGCGCAACGCACATGCTCGACGGCGGTGCCGATATCCGCAGCGTGCAGGAGCTGCTCGGCCATGCGTCCATCTCGAGCACCCAGCGCTACACCGCGGTCTCACAGGAACGCCTGACCGAGGTCTACCGCCGAGCCCACCCCCGCGCCCGCTACTAGTCGGCGAGCCTGCTACTTGGGCAGGAAGCCCATTGCCTCTTTCGCGCGAGCCAAGGTCTCGCATGCCACGGCCTCGGCCTTGTCGGCGCCGGCGGCGATGATGCGCGCAAGCTCGGCGGGATCTGCGTCGAGCTCGGCCTTCTTCGCGGCGATGGGCTCGAGCATCGCGATGACCGCGTCCGCGGTGTCGGTCTTGAGCGCTCCGTACTGGCTGTAGCCCGCGGCCGCATCTGCTGGGCTGCGGCCCGTGGCGGCGCTCAGGATGGACAGCAGGTTGGACACACCCGGCTTTGCGTCGGGGTCGTAATGCACCTCAGAATCGGAGTCGGTGACCGCGCGGGCGAACTTGCGTGCGATGTCGGCATGATCATCGAAAATGCCGATCGAGCCTTGGGGGCTCTCGGCCGACTTGGACATCTTCGATGTGGGGTTCTGCAGGTCCATCACGCGGGCGCCGACCGTCGGGATGGCAGCCTCCGGGATGACGAACGTGTCCCCATAACGGGAGTTGAACCGTTGCGCCACGTCACGCGTCAGCTCGAGGTGCTGGCGCTGGTCGTCGCCGACCGGCACTCGATCGGCGTCGTAGATCAGGATGTCTGCTGCCATCAGCGCGGGATACGTGAACAGGCCGGCCGAGACGTGGTCGCCGCCCCCCTCGTCCCCCTCCGAGCGTGCCGACTTGTCCTTGAACTGGGTCATGCGGCGCAGTTCGCCGAGCGACACCGTGCATTCCAGCAGCCACGACAGCTCGGTGTGCTGGGGCACGTGGCTCTGCACGAACAGCGTGCAGACCTCGGGATCGAGGCCGACCGAGATCAGCGTCGCCATCGTGCCCAGGGTGGCTTCGCGCAGCTGGGCCGGATCCTGCTGGACGGTGACGGCATGCAGGTCGACGGCGCAGTAGAAGGCATCGGCGTCGTGCTGGTCGATCGCCCACTGGCGCAGCGCCCCGAGATAGTTGCCGAGGTGAACGTCGCCGGTGGGCTGGATGCCCGAGAGCACTCGTGTCATGGCGCCTGACGGTACCCGAACCGCATTCGTGACAGTCCTGCAAATATCCCGGGCAGCACGGACATGCCGCGGTACCTTCGGGCCGCGTGGCCCACGAGGTTCGCACCGAGGCCTTCGCGGGCCCGCTCGACGTGCTGGTGAAGCTGGTCGTCTCCCAGGAAGTGGACATCTGGGAGGTGTCGTTGGCGCGCCTGGTCGACGACTTCGTCGCCGTCATGGCCGCGGTCGAGTTCGGTGACGCCGCCGACGGCGCATCAGGCAGCGATGTTGCCGGTGGGCACGCTGGTGACGGCAGGATCGACATGGACGCTGCCAGCGAGTTCGCCTTGCTGGCTGCAACGCTGATCGAGCTCAAGTCCCGACGGTTGCTGCCTGCCCCGCCAGTCGAACTGGACCTGGAGGACGAGCTGGCGGCCTATGGCCTGCGCGATGCGGCATTGGCACGGCTGGTCGAGGGTCGCACGTTCGGCGCAGCAGCGAGGCTGCTGCGCGAGCGCTGGGATGCCGCAGCGCTGCACTGGCCCCGAACCGCGGGTCCCGCCGAGCGCTTCCTCGTGTTCGCGCCGGACCTGCTGGCGGGCGCATCCCGAGATGATCTCACCGCGGCGATGGAACGGGTGCTTGCGCCGCGGCCGGTGCCACGCGTCGATGTCAGCCACCTGAGGGCCGCCGGTATCACGGTCGACGAGGCCGCGGCGAAGATCATCGAGCAGCTCGCCGACACTGGAGCGGCCACTTTCCGTGAACTCACCTGCGACGTGACCGAGCGCATCGTGGTGGTCGTGTATTTCCTGGCTGTGCTGGAGCTGTTCGGATCGGGGCTTGTCGAGTTGACCCAAGCCGAGCGCTTTGGCGACATCGGAGTGGAGTGGATCGGCGACGGCGCCACCCTGCCGGAAATGGCCGGCGGCTACGGGGAAGACGCTGCGTGAGCGGGCGGCGCCCGCCGGTCGAATCTGCGCGCGGCCTGCGGCTGGTCAGCGACGAGGGACGGACGGTTGCCAATCCGCCTGCGTCGCCGGCGGAGCACTCCTCCGGTTCGTCTGCGTCGGGGACCCCGGCGCTTCCCCTCTCGCATCCCCCTTCCCACCCCTCCGTGCCCTCCGGGCGCAACCAGGCGGTCAATGGCTCGTCGATGTCGCAGAACGGCCACGCGGAGGGCGCCGCTGGCATCGAGTCCGACGACATTCGGCCTGGTGAGCAGCGGGCATTCGATGACGACGTGCTGTATGCGGCCATCGAGGCCGTGCTGATGGTCGCGACCGAGCCGGTGCCGGCCGAGGTGCTGGCTGCGGTCATCGGGGCGCCGGCGACATCGGTCCAGGCGGTCTGCAACGAGCTGGCCCGGGAGTACGCGCAGGCCGAGCGAGGCTTCACCCTGATGCAGGTGGCTGGCGGATACCAGTTGCAGACCGCCGCAGAAGTCGCGGAGTACGTGGAACGCTTCGTGGGGAGCCGCCGATCGGCTCGCCTGTCTGCAGCAGCGATGGAGACGCTGGCCGTGGTGGCATACAAGCAGCCCATCTCACGGGCGCAGATCAGCGCAATCCGGGGCGTGAACGCCGACGGTGTGGTCCGCACGCTCGCAGATCAGGGCTACATCGCCGAGGTCGCGCGCGATCCCGGACCCGGCAATGCCGCCCTGCTCGGGACGACGCCGACGTTCTTGGAGCGACTGAGCCTCGACAGCCTCGACGATCTGCCCTCGCTGGCCGAGCTGAGCGTCGACGCTGACGCCGTGGAGGCCATGGATCGCCTCGCAGCCTCCAAGCACGGCTAGCGGTGCCGCACGACGGCAGTGAAGACAGCGCCGAGCGAGAGCTGGGCCACAGCGCGCCGGACAGCGTCGAGTCAGTGCCGCACGACGGCAGTGAAGACAGCGCTGAACGGCTGCACAAAGTCATGGCCCGTGCCGGCGTCGCCAGCCGGCGTGTGTGCGAGGAGATGATCGCCGCGGGACGCGTCACGGTCAACGGCACGACCGCCCGGATCGGGGATCGCGCGCGACCGGCCGACCGGATCGAGGTCGACGGCGCAGTCGTCACCTGGGACACGGAGACGGTCCATTACCTCGTGAACAAGCCGCTCGGGGTGCTCAGCGCAGCATCGGACGACCGCGGCAGGCGCTGCGTGACCGATCTGGTGCCTGCAGGACTGCGCGTCTACCCGGTCGGGCGCTTGGACGCCGATTCCGAAGGGCTGATCATCGTGACCAACGACGGCGAGCTCACGCACCGGCTGACGCATCCGTCATGGGGAGTCGAGAAGGAGTATCTCGCCCATGTGGACGGGGTGCCCGCCCGCGGGGCGCTGGCGCAGCTGCGCACCGGCGTCGAGCTCGACGACGGGCCCACCGCGCCTGCGGTGGTGTCGATGCCGCAGCCGTCGGTGCTGCGCATCGTGATACATGAGGGCCGCAACCGCCAGGTCCGGCGGATGTGCGACGCCGTGGGGCATCCGGTGCTGCGGCTGGTGCGCACACGCATCGGGCCGCTCACCGATCCGGCGTTGCGTCCCGGCGAGCATCGACTGCTCACCGCCGACGAGGTCCGTGAGCTGCACCGCGCCGCAAGAGGCTGAGCCGACAGGCGAAGCCGTGGCCCGAGCGGCCCGTGAGCCCGCATCCAAGAGGAGTTGGGAACAAGAGCGGGAAGCAATGGGCGCCACAGCGGGGCGCATCTGCTCGCGCAGCAGTGCGCTGCGTCGTGGCCGGCGCGAGGTGCTGTTCGGCGTCTTCGCTGTGTCGCAGGCAGCGACCACAATGGGTGTGACGCACCGACGAGCTGTGGCACGCCCGACGGGAATCGTTGCCAGCACATGGGAGCACGCAGATGAGCCTCGCTGAGACGTACCGGTTGTCGGGGCGCTACACCGACGACAGTGGCACCACGTTCATGACCGGGCTGCAAGCGCTGGCTCGTCTGCCGATCGAGCAGCTGCGGGCCGACCGGCGCGCCGGGCTGCGGACTGCGGCGTTCGTGTCGGGCTACCCGGGCTCGCCCCTCGGCGGCTATGACGCCGCCGTTGAGGCTGCCCGCAGCGCAACCGACCTGCCCATCATCCACTCGCCTGCCGTGAACGAGGAGCAGGCAGCGACTGCCGTCATGGGCAGCCAGCTGGCCACCACCCGGCCCGATGCCACCTACAACGGCGTCGTGGGGCTGTGGTACGGCAAGGCGCCCGGAGTGGACCGCGCGACCGACGCGCTGCGGCATGCGGTGTTCGCCGGCGCTGATCCCCTCGGCGGCGCGGTGGCCATCGCCGGCGACGACCCCGCAGCCAAGAGCTCCACGATCCCGTCAAGCTCAGCCGGCTCGATGGCCGACCTGCACATCCCGGTGCTGTACCCGGGCACACCCGCCGAAGCGCTCGACCTCGGCCGCCACGCCATCGCGATGTCCCGGACGACCGGGCTCTGGACGGGCCTCAAGATCGTCGCCGACGTGGCGGACGGCGCCGCCACGGTGCTGCTGGATCCTGACCGGTTCGACCCGGTCATCCCGCTCGTCGACGGCAAGCCCTACCGTCACCGGCCTGACGGCTACCTCCTCACCCCGCACACGGTGGACATCGAGCGCGAGATTGTCGAGGTCCGCTACGAGCTGGCCATCGCGTACGCGGCGGCCAATCGTCTGAACGACGCCACCGTCGACCCGACGGATGCCTGGATTGCCATCGTGGCGTCGGGCATCACCTACCGCGAAGTGCGCGAGGCGTTGCGCCGGCTGGGCCTCGGCAGCGACGACTCGGTTCGGGACGCCGGCATCCGGCTGGTGCGGATGGGGATGCCGATCCCGTTCAGCGCCGAGCGAGCCCGCCACTTCGCGCGCGGGGTCACGGAGATCTTCGTGATCGAGGAGAAGAGCCCCAACATCGAATCGCTGCTCAAGGACGCGCTCTACAACCAGTCGCATCACCCGCGCATCGTCGGCAAGACCGACGAGGACGACCGGACGCTGCTCGGCTCCTACAGCGCGCTGGCCGCCGACGACCTCATCGGGCCGCTGCGCGGGCGGCTGGAGGCCCGCATCGGCGATCGGCTGGCGCCTGCGCAGCCCGAGCGCGTGCGCATCGAGCTGCCGCTGGCACCCGGACAGAATCGTTCGCCGTACTTCTGCTCCGGCTGCCCGCACAATCGCTCCACCGAGGTGCCCGACGGTGCCCTGGTCGGCGCCGGCATCGGCTGCCACACCATGGCGCTGTTCATGGATCCCGAGCGGGTCGGCGACATCGTGAGCGTGACCTGCATGGGCCAGGAGGGCACGCAGTGGATCGGCATGTCGCCTTTCGTGGAGACGCAGCACATCTTCCAGAACCTGGGTGACGGCACCTACTTCCACAGCGGACAGCTGGCGATCGCCGGGGCGGTGGCCTCGGGCACCAACATCACCTACAAGCTCCTGTGGAACCGAGCCGTCGCCATGACCGGCGGGCAGGACCCCGCCGGGCAGCTCGAGGTGCCCGATGTGGCGGCCGGTCTGCTGGCGGGCGGTGTGGCCAAGGTGCTTGTCACCACCCACGATCCCGCTGCCTATCGCGGCCGTGCGCTGCCTGCCGGCGTCGAGGTGTGGCACCGCGATCGCCTGATCGAAGCCCAGGAGATGCTGGCCGGCATCGACGGCGTCACGGTGCTGATCCACGATCAGCAGTGCGCGGCCGAAGCGCGCCGGGGCCGCAAGCGCGGCACCCAGCCCACGCCGACCAAGCGAGTGCTGATCAACGAGCGCATCTGCGAGGGCTGCGGCGACTGCGGCGCCAAGAGCAACTGCCTGTCGGTGCAGCCCGTCGACACGTTCTTCGGCCGCAAGACCCGCATCGACCAGACGTCGTGCAACCTGGACTACTCGTGCCTGGACGGCGACTGCCCCTCGTTCATGACCATCAGCGAGCCGGGGCCATTCCGTGCTGCGGTGCGCGAGATGCTGGCGCCGCTGCGGCGCAAGCCGGCGGCGGGCGGCGGTGACGGCGCCAGCGGCGCTCGGCCCCAGCCGCCCGCTGAACTGCCCGATCCGGTGCCGCTCGTGGGTCCCGACGAGGTGTCGGTGCGCATGTGCGGGATCGGCGGCACCGGTGTGGTGACGGTGAACCAGGTCCTCGGCACAGCGGCGATGTTCGACGGCTTCGAAGTGCGGGGCCTCGACCAGATCGGGTTGTCGCAGAAAGCGGGCACCGTGGTGGGCGATCTGCGGCTGAAGCGGATCGGCGGGCCGGCCACCGCACGCCTCGGCAGCGGCCAGGCCGATGTCATCGTGGCCTTCGATCTGCTTGTGGCGGCATCAGCGGCGGGCCTCGACGTCGCCGACCCGACCAGGACGATGGTCGTCGGCTCGACGTCGCCGACGCCGACGGGCGCCATGGTCGCCGATCCCAGCATCGAAGGGCCCGCGACCTCCGAGTTGCTCGAGCGGGTGGCTGCGGTCACCGTCGACGGCAGGCAGCACTGGGCCGATGCCGCCTCGCTGGTGACGGCACTGTGCGGCTCTGCGGTGACAGCGAACGTGTTCGTCGTGGGCATGGCGGTCCAAGCGGGTGCGCTGCCGATCGCACCGGCCAGCGTGGAAGCTGCCATCGAGCTGAACGGTGTCGCTGTCGCTCAGAACCTCGCCGCGTTTCGCTGGGGTCGGGCGATGATCTGCGATCCGGCGGTGGTGACGGATGCCGCGGCGCAGCGCCCTGCCGGTGCAGCGGACCGCCACCCGGGCGGCGCCGAAGGCGCCGGTGTGCACAGTGCGGTTCCGGAGCACTTGGCAGCCCGCATCGACGCGCTGGTCGACGGGCTGGCCCGCGGGGGACCGGCGGGCGACCTCGATGGGCTCCGTGCAGGACTGTGCCGGTATGCAGCCGAGCTGTCTGCCTACCAATCGGACCGGCTGGCAGCGCACTTCCTTGACGCGGTCGAACGGGTCGCCACGGCGGATAGGTCCGCGGGGGACGGCTCTGGCCGGTTGACAGCCGCCGCCGCGGCAGGGCACTTCAAGCTGATGGCGTACAAGGACGAGTATGAGGTCGCCCGGCTCATGATGGATCCTGACGCACACGCAGTGGCACGGGACTTGGCAGCGTCTGCCGGCGGCACGGTGTCGTGGAGCCTGCACCCGCCGCTGCTGCGAGCACTGGGGCGCACCGGCAAGATCCGGTTCTCGGTGGCGTGGCGACCGCTGTTCGCACTGCTGGCGCGTGGCAAGCGCCTGCGCGGCCGCTGGTGCGACCCGTTCGGCCGCACCGAAATCCGCCGCACCGAGCGCGCATTGCCAGGCGAGTACGCAGCGGCGCTTGAAACAGCGCTCGAAGCGCTCGAGCGGGACGCGGGCGCGGCCCGCTATGAGCAGGCTGTCGCTGTGGCTGGGTTGGCCGAGCTGGTGCGCGGCTACGAGGAAGTCAAGATGGCCACCGTGGACACGTTCCGTTCGGAACTGGCGTCCCATGTCGCCGGACTGGTGCCGCCCGACTGAGCCGCTGGTGCCCATCAGCGATCTCGCCGGCCCAAACCGGGGACGATCAGAGCCATCGGTACCCTTCGTTGCGTGGCCTCGAGTCCCGCCGAGACAACGCAGTTGCCGTCGCCTGCCGGCGCAGCCGCGCAGCCGCTCGCCAACGAGCCGGCGGGTCGCGCCCAAGTGGTGGGCACGGGCCTGATCGGCGGATCCGTCGCAGCGGCACTGCGCAAGTCGGGATGGCATGTGACCGGGCGCGACGTCGTGGGCGATCACGCGCAGCGGGCACTCGAGCTCGGCTGTCTCGATGCCGTCGGCACCGATCCGGAGGCAACGTTCTGCGTCGTGGCGGTGCCCGCAGCGCTGCTGGCCGATCAGGTCGCGATGGCACTCGCCGACACCGCCGCAGCGGGAGCGGTGGTGACCGACACCGGCAGCGTCAAGACACCGGTCGCCCAGTTGATCGCCGATCCTCGCTTCGTGCCGGGCCATCCGATGGCCGGTTCGGAACAAGACGGCATCGAGGGCGCCAATCCGGACATGTTCGCCGGCGCGGTGTGGGCCCTGACGCCGAATGAGGCCACCGACGACAATTCCCTGCGAGCGTGCCAGGCAGTGTTGGCAGGTTTCGGGTCTGACGTCGTGACGATGACTCCCGAACGGCACGACGCCCTCGTGGCGGTCGTGAGCCATGTGCCGCACCTCGCCGCCGCGTCGCTGATGTGCCTGGCCGACGATCGAGCCCTCGATGACGCACCGCTGTTGCGCCTGGCTGCCGGCGGTTTCCGGGACATGACCAGGATCGCCGCCGGACACCCGGGCATCTGGCTGGATATCTGCGGCGAGAACCGCGATGCCATCGTGAACGTGCTCGACGAGCTGTCCGAGCGCCTGGCGCAGATGCGAAACGTTGTGGCCGGAGCGGACCGTGAGGGCTTGCGTGCCGTGCTCACCCAGGCGCGGCGCGCCCGTACCAACCTGCCGTCCCGCTATGTGCGCCCGCAGGAGCTGCTGGAAGTGCGAGTGCCGATCCCGGACCGCAAGGGACAGATCGCGGCCATCACCATGCTGGCCGCCGACTGCGACGTGAACGTGGCCGACATCGAGGTTGCCCATTCGACCGAGGGGGCCGAGGGCGTGCTCGTGCTCGTGGTGGCACGCACCGAGGCGCAGCGCTTTCTGGCGGCCCTGGCTGGGCAGGGATACCACCCCACCACGCGCGATCTGGCATGAGCGCAGGGCGGGTCATCGGGGTCATCGACCCGTTCACCAACGGCGCGTCGGGCACAGCGCTGTTGCCCGGTTCCAAGAGCATCACCAACAGGGCGGTGCTGTGCGCCGCCCTGGCGCAGGGGCGAAGCACGCTTGATGGGGTCCTGTTCGCGGACGACACCGAGGCGATGATCGAGGCGGTCACTGCCCTGGGAGCGGTGGTGCGGGTCAACCGCGGCAAGCGCCGGCTCGTCATCGATGGCATCGGCGGCGGCCCTTCGGGATCCCATGACGCTGTCAGGGACACCGGCGACGAGCCGATCGTGGTCCACGCGCGGTCGTCGGGCACGACGGCGCGCTTCATCCTGCCCGTCGTCGCAGCGCTCGGCGGCCGTTGGCTGCTCGACGGCGACCCCCAGCTGCGCGCGCGGCCGCTGGATGATCTGCTCGCTGCGCAGCGCTCACTGGGCGTCGAGGTGCATGAGCTGGGCGAGCACGGCTGCCTGCCGATTGAAGTCATATCGGCTGGTGCAGGCGAGAAGGCCCCGCTGCGTCATGTGCGCATCCGTGCCGATGTTTCCAGCCAGTTCGCCACCGGACTGCTGCTCGCGGGACCGCTGCGCGGCGGCATCCATGTGGAGATCGACGCTGAGTTCGACACCGTGAGCCGGCCGTACATCGACATGACGGTGGCGGTCATGGAAGCCTTCGGCGCCAAGGTCGTCGTGCCCAGCCTCGATCGTTACGTGGTGACCGAGGGTGGCTACCGCGTAGCTCGCTACACGATCGAGCCCGATGCGTCTGCCGCGAGTTATGTATGGGCCGCGGCAGCGTTGTGCGGTGGCAGCGTGCGGGTCGAAGGGCTAGGCGGCCGCAGCATTCAAGGCGATGTGCGCTTCGCAGACGTCCTCGGTGAGATGGGAGCGGATGTCGCCGTCGACGACGATGCGATCACCGTCAGCGCACCGCCGGACGGGGTTCTGCGGGCAGGAACGTTCGACTTGCGCGACTTCTCCGACACGGCCCAGACCCTGGCCGCCGTGGCGGCGTTCGCCGAGGGCACCACCAGCATCGAGGGAATCGGCTTCATCCGCCGCAAGGAAACCGACCGCATCGCCAACACGGCAACCGAGCTCGCCAAGCGTGGCGTCGATGCGACAGCCGAGCTCGGTGGCATCACCGTGCGTGCCAACCAATTCGGCTTGCGGGCGGGCTTGGTGGACTGCCACGGAGACCATCGCATGGCGATGGCGATGTCGCTCGTCGGTCTGCGCGTGGCCGGGATCGACATCGACGATCCTGACTGCGTCGCCAAGACGTTTCCCGACTTCTATGACGTGCTGGAGACGCTCAGGGCCCGGCCGGAGGTGCAATCGGCGCAGGAGATTCCGGTGATCGCTATCGACGGCCCTGCCGCCTCCGGCAAGTCCAGCGTGGCTCGTGCGGTGGCGGCCGAGCTCGGCATGGACTACCTCGACACCGGCGCGATGTACCGGGCGGTGGCTTGGGCAGCGCTGCAAGCCGGAGTCGATCTCGCCGACCTCGCGGCGGTGGCAAAGATCGCACGCACCGCGCAGATCGAGATCTCCAGCGTGAGCGGCGCGCAGCAGGTCACCGTCGACGGCGCCGATGCCACGGCGGCGATACGCAGCGCGGAAGTGGATCGCAGCGTGAGCGTGGTGGCGGCCAACCCGCAGGTGCGGTGGGTGCTGACCCGGCGTCAGCGCGACTGGGCCAACCGCGTGGGCGGGGGAGTGATGGAGGGCCGTGACATCGGCAGCGTGGTCTTCCCCGATGCGATCCTGAAGGTGTTCCTTACCGCCACTGCGCGCGAGCGGGCCCGCCGGCGGCTGGTCCAGCAGGCTGCGGGGGCCGGCGGCGCGGGTGGTGCGCGTCTCGATGACGATGCAGTCGCAGAGCTGGCCGCCGAGCTGAGCGAGCGCGATGCGCTCGACTCGGGCAGGGCCGACTCGCCGCTGCAGGTCGCGCCTAGGGCAGTCATCGTCGACACGAGCGAGCAGTCCGAGGACGAGGCTGTAGAAACCATCACCGCGTTCTACCGCCGTGCCACCGGGGCCGAGGCGCCGGTTCGCATGAATCATCTCGAGGCCCGATGACCGGACCGGACGGACCTGAAGTCGAGCTGCGCGACGGGCCGCTCAACATGGCCGTCTACAAGATCATGAAGTACGCCATCTGGGGCGCGTTCCGGGCCTGGAACCGCATCTCCGTGGACGGCCTGGTGAACCTGCCCGACGGCCCGTGCGTGTGGGTGCCCAACCACCGCAGTTACATCGACACGCCCATCCACGCCGCGATTCCTGCGCGGATGCGGGTGATGGGCAAGGACTCGATGTGGAAGTACCGCTTCCCAGGTTGGCTGTTCACCACGATCGGCTGCTTCCCGGTGAATCGGGACGCACCGGATCGGGCAGCGCTGCGCACCGCGCTGGATGCGCTGCAGTTCGGCGACGGCCCGGTCGTCATGTTCGGCGAGGGCGAGCGCAAGGACGGCCCCCGGGTGCTGCCGCTGATGGACGGCCCGGTGTACCTGGCGGCGCGCGCGCAGGTCCCGATCGTGCCAGTCGGGATCGGCGGGACTGCGGCTGCCATGCCGCGAGGCGCCAAGTTCATGTATCCCCGTCGGATCAAGTTCGTGGTCGGCGAGCCGATGGACCCTCCAGCGCCAGGAGCGAGCGGGCGAGTGTCCCGCCGGGCAATCCGCGAGACCACCGAAGAGCTGCGCGAGCGCATCCAGGAGGTGTTCGACCAGGCCCAAGCCGCCGTCGGCACACCCAACGTGCGCTGAGAGTCCTGCGTCGCTTCAGTACTCCGTGGCCACGAGGCCGGCGAGAACACCGCTCGCTGCTGTCGTCCGGTCTGCAGCGCCCAGTCGGGCGTGTGGAGGTACGGCGAGGCTGACATGAACAGCCGCTTGCATGGCGTCGAGCAGGTCGCGCAGCTCTCGCGGCGGGGGGAAGTACTCGTCCTCGTCAGTGATGGTGACCTCGGTAGTGCCCCGAGCGGGCCCCAGGCGTGCGATCACGGCATCCACGAGCTCCTCGGGAGCGGAAGCCCCCGCCGTGACTCCGACCGTGCCGTGCAGATCATCAGGCAGTTCAGCGGCGGCGTTCACCCGCAGCACGCGCTCGCAGCCGGACTCCGCCGCCACCTTGGCCAATGCCATGGTGTTCGACGAGTTCGCGGAGCCGATCACGACCACGGCGTCGCAGGCCGCGGCAATCTCGGCTAGCGCGCGCTGCCGGTTGGTGGTGGCGAAGCACAGGTCCGAGCGACCCGGCATCCACACGTCGCCGAAGCGATCCTGTGCGGCGGCCGCGACATCGGACCAGTCGCGGTGGCTGAGCGTGGTCTGGGCCAGAACAGCCACGGGTGCGTCGGTGTCTTCGAGCAAGTCGACATCGGCGGGTTCAGAGACCAGCGAGATGGCGCCGGGTGCCACCGCCATCGTCCCGACGGCCTCGTCATGGCCTTCGTGGCCCACATAGACGACCCTGAAGCCCTTGCCGGCACGTACGCGGACCTCGTGGTGCACTTTGGTGACCAAGGGGCAGACAGCATCCACCACGTAGCCGCCGCGCCGTCGAGCCTCGGCAACGACCTCAGGCGCCGAGCCGTGCGCTGAGAGCATGAGCGGCCGACCGGGCGGCACCTCCGCGACGTCGTCGACGAACACCACGCCGAGTCGCTCGAAGCGATCCACCACGAGGCGGTTGTGGACGATCTCGTGGTAGCAGTACACCGGCGGCGGGAACGAGCGAACGAGCCAGGCGAGCGCCTTGATGGCCATCTCGACGCCGGCGCAGAAGCCGCGAGGCGCTGCCAGCAGCACCTGGTCCACAGCCACGGCTTCGACGATACCGACGGGGTGAGAGGTTCCTATCCTGAACGTGTGCGCGGGCTGCAGAACCTCCTCATTGCGTCACTTGATGCTCCCCGCTCTTGTTCGCTCCGCTCACGGGCTGCTCGGGCCACGGCTTCGCCGTTCGGCTCAGCCTCTTGACCCATGTCCCGGCCGGTTGTGGTGGCGGTGGAACCCGGCTCGGCGGCCGAGACCGCCGGGCTGGTCCCCGGCGACGAGGTGGTGTCGATCTCCGGTGTCACACCGACCGACGTGATTGCCTGGCAGCTGCTGCTCGATGAGGCCGATCCCACGCTGGAGGTGGTGCGCGACGGGCACGAGATCAGCATGGACATTCCGAAGGACGCAGGCGTCCCGCTCGGCGCCGAGGTGCATGCCGCGATCTTCGACCGGGTGCAGACGTGCGACAACCACTGCGAGTTCTGTTTCATCTACCAACTGCCGCCGGGGCTGCGCCGGAGTCTCTATCTCAAGGACGACGACTACCGGCTGTCCTTCCTGTACGGCAACTTCACGACGCTGACCCGCTTCACCGAGCTGGACCTGGAGCGTGTGCTGGACGAGCGCCTGTCACCGTTGTACGTGTCGATTCATGCCACTGATCCCGCGGTGCGGGCTCGGATGCTCCGCAATCCGCGTGGCGCGACCAGCCTGCGATGGCTGAGCGCGTTGCTCGATGGGGGCATCGAGGTGCACGGGCAGGTGGTGGTATGCCCGGGCGTGAACGACGGGCAAGTGCTGGCCGACACGCTGGCAGGCGTGCTGGACCGCTACCCGTCGCTGGCCACGTTGGCGGTAGTGCCGCTCGGGGTCAGCACCCACCAGCGGGAGCCGGCGATGCGCCCCCACACCGCTTCGGAGGCCGCGGCAGTCGTGGACCTCTGCGAAGAGTGGCAGCAGCGTCTCCTGGACGTGCTCGGCCGCCGCTTGGTGTTTGCTGCCGATGAGTACTACCTGCTCGCAGGCCGCGATTTCCCTGAGGCATGCACCTATGACGGCTTCCCGATGCACGAGGACGGCATCGGCATGGCGCGGGCGTTCGAGCAGGAGTTCTGGGCGGTCGGCGAGAGTGCGCCAGAAGGGGGCATCAGGCAGCGTGCGCCGGCCGCTGGATTCTTCTCGTGGGTGGATGGGGCGCCGGCGGAGGGCTACCGCGCAGTACGGATGCCCGGGCACGGCGCGAACCGCAGCGGCGAGATCGACGTTGACGGTCTGCCGCTCAGTCTCGGGCCGACGCCAGTGGCCGTGACGCTGCCGGGATCGCCCCGCCATGGTCCATCTGGAACGATCCGTCCGAGCAGCGGTGATCCCACCGGGCGGCCCATTGGGATCCTGACGGGCACCTACGGAGCTGCCGTGCTGGCGCCGCTGGTGAGCCGGTGGCAGGCCCATGCCATGCCTGAACAGAGCGGGAGTGCGGCTGCGGCGCGAGTCATCGAGGTGCCCAACCGCTTCTTCGGCGGCAACATCGGCGTGACGGGCTTGCTCGCCGGAGCGGACATCGCAGCCACGCTCGAAGGCGAGCCAGCCTCTCACCGCTACCTGCTGGCCGACGTATGCCTGTCGGGCGGGAAGTTCCTCGACGGCATGACACCCGCTGAGCTGCCCCGGCTCGTCGAGATCGTCCCGACCAACGGCAGCGCCCTGCGGGGGCTGCTCGACGCGGCGGCGGGCGTCGAAACCGGACGTGGCGCCGGTGATCCGGTTGCACCCGGGCCGGTGGGGGCACGGCCGTGAGTGCCGGTCTGCCCGTTGTCGGCATCGTGGGTCGGCCCAACGTCGGCAAGTCCACGCTGTTCAACCGACTCGTCGGGCGCCGCGAGGCAGTGGTGGCGCCCGAACCCGGCGTGACGCGGGACCGCAAGGCAGCCGAGGCCGCGTGGCGCGGGCACCCCTTCGTGGTGGTGGATACCGGCGGATGGTCCCCAGACGGCGACACGCTCGACGGCAAGGTGTCCGAGCAAAGCGAACGCGCGATGGGCGACGCCGATGTTCTGCTGCTGGTGGTGGACGTCACGGTCGGCATAACCGAGCCCGACGCACGTATCGCCGCCATGCTGCGCCGCAGCAGCCAGCCGACACTGGTGGTTGCCAACAAAGCCGACAGCGGGACCCGTGACGATGGTCGATGGGAGTTCAATCGCTTGGGGCTCGGAGAAGCTTGGGCCGTGTCTGCCCTGCATGGCCGCAACGTTGGCGATGTGCTTGACCGGGTGCTGGAACTGCTGGGCGCCGATGCGCCAGACGTGGATGAGACGGGCGTCAACGGGAATGGCGCAGATGAAGCAGCCCACGACGACTGGGTCCACGACGAGCCGAGCGAGGACGATTCGATCCCTGCGGTCGCCATCGTGGGCCGCCCCAATGTCGGAAAGTCGACACTGTTCAACCGGCTCATCGGCGACGAACGGTCCGTGGTGCACGACCGGCCCGGCACCACCCGCGACACCATCGACACGCTGGTCGAGACCGAGGCCGGCCCGGTGCGGTTCGTCGACACCGCGGGAATGCGGCGCAAGGCCCGGGTCGACGCAGACACCGAGTACTACGCCAACCTGCGAGCGCTGCGGGCCATCGACGCCTGCGACGTGTCACTGCTGGTCATCGACGCCACCGAGGGCGTGACGGCGCAGGATCAGCGACTCGCCGAGCGCATCGATGCCGCCGGATGCCCGATCGTGGTGCTGCTCAACAAGTGGGAGACGCTTGACGCAGAGCACCGCGAGAGCGTCCTGGGAGACCTGGCGCGCCGCCTGCACTTCGTGGGGGAAGCACCTGTGCTGCGCGTCAGCGCGTTGACGGGCAGGGGAGTGCACCGGCTGGTGCCCGCAATCGCCGCCGCGATGGAGGCGTACGAGTCGAGGGCGCCGACGGCCAAGGTCAACGCGATCGTGCAGCTCGCGCAGTCCGCCCAGCCGGCGCCGGGAGGAGCGCGCGTGCTCTACGCCACGCAGGCCGCAGCGCAGCCCCCGACGTTCACGCTGTTCGCCAACCGGGAACTCCCGGCCACCTACCTGCGATACCTCGAGCGGCGCTTGCGGGAGGAGCTGGGCCTGGCGAAGACGCCCCTCAAGCTGCGGGTGCGACGGCGTTGAGACCCCTGTCCCGGCGAGGAGCGGATCCGACCGCCCAGCGGCAAAATCGCCGCCCGCCCGCAGGCGGCCCTGCTGGTTCCGGCAGCCGCCGCAGCAGCGAGGTCGACGGTTCGCAGCAGCGCGCCGGTGCGCCGTGGCATTTCTGGCTCGTCGTCGTCATGGCCGCCGTGTACCTGGGGTGGAGGGCGGTGGAGGGCGTCGTATGGCTGATCCAGTGGATCGGCGGCGCCGTCGGCTGAGTCTCGGGGACGGTGGCACCTCCAGTCCGCGGGCGGCCCGCCGGCTGAGCGAGCCAGTATCGTGCTCGCCGAGGCGGGCTGTGGCGCAGTCTGGTTAGCGCACTGGTCTGGGGGACCAGGGGTCGGAGGTTCAAATCCTCTCAGCCCGACCACAGCGGGGTTTGGCATGGCTCCGACGTGCGCCCGGAGCGGTGGCATGATGTGCGTCACGCAGCGCACGGGAGCACTGATGAGCGAGACAGCGACAGAACATCGCAAACCCGAGATTGCCATCCTGCCTGAGCCCGGTCGGGTGACTGTTCGGGTGGACGGCGTGGTCGTGGCGGACTCTTCGTCGGCCGTGGTGCTCACCGAGGGCCGCCTGCCGCCGCGCCACTACCTGCCCGCCTCCGATGTGCAGATGGAACTGTTCAGTCCGAGAGTCACGTCAACCCATTGACCGTGGAAGGGCGACGCCAGCTACTGGTCAGTAGCAGTGAACGGCCAGACCTATGAAGACATCGTGTGGTCCTATCCCGACCCGATCCCGGAGATGGCCGAGATCGCCGGGCTGATGAGCTTCTATGCCGAGCGTGATGAGGTGTCCCAAGTCGTTTCCTGACGCGGCATTTCCCGGCACGGTTCAGTCGGCCAAGCAGCCCGGCGAGCTGGTCAGCCCAGTGTCGCAGCGAGTTCGAGTGCCTCGTCCCATGTGGGATGGCTGGCCAGCAGCCGACGGAATCTCACGAAGGGCCTGATCGCGTCCAGCGCCATCACGCCACTCAGGCGGCCGTCGCGCCGGTAGCCGGCCAGGAAGGAACGGCCTGAGCCTGGGTCCTCGTCGGCCGATCCGACGAGCACTTCAACGTCGTCGTCGGCGTCGGGATGCCCGGCGATCTGGATGCGGGCGTCATATTGATCCGACCAGACAAATGGCACCGAGTTGTAGGGCTGCGCCTCCGCCGGAGCCACCAGATTGCGGCCCACCGCCATGCCGTGCTCTACCGCTGCTGTCCAGTGCTCGACCCGGATCGGCCGGTCGCCGTGCCACGGGCTGAGCCACCCGTTGGGCGCCTGCGCCACGTCACCGACGGCGTAGACGCCGGGGGGCCCGCAGCACAGCGTCGCATCGCAGACCACCCCGTTGTCGATCCGCAGTCCTGAACCTTCCAGCCACGCCGTGTTCGGCACCACTCCGATGCCTACCACTGCCAAGTCGGCCTCGACGCGGCTGCCGTCAGCCATGGCGATCGCTTCGACGCGGTCGGTGCCCAGAACGCCGTCCACCCCGACGCCCAGTCGCAGTTCCACACCGTTCTGGCCGTGCAGAGCACCGACGCGCGTGCCCATGTCGGCGCCCAGCCCGCGCACCAGCGGGGCCGAGGCTGCCTCGATCACCGTCACTTCGCAGTCCCGGGCTTTGGCCGAGGCCGCTACCTCAGAGCCGATGAAGCCGCCGCCTACTACCGCGACTCGCGCACCCGCGTCGAGGCCTTCACGGATGGCCTGCGCGTCGTCGAGGGTCCGCAGCGTGTGCACGCCGGCGAGGTTCCCGACTCTGGGCAGCGGCCGAGCCGCAGCGCCCGTCGCAATGACGAGGCCGTCGAAGGGCACCGTCTCGGCGTTTCCGCCCGCCGCTGGGGCGATGGCAACCGTACGGGCCTGCAAGTCGAGCTCAACGGCGTGGGTGCTCAGCATGACATCCGCGTCGAGTTCGTCGTAGGCACCATCGGGATCTAGGGCCAGTGAACCCGGGTCCTGATCGCCTGTGAGGAACTCCTTGGAGAGGGGAGGCCGGTCGTAGGGGAGATGCGGCTCGGCACCGATCAGTGTCAGCGGTCCGTCATGGCCCGCAGCGCGCACGCTGTGCGCGGCACGAGCGCCCGCCAGAGAGGCGCCGACGATGACTATTCGATTCGGTGTGTTCGACACGCGAGCAGTGTGTCATCTCTGAGGGAAAAGAAGACTGGCGGCACAGCCCTGACGCGGGCAGACCGCGCGGCGGCGCGTTGGCGGTGGTCCTGCAAGAGGCCAGTTGCCAAGGGATCGGACCAAGGCGCGCAGTACCGATCCGACCGCGCTATAACTGTTCCTCACACCTGTAATTACAACAGTGTGATTCAAGCAGTCGTCGTGGCCTGCAAACACCCGGGGCGGCGCTGCAATCGGCGGGATGAGAGGGACGAGGCCGGCATGAACATCGCACGTCGCACAGTGCATCCCACAGTGCATCTCGGTGCCTGTCCACATCAGGATGCGGACAGATGAGCGTCACCGAGGCGCCGGCGAAGGACACGCAGCGGCAAACCACAGACACACCCGGCATGCGCGTGCAGAAACGCGACGGCTCCATGCAGGCCGTGGATGTCAACAAGATCGTGCGTGCCGTCGAACGTTGCGCCGTCGAGCTAGGCGGCGTCGACCCCATGCGGGTCGCGACACGCACCATCTCAGGTCTCCATGACGGCGCTACCACCACCGAGCTCGACGAGCTCTCCATTCGCACAGCCGCCGCGCTGATCTCTGAGGAACCGAACTACTCGAAGCTGGCCGCCCGCTTGCTCGCCACGTACATCGACAAGGAAGTGCAGAACCAGAACATCTACTCGTTCAGCCAGTCCATCTCCGAAGGCGGCGAGTGCGGGCTCATCCACCCTGATGTGGTGGCATTCGTGGCTGCGAACGCCCGCAAGCTCAACGATGCCGTCCTGCCCGAGCGCAACGGCGGCTTCGAATTCTTCGGGCTGCGCACCGTCTACGACCGTTACTTGCTGCGGCATCCGGAGCGTCGAACGGTCATCGAGACGCCGCAGTACTTCCTGCTCCGGGTCGCCTGCGGCCTGTCGCAGACGGCTGAAGAGGCCATCTCGTTCTACGAGCTCATCTCCAGCTTGCGCTACCTGCCGTCGTCGCCCACGTTGTTCAACTCGGGCACGGCCCATCCGCAGATGTCGTCGTGCTACCTGCTCGACAGCCCCACCGATTCGCTCGAAGGCATCTACGACCGCTATTCCGACATCGCCAAGCTGTCGAAGTTCGCCGGCGGCATCGGCGTGGGCTGGCACCGGGTGCGGTCACGCGGCTCGCTGATCAGCGGCACCAACGGCCTCTCGAACGGCATCGTGCCCTGGCTCAAGACGCTCGACTCGTCGGTTGCGGCCGTGAACCAGGGTGGTCGGCGCAAGGGGGCTGCGTGCGTGTATCTCGAGTCGTGGCACGCTGACATCGAGGAATTCCTGGAGCTGAAGGATTCCACCGGCGACCATGCCCGTCGCACGCACAACCTGAATCTGGCGAACTGGGTGCCCGACGAGTTCATGCGCCGGGTCGAGAACGACTGGCAATGGTCTCTGTTCGATCCCAAGCAGGTGCCGCATCTCACCGACCTGTACGGCGACGAGTTCACCGATGCATACCGCGAGGCCGAAGCGAGTGGCCAGTACGAACGGCAGGTGTCGGCCCGCGAGCTCTACAGCCGCATGATGCGCACGCTCGCCCAGACCGGCAACGGCTGGATGACCTTCAAGGACGCCTCGAACGCCAAGTCCAACCAGACCGGCGAGTCCGGCAATGTCATCCACCTGTCGAACCTGTGCACGGAGATCCTGGAGGTCACCAGCGACGCCGAGACGGCGGTCTGCAATCTCGGCTCGGTCAATCTCGCCAAGTTCGTGCGCGACGACCACGACAACGGCAAGACCCTCGACTACGAGGCGCTGGGAGAGGTCGTGCGGACAGCGGTGCCCTACTTGGACCGCGTCATCGACATCAACTACTACCCGACGCCCGAGGCCGCCCGGTCGAATGAACGCTGGCGTCCCGTCGGGCTCGGCGTCATGGGCCTGCAGGACGTGTTCTTCCAGCTCGGCCTCGACTTCGACTCGCCCGAAGCAGTCGAGATTGCGGCCCGGATCGCCGAGGAGATCTACTACTGGGCGGTCTGGTCGAGCTGCGAGCTGGCTCGCAAGCACGGTCCGCATGCAGCATTCGGCGACACACGCGCGGCAGCAGGGCAGCTGCAGTTCGATCTGTGGGGCGTCGAGCCGTCTCAGCCTCAGCGCTGGGCAGAATTGCGAGAGCGGATCGGCCAGCACGGACTGCGCAACTCGTTGCTGGTGGCGGTGGCACCCACGGCCACCATCGCGTCCATCGCTGGCTGCTACGAGTGCATCGAACCGCAGGTGTCGAACCTGTTCAAGCGCGAGACGCTCTCGGGCGAGTTCATGCAGATCAATCGCTACCTGGTGCGCGAGCTGCAGCAGCGCGGCCTGTGGAGCGAGGCCATGGCCAACAAGATCAAGATGTCCGAGGGTTCTGTGCAGAGCATCGCGGAGATCCCTGATGACCTCCGATCCGTGTATCGCACGGCGTGGGAGCTGCCTCAGCGGGCGCTCATCGACATGGCCGCAGCACGCGGTGCCTTCATCGACCAGAGCCAGTCGCTGAACCTGTTCATGGAGAGCCCCAACATCGGAAAGCTCTCCTCGATGTACATGCACGCCTGGAAGTCGGGCCTGAAGACCACCTACTACCTGCGCTCCCGTCCAGCTACCCGCATCAACCAGACCACCACCGACTCCGCGCCTGATGCGGCTCTGCCGTCTCGGCAGGGGACGGTCGCAGCCATGCCAGACGCTGCGGCGGCCGAGGCTGTTGCGTGTTCGCTCGAGAACCCCGAGACCTGCGAAGCCTGCGAATGAGGCATCGCTGACACCAAGAGGCCCACGACCGACAGAGGATCCTCATGGCACTCGTCCAGTCAGAACCCGAATTCGTCCCACCTCTCCGTGATCCGGCGCTTGGCAGCGCGCCCGTGGTCGACCCCGCGGGCGACGGAGCGCCCAAGCGCGGCAACATCCTCGACCCGGGCTTCGAGCTGACACTCCGGCCGATGCGGTACCCGCAGTTCTTCGACATGTACCGCGACGCCATCCGCAACACGTGGACGGTCGAGGAGATCGATTTCTCCGACGACATTGTCGACCTCAATCGCAAGCTGGCGCCCGCCGAGCGGCACCTCATCAACCGGCTCGTGGCATTCTTCGCCACCGGTGACTCGATCGTCGCTAACAACCTGGTGCTGAACCTGTACCAGCACATCAACAGCCCTGAGGCTCGTATGTATCTGAGCCGGCAGCTGTACGAGGAAGCGCTGCACGTGCAGTTCTACCTGACGCTGCTCGACCACTACATCCCCGACCTGGACGAACGGTCAGCGGCATTCGCGGCCATTGAGAACATTCCCTCGATTGCCGCCAAGGCAGATTTCTGCTTCCGCTGGATGGACAGCGTGTGGTCTCTCGATCAGCTGTCCACCGCAGAGCACCGCAAGGCCTTCGTGCTGAACCTCATCTGTTTCGCTGCGTGCATCGAGGGGTTGTTCTTCTTTGCGGCGTTCGCCTATGTCTATTTCCTGCGGTCGAAGGGACTGCTGAACGGACTGGCGGCCGGCACGAATTGGGTGTTCCGGGACGAGTCGGCACACATGAACTTCGCGTTCGAGGTGGTCCGCACGATCCGGGCTGAGGAGCCCGAGCTGTTCGATCAGGATCTCGCCGACCGGATCCGGCAGATGATCATTGAGGCGGTCGACGTCGAGACGCAATTCGCGCACGACGTGCTGTCTGGAGGCGTAGCGGGGATGTCGGTGACCGACACCCGGGCGTATCTCGAGTTCGTGGCTGACCAGCGGCTCGCCCAGCTCGGCTTGGCCAAGGAGTACGGCTCGAAGAATCCCTTCTCGTTCATGGAACTGCAGGACGTGCAGGAACTCACGAACTTCTTCGAGCGCACCGTCGCCAGCTACCAAGTGGGCATCGAAGGCGAAGTCGCCTTCGACGAGGACTTCTAGGCGAAGTCGCCTTCGACGAGGACTTCTAGGCGAAGTCGCCTTCGACGAGGACT
>WTFX01000012.1 GCA_011523825.1 Microthrixaceae bacterium
GAACTACACCATCACACCACCCCACCGCGCGACCTAACCCGCGACGGACCCTAAGGTCATCGGCACCGGACGCACCCTCGAAGCCGCAGTAGCCCGCACTTCGGCGGCATTGGCCGACTTCCACATCGGCCAGCTGCCCACCAACATCGATCAACTTCGCCAGATTCTCAGCCACCCTGCCGTGCGCAGCGGCGATGTACGTACCACGTTGCTTGCGGAGGTGGTGCCGCTGGCCGACGGGGCGGCAGACGCAACGAGCACCAACGGAATGTCGGGGAGCATGAGCGGCAGCGCTTCGCGGCGTGCCGCAATGTTGGAGCCTGCCTCGGCGTTGCCGACTGTGCCGGTTTCCCCGGTCAGCGCGCCGGCATCGACTTGGCCGGACCGCGAACTCGCCGGTGGTGAGGTTGATATTCGCAGCCCGCTGCCCGCCAGTGTCGTCGAGGTACGGGTGAGCGCCGGCGATGTCGTGACAGCAGGGCAGGCACTCGTGGTGCTGTCGGCCATGAAGATGGAAACAGAGGTCACTGCGCCATGCGAGGGCACGGTTTCAGCGCTGCGCGACCTGCAGCCCGGCGACCAGCTGGCGGCGGGTGACGTACTGGCCGTGGTGCTGTCCGGCGCAGATGCCGCCGGCGCTCCGAGCGCGGGCACGGCCCCCAGCGGTTGGGAGCCGCTGCTCGATGAAGTGCAGACGTTGCAGCGGCTCGCCGAAGAACGCTTGGGTCCCGAATCAGACGAGCCAGGCGTGGTGCGCCAGCGCAATCGGGGAAAGCTGCATTGCCGGGACCGCATCCGCCTCCTGCTTGACGACGGCAGCTTCCGCGAGGTTGGCAGCCTTGCCGGCTTCGCCTCCTACGACGACGAGGGCGAGATCGCAGCGTTCACGCCAGCCAACCACGTCGGCGGGACTGGCAAGATCAACCGCCGGGACGTCGTGGTCTGTGCCGACGACTTCACATCGCGAGGCGGCCACGCCGACGGCGCCATCGGCGCCAAGAGCTTCTACTTGGATTTGCTGTCCACCGAGCTCGGCGTGCCGTCCATCCGGCTGCTCGACGGTTCGTCAGGCGGCGGCAGCGTTGCCTCGATGGTGCCTGAACAGCGCAAGGAAGGCGAGAGCAGCGCCAAGGAGAGCACCGGCGCCATCAAGGCCGGTCGTCCCCGGGTGACCGGCGGCGGCGGTTCGTTCCTGCCGTCGCACCTGGGCAGCACCGAGTACGCCGAGCAGCTCGCGACGGTGCCCGTGGTCAACATGCTGCTGGGCAGTGTGGTCGGTATCGGCGCGGCGAAGGCCGTACTCGGGCACTTCGCCGTGATGGTGCGCGACATCTCGCAGCTCTTCGTGGCAGGACCGCCCGTCGTGAGCCACGCCATGGGCTACGACATCTCCAAGGAAGACCTCGGCGACTGGCGCATCCACTGCACCAACGGTTCAGTGGACAATCTCGCCAAGACCGAGGAAGAGGCGGCCGGGCTCGTTCGACGGTTCCTCTCCTATCTGCCATCTTCGGTGTACGAGACACCGCCGGTACTGCCGCCGGATCCCGACGATCCGCCGGACCGGCGTGATGAAGAGCTGCTGACGCTGATCCCACGCAAGCGCACTACGACGTTCGACATCCGCCGGGGCATCGAGCTGATCTGCGACCGCGGTTCGTTCTTCGAGATCGGTTCGCTGTGGGGAACCGATCAGGTCGTCGGCTTCGCACGTATGAACGGCCATCCGGTGGGTCTCCTCACGTCGGACAGCCGTCACCCGAACGGGGGCGCCCTCACCGCCGACGGCTGCGACAAGCTGACCCGCCACATCGATTTGTGCGATCTCTTTCACTTGCCGATCCTGAATCTGTGCGACAACCCCGGCTTCGCGGTCGGCGTCGAGCACGAGATCACCGGGACCATCCGCAAGGGCGCGACGTGGATGACGGCGTTCGCCCAGGCCACCGTGCCGATCTTCACCGTGCTCATGCGGCGCAGCTTCGGGGTAGCCGGCAACAACTACGCAACGCCACGGCGCCAGCACAACGCCCGTGTGGTGTGGCCGGCAGCCGACGTGGGCGGCATCCCGCCTGAGGGCGGTATCGAGGCCGCCTACAAGCGACAGCTCGCCGAGGCGGAGGACCCGGTGGCGCTGCGGGCCGAGCTGGAGGCGCGCATCGAGGCGGCGCGTGGCCCCATCGGGCCGCTCAACCGCTTCCAGATCGAGGAGATGATCGATCCTCGCGACACCCGAAGGCTGATCTGCGAGTGGATCGAGGGTGCCTATCGCGTCGTGAGCCGACCCGCTCAGCTCGCCTCGCGCCCCATTGCGTTCCGGCCCTAGTTTGTTTGGCCCTGAGTTGTCGGGCCCTGATCCGGCTGCTTTGCGCGCGTCTCGGCTGCGGTAGCCAACCGCACGATCAGTTCGCGGAAGATCATCGTGTGGACCGGGACCAGCACCCACCAGTAGAGGCGGCCCGGAACACCCTTGGGGTGGAACCGCGCCCGCTGACGCAGCAGCACTCCCTCGGTTGACTCGGTGAGCTGCCATTCCAGCCATGCGTCGCCGGGCACGAGCATCTCGGCCCGCAGCCGCAGCAGGGTGGGCGGCTCGCAGACCTCCACCCGGAAGAAGTCGACCGCGTCGCCGACCTGCAGGTCATCGGGGTGGCGTCTGCCTCGCCGCATGCCCACGCCGCCGATCTGCTTGTCCAGCGCGCCGCGCAGCTGCCAGAGCCATTGTCCCGCGTACCAGCCACGCTCGCCACCGATGCCGGACACCGTCGCGAAGGCGTCTTCGATCGACGCGTCCACCGACACCTCGCGCTCATCTGCCAGCACTGTCCCCCCGGCCCAGTCGGGATCCTCGGGCATCGGCGACGCCGCCGTGCGATCGGCAGCGCTGTCCATCCAGCTCGTCGTGATGTTCAAGTCCTGCACATGCTGCACGGCCCGGCGGAGGGCTTCGTCCAGGTGCAGCGGTCGATGCTCTAGTCGACGGCGGATGCTGCGGGCTTCGCTGACTACGACGTCGTTGACCAGGCTGTCCACCAGCGGCCGCGCCAAGTCGTAGGGCAGCGGGGTGACCAGCTTCACCCAATGCGACGACAGTCGAGGCGTGAGCACCGGCACCGGCAGGATCAGTCGCCGTCGCAGGCCTGCACAGTGCGCGTAGGCATTCATCATGTCGCGGTACGACACGACATCTGGGCCGCCGATCTCGATGACCTCGTGTGCCGCCGCAGTCATGCCAACTGCCTCGGCGAGGTAGTGCAGGACATCAGCGATGGCGATCGGCTGGCAGCGAGTCGCCGTCACCCAACGAGGGCAGACCATCGCTGGCAGCACTTCGACGAGATGTCGCAGCATCTCGAAAGAGGCGCTGCCCGAGCCGATGATGACCGCCGCCCGAAGCTCGGTGACCGGCACGGTCCCGCTGGCCAGCAGTCGCCCGACTTCGTGCCGGCTCTTGAGATGGGGCGACAGCTCCGCGGGTGCGTCGCTGCCCAGCCCGCCGAGGTACACGATCCGCTGCAGCTCGACGGCCTCAGCAGCGTTCGCCATGTTCTTGGCACCGACCCGATCAGCGTGCGCGAAGTCCTCGGTCATGCCCATGGCATGAACGAGGTAGAACGCAGCATCGCATCCGGCCAGCGCTGCTTCCAGTGACGCAGCGTCAGCCACGTCGCCGGCGCGCACCTCGACGTCTTCACGCCACGACCGGTTTGCCAGTCGCTGCGGATTGCGCGAGACGCACACCACGTCGTGACCGCTGCCGATCAGGTGTGGTACCAGACGACCGCCGACGTACCCCGTTGCTCCCAGCACAGCGATCTTCACGGCCACATCTTGGTTGTTTCCACCTGCAGGACAGTGTCGCGACGCGACCTCGTCAGTCGATCAGGTGCGATGGATCAGGAGCAGCAATCCAGCCCGGCCAGATCACACAGATTCCACGACCCAGACGGTGGGAGCGGTCCGGTGACGTATCTGCTCGATCTCGTCGAACTCGGCTGCGTCTTGGAGAGCGCCATTGATGCCGTTGCCGGCCAACACTGGCTGAGGCATGTCCTCAGCCAGCTCACGCGTGACGGACAGCACGGGCGTTGCCGTCGGCCGCGAGGACCGAGGCCGAATCGGAGCCGCCCACTCGGATACGGGCGGCGCCGCCGCGAGATAGTCACGACTGGGATTCCCCGCGAAGCTGTAGACGATCAGACCCACCGCTGCAATCGCTGCCAAGGTGAAGAACGCCGACCGGTAGCTGTACAGATCGTGGAGGACGCCGGTGATGAACGGCCCTCCGGCCAGGCCGGACACCATGAGCAGCGAGCCGAAGCCGTAGATGCGCGGGTAGTCCTTCACGCCGAAGGCGTCGGCGAGGATCAGCGGGTGCAGCATCAGCAGGTTGCCCATCGCGCTGCCGAGCACCAGCACGCCGAACAGAATGGCAAGCCCGCTGCCGGCAACAGCCAGCATGCACAGCCCGACGGCCTGCACCACCATCAGCACCATCGTGAGCCAGCGCAGCGACACCTTCAGTGCCGCTATGCCGCCGCAGATCCTCGCGACAACGCTGGTACCTGCCAGCACGGCGACGGCGGTTGAGGCCGCTGAGTCGAGGCCGAGCCGATCCCCGGTGAACTTGTACATGTGCTGGATGGCCCCGACTTGGCTGCTCATCACCAGCACGAACCCGATGGCGGTGAAAATGAAGAAACGTGTGCGGATGGCCTGCTGATAGGGCGTTCCGGGCGGCGGTAATTCGGGTGCTCCGCTCGAATTGGCGGTCGACGCCGCCCCGTCAGCCCGCAGCCCTACATCTTTGGGCCAAGCTCGAATGAAGAACCACGTCGAGATCAGCAGTAGGACGCAGTACACAACGGCGAATCGCGGCGCCCAGTAGACCAACGTGTCGGCTTCGATTCGAACGCTCATCTGCGGCAGCAGGATGATGCCGCCGAGGGACAATCCAGTTGACGCGATCGCCATTGCCACCGAGCGGCGCCGCTCGAACCAGCGTGTCACCAACGTGGTGGTGGGCACCAACCCGCAGAGTCCGAAGCCGATGCCGAAGATGGTCATCACGATGAACATCTGCCAGCCAGCTTGCACCTGTGCGAGCAGTGCCATGCCGACGGTGCTGACAGCGGTGCCCGCGGTGATCACCCAGCGGGCGTCGAAGCGGTTGACCAGCTTGCCCGTGTAGTAGCCGCACAGGCCTGACGCCAGCAAGAAGACGCCCACGCCGGCGCCCGCGAGCCCGGTGCTGAATTCCTGCTCGTCCACGAACGCATCCAGGAAGGCGCCCAGGGCGTAGAACACCATGCCCGAGGTGATCATCATCACGCCGAAGACGCCGGCGAGGACCAACCAGCCCCGAACGAACGGCTGGCTGCGTTCAGCAGTCGCAACCGGCACATTCACGCCGGACAGCCTGCCAGCTAACTTGCCCCGATGTGCAGTCCGGTACTCGGGTGACGCCGGGGCGCAGGGAGCGAACAGGCAGATGGAACTGATGAAGGCCGGCCGGATGGTCGACGTGGGTCGCATGGAGTGCGAAGAGATTCCCGTGCCGCCCCTTGACGAGGCTTCCTCGGACGCCGCCCCGGCGTCGCGGCCGGACGCCGCCTTGGGCATGACGGCGGTGAACTACGACGTGCTCATCCGCTCGGAGATGGCCTCGATCTGCGGCAGTGACCTGCACATGGTGATGATGGGTGCCGGCCTCGCGCACCGCCCGCCCTGCCCGCACGGTTTCCCGGGCCACGAAGGCATCGGCATGGTGGTGGAGAGCCGGGCGCCGAGCCTTCCGGAGGGCACACACGTGCTGACGTTCCCGAACCCGCCGGTGGGCGAGTGCTTCAACGCCTTCCAGCGCATCAACTCCGCCTACTGCGTGCCGCTGCCGGCCGGCGATGTGCCGCGCTCGCACCTGCTAATGGGCCAGCAGCTCGGCACCGTGGTCTACGCCATGCGTCAGCATCCGCGTGACGTTGCGGGCGAGACCGTCATGGTCATGGGTCAAGGCTCAGCGGGGCTGTTCTTCACCTACTTGCTGAAACGGGCGGGCGCTGAGCGGGTCATCGTCTCGGACCTTTCGCCGACCCGCTTGGCTGTGGCAGAGGCCTACGGCGCGGACGAATGCCTGAATGCCGCCGAACTCGGCAACGCCGGCGTCATCGAGGCAGTGAAGGATATGACCGACGGCCGCGGTGCCGACTATGTGGTCGAAGCGGTCGGCCGCTCGGACACGTTCCTGGATTCGGTCGAGCTGGTGCGCATGGACGGGCAGCTCCTGTGGTTCGGGCTGCCGTCGACCGACGACAACATCCATGTGCGCTTCCAGAAGTTCTTCCGCAAGCGGCTCTCGGCGGCCAGCACTTACGGGGCCCAGGACGAACCTGGCGCCATGTCGTTCCGCCAGGCGCTGCGGCTGATCGCCTCGGGCGACATCGACGTGTCCCCGTTGCTGAGCCATGTGTTCGACGTGAGCGACATCGGCGACGCCTTCCGGCTCGCCCACGAACCCCACGACGCGGGCGCGCTCAAGGTCTCCGTCAGCTTCGGCTGACGAATCGGCACTGCGGCTTGGACTGACGGCTCAGTCGAGGGCCTCGATGACCCCCGCCAAGATGTCGAGGCCCTGGTTCATCTCGGCCTCGGTCACGTTCAGCATTGGCGTGATGCGGATGACGTTGCCGTAGAGGCCGCCCTTGCCCACGAGCAGCCCGCGGTCCTTGGCGGACTCCACGACGGCGGTCGAGGTTGCGGCGTCGGGTTCGATGCTGCCGGGGTGGCAGAACTCGATGCCCTGCATGAGCCCCTTGCCGCGCAGCTCGGCGACGTGCGGCGATGCATCGCATACGGGCGCCAGGCGTTCACGCATCTGCGTCCCACGTTCGGACGCGTTGGCTTGCAGGTTGTTCTCGAGCACATAGCGCAACGTGGCACGCCCTGCGGCTGTCGACAGCGGATTCCCGCCGAATGTGGTGAACGAGGTGCGGGTCAGGCAGTTCATCAGCTCCGCTCGAGCCACGATGCCCGCCAGCGTGATGCCGTTACCCACGCCCTTGGCGAACGTGATCGCATCTGGTGTGATGCCGTGGGCTTCATAGCCCCAGAAGTGCTCGCCAGTGCGACCCCAGCCGGTCTGCACCTCGTCGGAGATGAACAGGATTCCCTCCGAGTGCAGCACCTTGCCCAACGCACCGAAGAAGCCATCGGGAGGTGTGGCAAATCCGCCGACACCTTGGATGGGCTCGGCGATCAACGCCGAGAACCCCCCCGAGTCCGTCATGTCGATGAGCTGGACGAGATCCTCCACGCAGGCATTGGTGAAAGCGTCGTCATCGAGATGACCGAACGGGCTGCGCAGCCGGTAGCCGCCCTGCACGAAGTGCACGTCGAGGCCGCTGTGACTGCTGGTGGACCACCCCCGGTGGCTGGTGATGGCCTGCGCCGTCAGCGAACGCCCGTGATAGCTGTTGCGCATCGCCAGCACCTGGTTGGAGCGGCGGTAGTTGGTTGCCAGCAGGATTGCGGTGTCGTTCGCCTCGCTGCCCGAGGTGGTGAACAGCACCCTCGGGTCAGCGATGCCCGAGACCGCAGCGACCTCCTCGGCGAACGAGATCATCTCCTCGTTCAGGTACAGGGTCGAGGTGTGCATCACCTTGCCCGCTTGGGACTGCACCGCTGCGGCAACCGCCGGATTGTTGTGCCCGATCATCGTGGTGAGGACCCCGCCGAAGAAATCGAGGTAGCGGTTGCCCTCGTAATCGAATACATAGCTGCCTTCGCCCCGATCGATCGAGACGGGCTCGGCGTAGAGCGGGCTGATGAAGCTGGGCATGATCGCCCGGTAGCGATCGGCAAGTTCGGCGGTCGTAGCCATGTCGGCTCACTTTCGCGTCGTTCGGCAGCGCCGACTGAGAGGGCCGGGTGCCCGAACCGCAGCCTGCAGCGCATGCGGGGAGGGCACTCGGAAGTTCGGGCACATCGTAGAGTTCGCGTTCATGGCGGGGTTGACGAGATGGGTATCGCAGGCCTACGAAACGGCCCGCAGCGTCATGCAGTTCGGCGAGTTCGAGCACGATGCCGACAAGCGACACCTGATCCGGGCCGCTGACGTCTCCGACCTGCGCCGTATGGCCAAGCGCCGCATGCCGGGCGGCTGCTTCGACTACATCGACGGGGCGGCCGAGGACGAGGTCAGCGCCGAGCGCAGCGTGTCCGCATACCACCGCTGGCAGTTCCGGCCTCGAGTGCTGCGAGATGTCACCGATGTGGACATCTCGGGCACAGTCCTGGGCCAAGACGTACCGATCCCGCTGGTGATCGCTCCGACGGGTTTCGATCGCATCGCCCATTCGCAGGGCGAGCTGGCCGTGGCCCGGGCCGCCCAACGAGCCGGCATCCCGTACTCGCTCTCGACGATGGGCACGCGCTCGGTCGAGGAGGTTGCCGAGGTCTGCGCAGGCCGCAAGTTCTTCCAGGTGTATGTCTGGCGTGATCGCGAGCTGATGGCTGACCTGCTGAAGCGCTCGGCAGCATCCGGCTATGAGGCAATCATGATCACGGTGGACACGGCAGTGCTGGGACGCCGCGAGCGCGACGTGCGGCACGGCTTCAGCCTTCCCCCCAAGCTCGGGCCCGACACGATCATCGACGGGCTGCTGCACCCGCGCTGGCTGTTGGATTTCCTCAGCAACGAGCCGATCAAGTTCTCCAACTGCGAGGGCGCAACCGGCGGCGACGGCGGCGATGCCGTGGCGCTGGCCGACTACATCAACAGCCAGTTCGACCCATCGCTGTCGTGGGACGACATCGAGTGGTTCCGTGAGCGCTGGGACGGCCCGGTGATGCTCAAGGGTGTGCTGTCGCCGGACGACGCCAAGATCGCTGCCGACATGGAGCTCGACGCGGTGATCGTGTCCAATCACGGCGGCCGCCAGCTCGACGGGGCGCCCGCGCCGGTGGAGTGCGTGCCGGCCATCCGCGAGGCGGTCGGCGATCGCTGCGAGGTGATCTGCGACGGCGGCATCCGGCGCGGCAGCGACATCGTGAAGGCGCTGGCGCTGGGGGCCGATTCGGCCATGATCGGCCGGGCCTACCTGTATGCCCTCGGTGCGGCGGGCGAGACCGGCGTGGACTGGGTGCTCAACTATTTCGTCGAGGGGATGACCCGCACGATGCGCCTCAACGGCGTTCGTTCGACCGCGGATCTGACCCCCGACCTGCTCGAACGCGTCTGAGGCGGCATTGATGGCAGAACAGACCTCACCCGGGCGCGCCCTGCGCGACCGCTCCCTTCCCGACCGCGCCGAAGTGGTCGTGGTGGGGGGCGGCGTCGTGGGCTGCGCCATCGCCTACCACTTGGTGCGGCGCGGCATCACCGATGTGCTGCTGCTTGAGCAGAACCAGCTCACCGCAGGCACTACCTGGCACGCGGCCGGGCTGGCGGCGCAGCTCAAGGCGACCTACAGCCTGACCAAGCTGGCCACCTACACCGTGCGCCTGTTCGAGGCACTCGAGGACGAGACGGGTCAGGCGACCGGCTTCCGGGCGCCAGGCTCGATCTCAGTGGCCTCCGACGCCGAGCGCTGGGAGGAGATCCTGCGCGGTGCGTCGATGGGCCGATCTGTCGGCGTGGAATCCCGCCTGCTCGACATGGACGAGCTGTCGGAGATGTGGCCGCTGATGCGCACCGACGACCTGGTCGGGGCGCTGTACCTGCCCGACGACGGGATGGTGTCGCCGGTGGACGTCACGATGGCGCTGGCCAAGGGCGCCCGCTCTCGCGGCTGCCGCATTGTCGAGGGCGTCGCCGTCACCGGGCTCGAGACCCGCAACGGCGCCATCAGCGGTGTCCGGACTGAGCTCGTGCCCGGCGGCGCCGGCGAAGACCACCTGATCGAGACCGACACGGTGGTGCTGGCCACCGGCATGTGGACCCGTCACCTCGCCGCGCAGATCGGGGTGAACGTGCCGCTGCAGGCCTGCGAGCACTTCTACGTCGTCACCGAGCCGCTGGAAGGGCTCGACACCTCCACGCCCATCGTGCGCGACCCCACCAACTTCACGTACTTCAAGGAGGAGACCGGCAAGCTGATGGTCGGCTTCTTCGAGCCGGCCGCCAAGGTGTGGCGGCTGGGCGGCATCCCGCGCGACTTCAAGTTCGGGACGCTGGACGAGGACTGGGACCATGTCGGCCCCGTTTACGAGCGTTCGTGCCACCGCATTCCGGTGCTGGCCGACTGCGGCGTGCAGCTGTTCTTCAACGGCCCCGAGTCGTTCACGCCTGACGGCACCTACTACCTCGGCGAGGCCCCCGAGGTCGACGGCTGTTTCATCGCCGCAGGCTTCAACTCGGTAGGCATCCAGTCAGCGGGCGGGGCGGGCTGGGTGCTGGCCGACTGGATTGCCGACCGGCACCCGCCGATGGACCTGTGCGCGGTGGACATCCGGCGGGCCATGCCGTTCCAGGCCGATGAGACGTACCTCGGCGAGCGCATCAGCGAGAGCCTCGGGCTGCTCTATGCCATGCACTGGCCGTTCTTCCAGTACACGAGTGCACGCGACCAACGCCGCTCCGCGCTGCACGATGCGATGGATGCGGCCGGGGCGGTGTTCGGCGAGACGGCCGGCTGGGAGCGGGCCAACTGGTTCGCCGAGCCGGGCCAGGAGCGCGAGTACCGCTACAGCTACGGCAAGCAGAACTGGTTCGACAACTCCGGCAGCGAGTGCGATGCGGTTCGCAACGGCGTGGCGGTGTTCGACCAGTCGTCGTTCGTCAAGTTCACCGTGCGCGGCCCCGATGCGCTCGAAGTGCTCGACACGCTCAGCGTCGCTGACATCGACGTGCCGGCCGGCCGGGCTGTCTACACCCAGTGGTGCAATGCGCGGGGAGGCATCGAGGCCGACCTGACGGTCACCCGGCTGGGCGACGACGACTTCTGGGTAGTCACCTCGGCTGCCTGCCAGACCCGGGACTGGGCCTGGCTGCGCCGCCACTGCCGGGGCAAGGATGTCGAGATTGCAGACGTGACCGACGACTGGGCGGTGCTCGGGCTGATGGGGCCGCGTTCACGGGAGCTGCTCGGCCTGGTGACCAGCGCCCCGCTCGACAACGAGTCGTTCGGCTTCGGCAGCGCTTGCCACATCGACATCGCGACATCGGGGGGCCCGAAGGCGGTCCTGGCCATTCGCATGAGCTACGTGGGCGAGCTCGGCTGGGAGCTCTACGTCCCCAATTCGATCGCCGTTTCGGTGTACGAGGCGCTCAGGGACGCGGCAGCAGCGGACGAGTCGCTGGAGCTGGGCCACGCCGGCTACCACTCCATGAACACGCTGCGCCTCGAATGCGGTTACCGCCACTGGGGCCATGACATCAGCGATGAGGACACGCCGCTCGAGGCTGGGCTGGGCTTCGCCATCGCGTGGGACAAGCCGCGGGATTTCATCGGTCGTGCGGCGCTGGAGGCACAGCGCCCGTTGCCGCGTACCCGGCGACTCATCCAATTCCGGCTGGAGGACCCCGACGTGCTCGCCTACCACGATGAGCCCATCCGCCGCGATGGCGAACTCGTGGGCCGGGTCACTTCGGCGATGTGGAGCTACACCGAGGATCGCTGCCTGGCGATGGGCTACGTGACCCACCCGACGGCGGACGACCCGGAGCCGCAGGCTGTCACCAAATCGTGGCTGGACGCCGGAAGCTTCAACATCGAGATCGCCGGCCGGCGGATCGACGCCACGCCCTCGATCCGAAGCTTCTACGACCCCACCAACCAGCGCGTCCGCCTGTAACCCGTCGCACCACTGCACAATCTGAGACTCCAACTTCCAGGTTGTGCAACCAGATGCCCACAAACGCGCAGACATGCGCGGAGTGGGTGATAATTTGCGCGCACCGCATCGGCATGCCATGGGGTCGGCACCCGGGGGCCCGGCCCGAACATGGCCCGGACAACTGGGGACCTGTCTATGAGTGAGCAGGCCCGGCATGGCTGAGCATGCCTGAACAAGCGCAGTGCGTCATCATCGGCGGCGGGGCCATGGGGGCCGGCCTGCTGTATGCCCTCGCGCACGAGGGCTGGACCGACACGATCCTGGTCGAGAAGGGCGAGCTGACCTCTGGGTCCACCTGGCACGCGGCCGGCCTCATCCCGAACTTCATCGGCGATCTCAACATGGCCAAGGTTCACCAGGAGGCGATCGCGCTCTACCCGCGGCTGGAGGCCGAGACCGGGCTGTCGGCTGGCTGGCACGGCTGCGGCGCCATCCGGCTGGCGCGGACAAACGATGAAGCCGACTGGCACCACTACGTCCACGCCATGCTCACCCAGATCGGCGTCGAGTCGCATCTCATCGGGCCCGATGAGATCGCCGAACGGCACCCGCTGCTGACCGACCTTGACGATGTGCGGCTTGGCTTCTTCACACCCAACGACGGCTGGACCGATCCGTCGAGCTGCACCAACGCCATGGCCAAGGGTGCTCGCGATCTGGGCTGCCGGATCATGCGCCACACGCTGGTGACCGGCATGTCGCAGCGCCCCGACGGCAGCTGGGACGTCACCGTCGTGCGTGGCGGTGCCGATCCGGGCCGGCGCCGCAACGGCACGGCAAGCGAGATTGGCGGCGATGGCGAGCAGGACACCATCCACTGCGAGCACGTGGTGAACGCCGCCGGGCATTACGCGCCCCAGCTCGGCGCCATGATCGGGCTGGACGTGCCGATCGTGTCGGTCATCCACCAGTACCTGGTGACCGAGACCGTGCCCGAAGTCGAAGCCCTCGACTTCGAGCTGCCGGTGGTGCGTGATCCGCGGGCCTCCTGCTACTACCGCCAGGAGATCGACGGGCTGCTCATCGGACCGTACGAGATGTCGGGCTCCCGACCGTACGGCGTGGACGGCATCGACTGGGACCTGCACTTCCACCTGCCCGGCGAGGACCTCGACGTGCTCGAGGAATGCCTGGATTTCGCTCAGCAGCGCATCGGCGTGCTGTCGGAGGCCGGCATCAAGCAGGTCGTCTCGGGGCCGATCACCCACACCCCCGACTCGGGCTATCTGATGGGGCCCGCACCGGGTGTGCGCAACTACTGGCACTGCAACGGCGCGTCCATCGGGATCACCCAGGGCCCAGGTGCCGGCCGGTTTCTGGCGCAGTGGATGGTCCACGGACAGACCGAGATCAACGTGCGCGGCATGGATCCGCGGCGTTTCGGCGACCACACCGGGCCCAAGTCGCAGTTCGCGCTCGAGAAGGCGCTGGACGAGTACCACGAGATGTACCAAGTGCGGCTGCCGGGCGAACAGCGGGATGCTGGGCGACCGGTCAAGACCACGCCGCTGTGGGGTCGCTTCGATGCGCTAGGTGCACAGTGGCAGGAGATCTACGGGTGGGAGCGACCGCAGTACTTCTCGCCCGAGGGCACACCTGAGGCCCACTCGTTCCGCCGGTCGAATGCGCATGACGTGGTGGGTGCTGAGGTGCGAGGGGTGCGTGAGCGGGTCGGCGTGGCCGATCTCAGCGCATTCGCCAAGTTCGAGGTGAGCGGGCGCGACGCCGCGGCACTGCTGGATCGGTTGTCGGCCAACCGCCTGCCGGGACGCGACGGCGGCATCCGACTCACCCACATGCTGACGACGCTCGGCGGCATCGAGTGCGAGATGACTATCGCCCGCCTGGCACCGGACCGGTTCTGGCTGGCCTCGGCGATCATGGGCCAGAGCCACGACCTGGACTGGCTGCGCGACCACATCAAGCCCGGCGAGCAGGTCGAGGTGCGGGACGCCACCGACGGCACCGCCATTTTGGGCGTCACGGGGCCGCGGGCCCGCGACGTGCTCGCGCCCCTGACCCATGCCGAGCTCGGCAATGACGCGTTCAGCTGGCTCACCGCCCAGGAGATCACGGTGGCCGGCGTGGCGACCAAGGCGCTGCGGGTGTCCTATGTCGGCGAGCTGGGCTGGGAGCTGCACTGCCCGATGGACGAACTGGACCGGCTGTACGACGCAGTCGTCGAGGCCGGCGAGCCCCATGGCTTGGTGCACTTCGGCAGCTACGCCATGAACGTGATGCGCATCGAGAAGGCCTACAAGGCGTGGGGCAGCGAGCTGACCACCGAGATCACGCCGATCGAAGCCCGCCTCGGACGATTCGTGGACTACAGCCGCCCCTTCATCGGCCGCGATTCGGCGGTAGCCCGTCATGAAGCTGAAGAGAACGGCGAGCCGCTGTCGATGGTGCTCGTGTACTGCGAGGTGGATGCAGGCGACAACGACGTGCGCGGCAACGAGCCCGCGTTCGCGCCCGGCAGCGATGAGCCCATGGGCATCGGCACGAGCGGAGCTTGGGGTCACTCCGTGGGCCGCAGCCTCGCGTTCGTCTACGTCGACCCCCGCTTTGAAGCCCCCGGCAGCACGTTCGAGCTGGATCTGCTCGGCGAGCGCCGCACTGTCACTGTGCTGGCTGAGGCCGCCTATGACCCCCGCAACACAGCTCTGCGCGCCTGACGAATCGCGGCCGCGCACTCGCATCTCGAATCCTGAACTTCAAGGACCCAGCGCACATCGCTACCCACAACAACAGATGGCCGAAGGAGGTGCCCGCAGATGATGTCTGACACCGCTGCACCGTCACCGGATACTGCTGAATCGCCCAGGCGACGCCGCGGCGGCGGCCGCGCCGGCCGCATCGCCGTGCGCGAAGCAGCTCCCGAGCGCGACCGGCGACCGGTCCGCCCCGGCCTGCCTGCGGGCCGCTTCAAACCGTTGACCGAGAGCGAAATGCAGCAGGTGTACGACACCGCGCTCGGGCTGCTCGAAGAAGTCGGCATGGGCGACCCGCTCGACGAGTTCGTCGAGGCGGCGACGCCTGTCGGCGGGTGGGTCGACGACAACGGACGCATCCACCTGCCCCGCGGCGTCGTTGAGCGCGCCATAGAAACCGCAGCCAAGGAGTGGATCTGGCACGGCTTCGACGACGACCAATCGGTGCACGTGGGCGGCGAGCACGTCTATTTCGGCACGTCGGGCGCTGCGGTGATGATGTACGACCACGAGACCGGCACGTTCCGCGATTCGCTCGCGCAGGACGTGTACGACTGCGGCCGCCTCGTGGACACGCTCGACAACCTGCACTTCTACGTGCGCACGGTGGTGGCACGCGACATGGTCGAGACCCGCGACCTCGATATGACCACGGCATACGCCGTGATGTGCAGCACGAGCAAGCCGGGCGGATCGTCGTGGTTCGAGCCGGAGTGGGTGTACGAGTCGGTCGAGATGTTCGACTTCGTGCTGGGCGGCGAGGGCGAGTTCGCCAAGCGCCCGTTCATCGCGGCGAACAACACCTTCGTGGTCCCACCACTGCGCTTCGCTTACGACTCGGCGAGATGCCTGGTCGCACAGGTGCGCACCGGCATGCCCATCAACTTGCTGTCGGCCCTTCAAGCCGGCGCCACCGCGCCCGCAGCGCTCGCCGGCGCACTGGCGCAGGCGGTGGCGGAGTGCCTCGGCGGGCTGACCTTCGTGAATCTGCTGTCGCCCGGGCATCCCTGCCTGCTGGGCTTGTGGCCGTTTGTCTCCGACCTGCGTACGGGTGCCATGAGCGGGGGATCGGGCGAGGAGGGCATTCTCAACGCCGCCGCCGCTGAGATCGGCCATTGGCTCGGGCTGCCCACCGGTGTGGCGGCAGGCATGACCGACTCCAAGGTGAATGACGCCCAGGCCGGCTACGAGAAGGGCCTCAACGTCGGGCTCGCCGGTCATGCCGGAGCCAACATCGTCTATGAATCGGCGGGGATGCTGGCGAGCCTGCTGGCCTGCTCGTACGAGGCGCTGGTGATCGACAACGACATGCTGGGTGCCATCAACCGCACCGTGCGTGGCATCGAGGTGAACACCGACACCTTGTCCGCCGACCTCATCGGCGAGGTCATCGCCGGGCCGGGGCACTTCCTGGGCTCACCGCAGACGCTCGAGCTCATGGAAACCGAGTACCTCTACCCGCTGGTGTCCAACCGGGACACTCCTGAGGACTGGACCGAGGCGGGCAGCCGAGCGGCGCACGATGTGGCCCACGACCATGTGGTGGCCACCTTGGACAGCCACTGGCCGTCGCACATCAGCCCTGCAGTCGACGTCGCCATCCGGGACGCGTTTCCGATCGGTCTGGCACCCCAAGGCCCCACTATTGAGGCTGCCGCTTCCTAGCGTCCGCACGCCCCAAGGCCACTCGAGTCCGGAACTCGGCCCCGTAGCGTGAACCCGTGACGCGAGCCCCCGAACGGAACGTGGTGCTGACCGGTTTCATGGGAACGGGCAAGACCACCGTGGGCCAACTCATCGCGCGCGAATTGGGCTGGGCGTTCGTGGACACCGACCACCTGATCATCGAGCGGCACGGATCGATCGACGAGATCTTCGCCGAGCAGGGCGAGGGCACGTTTCGGGAGCTTGAGCGGCAGGCGGCTGCAGAAGCAGCGACTGGCCGGCACCAAGTCATCGCCACCGGTGGCCGCATGCTGCTCGATCCGGCAAATGCCGATGTGCTGACCGCCACGGGTCGTGTCTTCTGCCTCGCCGCCAGCGCTGAGGAGATCATCCACCGTCTGAGGGCCGATGTCGATGGCCCGGTGCGGCCGTTGCTTGCGGGCGACGATCCGGCTGCGGCAGTTGCCCGCCTCCTGAACGAACGGGCGGCTGGCTACGGGCAGTTCGAGCAGGTCGTCACGACAGGTCGCTCGCCGCGGGACATAGCAACGGACATCATCGAACGCCTCAACGTCTGACCCGCGACAGCACGGGTCCGTCTGCTGCCGAGCGGCCGCGCGGCATGGCGAACCCAGTGCGAGCTCAGTCCGAGGCGACGACGCCGCGTTCGGTCAGGTCGGTGATCTCGCTCTCGTCCAGGCCGAGCAGGTCGCCCAGCACGGCGGCGGTGTGCTGGCCGGCGCGCGGGGCCGGCCCGCGCACGCCGACCTCCGGCGAGTTGTGCATGCGGAACGGGGCAGCGATCGTCTCGAATTCGCCGGCTTCGGGGTGGTGGATGGTCTCGAATGCCCCAGTCGCGCGCACCTGCGGATCCTGCGCAGCCTGCGCGGTGTCGTTGATCGGCGCCCAGATGCAGCGGTACTCGTCGAGCCTGGGCATCCAGTAGTCGGACGGCTGGGACTTGAGGGTGTCGTCGATGTCGGCGAGCAGCGCGCGCATCGCCCGAAAGCGCTGCCGACCGGTCTGGTAGTCGGGGTTGGACAGCAGGTCCTCGCGCTCGATCGCTTTGCAGAACCGCTCCCACGCGTCGCCGGTGTCGGGCATCGTGAAATGCAGCCAGCGCCCGTCAGCGCACTCGAAGGCTTCGAGCATCGGCGACAAGCCGCTGTCACGAGGTCGCTCGGTGTTGGGGCGACCGTCCACAAGCGACGTCGCCATGTCGATGGCGATGGTCCATGTTGCTGTGCGCAGCAGAGAGGACTCCACGATCTGCCCCTCGCCCGTCACGTCACGGGCCCGCAGCCCGGCCATGACCGCGCCGAAGAACGCCAGGCTCGTGGTGTGGTCTCCCTGGCCTGGTCGGGCGTGCGGAGGGGCGCCGCCGGGCGGGGTCGAGGCGCCGTACAGGCCTGACCGGGAGAAGAAGGCCGTCACGTCATAGCCAGGGCGGTCGATCTCGTCGCCCACTTCGCCGTAGCCCGACAGCACGCCGATCACCAGGTCAGGCTTCAGCGCCAGCAGGTCATCGGTGCCCAGGCCGAAGCGATCACGGCGCTCCGGCAGCAGGTTCATCACGACAACGTCGGACGCAGCAACGAGGCGACGAGCGATTGCTGAGCCATCGGGGTCCTCCAGGTTGAGCTGGATCGACTGCTTGCCCCGGTTGATGAACTGGAAGGCCACGTCGGGGTTGTGTGCACCTTCGGGCACCTTGGCCTGCTTCATCAGCCCGCGAATCGGGTCGCCGCCGATGGCTTCCACCTTGATCACCTCGGCCCCGAGGTCGGCCATGATCGCCACAGCGGACGGTGCAGCAGCGAAATTGGCGAACTCGACGACGCGGATGCCCTCCAGTGGTGATGTCATTTCGATGTCTCCCAGATATCGGTGACTGTGAATTCTGTCGCGGGCTTGGCGGGGAGGCCGCCGAGCGCCCGGCACGCGATGGTCGGCACGGTCCGTCCGGCCTCCACCAACACTGTCCATGCTCGTCCAGCCTCGGCTGCGACGACCTCGACATCCCATCCGGCCCCCGATGGCCGGAAGCGGACTTGGCGAGCCATGTCCTCGAGTGGCCAGCCGACCCGTGCGAACACGGCACGCTCGGCAACCTGGGCCGGCCCCGTCGGCGCGCCCCACCATCCCCGACAGCGCGATGCCATCGCAGCCGCATCGGCAGTCCGGTCCAAGATCGTGGCGATCTCTCCTGCTTCGATGCCGGCCCACATGCGGCCGTCGGGCAGCGTCATCGCCGTCGGAGCGAACCGGTGGCCTCCGGTGTGGCTGACGCGGTACACGGCAACCCGTCCGCTTGCGGTGGGCGCACCGGTGTACGGCTCGTTGACGTCTGCATCCCGGTAGGTGCGCAACACGGATTCGAAGTCGGCCGCGAGGCGTGTGCCCTCGCTGCCGCAGCACACGTCATGGCTGCCTTGGGTGCAGATGAGCACTGCCCGCTCGTTCTCGGCGTAGCCGACCGAAGCGAAGCCGGCTCCCTGCGGAACCGGGTCTGCGGGCGATTGATCGGCGAGGTGGGCGAACAGCCCGCGGAGCCCGTCGGGCCCGTCGGCTTCGAAGTAGGCCGACTGGGTTCCTGCCCCGACCCGCCAGTGCATCGCGATGGGGATGCTGCTGTGCTGGTCGCGTTCGTCGGGCGGCACAGTGGCGAGCACCCGGGTCGGACCGACGTGAAGATTCGTCATGGGCCTGAAGCCCTCGAGCAAGCCGTTAGCGAAGACTGGTTTCGGCCACGGCAGCGGCGCCTCCACCAGTGCTACGGCGTCGGCGGCGATCGAGGTGCCGCCCGGATCGGTGCCGATGCCGGCAGCGTGAGCCGAGCAGCGTGGCGCCTCGTCGGTCGCGGGCAGAAGCGCCAGCACATCTGGTTCGAGTGGCGGCAGCGTCGGCCGCGGCGGTCGGGGCGCTGTGCCGTCTGGAGCCGCTGCCATTGGGCCAGCATAGGAAGCCATCCCCAGACAGGCCGGGTGAACTCTGCCCTGAGCGACCATGCCCCAGGACGTCCCAAAGGTGCTGCGGCTACGGCGCCAGTTGGGCCCGCGGTAGGTTCGAGATCGTGCCGTGGTGGCTGTGGGGGCTGATCATCGTCGGGGCGCTTCTGCTGCTCGTGTTCATCCACGACAGTGTCCAGAAGCGCCACTCGATCCTGCGCACCTACCCGGTCATCGGCCATCTCCGCTTCCTGCTGGAGAAGATCGGCCCCGAACTGCGCCAGTACATCGTGGCCCACAATGAAGAAGAGCGGCCCTTCAACCGGGACGAGCGGCGCTGGGTGTATTCCACCGCAAAGCAGCAGAACACCTACTTCGGCTTCGGCACCGACGACGAGATCGACAAGCCCGGCCACATCACGTTCCGCCACAGCCCGTTCCCGCTCGGCCGCACCGTGCCAGCCGATGCGCCCCTGGGGTGCGGCAAGATCATGGGCGCCTGGCGGGACCGCGAGAAGGCATTCCGGCCGGCGTCGATCGTGAACGTGTCGGCCATGAGCTTCGGGTCGTTGTCGGGAACGGCGATCGAGGCGCTCAACCGCGGGGCGAAGCTGGCCGGCTGCATGCACAACACCGGCGAGGGCGGTGTCTCGAAGTACCACCGCAGCGGCGGCGACCTGGTGTTTCAGATGGGGACGGGCTACTTCGGGTGCCGGAATCCCGACGGCACGTTCTCGATGGATCGCCTGCTGGAAACCGTCGACGGGGCGCCGGTCCGCTCCATCGAGGTGAAGCTGTCCCAAGGGGCGAAGCCCGGTGTTGGCGGTCTGCTGCCCGGGGCAAAGGTGAGCCCCGAGATCGCCGAGGCGCGAGGCGTGCCTGTCGGCAAAGACGTGGTGAGCCCCAGCCGCCATTCGGCGTTCGGCAGCGTGGCTGAGCTGGTGGACTTCGTGGAAGAGGTGGCCGGGGCAACCGGTCTGCCGGTGGGCATCAAGTCGGCCGTTGGCCAGGAAGCGTTCTGGACCGAGCTGGCCCAGCACATGGCCGAGACCCGCCGCGGACCCGACTTCGTGACCGTGGACGGTGCGGAGGGCGGCACCGGTGCGGGACCGCTGGTGTTCACCGATCACGTCGCACTGCCGTTCTGGCGGGCATTCGGCATCGTGCACCGGGCGTTCGGCGAGGCCGGCCTCACCGACCAGATCGTGATGATCGGCTCCGCCAAGCTGGGCTTTCCTGCCCCTGCAGCGCTGGCCTTCAACATCGGAGTCGACATGATCGGCGTGGCTCGCGAGCCGATGATGGCGATCGGCTGCATCCAGGCACAGCGCTGCCACACCGACCACTGCCCGACCGGCGTGGCGACGCAGAACAAGTGGCTCTCTCGTGGCCTCGACCCCACGCTCAAGAGCGTGCGGCTGGCGAACTACGTCATCGGATTGCGCAAGGAGCTCTTCCGGCTGGCCGATGCCTGCGGCGTGGAGCACCCGGGCCTCATCGGGGGCGACAACGTCAACGTGGTGAGCCCCTTCGGTGACCTCATCCCCGCGCACCACGCCTTCGGCGTGATGCCAGAGCGCACCCATAGCCCAGCCCGCATTGCCGGTCTGCTGGAGGCCGTGAGTGCCCGTTCGGTTGAAGACGCGCAAACCGACGCTGAAGCGCTGGCAGAATCTCTCGCATCGGATTCGTCAGCGGACGCCGCCTAGCCGCAGCCGACTACGGCGTTCTCGTCGAGGAGGAGCCATGAGCCGCCCCTACGGCCACCCGATCCAGGCCAGTTCGCATGCCGCCGAGCGCATCACCGACGAGCACAAGGCGGTGTTCGCGGCCGATGGCGTGGTGAAGGTGACACATGCGGTGTCGGCCGATTGGATCGATCGGGTGCTCGGCGTGGCCGACGAGCAGCTGCGCGAGCCCGGCAAGTGGGTGTCGGATACGAACCCGGGTGCGTCGGAGAACCGGCTGTTCACCAGCCGCTACCGCTGGGAGATCGACCCGGTCATCGGCGACTTCGTCTTCAACTCCGGCATGGCGCAGATGGCTGCGGCGCTGATGGGGTCGGCCACTGCCCGCTTCTACTTCGATCACCTGCTCATCAAGGAGCCGCGTACCGCCAACCCGACGCCGTGGCACCAGGACATTCCCTACTGGCCGTTCCTGGGCAAGCAGATCTGCTCGGCCTGGGTGGCCATGACGCCGGTGACCGTGGCGGAGAGCTCGCTCGAGTTCGTGCGCGGCTCGCATAGCTGGGACGCCTATTACGCGCCCGAGTCCTTCGACGGCAAGAAGGGCTTCATGGCCGACTTCGAGGGCGAGAAGATGCCCGACGTGGAGGCCGACCGGGCCGCGTACGACATCGTGGGTTTTGACGTCGAACCGGGCGATGCGCTGTTCTTCTCGTCGTGGATCATCCACGGTTCGCCTGGCAATGCCGGCGACCACCGACGGGTGGCGCTGTCCACCCGCTGGCTGGGGGATGACGCGGTGTGGTACCCCCATCCCGGCTGCGATCCCATCGTGTCCGACGACGACACCACCTCAGTTCCCGGCGAATACCCCGCCGACGACCACAAGTTCCCGCTCGTCGCCGCGTAGCGCCCTTACGCGCTCGGCGAATGAGTCACTGCCCCCTGTTGCGGCAGGAGTAGTTTTGCCGTATGGACTACCCAGTTTCCGTTTCCGTCGACGCCCCGGACCGCGTTGCGAACTGGCGACCGCTCGTTCACTGGATCTTGCTGATCCCGCACTTCGTGATCCTGGCCGTATTCCACGTCGTGGCGTGGCTGCTCGCAATCTTGACCATGCTCGCGATTCTCATCACCGGCAAGCTTCCGGCGGGTCTCGCGAACTTCCAGGTGATGTACATCCGCTACTACCCGCGCGTGCTGTCGTTCATGCACGTCATCCACCACCAGTACCCGCCATTCGAGTTCTCTGCGTCAGCAGAGGATCCGGGCGGTTCGCCGGTGGCGGTGAATGTCGAAGTGGCGCCGGGGAACCGCAACCGTCTGGCAGCACTGTTCCGTCCGATCTACGGGCTGCCGCAGATCGTGTTCGTCACCGTTTACTCCTATCTCGTCGTAGTGGTGGTGACGATCGCCTACTTCATCATCCTCTTCACCGGCCGCTGGCCTGCGAGCATGCGCAACTTCGTGACCGGGTTCTACCGGGCCCATGCGCGCTACTTGGCCTTCATCTACATGCTCACCGACAGGTACCCACCGCTCAGCATCGCCGCATAAGGCCAGTTCCCGCCCGCCTCTGGGCGATGCCGCTGCCGTTCTGGGCTTCCAAGTAGGTTCGGCGGCATGGCTTACCCGGCTTCCGTCACCGTCGAATCACCCGAGCGGATCGCCAACTGGCGACCCTTGGTGCACTGGCTGCTGCTGATCCCGCATCTCATCATCTTCGAGATCCTGCAGCACATCGCCTGGCTGCTCAATCTGTTCGGATGGCTCGCCATCGTGTTCACCGGCAAGCTGCCCCAGGGCTTGGCGGACTTCCAGTCCATGTACCTGCGCTACAGCATCCGCCTGTACGCCTACTTCGACTTCCTGCACGAGCGGTACCCGCCGTTTGCGTTCGACATGTCGGCACCGGAGCCCGGCGACACGCCGGTCGCGGTCGACATCGAGCCTCAGCTCACCGACCGCAACCGCCTCACGGTGCTGTTTCGTCTGATTCTGGTGATTCCGGCATTCGTGTTCACCGCGATCACCGGTCTCATCACCGCTGTTCTGGTCGTGCTCGGCTTCTTTGCTGTGCTGTTCACCGGCCGCTGGCCCGAGGGCATGCGCGGGTGGGTCGTCTCGTGGTTCGGGGTGAACCTGCGCATGAACGCCTACCTGCATCTGCTGACAGATCAGTACCCCCCGTTCAGCCTCGACACCTGAGCCGCCGCCGGCGACAGCGGGCGGTCTCGCCTCAGCGTGTCGTTGCGGGCGACCCGCGGTGCGCCAGGGCTACCGTGCGGGCGACGTTCGAGTCCCGAGGTGTGTGACTGCCATGAGTGAGATGACCGGCGGCGAGGCCGTCGCGGCAACGCTGGCACGCTTGGGCGTGCGACACGTATTCGGCATCGTCAGCGTCCACAACCTGCCGATCTACGAGGCGCTGTCGGTGCGCGATGACATCGAGGTGGTCAAGGTCCGCCACGAGCAGGCCGCAGCGCACGCCGCAGACGCCTACTACCGCGCAACCGGAGAGATGGGCGTGCTGCTCACGTCGACCGGCCCGGGAGCCGCCAACGCCGTGCCCGGCATCTACGAGGCCGCCTTCACGAGTTCGGCCGTGCTGATGGTGACCGGTCAGACCGAGTCACGCTTCTATGGCAAGGGGAAGGGCTTCCTGCACGAGAACGAAGGGCAGGTCGAGATGCTGCGTTCGGTGTGCCGAAGCGTGGCGTCGGTGCGGCATCCCAGCGAGATCTCGGCCGAGATTGCCCGAGTCGCCGACGACATTCGCACGGGCCGGCCCCAGCCCGGCGCCGTCGAGGTGCCGATCGACTTCCAGTACGCACGCGTCGGCGGTGCGCCGATCGCCGGGTCTGCCGAGGTGCCCCGGCTGCGACCTGACGCTGCCCTGCTCGACGATGCTGCCGAGCGTCTGGCGACAGCGCAGCGGCCGCTCATCTGGGCGGGAGGCGGTGTGGTCATTGCTGACGCCTCAGCCGAGCTCACGGCACTGGCGGAACGGCTCGGCGCCCCCGTCGTGACCACCATCGAGGGTCGCAGTGCCCTCAGCGAGCTGCACCCGCTGTCGCTGGGATTCCGCTCGGACCGTCCCCAGATGGCTGACGTCTTCGCCGAGGCCGACCTGCTGCTGGCAGTGGGCACCCGGTTCCAGAACTACGCCACGCGGGTGTGGGCACTGCGGCTGCCTGAAGATCTGATCCACCTCGACGCCGATCCGGGCGTGATCGGCCTGAACTACCCAGCATCGCTGGCAGTGATCGGCGACGCCAAGCTGAGCCTGGCTGGACTGCTGGAACGGCTGGGCGACGGCGCGCCCACCATCGACGACGGCTTCGTGGAACGGTCCCGCAAGCATCGCTCGTCCGACATCGAGGCCATGCGGGAAGAGATCGGCTCCGACCATGCGGCCATCTGCGATGCGATGCGCCGCATGCTGCCGGACGAGGCTCGAATCGTGCGTGACACCACGGTGCCCGGCTACATGTGGGGCAACCGGCTGCTGCCGATCGTGGCGCCGCGCACGTCGATCCGGGCGGCGAACGCTGCGATTGGTCCCGGCGTGCCGATGGCTGTCGGAGCGTCGCTGGCGAGCGGTCAGCCAACTGTGGTGATCCAGGGCGACGGCGGCCTGATGCTGTCGATCGGCGAGATCTCGACCCTGGCCGAGCATGGCCTGCCGGTCGTCGTCTGCGTCTTCAACGACGGCGGCTACGGCGTGCTGCGCATCATCCAGGACGCACTGTGGGATGAACACCACGGCACCGAGATCGGCGGCATCGATTTCGTCGGCGTCGCCGAGGCCATGGGTGTGCCCGCCAAGCGGGTCGGCAGCGTCGTCGAGTTCGAATCAGCGTTCGGCGAGGCGGTGGCCCGAGCCAGCGGCGCATCCGGCCCGGTCGGGCCGTCGCTGATCGATATCGATCTCACTGCGCTGATCCCGATCACGTTCCCGCTCCCCGCCCACCAGCGCCGCCGCGAGGACTGAGCGGCAGCGCCGCCGCCGTAGCTGAGCGACACGACGCCGCTCCTGAGGCAGCCGCCGGCTAGAGGCCGGAGGTGTCGGCTTCGGGGTCGAAGTAGGTGCGGCCTGCCAGTTCCATGACCGGCATGGCCACCATGAAGTGAGCCGAAGCAGTCTGAGCATCGCGCAAGTGGCGCTGCAGCGGGGATGCCTCGAAGACGGCGGTGCCGCCGACGGCGGCGTTCATGGACTGGGTCACGCGCAAACTCGTCTGCATCGCATGGGTCGTCGCGGTGCGCAGGTCACGCCGCAGTTCCAGATCGGACAGGCCGTGCTGCGCCCGCGCCCACGCAGCATCGATCGACGAATACAGCAGATTCCGCGCAGCGCGCACTTCGGTGTCTGCCACGGCCACAGCCGAGTGCAGCGACGGCCGTTGGCCCAGCGTGCGCCGCGAGCCCTGCGGCACCTTCGACTTGGCGACATCGATGACCTCGTCGACACACGCCCGGGCCATTCCCAGCGCGATTGCGCCGATCGGCAGCGCCAGCAGGCCGAACAGCGGCATGCGGTACAGCGGTTCAGCGGCGTATGGGGACTTCAGGATGGTGCGCTCATAGGCGATGCGGGTGGCGGGAAGCCAGACGTCGTGGGCCTCGAACGTGCTCGAACCCGAGCCGCGCAGCCCGCTCGTGTACCAGTCGTCGTGCAACTCGATGTCGTCGGGTCGGAAGAACGCCCGGCCCAGCGCCGGCTGGGGGCCGTCGGTGCTGTCGATCTGCACGCCCCCCGAGATCCATTCCGAGTTGTGGGAGCCCGATGCCCACGCCCAACGGCCCTGCACCCGGTAGCCGTCGGCACCGTCGGGCCCCGCTGCGGCGGTCGCCGTCCCTGAATGAGCGAACACGCCAGCGGTGATGACATCGGGGTTCTCCAGGATCTCGGCGAGCTGGGTCGCCTCGAGGGCGGCGAACATGATCTGTGAGGTCGATCCGATGAACGTGCACCACGCTGCAGAGGCGTTGCCCATCGCCAGCACCTCGCTGATGTTGGCCACGACAGCGGGCGACAGCCCCATCCCGCCGAGCGCCGGCGGGACCAGCGTGCGGTAGAAGCCATCGGCAGCCAGCGCATCGGCTAGGTCCTGCGGCAGCTGCCGCAGCGTGTCGATCTCAGCGCTGCGCTCCCGCAACGTCGGGCCCCACTCTGCGGCCAGCGCCAGCATCTTGTCGCTGGTGACGCCGCTCATGACGCCGCCACCGGTGTGCAGTCGAACGGCACGCCCAGCTCATCGCCGACTCGGCCCAGCGAGCGCACCACCGACGCGGGATAGCTGACCGTGCCGGCAGCACTGCGCCGGTCCATCTCGAGTTGCTCCAGCTCGCCCGGCAGGTACACGGTCTGACCGGGCAGCACGTCCTCTTCGCCCGCAGCCCGGATCTGGGCGACCATGTCCTCGATGTCGTCGTAGTACCCGTCGCGGTCGCGGAACACCCCCGGGTCCATCAGCAGGAAGAACTGCCCTCGTCGCCCGACAGCCACGTCGCCGGTATGGGCTGATCCGGCCAGGATCCCCGCGGCGATGTTCGACGCAGTGATCATGCCGATGCCCTTGTAACCGCCGATCGCCGGCACGATGCCGCGCATCGCCACATCGGGATCGACCGTGGGGTTGCCGTCCCGGTCCAGAAAGCCCCACTCCACCGGGATCTCCGCGCCCTCCGAGCGAGCCCGCAGCACCTTGCCCAGCGCCACCGGCGTGATCGCCATGTCCAGCACGATGGGCGGCTGGCCGCGGCGGGGGAACGTCCACACGATCGGGTTGTTGCCGAACAGCTTGCGACGGCTGCCGAAGGGCGCCAGGTTGGGCACCGACGTCGTGGTGCCGTAGCAGACGAAGCCGGCCTCGGCCGCGTGGTACGGATAGTTCGCCCCGCATCCCCAGTCGTTGGAGTTGCGGATGACCCCCACAACGAGCCCGCTCTCTTTGGCCGCTTCGATGAGCTGCTCCATGAAGCGGGTGATCACAAGCTGGCCGAGACCATGATGCCCGTCGGCCACCAACACCGATGGTGTCCGGGTGACGATCTCGCACTGGGCAGTCGGGTCGGTGGTGCCGTCGCGGAACCAGTTGACATACCAGCTGACCCGCTGGAAGCCGTGCGTGTCGACACCGCGCCGGTCCGACCAGAGCTGATTGTCGACCACGGTTGCTGCGTCGTCGGCAGCCATGCCAGCGGCCATGTATGCAGCGATGCCCCACGGCCGAAGCTCGTCGAGTCGGAACGACACGGGGGCGCTGTCATCGCCGTCCCCAGGCCGGTCGTCGGGAATGCCTCGTGGCAGCGTCTGGTCGTTCGCGCTCGTCTCGCCCATGTCAGATCGCAGCCTCCCCGGTGTCCCTCCGGTCGCAGTGTCTAGCGGCAGCGGGTTGCACCCGCGCTACAGCGCGTCGATGACGGCGGTGGCGAAGTCGTCCGTACCTGCGGCGCCGCCTTGATCCGGCGTCAACCGCTCACCTGCTTCGTACACCGAGGCCAGCGCCCGGTCCAGCCGTTGCGCCGGTGCCTCGAGCTCGAGATGGCGCAGCATCATCTCGGCTGACTCCAGCGTGGCCGTCGGGTTGATGATGCCCTGTCCGGCGATGTCCGGGGCGGTGCCGTGGGCCGATTCGAAGTACGCCCAGTCGTCGCCGTAGCAGCCCGACGGCGCCAGGCCCATTCCCCCGATCGTGCCGGCGCCCTGGTCGGACAGGATGTCGCCGTACAGGTTGGGCAGCAGCAGCACATCGAGATCGTGCGGCCGCACCACCAGCCGGTGGGCCATGTCGTCGATGATGAACTGCTCGTACTCCAGTCCCGGGTACTCCTGCGCCACCTCGCGGGCGATGTCGCAGAACCACCTGTCGGTCGCCGGGAGCATGTTCGTCTTGGCCGAGACGGTCAGCTTGCCGCCTCGGCTCAGCGCCAGCTCGGCGGCGAAGCGGGTGACCTGCTCGGTGCCGGGACGGGTGATGATCTTCGCCGCGAAGCGCCCGTTGGCGGCATCGGGCGGGACTCGGGAACGGCCCTCGGTCAGTCCCGCATCGAGCAGCCGCTGCGCCGGGCCCATGACGCCGACGTACATGTCCTCGAGGTTCTCGCGGACGATCACGTAGTCGATGCCCTCGGGTCGGGCCAGCGGCGAGGCATAGCCCGGCCGCCAGCGCACCGGTCGCACGTTGGCGTACGTGCGCTTGCCCCAGCGCATGAAGCCCGCCCCCGGCGTCGTGCCATTCGACGAGCCGAAGAGGACCGTGTCAGCAGCGTCGATGTGCCCGCCGACCAGTGCTTCCCGCTCGTCGGGTGTCAATGCTGCCAATTCGTCGCCGACGGGAACGTGGTCCCAGTCGATGGGCAGATCCAACGCGTCCAGCACGCGCAGCGATGCGGCCATCGCCTCGGGCGCCGCGTCGTCGCCGGGGATCACGCACACGCGGTGCCGCCGCTGCTCCGTCATGCGCGCCGACGCTACGCGGCAGGACCGTGGGCCGCGCTGTTGGGAGCGATCACCAACTCGGCTTGACGACCATCACGACGATCGCGGCAACGATGACCAGGTTGCTCACCGCACTCCACAGCTCGCCCCGCCGTCGCAGCCGCTCGACGTCTTCTGTCCGTTCGGGGCTGTCCTGTTGGGATGCGGCTTCCAGGGCGACAGCGAGCTTGGCGCCCGTCGGACGCAGGGCACCGTGCGCGATGGCCAACCAGGCGAAATACAGGACGAACGCAATCGTCACCCAGTCCTGCCGGAAGTTCCAGGGTCCGACGATCACGGCAACGACACCGGCGACGCCAGCGAGATATGCCGCCAAGTCGATGAGACGGTTGGAGGCGAATTCAAACGAACGCCGGACGGCCGCGGCAGCGTCTGGTCCTTCGGACCACGCGCGCCGCAGCATGACGGTGCCTACGGCGCTCCCGCCGAAGCCCACCACCGCGCTGGCCAGGTGCACAACCAGTACCGCCTGGTACCAACCCGAATCCACTCCCAGACCGAGAAGCGAACCGCTGAAGCCAAGTGCCATGCCGCGAGTATCGCGGCCAGACACACAGACGCACTAGCAGCGGGCGCAACTACCTGCGCGACTCAGGCGTTCGTTCGAAGTGTCCGGATAGGCAGTGGTAAGTTCGCTGTGCCGCAAAGACACGGCCGGATCTCCGGGGGAAGGGGAATCCATGCCGATCGAGTCATCAGGCCATAGCGCCGGCAACCCGAGGTTGTACGAGGTCGTCGAGGGTGCGCCCAAGGAAGGTGCGAGCCCGACGATCTGGGCCTGGCCGCAGATCATCGACTATCTCAAAGTCGCTGGTCAGCCAGTTCAGGGTCCATGGCCGCCGCATCAGGAGCGACGGCCCGATCCCGACGCCGAGTCGTTGCCGCGAGCTGTGCCGGATCCGCAGGGTCCTGGCGGGCCGTCGACAGGGGGCTGACGCATGTATCCATCTCGCTTCCGCTACGAAGCGCCCTCGACCGTCGCCGAGGCAGTTGCGATGCTCGCCGCAGCAGACGGCGAGGCGAAGATCCTGGCGGGCGGCCAGAGCCTCATCCCGATGATGAAGCTGCGCTTCGCAGCGCCCGCGATGATCGTGGACATCAACGGCATCGAAGGTCTCGACTATCACCGCGCCGAACCCGACGGTACCTACCGGATCGGGGCGCTGTGCCGTCATGCTGATCTCGAGAAGTCTGCAACGCTCGCCGACGCCCAGCCGACCATCGCCGCGGCGGCCCCCGTTGTGGCCGACCCGCTCGTACGTACGCGGGGAACGCTCGTGGGCTCCGTGTGCCATGCCGATCCACAGGGCGACTGGGCCTCGGTGATGGTGTCGCTGGAAGGCGCCGTCGTGGCCCAGGGCCCGAACGGGCGCCGGAGCATCCAGGTGGCCGATCTCATCGACGGCCCCTTCCAGACGCTGCTCGCTCCCGACGAGATCGCCGTGGAGGCGGTGGTTCCCGCTGCGCGCGGGACCCGGGCCGGCGGCTACCTCAAACTCGAGCGTCGCGTCGGCGATTTCGCCACGGCCGGCGTCGCCGTCTCGGTGGAGCTGTCGGGCGGCAGCGTTGCCCGGGCGGGCATCGGGCTGACCGGCGTCGGGCCGGCCACCATCAACGCTTCCGATGCTGCGGAGGCCTTGGTCGGCACGGCGCTCGACGCAGACGCCGTCGACGCGGCAGCCCAGCTCGCCGCCGAAGCAGCGCAGCCACGGTCTGACCACCGGGGAAGCGCCGACTACAAGCGCCATGTGGTCGCCACTTTCGTGCGGCGCATCGGGGCTCAGATCCAGCGATCCGAATCACAAGGCGGCCAGACATGAGCACGTTGTACGAAGAGGTACCGCCGAGCTTCGGTGACGATGTGCCGGTTCGCCGGGTGGAGCTCACCGTGAACGGCGAGCGGCGTGCGGCCGATGTCGAGCCGCGGCTGCTGCTGGCGCACCTGCTGCGCAACGGATTCCGGCTGACGGGCACCCACACAGGCTGTGACACCACCAACTGCGGCGCCTGCACGGTGCTGTATGACGGCGTACCGGTCAAGAGCTGCACGATGTTTGCCGTCCAAGCCGACGGTCATGACGTCCTCACCGTCGAAGGCCTGGCGACGGCGAGCGAATTGCACCCGATCCAGGAGGGCTTCAAGGACGAGCACGGCCTGCAGTGCGGCTTCTGCACCCCGGGCATGATGCTCTGCGCCAAGGCCCTGCTGGACGACAACCCGAACCCCAGTGAGGACGAGATCCGCTGGGCGCTGTCGGGGAATCTGTGCCGCTGCACCGGCTACCAGAACATCGTCAAGGCGGTGATGTGGGCCGCCGAGAAACTGGGCGGGGCACCTGACAGCGACGAGACCGGCGAGGAGGGCTGAGATGGCGCTCGACGAGATCAAGATCGGCGGCCTCGGCGCCAGCCGGCGCCGGGTGGAGGACAACCGCTTCATCCGCGGCAAAGGCAACTACATCGACGACATCGCACTGCCCGGCATGCTGCATATGGAGATCCTGCGCAGCCCGCTCGCCCACGCCCGCATTCGCTCCATTGACGTCAGCGCCGCGTGGGCCATTCCCGGCGTTCGCATGGTGCTCACCGGCGACATGCTGGCCGCCCGGAATCTGGCCTGGATGCCGACGCTGTCGTATGACACGCAAGCCGTCCTCGCCACTGACAAGGTCCGCTTCCAGGGCCAGGAAGTGGCCTGCGTGGTCGCCGACGACCCCTACATCGCCAAGGACGGCTGCGAAGCCATCGTGGTCGACTACGAGCCGCTGCCGCCCATCGTCAACCCGACCCAGGCAAGGGCCCCCGGAGCGCCACTCATCCGCGACGACAAGACGGGTCAAGACTCCAACGTCGTCTTTGACTGGGAGGTCGGCGACCGCGCCGGCACCGATCGGGCCTTCGCTGAGGCCGATGTGGTCTCGACCATCGAGATGCACTACCCCCGCTCGCACCCGTCGCCCATCGAGGCGTGCGGCTCGATCGCCGACTTCGACCGGGCGACCTCGAAGCTCACCGTGTACATGACCACTCAGGCACCGCACATCATCCGGGCTGCGGTGGCCCTAGTCGCCGAGCTGCCCGAGCACATGATCCGCATCGTGTCCCCCGACCTCGGCGGCGGCTTCGGGAACAAGGTTCCGGTGTATCCGGGCTACGTCGTGTCGATCCTGGCGTCGATCCTGCTGGAGTGCCCGGTCAAGTGGATCGAGGACAAGAGCGGCAACCTCATCTCGACGGGCTTCGGCCGCGACATCTACCTCAAGGGGGAGATGGCGCTGCGCAACGACGGCCGCATCCTCGGCGTGCGGATGCACACCGACTCCGACCACGGTGCCTTCTTCTCCGACGCCCAGCCGAGCAAGTTCAAGATCGGCCTGATGCACTCGGCCTTCAGCTGCTACGACATCGGGGCCGCCCACCTCACCGCGCAGGGCGTCTACACCAACAAGGCGCCGGGCGGCGTCGCCTACCGGTGCTCGTTCCGGGTCACCGAGGCCATGTACTTCCAGGAGCGCATGGTGCAGGCCGCCGCCAGCGACCTCGGCATGGACCAGGCCGAGTTCCGCCGCATCAACCTCGTGCGCGACGACGACTTCCCGCACCGCACGCCGTGGGGGTTCCTGACCGACTCCGGCCAGTACGCCAAGTGCCTCGACCTCGGACTCGAGGCGATCGGCTACGAGGACTTCCTGCGCCAGAAGGAAGAAGCCCGCCAGCGCGGCCGGCTGCTGGGCATCGGCATCTCGACCATGACCGAACCCCTCGGGGCCGGCAACAGCCGTGAGTACGACATCTTGGGCATCAAGATGTTCGACTCCGCCGAGCTCAAGGTGCACATGACGGGCAAGGCACTGCTCCGGACTGGCGCCAAGACCCAAGGTCAGGGCCATGAGACCACGTGGGCGCAGATCGTGGCCCACGAGCTGGGCATTCCCGCCGAAGACGTGCTTGTGGAGGAGGGCGACACCGACACGGCCCCGTTCGGCATGGGCACCTATGCGTCACGCAGCACCCCCGTGGCCGGTGCGGCCGTGGCCATGGTGTCGCGCAAGATCCGCGCCAAAGCCCGCCAGATCGCCGCGCACCTGCTCGAGGTGTCCGAGGAGGACATCGAATGGGAGCTGGGCAGGTTCTCGGTGCGTGGCGCACCCGACCGGGGCGTGACGATCCAGGAGTGCGCGATTGCCGCCTACAGCAACATGCCCGACGGCATGGAGCCGGGCCTGGAGAACAACGCCTACTACGACCCGCCGAATCTGACGTGGCCGTTCGCCTGCTACATCGCGACGGTCGAGGTTGATCCCGAGACCGGAGTGTGGGACGTCCTGCGGGTCGTGGCGGTGGACGACTGCGGCGTGCGCATCAATCCGATGATCGTCGAGGGGCAGATCATGGGCGGTCTCACCGAGGCCTACGCCATGGCCAACATGCAGTTCATCACCTTCGACGAGGACGGCAATTGCATCGGCTCCAACTACATGGACTACCTGCTGCCGACGGCGTGGGAGACACCGGGCTTCGAGCTCCACGAGGTGGTGACGCCCTGCCCGCACCATCCCATCGGTGCGAAGGGCATTGGCGAGTGCGCCACCGTCGGCGGCCCGGCAGCGTTCGTCAACGCGGTGATCGACGCCATCGGTGACTCCGGCGTGCGCAATATCGACATGCCGCTGCTGCCCGACCGGGTCTACGAGGCCATCACCGGGGGCCATGACATCTCCGGCGCACCGCCGGTGAAGACGGAGTGATGAACAGCAGCAGTCCCGTCGGGCCCGGTATCGGGGGGCACAGGGCCGTCGAGGGCTGGGGCGTGCTCGAACGCGCCACCGAGCTGGCGCGCAGCGGTGAGGCATTCGTGCTGGCCACTGTCGTGTGGCGCGAAGGTCCGACGTCGGGGCAGCAGGGATCTCGTGCCATCTACACGGCCTCGGGCGAGATCTACGGCTGGATCGGCGGCGCGTGCGCCGAGCCGGTGTTCATCCGCGAGGCCATCGCAACGCTCGAAGCCGGGACACCGCGCTTGTTGGCCCTGGGCGCAAGCGACCGATTCGGCGACCTCCCGCAAGGCACGACAGCGGTGCCCATGTCGTGCCAGAGCGAAGGCGCCCTGCAGATCTACTTGGAGCCCGTCGTGGCCGTACCTCATCTGGTGATCGTCGGAAGCTCGCCGATGGCAGCCACCCTGTCGGTGCTCGCAGCCCAACTTGACTGGCGTGTCGAGCTCGTCAGTCGTGCTGAGTTCAGCGAGGGGCTGCTCACGCCGCAGTCGATGGTGGTGGTCGCCACGCAGGGGCACGGTGACGAGGACGTGCTGGCAGCTGCGTTCAAGGCCGATCCCGCCTACGTCGGGCTGGTCTCGTCCGCCCGGCGCGGACGCAGCGTGCGGGCCCTGCTCGCAACCCAAGGCACCGACGCGGCACAGCTCAATGCGCTGCGCGCTCCCGCCGGTCTCGATCTCGGCAGCACATCGCACAAGGAGGTCGCTGTGTCGATCCTGGCCGAGCTGGTGCAGTTGCGCGCGCAGGGCGCGTTTGCTGTTTCGGTTGCCGCGCCAGCGCCCATGACGGGGACCGCCGTCGATCCTGTCTGCGGCATGACGGTCCAGATCGACGCGGCGACTGTGTCGCTGGAAGTGGCAGACGAGGCCTTCTACTTCTGCTGCACCGGCTGCCGGATGGCGTATGCGCGCGAACAGGGAGTCGCCTGATGCAGATCACCAACCAGTTCCAGGTCGCTCAGCCCACCGAAGCTGTGTGGGACTTCTTCGGTGATGTGCCCCAAGTGGCCGCGTGCCTGCCCGGTGCGGACCTGACCACCGAGCTCGGAGAAGACCGCTACGGCGGCACGGTGGCCATCGGCCTCGGTCCGATCAAGCTGGATTTCGACGGCGAGGCCGCGATCACCCACCGGGATCCCGAAGCTCGCACGATCTCTGTGACTGCCAGCGGTGCTGATCGCAAGGGTCGGGGCCAGGCAACGCTTGCACTCGACGCGAGTCTTGCCCCGACCGCGGGCGGCACCGCCGTCGACGTTGCCATGGATCTGCAGCTCTCCGGGCCCGCTGCGCAGTACGGGCGAGGACTGGTCGGTGATGTCACTGCCGTCCTGTTGGGTGACTTCGCCGCGAATGCGCAGAACCGGATCGCCGCGATCGCCGAGGGCCGCGATCCCGACGAGATCGAACAGGTGCAAGCCGCCGGTGGCGTCGCCATCGGTCTGCGTGCGGCGGGAATGGGTCTCGCCCGCGTCGTGCGTCGACTTGCGCTGCCGTACCGTCCCGAGGCCGTCTGAGGAGGCGCTTGTGCTCTGGTGGATTGGAAACCTGATACTGCTCGTGGTGGTCGTGCCGGTCGCGCTCGCGCTGCTGAACCGGGTGCTCGCCGCAATCGAGCGCATTCGCAAGGCCAGCGACGACATCTTGGCCGGCGGAGTGGGGATCATCGGCGAGCTCGACACCACGCAGGACCTGCTCGCAACCACTGACGAGACGATCGAAGAAGTAGCGGACGGCGCGGTCCGCTACGCAGGTTCGGTCGGGAAGCTCCTGGGCTGAAAGGAAATGTGATGCCTGTTGTTGCCTGGGTCACTGTCATCGTCGGCGGCTTGATCATCTTGGCGGCCGCGGTCGGGCTGCTCCGTGTAGTGCTGCACCTGGTTGCAGTGCACCGCACGCTTACCCAAGTGGTCGGCGGCGTTCGCGTCATTGCCGAGCAGACCTCGACGGTGCCCACCGTGCTGCCGTCGGTCAACTCGACGCTCATGCCCGTCCACGACTTCTGCGAATCGATCTGAGGGAGGCGCCGCCATGCTGCAGTTGCTCGCCCAGAGTTCAGACGCCGGATCCACTACGGGATGGGTCATCGGCTATGTCATCGGCATCGTCGTCGTGATCGCGGTGGTCGCCCTCGTCGTGCCCATCCTGATGCTGGCCCGTTCGATCGGCAATCGGGCCACCGAGATCAACGAGGGACTGGAAGACGCCGTCACCAACACAGCGGCCCTGTCGGAACTGAACACGACGATCGCTGCGGCATCGGTGATCGTTGCCGGCCTCAAGCGCGGCCGGAACCGGTTAGGAGGCTGAGATGGATCTGCTGGCTCTGACCGACACGCAGGAGAACCTGTGGTGGGGCGTCATCATCGGCGGCTTCGTCGTGATCGTGGCTGTGGTTGTCTTGCTGACCATGCTGGTGCTGCTGGTGCGCACCATCGAGCGCCGCGTGGAGGTCATCAAGGACACGCTCGAGCGTGCCGCCGCGAACACCGGTGACACGGCTCTCATCGCGGAAACCGCCGATGGAGTCGATGCGGTGCTGTCCGAAGGCCTCGAACATCACCTGTTCTTGGGCCGTGTTCTCGACAAGGTGCGCTCATGACGACGCTCGTGGTCCTCTCCGTCATCCTGATCGGCCTGTTCATCGCCGGTCTGGCCTTCTACCTGTTCGTGGTGGGCAGCCAGCTCACCCGCATCGCGGGGTTGCTCGAGGAGTGCTCGCAGATCGTGTGGAAGATCAAGTCCGACGCCGAAGCGGTCGAGCCGGGCGTCGAGCGCATCAACAACACGGCTGGCGTCATCGCCGGAGCGTTGCCGCTGTTGTACGGCATGGCCGAAGGCATCGTGACCGGCGCCACGTACGAGCCTGATCCCGAGCCTCGTGAGCCGTCCTCGGCTCGCCCGGCGATGGGCACGCGGCGCAGCCGATTCCACGAGGCCGTCGGCTACCAACCTGAATAGATACGCGAGACCGCTGCGGAGGCGGCGCGATTCTCTGCTCCCGCGATCCAGCAGGCGAGAGAGACATACCTCACCGCATTCCTCATCGACGTCATCGACATATCACGTTGCATCCATCAGGGAACCGGTCGCAACGTCGCAGAGCCTCGCGCCGCCTCCGCAGCTATGGCCCTTGTGTCGAGTCACCGGGATCGCGCTTGGTGGTGAGGGGGCCGGCGGTGGGGGCTCGGTAGCTGCCGATCCATTCGTCTTCCCACTTCTGGTCGTACTGGTCGGGCGCGCAGCCGGGCCTGTAGATGGCAATCAGCTCCTGGATGATCTGCACACGATGCGAGCGCAGACCGCCTGGCACCTCGTAGGTGCAGATGTGGAGGTTCCACTTGTTGCCAGCGCGTCGCTCCCAGCACTTGGCGCGTCGGTGGCCGAACGGCAGGCCCGCCTCGCTCAGGTCATCGGCATGGTCCACGTCGATGACGGCGTAGTCGTGCGGCCGGTTCTCGGGATCGTCTCGGTACAGGATCGCGTAGACCGCGGCGGTGGCCGGCGGTGTCCAGCCGCCGAGCACTCGAGGTCCCTCGAACGGGTAGCCGGCGAGCGAGCCGAGTCTGATCATTTGGGTCGGATCATCTGGTTGGCATCAGTCGTCGAACTCCGACCCATCCTCGCCGATCACTTCGGCGCGGGTCATCGGCCAGACGGGAAGGTTTGCAGTCTCGACAGCAGCGGCGAACGCAGCCATGGCCGCCTCGACGGCTTGATCAGAGCTCTCCGCCTCCACCACGATCTGGGCGCCGTACGCCATCGCGCCGACGCCCGACGCGATTCCTTCGAGCGGTGCGACAGCGTCGGCAAGCGCCACCACTTCGTCCAGCTCGACGAGCCGATCACCTTCGGCCTGGATGGAGACACTCCACTTGCTCATCGTCGGCATCGGTTCGTTCGCCTCCGCTTCAGCCGACGTCGCGGAGCCTGCCGGCGAACGCCTCGAGGTTCGCGAGATCGTGCCCGGACTCGAGCGCGTCGATGTGGGGGCCGGCGGCGGCCATGCCGAGCGTGCTCGGCAGTGTCTCGACATCGTCGCCGGCGAGCGGGTTCATCCAGATGATCCGGTGGCAGAGCCGGCCCAGACGTTCCATCGCGTCTGCCAGGGCGGCAGGCTCGCCCCGGTCGAGCCCGTCGGAGCAGATGATGACCGTGGCGCCCCGGCTGATCCCCTTGCGACCCCACCTGCGGATGAAGCTGTCCAGCGACGTGCCGATCTGGGTGCCGCCGTCCCAATCCAGCACACGCTCGGCGGCCAGCTTCATGGCGTCGTCGGGGTTGTGCCGGTCCAACGCCGGCGTGATGCGCGTGAGTCGGGTGCCGAAGCAGAACACCTCCACCTTCTGGGCGGCGCGGCGCATTGAGTATGCGAACTGCAGCAGGTTGCGTGAGTGGTCAGCCATCGATCCCGAGACATCGAGAATCAACACCAGCGGGCGCGCTCGCTCCGCCCGCGTCAGGCGATGCAAGACAGGGGCCTTATGGCTCAGCCGCATGGCGTCGCGGGCCATCCGGCGGATGTCGAGACGCGCTCCCGACGGATCCCTCTGGCGTCGCCGAGTGCGGCGTCGGGGAGGTTCGAGCCGCACTTGCGCGATGATCCGCCGCAGCGCGGCCAGTTCGTCAGGCGTGCACTCGGCGAATCGCTTGTCGCGCTGAATTTCGACCCCGGAGGCCTGCCGCCCGAGCACCATCGGCCGATCGTCGCCCGATTCGGCGCCGGGCTCACTGTCGGGCACGTTCAGGGTGCCGCTGAGGCCTTGCGCGATTGGCTCGGCAGCGGCAGGTTCGGGGTCGGCCGGGGCCCGGTGTCCCAAGAAGTACCGGCGGAATACCTCGTCGTAGAGCGGCAGGTGGTCGCGGCGATGGACCAGCGTCGTCCGGCCGCCCCAGTACACGTCTTCGAGATCGCTCGGCGTGAGCTCCGAGACCGCCGAGCAGAACGTGATCAGGTCATCGGAGCCGACGGGAAGACCCTCGTTTCGCAGTGCCTGGCCGAAGCCGACGAGCCTGGCCACGAATTCCGCCGGATCTGGGCCGGCGTCATCTCCGAGCGCAGGCGCTCCCTCAGGCATCGGCAACGACACGCTGGAGATCGGCTTCGACGAGTTCGAGGTCGTCACGATCCTTGATGACGGCACCGATGGTGTCGGCTGCAGCGGCAACATCGAGATCACCGGTGCCCAGCACGCCCAGCGCATCCACCCAGTCCAGCGTCTCGGCGACACCCGGCGGCTTAGCGAGGTCCATGTCGCGCAGGCGCTGCACAGCGGCGACGACCTTGCGAGCGAGTGTCTCGACGGCGTCTGGCGCACGCAGGCGCACGATCTCGATCTCCTCGTCGAAACTGGGATAGCCGATCCAGTGATAGAGGCAGCGACGCTTCAATGCGTCGTGCAGTTCCCGCGTGCGATTCGAGGTCATCACCACCATCGGCCGGCTGGAGGCAGTGATGGTGCCGACCTCGGGGATCGTGATCTGGAAGTCCGACAGCAGCTCCAGCAGGAACGCCTCGAACTCATCGTCGGCACGGTCGATCTCATCGATGAGCAGTACCGCCTTGCTGCCGGCCTTGATCGCCGACAGCAGCGGCCGCTCGATGAGGAAGTCAGGGCCGTACAGCCCGCTGACGGCCTCGGCGTCGGTCAGCTCGCTCTCCGATAGCGCCCGGACGTGCAGCATCTGCCGTGCGTAGTCCCACTCGTACAGCGCCTGGTAGGTGTCGATGCCCTCGTAGCACTGCAGGCGGATCAGCTCCCGCCCGCCGATCTGCGCGAGGCACTTGGCCATCTCGGTCTTGCCAACGCCGACCTCGCCTTCGAGCAGGATCGGCCGGCCCAATCGCATGCCGATGAGCGCCGCGGTAGCCAGGCCGCGGCCCGCGAGGTAGCCGGCTGATCGAAGCTGAGCCCGGAGGTCGGCGACGCTCGCCGGTGTCTCGTTGCGGGGCAGCTCGCTCACCGTTCGAGCCCGGGACGCCGCCGGCCTCAGTCGCCTGGTGTGGGATCGAGGACCAGGTCGCGCACTGAGGTGCCGTCAGGGGATGCCTTGCCCTCGCGCTCGAGCAGCTTCCGCCACGACGTGGCGATGTCCTCGTCGCCCTCTGCAAACCCGTCGAAGGTGAAATGGCGCGCGTTGCGGCAGATCTTGACGTTGCTGCGCTCAGCGTCGAAGCCGGCATCGTCGTCTCCCTGCCAGACATCTGTCAGGACGGGCTGCGGCGCGGCGCCCTGCTCTGACTGCGCCGCCGTCGAATCAGCCGATGTCACGACACCGATAGTAGCCCCAGGCGCAAAATCCAGATCATCGGCCGCTCGACGTCGGCTGGGCCGTCGTGCAGCAAGACCGGCTGGCACCGATGCAGCGTCGTATTCTCTGACACTTCACCGCATGTTGCAAGAAGGACTCGCATGACCGATCGCCAGATCCATATTCGAAGCTGCTCATTGTGCGAAGCGATGTGCGGACTCGAGGTGCACCATGCCGACGGCGAAGTGAAGCTGATCAGGCCGAACCGCAACGACGTCTGGTCCAAGGGGTACATCTGCCCCAAGGGCACCGTGCTGGGCCACATGTATGCCGATCCCGATCGGGTACGCCGGCCATTGGTTCGTGATGCGTCAGGCGAGTTCGTCGAGGTCAGCTGGGATGCCGCCTTCGAGCGCTGCGCCGAGCTTCTCGGAGATGTCCGCGAGAAGTACGGCGTCGAGGCGATCACCGCCTACCTCGGCAATGCCACGGGCTTCAACTACTCGATCAGCCGCTACGCGGGCATGTTCCTGCAGCTGGCCGGGATACCCACCGTCTATTCGTCGGGCACCGTCGACACCTGGTCCAAGAACGTGTGCTGCCAGCTGATGTACGGGCACTCGTGGCGCATCCCAGTGCCCGACATCGACCGCACCGACTTCATGGTGGTCCAAGGCGCCAACCCAGGCGCCAGCCAGGGCAGCTTCATGGGCTGCCCCGACGTGCCGGGCTCTCTGGACGGTGTGCGCGAGCGAGGCAAGGTGGTGGTGATCGACCCGCGCCGCAGCGAGACCTGCGCTCATGCCGACCAGTGGCTGCCGGTACGGCCCGGCACCGATGCGCTGCTGCAGCTCGCTGTGGTGAACGTGCTGTTCGACGAGGGGCTCGTGCGGCTCGGGCACCTGGCGGATCGGCTCAAAGGCGTTGACGAGGTCCGGGCTATTGCTGCTGGGTTCCCGCCCGAGCGGGTGGCCGAAGCGTGCGGCGCGGATGCCGAGGCCATCCGCACCCTGGCCCGCGAATTCGCCGCCGCCGAGCGGGCCGCGTGGTACGCCCGCATCGGCACCTGCAACCAGGAGTTCGGCACGCTGGCATCGTGGCTGCCCGACGTGATCTGCGCGCTCACCGGCAACCTGGACTCAGTCGGCGGGATGATGTGGGCGAAGCCAGTGGCGTGGTCGATGCTGCAGCAGGACTGGGGCTTCGAGGGCGGGTTCGACCGCTGGCGGAGCCGGGTCCGCGACATTCCCGAGGTGCTGGGGCAGTTCCCGATGGGCTGCCTCGCCGAGGAGATCGACACACCCGGCGAGGGTCAGCTCAAAGCACTGATCGTGGTGGGCGGCAATCCCGTCCTGTCGGCCCCCAACTCCGAACGCCTCGACAACGCCTTGCCGCAGCTGGAGGCGATGATCTCGGTGGACAACGCGCTGAACGAGACATCCCGCCACGCCCATGTCGTCCTGCCGGGACTGGCAGCGCTGGAGCAGCACTTCTACTCCGAGATGCTGTGGGGCTGGGCCAAGCGCTCCGCGGCGAAATACGCGCCGCCTCTGTTCGAACCCGAGCAGGGTCGGCCTGACGAGTGGGAGATCCTCACCCGGCTCGGCGCTATGTGCGCAGGCCTGGGAGAGGTGAACGTCGCCGAGTTCGACGACCTGTACTTCTCTGCCCTTGCGGAGTTGGCCGGTGTGGATCCAGCGGTGGCGCTGGATGCGTCACCCGAACCCGGGCCCGAGCGGCTGAATGACCTGGCCATCCGCACCGGCCCCTGGGGCGACCGCTACGGCGAGGACCCCGACGGCCTGAACCTCGACAAGCTGAAAGAGCTGCCGGACGGGCTGGATATGGGTCCGATGGTCCCGCAGGTCGACGACATCGTGGTGAGCCCTGACGGGAAGATCGACTTGGCCCCCGAGCGCATCACCTCCGACGTCGAGCGCCTCACCGAGCGCCTCGTCCGCTCCGATTCCTCGCTGGTGCTCATCAGCAGGCGCCATGTGCGCTCCAACAACTCCTGGATGCACAACGTGGAGGTGCTGGTGCGGGGCAAGGACCGCTGCACGCTGCTCATTCACCCTGACGACGCAGCCGAAGCGGGCGTAGCCGACGGCGAGCTCGCCAGCGTCTCGTCCTCGAGCGGCACCGTCGAGGTGGCCGTGGAGGTCAGCGACCAGATGTACCCGGGCGTGGTGTCGTTGCCGCATGGCTGGGGGCACAACAAGCCCGGAACCCGCCAATCGGTGGCCAGCCGGTACGCAGGGGTCAACTACAACCTGCTCGTCCCGCCCGACTTCGTCGATGTCCCCTCGGGCAACGCCGCGGTCAATGGCGTGCCGGTGACCGTGTCACCGGTATCTGGCGTGCCGGCTTGACCGACCGTAGCGGTCCCTTCTCGGCCAAGGGCTTCCTGCCGCTCTGGCTGAGCGGACTGTGCTGGCACTGGAGTCGCTGGGCCATCGCGTTCTTGGCCGGCTATCACGTCAACGTCGTCACCGCCTCGCCGCGACTGGTGCAGCTCACGGGCACCGTCATGTGGGCGCCGCTGCTGCTGGGCGGCGCCTTGGGCGGCGTCATCTCTGACCGCTTCGACCGGCGCCGAACGGTGCGCTGGCAGACGGCGCTGCTGATCCCGTTCGTCGCAGTCGTCGGGCTGGCCGAGCGTGCTGGACAGCTCAGCTTGTGGTTGCTGTACCCGTTTCTGCTGTTCGCAGGCGTCGGCTGGGTCGTCGACATGACCAGCCGGCGAGCGCTGCTGCTGGACATCGTCGGACAGCAGCGGATCGGGGGCGCCATGGCGTGGGAGACGATGGCGCTCGCGTCGGGTCTCGCAGCAGGGCAGCTGCTCGGGGGCGTCATCACCGGCCGAGCGGGTGTCGGGACCGCGTTCCTGGGTATCGGTGGGGTGCTGTGCGTTGCCCTGGTGCTGCTTATGTGGGTGCCGAAGGTGCCTCGGGTTGCGGCCGAGGAGTCGCGCTCGTCGGTCGGTGCCGAGCTGCGGGCGGGTCTGCGATTGGCGCGGACCAATCGCGGTCTGCTCAGCATCCTGGGCGTCACCGTGATGGCGAACTTCTTCATGTTCGCCTACTTCCCTGCGGTGCAGCTCATCGGCAAGGAAGTCGACGCGACGGCATCGCAGATCGGGCTGATCGGTTCGATGACGGGCTTCGGCATGATCACCAGCTCGTTCATCACCTCGGTGGCCAGCGCCCGCCGCTGGGGGATTCTCTACGTCAGCGGCGTCTTCATCACGATGGCAATGCTCATCGTCTGGGCCCTGTCGCCCAATGTGCCCTTCGCAGTCGTGACGCTGTACCTAGCCAGCTGCGGCAGCGGCCTGTTCGCGGCCACCCAGTCCACGCTGGTGCTCACGGTGGTGCCCGAGCAGATGCGCGGGCGGGCCATGGGCCTGCTCTCGATGGCCATCGGGGCGTTGCCAATCGGCACCTATCTCCTCGGCGAGGTCGCTCAGGCACTCGGGCCGCGCACCGCAGTCATCGCTATGGCGTCGCTGGGATTTGTGGCACTCACGCTCTGGCTTGTCTGCCGGCCCGAAGTGGTACGGCGCGGGCATCCGGCTGGCTGAGCCAGCTCCGGCAGCGGGCTGAGCGGCCGGTGGCGGGTTCGCTACGCTGCGGCGAGGTCAAGCGCCGGGGTCGGCGGGAGGGAATTGACGATGAAAGCTGCAGTGCTCAACGAGATTCCGGGCGAACTCGACATCGAGGACATCTCGGTCGATGCGCCCGCTCCTGACGAGGTCCTGTTGCGTGTGGTGCACGCGGGCCTGTGTCACAGCGACCTGCACTTCATGGATGCCCACTGGCCGTACCAGCTCCCCGCTGTCATGGGACACGAGAGTGCCGGCGTGGTCGAGGCCGTCGGCGACAACGTGTCCTACGTGAAGCCCGGCGACCATGTCATCAGCTGTCTGTCGGTCTTCTGCGGCCACTGCGAGCGCTGCCTGACCGGTCGCCCGAACATCTGCGCCAATCCCGCTGCTGTCGCTCGGCCATCGGGTGCCGCACCACGGCTGGCCAAGCCGGACGGCACCGAGGTGGGCCAGTTCGCCCGTCTCGGCGGATTCGCCGAGGAGATGCTGATTCACCAGAACGCTGTCGTGAAGATCCGCGACGACATGCCGCTCGACCGTGCAGCGCTCATCGGCTGCGGCGTGACCACGGGGCTGGGTGCAGTGTTCAAGACGGCTCGCATCGAGCCCGGCGCGACCGTGGCCGTGTATGGCGCCGGCGGCATCGGCCTGTCGGCTGTGCAGGGTGCACGCATCGCCGGGGCGGGCCGGGTCATCTCGGTGGATGTCGAGGACTCCAAGCTGGAAACGGCCCGCCAGGTGGGTGCCACCGACACGGTCAACGCTTCTGACGGCGACCCGGTGGAGGCCATCAAGGAGCTGACCGGCGGCGGCGTGGACTACGCCTTCGAGTGCATCGGTCTGAAGCAGACGTGCGAGCAGGCATGGTCGTCGTCACGGCCTGGCGGCACCACGGTCATCGTGGGCATGATGCCGTTCGGCGAGAAGATCGAGATCACCGGCTATGAGGTGTTCATGCTCGAGAAGCGACTGCAGGGCTCGATGATGGGTTCGAACGCCTTCCGGGTGGACATGCCCCGTTACGTCGACATGTATCTCGACGGCCGCCTGATGCTCGACGAGATGATCTCAGCGCATATGCCGCTGGAGGACATCAACGTGGGCTACGAGCAGATGCGCCAGCGCGTCGGCACCCGCACCGTCATCGACTTCGACTAACCGGTCCGCGCCTCAGGCGCTCGGGCCGCATCAAACCGACAACCAGCAAGTGAGGAATCATGGAGGTCGAGGGCAGAGTTGCCGTGGTGACAGGCGCGGCGAGCGGCATGGGCCGTGCCATGGCCGACACGTTCGCGGCGGCGGGCATGAAGGTGGTGCTGGCTGACATCGAGGAAGCGCCGCTGAATGATGCCGCAGCGGAGGTGCGGGCGACCGGTGCGGAAGCCATCGCCGTGCGCACTGATGTATCCAAGCTGGAGCAGATCGAGGTGCTCGCCGAGGCAGCCGTCGAGCAGTTCGGAAGCGTGCACGTGCTGTGCAACAACGCCGGCGTCGGCATTCCCGGCCCGGTGGGGGACATGTCGCTTGAGGACTGGCGCTGGACGCTCGACATCAACCTGTGGGGGCCGATCTACGGCTGCCACGTGTTCCTGCCGATCATCGAGGCGACCGGCGAGGGTCACATCAACTCGACGGCGTCGGTGGCCGGGCTGTACGGCGGTGCCTCGCTGGGTGCGTACAACGTGTCCAAGCACGGTGTCGTAGCGCTGATGGCCACGCTTGAGCGAGACCTGCGGCTGCGGAACTCGCCGGTGCATGCCTCGGTGCTGTGCCCCGGGCCGATCAACACCAACATCGTGTACAGCCAGCGCAATCGCGACCCCGAAGATGCTGCGCACCACGTGCGCACCGATCAGGGCGACAAGTTCTGGGACATGCTGAAGGGCTACCTGTCCGAGGGCATGGACCCTGCTGACGTGGGGCCGATGGTGCTCGACGCCGTTCGCACTGACCGCTTCTGGGTGCTGACGCACCCGGAAATGGGGAAGATCGCCCGGTACCAGGCCGACGCGATGCTCGAAGACGGGCACCTCACCCGCTGAGCTCTCGTGCATATCGCCGCCACGTGTGGCGACGCTGAGGCAAACGGAGGAAGAGGGCGTTTACTGAGCCGGTGATGCCGACCGCGACGCCACGAGCGGACCGCTCGCCCGAAGCGCCGCCCCGTCGGTCCTGAGCACGTGAAGCCCGCAGGACGGAGCGTGCGCGCGCAAGCGCGGCTGACTGCAAGACGGCCGTCGGTCTTCACGGTCGTCCCGCAGATTCTCGATGCGGCCGGCCGGCCACTCGCCGCATCGGTGGCACCCCCCGCTCCGCGCCCGCCGCTGCGGGCCGCCGCGCCGCCGACAGCTGATGTCGGGCCGCCACAGGGGACTCGCTACCGGTGGATCCTGCTGGTAGTCATCGGCTTTGCCGTGCTCGGTTTCGGTTCGCTGATGACGCTGGTCAGTGCGGCGCTGGGAACCATCGCGGAGGACTTGGACACGAGCGTCCCCACCGCCGGCTGGGTGATGACCGGCCTCATGCTCGCGATGGCCGTCTCTACGCCTGCGGGCGGCAAGCTCGGCGACATCTACGGCCATCGCCGGATGTTCATGATCGGCATGGTCGGCATGACGGCCATGATGATCGTCAACTACTGGGTGCCCGACATCGGCACGTTCATCGCCGTGCGAGTCGTGTTCGGACTGTGCGGCGGGATGTTGATGCCGTCCGGGATGGCGCTGCTGATGCATGCCTTCGGTCCGGCGGAGCGGGCCCGGGCCGTGGGCTGGTTCCAGTTCGCCATGACCGGCGCGCCCACGATCGGCGTCGTCGCCGGCGGGCCGATGCTCAATGTCTTCGGCTGGCGCGGCATCTTCCTGCTCTTCGGCCTCATCGGGCTGCTGGGCACCGTGATGGCTGTGTTCATCGTGAAGCCGATCCCGCGAGGCGCCCGAGTCTCCATCGACGTCCTCGGTGCCCTGCTGCTGGGCGCGGGCACGCTGCTGGTTCTGTGGGCGATCACCCGGATCCCCACGCTGACCCGGTCTGGCATGTCGCTGCTCAGCGACCAGACGCTGATGCTGATGGTCGGCGGCGCGGTGGCGTGCTTCGTGCTGTTCGCGCTCTGGGAACGGCGTGCATCGTCGCCGTTGCTTGACCTGCGACTCTTCCGGCGCCCGAGCTTCACGCTCCCGCTCGTGTCAGCTGCGTGCAACCAGTTCGCCTACATGGGGGCGTTCATCATCGTGCCGACGTTCTTGCTTCAGGACGGGTACGGGTACTCCGTCGGTGTGGCAGCGCTGCTGATGGTTCCCCGGCCGGGAGCGTTCGCTCTGGCGTCACCGTTCGGCGGCACGCTCGTGACCAAGATCGGCGCACGGGTTCCGATGCTGTTCGGCACCTCGGCGATGATCGGCTCGATGGTGGCGTTCGCCATCGGCGCAGACCCAGCGGGTTGGGGCCTCGCGCTGGTGATGGTGGGCTTGGTGCTCTCCGGCGTCTCCGCCGGCTTCGGCTCGCCGGCGTATCAGGTGCTGGTCGCGAACTCGGTGGACGACAAGGACCTGGGCGTCGCGAACGGCATGAACCAGACCGTCATGTGGATCGGCATCATCACCGGCATCCAGTCGATGCTGGCGTTCGCAGGAGACAGCCCATCGATCGGCCGCCTGCAAACGACGTTCCTCTTCGGAGCGGTCGTGGCGGCCTTCGGGTACATGGCACCGCTGTTTGCAACCCGCCGTGCCACCCGAGCCGGTTAGCTGCGACGGGTTCGGGTTCTTCGGGCGGCAGTTCGCCGAGCGGCGTGCTGCCCGCGCCGGCTGGCTGCGGCGGGTGTCGCGGCGACGCGTTAGAGCGCTCTGAGGAAATCCAGCAGTTCCGCGTTGAACTCGTCGGCTGCTTCCTGCTGCACCCAGTGGCCGATGCCGTCGAGGATCACCGACTTGTGCAGGTTGGGCATGGTCTCGGGAAACTTGGCGATGGAGCCGGCGCCCCACACCGTCGGCCCGTCGACCTCGCCGCCCACGAACAGGCTGGGTTGGGTGATGGCTGCGTTATCGAACGCTGCCATGTCCTCCCAGTCGCGGTCCACATTGCGGTAGCGGTTCAGTCCTCCGGACATGCCGGTGCGGGTGAATTCCCCGACGTAGTAGCCAAACTCGGCTTCGGACATCCACTGTGGCCAGGTGCCTTCTTCGGGCCAGATGAAGTTGTCCGAGAGCTTCCCTCCGGGGGCCACGCCGAAGCCTCCGCCTGATGAATCGCCTGATGCCTGCCGCGCCCGAACGCCATCTCCTGAGGCGGCGAAGTACATGCCCAGCAGCCAATGGGGAAGGTCGACCTCCATTTCGGCCTCGGCGCGGCCGGGCTGCTGGAAGTACTCGATGTAGAACTCCTTGTCGCCGCCCATCATGCGGAACGCAGCGCTGGGCTTGAAGTCGCTGCGGGCGTTGTACGGCACGCTGACGAGGGCGAGCGCGGTGAAGATGTCGGGCCGCAGCAAGGCTGAGCTCCAAGCGATCGGCGCGCCCCAGTCGTGCCCCACGATCACAGCAGTGTCTTCACCGAGAGCCCGCACGACGCCCACGTTGTCGGCAACGTGACGCACCATGCGGTAGTCGTCCACAGCAGTGGGCGCTGACGAGCGGCCGTAGCCGCGCACGTCGATGGCAACGGCGCGGTAGCCGGCCGCGGCGACCGCCGGAAGCTGGTGGCGCCACGAGTACCACGACTCCGGGAAGCCATGGACGAACAGCACCATCGGCCCCTCGCCCAATTCGGCCACATGTATCCGCGTGCCCAGCGCATCCACGTCGTAGTGCTTCACGCCAGACAGATCAGGTGTCGTCGTGCCATTGCTCTCGCTCATGGCCGACATTCTGGCCCGCTGTGTCGAGCTATCGCGCAGCTGCGTTCGCGATGACGATGCCGAAGGCACCTTCAGTCGACTGCTTCGCCTCTCGGCGATCGGCCATGTGAAGGCCTTAGCTCCAGAGTATGAGCCGGGTTCACAGCTAGCCTCGGCGCCGATGGCCGAGACAATGCCGATCGCTGAGGCGATGGCCCAGTTGCCAGAGTTGGCGGACTGGTTCGAGAATCAACACGGGCGCATCGTGATCACACGTCAAGGTCGACCGTCGCTCGTGCTCATGAGTCTCGATGAGTTGGAATCGCTCGAAGAAACGCTCGACATTCTCGGAGACGAGGAGCTCATGGCGTCACTGCGGCAGTCCGAAGAGGATGCTGCCGAAGGCAAGCTGATTCCGCTACAAGAAGTCATCTCGGCGGAGTGATCGGTGCCGAGATCAAGACACGCCGGCGAACTTGTCGCACCCCTGCGCGATCGTGGCGGCCGTGACGACGCAACTGATTGAACTCATCGACAAGGCACCGTGGCGCGAGGCCGTGACGTACCGGGACACGTGGCCACACGAGTACGTGCTGAGCGAGAAGGACGACCAGCGGGAGCTGCTTGCAGTGATCTGCGCCCGATTCCACGCTGGCGAGGGAGTCACGGGCCGCTTCTTCCGGATGTCGAACACGTACCTGTTCGTCGGCGACCACAAGTACTGGCTGATGACCGACTACCGCAAGATCAGTCCGCTCGCCGGCGAGGACAACTACGTCATCAACCGGGCACCGCTGTACCGCGACCGCCGAGACTTCGTCATCCAGCCCGGCGACACCGGCCGCCGAGACGACTATCCCACCTCGCCCGCGAGTGACTGGATCAACCGAACGGAGACCCCCTGATGTCCGACGACGACACGCTCCTCGCATATCTGGTGCCCAAGCTCACCAGTGGTGTCGAGGACGCAGCAACCGACGCGCTCGCATTCATCCTCAACCGTTCGGAGCCGTGCAGGAAGGCACTCGTAGAGATGGCGAGTGAAGGTCAGCATCAGTTGGTGCCGCTTGAGAGCGTCAGCACTCAGGTGACCGTCGACGACGGGGGTCGACTCGATCTCGTGGCGTATGACGCCAACGAACAGCAGCGGCTCATCATCGAATCGAAGTGCTGGGCGGCGCTCCTGAGCGGCCAAGCCAGCGGTTACGTCGCCCATCTAACCGGTGACGGCCCGGCGACCCTGTTGTTCGTAGCCCCCGAAGTTCGCCGCGAGACGCTCTGGACCAAGATTGAGGGGCAGTTCTCGGAAGAGAACGGCATGCGACTCGGCGAGGCCCGTCAGGTAGGACCGATCACGACAGCGGAAGTGGACGGGAGCAGCAGGCGCATTGCACTGACGAGTTGGTACGAGTTGCTCAATCACCTTGAGCGCGCCGACTTGTCGATGAGGTCCAATATCCGGCAGCTGAGGAACTTGGCGAATGCGCAGGACGACCAGGCAGTCGCTCCGCTGCACGCGGGCGACTTCAACCCTGCGATTCCCCGCCGCCACTTGGACTTCTGCCGGATCGTCGACAGTGTGATCGACGCCGGTGCGCACGACGGCTGGATATCAACCAAGGGATTGAACGCAACGGCGCAACGCGACGGCTACTTGCGGTACTTCCAATTCTGTTCTGAAGACGGAGACAGCATGTCTAAGGTCATCGCCCTGTACTTCAGTGCTGATCGCTGGGTGAGATCGGGCACTACGCCAATCTGGCTGCGCTGCTGGCACAAGCCTGAGCATGCAGCGCTCGCTCGGCAAACGGAGATCGAGTACGAGAAGGACCCCGGCGGACCCGCCTGGGTCCCGCTGCGACTTCTCACTGGCGTTGAGTACTCGGATGTCTTCGTAGACGTGGTCGCACAGGTCAAGCGCGTCCGCGACATCGTTCTCCCGTAACTTCTGACGCCGTGTCGCCGCAGCTGATCTTGCCCGAGCTGACCGCAGCGTTGGGCACGCCGCTAGGCAAGGATGGGTGGCATGAGTTTGTTGTCGTTTGAGCTGCCTTTGTTGGAGACGATTGAACTGGAGCCTGATGGCGAGACGCTGCGGGTGTGGCTGAACCGGCCTGAGTCGCGCAACGCCCACAACCAGTTGATGATCCGCGAGGTGGGGGACTTGTTCTTGGCGCTCAATGGGCAAACCCAGTACCGGGTGGCGGTGCTGGGCGGGCGGGGGAAGTCGTTCTGCGCTGGCGCCGATCGCAAGGAGAGTCCGCCCGCTACGGCCAACGACCGCGAGGCCCGCTACATCAACCAGCTCGGCCGCCGGGCCGCACGCGCCATCGAGGACTGCGAGGCGGTCACGATCGCCCGGGTGCACGGTCACGCCATCGGCGGCGGGAACTGCTTCGCCACGAGCTGCGACTTCAGGGTCACCACCGCGGACGCGCTCTGGTACGTGCCCGAGGTGGAGCTGGGGGTGCCGCTGCCATGGGGCGCAACTCCCCGGCTGATTTCCGAGATGGGCATGTCCCGGGCTCGCCAGTTCGTCATGACCAGCGAGCGCATCAATGGACACACGGCCGTTGAGTGGGGTCTGGCGCACGAGGTGTGCGACGGCGAAGAGGAGCTGGATGCGGCCGTCGAACGATGGGTGGCGCGCCTGTTGGACCTGCCGTCGCTGTCGGTGCAGATGGCCAAGCACCAGCTGCGCGGTTACGCCCAGCTCACCCGGCTCGGCGATCTGTCGGAGTTTGACGGCGACGCCTCGGCCCGGTCAATCACCAGCGAGGACGCGCAAGCGCGCTTCGGCACCTTCTAGCTGCGGGCGTCGATCTCGTCGCAGCGCTAGCTGCGAGCATCAATCTTGTCGAAGGCCTTCTTCATGGCTTGGTAGCCCTCGACAGAGCGCGGGATGCCGCCGTAGATGGTCATCTGCACCATGATCTCTTCGATCTCGGTGCGGGACAGGCCGTGGTTGAGGCCAGCTGGCACGTGGAAGGCCAGCTCGTCGGTACGGCTCAGCACGGTCAGGATCGCGATGACCACGATGCTGCGATCGCGGCGCGAGAGCTCGTCGCGCGACCACAGGTCGCCGAACGCCCAGTGGTAGGCGATGCGCCCGACCTCGCCCAGACGCTCGACGAGCCGCTCCATGTCTTCGGACGGATCGCTGGAGGCGCGGCCGGCGGTGAGCGTGCCACGCACCTCAGCGGCGCGTCGCTCCCGCTCGTCATCGTCGAGTTCGGCGGCGCCCGAACGTTCGGGCAGCCGCTCTACTCCGTCGAGCGTGCGGAACCGCTCGTCCACCACACGGGACGCAGCCATGGCCATCGGGAAGCCGGCGTAGGCGGCCACCTGGATCAAGATCTCCTCGATTTCGACGCGCGTCAGGCCGTGGTTCAGACCGACTTCGGTGTGCAGCGACAGCTCTTCAGTCGAGCCGATGGTGGCGAGCACGGTGATGACGATCAGGCTGCGATCCCGGCGCGACAGCTGCGGCCGCGACCACACGTCGCCCATCACCACGTCGAAGGCAAACGTGCCCAGCGCCCCGTGGCGCCTGATCATGCCTCGACGCCCGCGCTCCGGGTCAATCTCGCCGTTGGTGAAGCGTTCGAACACCTCGAGTGCGGCGGCCTGCCGCTCGGCGTGCGTGCGTGATCCAGTTTCTGCCATGTCTCCCCCCTGGCAACGCGACTACAGCTCGCCGGGCTCCTTGCCGGGCAGGTACGTGACCGGCAGCCGCGTCAGGCGGCGCACCCGAGACGGTAGGTCGGCACCCACCAGACGTGAGGCCCCCGCGGGCAAGGTCGACAGGATGATGCCGTCGAAGCTGGAACGCGACAGCACCGCCTGGATCGCCCGCAACGGATCGGGGTCGCCGAGTTCGCCCGTCGCGGCGTACGACGCCGCTGCGATCTTCGCAAGCTGGGCGTCGAGACGCTTCTGCGCCTGTTCCATGCCGAGCGTGTCGGGTCCCAGATAGTCCGCAGCGGGCACATGCTCTGACGGGATGCCCGTCACCGGGTCGGCCGCGAGCATCGAGAGCCGCCGCGCCCGCGCGTAGCTCTTCGAGTGCGTCATCGGCACCAGCAGGTGGAACTCGCACGGGCCGTGGGAGTTCAGCCGATCGATCTCAGCGACGACCTCGCCGGTGCCCAGCGTCTGGTTGGCCACAATGAGCCAGCGCGTCACTTCCACGTCGGGTGCACCCGGCGTGAGGCCTGGCCGCATCCGGTCGACCCGGAACGCCACTCGCAGCTTGATGCGGTAGAGGGCGATCTCGCCGTCCACGATCATCACATCGCGCTCTTCGACGTGCGCTACCGACAGATCGCGGATCGTCTTCGTCGCCTCGGCGACTCCTCGACGCGCCGCGTCTTCCCAAGAAATCCGACTCGCTGCGACCAGCGTGATGACCTTCTCGACAGCGTTTCGGTTGCGCTGAGGTGATTCGTTCAAGATGCGGACCTGTTCGGTGTGCGGCTCGATCCTGCGAGCGGGAAGCGGTGTGCTCCGGTGGGGCAGACTGTAGGGCACACCGCGTTCGTGCGGCACACTGCGCGCCGCCGTAGGCACCGAATCGGCAACGGCGCAGTGCGCCCCGCGAATTCCTCAAGGAGAATCCCAATGAGCAGCGTCTACAACGTGATCGAGTTGATCGGCACCAGCGAGGAATCGTGGGAGAAGGCAACGCAGAATGCGATCACCGAGGCCTCCAAAACCCTGCGGGATCTTCGGGTTGCCGAGGTGATCGAGCAGGACGTCGTGATCGAGGGCGGCGCGATCGCAGCTTTCCGCACGAAGGTTCGGCTGTCGTTCAAGCACGAGTCGCCTTGAGCCGTCGTCCCCTCGGCAGAGCGAACTTCCCGCGCCGATCTCGGGGAGCGCGCGGGCCTAGTGCGCGGCCAGCGCTTCGATGACCGCGCGCGGTCTCGACGGCATCCGTGTCGTCGAGCTGGGACGGATGGTGGCGGCTCCGTGGACGGCCAAACTGCTCGCCGACCTCGGCGCCGATGTCATCAAGGTCGAGCCTCCGGAGGGCGATGCCGCGCGCCGTCGGGGACCGTTCGCTGTTGACGCTGGTCGTTCCGGCCCCGAAGCCGGCTCGGAGCTGGTGGGCGGCCTGTTCGCTGCCATCAACACGAACAAGCGCGGCGTCGCGGCGGACCTCGCCCAACCGGACGGCCGCGCCACGCTGCAGGATCTGCTCGCAGACGCGGATCTGTTCATCCACGATCTGGCCCCGCGAACCGCAGCGGCGCACGGCCTGACGGCAGAGTCGCTGCGGGCGCAGCACCCGTCGCTGGTGACGATGTCAATCACGCCATTCGGGCAGACCGGCCCCTACGCCGACTGGCGGGCCACCGAGCTGCAGGTCATCCACGGAGGCGGCTGGGGCTGGCTCACCCCTGGCTGCGTGCAGGACGCAGAGCTGCCCCCGCTGAAGCCCCACGGCCATCAAGCCGCGTTCCAGTCCGGCTTCGCGGCAGCGTGTGCCTCGCTTGCCGCCGTCGACCGGGCGCAGCGCACCGGCCACGGCGAGCACATCGACTTCGCCCAGATGTCCTATGTGGTGGGGATGCTGGAAGCGGCGTTCATCAGCTGGTCCTACCGGGGAGAGAACCCCAGCCGTCTGGGTGCTCGCATCCTCAACCCGTGGGGGATCTTCCCGGCCAGCGACGGGCACATCTTCCTGGTGTGCGTCGAGGCCGATCAGTGGGAGCGGCTCAAGGACTTCATGGGCCGGCCGGAATGGGCCGACATGGACATCTTCGCCACTCTCGAGGGCCGCTTCGAGAACGAAGACCTGCTGCGCATGTGGCTGGGCGAGTGGATCGCCACACAGCCGGTGATGGACCTGTTCCATCGGGGCCAAGCAGAGCGGTTGGCGTTCGCGCCGGTGAACACGGTGGCGCAGATGGCAGCCGACTCGCACCTGGCTGCTCGCGATTTCCTGATCACCTGCGACCAGCCAGGACTGGGCAGCGTCACCGTCCCCGGCGCACCGTCACGGCTCACCAACCGATGGTGGTCCATCCGCCGGCCCGCCCCCGCGTTGGGTGAGCACGACGGAGCGGGTTTCGGCGACGCGGCGGAAGCGGCACCGGCACCGGCGCAACCGCCCCCTGCCGCACCAGTGACACGGCCTTCCGACCGCCCGCTCGATGGCGTCACCGTGGCGGATTTCACCTGGGTCTGGGCCGGTCCGTACTGCACACTGCACCTGGCGCATCTGGGCGCGACGGTCGTCAAGATCGAATCAGCGGCCCGGCCGGATCTGGGTCGTCGACTGCCGACACAGTCGGGCCGCCACTCCCCGACACTCGACACCAACGGTTACTTCAACCAGTACGGCCAGGGCAAGAAGAGCATCACCGTCGACATGGGCACCGCCGAGGGCCGTGCGCTGGCGAAGCGTCTGGCGCTGGCATGCGACCTAGTGGTGTCCAACTACGCCACCGGCGTGATGGACGGGTGGGGTCTCGGCTACGAGGCGCTGGCCGCGGAGCGTCCCGACGTGATCGTTGGCGCCATCAGCGGCTATGGCCACCACGGGCCGTACAAGTCGTACATGGGCTACGGGCCCACCACCGGGCCGCTGTCGGGCCTTGCGTCGATGACTGGCTACCCCGGTACGGACGCTGACGAGCTCGGTGTGTCGCTCGGCGACCCGGCGGCCGGCATTGCGACGGCATACGCGCTGGTCGCCGCGCTGGTGGCCCGGCGGCGCACCGGTGAGGGCCAGTTCATCGACACGTCCATGTGGGAGGCCACCACGGCATGCACGCCCGAAGGCTGGATGGAATGGGTGCTGCAGGGCACGCAGCCCGATCCGATGGGCAATCTGGACCCTCTCTGGTCGCCGCACAACCTGTATCGCTGCGCCGGCAACGATGACTGGGTTGCCATCTGCTGTGTCGACGAGGCCGAGTGGGCAGCGCTGGCGGCCATCACCGGCATCGATCCCGCCGACGAGCGGTTCGCCACGGCAGCCGACCGCAAGGCCAATGAGGCCGAGCTCGACAAGCTGATCGGGGCGTGGACCCGTGAGCGTGACCAGTGGGACGTCACCGAGCTGCTGCAGGCCGCCGAGGTGCCTGCGTTCCCGTCGCTCAGCTCCCGGTCGCTCGAGGTCAACCCGCACCTCACCGAGCGCGGGCTGATCGAACGGCTGGACCATCCGGTGGTGGGCCAGATGAGCCACGTCGGCATCCCGTGGCTGCTGATCGACGGCACCAACGGCGTGCGCGCACCTGCGCCCACGCTGGGCCAGCACACCCATGACGTGCTCACCGACGTGCTGGGCCTGAATCCCGCGGAGATCGCCGCCCTCGAAGCAGCCGGCGCCCTGCGCTAGGCGCCGTGAGCGGTTTGTGACGCTATTGAGCAACTTTGCTCAATAGCGCGCCTCAAGCGTCAGTTCGGCCACTCGGTGAGGGTGACGAGGTCGAACATCGCTCCGGCAGGATCGGACACGGTTGCGGCGCGGCCAGGTCCGAAGTCAAACGGCGGCATGATCACGTTGCCGCCGTGAGCGGTCGCGGTGGCGCACGCGGCGTCGACGTCGGACACTCCGAAGCTCACCCGCCAGTGAGGAGGCACGCCGGGAGGCAGCGGTGCCATTGAGGTGCTGGCGACTGGCTCTCCGTCCAGTGTGAACACCACGGGCCCGTCGGGTGCTTCCTCCATCGTGCCGGTCTCCCAGCCGAACAGCTGGCAGTAGAAGGCTGCTGCGGCGTCGTCGTCATGGGTGGCGACTTCTGCCCAAGTGAAGGCGCCCGGAGCGTTGACGATGCCCGCACCGATGGCGGCGATCGGCGCCCAGGTGCAGAACACGGCGCCGGTGGGGTCAGCGGCGATGACCATCCGGCCTGCGGCGTCGGGACCCGGCTCGGGCACGTCGATGGCCGGTCGCATGACTGCTCCTCCGGCTGCTGCGACCCGGCCCGCGAACTCGTCTGCATCATCCACGGTGACGTAGACGTTCCAGCACGGCGGGACACCTTCGCTGAGCATCTCGGGGGGCATGTCGAACACCCCAGCGGCAGGGTGACCGTCCACGACCGCCATGACGTAGTTGATCTCGCCGGTGGGGTCGCGCTCGAAGTCCCACCCGAGGACGGCTGCGTAGAAGTCGAGGGCACCTTCGACGTCGGTGGTCGCCAAGTCGACCCACGACGGCGTTCCCGGTGCATGGCTCTGTCGAATCGGCATGCCAGTGCTTCTCCTTGCGCTCGGCGAGAATGCTTGTCTAGTCCGACGGCGCGAGGGTGCGGCGCAGGACGCTGGCGGTGAGCTCCTGGGCTTCGTGTGCCTGGGCCAGGAATCGGGTCATGCCGAAGAATCCGTGGAACTGGCCCGGGTACTCGATGAGCGTGGTGGGCACGCTCGCATCGGCGAGCTTCTGCGCGTACTCGACGCCTTCGTCGCGCAGGGGGTCATGGCCGGCCACGATGACGAGGGCCGGTGCAGCCCCAGCCGGATCGTCGACCGCGAGCGGGGCTGCATACGGGTTGCTGCGCTCAGCCGGCGGGCAGTAGTGATCGTCGAACCAGGCCATGGTGGAGCGGGTCAGCAGGTAGCCCTCGGCGTTGGCGATCATCGAGTGGGTGTCGCGGTCGAAGTCGGTGACCGGGTAGATGAGCACCTGCAGGGCCGGCTGGCCGCATGCGTTGCCGTTAGCAGCACCGTCACGGCACATGAGCGCCACGGCAGCGGCCAAGTTGCCGCCGGCGCTGTCGCCGCCGATCGCCACCCGGGCCGGGTCGATGCCCAGTTCGGCGGCGTTGTCCATCGCCCACTGGGTGGCAGCACAGCAATCGTCGGCCGCAGCCGGGAAGGGGTGCTCGGGGGCAAGCCGGTAGTCCACCGACACGGTGACGATTCCGGCCAGCATCGTGAGCGCTCGGCAGGTGCGGTCGTGGGTCTCGATGCTGCCCACGACCCAGCCGCCGCCGTGGAAGTACACGAGGCAGCCGAGCGTCTCGTCGGCCGCAGCAGTGGCGGCGCCGTCGCCGGGCCGGTAGATCCGCACAGCGATGTCGTTGCCGTCCGGGCCGCTGATGGTGCGGTCTTCGGTGCTGGCAACGTCGACGAGCTCTCCGGCGGGCGGCATCTCCTCGAATCCCTGGCGAGCACGTTCGTGGCCGACCTGTTCGAACGTCGGTCGGCCCAGGGCGTTGAGCTGGTCGATGACGGCTGATGCTTCGGCTTCGAGAGTCACGGCCGGCAGCATATGTTCGCCAACTACGGCCGCGCAGCGGTCGGGATGGGCTCCGTCTGCGGGTACGCCGTGCCCGACTGCCGTACGCTGAGACGGGCAGCCCGCTGAGGTCGGCGGCTGCGATGACGGGGGCAGGACATGGCTGATCTGCTGATCTCTGGCGGAACTCTGGTCGACGGCACAGGTGCCGAGCCGCGTCGAGCCGACGTACTCATCTCCGATGGCGTCGTCGCCGAGATCGGCGACACACCAAGGGCGCTGGCCGGCAGGAAGGCCGATCGCACCGTCGACGCCGAGGGCCATGTCGTCTCGCCCGGCTTCATCGACGTGCACACCCACATGGACGCCCAGATCGCGTGGGATCCCATGGGCGAGAGCTCCTGCTTCCACGGCGTGACCACCGCGGTGATGGGCAACTGCGGTTTCACGCTCGCACCCGCCCGCCCCGATGCCCGCCACCTCGTGGTGCGCAACCTGGAGCGGGCCGAGGACATCTCCGCGGAGGCGATGGCTGCGGGCATCGAGTGGACGTGGGAGACCTTCCCCGAGTACCTCGACTTCGTGGAGGCCACGCCCAAGGGCATCAACTACGCCGGCTACCTGGGCCACTCCGCGCTGCGTACCTGGGCGATGGGCGAGGCGGCATTCGACCGCGGCGCCAACGACGACGAGCTGGCGCTGATGCTGCAGCAGCTGCGCGACTCGCTGCGTGCCGGTGCCATCGGCTTCACCACCTCCATCTCGTACAACCACGAGACCGCCGACGACCGGCCTGTCGCCTCACGCCTGGCCGAATGGTCAGAGATCGATGCGCTGGTCAGCGAGATGGGCAAGATGGGCGCCGGCATCTTCGAGCTGGCCCACCACGGCGACCTGCGCTCCCGCGACGCCGAGCGCAACGACGCCTATGTCGCCAAGGTCGTCGAGCTGGGGGCCCGCACGCGCGTCCCCATCACCTACGGCATGCTCGCCCCGTCCAGCGAGGACCACCATTGGAAGCCGGTGCTGAAACTGCTCGACGGCATCAACGCAGCCGGTGGCGTTTCGTGGGGCCAGGCGCACACTCGCTGCCTCGGGACCCTGCTGTCGTTCAAAACCTCGCTGCCGTTCGATGCGCTGCCGCTGTGGCGTGAGATACGGGCGGACTCGCGGGGCGAGCAGTGGGCTGCGCTGCGGGACCCCGAGATGCGGCGGCGCCTCATCGACGAGGCCGAGAACGGTGACTACGGCCGGGCTCTCGGCCCGGAGGCCCGCAAGCCTGTCTGGGAGCACATCTATCCGCTGACGCGGCCGTTGCCGCCGTTCCGCACGATGGACGTGATCGCAGCCGAACGTGGCACCACGCCGATGGAGGCATTCGTGGACTTGGCCGTGGACAGCGACCTGGAGCTGTTCTTCGTGCAGGCGCTCGCCAACCAGGACCAGGACTTGGTGCTGCACCTGCTGAAGCACCCCCGCGCCATCCCCACCTTCTCCGACAGCGGCGCCCACGTCACCCAGATCATGGACTCGTCGCTGCAGACGCATCTGCTGGGCCATTGGGTGCGCGACCGCCAGGAGTTCACGCTGGAAGATGCGGTGCACCGCATCACCCAGCTGCCGGCACAGGCGTGGGGCTTCGACGATCGGGGCGTGCTGGCGGTCGGCAAGGCCGCCGACGTGAACGTGTTCGATCCCGAGACGGTGTCGCCGGATATGCCCAGGCTGGTGCACGACCTCCCGGCGGGGGCGCCCCGCCTGCGCCAGACCGCCACCGGACTCGCCGCCACCATCGTCAACGGCGAGATCATCACCGAGCACGGCAAGGTGACCGGCGCCGTGCCGGGCCGGCTCCTGCGCGGCCCGCTGGCGCGCTGAGCAGCCCTGCCGAGCCTTCTCACCGATCGGGCGGGCTGGCGACGGGACTTGCCTAGGACTCGGCTGCGTTCAGGCTCTCGCGCTTCGCCGTGACCCCCGGGTTGGGACGGTTGCCGACGTAAGCGCTGCCGTAATTGGGCTCGCTGGCCCAGTCGAGGTCGCGCAGGGTCGCCTCGAACTCACGTCGAACGTCGCTCCAAGCGGCCACCAGCCGGTCTTCGGCGTCGTAGTCGAACGGATCGCCCAGCCGCTGTTCGATCGCCCCGCCGCGTTCGAGCGGGTGCTCGGCCAGCCAGCGGGCGGCGGCCCGCCACGCATCGATGGGCGCCAGCACATCCCGGTAGCCGAGGTCTCGCGCCGTCGGTCCGGTGTCGAGCACCCGGTGGGTGGTGGACCAGCTGCCCACCAGCGGCCGCGCTGGAGGTGCCAGCTCGTACGGCAGCGACACCAGCTCCCAGCTGTGACCCAGCTCATCGGCCACGACTTCGGCGATTTGGGCGACCGACAGTGCTGACGTGTCGGCCACGTTGTAGATGCCGCCGAGCGCGGCGGCGGGCGCATCGCACGCCAGCAGCGTGGCGTGGGCGGCGTTGCCGACCCATCCCTGGCTCTTGACCGTCAAGCCGCCGTCGGCCAGGACGAGGTGCGGTCGCCGATCCAGCACTCGCCGCACCAGCGGCCACTCACGTGGCAACGGCTGGCGCGGCCCGTAGAGCTGCGGGTAGCGCAGGTGGATCGCGTCGGGATGATGCTCGAAGACGGCCTCTTCGGTGACCCGGATCATCCGCAGTTTGCGGAACTCCTCGCCGTCGCCGACCAGCGGCGCATCGTGCGGCAGGGGCACCGGCATGCCGAGCGGGAATAGTTCGTCGGGGCTGCCGAAGCCCCGGTACACGCCCACGCCGCCGATCGAGACGAAATGGCCGCAGCGTCCCGCCAGCAGGGGCGCCAGCATCCGCAGCCGCCCGTACATTGCCACGACGAGATCGAACGACTCGTTCCCGAGCGCCTCGGCAGTGTCCTCGCCATCGAAGGGGTCGGTGTGGATGTGGCGAACCTCGGGGCCGATCAGATCGGTCTCATGCCGTCCGGTGTGCAGGATGGTGACGTCGTAGCCGCGCTCGATCAGCCCGTTGACGACAAGCGGTCCTGTCGGGCCGGTTCCCCCGACCACCAGCGCTGTGCGGCGTGACGTCACCGGATCATTGTGCCGTCTCGTCTCGAGCGGATCTGGCTCGCCGGGTTTGCATGTTCTCAGGCGAGGTAATGAAGCAGCGCGGCGTGTAGCTTCATACGGACCACATTTCGCATTGACACGATGAGACCAGGGGGATGCTGTGGCGACCAAGGCTGGAGAGCGTCTGGACTTCGACGGCGGCGTACAGGTCATCGTTACCAAGGGCGGTGAGGCTGACATTTCCGCGTCGTCTGGCGGCGAGGGACTGAAGGTCGGCAAGCGCTACCAGGACGAGGATTCCGGTATCGAAGTGCTCGTCACCAAGCCGGGCGCGGTGACCTTGCAGTGCAACGGCAAGGACATGGCCCTGCAGGAGCCGAAGAAGACCAAGTCGGCCGACTAGGCCGATCGACCGGCACTGGGCCGACTGAGCCATCGGCGCCGGCCACCCAAGGGGGTGGTGGCACCCTGAACCGCATCGAGCATCTCCTGAGCGGCGGCGAGATGGACCGCGCTGCCGCGCGTGCGCTGGTCGAGTTGTGCGTGGATGTGCGGGAAGCACGTGAGCCGGCGGTACTGGTTCTGCGCAATCCGGCCGGCTCCGACTTCTGCCCGGACATCAGCTTCGATCCGCTTGAATTCCAGCCTGATCCCGCGTCGGCGGTGGCTGCGGTCCGGGCTCCGGTGGTATGCGCGATCAGCGGTGAATGCTCGGGTCCGGGCCTTGAGATCGCCTTGGCGTGCGATGTGCGCCTCTGCGATGCGAGCGCTCGCTTCGCGATGCGAGATGCGCTGCAGGGGAGGCTCCCGGCGTGGGGCGGCACCCAGCGGCTGCCGCGTGCGATCGGCGCCTCGCGCGCGAACGCGATGCTGTTGCTGGGCGCAGAGGTAGACGCGGCGACCGCACTGGAGTGGGGACTGGCACACGCCGTGGAGGCCGACTTGGACGAGGCGGTGGATCGCTGGCTGGACGAGTTGACCAGTGCGGGGCCGCTCGCGCTGGAGTTCGCCAAGGAAGCTGTCCACCGCGGCTCGGAGCTGCCGCTGGCCGACGGTCTGCGTCTCGAGGGCGACCTGAACCACCAACTCGCAGCAACCGAAGACCGTGCCGAGGGTCTCGCCGCCTTCTTCGACAAGCGGCCGCCGGACTTCGCAGGGCGTTAGCCATGCGAAGCATCAGACTCAGTGCAGGGCGTTAGCCGTGCGAGGCATCGGACTCAGTGCAGGGCGTTAGCCATGCGAAGTATCAGACGCAGCTCAGGCAGATGATGTGAGCGACTGGCTGCCGCCGGGTCTGTTCGACTATGGCGCCGAGCTGGCTGCCGAGGCTGATCGGCGGTTGGGCGGCGGTGTGGTCGGCGATGCCACGTGCTGGATCGACATGCCCCAGCGTCTCGAATCCGCCGATGTGGCCCCTGAGCCAGTCCGCTGGGGCGACGGCGCGCTGTGCGCGGATCTCGGGCCTGACGACAACGAGACGTGGGAACGCTTCGCCGAGGTGCACCAGGGCGAGCCGGATCCTGAGATCGTTGCTGCCAGTGCGCAGGAATGGCGCCTGCCGGTCACCCCGTATCGCCGTTTGTCGCTGGTGGCTGTCGAAGCGGGCGCGCCGGCACCGGGCAGCGAGCCGATGAGCGCGCCGTCGCACGACAGCAAGAACCTCGACGGCAAGCAGATCGTGGACCTGACCTCGATGTGGGCTGGCCCGCTGTGCACTGAGCTGCTGGGCCGGGCAGGTGCCCGGGTCCACAAGATCACCTCTGAGACACGGCCCGACGGCCTGTTGGGCACGCCGATGTACGCGGAGCTGAACGCCCACAAGACTGTCGCCGACATCGATCCGCGGTTCGCCGCAGGCCGCCACGATCTCGAAGAGCTTCTGGCGTCCGCGGACCTGCTCGTCACGTCGTTCTCGCCGAGGGCCTTGGCCAATCTGGACCTGCTGCCGCCGCAGCTCTGTGCCCGGCACCCGCGACTGCGCACGCTGGCGATCACCGCTTTCGAACCGGATTCGCCGGAGTGCGACTGGATCGCCTACGGCACGGGCGTGCACGCCGCCTCGGGCTTGGGCTGGCTGAACGACGAACCGCAGGCGCCCGCGTACTCCTACCCCGATCCGCTTGCGGGGCTGCTGGCGGCCCGTGTCGCAGCGGACCAGCTTGCGGGCGTCGCGCCCCAGCACACGCGCGCGTCGCTGGCGGGTGCGGTGGCACCGCTGGCTGACTGGGCAACCTGCAGCGGCGCCGCACATGCTCCGGCTCCCCCTGCCGGGTCTGAGGGTGTCAGCCATGGCTGAGCGAGTCCGGCTGGTCTTCGGTCATGACGGCGTTGCGACGATCACGCTGTGTCACCCGCCGCTGAACATCTACGACCTCGAGATGCGGGACGGCCTCATCGAGGCGATCACGGCCGTGCGCGACGTGCCTGACGTGCGGTGTCTGGTGATCACCGCTGAGGGCAGGCACTTCAGCGCCGGCGCCGACCTGTCCGAGTTCGGCACCGCAGAATCGATCTTCGATGCTCGGCGGATCCGCTGGGACCGCGATCCGTGGCTCCCGCTGGTGAACCTGCCGGTGCCCACGCTGTGCGCCCTGCACGGTTACGCACTGGGCTCGGGACTGGAGATGTCGCTGCTGTGCGACCTGCGCATCGCGAGCGACGACGCGGTGCTGGGCCTGCCCGAGACCAAGCTCGGCATGCTCCCCGCCGCCGGCGGCACGCAGAGCCTCACGGCGGCCATCGGGCCGGTGGCGGCCTTGCCGCTGGTGCTGAGCGGCCGAAATATCGACGCGGCCGAGGCCCGCCGGCTCGGCATCATCGCCGAAGTCGTGCCAACCGACGATCTCGTCAGCCGCACGGCGGAGCTGGCGGGTCAGCTCGCCCGCATCGATCAGCCGGTGGCGCGGGCACTGCGCCGCTGCCAACGCGCCGCGAATGACCTCCCGCTCAGCGACGGCTTGGCCGTCGAGCGCCGCTGGGCACGCCTCACCGCCACCGGCTCAGCCCGCTAGCGGGAGACGACGCAGAACTCCGAGCCTTCGGGGTCGGCCATGACCGTGGCCCGGAATCCGAGGTGGCCGGCGACCTCGGCGGCGGCGGGCACCAGCACGGTTGCTCCAAGCGACACGAGACGGGCGACCTCGGCGTCCATATCGCCCGTGAACAGGTCCAGATGTGCCCGCAGCTTGGCCGTCTTGGCCTCGGGCACGCGCTGGATGGTGAGGTGGTTGAGCATCCGGCCGCCGCCTGCTTCCGACAGCGTGATGTAGGGACGCCCGTTGCCGACCCGCGTATTGAAGCCGATGGCAACCTGCCAAAAGTCGGCGGTGCGTTCCGGGTCGGCGCAGTCGATCGTCACCCCGACTGCCCGCAGCTGCGGACCAGTCTCTGTGGCGCTGTCAGACGACCTGCCAGATGTCTCGGGGGCCGATTCGCTCATGGCAGCGGAAACTACTGCACCCGTTCGGTGCCCTCCGCGGCGGGCAACGTGGGGTCGCAGACGAAGCGGACAGCGGGGATCTCGATGTCCTCCAGTGACACCGCGCAACTCACAACCCAGTAGGGATCCAGCAGCGGCTGTCCCCAGGCGGCTGCGTTGAACGCGTCGATGCGGGCCGCCAGCCGCTCGACGCGCGACGGCTCGTGATGCGTCTCGATCTGGACGAGCCGGAGCCCCAGCGGGGTGTGTGCCAGGTTCATCGAGCCGACGTGCTGGAGATCGCCGACCGAGAGCGGATCGGGGTCGAGGGCACTCAGCTGGAGCATCGTGCCGGCGCCGTGTCGAGCCAGCGCGCCGTTATCGGTCTCGCCGGCCGGGGTGACAGTCAGATCGACGCCGTCGTAGTGACGGCGCAACGCGACATGTGCTTGCTGCGCAGGAAAGCCGAACTGGGAACGCAAGCCTGCAACGGCGTCGTCGGTGGAAGCGGCTGCGCCGGTGCAGAACGTTCGGGCGCGGGCGCTGCGTCAGATGCGCTGATGTCGGGAACGCTGGTCGGTGCCTGCACGCGGGCAGCCCGCTCCTGCGGTGTCTGGAACTGCGGGATGACCTCGGTGGCGAATAGCCGCAGGCTGTCGAGCACCTGCTGCTGGGGGATCATCTCCATGGCGTTGAGCAGGAAGTTGATGCCGGTCACGCCGACGTCCTCCCACTTGCGGATGGTTCGCACGAGATGGTCGGGGTCGCCGATGCCGACGCCTTCGGGCAGGCCCTTGGCAGCGCTGGGGTCATCGGCGGGCGCGCTGCCATTCGGGGTTCCGCGGCTGCGCAGCGCAGCGCCCGCGTTCCCGAGCGTCTGGTACGCCCGTGTCGGGTACGCCTCACGGGTGAAGTACAGGTGTGCGTTGGACATGCTGAATGCGCCCACCATCGGCAGGCCCAACGCTGCCGCCTGGCGGTAGTCCTCGTTGCAATACAGGAAGTTGAGCGTGTGGACCTGGTCGTTCACGAAGCTGCCGACCGGGTCGCAGTCGGCCACCCGGCGGTAGTACTCGGCAGTGCGCCGCTCTTGCTCGGCAAACGGTGCCGCGCTCACGCCCAGGCACCCCAGGCCTCGCTCGGCAGCGTCCAGCTCGGTGCCCGGCGTGGTGACCGTCACCCACATCGGCGGGTGCGGCTCCTGGAACGGCTTGGGGATCACGTTTCGTGCGGGCATCTCGAAGCGGGCGCCCTCCCAGCCGAAGTCGTCTTCGGTCCACATCTGTGGGATCACCCGAACGAACTCATCCCACGTCTTCTTGGTGTCGTCGGGATCGGCGCAGAACCCGCCGAGCTCGGTCCACGTGCTTGACCGGGCGGTGCCCAGTTCGAGCCGTCCGTTCGAGATGATGTCGAGGGCGGCCGCCCGCTCGGCGACCCGGATCGGGTTGTTCATCTCCGGCACGCACACCACGGCTCCGTGGCCCACCCGGATGCGCTCGGTCTGCGCCGCCACCGCGGTCAGGAACACCTCCGGGGCAGGGCAGTGGGAGTACTCCTCCAGGAAGTGGTGCTCCACGGCCCACACGTGATCGAATCCCACCTCGTCGGCCACCCGGCACTGTTCCAGCGCGTTGTGGTAGGTCAGCCACTCATTGGCCCGGCTGAAGGGCCGCGGCACCGACAGCTCGTAGAAGATCCCGAACTTCATCGCCACGTTCTATCGCGGCGCCGGCATCGCGGCCCGCTCGACAAGCCTCAGATGTCGATCCGGTACAGCTCTGCTGCGTTGAGCGACATGATGCGCTCGACGTCGTCGTGCGGGATCCCCTCGAGTGCCTGCGCGAGGCCGTGGTCATCCCGTGGGTACAGGCACGTCGGGTGCGGGAAGTCGGTCTCGAACATCAGCGACTGTGCGCCCACGTACTCCAGTGTCGGCCGCACGGTGGAGCGCTCGAACCAGAAGCAGCCGTAGAACTGCCTCCGGAAGTAGTCCGACGGCAGCATCGACAGCTCCGCCAACTCGTTCGGTGCCGTCTCGTGCATCTGGTGGTCGAGCACCTCCAGGAAGAACGGCAGCCAGCCCACGCCGCTCTCGACGGAGACGAACTTGAGCTCGGGAAAGCGCTCGGGCACGCCGGAATAGATCATGTTGCCCACGACCCGGGCGTTGCCCATGAACAGGTTCGCCGAGCCCACCGCCAGCTGTCGCTCAAGCCCGAACGAGGGCCACGGCGCCTTGCCGTAGTAGTCGAGGTTGCCCTTCGACGAGCCGATGTGGAAGTTGACCGGCATCGCGAGGTCCGAGCACACCTGCCACACCGGATCCCAATGCGGCGTCGCCATATCGGGCAGACCGGCTTCTTCGGGGTTGGAGCAGGTCACGATGCCTCGCAGCCCGTTGGCGTGGCAGCGCTCGATCTCGCGCACGGCTGCGTCGAGGTCCCACCACGGCAGCAGGGCCATGCCGAACACCCGCTGGCCGCTCGCCTCCTGGAACTCGGCCAAGGCGTCGTTGTAGATCTCAACCGAGATGAGCCGCAGGGCATCGTCGGGCGACTTCAGGAAGTTCTGGTTCCCGAAGCCGGCCACGTTGGGGTACATGATCTGTGCTTCGAGGCCGAGCTGGTCGAGCATCTCCACCCGGGCCTCGGCGTCGTAGCTGGCGCGGTGCACCATCTCATTGTCGAAGTCGAAGAAGACCGTGCCGGTGACCTTCTCGCCGTCAGGGTCCACCACTGACGACGCGATGGGCAGCCCGATGGGGATGGCGTCATCGAACCACCAGCGGCGCTTGCCGGCTCTCGTCTCCATGCGCGGCACACGGTCGCGGTACTTGGCCGGCGCTCGCGACGTCCACAGGTCGTACGGCTCCGACCAGTGGCTGTCGGTGTCGATGATCTTGAGGTCGTCGAGAATGGTGCCGCTCATCGCCGCTGAGCCGTCGCTGGATAGGGCCGCTGCCGGGACCGTCAGCTCACCGGCGGGACGGTGACCGGTCGCTCGCCGAACTCGGGCCGCTCGGTGCGGGTCTTCTTCAGTTCCCAGAAGCCGTCGACGTCCATCATGGCCACCATGCCGTCCCACAGCTTCAGGGCGTCGTCGCCCTTGGGCGCCCGGGTGATCACCGGGCCGAAGATGCCGACGCGCTCGCCGTCGGCGCGGTCAAGAGCGATGATCGGCGTGCCGACGTCGGTGCCCACGAGTGCCAAGCCCTCGTCCATGCGAGAGCGGATCTCGGCATCCCACTTCTCGTCGGTTGCCGCCTTGGCGTGCTCGGGATCGATGCCGAGATCTTCAAGCGCCTTCGCGATGTCGAAATCGCGGTCGCCGTCGTGGTGGATGCGGCTCGCAAAGTCCCAATACACGCCGAACACGGCGTCGTCGCCCTCGGCGGCCCGGATCGACTCCATGACCCGCAGCTGCCCGTGTGTGCCGACCACCGCGTCGTAGTACGGGCTGTCGGTCGGGGGCTCGTTCTTGAAGAGCAGGCTGATCGGCTGCCACTTCACCTTCAGGTTGCGCTCGGAAGCGACTTCATCGACGACCCACCTGGCCGTCACCCAGCACCATGGTCAGATGGGGTCGACCCAGAACTCGATCTCGGTGTCTGTGCCCGTGTCAGTTGCCATGCGGGCAATCTACCCGTGATGTGCCGGGCGCATCAGGGGCGCGACATGCCCGAGAGGCGGACAGCAGCTACATCGAGGTGCCGTCGGGATTCAGGTAGTCGCGGGTGATGTGCCCCTCGTCGCACAGCGCCTGCCACTCCGCGTCGTCGAGGCCCAGCAGCTCGCGGTACACGTACTCGTTGGCATCGCCGAGGATGCCGATCGGCCGCCACGGCATCTCAGGACCGTCCCAGCGCCACTGGCGTCCCGGAAAGCTGTGCCAGCCCTGCTCGACCGAGCCGTTCTGGCGGAACCAGCAGCGATCGCCCATCTGCGGGTCGGCCCGCAGCTGCGACTCGCGCAGCACCGGTCCCGCGGGCACCCCTGCTTGCTGGCACTGGTGGAACACCTCGGCTGCGGTGCGCTGCTGAGTCCAGGTGCTGATCCGCTCGTCGATCTCGTCGTGGTAGGCGTGACGCCCTCCCAGCGTGGCCAAGCGGTCGTCGTCGCCCAGTGCGGGTGCGCCGTCGGGCCGGTCGCGGTCGATCAGGCCGGCGAGCGCCGCCCAGTCGGCGTCGGTTTCGCACGCGATCACCGCCCATTCGTCGTCGTGGTCGGGCCGAGCAGGGTCGGTTGCACAGCGGTAGCAGCCCTGCGGCGCCCGAGCCACTGAACGATTGCCCAGCGGCTGATGACGGGTGCTGTTGGCGGCGGCGTCGATGAAGTACTCGCCGATGTGCTGCATCACGTTCTCGGATTGCGAGAACTCGATGAGCTCGCCGACGCCGGTCCCTCCGGTGCCGTCGACGCCATCGCGTCGGCCCAGCACCGCTAGCACCGCGAAGGCAGCGGTGGCTGCGCTGGCAGGGTCCATGTGGAAGACCGAGGTCAGGCTGGTCGGATCATCGTCGGCGTAGCCCCGCAGGCCCGTCAGCCCGCACAGTGCCTCGAAGTTGGCGCCGAAACCGACCCAATCCGAGTACGGACCCTCGAGGCCCATCGGCGGCATGCGCAGCACGATCGTGCGCGGATTGACGGCGTGCACGGTCTCCCAGTCGAGCCCCAGCTTCGGCAGCACGCCGAGGGAATTGTTCTCGACGATCACATCGGTCTGCTGCACGAGCCGGTGCAGCGTTGAGCGCCCGAGCTCGGTGCGCGGGTCGAGCGTGCAGCTCAGCTTCCCGCGAGCATGAGCGCTGAACAGGTTCTGGCGGTTCCACGGGCGTCGCCCCGGATCGTGATCCGGATATCCCGACAGCGGCCCCAATTCGGGATTGATCTCCCGCGGCGGGCGAGGCATCAGACCCCGGGTCGCCGTCGGGAACACGTAGGGGTTGTCCACCCGGATCACCTCGGCGCCGAGATCGCCCAGGTACATGGTGCACGCCGGTCCGGCCCACACGACCGTCAGGTCCAGCACCCGGATGCCGCTGAGGGGCAACCCCGTGGGCTCCTGGCGGGCCGGCGCGATGTCCGGTGAGCGATGTCTGCCGGCCTCGCTCGTCGCAGCGATGCCGGGTGCTGCGAGGCCGGCACGCACCTCGGCATCGTGCTCTCCCAGCAGTGGCGCATGCCGCGGTGCCGTCGATGCCTGATCGGATGCATCGCGCGGGTCGACCCGATGGAGGCGAAACGGCGCACCGAGCTGCCGGACCGTTCCCGCTACCGGATGCTCGACGGGCACGAAGAAGCCTCGTGCCGCAAAGTGCGGATCGTCAAGCAGATCGGCTGGAGCGTTCAGCGGGGTCACGCCCCACTTGTTGACTTGTGCCGCAGCGCCGACCGTGCTTTGGGTCTGGCCTGCCAGCCACACGAAGAGTGCGGTCTCCACCATGTCGGGAAGATCGGGATCTGCCAGCCACGCCGGATTCGCAAACCGTTCGGCCAGCGAAGTGCCGTCACCGTCGTCGCCGCCGAGGCCTGCGCTGGTGAGCGTCTGCACCATCCGGGGGGCCCACGACGGCAAGGTGAACACCAGCGCCCATCCGTCGGCGGTGGGGTAGAAGCCGACCGGCGACGCCCGTTGCGGCTGGCGCGCGTCTCTGCCCACATCGGTGCCGGTCCACGCCTGGTACAGCAAGTAGGACGCTCGGCGGTCGATGGTGCCCGCCTGCGCCTCGAACGCCGACACATCGATGTGAAACGAGCGGCCGCTGCGCTGGCTCATCTGGTACGCCGCCAAGGTCGGCACGGCCGCCAAGTTGCCCACCTGATACGAGGTGACGTCGCCGCTGAGCTTGACGGGCTCGCGCTCGTCGATGCCGGTGCCCCACATCGGTCCGCCCATGGCGTAGGTCACGATGTCGCTGCCGCGGTGGCCGGCCTGAGCGTACGGGCCGGACTGCCCGAACGGTGTGATCGAGGTGAGCACGATGCCGGGTCGCAGGTCGGCGAGAGTCTCGTACCCCAATCTGATGCGGTCCAGATGGCCTGGCGGGAAGGATTCGATGACGATGTCTGAGCTCGTCGCCAACGACCGCACAACGCCGAGGTCGTCGGCGCTGGGCTCGGCGGTGCCGACGTCGGCGATGACGCTGCGCTTGTTGGTGTTGAGGTGCAGGAACAGCGGTGACTGCTCGGCGGCGTCAGCACCCGATGGTGGTTCGACTGCATCGCCCCAGGGGCCGTGGCGCCGTGCGGGATCGCCACCGGGCGGCTCCACCTTGACGACGTCAGCGCCATGATCGGCGAAGAGCTTCCCGAGATAGGGGCCCGAGATGCCGGTTGCCAGCTCGAGCACTCGAACCCCGGCCAACAACTGGCTCACTGCTGCCCCCTCATCTGGCCCGGCTGGGCCTCCCGACGGCGCAAGTATTGCCGATGACTCCGCGTTGCTTACTGGTCGCAGGCGAGGCAGATCAGTTCATGGTCGCCAGGATCGGGGCCAGCGATTCCAGCAGGCCCCCGACGTCATCGGGGCCCTCGAGGCCCAGCAGATTGGTCGTGAGGGCGATACCGAGATCAAGTGCGGGCGCGTAGGCCGCAATGGTGCGAAAGCCCGGAACGCCGCCGCCGTGTGTGTAGATCGTCACACCCAGGATCTCATCGGTCGAGATGCCCAGTCCGTAGCTGCTGTCTGGCATCGGATGACCCGCTGTCATGAGCGCGACCTGCTCGTCATCGAGAGTGTCGGTTGCGAATAGACCTCGGATCAGCAGCGCCACGTCGCCGATCTGCGCCTCGATGCCGCCGCCGGTCCAGCCCGCGGAACGGGCGAAGTCGCTCGGGACGGTGCCGACATCCACGAAGATGGCGTCGCCGTAGGTGATCTGGTTGTCGCTGGTGAGCCCCAGCAGCGGACCCATCAGGTAGCCGATCGTGCCGCCGACGTACCCGTTCGCCGTCGGCTCGGGCGGAAACTCCTCGGGCGTCAGGTAGGTGTGCTGCAGGCCCAGCGGCTCGAACACACGAGACCGCAGTTCGGCGGCGGCCGTGTTGCCGGTGACCGCTTCGATGAGCAGCCCCGCAGCGAGATAGCCGGTGGTGTTGTAGTGGCGCTCGGTGCCCAGCTCGGCCACGGGGCCGTACTCGGCAGCAAATTGCAGGATCTCCTCGGGCGAGATCTGCTCTCCGAGCCGGGGCGCTGCGAGTTGGTAGAACTGCACGTCGAACGCGTACTCGACAAATCCCGAGGTATGCCCCAGCAGGTCACGCACCGTGACCGCAGCAGCGTGTTCGTACCCCGGAGCCCAGCTGTCGCCCAGGTACTGCGCCACCGGTGCGTCGAGCTCGACGAGGCCTTCGGAGGCGAGCTGCAGCACCACAGCGGCGGTGACCGGCTTGGTGACCGAGCCGATGCGCACGTGATGATCGACCGTCATGGGAGTACCGGTGGCGATGTCGCTGAGGCCCCACGCGAAGGTTGCGGGCTCGGCGCCGCCCTGAGTGACAGCCAGCACGAGGCCAGGTGTCCCGGTGCGCTCCATCCACTCAGCGACTGCGGCGCCGAGCGGATCCGCCGGTTCGGCGCCGGTCTGGGATCCCTCGCCGGACTCACTGCGGGAGTCGGCTTCGGCCTCGTGCTGTGGGGCAGCCGTGGTCGCCGGCGCTGCGGTGGTTGCCGGTGCCTCCGTGGCTGCCGGCGTTGCCGCAGTCGTGGAGGGAGCTGCGGTGGCTGCCGGCGCCGGAGCCTCGGCAATCACCGGGGATGTCGCAGCAGTCGTCGGCGCTGCGTCGTCTGCGCCGCTGCAGGCGGCGGTCAGCAGGCCGAAACTCAGCAGCGCAGCCGCGAGTCGCTTCATGCGCGCAGCGTAGGGCTCGTCCGGCAGACTGTGTCGCCGGCCGCGAGGCCACAGCGCAGAGGGGATCGACGTGAATCTGGGAATGCTGCTCTTCATGCCAGCGACCATTGCTGGCGAACAAGTCATCCTGATCGACACCTCGACGGAAGCCGGCGGCGGCACGGCTCGCGAGGTGACCTACCAGGAGCTGCTCGACAAGGTGAGCCGCACTGCCGGCATGCTGACCATGCTCGGTGTGGGCGTCGGCGACCGGGTCGGCATCTTCGCCACCAACAGCGTGGAGTGCGTGGAGGCCATCTTCGGCGGTGCGTTCGTCGGTGCCACCGTCGTGCCGATGAACTTCCGCGCCGGTGCGGAGGAGACCGCCCACCTGCTCAGCGACAGCGGCATCAGCGTGCTGTTCACCGAGTCTCGCTACAGCGACCTGATCTCCGAGAACAAACCCGACGACCTCGAGCACGTCCTGGTGCTCGACGATCCGTCGTCCTATGCCGCCGCCCGCGACGAAGCGTTCGAGCTGCCCGTGCCCGAGGACGTCGACCCCGATGGGCTGTGCGCGTTGCTGTACACGAGCGGCACCACGGCCATGCCCAAGGGCGTGAAGCTCACCAACGGCGCCATCACGGGTTATGTCATGGGCACCAACGATGCCGCGACCGGCGAGGACATGGGACGCATGGCGGTCGCGGCGCCGCTGTACCACATCGCCGGGCTCACCTCGATGCTGAACGCCCTCTACAGCGGGCGCGTGGTGGTGCTGCTGCCGCAGTTCGAAGCGTCGTCATGGATCGACTGCGTGCAAGCGCACTCGGTGACGCACGCCTTCCTGGTGCCCACCATGCTCGCTCGGGTGCTCGAAGCCCCCAACTTCGGCCATGAGGCGTTCAGCGGCCTCGAAGCCGTCACCTACGGCGCGGCGCCGATGCCGCCGTCGGTCATCCGCCGAGCCATCGACATGTTCCCCGCCAACGTGGCGTTCGCCGGCGCCTACGGACAGACCGAGACGACGTCCACGGTGGCCGTTCTGGATCCGGACGACCATCGCATCGACGGCAGCGACGAAGAGAAGGAGCGCAAGCTGCACCGGCTCTCCTCGGTGGGCCAGGTGCTCGAGGACGTGCAGGTGCGCGTGGTCGATGCCGACAGCGGCGAGGTCGTGGCGCCCGGTGTGATCGGCGAGGTGCAGCTGCAGACGTTCCGCGCCATGGACGGCTACTGGGGCAATGACGAGAAGACTCGCGTCACCATCGACGACGAGGGCTGGGTGCACACGGGCGATCTCGGCTACCTCGACGACGACGATTACCTGTTCCTGGCCGGCCGTACCGGCGACATGATCATCCGGGGCGGCGAGAACGTGCTTCCCGACGAAGTGGAGGGCGTGCTGTACGACCACCCGTCGGTGCTCGAAGCAGCGGTCGTGGGCCTGCCCAGCGAGGAGTGGGGTGAGCGCGTGGCGGCAGCGGCCGTCGTGCGGCCCGGCAGCGGCACGTCGGGTGATGATCTGGTTGCGCACGCCCGCGAGCGCCTCGCCCCGTTCAAGCGGCCGGAGTTCGTGCACCTGATGGACGAGCTGCCGCGCACCTCCACTGGCAAGCTGCTGCGCCGCGATCTCATTCCCATGCTCGACGAGCTGGGCATCTGAGGCCGTTCCCGGGGCTCGGCCACGCTGAGCTGGCCGGGATCACAGGCGCAGCCGTGAGCACCACCCCGGCGCTGGGGTATCGGGACGATCATCTGCACCTGCTGGCGTGCGCGGCTGCACGCCGATCGGCAAACGTGAGCACCGCCACGTCGATGGCCGAGCTGCTGAGCACCATCGGCGGAGCCGCACAGGAACGGTCAGCGTCCGGCGATCGGGATGTGTGGCTGCGCGCGTGGGGCTACGACGACGCGCTGATCGACGAGCGGCGCCATCCGACCGTTGCCGAGGTGGACGCTGTGACCGGGGGTTGCCCGACGGTGCTGCATCACCTCACCGGTCACGTTGCCATCGTGAACTCGGCCGCGGGCCGAGCGCTCGGATTGGCAGGCGGCGAGGTGCTCGTCGAGCGTCACGACGTGCTGGCAGCGGTGCCGCGCCCCGATCGCGCCGCGACGGTGGCCGGTGTCGCTGATGTACTGGCCGACCTGGCTGCCGCGGGCATCACCGCATGCACCGACGCGACGCACACCAATGACCTGGGCGCGCTGGAGCTGCTCGCAGAAGCGGCTGCCGGAGTACCGGCCGTGGACGTCACGGCCATGGTGGGTGCCGATCGGCTTGACTCGCTGCAAGCGCTCGGGTTCGGCGAGACGGTGCTGTCTCACGGGGCCGTGTCGGGCAGCGCGGGAGTGCGGGTAGGGCACGCCAAGGTCATGCCGCCTCACGACGACGACAGCGTGATCGCCGACTTGGTGTCGACGGCGCGCGCGCATCGATTCCCCGTTGCGGTTCACGTCATGGACATCGACACGTTGCAGGCCACCTTGGATGCCCTCGAAGCGCACCCGCCTCTGGCCGTCGGCATGCCGGCGGGGGCGCTCGACCAGAGTGAACCCGGCCGCATTGAACCCGATCGCATCGAACACTGCGCGCTCGCGTTGCCCGAGCAGCTCGACCGCATCGCCCGGCTCGGCGTCACGGTGGTCACCCAGCCCAGTTTCGTGACACGGCGGGCGCAGAAGTACCGGGAAGAGCTCTCTTCGACCGAGCAGGAATGGCTCTGGCCGCTGGCCAGCCTGCTGCGCCGCGGGATCCCGGTGAGGTTCTCCTCGGACGCGCCGACGGTGCCCGCCGATCCGGCCGAGTGGATGGCGGCGGCTGCCGGTCGGGACGTGGCCCCTGCCGAACGCATCGATGCCGACACTGCTCGTCAACTCTGTCTCGCAGGCGGCTGAGTACGCTGCCGCATCGCCGCTGGGCCGCCAAGGCGCAGCCAGCACGTCGGGACAGGGGGAGTACGGATGGCCGGGCCGATGGAGGGCATCCGAGTCGTCGAATTGGGCGTGTGGATCGCGGGACCCGCCTGCGGCGGGATCCTGGCCGACTGGGGCGCCGATGTCCTCAAGGTGGAGACGCCTGACGGCGACCCATTCCGTTCGCTGGAGTGGCTCTTCGGGGGCGACGGCAATCCGCCGTTCGATCTCGACAACCGCGGCAAGCGCAGCATCGCCCTGGACTTGCGACAGCCGGACGGGCTCGCCGCCTTGCATGCCCTGCTGGCCGATGCCGATGTCTTCCTGTCGAACATCCGCCCCGGCGGGCTCGAGCGCATGGGCCTCGACTACCCGTCGCTGGCGGAGCGCTACCCGCGCCTCGTCTACGCCAGCGTCACGGGCCTCTCGCTGCGGGGCGACGAGCGAGACCGCCAAACCTACGACGTCGGCGCGTTCTGGTCCCGGGCCGGCATTGTCCGGTCGTTGACGCCCGACGATGCCGACCTGCCCTACCAGCGCGGCGGCATGGGCGACCACATGACCGGGCTGGCGGCAGCGGCAGGCGTTGCGGCGGCCCTGTTCCATCGCACCAGCACCGGCAAGGGCCAGCTGGTGGAGTCGTCACTGATGCGCCTGGGCACCTACCTGCTGGGCTGGGACCACAACGTCACCGCCATGACCGGTGCTGAGACCGAGGCTTGGGGCCGCGACAGGCCGCCCAACCCGCTCATCAACTGCTATCGCTGCAGCGACGGCGAGTGGCTCTGGATGCTGGGCCTCGAGGGCGACCGTCATTGGCCGAATGTGGTGACCGCCCTGGATCGGCCGGAATGGGAGAACGACCCTCGCTTCGCCGACATCGTGCGCCGCTTGGAGCATGCGGCGGCCCTGACGGCCGAGATGGACGCTGTCATGGCCACGCGCACGCGTGCCGAGTGGGGCGAGGTCTTCGATGCCAACGACGTCTGGTGGTCCCCGGTCCAGTCCACTCTGGACATGCGGTCCGACCCGCAGGCCCGTGCTGCCGGGTGCTGGGTGGAGGTGCCGACGCCTGATGGCGGTACGACCGAAATGATTGCGACGCCGGTGGATTTCTCCGAGAGTGCCTGGGCCCCCGGCGGACCGCCGCCCGAACTCGGCCAGCACACCGAGCTGATCCTGCTCGAGCACGGTTACGACTGGGACGACATCGAGCAGCTCAAGCAAGCAGGCGTGATCCCCTGAGCGCGCCGCGCGTCGAGACTGCCGCTGGACGTGAGATAACTTCGATCCGCCGCGTCGGCGTGTGCCCAGAGCTCATCGAGGTGGGGCTCGACAAGTGCGGGATAGGGCAGCGGGGAGGGAGAGCAGATGATCGAGCCGGTCAGCGCTCGTGTGTTGACGCCTGAATGGGCGCCGACGGTGATTCCCGCGCCATACGACTCGCTCACCCCGGACGAGCACGCTCAGCACCTCGCCGACAATCCGGACTCGTTCGCCCACGTGGCGGGATTGCCGCCCGAGAGCTGCGGTCATCCCAGCGAGCACCTGCAGCACGCCACACGAAGCACGCAGGCACTCGAGCGGCTCATCGGCTTGGGGGCGTTCGGCGCCACCCGCGCACCCGGCCTCTATGTGCAGTGCGTGGAGGCCGACGGCCACGCGCAGCACGCACTGCTGGGCGGCGTGCGCTTGGCTTCTCACGAGCTGCGCCCGCACGAGGACACCCAGCCAGGCCGCGTGCACGGCCTGGCCGTGCACTTCACCGAGGTCGGCCGCATGTCCAGCCCTGTGGTGGTCACCGCGCCGCGGCTGACGATGGTCTCCGATGTCATCGAGGCCACCCTGGCCGCAGCCGGGGCAGCGACACCGCTGGCGCCGCTGCTCGACACCAAGACCACTGACGGCGCACGGGTCACGCTGTGGCCCGCCGTCGTGGGGGGCGGCGAAGGTGCCAGCGTCGGACTCGACGGCCCGCTGTACATCGTGGATGGGCACCATCGCGTCGCAGCCGCCAGGCAGGCCGGCTTCTCGCATGTGCTCGTGGCATGCGCACCCACCGAGGAGCTGCACCTCGGCAGCTTCGACCGCGAGCTGAGCGAGCTCGACATGATGCCCCGGCGCGTCATGGAGCTGATGCGGACTCGATGCGATGTCGAAGAGGTGCCCGACGCGATCGCGGCGCGCCCCAGCTCGCCGGGGTGGATCGGCGTTGGCGTGGCGGGCCACTGGTTTCGCGTGCGCCCGCGGCGCGCTGCGGCCTCTGACGACGCATCGCCGGTGCAGAATCCCGCCAGCCTGCTGGACGCAGCATTCGTCCATGACTTCGTGCTCGGCGACATCTTCGGTGTCGCGAGCGCTTCGGATCCCAGGCTCACGTACCGTCCCACGACCGTCGCCGCCGCCGCAGTGCCGGTCACCATCCTGCTGGCACCGGTGCCGCTCGGTTCGGTGTTCGAAGTTGCCGACTTCGGCGGCGTGATGCCGCCGAAGACCACCTACTTCCTGCCGAAGGCTCGCTCCGGACTGCTGCTGGTTCGCTGCTGATGCGGCACTGGCAGCGGCCATGCTGATTGCGTTCACGGGCGGCGCTCGCAGCGGGAAGTCCACGGCGGCGTCGAGCGCGGCAGCATCCTTGGATGCCGCAGTGACGTTCATCGCCACGGCCGAGGCCGGCGACGACGAGATGGTCGAGCGCATCGAGCTGCACCGAGCAGCGCGGCCTGCTGGTTGGACGACTATCGAGGCCCCCATCGATGTGGCGGCAGCGGTCGGGCGTGTCGGCGCCGAGGCGACGATCATCATCGATTGCCTGTCCATCTGGGTTTCGAACCGGATGCTGGAGGGCGGCGCCGGTGCGGGGAGCGTCGATGCGGCACGTGCGGGCGAGATCACGGTCGAGGCCCGGGAGCTGGTCGCTTGCCTGCATGGACGCGAGGGCGTCTCGATCGTGGTCACCAACGAGGTCGGCTCGGGGGTGGTGCCTGCCACCCCGCTTGGGCGGGCGTACCGCGACGTGTTGGGATCGGTGAATCAGATCGTCGTGGGAGCTGCAGATCGGGCGTACCTCGTGGTGGCGGGCAGGCTGCTGGAGCTCTCCGGGCCTGAGGGCGGTGCCTGAGGCCGTGCCGGAGACTGCGTCGGAGACAGCGTCTGGGGCGGGTCTGCCGGATCGGCCCTCGTTGCTGTCCCAGATGCTTGCGGAACAGCCGGTGCCCGATGAAGCCGCCCGGCGCGCCGTGGCCGAACGGGCGTCGCAGGTGCTGCGCCCGGCAGGTGCGTTCGAGCGGCTGGATCAGGTAGCCGCGTGGCTTGCCGGCTGGCAGCGCACGACGGAGCCGACGGTTGAGCGGCCGGTTGTGCTGGTGTTCGCAGCCGACCACGGTGTCGCCGAAGAGGGTGTGAGCGCGTATCCCGCCGAGGTGACCGCCGCCATGGTGTCCGCTGTCGACAGCGGAGTCGCCACCGTGACGGCGGTCGCACGCCAGGTAGGGGCGGTGGTGCGGTGTGACGATGTCGGTGTGGGCATGCCGACGGGCAACATCCGCACCCATGATGCGATGAGCGCCGACGAGTTCGACGCGGCCGTCGACGCCGGCGCTCTCGCTGTCGAACGCGCCGTCGAGGCCGACCGGCCCGACCTGCTGGTGCTGGGAGAACTCGGGATCGGCAACACCACCGCCGCGGCTGCTGTGTGCGGGTTGCTCTTTGCCGAGGATGCAACCTCGTCCGCTGAGGCCGCGGTCCGTTGGACGGGACCGGGCACCGGGGTGCAGTCGGCGGCGCTCGATCACAAGCGGACGGTCGTGCGCGAGGTGCTCGAACGGGTGGGCCGCGTCGAGCCGCTGGATGTGCTGCGCCGGGCAGGGGGGCGGGAGCTGGCAGCCATCGCCGGAGCGGCGGCGGCGGCGCGGCAACGCTCGATTCCCGTAGTGCTCGACGGCTTCATCGGCACGGCTGCCGCGGCACCGCTCGCACTGGCTGCGCCGGGCAGCCTCGACCACTGCATCGCCGGGCATTGCTCCGCCGAGCCGGGCCATCGAGAGCTGCTGGTCGAGCTGGGGCTGGAACCGCTGGTGCGCCTGGATCTGCGGCTGGGGGAGGGCACTGGCGCACTCATCGCTGTGCCGCTCGTTCGGATCGCCGCGGCGGCCGTGACCGACGTTGCCACCTTCGCCGAGTGGGGTCTGGCGTGAGCCTGCGAAACGTATTGGACTCAGCGTGAGCCTGCGAAACGTATTGGACTCAGCGTGAGCCTGCGAAACGTATTGGACTCAGCGTGAGCCTGCGAAACGTGTTGGACTCAGCGTGAGCCTGCGGTACGCATGGGCGTTCCTGACCCGGCTGCCCGGCGGAGCGCACCCCCCGACCGAACGCGATCTTGGACGCAGCGTCCCGTGGTTCCCGCTCGTCGGCGCAATCGTGGGCGCCTTGAGCGGAGCGGTCTTCTGGGCTGTGTGGCAGTCGCTGGGCGCCCCGCTCGCGGCGATCCTGGCCATCGCCACTGGCGTCGTCGTCACCGGTGCGTTTCACGAGGACGGCCTGGCCGATACCGCAGACGCCCTCGGCGGCACGACGCCCGAGCGGCGCCGCGAGATTATGAAGGACTCACGCCTGGGAACCTTCGGAACGCTGGCACTGGTGCTAGGGACGCTGGTGCAGGTCTTCGCTGTCATGCCGCTGGCGTCGCGTGACGCCGTGATCGCCTTGGTCCTCGCACACGGTGTGGGCCGGACGCTTGCCGTTGCGGTGATGGCCTTGGTGCGGGCAGCTCCCGGTTCCGGTCTTGGCCACTCCTACACGGCCCACCTGCGCGGATTGCCCTGCGCGCTCTCGTTGCTCGTCAGCTACGGCGCCGCATTCGCACTCGGGCCGGTGGGCGTGTTCGCCGTCGGCGCGGCGACCGGCGCAGCGCTGGTGGTGGGGTTGATTGCTCACCGCACGTTCGGCGGCTTGACCGGTGACGTCCTGGGTGCCATCGCTCAAGTCAGCCAAATGGCGGCGCTGGCAGCGGTGTCACGCCTGCTGGACAACTTCGGCTGGTTCTGGAACTAGAGTCCCGAACCTGACATCCCGCCCTCGAGTTCGAATGAGCCCACTGCGGATGCGCACACCGAACGACCCCTCAGCGCCGGACAGAACGAGAAGCGACGGATTTGCGGCGATGGCCATCTTGGCCCTGTCCATCGCGTTCATCGTGGCCATCATCGTGTTCGCAATTGCGTAATCCGACACGACGCGCACACAGGCACTAGAAACTCACGAGCACCCAACAGTGGTGCTCCGAAGTTTGAGAGGCAGGCGGCGGTCACACGGCTGGCCATCGGGTCTGCCTTGTCCCTAGGGAGGGGAACCACATGACGACCAGCGAACGTGCTGCGCAGCGCCATTCGAGGCGGCGAGCGTGGCGGACGGTGGCAGCGCTTCTGGCTGTCTTCGCCCTGATTGCCGCTGCATGCGGCAGCGATGATGGCGACGACGACGCTTCCGAGGCGCCTGCGGCTACTGAAGCGGCGCCGGCCCCGACCACCGAGGCCGCACCCGCTCCCACAACAGAAGCGGCACCGAGCGGCGAGCCCATCAAGGTCATGACGGTCACCACGCTCAACGCGGCGGGTCCGACATACCACAACATCGCGAACACCGCCAATGCGTACGCCGACTACATCAATGCCCGGGGCGGCATCGGCGGCCGGCCGCTCGAGGTCACGGTCTGCGACGAGATGTTCGACCCCGCCGTGGCCGCGGCGTGCGCCCGCGAGGCTGTCGAGGAGAACATGGTGGCCGTCGTCGGCTCGTTCACGTTCTTCGCCGAGAGCATCGTGCCGGTGATCGCCGAGTCCGACATCACCTGGTTCGGCCCCTGCTGCCCGATCACGCCGTCTGAGCTGACCAGCCCGCACTCGTTCCCCATCGGCAACCAGCCGATGTATGCGGTGGGCATCATCAAGCGAGCCATCGACGACGGGTGCCAGGCGATCAACGCAGTGATCATCGACGGCGCCCAGATCTTCCTGCCGCCGATGGAGAACGCGATCGCAGCCCTCGGCCAGAGCTTCGGCGACATCATCATCCTGCCGCCGACTGCGCAGGACTACTCCTCGGAGGTGGCGCAGGCGACGACCGACGCCGACTGCGTGATCGGCATCGTCTCGGAGACGCCGTACATCACCTGGAACACGGCGTGGACCCAGTCGGGCACTGACGCTCGCCAGTACGGCCCGCAGGGCAACCTGAACGAGATCTCCGCCGCCGGCAACGAGGAGTCGACCGACGGCGACATCATCGGCGGCATGTACCCCGACATCTCCACGGCGCCGTGGGACGAGTACCGGCTGGCGCTTGAAGAGGGCGGCTGGGACACCACCGAGCACGACTACAACAGCCTGGGCGGCATGGGCACGTGGGCGGCGTTTGCGGCCTTCAGGCAGATCGCCGAGACCATCGAGGGCGAGATCAACGCCTCCTCGTTCTTCCAGGCCGCATCGGCCACTGACCACCTCGATCTCGGCGGCATGGTGCCGGTGCTGGACTTCACCCAGGAGTGGACCGATGGCCTGCCGGGCTTCCAGCGCCTGTTCAACCGCAGCGTCGTGTTCAGCAAGCTGGAGAACGGCAAGGTCGTGCCGCTGACCACCGAGTTCGAAGACGTCGGCGACCTGGCCACGGGCAACGCCGGCTGATCGTCGTCTGAGTACCGTCATCTCAGTTCTGGCGCACGCGCCGGGGTGGCCCGAGTGAGCGATCACCAGCCACCCCGGCGCTGGCGCGAGCCGGCCTAGCGCCGCTGCGACGGGAGCACCATTGGACGAGGTCATTCGCTTCGCTCTGCTGGGTTTCGGGGTCGGTGCGTTGTACGCGCTGGCCTCCCAAGGCCTGATCGTGGTCTACCGCGGCACCGGCGTCCTGAACTTCTCCCTTGGCGCTACCGCCATAGCGGGGGTCTTCCTGCAGTGGGAGCTGCAGAACCGGGCCGGCTGGCCGTTCCTGCTGGCGGCGCTGACCGGCGTCGCGCTGTCCGCGCTGCTCGGCGCCCTCACGCACTGGGTGATCATGCGGCCGTTGCGTCGCGCCAGCACGCTGATCCGCGTCATCGCCACATTGGGCGTGCTCATCCTGATCCAGGCCGGCGTGGTCATCCGCTATGGCTCCAACGCACGCCAGGTGGCGAGCTGGCTGCCCACCAACCGGGTGACGCTGTGGGGCGAGGTGGCCATCACCGTCGACCGGCTGATCCTGTTCGGCGTGGCATGCGTGTTCGCCGTGGTGCTGTGGTCGATGTATCGACGGAGCCACTTCGGCCTCGCCACCGAGGCAGTGTCCGAGAGCGAGCGAGCCGCTTCGGCCATCGGCTTGTCGCCCAATGCGATCGCCATCCAGAACTGGGCACTGGGCTCGGCCATTGCTGCGGTTGCGGGCATCTTGGTCGTGCCCATCATCACGTTGCAGGTCACGGCCATGACATCGCTGGTGCTCGCAGCCTTGGCCGCGGCGCTGGTCGGCGACTTCCGGTCGTTCCCCATCGCCACCGCCGCCGGCCTGGCGCTGGGCGTCGGTCAGACACTCGTGGGCCGCTACGTCGACCAGCAAGGGCTGGGGCCGTCGCTGCCCTTCCTGGTGATTGTGGCCGTGCTGGTGTTCAAGGGCCGGTCGCTGCCGCTGCGGGACTACTTCTTGCGCGAGCTGCCGATGATCGGCAACGGGCGCATGTCGTGGGACTGGACGATCTTCGGCGTCGGCACGGTGGCATTCCTGATGCTCACCAAGCAGGCCAAGTGGATCGACGCCCTGACCGTCACCATGGGCGTATCGATCGTGCTGCTGTCGATCGTGCTGCTGACTGGCTACGCGGGCCAGCTCTCGCTGGCGCAGTACACCATCGCGGGCTTCGGCGCGTACGTGTCAGGACGGCTCGTCGCGGTGTTCGACATCCCGTTCCTGCTGGCGCTTGTCGTCGGCGTCGCCGCAGCGGTGCCGCTGGGATTCATCTTCGCCTTGCCGGCTGCGCGAACCCGCGGCATCAACTTGGCAATCGTCACGTTGGGACTCGGCACCACCATCGAGCTGATGCTGTTCCGCAACCGCGAATACACCGGCGGCGTGCAGGGCACCCAGGTGGGCAGCCCCGATCTGTTCGGCTTCGACATCGGCTCCATTCGCTACCCCGAGCGCTACGGCCTCTTCGTGCTGGCCATGGCGCTGCTGGCCGTGTGGGTGGTGTCGAACGTGCGTCGTGGACGCAGTGGGCGGCGGCTGCTCGCCATCCGGACCAACGAGCGGGCCGCTACAGCGCTCGGCATCGACGTGCCCAAGGCGAAGCTGTTCGCCTTCTCGCTCAGCTCGGCAATCGCGGCGTTGGGCGGGATCGTGCTGGCATTCCGGCTGACCTCGGTCAGCTATACCTCGTTCACCAACCTCACCTCGATTCTCTTTGTGGGCCTGGCCATCGTGGGCGGCGTCGGCCACCTGCTCGGTGCGTTCGTGGGCGCCACCATGGCCACCGCAGCCTTCGGCCAGGAAGTGCTCGAATCGACGTGGGATGGGGTGGGCCGCTGGACCCAGCTCATCAGCGGCATCGCCATCCTGCTCATGGTGCTCGGGTACAAGGACGGTGTCGCAGCCGAGTGGGTGAAGATCTTCCGGCTGGTCAAACGGGCCCGCAAGTGGGGCCGCTCCTACTTCATCGAGCTGGAAGACGTCTCCGATCCGAACGCCGCTGAGAGTGGACAGTCCAAGGTTCCGGCTCGCGTGCTGAGCATCGAGAACATGACCGTGCGCTACGGGGCCGTCGTGGCGGTCAACGATGTCAGCTTCAGCCTCACGCCGGGCACCATCACCGGGCTGATCGGCCCGAACGGCGCCGGCAAGACGTCGCTGATCGACGCCGTATGCGGCTTCACACCGGCGGAGGGTCGAGTGGTGCTCGACGGCGAGGACATCTCGCGAATGGCACCCTCCCAACGTGCCCGCATCGGCATTGCTCGTTCGTTCCAGACGCTCGAGCTGTTCGAGGACGCGACGGTGTTCGAGAACATCAGCGTTGCCGCCGACCCTCAGGACATGCGGTCGTACCTGCGCGATCTGGTGGCGCCGTCGAACCCGCCGTTCCCGCCCGAGGTCGTGCGGGCGATCATCGAGTTCCAGCTCGACGGCGACCTGCACCGCGACGTGAAGGACCTCTCCTACGGCAAGCACCGTCTGCTGGCGATTGCCCGGGCGGTGGCGATGCACCCGAGCGTGCTGCTGCTCGACGAGCCGGCCGCCGGCCTGAGCACCGCCGAGAGCGAGGAGCTGGCCGAGGTGGTTCGCCGCCTGGCCCAGGACTGGGGCATGGCCGTGCTGGTGGTCGAGCACGACATGAACTTCGTCAACGAAGTGTGCGACGAGGTGGTGGTGCTGGACTTCGGCAACAAGATCGCCGTCGGGAGCCCCGAGGAAATCCGTCTTGACCCGGCCGTCGTGGCTGCGTATCTGGGAACCGAGGCCGACGAGCACCTCATTGAGCACGAGCCGCGCACGCCCCAAGCAGCGGGAGGTGGGGCATGAGGCCGCTGCTGCAGACGCGCAGCCTCAAGTGCGGGTACCTCAACCGGGCCGTCGTGCAGGGAGTGAACCTGAAGGTCCACCAGGGCGAGGTGGTGTGCCTGCTCGGGCCCAACGGGGCGGGCAAGACCACCACACTGCTGACCATCGCCGGTGAGCTGACGCCGGTCGACGGCATCGTGATGTTCGGCAACACGCCGACGTTCACGCCCATGTACCAGCGCATCCGGCGCGGGGGGATCGGGCTGGTGACCGAGGAGCGCCTGGTGTTCACCAAGCTGTCGGCTCGGGACAATCTGCGGGTGGGCGGCGGCTCGGTGGAAGCAGCGCTGGAGCTGTTCCCCGAGCTCGAGCCTCGGCTTCCGGTACGCGGCGGCATGCTGTCGGGCGGCGAGCAGCAGATGCTGGCGCTGGCGCGGGCGCTCAGCCGTCAACCGTCGATTCTGCTGGCCGACGAGCTGTCGCTCGGGCTGGCGCCGATCGTCGTCGATCGGCTGCTGGGAGCGGTCCGCAAGGTGGCCGACACCACGGGCACCGGCGCGCTGATCGTCGAGCAGCATGCCCGCAAGGCACTGCAAGTCTCTGACCGGATGTATCTGATGGCCCGCGGCCAGATCCTGCTGGAACTGCCCGCTGCCGAAGCCCTCAGCCGCCTCGACGAGATCGAGGAGACGTACCTGACCGGCACGTCGGAGACCGAGGAAGACCACATCGAGCGATTGCGGCGCAAGAACAAGCGGAAGGCATGGAGGCGCCTGCGGGTGCGCGAGCGTGAGCTGACACGGCTGTCCGGCAAGCTTGCCTCCACCCGCACCGCCGCCGAAGACGACTTCTATTTCGAACGCGAACGACAACGACGACACGCGGCGATGGTCCGCCGAAAGAGGTAATCACCATGGGGTATCGCACCGCTGAGCTGCCCGATGTCGATCTCGACGAGTTTGCAAAGATCCCGTTCTTCGAGCGGATGAAGCTGCTGCAGCTGCACTGGGTCGAGCACGGCTTCGGGACGCCCAAGCAGACCGGCACGTTCTATGCGTGGAAGATCTTCCTGTATGCGCTGTTCGGGCTGATCGTGGCCGGCGCGTTCACTGCCGGACTCGAATTCAACGACATCGGCGGCTGGTGGGACGAGCCGATCCTCTACCAGAAGCTGATGATCTGGACGATCCTGCTCGAGATCACGGGATTGGCGGCCACCTGCGGCCCGCTGGCCTTCCACTTCGACCCGCCCATCGGGGGAATCCTCTACTGGTGGCAGAACGACACCCTGCGAGTGCCGCCGTACCCCAACCATGTGCCGTTCACCAAGGGCAATCGCCGCACGCCCTGGGACACCGGGCTGTACAAGCTGATCCTGGCCAGCCTGATCCTGCTGCTGGTGCTGTCGCCCCAGACAGTCGACGGGCTGCCCGACGGCCGCACCGGCATCCTGCCGCAGTGGGCCACGCTGATCTACTGCGGCTTGATCCTGCTGATGGCCATGCGCGACAAGATCATCTTCCTGTCGTCGCGGGCCGAGCAGTACGTGCCCACGCTGCTGTGCTTCTCGCTGTTCAGCAACTTCGTCGACATGATCATCGCTGCCAAGGTCTTCATCGTCATCATCTGGATGGGCGCCGGTTTCTCGAAGCTGCAGCACGGGTTCTCTTCGACGGTGTCGATCATGGTGCAGAACACGCCGTGGGTGGTCTGGGACCGATTCCGCAAAGCGACAGTCAAGGACTATCCCCGCGACATCCGGCCGGCTCGAACGACGCACTTGCTGGCCCATATCGGCGGCACCACCTGCGAGCTCATCATGCCCTTGGTGCTGCTGTTCTCGCCGTGGGGATGGGCGACGTGGATTGCCATCGTGTCCATCTGGATGCTGCACACCTTCATCATCTCGACGTTCCCGCTGGCGGTTCCGCTCGAGTGGAACGTGTTCTTCATCTTCTGCTCAGCGTTCTTGTTTTCGAACTTCCACACCGGGAACGGCTACGCGGTATGGGACATGGAGCCGGTGCTGCTGGTCGTGGTGCTGGTTGCGGCGCTGTCGCCCATCGTGCTCGGCGCCTTCCGCCCGCAGTACGTGAGCTTCCTGGTGGGCATGAAGCAGTACGCCGGCAACTGGGCGGCGGCCACGTTCTCGCTTCGCAACAAGGAGATCGAAGACCGCATCAACGACAAGATCGTGAAGTCCGCCGACAACCAGATCGATCAGCTCGAGCCGCTGTTCGGCCCTGAGATCTCGGAGATCTTCATTCAGAAGGCCGTGGCGTTCCGCATGATGCATCCGATGGGCCGCATGCACATCTCGGGCCTGATGTGCCATGTCGACGATCTGGACAAGCGCATCCAGCGCGAGGGCGAGTTCTTGAGCAACGTGTTGACGGGGTGGAATTTCGGCGACGGGCACTGCCTGGACGAGCGGCTGATCGCCGCGTGGCAGGAGCGGTGCCAGTACGAGCCCGGCGATGTGATCGCGGTGTTCACCGAGTCTCGGCCGGCGTACACCAACAGGGTGCAGTACCGGGTGATCGATGCAGCGCTGGGGACTGTCGAGAAGGGCTGGTACCGCCACGACGACGCCTACAACTCCCAGCCGTGGCTGCCCGACGGCCCGATCCCCCACACGGTGACGTGGCGGAAGGAGGGTTACGAGCCGCAGGGGGTGCCGCATCCCGGCAATGCCCGCAAAGTGCCGTCCATCGACCACGACGGAACCTGGCTGATCCCCCGCCAGACGGCCGACGGCGTCGTGATGCCACCAGCCGACACCGGCTGACGCGGTGACGACGGCGACCGTCGTCGGCAGCGGGCCGAATGGATTGGCCGCTGCGGTCCACCTGGCGCGTGCAGGCGTGGACGTGACCGTGCTGGAGGCGGCGGACACCATCGGGGGTGGCACGCGCAGCGCCGAGGCCATCGTGCCAGGCCTGATTCACGACCAGTGCTCGGCGGTTCATCCCGTGGCAGCCGCGTCGCCGTTTCTGCGCGGGCTCGACCTCGAGGCGCTCGGTCTGCGGTGGTGCGCGCCCGTGGTCGACTGCGCGCATCCGCTTGACGACGGCTCGGCCGGCCTGCTGTACCGGTCCATTGCGCAGACCGCGGCGGGGCTGGGCGGGGACGGTGCCCGGTGGAGCCGGCTCTTCGAGGCGCTGACGGCTGATCTCGATGCGCTGTTCGAAGACATCACGCAGCCGCTGCTGCGGGTGCCGCGCCATCCGCTGCTGACCGCCCGCTTCGGGGCGGTGTCTGCGACGCCCGCCACGGTTGTGGGCCGCTTCTGGCGCAGCGAGCAGGCTCGGGCGCTGTGGGCAGGCGTTGCTGCACACGCGTTCTGGCGCTTGGACAGCCCGATGTCCAGCGCGGTCGGCCTGATGATCCTGGCCGCAGGACACCAGTACGGCTGGGTCGTCGCCGAAGGCGGCTCGCAGGCGATTGCGGACGCGCTGGTTGCCGACCTGACTGCACACGGCGGGCGGGTGGAGACTGGGGTTCGGGTCGGCTCGCCTGCCGAACTGCCGCCGACCGACTTGCTGCTGCTCGATGTGTCGCCGTCGAGCGCAGCCGACATCTTGGGCGACCGGCTGCCGCGTCGAGTTGCGCGCGCCTACCGGCGGTTCCGCCACGGCCCCGGAGCGTTCAAGGTCGACTTCGCGATCGAGGGCGATGTGCCGTGGCGGGCTCCGGCTGCCGGTGATGCCGGCACGGTGCATCTCGGCGGCGATGCGCGCGAGGTGTTCAACAGTGAACTGGCAGTCCATCGCGGCCAGATGCCCGAGCGGCCGTTCGTGCTGGTGGGCCAGCAGTACCTGGCCGACCCCTCCCGCTCGGTCGGCGAGGTCCACCCGCTGTGGACCTACGCGCACGTCCCCCACGGCTACACCGGCGACGCGACCGAGGCGATCGTCGCCCAGATCGAGCGATTCGCTCCCGGGTTCTCCGAGCGAGTGGTGGGAACCGCGGTGCGCTCGGCCACCGAGATGTCGGCCTACAACCCGAACTTCGTCGGCGGCGACATCTTGAGCGGCGCCTCGTCGCCCCTCCAGCTGCTGTTCCGGCCCCGAGTTGCCCGCGATCCCTACTTCACCGGCATCCCGGGCACCTACCTGTGCTCAGCGTCGACGCCCCCGGGGGCAGGCGCACACGGCCTGTGCGGCCTCAACGCCGCCAGCCGAGCCCTGGCCGCGCTGGGCATCCCCCGCCCGACGTGATCTGCATGTGCAACGGCTCGCGGAAACGCACGGTGCCGAGCGATGGCCGCGTAGCGTGACGGCAAGATGCCCGACTTCTACGAGCAGCCGATCCTCAACTCGCCGTACGACGCACCCACGAGCCACTGGGAACTCGACGACGAACGCCAGCCGACTGGCGCCGTGTCGGAGGGTCGCCGACCCGCTTCGTTTATCTCGCCGATTCCCGCACCACGCAAGCGAGGCAAGAAGGGCGCCAAGGCGGACAAGTCGACCCAGCAGACGTTGGTGTTCGACACGCAGGCGGAGTCCCTGACCGAGGACGGTCAGCAGTACGACCTGTCGCAACTCATCAACACAGTCCGTGGCGAGGTTGCCAAATGGCGGTCAGAACCTGATGAGCGACGCTGGCATGTCACTGCGGAGACCGCACGGCTGCTCAAGCACTGGCGACACTTCGAGTTTCCGGGCATCCGGCCGTTCTTCTGCCAAGTCGAAGCGGTTGAAACCGTCATCTGGCTTACTGAGGTCGCTCCAAACACAGCGGTGGGACGACGCCTGCGCGACCAGATCGCAGCGGCGAGCGAGCAGGCAAATCCGGGCGTCGACCGCCTCGCGCTGAAGATGGCGACCGGTTCGGGCAAGACAACCGTGATGGCCATGCTCATCGCTTGGCAGACCATCAATGCGGTGCGGCATCCCCAGAGCCAGAGATTCACCCGCGGCTTCCTCGTCGTAACCCCCGGAATACCCATCCGGGATCGGCTCCGCGTGCTGCAGCCCAACGATCCCGACAGCTACTACCGCAGCCGTGATCTCGTCCCTGCCGACATGGCAGGCGAGTTGGGCAGGGCGCGGATCGTCATCACGAACTATCACGCCTTCATCCGGCGCGAAACGATGAGTCTCGCCAAGGGCAACCGAGCGCTGCTGCAAGGCCATGGGCCTGAGATCGACACCCGCGAATCCGAAGGCCAGATGCTCCAGCGGGTGATGCCCGAGTTGATGGGCACCAAGGGCGTGATGGTGCTGAACGACGAGGCGCACCATTGCTACCGAGAGAAGCCGGGCTCGGCCGACGAGTCCGATGAACCGGAGTTGACCGGCGACGCCCGCAAGGAAGCCGAAAACAACTCTGAGGCCGCCCGCGTCTGGATGACCGGCATCGAGGCCGTCCAGCGTAAGCTCGGGCTGAAGCGCGTGATCGACCTGTCGGCGACGCCGTTCTTCCTCAGCGGCTCGGGTTACGCCGAGGGCACTCTGTTCGGCTGGGTCGCCAGCGATTTCTCGCTCATGGACGCCATCGAGTGCGGCATCGTCAAGCTGCCGAGAGTGCCTGTGGCCGACAACATCCCCGGCAACGTGATGCCCACCTATCGCGAGCTGTGGAAGCACATCGGCAAGAAGATGCCCCGCAAGGGCCTGAAGGCCGTCGGGCAGCTTGATCCCGAGGCGACGTTGCCAGTTGAGCTGAAATCTGCATTGGAAGCGTTGTACGGGCACTACGAGCAGGTTTTCGAGCAGTGGGAGGCACAGCCCGACATTGAGGTCCCGCCGTGTTTCATCGTGGTGTGCAACAACACGGCCACTTCGAAGATCGTCTACGACTACATCTCCGGCTACCGGCGTGAGCTGCCAAGCGGCGCGGATTCCTTCCACAACGGCCGATTGGAGTTGTTTCGCAACTTTGACTCCCACGGCAACCCGTTGGCGCGTCCTCGCACGTTGTTGATCGACAGCCGTCAGCTCGAATCAGGAGATGCGCTCGATTCGAACTTCCGAGACGCGGCGTCGGACGAGATCGAGAGGTTCCGCCGGGAAATCATCGAACGCGGTGGCACCAGTCGAGAGGCCCAGAATCTCAGCGACGAAGACCTGCTCCGAGAGGTGATGAACACGGTGGGCAAGCCGGGCCGTCTGGGCGGCGACACCAGGTGCGTGGTGTCGGTGGCGATGTTGACCGAAGGCTGGGATGCGAACACTGTCACGCACGTCTTGGGCGTGAGGGCGTTCGGCACGCAGCTTCTGTGCGAGCAGGTCGTGGGCCGAGCCCTGCGCCGCCAGTCGTACGACCTCAACGAGCACGGACTATTCGAGACCGAGTACGCGGATGTCTTCGGTGTGCCGTTCGACTTCACCGCTGAACCGGTGATCGTCAAGCCCAAGCAGCCCAGTTCGACGGTGCAGGTGCATGCCGTCAGCCCCGAGCGGGATTCCTTGGAGATTCGCTTCCCGCGGGTTGCTGGCTATCGGGTCGATCTGCCCGATGATCGGCTGGAAGCCAAGTTCACTGAAGACTCGACGCTGCACCTCACGCCCGAGTTGGTCGGCCCGACTCGCACCCGCAATGAAGGGATCATCGGCGAAGGCATCGACCTCGATCTCACCGACACTGGAGACACGCGCTACTCCACCATCGTCTACCACCTCACGAACTACCTGCTGCGTACGAAGTGGCGCGGCCCAGACGACCAGCCCCGGCTGCATCTCTTCGGTCAGCTCAAGCGAATCACCGAGCGCTGGCTCGACGAGCACTTGGTGTGCGAGGGCGGGACATCGCTGTCTCAGCTGGTCAACTTGCCGCTCTTGGATCAAGCGTGCGACCGCATCACAACCGCCATCGTCGAGGCCAAGCGAACGGAAGGCGGCAATGTGAAGGCGCTGCTTGACTCGTTCGCACCCGTCGGCACGACCCGCGACGTCAACTTCACCACGTCGAAGACGCAGCGTTGGCGCACCCGCGCTGACCGCAGCCACGTCAACTGGGCGGTCGGCGACAGTGACTGGGAGTTGGAGTTCTGCCAAGTGGCCGAGGCCAATCCCGATGTGCTGGCCTACGTCAAGAACGCGGGCATGGGCTTCGAGGTGCCGTACCGGACTGGCGGCCAGAATCGCATTTACGTGCCCGACTTCATTCTGAAGGTGAGCGACGACGGCGACGATGGAGGCGAACCGCTGCAGCTGGTCGTAGAGGTCAAGGGCTTCCGGGGTGAGGACGCCAAGGACAAGGCTGCCACGATGCGCAACTACTGGGTGCCCGGTGTCAACCACCTCGGCACGTTCGGCTACTGGCAGTTCGTGGAACTGCGAAACAACTGGGATTTTGCAAAGGATCTCAGGACTGCCATCGCTCAGGCACGACGGGAGGCGCGTGCGTTTCGTGATGGTCGACAGACGCTGATCAGTCGCGATGCGGTGCTTGCTTCTTTGCGAGAGCTCAAGCCGCGCCTGCAAGAAGAATTCGGCATCGCCAGCCTTAAGCTGTTCGGGTCGTTCGCTCGCGACGAGGCCCAGCTCACCAGCGATATCGACCTCATCGTCGAGTACCACACCGAGCCAGAGAGCTGGGGCAATTTCGGCGAGGGCCCATTCCTTGAGGACACTCTCGGCCGCAGCGTTGACATCGCGATTGGCAAGGAGTTGCGCGACCATGTGCGCCCGAACGCTGAGCGGGAAGCGATCGATGTATAGGTGCACCGAGCCTGAAGAATGGTTGCCGCACATCAGGCGCATGTTGGATGCAGCCGAGAAGGCATCCGAATACGCCCAAGGCGTTCAGGAGTCCGAATTCCTTCCGGGTGCACTGGAGTATGACGCGTCGCTCATGCAGCTCGTGGTCCTTGCTGAAGCGGCAAATCGAGTGCCGCCCCCTGTGCGAGAAGCACTCAGTGCCATCGTCTGGCACAAGATCCGCGGCCTGCGAAATCGCATCGCTCACGACTACGAGAGCCTCGAAGAAGACTCCGTGTGGAACACCGTGAATGTCTTGGTGCCAGAGCTCATCACGACTCTGCGCGAAGTGCTCGCACGGCACACCGAGGAGTGACGGATGGCGAAGCGCGGTACCAAGTCGAAGGAAGTCGAGAGCCTGACGCACGACGAGTCGTCGCGGGTGAACATCCCGACGGCCGAGTATCAGACCCAATCCTCAGATGAGCGTGCGGCAGCGATCCGAGTTGCCTACGAGCGTCTCAATCGCGATCTCGATCCTCAGCTTGTGTGGCGAGGCAAGGACATTGTCGACTGGTCTGACCTGGTGGTGCAGGCGCCGCCGCTGTATATCCAAGAAAAGATCCACCCAAAAGCGCTCATAGCCGATCTTCGGCGGCTTAGCCGGCGCCGCAGCATTGAACAAGCGGCGTCCGACGCAGGGTTCCAGATCGAGCTGTTCTCCGACTTCAACGGGCTTCCGAACGCCGAGGCAAAGACTGAGTTCTACGAGCACCAGATGAACTGGTCGAACCGGATGATCCTCGGCGACAGTCTGCAGGTGATGGCCAGTCTTGCGGAACGCGAGGGACTGCAGGGCAAGGTGCAGTGCATCTATATCGACCCTCCCTACGGCATCAAATTCAATTCAAACTTCCAGTGGTCAACCAGAAGTCGCGACGTGAAGGACGGAAAGGCCGAACATATCACTCGTGAACCTGAGCAAGTGCGTGCCTTTCGAGACACATGGCTCGACGGCATTCACAGCTATTTGACCTATCTGCGAGACCGTCTGACCGTTGTCCGAGATCTCTTGACCGAGAGCGGCTCGGTGTTTGTACAAATCGGCGACGAGAATGTGCACCGAGTCCGGTCACTCATGGACGAAATCTTCGGCGCCGACAACTTTGTGAGCTTGATATCAGTGCAGACGACAAGCGGTTTTCCGGCGACTTGGATCGGAAATGTAGCCGACTATGTACTCTGGTTCGCAAAGAACCGGAACACCGGCGACGCAAAGTCATCTCGGTATCGCAAGAAATTTGTGCTCGGCGAGGGAAATGCAACTTGGTTGCGGTTCCCTGACTTCACTTACCGTGGAGTGAAGGCTGCAGAAAAACGTGGTGAAGTCTCGGTGCCCAGCAGTGCGCGCCCATACATGCCCGACAATCTGATTTCTCAAGGACGCTCGAGCCAACCGCAGCCATTCTTGTGGCAAGGTGAGAGCTACGATAGTTGGCCAAAGAATGCCCATTGGAAGGCAAATTATCCGGTCGGCATGACGCGACTTGGACGAGCTGGTCGAATTCACACCGCCGATAATTCGATAAGATATGTTCGATTCCACAGTGATTCTGAGGCGGCCGTTCACGGGAATGTATGGACGGACACCGGAACTGGCAATTTCACCGATGACAAGGTGTACGTTGTCCAGACGAATACAAAGATCGTGGAGCGATGCCTCCTAATGGCAAGCAATCCGGGCGATCTGGTACTTGACCCAACCTGCGGGGCCGGCACCACAGCCTATGTGGCGGAGCAATGGGGAAGGCGATGGATCACCATCGACACGTCGCGTGTTGCGCTGGCTTTGGCACGTGCGCGACTCATGGGCGCTCGTTACCCGCACTACCTTCTCACCGATAGTCCGGAAGGGCAGCAGAAGGAGGCTGAACTCAGCCGAGTAGAGGTTTCTGAGACGGCCACATTCGGCGACGTTAGGCAGGGCTTCGTATACGAACGCGTCCCGCACATCATGCTGAAGTCGATCGTCAACAACGCGGAGATCGACATCATCTACGAACAAGGTCAGCCAGTAGTTGAAGCGGCGCTAGCTGATCTCAACTCGACGCTGCGTGCCGTCCCGCCAGCGCCCTTCGAGGTAGAGGTTGGTGGCCGCAAGGGCCAACAGGTCGATTTCGCCTTGTCGGCGGATACCACGGTTTCATTGCCATCGGGTGAGGAGGTGCCTGCGGGTGGTCTGCTCGAATGGGAGGTGCCTCGTGAGCGGCCCGAGGACTGGCCATCTGACGCCGCTGAGCCGCACGAACGGTTCTGGCAGGCTCGCCTCGATCGGCAGCGGGCAATCGACGAGTCCATCGCCGCAAAGGCCGACTTCGAATACCTCTACGACAAGCCGTATCCGGACAACTCGAAGGTACGCGTCGCCGGGCCGTTCACCGTCGAGAGCATCTCACCGCATCGCTACCTGGGTCTCGACTCCGACGACCAGCTGATCGATCCTGTAGCCGACGCACGGAGCAATGGAGAGGCGCCGCAGGACTTCGTATCGCTCATCCTCGACAACCTGCGGACCGCAGGGGTGCAGCAGGCACACAAGACAGACCGCATCGACTTCATCTCGCTGCAGCCGTGGCCGGGTGACTACGTCTGCGCCGAAGGCACCTACACCGAGGCTCCGCAGCCATCGAAGGACGACTCAGCCGATCTGTCCGATGCTGATGTCCGAAGAGCAGCGATCTTCGTCGGCCCAGAGTTCGGCACCGTCACGCGCCCATTCCTTGTGGCGGCTGCTCAAGAGGCCGCCGAGGCGGGCTTCGATGTGCTGATCTCCTGCGCGTTCAACTACGACGCACAAGCGTCCGCGTTCATCAGGTCAGGACCATTGCAGGTGCTTAAGGCCAGGATGAACGCCGATCTGCACATGGCCGGCGAACTCAAGAGCACTGGCAGCGGCAACCTGTTCGTCATCTTCGGCGAACCCGACATCGAGTTGCTCACGGCTCATCCGACCGAGGACGGTACCGCGCAGTTCTGCGTGAAGCTGAAGGGGATCGACGTATTCGATCCGACGACCGGCGAAGTGCGCAGCGACGAGCCCGGTTCCATCGCCTGTTGGTTCGTCGACACCGATTACGACCACGAGAGTTTCTTCGTGCGTCACGCCTACTTCCTCGGTGCCGACAACCCCTACAAGTCGCTCAAGACAACCCTGAAGGCCGAGGTCGACGAGGACGCCTGGGCAACCCTGAACAGCGACATCTCGCGCCCATTCCCGGTCCCCGAGACCCGCCACATCGCTGTCAAGGTCATCAACCACCTCGGCGACGAGGTAATGAAGGTCTTCCGCGTCCCTACCGCCGCCTAGGACGTGTCTTCAAGACCTGGGTCTGTCACACCCGATCCCTACAGTTCGAACATGGGCAAGAAACGAAGGCGTAAGGCGGCGAAGCGGTCTGCTGAGGCTTCGCCGCGGAATGGCGAAGCCTTCGGTGGCCCTGACGCAGCTCGCGAAGCGTTCATCTCGACGATGGGCGAGTTGAGGGCTGCTGTTGATGATCCGAGTCCATGGCCGACGAGAGAGCAACTCTCCGGGGGGACGTACGACCAAGCCTTTGCAGCCGCACTGGAGGCAGCGCAACACAGCCTTGTACTTGCCTACTTGGAGGACTACGAGAACGAGGAACTGCCAGGACACATCTACCTCGGAACGAACGGGGAAGCTGTCGTTCAATCCGAACGCGAATTCCTATACGGGCATCTCGAGAAGTGGGGTGCTCAGGGTCGTTGCCCTCAGGTGTGCCGGGTGTGCGGCGGCCCCTTTGCGGGCGGACCGGGAATCCTCTATCCGCTCAGCAAGTACAAGGTCGTGGGTGTTCTCAATGCAGTTAGCGAGGTACCCGACGCCGTAGTCGGCAGCGAGGTCCAGAACTGGGCGACCAAGGTGTGCTCGCCGCGGTGCTGGGCCTATGCGAGCCCAGTTCATGCCTGGTGACACTGCCGCTGCTTGTGCTCCCGAATGCGTGCGGAGGATTGTCCGATTGTTGAACCTCCGACGGCCCATAGTGGCGTGAGTGCGTAGCGTTCCAACGGTGCATTCGCGCCGGCCCGCGCTGTCCCGTGTCAAGGTTTTGGACTCAAGCCTCGGTGCTGCTTGCGGACGAGACGCCTGCTACGGGGAGTTTCGGGACTGGGGGCGGTAGGCGATTTCGACGGTGCCGGCGATCACTACAGCAAACGGTGCGCTTAGACCGAGAATCCACTTGGACTCCGACATCCACCGGAGCGCGGTCACCAATGCCGCGGGCGGCGAGACCGCTGCAGCAGCGGCAGGCTTGAAGCCGCGGCGCTACAGGTCGAAGACCTGGCGGGCGTTGTCGCCGATGAAGGCCCGCCGCCACTCGGTGGGGAACATGTCGACCAGTTCGTCGAGGTCGAGCACATACTCGGGCGTGTGATCGGCGTGGGGGAAATCGCTGGCCCACATGAACCGGTCGTGCCCGTAACGCTTCGCCAGGGCCGGGATGGAGCGCTCGTCGGGATCGCACGAGATCCACACCTGCCGCATGAAGTACTCGCTGGGCTTCATCTCGAGCGGCACCCGGGTGCCGGTGTAGGTGTGCCCGAATACGGCATCGATGCGGTCGAGGCAGTAGCCGAGCCAGCCGCCGCCCGATTCGAGCACCAGCACCTTCAGCTCGGGGAACCGCTCGAACACGCCGTAGTCGAACAGCGACACGAACTGGTGCCGCACACCGTCCGACGCAGTCATCGACGCAGTGAGACGCAGCTCGCGCACGTGCTCCCAGGTGCCCATGCGCGTGCCCTTGGTCCACTGAGGCTCGAAGGTGGGATGGATGGCGAACGGCACGCCAAGATCTTGCGCCGCCTCGTACACCGGGTCGTGGTCGGGGTGACCCAGCGGGCGGGTGCTGTGCGTGAACGGCGCCACGAAGCAGCCACGCGCGCCGTCGGCCACCGAGCGCCGCAGCTCGGCCGCGGCGGCCACCGGGTCGGTCATCGAGATGTGGGCGACGGGAATGAGCCGGTCGGAATGGTCCCGGCAGAACTCGCAGATCCAGCGGTTGTAGGCGCGCGTGTAGGCCTGGCTCAGCTCGGCGTCTTCGAGTTCGGCTTCCCACAGCAGACCCACCGTCGGCAGCAACACCGCGATGTCGAGGCCCTCGGCGTCGAGCAGCTCGATCCGCTGGTGTGGGTCCATGGCGCCGAAGGGGATCTCGCCGACGTAGGTGCGGTCCGGGTTGAACATGATGTCGGGCAGATCGGGAGCGCCCATGGCGCCCAGCGTCGAGACCATGCCGGGACGGGCCAGCTTGCTGCGCTGGTTGTCGATCATGAGCACTTCGAGACCGCGCTCGGGCTCGATCTCGATGCGCAGCGCCCGGTCCTTGTAGCGGTCCTCGAGGTATTCCTCCCACAGGTCGGGCGGCTCCAGGATGTGGCCGTCGGCGTCCACCGCGCCGCCATGGGCGATCTTGTGCACCTCGTGCATGTGGCGCTGCCCGCCGTCGGCGGTGAGCTGTCGCTGAACGGTGGTCGTCATGTCTTTCCCCGATGTCCGCGGGTTCCCCCGAATCCCGGCTCGTATTCTCGCACGGCGCACAACGTCGCGTCATAGGCGACAATCGCGCCCACCAATTCGACACAGTCAAACTCGACGGCACGGGAGGACAGCACGATGAGTGAGAGCAGTGGCAGCTCCGGGGGACGGCTCGCTGGCAAGGCTGCGGTGATCACCGGCGGGGCCAGCGGCATGGGACGGTCGACGGTCGAGCTATTCCTGGCAGAAGGCGCCTCGGTCGTGATCGGCGACCTCAACGCCGACGCTGGGCATGCATTCATGGAGGAGCTGACCGGCGCGGGCCTGGGCGATCGCGCTCGCTTCACACGCACCGATGTGGCGGTCGAGGACGACGTGGCCGCGATGACCGAGCTGGCAGTCGAGGCATTCGGCCAGCTGGACGTGGTGTTCAACAACGCGGGCATCGGCGGGGCCTTCGGCCCGATCACCGAGCTGGACGCGGACGCTTGGGACGAGACCTTCGCCATCCTGGTGCGCTCGGTGATGCTGGGCACCAAGCACGCGGCGCGGGTCATGATCCCCCAGGGGACCGGCGGCTCCATCATCAACACTGCGTCCATCGCCGGGGTCGGCGGCGGTGCCGGGCCGCAGGCGTATTCGGCGGCCAAGGCGGCGGTGATCAGCCTGGCGCAGACCACCGGACTGGAACTGGCGCCCCACCGCATTCGCGTCAACGCCATCTGCCCGGGTCTCATCTTCACGCCGTTGATGCACAGCGGAAACGAAGCCCAAGCCGAGGAGGTCATGTCGCAGATGCAGCCGTGGCCGGATCGGGGCGAGGGCACCGACATCGCGTCCATGGCGCTGTTCCTGGCCAGCGACGAGAGCAAGTTCGTGAGCGGCCAGCAACTCGTGGTCGACGGCGCCATGCTCGCTGCTGGACCGCGAATCCACGGCCGCATGCACAACACGCGCAACCTTCACCGCATGGCAGGCATGGCTTACGGCACTACCGGCCAGGCTGCGACTGTTCGTCGCCTTTAGGTCTGCCGGCTGAGTTCGTCTCGGAAGTCGGGATGGGCTATCGAGGTGAGCAGGTTCGCCCGTTCTTCTAGCGTGCGGCCTCGGAGTTCCACGGCGCCGAATTCGGTGGCGACTATGTCCGCGGTGTAGGCCGGGAGCGTTGTGGGGGCGCCCGGCTCAAGCTGGGCCACGATGCGCGAGATGCGTCCGCTGGCTGCGGTGGACGGCATGGCGACGATGGACCGGCCGCCGGTCGCTACACAGGCGCCGAATGCGAAGTCGGGCGCCCCGCCGGGTCCGGAGATGTAGCGGCCCGCGATCATTTCGGAGTTCGCCGAGCCGTCGAGGGTCATCTGCACGGTCGATTGCAGTGCCACGAAGTTGCGAATCTGGGCGATGCCTTCGATGCCGTGGCTCAACGCGCCGTTCACGAGTTGCACCGCCGGATTGCCGTCGACCCAGTCGTAGAGGCGGCGCGTGCCCATCACCTCTGCGGCGACGCTGACACCGTCGCCGACCGGTCCCTTGTGACGGTTGTCCACCGCACCGCTGTCGATGAGGTCGATGCAGGCGTCGTTGATCATGCCGCCGTGCAGGCCGAGGTGCCGGCGGCCGGTCAGGCTCGAGAGCACCGCATCGGGGATGGAGCCGATCCCGAATTGCAGCGTCGTCCCGTCGCCGATGAACTGGCCGACGTGGGCCGCAATCGCGGCTGCGGTCTCATCGACTACGGCGGGCGCCAGCTCAGGCAGCGGTTCGTCGACTTCAACGAGCCCGTCAAAGTCGGTGCGGTGGCATTCCCCCTCGCCGTGCACGTACGGCATGTGAGGGTTCACCTGCGCGATCACCAGCGGGGTGGATCGCAGCAGGTCGACGTGACCGCCGACGCCCGTGCCGAGGCTCATACGGCCGCCTACGTCAGGCGGGCTGGCCTGGCAGAGCAGAACGTCGGCCTCCAAGCCGCCGCCGGGTCCCACGAGGCCGGTGATGTCCGAGTAGCGGGCTGGGACCACGCCGAAATGCGGGCTGTCGAGTGCGTCGCGCAGAGCCCCGCTCGGCTGAAGTGACGTCCAGCGGAACGGGTTGCCGAGATGATCCAGAGGTGCGGGCCGATCCAGCAGGAAGGCGCTGACGAACTCGAGCTCTGCGAAGCGGTCGTGCGCCGCGTCAATGGCAGCGAGCAGGCCGTAGGGGGCCGCAGAGCCCTGTGCGACATAGACGCGTGCCCTGCGCCCGATGCGCCCGATCGCCTCGCCGATGCCGAGCTGGACACCGGCACGATTGCCTTGGCGCGCGGAGGGGCGGTCTGGATTCATCTCGGCAGCCCTTCTCGGCACCCGGTGGCCTGGTAGCCGACCGGTTGGCGAACTGTACGACGGCCCGGCATGGCGTCGCGGGCCATCGGCCTCACTCCAGGGATCCGCGATCCTCTCGCAGATGGGCGGGATGTGAGGATGGCAAGATGCGGGCCATGACCTCAGCTGCAATCGATCTCGACGTCATGCCCCCGTCGGAACTGGCCGATGAACTCATGCCAGAGGTGGCGGACGCTGCGGTGGGAGCGGCAGACCAGGCGGTGGTGGATCGGGCGACGGCATGGGCCAGCTCTGCGGTCGCGCCGCACGCCGAGTCCTGGGAGCGTGAACGCCGCTTCGCGGCTGAGGCATTTCAGAGTGCGGCGGAAGAACAGCTGTGCGGGTTGCTCGTGCCCGTTGCCGATGGTGGTTCGGGGCTGAGTCAGGTCGGGCTGGCACGGGTGCTCGAAGAGGTGGCCGCGGCCGACTTCGCCATCGCATTCGTGCTCGTCTGTCACAACAATCTGGCGGGTGCGGTGAGCAGGCGTGCCCCCGCGGAGATGCGGGAGCGGGCACTGGGGCCGTTGGTCTCGGGCGAGCGGCTCGGCGCTTTCCTCTTGACGGAGCCGGGCGTCGGCAGCGATGCCGCCAAGATCACTACGGCAGCGCGTCGCGACGGCGACGAGTGGGTCATCGACGGTCGCAAGGCATGGGTCAGCAATGGCACGGCGGCCGACGTGATGTCGGTGTACGCGCAGGCCGATCCCGCAGCGGGACACCGGGGCATCATGACGTTCCTCGTCGACAGCAGCACTGACGGCATCGAGCGGACCGACGGCTACGAGCTCATCGGCGCCCACGGCATCGGCACCAACGAGATCCGCTTCGACGAGTGCCGGGTAGCTGACGCTGATGTCATGGTGCCCCTCGGCGAAGGGTTCGTTGCCGCGATGGAAGGCATCGACATCGCCCGGGTGCTGGTGGCGGCAATGTGCTGCGGCATGATGCGCACCGGCCTCGCGACTGCCATCGATTACGTCCGCAAGCGGCAGGCGTTCGGCGGCCGCATCGCCGACCTGCAGGGCGTGCGCTTCAAGCTGGCCGACGTGGCAACCGACCTGGAGGCTGCCCGCCTGCTCGCCTATCGGGCAGCGCTGGCGGTGGCAGAAGGCCGACCAGCGGCTGTCCACGCAGCACACGCCAAGAAGTTCGCCACTCGTGTTGCCGAGCGAGGCTTGGCCGACTGCATGCAGGTGATGGGCGCAGCGGGCGGCCGGCGCGACCATCCGCTGCCCCGGCACCTCGCCGCCTCACGCCTGACGCACTACGTCGACGGTGCCACCGAGATCCAGGACGTCGTGATCAGCAGGTCGCTGCTCGACTGAGCCAGGCGGTCAGACAAACCGGTTGGGCTCAGCTGTTGCTCGGATCGCCGAGCCAGCCGACGATGGCGTTGGCAACCTGCCGCTCAGGTGCGTCGTCGTCTGTTTCGACTCGGGTGAGGGCCGACCATTCCAGGTCGAGCCCAGAACGACCGCAGCGCACGGCGACGAGTCGCCCGGAATCGAGCCACGGCGACATCGCCCACCGGCTGAGAATGGACACTCCGAAGTCAGCCGCGATCATCTCGGCGATGGCGCCGGTCTGCTCGAGCACGGTGATCGTTCGGGGCGACAGTCCCGCAGGGCGGACGAAGCGCTCGTACTCGAAGCCAGGCGACGGCTGCCGGTTGTATGTGAAGTAGTTCTCTTCCGCGATCGCCTCGGGCCCGATCCATGTCCGGCTGGCGAGTCGGTGCTCTGGGTGTGTGACCAGCACCAGCTCATCGGTGAACAGGTGGATCGCGTCACGCGCCCCCGGCGCCGGTCCCGGAGCGAGCACGAGGTCGGCCGTCCCGTCAGCGAGTCGTGGCACTGGCATGTCGCCCACGACCACCAGTTCGAGGAGCAGTCCTTCCAGCCGTTCGCTGCACGCTGCCGCAAACGGCGCCAGCCAGTGGTAGCAGTCGTATGACCCGACGCCGATCCGGACCGTGGCCGTGGTACCGCCGACGCTGCGCATGAAGTCCTGCTCGGCCCGTGCCAGATCCGGCATTGCACGATGGGCGGCTTGGCACAGCGCCAGCGCCGCAGGTGTGGGTTGCATGCCGCGAGACGGCCGGCGTTCGAAGAGGCGTCCACCGAGGCGCCGCTCAGCTTCGGCCAGCCGATGGCTCACTGCAGATTGGCTGACATGAAGTCGACCGGCCGCCGCGGTCACCGATCCGGTTTCCGAGACCGCGACGATGGTTTCGTAGTGATGCATTTCCAAGCGTGAGGACATATCTATGACATCACCGACGTTTGACCTGTATCTCTTCCCGGTGCTTACAAGAAGTGGAAGAGCGTAAGGGTACTTCAAGCCGGAGACAATCAACCCGGATTGCTCATGAAATGCGGCCAAAAATCGCCGGTATTTTGAAGTGCAGCTGTCTATATTCTTCGCCGTACTATTTGGAAATACCTATGCCGCTATAGATTTAGTCAATCCAACTCAACGCCTGGAGTCGAGCGTATCCGGGCCAGAAAATGCGACAAGCCGGGCTCACCGGCGCATGGCCCTGCCGGTTGGATCCCAGAGGCAGTCAGCGATGAGGTGGGCTGCGCGCCGTTCACCCACGATTTCGATCCCAAAATCCGCACCGTCGTGTGCGAATTCGACCGGCACATAACCCATGGCGACGGACACATTGCTGTGGTGCGCGAATCCGCCAGATGTCACCCAGCCGACCGGCTCTCCGCTGCAATAGATGGGCTCGTCGCCGACTGCGTCGAAGCCGGATTCGTCGAGTGGGCTATCGACCGTCCACGCGCACAGCGCCATTGCTCCAGCCGAGGCACTTCGGTCGCCCGTCGCAGTTCCGCCAAGTCCGTACTTGTCGACCAGGGCTGCACGCCCGACGAAGTCAACGCCGTCGTCGCCGGCTCTCGTGAATCGGACGAAGCGGCCCAAGCCGGCCTCGAAGGGGTCGTAGGTGGGTCGGTACTCACGCGCCCAGCTGCCGAAGCTCTTGTCCAGTCGAAGCGAATTCAGCGCCGCCAAGCCGAACAGCCGCAGCCCGTAGGGCCGGCCATGCGTCATGAGCAGGTCGAAGACATGACGCAGGTATCTGGCATCGGTCCACAGCTCGTAACCGAGATCGCCGGTGTAGCTCAGGCGGCCGCACCACGCTCGCGCCCAGCCCACATCGACCGCGGTGAAGCTGCCGAAACGCATCGCCTCATCGGAGACGTCAGCGTCGGTCACCTCCGAGAGGAGATCTCTCGATTTGGGCCCCGCAATGGCCACGCCGCACAGCTCGGCGCCGAGCGTCCGGTACCAGGCTGTTCCCTGCGGCGTTGCGGCTGATGCGCGCCAGCGAGCGAGATCAGCGTCGAACCAGCGCTCGTAGTGGCGCTCGGCGATGCCCGATCCGAAGATGATGAAGCGCTCAGCGGTCGCGGCATTGCCGGTGGCGCCGCCGGTCGCCGTGTGCACCGGCCCGTCGGGAGTTCCGGTCGCCGCCGGCAGGCAGGCAACCGTGAGATCGCCGGTGAGATTGCCTCGCTCGTTGCACATCGGCGAGAGCGAGATCCTGCCTGGCGGCGGAAGTCTGCCCGCGAGCAGGTGGGTGAGCCATGCCCGCGCACCGGACCCTTCCACCAGGAACTTGGCAAATCCTGACGTCTCCATGAGACCGACGTCATGGCGCACAGCGTGCACTTCTGCACGGACGTGAGGCCACGCATTGGAGCGACCGAAGGTGACGTCCTCGACTGTGCCGGGCTCGGGCGCAAACCACAGCGGCACTTCCAATCCGTACACGTCGCCGAAGACGGCGCCGGCGTCACGCTGGGGCTCGTAGATCGGGGTGGTCGCCAAGGGACGTCCCTCGGGAAGGAACTCGTTCGGGAAGGCGATGCTGAAGCGCCGCCGGTAGTTCTCGCGCACCTTGGCGGCGGTGTACGGGCGGGTGGCCCAATCGCCGAATCGTGCGAGATCCATGGCCCACACATCGAATCCGGGATCGCCGGTCGTCATCCACTTGGACAGCGCGAGGCCTACGCCGCCGCCCTGGCAGAGTCCGGCCAGCACACCGCAGGCAGACCAGAAGTTCGGCAGACCGCGGATCGGCCCGACCAGCGGGTTCCCATCGGGAGAGAAGGTGAACGGTCCGTTGACCACTCGCGCGATGCCGACATCGCCGAGCACGGGAAAGTGCCTGAAGGCGGTCTCCAGCGACGGTGCGATGCGCTCGAGATCGGGCGTCAGCAGTCGCCGCTCGAAGTCCCACGGCGTCTGTCGGCGCTGCCATGCCACCGCGGCCTGGTCGTACGTGCCGACCAGCAGGCCCTGGCCCTCCTGGCGCGTGTAGATCTCGCCGCCGAAGTCGATGGAACCCATGAGCTCGCTGCCGCTGCGCTCATTGTGGGCGATGACGGCATCGAGAGGCTCGGTGATCACGTAGGTGTGCTCCATTGCGAGCACCGGCAGCTCCACGCCGGCCATGCGGCCCACTTCACGAGCCCAGAGCCCGCCGGCGTTCACCACGTGGGTCGCCTCGATCCAGTCGTCGCAGCCGTCATCGCCTGCAGCCTCGGAGGCTCCGGCAAGGTCGCCGCGGGAGGTGTCGTAGAGCCCGATGCGCCAGGCAGCGCCGTCAGGCGTTCGCTCGATGCGACGAGCCCACGTATGGCGGCGGATCACCGCGCCCGCCGCGGTCGCGGCCTTGGCATATGCGTAGGTCACGCCGGAGGGATCCACGTGGCCGTGCTCGGCATCGAGCATCGCGCCCACGAATTGACCGGGATCGATAATGGGCAGCAGCCGGGCAGCCTCGCCCACCGGGATCATCTCGGAGTCGATGCCCAGGTACTTGCCTCGCGCGTCGGTCATCTGCAGCCAGTCGAGACGCTCGGGCGTGTCTGCCAGGAAGATCGCACCAGTCATGTGGATGCCGCAGTCCTGACCGGATTCAGCCTCGATCTCGCGATACAGCTCGATGGTGTACTTCTGCAGTTTTGCGACGGTCGGGTCGGCGTTGATGGGATGAATGCCGCCGGCCGCATGCCAGGTCGAACCCGCAGTCAGGTCAGCGCGTTCGAGCAGCACCACATCGGTCCAGCCGGCGCGGGTCAGGTGAAACAGCACCGAGGCGCCCACGACGCCGCCGCCGATCACGACGGCCTGCACCCGTTCAGTCACGAATGCGAAGTCTTGCCCGTAAACGCAGCTTCGGCGGACTCGATGGCCGGCGGCAGGGGATTCGGCTTGCTGCCGTAGAGATCGACGCCACCGGGTCGATCGCCCGCCGGCACTGTCAGGTCGGCAGCGCAGGGGAGTGTCATCAGGTCGGCGGTCATCTTGTGGAACCGGTTGACCGGCTCTTCGAAGCGGGGGGCCAGCGGCCCCGGAGGCGCGCCGCCCAGCGAGATGCCACGCTGGGCGCGCTCGCAGATGTCGATGTCCTCGTCGTTCACCTCGATCCAGAAGCGGCGTGTGGTCTCGAAAGCCTCCCGCAGCTCGGCCGACGGCTCGCCCGCGGTCATCGGGCCCGGCGGGAATAGGAACGTGCAGTGTTCGAGCGTGCGGCCCGCGGCGAGCGGCTGCAGCACCATCAGGAACATGTGGCTCGGCAGCACGGCGAGCGTCACATTGGGGAACAGGGCCACGAATCTGCCGCTGGCGACATCGGAATCGTCGAGTCCGGCTGCGGCAGGCAGTGTCAGCCAGTCGTCACGCTCGTCGCCCGACACCGGCGTGGTGGTCTGGCCGCAGTACATGCCCGGACCCTGGTAGCGGTAGTGGTCGGGCACTCGGGACACCTTGGCCAGCTCCGGGTGCACCCAGGGCAGGTGGTAGTACTCCGCGAAGTTCTCCACGATGAGCTTCCAGTTGGCCGCCACGTCGAAGGTGCCTGCGGCTCCGTCCAGCCCCGTTGAGCGCCACTCAGCGAACTGGTAGGCAGCCAACCTGTCGGGCAGATCGCCGAGCCACTTCTCGAGCGGCGGTGTGTCGTCGCTGAGGCAGACGAACACCAGCGGGCCCCAGGCCTCGGTACGCACGGGGACCAGCCCGTAGTCGGCCACATCGAAGTCGTCGCGGGGCACCTCGTCGAACAGGGGTGCCGATACGAGCTGGCCGTCGGCGCTGTAGTGCCAACGGTGGTACGGGCAGCGGATCGTGTTCGCGATGTCGCAGTCGCGTTCGGCCAGCTCGGTGCCGCGATGACGGCAGGAATTGAGAAAGCCGTGCAGGCCGCCGTCGGACCGGGTCAGCAGCACCGAACGTCCGCCCACCGACCGCACCAGCAGCCGGCCCGGCAGTGCAACCTGTTCAGCGAGGGCCACCGCGACCCACGCCCGGCCGAACAGGCGCTCCTGCTCAGCAGCGAAGAAGTCCTCGTCGGCGTATACCGCCGGCTGCATGGCGAAGGATGCGTCGACGGCGTTGCGTTGGGGAGCCCAGAACTCAGCGTTCGGCTGCGTCCACTCTGCCTCCGCTTGTGTCCAGTCAGCTTCCGGCTGTGTCCCATCTGCCGCCATGTCGCAGTTCTACCCCTTGGGTTCCTGCTCCGAACACTAGTGCGCGGAACCAATCGCCTCTCCCGATCAGCCGTCGTGCTCGCTCTCTGGGCTGCCAGAGCGACCGGCCGGGCGGATCTCCGCGATCAGGTCGCCGGGCTCGAGCAGCGACCCCGAGGCTGCGGCCACCGAGATGACCGTGCCGGTGACGGGCGCAGAGATCGACGACTCCATCTTCATGGCCTCGATGACCGCAACCGTGTCCCCGGCTTCCACCTGATCGCCTTCGGACACCGACACGTTCACTGCGCCCCGGAACGGTGCGGCCACGTGACCCGGAACGCTGGGGTCAGCCCTGGCGTGCTCGGGCCGATCGACGGCCACGGTGCGATCCAGCGTGTCGATGTCACGGGGCTGGCCGTTCACCCGGAAACTCACCAGGCGAATGCCCTCGTCGTTCGGCTCGCCGATGGACCGCAGGCCGAGCAGCAGCCGCACGCCTGGGCCGAGCACCACCGCGGTGTCGTCGTCATGAGGGTCCAACCCGTACCAGAACAGCAGCGACGGCAGCACCGACAGGTCGCCGTAGCGGTGGGTGTTCTCGTCCTGGGCCGCAGCGGGCGTGGGGAACAGCAGCCGATTCAGCGTGGCGGCGCGATCGGCCGCCAGGCCCGCCACGTCGTCGTCGGTGAGGTCCTTGGTCTTGGGGGCCCAGTCGCGGCCCTCGGTGGCGTGGGTGCGGAAGGGCTCGGGGAAGCCGCCCGGCGGGGTGCCGAGCTCGCCGTGCAGAAAGCCGATGACGCTGTCGGGCAGGTCGGCCCCAGCCGGGTCGCCAGCCAGCTCGGCGGGCGAGACGCCCGAGGCCACGAGATGCAGGGCGAGGTCGCCGACAACCTTCGACGACGGCGTGACCTTGATGGGGCGGCCGAGCAGGTCGTTGCACGCCGCATACAGCCGCTCGACCTCCTCGAAGCGGTGCCCCAAGCCCAGCGCCCGTGCCTGCGACCGCAGGTTCGAGAGCTGCCCGCCGGGAATCTCGTGGCGGTAGACGGTGCCCGTGGGCGACGGCAGGCCGGCTTCGAACGGCGCGTACACGTGCCGCACTGCTTCCCAGTAGGGCTCCATGTCGCCGATCGCGTCGAGGCTGAGCCCGGTGGCTCGGTCGGTGTCGTCGGTCATCGCCACGATCGAGGCAATCGACGGCTGGGAGGTCATCCCCGACAGGGGCGGAGCGGCACCGTCGATGGCATCCACCCCGGCGTCGATCGCTGCGAGATAGGTCGCGAGCTGCCCGCCGCCGGTGTCGTGCGTGTGCAGGTGCACAGGCTGGGCGAATCGATCCCGCAGCGCACTGACCAGAGTCGTCGCGGCCGGCGGTCGCAGCAGCCCGGCCATGTCCTTGATGCACAGGATGTGCACTCCGGCGGCGTCGAGCTGCTCGGCGACCCCGAGGTAGTAGTCGAGGGTGTAGAGGTTCTCATCGGGGCTGGACAGGTTGCCCGAGTAGCAAATGGTGCCCTCGGCCACGGCGCCGGTCTCGATGACCGCTTCGATGGCGGGCCGCATCTGGTCGATGGAGTTGAACGCATCGAACACCCGGAATATGTCCATCCCGCACTCGGCTGCCTCGGCCACGAACTCGTGGGCGACCGTGTCGGGATAGGGCGAGTAGCCCACCGTGTTGCGCCCCCGCAGGAGCATCTGGGTGCAGATGTTGGGTGCCGCGGCACGTATGCGCCGCAGTCGTTCCCACGGGTCCTCGTGCAGGAACCGCAGCGCCACGTCGAAGGTGGCGCCGCCCCAGCACTCCATGCTGAGCAGCTGCGGCATGTTGTGGGCCATCTGGCGGGCGCCGGCCACCAGGTCGATGGTGCGCAGCCGGGTAGCCAGGATGGATTGGTGAGCGTCGCGCAGCGTGGTGTCGGTGATGGCCACAGCGGTTGCCGCTCGCAGTTCGGCGGCGAAGCCGGGCGGTCCGAGCTCGTCGAGTCGCTGCTTCGACCCGTCCGGCGGCGTGCGCGGCGTCGGTGCCAGCTTGCTCGCAGGATCGACACGGGTCGGGGCCGATCCGTTGGGCTGGTGGACGGTTACGTCGGCCAGATAGCGCAGCAGGCGAGTGGCTCGGTCGGCGCCCACCGACGCAGCGGTCAGCTCGGGACGATCGTCGATGAAGGTGGTCGTGACCGGTCCGGCTCGGAATTCAGCGTCGGCCAGGATCGCCTGCAGGTACGGCTGGTTGGTCGACACGCCCCGCACCCGGTACTCGGCCAGCGTGCGCTGCATCCGGCGGACCACTGTGTCGAAGCTCGGCCCGCGGCAGGTGATCTTCTCGATCATCGAGTCGAAGTGCGGGGTGATCTCCACCCCCTGGTACACGCAGCCGTCCAGACGCACGCCTGCGCCGCTGGCGGGTCGGTACGCCACGATGCGGCCGGTATCAGGACGGAAGTCGTTGGCCGGGTTCTCCGCGGTGACCCGGCACTGCAGTGCAAAGCCCCGCAGGCTGATGTTGCCCTGGCTCAATCCGAGATCGTCGAGCGTGGCACCCGAAGCGATGCGCAACTGCGATTCCACCAAGTCCACATCGGTCACCTCCTCGGTCACGGTGTGCTCCACCTGGATGCGAGGGTTCATCTCGATGAAGACATGCCGACCGCTGGCGTCCACCAGGAACTCCACAGTGCCCGCGTTCGCATAGCCGATGGCCTCAGCGAACCGGACGGCGTCTGCGAGCAGTTGCCCTCGCACCGCAGAGTCGAGATCCCTGGCGGGAGCCATCTCGACCACTTTCTGGAACCGCCGCTGCACCGAGCAGTCGCGTTCGTAGAGATGTACGACGCTGCCGCCCGCGTCGGCCAGCACCTGCGCCTCGATATGGCGCACGTCGGTCATGGCTTCTTCCAGGAAGACGGTGCCGTCGCCGAACGCACTGTGCGCCTCTCGCCGTGCGGCGTCGATCGCCTCGGACAGGTCGCTCGGACGCTCCACACGGCGCATGCCCCGACCGCCGCCACCTGACGCGGCCTTGACGAACAGCGGGTACCCGATCCCCGTAGCAGTGGCGACGACATCGATGTCGCTGTCGGGGTCGATGGGCGCCGACTGGCGCAGCACGGGCAGGCCTGCCTCGTCGGCTGCTTGCCGCGCCCGGATCTTGTTGCCGGTGAGCCTCAGCACTTCCCCGCTCGGTCCGACGAACGTGACACCTGCAGCTGCGCATGCGTCGGCGAGATCGGGACTCTCCGACAGGAACCCGTAGCCGGGGTAGATGGCGTCGGCGCCGACCTCGACCGCCTTGGCCACGATGGCCTCGTGGTCGAGGTAGGCCCGGACCGGCCGGCCCTCGGTGCCGATGACGTATGCCTCGTCGGCCTTGATCCGGTGCAGGGCACCGCTGCGCTCCTCCTCGACGGGAAGGATCGCAACCGTCCGGATACCAAGCTGGGTCGCAGCGCGAAAAGCACGGATGGCGATCTCGCCCCGGTTCGCTACCAGCAGCTTCTCCATGATGATCTCCGGTTTGATGACGCCGCCGACAGGAGGCATCCCCGCATAGCTCCAAGCCTGCGTACGCCGGCGCCGCCGTCAGCGAGCACCCTAGATGTGGGTCAGCCGACAGCATTCCTCAGACCAGCGGGACCGCTTCGCGAGCCGTCATCGGCCGTGCTCCAGTTACAGTCTGCGCGATCGGTGATAGCCGCGATGGCCCGCTGCGAGGACGCATCTGGCCTTGGCGCGTGGCATCCATTCGTTGCAGATCAATGTGGCACCCGATGCTTGGTCGAAGCCCGGCCGAGACGATGTCTCATGGGCTGATGCTCTTGGACCGGTGATCGACTGCACTGCGGCAGCGGTCATCGGGCCGACCAGCCGCACCGTGCCGGAGTCGGTCCGCTCGAGATGTTCCGCATCGATCAGCCGGTTCATCGCCCGTCGCGAGGTCTTGGGGTCCCAACCCATGGCGACGCTCACGGATTGGGGAGATGCCTCACCACCAACCATCGCGACGGTGTACAGGTAATCCTGGTCCGCCTCGCCGAGATCGCTCCACGCAGGCTTGGCTACCTTCTCCAGCATGTCTGCCGCCGCGAGGCGTGCTGCCTCTTCAGCTACGCGTTCATCGATGACGCGTTGCGGCGCTCCTGCAAGTTGCCAAGCGCGGTAGCCGACGATCTGGACGCCATACGGAGTGCTCCCGGCTGACTCGGCCAAGATTTGCAGGGCGGCAGGCGCGACTTCGCCGTATGCGGCATCAATCGTCGACCGAAGGCAGTTCCACGCATCGGCGTAGCCGAGAGGGGGCATGTGGTCGCGATGGCAGCGGTGGAAGAACGTCATCCTCTTGTCGGACAGCAGCGTGCGCTGCATCTCCGGAAGCCCCGCGCCCACGAACGCCAAGGGCAAGCGATTGATGTTGGTGATGCTCTGGAGATCGGTGGCAAGGTCTCGTATCTCGCCTCGCTCTGCTGCGTGCATCTCGTCCAGCGTCAGAATGAGTCCTGAGCTCTGCGACTGCGCCCAGCGAGCGAGTTCTTCGAGAAGTCCTCTGAGGTCCCAGCTTGCGCTTGGTTCGGGGAGACGCTCCCAATCCAGATGAATCGACAGCGGACCCACGCCGACTCCCGATACACGCTTGCGCCCCGGCGGAGAAACTGGCTCCCACACGGTTTCTTGGCGCGCCTTGGCTTGGGCGATGAGCGTCCGGATCCGGTGCTCGAGGTCTCGGCGCCCCGCCTCGGCTTCGAGCGCGACCATCCCGCGCTCTGCTGCCCTGTCGCGTATGACAGCCAGAAGCGCCGTCTTGCCTGTGCCCCGTCCGCCGAGCAGCAGGCGCGTGAACTCGTAGTCCGGCGGTCCGGCCTCGAGTGCGCGGTCAACGCTCGCAAGAAGATCGTCCCGGCCGACCAAGCTCATTGGGCTGCTGCCGAAGCTGGGCGTAAACGGGTTCGTCACGGTCGCCTCCGTGGGGACTGCCATGGCGTGCATCATACGACAGTAAGTGTCCCTCTCCCGCAGTAGGTGTCCGCAGCTTGCAGTAAGTGTCCCTCTCCCGCAGTAGGTGTCCGCACGCTGGAAGGACTCCAGATGCCCGTCAACCGCAGCTTCTCTTGCACCCGCGATAACCGCGCTGATCCGAGGGTCTTGGGCGTCGGTGCGCGGAAGGCGTGACCGGTGATTTCGACCCATCAGATCACCGATGGTCCGCATCTGCAGACCGCGCCGCTTGGTCAGTACGGTTGTGCCGTGCGGGTTTCGGAAAGCGCGATTGCGCGAGTGTGTTTGAATCGGCACTTGGTCGTTCTTCGTCGCTTGGGTGCCCGCCGATGAGCGCAGCTGGCGTCCAAGCCTTCGTCGCGTGTACCAGTCGGAAACGCCACCTTCCAGTTCCTGGCTTGCAGCTACGTGACCTCAACGGGCCATTGATGCAGCGTGCCGCCGAATGGACGAGCCGACTGGAGTCGGCTCGTCGCACTATCGCCGCGCTGGACCTGTACACGGGCAACTCCTGGTTCGTGGCGCGTGATCTGCGAGACACCCTGGGAAACGACTGCCTGTTGTGGGCCCTGTCCGCAGGATTCGGCCTACTGGGAGCTGACGATGACATTGCGCCCTATGGAGCGACGTTGGCGCGTGGCCACGCCGATTCCGTGGTCCGCCGGACCGATCCCGGCGGCGCCTCTCGGGCTACTCGGACGTGGTGGGGCGCACTGTGCGACTGGCACGGCCCCAGTTCGCAGACGAGCTGCCATCGAAAAATCGCGTCAGTAGCGGCCAAGCACCCAGCCGATCTCTTTGTGGTCTGCGCAGGTCGGTCCTATGTGGACGCCATGGCCGACGATCTAGCTCGCGCGGCCAGTCGATTGGCAGTACCCGAGCGCTTGATCATCTTCGGATCAGGCGTATGCCCCGACGACCGCCTCCGACGCTCATGGGTGCGCGTGCACTCACGAGTTCGCCTTGCGGTTGGTGGTGCGCTGAACTCTCTCTTCGTCCGAATTGCACGCTACGCATTGGTTGAACGCGATTCATCACCTGCGGACGCCTTTGGAATGCAAGCGATGGTTGATCAGCTGGCAGCCTCGGTAGAGCGACCAAGTGACATCCGGCGCGATAGGTCCTCCGACGAGCAGATTGCAGACTGGATCGCTGGGGAATTGCAGAGTGGGGAGCGCATCTCCAAGTCTGCGGCGCTGCGCAAACTCCGGCGAGGCGGGCGTGCGTGCGAGCAATCTCGGTTCGGGCGACTGTTCGATGATGTGCAGGCTTCGTTGCGATGAGCCGAGTGAAGTTCTATTTTCCCGATAGCCAAGATCAGGTGGATCCCAGCTTTGACTTCCAGTCTGAGGAGCGCTCACCCTTTCGGGTTCGCCAGCGGGACGACAGGTACGCCCATGAAGTGCTACGCCCCCCGCCATACGACGGCCTGTTGGTTTCCAAGCCAATCGTCGATGGCATGCCCGGTGTGTCAGGCAAGTACACCGAGGCACAACGGCATCGCCTCTATCGGGAAGGCGTCAAGCGCTTCTTCCGGCTTGAGCAGCAAGGCAGCCAACTTGAGATCATGGGCGACTGCGGTGCATTCACTTATGTCCGCGAAGACGAACCTCCTTATTCGGTGAACGAAGTGGTTGACTTCTACCAGCGTTGTGGGTTCAATGCCGGTGTTTCAGTCGACCATGTTGTCTTCGGCTACGATCCGCATTTGGATGCGTCGCCATCGGATGTGCCAGCAGAATGGACGCGCCGACAGCAATTGACGCTTTCGCTCGCTGCCGAGTTTCTACGACATCACCGGAAGAACCAGTGCGATTTCGAGCCAATCGGAGTGGCGCACGGATGGAGCCCGCGTTCATATGCGGCGTCGGTAAGGCAGCTTCAGAGCATCGGATATCGCCGCATCGCAATGGGCGGCATGGTGCCACTGAAGACGCCTGCGATCACCTCGATCCTGTGCGCGGCGAAAGAGGAAACTCGCAGCGACACTCACCTACATCTATTGGGTATTACACGACCTAGTCATATGCGACAATTCGCGAGATGTGGTGTAACAAGCTTCGATAGCACCTCGCCATTCGTGCAGGCATTTATGGACGAGCGAGATAACTACTACACACTTGATAGCTCACATGTTGCCATCCGGGTACCACAAGTCGACGGGAACACGCGTCTGCGACGGTTGGTGAACGCCGGTAAAGTAGACCAGCGCCATGCAAGGCGACTTGAACGCAACTGCCTTGCAGGGATTCGAGATTATGCGGCGGGTCATAGTTCTCTGTCGGCGGCCATTGATGCAGTGACAGAATACTCCGCGCTGTTAGGCGACAAGAAAGATCGGACGCAGCAATACACAGATACGCTGGAATCAAGGCCTTGGGATCGTTGTGGCTGTGATGTGTGCCGTGATATTGGCGTCGAAGTCGTGCTCTTTCGAGGGGCTGAACGCAATAGACGACGCGGATTCCACAATCTCTATGTGTTCGAGCAGCGCATGACGCGTGAGTTGGCGCATTCCTGGGAGCGGCTAAACTGATGGCGTCGATGAATATGCCAGCCTGCGGAGAGGTTCTGTACTTGCCCGCGCTAGAAGTGCAGCAGGGTCCGCAGAGCCGTCTGTACATGTTCGCGATTGATGGTAAGCAACTGCCCCGGTTTACCACGGTTTCTCGCGTCCGACGCGAGGACGGTGTACTTGATGGCTATCAACGGCCGGAAATCTTGGCGCATGTGAATGCGATCCGCAGCTATATCGAATCTGAGGAACCCATGATTCCCAATGCCATAGTAGTGGCATTCGATCAGCGAGTGCGGTTCGAGCCAGATGGAGATTCCTCGGCGGTAAACTCGACGGCACGAGCAGGTCATCTAGTTATTCCTGTGGACGATTCGCAGTCTGACGAAGAAAAGCCCGGCTGGATTGTGGACGGTCAACAACGCTGGGCGGCGATGCGGGAAGCCAACGTTGACGCGTTTCCTGTCTGTGTGACGGCATTCGTCACAGATGATGAAGGGCAGCAGCGAGCACAATTTATTCTTGTCAACTCCACCAAGCCGCTTCCAAAGGGTCTCATCTACGAGTTGTTACCGTCAACGTCAGGTTCGTTGCCTCCATTGCTGTTGCGCAAGAAGTTCCCTTGCCTGCTGCTTGAGCGACTCAATCTTGATGAAGACTCACCTTTCTTCGGCATGGTCCGCACCCCCACCACCCCAAGCGGTGTGGTCAAGGACAACTCGATCTTGCGCATGCTCGAGAACAGCCTGACTGATGGTTGCCTCTATCATTACCGCTACTCGGAGAGCGCAGGAGGCGATGTCGAGCGTATGTTGGAGTTGTTGCGAAATTACTGGTCGGCAGTGCGCGAAGTCTTCTCCGAGGCATGGGGCTTGTCTCCACGCAAATCGCGTCTGATGCACGGCGCCGGAATTGTAAGTATGGGCTATGTAATGGATGCCTTAGCTGAGCCAGATATTGAACTGGGTGAGGAACCGAGCAAAGAGTTGTTTCTGGATGGGCTTGAAGTTCTGCGCGACTGTTGTCGATGGACACACGGAACCTGGCACTTCGCCTCAGATGTCGAGCGCAATTGGAACGACATTCAGAACACCTCACGGGACATACAACTGTTGAGCCGCTACTTGCTCACTCAGTGTGAGGGCATGTTCAGCAATCAAGGACAGCTGGCGATAGGCGATCTGACCTGAACTGAGAATCAAATGGCAGTTCATGTCGAGAAGACGAAGCGAGGCTCAGGGTTCCTATGATTAGTACGATTGAGCAGTTGAGCGTTGGTTCGCTGGTTGATACCGGTTCTCCATATGGGATCGGAAGACTGGTCTCACTTGACTCTGCATCTGCGCGAGTGCAGTTCTTCAAGGGACCCGCACAGAATCCATATGTTACTGAGTCGTTTGCCATAACTGACATCGCCCCGGCTACACTGATGCCGCATACACGTGCCTATGTCTTCAACGGAACCCACTGGAAGATTGGACGGATTGCCAGTCACAATTCCGACAAAGTGGGACGATACGCCATTAGCTTTCCGAAGCAAGAGGGTGCACTACTCTCGGCAAGCGATTTTGAAATCCGTTGGCAACAGCCAGTTGAAGACCCGTTCGAGTGCCTAGCGGTTCTTGGCGGTGACAATCCGGTCATCTACAGGTCGCGGAAGGATTTGATCGAGCAGTGGCATCGTCAAGCCTCAGCGGCGCGCGGGGTCGAGAGTCTGTTCTTGGCCTCTGCTGAACTGCACGATCATCAAATGACGGTTGTGCGTACGGTCGTCGCGGACTCGTTGCGTCGCTATCTGCTCGCGGATGAAGTCGGCCTTGGCAAGACAATTGAAGCGGGGGCATTGATAGCGCGCAGCATCAATGGGAACTCTTCGCGGGATGTGTTGGTACTTGTACCTGAGCACTTGGGCGAACAATGGGCACACGAACTGCGTCACAAATTCCATCTCGACGCTGCTTTGGGTGACACCGTGGTCATTTGTTCTCATGATGAATGGGACGCTTGGCCGGACGGTGGTGTTGACATGCTTGTCGTTGACGAGGCACATCGCCTAACCCTTCTTGCCCACCGCTCGACGGAGACGTTACGCCGACTCGGAGAGTTGGCCCATTACGCAGCGTCTGTGTTGCTCTTGTCCGCGACGCCGGTGAGATCCAACGAAGTCGCGTTTCTTGACTTACTGAATCTGCTGGACCCCGAGAACTACCCGCGCGACGATGTCGAATCGTTCGTCGATCGTGTGCGCATCCGAGACCAAGTGGCCCTGATTCATGAGGCATTGACCGATGACCTGGACAGGTTTGATGTCTCGCTGTATGCCGACCAATTGGCGCAGACGTTTCCGCACGATGACGCGCTGCAGTCTCGTGCGAAACATGCCGTCCGGTGTTCAGACGACGAGCGCCCCGATGCAGTGAGAAGATTGCGCCACTATCTGTCGCGGACTTACCGCCTGCACCACCGTCTGCTGCGCACGCGGCGCTCACGCAGAATCGGTGCTCACTTTGATGTACGCGGACGTTGGTGTGCAGAGTCCTTCGTCGTGGAGGTGGCGGACGAGACCGACCGGTTGCGCCGCAATCTGGCTGATGCATTTCGGATGCATCTGGCGGAACAGCTTGAGACCGGTGTGCTTGACGAAGCTCAGGCTGCCGCTGCGTTCGCTCGCATGGCTGCAATGTGTGGTTCACACCCGACGGCGCTGTTGTCGCTCACTGAATCGACTTGGACGGGCACGGGAGATCCATCAGACTTGCTGGTCGCTGCGTGGCTCTCCTCTCGCGGCGATCATTGGCGGCGAGAGCTCCGAGCATACGCATCTTCAGTGACCGATCGCTTGGTAATGGCGTTGGACCGCATGGCGATCACGAAAGATCGCGGCAAGGTAGTGGTGATTTCCGCATTCTCGGCAGTAGCCGAAGCCGTTGCCGACGCTCTCGTTCGCCGACGTGGGGAGCACCGCGTCGCAACCCATCTTGATCACCATTCCCGTTCCGAGCAATTCGACGCTGTGGAGCGGTGGCGGTCGCAGGCCGAGTGCCGCGTGCTGGTGTCTGACGCCAGCGCCGAGGAAGGAATCAATCTGCAAACTGCGAGCGTCATCGTCCATCTAGACCTGCCATGGGAGGCCTTCCGGGTAGAACAGCGCATCGGTCGAGCAGATCGATTCGTTACTGACAATGACCTGCCAGTGGAGTCGGCCGTAGTCATGTATGGCGAGCAGCCTCTGGCCCGCAATTGGCTTGCGTACTTGCGTGAGGCATGCGGAGTCTTTGACGCTTCGGTTTCATCACTGCAGTACGCGCTGGCGGACATGGAAGCGGCAATGCTGCGGCGAGTACTGCGTGATGGTGCCGGTGCACTGACTGCCGATCTGCCAGGACAGAAGGAAGAGTTGGCGGAGGAGGCGCGGCGCATCGTTGCGCACGACTCGCTCGATTCTGTCGGGAGCCAGCATGACGATCTGAATAAGCGCGTCCGATACGCGGATACGGATCGCACCTTGGCATCTGCGCTGAAGACATGGCTGGAGGGTGTCGGAGCCCGACTGACCGAGCCCCATGAGGGCACGATGCGGATCGCCCGCAAGCCACGGCTGCAGGTGCCCTTCAGTTTGGAGCAGAAGGTGGCACCGTGGCTCGACGAAGAACTGGCGTTGACGCGGACGGCCGCTGTGCGGCATCGCCGCCCAATAGTGCGGGCCGGGCACGGTCTCTTCGATGCCGTCGCGGAACATCTGCAGGCCACCGATCGCGGCGTTGCCTTCGCATTCTGGCGACCCGTGGCAGGGGTGTGGCCGCCCGAGCCACTGTTCAGGACTGATTTCCTCGTTCGGGTCGGCGAGAATGCCCGACTGCACGGCGTAGCGACTCAGAACGGATTGGCGGACTGGCTGACAGCAGCCATTGAGAATGCGATGCCGCCCGTCGTGGAGAGCGTGACAGTGCGGCGCGACGGCACGGAGGTGACAGCTGCAGAGGGGACGCGTCCGTTCAGCCAGCGACGAGGCGATCGCAATCTAATGGCGGGCACCGATCAGTTTGCGGATCTGACAGCACATCTGGATTGGCGAGCGCTGTGTTCGCGGGCACTCGGCCATGCGAGAACTGTGCTGGCGCGACGCCAGTGCTTCGACGAGGCACCCATGGAGGCTGCTGGCGCCTTGTCGGAGGCGATTGAAGGCCAGCTAGAGACGCTGCGCGCAAGGAACGATGCAGGAAATCGCGGTGATATCAGCCAGCAGATCGGCTTTGAGCGTCTCGCCGCAGCGGTACCCGGACAGCTGGACGTTGCCTGGGAGGTATTGGGTTGTGGCGCGATTCTCTGCGGCGATCCAGCGAGGATGCGAACTGCCAATGCATAGCGTCACTGCGGCACAGGAAGTGCTCGACGGGTGGTCAGGTCAGCGCGGCATTGCGCCCGTTGACCGACTGACGAGCGCGCTTGCCGATGTGGAGTCTGGCCGGGCAGGTGCTGGAGACGTGGCCGTACTTCTCCGTCAGGTCCTGCGTTGCGACGACGTGAGCCGAGCGGTGCAACTTGACGATTCGCCAGAAGCACTCAACGGTTCACCGATCACGCGTGCATGGCTGGACGTTCCTCACGGAGCGATGTTCGGGCGAGAGTTTGACTGGTCGGCCTTCGGACTGAGCGCGTCACCACCGCAGCGTGGTGCAGCCACTCGCATCTGGGCCGAACCGTGGTCGCCGGTATGGCTGGAAGGAGCATCCCAGCACCCTGTCGACCATGAAGTCTCCAACGCGGCACCGGTCCGACCCGAGGCGTCGGTTCGTGGCGATCCGTTCCTGCAGACGCTCGACACCGAGTTCGTGGAGTACCGATCTCCCGGACAGCGGGCCGCGGTGCGCAGTGCCCTGGTTACGCCTCCCGGCAGCACCTTGGTCGTGAACCTTCCCACGGGGGGTGGCAAGACCTTGGCATTGTTGGCGCCGGCGGTCCATGCTGCGGAGCACGGCCAGACTTCAGCGGTCGTGGTGCCGACGGTGGCGCTCGCACTCGACCAAGAGCGTCGCTACGCGCAGCAGCACCCTGCTGCCCCGCCTACGGCGTATCACGGCGGACTGTTCCCTGAACACAAGCGAGCCTTCCGGGAACGGCTACGCAACGGTCAGCAGCCGATCCTGTTCACGAATCCCGAGGCACTGGTGACATCGCTCGCCGATGCGCTCATCGCCTTGGCAGGAGGCGGTCGGCTTGCGCTGCTGGCCGTGGACGAAGCGCACATCGTGGCCTCGTGGGGGGACGACTTCCGCCCGCATTTCCAACTGCTCGCAGGCCTGCGAGACCGACTGTTGAAAGAGGCTCGAGGTCAGGGCCATCCGCCGCCGCGCACCGTGCTGGCAAGCGCAACGATCACCGAGTCGACGCTGCACGTGCTGGTATCGCTGTTCGGGCGGCCTGGCCCGTTTCTGCAGGTAGCCGCGCCCGTTGTGCGGCCCGAGCCGGTCTACTGGGTGGCGCCGACAGCCGCGGCTGGGGTGCGAGACAACCGCTTGCTGGAGGCGCTGCGGCATCTCCCGCGTCCCGCAATCGTCTACACCACCCTGCGGGACGATCGTGCCGCGCGTCCGGGCACGCTGACGCCGCGCGGTCTTGAGCAGTTGAGCCGCCAGCACGGCTTTCGGCGACTGGCCGTCGTGGACGGAGCGTCGTCGTCGTCGCAACGCGAGCGCGTATTGCAAGCGCTGCGCGATAACCCGAATGCACCAGCGTCTGTCGATGTGGTGTTCGCCACCTCGGCATTCGGCTTGGGCATCGACATTCCCGACATCCGCACCGTGGTGCATGCGTGCATGCCGGAAACGCTGGACCGCTACTACCAAGAAGTGGGGCGCGGCGGGCGCGACGGGCGCCCGGTGGTGTCGCTGGTGCTGCCCACAGGGGCTGATCGCGACGTGGGTGCCCGCATGGCTTCGCCGAACGTCCTGACGGTCGAGAATGCGCGCCTGAGATGGGACGCGATGGCGGCTGCGGCGGACTGGGGAGACGACAACACGCTGCGCCTGCCGACCACTGCTGTGGCCGGCAACGTGAAACGTCACAGTGACTACAACGAATCGTGGAACCTCGCGGCAGTGAGCATGATGGTGCGAACCGGCGCGTTGTCCTGGGAATTTGGTGCCAGCGATGCCACCGGCCGCGACGACGAAGCCGACAACGACCGCGGATGGCTATCGGTTCGACTGCTGCGTGGCGGACATCAGACTGACGAGTTCTGGAACGACGAGGCAGAAGCGTTTCGGCAGGAGCGTCTGTCGGTAGGGCGCGATGGATGGGACCGATTGGCAAGGGCGCTCTCGGGCAAGCACTGCGTGGGCGAATTGGTCGCCGAGAACTACACCATCGAAGCGCCGAGAGAACTGGCGACCACCTGCCAATGGAAATGTGGCAGGTGCCCGTTCTGTCGCCGCCTCGAGCGTCGACCGACGGCGGTGCCGTCGCCCACGGCGGCAGCGGTCCGCGTCGAGTGTCCGGCTTCGAGTCTGAGAGATCTGGCATCGACTGGCCGCTTCGGCCCACGCGTGATCGTGTGCGCCGAGCCGGCGGAGATTGCATCGCGGCGCAGGCTGAAGCGGATTGTGGGCGGTCTGCTCAGTGCTGGAGGCATCGGGCTGGCGGTCGTTCCGGCCCGCCGCGCCGACGAGTTGGCTGACACCTGCTTGCGGGGCCCGCGGGCGAACTGGCCTGTGGCCCTCAGCACCGACGACGATTTTGATCCACTGTTTGAAGTGGGCGTGCCGACGCTGCTGCTATCCGACAGCGACGTCGTGCCCGGCTCGTGGCTGGACGGAAGCTCGCAGTCAGGTCTCTATGTCGTACTCGGCCGCACGGGTGCCTGGGCCGGGCAGACCGGTCTGCGACTCCACGAGTGCGACGGTGCACGGTCGGTTCGAGAGATAGAGCGCCTGCTGTAGGAGGCGAACGCATGGCACTGTTGAACCCCCCAGAACTGCGCGTCAGTGTCTTGGTGATCATCACCGGCTATTTGGCTGCATGCCGCGGGCGGCGCGAACGACGTGACCGTTTGGTTGACGTCTTGGCGCCCGCGGGCCTGTCGAGAGACGGCAAGCACCAGAACGACGTCCTGGTGAACTTGACGTGCGCACGAGAACTGGGCCTCGTCGATGTCGAAGACAACGTCGTTCGCTTGGCGCCCGAAGCCTGCAAACCGGCGGGCGAGAGTGCGCAGGCGATGGCCGCGTTCATTCGCCGGCGCGTTTTGGCACCGGAGACCAACACGGCCGCATGGGGCAGCCAGCAGGGCGCTCGTGACTTGACGAACGCGCTCGCCTGGTTTCTGCAGTTCGCTCCAGCAGATGCCCCGACGGGATTCGAGGGAGGCAAGCGCAATGCTGCGGAATTGCAGACTGTCGATTTCGGCAGGCGACATGAGGCCAGCAGCGCAGCTGACGATGAGGAAGTGGGCGGTGTTAGCGGCTGGCCTATCGCCAACGACACCCGATGGCGGACGTTCCGTCGCTGGGCCTGCTCGCTCGGCTTCTGCTGGCCGTCGCCGTCGGGTGACCTGATACCGGATCCCACCCCGGCTGTGCGCGCCGTGCTTCCTGACGTCTTTGCCGAGACGAAGGTGCTTCCTGGCCCCGCCTTCGTTCGTGCGCTGGGCTGGCAACTGCCGGTGCTTGAGACAGGTGAGTTCAGAGCATTCGTGAACGCGCACCGCGCTGAACTGCTTGAGGACACGGAACTGCACGGCAGCGGTGCGCGGCTCAGTTCCGCCACCACCGATGCCGTGAGGCGACTCGAGCGCGAGGGCCTTATCAGACTGGACGATCATGCCGACGCCGAGAGACTGACTCTGTTCGACGGCACGACCGCTTCGCATGTCCGGGTGGGGAGCGGGCAGTGAGCGATTTCGTCAACTATGTGTGCTGGTCTGATGCTGGCGTGCTCGCGTCGGCGCCGCGCGATGCCGCCTCGCTCGAAGCGGGCCACTTCCGAGCCGTCCATCATCCGCTGCGAGCCAAGCGCGGACGACTCGAACTGGGGCACGGCACCGACGGCGTCCTCGTTGACGAGCAGGAGGTGACCGATGCGCTGCGCAGTGCCATCGGCCCCGATGGCCATCTGCTCATCCCGGTCGTCGGCGGTTCTGGCACCGGCAAGTCGCATCTCGTGCGGTGGGTGTACGAGCAAACGCGGGACACGCCGGGATGGGAGACGCGCTATCTCGCAAAGAACCGGACGAGCATTCGGCGCGTCGTGGAGTTGGTGCTCGAAGGGATGAGCGGGCCCGTGATCGATGCGGCACGTGAAGCACTGGAGTCTGCTCCCGCTCACTCCGAGAATGAGGAGACTCTCGGGCAGAGGCTGCTCGACGAGCTCGCGCTTGTTGTCGCGGAGGAACCGGTCTTCCAGTCCGATGCCGACCGTCGCAGCGCTGAGATGCGGGAGAAGCTCCGAAGAGAATTGCCCGATGTGCTCCGTGATCCGGTGGTACGCCGCCGCTTGATGTCCGCTGATGCCGTGATCCCGCGACTCATCGGCCTCGCACGCAGCGGACGGCGAGACGACGACGGTCTTGACGACGCCGCACGCGTCCTCGAAAGCGACCTGCCGCTGACCTTCGATGACATCGGTCACGCAAGCCGCGGAGCGCGCAAGGCACTGCTCGGCCTCGGCAACCTCCCCGAGTTGCGCCGAGCGGCGCTGGAGATCATCAACGATGCCCTGCCGCGGGCCGTCAAGCGTGTGTTTCTGTCAAACAGCGTCGACTTGATTGCTGTGTTTCGCGATATCCGTCGTGAACTACGCGATCAGGACAGAGAGTTGGTGCTATTCGTTGAGGATCTGACTGTGCTGCATGGCGTCGAACGCGAGTTCCTCGACGCGATCGTGGAACCGGCGTCCTCGCCCGACGGAGACCTGTGCCGCCTGAGAGTTCTCTTCGCAATCACGAGGGGACACTTCGACAGTCTTGACACCGTGCGCACGCGATGCAGCGACGCGTACTGGTTGGATTCCACCTATGGAACCGATGGAGTCGACTTGGAAGAGGCCCTGTCATTCCTCGGGCGATATCTCAATGCCTGTCGCTTGGACCCGCAGCAAATGGAGCGTGAATGGGGTGGACGCACAAATGGCACTTGGCCAGCAAATGCCTGCGACGCCTGCGGTCACCACGACACATGCCATGAGTCCTTTGGCGCAAGCAACGAAGGCTATGGTCTCTACCCTCTTAACAGGACTGCTATCGACAGAATGATCAGTAGTCTGTCACCACAGCGATTTGACCCGCGCCAAGTGGTGAAGGCAATCATTGAGAAGTTTCTCCCACTGAGCAAGGCAGAACTCGAGTCGGCGTCCTTTCCGTCGCGTGAACTCATGGGCGATTTCAATAGCTCCAGCACGCCGGTGCGTCCGGAAGTCGTGCATAAGTTGCAGCGTGAGCATGGCAGCGAATGGGAGCGTCTGGATACGTTGCTGAGGTATTGGTCAGAAGATCGCGAGAAAATCGCGGGATCGACGTCAACTGTCTTCGGCCTCAGGCCATTGGGAAGACACACGGCCGAGGTCGACAAGAGGCGTACACCGGTTGATCGCAATGAAACTCGGCAGGACAGAACGTCCCCGCGGGCAGCGATATCTGAAATCGTCGACATTCGGACCCGACTGAAGCCTGATCAACTGCGCGCGTTTGACCAATTGCAGTCATGGGTTGGGCAAGGACATGACCTGACACTGCCGGTTACAAATTTCTTGAAGACGCTCATTCACCGCGCCGTAGCCGAAGCGCTTGATATGAGTGAATCTCCGTTCAACCTTGGCAGCGATTTGCTCGACGAATATTTCAAGCGTGACTCGCACATTTATATCGAAGGCACACAGAGGAGCCAAGCAGACCCAGCAGACGCGATCATTCGTGTGCAGCGCGACACGGAAACGGCAGTGGCATTGGCTGGCTTGATTGTTCATCAAGCCAAAGCTCAGTCAGACGATCCGGATGACGATCAGCATCGCCGTGCGTTGGCACGGTATCTGGAAGAATGGACGCGTGACGTTGCGTCTGCTCTGAGTCAGATAGCGTCAACTGAGGTGCCCACGGCTGTCGAGGGCCTGCTGATTGCTTCCTTGGTGTGTGACGATTGCGAGGGCACCCAACAATCTCATGACTATCTGAGCCATATGTTCCGCAAGCCTGACACAGGTTTGAGTGCTCCGAATTCGACTGAGTGGCAGAGTGCTGTCGACCAGGCTGAGGAAGTATATTCACGGATGCGCCGGAAAGTCGAAACTCATCTCGGCGAGTCTCGTGGCAGAACTGGCGGCATTCGAGCATTGCGTACGGACCGCATGCTGCCGTACGTTGATGAGGTTCTGGCACGATTGAACAGCGGCGATCTGTCCTCTGCAGACGCCTCTACGGATCGCTTTCTTCGCACAGTCGATCGAGCGATCGAGAAGGAGTGGACCTTCCTGTGCGACCACGTGAGGGCCGCTGCCCCGCTGTTGGAGAGCGACCAATCGCTTGACCATCAGGTTGATCGAATCAAAGAGTTGGCGGAGGCGGCGATACGTGCTGGTCGGTTCAGCGGACTTGGCTCGATGACAGATATCGAGACAGCTTCCGGCAATCTGCCGACCGGCACGTTGAGCACGCTTCGAGATGTCGCCGACGCAGAGAGTCGCGAATACGCCCTTACTCAGCGGATCCAGTTGCTCTCGGGCGCAACGCCAAGGAAGGTGGCTGCGGCCAGCGAATTCGTGAAGCAGGCGACAGCTATGATGAACGCCATCGAGGCGGATTTGGATGCACGGGCACCCAATACTAATGCGGCTGACCAGTTGTCCCTGACAGTGTCGAGCATCGAACAAGAGTTGTCCAAGTTGCTCGACGCAGCCCAACGAGTCGTGCAATGAACTTCTATGAGCGGGCGAGTTCGCTGAAGCTGCGTCTAGAGACATCGCAGCGTGACGATCAGTCTCAGGATCTGCAGCAGGGGGCGACAGCGCTATTGAGGGACCTGTGCGCAAGGACCGCGTTCCTCGAGCAGATTGTCGGCCTGCAGGGCACTCTCGACCCCACAGAACGGCCCAAGTTGGACGAAGCGCGCCTGCGCAAGACCGTAGGCGGCTTCAGATCGGCGCTCACTCAGTACAGCGCTGCAGCGGTGCAGCAGCAGGCGGCAGCGACACTGCGCGACGTGACAGGGCGAATGGAAGATGGCCTTGCAAGGTGGGCGCATTCGAGGTGGCGGGCATCGTTTGACGACTTGTCGCGCATTGCCGATGACGAGGGCATGCGGTCTATGGTCGGACCTCCCGCCAAGGTGGCTCGAGCGAGAAAAATCGCGTCCCACCTTCGTCTCGCTATCGAGAAGAACCCGATACGCGATGTCGACGCAATTCAGAGGACGCTCGGAGTCGAAGGTCTCGGAGCGTGTGCGGCCAAAGTATGGGAACTTGGCGACGAATTGCGAGCGTTGGTTAACGAACTGCAACGAAGCCAGGCTGAGCTGCCACTCGAGGTGCAGCAGGTACTTGAACAGGCAGATCGCGACGCAGGCTTTTCTTTGGAAGACATGACGGAGGAGTTGCTGAAAGCGTTACGAGAGGCAGGCGTGCTGGGCGAGTTCGTCGTTCGGCGCAGATGATGACCCGCGATCGTCTGCTGGGCGTTCTCAGCGAACTGGAAGCCAGCGAGTTGCCGTTGCTGTCGTGGGGCGTTGCGAACGGTTCGTTTGCAGAAGACGAACTGCTCAACTTGCTGGAGAAACTCGATCCATCCGTCGACCCCGATGAACTGCTGGAGGATTTGGAAGACGCTGGCCTGGTGTTCGGGCACGGGATGGCCCATCCGCGGTACCGGACGCGAATGGCGGAGACCGTGCGCTTGGCCGGCAGTTTGCGGCAGTGGTTTCACGGACGCGACTGGCGAAGCGCGCCCAGCCTCGTGTCGGACATGCGCTTCGTGTCGCGCGCCCGGTCGGTGCCCAGACGGGAGATCGATGCGGACAGTGCTGTGGGCCGACTGGCCGAGCGGCTTGCAGATGCTTGGCGTCCCGAGCACGAGCGAGCGATCCGGGCGATCTTGGGCACACGCAGCGCGTCGGTGTTTCAGCTGGAGGCGACCGAGGCGCTCTTGCAGCGCGCCGGGCGACGCGGGGGAACGTGCATAACAGCAGGGACCGGCGCGGGCAAGACCTTGGCCTTCTATGCACCGGCGTTGGCGCATGTGGTCGCCAATCCCCTGCCCGCTGCCGTTCCGCGCATCGTTGCCATCTACCCCCGCGTGGAGTTACTGCGAGATCAGCTGCGAGCGTGCTTGGAAGCCGTCGATGCGCTCGATGACGCAGACGCGAAGCGAATACGCGTCGGCGTGCTCTACGGAGCAACGCCCGTCGACCGAGGCGATGTCCAGCACGACCGTCGACGACCGTGGCGCAGTCGCGACGGAATGCTGGTGGCGCCTTTCCTGAAGTGCCTCCAAGACGGCTGCGACGGCGACTTGACGTGGCCGGAGTCGGACCGAAAGGGCCACTTGCTGCGCTGTGTGAAGTGCTCCCGCGACCTGACGCGGCTGGTGTTCACTCGCGACGAACTTCAGTCACGGCCTCCCGAAATCCTGTTCACGACCACGGAGATGGCCAACCGAAACCTCGGCGACACCCGTCGTCGCAAGCTGTTCGTGGGCGATGGACGCCGCTCGCCCGACTTCGTGCTGCTCGACGAGATACACACCTACTCCGGTACCCACGGCGCCCAAGTCGGACACCTGATCCGACGGTGGCTTGCGGCGATGGAATCGCCGAGTCATGTCGTGGGCCTGTCCGCGACACTGGCCGACCCCGTCGGCTTCTTCTCCGAGCTCATCGGCGCCGAGACAGGCAACGTCCGCCTCGTGCGCCCAAGCGAGGACCAGATGCAGGAAGCGGGGCGCGAATACCTGCTGGCGCTGCGAGGCGACCCCGCATCGCAGACCGCGCTGCTGTCCACGACGATTCAGTTCACGATGCTGCTGCGACGGATGCTCGACCGCTCGCCCGGCCAGCCGAGCGGTGGCGCATTCGGCACGCGCATCTTCGTCTTCACCGACCATCTCGATGTGGTCAATCGTCTGCATTCGCAGCTCTCCGATGCCGAAGGCTGGGCCGCAAACGGCATAGATCGCAAGCCCCGCCGCAGCTTGGCACTTCTGCGGTCGAGCGAGGGCGCCGACGGCGGCAGGTACGACGCAGGCCAGATGTGGTCGGCGGCTGAGAAACTCGAGACGCTCCAATCACCGGTTCGAGTAGGGCGGACCAGTTCGCAGGACGCCGGCGTCGACGACGAGAGTGATGTCGTGGTGGCCACAGCGTCGCTCGAAGTCGGCTTTGACGATCCCAAGGTTGGCGCAGTGATTCAGCACAAAGCGCCTCGCGACAGTGCGCAGTTCTTGCAACGTCGAGGACGGGCCGGGCGTGAGCCGTCGATGCGTCCCTGGACGGCGGTGGTGCTGTCTGACTACGGGAGAGACCGTCTGGCCTTCGAGTCCTACGAAGCGCTGTTCGACCCTCGGCTGCGGCCGGTGCATCTGCCGCTGCGAAATCGGGTGATCCTCAAGATGCAGGCCACTTGGTGGCTGCTGGACTACCTGTCGCTGAGATGCGGGGACGTGGCGGTCAGAAAGCTGCTGGAGAAGCGACCCACTGATGCTCAGGCTGAGCGGGCAGAGCGAGTCCTGCGCGAGGCACGCGATCTTTTGAGACCTGATCGGATTGAGCGGATGGGCAAGGAACTGGGTCGCGCCCTGCGGTTGGACGATGGAGAGATACAAGCGGTGCTGTGGGATCACCCCCGCGCGATCGTGACCACAGTGCTGCCAACGATCATCAGGCGGCTCCAAGCAGTGCGCCACCCGACTGGCGACTCGCGCGGTTACTTGTGGCGTGACCCGATGAACGACTTCCTGCCGCAAGCGCTGTTCTCGAAGCTTCAGACGCCGGAAGTGCGGGTGCTGCGTTGTGACCAAGACGGACAGACCCACGATGTGGACACCGTGCCGATCGCGCAAGCGATGCGCGAGCATGCACCGGGCCGTGTGAGCTACCGGTACGCCTTGCGAGGCCGCCGCCAGCGTCTGTGGCTGAAGCCCCCTTCGCCATCCGCACCGTCGCTGCGGGTCGAAGACTTCTGCGAGGACTGGCTCGACATGGATCAAGCGCCGGGCGTCAAACATGTGATCGTGCAGCCGCGAGCGATCACTTTGGAGACGCCGGAGGGTCGCACACCTGACACTGCCTACGGACGCTGGGACTGGAAGGTCGCGTTCCAGCCCCGACGCAGTCCGGCCCTCATCGATATGCCGCACGGGGACCCGTGGGCACGGCACGTCGTGCAGATGGAGGCATTCACCCACCGTGGGCGCGCGCCGCTGACGGTCTGGCGGTATGGCTGCACGTTCGAAGTCGAGCGACGAGACGCGACCCAGACCGCCCCCACGAGGCACGCCGTCACCGTCAGCGGCGACGAAGCCGCGGTCGGCTTCGTCATGGAGGTGGATGGCGTACGACTACGGCTTCGGCTGCCGACGGAGGTACCGCACGGGGGCGACCCTGCTCTTGAGCGAGCGCTGCGCACTGCGTATTTCGAGCATGCGTTGTGTACTGACCCGGTCGTCGTCGCAGGGGTGCCGTCAGTCTTCTTGCGAAAGTGGCTGGCGCAGTTGGCGGTGTCGGCAGCGGTCACGGAGAGCGCGGGCGACACGCCGTCCGGGGTTCGGCAGTTACGCGCCGAACATCTCCGATCATCGATGGTTGAAGCGGCGCAGTCGGTGTTCAGCGCGGTGCATGTCCCAGAGTTGTCGGATTCCGATGAGGAAGCTGCCGCCAGCGGGTTGGGCGAAGTCGCAGACGATGTCGACAAGGTGCGGCGCCTCGTTGCTGATGTGGAATCGGCCCTCGACGATGGGCAAGTGCTGGAGTGTCTGTGCCAACACCTCGCGACGTTGCGCGAACCGGTGCCTGCGACCGCACTGGCATGGGTGCAGGGCCGATTCGCTTCCACGGTAGTCGCCGGGCTGATCGAGGCGATGCAGGCAACGTGCCCAGATCTCGATATGGACGATCTGCGGCCTGATCTGGATGTCGAAGCAGGGCACGACGGCGAGCCGATAGCCGAGATCACCATCAGCGAGGACCAGCCTGGCGGCACCGGAGTCATCGAAGCGGTAGTCGACCGCATAAGCGAGGACCCGCGTAGTTTCTGGGCGCTCGTGTCGGGTGTCTTGGGGCCATGCGAGGGTGAGCGCGTGGATTCGAATCTGCGCCTCTTCCTGTCGCAGCGGGACGAGGGCGAGCATCGCGAGGAGATGCTCGGCGTGCGGTCCGCCGACAGTCTCCGGGAGGCGACGGCAGCGTGGGCAGGGCTGCGGTCGACGCTCTTCGCGCACGGCATCGACGTTGACCAGTCGACACTTGGTGCGCTGGCTACGCGGCTATTGCGTCCCGGCAGCGACGATGGGGTAGAGCGGCTGTGCCGCAGTCTTCTGGATCGGTGGGACCGCCTCGAAGCCGATCTCGGGATTGAGGTTGAACTGCGGGTGTTCGCATATGTGGCCGCCCAGCAGGATGACATTCGGTCGATGCTGGGCGCTATTGCCAACGGAAGCGTCGAGGGCGAGGACTGGGCTGTCGGTCAGTTGACGGGCTTGCTATGGCCGCGCAGCGGGCGGCTTCGATCCGCGAGCCTGGCGGCATACAGCCCGTACACCGATCTGCCCGCGACCGAGCGACTGCTCGTAGAGCACTCCGTCTTGGAAGCACCGCCGATGGTCGACTTCGGCAGAGAGTCTTGGCGGGAACTGTTGGACGGTCACTTGCTTCGACTCGGCACAGCAGCAGTCAACTGCGCCGACGATCGGGAGGCGGCGCAGGCGGTCAGGGACCTGATGGCGGAGCCGACAGTTGTCGGAGTACTTGAGTTCTACCCGCGTGTCGTGGGCGTTGAGCGGTCGGCGGCCGGGGTGCGGCTGCAGGCGGATCTGCGAGAGGCCCAGCAATGACCGTTCGGGGATTGCGGACCGCTGCGTTTGCGTCGCGCGACGAACTGGCGGATGCGCTTGCAAGCCTGTTCGTGGCTGAACTGCTGGCGCCCAGCCAGCCCCTGTGGATCGTGACGCCATGGATTTCTGATGTCCGATTGCTTGACAACCGCTCTGGACGCTTCCGAGGACTGGTGCCGACGCTGGCCAAGAGATGGCTGCGACTGGGTGAGGTGCTCGAACTCCAAATGGCCCGTGGTGGCGGGGTCGTGGTGGCTTGTCGGCCTGACATGCACAACTCGACGTTTGTAGAGCAGCTACGCCGCCGGGCGACGAGCATTGGTGCCGAGCGCCGACTGCGAGTCTGCGAGTCGGCTGAGTTGCATGAGAAGGGGATACTGACGGACGAGGTTCTGCTGAGCGGTTCAATGAACCTCACCTACAACGGCTTGCGACGGCTTGAGGAGGCCGTGCAGTTCAACCGTGATCCCGATGCTGTCGCCCGAGCACGCGCCGCCTACCAGCAGCGCTGGGGTGAGCCGGAATGGACTTGAGCGACCTGGCTGACGATGTCAAGGCGTTCTACGGGCCGCACAACCAGGTGAACCTGGGTGAACTATCCGGTGAGTGGGCTGATCTGGTAAGCAGCCTCGGAGCGCGGTGGGCCACGCGGGCGCGGACATTGCTGCCCGCGGTCGCTGGTGGAATGACCCGATGGTACGGATTCGCTCCCGACCAGCGTGAGGGCCGCCTGTTGGTCGAAGAAGTGGAAGCGTGGCTAGCGCCGCCAGTTGGCGCTCGGGCCCGCCGGGTTGAGGCGAGCGACGATGCCGTAGACGCCGCGGCACTCCGCGTCGCAGCAGATGGCGTGCTGTTGAGAATTGACGTGGCGAAGGCATGGCGCGGCGACGCTCGGGCCAATGTTCGTTCGCTGCTCGGCGTGTGGCAGTCCGCGCCCGAGCGTGGGATGGATGTGCCGCGTCCTGTGGGACGGGTCTTGCGAGACTTCTATGCGGCGCTGGGCGCACGCGACCGGGTCGCTGCTCAGGCCGCAGTCGACGAGATCCGGTCGCGGGGCCTGCTCTCAGCTACCAACGTGAAGTTCTTGCGGGTCCAGTTCATTGGCACGCTTGGTTCCCCACAAGAGATGCGCGACGATCCGGAGTTGGCTGACATCGCAGCATTTCGTCGGCCGCCTGCGGTCACAGGTCACTTGGCGACTGCCGCAGATGCGCTGTTCATCACCCCGATGCTGGGCGCCGGTAGTGCGGCGGAGGTGGCCTGGCGCGAAGTCGCTGTCCATGTCGAGAGCGTTTGGCCAAGGCTTGTCTCGCACCCGAGCCAAGTCGGCTCCGTCTCCGCCGCGCGTTGCTTGGCACTGTCAGAGTCATTGGCATCAGCGCCGCGGCATGCGGTGCATGCCGCGCTGGAGGCCGGGTGGTCCGCCGATCCCGTGGTTGCCGCCGTGCTGGATGGCCTTCGCAGCGACATGCCCGCACCGGTGCAAGCGACGATTGCGGATCTTTGCCAGCGGGGTGAATTCGATGCGGTGCTGGCTGTTGCTGAGGGACTGCCGCTGAGCGAAGCGGATGGGGTGCCGGTGCTGCTCGCCGCATCCGAACTCGGAGATACCAGGTCCGCGGCACGCGCGGTCGCACTGGTGGACGGAATGGACGACGCAGCTCGGCGGCATCTGCTCAGCCAAGCCGTAGCGCGACACCGGTACGACCAGTTGGTGGCGACGAACGACGGCCAGCAGGTACCACGCGATTGGCACGACTGGCTGACCGGCGACTGGCCTGATCGGCCTGATGTGCTGCGCGAATGGGCCGCTGGCTGGGATCGCGCGACTGTTCTGGACGGCGACCGAGCCGACGAGATGGCCTTGGCACTGGTGGATGCACTGGCCGGCGAACAGCGGGGCCGGACCCGCAACGGGCTTCCGACCTTGGTCGAGTGGCTCTGCGGTTCGGACGGCCTTCAGCCTAGAGATGTGGATCTGGCCGTCACCGTTCTGGATGTGATTCTCGAAGCAGACGGGGGGCGCAGTGAACGGCGGGTTGGGCTTCGCCTAGCGGAGGAGATTCTGAGTGCAGGATGTTCGACAAGCGAGTTTGGCGATGTGACGGAGTCGCTGCATAGGACGCTGTCGGGCCTCGGGAGCCGCGAAGCCGACTGGCTGATCGAGATGTTGGACATCCTGCTCTTTTCGGCCGTGCCCGACGAACAGCCGCGGCAGAAGCTGTTGGCAGCAGCGCACGGAACCGCCGTGCTGTGGCTTGAGTGGCTGACGGCGACTCAGGCGACGCTGCTGAACAAACTGTTCGTCGAAGCGGAACTGGACTTCCCTGTGCCGCCGCTTGACATCGAGGACGGCGATAGCCGCCGTCGACAGCGTCCATTCCGCCGCATCGGCATCTACTCATTGGCAGAGTCTGCGGCGAGGCGAGCGCGTCTGTGGATTGAGGAGCAGTGGCCGAGTGTCAACATCACGCTCGCGCACGACCTCGTCAACAGCGATCGACTCGAAGCCATGGCCCACAGCTGCGACGTTGTCGTGGTGCAAACCAGCCACGCGAAACATGCGGCTGTCGCGGCGCTGGAGGCCGCAGTAGGACCAGGTGGCGAGCTGCTGAGGGTGCACGGCCGGGGCGCGACATCGCTGGTGCGGGCGCTGCTTGAGCGGGCCTCTGACGCTGTTTGAACAGTGCGCTGAAGCTGACTCCACGGTCTGCGTGTTTGCCGTGCTTCAAGCGGTCCAGCGCCGGATGAACTGGTCGAACATCGGGACAGTGAAGTCGATGATGCCGTGGCGAGGCGAATAGCACAGGCCGCGCTTGATGAGCGCATCCCGATGGGGACCAACCTGGGTGGTGGCCTTGCCCATCGCTGCTGCGACCTTGCCGGACCCATAGGGGCCTGGCCCGAGAGAGCCCATCGCGGCGAGGTACGCGCGCTCAGCGTCGGTAGTTCGGCCGATGCGAACCCGGAAGAAGCCAGTGTCAAGTTCGTGAATGGCCACTGGCACGGCGGCCTCGACGTCCGCGACGGTGATGTGATCTGGACCCGCGGCGACATCCCATGCTTGCTTGCCGAACTCTTGCAGGAAATAGGGGTAGCCGTGCGTCAGGTCGATGATGCGCTCGAGTGCGTCGGGCCGCCAGTGCACGCCTTCGTCTGCGGCAGGTGAGAGTAGTGCTTCGCGGGCTTCGCCCGCGGGCAGGCTGTCGATGACCGGGAAAGAGAAGAGACGCTCGGCGTACGACCTGGCTTCGCCGGCCAGCGACGGCAGCGACGGCAATCCGGCACCGGCGATCATGAAGGGAAGTTGGTCTTGGCTGACGCGGTGAAGACCCATGATGAGGGCTGTGAGCTCGTCTTGGCTGAGGTATTGGATCTCGTCGACGGTGAACAAGACGCCTGTGTCATGCGCCTGAGCGAACTCACCGAGCGCGGCGAAGAGGCCAGCCAGGTCGTCGTCGAGCGCTCCTGAATCGGCGAAACCTGGGATGGGATCGAAGCCGAGCGCGAGTTCGCCACCGTCGGGCAGGTTCCATCGCACCAAGAAAGAGCGCAGAATGCCCAAGGCCCGTCGAGCACGCTCCGCGGCGCGGCGGGCTGCCGACAGCCGCAGCAGAGCCTTGCGGACGAGCGTGGCCATGGACTCGACGAATCGTTGGCTCTCTGCGGCTTCGGTCGGCACGTGTGTCCAACCGTGGGCCTCGGCTGTCCGGCCGAACTCGCGCAGCAGCACGGTCTTGCCGACGCCCCGCAGCCCGGTGAGCATCAGGCTCTTCGCTGACCGTCTGATGGCCAGTCGTTGGACCGCAATGTCGATTGCGCCAAGATGAGCGTCACGTCCTACGAGAGCTGGAGGAGGGGACCCGGCGCCCGGGCTGTACGGGTTGCGGACTGGATCCATGCTCCGAATATAGCGATCTGCGGTGGTTATAAGTGATTTCGTTATAAATACCGCAGATCGCTACAGGCTCGCGTCGGCAAAGACGCATCCAAGTCGCGGAACCGAGTCGCAGGTAATCGTCGCGCGGGTGAAGATTACGTCCACTGCCATGTTCGATATCGTTCGGAAACTGCCGAGTGGCATCGGCGAATACGAGGCGGAGCACGATCAGCTCACGCCTTCGCTGGCTCGAACAACAACGCCGAGAACAAGATCGCCGCGAGCCGGCGTAGCTGCGTCGTCAACGATCCCCGCATGTGGCGCGCTGTGGCGCGCCGTTCGCTGGGTTTGCGTGAGCAACGCAATCCCTGGCGTGAGGACAGTCAGGTGAACAGTGGCGCGCTTGGATGCTGCTACGCTCGCGCAATATTCGCACAGATTGTGCGATATATGCAACAAAGGGGGGATTTTCCGATGTTTGCAAGCATTGACCAACGGCGCGGCGTCCCAGGGCACGTCTGGCGCCTACTCGCGGTGATCTCGGTGTTCATGCTCGTGGCAGCCGCCTGTGGGAGTGACGATGCGGTCGACACCGATGAGGCGACTCCGCAAGCAACCGCTGAGCCGGCACCTGTAACAACGGGCGACAGCCCAGACGCTTCAGCTGACGACACAGGAGACGGAGGGGACGACGCTTCGGTAGCCGCTCTGTCGGGCACGATCGGATTTATCAAGGGTCCGCACTCGGCGATGGAGGCCGAATTCGAGCAGCAGATCATCGATGACTTCAATTCGCAGGTCGCGCCGGATGTGAAGGTCGAGTTCTCGACCTACGACTGGCCGGTCCATGTTGCGGAGTTGACCACCCTGTTTGCGAGCGGTTCGCCGCCTGATGTTCAGTATCTGGTCGATCTGATTTATCCATCATTCGCCGAGCAGGGTGTCCTGCATGACATGACTGACTTGGTCAACGATCCGTCGTGGGCTGACGAGCGAGCCAATATCAGCCCGTTTGCATGGGACTTGGCAGAGCAGCAGGGCGGCACTTGGGGCGTGCCGGTTCTCGGCGCGGTGTACAACATCTTCATCAACGAAACGCTGCTCGAAGAGGCCGGCGTGTTGGACAGCTGGGACGATTCGTACGAGTCGATGCTCGCTGCGGCCAAGGCGCTGACCACCGATGAGGTATATGGCTTTGCGGCTCGCACCTCAGCAGCTGACTTCGCTTGGTGGGACTGGTACCCGTACATCCACAACGCCGGGGGCGACGTGCTGTCAGATGACTGGGCCGAGTGCGGCTTGGTTGGGCAGGACGTCGTCGATGCCATGCAGTTCCTCATCGACATCCACACCGCCGGCGTCACGCCGCCGATCGGGTCACTTGACAACCAAGGCCTGTTCGACCTCTTTGCCGCAGGCCGCATTGCGATCCTTCATCACGAGACTCCGAACATCGTGGCGCTGAACACGAACCCGCCGGACTTTGATTGGACGGTCGCAGCAGCGCCCCCGGGCCCCCAAGGCCACACGGTGATGGGCAACTTCGGCATCCTGAGCATCGCAGAGGCGAGCGACAACAAGGATGCTGCTTGGGCATTCATCAAGCATTGGGCTTCAGCGCCCCAAGTCGGACGCTTTGCTGAGCAGGTAAACCTGCAGGTGGTGCGCACCGACATCATTGATGACCTGTTCGGTGACAATCCTGCGATGCAATCCGTTCAAACCGAACTCGTCCCCCGAGTTCAGGGGTTGCAGCCGCATCCGAAAATCCTCGAGGCGCTTCAGGCTGCGTGGCCTGTGGTCGAAGACGCGTTCCGCGGGAACCTGAACGGCGAAGAGGCCATAGCGGGCATGTGCGAGGCGATCGACGGCGTGCTCGCCGGGTAACTGCAGCCACCCAAGACCTCCGCATTCGCGTCGGCACCGACGCGTTCCGGGAACCCTCCCTCCGGAAGACGCGGATCGTGTCTGCTGGGAGTTCTGGCGCCCTGCACCAATGTGAGTTGCAGGGCGCCAGAACTCGATGCCTGCGAGCGAACTGCCATCTAGCCTTCGATGCGAGAGACCGAGATCATGGTTGAGACCCACGCTGGCCTTGATGGCAGACTGCTGACGCTGACGCCCGATGAGCATCGTCGGCTCAGGAAGCGATATCGACGGCGCACGAATCTCACCGCCTACGCATTCTTGAGCCCGAACCTCGTGGCCTTCGTCGTGTTCTTGCTGATTCCGGTCGCGTGGCTGTTTGTTTCGACGTTTCGCACGGGCGGGGTGCTCGGCCCGGCACAGTTCGTTGGGCTCGACAACTGGCGCGACACATTCTCGAACCCGTTGGTGCAAACGAGCATCCGCAACACTGTCGTCTACAGCGTCATGGCGATTCCTGCCGTCTTCGTCATCGCGATGGCACTCGCACTGGCACTGCGTGCCATACCGCGAGGAGGCGCACCGCTGCGAGTAGCGCTGTACGTGCCGACGCTGCAGCCGGCGGTAGTGGCCGCGTTCATCTTTGTCTTTGTGCTGCATCCTGACTTCGGCGTGATCAACTACGCCATCCGCGGTTTGGGAGGAGACGCGGTGAACTTTCTGGGTGATACGTCACTCGCCCTCCCCACTATCGCCGGAATCGAGGTGTGGCGGGGCACAGGCTTCTGGACGATGATGTTCCTAGCCAGCCTGACGGCCTTGCCGAGCGAGCTCTATCACGCTGCCGAGTTAGACGGCGCGGGCGCGATTCGACGGTTCATGCGGCTGACGATTCCACTGCTGCGGCCGACCTTCTACTTCGCGGTGATTTTTGCCACAATTGTCAACCTGCAGCTGTTCGATTCGGTATTCGCGTTGACCGACGGCGGCCCGGTCAACAGCACGATCTCCGTATCGCTCTACATCTACCGGAGCCTGTTCGCGTTCGGAGACATCGGCTTCGGTGCGGCGCTGTCTTTCCTGCTGGTCATCACCGTGCTGGTCCTGACCGGACTGCAGACGTATCTCCTGCGAGACCGCACGTGACAGCGCTGAGAACCTCTCCTGCCAGGCAACACGACGCCGCGCCAGCCGGCCGGTCGCGCACCTCGGGTCTTCGCACGCCGCGATCGGCGATCATCCTGTCGTACGCGGTCGTGCTTGTCGGAGTCGCAGTCGCACTCGGACCGTTCTTGTATGTGGTCTCGACCTCGCTGAAAGAGACCACATCGCTCTTCAGCTATCCGCCCGACTGGATCCCGTCCCCGCTCTATTGGGGCAACTTCGCGTCGCTCTTGGCTGATCATCCGTTCGTGTGGTGGACCTTCAACACACTGTTGGTGGCCAGCGCTGTCACCGGGCTGAAACTCTGGTTTGATTCGATGGCGGGGTATGCGTTGGCGAAGATGGACTTCGCGGGCAAGCGTGGCGTGGCGTTGCTCTTCCTGCTGTCGGTGGCGATCCCGATCTCGGCGCTCATCATCCCGCTCTTCTTCGTCGTCAGATGGCTCGGGCTGCTGGATACCTATTGGGCGCTGATCCTGCCGCCCCTGGCGAACCCTCTCGGTATCTTCATGGCGCGGAGCTTCATCGTGAGCATCCCTGACGACATCGAGGCGTCGGCCCGTCTCGACGGAGCGTCAGAGTTCACGATCTACCGCAAGATCGTGCTGCCGCTGATCCGCCCCGGACTTGTCGTGCTCGGCATGTTCATCTTCATGTTGCAGTACACCTCGCTGATATGGCCGCTCATCGCCATTCAGGACTCGCAGCGGCAGGTGCTGGCGGTCGGCATCTCGGGCCTGCAAAGTGCATTCCTGCAGGACTGGGGCCTTCTGTCGGCGGGGATGCTGCTTGCTGCTCTCCCGATCACGCTGGTGTTCTTGCTCGTCCAGAACGCGTTCGTCACCAGCGACCTGTCCGGCGCGCTCAAGGAATAGGAACGGGGATCCGCCGCAATGACCGCAAGGACTGCGTTGTCACTTCCCGCCGATGTCGCCGTGAGCCTTATCGGGGTCGCGAAGTCCTATGGCGATGTCGAGGTCCTGCAACCGTTCGATCTTCAAATCGCGGAGGGAGAGTTCGTTGTCCTGCTCGGTCCTTCAGGATGCGGCAAGAGCACGATCCTGAAGATGATCGCCGGCCTTGAGGAGGTCAGCGACGGCGAAATCCACGTCGCTGGCGAACTGGTCAACTATGTCCGCCCGCGCGACCGCAACGTGGCGATGGTATTTCAGAACTATGCCCTCTACCCCCACATGACGGTCAGACAGAACATTGCCTTCCCGCTCAGGATGGCGCGGCGCCCGCGGCTGCGGCGGCCCGACATTGACGAGCGCACTGCTGAGGCTGCGGAAATCGTCGAACTGACCGATTATCTGGAGCGCAAGCCGGCACAGTTGAGCGGCGGGCAGCGACAGCGTGTCGCATTGGCGCGTGCCATCGTTCGTCAGCCGGCAGCCTTCTTGATGGACGAACCGCTGTCCAATCTGGACGCGCTGCTGCGGGCCGATATGAGGACCAGCCTGCTGGATGTTCATTCCCGCATCAGCAAGACGACGCTGTACGTGACCCATGACCAAGTCGAGGCCATGACCATGGCAGATCGGGTGGTGGTCGTCAACGAAGGGCGGATCCAGCAAGTCGGGAAGCCGCGCGAGTTGTACACCGCCCCTGCAAATACGTTCGTTGCGCAGTTCATCGGCAGTCCCCGGATGTCGTTGCACAAGACGACGGTGCGCGGTGACTGCACGCTCCCCTTCGGCGGAGCATCACTCGTGACCGGGGCGGACATCAGGCTGGAACCGGGTGTGTCGGTGACGGTCGGGGCGCGGCCGAGCGCATTCCGAGTCACCGATGCCACGCACGCGTGCTTCGCGGGGCGCGTAGGACGCCGCGATTACCTCGGCAGCGACAGCTACCTCGAGGTCGAGCTCGAAGACGGGCCGCAGGTCATTGTGCGTGCAGAGGCAGACAGCCCGCTGGGGTCTGGAGATCTCGTGCATGTCGTAGCCGAATCCGGTGCGTTCCACGTCTTCGACGAGAGTGGTGCCCGCATATGCAGAGCGTCGGTCCGTTCCCGAGAGCAATGAGTCGAAAGTCGTGACTTCTACGTGGACGTTGGTCGCCGACGGGGTCTCTGCGCCGGAAGGGCCCACGCTCGGCCCCGACGGCTGGATTCTGAACGTTTGCAGTTTCAGCCGGCCGGAAAATCCGAGGGTGGTCGGGGGCGACATCGTCGCCACCCACCCTGATCGGCCGGGCGATACGCGACGGCTTTTCAACACCTCATTTGGTGGCGTGGAAGGTATCCCTGCAGCGCTCGCCTTTGGACCCGATGGCTGCCTGTACGTCACCGATGAGGGGCACCGAGCAATCCTGCGGGCAAATGACGACGGTGAGCTGACGGTACACATCCGTTCACCGAACGGACCCAACGATCTCAGCTTCGACAGCAACGGAAACCTGTGGTTCACCGACCCGTGGGGTTCCGACATCGACAACGCGATCGGTTGTGTGTACGTCCTTCCATCCGGAGAGCGGGCGCTTGAGCAGGTCGCCGAAGGGCTCGCATTTCCCAATGGCATCGTGACTACCGACGAAAAGGTGATCTACGCCGAGACCAGGACGAATCGACTCTGGTGCCACCGCCGAGTTCCCGAGGGCGGCCTCGGCGCTGCAGAGTTGTTCGCCGAGTTGTCGCATCAGCAGGGAGTCGAGGTTCAAGGGCCGGACGGCATGTGCCTGGATGTCCAAGGGAACCTCTACGTTGCGCACTTCGGTGCCGGGTGTGTACGCATCCTTGACTCCTACGGAACAGAGCTAGATTGTCTCGCCGTCCCCGGGTGCAACCCGACCAATCTCTGCTTCGGGGGTGCCGACATGGCGACGCTGTTCGTCACGCTTGACGACACTGACGAGGTAGTCGCCCGTCGCGCCCCACACGCGGGAGCTTCGATTCAGTTCTGCCCTCAACGCCAGCAGCACTCTGGGGCATGTGATGGGTGGATCGACTTCATCACTCGCAGCCCCGCCCTCTGAGACAGGTGACATCTGATCGGATCCGTTAGCTGCCTTGGTCCGCTTCGTCGATCCACCCCAGCTCACGCGAGATTCCGCGGCTCGTCTCGAACAACTGCGGAACCATGGTGAGCAGGGTGTCATAGTCGCACGACAGAATCGTGGTGGTGATGGAAACGGATCCGAGTACAGATCCAGATGCCTCAAAGATCGGCGCCGCGATGCAGTTGACCCACGGTTCGTGTTCGAGGTGGTCGACCGCGTAGCCGCGTTCACGTGTGGCGCGGAGGTCTCCAAGGAATGCGTCCGGGGTGGCGAGGGTGTTCTCAGTGTGCGCAACAAAGTCAATGCCGCGGGTGATGCGGCCCTGATCCTCAGCTGGCAGGAACGCCATGATCGCCTTGGCGACGCCCGTGCAGTACAGGGGGGCGCTGTTCCCGATTCGGGAGTACATGCGGACGGTCTGGCGGGCTTCGCGCTTGTCGATGTAGACGACGGTGTCGCCTTCGAGCATGGCCAAGTGGATGGTGTGTCCTACCTCGTGGTTGAGCTTCGCCAAGTGGGGCGCGGCGACGGTGCGCAGGTCGATGCTCTCCAGAGCGGCGTTCGCGAGACTGAGGACACGACGACCGAGGCGGAAGATGTTGTGCGCATCGCGTACGACGACATGCTCCGCCTCAAGCACCTGCAGCGTGCGTAGAGCGGTACTGCGATGCGTTCCCATGAACGACGCAATCTGCTCGATAGACGATGGCTGCTCCGCGATCAGCCCGAGCACTTGGATCGCTCGTCGCACAGTCTGGCTCATCTCGCCCCCCCCCCCCGGCCGTCAGAACTCCGTTGCGATAACGGCAACAATCGTGCCATCATCAGCCACTTCGGGGATATGGGTCCACTTGTCGAAGGTCGTGCATGGGTGGCTGATCCCGAAGATGAGGAAGTCACCGACAGCGAGATCGTCGGTCGCACCGACTTCCAGGAACGCGTGCTGGTCCATGAGCTTCGACAGGCGCCATGAATTGGGAACAGCGGTACGTTGACGTTGGTGCAGCCGCCACAACGGGACCGGCATCCCCTCATCGAAGGAGACGTCCCGCTTGCCGAAGTCGAGCAACGCAAGTACAGATTCAGGTCTGGACGTGACCTGTGCAATGACTTCGAGAGCGGGCCTGAACGATGGCAGCTTGCCATGGTTGCGCAAGGGGGAGACCCGGTCGTAGAAGCCGCTGTCATGCGTGATGTAGCAGCCACTGCGGAGCACGAGTTCAGCGCCGTGATGCCTGGCTGCTGGCCCGCAGATGTCCACCACATCGTCGAAACAAGCGCTCCCGCCCGCAGTGAGCACCGGCGTGTTGTCTGCTTCGATCAGTCCGAGGCCGACGATCCGTTCGAATGCACTGACGAGCGCCCGCAGATACTCCCGGACAGTTCCTCGGTCGTCGTTATGGGGAGAGATGAAGACGCCCTCATACCCGGCGACACCGACGCAGCGCACCGGGGCGATCGCCGTGGCCTCGTCGGCAAGGGCGACCGCCTCGTCCAGTGAGCGGACGCCGCTGCGACCGCCGTCGGCGCCGATCTCGACCAACACTGAGATGCTCCCCGTGCGGTCTCGATTGAGCCGTTCGAGCCCTTCACGCGAGTCGACGAAGCAGTAGAACTCAAGACCTCGAGCGGCGCTCTCGAACGCCCATTCAATTGCCGACTCGTTGATCAGCTGGTTGGCGAGCATGATGCGGGACACGCCGTGCTGGAAGAGTGTGCGAGCTTGGACGACGTTGGCGACGGTGATGCCCCAAGCACCATGGACTAGCTGGCGAGCGATCAGTTCGGACGACATCGTCGTCTTGCCATGCGGGGCGAGTTGCGCGCGATGCAATCGACAGAACGCGCTCATCGTTGCCAGATTGTGCTCGATCGCAGTAGCCCGTGCGACGACCAGAGGAGAGGGGAACGATCCGTCAAAGATGTTGCGACCGATCAAGGTGTCGGTGCTGCATCCGATGAGATCGGCAGGGACAGCCTTGGTGCTGAACCGGAGCGAAGCCGTCATGGTTGTTTCACGATGGTGCTCGGTCTCCCTGCGCAGATTGTTCAAATCAACTAGTGCTGAGCGGCCCGAAGTCGGTGCCGACCCGGTGCTCCGGGCAGGTCAAGTCCAAGTGGGCGGCACGCCATTGGTGTGGTGGCATGTCGAGCAGGAGCTGCATGGTTCGGGAATTGGCAACCGGCCCGACATCGCTTGGCTGGGCAAGAGCACTCATGGCGGTGATGTGGCCGAGACGAAGGCATGCTTCGATGTCGCGGCCATGCCGCAGAATGCCGAACAGAAAGCCGGCCGCGAAAGCGTCTCCGGCCCCTACCGGCTCCACGACCGGCCCACGCAGCGCGGGGACGAACAGCTTGCGGCTCGCTAGGTCGACATGGGCACCGTTGGCGGCGTCCTTGACCACGAGCGTGCCCGGGTCAGGCAGCAGTGCCCGGATTTCGGCGGCGGATGTGGCGCCCCAGAGGTCGCGTGCCTCGTCAAGGCCGACAAAGACTATGTCACACTGATTCGCGGCTTCTCGCAATGCTGTTGAGGGGTCGCCTCCATCCCAGATGGCGGGTCGCCAATTGATGTCAAACGACAGGCACGGGGCGCTGACTCTGTCGCCGACAAGGGACTCGACCAGTTCACGGCATGTGGACGAGAGACCCAGTGTGATGCCCGTGAGATGGAGGATTCTTGGGTTCCGCCTGAGGCTTGCGCCCATCGGTGGAGCCATGTGGGCGGCAGCGGAGCCACTTCGGTAGTAGCGCACGCGTCGATCTCCGGTCGTTGCCTCTTTGAGCATCAATCCGGTCTGGCGATCCGACACCCGACGCACCTCGCTCACGTCGACGCCTGCGGCTTCGATTACCGAGAGCACCAAGTCTCCTGCGAAGTCAGTCCCGAGTTGGCTGATCCATGCAGTCTGAAGGCCGAGCGCAGCGCAGTAGCGCACGACATTGGACTCTGCGCCGCATACCTCCCATTCGAACGTCGCCTGATTCGATCTGGGCCGTAGCGTCAGCATCGACTCACCCAGCGCTACGACATCCAGAACAGGGGCTTGTGGCGTCGGCTCGCTGGCCGCGTGGTTCATCTTGCGCTCCTCGGGGCGGCGAGACTTGCCGGGACACGTTTGGACTCCCAGAAGATCGTATGGTATACGAAGGTGCAATATTCGCATTGAATATGCGTATGTTGCACACTTCGACAGAGAATAGGCGGGGGTGTTTTCAGCCCACCGCGGAGTTGGACTGGTTGCATTCCACTTCAGGCCTTGGAGGCAAGCGGGCATGCATGACCTCATCATTCGCGAGGCGCTCATCGAAGATGGCACTGGTGGACCGGCGTTCGAAGCGGACATCGCGATCGACGGCGTGTGCATCGCAGACGTGGGCACAGTCGGCCGAGCGCGCGCAGAGATCGATGGCGGAGGGCTAGTGGCAGCGCCTGGCTTCATTGATGCACACGCCCATGACGACATGGAGCTTCATCGCAATCCGGACAACGGATCAAAGCTCAGGCAGGGTGTGACCACCGTCGTCTGCGGGAGCTGCGGGTTCAGTGCATTCCCTCACGCGCCCGGTGGCCGGTCGCCGGACTTCCTGGCGACCGAGGGCCACTGGAAGACTTATCGCGAGTATCGGGAGACACTGACCGGTCACGGCATCGGTACGAACGTCGCCGCGTTCGTCGGACACAACACCGTGCAACGGCTGCTCGTGGGGATGGACAGCACCGAGCCTGGGCCCCGGACTCTTGCAAGGATCTGCGGCGAGATTCGCAGGGCGATGGACGACGGAGCGCTCGGCGTGTCGACAGGCCTCATATATCGCCCCGGACGCCATGTGTCTGCCTCGGCACTCCGGCAGATTGTTGCAGCCGTAGCTGACTATCGCGGCATCCACAGCACGCACATGCGCGACGAGGCAGACGGACTCCGTGACGCAATCGATGAGGTGACTGCCGTGTCCGCGGACACCGGGGCTGCACTGCAGATCTCCCATCTCAAAGTGATCGGCGAACACAACTGGGGAAGTCTCGACGGGGCACTCGACCAGATCGGCAAGGCTCAGGCTGAGGGAATCGACATCGGGTTCGACGTCTATCCCTACATAGCTGGCTCAGGACCGCTGGCGACCTACTTCGATCCCGATGACATCGACGAGACTCGAGCCCGATTGGTGCAGATCATTCGCTGCCGTGACTTTCCGCACTTCGAAGGCAGGCGACTCGTTGACATCGCTCACGAGCAGGGCACGACAGTGCGCGACGTCACCCGGCAACTGGTCACTGCGCCAGCCGCGAGCGAGACGCTGTGCATCATCTTCGAGATCCACGAAGACGACATGCTCAAGGCTCTGTCTCACCCACTGGCCATGATCGGCAGCGACGGAATCCCCCAAGAGGGCGGGGTGCCCCACCCTCGCCTGCAGGGCGCATTCCCCCGAGTGCTCGGCCACTACTGCCGAGACCGCTCGGCGCTGCCGCTCGGCGCCGCGATTCGCAAGATGACATCTATACCGGCGGCTCGATACCGGCTGAGAGGCCGCGGTCTGCTCCGTCCGGGCTGCGCAGCCGATGTCGTTGTCTTCGATCCGACCATGATCGACGACCAAGGCACCTACACCTCCCGCGCATACCCGACCGGCATCCGCCATGTGCTCGTGAACGGGCAACTGGCCATCTCTGACGGCGTCCCTACGGGCGTGCGGGCAGGTCAGATGCTGGCGGCCGAACGAAGCTGAGCCTCGGTGTCCACTCCGCCGGGAATGCAGCCAGCCGACCTGCCCACTTGACGACGAAAGGACTGCCAGTGAATGGTCGAAGCGCCGTTACAACCACCGACGTGCCAGCCGCGTCGGGTCCGTACTCGCCCGCAATTCTCTCCCAAGGATTCGCGTTCCTCTCGGGCCAAGGCCCTTACGACTCAGATGGCGTACTCGCCGGTGAGGGCATCGAGGCCCAGACTCGGCAAACCCTGCTCAACCTTGAGACGGTCGCACGAGCGAGCGGGGCAGCGCTCGCAGATGCGGTGAAAATCGGGGTGTACCTGACCGACATGGGCAACTTCGCGGCCATGAACAAGGTCTTCGCGGAGTTCTTCGAGCAGCCGTTTCCGGCGCGGACGACTGTCAGGACTGGGCTTCCGACGTCCGAGATGCTGGTCGAGATCGACGCGATCGTTGCATTGCCCGAGGCGACCTGAGGTCGCCTCTCCAAGCGCTCCCATCGCGCCACTAGCGTGCGCCCGGTGACTGCGTGGCTGTTGGACCCAGAGGCGATCCATCTCAATCACGGGTCGTTCGGCGCGACTCCCGCGGCGGTACTCGAGGCCCAGCAGGCCATCCGTACCCGCATCGAGGCCAACCCCACCCGGTTCTTTCTCGAAGGCGAGTACCAGGACTCACTCGACGAGGTCCGGCGTGTGGTTGCTCGGTTTGTGGGGGCCGACGAGGCGGGGCTGGTGTTCGTGACCAACGCCACCGCCGGTGTCAATGCCGTGCTGCGTTCGCTGGAGCCGAGCCTGTCACCCGGCGACGAGATCCTGGTGACCGACCACGAGTACAACGCCTGTGCCAACGCTGCAGTCGCGTCGGCGTCGCGGGCCGGCGCCTTGGTCACCACGGTAGAAGTGCCGTTCCCGCTGGAAGACCGCAGCCAGGTGGTCGAGGCGGTGCTCAGCGCTGTCACCGACCGCACACGCGTTCTGCTGATCGACGCCGTGACCTCGGCAACGGGTCTGGTCATGCCGATCGCCGAGCTCGCAGCGCAGCTCGAGCCCGACGTCCGGGTGCTCGTCGATGCGGCGCATGCACCCGGCATGATCGACTTCGACGTGACGGAACTCGGCGCCTCCTACGTCACGGCGAACTGCCACAAGTGGATGTGCTCGGCCAAGGGCGCTGCACTCCTGTGGGTGCGGCCCGACCGGCGAGACGGCATGCATCACTCGATCATCAGCCATGGATACAACGGCGGCTGGCCATCGGGCGGCGGCCACCTGCATGCCCAGTTCGACTGGACGGGCACCCAGGACCCGACGGCCTGGCTGACCGTGCCCGTTGCACTTGCCGCGGTGGAGGCAATGCACCCCGGTGGCTGGCCTGGCGTCAAGGCGACCATCCGCGAGCTGTGCCTGGAGGGCCGACGCAAGCTCATCGAGGCGCTCGAGATCGAGGCGCCGGCGCCCGACGGCATGATCGGCGCCATCGCCAGCGTGCCGCTGCCCGCTGCGGACAACTCGGGCTCGGCCATCTTCGACCCGCTCATGGCGGCTCTGCGCGACCGCCACGGCATCGAAGTGCCGGTGTTCACCTGGCCGGCGCCGCCCGAACGCGTGCTGCGCATCTCGGCGCACCTCTACAACCGGCCCGAGCACTACGACCTGCTCGCCAAGGCGCTTGCTGTCGAACTTCGTTGACAGCTTCGTCGGCCGCCTCTAGGTTGATGTTCAGCGCTCAAGAGTGCGACGGCCCGCATGCCGAGTCCGAGTTGAAGGATGCGGGCCATCGCACCGGGCGCGAACCTAGATTGGCACGGCGTTGCGACAACGCTGATTTTCGGTCGGGACTTGTCGCCGCAGGACCGCGTTGCAGCCGCCAAGGAGGCACTGATGTCGTTCAGCATCGCAGCAACACCCGGCGCAAAGATGATCTTCCTGATCAGGCGCCGCCCCGAAGCCACGCGTGACGAATTGGTCGCGAACTGGTTCAAGAATCACATGCCCGACGTGATCGCCGGCCAGGAGCGCTCCGCCGCCGAGGGCAAGGTCCATGCCACGAAGTACATAGCGACGCTGTTCGATCAGCGGCCCGGCAAAGACGTGCCTTGGGACGGCATGGCGCAGCTCTGGTTCGACCGGGCCATCCCGAATCCGCCCGAGCCGCACGGCACGGTGCCCCGAGACACGTTCCAGCAGAAGGCCGAGCCGTACGTGGGGTGGGCAACCACCGAGTACGTGGTGATCGACGGCGAGCTGCCGGTCGTGCCGAACACCCTCAACGAGCCGTTCCCGGCGACGCGGTCGGGCTTCTTCAAGGTGTCGTTCCTAGTGCCTGCCCGGGACGGCATCGACTACGACGCTGCGTTCGGGCATTGGCTGGAGGCGCACGCGCCCAACGTGCGAGGCGTCATGAACCAGATCGGCGGCCTGCGCTACGTGGTCAACCACAGCCACGACCCCGCCAACGAGCCCTACTTGGGCATGGCCGAGCTGTACTTCCGCGATCCGCAGGGTTGGGACGACTACCGGGCCACCATCACCGAGGACGGCTTCAGCGAGTATGTCGACTTCAGCCGCCTCGTGAACATGCACGCGACCGCCCAGATGGTGGGCATCCCCGGCTGACTGGTTGCCTCACTGCGAGGCGCTAGGCCTCGGCGGCCGCCTTCATCGCCGCCAGCGTGGCGCGGATGCCAGCGCGGGCGTTGCCGGCCCGGTAGTCGAGTTCTTTCTCACCGAATTCGACCATCCGCGGCGACAGCTGGCGCAGCGTCCAAGTCTCGGTCAGTGTCGTGCCGGAGCCCTTGGGCGCCAACTGGTAGCGCCACAGCACGATGTTGTATTCCAAGCCGCCCGTCACGAAGGCGAAATCCTCATTCTCGACGCGGCGGATGATCTCCACCGGAGCCTTCCACTCCTCGCCGTCGAGCCGGTTGATGCCGACGAACATGTCGCCCACCTGCCCGGTGCCGGGCACGCCGTCTGGCCCCTTGCGCCAGTACCCGCCGGTGTTCTCGTTGCTCCACTCGCCGTAGCGGTCGAGCGCCGTCACCATCTCCCACACCACCTGAGGCGGGGCGTCGATGTCGATCGACTCGCTGTGTGACATCACCGGATCGTCGACGTGTCCAGGCAGTTGCTCGCTCATGGGCCGCAGCCTTGCAGATGCGGTCAGTCGTTGGCGGGGTATAGCTCGCGCCAGTCGAGCTGATCGTCCTTCGGCAGCACTGCGTTGATCGGTGCCATGTCGGCGAGGAGGCCATCGGCGGCGTTGTCGCCGATGGCGGACCAGTGGAAGCTGTCCAGCCGGTCGGTCGTGGCCTCGACATCGGCGCGGCCGGCGACGCCTGCTGCGGTGGCCAGTCCATCGCCATCCACCCAGCCGCGGCTGCGCAGGCGCTCGTATGCCGCTGCGGCCTCAGCCTCGGTCCAACCGGCCTCTTCCTGAATCCACTCGTGGGGCGCTTCGTCGACGGCCACCTGAGACACCACCGATTCACAGCCGTCCAGACCGGCTGCCGCCAGCGCGACCAGATGGCAACCGCTGCGGTACTCGCGCAGCAGAGTGCAGCCATGCCACAGCGCCAAGTGCGGCTCGTCGGGCCAGTCCAGCGACGACCAGCCGGCGAAGAGCACCCGCCCGACCGGATCCGCGGCGTCGCAGGCGGCCCGCACGATCTCGGCGCACCGGCCGATCGCCTCGCCGCCCGCCAGGTCGCCCAGCTCTCGTTGCAATGCCTGGTCCATGGCGTCGTAGCGGGCCGCCAGCACTTTCTCGGGCGTCGAGAACTTCCACGCGTCCGGGATGGCGCGCCGCACGCGAGCGGGGGCGTAGTAGAAGAACAGCGACTCCACGACGCTGGCGGGCACCGGCCCCAGCGGCGCCACGCGCGTGGCGAAGTAGTTCATCCAGAACCCCCGCAGCCCCGCCGCTGCGCCCGAATCGCGCACCTCGGGCGCCCAGTAGCAGAGCTGGTGGTAGCGCTCCACGCATTCCCACATCTGACGCGCTCGGCGCCGGGTCGTCTCAGCCATCGGCCGCTGTTCTAGCGCAGCCCCTCACTCGCAAGATGGAGGGACTTCGGTCGCTGCCCCGTATCCCTCGCACTGCGTAGGCACAACTTGGCTATGTCGACGGCGACCCTCGCTTGGCCGAAGCGCAAACAAATCGTCGCGAGCATTCCGAGCCAAGCCATTACGGTGAGTCGAGAGGGACGAAGCTGACAGGAGGAGCGATGGCAGGCGACAAATCACGTTCGACATACTCCCCACGTGACGGCCGGCGGTCACAGGTCGATCGGGGGTCCAAGAAGGTGCCGACGGCCAAGATGCCGCAGCCTTCGAAGAAACCGCCGTCTCCGCCGCCGCGGTCTCGGCGCGGGTGAGAGTTGGCTGCCAGCGTTCTCGCTGTCGCTCTTCTCGGTCTCATTGCCTCTCCGGGTCTCGTCTATCGCGGTGCTCGCCAACGACGGCATCCAAGCAGTGAGCGTCGAGGCGGCGTCGAGAACTCGCTGACACTGCTCGCAGGAGCTACCGCGACCGTTGTGTCGCTCTGGCTCTTTGCAGCTGTTCGAGGCTTGGCTCCGGATCACACGCCGGACCTCGGCGCGCTGTTGCGCGAGCCTGCCGATTACATCACGAGCCAACTGCCGTATCTGGCGGTATGGGCGGCCGGGATCTATGTCGTGGCGCTCGCCTTGGCGCTGTTTGCAGGGATCGTGATGCCGCATCGGAGATCGGGCATTCGCGATGTGTCGTCGTGGTGGCTCATCTTCGGCGACGGTGACCGTTCGACTTCGCGGCGGTGGCTGTCGCGACGACACAGCGATGGGACGGATGCCCGTACGCCGGTCCAGCAGTACGTCGGATGTGATCTCATCGATGGCTCATATCTTGGCGGCTACATCTACGCATACTCGACCGAAGTGGAAGAGACGTTGGATCGCGACATCGTTCTCGTCGCGCCGATCAGCTACGTGCCCGCCGATCCACCGATCCTGGATGCGCCCTCTGCCGCGGAATCCGCCGAGAAGACCTCTCACGAGGCACCGCCAGTGATCGACCCAGCTGAACTGTCTGACATCGGCGTCGCAATCATCAGCGCAGCCCGTATCAAGTTCATGACGGTGACAAACGTGCAGTCAGGCACCGACGAGGAGCACAGCCACGCCGGCGATTCGGTGGGTTAGGGTCCGTCATAAGATAACTCGCGGGGTGTAGTGTCGTCTGTGTGGAGTTG
>WTFX01000026.1:0-186454 GCA_011523825.1 Microthrixaceae bacterium
GAGAACCGGCGAACTCACGAGTGTCGCCGATGCCGTCGCTGTTCGTATCGATCAGCACCTCACCAGAGGTATTTGCGGCTTGAGCCGGGCCACCCGCTACGACCGAGAGCACCGATGCCATAAGCATCGCTGCCAAGATCGCAGCAAGGGTCCTGCCCCGCCGCTTCGTTCGAATAGTCAAGTTCCAAGCCTCCTGCTAGGAATTCAATCTGTTGGTCGGGACTTGAATGTTCCGAACGCGCATGACGCCGGCTTCTCGCCCTCGCATGTAAAACCGCGCCAAAGAGTTCTCTGTGACACGCAGCGCTTAACGATACGGCCCAGCAGACAGAAGTACAAGCCGAACCGCGGGGCCGCGGCTGGGGCCTGCTGGCCTCGCAGGCTGGCTGCACGGCGGCAGCCAGCGGCAGCGCAACCGTGAGCGTACGGCGTCACAGCGGGAGTCGATGCGAACGCCTGGCACGGAGTGGCTGCATGCCGCCGTCGAAGTAGCCGCAGCGGTCCGGCCCGAGTCCAGCGAAGCCGACGCCGGCCGCTCCCCACCTAGATGAAGTCGCGCAACGCGAACCGTCGCACCATTACGTCGACAACCACAGCCGATTCGCAGCCTTCGTGGATGTGAGGCAGCCGCGCGGCGATATCGGCCCGACGGAATGCCCGAAACCGTTGCAGCGTCTTAGCTCGACAGTGAGACTGCGAAGAGATTCGACAGCACGGCACCCGCAAGAACCGTCAGGACCAGAGAGCCGACTACGACCAGCGCATGCAGGTCGCGCTGCTTGCCTTGGGACGTCGGCATCACTGCTCAGCTCCCTGTTCCTAGGCACAGTGCGCCCGGTTGCAGGCACGGATGCGGCGGTGTGGTGATCGGGTAGCAGAACCCTGTGGGGTGTCCGCCGAGGTCAGCGGTCCAGCTTCCGTCACCATTGATGTCGGTGTAGGGCTCGCCGCTGTCCCAGCTGCCGTCGCCGTTGGTGTCGGTGTACGGCTCAGCGTGCCCGACTGGATACACAGCAGATTGCAGCGTCGGGTCGTGAGAGCAGAGGGGGATGATGACGACTGGGGTCGGGCAGGTGCTCGTCGCGGATGCTGCGGACCATGCGCTCCAGGGTCCGAAACTGGACCAGTTTGACCATGTGGATCCGTGCGCGTTAGTGGCCGACACTCGCGCAGAGCCTTGCGCACGAACCCGGACGCTCACAATGTCCCCAGCCGCGAGCCCAGCTGTCAGCTCTGCGGGCGGCGCCGCAAGGAACGGAGTCACTGACGGCCACACGAGCGTTGTGACTGTGCCCGAACGGTCAACCGTGAACTCGATCTGATACTGCTCTATATAACTGGCAGTTCGCGCCTGCCCCCTCCACGAGGCAGTGGCCTTCAGTCCGCCTGAGCCGTCATCAGCGCAAACCAAAGTCGGGCTCGTCGGGACTGGCGCAGCAGGAGGCGCAGGAGTCGCCGGTGGTGGCGGCGGGGCGGAGCAGATCGGAGTCGTGTGGGTGTGCCAGCCCGACCATGCGCTCCACAGCGACCATGGCGCCCATACGGTGCCGGTCCATTCGCGTTGGCGTCCGCGGACACGGACTCTGATGTCGATGGTGTTGAGAGGGTCCTCGGGTCCTTGGAAGGTGTGCTCGCCGGTGACGGCATCACGGGTCGCGGTCAGCGCCCGCCAGACGCTGTTGGGGTCCCGGTATTCGAGGTCGTATTCGGCTTCGCGTCGCCAGTCGACGGCGGCTTGGTCTTCCCAGGCGGTGCTGATGACGCCGCTGAACTGTCCGGAGTCGCATTCAAGGACCGGTGCGGGGTCGGGGGGCGTGGCGGGAGCCGGTGGTCGGGTGGTGGGGCATGTTGGCAGGGTGTGCTGCTGATGGGCGCTGGTGGCACCCCAGTCGCTCCACAGCGACCATGCGCCGTCGATGTTCTGGCGGTGCCGGTACTGACTGGCGATGCTCACCGTCACTGTGTGGAAACGGGAGATGCTGAAGCTGTACAGCCCGTCGTCGCCGAGGTAGGCCGTGAAGCTGCCGTGAGCACTGATGTAGGGGTTGCCGATGAATTCAGCGATGACATAGGTGCCGACATAGCGGGCTTCGCGTTCCCAGCCTGCGGGAGCAGCAGGCACGGCGGGGTCGAGGGACACTCGGGCAATCGGGTAGGAGTACTGCGTGGGGTACGGATCGAGGATCGTGTAGGTGTAGACGTCGCATTCCACGACCGGCGTCGGAGGGTCAGGCGGGGTGTCGGTGGGCGCGTCGGGGGTCGGCGTGCAGAACTCGGTCGTCTCGTTGACCGACGCGAGTGTGCGCATCCCTGCGGTCGCGTAGCCGTCGCTGTCCAGGATCGGGGTGACCGCGAGGCTCCAGCCTTTGGAGCGGCCGTTCGCGTAGCCGCTGCTGTACACCCACTCCAGCGAGATGTCGATGTTCGTGTCGGGCGAGCTAATCGTCTCGGTGATGCGGACCGCGCCGCCTGCGTAGTCGTAGTAGGACGTGAAGTCGTCGGGGTTGGTGAAGTACCAGTAGCCGCCCGCCGCCTCCACGACCCAGCCGACGACCTGCGGATTGGTGCCGTCGTCTGTGCCTTGGGTGAACTCGACCCGCATGCGCACGGTGCGCATCGGCTCATAGATGCTGGTGTCGTGACGGACCTGGTTGGGATAGTGGCCGTGGTACACGGGAGTGGGGTCCTGCTGCATCACGATCGGATGCAGGCACGGCGTCACCCCGACAATCGTGGGCAAATCCACAGCAGGACACGGCGGCGTTTCGAACACATGCCACGCACCGGGCACCACACCGGTGGTGATGATGTCGGTGGTCGTGGTGCTCCCGTAGCCCGGTGTCGGCAGCGGCCGGGTCTGAGCGCGAGGCACAGCGCCCCACAGACCCCAGATCGTCTCGGTGCCTTCGTTGTTCCCCGGATCGCGACCCGCGCGGCCTGAGATGCGCACCTGCGTCTGACCCCCGACCGCCGCGGGGACCTCCACGCCGGACAGCGTGGCGTCGCCGTCAGCGTCCGCCGCGACCTCGAACACTTCCTGCCCGCCGCTGGTCAGCAGCCGAGTCCACACGCCGTCAGAGTCGCCGTAGGGACGATGTTCGATGATCAACTGCACATAATCGGTGGCGATCGTTCCCGACCTCGCAGCTGCCGCGTCGAAGCGGATCACACTCCCCGCCGTGCACGCCAACGACTCGACCGACACCGCAGGAGCCAACGGCATGCGCGGACCCACCGTCGGCGCATACCCGCCGTCCCCGAAATCAGGCTGAGGGATGCTCACCCCGTAGGTCGAGACATCGTTGATCACATTGATTTCGCAGCCGCCCCCGCACAACTCCTGATACTCGGGATGCTGCTCGAACAACTCGCTGACCGTCGTCTCAGAGAAATAATGCGCCGGAAGCCCGCCCTGACTGGTCTCCACCTCGATCACACCCGTGTCAGGATTGACTTGGACATCGGTGATCGGGGACTCGGTGCTGTCGCCGTCTATCGCGGCGGCGGGAGATGCCCACACCGCCAAGACGGTCGCCACAGCAACAGCTGCCGCAATCGTTCTAATGCTTGCTGTGTGCCTCACTTTCCATCGTCTCCCCTTTCACTCACTGTCCGCATGCCAGCGACCTCAGCACCCGCCCAATGGGATGCTCGGCTGCCAACATCTGATCCGGTGTTTCATCTGATGCGCAGACCGACATCAACGCGTCAGCGACGCAGTTGGCGTCGTGCGCTTGGAACAGGCTCGCCAGTGGCCATGCGACCGGCTCCTGTGTCGTCGGCGGCTGCGCATATCGGAACCGCACCCAACTCGACATCAAGTTGCCGACATTGATGCTGTCCGGCCAAGCGCCAGCGCCAGCGATACCGCGACTCGTCGCTCGCAACATGTCAGCGAAACTGCTCAGATTGTGTCCTCGGTGCTCCATTGCGGCACGCAGCGAGGTGAGCGTGCGCGGTGTTCCTTGCTCATGAGCAACCGGAGCGATGGTGTCGGGCCACAGCCCAACGGTGTCCATGATCGGGTGATACGTGGCGTGCTCGTACGCCATCTCAGCGGTGACGCCAGCACCGGGCAGCCAACGGTCAAGCTGCTCGTCGGTCCACCAACCCGACGCCACGTGATAGCCGCCCAACTCGACCGTCTCGGCATCCCAGTTCGCCCAAGTGCGGTCGAAACCGGCCAGCCGGTCAGTCAGCCAGTCCGGCCAAACCTCTGGCGGACAGTGCGACCACAACGGCAGATCAATCAGCGCCTGATGGTTCCAACGGCGCAACTCGACTGACTGAGACACAGGCTCGGTTGTCTGCGGTTCGTCGGGTTCTACGGCATCGGGGTCGATCTCGTCATCGCCGGTGGGCTCATCGGCGCCGTCGCCCAACTCAGCGCCGGCTTCGTCAGATTCCGAAACTGCAGCATCCGATTGCGACTTCGAAGTGCCCGTCACGGACTCGCGGGCGCCGCCCTGAGCCGGCTCACCGCCGCAGCCCGGCACGAGAGCCGCGGTGACAATGAGTGTCCCTGTCGCTCCACCGCCGAACGCTGCGTATTGGACCCGAACTGCTGCACCGCCGTCGCCGTCGTCGACCACATCAGCGGACTCCAGACGCAAGTCCCAAGAGCGACCATCCATGAGCGGATGCACCGCAGGAGCAAACTCCGCCTGCCACGACTCAGGATCGACCTCACAGTCCCGCCACTCGCCGAACAGCGTCACCCCAACGCTGACCGGCATCAGCGCAATCCTCTCGCCGGGACGCTGCACAGCCAGCCCGACCACGACCTCGAAGGAACCGTCAGATGCTCGGGTCGTGTCGACCTCTAAGGCAGTCCAGCGTTCTGTCCCCTTGGCCGGCTCAGTCACAACTGGTCGAGTGGTCGGTGCCGTGGTGGTTTCTGTCTCGGCTGGTGCCGTGGTGGTGGTCGGCGTGCTTCTGACAGTCGGCGCTGGGGCCGCCCCGGTTGTCACCGGTGCCTGAGTCGTTGGAGAATCCTCAGCGACGCCACTGCTGCATGCCGCAGCGATCAGTGCCGCGGCGCAGCCGATCACGCATAGTCGGCGTCTTGTTGTCTTGTTCATTGTCATTCTTCTTTCCGGTGCTCCCAGATCGGGTATTGCGTCAAATTCCTTCGGTCGCCATTCAGTTGAGAATGTCCGAATCAGCAGCCGAAGAACCGGCATAAACTGCCCGCGTCCCGACTGCTCAATTTGCCTCAAATGGCGTCGAGAATCGTACTGCAGACGCCAAAAATGGCGCCAATCGCAATTCGCCGGGAAACTAGCGCCGCCAACTGGGAGTCTGTCCAAGAGAAGGTCCCGGAATTGTGTGCCCGTTGGCAGCATGTTTCTGATTGCTTTTTCGTGGTCTGACTGTTCAGATAACGGCATTTGCGCGCATTCTGCAGCCAGGACCAATGTCCAGTTGTTTGGGACTCCTGGCGCCGGATTGGCCCTCTTGTCAAGCAGAACTGCCATTGATCACACCGCACAGCCGACTTGCCGCGGCAGACCTCACACAGCGATATCTGCGCGCACCGGGCACCCTGCCAAAGTGCGCACTGTGCAGGTCAGTCGCTGACGCGCTCGATTTCGCAGACATCCAGTCGGAAACGCAGGCGTTGTCGACAGACAGCTCGTACGCGTCATCGGCAGCCTGCGGCTTCGCCGACTGCGAGCCATGCTGCTAGCACGGCGCGTTCATATGGCGGTCGGCTTGCTTCGCTGTCGGCGCGGGCACGCTGCAGTTCTGCCTCAGCCGAGAGAAGCTCGTTGTGCGGCGAGGACGCTCGTTGTCGAAGATCGCTCAGGCTCTGAAGCTCGCTCGTGAGCGCGGTGTCGGCATCGCTCGCGGCTTGGCGCGCTGCGGCGACACGCGGGTCTGACTCCACCAGTGACTGCATCTCGGTGTCGCTGCTTTGACCGATTTCTGCGCTTTCGACGCGGACTTCGGTGATTTTCTGTTGTGCGGCTGCGGCCAGCGCGTCCAATGCGCCCTTGAATCCTCGCCAAGCGATGTTGTCCAGCGTCGGGGTGCCGCGGTTGTTGAGGCGATTCTCGCTGATCGCTCTGGTTCGTTCTGCGTCGAGCGCCAAGGCCGCAGTCTGAAAGGCGGCCATGACCGACGAGTCGGCAGACCAGGCTGCTTCCTCGGCGTCAGCGGCTGACACCGATTCGCCGACTGGCACCATGTCGGCAGCGGTGGTGCGTGCGTATCGGACGAGCTGCTCGTAAACCATCTGGTCGTAGGCGTCCTGATTGTTGAGCGCGTACGCCAGCGCCGCATCAGCGAAGTCGGCGTATTCGCCTCGGATGATGCTGTCGACAGTTTCGGCCCAATCGAGCTGGCCGGCGTCTGCCCATGCTCTTTGGCGCGCCTCGATCACCGACTCGAAGCTCGCGAGCACCTCGGTCTGCAAGCCAACTTGGTCGGCAAGCATGTGCAAACGCCGGCTCAAGGCCCCGTATGAAGCGAAGTCCGCATCCCACGCGGTGTTGTATGCGGCCGGCCGGCCGATCCGGTCGCCCCAATGACGAGCGCCGCCCGCCGCCACGTAATGATCGGAGGCGTCCTTGAGGGCGAAGTCATAGCCCACGACCTCGCCCGCGCGGACCGGGTTGTCGCCGCCGGCGAGCCGCACAATCAGCCCCAACCGAAAGAGCCGGTCCTCAAATGCGGCCAGCTCGTCGGCTCGGCGCGTCTCGAATCGCTCCGCAAACTCGGACTCCACGACGGCGACGACTCGGCTCACTTCGTCAATGGCGGCACCGAAGATGACCTCCGCGTCGCGTACAGCGGCATCCTGTACTGAGATCGCCGCCAACTCCACCTCGTACACCGCCGTCGCCTGCTCGACACGCTGTGCGGCGTTGTCGACCTGGGCGAGCGCAACGGCACGCTGAGCCTCGGACAGCGCCAGCGCCGCCTCAGTCGCGGCCTCCGCGGCCTCGCCATATGCCTCCGATCGCCTCTCAGGCAACGGCATCCCTCGCGCTGCCGAGTGCGCTGCGTCCAGCGCCGCAGCGAAAGCATCAGAAGCGGCCTGCGCGGCGTAGCGTGTGTCGTCGTCGAGAGCCGTGTCGGCGATCGCATCCTCGGCCGCAGCCTGGGCGCGGGACTGAGCCAGCAGGAACAGCTCGTGAGCTGTCACGACATCGGCTTGGGCAGCATCCGCAGCCTCGCCAGCGGACTCCAGTGCGGACTCAGCATCAGCGATCGCCACCCGATCGCTGCCGTCAGCGACCCGCAGATACTCGTCTCGGGCGTCTTCGAGCGCTTCCTCAGCTAACGGCAGCGCCTCGTAGGCAGCGTCCAGTTCGACTATCGCCGCTTGCAGGGCGCCGTACTCAGCGCAATGAGGCCAATTCTCCTTGACATCTTCGATCTCGCCCAGCGAATCATCCGCACCGGCACCAGACGGCTCGGCATCGCCGCTGCAAGCACCAGCCACCAGCGCCACGCACAACAACCCGATCCACGGCCCCCCAGACCGCCGCAGACTCACAGCGCACGCACCTGCGACGCGGGGGCTGCACCCCAGACACCGAACGCAGCTGCGGCAGGGAATCGGAATGCGTCAAGCAGCGCAGCGAGAGTCGTGCTCACGGGTGGGTCCCTCCGGCTAGCAGGTCAACGATCGCCTTGAACGCAACACAACTGATCCGAAGGGACCCCCGGTGGGGGACCCGCTGCTTCTCAGTTGTGCACCGCCCATAGAAGGACGTTGCGTTCAAGGCGAACGGAACGGTAGCCGACGAGGCTTCAGATCGCGGCCTGTTCGCGGCACAAACATCAGGTTCAGGCCTAATCGGTGCAGGTCTTGCAGTAGGACGCTGGCGCCGTCCCGCCGCGCTGGCTGTGAGCGCTCCGCAGGGCGATGCTCAGGCTGCCGCTGGGGCGTTGTGCTGTGCGGTGTGGGATCGGATGTGCGCCAAGCTCTCGACGTGCTCGAAGCCGGGCGCTACTGCGGTTTCGGGATCCTCGTCGACGAAGCTGCGGATGCGGCTCATGACCTGGTCATGCAGTGCGAAGTGCGCATTGTGGCAGCACAGTTCGTGGGCGCGCAGCAGCCCACGGAGGCGTTCTGCGGCGTCGACCGGTTCCAGGTCGGCGATCTCCAGATAGGCGAAGACGGCTTCGCGGCTGTGCTGTGCGCGGTTCCCGTGGCCTCGTACCCAAAGCAGATCGCTGAGCCTGGCCCGCAGCAGCGGATTCAGGATCAGCCGATCGTGGTTCGCGCACGCATCCCACAGATCCAGCGTCCGGTGCGGCACGTACGGCAGCGGCATCGGAGACGGCGTTCCCTCATCGTCGACCGGGGACGGAACAAACGGCCCGTGCCCGCGGCCACGTGTGGCGGTCTCGAGCTGCAGGTCATATAAGGCTGCATCAGCCATCGCCCGATAACCCCACTCGTCGGACTCGCTCTCGGCCCATTCGAGAAAGAACACCTCACCGACGTCCCGCACCCGAACCGGCCAGAAGCACGCATCCCCGATCAAGTCGTCGAAATAGCTGTCCGCAAAACTCATGAACGGAAGGGGGTCGATTGTCTCGTCGCACATGACGGGGAGTATGCGAAGCCCCGAGACATCCGGTCACGAATTGCACGCCGGGAACTGCAACGCCACACCCGAACTGGAATACGCCGCAGCATCGACCCGAACCGCACCTGGTCGACTGAATGTCAAGTCAGCGCCACGAGCGCAGGGAAACTGCCTGCCGCTGCCAGACTGACCGCATGGCGAAACGCAGCATGTCAGATGAGCACAAAGCGGCGATCGCTGCGGGACGAATTGAGTCCGCGGCAGTGCGGGACTACTTGGAGGCGTTGGAGGCTCAGCGTCCGAAACCAGGGCGGCGCGTAAGCGCTGAGACGCTCAAGGAGCGGCGTGCCGGCATCGCTGAACAGCTTGGCTCTGGTGACATCAAGCCGATCAAGCGGCTGGAGCTGCTGCAGGCAGGCCGTGACATCGACGCGCAACTTGCCGCCATCGCAGATGAACCCGACATGGGTGCCGTGGAGACCGGCTTCGTCGAGCACGCCGCCGCGTTTGGGACGCGCAAAGGCATCGCTTATGCGACATGGCGCGAGGCGGGTGTCCCGGCTGACCTCTTGGCACGGGCGGGGATCACGCGAGGGCGATAGCAGCGACATCGCCGAATCGTCCTCCAGCGCTGCGCCCACAAGCGAGCTAGCGGTGCGAGAGAGTCCCGCGGATTTGAGACGAGCCGGCGCGACGGATCAGCGGATGATTGAGACGGGTTGTTGAGTTGACATGGCTGATGACCCGAAATCGCCAGAAGGCCGATTGCGGTCGTTGCTGCCTCGTGCGGCCTCTCGCAATCTGACACTCGCTGGAGCGCGGGCGATGTACTCGGGCATCGGTGGGGTTGAGCTGGCATGTACCATCAGCGGCCATCGGCGAACCCGGGTGTTCGAGTTCCCGGGCGCTCGTGCGACTGAGAAGATCGACGAGCCGCATCAGACCATTTTCGAGTCGGCATCGATGCGGGCGGTGGTCACATCGGACCTCGTGGACTTTTTTGCTAGGTCATCTTTCGGTGATCACTATGACATCAGCCCGTCCTTACGGCATGCCGTGGAGGAGATTTCGCCGTCGGTGGCGAAGGCGAACGGCACGACGTTGTTCGTCGTGATCGAGGAGAGTGACGATCTGACGGCGGTCGAGATGAGCCGAGGCGAATGCAGCGTTTCCGATGAAGTCATCACGACGGACGGCGACCATGTGTCCATGCTGATTGGCGGTCGTGAAGGCAAGCAGTTCATCACGGCCTGGGCGACAGTCGACGGTTCGTGGCCCGAACTCCCTGCCGATCAGACGCTCGTGAACATGGTCATGGCATGCGTGAGGGCCGGACAGCAGCACGCAGGGGCGATCCGTAAGCTGCTGGACCAGCGCTGCCTCGTCACTGACGACGGCCGCTTCGTGGTCATCATGCAACCAACCATGCATGCAGCAGTCACCGGCGTTGCTCCGCTCGACGCTGCCAACTACGCCGAGAGAACGGCCTCCTTGCGCGACGCCATCGACCGGATGAAACGAGACATCGGCGACGCCCGCGTCGCGTTGCTGGCTCGTTCGATGTACTGCGAGGAAACCGGGGATGATTCGTTCCAGCAGCTCCTGTACCTGCATCTATGGCAGTCAGTCGTCGACACTGCGGGCTTCATGTACGACCCAAGGCAAGTCGCAGCCGCGGATGCGCCGCTAGTCGGCAGCAAGACCCCACACGAGCTAAGGGACTACAGACACGATATTGCGCATGGCCGCACCGATGACATGGACATGAACTTCTTGGTTGACCTCCAGCTCAATGTCAATCAACTTGTCCGAGGCAAGTATTTCGGAGGCTCTGCCGCCGATTCTGACTGAATCTGTGTCAGACAGCGGCTTCGTCGAGACCATGAGACATCCCGTCACAGGGCTGTGCGATCTGTGCCGGCGTGGAGCGGGCCAAGCGGACTGGTCACTGGGAGGGGCCGCTCGCATGCGGACTTATGCGCCGGAGGAAGCGTGAAACCAGATTCCCGTGCGCCAGGCCTCAGATGCAAAGTGCGCTGAGGAACCGGTCGGTGCCGCATTCGGGGCAGGTTTCGCCAGCGTGGAGTGGGAATGTGTCGCACCGCAGGCAGATGGCTGCGAACTGGTCGCTGGGTTGGCCTTCGGTGAGCTGCCGGGCGTTGTGATACAGCAGCTGGTGAGCAACCAATTCCGTCTCGTCCGCTACGTCAGCCTGATCCGGTGACACGCCGGGCACCGTAGCTGCGGCCAAGCGGACTAGGCCATGCCTTCGACGTTCGATTCCCGGCTTCCGCACGCGCTCCGGAAACCGGACGGTGCTCGGTGGCTCAGGACGCCAGGAACTTGCGCAGGTCTGGCAGGTCGCGTGGAGGTGCTTCGAGAGCTTCGAACCACGCTTCGGCGTCTTCGGAGGCGATGGTCGCTGGCGTGAATGCTCGGATGTGCTCGAAATGGAAGTACAGCTCCCAGGCCGCTGGGCTGGGCTCGTCTCGGGCAAGTTCCCGTCGGCTGGGCAGGCACACAGGTTCGAAGATATTCCTTATGGAGATCGGGTCCAGCGCTGCGGAGCCATGTGCCTCAGGCGGCTGATCACCGCGAGCCGACAGCCAAGGGCTTTCGCGTCGAATCGACTCTGCGAGCGCTTCAGCAGACCAGTCGCCAAGCACGGCCGCAACCGAGTTGAGAACCTCAATTGCATCTCGGGGCAGTGTGCGGCGTGATTCGTTGAGTGTTTCCGCATCGGGCCAGGGAGTCTTGAGCCTGCGCCCACGCTGCCTCACCGGCCAGATGCTTCTGATCATCGGTCCATCTGGTCCGGTTTCCAAAGGATCATCGAAAAGTGGCTCTCGGTGCAACGCCAAATGGCAGCCTTGGGCGTAGTACAGCAGGTAGTGAATGTGTCTCAAGGAGGCTTCGTCCAAATGGTGCGCCAAGTGCGCCGCGGCGTGAACTGCCTTGTTCATAATGTTCTCACCTCCTTGTGTCTGCAAAATCGAGCGTAACTCCGCAGTGCGGTTCACTCCAAGCGATTAACTGCTCTGCGCTGTCTGCTAGTGGGACGCAGACCTCCCCTCCCGTCTGCTCACACATCTTGTCGTCCTCAATGCTGCCGCCTAGGTCTTCCTGCGTCGGCGAACCAAAGAAGAAGCCCCGGCCATTCGGCCGGGGCTCATTCGTGTTGTTTGGCTGTCAAGGTGGTTCCTTGCTGTAGTGGTTTGCCTGTCTAGTTGAGTTTGCACGGTTCGAGTTCGTCAAGCCACTTCATGACTTCGTCTTGTTTCCACCCGACAGCGGCGCTGCCGGGGCCTCCTAGTCGGAACGGCTCCGGGAATTGGCCTTGTGCGATTCGGCGGTAAAGGGTGCTTTTTGACAGGCCGGTCATTTCAAGGACTTGTGGCCTCTTGAGGATTCGGGGCGATATTGTAGCTAGTGTTTCCATGTCTTTTTCCTATATGTTCGGATGACATTTGACACTATTATAGTACAATTCGCTTCCCCAGTAAAGTGAAATAAGCCGAGAAGTGGCCGCACTTATTCCGAAAATGCCCGGCAACCAGGCATTTTCTTCGAAAAACCAGGTGCAGATTCGGCACTCATTTCGCGCTTCTTTTGGCGCACAATCAGATTCCTTGCTGATTTTCTTCTCTCTCTAGGGCGCTTTTCTGGGTTTTCCTGACCAATAGGCAGGAATGCCTTTTGGCTGTATGACCTTGGCCCAGTCTTCCATTAGAGGCCGGCGTTGCTGAAGAAGCGCCGTGCGCAGGTAGGCGCCTTGGACTCCTGGCACTGTGTGAGCCAGTGCCTGCTCGGCGACCTCTTCCGGGACCAGATTCTCGGCGGCCCAGTCTCGGAACGTGGCTCGCAGGCCGTGCGGCACGAAGCCGAGTTCCAGTTCGCGGCACAGCTTGCTCATGGTGCTGTCGCTGAGCACGGCGCCCCGCGGCGACGGGAACACCAGCGCCTCGCCCCGCAGCGGCAGAGGGTCATCTGCGTCCTTCTGCATCAGCTCAGCCCTGCGGAGCACCTCAATGGCGTAGTCGCTCAAGGGCACCTTGTGCGAGGTTCTTGCCTTCATGCGACCAGCGGGAACCGTCCATGTGCGGGTGTCGAAGTCGATCTCGCTCCAAGTGGCTTCGCGGGCCTCTCCGCTGCGCGCCGCTGTCAGGGCAACGAACTCGAAGCACAGCACCGTGCTCAGGTGCGCTTCGCTCTGACGCACCCGCTCCAGCAGCGGAGGCAGTTTGGTGTGATGGACAGATGCATGACTCTCCTTCTTCTTGCCACGGATGAGAGTCAAGCCGGATCGTGCATCCGGAACCGGGTTGTAGTCGCGATAACCCTTGCGGACAGCCCAAGACATGATCGTGCCGATCCGCTGAAGCACCTTCTTGTGAGTGTCGGTCGTCTCTGCCCAACCCTTCTTCAGGCATTCCTCGATGTCGCCGGCGGTGACCTTGTCGACGGCCTTGGCGCCTAACTCGGGAAGCACGATTTTTTCGAGCGTCGACCGCCACTGCCTCTCGCTGCGAGGGCTGCTCCACATCCCGCGGCGTTCAGCTATGACGGCATCGGCGGCCTCTCGAAGCGTCGGCACCCCACGAGTGGAATGCAGGGGGTTCTCGCCTCGCGCGACTGCCTGCTTGTTCTCCACGGCCTGCTGTTCCGCCTGCGCCAACGAGATGACTGGGTAGGTGCCTAGCCCGATGTTTGTTTCCTTGCCGTTGATCCTGATGCGCTGCGAGAAGGCCTTGGCGATGCGTCCGTTGGCGGTCTCCCTCACAAGTAGGCTCAAGCCGTGGCCGCCTCTGCCGTGGCCGTAGCGTCCGGGTTTGGTCACCTTGTCGACGAAGGTGGCGGAGAGTCGATCTGGCTTGCTCATGGGTAACTTTCCGATATCAGTATTTTGCTGGGATTGTGCGCACCGAGATGGGACTCGGTGGGACAGCTTCAACGCTGTGAGCAGGCAATTTAGCCCTGAGATGGTCCCGCGAGGTCTCAGATGACACCGTCACCCGGCGCCACACTCTCCGCATGTCAGACTGAGCAGTGATGACCAGCTCCGGGCTGCCCACCAGGGAAGCCAAGGGCTACGAGCCGGACCTGCCCATCTCGGTCTCCACGATTTTGGACTGGCCGCCGCGGCCCCTGCAGACCCTGCGGCACATCTCGCTGATGATGCTCCCCCAGGGACTGCTGTGGGTGGCGATGTCCGCGGTGGTGTGGAACTTCTTCACGCCGTCCATGGAGCGCATGGCCAGCCTGCGCCCCAGGTGGGTCCTGGAGATCTACCTCCGCAACGTGGTGCTGTTCACGCTGGTCGCAGAGACGCTGCACGTCGCGCTGTACATCCGGCGGGTTCAGCAGCAGCGCTACAAGTACAACCGCCAGTGGCTCAGCACCACCAACCGGGCGTTCCTGTGGAACCACCAGACCCGGGACAACATCTTCTGGTGCCTGGTGAGCGGCTGCGCGGTGTGGTCGGCGTACGAGGCGCTGACGATGTGGTTCTACGCCAACGACTGGATCCCGTCGGTGGAGTGGGGCACGTGGTGGCCCTACATCTGCGCGCTCACGGTGATCGCGTCGCTGTGGTCAGTCGTGCACTTCTATTGCATCCACCGGGTGCTGCACATGCGCTGGGTGTATGACCACGTGCACTACCTGCATCACCGCAACGTGAACACCGGGCCGTGGAGCGGGCTGTCGATGCACCCGGTCGAGCACATGATGTACCTGAGCATGATCGTGCTGTGGTGGGTGGTGCCCGCTCACCCGTTCATCCTGATCCTCACCCTGCTGTCCAACGCCGTGGCCACCTCGTTCTCCCACTCGGGGTTCGAGCGCTTCGAGATCGGCAAGCGCGAGGGGCCGACGATGGCCGGAGCCGACTATTTCCACCACCTGCACCATCGCTACTTCGAGTGCAACTACGGCAACCGGCCCGTGCCGCTCGACAAGCTGTTCGGCACGTTCCACGACGGCACGCCCGAGGCCCACGCCCGGATGCGCGAGCGGGCGAAGAGACGGCGCGGCATCTCGACCGCCTGATACCGCCGCCTGACACTGCTGCCTGACGTGACGCACTAGCGGCCACACTTCGGGTGTGACAGACGAAGCGGCCATCGAGTTGGCGTTGGAACAGGCCCGGCAGGCGGCAGCTGCGGGCGAGGTGCCGGTCGGCGCTGTGGTGATCGTCGACGGCGAAGTGATCGCTGCGCGCCACAACGAGCGCGAGACCACCAACGATCCCACCGCGCACGCCGAGGTGCTGGCCCTGCGCGATGCCGCCGCGGCGATCGGCGACTGGAGGCTCAGCGACGCAACCCTGGCGACGACGCTCGAACCGTGTCCCATGTGCGCCGGGGCGGTGCTCGCGGCCCGGGTGCCGCGGGTGGTGTTCGGGGCCTACGACCCCAAGGCGGGCGCCACGGCGACGCTCTACAACCTGCTCGTGGACCCGCGCTTCAACCACAACTCCGAGGTCGTGGGCGGTGTGCGCGAGGAGGAGTGCGGCGAGCTGCTCAGCGACTTCTTCGGCAACTACCGCTGAGCCGTCCGCTGCGCTGCGCCTGGCGTTGGCTGTGGCGGAAGGTGTGGGATTCGAACCCACGGTGACCCGAAGGCCACAACGGTTTTCGAGACCGCCCCATTCGTCCGCTCTGGCAACCTTCCGCAGCGCACCCTATCGACGCCTGCACTGCTGACGGCCTGGCCTGCAGCCCCAACTGCAAGCGGTAATTCGGTCGCGCCGGGGACGAATTCGTGACAGCCTCAGGGCCGTGAGCAGCGCTGTTGAAGACATCGACGCCGCGGCCGGAGACACTGCAGGGCAGCCGGACGGCACGTGGTCGGTTTCTGGTCTGGCGGCGGCCGTCGGCGAGACGATCCAGCGGGCCTTCCCCAGCGAAGTCTGGGTGCGCGGCGAGATCATCGGGTATTCACCGGCAGCGAGCGGCCACATCTACTTCAACCTCATCGAACCCGGAACGGGCAACGACCGCCGGGGCGCACGCATGCGGGTGGCCCTGTTCAAGGGACGCCAGCGTGGGGTGAACCGGGACCTGGCCGCAGCAGGCGGACTGACACTCGTCGACGGCATCGAGGTACGGATCCGGGCCGAGGTGGAGTACTACGCCGGCAGCGGGCAGGTCCAGCTCATCATGAGCGGCGTCGACCCGCACTTCACGCTCGGCGTGCTGGCTGCCGACCGCGAGCGCACGCTGGCCGAGCTGACCAAGTCGGGGCTGCTGCGCCGCAATGCCGCTGTGCCGCTGGCCCTGGTGCCACTGCGTGTCGGCCTCGTCACAGCCGCAGGCAGCGCAGCCCATGCGGACTTCGTCCACGAGCTCGCCTCCAGCGGGTACGCGTTCGAGGTGCTGCTGTGCGACGCCCGGGTGCAGGGCGTCACGGCAGAAGCCGACCTGCTTGCGGCACTTCGAACGCTCGGAGGTGCCGACGTCGACGTGGTCGCCGTGGTGCGCGGCGGGGGCGACCGCACCGATCTGCTGGCGTTCGACCTCGCCAGCGTGGCCAAGGCCATCGCGCTGTGCCCGCTGCCGGTGTTCTGCGGCATCGGCCACGAGACCGACACCTCGGTGGCCGATCAGGTGGCACACACGGCTGCCAAGACACCCACCGCGTGTGCGGGTGCGCTCGTCGCCCATGTCGCCGCGTTCGACGAACGCCTGGCCCAGGCTCGCCGCACGCTGGGGCTGCTGGCCGAGCGCCGCCTGGCTCGCCCGCGTGCGCGGCTCAGCGAGATCCGGCTGCGGCTGGGTCATCACGCGCAACGCCATTGCCGCGCCGCCGCCGGCAAGCTCGCCGGCTCGCGCCAGGCGCTGCAGCGCAGCCAAGTCCATACCCAGCGCGGCATGGCATCGCTCCGCTCCCGACGACCTCGGCTGCGACACGCCTCGATGCGACGCCTCGACGCCGCCAGGGCTCGGCTGCGTTCCGCATCAGCACTGGTGTCGGCGGTCGCACCCGAGCGGACGCTGGCTCGAGGGTTCTCGATTACGCGCGCGGCGGACGGGAGCATCGTGCGCGAGCTGCCCGCCGCCGGCGACACCATCTCCACCCAGACCCAGCACGCCGTGTTCGCCAGCGTCGTCGAACACAGCCGGGCGACCGACCCACAACCAGGCGAACCAGCTGACATTCCGACGACCGGAAGGACAACCGATGGCTGATGACACCGACAGCGGCACTGACAGAGACGGAACAGCATTCGGGGGCTATGCCGAGTCGATGGTCGAGCTCGAGGCAATCCTGGCCAGCCTGGAGAGCGACGACGTCGACATCGATGCGCTGGCCTCGCAAGTCGAACGCGCCTCGCAGCTCATCGTGCACTGCGAAGGGCGCCTGCGGGCAACCGAGCTATCGCTGCAGACCATCCTGGCCCAGCACGAACCGGACTCGCCGGGTAGCGATGGCTCCTGAACGGCCTCGCGCTGGGTCACGGGCATGTGTGGACCGAGGGAGTTGGTGGGCGCTCCCCCGGTCCACATGCGCGTCACGGGCCGGTGGAAAGCCCGGAGCGCACGCTCACACCGTCGCGGAATCTGCCCACTGTGAGTGACCGCGGCGGCTCGTCGAAATCAACGAGGAACCTATGAGTTCACCATCGCCCTGTCAAGATGCGCCGCGTCAACAAGGCACCACCCGAAGTCCCAGCAACTCCGGGGATTTTCCGCATGGAGCGTGGCCGTCACCACTGCATGCGGCCGACGTCGCCGCAGGTGTGCGACGGACTGAGCCGCGCATCGCCGGCGGTTGGGCCTATTGGGTGGAGGAACGGCCCCTTGACCATGGACGAGGCGCCGTGGTGCGGGTGCACCTCGACGACCCCGGTGCGGGGCCCGTCGACCTTCCCCATACGGCGGAAGCAGACATCCGCACCGCCGTCCATGAATACGGCGGCGGCGCCTGGCTGCCGTACGAAGCAGCCGATGGCAGCCACTTCGTGCTGGCCAGCTGCATGAGCGACCACCGGGTGCGGCTGTTCGACGCGACCGGGCAGGCCGCGCCGCGTGCGGTGACCCCGGAGCCGGCCATCCCGCGGGGACTGCGGTACGCCGACCCAGCGCTGGTGCCGGCGCCGCAGCGCGGCTCCAGCGGAGCGGCTGCCGATGTCATCAGCGTGTGGGTGCGCGAGACCCACGACGCCGCGGGGCCGGAGCCGCGCAACGAGCTGGTAGCGATCCGCCTGGACGGCACGGTCGGCGTGGTGGCCACCAGTGCCGACTTCTACTCCTCGCCACGGCCCGCGCCGGACGGGTCGAGGCTGGCATATCTCAGCTGGGATCACCCGAACATGCCGTGGGATCACACGCGCCTGCATCTGGTCGACTTGCGCGACGGCGATCCCGTGCCTGGCACCGACCGGGTTCTGTGCGACGGCCCCGCGCTGACTCAGCCGGCCTGGAGTCCCGACGGAAGCTTGCACATCGTCACCGATGTCAACGGCTGGTGGTCGATCCATCGCGTCGACATCGAGACGGGTGCCACCGAACCGGTGCTCGACGGCACAGCGGCCGGCGCAGAACGCCGCCGCGAGTTCGGCGTGCCGGCGTGGGTCTTCGCGCAAGCCACCTACGGCTGGGACGGCAACGGCACGTTGTGGTGCATGTGGATGTCAGGCGGGATCGGGCACCTGGGCACCATCCGCGACAGACGGCTGGCAGAGACCCCGAGCGGGTACACCGACTTCGGGCGCCTTGCAGTCACGGCCGGCCGATCGGTCGTGACGGTGGCTGCGAGCTGGACACGCCGGGCCGCCGTGGTGGAGATCGCATCCGACGGCACGCACCGTCAGCTCAGCGCCAACGAGCCTTCGTCCCTGGAGCCCGGCGACGTATCGGTCCCCGAGGCCGTCACCTTCGACAGCGACGATGGACGCCAAGCTCACGCGTTCTACTTCCCGCCCGTCAATTCGGCCGTGACCGCACAGCCTGCCGACCCGCCGCCGCTCCTGGTGCTCAGCCACGGCGGGCCCACTGGCTCGGCCCGCAGCTCGCTCGACTTGGGCATCCAGTACTGGACCACCCGCGGCATCGCCGTGGTGGACGTGAACTACGGCGGCAGCACCGGCTACGGCACGGCCTTCCGCAACCTGCTGCGAGGCCAGTGGGGTGTCGTCGACACGCAGGACTGCATCGCCGCGGCGCTCCACCTGGCCGCCGAGGGCGCCGTGGACAGCCGGCGTCTCGTCATCAAGGGCGGCTCGGCAGGGGGCTACACCACGCTGTGCGCGCTGACCGGCAGCGACGTGTTCGCAGCAGGCATCTCTCGATATGGCGTGGCCGATCTGGAAGCGCTCGCTCGCGACACCCACAAGTTCGAAGCCCGCTATCTCGACGGGCTCATCGGCCCCTGGCCAGAGCAGGCCGACCTGTACCGGGAGCGGTCGCCCATCTGGCGAACCGACCAGCTGCGGACCCCGATGATCGTGCTGCAAGGCACCGAGGACCGGGTGGTGCCACAGAGCCAGTCAGAACAGGTGGTGGCCGCCTTGGCAGATGCGGGCGTGCCGCACGCCTACCTGCTGTTCGAGGGCGAGGGGCACGGCTTCCGGCGCGGGCCCAACATCGTGGCAGCGCTCGAAGCCGAGCTGTCGTTCCTCGGCCAGGTGCTGGGCTTCGAACCCGCAGGTGGCATCGCCCGCGTCGAGGTGCGCGACGGCCGCCAGCAGTAGCCCCAATAGGTTCATGCCGTGTACAGCTTCGCCCGGAAGCCGATCTGGCTGGCCGGCCACGCGCTCGCCGGTGGTCTGCTGGTGATCTTCGTGATCGCCGGCTTCTGGCAGCTCAGCCGCCACAACGAAGTGCGCGACCGCAACGGAGCAATTGTCGAACGGACGGAAATGCGTCCGCTCGACACCGACCGCTTCTTCGAAGCCGTGAGTGATGGCGGGCTCACCGATGAGCTGGAATACCGGATGGTCAGCCTTCCAATGGTGAGCCTTCACTACGACGAAATGGTCGTGATCCGCAACCGCAGCCTCGGCGGTCGGGCCGGGTGTCACCTCGCCGTGCCTGCAGAGGCAACTTCGGTGAGCGACGAAGCGTCGCACGGGGTGCTCGTGCTCGCGGGTTGGTTGCCGGAGGTGGGATGCGCGGCCATGCGCGGTGACGAGTCGGACTCCACTGACGCCGTCTTCCTTCGACTCGCCACGCCAACGCCGATCACTGGCCGGGTCCGCTTGAGCCAAGAACGCGGCCTGCTTGGGCCGACCGACCCGGCCGAAGGACGGCTTTCCACGTTCGCCCGCGTCGACGTGGAGCGCATCAACCGCCAAACGACACTGGATCTCGTTCCGGTCTATATCGAGCGCACCGACCAGCAGATCGCCGCCGATGACGCAGCGGAGCGATTCGAAGACGTGACTGCGAAGACCCCGACGGGGGAAACCCTCACTTGGGGCGAGAACACGGCTGTGGACGCGACGATGCTCTCGCCCGTGCCGCTCCCGCCTCCAGCGCTCGACCTCGGGCCGCACTTGGGCTACACGTTTCAGTGGTTCAGCTTCGCCGCCGTCGCCATAGTCGGCTACACGCTCGTGCTGCGCCACCAAGCCCGCAAAGGCGAATCCGAACAGATCGCCGACGACTAGCGGCCGATGGCCTTGGCCATGCGAGCGGTGGCCTCATCGAGCATGGCCGGCGAGGTGGCAAAGTTGAGCCGCACGTGACCTGCGCCTTCGGGCCCGAAGTCCAACCCAGAGTTCAGGTACACGCGACCGCGCCCCAAGAACACCGAGGCAGGATCGTCGCCGAGGTCCAGCTCCCGGCAATCCATCCACGCCAGGTAGGTGGCGTCGGGCGGCCGGTACTGCACCTCGGGCAGCCGCTCCGACAGCAGCTCCGCCAGCAGGTGCCGGTTGCTGTCCAAGCCGGCCACCAGCTCGTCCAGCCAGTCCAGCGCCTCGGTCCAGCCGGCAATGGTGGCAACCTGCCCGAGGATCCCGATGCCGCCGATCAACCGCTTGGGGATCTTCTTGACAATCGGGCCGTAGCGCGACGACGCAGAGTGCAGGAAGGCCATGCGGAGGCCCGCCATGTTGAACGACTTCGTGGCAGCAGTGACGGTGACGGTCCGCTCCGAGGCCAGCTCGCTGACCGACGCCACCGGGATGTGCCGCCGGGGCGCATACACCAAGTCGCAGTGAATCTCATCGGAGATCACCACCAAGTCCTGGCGCTCGGCAATGTCGATCACTGCGGCAATGCCGTCGGCGTCGAGCACCATGCCGCACGGGTTGTGCGGCTGGCACAGGATCACCGCGGTCACATCGGGCGCCGAAGCCACCGATTCGAAATGGTCGAGGTCGAGCCGCCAGCCGTCGTCGTGGCGGATGAGCGGGTTGGGCACCACCCGGCGCCCATGCCCCTCCACGCTGGAGAAGAACGGCGGGTAGGCGGGGGTCTGGAAGATGACGCCGTCGCCGGGCTCGGTGCAGTAGGTGATCGCCAGCTCCAAGCCCTGGATCACGTCGTGCACCCGCACGACGTCGAGCGGGTCGACCTGCCAGCCGAACGCCTCGCCCATGCGCTTGGCGAAGACGCGCAGCACGGGGATCGGCTGGTCATAGAAGTCGTAGCCCAGGCCGCCCGAGTCGATGCGCTCGCGTACGGCGTCGAGTACGACTGCGGGCAGCTCCACGTCCATGTCGGCGACCCATGCCGCCAGCACGTCCGGGCCTTCGCGTCCCCACTTGATGCCCGGGCGGTTCCGAACCCGTTCCGCGTCCAGTTCGAATATCACGGCGTGACCCTACGCGCCCAGCCGTTGAGTTCTCAGTACAGGCCGATCATGCGGCCCGCGAGGCCGAGGACTGCGACGGCCAGGACAGGGCGGATCAGCCGCTCGCCGCCGCGCACTGCCCAGCATGCACCCAGCCAGCCGCCGACAGCGAAGCCCGCGGCCACGATGACCGCGAATCCCCAGTGCACCTGGTCGTTCAGGATGAACACCGGCACCGCCACGACGGTCAGCACGGCGATCACCACCACCTTGACTGCGTTGGCGTTCACCAAGTCCAGCCCGGCATGTGAGAGCGCCAGCACCAGCAAGAGCCCCACACCTGCTTGAAATGCCCCGCCGTAGGCGCCGATCAGGAAGAACACCGCCACGGTCAGCGCCCGCGGCCAGACGATCTCATCGCCGCGGGCCTTCGGCGGCCACAGGCTCAGGATCAGCAACGGCACCATCAAGATGCCGAAGACCCGCTCGAAGGCCGTGTCGCTGAGCAGGCTGGAGACGGCATAGGCGCCGATCACCGAGCCGATCAACGCCGGCAGCAGCACAGGCACCGAGCGCCGCAGGCCCGACACGCCCTCCGATCGGTAGCCGGCAACCGATGCCAGGTTCTGCGTCACAACGCCGATGCGGTTGGTGCCATTGGCCACCAGCCCGCCCACGTCGCCCACCACCGTGAGCAAGCTGACCGTCAGCAGCGAACCGCCGCCGGCCATGGCATTCACCACGCCCGCAACCACGCCCGCGGCCGCGACGAGCGCAATCTGTGCGATGTCCATCGGCTGCCCGTCAGCCGGATGGCTGCGGCGGCGACGGAGTGTCTGCGAGTTGGGTTGTCTGCTGGCGCAGGAGATGGTCGGCCAGCACGAGGCAGACCATCGCCTCCACCATCGGCACCGCCCGGGGCAGCACGCACGGGTCGTGACGGCCGCGGGCGGCGAGCACCGTGGCCTCGCCGGAACTGGTGACTGTCTTCTGCTCGCTCGCAATCGTGGCGGTGGGCTTGAAGGCCACACGCAGCACGATGTCGGCGCCGTTGCTGATGCCGCCCTGGATGCCGCCGCTGCGGTTGGTGACCGTGACGGGTCGGCCGTCGGGACCGGGTGCGAACTCGTCGTTGTGCGTGCGACCGGTCATCAGCGTTCCGGCGAAGCCGCTGCCGATCTCCATGCCCTTGGCTGCCGGCAGTGACATAACCGCGCCGGCCAGCTCGGCGTCCAGCTTGTCGAAGACCGGTTCGCCCAAGCCCGGCGGCACGCCACGCGCCACACAGGCCACCACTCCGCCCAGCGAGTTTCCGTCGTGGCGGGCAGCGTCGATGGCCTCTGTGATGCGAGCGGCGGCAGCAGTATCCGGGCAACGGGTCGGATCGGCCTCCACGTCGTCGCGGGTCACCTCCGCGGGATCGACATCGGCGGTGATATCGCTGACCGAGCTGACCCAGCCCAATACCTCCACACCTGCCAGTGCCAGGATCTTGCGAGCCACCGCCCCCGCCGCGACCCGGCCGACGGTCTCACGAGCCGATGCCCGGCCGCCTCCCTGCCAGTTCCGGATGCCGTACTTGGCATCGGTGGTGTAGTCGGCATGGCTCGGCCGGTAGGTGGTGGCCATTTCGGAATACGCGCCCGGCCGGGCATCGGTGTTGGCCACGGTCATGCCGATGGGCGTGCCGAGCGTGAGACCCTCGAAGACGCCCGAGTGGATCGTGACCCGGTCGGCCTCCTGGCGCTGGGTGACGATGCGGCTCTGGCCGGGCCGGCGGCGGTCCAGGTCGACCTGCACATCTGCTTCGCTCAGCTCGATGCGCGCCGGGCAACCGTCGACGATCACGCCGAGCGCGCCGCCGTGCGATTCGCCGAACGTCGTGACCGCGAAGCGTTCCCCGAAGGTGCTGCCGCCCATGTCAGAACCCTACGACGGCGACTGCCCGCCAACGGCGGCATTTTGCGAGTTCTGCGGGCGGTCGACCGCGCCGGCCGCTGCACTCAGTCCCGATTGTCAGGCGCCGTGGGGTCGGGGGGCGTCTCGCCGGGAGGCGACTCGCGCTGCTCGGCCAGGAACTTCTGGAATTCCAGCGCTATGTCGTCGCCGCTCGGCAGGTTCTCCTCGTCAGTGCGGTCTGCTTCGGCTTCGAGCTGGCGGATATAGGCCACGATCTCGGGATCCCGCGCCACCGCCTCATCGACCCGCTGCTCCCACGTCTGCACATTGCGGTCCAGTTCGCGGTAGCCGGTCCGCACGCCGGTGACAGTCTCGAAGTGGGCCAGCAGCGCCCGCGTGCCCTTGGGATTCGGCGGGCCCGCGACGTAGTGGGGCACCCCCACGCGCAGCGACACCACAGGGAATGCAGCCCGATCCAGCACGTCGTGCAGCGTCCCGATGATGCCGGTGGGGCCCTGGTAGGTGGGGCTGTCGAGGCCGAGACGAGCGGCCAGCTCCCCGTTGGCGGCGCTGCCCTTCACCGAGGCGGCCCGCGAGTGGGCCACGCCCGCCACCATGGCCCCGAGCGTCACCACCATCTGGCAGCCGAGTCCACGGGCGATCTCCGCCACTCCCTCGCAGAACGTGCGCCAGCGCATCCGCGGCTCGATGCCCGACAGCAGCACGAGGTCGTGCGGCGGGGCAGCCGGCACGACATGGCACTCGATCTCGGGCCACCGGATACGGCGTTCCCCTTCATCGGTGATCTCGATGTGCGGTCGACTCTCCTGGAAGTCGAAGAACTCCTCGGGGTCGATATGGCAGACCCGCCGTGCCTCGCTTCGCTCGCGGATCCACGTCAGGGCACCGGTGGCACATTCGCCGGCGTCGAACCAGCCCTCGAACGCCACCAGCAGGAGCGGGTTGTGCAGGTTCGGCGCGCCGTCCCACACGACGATCGGTTGCTCTGGAGGATCGTCTGGTGGGTTCACGGCATCACTATGGCCGATGCGTGCGCTGATCGCGCCCGGATTTGTGGCTCAGCGGGCCCAGGTGAGCAGCGAGGCACGCTCCAGCGAGTCCAGCCAGACCGATTCGAGCGCCTTGTGCGATGCGAGGTAGAGCCGGTCGCCGACCACGGCGCTGGCTGTCACTTGCGCCTGCCAGTCGGTGTCGAACCAGCAGTAGCGCTCCCACGGGCCCGGCTCTTCGCTGCCATCGGGCCGGACGACGATCTCGCGCGACTCGCGGCACCTGCGTAGCGGCGGGTCGGCATGGCTGATGCGTGCGCGCTCGGTGAGCTCCGCGCCTGCCGTGCCCAACGCCACGGCGCCGAGGAACGGGGGCTCGCTGCCGCTGTCGTCGAACGGGTACTGGTTCAGCGGCAGCACGGCCAGATCGCTCGGCTGCCAGTGCAGGAAGGCGAGCGCGTTGAACTCCACCTGGCTGTGGCCGCCCGGGGCAGTCCACTGGGCGATGCGCTCTGGCCGGTCCAGGTCGGCGATGTCGAACAGCGACACCTGGGTGCCCACGGTGAAGCCCTCCTCGGTGGCCTCCTGGCCCACGCCGAGCAGCAGGTTGTCGCCGAGCGGATGGAGGTAGGCCGAGTAGCCGGTGATCTTCAGCTCGCCGCGCACCGCAGGCGCGGCCGGCTCGGACAGATCCAGCAGGTACAGCGGATCGACCTGGCGGAACGTCACCACGGCGGCGATGTCGCCCAGGTATCGCACAGCGAAGATGCGCTCGCCGATACCGAGCCCGCCGACCTGGCCGACTTCGGACGGGCCGGCGGCGCCGACGGCGAACACCGTCACGAAGCTCTCGGACTCGGGACCGCTCTCGGTGCGCCACGGCTGCCACGCCGGGGCGGTCGTGGTGGCGATCCGCAGGTGACCCTCGTGCTCGGACATCGAGTACTGATTCAGCACGGTGCCGATCACCGACGCGGACCCGACGTAGGTGCTGGTGGCGCGCCCGGTGATGTCAAACATGTGGATCTCGGTCTCGACGGGCGCGCTGTCGCCGGGCCCTGCCGGCTCGATGCGCCAGTCGTGCCAGCGCGTCGTGGTCACGTAGAGATGGTCAAGCGAGGCGTAGACCGTGCTGCCGCCGGACATGATCGAGCTCGTATCCATCGGCCCGTCGAGGCCGTCTGACGAGATGTCGATGGTGGTGACGCTGAGCGTGCCAGGGCCGGCGTAGTGCGGCGGGACCCAGACGCGGTCGCAGTCGACGAGGCGCCCGCCTGCGGTGGCAGTGCCGGAGGCATTGCTGAGCGCGAAACGAGGCAGCCAGTCATCAACGGTCGTGCTCGCGATGAGGTCCCGATTTGCCCCCGTCGCCCGTTCCTGTGCGGCAAGGTCGGCGGTTTCGGGCACAGCCCAGGGAATCGCTCGCGGGCGTGAGCGAGTGACCAGCCGCACGACGCCGTCGGTCAGGCGGGCGCCGATGTAATCGCCTTCGATGTCCAGCCGCCTGGTGACCCGCGGAGTTGCGCCGCTCAGATCGATCTCGACGATCCCGGTCGTCGGCCCCCACGACGACATCGGCTCGATCTCCGAAGCGGTGTCGCCCGGTTCGGCGAACGGAACGATGACGTCCCACTGCGAGGCGAACACGAGCACGCGGTCGCCGTGCAGCAGCAGATTCGAGATCCAGTGGTCGCCGATCTCGACCGTGGCGACCAGCACCGGCGCCGGGCCGGTCACGTCGACTACGTGCACCCGGTTCTCACTTGCCACCACCATGCGCCGACCGTCGGTCTTGAGCACATGGGGCTCGTCGATGCCTGCCTCCTGCACATTGGAGGTGCTGTAGTCGACCCCGGGTTGCAGCGACCCGCTCTCGGCGGCCGCCGCATCGTCGTTCGCTATCTCGGCTTCCAGCACCTCGCCAGCGATGCCGAAGCCGTCACCGAGGCCCCACGGGCCGACAGCTTGAGCCGCATACTCCTGGACATAGTCGAGCACGGCATCGCACTCGTCGAACTGGCGCAGCATCGCTGCGGCCACAGCGGTGTCGGTCTCATCGGTGCCGGGCTCATCGCCGCTTGGTGTCTCTTCAGAGGGGTCGTCGACGGCTGGCTCATCGGGGGCAGAAGCCGGGTCGTCGTCGGTCCCGGCTTCGGCCGCGTCAGGCACGTCGGGGTCAGCGGGCTCGGCATCGTCCGTGCTGGTAGTCGCCGCGGGTTCGGTGGTGTCCGGTGCCGGTTCGTCGACGGCGCCGTCATCGGGGTCACTGGCGCAGGCGGCAGCCAACAGAGTCGCGGCAGCCAGCACTGCGAGCGACCACCCGGTCCTGGTGCGCTTGGGTGAGTTCGTCATCAACTCACACGACGCCTCGCGCCCTTTGGGGGTTCCGCGCCCGACGTTACGTTGCGATGACAAGCCGCCCCGATACTGGATATCGAGCTCAGATCGAAAATCAATCTGATGCAATGAAAGTGTTGCCGTATGGTCGGCACGGGACGGGACGGGACCGCCCGCGCTACCGGCGTAGCTCTGACCACCGGGCGGATCCCGTCCTCACGACACGTCGTGTGTGCCGTTCACAGCGTAGCTCTGGAGAGCAAGAACGGTCGACAGAATTAGGGCTCAGCTGTCGTCGGGCAGGTCCTCGTAGAGGCCGTTGCGGCCGAGGCGCACCAGCAGCTCCTCAGTGCTCCACGGCAGCATCGTGGCCCCGCAGCGTGCGTCACGGTAGTGCTGCTCGAGACGGCCGGGGCGCAACAGCGACCGGCCGCCGCACGTGCGCAGCGCCAGCGATGCCATTTCGGGAGCGCTCTCCATGGTGGTGACCGTCGCCACGTGCGCCCGCCGCAGCTCATCGGGGCTGGGGTCGGCACGAAGCTCGCTCAAGACCCGGTACGTCAGCGATTGCGCCCGGTCGTAGATGAGCTGCAGCTGCGCCCAGCCGGTCTGCTTGATCGGATGATCACGTGACGCCTTCACTCCCGACTCGCCCCGCAAGTAGGTGCGGGTGGCATCCAGGATGGCCCGCATCAGCCCCAGATAGCTGAACGACAAGGTCATGTAGAACTGCGGGAAGCGCTCCACCATCGCGTTGAACATGCCCGCTGGCAGCACCTCGTTGCGGGCAGGCACGAACACGTCGTCCATCACCAGCGTGCGGGAGTCGGTGCCGCGCATGCCGATCGGGTCCCAGTCGCCGACGATCTCGGCACCGTCTCCGTCGGCCGGCACGCCGAGCAGGCGGATGTGAGGGTCGCCCTCCACCACCGCCAGCACGTTGTGAACGTGAGCAGCGCCGCTCAGCGAGGCGAAGATCTTGCGCCCGGTCACGCGATAGCCGCCCTCGGTGGGCACCGCCATGGTGCTGAAGCCCGATCGGGCGCCGGGCGCCTGGCCCTCGGAGAACGGCTGGGAATGGATGACGCGGCCACGAACCATGCCCTCCCACAGGTGCGGGCGGGTGTTCTCCAGGTGCGCGGCCATGGACCCGTCCGGATCCAGATCGCGGCCGCGCTCGCCAGCCAGCAACGCCTCGGCGATCGGTCCCGACAGCAGCGCCGTGGCCGTGTGCATGTTGAACGTCAGCGCAGTGGTCGCGCAGTGCCGGCCCATCTCCTCGGCCACCAGCGCGTAGCCCACGAAATCGGCACCCAGCCCGCCGACCTCTTTGGGCACGCACAGGCCCAGGAACCCGGCATCGGCAAGGTCGGCCCAGTTCTCGTGCGGGAAGCTGGCTTCCCGGTCGTACTTGGGCGCGCGCTCCGCGAACGCCGGGCCCAGCTCGGCCATCCTGGCCACGAGCTCGGCTCGCTCGGGCGTCAGCACCTGTTCATTCATCGCTCACCCTGTCTGGTTCGGCAGTCCATGCAACGGCTCATCGGGCACTCATCCCGCGGCGGCCCCCAGCGGCGGTCCGTAGCCGCCGCCTCCGGGCGTGTGGATCTCCATCACATCTCCTTCACCGACCTCGACCCGGGCGCAGCCGGCCAGTTCGGTCACGCTGCCGTCGACCCGTTCGAGCAGATTGCGGCCGCGCGCACCGTTCTCGCCTCCGGCGACGCCGAACGGTGCGATCCGTCGGCAGCTCGACAGCAGGTTCGCCGTCATCGGCTCGCCGAAGCGCAGGCGCCGCACGACGCCGTCGCCCCCGTTGTTCGCGCCACGACCGCCCGAGCCCCGGCGCACCTCGAAGCGCTCCAGCAGCACGGGGTGGCGCTGTTCGAGGATCTCGGGGTCGGTGAGGCGGGTGTTGGTCATGTGCGTGTGCACCGCATCGGCCCCTGGGCGACGCGGCGTGGCACCCGCTCCCCCGCAGATCGTCTCGTAGTACTGGTGGGCGGCGTTGCCCCAGATGAAGTTGTTCATGGTGCCCTGCGAGGCGGCCACCACGCCCAACGCGCCGAACAGGGCATCGGTGATCTGCTGGGACGTCTCGACGTTGCCGGCGATGACCGCGGCGGGCGGGTGGGGCGACAGCATCGAGGGGTCGGGAACGACGAGTTCGAGTGGCCGCAGGCAGCCGGCGTTCAGCGGGATGGCATCGTCGACCATGCAGCGGAATACGTAGAGCACCGCCGAACGGCACACCGCCACCGGGGCATTGAAATTGCCCGGATGCTGACCGCTGGTGCCGGCGAAATCGACCACCGCGCCGCGCTGGTCGGCATCCACCGAGATGCGGACGCAGATCACACTGCCGTCGTCCAGCTCCATCCGGTAGCTGCCGTCGTCGAGCGCATCGATGACCCGGCGCACCATCTCCTCGGCATTGTCGGCGACGTGGCCCATGTAGGCGTGGACGACGTCCAGCCCGTAGTACTCCACGATGCGGGCCAATTCGACGGCACCTCGCTCGCACGCAGCCACCTGGGCACGCAGGTCGGCGACGTTCTGGTCGGGGTTGCGCGCCGGCCACGGTCCGCTGGCGAGCACCTCGCGCACCTTGTCTTCGAGAAAACGTCCCTCGGTCACGATCTGGAGGTTGTCGAGGACCAGTCCCTCCTCGTCGATGGTGGTGGAGTCGGCGGGCGCCGAACCGGGCACGCAGCCGCCGATGTCGGCGTGATGACCGCGCGAGGCCACATAGAAGATGCGTTCGCGGCCCGCTGCGTCGAACACCGGTCGCACCACCGTCACGTCGGGCAGGTGCGTGCCGCCGTTGTAGGGGTTGTTCAGCACGAAGACGTCGCCGGGCAACATGTCGGGGTTCTGCTCGATGACCGTTCGGATGGATTCGCTCATCGAGCCGAGATGCACCGGCAGGTGCGGTGCGTTGGCCACAAGCTCGCCGGAGAGGTCGAAGAGCGCACAGCTGAAGTCGCGCCGCTCCTTGATGTTCACCGACACCGCGGTGTGCTCGAGCACCACGCCCATCTGCTCGGCGATGTTCATGAACAGGTTGTTGAAGATCTCGAGCTGCACCGGATCGACGCTGGTGCCGATCGCGACGCGCGAGGGTCGGGCCACGACCCGATCCAGCACGAGATCGCCGCGGTCGGTGATGGTGCCCTGCCAGCCGGGCTCGATCACCGTCGTGGCGTTCGGTTCGACGATGACCGCCGGGCCTGCCACCACCGTGCCGGGTGCCATCGCGGTGCGGTCCCAGAACGGCGTGTCGTAGCGCTCGCAAGTCGGCTGCGTCTCGCTGTCGGCCGGCGCTGTGCCATGTGATGCGGCGCCTGCGGTCGAACCCATGTAGGTCGGGTGCGTGGCGAGCAATGGCTCGTGGTCGCCCGCCGGCGGTGCGGCCGGCGGCGGATCGACGGCCTGGCCGCGGGCCTCGATATGCAGCGCATCCACCACCAGCGCGGTTGCCGAATCCGCGGCCCGGGGCGGGCTGAAGCCGAACCTCGTCCGGTGTGCGAGCTCGAATGCGGCGGCCACCTCGGCCGCGGTGTCGGCCAACGGCACCTCCAGCGATGTGTCCGAGCCCCGGTACCGGACGGCGAGACGGCCGGTCACCTCGATCCGATCGGGCGACACGCCCGCTGCGGCCACAGCGTCGATGGCCCCAGGAGCGGCCGCGGCCAGTCTCCGGTGCAGCTCGTCGATGAGTTCTGCATCCAGGGGGGCTTCGACCGGCTCGGCACGCAAGTCGGTGACATCGGCCAACCCGATCCCGAGCGCCGACAGCACACCAGCGTGCGGGTGGATGAGGACCGTGGTGATGCCCAGCCGGTCGGCTACCCGGCAGGCGTGCTGGCCGCCGGCACCGCCGAAGCAGACGAGCGTGTACGCAGTGATGTCGTGGCCCCGCTCAGTGCTGATCTTGCGGATCGCATTGGCCATGTTCTCGGCTGCGATCTCGCCGTAGCCGAACGCCACCTCAGCGGCAGTGCGTGGCACGCCGCTCGCGTCGCCGATCCGTTCGGCCAGCTCGGCGAGGCCGCGGGCGGCAGCATCGGCATCGAGCGGTTGATTGCCGTCAGCGCCGAAGACAGCCGGGAAGTACTCGGGCCGGATGACGCCGAGCACCGCGTTGGCATCAGTGAGCGCGAGCGGGCCGTCGTTGCCGTAGCAGACCGGTCCGGGATCGGCGCCTGCCGACTCGGGGCCGACGCGCAGGCGGCTCCCGTCAAAGGTGAGCAGCGATCCGCCGCCTGCAGCAACCGTGTGCATGTCGATGATCGGGGTGCGGACGCGGATGCCCGCCACCTCGGTCTCGTTCGCCCGCTCGAACTCGCCGGCGAAGTGTGAGACGTCAGTCGACGTGCCTCCCATGTCGAAGCCGATGAGCCGCTCGAAACCGGCTGCCTGGGCGGTGCGGGCCATGCCGACGACGCCGCCGGCAGGACCCGACAGCAGTGCATCGCGGCCGGTGAATCGCCGAGCATCGGCCAGACCGCCGTTGGACTGCATGAACTGCAACTGCGGGCCTGCCGAGGAAGCCTCGGTGCTGTCGCATGGCGCAGCGTCGCTGTTCCCGATGCTCGATGCCACGGCATCGACCGTGCCGATTCTCGATGCAACAGCATCGACATAGCTGCGCAGGATCGGGGACAGGTAAGCGTCGGCGACGGTGGTGTCGCCGCGGGGAACGATCTTGACCAGCGGGTCCACCTCGTGGCTGGTCGAGACCTGCTCGAAACCGATCTCCCGGGCCGCAGCGGCCAGGGCGGCCTCGTGGTCGGTGTGGCGGTAGCCGTGCACCAGCACGATCGCCACGGCCTCCATACCGCGCTCACGCGCCGTGGCCATGCCCTCAGTGGCCGCAGCCAGATCCAGCGGGCACAGCACGGTGCCGTCCGCAGCGATGCGCTCTTCGACCTCGAGCACCTCCGAATAGAGCATCTCGGGCAGCACGATGTCCAGCTTGAACAGGTGCGGGCGGGTCTGGTACCCGATGCGCAGCACGTCGCCGAATCCCGCCGTGGTGACGAACAGGGTCGGCACGCCGCGGCGCTGCAGCAGCGCGTTGGTGGCCACCGTGGTGCCCATCTTCACCGACCTGATTCGCTCCGGCGGCAGCGGCTCGCCACGAGGAACATCGAGCAGGTCGGCGATGGCCGTTGTGGCAGCGTCGTCGTAGCGACGTGGGTCCTCGCTCAGCAGCTTGTGCGAGACGAGAGCGCCGTCGGGCCGCCGGGCCACGACATCGGTGAAGGTGCCCCCGCGATCCACCCAGAAGTCCCAGCCAGCGGCTGCTTGGCTCATCTCACGACCTTAGGTGTCGTTCTGGCGGCGATTTCCAGCACGGACGGCGTCCCGCTCAGTCAGGCACCACCGCGATGGCGATGATCTCCACCATGGCATCGGGTTCGACCAGTCCGGTTGTCCCCAGCAGCGCCATGGCCGGGAAGTGCCGATCGAGATGTTTGCGATGGGCCGCGCCCACGCCTCGGAGCTCATCGCGGTACGCCTGCACATCGGTTGCATACACCACCATCGACACGATGTCGTGCGGCTCGCCGCCGGCGTGCGCAAGCGCCTCGACGACGTTGCCGAGTGCCACGTCGTACTGCTCGGCGAACGTGTCGCCGACAACTGCCCCAGTCGCGTCCGCAGCGATCTGCCCAGCGAGGTAGACGGTCCGCCCGTCGGCCGGCACAACGGCGTGCGCGAATCCGGGTGAGGGGGACATCGATTCGGGGCTGATCAGCCGGTGCGGTGTCGTCACGACCGTGTACCTCCGTTTCGGAGTTTCTCTGCCGGCGTAGGCCAGCCCTTCATCGTCCTGTCCAGTTCGGCGCTTCAGAGGCCCCGAACGCACGGTGGAATTCTGCGTGATCGTCAGTGCGCATGAGCAGCGCCTGGGTCATGGCTTCCAGCTCGATGGCGGAGGACAGGCTCATGTCCGCCTCCCGGCTGATCAGCAGCTTGGTGGCCTGGTAGGCCAGCCTTGGTCCGTCAGCGAGCCGCCGCGCGAGCGCCAGGGACTCCTCCAGCAGCTCTTCGGGAGCAACGACGCGGTTCGCCAGGCCGATCTGGACTGCGTCGGCGGCGGTCACTGCATCGCCGAGCATCAGGATCTCGGTGGCGCGCCCCTGCCCGACGAGGCGGGGCAGCAAGTAGGCCGAGCCCATGTCGCCGCCCGACAGCCCGACGTTGGTGAACAGGAAGCGGAATTTGGCATGGGGCACGCAGATGCGGAAATCCGATGCCAACGCGATCACCGCTCCCGCTCCGGCGACCGTGCCGTTGATGGCGGCGATGATCGGAGTCGGGCACTCGCGCATGTTCTGAATCACCGCACCGGTCATGTGGGTGAACTCGAGCAGCTGCTTCGGATCGAACTTCACGAGCTCGCCGATGATCTCGTCGACATCCCCGCCCGAGCAGAAGCCCCGGCCCTCGCCGGTGATGACGATGGCGTCGATGTCGCCGCGCAGCGGCGCCTCCCGGAACAGGTCCCGCAAGTCGGCGTAGACGTCGAATGTGAGCGCGTTGAGCTTGGTGGGCCGCTGGAAGGTGATGGTGGCCACCCGGTCGTCGACGCTGAAGTCGAAGTGCTCCCAGTCGTCGGTGAAGCGTGCGGATGCGCGGAATGTCATGACGGGCCTCCGTCGAGCACGATCTCCTGCCCGCTGAGGTCGCCGGCCAGCAGCTCCATCACTGCGTCGACCACCTCAGCGATCTCGATGATCCGGCCGTGCGGCGTGGCCTTGGCCAGTGCAACCTCGGCATCAGCGAGGTTCTTGCCGGTTCTCTCGGCGATGTTGGCGATCGTGGCCACGGTCATCTCGGTGCGGACAAAGGTGGGGCACACCGAGTTGACGGTGACCCCGGTGCCGGCCACTTCGGCCGCCACGACGCGCATGAGGCCCATGACCGCATGCTTAGACGCCGCGTAGGCGGCGATGTAGGGGGCGCCCTCGACACCGGCGATGGACGCGACGGTCACGATCTTGCCGGAGTCGCGTTCCAGCATCTGGTCGATCACCGCTCGCGTGCACAGGAACGTCCCGGTCGCATTGACCGCGATGTTGCGGTTCCACTCCTCCAGCGTTGTGCGGCCAAGCCGATTCGATCCCGACACCCCTGCGTTGTTCACGAGGACGTCCACCGCGCCGATGTCAGAAAAGACCGCGGCGACCTGCTGAGGATCGGTGACGTCGCAGACGCGGGCGTCGACGCCGTCCGGCGTCTCGTCGGGCAGCGAGGTGGCGAGCGCAATGACGTGGTGACCTTCGCCGGCAAGCCCAGCGCTGATGGCCCCGCCGATGCCGCGGGTCCCACCGGTGACAACCACGGTGCTCACGCCGCCGCCTCGCGGGCACACCCGCCGGCTAGATGGGAGGGCGAGTGCTGGCGGACAGCGGCGGGGCTCAGCATGTCCAAGACCGTACTACTCTTTTTGACATCGCAAATGTCCCGCTATGTCACCGATGCAACCGACGACGATGAAACCCCCACAGGTGCCTCGATGAGGATCGCCTGCATCGGGGGCGGCCCGGCGAGCCTGTTCTTCAGCATCCTGATGGCCAAGCAGGACCCAGGCCACGACATCACCGTGTACGAGCGCAACCGTCGCGGAGACACCTTCGGGTTCGGCGTCGTGTTCTCCGACGAGACGCTCGCCAACATCGCCGAGACCGACCCCGGTTCGATTGCCGCGATCGAGTCGGAATTCCGCTACTGGGGAGCGATGGACGTCCGCTACCGGGGGCGGACAATCACCTCCGACGGTCACGGCTTCGCTGCCTTGTCGCGGGTGCGCCTGCTCGAGATCCTGACGAGCCGGGCCATCGAGCTCGGCGTCCGCGTCGAATTCGAGACCGAGGCCGATGTCGATGACGTGGCCGGCGATGTCGACCTGGTCGTAGCCGGAGACGGTGTCAACAGCGGCACCCGAACCCGCTGCGCCCACGACGTGCGCCCGGTGATCCGTAGCGGTTCGGCGAAGTACATCTGGACCGCCACCGACGCCCCCTTCGACCGGTTCACGTTCATCTTCGAGGATTTGTTCCTCGAAGACGGGGCGCAGCGCACTGTGCTGGCGCACATCTACCCCTACGACGAGACTCGTTCGACGTTCATCGTGGAGATGGCCGAATCGACCTGGGAACGGCTGCAGCTCGGAGGTCACGACGCAGGCCTCAGCCCAGGCGAATCCGACGAGCACGCGTTGAATTGGTGCAGCCGGCTCTTCAGCCGCCACCTGGGGGGCCGGCCCCTCATCGGCAACAACTCGAGATGGATCAGCTTCCCCCGCATCTCGTGCAGTTCATGGGTCGTGAACAACGTCGTCCTGCTGGGCGACGCCGCCCACACCGCTCACTACTCGGTGGGCAGCGGCACCAAGATGGCGCTGGAGGACGCCATCGCACTCGCCGATGCCATGGCCACGGTGACGGCCGCTGGCGGTGACGTCGCCACCGCGCTCAAGAACTACGAGTCCGAGCGGCGTCCCCAGATCGAGAGCCTGCAGCGGGCTGCGGCAACCAGCGAGGACTGGTTCAGCCACGTCGATCACCACCGCCAGCGGCCGTTCGAGCAGTTCGCGTTCTCGCTGTTCACCAGGTCACAGCGGGTGACCTACGACAACCTGCGCGAACGCGACGCCCGCTACCACGAAGAGACCCTGAGCTGGTTCGCAGAACAGCAGCCGCCCGCTCACCGACCGCCGACCCCTGACACGCCGCCGATCTTCTACCCGTTCGCGCTGCGCGAGGTGACGTTTCACAACCGGATCGGCGTGTCGCCGATGGCGCAGTACAGCGCCGTCGACGGGATGCCGAACGACTGGCACAAGGTGCACCTCGGCAGTCGAGCCGTCGGCGGTGCCGCGCTCGTGATGACCGAGATGACCTGCACCTCGCCCGACGCGCGCATCACACCCGGCTGCACCGGCATCTGGAACGCCCGCCAGACCGAGGCGTGGGCCGGCATCACCCGCTTCGTGCACGACTTCACCGACACCAAGATCGGGATGCAGCTCGGGCACGCCGGCCGCAAGGGCTCGACGAAGGTGCCGTGGGAAGGCGAGGACGTGTCGCTGGACGAAGGCAACTGGCCGCTGATCTCGGCCTCGCCGCTGCGTTACCGGGCCGGCTGCCAAGTCCCCCAGGAGATGACCTACGCGCAGATGGACACGGTGCTCGACGACTTCGTGGCGGCCACCCGACGCGCAGCCGAGGCTGAGTTCGACCTCGTCGAGCTGCATGCGGCGCACGGCTACCTGCTGTCGTCGTTCCTGTCGCCGGTGACCAACCGGCGAAGCGACGACCACGGCGGCTCGTTGGAGAACCGGGCGCGCTTCCTGCTGCGCGTGACCGAAGCGGCTCGGGATGCCTGGCCGCACGCCAAGCCGCTGTCGGTGCGGATATCGGCCACCGACTGGGTCGAGGGCGGCTTCAGCCGATCGGAGGCCATCGAGCTGAGCGACATGCTCAAGGGCGCCGGCGTCGACATCATCGACGTGTCCAGCGGCCAGGTGGATCCTGCCGGCCAACCTTCCTACGGACGGCTGTACCAAACGCCGTTCGCCGAGGCGATCCGCAACACCGTCGGCATCCCGACCATGGCCGTGGGCGCCATCTCCAGCATCGACGACGTCAACACCGTGCTGATGGCGGGCCGGGCAGACATCTGCCTGATCGCCCGGGCTCACCTCGTCGATCCCTACTGGACGCTCAACGCGGCAATCGATCTCGGTCGCAGCGAGCAGCCGTGGCCGATCCAGTACTGGCAGGGCCGCACCAGCCGCCGGCGCGAACAGGTTCCGGACGCGCTGATCGACCGCGACCTGCGCTAGTTGCGCCCCCACAGCTAGGGCATCTGTGCCTATCGGCTCAGTTGGTTAGCGGCGGGTGGCTGCTTCAAGCGTCGCCAGGTAGAAGCGGTGGGCGGCGGGGCGGAGTTGGCGGTGCAGTTTGGTGAACACCTCGCGGGCTTCGTCTGCGAGCCAACCCGCCTGCGTGACTGAGGGCGGCAGGCCGGGGTCGGCGTAGGGCAGGGGTCGCCACGCGCTGATGTTGTTCATGTGGGCGACGAACGCGTCGCGGTCAGAACCCGGCTCGGCGACCCAGGCCTCCGAGATCGGCTGCTGTGTTGCCAGATACTCGCTGTAGAGCTTGTTGATCACCCCAAAGTCCCACGCCTCGGTCGCGACGTGGGGCTCGTCGCCGTGGGGGCGGAAGTCGCCCTCGAAGAACGACACGTAGCCGTCGAGCCCATGGCGCCGCAGCATCGTGCGAGCCTCGTCCGCCAGCGAGGCGGGGGCAATCCACGACGCAGCAGGACCGGGCGCGAAGCCCAAGCGGGCCAGCTGCGACCGGATCAGATAGCGATTGCTGCGCTCTGGCTCGGGGATCGAGAACAGCAACAGCAGCCATCGGTCGTCGCTGGGCCGAATTCCATTGCCGAAGATGCGCCGGTCGCCGGCTTCGAGGATGTCGCGCCCATCAGCGCTGAGGGCGTATCCGGCTTTGCCGTCGACCCGCTCGGGCACCAACAGGCCTGAACGCTTCATGCGAGACGCCGCGGATCGCACGGCCTGCGCGTCGACATCGAGCTCGCGCAGCAACGCGATGAGCCCGCTGACCGCGACCCAGCCGCCGTGGTCACGGGCGAACAGCCCGTAGGTATCGAGAATGCGGTCTCGCGGGGACTTCGTCATGCCGTCCCGGATCTAATCCCGCCGATCTTCGCCGAGCAGGTCGCTCAGCCCGCGGCGCCGGAGCTTCCCTGTCGGCGTCGTGGGCAGCGGCTCGGCACAGAACGTGATCCGGCGAGGGTACTTGTACGGGGCAATCGAGGCCTTCACGTGGTTCTGCAGTTCGCACGCCAGCGAGTCGGTCGCCGACGATGGGTCGCGCAGGTGGACGAAGGCATGGACCACCATCCCCCGATGCGCGTCAGGCGAGCCGATGACGCCCGCCTCGGCGACCGCCTCGTGGCTCAGCAAGGCTTCCTCCACCTCGGGGGCGGCGATGTTGTAGCCGGCGCTGATGATCATGTCGTCGGCCCGGGCCTGGTACCAGAAGTAGCCATCGGCATCGCGCACGTAGACATCGCCCGTGAAGTTCCAACCGTCGCGCACATAGGCGGTCTGGCGGTCGTCGTCGAGGTAGCGGCATCCGATCGGCCCCTTCACAGCGAGCAGCCCTGCTTCGCCGTCTGGGACGGGAGCGCCGTCAGCGTCGAAGATCGCCGCCTCCCATCCCGGGAGCGGCTTGCCGGTCGAACCGGGCCGGATCTGGGCATCGGCCGCCGAGATGAAGATGTGCAGCAGCTCGGTTGCGCCGATCCCGTCGGTCAGCCTCAGGCCGAGTTCGCTCTCGACGAGCTCGAATGTCGACTGCGGCAGCCACTCGCCGGCCGACACGCCGCATCGCAGCGAGGACACGTCCGGTCGGGGATCGAGCGCCACCATGGCCCGGTACGCAGTGGGCGAGCTGAAGCACACGGTGGCCCGTCGCTCGGCGATGAGCTCCGCCAGCGCGGCGGGGCCTGGCTCTTCGCAGAACCAAGTGCACGCTCCTGCTCGCATCGGGAAGACGACCTCCCCGCCGAGACCGAACGTGAACGCCAGCGGGGGGCTCCCGACGAACACGTCGTCGCTGCGTGCCTGCAGGATCGGCTCGATCCCGTCGGCAATCGCCAGCAGGTCACGATGAACATGCACAGCGACCTTGGGGTCGCCGGTGGTGCCCGAGGTAGACGCCAGCAGGGCAGGATCGGTCGCGGCGGTGTCCACTGCAGCAAACTCGCCGGACTTGGCTGCAGCAGCGGTGTTGAGATCTCCGTTCGGACCCCAGATGGCGATCGGGCCGCCAGCTGCTCGGTGCAGCTCGGCTTCCATTCCCGCTTCGCACAGCGAGACCGACGGCTCGCATTTCGAGATCACCTTCGCGAGCTCGGCCGCCCGCAGCAGCGGCATCGTCGTGACCGCCACAGCGCCGGCTTTCAGCACGGCAAGCCAGGCAGCCACCATCCAGGGAGCATTGGCGCCCCGGAGCAGGACGCGGTTGCCCGGAACGATGCCGTAGTCGTCGACGAGCACCGCAGCGATGCGGTTGGCACAGTCGGCTACCTCGGCATAGGTCCACAAGTCATCACCGAGTCCCATGCAAGGATGAGATCCCCAGCCCCGCTCGATCGCTCCATCGAGCAAGACGGCGGCTGCGTTCAACCGGTCCGGGTAGCAGTACAGCGATTCGTCGAGCCGGATCTCGGGCCAGTGCTCCGCGGGCGGCAGTCCATCCAGCACGAAGCGATCGACGTGCGCTGTCGCTGCGTCCAGGTCTGCCCTCATGCCCAACCGCACCGTGCCTTTGAAGTGCTGTTGAAGTGACGATCTCTAATCGAACGCTATATCGAGACACAGCGCAGTGCAAGGGCTTCCAAGCGTGCCCGCAGATGCGGGACGACGCCCGGGCTCGATCGCCACAGCCGCACGATGCGGCCGGGCGTGCAGGCGGCTAGGCCTTGATCCGCCGGAATCGAGCGCCGTGCAGGATGCCGCCGTAGTAGTTGAAGACCTCGCGGGCGTTGGCGTCGTCGAACGGGTAGTCCGCACCGATCTGGGTGGCGGCGGCGAGTCCGGTCACGAAGCAGGTCTCCTGGCTGTTCACCAGCGTGTGCGCCCCGCAGTACCAACTGCGGCGCTTGCCCTGGATGAAACGGAACAGCGGCACGAGCAGTGCCACATGACGCACGTCGTGAACGACGTGCTGGAACCACCAGCGCTTGATGACCTTGGTGTCGTCGATCGGTGAGATCGGGTTGTAGGTCACCAGGCAGGGCTTGTCGGAACCGTAAGCCCAGGGCTGCTGGTTGTGCATGATGTAGGTGATCTCGTAGTTGTCGGGCCGGGCGCCGTACTGCTCAACGTGATTGGTGCGCGTTCGCAGGCATGCCACCTCGTCGTCGGGCAGGACCGACGAGTCGGAATGCACCAGCGTGTGGTTGTGCAGCTCGCTCTCGTAGCGGACCGATGAGAGCACGTAGCGCTCCAGCGCCGTGGGCTTGTCCAGCATCATCAGGGTCTGGTTGGCGTTGGCGGCGAAGATCACCTCGTCGAACGTCTCGCGGACCCCGTCTGCGTCCTCCACCACGACTTCTGATGCCCCGCGGTACACCTTGCTGACCGGCCGGCTCAGATGGATCTTGTCCCGGAAGTCCGCCGACAGGTGCTCGTAGATGCGCCGCGTGCCTTGGTCCCAAGTCTGCATGGGCGTCGCCGATTCGATGTCGAAGAACTCGAGATAGCGCGCGAACAGCGCGGCGGGCATGTCGAACACGTTGGTCGCCATCAGGAAGTTGACGAACATCGGCTTGAGAATCTTGTACCTGAAGTCGGCGGAGAACCCGCCGAGGTTCAGCACTGTCTTCATGCTGACGTAGTTGAAGGGGTTCAGCGCGTTCAGGAGCTTCGACCGTGCCCGGGTGAGGCGGCCGAAGGAGTGCAGGCGGCGCAGCAGGCGCTGGAAACGCTCAATCTCGTCCTGCAGCTGGTCCTTGATGTCGGAGTCGAAGTCGTGGGCGTACCTGCGGCCTTGGTACTTCACGCTGTAGTTGAACTTGGTGTCGAACAGCTCGATGCCGAAGCGCTCCAGCAGCAGCAGGACGTGGTCGTAGACCGATGGAATGAGCGCTGTGACCGAGATGTCGAACGGGATCGATGTGCCGTCGTCCTGGGGCATGTCGGCGGTGAACGCATTGCCGCCGAGGCGATCGTTGGCCTCGAACAGCCGGAAGTCGAACCGGTCAGGATGATGTGCCAGCGCCCACGCTGCGCCCAGCCCCGACATGCCGCCGCCGATGATTGCGATCCTGCGCTGTGTCATCGTGCTCCCACCGCTCAGGATGCCTCAGCGCGCTTGCAGGGATTCGAACCCCGAACCTTCTGATCCGTAGTCAGATGCTCTGTCCAATTGAGCTACAAGCGCTGGTTGCCACTGGCCAGGCTGGGAGGCCCGTCGGCGCCCGAACAGTCTAGGAGAGTGTGTCCGCGGGGCTTCAAGCGGATTCGCGTCACGAAGCCGGATCGCCGTCGAATTCGCTGGATGCGGCCATCGAACCGGCGGCCCGGGCGACGTCGGCTGGCGTGCGGTTGAGTGCTGCGGCTGCAGCAGCGACGTCGTCCCACTCGGGCTTGCTGCGGTGCGGACCGTGCTTGACGCGGATGGCGTGCCCGCCGACATCGACCGTCGACGTGTGCCGTTCGAGAGCTGTGCGCACGACGGTGCGGGCCCGCAGTCCGAGCGTGCCGGTGAGCTGCGCTGCCAGGTCGGCCAGCCGCGTGACGTCGGCGGGCTCGCACAGCACCGTCAGCGTGTACGCCGGACGGCCCTTCTTCATCACGATCGGGACGGCCCACACATCCAGCGCGCCAGCGCCGAGCAGCGCATCGATCGCGTGTCCCAGCACCTCGCCGGAGACATCATCCAGATTCGTCGCCAGCTCCACCAGCTCGGTCGTGCTGCCGGCTCCCGGCACGGCAGCCAGGGCAGCGGTCAACGAGGTCGCCTGCTCGTCTCGGGCGACGGTGCCGATCAGCACGCCGGTGACGTTGGGGCGGCCCGGCAGCTCACGGGTACCGGCACCGAAACCGGAGCTGGCGATGGTCATGGCCGGAGCCGCGCCGAAGTGACCGGCCAGGGCTGCAACGATGGCGGCTCCGGTGGGCGTGGTGAGCTCCCGGTCGATGTCCACACCGACGATCGGCCGGTCGGCGAGCAGGTTCACTACGGCCGGCGGCGGGTTCGGCAGCACGCCGTGGGCGGCATTGATCGTGCCCTTGCCCACCGCGACCGGTCCGCAGCACACGGCATCGACGCTGAGCGATTCAAGCGCGGCGCACACACCCACGATGTCCACGATGGCGTCGAGCGCACCGACCTCGTGGAAGTGGACCTCGTCGGCCGGCACCCCGTGTACCTGGCCTTCCGCGACTGCCAGCGCTTCGAACACCGCAAGTGCGCGGCCGCGGACCCGATCGACCAGCGGTGCGGCTTCCAGCAGCGACCGGATGTCGCGCCAGCGGCGATGGTGATGTTCCTCGGGTGCATCGACGATGGCGCGAGTTGCGGCGAGCTCATTCCTGGTCACCCGCTCGCTGCCGAGCTGCCAGCCGTCAAGGCCCAGCGTCTGCAACTGCGCCGTCACGTAGCTCAGGTCCGCGCCCGCATCCAGCAACGCGCCCAGTGCCATGTCGCCGGCAATGCCCGAGATCGGGTCGAACCAGGCCACCGTGTTGCCCGACAGTTCGCGTCCCGCGGGCGCAGCGATCCCGGCCGGCGCAGGACGCGGCTCGACAACGGGCGCGCCGGCGCCGTGGCTGTCGTGCATCACCCCGTGCCGCCGTCGGAGCGGGCCGCCGAGTCCAAGATGCGCATGGCCGCCATGGCTGCTCCGAAACCGTTGTCGATGCCCACCACGGTGATGCCCGCCGCGCATGACGCGTGCATGGCCAGCAGCGCCGTCACGCCGTCGAGCGCGGCGCCGTAGCCGGCGCTGGTCGGCACAGCGATGACCGGCGCCGAGGTGACGCCCGCAACCGCCGTGGCCAGAGCCCCCTCCATCCCGGCCACCACGATGACGACCTCCGCCGACGCCAGCGTGTCGATCTCGGCCAGGAAGCGATGGAGTCCCGCGAGGCCGATGTCAGTCACCGCCCCGGCATCGACGCCGAATGCCCCGAGCACCGCCGCCGCTTCGGCTGCCACCGGTCCGTCCGACGTGCCTGCCGAGGCCACGACCACCCGATCGGAACGCTCCGCGGCGGCGCGCCACACCACGGTTGCCAAGTCGGTCGAGAGCATTCCTGGGCCGTCTGCCGAGTCGGGCTCCCGGTCGGCTGGACGATGCACCACGCCATCGGGGCACGCAGCCAGTGCCGCTGCGGCCTGATCGGAGTTTGCCCGGGTCAGCAGCACCGGCCCGGATCCGCCGCTCAGCATCTCGGCCACGATGCGCGCGCACTGGCTGGGCGACTTGCCCGGCCCGTACACCGCCTCGGGATGGCCCGTGCGCAGCGTCCGGTGATGGTCGATGCGGGCGCCGGCGATGTCCGCATACGGCAGCCGGCGCAGCCGCGCCAGCGCGTCGTCGGCACTCATTGTCCCGTCACGAACCTCTGCCAGCAATCCGGCGAGCTGTTCAGCGTCCATCGCCTGCCGTTCTACCCGCCGCGGCACGGGGTTCGGTGCCCGCGGCACGGTGCGTATCCTGCCCCGATGGCTGCTGCCGCTGCACCCCCGGGCACCCTTGCCCTCTCATCGTCGACCCGCATCGGGTACATGGGCCCGCGCGGCACCTTTACCGAGGCTGCGCTGGCGACCCAGCCCGACCTGTCGCAATGCACGCCTGTCCCGCTCATCTCGGTGCCCGAGGTGCTCTCGGCGCTCGACGACGGCGCAGTCGACTACGGCTTCGTGCCGGTGGAGAACGCCATCGAAGGCGCGGTCAACGTCACGCAGGACGCGCTGGCGTTCGACTTCGACTTCCTCATCCAGCGAGAAGTGGTGGTGAACGTCCAGCTCGATCTGATGGCGCTGCCGGGCACCGCCACTGCCGATGACCTGACGGCAATCCACACCGTGCTGTCCTTCCCGGTGGCCATCGCCCAGTGCCGTGCGTTCCTGCACACCCAGCTGCCCGATGCCGAGATCGAGGCGGCCACCTCGACCGCCCTCGCGGCCCGGCGCATCGGCGAAGAACAGCTCACCGGCGTCGCGGCCATTGCCAGCCCCACCGCCGCAGAGATCTACGGGCTGGAAACGGTCGCAGCCGGCATCGAGGACCATCGCGAGAACCAGACACGCTTCCTGCTGCTGGCCAAGAACCAGGTGCCCCCGGCCAGCGGCAACGACAAGACCAGCATCGTGGTGTTCCAGCAGCAGAACGAGCCGGGCAGCCTGCTCGGAATCCTCATGGAGTTCGAGGCCCGGCGCATCGATCTCTCGCGGCTCGAATCGCGCCCCACCCGCCGCGGCCTCGGCGAGTACTGCTTTCTGCTGGATTTCGAGGGTCACATCTCCGATGAAGTCGTCGCTGATTGCTTGCGCGCACTCAAGATGAAGCAGCGCGACGTCAAGTTCCTGGGCTCATTCCCGGCCGCCAACGGCAACTCGTCGGGCCGCGAACCGATCAGCGAGGAAGCCTGGACGTCATCCGATGACTGGCTGAAGTCGCTGCGCCGCCTCATCGGTTGAGCGCCGCTGATGCGCCCCGACGCCGACCAGCCGGCTGAGTTCCCCCGTTCGGCGAACTACGACCCAGATTGGGTCCTCGACAACATGATGGGACCCCATGCGCTGTGGCTCACCGAGTCCCTCGCCGCAGCGATGGGGCTCAGCCCGGACATGCGTGTCCTGGACTTGGGCTGCGGCCGGGCGCTGAGCTCGATCTTCCTGGCCAAGGAATTCGGCGTGCAGGTGTGGGCGACCGATCTGTGGATCGACGCCAGCGAGAACTACCGCCGGATCTGCGCCGCCGGCGTCGAGGACCGGGTGTTTCCCATCGGGGCCGAAGCACACGCACTGCCCTTTGCCGAGGGGTTCTTCGACGCCATGGTGAGCATCGACGCGTTTCACTACTTCGGCACCGACGACCTCTACCTGGAGAGTCACCTGGCCGGGCTGGTCACGGCAGGCGGCCAGCTCGGCATCGTGGTTCCGGGACTGGTCGAAGAACTGGCCTCAACCGAGCCGCCGGAGCATCTCCGGCGCTACTGGGAGCCCGCGTTCTTCAGCTTCCACAGCCCGGCGTGGTGGAAGCGTCACTGGGAACGCAGCGGGATGGTGACCGTCGAGCTCGCCGACCTCGCACCGGACGGGTGGAGGCACTGGATGCAGTCAGACCTGATGTGGTCCGAGCGGCTCAACAAGCCCGCTGACGAGGCGGACATGCTCGCACTCGATGCCGGGCGAACCCTGGGACTCGTCCGCATGGTTGCCCGCCGCAACGAACGGCCGCCAGTTCGCCCCGATGAATTGGAGTAAGGGATGAATCAGACCTCCCAACCACTTGGCGAGATCGTCCGTCACGGCGACGGCACCACGAGCCTGCGCTTCGAACGCCAGCTGGCGCGTCCGCCCGAGCGGGTATGGCGGGCGCTCACCGAGAGCGGCCAGCTCCGGCACTGGATGCCGTGCGACATCGTCGGGCCTCGGGAAGAAGGAGCCGAGGTCGCCGCCCCGTTCTGGGATGACGTTGTTGCCAAGTACGGCATCGAGGACACGGTGCTCGCCGGTCGCATCGTCACTTGGCGCCCGCCCAGGTCCTTCGCCTGGGAATGGGACGACGAGCTGCTCACCTACCACCTTGAGCCGACACCGACCGGCACGCAGCTCAAGCTGAACGTCGATCTCGGAAGCAAAGGCCCAGACGTGCATCTCGTGGCCGCGGGCTATCACGTCTGCCTGGACCAACTGTGCGCTCTGGTCGACACCGGCGAGGCACCGCCGTTCATCGACGCCGACCCAAGCCAGTACGAAGCCCGCTACGCCGAGCTCGCTGGGTAGTACGCGGCGAGGAGCCGCTGTCGGCTACACCCAGGGGCAGTTGGAGTTGCGGTCGCCGAAGGTGCCGCCGGTGCGGTAGCGGTCGAGGGTGAACGGCTTGAGCTCGTCGGGCTTGTCGCCGTGCACCATCATCTCGGCGGTGAGCTTGCCCACGCCGATCATCTTGAAGCCGTGGTTGGAGTCGGCAATCACCCAGGCGTTGTCGGCCACGTAGTCGAACACCGGCACGTTGTCGGGGGTGAACGCCCCGATGCCGCCGTTGCGGCGTTCCTTGAAGTACGGCCGCAGATCCTCGAGGCGCTTGAACAGCATGCCGAGCGTGGCGCAGTAGTAATCCGCGAACCACTCCTCGGCCTGGTACTCGTCGTTCAGGTGGCCGTACGGCTCCACGGCGGCTCTCGGCCCGATCTTGACCGGGATCGTCCCGCCCTGCAGCCCGGGCGCGCCCACCCGCTCCGCTGCGTAACGGGTGTAGGTGTAGAAGTGGTCTTTGAGGAACCGGCCGTCGGGTGAGTACACCGGGGTGTTCATCAGCTCCACGTGCAGCACCGGCGAGTCCTTGTGCTGGGCGGTGCGGAAGTCGACGCCGGGGGGCAGCAGGACCTCGCCTTCCAGCAGCCGCCAGTAGGTCCACATGTCCATCTGTTCCTCGACGTGACCGTCGGGATACACCACGTCGAGGTGGCTGGGGCCGCCCAGCCACTCCCAGTGCGTCGGCGTCCACGCCCCCGCACCCACCACGACCTGCTCACACGCGATCGACCCCTGAGTGGTCTCGACCGCGGTGACCGAGCCTGAGTTGTCGAACTCATAGCCGGTCACGGTGGCGCCGTACACCCGCTGCACGCCCCATTGCCGGCACTTCTGGTCCAAGCCCCACACCGCCAGGTGGGTGCCGGCGTAGCCGGAGCGATGCTCGTGCAGCACCACGTCGCAGTTCTCGGTCTTGAAGTCGGGCCACAGGTTGGTGAGAAAGGCCCGGGCCTCGGCGCCCGTATAGACGTCGGAGGGGTACCCGCTGGCCGCTTGGGACGCCTGCAGCTTGAGGTAGTCGTCGGTCTGGTTTGCCTCGCCGACGGACACGTAGCCGACCTGCTGGAAGCCGAAGTTCACGGGATCGGATTCCCACACCTCCACGCTGGCTCGCAGGATCGCGTGCAGCGGACCGGTCATGTACATGTTGCGGACGCAGCCGCACGCCAGCCCGGTGGCGCCCGCCCCCGGACCCTGCTTGTCAATCAGCACCACGTCGCTGCCCGAACCCTTGCCGGTGCGCTCGAGGTACATGGCCAGGTGGTAGGCGCTCGACAGGCCGTGCACGCCGGCGCCCACCACCACGAACCGAGCGTGGGGCGGCAGCGGCACCGCGTCGAACACCGGGATGGCGGCCGGGTTGATTGCCTGGCCTTCCACCTCTGGCGGCAGGGGCCGGTTGGCGAACGGGTACCACTGGTTGTGCCCCGTCGGATTGGGAATGGTCTCGGTCATGGCTGTTGCTCTTTCTGGTCTTGCTGGTCTATCGATGTCGGATCATGCCGGGCTGTCGGCGGGTGGGAGCCGGTAGTCGGCGCCCAAGGTCCGCCAGATCAAGGGGACGCCGGGCCGGTAGGCCAGGTGGTACCGGCTGGGTGCGTCCAGGATGGTCACGTGAGCCGGACTGCCGTTGGTGAGCCGCCCAACGTCAGTCCGGCCCAGCGCGACTGCTCCGCCGACCGTCACTGCGGCGACGGCTTCGTCGATCGTCATGCCCATGTCGCGCACCGCCATCGCAATGCAGAACGAGATGGACGTGGTGTAGCTGGAACCGGGGTTGCAGTTCGAGGCCATCGCCACCTTGACCCCGGCGTCAATCGCCCGCCGGGCATCGGGGTAGGGCTGGCGGGTGGAGAAGTCGGTGGCCGGCAAGAACGTGGCCACGGTGTCGCTACCGGCCAAGGCCTCGATGTCGTCTTCGGAGAGGTAGGTGCAGTGGTCGACCGACGAGCAGCCCAGCTCGACGGCGAGCTGCACGCCCGGTCCGTGGCCGAGCTGATTGCCATGCACGCGCAGACCCAGCCCCGCAGCCCGACCGGCTTCGAGCACTGCCCGGGACTGCTCGACGTTGAACGCGCCGGTCTCGCAGAACACGTCGATCCAGCGGACACGGTCCTTGACTGCCTCCAGCATCGGCCCGCACACCAGGTCGATGTAGTCGTCGGCTCGCCCGTGGTACTCGTGCGGCAGCAGGTGGGCGCCCAGGAAGGTGGCTTCGGGCGTGACGTCGGCGGCCAGCGAGGCCAGTTCGATCTCGGACTCCAGTGAGAGGCCGTAGCCGGTCTTGATCTCCACCGTGGTGGTGCCGGCCCGGTGCACCTCGGCCAGCCGCTGATCGAGCGAGGCCGCCAGTGCGTCGCGGCCCGCGCTGCGCGTGGCCTCGGTGGTGACCCGGATGCCGCCGCCGTCATAGGGCTCGCCAGCCATCCGCCGGGTGAACTCCTCGGCTCGATCGCCGGCGAACACCAGGTGGGAGTGGGAGTCGACGAAGCCGGGCAGCACGCACCGGCCGCCGGCGTCGAGGCGCTCATCGGCGACCGCGCCCGTGGGGCCCACGGCCACCACCGTGTCGCCGTCGATGACCAGCGACGCGTCGGTCACGATGCCGAGCGGGCCGTCGCCCAGCTCGGGATCGTTGGTCACCAGCTCGGCGATGTTGTCGATCACGAGGGTCATGGCGCAGTGACCTCCGTGATGGCCGCTGCCAGCTCGGCCGCGACGTCGACGGTCGTGTGGCGCCCGTCACGCACGACGGTCCTGCCGCCGACCACGAGGTGATGCACATCGGTGCTCGCCGCCGCGAAGATCGCCGCATCCAGCGCAGTGTCGGCGTCGGCACCGGCCATCCGCACCGAGCTGAGCGCCACGGTTGCAAAATCGGCCAGTGCGCCCTCCTCCAGCCGGCCGCCCTCCGGCCACCCGAGGGCCCGGCAGCCGCCGGACGTGGCCATCGCTGCCAAGGCGTCCGCGCCGAACACGCCCCGGTTGTTGCTTGCCGCCCGCTGGTCGAGCTCGACCGTACGGGCCTCTTGGAACAGGTCCACAACGGCGTGGGAATCAGAGCCCAGGCACAGCTCTGCGCCGTGGCGGGCCAAGCCGACACTGGGCCCGATGCCGTCGGCGAGATCCCGCTCCGTGGTCGGGCACAGGCAGCAGCTCGCTCCCGCCTCGCCGATCATCGCCTGGTCCCGATCGTCAGCATGGGTGGCGTGCACGAGCGTTGTATCCGACCCGAGCCCTCCGGCCTGAGCGATGACCTCGACAGGGGTCACGCCGTGGGCGCCGAGGCATTGCTCGTTCTCTGCGGGCTGCTCGGAAGCGTGGAAGTGCACGGGAGCGCCCCGCTCGCGGGCCCAGTCAGTGGCCACTTTGATGGACGGCGGATCGACGGCCCTCACCGAGTGCACCGCCGCGCCTATCCGGGTCATCGGCCCCGACACGGTCGACGCCAGCCGCTCGACCCGATCGGCCCAGCGGTCGGCACTGCCGTCGCCGAATCGGGCCTGCGCCGGCCGGAGCGGCTCGTAGCCGCCCAGTGCGGCATCGAGCCCGCCATGGAGATACAAGGTGTCCAGCAGGGTCAGGCGGATGCCCGCGTCGCGGGCCGCAGCCGCCACCGCGGTGCCCATGGCATTGGGGTCGTCGTAGCTGGCCCCGTCGGGGCGGTGATGGACGTAGTGGAACTCGCCGACGACACCGATGCCGGCCAGTGCCATCTCGGCGAACACCGCCCGGGCCAGCCGGTAGTAGTTGTCGGGATCGAGGCGGCCCGCCACCCGATACATCAGGTCGCGCCACGTCCAGAAGTTGCCCCGCCCGGCGTGAGTCCGACCCCGCAGGGCGCGATGGAAGGCGTGGCTGTGCGCGTTGGCCAGCGCCGGCAGTGTCAGGCCCGCCAGCGGCACCGCCCCCTCGGGCCGGACTGGCACACCGGCACAAACTGCAGTGATGCGGTCGTCGTCGACGGCGATCACCACGCCTTGGGTGGCCCGGGGACCTCCGAGCCAGGCCAACTCGCACCAGTAATGAGCGGTCATGCGAGCACGCGCTCGTTGAAGCGGGTGATGCGCTCGATGAACGCATCCCGGTGGTGCTGTTCGAACTGCTCCCACGTGCACAGCGTGGCGGGGTCGGCCCGGTCAGTGATCAGCACGCCGTCGAGGTGATCGCACTCGTGCTGCCACGTCCCCGCGGTCAGTCCCCGTGCGGTGATGCAGTGCTCGTTGCCGCGCCGATCGAAGTAGCGGACCCCGAGATTGACCGAGCGGACAACGTCGCCGCGCAGCGGCACCGACAGGCAGCCCTCGTTGATCACCACGGTCTCGTCGCCGAGCACTTCGAGCTCGGGATTGATGGCCACCGTCAAGGGAATCGGCGGCTTGTAGGGATAGCGCGGGTTGTCGTTCACCTCGATGACGACGATCCGGGCTGTCTCGCCGATCTGATTCGCGGCCAAGCCGGCACCGTTGGCGTGGCGCATCGTGTCGATGAGATCGTCGATGATGCCCTGCACCCGTGCGGTGGCGATGTCGTCGTGCGGCACCGCTACGGCCGTCTCTCGCAGCACCGGGTGGCCGATGGAGAGAATCTCCCGGACGCTCATGCGTGTCGCCTGACGCTCACTGCGCGGCCGGCCGGTCGGCCGGGATCTGCACGCCGCGCTCGGCGGCCACGTCCCACGCCCGGTCGTAGCCAGCATCGGCGTGGCGCATCACGCCGGTGCCGGGGTCGTTCAGCAGCACCCGCTCCAGCTTCTGGGCGGCCAGGTCGCTGCCGTCGGCCACGCTCACCTGACCGGCATGGATCGACCGGCCGATGCCCACCCCGCCGCCGTGGTGAATGCTCACCCACGAGGCGCCCGAGGATGTGTTGACCATCGCGTTCAGCAGGGGCCAGTCGGCAATGGCGTCGCTGCCGTCTGCCATGTCCTCGGTCTCCCGGTAGGGCGACGCCACCGAACCCGAGTCGAGATGGTCGCGTCCGATGACGATCGGCGCCTTGATCTCGCCGGAAGCGACCAGCTCGTTGAACCGCAGGCCGAGCCGGTGGCGCTCCCCGTAACCGAGCCAGCAGATGCGCGCCGGCAGTCCCTGGAACGCCACTCGCTCGCCGGCCAGGGTGATCCAGCGCTTGAGCGGCTCGTCGTCGGGGAACTCCTCGAGCACGGCCCGGTCGGTGGCGGCGATGTCGGCCGGGTCTCCCGACAGCGCCACCCAGCGGAACGGTCCCTTGCCCTCGCAGAACAGCGGCCTGATGTAGGCGGGGAGGAAGCCCGGATAGTCGAACGCCCGGCTGTAGCCGCCCAGCTCGGCCTCGGCGCGCAGGCTGTTGCCGTAGTCGAACACCTCCGCGCCGGCGTCGAGGAAGCCCACCATGGCCTCCACGTGGGTGGCCATGGCCGCGCGGGACCGGCGGATGAGCTCGTCGGGCTGGTTGCGCCGCATCTCCTCCGACGCCTCGGGCGACAGGTCGTTGGGCACGTAGGTGAGCGGGTCGTGCGCGGAGGTCTGGTCGGTGACGATGTCGGCGGCGACGCTGTCGGCCAGCAGGCGCGGCATCAGGTCGGCCGCGTTGCCGACCAGCCCCACCGACAGCGGGCGGCGCGCCCGCACGGCTTCGTCGCACCGGCGCAGCGCGTCGGCGTAGTCGTCGGCGACCACGTCGAGATAGCGGGTCTCCACGCGTCGAGCGACCCGTTCGGGGTCGACTTCGATGCACAGGGCAACCCCCTCGTTCATGGTGATGGCCAGCGGCTGTGCGCCGCCCATGCCGCCCAGCCCGGAGGTGACGGTGAGGGTTCCGGCCAGCGACCCGCCGAAGCGCTTGCGGGCGATGGCCCCGAAGCACTCATAGGTGCCCTGGAGAATCCCCTGGGTGCCGATGTAGATCCACGACCCGGCGGTCATCTGGCCGAACATGGTCAGGCCGAGATGCTCCAGCCGGCGGAACTCGTCCCAGGTGCCCCAGTCGGGCACCAGGTTGGAGTTGGCGATCAGCACCCTGGGCGCCCATTCGTGCGTCTGGACCACGCCGACCGGCTTGCCCGACTGCACCAGCAGGGTCTCGTCGTCGGCGAGGTCGGTCAGCGCCCGGATCATGGCGTGAAAGGCGGGCCACGAGCGGGCCGCACGTCCGGTCCCCCCGTACACGACAAGTTCCTCGGGGCGCTCGGCCACTTCGGGATCGAGGTTGTTCTGCAGCATGCGGAACGCAGCTTCCTGGGGCCAGCCGCGGCAGGTCAGCGAGGTGCCGGTGGGCGCTCGCACCCCGCCGGGCGGGGCGTCGGCTGCGTGCTGTGTGCTGAGGGCCATGGACCACCTCGAACTGCGAGATGTGCGGTGTGCCACACGTTAGTGAGCTACGGCCTATGCTGTCAATATGCAGCAAGAGATTTCAGTATCTGAAACTAACGCTGGAATCAGCGCTGCTGCTCCCCTGCACCGGTCGCGCTCGGCAGAACGGGTGCTGGCGCTGCTGGACGCGGTCGTCACCGGCGGGGAGCTCAGCCTGACTGAGGCTGCTGCCCATACCGGCATGCCGGCCAGCACGGCCCTGCGGCACCTGCGGGTGCTCACCGACCGGGGCTACCTCGTCAAGGGCAGTTCTGGCTCGTACTCGGTCGGTCCGGCGTTCGTGCGCACCGCCTTGGCGTCGCTGCAGTCGGGTCCGTACGCCCGTCTGAGAGCAGCCGCCCTGCCGGAGCTGGAACGGCTGGTGGAGGTCACCGAGGAGTCGGCGTACCTGGCCGTGCGCGACGGCGATGCCGCCGTGTACATCGCCACCGTCGAGGGCCGCCGGGCCATCCGCCACGTCGGCTGGGTGGGCCGCTCGGTGCCCATCGACGGCACCGCTGTGGGCGAGGCGTTGCTCTCGGCTCCGCTGGCGCCCGGCGCCCGCCCCGGGCCCATCTTCAATACCGGTGCCATCGAGCCCGACGTCACCGCCGTGTGCGCGCCGATACACGGCGCCGGCGGCCCGATAGCAGCCCTGTCCGTGCTGGGCCCCGCAGACCGGCTCACCGGCGCGCGCCTGCGGACGGCGGCCGACGCCGTGACCGATGCGGCCGCGGCCACCTCGTCCGCGCTGTCGTCGGTCCCTGCGGAGGTGACCTGACCGTGGAACTGGACGGCCCTGGCGTCACCGTTGCCGATGTCGTCGCGGTTGCCCGCCACGGCGTCCGGGTGCAGCTGAGCGCCGACGCCCTCGACCGGATGGCCGCTGCCCGCAGCATCGTCGAAACCCTGGCTGATGGCGAGCCTGCCTACGGGATCTCCACCGGCTTCGGCGCCCTGGCCAACACCACGATTCCCGCCGATCGACGGGTCGCACTGCAGCAGTCGCTGATCCGCTCCCACGCCGCCGGCATGGGCCCGCCGGTCGAAGCCGAAGTAGTGCGGGCGATGATGTTTCTGCGAGCGCGCACGCTGGCCTTCGGCGCCTCGGGGGCGAGACCGCAGGTGGCAGAGACGCTGGTGCGCCTGCTCAACGCGGGTGTGGTGCCCGTGGTGCCCGAGCACGGTTCGCTGGGCGCCAGCGGCGATCTTGCCCCGCTGGCTCACGCTGCGCTGGTGCTGATGGGCGAAGGCGAGGCGATGACCGGCGACGGGGGCACCGTCAGCGGCGCTGCGGCCCTTGCGGCGGCGGGCATCGAGCCGCTGGTGCTCGCCGAGAAGGAAGGCCTCGCCCTCACCAACGGCACCGACGGGATCCTCGGGATGCTGTGCCTGGCCGTCCACGATCTGGCCGGCCTGCTGCAGGTTGCCGACATCGTGGCCGCCTGCAGCGTCGAGGCGCTGCTGGCCACCGATCGGGCCTTCGCCGCCGACCTGCTCGAGTTGCGGTCCCATCCCGGCCAGCAGGCCAGCGCCGCCAACCTCCGGGCAGTGCTGGCCGGCTCGCCCATCGTGGCCAGCCACCGTCATGGTGACGACCGGGTGCAGGACGCCTACTCCATCCGCTGCACCCCCCAGGTGCACGGCGCCGCCCGCGACACCCTCGACTTCGCCGCCGGCGTGACCGATCGGGAGCTGGCCTCGGCCATCGACAATCCGATGGTGCTGCCTGACGGCCGCGTCGAGTCGTGCGGCAACTTCCACGGGGCACCCATTGCGCTGGCTGCCGACTATCTCGCCATCGCCGCAGCCGAGGTCGGCGCGATCGCCGAGCGCCGCATCGACCGCTTGCTCGACGCCAAGCGCTCCCACGGACTGCCGCCGTTCCTGGCTGACGATCCGGGCGTGGACAGCGGTCTGATGATCGGCCAGTACACCGCAGCGGCCCTGTGCGCCGAGAACCGGCGTCTCGCCTCGCCGGCCTCGGTGGATTCGCTGCCCACCTCCGCCATGCAGGAAGACCACGTGTCGATGGGCTGGGGCGCAGCCCGCAAACTGCGCCGCGCCGTCGCCAACCTGCGCCGCATCCTCGCCATCGAATGGGTGACCGCCGCCCGCGGCATAGAACTGCGAGCTCCCCTGCAGCCCGCAGCCGGCACCGCAGCCGCGCTCACCCTGCTGCGCAACGCCGTTCCCGGCCCGGGCCCCGACCGCTGGCTCTCCCCCGAACTCGCGGCAGCCGATCAGCTCCTCACCGACGAAGCCCTCGTCCCCGCAGTCCAATCCACCACCGCCCCCCTCGCCTGAACCGATTCGGTTTCGGGCGAATCCGTCCGCACTTCGAATGTACAATTTGTACATGACGGAGATCGCGTTCACCGACGCACGGAACCGCCTGGCCGATGTGATCACCGAGACCAGCCGGTCCGGCGAGCCGATTTCAGTGACGCGGCGCGGCCGTCGGGTCGCAGTGATCCTGAGCGCTGACGCGTTCGACCAACTCGTCGACCGTGCCGATGAGGCCGAGGACGGCCGCGCACTCGACGCAGCTCGAGCCGAGGATGACTACGTGCCGTGGGAAGAGGTCAAGGCTGCCCTCGGGCTCGAGTGAGCCGGCACATCAGTGAGTCGATACACGGTCGAAATCTCCCGTCAGGCTGTCAAGGCGATCGCCAGGCTCGAACGCGCTGACCAGCTCCGAATTCGGGCAGCGATCGACCTGCTGGCGGACGAGCCACGTCCTCCTGGCTGCGTCAAGCTCACCGGGGAAGCGTCCGCGTACCGCGTGCGGGTAGGCGACTACCGGATCGTCTACGACGTCATCGACAACCGACTCGTGATCCAAGTCGTCCGGGTAGGCCACCGCCGCGACATCTACCGAAACCCCTGAACTCGCCTCAGCCGGGCAATAGCTTGCCGGCGAGTCTCTTTGGCCGTAGTGAGGGGGCCGAGCCGCCTGGGGTCTCAGTCGGCGGCGATGGCCTCGATCTCGATCATGAGTCCGGGGAAGGCGAGCTGGGTGGCCCCGATCAACGTCATCGGCGGGGTTGCGCCCAGCGGGCCGAACCGTTCGCCGAACGCGCCGAAGTGCTTCAGCGCCTCGTCCATGTCGGTGACGTAGACGGTGAGCCGCGTGATGTTGGTCAGATCCATGTCGGCAGCGTTCACGACGGCTTCGAGATTGTCGAGCGCCAGCGTCATCTGGCTTCGCATGTCCCCGGCGTGCTGGGGCTTGCCCTCGGCATCGACCGATGTCTGACCTGAACAGACCAGTTGCCTGCTCGCTCCCTCGATGATCTCGGCTTGGTTGAAGCCGAAGTTCAGCGACCACGGCCACGGGTTGACTGGCGTCCTCTTCATTGCGTCGTTTCCCTTCCTTCGAATGTCCGCTGCACAGGCCGTCACCAGCTCGCTGGCCTGAACGGCTTGGCGGAGGGAGGGGGATTCGAACCCCCGGAGGCTTGCGCCTCAACGGTTTTCAAGACCGTCGCAATCGTCCACTCTGCCACCCCTCCGCCGGCCAACCTACCGGCAGGTCCCGCCGGCACCGGCAACTCGGGGCATCGCGGTTGGTGCCCAGGTGGGGCTATCTTGAGTCGGCGCACTGGCTGCTGTCAGCCCGCTGCGCATGGAGAGGTGGCCGAGTCCGGTTGAAGGCGCTTCCCTGCTAAGGAAGTAACTGCCGCAAGGTGGTTCGTGGGTTCGAATCCCACCCTCTCCGCACCTCCCAATCGTCCGAAGTGAAACGACCTGCATGAGAAACCGGCTGCTGCGCTTCGCGACATATGTCGCCGTGGGCGTCGTCACTGGTTTGATCGTCGCCGCAGTGGCCGAGCTCAGCGAGAAGGTTCTGCTGGAGCGGGTGCTGCACCTGCCGCCCTGGCAACGGATGATCGCGCCGGCACTCGGTCTGTGGGGTGCCGTGCTGCTGCTGCGCTGGGCCGACGCCGGGCGGCGGCTCGCGCCCTCGACCTCCGAGGAGTACATCCGCGCCTTCCACGACCGCAACCACCCGATGCGATTCCGGGACCTGCCCACTCGCCTGCTGGCAGGCATCGTGACGGTGGGCTCCGGCGGCGCAGTCGGACTCGAGGGTCCGTCCATCTACGCCGGCGCCACCGCCGGAAATGCGATGCAGCGGGTCGTCCGCCGGCTGTTCCGGGGCCGCGAGGGCTACGCGCTGCTCGTCGCAGGCGCCGCCGCAGGTGTCAGCGCCATCTTCCAGGCGCCTGCCACCGGCGTGCTGTTCGCGCTCGAAGCCCCCTACAAGAGCGACCTCGGCCGCAGGGCGCTGCTGCCCGCCCTGCTCTCCAGCGCTGCCAGCTATGTCGTGTACGTGCTGGTCACCGACTTCGACGATCGCCCGTTCGAGATCGGCACCGAGATGGTGAGCGTGCAGTTCGGCCGCCAGGAACTGCTGGGGGCCGCAGTCGTCGGCGCCCTCTGCGGCCTCGCGGCGGCGGCATTCTGCCGCGTGCTGAACCTGGCCAAGCGGATCCACGCCTCTGACCGGCCGTGGTGGCTGATCGCACTGAGCGCCGGGGGAATCCTGGTGGGCCTCGCTGCGCTGTGCGAAGTGCTGTTCGACGCACCCCTGTCGCTGGGACCGACCGCCGAGGGGCAGCTGACGGACTGGGCGCTGAACCCCGAGGCGTCGCTGTGGTTGCTGGGCGTCCTGCTCGTGATCCGGATCGTGGCGACCTCGACGGTGCTGGCGGGCGGCGGCGTGGGCGGCGTGTTCATCCCGCTCGCGGTCTTCGGCCTGATCGTGGGTCGCCTGGTCGGCGGGTGGATCGAGCTGGGGCCCGAATCGCTGGCGTTCTTCCCCTTCATCGGCGTGGCCGCGTTCCTGGCAGCCGGCTACCGCACCCCGCTCGCAGCGGTGATGTTCGTGGCCGAGTCCACCGGGGCTCCGCTGTTCGTCGTGCCGGCCCTAGTGGCCGTGGCCGTGTCGCAGGTGCTGATCGGCAATGCCTCGGTCTCGCAGTACCAGCGCGACAGCCGCACGGGACACCTCGAACGGCGCCTCGAGATGCCGGTCAATTCCGCCATGTCCACCGAGGTGCCGACGGTGAATGCCGATGCCCCGCTGGCCGACTTCGTGTGGGGCGTGGCACTGCCCCACAAGCAGCTCGAAGCCATCGTGGTGGGCCCGGCTCAAGACTTCCTGGGCGTGATTCGGCTGAGCGACACCCGCGACGTGGACCGGAACGACTGGATGTCGGTGACGTGCGGCGAAGTGATGACCACCGACATCACCCCGGCGCGCCCGTCGTGGACACTGCGCGAGGTCACCGAGGCGATGGCTGACGCCGATATCGAGCTGTACCCGGTGATCGACAGCGGCGGGCGCATCGCGGGCGTCGTCACCGAGAACGCCATCGTCAAGCTGGTGGACTTCCTCAACGAGACACAGGGCGACCGCTGAGCTCGCCAGAACAGGGCAGACCAGACAATGAGCAAGGCTGAATTCGAAACCGGGACCGAGTCGATTGGATTGCTCGAGGGTCTGGCGACCACTCGCGCCATCCGCCGCTACCTGCCCGACCCGATCCCCGACGAGGACCTGGCGACGATCCTGTGGCACGCCGGCCGGGCGCCCAGCGGCTCCAACCGGCAGATGTTCCGCTTCGTCGTGCTGCGCAACGGGCCAGCAGCGCAGCAGGCCAAGGCACTGCTCGGCCAGTGCTTTCGTGACGGGTGGAATTCGAAGCGTTCAGGCGACGGCTACGCGCAAGGCTCCGGCGTCGACGACGACTCGCCCAAGGCCCGCATGGCTCGCACCATGCAGCACTTCGTCGACCATTTCGAGGAAACGCCGGTCGTGATCCTGGCGTGCTTGGTGCGCTACCGGAAACCCACCTACGCCGAAGGTGCGTCGGTGTACCCGGCGGTGCAGAACCTGTTGCTGGCGGCCCGGGCGCTCGGCTACGGCGGCGTCATCACCGGCTGGCACCGCGACGTCGAAGACGAACTACGGGAGCTGCTCGGCATTCCCGATGGTGTGGCCATCCACGCGACGATCCCGCTCGGCCGGCCCGCAGGGCGTCATGGCCCGGTACGACGCCGGCCACTGCGCGAGCTCGTCTACGAGGATCGCTGGGCTCAGGACGCGGAATGGGCCGTCGATCCGCCCGGCACGCGCTTCGCCTCGGCGGGACCGCCGCCGGGCTCGCCTACCTGAGCACGCCCGCCGTGGAGGCGGCAGGAGATTCCGCTCAGACCGTCTCGGCGGGGCGGTCGGTGTGGCTCCATTGCGACCAGGAGCCGATGTACACACGCGGGCGGCCGAGGCCGGCACGCTCCATGGCCAGGGCGTCCATGCAGGCGCTGACCCCTGAGCCGCAGTAGACGACGGCATTGTTGCCATCGCCAGGGTCCTCCACACCTTCAGCCTGATAGCGGGCGCGCAGCGTTTCGGGGTCGGCGAACCGTCCGTCGGGGCCGAGATTGTCCGTCATCGGCACGTTGACCGCGCCGGGGATGTGGCCAGGCCGCGGATCGACCGGCTCGGTCTCTCCGCGGTAGCGGTCGCCCCCGCGTGCATCGATGAGCACGATCTCGGGGCTGGCCCCGGCGTCGGCCGCACTGTCGATATCGACGAATGCGCCCGCCGGCCAGGGCCGCACCGGGCACTCGGCCGCGGCGCGTGCGTTCGGTGCCGTCTCGGTGGCGCCGGTCCACGAGCCCAGTCCCCCATCGAGCAGTGCCGCATCGTGGCCGAGCACGCGCAGCATCCACACCATCCGGCCTGCCGCGGTGCCGTTCAGGTCGTCGTAGGCCACCACCGGGTCGTCGGGGCCGATTCCGAGACTCCCCAGTGACGCGGCGAAGTCGTCCGCTGCCGGCAGCGGATGGCGGCCATGGGCGGGTGCGCCATGCGCGGACAGATGCGCGTCGAGGTCCACCCAGATCGCTCCGGCGATATGGCCCTCGAGATAGGCGTCGTAGCCGGAGCGACCGTCGAGATACCACCGCACGTCGCACAGCACGATGTCGTCGCGGCCAGTCAGCTCGGCGGCGCTCACCACCGGCGGAAGCGGGGCCATCAGCCCTGGCCGAACATCATCAGCCACTGCTGCTCGCTGCGCGGCTTGAACACGTAGTTCATCTGGCGGGTCTGTCCCATGGTGGCGCTGGGTTCGAACGAGTACCGGTGGCCGGGAAACAGCACGGCCGAATCGGGCACCTTGGCGAGCGTGTCGTGCAGCGACCGGTACATCGCCGCCGGGTCGCTGCCTGGCAGGTCCATGCGGCCGCAGCCGTCCAGGAACAGGGTGTCGCCGGCAACGAGCGCCCCGCCCACCAGGAAGCACTGGCTGCCAGGGGTGTGCCCGGGGGTGTGCAGCAGCTCGATTTCCACCGCACCCACCGACACGACATCGCCGGGGGCGTGCAACTCCATGTCGCTCATGGAGATGCCGGTGGTCTTTTGCACCAGCTCGGCCTCGGGTGCCTGCAGGTGGATCTTCGTGCCCTGGCGCTCGAGCAGATGGGCCACGCCCTCGATGCTGTAGCCCATCATGTTCCCGCCGATGTGATCGGCGTGAAAATGGGTGGCCAGCACGCCGGTGAGCTGCATCTCGTCTTCGGCCAGGATGTCGAGCAGGTCGTCGACGGCATACGCCGGGTCCACCACGACCGCCTCGCGGGTTTCCCGGTCGCCGATGAGGTAGGCGAAGTTGACCATCTGGCGGGCGATCGGATCGCCGGTGGCGAAGTCCTGGCCCGACAGCAGCTGGCGGAAATACAGCCTGCTCTCGTCGTGCTGGTGAGCCTGTGGGGCGTCGGCCGTGTCATCACCCATGGCAGCGCACAGTACCCACCAGCTGTGCGGCGAGACACGCCCGTTGTGAAGGCGGGTTGGCCCGGCTGCCGCCAGCGCGGCAGTATTCGCCCATGAGCCAGACGCCTGCACCCCTGTCGGACTTCTACGAGATGGACGAATACCTGTCTGATGAGGAGGTCATGATCCGCGACACGGTCGCCGCGTTCGTCGCCAAGGAGTGGGACCCGATCGTCGGCGAGCACTTCGAGGCGGGCACCTTCCCGATGGAGCTGGTCCCGACCATTGCCGACATGGGCCTGCTCGGCATGCACCTCGACGGTTACGGCTGCGCGGGTGCCTCGGCGATGGCGTACGGCGTGGCCTGCCGGGAACTGGAGGCGGGCGACAGCGGGCTGCGCAGCTTCGTGTCGGTGCAGGGATCGCTGTGCATGTTCCCGATCTGGCGCTACGGCTCGACCGAGCAGAAGGAGCACTGGCTGCCGCGCATGGCCGCGGGCGAGGTCATCGGCTGCTTCGGGTTGACCGAGCCCGACCACGGCTCCGACCCGGCATCGATGACCACCCGGGCGGTACGCCGGGGCGACACGTGGGTCCTGAACGGTGCCAAGCGGTGGATCACCAACGCCGGGCTGGCCGACTTGGCCATCGTGTGGGCCAACACCGATGACGGCTTCCGGGGCTTCCTGGTGCCCACCGATTCGCCCGGCTTCGAGGCTCGCAAGATCCAGAACAAGCTCTCGCTGCGGGCCTCGGTGACCGGCGAGTTCTACATGGACGATGTCGAGGTGACCGAGTCGATGCGCCTGCCCGACGCGCTCAGCATCGGCGCGCCGCTGAGCTGCCTGTCCGAAGCCCGTTTCGGCATCGCGTTCGGGGCCGTCGGAGTGGCCCGCTGCTGCTACGAGCAGGCGCTCAGCTACCAGCTCGAACGCCCCCAGTTCGGCAAGCCGCTGGCCAGCTTCCAGATCAGCCAGATCAAGTTCGCCGACATGCTCACCGACATCACCAACGCCAACCTGCAGGCCATGCGGCTCGGTCAGCTCAAGGAGCAGCACCGGCTGCGGCCGCACCACATCTCGATGGCGAAGCGGCACAACTGCCGGGTGGCCATCGACACGGCCCGCACCGCCCGAGCGATGATGGGTGCCAACGGCGTCTCAACGGAGTACGCGCCGATGCGCCATGCGGCGAACATGGAATCGGTCATGACCTACGAAGGCACCGAAGAGATCCACGGGCTGATCCTCGGCCAGCAGATCACCAACATCCCCGCGTTCCGCTGACGGCGCGCCTGGGTCGTATGACATAGCGGTACGTCATAGATTCCTGAACGACACGGAACTGCAATGGCGCTGCGGGAACTGCGACGGGACCATGGGCGTCACTCCGGTAGAGCCGTTCGATGAGCGGCCGACCGAGGGAGGGGACGCCATGACCGTTCCAAGCAACCGCACGATCACCGGTTCGGTGGCCAGATGGGCACGATGGCTGGCCGTCGCCGTGGCAGTACTGGCCGTGACAGTCCTTGCCGCAGCCTGCGGTGGCGGGAGCGATGACAGCGACGCGTCCGCCGCCGAAGACGCGCCAGCCGCGACTCTCGCCATGTCTCAAGAGTCCCTCGAGGCCGCTTCGGAAGAGATGGCTGACGAAGAAATGATGGACATGGACGAATCAGCCAGGGAGGTCCGACTGACTTCGGGCGGCGCCGCCGCGGAGGAGGACATGTCGGACGAATCCGGCACCGACACGCTGGCAGCCGGGGTGCCCGCAGTGCCAGCAGATCTCGGGCGGGACATCATCTACACGGCCTGGATAGCTGTGGAGACCGCCGACGTGGCAGCCGCCGCAGCACAGGCCAACTCGATTATCAGCGGGCTCGGCGGATTCACGTTCTCCCAGGACACCCGCACCCAAGACCGGGCTTACACCACACTGACCTTCAAGGTCCGGCCCGAGCAGTTCTCGACCGCGTTGGAGCGACTGTCCAACATCGGCGAACTCGTCGAGCAGTCCGTGAACGCCGAGGATGTCACCGACATCGTCGTGGACCTGAACAGCCGCATCTCGACCGCGGAGATCAGCGTCAACCGGCTGCGCGACTTCCTGTCGCAGGCCACCGACGTGGAAGGCGTGGCCGAGCTGGAGCGTGAGCTGGCAGACCGCGAGACCAACCTGGAACGGCTCCGTGGACAGTTGCGCTCGCTGCGCGACCGGGTGGACTTGGCCACGATCACGCTGTCGATCACGGAGTCCGTCGAGGCGGTGCCGCGCACCTCGGCGATCCTGCGGGCCTGGATGGCCTCCGGCGACGAAGACCCGTGCCTCGGATTCACCGACCTGGCCGCGCCGCCAGACGGTGATGTGGGTTTCTGCTTCGAGCTGGAGAACGAAGGCGAAACCGTGCTCACCGAGGTGACGCTGAGCTCGAATGAGCTGCGATTCAACACCGATGACTTGAGCGTCGCCGAAGGGACCGTTCTCGAGCGAATCGAACCTGGCGAGCGGGCGGTCGCCACGCTGAGCCTGCCCGTCACGGACGGGCGCATCGCTGGGCGGGTGGCGACCCGCGGGCTGGAGATCAACGTTCGCTTGAGCGCGGTGCCGGTCACCGAAACCGGCACCGAACTGGCTCGACTCGCCCGCAGCCACGGCTTGTATCTCTTTGTCGAAGAAGAAGACACCCCACCGAGCTTCGGCGATGCGCTGAGCGGCGGCTGGAATGCGCTCGTGGCCGTGGGCAACGGCGTGCTGCTGGTCATCGGTGCACTGCTGCCGTTCCTGCCGGTCATCTTGATCGCTCTGGCGGTGGCGTGGTGGCGGCTGCAGCGCCGCCGTGCTCGCCGTGCCGATGGCTGAGTCGGACAATTCCGGACAGGCTCCGGGATGTCCGTTTTTGTCCGGTACAAGCCCGCCAGACTGCTCGCATGCAGGTCGAGGCCGTTCGCACCACGGGCATCTACTGCCGGGCAGATTGCTCGGCTGAGCCGCTGCCCCAGAACGTCACGCACTATTCCAACCCCGTGGCGGCCGAAGTCGCCGGCTTCCGGCCGTGCCTGCGCTGCCATCCAGAACGCCGCGCCGGCTCCCTGGCCGATCTCGACGTGCCCGCACCAGTGGGAGCTGCGCTGTTGCGGATCAACGACGGCTACCTCGACGACCACGACGAAGACGCCCTGGCGGCACAGGTGGGCTACAGCGCCCGGCAGCTTCGACGGCTGTTCGAACAGCATGTCGGGGCGACACCCACCACCATCGCCCGCTCACGGCGAGCGCACTTCGCGCGCTGCCTCATCGACGACACCGATCTGACGTTCACCGAGATTGCCCGCGCCGCAGGATTCGGCGGAGCTCGGCAACTGCACCGGGCAATGACCTCGGTGTTCTGCTTCACACCGACTGAGCTGCGCTCCAAGCGACGCCGCAGCGACTACGCCGAGCTCGACGGGGGTCTGGTCCTGGAGGTGCCCGCCCTGACGCCCTACGACTTCGGCACGTTCGTCGCACACCAGGACTGCCGGGCGATCCCCGGCGTGGAAGCAGTGGCCAGCGACACGGCCGGAACGACCTACGTGCGCAGCTTCAGTGCCTGTGGGCATCCGGGCATCGCTGAAGTGACGGCACCCTCACACGGCGGCAACGACAGCTTGCAGCTGCGGCTGCACCTGCCGACCTACGACTCGATCATCGATGCTGTGAGTCGGGTCCGAGCACTGCTGGGAACCGACGAAGACCCGGCGCCAGTGACCGCAGCGCTGGAAGGCGACCCCATGATCGGCCCACTGGTGCGAGCAGCACCGGGACTGCGCGTGCCGCGCTCATGGGATCGTTTCGAGACCGCTGTGCGGATCATCGTTGGGCAGCAGATCTCGCTCGCAGCCGCCTCCACGCTCAGCGGCCGCATCGCCGAGCGCTTCGGCACGCCGATCGATCCCGTGCTGGAGTGCTGCGACGACGTCTTGGTGCCGCTCACCCACCTGTTTCCGGGCGCCGCGACGCTTGCCAGCGCCGGTGGGGCGGGATTCGCCGGCCTGGGGTTCACCCAGCAGCGCATCGACACCATCGTCGGCTTCTCCCAAGCGGTCGCCGACGGCGAGTTTGACCTGAGCGCCGCAGACACGCTGGATGCGACCGTCGCCCGGCTCTGCGAGCTGCCGGGGATCGGCCCGTGGACAGCGCACCTCATCGCCATGCGCGTCTTCGGCCATGACGACGCGTTCCCGGCGTCCGATCTGGGTTTGCGGCGTGCAGCGGAGCGCTTGGCCGGCCACCCGGTCAGTGCCCGAGAACTCGAGGCTCTCGCGGACAGCTGGCGCCCGTACCGTTCGTGGGCCGCGCAGCACCTCTGGCATGGCGGCCGCCAATCCGCTCGCTGATCTGCCCGCCCACCATCGGCCTCTTCTACGACACGCCTCTCTCAGCAGACCAACCCAGGAGCCAACATGAGCACCGACACCCATTGGCATACGACCGTCGACAGCCCCATCGGGCCATTGGGCTTGGTGGCCACCGATACGGGACTGCGTGCCGTGTCGTGGCGCGGTGACGAGACCTCCGTCAAGCTGCCCGACGACATGGCCGAGGATGCTGAGCATCCGATCCTGCAGCGCGCTGCGCAGCAGCTCGACGAGTACTTCGACGGGACGCGCACCAGCTTCGACCTTCCGCTGGACCTGCGCGGCACGCCATTCCAAGAGGCCGCCTGGCGCGCACTCGGCGACATCCCCTACGGCAGCACCCGCAGCTACGGCGAGCAGGCCGCCCTCATCGGTCGCCCCAAGGCGGTACGCGCCGTCGGCCAGGCCAACGGCCGCAATCCCGTCCCCATCGTGCTCCCCTGCCACCGGGTCATTGGTGCAAACGGCTCGCTCACCGGATTCGGCGGCGGGCTCGACCTCAAGACGCAGCTGCTCGAGCACGAAGGCGCCCTCGACTGACTGATCAGTCGATGCCGGCCGGAGCAGTGCGCGAGGAGGGACTTGAACCCTCACACCCTTGCGGGCACAGGCACCTGAAGCCTGCGCGTCTGCCAATTCCGCCACTCGCGCGTGGGGCGAACAGACTAGCCCGCGAACCTGCGCTCCTACACTGAACCCCCGTGGGTGGCGCCAGCCTGGTCGGCAGCGACGGACAGTGCCACGAACTGGGCTCATCGACGGTCATCGGGCGACGTGACGACTGCGACATCGTGCTCGACGGGCCGAAGGTCTCACGGCGGCACGCGCAGATCAGCTCCAGCGCAGACGGCCTGCTGCTGGTGGACCTCGCCAGCGTGAACGGCACGCTGCTGAACGGAATCGAGATCACCAGCGAGCGCCTGTCGCACGGCGATGTCGTCACCATCGGCACCCACGATCTGCGGCTGGAGCTGGACTGATGTCCGAGCAGCTGGTGCGACTGCTCGCGCTGTGCGTGCTGGTGTTGCTGTACCTGTTCTTCTTCCGTGTGATGCGCGCCGTGTGGGCCGTTGTGGCAACACCTCGCAATCACCTCGGCTGGAGGTCGTTGCGCACGCTGCGAGGCGGCGGGCCCGCCAACGGCAACGCGGCCCCGCAGCCGATGGCGCTCGTCGTCCGGTCGCCGTTGAGCGCCCAGGGAGAACGGCACCTGCTGGCTGACACGCTGACCATCGGGCGCGGTCCCGAATGCGACGTGATCATCGAAGACAGCTACTCGTCGCAGGCTCATGCCCGTCTCTTCCGCGACGGCGGCCAGCACCTGCTGGAGGATCTGGGTTCGACCAACGGCACCTATCTGAATCGACAGAAAGTCGACAACGCAACGGCTGTGCGCATCGGTGATTTCGTGCAGGTCGGCTCCACCGTCTTCGAGGTAGGCACATGACGGGTGCGTACGGTGCCGGCGCATCGCACAGCGACGAGACTGCAGGGTCATGACTGCCCCCGCTCGCCAGATGCGCATTCGCTGGGGCGGGGCGTCGGATCGGGGCCTGCGCCGCGCAGAGAACCAGGACGCCATGTATGCGGACATCGGCCTGTTCGTGGTAGCCGACGGCATGGGCGGCCACCTTGGCGGCAGCGTGGCCTCGAGTCTCGCTGTGAAGACCGTCGCCGCAAACTCCCCCTCGACACCGGCTGAGCTGCTGGCGGCGGTTCGCCATGCCAACCAGGTAGTGCATCACCGATCAACCGCTCATGCCGACCTGTCAGGCATGGGCACCACGCTGTGCGCCATCGCCGTGGTGCAGCAAGACGACAACCGCGTGTGGTGCCTGGTCAACGTCGGTGATTCCCGCGTCTACCGCTACCAAGGGGGCGAGCTCACCCAGCTCACGATCGACCACAACTTCGTGGCCGAGATGATCAGGGCCGGCGACCTCACCATCGAGCAGGCCGCTGACCATCCCCGGCGCAACACACTCACTCGGGCCATCGGCGTGGAGCCGCAGGTCATGGTCGACGACTGGATCCTCGAGCTCACCGGCAACGACCGCTTCCTGCTCTGCACCGACGGCGTCACCAACGAATTGGACGAGTCCGACATCTCCGAGCTGCTCGACATCGACGAGCATCCCTCAGACGTGGCCCGCGCCCTCGTCCGGCAGGCCAACGACCGCGGGGGGCGCGACAACTCCACAGCACTGGTGGTCGACGTCGACATCGAAGGGGCCGCACACGAGCCGCCCTCGACGCAACCCGACGGTCCGCAGCCCGAGGGCAGCTCCCAGCGAACGCCGAGACGGCGCGGCTGGCGACGCTCTCGCTCACGCTGAGGCCTCCGCTGCGGGTCCGACGCCGTACCGAGGCAGCGCTCGCCGCAATGGCCGGCGTGGTGATCTGCACGACGTTTGCTATCGCCGCGCTGGGTGTGGAGCAGAATTCGGTCTGGGACGGCGCTGGCGGGCGAGGTGCAACCGAATCGTTGTGGAGTACGGCCGGCTGGCTGGCGGCCGTCTTGGCCGGCGGCGCCGCAGCTCACCTCGCCATCAGGCGGTGGGCGCCGAACAGCAACGAGATCCTCTTCGGGATCGTCGGGCTGCTCATGGGCGTCGGCTGGGTCTTCGTCGCGCGAATAGATGCCTCGTTGGCATCCGAGCAAGCAGTCGCCGTGCTCCTGGGATTTGCGGCCATCGCCGGAACCCTGGTCGCCGCCCGGCGGCTCGACTGGTTCTTGAATCGCCCTGGCGCATGCGTCGTCGTCGCTGCCGCGCTGCTTGCCGCGGGGAGCTTCTCGGGCGGGGCCGATCTCTCAGCCGGCGCATACGAACCGCCTCGCCAGTGGCTGAACTTCGGGTCGCTGCTGAGCGTCCAGCCCTACGGCCTCGCCAAGATCGTCGTGGTCATCGCTGCCTGCGGACTCACGGCGACCGCCCCGCGCTGGCTCCGCCCGCGCTTCATTCCACACCGCCATGCCGCGGGTGCGAGCGCCGCGGCGGTCGGAGCATGGGCGCTGCTCATCATCGGCGCCGATCTTGCCTCATCGGTGGTCGTGTTCGCGACGGCTTGGCTGCCGCTGTGGCTCGACGGAGACGATCTCGTCGGCAGTGACGTGCCGACCGTGCCCCGGTCGACGCGTGCAAAGGCACTCAGCGGGATCATCGTCACCTACGCCGTGGGTGTCGTCGTGCTCACCACCGTGTACGACCGGCTGTCCGCACAGGTGCACTACTGGCTGAACCCGTGGACCGAAGCTGCGGGCGCGACTGTGATCGATGCGGCCTTCGCCATCAGCGCAGGCGGCATCAGCGGGGTGGGCCCCGGCCTCGGCGCGCCGCAGCACCTGCCCGAACCGCACAGCGACTTCATCTTCGCCGTCATCGCCGAAGAGCTCGGCGTCCTGGGCGGCTCTGCGCTGCTCGTCGCGTTCACACTGCTCGTCGGGATCGGCGGGGGCATCGCTCAGCGCGCGCACCGAACCCATCGACTCCTGGCGGCCGCCGCCACGTCAGTCATCGGGCTGCAAGCACTCCTCACCATTGCCGGCGTGCTGCGGTTGCTGCCGCACACCGTCGGTGCGCTGCCATTTGTGGCCTACGGACCATTGACGATGGTCGGCAACTGCATCGCCGCCGGGCTGCTGCTCGCCATCTCCAACGCCAGCGATGCCCCCCGAGTCGAGTCCCAGCAACTGCTGCAGGGTGCTCCGTGAGGGGACGCATCATCCGGCTGACCGCCGTGCTTGCGGCTGGCTTCGCCATCCTGCTGGCGCAGCTCACCAATCTGGGCTTCGTCTCCGCCGACGGTCTCCGCAGTCACGAACTCAACACGCGTGCCGCGGCGGCTGCCGTCGGCAACCCGCGCGGTGCGATCGTCAGCGCCGACGGCGAGGTCCTCGCACTCCCCATCGATCACGACGACACCGGTCAACGACTGCTCCGTGAATACCCGCACGGACCGCTGTACGCGCACGTCGTGGGCTACCTGGGAGCCGCGGCCGGAGCCAGCGGGATCGAGCGCAGCTACGACAGCGAGCTGTCGGGCGCAGCGACTGGCATCGCAGTACAGGAGCTGGCCGACCTGTTCGCCGACAGCGGTCGCGTCGGCGATGTGATGCTGACCCTGCATCACGGTGTCCAGCTCACCGCGCGTGCCGCGCTCGGCGACCGTAATGGCGCCGTCGTTGTCATCGACACCTCGACTGGTGCTCTCATCGCGATGTGGTCGCGCCCCAGCTTCGATCCCGAGGCGCTGGTGTCACCGGCGCCCGGCGCCGTTCAAGCCGGTGCTCGGCTTCCGGTGGCACGCGCCTACCAGCGCCACTACGTCATCGCCGACGACGAATCGCTCAGCAGGGCGGGTGTCGAATTGCTGGCAGGCACCCGCCGAGAGCCTGGTTCGACCGGCCTCGACCTGCCTGGCGAACCGGATGGAAGCGACATGGGCAGTGGCGATGACGCACCGGTGCGGTTGACACCTCTGCAGCTGGCGGCGGCGGCCGCAGCCATTGCCAACGACGGGATCCGGCTGCGCCCCCACGTCGTGGGCCGCGTCGACAGCCGCTCCGCCGAAGGTGACCTGGCAACTCCCGATGCGTCGTTCAAGACCAGGCCGCGCGATGCCGGGCGCCTCTTCGACGCTGCCAGCACGCCCGGGCTGCTGGCGCGCATGGCCGCTGCAGCGCAGCAGGCCTCCGTCAGACTCGAGCCAGCCGACGGGGTCGACGTCACAGCAGCCATTGCGAACGGCCGGTTGGCTGATCCGTCGGAGGCCGGCACGCGTGCCGGGAGCTGGGCGGTGCTGCTTGCCCCCGCAGATGCGCCCACAGTTGCTGTGGCGGTGCTCATCGAGCCCGATGCCGCCCTTGACATCGGCAATGGGCGCCGCAGCGATACCTTGGCAACGATGATCGCTGCGACCGCAGCGGAAGCCACCCTGGCGCTGCGGGCAGTCCCTGACTCCGACCGCCCTTAGCCCGACCACTTCGCAGTCACCCCGCCGGTCTGACGGCCCGATCTGGCAGCAATTGCCCCCCGCTCATGGCAGACACCGACAACCCAATCTTCGGCGGTCGCTACGAGCTGTTCAGCCGCATCGCGCGGGGCGGAATGTCGGAAGTGTTCCTGGGCCGCGACCGCCTGCTCGACCGGCCTGTCGCCGTCAAGGTCCTATTCCCCGAGTTCGCAACCGATTCGTCGTTCGTCGAGCGCTTCCGGCGTGAGGCCCAAGCCGCCGCGAATCTGAGCCAGCCGAACGTGGTCGGCGTGTACGACTGGGGCAACCACGAAGGCACGTACTACATCGTGATGGAGTACGTCGAAGGCCGAAGCCTCGCGGAGGTCATCCGGAGCGACGGCCCGCTGCATCCCGACCGGGCTGCGGACATCGCCATCGACATCGCCGCCGCACTTGCGTTCGCTCACAGCAACGGCGTGGTGCACCGCGATATCAAGCCGGGCAACGTCATGATCACCCAGTCCGGCCAGGTCAAGGTGGCCGACTTCGGCATCGCACGGGCGCTCGGCGGCGGGAACGACGACCTGACCCGTACCGGCTCTGTCATGGGCACGGCCACGTACCTCTCGCCTGAGCAGGCTCAGGGGCTGGAAGCGGATCCGCGCAGCGACGTCTACTCGCTGTCGGTCGTGCTGTACGAGGTGCTGACCGCGGGGCCGCCGTTCACCGGCGACAGTCCCGTCGCCATCGCCTACAAGCACGTTCAGGAAGCGCCGGTCCCGCCCTCGCGCTACAACGCCGACGTTCCCCACGAACTCGAGGCCATCTGCCTGCGCGGACTCGCCAAGGACCCTGCCGCGCGCTACGGCTCGGCCGCCGAGCTGCGCAACGATCTGCTGCGCTTCCGGGCGGGCCAGCCGACCCACGCCGCGGCGACCGATGTCACCGCGTACTTCCCGGCAGTGACGGCCGCCGCGCCCGAGGCCGCAGCACACACGCAAGCCGCAGAGCCGGCCGCCGCGCCTTCGCAGGCATACCAACAACCGCCTCCGGCACCTCCGACGCCGCCCTACGGCCGCCACGGAGGCGGCGCAGGCGAGTACGGCGCGGCGCAGTACCCACCGCAGTACCCGCAGGCTTCGCCGCCAGGCGCTGTCGAGCCGCCTGACCGCACGCCCATGTGGATCACGCTGCTCGTCATCTTGCTGCTGGTGATTGCGGGGCTGGTGTTTCTGCTGGTCAACGACCGTGGTGAGCCGGGCGTGGTCACCGCACCCGAGAGCACCTCCGATGTGAGACTGAGAGTGCCCAGCGTGGTGGGTCTGCACTTCACCGAGGCTGAGCGCGAGCTCGCCGATGTCGGCTTCGAGCACGTCAGCATCGAATTCTCCGAACGCGACGACGTCGACGAGAACATCGTGTTCCAGCAGAATCCGCGCGCTGGACTGCTGCTCGCCGAACCCAATGATCCCGACAATCCGATCACCCTGTTCGTGGCAGCGCCTCGCACTCTGATCCTGCTGCCCAACGTGGTCGGACGAACCTTTGAAGAGGCCGAGGCGGTGCTCGTCGCCGCGGGCTTCAGCGTCGAACGCATCGACGTCCGCAACGACAATCTGGCGATCGGACTCGTGACGGAACAGAGCATCCCGAGCACCGAGCAGCGTCCAGCAGGCACGATCGTGACGTTGACGGTCTCCGCGGGCCGGGGTGAAGTCGAGGTGCCGCGTCTGGCCGGACAGACGATCGACGATGCCAGAGTCACGCTGGCTCGCCTCGGGCTCGTCGACCGGGTCGAGCGCGAGTTCTCCACCGAGTTCAGCGTGGGAACGGTGATCCGCAGCAGTCCCGAGGCTGCCGAACAGGTGGAACGCGGCAGCGTCATCACGCTCATCGTGTCCGACGGTCCAGAGGAACTGGTGGTGCCGGCGCTGGAGGATTTCGGCACGACGCTGGCCGATCGGATCGAAGCCCAGCTGACAGCGCTCGGCTTCACCGTGAAACGCACAGCGCGCGAAGTGTCCAATCTCGATGTCAACACCAATGTCGTCCGGGACATCAGCCCTGAACCCGGAACCGTGCTCATCGCCGGATCCGAAGTCGTTCTCCATATGTTCAGGCCGCCGACAGTGCTGACGGTCCCGAGCCTGCAGGCACTGGAGACCTTCGATCCCGACGGGGTCGAGGCAGCATTGACAGAACTGGGCTTCACGGTCGAGCGGCGCACGCAGCCCGTCGCTGACGGCGATCCCGCGGATGGGCAGGTCATCTCCCTCAATCCCCCGCCGGGCACCGACATCAGGGTCAACTACGACACCATCACCATGGTCATCGGCACTGTTGAGCCTGACGAGGGCAGCCCCACCGGTGGCGGCGAAGAAACCGATTCCAACAGTTAGGTTGGCGCGTCATGGCCCGACCCCGCAAGACCAGCCGCATCACGCCCAAGGGCATTCGGCCGCAGAACGCGCCAGCCCAGCAGCACAGCACCGGAAGCGATGCCCCTCAGAGCGCCTCGTGGTTCGGCTGGCTGATCGTGGCGCTGCTCGGTGTGGGCACAGCGGTGATCGTGGCGAACTACATGAGCTGGCTGCCGGGCAGTCCGGCGAGCGCGTGGATTGCCGTCGGCTTGGCCATCGTCTTGGTGGGCATCCTGCTCGCCACGCGCTGGCGATAATCACACACATGTGACTTTCCCCAGTTTGTGGAAAACCTGTGGAACTGCCGCCTCCGCAGCCAGTTCATCTGTTGCTCGCCGGGTGGGTGGTTACTCGTCGGCGTTAGCGATGAGATCCATGTCCTCGCTGCAGCAGCGGGGCGGCTCCGGGTGCTGCACCGGGGCGCGTGTCATGCGCATCTCGGTACCGCAGAGGCTGCACCGGTAGGTGAGGCGCACCCGTCGCAGCTCCCCTGGCGGAGGCGGCGGGGGAATCGGCCTCGAGAACGTGGCCATCATTCGCAGGCCGAGCCGGTACACGATGTAGATGAACACCAGCGAGAGCGGCACGGCCAGCCACAGGCTCACGGCATCACGCTAACGACAGCTTGTGACATTGTTTGTCTGTGCGGCCTTCTGGGACTGAGCCGGGAGATTTTGTCGAGTACGACATGGATCTCTACGAAGCGCAGCGGCGCAGCGCGATGCGGGCTGCGCTGGAGGCCAGCCGGGCCGAACTTTCGGCAGAGCTCGGCGTCGAGCTCCGGGTTGCCAGCGACGGCAACGAGCTGGTGCTGGTGGACGCCGAGGGGATTCGCTACCGGGCGAGCCTGAACCCCCGGGGGCGTCTGGTACTGACCGCGGCGCGCAAGGCGAGCCTGCTCTAGCGAGAGGGTGCTGCCCGGAAGGCTCGTTCGAGCAGCGACGACGGCGCTGCCGGTTCGGGCTCGGGCTGCGGCATTTCGGCCGGCTCGGGCCGGGACCGGGGCGCAAAGAGCGACGCGGCGCTCTCGGCGGCTGCGGCGCTCGGCTCAGGGGGGGCCACGACTGGTTCCGGTTCGGGGGCCCGCTGATCATCGAGCACCCAGCCGACCGGCACCTTGATCCGGTTCGCATGGGTCCGGCACAGTGGCATGATCATGTCGCGCTGGCGGGAAGTGCCAGCGATGGTGGCGGCGTCGAGGTCGTAGAGCCACGCCCTCGTTCCCGGCACGTCGTAGCCCAGCCCTGCGGTGGCCATCTCGGTGCACATCCCTCGAACACACTGCAACATGGCCTTCGAAGGTACCGGCGCGCCCCTGTCCGCGAAGGGATAGGCGGTTCGCTCTCGAGGCTGCGGCCCGGTGCCGCAGGACCGATCTCGCTAGGGTTCACTGCGCCAGAAGCAGACCTGCAGCTGGCGAGCACACGAGGGGAGCAGCTGTGGTTGGCGGAGCATTGAAGTCCGCGAGCATGGACGATTTCGATCTTCGGATGTCCACCGAAGTCGAGCCGCTGTATGAGGCAGTCAAGACGTTCATCCGCGACGAGGTCGACCCCATCACCGAGGAATTCCACCGGATGGGCGAGAACCGGGAGGATCGCTGGAGCTGGGCACCCGGCCAGCTCGAGTTGCTGGACGGTGCCAAGGCCAAGGCACGTGAGCAGGGCCTGTGGAACTTCTTCCTGCCCGACGCGGACACCGGCGAAGGACTGAGCAATCTCGACTACGCCTACATCGCCAACGAGCTGGGCAAGAACCGGCTCGCCTCGGAGTGCCTCAACTGCTCCGCGCCCGACACCGGCAACATGGAAGTGCTCGAGCGCGTCGGCACCCCCGAGCAGAAGGCGCAATGGCTGGAACCGCTGCTCGAAGGCAAGATCCGCTCGGCCTACGCCATGACCGAACCGGCGGTGATGAGCTCAGACGCGAAGCAGGTGCAGACCAACGCCGTGCTCGACGGAGACGAGTGGCTGATCAACGGTGAGAAGTTCTACATCTCAGGTGCCGGCGATCCCCGCTGCAAGATCATGATCACGATGGTCCGCACCAACCCCGACGCGGACACCTACAAGCAGCAGTCGCAGATCCTGGTGCCGATCGATGCTCCAGGCGTCGAGATCCTGGGGCCGATGCACGTGTTCGGCGCCGACGACGCTCCCCACGGGCATATGCACATCCTGTTCAACGACGTGCGCGTTCCGAGGGACAACATCCTGCTCGGCGAGGGCCGGGGCTTCGAGATCAGCCAGCTGCGGCTCGGCCCGGGACGCATCCACCACTGCATGCGCTCGATCGGCTCGGCCGAGAAGGCCATCGAGATGATGGTCGATCGGGGTGTGAACCGCGAGGGCTTCGGCAAGAAGCTGATCAACCTCGGCAAGAACATGGAGATCGTGTCGCGCTCACGCATCGAAGTGGAGGCGATGCGCCTGATGGTGCTGCGGGCGGCGAAGGCCATGGACACGCTGGGCAATGCAGAGGCCCGGGTGTGGGTGAGTGCCGTCAAGGCGATGGTGCCCGAGAAGTGCTGCGACATCATCAACGAGGCCATCCAGATGCACGGTGCTGCGGGCGTCTCGCAGTGGTTCCCGCTGGCGGACATGTGGCATGCGCAGCGCACGCTGCGGTTGGCCGATGGGCCTGACGAGGTGCATCACCACGTCGTGGCTCGGGCTGAGGTTCGCACTCGTGAGTCGGAGCGGGCGATGGGGTTCGCCGATGACCACACGCTGGACGGGCCTCGCCAGCCTGCGATGGCTTTCTCTGGCCCGTAGCCGCGGCCGGTCAGGCGTGGGTGGGGTCGCCGAGGTCGCGTAGCGCCCAGTCTCTGAGTTCTACTTTGCGGATCTTGCCGGAGGGGGTGGCGGGCATCTCGTCTACGAAGATCACGTGGCGGGGGATCTTGAAGCTGGCTATTCGGCCGCGGCAGCGGTCGATGAGCGATTCGGGGGTGATGTCTGGTGGGGCAGTCTCCGTGAGCTGGACGAAGGCGACTGGGACCTCTACGAGGCGGGGGTCGGGGTAGCCGACGACTGCGATCTGCTCGACGCCGTCTACCTCGAGCAGGTAGCCCTCGACCTCGGCGGGTGAGACGTTCTCTCCGCCTACCTTGAGCATGTCCTTGTGGCGGCCGATGAACACAGCGTGGCCGTCGGGCCGCATCCTTGCGATGTCGCCGGTGTCGAGCCAGCCATCGTCGCCGAGCACTTCGGCTGTGGCCTCGGGACGGCGCCAGTATTCCTCCATGACCGTGTAGCCGCGGACGAACAGCGCTCCCGGTGTGTCGGGCGCGCACTCCTCACCGGTTTCGAGGTCACGAATCTGGTACTCGATGCCGTCCATCGGGTAGCCCGAGGCCTCAGTGCGCTGCTCGACGGAGTGCGTCGGGTGGCTGCAGCTGACGAACGCCCACGACTCGCTCATGCCCCAGCCCGAGATGGTCGGGCAGAACACTTCTTGTGCCCGCCGAGCAATGGGAGTCGACGACTCCATGCCCGCTGCGAGCGTTCCCATGCGCAGGCTGGACACGTCACGGGGGTGCTCGTCCTGAGCTCGCAGCAGGTCGCCCCAGTGCGAATCGAAACCGTGCAGGACCGTACCGCCACGTGATTCCACCTCTGCCAGCACCGCGGCCGGATCGAAGACGTCGAACAGCACCTGACAGCCGCCGCTCAGCACTGCCTGGATGGACACCTCGCCGAAGCCGAACAGGTGGAACAGCGGCAGGTAGCTCATGTGAATGTCGTTGGCGGTGTGCCCCAGCAACATGGTTCGCTCGCGGCTGTTGCGGAGCGGGCGGTGGGTGTGCACGACGCCCTTGGGGTGGCCGGTCGTACCCGAGGTGTACGCCAGCATCATGCGGTCGTCGACGGTCACGCTGGTAGCACGCTCCGCCAGTTCCTCATCGGACACCGCATCGCCCGCCGTCAGCAGGTCGTCCCAGGTCATGGAGTCTCCGAGTGCGTCATCCCGGGGGGTGCCGGTGAAGATGAGCTGCTCCAGATGCCCGGCTGCTGTGATCTCGGTGTAGGCGTCGCAGAGCATCGCTCGGTAGTCGATCGGCCCGGACTGATCGATGGAGATCATGAATCGGCTCTCGGACTGCGCCACCGTGTAGGCCACATCGTCGGTCCGGTAGCGGGTGTTCAGCGGCACGATGCAGCCGCCCACCTTGGGAATGGCGTACTGCAACCACAGCCACTCGGGCAGGTTGGTCATCCACACCGCCACGTGGTCACCGCGTTGTGCGCCCAGCGCCATCAGCCCCTTGGCGACACGATCGACCTCGACGGCAAATTCGGCATAGGTCCACTGCCGGTCGCCGAAGATCACCGCCGGGCGATTCCCCCACATACGAGCCGCGCGATCGACGGCATCGCCCAGCAGCAGCCAGTCGTAGGTTGCGTTCGCAGCCATTGCCGCAGCGTAGAACGGCGGACAGCCGGTCCGCGGGGCTGCCCGCCGCACGAATGAATGACGGGGGCTACGTTGAGCGGGTTCATGCCCACAGGAGGCGCACCGTGGAATTCGATCTGATGACAGGGTCCTCGACATGGAGCGATGCGGCCGATCTGGCCCGCAAGGTCGAGGGCGCCGGCTTCTCGGGGATGCTCTATACCGAGACCGGACAGGTGCCGTGGATGCAGCTCGCTGCGGCCGCCATGGCAGCGCCCAGCCTGACCTTCACCACGGGAATCGCCGTCGCGTTCCCGCGCAGCCCGATGGTGTCGGCCCAGATCGCGTGGGAACTCGCCGGCGAGACCAAGGGCCGCTTCCGGCTGGGACTGGGCAGCCAGGTCAAGGGTCACATCGTGCGGCGCTACTCGTCTGAGTTCGATCGGCCTGCCGCACGCATGCGCGACTACGTGGGAGCAGTGCAGGCATGCCTGCGGGCATTCCGGCGCGAGGAGAAGCTGAGCCACGAGGGCGAGTTCTTCAACCTCAGCCTGCTGCCGGCCCAGTGGACGCCGCGCAGCCACGACTACGGCGACATCAAGGTCGACATCTCGTCGGTCGGCCCGGTGATGAACGGGGTTGCCGGCGAGGTTGCCGACGGCGTGCATGTCCACCCGATGCACACCATGCACTACGTCCGCGAGCGCCTGCTGCCTGAGGTAGCCCGAGGCGCCGAACGGGCAGGCCGCAACGTCGACGAGATCGACCTGATCGTGCCGGTCTTCGCCGCGCCCGGCGACTCCGATGCCGAGCTGGCGCCGCTCGTTCGCCGGGCCAAGACCCAGATTGCCTTCTACGGCACCACGCCCAACTACTCGTTCCAATTCACCGACCTGGGGTACGACGGGGTCACCTCCGCGCTGAGGGAGCGCATGGCCGCCGGCGACATCGCCGGCATGGCCGACTGCATCACCGACGACATGCTTGAGCACTTCGCGCTGGTCGCCCCCTGGAACGAGATGGCCGATCGGCTCAAGGACCGCTACGACGGCACGGCAGCCCGGGTCGTGATGTACCTGGCCGAAGAACAGATCCGCAAGGACCCCGACATGGTCCACAAATGGGGCGAGGTGGCGCAGGCCACCCGTTCATGACCATTCGCTCATGAAGCATCCGAAGCAGGGACCTGGGGCTCAGGAGACGACATGACCGACGAACCAAACGCAGACCGCGTGGCGCTGGTGACGGGCGGCGGCAGGGGCATCGGCCGCGAGATCTGCTTGGGCCTGGCCCGGGCCGGACGACGCGTCGCCGTCGCTGACCTGCGGGTGCCCGAGGCCACCGAGACGGCTGCCATGATCAATGCCGAGTTCGGCAGCGGCGGCGCATCAGACACCTCCTCCACAGCGATTGCCGTCGAGATGGACGTGGCCGACGCCGACGCGGTCTCGGCGGGCTTGCTGGCCGTTGCCGACCAGCTCGGCCCCGTCGAGATCCTTGTCAACTGCGCCGGCTGGGACGTGCTGACGCCCTTCGTTGCAACCGATGAGGACTTCTGGGACCGCATCATCGAGATCAACTACAAGGGCCCGCTCCGGACGACGCACGGCTGCCTTCCCGCCATGATCGAAGCGGGCTACGGGCGGATCGTCAACATCGGCTCCGATGCCGGCCGGGTGGGCTCCTCGGGCGAGGCTGTCTACGCAGGGGCCAAAGGCGGCATCATCGCGTTCACCAAGACCATTGCCCGAGAGGTGGCGCGCCGCGGCATCACGGCCAACGTCGTCTGCCCGGGTCCGACAGACACCCCGCTGCTGGACGAGATCGCCTCGGCCACCGACACGAGCGACAAGATCATCGGGGCGATGGCCCGAGCCGTGCCGATGAAACGCATCGGCCAGCCGCACGAGGTGGCTGCGGCAGTGGTGTTCCTGTGCAGCGAGGAAGCCGGCTACATCACCGGCCAGACCCTGTCAGTCAGCGGCGGCCTCACCATGGCCTAGGCGGGTGGGGTGTGAGCGATGGTGTTGCTGTTGTACAGGCTGGTGATCTCGGCGGGTGTGTAGCCGAGTTCGGTGAGGATATCTTCGTTGTGCTGGCCCAGCTTGGGGGGCGGGCTGAGAGCGGCTGGTGTCGTGTCGAATCGGAACGGCAGGCCGGGGAAGAGCTGCGGCTGCTCGCCGGGGCGTGCGTGGTCGACCATGAGGCCGCGAGCAGTGCTGTGGTCGTCGTTGACGATGTCGGCGACGGTCATCACTGCTGAGGCTGAGATGCCTGCTGCTTGCAGTTCGGCAGCGGCCTCGTGCTTGTCCCGGGTCGCTGTCCAGCGTTCGATCACGGCGTCGATGGCGTCGTGGTCGGCATGGCGTGCCGCTGCGGTCGTCCAACGGGGCTCACCTTGAGCATCGCCCAGCAGCTCAGCCAACGACTTCCACGTCGCGTCGTCATCGACCGTCATCGCCAGCCAAGCGTCATCACCGCGGCACCGGTACACGCCCGCTGGCGCGGCGTCCGCGGTGCGCGCACCCCGTCGGGGCGGGTGCGCCATTCCGGCCTGATGCATCGAAGCCTCGGCGAACTGGTCGCCTGCGACGTTTATCGCTGTCTCGAGCTGCGACAGATCGACACCGACGGGTCCGTTGGTGCGCCAGTGCTGCCACAGCGCCGCCAGTGCGATGACCGTGCCGTGCAAACCGCCGACGACGTCAGGAAACGCGATGCCCTGCTTGTAGGGGCCCGAGTCCGGGTAGCCGGTGGTGGACGCCAGGCCCGAGGCCGCATCGAGCACCGGACCCCAGCTGATGCGCTCGGCGTCGGGTCCGGTGGCGCCGAAGCCGGACATGTCGAGCGTCACGATCGCCGGATTCATCTCGCGGAGCTCAGCGGGCGTGATACCAGCAGATCGAACGCCGCGGGGGCTGTAGTTGTTCACCACGATGTCGGCCGTCTCGACGAGCTTGCGCAGCACATCTCGCCCGCCGGGCGCCTTCAGGTCCAGGCACAGGCCGCGTTTCGAGCGGTTCATCTTGTTCCAGTGACCGAGTCGGTTGAACCAATCGTCGCCCGGATCGTTGTTCAGGAAGATCCCGTTGCGCGACAGCGGACCGGGAAGCTGTCCCCATTCCCAGCCGCCGCGCTCAGCCAGGATCATCTCGGCGGGCGGCATGGCGAGGCCACGCGCAGTGGGATGCTCGATCTTGATGACATCAGCGCCGAGATCGCCGAGCATCCGGCAGACCAGTGGGCCTGCCCAAGCGATCGTGAACTCGATCACCCGCACGCCCGCCAGCGGCTTGGCACCAGCGGGCCAGCTCCTTCCATCCGACGCTGTGCCGTCGAGACCCGTCCCGAGTGCCGGCGCACGCCGGAATGGCGGCGTCGCACCTTCGATATGTGCCGGTGGCCCAGGAAGTCGCGCCGTCGACACGCCGCCGGCGCCTGATTCGTTCTGCCGGACATCGCCGGCTGGCGCGTCAGCGCCGGCGAGGTGGGTCCAGTAGCCGCGTGCGGCGAGCTGTGGGCTGGCCAGCATGTCGTCGAGGCTGGCCACCGGCCCGGAGGGAACCTGGTTGTCCTGCAGGACAGTGACGGCTTGGGCGACGGTCTTCGTGGCAGCCCAAACGGAGATGATCTCGTCCAGCTCATCGGCGTGGTCGAATCGCACAGCCGGGACGTAGAAGTCGTCGCGGGCCAGCAGTTCGACCTGATCCATGGCGATGCAGAAGCCCTCCCACTGGTGGATCGAGACGGCCGCGATGCAGACCCAGCCATCGATGCACTCATAGAGCGCCAGCGGATGGTGCTGCTCGCCGAAGCGATTCCCCCACCGCCGCTTGTTGACACCGTTGTGGGTGTAGAGGCTGAAGCTCCACTGGTGTGCGTTGGCGAGCGCTTCCAGCGCTGAAATCTCCACCAGATCGCCCCGGCCCGTTGTCGCAGCGTGCACGAGCGCCGCCTGAATGCCGACTGCGGCGGTCGCGCCGACCAGGTGCGTGAGCCACGGTCCGCCGCCCGGCAGCGGGTGCCGGTCAGGCTCGCCGTTGAGGCTCATGTGCCCGCCCAGCGCCCAGTGCTCGAGCGGGCCTGCCCGCCACGCCGACTTCGGTCCGGTGAACCCGTACGGAGTGATGGCCGCAGCCACCAGCCGGGGGTGCGCGTCACGGGCCGACGTGATCTCCGCCTCGGCCGCAGTCAGATCGCCATGGATGTCCAGCACCACGACATCGACGTCGTTAGCCAACTCTGCCAGCGAGGCCTCGGAGTCCACCACGACGCTTGCCGTGTTGGCGCGTAGGTACTCCCACGCAACGGAAACCGGCCCGGCACCGGTGTCCACCACACGTGACCGGCGCAGCTGCGAGCCCTCCGGCGGCTCGCCGACGACCACTTCAGCACCGGTCATCGCGAGCAGTCGGGCGCAGTAGGCGCCAGCGCGCCCGTCGCTCAGATCGAGTACCCGAACGCCTCGCACATCACCCCTGCATCGCCGTCAGCCCAGCGGGCCCGGATCGTACCGACGCCATCGGGCGCACGCCGCGGAAGCCGTCCGCGACGAAGGCGCCGTTGCGCTAGGCGCCGTAGTCGGGGTCGCGGCGCTCGGCGAAGGCGCGCAGGCCCTCTTTCGCATCGGAGGAGGCGAATGCGGCTCGGGTGTATTCCTGATAGAGCCGCAAGCCGTCTGCCAGCGACATCTCACGGCCGCGCAGGGCCATCTCCTTGGTCATGCGGATCGCAGCCGGCCCGTTTGCAGCGATCTGGTCGGCAATGCCGCGGGCGGTCGCCTGCAAATCGGCTGGGGCGGTCATCTCGCTGACCAGCCCGATGCGCAGCGCCTCGGCGGCGTCGATGAACGACCCGGTCAGCAGCAGCCGCATCGCATCGGACGAGCCGATCAGGCCCGGCAGCCGCAGCGCACCGTAGCCGTGCAGGATCGCCCAGCGCACCTCGGGGCAGCCGAACTGGGCGGTCTCGTCGCAGACCCGGATGTCACAGAACAGTGCCAGCTCCAGCCCGCCCGCCAGGCAATAGCCCTGGATGGCGGCGATCGTGGGCTTGGCCACCTCGAGCCCGATGTCGAACCGGTCGGGACGCCACGGCATCCAGGCCTCCCGATCGGCGAACTCGCCAAGATCGTGACCGGAGGTGAACGCCCGCCCGGTCCCGGTGATGATCGTGCACCGCACGGCCGGGTCGGCGTCGGACGCGATCAGCGCTTCGCCGATGCCGTGATACATCTCGTCGGTCATCGCGTTGAGCTTGTCGGGCCGGTTCAGCGTGATCGTCGCCACGTGCCCGTCAACCTCGTAGGTCACCTCATCCATGGCCATCTCCCCAATTCGCTTGGCGAAATGCTTGCACAATGAGAGGATGCGCTGACCAATGACTACGACACTGTTGGCACTGGTGATGTCGAAGGGCTACGTCGTGGCCGACGGCGCCATGGGCACGCAGCTGTTCGCGGCTGGGCTGTCGGCAGGGTGGTCGCCGGAGGAATGGAATCTCAGCCACCCCGACGAGGTGCGGGCCGTCCACCGGGGCTACCTGCAGGCTGGTGCAGACCTGATCGTGACCAACAGCTTCGGCGGCAACTGCTTCCGGCAGAGCTTGCACGGCTTCGAAGGCCGCGTGGACGAGCTGAACCGGGCCGCCGCGCACATCGGCCGGCTCGAGGCCGACGCAGAGATGCAGCGGTCAGAGCGGGAGGTGCTCGTAGCCGGCTCCATGGGGCCCACCGGCGAGCTGCTCGAGCCCCTCGGCACCATGAAGGCGGGTGCGTGCGAAGCCGCATTCGCCGAGCAGGCTGCTGCGCTGGCGGCGGGTGGCGTTGATCTGCTGTGGATCGAGACCATGAGCGCCCTCGACGAGATCGAGGCTGCGGTTCGTGGTGCACGCTCGGTGTGCGACTTGCCGATCGCCGCCACCATGAGCTTCGACACCGCCGGCCGCACGATGATGGGTGTCACCGGCAGGGAGATGGTCGACCGCCTGGGAGCGCTGCAGCTCGCGGCCATCGGCGCCAACTGCGGGAACAACGTGCCCGACACCGAAGCGGCGGTCATCGCCATTGCCAACGCAGGCAGCGGCACGCTCACCGTGTCGAAGCCGAACGCCGGAGTGCCTGTCTGGCGCAAGGACGCGTTGGTCTACGACGGCACCCCCGAACTGCTGGCCGTGCATGCACACCGCGCCCACATATCGGGCGTCGACGTGATCGGCAGCTGCTGTGGCAGCACACCGGAGCACACTGCCAAGATGGTCGCAGTGCTCGCCGGTGAGGAAGCGCCGCCCTCGGTCGAGGTGGTCCTCAACCCCAAGACAGCCCTCGACGAACGCCTGGTCCGCCGACGGCCACGCCGCCGTCGGAACCGCGGTTGAGGCCGACCAGATGTCGCTGCGCCCGCCGATCCGCACCAGATGCACTCGATCGGGATGACCGCAGACTGTGACCTCGAGCTGACCGACCCGTGGCAGGCCATCGAGGCGTGCTACGAGGCCGGCTGGACCGACGGGCTGCCTGTCGTTCCCCCAACCGAGTCGCTGGTGGAGGCCATGGTTGCCGGCGGCGTGTGGGATGCCGATGCGGTGCTGCTGACCGAGCCGGCACGCGGCCTAGAAGTCACCGCTCGCAAGGCCGCTGCCAATGCCGTCATGGCGGGGTGCCGACCCGAGTACTTCCCGGTGGTCGGCGCAGTGCTCAGCGCCATCGGCGCGCCGGAGTTCGAGCTGCACGCGGTATCTGCCAGCACCGGCGGGGCAGCCATCCTGATTGCGGTCAACGGCCCGATCCGTGACCAGATCGGCATCCACTGCAAAGAGAACCTGTTCGGGCCGGGTTTTCGGCCCAATGCCACTATCGGCCGCACGGTGCGGCTCGTGCTGCGCAATTGCCTGGCTGCGATTCCCGGCAAGCTGGACAAGAGCACCCAGGGATGGGCCGGCAAGTACGCCATGTGCTTCGGGGAGGACGAGGCAACCAGCCCCTGGGAGCCGTACCACGTGTCGCTCGGCTACTCGCCGGAACAGAGCACGGTCACCGTCATGGCCGCTGAATCGGGCCACAACGTTCTGAATCATGCATCGCCTGACCCCGAAGGCCTGCTCGGCACGTTTGCCGACACCATGTCAGCGCTCGGCTCGCTCAGCTCCGGGCGGTCGCTCATCGTGTTGGCACCGGAGCACGCACGCAAGCTGGGTGCGGCGGGCTGGAGTCGACCCCAGGTCCAGGAATACCTGTTCACCCACGCCACCCGGAACTATGCCGAGGTGAAGCGCGGCGGCAAAGTCGAGGCTGCCGGCAATGTGACCGGCTTCCATCCCACCCAGTGGATGGAATCCAGCCCGGAGGTGCAGCCCGGTGACGAGGACATCACGGTCCCCCGCGGGACGTGTCCCGACGACATCGCCCTCATGGTGGGCGGCGGCGATGCCGGCGGTCACTCGTCGTTCTTTCCCACCTGGAGCCGGGATCGCAGCGTCCCGCTCGTGACGCGGGAGATACTGCAGCCGTGACCATCACTCTGGTCGATCCGACGCTGTCCGTCGCCGGCCGCGGCACGTCGACTGCACCGCGCCCGGCATCGCTGGACGACGCCGTGCTGGGACTGGTGAGCAACGGCAAGACCCACGCCAGACGGATTCTGGTTCGTGTCGCCCAGAACCTGATCGACTCCCACGGTGCTCGCGACTCGGTGCTGCTGGTGAAATCCACGGCGAACCTGCCCGCGGCGCCCGAAGAAGTGGAGGCGCTGGCCGCCGACGTCACGGCGATCATCGCTGCCATCGGCGATTGAGGCAGCTGCTCGTCGAGCAGTGTGCTCGACGCCGTGCACTTCGAGCAGGCGAGCGTGCCCGCAGCAGCCGTTCTGACCGAGCCGTTCGCGACGACCGGCACAGCGATTGCCGAACTCCAGGGCTTCGACGACTACCCGTTCGCCACCGTGCCGCACCCCATCGGCAGCCTCACCGAAGCGCAGGCAGACGCCCTCGCCGACGCCGTCACTGCGACCGTGCTGAGCCTGCTCACCGCCCCCGATGCCAGGTCAACCCTCGGCGACGAATCATTCGACGCCGATGCCCAGCTGCCACACGGTGACGAGCTGACCATCACCGACGCAGCGGAATCACCAACAGCCGGGTCCGTGCCCGCCGACGTCGTCGAAGCCCTGGCCGGTGTCTTGCGCGCCGATCGTGCCGACCTCACTGCCTCCATCACGGGGCGGCACATCGCGCTCCGCCTTCACATTCCCGACGAAGCCTGCGCCGAGTGCGTCCTGCCAGCGTCAATGCTCGTGCCCATGTTCCAGCACCGCTTCGACACCGAGCTCGGCCCCGGCTGGACCATCACTCTCGACGACCCCCGAAAGCCTGAGCACAGCGGTCCCGTGAACGACTGACCCGCCCCGAACCCGCCATTTCCGCGTGCGATCTAGGGTGACGACATGAACGGTCAGCTGCTCGCGGGAACTACGAAGGGTGTCTTCATCGTGGACGGCGCGGGGTCCACGCAGACGCTCGAAGCCCGGCACGTCCGCGACCTCGTCAACCTGGACGGGCGCGTGCTCGCGGGATCGGCCGGAGGCTTGTTCACCAGCGACGACGGAGGTCGCACTTGGTCCGAACCTCAGCTCGAAGGCCGCGACGTGTGGCAGATCCGGGCAGCCAGCGACGGCCGGCTGTACGCCAGCACCGAGCCGGCCGCCCTGTTCCGCAGCGACGACCAGGGCGCGACCTGGTCTGAGATCGAAGCGTTTGCCAACCTTCCCGAAGCCGAACGCTGGTGCGTGCCGATCGAGCCTCCCCAGCCGGGTCGAGCCCGCGCTCTCGTCATTGATGAGGACAACCCCGACCGCATCTGGGTCGGCGTTGAAGTCGGCGGCGTGGCCCGCAGCACCGACGGAGGGCAGAGCTGGAAGGTCGACCTTCCCGGCGACAACCCCGACATCCACATGATGTTCGCCCACCCTGCTGAGCCGGGCGTGCTGTTCATCAGCACCGGCTACGGCCGCTTCGACGGCGTCGCCGAAGAGCTGGAAGGCAATGCCGGCGTGTTCCGCTCCGACGACTACGGCGAGACATGGACCTACGCCTGGAAGGGTGTGACCCCCCGCTACTCGCGGCCGCTGTGCGTCGACCGGCGCGACCCGTACAGCGTCACCGTCGCCAGTGCCCCCACGGCCTTCTCCCATTACAAGGACGACGGCGGGGCTCATGCGGCCCTGTATCGATCTGACGACCAGGGCCAGTCGTGGCGGTCGCTCTGCGACGAGGCCCACTCGCCGTCGCCGGTCAACTTCCATGGCCTCGTCCCCGACCCGGAGAACGTGGGCGGGGTGCTGGTCGGCACCGACACCGGCGAGGTATGGCAGGTGTCCGACGATGCCCAGTGGACCGAGCTCGGATCGGGTCTCCCGCTCGTCTGGTCGCTGGCGGTGGTCTGACGCGTCCCCGCAGGCCACGGAAAACCCGATGTCGGCGGCGCTGGAGACCGAACGCATGAAGGACCGCTACGGCCTCGAACTCAGTACCTCGTCCGCCAGCGCGCGTGATTCCTATGTCGAGGGCGTCGATCGGATGCTGTCGGCCGAGGCCGGGGTCGAAGAGTGCCTGTCGGCGGCAATCGCAGCAGACCCGGGTTTCGGCCTCCCCCATGCCGCCCTTGCACGCCATCACCAGCTCTACGTGCGGCCCGCCGAAGCTCGGGCCTCAGCGGAGACTGCCGTTCGGCTAAGCCGCGGGGCGACACCCAGGGAACAGCAGCACGTCGAAATCGTCCGCCTGCTCGTTGCTGGTCAGGTGCCCCAAGCGCTGGATCTCATCCGCCAGCACGTCGCCGAGTACCCGCGCGACGCGTTCGCCCTCGCGCCTGCCTGCGGCGTGTTCGGCGCCATCGGCTTCAGCGGCCGCATCGGCAGGGAAGCCGAACTGCTCGCATTCCTCGAGCCGCTTGCCACGCACTACGGCGACGACTGGTGGTTCGCCACCGTGCATGCCTTCGCCCTCATCGAAACAGGCCAGTGGGATCGGGGCCGGCAGCTCGCTGAGGGTGCGCTCGAACAACGGCCGAGGACTCCCCACGGTGCCCACACGCTGGTGCATGCGCTCTTCGAAGCCGGTGCTGATGACGAAGCGGTCGATTTCCTCGACGGGTGGCTCGCCGAATCCAGCCGGGCGAGTGTGCTGCACTGCCACATCTGGTGGCACTACGCACTGGTGCTCATGGCGGTCAGCCGCCATGACGATGCCTGGCAGGCATTCCGCAACAACTGCCTGCCCGGTGCAACAGCCAGCCCGCCGATCACGGTGTTCTCCGATTCGTCGTCGTTCATGTGGCGGTCAGAACTGGCGGGGCAGCCCCGCAACAGCGACGCCTGGCAGCGGGTGCGCGAGTTCTACGAAGAGCGATTCCCGCAGCCCATGGTGTTCGTGGACGCCCACGTCGGTCTGATGTACGCGGCGCTCGGCGAAACCGAGCAACTGCAGGCGTGCGTCGCCCAGCTGCAGGAGCTGGGTGAGGCCGCACAGCTTCCCGCCGGGACCACCGGGGCAAGCCTCACCCGGGCATACGCCGCATTCGAGAACGACGACTGGGCGACGGCCATCGATGTTCTCGAACCCCTGATCCCCCAAGTCGTGCGCATCGGCGGCAGCCGGGCGCAGCGCGACCTGATGACCAACACGCTGCTCGCCGCCTACGTCAAGGCTGATCGCCCCGGCGACGCCCGCTCCTTCCTCGAACGCGTCACCGATCGGCAGCCCTCACGCCCGGTCGCTGGCCTCGTCGCCGCCTGAGCCCGGTCCCGCCACCTGCTTGAGCTGGTCGAGCACTGCGAACCGACGACGCTCAGAAGCCGTGCCAGCCATCCTCTGCCGCCGATTGGCGGATCCACGCTGACATCTGCGCTGTGTCGAATTGACCCTCTGCGATGTCCACCCAGCGCGAATCAAGGTCTTTGCCCGATCCGGGCGGCGGGGGCTGCAGCAACGCCCCGTTCAGGAACGTCACCTTGACGTAGCGCGTGAATGCGTGACAGCTCGCGAACCACCCGCGTCCCTCGACACCATAGAAGGGCGAGTTCCAGCGCACTGCCTTGCGCACGTCCGGCACGACGCTCTCGACGAGGTCATCGAGCTGGCGAGCGATAGTGCCTTTCCATTCCGGCATCGCCTCGATGTAGGCCTGCACTGGGCCGTCGCCGTCGCCCTTGGGGATCTGCGGATTGCCCCCGGCGAGCAGCTTCGGCCCTGGACCGTCGGACATGGTGGAGCTGACGGGACTCGAACCCGTGACCCCCTGCTTGCAAAGCAGGTGCTCTTGCCATCTGAGCTACAGCCCCGCAGATCGGAGGCTTGAGGGTACCGGCCGGTCCCGCGAGCGAATCGGGGCGAGCCGGATTGTCCAGAGTGCGGCTCAGCCGGCGGCGTCGTACCCCTCGGCCACCAGCAGCCTGGACTTCAGTGCGCGGCCACGAAGCTCAGCGAGGGCCGCAAACTCCGCCGAGGCAGCGAATGCGCTGGCCTGGGTTCGGCTGTCGAATTCCATGATGACGAGCCGGTCCGGTGCCCAGTCCCCTTCGACGGCCTCCGGGTTGCCGCCACGCACGATGAACCGGCCGCCATAGGCGGCCATTGCGTCGGGAACCTTCGCGGCGAATTCCGAGAATGCCTCGGGGTCGAGTATCTCGTTGTCGATGACGACGTAGCCCTTCATGCCTGCTGTCCCCTTCCGATGAGTGCGCAGATTCGTGCACGCACGCTATTCGACGCTGTTATGACCCCGGGCCAACTGATGCGTCGATCTCAGCTCGCTGAGCCTTCGACCTCCACGGTGACCACGTCGATGCCGTGGTACCTGCGGTGACGTACGGCGGCGGCGTGCAGCCGCAGCAGGCGAAACGAGAGGTCGCCGACATCAGGCGTCTCTGCCTGCTCGTTGAGATACGAGATCCGGTCTTCGATGTTCTCCTCGGAGAACAGTGCCAGAAACTCCAGCTCGACCGCTCCGGTTCCGGGCCGAGCGTTGAGCACCACTCGCGGCGGCACATCACCGGGATTGTCCTCGAGCAGCTGCATCATCGCCGTGAGCGTCTCCTCCCCCGCGGCCCGCAGACGCTCAACCGAAGCACTGTTCCACGCCATGCCGTCGCCCAGCCTGCGCAAGAACCCATCGAGATCACCGAAGGCTGACCGATCGAGCACCGTCTCGAACCGCTGACGCCGAGCGCTCGTCACCTCGAACACGCCGGTGAGCAGCACAGCGATGACGACGCCCACGAGCACGCCGTTGCCCAAGAGCGCCGCAACCGGACCGCCGAGCAGTTCCAGGAAGCTCGGCTGGCTCTGCAGGCCGACTGCGACGGAGAGCGACAGGCCCACGATGAAGCCGCGGTGGCGGCTCAGGCCATCGCGCGTCACCGCCCGCACCCCCTCGATGAACAGCAATCCCAGAATCGCCATCAGCAACGCGCCGCTGACGGGCCGCGGAATGGTAATCAGCGCAGCGACCGCCTTGGGCAGCAGCGCCAGCACGATCAGCATCGCTCCCATCACCAGCCCGACCCGTCGCGCCGCCACCCGGGTGAAGCTGAGCAGGGAAATCGTGGCCGGAAGGTAGGAGATGGCCGGCAAGGTGCCGGCGATTCCCGACAGGAACACCGCCAGGCCGCCCACACCCACCGTGCGCTGCACGCCGCGGAAGTCGACAGCGCGTGCCGTGCGATGAGCGATCTCCTGCGTTGACACACCTTCGCTCGTGGCGCGGGCCGCCACCACAGCACTGATCACCAGAAACACCGGCAGCAGCGACCAGTAGTCCGTATCGGCGATGGAGACGAAGCCGGGCCAGCTGTCCACATCGGGGAGGGCGAGCCACGGGGCATCGAGTGCCGGCTGGCCGTCATAGGTGCCCATGACGACGGATCCGGCGCAGCCGATCACGATGGCGATGGGCATGGCCCACAGGCGCCACAGCCCGGTGGCCCGCAGCATCGCCAGCGCTGCCACCACCAGCGTGATCACCCCGACTGCGGTGCCGGCCAGCTCAGAAGCGCCGTCGGGTACGTCGCTGATCCGGCGCATAGCGATCGGCATCGCCGACAGTGAGATCATCATGAATGCCACACCGGCCACGACCGGTGTGATCAGCCGCCGCAACTGCGCCAGCCCCGCAGCCATGGCCATCTGCAGCAATGACGAGGTCACCGCCAGGCTCGCTGCCAGCGCCGGGCCGCCTGCCTCGACGGCGAGGATGCACGGGACCATGAAGGGGATGCCCGCACCCCACAGCAGGAGGTGCCCCGGACCCAGGCGTGACGCATGGAGTGCGGTGAGGACGCCGGCCACGATCAATGCGCCGACCACCGCCCATTCGGCGTAGCTGCCGCCAGAGTCGGAAGCGCCAGAGTCGAAGGCGGCAGCGTAGATCACGATGAACGTGACCACGTTGGTGACGATCAGCACCGCTCCCTGCATCGCCACGTTGAGCGTCAGCAGCGCGGGCGGGCGTTCGTCTGGCTCGAAGCGAATGTCGTCGTTCACGGGCACCGACCGATCTGCGGACCACGGTACTGACAGGGCAGGCTTGCATCTGAGTGCCCGACACGACGAGCCTGCCGTCCGCCAGCGAGCCAGCGGAGACCGCGACCCCATGGTCCGTCGCGGCGGCGGCGTTCGCTGCGAACTTCGTGACGTTCGGGATCCTGTTCTCGTTCGGGGTGTTCCTGACTCCCATCGCCGAAGACTTCGGCACCACCACCGGACCCGTCGCCGCGCTGTTCTCCACGGCCATCAGCACCTACTACCTCGGCGGCGCCATCGGAGGCCGCATCGGCGACCGGTTCGGCGCTCGCCCGCTGGTGGCTATTGCCGCGCTTGCCATGTCGCTGGGCCTGCTCGGAACGGCCGCGTCGGGAGCGCTGTGGCAGACCTATGCCGCCTTCGGCGTGCTCGTCGGGTTGGCGACCGGGTTCTGCTACCCCTCGATGATCGGGCTGATCGGTCGCAGCTTCAGCGAGCAGCGGCGTCCGGCCGCGATGGGCTTCCTGCTCGCCGGCGTCGGCGCCGGAACGCTCGTGATGCCGTGGCTGGGGCACCAGCTGATCGCGGCCATCGGGTGGCGGCGCACGTATGCCCTGCTGGCCGCGCTGGCCTTGGTGACCATCGGTTGGGCTGCGACACGGGGCGACCGGGTGCGCACCTCGGGCGCACGGCTGATGCGCGTCGGCACGCTGGCGCGGTCGCCCCGTTTCCTGCTGTTCTTCGCGGCGGTCGTCGCCATCGGGCCCGGCTTCTACGCGCCGGTCGCGTTCTACAACGACTACGCCGTCGACGCTGGGGTGGCGCCCGGGCTGGCTGCCGGGCTGGTCGGCATCTCCGGGGCCACCAGCGTCGCTGCACGCCTGGCGTGCGGTGCATTGGGGAACCGCATCGATCCCATGTGGCTGTGTCGGGGCGCATTTGCCTGCCTGACTGGTGCCCTGGCGATCTGGTGGATCTCAGGCGGCGATATCGCGCTGCTCATCACGAGCGCCGTGACCCACGGCGTCGGCTGGGCGGTGTGGGTGACCGCCACACCCTCGGTGCTGTCGGGCTGGTACGGCGTGGAGAACCTCGGCGGCGTCATCGGCATCTACTACACCGGGCTCGGGGTGGGCGGGCTGGTCGGTCCCGCAGTGTGCGGATTCGTCATCGATGCCGCCGGCTTCGGGCCTGCCATCGGCCTCGTCACCGTGACGAGCCTGATTGCGCTCGCCTTGCTGGCGCTGCCGCTGCTCGGCACGGCCTCCGCTGCTGGCTCCGCCTCTTAGGCTCCACCGGGTGAGCAGCATCTGGCAGGTCGCCCGGGGACTGAGGGCGTCATACCGCGATTCGGATCTTCGCAGCCGGGTGGCGCGGCTGAACGGCCGACTTGACCAGACGTCGGCCTCCGGCGACGGCGGCGGGCTGGATCATGCCGAGACAGCGCGGGAGTACTACGACATCTGCAGCCATCTCATGATCTACGGCTGGGGCGAATCGCTCCACTTCGCACCGCTGTCTCAGGCCGAGAGCCTGGAAGACTCCAAGCTCCGGCATCAGCGATTGATGATCGACAAGCTGGACCTGCACCCCGGCATGTCGGTCATCGACGTCGGATGCGGGATCGGTGGCCCGATGCGGACGGTGGTCCGCGAGGCAGGGGTCAGGGTCACCGGCATCAACAGCAGCGAAGTCCAGCTGGCCAGGGCGAGATCGTTGACCGCTCAAGCCGGTCTCAGCGACATGATCGACTACGTCGAGACCAGCTTCATGGACATGAGCGCCATCGAAGACAGCACCTTCGACCGGGCCTACGCGATCGAATCGACCTGTCACGCGCCCGACAAGGTCGGCGCGTTCACGGAGATCTCGCGTGTGCTGAAACCGGGCGCCCTGCTGTGGGGTCAGGAGATGTGCCTGACCGACAGGTTCGATCCTGACAGCACGAGGCACCAGGACATTGAACAGGAGCTCATGCGGGGGATAGCGCTCAAGCAGATCGCAACGTTCGCAGAAGTGCACCGGGCGCTCGAGGTGGCGGGATTCGAGGTCATCGAAGGCAACGACCGTGGAACCCCCGAGAACGGCTCGACCACTCCGTGGTATCAACCCATGGAGGCGCGCAGCGGCACACGCAGGAACACCCTGCGGGGGACGCCGCTGGGGAGGCGGCTCGCGATCGCTTCAGCACGTGTCGCGGAAACACTGAAGGTGCTGCCGAGGGGCACTGCCGAGATCGCCAAACTGCTGGATCGCACCGCCGACGCCTATGTCGCCGGCGGCAAGACGGGAATCTTCACACCGCTGTACTGCTTCGTGGCCCGGAAGCCTCACTGAACCCACGCGGTCAGGCTCGCGGCGTCATGGGGACCCGTCTGCTAGGAAACCCCGCATGAACATGCCTGCCATTTCGCTCGCGGCGGTGCGGGGCCGTCGCGAACGCACCTTGGAAATCGCCGCTGAGATCGAGCAACGAGGATTCAGCGGCATCTACTGCCCCTCCATGGGCGACCCGGTGGCACTGTGCCAGGCGATCGCGCAGGTCACCAACGAGATCCATTTCGGCACCTCGGTGCAGCCGATCTACTTCCGCAACCCGGTCGACATGGCCTCGACGGCGGCCTTCATCCACGAGATCTCGGGAGGCCGGTTCTGGCTAGGCATCGGTGTCACACACGGCCCTGTGCACGAGCGCCTCGGCATCACGCCCGGCAAGCCGCTCGGCGACATCCGCGAGTACATCGCTGCCATGCAGGCGGCATCAGCGCAGCACGGCGAGCTGCCGCCGATCGTGCTGGCCACACTGCGCCAGCGCATGGCCGAGCTGTCGGCCGAGATCAGCTCCGGAGCCGTGTGGGCGAACGCGAGCTGCAACGACTTCCAGAATTCAGTGGCACACCTCGGCGACGCCGCGAGCCGCGACGACTTTTTCGTGGGGAACATGATCCCCACCGTCATCGACGACGATCGGGCCGCGGGAGCAGCCCGGAACCGCAAGACGCTCGCCGGCTACGTGTCGCTGCCGAACTACCGGAACTACTGGAAACAAGCCGGCTGGATCGACGAGATGGAGGCGGCGGAGACGGCGATCGCTGCGGGCGACGCCGAGGCGCTGAACCGGGCGATGACCGACGAGTGGCTGTCGAATGCCACGCTGTACGGCTCGGCCGCTCAGGTCCGCGACGGTGTCGAGGCGTGGTTCGACGCCGGCTGCAAGACGCCGATCCTGGTGCCCTCCAGCACCAGCGGCGGCCAGCTCAAGGCGCTCGAGGAGCTCTTCGACACCTTCGCCTGAAACTCGGCACCTGCGGCTTGGTGTCTGACGATCTGCGTTCCAAGAAACGAGGCGGAGGGCACCGTTACGCTGCCGGGCATGCACATCGAGCTGTTCGGATTCGACACCACACCTGAGCGCTTCGAGGCCAGCATCCGCGAGGCTTCCGAGCAGGGCTTCCGGCGCTACTGGACGCCGCAGATCTTCGGCCACGACGCGCTGACCACTATCGCCGTGGCGGGCCGCGGGGTGCCAGGCATTCGCCTCGGCACCGCGGTGGTGCCCACGTACCCGCGGCATCCGATGATGCTGGCCCAGCAGGCGCTCACGACCCAGGCTGTGATCGGCGGACGCTTGGATCTGGGCATCGGCCCGTCGCACAAACCAGTGGTCGAGGGCATGTGGGGCTACTCGTTCGACCGGCCCATAGCGCACATGCGCGACTACCTGACGATCCTGACGAAGCTGATGACCGATCGTCGTGTCTCTCACGGCGGCGATGCGGTTGTCGGGCGCGGTGAGATCACTCCCCCGGCTGCGGATGCTCCGCCGGTATTCGTCGCCGCGCTGGGCAGCCAGATGCTGCGCCTGACCGCTCGCATGGCCGACGGCACGTTCACCTGGATGACCGGGCCGGCGACACTGCGGGATCACACCGCGCCGACCATCAACGAGGCAGCAGCCGAGGCCGGGCGGCCAGCGCCGCAGGTGGTGGCCGGCTTCCCGGTGTGCGTAACCGATGACGCGGACACCGCCCGGGAGCGTGCGGCCAAGGACTTGGTGGTGTACGGAACGCTGCCCAGCTACCGGGCAATGCTCGACCGGGAAGGTCTCAGCGGGCCCGAAGACATCGCCGTCATCGGCAGTGCAGCCGAGGTCAGCGACCGCGTCAACGCGCTGGCCGACTGCGGCGTGACGTCATTCGCCGGATCGGCGTTCGGCACCCTCGACGAGCAGGCCGCCACCCGCGAGACCCTGATCGGCCTGCTGAGCTGAATCGGGGCCGCGGCGCAGACCCACCAGCACTGCAATCAGCGCCGCCAAGCCGACAACCACGCTGGTCCACACGTTGATCCGCACGCCCCACAGCTCGTTGGCCGTGTCGATGCGCAGCAACTCGATCCACAGCCGCCCGACGGTGTACCCCAGCACGTACACCGCGAACAGGTAGCCGGTGCGCAGCTGCGGCAGCACCCTGGGAATCACCCAGACGAGCGTCGCCGCCAAGCACAGATTCCACAGGGCCTCATAGGCGAAGGTCGGATGAAACGTCTCTTCGAGGCCGAATCCGGCCACGCGGTGCGCCTCGTCGATCTCGAGCCCCCACGGCAGGTCCGTCGGACGGCCGTACAACTCTTGGTTGAACCAATTTCCGAGCCGGCCGATGGCCTGGGCCACTGCGAGCGCGGGCGCCAGCGCGTCGAGCATCGTTCCGGTGCTGTGCCCGCCGCGGCGCAGCATCCACACTGCAACCAGTACGCCGACCGAGATGCCTCCCCAGATGCCGAGCCCGCCCTGCCAGATCTTCAGCGCGTCGACGAGGTTGCCCTGGTATCGATCAAAGTCGGTGATGACGTGATACAGCCGGGCGCCGATCAGGCCGGCGGGAACCGCCCAGATTGCGATGGCCCCGACCAAGTCGTTGGCGCGAGCCCGGTACGCATCGTCCCGGTCCGCGATTGCTCGACGCCAGCGGCGGGAGGTGATCCAGAGCGCGACCAGCACCGCCGCTGCAAGAGCAACGCCATAGGCTCGAATGTCGAGCGGGCCGAGCGAGATGGAGCTGCGCGACGGGCTCGGGATCGACGCCAGGAGCCCGCTCACGTCATGGCTGCGGCCAATGGCTCGACCGGCAGGAGCAGGAGATCACAGGCCATGAACGCCACAGAGTACGCAGAGTTGCGGGTTGCGGAAGGCGCGCGACTCAACCAGATCGCCGCGGATGCCGAACGATCGCCGGACATGTGGAGCCGGCGGGTCCCCAGCTGCGGGGACTGGACCCTCGAAGCGCTGATCGCGCACTGCGCCACGGTCTGGACATTCGTGCGCAGCAGCATCGCCGCGGGAGCGCGCGTTGACCCCGCCACCATCGCCAGACCGCCCGGTTCCGTGTCGCTGTGGCACGCTGACGCATTCGACGCACTCACCGGCCTCATGACTGGGCGCCCGCCTGACGCCGAAGCTTGGACCTGGGATCCCGAACAACAGTCCATGAGCTTCTGGTGGCGGCGCATGGCACACGAATGCACGATGCACCGGTGGGACGCTGAAGCCGCCCTGGGCATCACGCCGGCACCGATAGCACCCGATCTCGCTGTCGACGGCGTCGACGAACTCTTCGACGTCTACGTACGGCTGAGACGACCGGACGCATTTGCCGGCGACGGCGAAACCGTGCACTTGCACGCCACCGACGCGCACGGAGAATGGGTCATCAGCCGCACACCCGACGGCATGCAGGTCGAGCGTGCACATACGAAGTCCGATGTCGCTGCCCGGGGCCCGGCGCAGGACCTCCTGCTCTTCGTGTGGGGTCGCATCGGCCCCGAACGGCTCGAAACATTCGGCCGTACTGACCTGCTGGACGATTGGCAGCGGGACGTGCGTTTCTGATGCAGCGCTACAGGCGCGCTCCCTCGTAGGCGGCGGCGCGGACGCCTCGTTCGGCTAGCTCAGCGAGCCACGGCAACGGATCGTCAAGCATGCCCAGCCCCCACGCCCCCGTCGGCAGTTCGTCGGCCAGTGCCCAGCCCGCAGCGGTAGCCGCCACCGCCGCAGCAGCAGCGCTCGGATGATCGATGACGCCGAGCACGTCGGTGCAGTGGCGGCCGTCTCGTACGCCCCGCAGCTCCACCCGCACGCCCCCCGGCCCGCCTTCGGGATGGGGTGGCCGCAACATTGGCAGCATGGCCGTGAGGCGATCGCGCCGCGTGCCTGCCACCCGGGCGGTTACCCGCTCGACATCACTGAACGCCGGCACCAGCAGCAGCGCATCCGCCAACGCCGCCCGGTAGCAATCGTGGGCGCCGAGCGGATCAGGGAACCACACAAGCTCCCGGCCCGATCCGCCGCGGCGGCGACGCCATTGCCCGTCGCGCCAGTCCACTGATGTTCCGGTCCTGGCACGGTGCAGCTGCCGCTGACATGCCGGGCCTCCGGTGCCGACCCGGGCGATGTGCACCTCGGTGACCAGGTCGAATCTGGCCGCGCCGTGGCGGGCGAGCAGGCAGCTGTAACCCGGCGAGAAGCCCGCACCCACCACGACGGACCGTTTGGCGTTCATGGCTCGCTTGTTCATATCCAGCAACTGCTCGACGTCGGCCACAGCACCCGACAGTGACACCACGTGTGCATGGCGTTCCAGAGCCTTGTTGGCCAGCGCGGCGTGGCCGCCGCTCGGCAAGCTGAGCACGACTACGTCAGCTTCAGGCAATGCGCCGGGTTCCAGCACCTCCACATCCACATCGAGCAACTGTGCAGCGAGGCCGCGCAGTCGAGCAGTGTGGCGCGACCCCAGCACGAGACGATCGACATCGGGCCGTGAGGCCAGCTGCCGGGCGATTCGCTGCCCTACCGCGCCTGCGCCGATGACCGCGACCGTGCTCATGAAATTGGGCTCATGTGATTGGGCTCATGCGTTCAGCGATCACCGCAGGTCGGGCCCGGCCAGCTCCCGCCAGCTGCCTTCGCGGCGAGGAATGCCCTGCGACGAACGCAGCCGCAGAACCACCGTGACCAGTCCGCCCACAACGACGGCCAGCAGCGCCCGGCGCAGAAAGCTCACGGTGCCGGCTGCTGGTCCATGTGTGGGGCTAGATGGAATCGAACCAACGACCTCACCCTTATCAGGGGTGCGCTCTAACCGACTGAGCTATAGCCCCGCGGAGCCGCACACACTACAGCTCCCGTGCCGAGAGTTGCGCCCGCTGTGACATCTGTGTCTGTCAGCGGGCGGGGGGGCGGCGTTCGTCTTCGAGCACAGTGACCCGAACGCCGCCGGTGAGGTCGCTAATCAGGTTGAACATGATCGCCATCACCACGTTGAAGGCCACGCCAACCGTGGCGACGACGAGTCCGATGATCCTGGCGCGCTGGAAGATCACCATGCCGTCGATGGTCCAGCTCTCATAGGAGCCGACTTCGGTGATGAACGACTCCACCTTGTCGACGAGACCTGAGCGCTGCGCCGCATTCCAGAGCAGCACGCCCGCCGCCAGCACCGCGACATACAGGCACGCGTACAGCAGCACCGACACTTTGAACACCGACCAAGGATCGATATGACGCAGGATCCGGTGGGTTCGCCGGACCCGGGCTCGACGCTGGCTCAACCATGTCCAGCGCACCGCCGGGGCCTCTTCGGAAAATGCGGAGGTTGAGGGGGGCGGCGCAATCTCACCCTGCGACGGGGGGATCTGGGGCGGCACAGGTGCGACGGGTGCCGGGTTCTGCGGAATGGGCGTACGGCCACGGCGACGACGGGTACTGCTCGCCGGGGTGATCCCCAGCGCTTCGGCGAAGAGTTCGTCGGTGGGAGTCGGCCCGCCCGGCTCCGGCGACGGCGGCTCCCCACCCGATGTCGCATCGGCCACGCTTCGCAGTGTAGGAGTCAGCCCGCAGGACCCCCGGTCGCCGGATCCGTCACTGGCAACGGTGCCGCAGCGCCGGCGGACGCCCGCTGGCCGTCGAGTTCCACGATGACCTCCACCTGCACCGTGCCATCACTGACGCGAAGCTCGAACGAGGCCAACTCCCCGCCGGCGTCGAGGGCCACGGCCGACGCGGTTGCGTCATCTGGGAGCGTGCCGTGTGCGATCGCGCCGCCATCGGCGGCAACGAGTGTTGCCAGCGCTGCGGCATCCGCGGCGGCTTGGGCCCGTGAGCTCGCCACCGCGGCCTGACCCCACCGAGCCACCAGGCCAATGCTGACGAGCAGTGCAAGCGCCAGCAACGCCACCGGCAGCGCCGCCTGCCCGTCCTGATACCGTGTGCACGTGGAGCCGGAGGGACTTGAACCCTCGACGTAGGGTGGCAAGCCGTGACGCCCTGGCACCTGCCAGCGGCCCCACAGAAACTCGACAGAGCCTCGGCCTCTTCGGAAGCCGGGGCTCTGTCTCGTCGTGGGCATCGGCCGAAGCTATGCCGTCGAGCTCACCTCGCCCGCAGGGTTTTCGCGGGGCTCGCTGCCGGAATTGTCGTGCTCTGGAATGTCCGGAAGCTCCACCAGCGCGATGGCCACGACCGCCTCGTCGTCGTCAAGCGCCATCGCCCTCACACCTCCAGCTTTACGACTGCGAAGCCACATGTCCGAGACTCGTGTTCTGATGAGGACTCCACCAGATGAAGCCAATATCACTTCGTCTTGCTCGTCAACGAGAAGCGCACCAACGATTTGGGCACCGCCCAGCTTCATGCTCCTCAAGCCAAGCCCGGCCCTCTTTTGGACGGTGAACGAATCGATAGGGGTTCTCTTTGCTGTCCCTCTTGAGGAGACCAGCAGTAGATCCCGAGGATCGTCATCAGATACAACGTCAGCTGCCGCAACGACGTCTCCCTCGCGTAGTGCGATCGCTCGCGCCCCTGCAGCGGTACGACTCAATGGCCGGATTTCGCGCTCAGCAAACCGAATGACGTTGCCTAAGCGAGACACAACGAGCACATCGTTGGCCCCCGAAGTCTCGAGCACCCTCACCAGCTCGTCCCCGTCTCGCAGGTTCAGCGCAATCAGGCCGTTAGATCGGATGTTCTCGTACTGACTCAGCGACGTCTTCTTGGCGAGCCCGTTGCGGGTCACGAACATCAAGTACCGGTCCGCCGGAAATTCTCGCGCTTCCACCACGGCCTCGACGCGTTCGTCGGCCTCGAGTTGCAGCAGGTTCACCAGCGCCGTGCCCCGGGCTGTGCGGTTAGTGAGGGGTACCTCGTAGGCCTTCAACCGGTGCACCCGGCCGCGGTTGGTGAAACACAGCAGCCAAGCATGCGCTGTGGTCAGCAGGACGCGGACCACGACATCGTCGTCCTTCAGCCGCGCACCCTGCACGCCGCGGCCGCCCCGTCCCTGGGTGCGGAACATGTCCGGCGACGTCGCCTTCACGTACCCCTCACGCGTCAGCGTCACCACCAACGGCTCGTCCTCGATGAGATCCTCTGCGTCCATCTCGCCGGGATCGGTGACGATCTCGGTGCGGCGGGGCGTGTGATGCTCGTCGCGCAAAGCGCTCAGCTCGTCGATGATCACCTGCCGCAGCCGCTCGTCCGAGCCCAAAATCGCTTCAAGCCCAGCAATCGTCTCGGTCAACTCGGCCAGCTCGGCGCTCAGCCGTGTGCGGCCCAGCCGGGTCAGGCGGCTCAGCTGCATGTCCAGAATGTGATTGGCCTGCTCGGCGCTGAACAACATTGGCTCGTCGCAGAGCGCCGCGAGTGCCGCGGCCCGATCGTCGCTGGCGCGTATCAGGGCAATGATCTCGTCGATCAGGTCGAGCGCGCGCAGCAGGCCCTCCACGATGTGCGCTCTCGCCCGGGCTTCGTCCAGCCGGTGCTGGCTGCGCCGGGTGACCACCTCGATCTGATGGTCGACATACGCGACCAAGGCATCCCTGAGATTCAGCGTGCGCGGCACCCCGTCGACCAGCGCCACCATGTTCACGGCAAAGCTGGACTGCAGCGGCGTGTGCTTCCACAGGTTGTTCAGCACCACGTTTGCTGGCGCCGACGGTCGCAGCTCGATGACGAACCGCATCTCACCCCGTGCGGACTCGTTACGCAGCGCAGTGATGCCCTCGATGACCTTGCGATTCACCGCATCGGCAATCTTGCGCTCGATGTTCTCGATCGAGGTCTGGTACGGGATCTCGGTGACCACGATGCTTGGCCGTTTGCCGTTCTCGATGATCTCGGCTCGGGCCCGCAGCTTCACTGAGCCGCGTCCGGTTGCCATGGCTTCACGGGCGCCAGCCCGACCGAGCATCCGCCCGCCAGTCGGGAAGTCGGGCCCGTGCACGAACTCCATCAATTCCTCAACGGAGGCCTCGGGACTCCCGATGAGGTGAATCGTGGCGTCGATGATCTCGCCGAGGTTGTGCGTGGGGATGTTGGTGGCCATGCCCACCGCGATGCCTTGGCTGCCATTGACGAGCAGGTTCGGGAACCGCGACGGCATCACCAGCGGCTCGGTGCGGGAGCCGTCGAAGTTCGCAGCGAAGTCCACCGTCTGCTCATCGATGCTCTCGGCCATGGTCATGGCCAGGTCGGTCAGGCGGCACTCGGTATAGCGGTAGGCAGCAGGCGGGTCCGACGGCGAGCCGAAGTTGCCATGCGGATCGATCAAGGTGTTGGCCAAGCTGAACGACTGACCCATCCGCACGAGCGCGTCGTAGATCGAACCGTCGCCGTGCGGGTGGTAGTTAGCAATGACATCGCCGACCACCGTGGCGCATTTCTTGTGGGGCCGGTCCGGCCGCAGACCGGTGTCGAACATCGACCACAGGATCCGGCGGTGCACCGGCTTCAGGCCGTCACGCGCATCGGGCAGCGCCCGCGAGGTGATGACCGACATGGCGTAATCCAGGAACGACTGCTCCATCTCGGTTTGGATCTCGACGTCCACCACGCCGATGGTGCCGCCTGCAAGCGAGTCGGCACTGCCGATGGTGCCGCCTGCAAGCGAGTCGGCACTGCCGATGGCGCCGCTCTCGTCAGGCGAGCCAGGGCTGGTGTCGGGTTCGTCGTCGCTCATAGCGCTCCCAGCCGGATCCGTCTGCTTGCCACGATCAGACGTCGAGGAAGCGAACGTCGCTGGCGTTGTCCTGGATGAAGCCCCGGCGGGCATCCACGTCGTCGCCCATGAGGACGCTGAAGATGCGGTCAGCTGTGACGGCCTCTTCGAGTGAGACGCGCAGCAAGGTCCGGCTGGCTGGGTCCATGGTGGTGTCCCACAGCTCCTGGGCATCCATCTCGCCGAGACCCTTGAGGCGTTGGAACTCGTTGCGGTGGTTGGGCCGGTCCGACAGGAATGAGTCCTTGGCCCGGTCGTCCTTGAGATACACCGTCTCGGTGCCGACCTTGGTGGAGTACAGCGGCGGCTGGGCGATGTACACATAGCCGCCCGAGAGCAGCTTGCGCATCCGATGAAAGAAGAACGTCAGCAGCAGCGTCCGGATATGGCTGCCGTCGACATCGGCATCGCACAGCAGGATCACCTTGTGGTAGCGGATCTTGGCGTCGTCGAAACCGTTCTCGCCGGTAGCGCCATCGACGCCGGCACCGATCGCTGAGATCAGCGCGCTGATCTCGTTGTTGTCAAAGATGCGCTCGGGACGGCTTCGCTGAACGTTGAGGATCTTTCCCCGGATCGGCAAGATCGCCATAGTCGCGGGGTCGCGCGCCTCCTTGGCCGATCCCCCGGCCGAGTCGCCCTCCACGATGTACAACTCGGCCTCTTCAGGGTCGCCTGAGGAGCAGTCGGTGAGCTTGCCAGGCAGGCCAGCGCCCCCCAGGGCCGACTTGCGCACCGTATTGCGCGCCTTCTGCGCGGCGATGCGTGCCCGGCGAGCATCGATGGCCTTGCCGGTCACCAGCTTGGCCTCGGTCGGATGTTCTTCGAGCCATTCGCTGAGCCCGCTGTAGGCGGCCTTCTGAACGAGGCTGCGCATAGCGGTGTTGCCCAGCTTTGCCTTGGTCTGGCCTTCGAACTGCGGTGCTTCCAAGCGGACGCTCACCACCGCGGTGAGGCCCTCGCGGATGTCATCGCCCTGCAGGTTGTCGTCGTCGGGGCGCAGCATCTTGCGATCACGGGCGTAGTTGTTCACCGCGGACGTCAGTGCCGAGCGAAAACCCTCGGCATGCATGCCGCCCTCGACCGTGTTGATGCCGTTGGCGAAGCTGTGGATGCCATCGGTGTTGAAGCCGGTGTTCCACTGGAAGGCGATCTCCACCTCGTCGCCGTCTTCGGCTGCCGAGAGGAATCCAACCTCGTCGAACAGCGCTTCGGACGATTCATTGAGATGGCGGACGAAATCGCGGATGCCGCCTGGGTAGCAGTACTCGTGGCGGACTGGCTCGGGTCGCCGCTCGTCGGTGAAGCCGATGCAGAGGCCGGCGTTGAGAAACGCCATCATCTGCAACCGCTCGGTCAAGGTCTGGGCCCGGAATTCGACGTGATCGAACACCGTCGAATCGGGTTTGAACGTAATGGTGGTGCCGGTGCTGCCCTCAGGCGACGGGCCGATGTCGGTCAGCTCGCCGACCGGCTCGCCGCCATCGTGGAACTGCAGCTGCCAGCGCCGGCCATCCCGATCGATGACGGCTTCCAGTTCGGAAGACAGGGCGTTCACGACGGACACGCCGACTCCGTGCAGCCCGCCCGACACCTTGTACCCGGTGCCGCCGAACTTGCCGCCAGCGTGCAGCACGGTCAGAACCACCTCGGCAGCCGACTTCTCGGGATACTGCGGATGAGCTTCGACGGGGATGCCGCGACCGTTGTCGGTGACACTGCACGTGCCGTCTGCTCGCAGGGTGACTTCGATGGAGCTGCAGTGCCCTGCCATTGCCTCGTCGACGGCGTTGTCCACCACCTCGTAGACGAGATGGTGAAGACCTCCGGGGCCGGTCGAGCCGATGAACATCCCAGGACGTTCACGGACCGGCTCGAGACCTTCGAGCACCGTGATCGCGTCGGCGTTGTAGTCGCCGGCAACAGTGTCGTCAGCGCCGCCTGCACCCACCATGCCGTCGCCGGTGCGTGCCGACGCGGGTGCCAGAGTCGTGTCGGTCACAGTGCAGCCAGTCTACCGGACGGGGGCCGATTCTCGGTGAAGGAGCAACCGAATCGGTACCAGTAAACCCGCAGGTCAGAGACGTTTTTTGTGGCCAGCGCCAGGATGGACGCGGAGGTGCAGCTCAGAGATCGTGGCCGCTCCCGAATCGGCGTTCAGTGCGGCCAGAATCCGGCTCGAGTGGTAGCGCAATTCGGTCGCCCAGGCGGGATCGTCGACAACGACGGTCAACCGGCCAGCTTCGAGCCTTTCGGGCTGCGCGTGGATCGCGATGGCCTCGCCGACGGCCTCGGCCCAGCGCTCGTTGAGGTCGATCGCGCGGCCCCGCGAACCGAATCCGGCAGTGACTGCCTTGAGCGAATCGCCGATCGACCGCGGCTCGCGGCCGCCTGTTGCGCGACGGCGTCTCCTCATCTTGAGATCACCTCGCCGTCGTGAATCTGGACTTGGCTGTGGGCTTCGATTCCGGAGGGAACGTGACCGGTGGCCGAGGTGACCACAGTCTGCGCGGCAGGCAGGCAATCGACGAGACGTCGGGCCCGGCCTTCGTCAAGTTCAGAGAACACATCGTCCAGCAGCACGATCGGCTCGATCCCGCTGGTCTGCGCGCTGTACCGATGCTGGGCCAGCCGCAGCGCCAAGGCGATGCTGCGCTGCTCCCCTTGCGAGGCGTGAGTGCGTGCCGGCAGGCCGTCCAGGCAGATCGTCATGTCGTCGCGGTGCGGGCCCACGGTGGTAGTGCCGCGTCGCAAGTCGTCTGTGCGGGCCTGCGCCAGTGAGATTGCAAGGCCGCGGTCGCGCCACTCGGCCGCATAGGACAGTCCCAGACTCGCATCGCATCCGGCGAGCTGGCAATACGCGTCCTGGGCCGGAGAGGCCAACGCGGTGCACAGCGCGTCGCGTCGTTGCGCGATGGTCTCGCCGATGTCCGCGAGCTGCGCATCCCAGACATCGAGCGTCGCGATGGCCTCGTCGTCGGCACGATGACCGGTCTGCTTCAGGAGGTTGTTGCGCTGTCGCAGCACTCGCTCGAAATCGAGCCGCATTGCCCGGTACTCACGGTCAGTACTGATCAGCACATTGTCGAGCAGCTCGCGCCGCACCGACGGTCCACCCGCCGCGATTGACAGGTCGGCCGGGCAGAACACCACTGTGCTGACCACATCGGCGAGGTCGCGCAATGACCGGACCTTCTGCCCGTTCACCTGCGCCCGTGATCTGCCGGCCGCTGCGATCTCCATTTCCACCAGGCGCGTCCGGCGCTCTCGCCGGATCTCGGCACGCACGAAGGCCCGATCGCAGCCGGTACGCACCAGTGTCTCCGCACTCGCCCCGCGGAACGAACCCGAGCCGTTCAGCAGCGCGACGGCTTCCAGCAGATTGGTTTTGCCGTGTCCGTTGGGCCCGACTACGAGCGTGCGTTCTGCGTCGAGCGCCAGCTTGGTGGACCGGTGGTTCCGGAAATTCTCGATGCTCAGCCAAGCAATGATCACGACACCCGAACGGGCATCAGCAGATACAGGAATTCACCTTGCCCGGGCGTCCGCAGCACAGCTGGCTTCAGGGCGTCCAGACGCACCAGCTCGACAGTGTCGCCGCCAGCCGCGTCGAGCCCTTCGATGAGGTAGTCGGGATTGAAGGCAACAGTGGTCGGCTCTCCCTCGTAGCTGGCATCAACTTCCTCGCTCGCGCTGCCGACATCTTGACTGATGACCGTCAGTTCGATGCTGTCAGGACGCAGCTCCATTCGCAGCGGCGCATTGGTGTCACGGGCCAGCAGGCGCAGCCGGCGTGCTCCGTCGAGCAACGAGGCTCGGTCTACCTCCAGCCGATTGTCGTGAGAATCAGGAATCAATGGCTCGTAGCTGGGGAAGTCACCCGCGATGAGACGGCACGTCACCTGGGCCGATTGAGCATCGTCGCTGACCTCGAAGGAGACCTCCCGTTCTCCCAGCCGCATGGTCACGTCCTTGCTGGAATCGAGGATCCGACCCAGTTCCTCCAGAGCCCGGGACGGTACGAGTACTTGCTGTCCCGGGTCGAGCACCTGTGCCTCGGGCAGATCCCGCAGGGCGAGCCGGTACGAGTCGGTCGCCACCAGCCGCAATCCGTCACCGCGGGCCGCCATGAGCACACCGGTCAGGATCGGCCGGGCATCATCCGAACTTGCTGCTCGGACCACTTGGCGAAAGGCCTGTGCCAAGTCGCCCGCGGGCACGGTGACGTCGTCTCCCGCCGGCTGCGGAAGGGTGGGGAAATCGGCGGTCGGCAGCGTCCGAACGGAGAACTGCGCTCTCGCGCTGGTGATCTGGACTTCGTCATCGTGAACCTGAAGATCCACTTCGCCCGGAGGCAACGCTCGAGCGATGTCGGTCAGCAGCCGGGCCGGCACCACGGTTTCGCCTTCCGTCTCTACTGCCGTGCGCAGCTGCGTGCGAACAGTGAGATCGAGGTCGGTGCCCGTGACCGTCAGCCCTTCGCTGTCGGCTCGCAGGTGCAGTCCAGTCAGCACGAACAAGCCGCCCCCGCGCACATTGACCCCCCGGCTCGCCAAAGTCAGCTGGTCGACCAGTGCATCTCGTTCAATGCGCAATTTCACGGGCAGTTCTCCTTGGCCGTGCAAGACTGATGAGACAGATCATCCTCAATGAGAAGGTTGAGACTTATTAGGTAGTGGTTGTAGGGGCTGTGAATTGTGGATGACCGGCCGTTGTCGCAGATCAGCGCAACGCGGTCTGTCAACAGTCTTGCCTGCGCGTCCACAGTTGCACCCTTCCTTTTCTTGCATGGCCGGCGCGACCGTGGAAAAGCACGACTTTTCCCGAGGTTTGTCGAGAACTTTTCCACTCATTGTCCACAGCGTGTGGAGACACCCTAGATCCACTCACCGGCCTCGCAGCGGACAGCATTCGGCGGGTCAGCCTCAAGCAGCCCGAACGCGCGCTATCAGTTGAGCGACCTGGTCGTACACCTTGCGTTCAGCAGGCAGCAGGCTGTTGATCTTCTTGACGGCATGCATGACGGTCGTGTGATCTCGCCCGCCGAAGACGCTGGCAATCGCCGGGTAACTCAAGTCGGTGAGCTCCCGCATGACATACATGCTGATCTGGCGCGCGTTGACCAGGCCTTGCTGACGGCGCTGGCTGGTGAGCTCACCCACGTCGTAGCCGAACATGTCTGCGGTCATGTTCAGAATCCGGTCGGTGGTGATCGGCGTCTCCTGCGGCTCACGGACATCGCTCAGGATCTGCTGCGCCATCTCCAGCGTGACAGGACTCCTGGTGAGGCTGGCATACGCCGTGACGCGCACCAGTGCGCCCTCGAGTTCGCGGATGTTGTTCGTGATGAGATGCGCGATGTGCTCGAGCACTTCATCGGGCACATGGCCGTGCTCGGTCTTCTTCCGCAAGATGGCCACTCGGGTCTCGAGATCAGGCGGTTGGATATCGGTGATCAGGCCCCATTCGAATCGGCTGCGCAGGCGATCCGACAGAGTGGAGATGCTGCGAGGCGGGCGGTCGGAAGAGATCACGATCTGGCGACCGGCGACATGCAACGAGTTGAACGTGTGGAACAGCTCCTCCTGCAGGCCTTCCTTGCCCTCCATGAACTGGATGTCATCGAGCAGCAGCACATCGAGTTCGCGGTAGCGCCTCTTGAACGCCGGCGTCGTGTTCGTGCGGATGGCTTCGATGAACTCTGACAGAAAGGTCTCCGTAGAGACGTACCGGACACGATGCCCCGGCAGGGTGGTGCCGAGGAAGTTCACAATGGCCTGCAGCAGATGGGTCTTGCCGAGGCCGGTGCCGCCGTGAATGAACAGGGGGTTGTAGGCAATGCCGGGGGTCTCGGCAACCGCAAGTGCCGCCGCTTGCGCGAACCGGTTGCTGCTGCCAGTGACGAAACTCTCGAAGGTGTACCGGGGATTGGTGATGTCAACGCCCGGCACTCTGCGTGGCGTTGCGCTGGCATCTGGTGCCGGCGCCTCTGTGACGGCGTTCTCGATTCCAGCTGGCGGGTGGGCGGAACCGGTCGCGGGGTGCCAGGTCTCGTCGTCGCCTGGGCTCGAAGCATCACCTTCGGGCGAGGCGTCCACGTCGTGCGGATGCGCATCTGCGCCATTGGCGCTGTCCAGGTCGCCAAGCTCGGGGCGGGTCTCGATCTCGTAGGTCTGGGGGCGAACTGGCAGCCGCTCGAACGCGGCGTGGAGCATGGGGATGTACCGCCGCTGGATGCGATCGCGGATCATGTTGTTCGGCGCGATCAATACGGCCAGCTCGCTGTCGATGTGCAACGCCTGCAGGTGACGGAAATAGCCCAGCCAGAGCGCGTCAGACACTGTGGCCCGCAGAATGTCGCTGCACTGCGACCACAGCTCGTCGGTGTTCGCGCGGGCGCCCTCGGGCAGAGCAGGTGACGATGACTCTGGTGATGGCGATGGTGTCGATCGGGACTCCGGCGATTGGGAGATGTGGTGGCGATCCTCAGGTTCATGTGCTGCGGCACCTGCCTGCGGAGAACTCACCACGACAACCTCGTTCGCCTCTGTCCGTCGTGTGGCCGCGGAACCTGTTGTTCGCCTGCGAGCCACCAAGCGGCATCCGGTGGTCGGAACCTATGGCCGCGCTGTCACTGCTGCAAGCGCGTCTTTGCGCGCCTGTGCAGTGCTGTAGTTGACGGGAACGCAACAGTGCAGCAACAGACCCAGAACGCCCGCAAAACAAGCGGAGGACAGGGAAGTTTGCTGCTCCGGCGACAAGCGTCGTGGTCGATGTCAGGCACCCGCGACACGGCTCTGTGCGCCGGCGCCGCGCGTCATCGCGCGCGCCGTCGGGGCTACGACGTCGCCTCCCGGCTCGCCTCGACGCGCATCGGAGGGGATCAGCACCCGTAGGCTGTCAGTGCTCTCGGGTCGACACCCGGGCACGCTCCGGCCGCCGCACCGCATTTCGCGGACCTGCCCGCGGCCTGAACCTCCAGGAGGCTGCAGCGTGAAGCGCACGTACCAACCCCATAACCGCAGGCGAGCCCGCCGCCACGGCTTCCGCCATCGCATGTCCACCCGTGCGGGCCGGGCAATCGTGAACGCTCGCCGACGCAAGGGCCGGCAACGGCTGAGCGCCTGATCGATTCGTGCCGCAGCAGGGCCGACTTCGCCGCACTGCGCCGCGGTCGTCGATTCGACAGCGAGCTGCTGTGGATGACCTTCGCGGCCGACCGCGGTCTGAGCGGGCCGCGCGTGGCGTTTGCGCTCAACCGACACCGGGGTACTGCAGTGGTGCGCAATCGGCTTCGCCGACGTCTGAGGGCGCTGTTTCGCGAACTCGCAACCGATCTGGCGCCCGGCCGCTATCTCGTCGGCGTGCGCGTGGCAGCGTCGGCGCTGACCTACCGGCGGACTCGGGCCGAATTGACGCGATTGCTGTCAGCCGCCGGAGCCCTGAGCAACTCAGACAGCAGCCGACCGTGACATCGGGGCTGCTCGCTCGGGCGCTGATCGCCGCGGTCAAGCTGTATCGCACACTCCCCCGCTCGCGACTGCCGTCATGCCGCTTCGATCCGACGTGCTCGCAGTACGCGCTCGACGCCCTGCGCACCTGGGGTGCGGCACGCGGCGGCTGGCTGGCACTCCGGCGCATTTGCCGTTGCCATCCCTGGGGCGGCTGGGGCTACGACCCGGTGCCGGAGGCGGGTGATCGGGCGCTTCGAGATCATCGTGCGCCTGCCGCGACTGGACTGCTGGAGCACTGATGTGGGATTGGACTGACCCGATCTTCGACGGCCTCGCCGCCGTCTTGGCGTGGTTCTACTCGTTGCTGCCTGACTACACCTTCGCCATCGGCATGCTGACCTTGGCGATCATGCTGGTGTTCACGCCGCTCACCCTGCGGGGCGCGCGGTCGATGACGAAGATGCAGGCGCTGCAGCCGGAGATGACGGCGCTGCGCAAGCGGCATGGCGGCGATCGTCAGAAGCTCAACGAAGAAATGATGAAGCTGTACCAATCCCACGGGGTGAGCCCGCTGGGCGGGTGCTTGCCGAACTTGGTGCAGATTCCGATCTTCATCGTGCTCTACCGGGTCATCCTGAATCTGCGCGTCACTCCCGACAGCCCACAACCTGATTTCCCTCGCAATCTGAACCAGGACTCGCAGCTCTACGCAGATCTTGTCGACGCCATCGGTTCCGATGGCTTCGGCGAGATGCGATCGCTGGGCATGGACCTCGCTCAGTCGGCGCGGGAAGTAGTCCAGGCCGACTTCGTCGAAGGGTTGCCGTACCTGGGGCTCATAGCGGTGACGTTCCTGCTGGCTTGGCTTCAGCAGCGCCAGATGGCGGCGCGGCGTGGCAATGCGGCCATGCCGAACCGCCAGATGGAAATCATGATGAAGTACCTGCCGTTCATGCTGCCGGTCTTCAGCTTCTTCGTGCCGGCAGCGCTGGTGCCCTACTTCATCGTGTCCAGCATTTACCGGATGCTGCAACAGGCGTTCATTCACGCGAGGATGAAGCCGCCTGCGCCGCTCGTCGGTGCCGATTCAGATGACGATGTCATCGAGGCCGAGGCAGTCCCGGAACCAGAGCCGCCGCGTGAGGTGCCGAATCAGCGCTCGCGCAAGGCCCTTGACGCCGAGGCGGAGCGTCGGGCGGAGCGTGAGCGTCGCCGCGCAGAGCGACGCGAGAGTTCACAGAACTCATCGGGTGAGCGCGAACCAGCACCTGCGCAGCCGGAGCCTTCTGCATCTCCCACGATCCGCCGGACTCGCTCATCGGAAGAACGAGTTGTCGATGCACGCAAGCGAGCACGTCGCAGTGCTGGCTCCTCGAATCGGGATCAGGACCGGAATCAGACTCGTGAGCGCGGCCGGCGGCGCGGCCGTGCCGAACCAGAGCCGGAATCGAAGCCCATCCAGAGTCGTCGTACCTCAGGAGACGGCAGGACCCGCAATCGCCGCAAGCGATGAACGCACCGGCAACTGCTGCGGAGAGTTAGGCGCTGCGTCGTGGAGTGGATCGTGATGACCGGCCACACCGTTGCGGAGGCGCGTGATCGTGGCCTCGATGCGCTCTCGGTCGCGGTCGAGGATGCGGATATCGAGATCCTGGCTGAGCCGGGCCGCTCGCACTGGGGGTTTCGACGCCAACCTGCTCGCGTTCGCATGCGGGTACGGCCGACTGGACCGCCGCCGCGAGTGGGCGACCAGCGCCGAGACCGCCGCAGATCCCGCCGCCGCTCAGCCGGCGGCAATCGCAACGCACACAGGCGGCAGGATTCCGGACAAGGCCAGCGCGGCGGCGGCAAATCCTCGCGCCGCCGTTCCCGTTCCGGCCGCCGATGATTGAGAACTGCTCAGCTTGTCAACGGGTGCCGCTGCTTCGCGATCTTGAGCTTCAACCGCTTGTTGGGCGACATCGAAGGAAATGGGCTGATCTTCAGCTTGTAGTTCGACGGGGAGATCTCGAACGTGAAGTAGTGCGCGAGCATCAGCAGGCTCAACAGCATCTGGAGCTCCACCATGTGCGAACCAAGACAGCTATGCGTGCCGAGGCCAAAAGGTGCGTAGCCCGGTGTCCGGTGTTCACCGCGTGAGGGCAGATAGCGATCAATGTCGAAAGTAAACGGATCCGGAAAGACCTCGCTCATGTAATGCGGTGCAGTCGTGGCGATGAACACCTTGGAGCCGACTGGCAATTCGTAGTCTTCGATGACACATGCGTTCATCACCGTGCGGATCGACATGGGCACCGTGGGCCACAGCCGCAAACACTCCATGATAAAACGTCGAGTGACGTCGATCGCGGGCGAGTTCAAGTCTTCTGACAGCGGATCTCCGTTGCCAAACAAAGCATCTGCTTCCGCCTGAATGCGTTCGTATAGATCCGGCTGAGACACCATCGCATGCAAGATAAAGCTGAGCTCATCTCCCGCGTACATACCCGCCAGTACCGGTGCCGAGAAGGTAAAGCTGAGATTTGACTCGGGTACGAAAATTGGATCGCTGCTGTGCAAGCTGAGAACGTCATCGGCAAGATCGCGAGGGCAGCCAACCCTCTGCGCCGCTGTATGAGACTCCAAGACGCGATCATACAGAACGTCGACGACTTGCTTTTTTCGCTTCATGCGTGGCGTATAGAGCATGAAGTTCGGCAGGACATTGACGACTTGGGTCATGAGCACGCGGGACTTGTATGCGATGAGATCGTCGATGACGTCGTCTGCTTCAATGCTGGCGAGGAAGGGCGTGACCTGAGCGCCAGCGAAGCCACGACACATGGATACAGCGCCCAAGGTGTCGCCGACGGTCCAATTGCTCATGTACGTTCGCGCATGCTGATACACGGTCTCAAGCTGCTGTTCGAATCGTGCTCGGCCATAGCCCGCACGCAGCGCTTTACGCATGCGGAAGTGATCTGCACCGTCCAGTGCAGGCAGCAGCCCGGAGGCGTGATACGCAGTCTCGAGACCTCGGAGATAGTCGCTTGACCTGAGGTGCATGCGGCCATGACGGTGAACCCAACGATTGACGCGAGGGCCTGCCAAGAAGGTAATTTCCCGTTTGGAAAACAGGGGCTTGAGCCTGAAGACAGGACCGAACTCTTCAGTCAATTGTGCATAGACGGCAGGGATGTTTCCCCGAAGGAAGTGGCGATTGAACAGCAGCTTGTTCAGCGGCAGCTTGGGTATCGACTTCGTCAGAGCGGAGCTTCTGAGCAGCGATGCCACCAAGTTGTGCGCGACGGCATCTGCGATGGCCCTGCCGATCAGATCCATCTGGCAGATGAGCTGGACTCGCTCCTCCGCTTCGTCGTCGAGCTCAAAGATGAAGCGCAGCACATCGCAGGTGTGGGCGAGGCCGATGATGATGACATCTCTCGGGCTGGGAATCTCGCCCAGCAAGATCGATCTGCCTATGCGCGTCTTGATGAACTGGACAGCCGTGTCGTCGTCATCGCCGGCAAAGAAATCGCTGTGCCGGGCCGCTGCCGTCAAGCTCCAGAAGTCGCCATCGTGATGCTCGAGGATCCCGAGTCTGACCAGTTGCTCCAAGGCCAAGTCGACCATCATCTCGGCGCGAGGCGCGAGGCGCTCCACCCAGTACTGCGCACCGTGCTGGTTGGGCTCGCTCGCGATCTGCTGGAGTGCGAGGTCCAGGATCGGCTTGCCGGTCGGCGTGGGGTCCAGCAGGATCAGCGACTCCATGTCGGTGTCAATTCGCGCCTGCAGCGAGAGCTCGGCCAACGCGGCACCGGCCATGGCGCAATTCAGGTGCCAACCGGGCACCTGGTGGAAGTACCCGCTCTCTTCGCTGAGCAGCACCAGGATGAGCTCCTCGGTCAGGTCGAGCGGCTGCGCAGCGGTGACCTTCGTCGATGCTGTCGATGAAACAGTCAAGTGACGCTCCTGATCACGCGGGGCGCAGTGGTCGGCCCTGCGTTTGGGAAGATCATCTCAAGTGTACGGACAGTTACTGGTACGGGGCGCAGCACCGGCGCTTCTCGAAGGCACCGATCATCCGGTCTAGCCTGCGGCATCGCTTCGGATAGAGAGCGCGTCTCGATGGCCGCTAGACCCCCGCAGGAAGCAAACGTTAGTTCGCTTCCGCCATTTCCGGAAGGCTGGTTCTTCATCGCGACGCGCGACGCCGTACAGAAGGCGGGATTGATTCAACGGACGTGGATGGGCACCGAGATCATCGTCTGGTCTGATCCGGCCGGTCAGATCTGCATCGCGAAATCGGTATGCCCCCACTTGGGCTCCGATCTGGGACCTGAGGCCGGCGCGAAAGTCGTCGGCGGGAGACTCGTCTGCCCCTTTCACGGGTTCGAGTTCGAGACCAGCGGGCAGTGCGTGGCCACGCCATCTGGCGCGCCCGCCCGTTCCGCCAAGCTGGATCTCTTCGAAGCCCGTGAGATCGAAGGTCTGATCTTCGGCTGGTGGGGCCTCGGAGGACGATCCTCGCAGTGGCAGCTGCCCGATGTTCCGCAGACCGATGACGACTGGACCGATCTCCAGATCCGCACGATTCGCTTTGCTGGTCATCCGCAGGAGACCAGCGAGAACTCTGTGGACATTGCGCACCTGAGCTGTATCCACGGCTACCACAACGTCACCAACGATGCGCCGGTGTCAATCGACGGGCCGCGACTCGAGAGCCGGTTCAGTTTCTCGACGACCCGGAGGATTGCCAAGGTCGCCAAGCTGACCTTGGATGTCTCAGCCATTGCCCACGTGGTGGGGCTGGGCTACTCCTTTGTCCAGTTTCAGGAGCGTTCCATCGGCCTTGATGCTCGGCTGTGGGTGTTGGCGGCGCCGGTCGACGGCACGCTGATCGATATGTCCATCGTGTCGAGGATGCGCACGCTGCACAAGCCCAAGCGACCGGTCGTCGGCTTGAGCTTCCTGCCGACGCGGATGCGGGCGCCCATCGTGAACAAGTTCATTGCGGATCTGCAGATCGGTGAGGTCAAGCAGGATGTGGTGATCTGGAGTCGCAAGCACTACGTGCCACGCCCCCGGCTCGTGAGCACCGATGGCGAGATCATGAAGTACCGGGAGTACTGCGCACAGTTCTATTCCGGCGAGCGTGAGTGCGAGGCGCCCCGACGCTGAACTGCCCGGTCGCTCGCAGTGAGCGTCGCGAGTCTCAGGGGTTCCGCGCCGACGGACCCGTAGGCTGCGCACTGCCCACATCGCGCGAGCAGTCCAAGAGCAGCGTGCGCGGACTGACACCGCCCGATGTGCGGCGGGCCCCTACGCATGCGTGCCCGATCAGAGGTGATGAAGATGACAGGTGAGACAACGACAGCCGAACAGCAAGTCATGGTGCAGGAGTTCTTGGACGGCTTGGTACAAGCGTTCGGTATCGAGGCAACAGCGGTGCCGGTCGCAGCAGATGACGACAGCTTCGAGATCAATCTCGAGGGTGAGAACGAGGCGCTGGGGCTGTTGATCGGACCGCGCGGCCGTCACGTGGTTGCGCTCCAGGAGGTCGCAAAGACCATGCTGCAGCGCAGGCTGCCGGGTGTGCGTCGTGCGCGAGTGAGAGTGGATGTGGGCGGCTACCGGCAGCGCCGTCGCGAGGCACTCGAAGCGTACGTTCGCGAGCTCGCCGATGCCGTAGTGGAACGCGGAACGGAACGTGGACTTGAGCCGATGAACGCGGCTGATCGCAAGGTTGTGCATGACACGGTCAACGAGATCGCCGGTGTTGACACGATCTCGGTGGGCGATGAGCCGCGCCGGCGCGTTGTGCTGGTGCCGTCCGGCTCGACCGACGCTCCCAGCCAGAGCGACGAGGCGTAGTCTCTCCGGCTGATCAGAAAAGCGGTCGCTTCCGGATCTGTTTCCAGGTCCGGGGGTATGCCGGGTCGGCCGCCGTCAGACACTCCAGTTCCGCAAACGTCGGTGTGTCTGCGGTTCTCCGCACGAATCGCATCCCGAGCTGAGCGAGAGCATCACGTGGCCAGCGCGCCTCACCGCCTTTCGGCGGCTCGCTGACCACGAGCCTGCCGCCCGCGCGCAACAGGCCGGCACTGCACTCGGCGACCGCAGCTGGGGGACCGAACGCCCGGCTGACGACGCCGTCATAGACAGAGCGATGCTGGGGCAGGTGAGCGAGTTCGGCGGCATCACCGAGGGCGATCGTGACACGATCAGCGAGCTGGAGGTCCTGAACAGCAGTGTTGAGAAAGTCGGTCCGTCGCTGTGACCGGTCCAGCAGCACCAACTCCATATCGGGCAGCTCCAGAGCCATCACGAGTCCGGGCACTCCCCCACCGCTCCCGAGATCGCACCAGCGCTGACCGGGCAGAGGTTGAGCGGCCGCGTGGTGGGCTCGTGCGTGCACCACATGGGCCTGGAGGTCACCGGGGCCGAGAAGTCCTTGTTGTTGGCCGCGTCTGAGCACGGCAACAAGGCGTTCTTCTGCCACGGCCATGATGCGGGGAACCGTATCTCACATGTTTCACGTGAAACACTGCCGCCCCCGCAGCGGGTTCACGGCTGGCCTACGCTGATCCTCGGACGTCGATGAACGGAAAGTGCATGGGTCGGATCATTGCGGTGACGAACCAGAAGGGCGGCGTCGGCAAGACGACGACGGCCGTCAATCTGTGTGCCGCACTCGCCGAGCGGGGCCAGAAGACGCTGCTCGTCGACATGGATCCGCAGGGCAACGCCGCTACCGGCGCCGGCATCGATCCGCGCGCTGTGGACATTTCGATGTACCAGGTACTGCTTGGCTCCGCAGAGATCGTCGACTGCATCCAGCCGACCGGCATCGCGCACTTCGACGTGGCACCAGCACGGTTAGAGATGTCTGGCGCGGAGATAGAACTCGTGTCAGCGTTCAGTCGCGAGCTGAAACTCCGGCACGCTCTCGCCCCGATTCTTGACGATTACGACTACATCTTCATCGACTGTCCGCCGTCGCTCGGACTTCTGACCGTCAACGCGTTGAGCGCGGCGGTCGAGATCCTGGTTCCCGTCCAGTGCGAGTACTACGCGCTCGAGGGATTGGGCCAGCTGTTGCACAACGTGGAGATGGTGCGTCAGGGCCTGAATCCCGCCCTCGTCATCAGTGCCATCGTCATGGTGATGTACGACGCCCGGACCCGGCTCGCGGCGGAGGTGGTCTCGGACGTGCGGCGGCACTTCGGTGATCGAGTGTGCCGGGTGGTAATCCCGCGGACGGTGCGCTTGTCCGAGGCGCCGAGCGTCGGGCAACCGGTGACGGTGTACGCGCCCAACAGCCGCGGCGCCGTGGCCTACCGAGAGCTGGCCCGGGAGATTCATGAGCGCGGCGGGCAGGTGGAGCCAGCCGGCACCCGAGCGACTCATCATCCCGGTTCGAATGAGGATTGGGAGCAGCGGCGGGCAGATCCGTCTGGCATCTCGCCGATCAGTCATGAAGGAGCTCCCACATGAACGCCCAACGAGGACTCGGGCGAGGGCTGGGCGCGCTGATCCCCACCGGTCAATCGGCCTATCGCGAGGTGCCCGTCTCGGCAGTCGAAGTCAATCCGCTCCAACCCCGGCAGCACTTCGACACTGCAGCACTGGACACCTTGGCAGATTCGATTCGCCAGATCGGGGTCTTGCAGCCGATCGTCGTGCGTGAGACGGGCATCGTCGGCCGCTTTGAGATCATCGCGGGCGAGCGGCGCTGGCGAGCGGCGCGCAGCATCGGCCTGGACACCATTCCGGTCGTCGTGCGCGCTGCGGACGACGAGTCCAGTCTGACCCACGCTTTGATCGAGAACATTCATCGAGCGGATCTCAATCCTCTCGAAGAGGCGGTCGCGTACCGGCAGCTCATCGATGATTTTGGAGTCACCCACGACGAGCTCGGACGTCGCATGGGTCGCAGCCGGGCGGCGGTCACCAACTCGCTCAGGCTCTTGTCATTGCCGGTGAGCGTGCAGCGCTACCTGCTGGACGGAGAACTCTCCGCCGGACACGCTCGAGCGCTGCTCGGTTGCGATGACCCTGTCGAGCTCGAACTGCTCGCGGAGCGCGCCGTGGATGAAGGCTGGTCAGTACGCACGGTGGAGGAGCAAGTGCGATCCCTCGGCGCGCCATCTGAACGCGAGTCGAAGCCGGATCAGCCAATCGACGGGCCCGCTGCGCCGGCCCCGGCCGCTGACGATCGTCCGGCAGCGGTATTGGAGGTCGAGTCCGCCCTGGCCGCCGCCCTCACGACCGCCGTTGAGGTACAACTCGGCCGCAAGGGGGGTCAGATTGTCATCAGATTTGCTGATATGGAAGATCTCGGCCGGCTCTATGAGGCGTTGGCCGACAACCTTCGGGTAACCCTCGAAGGTTGACTGCCGTTTACGCGCAAACTCAAGATCTGGATGACAGCGGTGCTGGTGCCACGATTTGCAGCCTCAATCTGAACTTGTTGTCCACTAGTTGTGGACAACATGGGGAGAAGATTTTGCCGTTGCCTGTCGAGTCAGGCGGCGGGCTGATCGGCGAGCAGACCACGGGTCGATTGGGCGACGATGTCGGCCACTTCCCGGTTTCGTTCAAGCAGAGCGTCGATGCGTTCGAACCTGCACAGCACGGCGGGCATGGCACTCTCGCGCAGCATCGGGAGCCCCATGCCGTTCGTTGCAATAGGACCGAACATTAGTTCCAAACCGTCCGCGATATCGGTGGCGAGCTTCTGACCGGCGCGGCTCACGAAGTGGCGACCCTGGAAATAGCTGACCGAGGGCGCAGCCGGCTTGATCTCGAAGCCGATGTAGACGGCGGCACCGAATCGGTTGACCTGTGCGGCTTGTGTTGACCAATCTGGATGGTGAACGGCCAGCACCTCGGCTCCGTTGCGCCCGATCTCGCGCCGCACTGACGCCGTGACGGGTTCGAGGCCGCCGGCTTGGCCCACGGCGATGCGCCGTCCGATCAACTGGCCGCCGGCGGACTCCAAACGCTGCCGTTCAGTGATGTGGGCGACGACCGATGCGTCGCCGAGCGGCCGCACCAGCTGCTGCAGCGTCTGCAGGGTCCGGCCACCGCAGACGCCATCACCGCCCAAGCTCATGTTCGTCTGGAAATCGGCGAGTGCTGCAGCGGTCAGTGGGCCCCAGATCCCATCGATGCGCCCGACAGAAAACCCCAGCGTGCTGAGCATTCGCTGCACCTCGGCAACGTCATCGCCCCGCAGGTGCGGGGTGCGCAGGTACAGGAAACGGTCTCCCAGCCGCTGGCCCGCCTCGATCAGCAGTCCCCACGTCTCGGGGCCGCAGATGCCGTCGACATCGATAGACCGTTGTGCTTGGAATGCCTTGACAGACTCAGCCGTCGCCAAGTCAAAGATGCCGGTGACCGGGCCGTGCCAGTGACCAGTCGCGGTCAGCCGATGCTGGAGGTCTCGAACGTGCGGACCTGCCGCGCCGACGCCGAATGGTCGGATCAGAGGAACTCGCCGATCTCAGCCAGCAGGGCGCTCTTCGGCTTGGCGCCGACGAGCCGCTTGGCCGGCTCGCCGTCCCGGAACATGATGAGCGTCGGAATGCTCATCACCTGGTAGCGCATGGCCAAGTCGGGACTCTCGTCGACATTGACCTTGGCGATGCGGATGTTGTCGTGCTCGGAGGCGATCTCCTCGAGAATAGGGGCAATCATCTTGCACGGTCCGCACCACTCGGCCCAGAAATCCACCAGCACAGGGCTGTCAGCACTTCCGACGGTCTCGTCGAATGTGCTGTCGTCCAAGGTGGAAATGCCTTCGGCCATCGCTGGCTCCTCATCTCGTGTTTGCCGCGAGGCTACCGCTGCGGTCTCGTCTGACGGCGGTGGACGCCGGTTGCTTCCCGCTCTTGTTCGCTGCGCTCACGGGACGCTCGGGCCACGTCTTCGCCTACCGGCTCAGCCTCGGGTCTCAGTGACCTTGGGCTTCGAGCCATCGCTCAGCGTCGATGGCGGCTTGGCAGCCCGAGCCGGCGGCTGTGACTGCTTGGCGGTAGTAGTCGTCTTGCACATCGCCGCAGGCGAAGACGCCTTCGATGTTCGTGCGCGCGCTGCCGGCCTCGGTCACGAGATAGCCGTTGGGCTTGCGTTCGAGCCAATCCGCGAACAGTTCGGTGTTCGGTCGATGCCCGATCGCGACGAACAGGCCTGAGACGTCGAGCGGTGAACGCTGTTTGGTCTGCGTGTCCTCGAGCATGACGCCCTCGAGGCGCTCGTCGCCCAGGATCTCCACCACCTGCCGGTTCCACAAGAACTCGATCCGCTCGTTGGCGAAGGCCCGATCCTGCATGATCTTCGAAGCGCGCAACTCGTCGCGTCGATGCACGATGTACACCTTTGCTGCGAATCGCGTCAGGAAGGTGGCCTCTTCGAGTGCGCTGTCGCCGCCGCCCACCACCGCGATCTCCTGACCCCGGAAGAAGAAGCCGTCACAGGTGGCGCAGGTGGACACGCCGTGACCGATGAGACGCTCCTCATTGGGCAGCTCGAGCAGCAAGCTCTGCGCTCCGGTGGACACGATCACCGTGCGGCTGCGATAGCACGTATCGCCGACCCATATTGAGAACGGTTGTTCGTCAAAATCGACCTTGGTGGCTTTGGCGGTCAGGAATTCTGCACCGAAGCGTTCTGCCTGAGCCCGGAAGCTCGCCATCAGGTCAGGTCCCAGAACGCCATCGGGGAATCCGGGATAGTTCTCGACATCGGTGGTCAGCATGAGCTGTCCGCCCGGCTGGTCACTGGTGGAAGACGGCTCGCCCTCGATCACGAGCGGCCGCAGATTTGCCCGCGCGGTGTAGATGGCAGCAGTAAGACCGGCCGGGCCGCTCCCGACGATAATGACGTCGCGTGGAGCGGCGTCAGGAGGCCCGGCGTCGCGTGTAGCGGCGTCAGGAGGCCCGGCGTCGCGTGGAGCGGCGTCAGGAGATCCAGCGTTGCTGCTCACGATTCCCTCGCCGCGCGCGGTCGCCGCTTGGACCACGCCCATGCTCCGGCACCGCCGAATACACCGCCGGCGATCAGGTGCGCGGACCACACGTCGCCCGGCACTGCGATGTCGAGTGCCCTGATCGCCGCAATGGCCAGCAGCACCACGACTCCGACCGCTGCGGTAACGATCACCAGGCCGTACACCAGTGCTCGCGCGGCCGTGATCAGCGGTCCACTCGTCCGGGCACGCACGGCGTCGACGGCATCGGTGAACCGAGCGACGGCTGCGTCGATGCTGTCGTCGGGCGTCTCGCCGGAGCCCTTCGAGCGTTTCGAGATCATCGGCGGAAGCCTAGAAGCATCTTGGCTTGACCTCTAGGGCGTGACGGCGTCGGTGCTGGGTGGTGCTTCGACCCCGCTGATGGTGGTGGCGACTTCGATGCGGGAAACCGTGACCCGATGCCCGCCGTTGGGCAACTCGTCGCCGAGATCGGTGATCCATACGAGCAGAGCAGCGGCCTCGGCGGCGGGCACATCCAGCGTCGTGGAACCGGTGATGTCCTGCGCTGTCGCAACTGGGTTTCCCCAATCGATCAGCGTGCGATTGCGCTCGCTTGATGCGTACAGTTCGAAGGACCAGCCGACAGTGGGGGAATCGATCACCAAGCGCTCGACCGAGTGTGGCTCGTCGCCGTACAGCACGACGATCAGCCCGACGCCGTCCTTGAGCCCGCCGAAGTCCCGGGTGTTGTAGCGCGCGGTGCTCCAGCCGGTACTCGGATCGCCGTCGTTGATGAAGATGAGGCGTTCAGGATGCTCGATCCGGTCGTCGCCGGCCGGGTCGAAGTCGGTGATCGACTCCAGCAGGATCGGTACTCGGCGAACCTGGGTTGTCGTCGGTGCCGGCGGGGCTGTCGGCACCGTCTGCGGAGCGGCAGTCACCGCGGTTGCGGTCGCAGTTGCCGACGGCACCACCGTGACGACGGGCTGGGTACCAGCGGCTGGGACCGTGGTCACCGGGGGCGGTGATGTTTCCGTGGCGGGTTCGGACGGCTGCCCGATGACCAACGCGACCCCGACAAGCGTGGCGGCTGCCGCCACCAGAATGCCGACGGGTGCAAGCCAGTGTCGTTCTGCCTGCCATACCGACCTGCGATCAGTGCTTGCACCGTTGGTTGCCGGCAGCTCGTCGACGACTGACCGCAGTGCGAGCAGCATCGACGGGAGATCGGGCCACGGATCCGATGCGCTGATGGCCCGTGCCAGCACCGGGGCCACGACATCAGGCACAACTGGGTCGAGTTCCCAGGTGCCGTCGGGTCGCCGCTGAGGCGCCGCCCCGACGACGAGTCGGTGCGCGAGCACGGCGATCGATGCCAGATCAGCGCGCCGTGTGGCGGGAATGGTGACGGCATCGTCGGTGGGCGGACCGTTGAGAATGACCCAGCCCACCTCAGCGCGCCACCCGATGTACTCGGCGTCGACGCCGCCGTGGGCGAAGCCCGCGCTGTGCAGAACAGCCAGCGCCTCGGTCACCGCGATGACTATGCGGATCGCTTCGGTCGCAGCGAGGCGCCTGGTGTCTCCATTGGGTGCCGCGAGCTCGTCGGTGAGCATTCTCGTGGGCAGTTGCTCGGTGACGATCGCAAAATGGTCTGCTTCGTCGTAGGTGTCGAGGATGTGCAGCAAACCGTGGTGCTCCACCCGCGCCAGTGCCTTGGCCTGCAGGCGCAGACGGTGACCTATCTCGCTGTCGGCAGTTGCCCGGCGAATCGTGACCGGTCGATTGAGCGTGCGATCCAAGCCGGACCACGTCTCGACTGCGCCCGGCTGCAGCAGCTCGTGCCGCTCGTACCGTTCGTTCGAGCCGGAGTCGGTCACTCCTTCGTAACGAAGACCACGCCGATGGTGCCGACACCTGCGTGTGCTCCGACGACGGGACCGATCAGCATCACCCTGGGCTCCGTGTCGGTGAGCGGTGCGATCCGTGCCACGAAGTCGTCGACGTCGTCACAATCGGCGTGCATCACCGCGATCTGGGAGATGTTCGGACCTTCTGCAGCCACCAGATCGACCAGGTGCGCGAGTGCGCGAGTGCGCGTTCGCTGCTTGCCCGCTGGCTCGACGCGGCCGTCGGTGACCGTGATCAAGGGCTTGATCGACAGCACCGAGCCCAGCAGCGATTGCGCAGCGCCGATGCGGCCGCCCTTGCGCAGATTCTCCAAGGTGTCCAGAGCGGCGTGAACGCGGACTCGCTGCACTGTCTCCCGTACGGCGCCGGCAATCTGCGACCCATCGGCACCGGTGGCGGCGAGTTCGGCGGCAGCGATGACCAGCAGCCCGAGACCGGCACTGACCGTTCGGCTGTCCACCACATGGCAGGTGAGTCCGCTCGGGAGTTCCGATGCCGCCTGTTGAGCGGCTTCGATCGTTGCAGAGAGATCCCCGCTCAGCGTGATCACGACGACCTCGGCCGCGCCGGCGTCTGCGGCGCGCTGGTATGCCTGCGCGAAGGCACCGGGGGAGGGAGCGGCGGTGGACGGGAGCTCGTCGCTGGCTCGGCAGCGTTTCCAGAAGTCGGCCGTGCTGAGCTCCTCGCGATCGGTGAACGACTGCATGCCGAACCTGATCTCCAACGGAACCACCGTGATGCCAAGGCCTGTGGCGACCTCTTCGCTGAGGTCGCAGGAACTGTCGGTGATGATGTGCACTGGGCCTTGCGCTGTCATTGCAGCAGACCTCCTTCATTGTCATTCGGGGACTGGTCAGGGTCGGCTTCGTCGGCGCCGTGCGAACGCTGCGCGCGCTCCGGCGCCATGCGGGACAGTTGCGAAGTTAGTGCTCGGGCCGCTGGCAGCCGGAGCGCTAGCCCGCATCCGAGGTGAACTCCCGCCATGGTCAAGCCGGCTATCGCGACTCGCAGCACGGACGGCACTGGTGCCAGCACGAGCGTGACCCCCAGACCGACCACGAACGTCACGACTGCAGGCACCAGGTGACGCGCAATCGCGCCCCCGAACAGTCGCCCCCCCGGCCAATCGGCCTGGGTTGGCATGCCGGCCCTGGCGGGACGGCGTTGCAGCACTGCTCGACGCAGCAAGCCCAGCTCGACCCATGCGCCCACCGCCGCACCGAGCGCCAGACCCACCGCGCCCAGGCGAGCCGGCAGTGCCGGATCTGAACGGATCCCCGCATCCAGCAGCGACCATGTGGACTCCAGCGAGAACAGATCGATGTCGCCGAATCCGGTGAGGGCGCCCTCGATCACGAGCACCCGGTCCAGCGGCAGCATCAGTGCCGCGCCGACCGCCAGCGAGACAGCCAGCCGGATCGCTGCGATGGTGGCCGCCGTGCGAGTGTCGCGCGCGGCGAACAGGACGTTCTGGCACAGCCTCGATGCCACGAGAGGCACCAGTCCGAGCGAGTAGGCGCCGAGCACCAAGGCGATCAGGGTGATGTCGTCGTCTGCGATCGCCGTGCGCAGCCCGGCGAGATTGAACACCGAATCGGTGAGCGGGCCGCCTGCCGCGAAGTAGATCGCCACCACGCCGGATATGCCGAAGGCAGTCGCGCACAGTCGCTCAGACGTGCGTTCGGCAATCGTGGCCGGTTCGCGGATCCGACTCAGCTCGGTCAGCTCGGCGGCGGCGATGCTGGTGCCGATCAGGCTCAGCGGCAGCAGGTAGAGCGTCTGCGCAGCGGCCATCGCTGCTGCGGCTCCCACGCTGAGCAGTGAGGCCAGCGCGAGATCCAAGAAGGCGGAGATCTGCAGTACCCCGCGACCGGCCACCGCTGGCCCGAACCGCTTGATGACCCCGGCGGCTTGCGGCTCCCGCCAACCGAAGTTCAGGGAGATCCGCGGGTCGGCTCGCCAGACGCCTCGCAACTGCACGAGCACTTGGGCCGCTGCGCCCGCAGTCACGCCCCAGGCCAATGCCGTGGCGCGGTCGGCTCCCGCCACCCCCCATGCGAGCACGCCGACCAACACGGCGATCTGGGTCGCGTTCCACACCACTGGCGCCACATAGGAGAGGAAGAAGCGCCGGTGGCTGTTGAGCACCCCGAGGCACCAGGCGCTGAGCACTGCCAACGCCGTGCCGCACACCGTGATGCGCACGAGCGTGACCGTGAGCTCGAAGCGCTCGCCCACAAACCCCCAGGCGATGAGCCGCACCAAGGGACGCGCGGCAAAAATGCTGATCAGCGCAGCGGCCGCGGTGACTGCGACCAGGAATGTGGCAATGGCGCCGGCCAATCGTCCGGCTGCGCGCTCGTCGCGCTCAGTCAGCGAGCTGTAGGCGGGAACGAATGCTCCCGACAGCGCACCTTCGCCGAGCAGGTTCTGGAGGAAGTTCGGGATGCGCATCGCGGCGGCGAAGGCGTCGCCGATGGTGCCGATCCCGAGAACATTGGTGACGAGCGCCGTGCGAGCGAGACCTGACAGGCGTGAGACGCCGATGCCGGCTGCTGCCGCCGCGGCGCCCTGCTGTCGGCGCATGGTCGCGCCCGATCGCTGCCCGCTCAGCCGGCGAGCCGCAATTCCACTTGTTGACGGGCCTCGTCCTCGGTGACGTCCATGCTGATGGACAGTTCCGAAACGAGAATCTGCCGCGACTTCTCCAGCATCGACTTCTCGCCGGCCGACAGACCCTTGGCGTTCTCGCGCAGTGCGAGGTTCCGGACCACTTCGGCGACTTGGTAGATGTCGCCGGACTTCAGCTTCTCCTGGTGATTCTTGAAGCGCCGGCTCCAGTTGGCCGGCTCGCGGACGTCCTTCTTGGCGAGCAGCTCGAAGAGATCCTCGACGTCGTCGGTGTCGATCGGCGGTCGCATGCCGACTTCGTCGACCATGTCGGCGGGCACCTTGACGGTCAGCTCACCGTGCGCCGTCTTCAGCACCAGGTACTCGCGGACCTCGCCGAATTCGTCTCGCTCCTCGCGGGCCATGATCTCCGCTGCACCGTGGTGGGGGTAGATCACGCGGTCGCCAAGCTGAAACTTCATCGTCACCTGCGGAAGGATGCCAGAAACTCTCACTGCTGCCACCGGGCGCTGCAGCCGCGGCGGCGGGCGCCTGATCAGCCGGCGCCGAGCGGGTACTTCCGGATGAGGTGATTCCAGCCGCACTCCGGGCACACCTCCAGCTCGTAGGCCATGAAGCTGCCGTTGCGCCGGGCGACACGCTGGAGCTCTGCGTCCGAGAGCACGCATTTGCCTCCGCTGCCCATGCGTGGGCCGAAGACGTAGCCGACGATGCGCAGGTCGCCGTCGGGGCACAGCGGGCAGCGTCGGCCGAGCGGCGGGGCGGCGTTGCGAGCGGCGCGCAGCAGATCGGGGTGGGCATCGCACGCCTCGGCACGTGACACCACGCCCGCTTCCACATCTGCGAGCAAGCGTCGCCGCCTGAGCCGGTAGTCGACCGATCCGGGTACAGCCGGAGCGGGTTCGGGTGCGATGCGAGGCTGGAGCGCCACGCGGCTCACGCTAGTGCGCGGGCTCAAATGCCCCCGGCCCCTAGTGCTCGCGGCCCTGGTTCCAGGCGGTGAGCAGTTCGCAGGCCCTTTCGGCATCCAATGGGCCGTGCTCGATCTGCTGAGTGCGCAGCCATGCCAGTGCTTCGCCGACTGCAGGACCTGAGGTCCCGAGCAGCTCCATGACGCGACGACCGTCGATCGGCAGACGTCGGAGGCTGGCACCTTCGCCGGCTCGAACCTCGGCCAGCCCTGAGGCGAACGGCTCCTGGACGGCCCGGCCCCACGCAGCCGAGCTGGCTGCTGCTGCGTCCAGCTCCGGCTCGTGATCGGCGACCAGCTGCCGTGCGAGGCGTCGGCCAGCCGCGTGGTCGGTTCCGACTGTCGCCCCCGCAGCGGCGGCAGCAGCCTCGAGTGCTCGGGCCGCGCCGAGGATCGCTGCAGCCTTCCTGCGGGTCGCGTTGTCGCAGCGCAGCGCAGACAGGCATCGGGTTGCGCCGGCTTCGTCGCACACGGGTCCGAGCAGGATGGCCCAGCGCAGGGCGACCAGGTCGCCGAGATGAGCAACGTCGTCCAGCGCGGCAGCCGGCACTGCGGCATCGGCATGCTGCCATGGCGGCAGGAGATCTCCCAGCAGGCCCGTGTGTTCCAGGAAGCGGACGCCGGCCGAGGGCTGGGGCAGTTCGAGCAGCTTCGTGAGCTCGGCCTCGATGCGCTCGCGCGACACGATGGCCAACCGTGCGCGCGAGCTGCGCACCGCCGCGACGAGTTCCGGCGTAGCGACGAGCGAGAGCTGCGCGCTGAACCGGGCCGCGCGCAGCATCCGCAGCGGGTCGTCGGCGAACAGGCCCTCCGGTGACGATGGCGTGCGCAGCACGCCGTCCGCGAGATCCCTCATGCCGTCGAACGGGTCGAGCAGCGCCCAGCCGGGGAGTTCGATCGCCATGGCGTTGACGGTGAAGTCGCGCCGGCTCAGATCCATAGCGACATCGTCGGAGAAACGCACGTGCGGCTTGCGCGAGCCGCGGTCGTAGGACTCGGCCCGATGGGTGGTGATCTCCACGGTTGTGCTGCCCCGGCGCGCGCCGATGGTGCCGAAACGCTTCCCCTGATCCCAGACGGTGTCTGCCCAGCCGGCCGCCAGCACTGCTATCTGGTCCGGCGTGGCATCAGTCGTGATGTCGATGTCGCCGGTCAGGCCGTGGCCGAGCAGCGCATCGCGAACGAGTCCACCGACGAGGAAGAACCGATGCCCCGCGCCGGCGAACGCTGCCGCCAGCGGTTCGATTCGTTCCAGGAGCGCTCGCCGGTCATCATTGCTCAGCACCTGTGTGCCCGGCTGTGGCCCCCGAGCCGGGGTCGATCCCGCAGGGTTCGATGTCACCGCGTCGAGCGTACAAATCGGTCGGCAGCCGCTGAGTCCCGGACCCAAGCGGCCGGCGATTACGCGGTACCCGAATTGAAGTAGCTTGAGCCGGATGCCCGCTCGCCAGCGCTGGGCTCGATGGTTCCTGTGGCTTGTGCTGGCGTTGGCGATTGCAGTGGGCGCCGGAAGCCGGCTGCTGGACAGTCTCCCCCCGCCACCGCAGCACGCATCGGTGGCGCCGAGCGTGCTCTATGACCGCTACGGGACTCCGATTGCTGAGATCGGCCCGAGCGTCCCGCATGCGTCGCTGGGCCTCGAGGACATGGCACCTGCGCTCGTCGATGCCTTGGTCGCGGTGCTGGACCCGAGCTTCCTGGAGCGAGACGGCGTTGATGCCGGGGTGTACACCGCGGCGCTGGGCCGACTCTGGGGTGAGCCGGATCCGGCGCGCGATGGGATTATGCGCAGGTATCTCAAGACTGTCCACGATCCTCACGACGGCGCAGCGAGCGAGGCGCGCCTGCTGCTGGCAGAGCTGCGGCTGGGTCGCCAGCTCAGCCGGCCGGAGATTCTGGAGCGCTTCGCCAACATCGTGTACCTGGGTCGTGGCGCCTACGGCGTCCATGCCGCGGCCAGCGCCTGGTACGGCATCCCCGCGTCGGATCTCACCGTCACCCAAGCGGCCTACATAGCGTCGCTCGTCGACGCTCCCTGGGGCGTCGATGCAGTGTCGGGTCCTGCCGGCGACCGGTACCGGTCATCCCGGGAGAATCGCGACCGGGTGCTGGTGACCATGTACGAGCACGGCATGCTCACGTCCGACGAATTGGCGACGGGCCGGTCCCAGCCGGTGCCTGCCGGCGTTCGTCCCGCGGCCGCTCTCGGCGTCGGCACTGCCGGCGGGGGCACCCCCGACGGCGGAGTCCTCGACGCTGCGGCGGCCGGGTTCGTCCGGATGCTCATCACCGAGGCTGGCCTGACGGCTGCGGTGGGGCAGGCGTATGTCGAGCTCGTCGGGCGGTACGGCATTCATCGAGTGGTGACCGGCGGGCTGCACGTCACTACCAGCGTCGACGTGCCCGCCCAGCGTGCGGCAGTGCAGGCCGTTCGCGCCCAGCTCGACAGCGCAGCCGGCCCTGTGGCCGGCGCCGATGTCGCCGTGCTGGACCGCAGCGGTGATCTGCGCGTGCTCGTGAATGCCGCCGGCGCCACGGCGGCAGGCGCTGTCGACGTCGAAGCCGCGTTGCGGCCGCGACCGCTCGGCGATCTGCTCGGTCCGGCGGCAGATGTCGTGGGGGCGTGGATCGCCGGTGACGATGAGACCTTCACCGGCGGCGTTCCGTTCGCCGGTGATGTGACGCAGGTTGCGGAGGCGTTCGGCATCGTCGCCACCGGCGGTGAGCGGCGCACCTTGCGGATCGTGCTCGAAGCAGGCGACACCCCGCCGAGCCGATCGCTGCCCGACCGCGACACGGATCGATGGCCGATGCAGCGCACACCGGTCACCGCAGCGACGTCGATCACCGAACTGCGTGCCGGCATGGACTCGCTCACGCTGCCGTCGGGTGTGCCGGCGCTCGGCCGTGCCGGCGCCTCGGCTGGGACCGGTGACGCCTGGTTCGCCGGGTGGACCACGCATTACACCGCCGCGGTGCGGATCACCGCGAGGCCCCCAACGGCCGAGATCGACCTTGCACCGGCGGCGGGCGAGCTGTTCGTGGCGGTGCTGGATCCTTTGCAGCATCCGCCCTAGAGGCTGAGCCGGCAGGCGAAGCGTGAGTAATTCAGGGTGTGATCGGCGAGCGCCGCGCCTAGCGTTGCGAGCGCACCACGGGCATTTGCGTGCCCGTCCAGCCACAGGCGTCTGCGACGTCTGCAGCGAGCCTGCTCATTGGGGCCGGGTTCGCAGGGTGGGTGCAAGAACACATCCCTGCCCCGCAAGGGGCCCCGCCCCGGCGGGTCCACAGGAGGTCGCCCCCAATTGCGCGCGTACGAGCTGATGGTCATCTGCGATGGTGACCTGGAGAACGCTGAAGCCCGCAAGGCCATGGATGAAGTCCAAGGCCGCATTTCAGAGATCGGCGAGGTGGCCTCGTTCGACTTCTGGGGTTTACGCGACTTTGCGTACGAGATCAACCACAAGACACGCGGCTACTACTCGGTGATCGAGCTGCGGGCTGAGCCCGGAGCGATGGACCCGGTTGAGCGGTACCTGCGGATCGCGGACGACGTCGTCCGCCACAAGCTCATCCGACTCCCCGACGACGAAGTGCAGCGACGCGGATTGCTCGACGAGGGGTCGACCAACAGCCACTAAGCGGAGGCGTCATGGCTGACAACACCATCACCGTGGTGGGCAATCTCACCCGCGATCCTGAACTTCGATTCACCCAGACCGGCCGCGCCCGGGCAGTGCTCGGCGTAGCCGTGAACCGGCGGTGGATGAACCGCCAGACAAACGACTGGGAGGAGCAAGTCAGCTTCTTCAACGTCGTCTGCTGGGCCGAACTCGCCGAGAACGTCAGCGAGTCGCTGGCCAAGGGCAACCGCGTGGTCGTCACCGGGCGGCTCGAGCAGCGCAGTTGGGAGACACCAGACGGCGACCAGCGCAGCGTTGTGGAGATCGTTGCCGACGAGATTGCGCCATCGCTGCGCTGGGCCACTGCCGAGATCACCCGGATCCCGCGGGGCCCGGCCGGCGACGGTGGCGGATCCCGCGAGCGCCGCAGTGGCGGCACCTGGGAATCCGGCGACAGCGCACCACAACAGTCACCTGAGGAGGAACCGTTCTAATGCCACCACGCAAGCGAACCGGTCGGGCCCGAGCGAAGGATCTTCGGAGCCGCCCGCGTCGGCGCAAGGTCAGCCCGCTCGCCACATCTGGGGTGTCCTACGTCGACTACAAGGACGCCGAACTGCTCAGGTCGTTTGTCTCCGAACGAGCCAAGATCCGGGCCCAGCGCGTCTCGGGGAACAATCGCCAGCAGCAGCGCGAAGTGGCCCGAGCGATCAAGACAGCCCGCGAGATGGCCTTGATCGAATATGCGCGCCGGCCGATGACGCAGCGGCGCGGCGACAAGCGACGCGGCCAGCGGCTGGGCGACGACCGCCGACCGCCTGCTGATCGAGCAGGCGGCCCGCCGGGCGACGAGCGGGAACACAGCGATGACGTGGTCGACGAGCATCTCGACGAGGTCGTTGCTCCAGCGCCTGCTGCGGTGGCGGGGGAGGGGGCATGAAGGTCGTGCTGCGCAGCGATGTCGACGGCGTCGGCACCGCCGGATCGGTGATCGACGTCGCAGACGGCTTCGCCCGGAATCACCTGATACCGCGCGGGCTGGCCCTGCGAGCGACAGAGGGCACCGTCAGCCAGGCCGCTGCGATGTCCCGGGCACGCGCTGCTCGCGATCTGCGCGAGCGCGAAACTGCCGAGCGCGTTGCCACCGAGTTGGTCGCGGACGGCGTCACGATCGCTGCACGGGCGGGTTCGGGTTCGCACCTGTACGGATCGGTCACGACAGCGGAGATCGCTGCGGCGGTGACGGCCCGGACCGGAGCTGACGTCGATCGGCGCAAGCTGACGATCGAGGCGCCGATCCGGACCATCGGCACGCACGAGGTCTCGGCACAGCTGCACCCTGAGGTGGCATTCACCTTCAACGTCGAGGTCGTCGCGCTGAGCTAGCCGGCATTCATGTCACACCCTGTCTGTGGACTCGAGGTGTGACTACAACGCGAGTCCGGCGCATGTGGACAAGGGACGTCTTGTCCACACGGGGAACCCGAGATTTCCACTGGAAATTCTCCTATCCATCCCCATGCAGGCCGCGAGAAGGTAAGCGGCAATGAGTCTCGCCGAGCTGCCGACCGATGTCGCGCGCCGAGTCGGCGGTCGGATCCCGCCGCAGAACATCGACGCCGAGGAATCGGTGCTCGGGGCCATGCTGCTCTCGAACGATGCCATCGGCGCCGCTGTCGAGCGTCTCGCCGTTGATCACTTCTATGTGCCCGCGAACGGCCTCGTGTTCGAGGCGATCGAGTCGCTCTACGTCTCTTCCGAACCTGTCGACTGCCTGACCGTCGCCGATCAGCTTGAGCGCAGCGGCAATCTCGCTGCGGCGGGCGGCGCCGAGCGCCTGCTGGCCCTCGAAGCCGCCACGCCCACGCTGGCCCACGTCGACCGTTATGCGCGCATCGTGGAAGACACGGCGTTGCTGCGCCGCTTGATCGCTGTCTCGTCGGAGATCTCGGAGCTGGCGCACAGCCGTCCCGATGACACGGCGGCGGCCATCGACCAGGCGGAGTCGTTGGTGTTCAGCGTGGCCGAGCGTCGCATTGTCGACTCCACCCAGTCCTTGCACGACTTGTTGGACGAGAGCCTGGACCGGCTGGAGGAGCTGTACGAACGGGGCGATGCATTCTCCGGCTTGGCGACCGGCTTCTCCTCGCTCGACCGAATCCTGGCGGGAATCCAGCCGTCGTCGCTGGTCGTCGTGGGTGCTCGGCCCGCGATGGGCAAGACGTCGCTGGCGCTGACGATGGCCTCCAGCGTGGCCTTGGAATTGCAGCAGCCGGTGCTGCTCTTCTCGCTGGAGATGAACCATGCCGAGCTGACGGGCCGGCTGCTGGCCTCCGATGCGCGGGTCGATGCCACGCGGGTGCGAACGGGCCAGCTGCGCGCGGACGAGTGGAACCACATCACACGCAGCGTGGGTCGCTTGGGCGACGCGCCGATGTGGATCGACGACAACCCGAACGTGACCGTCACCGAGATTCGCGCCAAGGCCCGGCGGTTGCGCAGCCGGCTGGGCGGCTTGGGACTGATCGTGGTCGACTACCTGCAGCTCATGAGCGGTCGCGCGAACGCCGAGAACCGCCAGGTGGAGATCGCGGAGATCTCACGCGGCCTCAAGATCCTGGCCCGCGAGCTGGAGACGCCGATCGTGGCGCTGTCCCAGTTGAGCCGGAACCTGGAGTCGCGCAGCGACAAGCGGCCCATGCTGTCGGACCTGCGTGAATCGGGTTCGATCGAGCAGGACGCGGACATCGTGATGTTCATCTATCGCGACGAGATCTACAACGAGGACACTGCCGATCGCGGCATGGCCGAGATCATCGTCGCGAAGCACCGCAACGGGCCCACCGGCACCGCGCGCTTGGCGTTCATGCCGCAGTACACGCTCTTCGCCGACATGGCCCACGAGTAACCGATGGTCGAGATTCTCATTGCAGGCTCCGCTGGGATACTGGCCGCCGACGGCGGCACGATGTTCCTCGGCGACGATCTCATCCCGTACCTCGTGTTGGCAGTGGGCGGCGCGCTGCTGGTGGGCAACCTCGCGGCCATGGTGCGCCCACGGCGTGCCGCCGACGGGGGAGCGCCGGTGCGAGCGCCGGCACGACGTGCGGTGCCGCTCGCACTCGTGGGACTCGTCGCGGCGATCTGGGCGCTCGCGACGCTGCTGGCGGGGTGAGGGGAGCGGGTGAGGGGAATCGAACCCCCGTTATCAGCTTGGGAAGCTGAAGTTCTGCCATTGAACTACACCCGCGGAATGAGGCCGGAGCCTATTCAGATGGAAGGGAGTCGAGGTGATCCTGTCGGACCGAAGCATCCGTGAAGCGCTCGAGAAGGGCCGCATCGTTATCGAACCCCTGGGCGATGCAGCCGTGCAGCCCTCGTCGGTGGATCTGCGGTTGGATGCCACCTTCCGGGTCTTCCGCAACCACACCCGCCGGGTCATCGACGTCATCGAGGACCAGACCGACCTGACCGAGGAGGTCGAGGTCGCCGCGGGCGACGCGTTCATCCTGCACCCGGGCGAGTTCGCGCTGGGCTCCACGCTCGAACGCGTGGCAGTTCCCGACGATCTTGTCGGGCGCATCGAGGGCAAGTCGTCGCTCGGACGTCTCGGCCTGCTCATCCATACGACGGCCGGTTTCGTGGATCCCGGCTGGGACGGCTACCTGACGCTCGAGCTGTCCAACGTGGCGAACCTGCCGATCACGCTGTACCCGAGCATGAAGATCTGCCAGATCAGCTTCATGGAGATGACCACGCCGGCCGAGCACCCCTACGGCGCGGAACTGCTGGGATCCAAGTACCGGGGTCAGCGCGGTCCCACACCCAGCCGCTACCACGAGAACTTCCGCTCCCGGCGCATGCTGTGAAGAGCGCTGCGGCCATCGCGCGACCGCTCGGTCTGGTCGCGGCCGCCGTGCTGGCGGCAGCGTGCTCGAACGGCACCGATGCAGTGACCGATGAGTACAGATCGACCGGCCCGCTGAGCGAGGTGCGAGTGGCGGGTGATGAGGCCGTGCAGATTCGCTCGATCAGCGCGCTCGGCGGTTCGCCGGACACCGAATCGCCCGTGTATCTCGCGGTCCGCATGGCAGTGGATGACTACGGCCCGCTGCACGGGCAGTTTGACGTGGAGGTGAGCGCCGGGCTCGACGGTGAATGCTCGGATGCGGGCGGTCGGCGGGCAGCCCGCGCCGTGCTGCGAACCGAGGCGGTGGTTGGCGTGATCGGGACACAGTGTTCAGTCGCCGCCATCGCGGCCGCGCCGCTGCTGACCGGGGCGGGCTTGGTGATGATCTCGCCGTCGAACACCGCGCCCGGGCTGACCTCCGACTTGGCCGGCAACGCAGGCGAGCATCGCCAAGTTGGCTACTACCGCACGGCTCACAACGATCTGCACGTCGGCAGAGCCGTGGCAGATTTCTTGTTCCTCGAACTGGGCCTTCGCCGGGCGGCGGCAATCCATGACGGCGACCCCTACACCGAAGGGCTTGCGACGGCGTTCGCCGATGCATTCACCGAGCTCGGTGGCACGGTCACCGCGTCGGTGAGCATTCATCGCCAGGCTGCCAGCCACGCTGCGACCTGGAATTCCGTCGCCGAGGGCGAACCCGAGGCGGTGCTCATCACGCTGTTCCCGGACGAAGCCAGCGAGGTCCTGCAGCACCGCCCCGCCGACGCCCTTGGCGAAGCTGTGGCGACGGTGATCACCTCGGATTTCTTCGGTGATGCGTACTTGGGCGAACCGCGATCCGCTGGCCTGTACCTCGCCGGTCGCGATGCCCGTCACGGTGACGACATCAACGAGTCCACCGGTCGCGGCGTGGCCGATGTGCTGAACCGCATGACCGCCGACATCGGCGAAGTGTCCGCCGGGTCCTTCTGGCCGCAGGCGTACGACGCCGCGACGCTGCTGCTCGATGCGATCGAGAGCACCTCACGCCTCGACGACGGGGTTCTCGTCATCGACCGGATGGCGCTACGAGACCACCTCTCGGCAATCGAGGGCTACGGCGGCCTCACCGGCATGCTCGCCTGCGACGCCTTCGGCGACTGCGGCGCCGCTCGCATCGCGGTTTACCAGCATCTCGATCCAGCCGACCCCGCCGCCGCAGCCGGCAACGTCGTCTTCGAATACAGCCGCTGAGAAGCGAACAGCTCAGACTGACTCAGGTGCCGGCGGTCAGTCGTCGGCGGCTTCGAGGGCGTCGATGAGGTGGATGGAGATGTCGGCGACCTTGACCTCGTCGTCCTCCACGCCGTGACCCTTCACGCCGTCGTCGATCATGATGAAGCAGAACGGGCACGCCGTGGCAATGCGGTCGGCGCCGGTGTCGAGGAGCTCCCGAGAGCGCTCGTCGTTCACCTTTGTGCCGAGCGTCTCCTCCATCCACATGCGTGCACCGCCCGCCCCGCAGCACATGCCCTTGGTGCCGTTACGGGGAGCCTCCACGATCTCCACGCCGCCCAGGCTGCCGATCACATTGCGAGGCGCCAGGTACACGTCGTTGTGGCGGCCCAGGTAGCACGAGTCGTGGTAGACGACCCGCTCGTCCAGCCGCGCTTCTGACAGATCCAGGCGCCCGTCGGCCACGAGCTGTTCGAGGAACTGCGCGTGGTGAATGACCTCCCAGTTCCCGCCGTACTGCGGGTACTCGTTGCGCAGCGTGTTGAAGCAGTGCGGGCACTGGGTGATGATCTTGCGGACGCCCATGCCGTTGAGCGCAGCGATGTTCTCCGCGGCGAGCATCTGGAACAGGTACTCGTTGCCCGAGCGGCGAGCACTGTCGCCCGTGCAGTTCTCGCCTGGGCCCAGGATGGCGAAGTCGACACCGGCGCGCCGCAGCAGCTTCGCCGTGGCCACCGAGACCCGGCGGTTCTTGTCGTCGAACGATCCCGCGCAGCCCACCCAGTAGAGGTACTCGTGGTCGAACGGGTCGTCGGCGTCGACCACGTCGACGTCGAGGCCGTCGGCCCAGTCGGCCCGTTCGCCGTTGTTGAGATTCCAGGGGTTGGCGTTGTTCTCCATGCCCCGGAACGCGCCGCCCAGCTCGGCGGGAAACTCGCTCTCCATCAAGGTCAGGTAGCGGCGCATGTCGAGGATCTTGTCGAGGATCTCGATGTTGACCGGGCAATTCTCGTCGCACGCCTTGCAGGTCGTGCATGCCCAGAGTTCTTCATGAGTGATCCGCTCGAACACCGAGTCCGCCGCCACAGTGATCTCGGCGTCGGTGCCGATCGGCGGCGTCACGCCGCCGTGCTCCCCGGTTGCCGCCATGATCTCGCCGGTCTTCAGCACGATCTCGCGGGGATCGAGCGGCTTGCCCGTGGCGTGGGCCGGACACACCGCGGTGCAGCGGCCGCACATCGTGCAGGCGTCGGTGTCGAGCAGCTGCTTCCAGGTGAACTCGTTCACCACCGACACGCCGATGGTCTCGATGTCGTCGGCCTCCATCAGGTCGGGCACCATCCGCATGGCGCCCTTGGGCCGCTCGCGGTCGCGCAGGTACATGTTGAGCGGCGAGGTGAACATGTGCCGCAGCATGGTGATGGGCAGCATCACCAGGAAGGCCATGAAGCAACCCACGTGGGCGATCCACCACACCTGGTGCCAGCCGCGGATGTTGGCAAGACCGTCGAACGCAGCCGACAGCGGGTAGCCGATGAACGACCACTGCTCGTATGCGGGCCGGCCGTCGATGACAATGCGCATGGCCTCGGCCACGAAGCCGGTGGCGCCGAGGGCGGCGAGCACGATCAGGATCACCATGTGCTCGGGTCGCGACTTGATCCGAATGCGGTACGGGCGCGCGGCATACCGGCGCACGATTGCCCACACCGCTCCGACCAGGAAGATCGCCCCCGCCAGATCGCCGACGAAGCTGAAGCCCTGGTAGGTGGGGCCGACGAGGAACTTCGCAGCCGTCGGCAGCTGGTGGTTGATCTCGAGCGTGGTGGTGACGGCCAGCAGCACCAGGAAGCCGTAATAGAGCAGCGCGTGCATCACGCCTGCGGCCGGGTCGCGCAGCAGCGTCTGCATGAGCACGCCGCCGCGGTAGTCGTGCAGCCGCCGGCGGGCGTTGGAGGCCGTGGTGGAGCGCCGATCGGGCGCGCCCCGCTGCCAGTTGCGCGTGCGCTGCGCGAAGTTCCATGCCCCGTAGACGATCAGCACGCACGTCAAGGCGTAGAACGCGAACTTGACGCCGCCAGGAACATTGCCGAACACCTCGCGATGCGCGGCGTCGGTGTCTTCGTGGAAACCGAAAGCGGCCGCCGCAATGCCCGAGGCAGCGGTGATCGCCGCGAACGCGATACCGATGCCCAGAACGAGTTGGTGCGGTCGCAGAGGCGGCTTGCTCACGCTGGCGAAGTTAGCTGACGTCCCCGCGATGGCTGGGAGCCTCGAACGCCAGCGGCGCCCGCAGGCTCACGATGCCGTGACGGGGCGGTGAGTGATTCAGCCGTAGAGCTTGCGATTCGCCTTGCGCAGGCGACCGGCCAGCTCAGACAGCAGCTTGTGGGCCACCGACGGGGTGCTGTCGATGATGCCTTTCAGCTCCCGCCGCGACAGCATGATCGTCTCCATGTCGGTGGCAGCCACCACCGACGCGGTGCGCGGGCCGTCGTCGAAGAGCGCCATCTCGCCGATGGACTCGCCCGGCCCGATCTCGGCGACCTTGCGCCCGTTGCGCCGGACGACCGCTGTGCCGTGCACGATCACGAAGGCGTAGCCGGCCATCGCACCGCCGCTGCCCTCCTCCACGATGTTGTCGCCGGCCGTGAAATCGACCTGCTCGGCCTTGCGCGCGATGTGCTGGAGTTCCTTCTTGCTGCAGTCGGAGAACAGATCAACTTCACGAAGACTCTCCGCACGATTCGCTACCGACATATCCCGCTCCTTGCCGCCGTGGCCTATTGCGCCGGGGCTGGCTGGCCCACAAGCGCCGGACCGTAGCATGCGCCCGGCCCCCAAGACGCGCCAGAGACTAGCGCCCGCCGCCCATTCAGCGGGCAAGTTGCGTGCAATCGGCCCGACGGCGTGCGACGCTAAGGAGGCTGAGTCGGGAGGGCGCAATGGTTGAGGCGTCAGTTGCAATGGTGACAGCGGTCATCAAGCCACACCGACTCGAGATGGTGCTGGAGGCGCTGCGGGATCTCGACATCACCGGGCTGACCGCGTCGGAGGTACGGGGATTCGGCCGTCAGGGCGGCCACACCGAGACCTACCGGGGCACCGAGTACCACGTGGACTTCATTCCGAAAGTCCGCATCGAGGTGCTGGTCGCGACCGAGCTGGCTGAGCGGGTGGTGGATGCCATTGTCGAATCCACCCGTACCGAGCGCATCGGCGACGGCAAGGTGTGGGTCACCTCCGTCAACAGCGTTGTGCGCATCCGCACCGGCGAGCGCGGCATCGACGCCCTCTAGGCGCTGCTCAGCGGAGGTAGCGGTCCTCCACTGGGCACTGCGCGGCGACTCGCAAGTTGCTGTCGAGCTCGTAGACGAGCGGTATCCCGGTGGGGATGTTGAGCTCGGCGATCTCGCTGTCGCCGATGCCGTCCAGATGCTTCACGAGCGCGCGCAGGCTGTTGCCGTGAGCCGCAACCAGGACGGTGCACCCCGACTGAAGATGGGGCGCTATGCCGTCATCCCAGTAGGGCAGCAGCCTCGTCACGACGTCGGCGAGACACTCAGTGCGGGGCACGGTGCCCGCTGCGAGGTCGGCATAGCGTGGATCGCCGGCGACGTCGAACTCATGATCAGGGGGCATCGGCGGGGGCGGTACGTCATAGCTGCGACGCCAGAGATGGACCTGGTCGGCGCCGTGCCGTTCGGCCATCTCGGCCTTGTTCAGACCGGTGAGCGCTCCGTAGTGCCGTTCGTTGAGACGCCAGTGCCGCCGTACCGGCAGCCAGCTTCGGCCCATCGCGTCAAGCGTCGTGTTGGCGGTCTGGATGGCACGCCGAAGGAGCGAGGTGTGCACGACGTCGGGTTCGATGCCCGCCGCTAGGAGGGCGTCGCCGGCGGCTTGGGCTTCCGCCTGCCCGTCTTCAGTCAGGCCGACGTCCCACCAGCCGGTGAAGCGGTTCTCGAGATTCCAGGCGCTCTGGCCGTGGCGCAGGAGCACGAGGGTGTGCGACTCGCTGGCCGGTGACATGGGCGTGCACGGTAGCCCGCGGCGAAGGGCGGCAGGACGCTCTTTCGGCGCCGTCGCCGGTAGCATCACTTAGAGAAGTTGCTAACAATGCACTCAACTTATATGCTTATATCTACTACCAATCCGCATTCTTGGCCGGTTCGGGCTGGGATGCCCCGCAAGGAAAGGCACAGCGATGCCCAAGGCTGTCGGAATTGACCTCGGAACCACGAACTCGGTGGTGGCTGCGATGGAGGGCGGCGAGCCCGCCGTCATTGCCAACGCCGAAGGCGACCGCACAACCCCGTCGGTGGTGGCCTTCGCCCGCAACGGCGAGGTGTTGACCGGCGAGGTCGCCAAGCGGCAGGCGGTCACCAATCCCGACCGGACCATTGCCTCGGTCAAGCGGCACATGGGCACCACCTGGGGCAAGTCCATCGACGACAAGAACTACACGCCGCAGGAGATTTCGGCTCGAGTGCTGCAGAAGCTGAAGCTCGACGCCGAGCAGTACCTCGGCGACACGGTGACGGAGGCGGTCATCACCGTGCCGGCGTACTTCGACGACGCACAGCGGACTGCCACAACCGAGGCGGGCAAGATCGCCGGCCTTGAGGTGCTGCGCATCATCAACGAGCCCACGGCCGCTGCGCTGGCGTACGGCCTCGACAAGGAAACCGAAGACCAGACGATCCTGGTGTTCGACCTCGGCGGCGGCACCTTCGACGTGTCAGTGCTCGAGATCGGCGACGGCGTCTTCGAGGTGAAGTCCACCGCCGGCGACACCCACCTCGGCGGTGACGACTGGGACGCGGCGGTCGTCGCGTGGCTGGTGGCGTCGTTCAAGGGCGACCATGGAGTCGACCTGAGCACCGATGCGATGGCCTGCCAGCGTTTGCGGGAGGCGGCCGAGCAGGCCAAAAAGGACCTGTCGTCCAAGCAGACCACCCAGATCAACCTGCCGTTCATCACGGCAACCGACAGCGGTCCTCTCCACCTCGACTATGAGCTGAGCCGGTCCAAGTTCGAGGAGCTGACGTTCGACCTGCTGAAGCGCTGCAGGTCTCCCTTCGAACAGGCCATCAACGACGCGGGCCTGGCGAAAGTCGACATCGATCACGTGATCCTGGTGGGCGGCTCCACGCGCATGCCGGCCGTGCAGAAGCTGGTGACCGAGCTCACGGGCCGTGAGCCTCACAAGGGCGTGAATCCCGACGAGGTGGTCTCGGTGGGTGCCGCCATCCAGGCCGGCGTGCTCAAGGGCGACGTCACCGATGTGTTGCTGCTGGACGTCACACCGCTCAGCTTGGGCATCGAGACCAAGGGCGGCGTGATGACGCGCCTCATCGATCGCAACACCACGATCCCGACGCGCCGGTCGGAGATGTTCACCACTGCTGAGGACGGTCAGCCGTCAGTGGAGATCCACGTGCTGCAGGGCGAGCGGGAAATGGCGGCCGGCAACAAGACGCTGGGCAAGTTCCAGCTGGTCGGCCTGCCGCCGGCGCCGCGCGGCGTCCCGCAGATCGAAGTGGCGTTCGACATCGATGCGAACGGCATCGTCCACGTGTCCGCGAAGGACAGCGCGACGAGCAAGGAGCAGTCGATCACCATCACCGGGCAATCGGCGATGTCTCCCGAGGAGATCGAGCGCATGGTGTCCGATGCTGAGGCGCACGCCGCAGAGGATGCCCGCCGGCGCGAAGAGGCCGAGATCCGCAACAACGCGGACACGCTCGTGTACCAGACCCGCAAGCTGCTCGATGAGCAGGGCGACAACGTCTCGGCCGACGACAAGGAGCCCGTGGAGTCTGCGGTGGCTGCTGCGAGCGAGGCACTCGAGAGCGACGATCTCGACGCCATCCGCTCGGCCACCGAGGCGCTTGCCGCCGCCAGCAGCGCGTTCAGCCAGAAGCTGTACGAGTCTGCGGCCGCGAACACCGCAGCGGATGCCGAGGGCGCCAGTGCTGACGACGATGTCGTCGACGCGGAGATCGTGGACGAGGAGAAGTGAGCGACACCGAGACCGAGCTCGATGCAGCGGCTGCGGAAGCAGTCGGCGAGAGTCCGCCAGCTCCCGACGACCCGGCTCCCGATGATCTGGTGGAGCGGGCTGAGCTGCAGTCGCAGCTCGATGCCGTGACGGCCGAACGCGACGACTATCTGGACCAGCTGCAGCGTCAACGGGCCGAGTTCCAGAACTACCGGAAGCGAGTCGAAGCCGAGCGCCGCCAGCAGGTGTCCGCCGGCGTCAGCCGCTTGGTCGAGTCGCTGCTGCCGGTGCTTGATGGGTGCGACGCCGCCACTGCCCAGGGACACAGCGAAGTGGCCGCCGTGGGCCAGTCGCTCATGGTCGCCCTGGGCAAGGCGGGGCTCGAGCGAATCGACTCCGTCGGGGAGCCGTTCGACCCCACCCAGCACGAGGCGGTGACGATCGAGGAAGCACCCGATGACGGCCGTCAGGTCGTGACCGCGGAGTTGCGCAGCGGATTCCGTTTCGACGGCCGTGTGCTGCGTGCTGCCATGGTCCAGGTGAGCGCGGGGTAGGGGCACCGATGGACCCGCGACGCGAGTGGTTCGAAACCGACTACTACGCGGCGTTGGGTGTCTCACCCGACGCGTCGGACAAGGACATCACCAAGGCGTACCGGAAGCTCGCGCGCAAGCACCATCCGGATTCGAGCGCCGGCGATGAGGAACGTTTCAAGCAAATCTCTGCGGCGTACGACGTCATCGGCGACTCCGAAAAGCGCGCGGCGTATGACGAGGCGCGCCGCTTGGGGCCCGCCGGCTTCGGCCCGCAGACGGGCGGATTCGCGTCGGGCCCGGGCGGCTTCAGCATCCGCGTCGAGGATCTCGGCGACCTGGGCGGCATCTTCGGCAGCCTCTTCGGTGACGCCCGGGGGCGGGCCGGCCGCAGCGGGCCCATGCCGATGCGCGGCCATGATCTCGAAGCCCGGCTTGGTATCTCATTTCGCGATGCGGTCTCCGGAGCGGTCACGGAGGTGGCCGTGCCCGACGCATCGACGGGCGGGATGCGGAGGGTCAAGGTGCGCATTCCCGCCGGGGTCGACGACGGCGGGCGGATCAGGCTTGCGGGCAAGGGTTCGCCGGGATCGGGCGGAGGACCCAATGGCGATCTGTTCGTACTGGTCGACGTGGCACCGGATGCCGATTTCGGCCGTGACGGTCGCAACCTCACCGTCAGCGTGCCGATCACCTTTCCCGAGGCCGTCTTCGGGGCCGATGTCAAGGTGCTGGACTTCGACGGGAGTTCGGTGACACTGCGCATCCCACAGGGAACCCCGTCGGGCAAGACCTTCCGGGTGCGTGGCCGCGGCGTCACCACCCGCCGCGGCACTGGCGATCTGCTGGTGAGCGTCGACATCGTTGTGCCGACGAAGCTGTCATCGGCGGAGCGGGCAGCGATCGAGGCGTTGCGCGACGTCACCGACTTCGAGGGTGGGACGGGCCGCCGCCAGCGTGAGGCCGATCCGGAACCGGCGACATTCGCCGACACCGCAGGAGCACAGCGATAGCAATCAGGGGACGAACCGAGGAACACCGTCATGAGCGAACAACCAAGGCGAACGCCATCTGCGTCCGAGCGCAACCGGGCGCTCTATGTCATCTCGGTGGCGGCCGAGCTCGCCGGCGTGCATGCTCAAACGCTGCGGATCTATGAGCGCAAGGGCTTGCTGGCTCCCGCACGCACCTCCGGCGGCAGCCGCCGCTACAGCGACCGCGACATCGCCATGCTCAACCGCATCAGCCAGCTCACCAGCGAGGGCCTCAATCTGGCAGGCGTCAAGCGGGTGATGGAGCTGGAGGAACGCGTGGCGGCACTCGAGCGCAAGTTGGCCGACGTGCAAGCCGATGCAGCCAACCTGGTGGCTGAGACGCACCGGCAGTACCGGCGCGACTTGGTGCCGCTGCCGCAGACCGATCTCATCCGGCGTCCGGGCGCGGGGCCCGGAGCAAGGCCGAATCCGCAAGGCTGAGCCGCCCGCCCGACTATTCTCGAATCAATAAATCTAAGTCATCTATTGTCAAGTTTTCTGCTAAACTTGACATCATGAACAACGACGCAGATCCTCGCAGCCGTCCGCTGCTGTCCAGCCCACTGACCCACAAGTGCCAGGAGGCGCTGGCATCGGCGGCGTCCGCCGCGCAGAGCCAGGGTCATCCCGAGATCACCCGGGCGCACCTGCTGGCGGCGCTTGTCTCTCAGCCAGAGGGCTTGGTGCTTCCCGTGCTCACACGCGCTGGCATCGAGCCGGCTGCCGTGCGTGCGCGCGCACTGGAGGCCCTCGGGCGGCTGCCGCGCGGCTTCAGCACGCAAACTCAGCCACAGCCCGGGCTCGCCCATGAGCTGGCCGAAGCGCTGCAGGCGGCGGACGCGGAGCGCACCCAGATGGGCGACGACTACCTGTCCACCGAGCACCTGTTGCTGGCGCTCGCTGACGACCTCGGCGCCGACCGTGACGCGCTGGCGGCTCTGGTCGGCGAGCTGCGCGGCAGCACGCGGGTCACGTCGCCGACTCCGGAGAATTCCTATGACGCACTCGAGCGATTCGGTCGCGATCTCACGGCCGAGGCTCGCGATGACCAGCTCGATCCCGTCATCGGCCGCGATGACGAGATCCGCCGGATCATCCAGGTGCTGTCAAGGCGCACCAAGAACAACCCTGTCCTGATCGGCGAGCCAGGCGTGGGGAAGACTGCGATCGTCGAAGGTCTGGCCCGCCGCATCGCCGAGGGTGATGTTCCCGACGGTCTGCGCGACAAGCGTGTCGTTGCGCTGGACCTGGCTGCCATGGTGGCAGGAGCCAAGTACCGGGGCGAGTTCGAGGAGCGGCTCGAAGCGGTACTGGGCGAGATCGCCGAATCCGACGGCGAGATCATCACCTTCCTGGACGAGGTGCACACGCTGGTCGGTGCGGGCGCGGGCGGCGACAGCTCACTCGACGCCGCCAACATGCTCAAGCCGATGCTGGCGCGCGGGCAGCTTCGACTTGTGGGCGCGACGACGCTCGACGAGTATCGCCGGCATATCGAAGACGACGCTGCGCTCGAACGGCGTTTCGCGCCCGTCTATGTGGGCGAGCCATCGGTCACCGATGCGGTGGCCATCCTGCGCGGCCTGAAGGAGCGCTACGAGGTCCACCACGGCGTGCGCATCACCGACGCAGCGCTGGTCGCCGCGGTCACCCTGTCGGATCGATACCTGCGAGAGCGTTTCCTGCCGGACAAGGCCATCGATCTGATGGACGAGGCTGCCAGCCGCCTGCGGATCGAGATCGACTCGGTGCCGCTCGAGATCGATGTGTGCGAACGGCGCATCCGCCAGCTTGAGATCGAGGAGCTGGCGCTGAGCGGCGAAGAAGCGTCGAATGGATCACCGAATGGGTCCAGCAGCAGTTCCTCCGGGAGCCAGGGGCACGAACACCAGCGACGCGCCGCAATCGCGGAGGAGTTGGCGTCTGAGCGCGAGCGCGTCGGCGGGCTCAAGGCGCACTGGCAGGCGGAGAAGGCGGCGATCGATCGGATCCGGGCGCTGAAGTCTGAAGCTGAGACGCTGGCCGCCGCGGTCGAACGGGAGACGGATCTTGAGCGAGCCGCGGAGATCCGCTTCGGTCGATTGCCCGAGGTGCACCGACGGCTCGATGAGGCAGCCGCCGAGCTGGCACGGCTGCAAGCAGGCAAGCGGATCCTGCGAGAAGAGGTGGACGCACATGACATCGCCGAGGTGGTGTCGCGCTGGACGGGCATCGCCACGAGCCGGCTGCTCGAAGGAGAAGTGCACAAGCTGGTGCACCTCGAGGAAACACTGGCGACACGGGTCGTCGGTCAGCAACATGCCGTTGCCGCTGTCGCCAATGCCATCCGGCGCAGCCGCGCCGGGCTGAGCGAGCCGGATCGGCCCATCGGGAGTTTCCTGTTCCTGGGCCCGACCGGTGTCGGCAAGACCGAGCTGGCACGTGCGTTGGCCGAAGCGCTGTTCGACGACGAGCGAGCCATGGTTCGCATCGACATGTCGGAGTATCTGGAACGGCATTCGGTCAGCCGGCTCATCGGCGCACCTCCCGGGTACATCGGCCATGACGACGGCGGTCAGCTGACCGAGGCAGTCCGCCGCCGGCCGTACTCAGTCGTCCTGCTCGATGAGATCGAGAAAGCACACACTGACGTGTTCAACGTGCTGCTGCAGGTGCTTGACGACGGGCGGTTGACGGACGGTCAGGGGCGCACGGTCGACTTCTCCAACGTCGTGCTCATCATGACGTCGAACCTGGCGGTGGACCCAGCGGAGTTCTTCGCACCGGAGTTCATCAACCGTGTCGACGAGATCCTGCAATTTGACGCCCTCAGCCGCAGCGACGTGGCTGCAATTGCCGAGCGGCAGCTGGAGATCTTGCGCAACCGTCTTGCCGATCGTGAGATCACGCTGGAGGTGACCTCCGGAGCAGCAGAGCTGCTCGCCAACCGCGGCTATGACCCCGCCTACGGCGCTCGACCGCTCCGGCGCCTGATCCAGCGTGAGCTGACCGATCCGCTGGCCTCCGGTCTGCTCGACGGCACGTTCGCCGATGGCGACGCCGTGACCGTGGACAACGTCGACGGTTCGTTCGGCCTCAATACGACGCCGCCGGCGGCGCGCACCGCACCCAAGCAGTCCGGCGACTTTGCGCCGCTCTCAGAAGCCTCGTGAGCGGCCTTCCGTCCGGCCGCATCACCGGAAATCCGGCGGTCCCGAAGGGGTCTCTCCCTAGACTGATTTGGTGACGACCAAGGCATCCTGCCGGCTGGCGATCAGCTGAGTCATGCCCGGCTCGATCGTCGTAGGAATGCAATGGGGCGATGAGGGCAAGGGCCGCATCGTCGATGTCGTCGCAAAGGAATGCCAGCACGTCGTCCGCTATCAGGGCGGCCACAACGCGGGGCACAGAATCGTCGTCGACGGCGAGGCATTCGCTCTGCAGCTCATTCCCAGCGGGGTGCTGTACGAGCACGTGACGCCGATCATCGGCAATGGCGTCGTGATCAACCCGTGGGTGCTGATCGACGAGATCGACATGCTGCAAAGCCGGGGTGTCGACTGCGGCCGGCTGATGCTCAGCCCGGCGGCGCATCTCGTGCTGCCGTACCACCAGATCGCCGACGAGCTCGCCGAGGCGCAGCGCGGCGATGCGAAGCTCGGCACCACCAAGCGCGGCATCGGGCCGGCGTACGCCGACAAGGCGGCACGAGTCGGATTGCGCGTCGAGGATCTGCTCGAGCCGATGACGCTACGCTCCCGGTTGCTGAGCGTGCTGGCCGACCGCAACGCCTACCTGCAACGGGTGTACGAACATCCTGGCGTCGATCCCGACGAGCTGGCCGACCAGCTCATCACCGAGGTTGCGCCGCGGCTGGCGCCGCTGGTGGCTGACACCGTGGGGTGGCTCCACGAGGCGCTGCATGCGGGCGAGCGCGTGCTGTTCGAAGGTGCCCAGGCCACCTTCCTCGACCTCGACCACGGCACGTACCCCTTCGTCACCTCTTCCAACCCGGTTGCAGGCTTCGCTCTGGTCGGCTCGGGCATCGGCCCCGGCGCCGTCGATCAGGTCATCGGCATTGCGAAGGCGTACACCACCCGGGTCGGCTCAGGGCCGTTCGTGACCGAACTGAACGACGAGGTCGGCGACGAGTTGGTGAGGCGCGGTGCCGAATTCGGCACGAACACCGGCCGGCGGCGCCGCTGCGGCTGGTTCGACGCGGTGATGGGCCGCCAAGCCGCCCGTCTCAATGCCTGCACCGAGGTCGCGCTCACCAAGCTCGACGTGCTCGACGAGCTCGACACCATCAAGGTGTGCGTGGCCTACGAGGTGGATGGCCGCCGCTACGACTACCTGCCGCACCTGCGCTCGCTGTGCGACCGGGCGCAGCCGGTCTACGCAACGCTGCCCGGCTGGAAGACCCCGCTCGACAAGGTCACCGAACGCTGGCAGCTGCCCCGCCAGGCGGTGGATTACATCGCCTTTCTCGAACGCCAGCTCGGCCTGCCGATCCGCTATGTCTGCGTCGGCCCCGGCCGTGAGCAGTACATCCGCTTCGCAGCGTGAGCTGCGAAGTTTGGGCCCAGTGCAGCGTGACACTGGAGCGTCCATGAAGGTCTGTGTGGTGGGCCAGGGCGGGCGTGAGCATGCGTTTGCGAGCGCTCTCGCACGAACCGCCGATGTCGTCGTCACGCCGGGCAACCCTGGCATCGACGGCAGCACCTCCGCTGCTCCAGGCGAGATCGACGCAGACCTGTACGTCATCGGCCCGGAGGGACCGCTGGCTGACGGCCTGGCGGATCGCCTGCGGGCGAGCGGCCGGCTTGTCTTTGGGCCAGGCGCCGACGGTGCAGCGCTGGAGGGCTCCAAGGCGTGGATGAAGGAAGTCGTCAGCGCCGCCGGTGTGCCCACGGCGGCCTACGCCGCATTTGACGGTGACCCCGCAGGCCGCCGTGCAGCGCACGCCTACCTGGAGACGCTGCCGCCGCCCTATGTCGTCAAGACCAGCGGGCTCGCTGCCGGCAAGGGCGTGCTGGTCACCGACGAGCTGGCCGAAGCTCATGCTGACGTCGACGCCAAGCTGGACGGCACCGCGTTCGGGGATGCCGGCCGCCGCATCGTGATCGAAGAGGGAATGCGCGGCCCCGAAGTGTCGCTGTTCGCGCTCTGTGATGGCCGTCGCGCTGTGCTGCTGCCCACGGCGGTGCGCGACCACAAGCGCATCGGCGACGGCGACACGGGGCCGAACACCGGCGGCATGGGCTGCGTGTCGCCGCTGGCCGATGTCGACCGGGCTGCCTGCGTCGAACTGGCCGCGCTGGCATTCGAGCCGACGCTGACCGAGTTGATCCGGCGAGGCGTCGACTACCGCGGCGTGCTGTATGCGGGTTTCATGCTGACGCCCGACGGCCCCCGCCTGCTGGAGTTCAACGTCCGCTTCGGCGATCCCGAGGCCCAGGTCACGCTGCCGCGTGTCGAGAACGATCTCGCGCGGCTCTTGGCAGGTGCCGCAGCGGGTGAGCTGATCGACGAGGTCGTCGTCTCCGACGATGCCATGGTCTGCGTCGTCTGCGCCGCCGAGGGCTACCCGGCAGCGCCGCGCAGCGGTGACGTCATCGCGGGCCTCGAGCGTGCGCGAGAAGTTCCCGGCGTCACCGTGTTCTGCGCGGGCGTCGGGGCCGGCGACGGGCGGGAGACTCCATCCGAATCGCTGGTGACCGGGGGCGGCCGGGTGCTGAATGTGTGCGGCCGCGGGCCCGATGTCTCAGTGGCACGCGACCGCGCCTACGACGCCGTGCGGCAGCTCAGCTGGCCGGGCATGACCTACCGCACCGACATCGCGGCGGCCGAGGCTGCAGCCGCCGCCGCGCTCCGCCGATGAGAGCGGCGCTGGGCGCCCGCGGGTGCTTCGGACATCGCCCCGTCACCGACTCCGGGAGGCGAGACTCAGACGGTACGTCGATGCGTGACAGGGGAATACATCTATGAAGGTCGCGATCTTGATGGGCTCGCCGAACGATGCGTCGAAGATGGCGCCCGCCGCCGAGATGCTCGACAGGTTCGACGTCGAGCACGTGACCGAGGTGATGAGCGCCCATCGCACACCTGCAGCGGTGGCGTCGTTCGCGACCGGAGCACGCGACGCCGGATTCGCCGCGGTCATCTGCGGGGCAGGCATGGCGGCGCACCTGGCCGGCGTAGTGGCTGCGCACACCACCCTGCCGGTGATCGGCGTGCCGCTCAGCGGCGGCCTCGCCGATGGCCTCGATGCGTTGCTGTCGACGGTGCAGATGCCGAAGGGCATCCCGGTTGCCACCGTTGCCGTGAACGGCTCGGCAAATGCGGCTGTGCTCGTTGTGGAGATGCTGGCGGTGACAGATGCGGGGCTCGCTGCCCGCCTGGACGAGTTCCGCGCCGGTGGCGCCCGGTGAGGCTGCGTAACGGTGAGGCTGGGTCACGGTGAGACTGGCGTGAGCCCCGAGGTCGTGCCCAACGTTCTGGCGTCGCGCTACGCGTCGGCGGAGATGGCCGAGCTGTGGTCGCCTCGCCACAAGGTCATCCTCGAGCGGCGGTTGTGGATTGCGGTGCTCGAGGCGCAGCGCGATGCGGGCGTCGACGTGCCGGAAGGAGCGCTGGAGGCGTACCGAAATGCCGTCGAGGCAGTCGACCTCGACTCGATCACCGAGCGGGAACGGATCACGCGCCACGACGTAAAGGCCCGTATCGAGGAGTTCTGCGCACTTGCCGGCTACGAGCAGATCCATCGCGCGATGACCTCGCGCGACGTCACCGAGAACGTCGAGCAGTGCCAGGTTGCCGCAGCGTTGGGCCTGGTCGCCCAACGCATGGCTGCCTTCATCGTGCGCATCGCCGCGTTGGCGAGCTCTCACCGCGACCTCGTGATGACCGCGCGCACGCACAATGTGCCTGCACAGGCAACCACGCTGGGCAAGCGCTGGGCCACGATCGGCACCGAGGCACTCGTGTCGCTCGAGCGCATCGAAGAACTCGTGGCGCGCTACCCGATGCGAGGGATACGCGGACCAGTTGGCACCCAGCAGGACATGCTGGAGCTGTTGGGCGGCGACCCGGCGGTGGTGGATCGCCTGGAGCGGCGCCTCGCCGCCGAGCTGGGCTTCGCCCGGGTGCTCGGTTCGGCTGGGCAGATCTATCCCCGCTCACTCGATCTCGACGTCGTCGCGGTGCTGGTCGGCGCCGCGGCACCGCTCGGCAACTTGGCACTCAGCGTGCGTCTCGGCGCCGGTCAGGAACTGGTCACCGAGGGTTTCACTGCCGGCCAAGTCGGTTCGTCTGCCATGCCCCACAAGATGAACACCCGCTCGTGCGAGCGAATCACTGGCCTCGTGACCGTCCTGCGCGGACACCTCACGATGGCGTCGCAGCTCGCCGGCGACCAATGGGACGAGGGGGATGTGAGCTGCTCAGTGGTGCGCCGCATCGTGCTCCCCGATGCTTTCTTCGCACTTGACGGAGCGCTGGAGACTGCCTTCAGCGTCCTGGACGGCTTCGCCGTCTTCCCGGCTCGGGTCGAAGCCGAACTGGCCGCGTACTTGCCGTTTCTGGCCACCACTCGCCTGCTCGCCGCCGCCGTGGCAGCGGGTGTCGGCCGCGAGGAGGCGCACGAGCGCATCGGTGCCCATGCGACCGCCGCGGTGCTGGCATTGCGCGAGGGCACCGTCGACCGCAACGACCTCGCGGCTCGCATCGTGGCCGATCCCGAGCTGCAGCTCAGTGACGACGACGTCGCGGCAGCGCTTGCGGATCCGGCGTCGTTCAGCGGCCGGGCTGCGGATCAGGTCGACGAGTTCGTGGCCGCCGCTGGCAAGGTGGCCGAGCGGTATGGCGCAGCCGTCGACTACGAGCCAGGCGAGGTGCTGTGAGCCGAGCGGCGTGTGGCGCCGAACGATGACAGGCGAGACGATGACAAGAGAGGCAACGTGAGCGAGCTTGAGCTAGTCCATCGCGGGAAGGTACGCGAGATGTACCGCGTCGACGACAGGCACCTGTTGATGGTGGCCAGCGACCGAATCTCGGCCTTCGACGTCGTGTTCAACGAGCCGGTGCCCGACAAGGGCCGAGTGCTGACGGCCATGACGGCCTGGTGGTCGACGTGGCTCGGCGACATCGCACCGACCCACGTGGTTTCAGCCGACCCGGCTGACTTCCCGGCTGCAGCGCGACGATCCGAATGGGCCGGTCGAGCGCTCCTCGTTCGCCGGGCGGAGATGCTGCCGATCGAGTGCATCGTGCGCGGGTACATCACCGGTTCGGCATGGAAGGAATACCGCGAGCGCGGCACTATGCACGACGAGCCGCTGCCGGCCGGCCTGCTCGAATCGCAGCAGCTCCCCGATCCGGTCTTCACGCCGTCCACCAAGGCAACCGACGGGCACGACGTGAACATCTCGTTTGCTGCGGCCGCCGAGCTGGTCGGCGCCGACGCAGCCGCAGCCGCCCGCCGAGTGTGTGTCGATGCGTACAGCACAGCGGCTGCCCATGCGGCCGAACGGGGGATCATCATCGCGGACACCAAGTTCGAGCTGGGCTATGTGGACGGCGACTTGGTCGTTGCCGATGAGTGGCTCACACCCGACTCGTCTCGCTTCTGGCCCAGGGATCACTGGCAGCCCGGCGCATCGCCGCCGTCGCTCGACAAGCAGCCGGTGCGCGACGCCACCGAGGCCACTGGCTGGAACAAGGAGCCGCCCCCGCCACCGCTCACCGATGAGGTGGTTGCCGCCACGCGTGCTCGCTACATCGAGGCGTACGAGACGCTGACCGGCGAGTCGTTCGACGATTGGCTGGCGCACTCCGGCGTGCCGGCGGGAGCCAACGCTTCATGAATCGCTGGGAGGTGCTGGTGGAAGTCTCGCCACGAGCCGAGATTGCCGACCCGGCTGGCACCACGATCGAGCGAGCTCTCGCAGCGCTCGGATTTGCGGGCGTGAGCGGCGTCAGGGTCGGCAAGGCCATCCGCATGGAGGTCACCGCAGCCGACGTGTCTGAAGCCCGTTCGGTGACCGAGCAGATGTGCGACCGCCTGCTTGCGAACCCGGTGATCGAGGATGCTCGCATCGAGCTGCGTGCTGCGGCACAGGATCACAGCCCGTGAGTGCCACATGAGTGCGGCCATGAATGTGCCAATGAATGTCTCAGTCGGCGTTGTCCAATTCCCCGGCACCAACTGTGATCTCGACACGCTCGATGCCCTGGCCGAGCTGGGAGCGCGGACAACGCTGCTGCGCAGCGACGAAAGCTCGCTGGGTGGTGTTGAGGCCGTCGTCATTCCGGGTGGATTCGCGCACGGCGATTACCTGCGTACCGGCGCAATTGCCCGCTTCTCACCGATCATGGACGCAGTGACGTCATTCGCGGGCGCTGGAGGTCCCGTGGTCGGCATTTGCAATGGATTCCAAGTACTGACCGAGGCTGGTCTGCTGCCCGGAGCACTGCGACCCAATGCCGGGCTTTCGTTCCTGTGCCAACCGCAGCAGTTGATCATGGCGTCGGTGGATCATGTATTGGGATACGGGCTGTCGCCTTCGGAGGAACTGAGCATTCCCATCAATCACTTTGAAGGGAACTATGTATGCGATGGCGCGACATTGCAGCGTTTGCGTGCGAACGGTCAGGTCGTGATGCGCTATGTGGACAACCCGAATGGTTCAGTGGACGACATCGCCGGGATTTGCAACGAATCCGGCAATGTGGTGGGTTTGATGCCTCATCCGGAGCGGGCTACGTCTGAGCTATTGGGTTCTACTGACGGCCGAAAGTTGCTCGAAGCACTGCTCTATGCGGCAGCAGATGCTCGCCAAGCTGCCAGTCACCACGCGGCATGAAGAGGCGTCTGTCCGCGATGGCTCGAGTTTCGCTCGCCGAGAGCGGGGGGATCTGAAGTGTCAGCCGCCCCGTGTGATGCCCGCACGGGCAAGCATGTCGGCCGGAACGCCGAACTCTCGCCATGTGGCGTACTGAATTCCCTTGCGCTGCCCGTAGTTGGAAGCGTGGGCGACAAAACCCTCTTCGACAGAGGCCATATCGGGTTCGACCTGCAGCGCTTCGATAGCCGCCTCGACATCCCGGCGCTCTTGCATCAGGAGCAAGCGCTTGATCGGCTTTGCGTCGGCAATCTGGGCATCGATTGCGGCTTTCTTGGCGTTCAGCGACTCCGCACTCTGCCTGCGGCCTGGACGAGGCCGGTGGGTTTCGAGGGCCTCGAGATAATCCCGCACTGCTGCGGCCTCGATGCGACCCGCGGCAATAGCCGCTTTGTGTTCGTCGGACATTGTTCGTTCGCTCATGACGTCTGTATAGCACGACGTTTTCCGGTAGCCAATGAACTCGGGTTGATGTGACTGCAATGGTTTCCGATTCGACCAGCATTCATGCGGTACTCGGCCTGACTGATGCCGAATACGACCGCATTTGTGAGCTCTTGGCGCGTGAGCCGAACCATCTCGAACTGGCGATGTATGCGGTGATGTGGTCCGAGCATTGCTCGTACAAGTCGTCGCGCCGTCATCTTGCTCGCTTGCCGACCGAGGCCCCCTGTGTGCTCGTCGGGCCAGGCGAGAATGCCGGTGTCGTCGACGTCGGCGACGGCATTGCCGTTGCCGTGCGCATCGAGAGCCACAACCATCCCTCAGCCATCGAGCCGTATCAAGGTGCGGCGACCGGGGTCGGCGGCATTCTGCGCGACATCTTCACCATGGGCGCGCGACCCATAGCGCTCGCGGATCCTCTGCGCGTCGGGCCGCTGGACGAGCCGCGCAGCAACTGGATTGCCGAGGGCATCGTCAGCGGCATCTCGGGGTATGGCAACAGCGTGGGCGTTCCCACCGTTGCCGGCGAATTCGTGTCGTGCGAGACGTACCGAGACAACCCGCTGGTGAATGTGGCCGCGCTGGGGATCATGCCGACCGAACGCCTGGTGCTGGGCCGAGCGACCGAGGTGGGCAGCGCAGCCGTGCTCATGGGCGCGAGCACCGGCCGTGACGGCATCGGCGGTGTCAGCGTGCTGGCGTCAGCGGGATTCGACGAGGCCGACGACGATTCGACGAAGCGCCCGAGCGTTCAGGTCGGCGATCCCTTCGAGGAGAAGCGTCTCATCGAGGCATGCCTGGAACTGCTGGAGGCAGGGCTCGTCAGCGGCATCCAGGATCTCGGCGGCGCAGGCTTGACGTGCGCTGCGAGCGAAACGGCCTCGCGCGGCGGCACCGGCATGGAGGTGGATGTCAGCGTCGTGCCGCTGCGCCAGCACGGCATGGAGCCGTTCGAGATCATGACGTCGGAGTCGCAGGAGCGCATGCTGGCGATTGTCTCGTCGGCCAACGTCGATCAGGTGCTCGAGATCTGTTCACGTTGGGAGGTGAGCGCAACGGTGGTCGGACGCGTGACCGGCGACGGCATGTTGCGCGTGCGCGATGGGGTGGACGGCGCTGTCCTGGCCGAGGTTCCTGCGAGCACGCTGCACGACGATGCGCCGTCGTACGACCGGCCGATGCGCCCTCCGGCGGATCTGGCCGTCCGCCGCAGCGTCGACCCCGCGGCCGATCTCGCTGCGGACAGCCTGCCGGTGAGCAGTCCAGGCGACTGTGCTGCCGATCTGCTGGCGATGCTTGCCGACCCGAGTTGGGTCTACCGGCAGTACGACCACCAGTTGTTCCTGAACACGGTGGTCGGCCCGGGCCGCGACGCCACGCTGCTGCGATTGCGAGACCCCCGCAACGGCACTCCCACCGGTCGCGGCCTCGCCGTGTCGGTGGACGGCAACCACCGCTGGTGCGATGCCGATCCCCGCCGGGGCACCGCAATGGTGGTCATCGAGGCAGCGCTGAACCTCGCCTGTGTGGGCGCCGATCCGCTCGCGCTCGTCAACTGCCTCAACTTCGGCAATCCGACCCATCCCGAGGTCATGTGGCAGCTTTCCGAAGCCATCGACGGCATGGCTGAAGCCTGCGTCGCCCTCGACGTGCCCGTCGTGGGCGGCAACGTGAGCCTCTACAACGAGACGAACGGCACCAATATCAGCCCGACACCGGTGGTGTGCCTGATCGGCGTGCATCCCGACCTCGCTCGGCGACCGATCGCTGACACGCTGCCGCCGGGCACCGCGCTCATGCTGCTGGCCCCACCCGGCTCGGCCCTTGGGGACGAGGCAGACGGTTGCGCCTCCTCGCTGGGTGCCGTGGCACTGGGCGGCAGCCGCTGGGCGTGGGAACGTCGCGGCTGCCGCGACGGGGCGCTGCCCGACCTCGACCTTGCGGCCAGCGTCGCAGCCGCCCAGTTCGTGGCTGCAGCCGTGCGCGAGGGTGCCGTCTGGTGCGCGCACGATGTCTCCGACGGCGGCATCGCCGTGGCCATCGCCGAGATGTGCTGTCACGGCGGCGCGGGCGTGCATGCGAGGATCCCGTCGCTGGGAGGCCCGGCACCGGCGGAGCGTGCGCTGTTCGCTGAGCCGCCGGGCCGCATATTGGTCGCGGTTGAGGCTCATGATGTCGAGCGGCTCGCGCACGCGGCCTCGGCGGCCGGGCTCGCGAGCCGCCGGCTCGGGTCGTTCGGCGGATCGAGAGTGCAGATCGGGCGTCTCGCGGAACCCGGTCTCGACATTGACGTGGCGCTCGATGACACGCTGGCCCGGTGGAGCGGTGCCTTGCCCCAGTCGTTCGCGGGGCCCGTCGACGGGGAGGCGGCATGAGCGGCGACGCGGAGGAGGGCGTCGACCTCAACAAGCCGCGCGAAGCCTGCGGCGTTTTCGGCGTGTACCTGCCCGGCGGTCCCGTGGCCCACCTGAGCTATCTCGGGCTGTACGCGCTGCAGCACCGGGGGCAGGAATCGGCCGGCATTGCCGTGTCCGACCGCACCCACATCACGGTCGTGAAGGACATGGGCTTGGTTGCCAGCGCCTTCGACGACCGCGTGCTTGCAGGACTCGAGGGCGATCTCGCGATCGGCCACACCCGCTACTCCACCACGGGGTCGAGTTCGTGGCGTGCAGCGCAGCCGTTCTACCGGGGACTCGACGGCACGGAATTCGCGCTCGGCCACAACGGGAACCTCACCAACACGGCCGAGCTCGCGGCGTCATCGGGGATGCTCGACGGGGTGGTCACCAGCGACAGCGATCTGGTGGCCGAGCTGATCGCCCAGCGCATCAGGGCCACACCGCAGATCACCCGCACCCGCCCACGCGAGGCCGTCACCGAAGCGCTGGCAGAAGTACTGCCCACCCTTCGCGGGGGCTTCACGTTCGTAGTGGCCGACCGCGACCGCCTGATCGGGGTTCGCGATCCGCACGGCATCTGGCCGCTGTGTCTCGGCCGCCTCGATGTCGATGAGCACAGGGTCGATGAGCAAGCCGGTGACGGGAGCGGGAGCAGTCAGTCCGGCGTCGATCAACCCGGTGTCAGCCACTCCAGCGGCGGCTGGGTGCTGGCGTCGGAGAACCCTGCGCTGGAGGTCGTCGGCGCGACCTTCGAGCGCGAGATCCAGCCGGGCGAGATGGTCATCATCGATGCAGCCGGGTGCCATTCGCTGTGGCCCTTTGCGGGCAGGCCGGCAATCGCCGACAAGGCGTCCCCGCACTTGTGCATCTTCGAGTTCGTGTATTTCTCGCGCCCCGATACCACCCTGGCCGGCCAGAACGTGCATGCGGCCCGCCAGCGCATGGGCGCGCACTTGGCAACCAACGCGCCGGTTGATGCCGACCTGGTGATGCCCATTCCCGAATCGGGTATTCCCGCTGCGCAGGGCTACGCACGCGCCAGCGGCATCGCGTACGGCGATGGCCTGGTCAAGAACCGCTACATCGGCCGCACGTTCATCGCTCCGAACCAGCACGTCCGGTCGCTGGGTGTGCGGACCAAGCTCAATCCGATCAGTCCCAACATCGACGGCCGCCGGCTCGTGGTGGTCGACGATTCGATCGTGCGGGGCACCACCACCCGGTCGATTGTGGAGATGCTGCGCGGCGCTGGCGCTGCTGAGGTGCACCTGCGCATCTCCTCGCCGCCGTACCGCTGGCCGTGCTTCTACGGCATGGACACCGGCACCTCCGACGAGCTGCTGGCCGCGAATCGTGACCTTGCCGAGATCGAGGTGTACTTGGGAGTCGACTCGCTGGCCTACCTCAGCCTCGATCAGCTCGTCGAAGCCACCGGCGTGCCTGGCGGCGGGTTCTGTCATGCATGCCTGACTGGCGAGTATCCGGTGGAGATCGGCGCGGGGGCACGCGCCGAAGTGTTCGGCAGCCTCGCCGACGAGCCGAACCGCTCGCTGATCGCGACGGGCAGCGTGCAGCCGGCTGCCGTCGCGGAATCCATCGCTGGATGACGCCGGTGGCCGGCAATCCGAAACCGCTCACGTACGAAGCGGCGGGAGTGAGCATCGACGCGGGGGATGAGGCGGTGCGGCGTCTGGTGCCCCACGCTCGCAGCACGTACCGGCCCGAGGTGCTGAGCGACATCGGAGCATTCGGGGCGGTCACAGCCTTGCCGGAGGGCTTCACCGACCCAGTGCTGGTGAGCGCGAATGACGGTGCGGGCACCAAGCCCCTCATCGCCGCGGCGCTCGGCCGCTGGGACACGATCGGGATCGACGTGGTGGCCATGTGTGTCGATGACATCGTCACACTCGGCGCGCAGCCGCTGCTGTTCCACGATCAGATCACTGCAGGAAGCCTCGACCCTGACGTCGTCGAGGCGATCGTGGCGGGTTTGGCCGCCGGTTGCCGCAGCGCCGGCTGCGCGCTGGTCGGAGGCGAGCTGGCCGAACACCCCGATGCGCTCGCACCCGGCGACTATGACATTGCCGGCTTTGCCGTGGGGGTGGCCGAACGAGCGCGGGTGCGAGGCCCCGTCAACGCCGAAGCTGCGACGCTTGTCGGGCTGGCGTCAGGCGGGCTTCGATGCAACGGTTACAGCCTGGCCCGCCGTGCCCTGCTCGGTACGACGCCCGATCCGGCCGTCCTCGACTCGCCGGCTTGGCCCGGTGCCGATCACTCGCTGGGTGACGAGATGCTGCGACCGTCGATCATCTACACCCCTGCGGTGCTCGCGCTCTTCGACGAATGCGATGCCGTGGGGGCAGCGCACATCACCGGTGGGGGGCTGGTCGCGAACACGGCCCGCATGCTCGGCCCCGACGTCGATGCGTTGCTGCGGCGCGGTTCCTGGCCGGTGCCCAGGATCTTCGATTGCATCGCAGACGCCGGCCCCGTGACGCCTGAAGAGATGGAACGCGCTTTCAACCTCGGCATCGGCATGGTGGTTGCCGTGCCCCCGTCGGAGGTCGATGCGGCGCTGGGGATTGCGCAAGGCGCTGGCCACCAGGCTTGGGTGATCGGTGAGATCCGCCCGGGCACGGGCACTGCCCACCTGGTCGAGGCCGGCAACTAGCGGCAGTTCAGCGGCCCATCCCAATACCCTGCCTGCCCATTGTCCGGACAGCGCCCCGGGCGCGCCAGGAGCACCGATGACTGCCACCGCGGGGTCACGACCCACCGCTGCCTATTCCGCCACGCTCGAAGTCGAGCTGGCCCACCAGCCGGGCACGCTCGGCCGGCTGTGCACCGCGATCGGCGACGTAGGCGGCAACATCCAGAGCCTCGACGGCTTCACGATCACCCAGGGCACGCTGCGCCAGCACATCGTGGTGGACGCGTCCAGCGAGCAGCACATCGTCCAGATCTGCGACGCCGTCAACGGGCTCGAAGGCATCACGGTCATCGCTTCGATGGATCGCACCTTCGAATTGCACGACGGCGGGAAGCTCGAGACGGTCACCCGCATCCCGCTGCGCAATGCCGATGACCTCTCCATGGCCTATACGCCCGGCGTGGCCCGCGTCTGCCGGGCGATCGTGGACGACCCTGAGCGTGTCCACGACCTGACGATCAAGGGCAACACGGTCGCGATCGTCAGCGACGGCACGGCGGTGCTGGGTCTCGGTGACATCGGCCCGGCAGCTGCGATGCCGGTCATGGAGGGCAAGGCGCTGCTGTTCAAGGAATTCGCAGGCGTGGACGCGTTCCCGATCTGCCTTGATGTCAACGAGCCGAGCGAGATCGTGGAGACGGTCATCCGGCTGGCACCCACCTTCGGCGGCATCAACCTGGAGGACATCGCGGCGCCAGGGGCGTTCGAGGTCGAGGAGGCGCTGCGCGCTGCGCTCGACATCCCCGTGTTCCACGACGACCAGCACGGCACTGCAGTGGTCGCCTTGGCTGCGCTCGAGAACTCTGCACGGATCGTGGGCAAGGAGCTGGCGAATCTGCGCTGCGTCATCCTGGGGGCGGGCGCGGCCGGCGTTGCGACCGCCAAGATCCTGTTGGGTGCCGGCATCGGCGACGTCATCGCCTGCGACCGCAAGGGCACGATTCACCCGGGTCGCTCCGAGCTGAACCACGCGAAGGAGTGGCTGGCGGCCAACACCAACGCCGAGCACGTGGCCGGCTCGGTGTCCGACGCCATGGCCGGCGCCGACGTGTTTCTCGGCCTCAGCGGACCCGGCCTCATCACCCGCGACGACGTGGAGACGATGGCAGAGCGACCGATCGTGTTCGCCATGGCGAATCCCGACCCGGAGATCCTGCCCGACGCCATCGGCGACATCGCCGCCGTGGTGGCCACCGGCCGCAGCGACTACCCGAATCAGATCAACAACGTGCTGGCCTTCCCCGGCATCTTCCGCGGCGCCTTCGACGCAGGCGCCACCGACATCACCGAGAACATGAAGATCGCAGCCGCCGAGGCCATAGCGGCAGGCGTCTCGAGCGACGACCTGGCCCCGGATCTCGTGATCCCCACAGCCTTCGATCGCACGGTCGTCCCCGCAGTCGCATCAGCAGTAGCCACCGCCGCCCGCACCGACAACGTCACCCGCGGCTAAAGACCCCAAGAGACCCGCCACCACGGCACCCCTTAAGTTTGCGGCCGAGGGGCGAAGCCCTTCGAGGCCGCTGTACTCGTGGTCGGGACCGGCGTCGATCCGGTGACCTCACGCTTTTCAGGCGCGCGCTCTGCCAACTGAGCTACCCGACCGCGGTCCCGACGGGATTTGAACCCGCGACCTCTGGCTTGACAGGCCAGCGTGAACTCCAGACTTCACCACGGGACCAGCTGTATTGCTCTGCGCTTGCGCCGACGTCGAGACCGGGATCTCTGCCGATGCAAGCGCAGCAACGATAGCCACCTCGATCAGCAATCAGCGCTGGTGACCGTGGCGCGCAGGCGGTCGGCAAGATCGCCGCGAGACAGCACCGACACTCCCTCACCGCCGCACCACGCCGACAGCGCATGCAGTTCGGCTGCCAACGCCTCGAGAGCCTTCGTTTCTGCCGCCGCGTCGTTGGGCCACGACCCCGGCTCAGCCCACGAAGCCGGTACTTCGAGCACGTTGCGCTCCCGGTCGAAGCGCACATCGAGGCGCGCTACCAGCGCATCGTCGTGCAGGAACGGCAGCACGAAGTAGCCGTACTGCCGCTTGGCCTTGGGCGTGTAGATCTCGATGCGGTAGTGAAATCCGAAGAGACGCTCTGCGCGGGGGCGGTGCCAGACCAGCGGGTCGAACGGGCTGAGCAGTACCGATCGGGACCGTCGGCGGGCAGCACGCTGGCCGGCGGGGACATACCCGGGACGGTCCCAGCCCTCCACTGCCACCTCGCGGAGCTGATCGTCAGCGACGAGCTCAGCGATGCGGGCGGGAGCGATGCGCTTCGGCAGGCGGTGGTAGTCGATGAGATCGTCGGCGGTGGCCACCCCGAGACACCGGGCGGCATCGGCCAGCAGCGCCCGGTGCGCGTCGGGCTCGTCCACAACGGCCTCGACCACCTCGGGGGGCAGCACCCGTTCGATGACGTCGTAGCGACGCACGAAACCGGCTCGGTCGGCCACGCCGACGCGACCTGCCCAGAACAGCCACGCCAGAGCCAGCTTCCCGTTGCTGCGTGTACCCCAGGGTCCGCGTACGCCCGGTCCCCAATCCATCGCGGCATCCACTTCGCCGGTGGACGCAGGACCGTTGGCGTCGAGCCAGGCGAGCGCCGCATCGATCTTGGACTGGTTGGCCTGACCGAAGCGCGCGTAGCCGCTCCACATGTCGCCCGCAGCTCCGCGCCGCATCCGCCAGCCGAACAGCGGCCAGTCGGCCACCCGCACGAAGGACGCCTCATGGCCCCAGTACTCGGTCAGCTCCCGCTCGGCTGACCGGCGTGCGTAGGCCGCCCGCTCGAGCAGTCCGAGCACTGCGTCGTGCGTGCCGCCCATGCGGGCTCGCAGCACCAACAGGTGCGAGCGTGCCAGCACGTTGACGGCGTCGATCTGCAGCAGGCCCATGCAGTCCATGGCCCGTCGCAGATGCCGGATGTCCAGCCGGCCGCCCGGCAGCGGCGCGGCGAGCCCCTGGGCGCCGATAGCGAGGCGTCGCGCTGCCCGCAGGCTCAGGCGAGCAGGCTGCGCCGTGGCCATGTCGCGTTCAGGCAGTGCCCCCGATGGCGGCGCGGCTCAGCGTTCTTCTTTGAAGATGACGTGTCGGCGCAGCACCGGGTCGTACTTGCGCAGCTCGATCCGGTCGCGGGTGTTCGTCTTGTTCTTGCGCGTCGTGTACGTGTAGCCCGTGCCTTCGGTGGACTTCAGCTTGATGACGGGACGCTTGTCGCTTTTGGGCATCAGACTTTCTCCCCACGACGGCGCAGATCGGCCACCACCGACTCGATGCCGCGCTTGTTGATGGTCTTGATGCCCTTGGCGCTGACGGTCAGCGTGACCCAGCGCCCCTCGTTGGGCACCCAGAACCGCTTCCGCTGGATGTTCGGCTTGAACCAGCGCTTCGTCCGCCGATGCGAGTGCGACACGTTGAAGCCCGAGTGCGGCCGGCGGCCGGTGACTTGGCAGATGTTGCTCATACCCGACAGCTCCGGTAGGTGGGCTCGACAGCGGCGCACAAGGCTAGCGACCTGTCCCGTGCTGACCCAATCGGTTCAGCCTCTGAGCCGGGGGATGATCTCGCGGCCGACGCGCTCGAGCACCTCGTAGCGAGGGTCGAAGTTGGGCAGGATCATGATCTGGTCGAGCCCTCGCTCGTCGAGTGCGGTCAGCCGCTCCACAACCTGGTCGGCAGTGCCCACGATGCAGGTGGCATCGATGAGCTCGTCGGTGAGAAACCGGGCTTCCTCGGGCAGCACCCAGCAGTTGTGGCCGGCATGGATGCGCTGGTGGATGCGCTCGGGGTCGGTGTCGTCGAGCATGGCGCAGTACTCGTCCCAGACTGCCTCTAGACGAGCTCCGGGAGACCGGCCGAACTGCCGGTACTGGTCGTAGGAGTAGTGCAGCGATGCCATCGCGAAGGCACCCGCCTCGTGGTGCACCCGCTCGCGCTGGCTTGCCAGCGTCTCGCCGTCGTCGAGGATCACGATCGTGGTGAGCGAGCACATCAGGTAGTCGCTGCGGTCAATCGTGCGCCCCGCTTCGGCAGCCCCGGCTTCGATGTATTCCCACACGCGTGCTGTGGCGGAGCCGTCAGGCGGCACCGACAGCACGGCGCCGTCGCCGTACTGACCGGCCAGTCCCAGCGAGCGCGGCCCGAAACCCGACACATACAGCGGGATCTCGTCGTCGAAGTTGACGAACCCGGCGTCCGGCATGATGTGGCGGATCGGCTGCGCGCTGCCGCCGAAGTGATGCATGGCCTCGTCGCCGCGCAGCAGCGGGCGCAGCGCCGCGAGGTACTGGTCGAACTCGGCGATGCGCTGGGGCTTGTGCCCCATGATCCGCATGGCGGTGTTCCCGGTGCCGATGCCGAGGAACGTCCGACCGGGCGCCAGCGCGTTGATCGTGGCGATCGATGCGGCCGTCACCGGAGCGGGCCGCGTTCCCGAGACCGAGACGCCCGTGCCGAGCTGGATGGAGCTCGTGCGCTCGGCGGCGAGCGCCAGGGTGGCGTAGCAGTCCGACCACAGCATGTGGCTGTCCGCGAACCAGGCATGCGTGTAGCCGAGCTCCTCGGCTCGGGTGACGTAGTCGAGATCGCCGATGTGCGATGCGATGCAGATGCCCAAGTCCATGCCGTATCTCCTTTGACGCCGCTCGACGCTTGACCCGCAAGCCGAATGGCGCAGCTTGTCCGCGCCGTCAGTGCGCGCTGCGGGCGGCGTGGACACGCTAGACACGAACCGTGGCGTCCGATGAGGCGAAGCCGTCGAAGAAGGGCCGCAAGAAGGCAGCCCAGGCTCCTGCCCCGCAGGTCACCACGAAGACTCGCCGCCGCCATGTTGAGCGGGGCCGCTACTCGAAGGCGCCGGTCGACCGGGCCGCCGGCGGCGTGGTGTGCCACGACGGCGCCGTGCTGGTGGTGCATCGACCGCGCTACGACGACTGGTCGTTGCCGAAAGGCCACCTCAACCGGAGCGAGTCCTGGGAGGAGGCGGCATTGCGCGAGGTCCGCGAGGAAACGGGCGTGCGATGCGCGATCACGTCTGCGCCCTACCCGGTCAGCTACCTGATCGCCAGCGGGGTGCCCAAGCTGGTGCTCTTCTATGCGATGGCCCCGACCAAGGTGCCCAAGCGGCTCACCGGCGACCCGAGCGAGGTCGACGAGGTGGCCTGGTGGGACATCGCCGACGCCGTGCGGGCGCTGAGCTACGAAACGGAGCGTGAAGCCTGTGCCGCGCTCACCATCCCTCACCTGCGCCGCCGCAGCTCCGCCGCCGGCTGACAGCCGAGCCGACTGGCTCGGCCTCTCATGGGATTCTCATGATCTGCATTCCAGAATGAGGCCATGGGTGCTGATCGGCGGAGCGGAAGCAGCCCCGCGGTAGCTGTCGTCGACGACGACCAGCGCATCCGAGCGGCGTTGCGACGCGCCCTGCAGCTCGAGGGCTATGACGTGCTCGAGGGCAGCGATGGTCTTGAGGGCGAGGCCCTCGCCGGGCAGGCAGACGTGATGGTGCTGGATGCCACCATGCCGAACCTGGGCGGATTCGAGCTGTGCCGCCGCCTGCGTGCCGCCGGGAGCCGCTTGCCGATCCTGCTGCTGACGGCCCGGGGCACCACCGCGGATCGAGTGGAAGGTCTCGATGCCGGCGCCGACGATTACTTGCCGAAGCCGTTCGCGCTCGACGAACTGCTGGCTCGATTGCGGGCGCTGTTGCGCCGGAGCGCCGGTACCGCTTCGCCGGAAGACAGTGAGCGGCTGGCGTGCGCCGGCATCGTGCTCGACACCGCCAGCTACGAGGTCACCTGCGTGGGCGAGCCCGTGTCGCTGACCCACACCGAGCACCGGCTGCTGGAGCTCTTCCTGCGCAACCCCGATCGCGTTCTGCAGCGCGATGAGATCTACAACGCCGTGTGGGGCTACGACGCTTCGCTGGCTTCGAACTCCCTGGAGGTCTACGTCGGCTACCTGCGGCGCAAGCTCGCGGCAGCGGACGCCGGCGGCCACAGCCCGATCCGGACCGTGCGCGGCGTGGGCTACGTGCTCCGACCTGCATGAGCTTCCGAACCCGGCTCGGGCTGCTGGTGGCTGCCTCGGTTGCGGTCGCAGTGCTGGCGGTCTCGGGAGTCGCGCTGTGGATTGCCCGAGCCGAGGCTCGGTCGGCACTCGACCGCAAGCTGGACGACCGCGTTGCCGTGCTGATCGCCAGCGGCGGACGCCTGCCCGAACGCCGGGGCGTGCAGTTCTTCGGGCGATTCGTTCCCCGCGATGTGCTCGTCCAGCTCGTGGCCCCGAGCGGCGCAGTGGTGTACTCGTCTGACGAGGTGCTGCCCGTAGCGCCCGCCGACCTTGCTGTGGCTCACGGTCGGTCTCACCGGCATCGAACCGATGTGTCGGCGGAGGGTGTGCGCCTGCGGGTGCTGACGGTGCCGGTTGCCGCTGGCGGAGCGCTGATGGTCGCGAGCCCGCTGGATGAGGTGGATGCAAATGTCGCTGGCCTGCGCAACGCGCTGGCCGTTGTGGCCGCCATCGGCGTTGCTGGGGCGGGGCTCTTGGGGTTTCTGGTGGCAGGCCGCGCCATTCGGCCCGTGCGGCGGCTCACCGATGCGGCCCGGAACGTCGCGCAGACTCAAGATCTGGACCAGCCGATCGAGCCGGAACGCGACGACGAGCTGGGCGAATTGGCACGCAGCTTCAACGCGATGCTCGAAGCACTCGCCGTGTCCCGAGCTCAGCAGCATCGATTGGTCACCGACGCGGGCCACGAGCTGCGCACGCCGCTCACCAGCATCCGCACCAACATCGAACTGTTGGCCCGTGCCGAACAGCCGGCTGTCCAGCCGCCGCCTGGTGACGAAAGCGGCGAGCGGCCGGACGCGCAATCGGGGCTCGATCCCGATGAACGGCGGCAGATGCTCGACGACGTGCTGTTCGAACTCGACCAGCTCACCGGTCTCGTGGCCGAGTTGATCGAACTCGCTACCGATCAGCATTCGCTCGGCGAACCGACCGTGATCGACCTGCCGGAAATCGTCGCCGGCGTGGCGGATCGGCACCGCCGTCGGGCCGGCGTCGAGATCGTGACGAGCTTCACGCCCTGCCAAGTCCAGGCCAATGTGGCCTTAGTGGAGCGGGCAGTGAGCAATCTCGTGGACAACGCGGTGAAGTGGTCGCCCGCTGGCGAGCCCATCGAGATCAGCGTGGTGCGCGACGACGACCAGGCGGTCATCCAAGTGCGTGACCGGGGCCCCGGCATCGACCCCGATCTGCGCCGACTCGTCTTCGAGCGTTTCTTCAGGGCCCCCGAAGCACGCGCACGGCCCGGTTCGGGGCTCGGACTGTCCATCGTCGACTACGTGGCGCGCACCCACGACGGCTCCGCGTCGGTCATCGACACCGACACCCCCGGCGCCACCGTCGAGCTCCGCCTCCCGCTCGCCGGGAGTGGCTGAGACTGCCGCTGATTTCCAGCACCCCCAACGGGATTCGAACCCGTGCCGCCGGCGTGAAAGGCCGGTGTCCTAGGCCGCTAGACGATGGGGGCAGGGCGTCTCAGGCTACGCGGTGGTGGCGTCGATGAGTTCTGCGAGCAGCCCGCCGAGGTAGTGGTAGCGCAGCCGTGGCCGCTGTGCGGGATCGTGCGGGTCGAGCTCGGCGGGGTCGTCCTCTTCTGAGATGTCGAGCTGGGTGCCGAGCACGAGGCGCAGCTCATTCAGGCCCTGCATCCAAGCCGTGATCTGCTCGTCGTCGAGATGATCCGCGGCAAGCGTGCTGTCGAGCAGATCGAGATGGTCGAGGCGCTCGGCCAGCAGCTCATCGCGCATCAGCCGCTGGTACTCGGCGTCGCGGTCGGGGTCGCTCAGATAGGCGGGCGGGAACAGCCGGCGCAACGAGGGATCCAGCCCGTCGCCGCCGTCACGTGCCGGCGTGTGGTCGAGCAGGTTGGATCGCAGCTCGCCCACCATCTCGGCCAGCAGCCGCCGTTCCCAGTCGGCGAGGTGCATGCTCACCAGTGAGCCGCGAGCCCCGAACCGTGTGCCGGTCACAGTTCAGTTGTCCTTCTGCATGGTTGCCCACAGGCCGTATTCGTGGAGCCTGAAGACGTCCAGTTCGGCCTTCTCGCGCGAACCCCAGGCAACTGCGGCACGGCCCTTGTTGTGCACGTCCAGCATCAACTCGGTGGCCTTGGCCTCGCTGTAGCCGAACAGCTTCTGGAACACGTACACGACATAGCTCATCAAGTTGATCGGGTCGTTCCAGACCAGCACCACCCATGGCACGTCGGTGCCGTGCTCGTCCTCGCTGGTCGGATCGCGGACGACCTCAGGATCGGCGACAGCTGGCGCTTGCGCCAGTCGGGGCGACACAGTCGGAGCGGTGGGGCTCACGGCTTCATTCTGCGAAGCCGCGGCCCGCGATGCCAACCGATTCGCCGACCTCGGACTCCGTCGGAGCTCGACCGCCGGCCTCGGCCGCGAGCACCATGCGAGTCATCGCGATCGTGAGCAGCGTCGCGCCGACGACATGCAGCGCCACCAGCAGCACCGGCAGCTCATTGAAGTACTGCACGTACCCGATCGCTGCCTGAGCGGCCATGACACCGATCACCACCCGGATGCGCCGGCGCAGCACGGCAGCTCCCGCGCCGGTGGCCTCATTGTCCGGCGCCGCGGCCAAGCGCCGGACCGCAGCGACGAGCAGCAGCGTGACGGCAGCCAACACCGCCACCGTGATGCCGTGGAGACGTGCGACCGAGGGAAGGGCGAACTGCAGCCGCTCGACGTGCTCATCACCGCCGTGAGGGCCTGTGCCGGTCACCACGGTTCCGGTGAACAGGGCCGCTGCCGTCAGCGTCGCGGCCAGCCATGTGAGCGTCCTGACCTGGGTCGACAGCCGCATCGTGCCGTCACCGCCGGGCGGCGGCTCCGACGACGCTCGATGCTGCAAGACGACCGCGGCCGACACCAGCACTTGCGATGCCAGGAAGTGCGACATCACGATCGGTGGGGACAGGTGCGTCAGCACGGTCACGGCGCCGAGACCGATCTGGAAGATCACACCGGCCACGAGGCCCAGCGACCACCACACCAAGTCGCTTCGACGCGGCAACCGCCACCACGACGCTGCGACAGCCGCAATGACGGCCAAGGACACCAAGCCGGTCACGATGCGATTGCCGAATTCCACCCAGCCGTGGAAGTCGGCCGCTGGCACGAACTCGCCGGGTTCGCAGGTCGGCCAGTCGCTGCATCCCAGGCCGCTGCCGGTGAGCCGCACGAGCGAGCCGGTGATGACGATCGCCACGAGGGACCACAGGGCCCAGCGCGCGATCATGGCGAACCGCTCGGGCGTGACGTACAGCCTGCGCCCCTGCGGCGGCGACGGATCCGGCAATCTCACGCTGAAACGTTAGGGGCGACGCGTAGCCTCACAGCAATGCTGGCGGCGCTGCGCCCGACACTGCGTGGATCGACATTGCGGGGATACGTCGCGCTCACCAAGCCGCGCATCATCGAGCTGCTGCTGGTGACGACGGTGCCGCCGATGTTCGTGGCAGAGCGCGGCGTGCCCTCCGTGGCGCTGATGCTGTTCACCGTCGTCGGCGGCACGCTGTCGGCGGCCGGCGCCAACACCTTCAACATGTACATCGATCGCGATATCGACGCGACGATGGAACGCACCGCCCACCGCCCGTTGGTGGTCGGCACGGTGACCCCGCGCGCTGCACTGATCTACGGCGTGGTGCTCGAAGCGGCAGCGTTCGGGATTCTGTGGTGGGGCGCCAATCTGCTGGCGGCGGGGCTCGCGCTGGCTGCGTGCCTGTTCTACGTGTTCGTCTACACGCTGTGGCTGAAGCGTTCCTCAGCCCAGAACATCGTCATCGGCGGGGCGGCCGGCGCTGCGCCGGTACTCGTCGGCTGGGCGGCCGTGACCGGCACGCTGGCGCTCGAGGCTTGGATCGCGTTCGCGATCGTCTTCTTCTGGACGCCCCCGCATTTCTGGGCGCTGGCCATCCGCTATGCCGACGACTACGACAGCGCTGAAGTGCCGATGCTGCCGTCGGTGGCCAGCGAGCGTTCCGTGCTGGTGCAGATGACGCTGCACACCCTTGCGGTGATCGCGCTGTCGCTGTGGTTTGCCGTGGCCGCCGACGCCGGAGGCTTGTACTGGGCAGCGGCGTTGGCCGGCGGCGGCGCCTTCGGATGGCAGCTGGTGACGCTGTGGCGCGCGCTGACACCCCAGACCGCGATGCGCGTGTTCCACACCTCGATCGCGTACCTGGGGCTGCTGTTCGCGGCGATGGCTGTCGACGTGGTTGTTCGGCTCAGCTGGTGATGTGGCCAGAGGCTGAGCCCCTGGCCCGAGCGGCCCGTGAGCGCAGCGAACAAGAGCGGGAAGCAACCGGGCGGACAATCTGGTTGAGGGGGCCGCGGGTCGCTAGAGTGCGCCGTTGGCGCCGCCGCAGGGCGGCGCTGCCAGCCGAGTTCGGGAACCACATCGCCGCATGACCGACGCCACTACCGAAGCGACGCATTCGGGGGGATCTGCCGGGACCACACCGGCAGAAGACCCGACGGCGTTCGGCTGGCTCAACACCGCCGACCACAAGCGCATCGGCCGGCTGTTCATCGCCTGCTCGCTGCTGTTCGCCCTCGCCGGCGCGGTCGCAGATCTGCTCGTGCGCTTCGACCTGGCCTCGTCCAGCGGGCACACCATCCTGAGCGCCGACTCGTTCGTGCAGGTCTTCACCTTCACCCGAGATGCCCTGGTGTTCGGCATGCTCATCCCGCTGTTCTTGGGCATCGCCATCTATGTGGTGCCGCTGCAGGTGGGAGCGCCGAACGTGGCGTTCGGGCGTGCAGCCGCCCTGTCGTTCTGGGGCTGGCTGGTGTCGGCGGGCGTGCTGGTGGGGGCGTACATCGCCAACGGCGGTCCCGGCGGCGGCTTCTCTGACGGGGTCGACCTGCACCTGCTGGCCGTTGCGGGGATCGTGATCTCGCTGCTCACCGGCGCGATCTGTGTTGCCGTCACCACGCTCACCATGCGTGCGCCGGGCATGTACATGGACCGCACCCCGCCGTTCGCCTGGTCGGCGCTCGTCACGGCGTCGATGCTGGTGGTCAGCCTCGGCGTGGTGCTCGGCCAGATCGTCATTCTCTACATCGAGCACCGCTACGGCCCCCGCTTCCTAGGCGGCAACTACGGCATCTGGTCGCGCATCGACTGGATGTACCGCACGCCGCAGCTGTTCATCTACGTGGTGCCGGTGCTCGGCGTGGTCGCCGAGATCATGCTGGCCGCCGCCCGCCGCTGGGTCTTCGAACCGCTGGCGCTCTACTTCACCATGGGACTTGTCGGGCTCTTCGGCTTCGGCGCGTGGGCCAACTTCGGCATCACCAACGAAGGCGCCGACATCGTCGACGGCCTTGAGGGCATCGTGCTGGTCGGCCTGTATGCGGGCGCCCTCGCAGGAGTCTCGGGCTTGCTGGCGCTGCTCGGATTCACGCTGTGGCAGAGCCGGAACCGGCCGCGGCCTCGCAGCGGCGCAGTGTCACTGACGCGGCCCAACACGGCAGTGGTCGCTGCGTTCGGCGCGGGAACGATTATCGCTGTGGCTGCACTGGTGGGCCTGATCGGCGCCGGCGTGGACTGGTTGCAGATCGCGGGACGCGACACCGACGGGAATGCTCCACTGCGATTCACCACTTGGGTCACCGGCCAGCAGAGCCTGCTCATCTACGGCGCCGGGCTGCTCGGCGGGCTGGCTGCACTGCACTGGTGGGCACCCAAGATCTGGGGCCGGCGGCTGTTTGAGCTTGCCGGTTTCGCCAGCCTCCTGGCGATCGGCGGCGGCGCCCTGTTGGCGTGGCTGGGCCCGACGCTGTCCGGTGTCTTCACCGAGCAGCCGCAGTTCGTCTATGGCGCGCCGCTGCTCACTACTCGCTATGCCGGTCAGGTCGACGATGCGGGCGCTGAAGGCCTGTCGGTGCTCGGCGCCGTCGGCGTCGTCATCGTGCTGGCCGGGGTGGCGCTCGTGGTGCTGAACCTGCTCGTGAGCGTGGCCTTGCGCAAGGGCGCCGAAACCGAGGCCGACCCGTGGGACGGGCTGACACCGGAATGGCTGCTGCCCTCGCCGCCCCCGCTCGGCCCAGCCGATGCCTTGCCCGAACTCACCTCGGGAACGCCCTTGCTCGACGCTGAACTCAACCCGAACGGGCTCAACGGATCCGGGGCCGCAGCCGAACGCGACGCGGAAGAGGTGCCGGCCTGATGGCGGACACGACCAGCGCCGTCGAAGCTCCGCAGCCGGGGCGCTACAGCGTTCCCGGCCCGCCGCCGCGCCCCCGCAGCCAGCTCGTCGGCACCGGCTTCGCCATCGCGGCCGGGGCCATGGCGGTCGCCGGGGCACTGGGCCACTACATGGCGCGCCGGCATGCATCGGGAATCGATCCCGGCCACGACTGGCTCGCCGGCCAGTCGGTGCCGAATCCGCAGCTTGTCTACGCGCTCATCACCTTGCTGGTCTCCGTCGTCACGGCGCACTGGGCGGTGTGGGCCAGCGGCCGCGGTGAACGCGGTCACACCTGGGTGGGCATGGCGCTCACCCTGGTGATGGGGCTGGCCTTCTTCAACATGGTGATGTTCAGCCTGAACCGCATGGAGCTCGAGATCGGCTCGGGCGAATGGGCGACCCTGGCGTTCGCAGTTACCGGGCTCTCGCTGGCCATCTTGATCGTGGGGATGTTCTACCTGGGCTTGATGACGCTTCGTTCGCTGGGCGGCAGTGTGGGCCGCGACCGTTCGACGCCGCTGGGCGCAGCGGTCTTCTTCTGGGACTTCGCCGTACTTGCGTGGGCCGCCACCTGGTATGTCGTGTACGTGGTGAAGTAGGGGATCGATGGTCGGCATCGCCAGCAGGTACTTCGCCGGACGCATCGCGCTGGCGGCCGCGGCTGCGGTGGCGGTGGGCGTGCTCACGGGCATGGACGGCACTGGTCACGTGGTCATGTACGCCACGATCGTGCTGGGCGTGGCCGCCGGAGCCTTCGCCCTGCTGTTTGCCCTGGCGCTGACGGTGGGCGACGGCGACTCGCTCGACCGGGAGCACTCGCACGTCCATCGCGCATCGCCGGCGTACTGGCCGATCATGGCCGCGGTCGGCATGGGCGTGCTCATGGTGGGCTTGGTGACCGACTCCCTGCTCACCATCGCAGGCGTGGCGTTGCTGCTGATCTCCGCGATCGAGTGGACCATGAGCGCCTGGGCCGAGCACCTGTCCACCGATGCAGAGTCGAACGCGATCGAACGCGCACGCCTGCTGCGGCCGTTCGAGATCTCGCTCTACGGCGCGTTGGGCATCGCCATTCCGGTGGTGCTCGCCTCCCGCATCTTCCTGACCGTTAGCAAGACGGCGGCGAGCTTTGCGGCAATCGTCATCGCGGCGGTGATCTTGGCGTTCGCCTTCGTGGTGTACGCGAAGCCGCAGATACGACGTGCCGTCACGGCGTCCATGCTGGTGCTGGGCGGCGTTGCGCTCATCGTCGCGGGCATCACCTCAGCCGTGATCGGCGAGCGTGAGTTCCATCACCATGGCGGCCACGCCGAAGCCGACGACCACGGCGCCGGCGGATCAGGCGAGATGAGCGAATCGGACGGAGGGCACGAGTGATGGGCACTCGCCGCGCCCGACGCTGTTTCGCGGCCGTACTGGCGCTGCTCGGCTTGCTGCTGGCGGGCTGCGCCACTGGTCGCCTCGATGCCACCAAGCCGATTGGCGAGGAGGCCCGCGACATCGACGGCCTCATGCGCCTGTCGGGCTGGATGGCGGTCGGCGTCGGCATCTTCGTGGCTGCCGCTGTTGCCGTGATCATCGTGAAGTTCCGGGCCAAGCCCACCGATGACCCCGACGACCTGCCGCCGCAGATCCACGGCAATCGCAAGGCCGAGCTGACGTGGACGCTCATCCCGACGGCGATGCTGGTGTTCCTCACGATCTACACGCTGCCGACGGTGTTCGCGCTCGCCTCCGAGGGCGACGGGCGCACGATCAAGGTCGAGGGCCAGCAGTGGTGGTGGCAATTCAGCTACGACCTCGACGAAGACGGCCACTACGACATTGTCACCGCGAACGACCTGGTGATCCAGACCGGCGAAGAGGTCAACCTCGAGATCCACTCCAACGACGTCATCCACTCGTTCTGGATCCCCCAGCTGAACGGCAAGAAGGACGCTGTGCCCGGCCGGATACACGAGTGGCGGATCAGCTCCGACGAGCCGGGCATCTTCTACGGCGAGTGCGTGGAGTTCTGCGGGCTCAGCCACGCCAACATGCAGATGCGCACCATCGTGCTCACTCCCGACGACTTCGATCGCTGGGTGCAAGAACAGCTCGCCGGCAAGGAGGCGGCGCAAGCGGCGCCTGCGGAGGAGTCACCCGAAGCCGCCGGTGCGGCACTGTTCGAGACCCATTGCATCAGCTGCCATGTCGTCGACGGCACCTACGAGAGCGCGGCCGGCGGCAATGCGAACCTGCTCGCGGGCATCGCTCCGAATCTCACCAACCTGATGAGCCGCACGGCCTTTGCCGGAGCGCTGTACGAGACCTACCAGACCGGGCCCGACGGGGACTACCTGCGCAATCCCGACGGAAGTCTCAAGCTCAACCTTGCCGAGCTGCGTGAGTGGGTGCGCAACGCGCCCGACATGAAGCCGGCTCGCGCCGACAACCAGCAGGGCATGCTGGATTTCTCCGAGGTGTTGACCGATCAAGACCTCGACAACCTGATGGCCTACTTGCAGACCCTTGGCAGCGAGCCGGTGCTGCCCGCGACGAACGCCGGCGCAGGCTGAGGAGGACGACCCGATGGCAATCGTCACCGATCGACCGGACAGCCCTGATGCTCCCGACAGCGCCGGGCCAGGCACTGAGCTGGAGCCGGCTGGCGACGGCGCGGCGCTCGGGGACGACTCGCCGCGTACCGGCGTCTTCGCCCGTCCCACGCACGCGACCGGTTGGCGCGAGTGGCTCTTCACGGTGGACCACAAGAAGATCGGGATCATGTACGGCGCCCTGGCGCTGTTCTGGTTCCTGATCGGCGGCCTCGAGATCGGGCTGGTGCGCTTGCAGCTGTGGGCGCCCGACGGCGAGGTGATCAGCGCCGACTTCTACAACCAGCTGTTCACCATGCACGGCGTCACCATGGTCTTCCTGGTGATCATGCCGCTGGCCAACGCGTTCGCGAACTATCTCGTGCCGCTGCAGATCGGTGCCAGGGACGTGGCCTTCCCACGCATGAACGCGCTCGGCCTGTGGGTCTTCTTCTTCGGCGGCATCTTCCTGAATCTCAGCTGGTTCCTGGGCGGCGGCGCCGACGGCGGCTGGTTCGCCTATGCGCCCAACACCGGCATGACCTTCAGCCCCGGCCACGGCATGGACTACTACGCCCTGGGCCTGCAGATCGCCGGCATCGCCTCGCTGCTAGGTGCCATCAACCTGCTGGTGACCATCATCAACATGCGCTGCCCGGGCATGAGCCTGCTGCGCATGCCGGTGTTCACCTGGATGATCCTCGTGGTGCAGTTCCTGCTGGTGTTCGCCCTGCCGGTCATTACGGTGGCGCTGATCCTGTTGACGTTCGATCGAACCTTTGATGCCAACTTCTTCAATGTCGACGCGGGCGCCGACCCGCTGCTCTGGCAGCACCTGTTCTGGATATTCGGCCATCCGGAGGTCTACATCCTGATCCTGCCGGCATTCGGCGTGGTGTCCGAGACGCTGCCGGTGTTCAGCCGCAAGCCGCTGTTCGGCTACCCGATCGTGGTGCTGTCGGGTGCGGCCATCGGCTTCATGGGATGGGGCGTGTGGGCGCACCACATGTTCACCTCGGGCATGGGGCCGGTCTCGGTGGCGGCGTTCTCGGCGACCACCATGTTCATTGCGGTGCCGACGGGCGTGAAGATCCTGAACTGGATCGCGACCATGTGGGCGGGCAAGGTCCGCTTCACCGTGCCGATGATGTTCTCGGTGTCGCTCGTAGCCATGTTCACGATCGGCGGTTTGTCCGGCGTCATGCATGCGATCGCGCCCGCCGACACCCAGCAGACCGACACGTACTTCATCGTGGCGCACTTCCACTACGTGCTCGTGGGCGGCGCGCTCATGGGCATGTTCGCCGGCATGTACTACTGGTGGCCCAAGGCGTTCGGCTACCACCTGAACGACCGGCTCGGCCGCTGGCATTTCTGGCTGATGCTCCTGGGCTTCAACGTCACGTTCGGGCCGATGCACATCGTGGGCTTGCAGGGGATGGCCCGACGCCACAGCGTCTATGGGGAATTCGACGGTTTCGAGTTCTGGAACAAGATCGCCACCATCGGCTACTTCTTCATGCTCATCGCCATGGTGATCCTGGCCGTCAACATCTTCCGCACGTGGGGCCGCTACCGCCGGGGTTTGGAGCCGGGGGCCGGAGCCGATCCGTGGGACGGCCGCACGCTGGAATGGGCCATTCCCTCGCCGGTGCCCGAGCACAACTTCGACTACGTGCCCGTGGTGACCGACGTCGACGACTTCTGGCACAAGAAATACCAGCCCGACGAAACCGGCAAGCTGCGACGGATCGCCTACGGCAACGACATCGCCCAGATCGGCGATCAGCACCCGCACCTGCCGTCGCCGTCGTACTGGCCGATCGTGCTGGCAATGGGCATGCCGCTCATCGGGTTCGGGCTGATCTACAACCTGTGGATCGCCGGCATCGGACTGTTGTTGCTGGTCGGTTCCATGTTCGGTTGGACCCTCGAGCCGGCCACCGATCCCGACGCGGGCCACGGTCACGGCCACGACGGGCATGGCGACCACGACGATGATCACGGCGGCGGACCCGACGGCCATGATGACGGGAACGGCGTGTTGACCGCCAGCACCGCAAACGGGGAGGCCGCCGGTGACTGACACCCCCACGACCGGCAGCACAGCGGCCGCCGTCGAACCGGCCGAAGGCGACGAACCGCAGATCGCCTACCCGCGCACGGAGTGGGACGACTACGAGATCATCCCGCCCACCACGAGCTTGTCCAACGAGAAGCTGACGATGTGGACCTTCCTAGGTTCGGATTGCCTGCTCTTCGGGGCGTTGATCTCGACATACCTGTTGCTGCGCAACCGTCAACCGCTGTCGGGCGAAGGGTCGCTGAAAGCGGCCGATCTGTTCGACATCCCGTTCACCTCGGTGAGTTCGTTCGTGCTGTTGATGAGCTCGCTCACCATGGTGCTCGCGGTGTCGGCGATCGCCAGGGGCGAGATGGAGCGCTGCAAGCTGTGGCTGCTGACCACTGCAGCGCAGGGTGCCGTGTTCATCGCCGGTCAGGTGTACGAGTTCACGAGCTTCTACCGGGAAGGCCTCGGGTACACCGTCAGCATCTCGTCATCGGCCTTCTACACGCTGACCGGCTTCCACGGCGTCCACGTGTCGCTGGGCATCATCATGCTGGTCACGCTGTGGGCGATGATCAATCGAGGGATCATCGGTCCTGAGCGAGCAGAGACCGTCGAGATCATCGGCCTGTACTGGCACTTCGTCGACATCGTCTGGATCGTGATCTTCGCGGTCGTCTACCTGATCCCCTAGGAAGTGCAGCGATGAGCACCGCCACCGAAGCCGCACCCGAAGAGATCCACCCCTCCGACGAGGCTCACGACGACCACGACCATGGCCTCAGCGACTGGGGCTACATCAAGGTCGCCTTGCTGCTGGCGGCGCTCACCGCCGCTGAGGTGCTGATCTACTTTGCGCCACCGGGTCCGCTCGAGGTCCCGCTGCTGCTCATCTTGATGGTTGTCAAGTTCGAGATCGTCGTCGCGTACTTCATGCACCTGCGCTTCGACAACAAGCTCTTCACGTGGATGTTCGTAGGAGGGCTGGTGCTCGCCATCGCCGTCTACGCGGCGTTTGCCACCTCGATGGTGTTCTGGACAGACCCCGCAGGCTGCGACGTCAGTCCCAACCCGAGCTGCTGAGCTTCGCTGAGCGCTGCGGCGCGCAGCCCAGCCGGCCGTCAGCTGCGGCCGAGCGGTTCGACCGCTGCGGCGGTGTAGTCGCCGTGGGGGCCGTCGTGGCTGAACACGTATGCGTTGGTGCGGTTGGCGTCGCCAGCCACGGCAATGACGAACTTCGCGGGTTCCGACACGATCGGCACCAGGCGGCTTGGATCGTCTGAGGCTGCGAACTGGGGCGGCAGGTCGCCGGCCGCGACGACATCGGTGAGCCGCGGCCGGCCTGGCGCCAGGTTGGTCCACTCGCCGATCAGCTTCTCGAAACGCCACGCCGGGATGCGAGCGTGCTTGAAGAGCGCCTCAGCGAGGTTCGCCTTGGTCCAGCCCGCTGCTGCGCACGTGCGTGCCAGGATCGGCGACAGCACCAGCAACGGCCGGTAGTGCATGCGCCCAAGGCCGTACAGGTGGCCGAGGTCCCAGCCGGTGATCCGCGCCAGTCCGTCGGCAAGGTACGGCACGATCTCGTCGGGGGTCGAGCCGAACGCGCTGCCGACGATGGCGCCGCTGTTGAAGCGGGCCATGGTGAGCACGTCGTCATCGGGGCCGAAGCCGAACTCGGCGCTGACGGGGTCCCAGCCGATGTCGGCAAGGCTGGCGGCGTCCTCGCACAGCACCACACGGAACGAGTTCCCGAAGGTGGACTTGTCGTGCTCGGCTGCGGTGAAGCCGAACACGTTGCGCTGGTACAGCCGGAGCCAGCGACCGACGCTGGTATTGGCGCGCACGCCGTCGCGCAGTGCCCCCACGCCGGAGTTGAAGCCCAGCGCTGCCGCGTTCGGGCCGTCGAGGATCATCAGCGCGTCGGCGCCGGTGGTGTTGCCCGAGTGCTCAGCGCCGTAGTGCGGGTTGGCCAGGATGCGTGCTGCGGCGAGCAGCACCGGCAGGTGGGCGGGCTCGCAGCCCGCCATGACGGCGTTGGTGGCCACCGACCACACGGTCATGTTCCTGCCGGTGGTGCGGGCCAGGCCCAGTGACTGCTGCGGGTCCAGGCCTGCGCCGGCCAGGAATCTCTCGACGCGATCCACCGTCGGCGGCACGATCGGCAGCCCGTCGGACCATCCCCGCTCGGCGAAGGCGTCGTTGATCTCGTCGACTGATCCGCTGATCGCTGTGCTGTACGGGTCCGCCGCAGCCGGATCGCCGATGTCCCGATTGCCGAGCGCAGCCGCCCCGTTCGTGCCGTTGCGTGCTTCGGATGCTCCGGTCAGGCCTTCGACGACGGCGTCCACGGTGTGATTGACGAAGTTGGCCGTCATCTCCGCAGCGGACTGGGCATCCACGTGGCCCACGGTGAGCGCCACCGGAAGCTGCTCGAATCCGTACCCCCGTGCGGTAGCGGCTGCCTGGCCGTCGAAGCTCTCGCACACGATCGAGACCGACGGCACTCCCGCGGTCTCGGCTGCTACTGCTGCCCGCGCCACGGCGGGCGTGCAGCTGCCTCAGCAGCCCATGCCCGACACGACGGCGTCGACAGCTCGTGACCGCAGCGAGTCGGGCAGGCGATCGATGACCGCGGCCTCGTCGCCGCCGTGGGTGTTGCCGAACGTCTCGTAGCCGACGAAGGTCACCCCCTCATAGCGGGCAGCGAGTTCGCGCTCGAGAAGCGGGAACAGCTCATCACCCCGGAACAGGTAGTCCCACAGGAAACCGATCCGCTTGCCGGTCAGCGTGTCGAGCCTGGGCGCCAGCTCCCGCTGCTCGATGCCCGACGGCGATCCAGGCCAGACGACGTCGTACGACGGTTCAGTCATGAGAGCGTTTCCTTCCGCTCTTGTTCCCAATCTCAATTGGATACGGGCTCACGGGCCGCTCGGGCCACGGCTTCGCCATGCGGCTCAGCCTCTGGGATCGGGCGCGTCAACGTGGACGGTCACGATATCCACCTCGTGATATTGCTGATGATTCACCGACGCAGCGTGATGCTGCAGCACTCGAAGCGAGAGGTCTCGCTCGACGGGCCGCTCCACGCTCTCCGAATCCAGCACCGCGAGCCGGTCCTCGATGTTCTCCTCGCTCGCCGCGGCCACGAACTCGAGTACGGCACGGCCGTCCTGCTTGCTCAATGTCAGCCGCAAGGCTCGAGTCTCGCCGTCGCTCGCGGGCCCTCCGGCGTCGGTCAGTGTCAACAGCGACTCTTCGGCTACTGCGTCGAGACGGTCCGACATCGCCCGGCTCCAGCCGTTGCGGTCGGCGAAGCGGCCCAAGAACACCCGAATCTGCGGCAATGACGACGCCGCCAGCTCGCAGTGCAGGCGTCGGGGACGGGCTCGGGTGACCTGGTCGAACAGTGTCAGGACAATTGCTGTCAACCCCCCGGCTGTCATGCCGTTCTCCAGGAAGCCGTCCGCAAAGCCGGTCAGGTACTCGGGAAAGATCTGGTTGTTCTGGAAGCCGACGCCGATCCAGAAGGAGAAGCCTGCGATCAGGCCCTGGCGGTAGTCGGTGGCGTCGGCCACCACGATCTTCATGCCCACCACGAACAGCAGCGCCAGCAGGACGGTCACGTAGGCCGCGACGACGGCATCGGGGATCGCCAGCACCAGCGCCAGCAGCTTGGGCACGAATGCTATCACGATGAACGAGACGCCAATGGCCACGCCCACCCGCCGTGCCGCCACGCCGGTCAGCTCGGTGATGGAGATGCTGGTGGAGTAGGTGGTGTTGGGCACGGTGCCTGCCAAGCCCGACAGCAGGTTGCCAGTGCCATCGGCAGCGACAGCGCCCTGCACGGCCCGGTAGTCGACGGCCCGGGGCCGCCGCCACGACACGCGCTGGATGGCCACCGAATCGCCGATGGTCTCGACGGCGCCGATCAACGTGACGAACACGAAGGCCGGGAGCAGGCTCCAGAAGTCTGCGCCAAACGAGAAGTCGAAGCCGGGCCAGCCGCTGTCGGGCAGGCCGATCCAGCCTGCGTCGGCAACCCGGTCGAAGTCGTACAGCCCGAAGAACGCCGCGACGATCGATCCGGCCACAATGCCGATCACCGGCGCCCACAGCCGCAGGCTCCCGCGGGCCTTCAGCGCGATCACCACGATGACACCCATGGCGACGAGCGCGCTGACGGGTGCGCTCGCTGCGGCGGTGCCCTCGGGCGAGGCCGTCACCATGTCGAAGATGAGCGGCATCACGGTCACGGCAATGAGCATCACCACCGTGCCGGCAACGGTCGGGGTGATCAGCCGCCGGAAGAGCGCCAGCTTTGCCGCCAGCAGGAACTGGAACAGCGACGAGGCCACGACCAGGGTGGCCAAGAGCCCCGGCCCGCCGTCGGTGAGCGCCGTGACGCATACCGCGATAAAGGCGCCGGACGTGCCCATGAGCAGCACGTAGCCAGCGCCGATGCGGCCGAATCGGACCGCTTGCAAGATCGTGCTGACGCCGCTGATCGCTGCTGCGGCGAACACCGCCCACGTCAGGTACTCATCTGCGCCATCGGCGGCCCGGACGACGATGGCCGGAGTAAGCACCACCCCCGCGATGGCGAGAATCGCGAACTGCAGGCCCAGCCCCGCGGTGAGCGGCACTGGGGGTTTGTCATCGGCCTCGAAGCGAATGTGACGACCGGCGGCTGTCGTGGGTTCCTGCATCGAATGATGCTCGCAAGTCATGCAGCGGTGCGCAAGGACTCAGAGCCCATCGGGAGCGTGCTAGGCCGGTAGCTTCACCCGGCGTGATCGATCTCCGCCGGCTTCGAGACGACGCTGCCTACCGGGACGGGGCTGCCCGCAAGGGCACTTCGCCGGAATTCATCGACGAGGTGCTCGCGGCCGACGAGGCGTGGCGTGCGATCACCCACCAAGCCGAGGAAGCGCGTGCTGCGCAGAATGCCGCGTCGCGTGAGATCGGCCGTGCCGCTCCCGACGACCGTCCGGCCAAGATTGCTGAGGCGGCGCGGCACAAGGAGGAGGTGGAGCGGCTCGAGGCCACCGAACGCGCGGCCGCCGAACGTCGTTCCGAGTTGGCCCTGCAAGTCCCGAACCCCGCAGCAGACGACGTGCCGTCCGGCGGCGAGGAGCACTTCGAGACTGTCCACGAGGTGGGGGAGCGAATCGAGCCGCCTGTCCACGACCACGCCGAGATCGGCGCGCTGGCCGGATTGGTCGACTCCGAGAGCGGGGCCCGCAACAGCGGCTCGCGGTTCGCCTATCTCAAGGGCGCGGCGGTGCGTGTGGAGTTCGCCCTGGTGCAGTGGACGATGGACCTGCTGGAGCGCAACGGCTTCGTGCCGGTCGTGCCGCCGGTGCTCGTACGCGAGGAGATGATGGTGGAAGCCGGGTTCTTTCCCGCCGACCGTCACCAGGTGTATGAGATCGATGGCGACGACCTGTTCCTGATCGGGACGTCCGAGGTGGCCCTGGCTGGCCTGCACCGGGGCGAGCGGCTCGACCGGGCCGAGCTGCCACTGCGGTACGCGGGGTTCTCATCGTGCTTCCGGCGCGAGGCTGGCACCTACGGCAAGGACACCCGCGGCATCTTCCGGGTGCACCAGTTCGACAAAGTCGAGATGTTCTCATTCTGTGACTCGGAGGTGAGCTGGGATGAGCTGGAGGCGTTGCGCGCCATCCAGGAGGAGATCGTCGGTTCGCTCGACCTGCCCTACCGCGTCATCAACGTGGCGGCGGGTGACCTCGGGGCGGCGGCGGCCAAGAAATACGACCTTGAGGTCTGGCTGCCGTCGGAGCGGGCCTACCGCGAAGTCACCTCGTGCTCGAACTACACCGACTACTCGGCCCGGCGCCTCGGCACCCGCTGGTTCGACGAGGACGGGCACGGGCTGGTCCACACCCTGAACGGCACCGCCTGCGCCATCGGCCGCACGCTCGTGTTCATCATGGAGAACCACCAGCGGCCCGACGGCTCCATCGCGGTGCCCGAAGCGCTCCACCCCTGGCTCAATTTCACTGAGATTCCCGCCCCGGCGTAGGGAGCCCCGGCAGCTATTGCCGTTGTGTCCGGGCGTCAGACGAGGGCGAGACCGACCGCAGCGGCGGCGGTTGCGCCGGTGATGGTGAGCGAGACGTAGCCGAGTGCGAGCAGTGGGCTGGCTCGCATGAGACGTGCGCTCTCGGGGAAGATGCCCGACACCGTCGTGAGCGCTCCGAGGCCCGCGGTGCCCAGGACTGTTGCCGCGCCGCCTGATGCGTTCGCGATCAGGCCGAGTGCGAAGGCGCCCGAGAGATTGATGAGCAGCGTCCCACCTGGACCGAGCGCGGTGCTGATTCGCCAGCGCAGCACAGTGCCCACGGCAGCCGCGATGCCGAAACCGACGATCACGCCGAGTGCTGTCATGGCCGGCCTCGTTGAGCGGTCGCAACGCTCCGCCCGCTCACGAATGCCGCTGTGCACGCCACGACCGTCAGCCCGAGCCACGCGACCGCGGTGCCGACACGGCCATCGTCGAGGTAAGCGGCCAGCTGGAGTGCGAGCGCTGACATGGACGTGAGTGCGCCACAGAAACCGGCTGCCAGCCATGGTGAGGGAGCGGGGGCTGTGTGGGCAGCCGCAGGGCGCTGCGAGCGGCGCGTGCGTTCGTGACGGGCGGTGACCCAGCCGACCACACTGCAACCGACGATGTTGGCAATCAGCAGAGCCCAGTCGCTGTCCAGTCCCGCCGTGAGTGCCCATCTGCCGGCGGCGCCGATGACGCCGGCTGCGGCGACGGCGGCAACTATCCGCAACTGCACGTGGCCGTCGCCAGCAGGCGGCCGGTCAGCCTGCGGCCACAGTCTCGACGGGTGACATCCGATGGTCACTCGGTGCGTCAGTGTCGAGCTGCCACGCACGGGCCGCCGCCGCGAGACCTTCGATGAGCGCTTCGTGATGGGGCACCCGTCCGGGACCTCGAAATCCTGTCCACATGGGGCTCTTGCCGCGGATGCGCGGCGGCAGCTCGATCTGGACACCGCCGTGGCGGGGCAGGTTGCAGGGGTTGCGCGGGTGCTGGCCGGCCAGCGACTTGGGGATGTCGTCGAGACGGTGAAGGATCTCGTAGTGCGGCAGCCGTCCGATCAGATGCACTGCGACATGGGATGCCAGCGTGCGGTTGCGACCGCCGAGCAGCACCGCTCGCAGCAGCCGGGGACTGCCGAAACCGTGGACCGCCACCACCACGTCGACGTGATCGAGGAACTCGCGCAGCACGGGCGAGTCAGCGGGATCGAAGCAATGACTGGGCAGGTGCCACTGATCGTCGGGGCCCTGCAAGCACGCGTACACCGAGGCGCCGCTGCGCTCGCCGGCTGCCGAGGCGATGTCGTCGGTGACCTCTTCGAGCCACCCTCCGTGAAAGGCCATGAACCCGAATCGCGAGCGGAGTCGCAGCACCTCGGTCACACCTGGCCGGCTGAGCAGCTCGGCAAATGGCCGCTCTGCATCGAGGAGCGTGCGGTCCTTCAGGTGCAGTGCCACAGCGGCTTAGTTCAGCACCTCGGCGGCACTGTCTGCTTGGTCTGGGTCGGTGAGTTCCTCGCCATCGCTCGTCGAAGTCGTCTCGCTGCGGCGGTTCGTCGCCAGCATCGCCATGAGGCCGATGGCGAGCACGATGCTCATGATGAGTCCGAGCCGCACGCCGCCGACCGAGGCCACCCAGTTGCTCAGGCTGCTGCTCCAGCGTTCGACGGTCACGACCAGACCATCGCCGCCGCGGTCGGTCAGGTCGATGAACCAGTACCAGATGGTGAACGCACCCGCCGCGATCAGCAGAACTGCAGCGATCGTGTCGGTGTACCGCATGAGCACTCGCAGCTTTCTCAGCAGCCAGCCACGAGCCAGCGCCAAGCTGACCGCCAGCGACGTCAGCACCATGCCCATGCCGAGCGCGTACAGCACGAACGACACGATGCCGCCGACGAAGCTGTCGTCGCCTGCCGAGGCCGTGACCACGACGAGGAACGTCGCCAGCCCGCAGGAAACCGATGCGATGGCGTAGCTGACGCCGAACAGGAACAGCGAGCGCACGTCGCGGCCCCCCGCCCCGCGCTCGAACTTCGGCAGGTACGCCGTCAGGCGAAAGCCGGCGAGAATCGCGACGCCGAGCGCGATGAGTCCGGCACCGATGACGATGGCCGCCCACGGGACGTAGTCGCGCAGCGCACTCAGGCCTGCCGACAACGCGATGCCGACAACGCCGAACACCACCACGATGCCGGTGGTGACGACGGCGCCGGTGGCCAGTGCCCGCCCGACACCGGCGCGGGAGCTGCTCTCGCTGGCACGGCGGTCGATGCCCAAGAAGAACGACAGGTACGCGGGCAGCATCGCGAAGCCGCACGGGTTCACCGTGGCAACGATGCCTGCTGTGAAGGCGAAAGTGAGTCGAGCGCTGTTCATAGCCCGCTGTGTCCTTTCTTCGGGCTTATAGCCCGCCGTGTCTCCTCTTCGGGCTTACAGCCCACTGTGTCCCTTCTTCGGGCTTATAGCCCGAAGTGCTCCTCTGCTCGGGTGGTGATGTCGTCGAGGGTGAGCAGGCCGCTGTGTGTCTCGAGGATCTCACCGTTCGGTGACACGAACACCGTGGTGGGCATGCCCAGCCCGCCGAAATCGATGAACAGCTCGCCCTCGTCGAGCCCGGTGGGGTAGGTCACACCGCGGTCAGCCACCGTAGCGACGGCGTCTTCCAGCCGATCGTTGGCTGCCAGTCCCAGCACCGCCACCTGCGAGCCATGGGCGTTCCAGAAGCGTTCGAAGTCGGGCATCTCGGTGACACAGGGCACGCACCACGACGCGAAGAAGTTCACGATGAGCGGGCAGCCCTCATACCCGGCGAATGCTGCGGGCAGTTCTTCAAGCGTCACGAATCCCAGCGCGTGCACGCCGCTCAGGCCCGGATCCACGTCGTGCTCGACGGGGTCGATGTCGTTGCACGCCGGCGGCGGTTCCGACGCTGCGGTGGCTGCGGAAACCGATCCGGCCGCATCGGTTGCAGCACCGTCGGTACTGGACGGGTCGACTGAGCTGGCTTGACTGGTGTCGGCTGCGGCATCGCCGCCTTCGACCTCGGCTTCCATCGCCACCAGCGAGGTCATGGCGGGTCGACCGCCGCCTGCCAGCAGGAACACCGTGGCACCGAGTGCATAGAGGCCGAGCAGGGCGAACAGCCCGCCGCGCCAGCCCCTGAGCTGTGCCCGCCAGCGTGCGACGCTCGGTGATCCCATGCAGGGGCGAGGCTACTTGTGCCCCTTACGGCGACTGATTCAGGACGGCAGCGGCAATACGGCCGGGCCAACGGGCAGCGTGGGCCGCATCGCATCACCGCTCGACGGCCCGCCCCGGGGCTGCCAGCCGCCCATTTCGGGCAGCTTCAGTCCACCGGGACGGGCCGTCTCGGGGACGCGCCTGAGCAGGGGAAGACTCAGGCGCGGGCCAAGTCGGGAGGCAGCGGCACCTCCTCGATCATGAGCTGCGGGTGGCCGCTTCTGGGCGGCCGGCCGCGCGGGCGTTTGTCCTTGCAGACCCGCCCGTTCTCGAAGAGCTCGCCGCCCCACACGCCCCATGGCTCGTGGCGTGCCTTGGCGGCGTCGAAGCACTCGCTCACGACGGGGCATGCCGAGCAGATGGCCTTGGCGCGAGCGATCTCGTAGAAGTTCTCCGAGAAGAACAGCGGCGTCAGGGTGCCCACGAGATCGCGGCAGCGACCCCGTGCGCGCCAGCCCTCATTGGTGAGGGTCGCTGTGTTGTCGGTGTTGTCGATGACCAGTTCCAGCATGAGCTTTCTCCTGTGTCTTGTGAAGCGGTTGTGGTTCGGGGGCAGTGGTGTCGGTGCGTGCACCGGAAACGCAAAACGGCCGCCGGGTTGTCCCAGCGGCCGTTCGGAGAGTTCTGGTGTCTCAGTGGACTACATCAGAAACTCCGAAGGCCGCAGGCGGTGACGCTTGGTCGTTGCCATCGGGTTGGCACCGTGACCGCGCACCGCATGCTGGAACATGATCGGCATGGGACCCACCGCCGCGAGCAGGCCGATGGCCGTGCCGCGCTCCCGCATGCGCGTGACCGGCCGCCAACAGCGCACGCCAGATGCCGGCACCCGTACGCGATACCCGCAGGCACGCGCTGTGGTGTAGGCGCCGTGGTCGAACATTGGGGATCCAATCGGACAAAGGGTCGGGGCAACTGGCCAGCTGCGGATACCCGACGATAGGCCGCAGCGGCGCCAACAGCACCACGTCACGGCAGGTCGTGTCAAGTTATTTTCAGTCGAACTCGTATTCGAGGACGTCATCGGCGCGCCGGGAGACGCTGACTTCGCCGATGTAGCGCAGATGCTCGAGGTGAGCGAACGTCTCAGACTCGGCCATCGGGCCCCACGAACGCTCCTTGAACAGCTGCTTCATGTAGTCCTGCACGGGGGCACGGCCGAGCCGGTCCGAGGAGGTGCGGAGCAGGTCCAGGCGCTCGTTGTGGTGACGCTTGATATCTGCAACGCGTCCATTCAGGTCGGTGAACGGCTGGCCGTGGGCCGGCAAGCCCATCGTCACGCCGTCGAAGCTGGCGACCCTGTCGAGGCTGGTGAAGAAATCCTTGAGCGGGTCACGCGCCGTGGTGATGCCCGAGATGTGCGGTGTGATCGTGGGCAGGACATGGTCGCCACAGATCATCAGCCCGTCCTCGGGATCGAAGAGGCACAGGTGGTCGATGGTGTGCCCGGGGGTGTGCACCGCCACGAACTCACGCCGCGCCAGCTTGATCCGGTCGGCGTCTTCGACGTGATGTGTGGGATGAGGGGTGGCGAACCAGCGCCCGCCCCACCCGTTGCGCATCGCCCAGTAGCCGAGCTTGGCCCGAATGGGCATCTTGTAGCGCTGACCGCCCCATGGCGTGGGGCCGCCCGGCCCGGTGTCGCGCCCGCCGTACACCGGATCGGCCACGAGTTCGTTGTTCTCGCCGTCGGACGACACCGGCTCCAGCGCCTCCTCGTCCTCGTCGGCAGTGTCCCACCACAGCCGGAATCGACGGTGGGTGACCACGTCGGCCCCGTACTCCTGATGGAAGCGGCCGGCAGCCCCGAAGTGGTCCGGGTGGCTGTGGGTAACGATGATCGAGTGGACTCGCTCGGGCGGCACCTCGGCTTCGGCCAGCCCCGCCATGAGCGCCTTCCAGTTCGCTGGGCCCGGCAGGCCCGGATCGACGAGGGCGGCGCCGCGATCGTCGTCGAGGATGTAGCAGTTCACATGTCCAAGACCGGGCATCGACATCGGCAGCTGCAACCGGCGCACGTCGGGCGCGAGTTCAGTGATCTTGCCGTCGGGCGGCATCTGCTCCTCGCGAGTCGGGCGTGACACGGAGTGCAGACTAGCGAGCCGCCCCAACCTTCTAAGGAGCGTTCGATTCTGTGCCGGGCTCCGCGGCCGCCTCGGCGGCCGAACCGGTTCCACCCGATTCGAGCCACTGGTCGCGGTAAAAGCGCAGTTCGTCGATGCTTTCGAGCACGTCGTCGAGAGCCCGGTGCTTGGTCGTGCCGGCGCGGGATCGACTCAGATCTGCCCAGGCCGCAGCGACATCTGGTCGCCAGCGCTTGGCGAGTTCCTTGATCGACGACACGTCGACCACCCGGTAGTGCAGGTGCTCTTCCAGCGCCGGCATGTACTGGTCCAAAAAGCGGCGGTCGGTCCCGATCGAATTCCCGCACAGCGGCGCGGTACGAGGCTCGGGAACGTGCTCGCTCACGAACGCGAGCGTGCGCTCTTGCGCGTCGGCCACGGTGATCTCCGACACGGCAATCTCGTCGAGCAATCGCGTCGCCTCGTGCATCTGGCGGACTTCGGGGTCCATGGCGTCGAGATCTGCCCGCGTCGCCCCGATGACCAGCGACGGTCCGGTGGCGACGATCTCCAGCGAGTCGTCGGTGATGACCGTCGCGATCTCCACGATGCGATGGCGCCGATGATCCAGTCCGGTCATCTCCAAGTCCAGCCAGACCATCACGGCGGCCATCGTAGGCACGACCCGCGTGGCTGACCGCAATAGCGTGCAATCGATGAAGGGCGTGTTGGGACGGCGGCAGGCGCGCCAGAGTCAACGACCTCGCAGCGAATCACGGCGGCGTCTGTTTTCTGGCGGACTCGAACCCGTCGATCGGCTCGTCGTCGGCATCACTGTTCTCGTGTTCGTCCTGGCAGCCGGCACCACCGGGTATGTGCTGCTGGGGCTGGGAGCGCTCGACGCGCTGTACCAAACGGTCATCACCGTCTCGACTGTCGGCTACAGCGATCCGGCGGGCGTGGGAGCGCGGTACCAGATCTTCACGATCGCTCTCATCCTGCTCGGCACCGGCACGTCGCTCTACACGATCGGTGTCGTGATTGAGATGCTGTTCGAGGGACGGCTCGACGACCACATCAGGAGGCGGCGCATGCAGCGCTCCATCGACAGTCTTTCCGGTCACGCGGTCATCTGCGGCTACGGCCAAGTAGGCGGGGCGATCGCCGAGGCCATGATCGACGCGGGCACCGAGGTGGTGCTCATCGACCAAGACGCCGACATCGACTCCGGCGATCTGCACATGCTGTCCGGGGACGCCACCCACGACAGCACCCTGCAGGACGCCGGCATCGAGCGGGCGAGCTCGCTGGTGGTGGCCCTGGATTCCGACGCCGACAATCTCTATGTCGCCTTGAGCGCCCGCGCGCTGTGCCCAGAGCTGTTCATCGTGGCGAGAGCGAACTCGCCGGAGGCATTGCCGAAGCTGCGCCAGGCAGGCGCCGATCGCGTCATCAACCCGCACCAGATCGGCGGAGCGCACATGGCCGCTGCTGCCTTGCGTCAGGACGCGACCGACGGCGTCGCAGGCCAGTCCGACCCGGGGCTCAGCCGCTGACCGCGACGATGTGACTCAGTCGGCCACGAGGTGCAGGGCGCGGCGAGTCTGCTCGATGCGCTCGTAGCCCTCGGTGTCGGCGAGGTAGCGACGCTTTGCCAGCCTCGCCCGGGCGCGGCGCCTGCGAGCCTTCACGGCTTCAGCGCTTGCAACCTTTCGGGCAGCGCCAGCGACAGCAACGTCACTGGCTGCGAGCCCCATGGACAGTGGCCGGGACGGTGTCTTGGCCGTGCGATCAGTCTCGAAATCGAACTGGGAGACATCGAACAGGGTGAGCGGTGGCAGCGTCGGCGGGTTGGTGGCCATGCCGTCATGGCTACCGATGGGGTGTGACAAGGACGATGTCCGGCCTCAGCGGCCCGAGTGCCCGAACCCTCCGAGACCCCGCTCGGTCTCGTCGAGAGAATCCACCTCGTGCCACTCAGCCTGCTCGACGCGCTGGATGACGAGTTGTGCGATCCGGTCGCCGCGCTGGATCTCGTAGGGCTCGCTGGGATCGGTGTTCAGGAGCAGCACCCGCAGCTCGTCCCGGTAGCCGCTGTCGATCAAGCCGGGCGAGTTGACGCAGGTGACCCCATGCCGCCACGCCAGTCCGCTGCGAGGCTGCACGAAGCCGGCATAGCCAGGCGGGATTGCCACAGCGATGCCGGTCGGCACCATTGCCCGGCCGCCGGCTGCGGCAAGCGTGACCGTCTCGGCGGCCAGCAGGTCGCATCCTGCGTCACCGGGCTTGGCGTACGCCGGCAGCGGAAGATCGGGGTCCAGGCGTCGTATCGGAACTGCCACCACGGCGAGCACTGTAGGTGAGGCCTGCTCTACCCGATGTGGCGGTAGGCCGCCCGGGACTCGAACCCGGCACCTTGGGGTTGATACGGGCCTGCTCTACCCGATGTGGCGGTAGGCCGCCCGGGACTCGAACCCGGCACCTT
>WTFX01000026.1:186554-206220 GCA_011523825.1 Microthrixaceae bacterium
GGGATTAAAAGTCCCCTGCTCTACCCGATGAGCTAGCGGCCCGATGTCCGCGGGCGCCGATCCAGCGCTCCGGCACTCGTATCGAGGCTACTGGCGGGGCATCTCGCTCTAGCCTGACGCCAGTGACCCAGGAATCCGGGCCCGAAGTGCCACCTTCTGCTGCCATGCCCGCTGCGGCATCCGAACCGGATCTGTTCAGCGACGCCGAGCTGGATGCCATCGAGGATGATCTGGCACGAGCGGAACGAACCTTGAGCCTGCTGGCCGACGACGACATCGATCCCGCGGTGACAACGGCCTGGCTCGCTGAGTCCTGAGTGGCGGTGTCCTGAGAGCTGGTGCGAACAGGCGAGCCGGCTCGCCGGCGCTGCTACTCGATCATGAGATCGATGTCAGAGGAAACAAGCTCGACTCGGTTGCGGGGCTCCAGCTGATCCCAGTTCCAGACGGCATCGGCTGCAGCGCCGTCGAGCCAGAACCAGCGGCCTGCCAAGTTCGGCACCCGCTCGTCGCCGAGACCCACCCGCGCGTCGATCGTCTTGAGCACTCCTGCGTGACCCACGAGCAGGACGCGGCCGCAGACAGACAGATGCCGCCGCAGAGCCGGCAGCAGCCGCCGGGCGATGCTGTCTTCAGACTCGAAGCCGGGCGGCCATCTCCTTGCTGCGACATCGCCCGGCCAGCCCTCGTCGATCTCGGCCCGGGTGAGGCCTTCCCACGGTCCCGCACTGCGCTCGCGCAGTGCCTCATCGGTCACGACGTCGCTCACGCCGAGATGCTTGGCAATGATCTCAGCCGTCCGCCGCGCCCGTTGCAGATCGCTGGACACGATCAGGTCGAATGCAGGCAGATCGAACGCATGCCGACCGGTGTGCAGATCACGCCCCCGCATCACGGGCGTCCGCCAGCTGTCGTCCGCGGCAGCGAGTGTCGTGGCCAAGGCATCGGCGGCGATCTCAGCCTGCCGCTCGCCGAGGCCGGTCAATACAGGATCGGCCTGTCCCTGCCAGCGACCGCGCAGGTTCCATTCGGATTGACCGTGCCGCACCGCCAGCAACTCTGAATGCTGTGTCACGGCGCCCGACCCTAGAGGCTGCGCTTGCGGGCGCAGCGGTGAGCCCAGTGGCCCGTCCGCGTTGCCTCTGGGACGTGATCGCTAGCATCGCGGCGATGCCGACAGTGACGATCCGCTTGTTCGCGGGGGCGCGCGAAGCGGCTGGCGTCGGCAGCACCCAGACCGAGGCGTCCTCGGTCGGCGAGGCGCTGGAGTGGGCCAAGGCGAGCTTCGGTGAGGGATTCAGCGCCGTCCTGGCAGCCAGCAGGGTCTGGCTGAACGGCGAGCCGGCGCTCGGGGAATCGCAGCTCAGCACCGGAGACGAGATCGCCGTCCTGCCGCCCGTATCGGGCGGCTGAGCGGCGGCTGCGCGGTGGCAGCGGCGCCGGATCTCGAGGCGGCGCGGCCGCGAACCTCGACAACAGCGCAATGGCTCGGCCCTGCGGTCGAACTGGGTGATGCCAGCATCAGTGGCGGACTGATCTGGTTCGCCGGGCTGATCGGTGCCGTGTGGGCGGGGGCGGTGACGTTTGGCATCGCTCTGACAGCGGTCGCCATGCTCGGTGCCTGGCAAGCTGCGGGCGTTCGCAGCCGCGCCGGAGCGGTACGCCCATCGTCGAGCGGAGCGGGGGCGCAGCCCCAGGTCGCCGAACCGCTGGTGCTTCCCCGGAGTCATCGGCTGCCCGCTGCGGCGCTCGCCGGAGCCGTCGGATTCGCAGGCGTTCTCGACACCCGCCTGGCGGGAGTCGTCGTGGGTGCGGCGGTCGCCGCCAGCTTCATCGTGGTCGCAGCCTTGCGACCCCGCCGCCCCGACGGCGGTGCTGTGCCACCGATGCAGGCGTCACCGCTGCGGCTCCTGGCTGGTGCCGGGATGCTGATTCGCACTTGGATGCAGGTCGGCGTCGCGGCCGCATGCTTGGCGGCCGTCGCTCGTTACTCGCTGGGAGCGGCACTGATGCTCGTGAGCGCGGCCGCCGCTTACGATGCCAGCGCGCACCTGAGCGCGTCGGGTCGACGGCCGGGGTTGCGCGGCCCATTGATGGGTGCAGTCGCCGCTGTGATCGTCGTCTTTGCCCTGACCGGTTTGAGCGTGCCGCCATTTGCACCCACCGATGTCATCAGGTTCGGCGTGCTCTCGGCGCTGACGCTGCCGCTCGGCCCCGCGCTCGCCCGGCCGAACACCGCGCTCGCTGCGCGTCGAGAGCATCTCCAGGCAGGCGAGCAGCACGCCGACCGTCGATCAGCCACCGACCGCCGTACATCGGAACGCGCCGGCGGGCTCCAGCGAGCGTGGGAGCGACTGTCCACCGAGTGGGCCGTGCGCAGGCTCGATTCGCTGAGCGTCACGGCCGTGGCGTGGATGTGGGGCTTGGGACTCCTCGCCATCTGAGACTTCTCATGCGCGCGGCGCCGTGGCGTGCTCAGTTCGTGACGCCGCGGTGATCTGCGTAGCGTTATCGGCCGTGGCCCACGATGTTCCCGACCGCCAGATGCCTGGCCGCGTCTTGCGGGTCGCCGTGCTGTGCATGCACACCTCGCCGTTGCGCCAGCCCGGCAGCGGCGACGGCGGCGGCTTGAACGTGTACGTGCGCGAACTCACTGCCGCGCTCGCGCATCTCGGCGTCGACTGCGACATCTACACACGCCGCACCGATCCGACTCAGCCCGCCCAGCTCGAGGTGGAATCGGGGGTGACGGTCACCCACGTCGATGCCGGTGCGCCGTCGCTCGACAAGGATGACCTGCCGGCGGTCGTTGCAGCATTTGCCGACAGGGTCGGCGAGCACCTCGCACGCCGACAGGTCGACGCAATTCACGCTCACTACTGGCTGAGCGGCATGGCCGGACACCGACTGAAGCACCGCCTGGACATCCCCTTGGCAGTCACGTTTCACACGCTGGGGCGCGTCAAGACGAGCACCGGCGACGCCGAGCCGCGCCACCGCGGCGAGGCAGAGCAACGAGTCATCGACTGCGCGGACGCCGTGTTCACCTCCGGCGACGCCGAGGCGGCCCAGCTCAGGTCGCTGTACGACGTCGCGCCCGAGCGCCTCCACGTGCTGACGCCCGGCGTCGACCGGGCCATGTTCGCGCCCGGTCAGCGTCATGCAGCGCGTGCGGCGATCGGCCTCCCGCCAGGACCGGTGCTGCTGTTCGTGGGTCGCCTGCAGCCGCTGAAGGGCGCCGAACTGGCCGTCGAGACGCTCGCAGCCACGAGAGCTGCTGGCGCGGCGGGCGCCCATGCTCAGCTGGTCATCGTGGGAGGGCCCAGCGGTCCGCGCGGTGAGGCCACGCTGTCCCGCCTGAAAGCCCTGACGGACGATCTGGCCGTCACAGACCATGTGCGGTTCGTCGATCCGCTCCCGCACTACCTGCTGTCGACCTACTACCGGGCCGCCGATGTGTGCCTGGTGCCCAGTCGTTCGGAATCGTTCGGGCTGGTGGCGCTCGAAGCCGCGGCGTGCGGAACACCGGTCGTCGCGTCCGACGTCGGCGGCCTGCGCGACAACGTCGTCGAGGGCGATACTGGCTACCTCATTGCCGACCGCAGCAGCGACGCGTTCGCCCATCGGGTCATCGACATCCTCGCGGATCCGCTGCTGGCGCTGCGCCTCGGCGATGCCGGCTCTCGCCGCGCCGAGCGCTACAGCTGGCGTGCGAGTGCGGCCGCGGCGCTCGAAGTGCTCGACACCGCAGCCCGGCGCGAGCTTGTCGCCTGCCTATGACCCGCCGGCCGGCAACCGATGCCGAGCTCGATCGGCTCGAGGCCCGCATGGACGACTGGCTCGCCGACTGGGCCCGTTCACAGGCCAATGGCGCTCCCGACGAGCGCCCGATGCTGCTCGATGTGACCCGTGACGAGGAGGTGCCGCGGCGCTGGTACGTGCGTCTGGCGGGGGAATCGCGTGATGTCATCGCCATCTGGCTGACGCTGCGCCAGCGCACGCTGGCCTATGAGTCCTATGTCGTCCCGACTCCGCAGCATCGACCGGAGGTGGTGGCCGATTTCATTCTGCGCCGCAACTATTCGTTGGTGGGCGCCCAATACGGCGTAGGCCCCGAGGACGCGGTGTATCTGACAGGGGAGCTGCCCACCCACTGCGTTGACGAAGACGAGCTTGACCGGATCGTCGGCTCGCTCTGGGCCTACATCGAGCGTGACTTCACAACGCTGATCCGGCTGGGCTTCCAGCCAGAGACGTCGAAAATCATTTGACGCTTTTTATTGATTTTTGATTAATTTAGTTCTTGCCGGGGCACTCGCCGGCAGGCCGCAGGGAAGTGTCCCACTTCACCGCGAGTGCCCCGGCACCGCCATTGGACTTGGCAGCGGTCCTGATGCCGTCCGGTACCGTGACCGCATGGCTGACAGGGTCGAACTGCTGATCGTCGGCGGCGGCAAGATGGGCGAAGCGCTGCTGGGCGGATTGCTCGCGGCCGGCCGCAGTGCCGAGAGCATCTGCGTCGCTGAGCCGATTGACGCGCGCCGTGATGAGTTGGCCGACCGTTACGGCGTCGCTGTCTCCGGTGACGTCGCGACCTCTTCGGGCGCCATCCTCGCCACCAAGCCCGACGTCATTCCGACCGTTGCCGCCGCGGTCGCTGCCGCCGGCACCGACCGCATCCTCTCGATCGCCGCCGGAGTCACGCTCCCGACGCTGGACGCTGCCGCCGGCAGCGGAATCCCGATCGTGCGTGCCATGCCGAACACACCCGCACTGGTGTCGGAGGGCGCGGCAGCGATCTGCGGCAACCACCGAGCCGCCGAAGATGACCTCGGGTGGGCCGAGGAGATCCTTGGCGCAGTAGGCCGCGTCGTTCGCGTCCCCGAGCACCTGATGGATGCGGTGACCGGTCTGTCGGGATCCGGGCCGGCCTATGTGTTCCTGGTGGCCGAGGCGATGATCGAGGCGGGGGTGCTCATGGGCCTGGGCCGACCGGTGGCAACGGAATTGGCCAACCAGACACTGCTGGGTGCCGCGACGCTGCTGGCCAAGGGACGTTCGCCGGCCGATCTGCGAGCCGACGTGACCTCGCCGGGCGGCACGACAGCGGCTGGGCTTCGCGAACTGGAGCGCCACGGCGTGCGCGCCGCATTCGCTGCGGCCGTCGAAGCTGCCACGCGTCGCTCCGTCGAACTCGGCTCAGCGTGATCGAGAGTCCAGAGCGGGGCAGCCCCCGGCCATGACAGGTTTCGACACGATCACGTGCCTGAGCGATCTGGGCACCGCAGACGAGTCGGTGGGCGTCATTCACTCGATCGCGCGCCAGGCCGCTCCCCATGCCACCGTGATCGACTTGTGCCACGAGATCGATCCGGATGACACGCGTACGGCGGCGTTGATGCTGGCGCGCAGCGTGCCGCACCTTGCGCCGGGCGTGGTGCTCGCATCGGTAGGACGCCGCTTGGACCGGCCCGCCATCGCGGTTTCGGTCGGCGACGGCCAGTCGATACTGGTCGGCCCGGACAACGGGGTGCTGGCGGCTGCTGCAGCGGCGGTCGGTGGCGCGGACATCGCGGTGCGCCTCGACACCGCCGGCTGCGGCGATCCCCAATCGGTGCTCCACCCGGCGCGCGATGTGCTCGCGCCAGCAGCCGGCCGGCTGGCGGCCGGGGCACCCATCGATTCGTTGGGCGCGCCGATCGACCCCTCGCTGTTGCTGCCGTCGCTTGTTGCGGTGCCTCGCGTCGAAGACGACGGTTCAGTGACCGCGGAAGTGCTGTCGATGACGCGCTGGGGCACGGTGCAGCTCAACGTCGATCGCGAGACGCTCGCGGCACTCGGCGATCACCTGGTCATGGAATGGACGGCGGGCGCGAGTGCATCACAGCCCGCGGAAGCGAACTCGCAGTCGGTCCGGCTGGTGTCTGCGGGGCCGGCAGGCGCGAGCGGCCTTGCACTGTGCGACGACCCTTTCGGTTTGCTCGAGTTGACGGTCGCCGGCGGGAGCGCCGCTCATCTCGGCTTCTCGGTGGGCACCGAAGTGCGGCTGCGCGCCGCAGCATGAGCGCGTGACATGAGGCCCCGTACAGCGCTCGTGCTGGCCCTGCTCGCTGCGGTCATCCTGCTCGCCGCCACCATTCAGTTGCTCGTAGCCCTCGACTGACCCCCCTCTGGGGCCATATTCGTCACGCGATCTTCGTCAAGCGCGTGGAAACCGGGTGCCGGATCAGCGAGACTGTGCGGGCCGCATTTCCGAACCCTGGGTAGTCCTCGTGTCCATCGTTGTCATGGGCGTGAGCCATCGCAGCGCACCGCTTGAGCTATTGGAGCGCTGCACGGTTGCCGCCGCCGACGTGCCGAAGCGCCTTGCTGATCTCGCATCGTGCGTGAACGTCAGCGAGGCCGTCGTCGTGTCCACCTGCAACCGCACTGAGGCCTACGTCGTGGCCGAGAAATTCCATGCGGCGTTCGGCGAGATGCGCGATTTCTTCTGCACGCTGTCGGGTGCGGCACCCGCCGAACTGTCCGACCATCTCTACGTCTACTACGACGACGATGCGGCGCGTCACCTGTTCCGTGTGGCCAGCGGCCTGGAGTCCGCCGTGGTCGGGGAACACGAGATCTTGGGCCAGGTCCGCACTGCATGGGACACGGCGAGAACCGAGGGCACAGCGGGCGCAGTCCTGAATCATCTCTTTCGACACAGCATCAGTGCCGGCAAGCGCGCACGCACCGAGACTGGCATCGCACGCGGCACGGCTTCCATCAGCCACGCCGCAGTGAGCATGGCCAAGAACCATCTCGGCACCTTGGAGGATGCTCAGGTGCTCGTCGTGGGCGCCGGCGAGATGGCCGAGGGCATGATCGTCGCGCTCGCGGCAGCCGGTCCTGCAGCGGTGCAGGTAGCCAACCGCACGCCCTCGCACGCCGAGGCCCTGGCAGCCCGGGTCGGAGGCCGCCACCTGCCGCTCGGAAGCCTGGAAGATGCGTTGGTCGAGGTGGATCTGCTGCTGACGTCCACCGGTGCCAGTTCGGTGATCGTCGACCACGCCAGCGTCGGAGCGATCATCGAGCGGCGCGCCGGCCGTCCGCTGCTGATCGTGGACATCGCCGTGCCGCGTGACGTCGACCCGGCGGTAGCTCGCCTTCCGGGTGTCACGCTCCTCGACATGGACGACCTGTCCCGGTTCGCCGAGATCGGACAGGCGGGCCGGCAAGCGGAGGTGGCGGCAGTCGAATCGATCCTGGCCGACGAGACGGAGCGTTTCGCCACCGACCGCACCGCCCGTGAGATGGCACCACTCATCGAGTCACTGCGTGGCAAGGCCGAAGCGGTGCGCCAGTCCGAACTCGGGCGTGCCTTGGCGGCCAACCCCGAGCTCGACGACGCTGCACGCGAGGCGCTGGAGCGCGCGACCGCCGCGCTCGTCAACAAACTGATGCATCAGCCCACCGTGGCGTTGAGGTCCGCGGCAGGCAAGGCCAAGGGCGACCGGCTCGCAGACTCAGTGCGCGACCTGTTCGATCTGTAGATCTTGATCGCGTGAGGATCGCGACACGATCGAGCCCGCTGGCGACCTGGCAGGCGCGCGCCGTCGCAACTGCGCTGGAGGCAGCCGGATCCGCCCTGGGCGACATCGAGCTCGTGCCCGTGCGCACCGCCGGCGATCTCGACCTGTCCACGCCGATTTCGGAGATGTCCGGCAGGGGCGTGTTTGTGACCGAAGTGCAAGCAGCAGTGCTCGATGGACGCGCCGACATGGCCGTGCACAGTGCCAAGGACATGCGCTCCGAGCCGACCCCGGGCTTGACGCTGGCGGGCTGCCTGACGAGAGGCGACGCGCGCGACGCGCTCGTCGGCATGGCGCTCGACGAGATTCCCCGCGGCGGGGTGGTGGCGACCGGATCGCAGCGCCGCCAGTGCCAGGTGGCGGCACTCCGCGCAGATCTGCGCTTCACCGGTCTGCGCGGCAACATGGCTCGTCGTGTCGCCGCGGCCACCCAGCCCGATGTCGATGCCGTGATCGTGGCGGCGGCGGCGCTCGAGCGTCTCGGCGAGTCTCACCGGATCGCCCAGCGATTCAGCCCAGTCGAGTTGGTGCCCCAGGTCGGTCAGGGCGCCATCGCGATCGAGCACCGCACTGATGACGCTGACACCGCTGCTGCTGCCGGTGTGATCATCGACGAGGTGACGACACGATGCGTGCGTGCCGAGCGAGCGTTCTTGCGAACGCTGGGCGGCGGCTGCGATCTGCCCACGGGCGCCCACGCCACCGTCGATGCCCACGGACGCCTGAGCATGATTGCGTTGCTGGCGACCCCCGACCGGGGCCGCATCGAGCGCACGACTGGCAGCGACGCCGACGGCGAGTCGCTGGGCGCAGCATTGGCCCATGAGCTCATGGCCCGAACCGGCACAGACGCAACCACATGGGCCAGCCTGGCTGACGATGCCTGAGAGCCCCCTCGGCGAACTCGCCGGTCGCACCGTCGTGGTCACGAGGGCCTCGCACCAGGCCAGCCCGCTGGCGACGGCGTTGCGCGAACGCGGGGCGACGGTGGTTGTGGCACCCGCCATCGCAGTGGTGCCCCCGCTCGACGGCGGCCAGCCGCTCGACGATGCCCTGCTGCGCCTCGAGCAGTACAGCTGGGTCGCGTTCACATCTTCGAATGCGGTGGCAGCCACGTTCGCTCGTGCAGACCGGCGCGGTGTTCGCCGCCGCTTCGCACGCATCCGCACGGCGGCTGTCGGACCCTCCACGGCCGCGCGCGTCGAGGCCGAGATCAACCGCCCGGTCACGCTGGTGCCGGAACGACACGATGCTGCCGGACTTGCCGAGGCCTTTCCCGAACCCGGCACGGACGACTGGTGCTTCGTGCCCCAGTCGGCACAGGCCCGGCCGGAGTTGGTCGACGGGCTGCGTGCCCGTGGCTGGAACGTCGATGCCGTGAGCGCATACCGCATCGTGACACCCACGCTGTCTGATCATCTGGTCGCCGATGTGTCCGGCGCAGATGCCGTGGTGTTCGCCTCGCCCTCCGCCGTGCACGGCCATCTGTCGCAGATTGGCGGCAACGCGGTCACCGGTGGAGTGGTCTGCATCGGTCGCACGACAGCAGCTGCGTGTGCCGAAGCCGACCTGCCCGTAGCAGCAGTCGCTGCGCGTCCCACCGATGACGGTCTCGTAGAGGCCGTTGTTGCCTACGCTGCGAGGCCGTGATCGAGCCGCGTTCGACGAACGCCGACCTGTTCGAGGCTGCTCAACGTGTGATTCCCGGCGGCGTGAATTCGCCGGTGCGGGCGTTCGGGTCGGTCGGCGGCACGCCGTACTTCGTTGCGCGAGCCGAAGGGCCGTACGTCATCGATGTCGAAGGCCGCCGGCATCTCGACTTCGTGCAGTCCTACGGGGCGATCATCTTGGGTCACGCCCACCCGGCGGTCACCGATGCCATAGCCAAGGCGGCAGCCGACGGCACGTCGTACGGCGCACCGACCCAGCGAGAGGTGCTGCTTGCTGAGTTGATCGCAGAGGCCGCGCCCGGGGTGCAGCAGGTGCGTTTGGTGAGCAGCGGCACCGAGGCCACCATGACCGCAGTGCGGCTCGCACGGGGATACACCGGCCGGCCCCGCATCGTCAAATTCGCCGGCTGCTACCACGGTCACGCTGACGCGCTGCTGGCTGCAGGCGGCAGCGGTGTTGCCACGCTGGGCCTGTCGGGCTCGGCCGGCGTGCCACCGAGTGCAGTTGCCGACACGGTCGTCGCGCCGTACAACGAGGTGCCCGAGCTCGACGACCGGGTGGCTGCGGTGGTGGTGGAGCCCGTGGCGGCGAACATGGGCCTGGTGCCGCCGGCGCCCGGTTTCTTGGAGGGCTTGCGTGCAGCCTGCGATGACGCAGGTGCACTGCTGATCTTCGATGAGGTGATCACCGGCTTCCGCCTGGGCCGCGGCGGTGCCGCCGAGCGATTTGGTGTGACACCCGACATCTCGTGCTTCGGCAAGGTCATCGGCGGCGGCCTGCCCATCGGCGCCCTCGGCGCCCGTTCCGAGATCATGGAGACTCTGGCGCCCACCGGCGCGGTGTACCAGGCAGGGACGCTGTCGGGAAACCCGCTCGCGACCGCGGCGGGACTTGCCGCGCTGGACCTGCTGACGCCGGCGGCCTATGCCGAGTTGGAGGCCCGCGCCGGTCAGTTCGCAGACGGCTTGCGCGCAGCGCTGACACGATCAGACTTCGACGCCGCCGTCGTCCAGGTCGGCACGCTCGTGGGCCTGTACTGCGGCCCGGTCGCGGAGCCCGGCTGGATTCCGGTCGACTACGACGATGCCCGTACTACCGATGAGCAGGCCTACGCCCGCCTGCATGCCGAGCTGCTGAAGCGTGGCGTGGCATTCGCGCCCGGTGCATACGAGGCGATCTTCGTCAGCCTCGCCCACTCGCCCGACATCATCGACGAAGCCCTCGCTCAGATCGCCGACGCCGCAGCCGCGTCACAGGCCTGACGCAGCCAGCGCTCAGGTGCGGTCGCGCCAGAGCCGCGCCATCCCGGCAGCCGCCCGGTAGATGCCGCGGGAGCCGAGCGGACCGGCTCGGCCCTGCAGCAGATCTGTCGAGACGCGCATGGCCAGGTTCCCCATGCGGGGGGAGCGGATCGCAAGCTGTGTCAGCTTCCTCATGAGCCCGGGCCGGCCCAGCGCGCGGGTCGTCAGCCGACCGAGGTGGTGGTACCGCTCCCAGCGCGCGGCGAGCACAGCCTCGTAACGCCACAGCTCGAGTCCGTCGTCGGCGTCGAGCGCCCGCCCGATGACCTCGGCTGCCAGCCGGCCGGTTGCGAGCGCCGGGCCGACGCCATCGCCGTTCCAGGGATTGACGCTGCCTGCTGCGTCGCCGACCACGACCCAATTCGGTCCCGAGCGCGGGCGTACCGATCCCCCCATCGGCAATCGGCCGCCTGCGGGTTCACTACGCGGACCGGCGGGATCGATCTCCCAGTGCCCAGGTATCTGCCGGGTCCACTGTTCAAAGAGGTGCTCCAGGGAGATGGCCTCGTTCCCGTAGTGATGGCTGAGCAGGCCCACTCCTACATTGGCGGTGCCGTCTCCTACCGGGAACACCCAGCCATAGCCCGGCAGCTGGCTCCCGGCGCGATCGGCCAACGCAAAGACCGACTCGATCCACGGTTCGGTGTGGCGCGGGGTGGGGTAGTAGGCCCGCATCGCCAGTCCCTGTGCGTAGGTGCGGGTGCGCACGGTGCCGAGCGCCCGGCCGAAGTTCGAACGCGGACCGTCGGCGATGACGACGTAGCGAGCGCGCGCAATCACCTCCTCGTGCTTCGCTCCGCTGCCGCTCCGGGCGATGCAGCCGCGCAGGTGACCGTCGGTGATCAGCGGAGCCGTGACCTCCGTGCCGGTGAGCACGCGCGCGCCCGCCGACTGTGCTCGGGCGAACGTCAGCGCGTCGAGGCGCGCCCGCCGCACCACGACGCCATAGCCGGGCCACCTCTCACCTTGGGGCCACGACACCTCGAGGCTCTGCCCGTGTGCGGTGATCCGCAGCCCGTGATGGCGGTGCCAGCGCGCGGCGCTCGGATCGCAGCCCATGTCGATGAGTTCGCCCACAGCAACCGGTGTGAGCGCGTCGCCGCAGACGCGTTCGCGCGGATGGGTCGATCGCTCGATGAGCAGTACATCTCGTCCCGCCTGCGCGAGCCAATACGCGGAAGCACAACCCGCTGGCCCGCCACCGACGACGAGCACGTCGCAATCGAGTGTCTCCCTCAAGGCATGGCGCTAGTGGCCGCCGCCACCCCCGCCGCCGGACAGGGCGCCGCCGCCGAGATGCTCCCACTCGGCATCGCGCTCGGCTGCCACTTCGTCGCTGATCGCTTCACCGCCGATCACCTCGCGTACATAGCGCGCGACCGAATAGAGCTGATGCTCGTTGAGCACATCGCCGAACGCAGGCATGGCCGCTGCGTTGTCGCTGCCGCCGGAGATATGCGCGCCGCCGGGCCGGCTGGGATCTCCGTAGACCTGCCCGAGCCCGATGCCTTCGGAGCCCACCGAGATCCACTCGATGAACGAGTCGTCCAGGCTCGGGAAGGTCAGCAGCACCTCGCCGTTCCACAGCGGGCGCCCCACCAGGCCCCCATCGGAACCAGCACCGTCGCCGCCGTGACAGCTCGAGCACCGCACTGCGTAGGTGGTCGCGCCCTCGTTGATGGCGGTGATCGGTTCGGGGGGCGGCTCGGTCAGCTTCACGTACACAAACGCCCACAGCGGCAAGCAGAACAGCACGGGCAGCACCCAGATCGGAATCCGATGCCGCGTCTGTGCTGCGATCACCCATGACGGATCGGGCGGAGCCTCGGGTTCGACTTCGAGCTGTGCCGCCTCGCGCGCGGCGGCAATCATCTCGGCTTGGGTCGGCCCGGCGGCCGCAGCTGCTCCGGCCTCGGGTGCCGCTGCGCTCGCAGCACCGCCGCCACCGCTGCCGTCGTCTTCGAGGACCCCCAGCGCGATGCGACGCTGTCGCGAGCGCTCAAGCAGGTACTCGGGAACTTCGGTCACAGGATCCTCCGCGGGGTTGCCCCCAGGGGTTCTGGCACAGCGGCAGTGCCAAGTTCGCAGGGCACGATACGCGCCCGAGCGCACCGAGGCGCAAGTCTGCCATGCAGCCGCGCCGATAGCGCAGTAACCACGTGTCCCGGATTGTGGCGAGTGCTGGCTGTCGTGCTAGAACATCACGCGCCATGGCCGGGGCGCCGGTAATCTTTGCCCCGGTCTCGCTGCGGCTGACGCACTCGATGCATCATCGATTGGGCCAGTTCGCAACAGTCCTGACACGCCGACGGGAGAACGCGGGAGGAACACCGAGTGGTTGCACTCGTCACATCGATCCTCGTCACCGCGCTGATGGTCTACCTGCTGGTGTGGTACGGCAAGCGCCGCCCGACTGACCGTCCCACTACCTGGGGCGAGGCCATGCTCGGAGCCGCCTACGTCTTCATGCTGATGCTGCTGGTGTTCGGCATCGTGCCCGACCGCTGGATCCGTCTGACTGACAACGAGTGGGGCTGGTCGGTGGAGCGTTTCCTGGTCACCGAGGGCCAGTTCATGACCTCGCCGATCACCTTCCCGCCGACCCGCATCGACCTTAAGAAGGTCAGCGACATCGTGGTCGTCATCGAGCACCTGATCGCGTTCATCGGATTGCCGGTGCTGGCCATGTGGTGGCAGCGGCGCGACAAGGCCCAACCCGCCGCCGAGCCGATCTCCGACTACGGCCGTCCGCTGGTCAAGGGCAACTGAGGGCACGACGAATGGCTGCGAACGACGCGAACCCGCCGATGCCCAAGTTCCGCGACGACTACCTGCTGCAGCAGGTAGACGCCTCGTACCTCGACGCAGCCGTCAAACCGAAGCAGTTCATCAACATCGATCAGTCCGAGTGCATCCAGTGCGAGGGCTGTGTCGACATCTGCCCGTGGAAGTGCATCTGGTACGTGTCCACCGAGGCGGTCGACGAGGCCGTCGGCGTGGATCTGCCGGGGCTGGATCCCACCGACAACGCCATCTTCATCATCGACGACGACGTGTGCACCCGCTGTGCGCTGTGCGTCGACCGCTGCCCGACCGGCGTGATCACGCTCGGGCGGGTCAGCAACAACCCGCCGCCGGAGGGCGATGTCCACGGGCGGACCCACACCCACGGCTACGCCTACGGAATGCGCCTGTAGGCCGGCGGGAATGCTCGTACAGCCGAGACTGCGAAGGACACGGTCAACCTAGATCGAAGAGATATGGCGAACACGCTCGAGTCCCCCGATACCAAGCCGAAGCTGCCGCAGCGTCTCCAGAACGCGCAGCAGCAGGCGGCCGATTGGATGCAGGACAGCCAGTTCTGGACGTCGATCTTCCGGCCCGGGTCGATCTTCCGCAAGGGCTACACCGACAGCCCCCGGAACCGGTCCTACGTCATCATGAACAGCGTCCTGTACCACCTTCACCCGGTGAAGGTGAAGCGACACGCCGTCAAGGTGAGTTACACGCTGTGCCTGGGCGGTCTGAGCTTCTTCCTGTTCATCCTGCTGACGATCACGGGCATCTTCCTGATGTTCTTCTACCGGCCGACCGACACAGCGGCGTGGGCAGACATCGAGAGCCTCCACACGCAGGTGGCGTTCGGCCTTCTCGTGCGCAACATGCACCGATGGGCCGCGCACCTCATGGTGATCACGGTGTTCCTGCACATGGCCCGCGTCTTCTACCACGGCGCCTACAAGGCGCCACGAGAGTTCAACTGGGTCGTCGGCGTCATGCTGCTGCAGCTCACCTTGCTGCTCGCCTTCACCGGCTACCTGCTCCCGTGGGACCAGCTCGCGCTGTGGGCGGTCACGGTGGGCACGAACATGATGGGCTTCACGCCGGTCTTCGGCGAACAAGTCCGGTTCGTACTACTAGGCGGCCAACAGATCGGAGCAGAGACGCTCTTGCGTTGGTATGTGCTGCACGTCTTGATGCTCCCCTTTGTCATCGTCATCTTCATGGCGATCCATTTCTGGAGAGTGAGAAAGGACGGAGGCATCTCGGGGCCGCTGTAGGAAGCCTGAACGTCCCGAGCCATCAGCATGACTGAGATCCCCGAACACCTCCTGCGCCGGAGCGCCGAAGCCAGGGCCCGCGCGACCGGCGCGCCCGCAGGCGGCGAGGGCGAAGTGCCGGCCGCCGCGCAGCCCGACGACGATGACGGTGTCACGATCCCCCGATCACTGCTGGAGGCCAGCCAGCAACCCGGCGGTGCGCCCGCAGTGGCGGGCATGGCCCCGGCGGGCGGCCCTGCAGCGGCAGGCGGCGGAGTGGCCACCGCGTTGCCGCCGCTCATGGGAGGGCCCGCAGGCAACACTCACCGGCTGCTGACGGTCGTCAAGTCAGGCTCGATCCAGGACGTCAAGGCCAGCCCCGGCGACAAGGTCCACGTGTGGCCGCACTTGCTGGCTGCCGAATTCACCGCTGCGCTGTTCATCACGGCCTTCACGCTGGTCTTCTCGCTGTTCATCAACGCACCGCTGCTTGAGCTTGCCAACCACAACGAGACGCCCAACCCGTCCAAGGCGCCGTGGTACTTCCTGGGCCTGCAGGAACTGCTGACGATGTTCGACCCGATGATCGCCGGCGTCACGATCCCCGGCGTTGCGCTCATACTGCTGGCCTTCGCCCCCTATGTCGACAAGAACCCCTCTCTGCGTCCCGAAGATCGCAAGTTCGCCATCTCGGTCCAGACGATCCACCTCATGTTCTGGGCGGTGCTAGTGATCATCGGCTCGTTCTTCCGGGGGCAGGGCTTCAACTTCACCTACCCGTGGGACACCGGTCTGCACGGCATCTTCCACCTGTAGGAGCACGTCGGCATGTCCACCGGAACCATTCTCGCGATTGCCATCCCGGTCATCGTCGTGCTGGGTGCCGTGGTCGCGTTCGTCTCCTTGCGCCGCCGGGACGCCACCGGCCTGGGGCACCTGTCACGCGAGACCCGGCGCCGGGACGAGCTGGCGGCCAGTGCCGGCGACGACGCCGCTGCCAGCGACGACGCCGGTGCGTTCGGTGTCAGCGCCGAGGCACAAGAGCTGGAACGCGCCGTGGCCGCCGAGCGTCGCCCGTCGCCTGTCGCGATCGCAGAGCCCGAGCTGCCGCAGGACTGGGCACCGCCGCCGTCTGACGAGGTGGGTGTCACCCGTCGGCAGTTCCTGAACCGGTCCTCGGTGTTGCTGATGGCGACCGGTCTGGGCACGTTCAATGCGGCCATGCTCGCCTTCCTGTGGCCGCGCCCGACCGGCGGATTCGGCTCGAAGATCAAGATCGGTACGGTCGCATCGGTTGACGAGGCGATCTCGTCGTCCACTCCGGCCGAGAACTTCTCGTACTTCTCCGAGGCGCAGAGCTACATCCAGCCCTACCCCACCGATTCCGCGACGCTGTCCAACGCCGAGGCGGTGTACGGCGGTGCGGTGCTCGAGGGCATGCGGCTGGGCTATGTCGCGCTGTGGCAGGTCTGCCCGCACCTGGGCTGCAAGGTGCCGGTGTGCGGCAGCTCGCAGTGGTTCGAGTGCCCGTGCCACGGCTCGAAGTACAACCGCGTCGGCGAGAAGAAGTCCGGGCCGGCACCCCGTGGCATGGACCGCTTCCCGGTGACCATCGAGGGCGGCAACGTCTTCGTCGACACCGGCAAGGTGTCGCAGGGACCGGCGATCGGCACCGACTCCACGGGCCAGGGCCTCGAGGGGCCTCACTGTGCCTGAGCTCAGCCACATGCTGGCCGTCAGCACGGAGCGTTCGATAGCGATCGTGCTCCTAGCGGTCGTCGTGGTGGGCTGGGCGATCTACGTCTTCGTCAACATCCGCCAGGCGAAGTCCGAGGCCGGCAGCGAGATCGAGTTGGCGCCCAACCGCGGCAACCTGCCCGACGACGAGGAACTCGAGGGCCGCAGGCTGGAAAAGGTCCAAGCCTTCGGTGTGTTGATGCTGCTGATCATGGCGCTCGTCCTGCCCGTCTACTGGATGCTCGAAGGCGGGCGCCGTTCAGGTGCGGAGACGTCGTTCTCCGAAGCGGCCGTGAGTCGCGGTGAGGCCGTCGCAACCGCTGCGGAGTGCTTCGACTGCCACGGCGCTGATCTCGGCGGCGCACGTTTCGCTCCGGTGGTGCTCGACATCGGTCACCAGTTCTCTGACTCTGACAAGGAGTCCTTCATCATCAACACGACGTGGGAGGCACCGTCTCTCGACGACGTGTTCACGCGTTTCGACACCGACGCCGAGACCCTCGACGAGGTCACCGAGGTGCGGCAGATCCTGGTGTATGGCCGAGGCGTGATGCCGGCGTGGGGCCTCGACGGCGGCGGTCCGTACAACGACCAGCAGATCGATGACCTCGTGGCGTGGCTGTGGGACAACAGGATCGGCGCAGACCAAGACGCAGCAGATGCCGCGGACGACGAGGTCCTCCGCGAGATCGTGGCATCCGCAGTAGGAGACGACGAAGTCGCCCAAATCTTGGTGGACGAAGCAGCAGATGCCTTGGACGACGATCCGCTCAACGAGGAGGCCCACGCTCGGGCCACGGCCAGGTTCGAGGCTGCCAGAGCGTCGGACGTCTACGCGGGAGCGTCGGACGGGAAGATCTTGTTCGATCTGCATTGCGCCCGGTGCCACACGCCGCGCTGGCCGGGCCGGGGCACCGCGCAGCTGCCCAATAACGGCGGAACGGTGGAGGTGCTTCCCGGACCCGACGGCGCCGGCCGCTACGGACCGGCGCTCAACAGCGTGAGCCTTGCGCGGCTGTTCCCCGACATCGAAGATCACATCAAGTTCGTCGCGGATGGTGCTGCGGACAATGTGGCGTACGGTCAGTTCGCACGCCTCGGCAACTATGGCATGCCCGGCTTCAAGCGGGTGCTGACCGAAGACGACATCCGGAAGATCGTCGAGTACGAACGAAGCCTTGACCCGCAGCGCCAGGCCGCGATCGGCTTTGATCGGCTGTACGAAGCGGGAGACGACGAATGACCGCCTCGCACCTGCTCGGCATCGTCAGCTGGGACCCGGTTCTCACCGGATACTTGGCGGTCATCATCGGCATCGCCGTGCTGTGCGGATCGGTGTACCTGCTGCTGGCCACCAATCTCGGGGTCCGTCTTGGCTTCCTGGTCGCGTGGACCGGGCTGTGGGGCTGGATGCTGCTGATGTCCATCGTGTGGTGGGTGTTCGGCATCGGATGGATCGGCAGCCAGCCCGGATGGAACGTGCTGCAGGTGACCTCCAAACCCGAAACGGTGCTGGTGGACGAAGTGCAGCAGCTCGAGGACGTGCCCGTCGATCAGTCGCCCTCGGGCTGGATTGAGATCGTTGTCAAGGAGAAGTCGGACGAGGACGCCGAGGAGATCGTCGATCCCGAGATCGTCCAAGCCCAGGCGTTTGCGGCTGACGCCCGGTCCGCGGCCGACGGGCATGTCGTCTGCGACGATGCCGACCCGCGCCGGTTGCTGGCAGTGAACTCGTGTCTGTTCTCGGCTGCGGATCAATACAAGACCTACCGGGTGCTGATCCGGGGCGGCGAGCGGTACCGGCCGTTGAGCATTCCCGACAACGCCGTCACGCAGTACTTCCTGCCGAGCAGAGGCAGGCCGCACTATGCCGTCGTGCAGATCCAGCCATACCTGCCGAGGGTCGAGATCGATCCGAACGTGTTCGGCGACGACGGGAAGATCGTGGTGCCTGATCCGCAGATCGACGAGAACGAGCCGATGTATTCGGTTGTGCTGGTGCGTGACCACGGCAGCGTGCGGCTCCGCCCGGCACTGCTCACGATCTTCTCAGCCCTGCTGTTCGGCTTGGGCTGCTACCACCTGCATCGACGGGATCAGGCGATCTGGGCGGTGCGCGAAGCTGCGGGCCAGTGAACAGTTGCCGATTCTTGGGCCAGACTGGGGCCGGCATCTGATTACCGACGCGCCGAGGGGGTCCAGCGCATGAACAGCGGCTTGGCGGAATACCTGCCGGTATTGGTTCTCGGCGTGCTTGCTGTGCTGTTCGTGCTGGTGAGCATCATCGCCTCGCGGCTGCTGGCACCCCAGCGCAGCACGAATGCCAAGCTGGCGTCGTACGAATGCGGCATCGTCGACCAGGCCGCCATTCCCGAGCGATTCCCGGTGCGCTTCTACCTCGTGGCGATGCTCTTCATCATGTTCGACATCGAGATCGTCTTCCTGTACCCGTGGGCGGTCGCGAACGGCCAGCTCGGCCTCTTCGGATTCATGGCGATGCTGATCTTCGTCGTGATCTTCTTCCTGTCGTTCGTTTACGAGCTGGCGATGGGCGGGCTGGAGTGGGGCCCGCGCAAGCGCCGCGTCCTCCCGCTGCCGCCAGCCGGCCGCAGCGGAGTCCAGGGCGTGCGCACGGTCGGGCTGACAGGGCGTGAGCAGATTCCCGCCGCCGCGTGGAGCGGCGCACAGCAACCCAGCAGCGGTACGGCGGCAGGCTGATGGCAGGCATCGACGACCTCAAGTCGCGGCTCGGCATCGACGACGGTCTCGCCGGGCTCGGTCACAACGTCTTCACCGCACCGGTGGAGGAACTGGTGAAGTGGGCGCGTCGGCGCAGCCTGATGCCGGCCACCTTCGGGCTCGCCTGCTGCGCCATCGAGATGATGGCGACGGGCACGGCCCACTACGACCTGGCCCGCTTCGGCATGGAGACGTTCCGCGCATCGCCTCGCCAAGCCGATCTGATGATCGTTGCGGGCCGCGTCAGCCAGAAGATGGCACCCGTGCTGCGCCAGATCTACGACCAGATGATGGAGCCCAAGTGGGTGCTGTCGATGGGTGTGTGCGCGTCCAGCGGCGGCATGTTCAACAACTACGCCATCGTGCAGGGCGTCGACCAAGTTGTTCCGGTCGACATGTATGCACCCGGTTGCCCGCCGGGGCCCGAGACGCTGCTGCATGCGATCCTTGCCCTGCACGAGAAGATCCGTACCGGCGAGCTGACCCAGCGTCGGGCCGAGCGCGGCGGCGGCGCTGCGGTGGACCTGGCGGCACATGGTGTGCCGCAGGCAAGCACGGCGGCACATGGGGTGCCGCAATCAGGCACGGCGGCACATGGGGTGCCGCA
>WTFX01000026.1:206320-499287 GCA_011523825.1 Microthrixaceae bacterium
GCACGGCGGCACATGGGGTGCCGCAATCAGGCACGGCGGCACATGGGGTGCCGCAGTCGAACCCGGCGGCACGCTGATGGCAGATGAAGCTGCAGCAGCCGACACCGACGCGCCAGCGACGGAAGCCGCTGAGGGTCCCACGATGTTCGGCGTGCCGTGCACTGATGAGCGTGGACAGCACGTGCTTCATCCGAGCCGCGACGAGTACCTCGATGTGCTGGGCATGGCGGCTGCCGATGGCTTCGAGCTGTGCGTGGACGTGTGTGCCGTGGACGGTCTCACCAATCGCAGTCGTACGGTGCCGCCTGGCATCGAGCCGGAGCGCTTCGAAGTGGTGGTGAATCTGCTGGATCTCCGTGGCCGGCGCCGGCTGCGCATCCGCACCCAGGTGCCGGCCGACGATCCGCAGGTGCCCTCCGCGGTCGGCCTGTACCCGGGTGCCGAGGCACCCGAGCGGGAAGCGGCCGACCTGTTCGGCATCAGCTTCAGCGATCACCCCGATCCGAGCCGTATTCTCATGCCGCCCGACTGGGATGGTCACCCGCTGCGCAAGGACTATGCCATCGGCGCCATCCCGGTGCAGTTCAAGGCGGTCGAAGGCAGATGAGCACCGCAACGGCCACCGCCATCGTCTGGTCGAGCGATGCTGCGCTGCGCAAGGACACTGAGTCATGCGGCGCCATCCCGGTGCAGTTCAAGGCGGTGGAAGGCAGATGAGCACCGCAACGGCCACCGCCGTCCGCCGACCGACGGATGCCGTGCTGCGTATCTCCGAAGAGGCTGCGCTGGATGCAGCGGTCGTCGAAGATGACGTTGAGGCCGTCGCAGCAGAACCCGGTGACGGGCCGATGCTCATCAACATGGGTCCGCAGCACCCGTCCACCCACGGCGTGCTGCGCATCGCCATGGAGCTCCAGGGCGAGACGGTGCTGCGATCCAAGCCGATCATCGGCTACCTGCACACCGGGATGGAAAAGACCGCCGAAGACCTCACGTTCCTGCAGGGGCCGACGAACGTCACCCGCATGGACTATGCCTCGCCGCTGTTCACCGAGCTGGTGTTCTGCCTCGCGGTCGAGGATCTGCTGGGAACGGAGATCCCGCCGCGAGCCACGTGGATCCGCATGCTGATGTGCGAGCTGAACCGGATGAGCGCCCACCTGTTGTTTCTTGCGACCAACGGCATGGACCTCGGCGCAGTCGGAATGATGCTCTATGGCTGGCGTGAACGCGAGGAGATCCTGCGGTTCTTCGAGAGCGTCACCGGCTTGCGGATGAACCACAACTACATCCGTCCCGGCGGCGTGGCTGCCGATCTGCCCGACGGCTGGCAGGACGACGTGGAGCACATCTTGGCGGTGCTGCCCGAGCGGCTCGAGCAGTTCGACACCTTGATGACCGGCCAGCCGATCTGGCGAGACCGCACTCAGGGCGTCGGCGTCATCACCGCCGACGAGGCCATCGCCATGTCGGCCACCGGGCCGCTGCTGCGCAGTACCGGCGAGGCGTGGGACCTGCGCCGCACCATGCCGTACCTGGCTTACGACGAGGTGGACTTCGACGTCGTGGTGGGTGCCTACGGCGACACGTTCGATCGGTACTCCATTCGCCTGAACGAGATCCGCGAGTCGATGCGCATCGTGGAGCAGTGCTTGGACAAGATGCCGAAGGGTCCATACCGCACCGAGGATCGCAAGGTCACGCCGCCCCCGCGGGCTCGCATCGACGAGTCGATGGAAGCGCTGATCCACCACTTCAAGATCTTCACCGAGGGCTTCCGGGTACCGCCCGGAGAGACGTACGCGGCGGTCGAGTCGCCTCGCGGCGAGCTGGGTTGCTACCTGGTCTCCGACGGCGGGCCCAAGCCCCAGCGGGTGCATATCCGGGCGCCTTCGTTCGTGAACCTGCAGAGCCTGCCGCATCTGATGTACGGCGGCCTGCTGGCTGATGCCATTGCCATCATCTCCTCGGTTGACCCGATCATGGGCGAGGTCGATCGATGACTTTCTTTACCGAGGAGAACCGCGCGCTGGCACGCGAGATCATCGGCCGCTACCCGAAGCGCCGGTCGGCCATGATCCCCCTCTTGCACGTTGCACAGGCGCAGGCCGGCTGGGTGTCTCCCGAAGCGATGGTGGAGATCGCCGAGCTTGTCGACACCACGCCCGCCGAGGTGCTCGGCACCTGCTCGTTCTACGAGATGTTCAAGCGGGAGCCCGTGGGCAAGTACCTCGTCAACATCTGCGCCACCATGTCGTGCGCGCTGGCCGGCGCCGCTGAGCTCATGGAACACGCCGAGGAACGGCTGGGCGTGCGCGCCGGCGGCACCACTCCCGACGGCCTGTTCACGCTGGCATCCGCGGAGTGCCAGGCCGCCTGCACCGAGGCGCCCTGCCTGCAGGTGAACTACCGCTACCGCTACCGGGTGGACGCCGACGGGTTCGACCAGCTTGTCGACGACCTCGCCGCGGGCACGCTGGACGAAGAGATCCCGCCGCACGGGGTCACTGCTCGTGTACGGCAGCACATCCCGGCCGGCCGAGCGGTCGGCGCCGTGCCTCCCGAGGCGGTCAACGAGCCGCCGGTCTGGATTGCGGCATCCGCCAGCAATGGGGCGGCGAGCTGATGGCGTCGTACACGATTCCCCACGCGCCCGGTTTCGTGGCCAACGATGCGCCCCGCATCGTCACCGAGCGCTTCGACCATCCCGACAGCTACACGCTCGAGCGCTACCTGGCCACCGGCGGTTACGAGGGATTGCGTGCAGCCTTGGGCCGCACACCCGATGACGTCCACGGCGAAGTACGCAGCGCAACCCTGCTCGGGCGCGGCGGCGCCGGCTTTCCCGCCGGGGTGAAGTGGGGCTTCTGCCCGCCCGGTGTGTGGCCTCGCTACCTCGTGGTGAACGGCGATGAGTCCGAGCCCGGCACATACAAGGACCGCCTGCTGATGGAGCTCGACCCGCACCAGCTCATCGAGGGGTGTCTCATCGCTTGCTACGCAGTCGGGCTGTCGCAGTGCTTCCTGTACATCCGCGGCGAGATGGCCGTCGCGCAGGAGCGCGTGGCACAGGCCCTCAACGAGGCCTACGAGGCCGGCTGGGTGGGCCGCAACATCTGCGGCACCGACTTCTCGGTGGACATCGTGCTGCATTCGGGCGCCGGCGCCTATGTGGTGGGCGAGGAAACGGCGCTCATCGAGAGCCTGGAAGGCAACCGGGGCATGCCGCGGCTCAAGCCCCCTTATTTCCCTGCTGCGATCGGGTTGTACGGCCAGCCGACCATCGTGAACAACGTCGAGACCTTGGCGAACCTGCCGTGGATCATGCGCAATGGCGCTGCGGCATTCACCGCCATCGGCACGCCTACCTCGCCGGGCACGCGCATGATCGCGGTCAGCGGTCACGTTCAGCGCCCCGGCGTGTACGAGATCACCAACGGCACTACCACGTTCCGTGATCTCATCTATGGCGAGGACTACTGCGGCGGCCTGCGTCCCGGCCGGGAGCTGAAGGCGTTCGTGCCCGGCGGCGGCTCAGCCCCGTGGTTCACCCCGGCACAGCTCGACCTTCCCTTCGAGGCCTCCGAAGTGGGCCCGCAGGGCTCGATGCTGGGCTCGGGCGCGGTGATGGTGATGGACGACACCACCGACATCCCCGCCGCGGCGCTGACGTTGACCAAGTTCTACGCGCACGAGTCATGCGGCAAGTGCGTGCCGTGCCGGGAGGGGGCTACCTGGCTGGAGCGAGTGCTGCGGCGCGTGTGCGACGGCACGGGCACACCACGTGATCTCGAAGTGCTGTTCGAGGTCGGCGCTTCGATCAGCCCGGGAGACTTCCCTCACGCCGCGGTTCCCGAACGAGGCCTCGAGGCCAAGCCGTTCCCATACCAGATGACCACCATCTGCTTTGTGGGACCGTCCGCCTTCGCTCCGGTGCACTCGGCCATGACGTTGTTCCCCGAGGAGTTCGAGGCCCGGGTGGCCCCGAACGCGCACCTTGAGAACGGCCTGCCTGGCAGCCCGGCATCTGATTCGGTCTCGGAGGTGTCCGTCCGTGTCTGACACAGCGGCCGCCAAAGCAGCGCCGAGCACCGGGGCGTCGGACGCCCCGGCATCCGACGCAGTCGAGGTGACGATCAACGGCGTCGCCGTCGATGCGCGGCCGGGCGAACTCGTCATCGCAGCGGCGGAGCGTGCCGGAGTGCACATCCCGCGCTTCTGTTACCACGAGCGGATGAGCTCGGTCGGCATGTGCCGCATGTGCCTCGTCGAGATCGACACCGGGCGGGGGCCTCAGCTACAGGCATCCTGCATGGTCCCGGTCTCACCGCAGATGGTGGTGGACACCACCAGTGAGCGCACGCAGCGGGCGCAGGAAGGCGTGCTCGAGCTGCTGCTCATCAACCACCCGCTGGACTGCCCGGTCTGCGACAAGGGCGGCGAGTGCCCCTTGCAGGACCAGACAATGGCCTACGGCCCAGGCGAGTCCAGGTTCGTGGAGGAAAAGCGGCATTTCCAAAAGCCGATTCCCATCTCCGACTTGGTTCACCTCGACCGGGAGCGTTGCATCCTGTGCGACCGCTGTACCCGCTTCGCGGACGAGGTCGCCGGCGACCCACTCATCGACTTCACCGAGCGCGGCAACGAGACCCAAGTGCTCACATTCCCCGGTGAGCCCTTCTCGTCGTACTTCTCGGGCAACACGGTGCAGATCTGCCCTGTAGGTGCGCTCACTGCATCGCCGTACCGCTTCAAGGCGCGGCCGTGGGATCTTGTCGAGACCGAGTCCACCTGCACGACATGTGCCGTGGGCTGCCGCATGGCGGTGCAGTCGTCGCGCAATGAGCTGGTGCGCTACCTCGGCGTCGACATCGACCCGGTCAACCACGGCTGGCTGTGCGACAAGGGCCGGTTTGCCTTCGGCTCGGTATCGAGCCCGGATCGGGTGACGGCACCGCTGCAGGCCCGCACACCGTCGGGCACAACCTCCGACCTCGCGGACGCCGAGCCGCTACGCCGCTTCCAGCCGACCGACTGGGCGAGTGCCCTCGGTGCCGTGGCCGCAGCGGTGAAGGCGGCCCGACCCGGTGCGATTGCCGTGCTCGGCGGCGCTCGCGGCACCAACGAGGATGCCTACGCCTGGTCGAAGCTGGCCCGCACGGTGCTGCGTACCGACCACGTGGACGCGCAGCTCGGCGACGGGCTGCCCGCAGAGCTGGCGGTGGGCCTGCCGGCAGCAACGATCGATGAGGCGTGCAGCGCCGACACGACGCTGCTGGTGTGCGGAGACCTCCGCGAGGAGCTGCCGGTGCTGCACCTGCGCCTGCGCGGCGCGGCGCGAGCGGGCACCACCCGCTTGGTCGAGATTGCCCCGACCACCACTGGTTTGACGCGAAACGCAGTCCGCGCCGAGCAGTGCCGCGGAGGCGAGGCAGCGTCGGTGCTGCGGAACCTGCTCGACGGCGACGACCCGCTGGCCGGCGAGCTGGCATCTGGATCGGTCGTCGTGGTGCTCGGCCGCTCGTCGGTGTCGGAGTCCGCCGAGGCGACGGCCGAGGTGGCCTCGGTGATCAGCGCCCGCGTCCCCCACGCCCGTTTCCTCATCGCTGCACGCCGGGGCAACGTCCGCGGCGCGCTCGACATGGGCTTGGCACCCGGGATGCTCCCGGGGAGGGCACTGAGCGCCAGCCCGCCGCCGGAGCTTGCGGCGGCGTGGGGCGAGCTGCCTGGCGAACGCGGGCACGATGCCACGGGAATCCTCGCGGCAGCCGCCTCCGGCGAGATCGACGTGCTCTTCCTGCTCGGCGCTGATCCCCTGACCGACTTCCCCGACAGCATGCTGGCGCGCCTCGGCGTGTCCGGCGCGGGCACGGTGGTGGCGGTGGACTCGTTCGTGAACCAATCGGCGGCAGAAGCCGACATCGTGCTGCCTGCCGCCGTGTTCGGGGAGAAATCGGGCACCACGACCAACTTGGAGGGACGCGTTTCGGCCGTCGGCGAATTGGTGACGGCGCCTGGCTCAGCCCGTCCCGACTGGATGATCGCAGCGGAGCTGGCCGTGCTGTGCGGCGGCGACCTCGGCTTCCTGTCGGTGGATGAGATCACTGCCGAGATCGCGGCCGTGTGCGCCACGCACGCCGCGGTGTTGGGCCCGGACCTTGCCGCTGACGGCGTGGTGGCGCCGGGAGCGGCCTTCGAGCCCGAATTCCCGCCCGAACACGTGGCGCCGGCGCGAGACGCCTACGGCTTGCGCCTGGTCTGCAGCCGCAAGCTGTACGACGGCGGCGTGACGGTCGGCCAGACGCCGGCGCTGGCGTCGCTGGCGGCCGACACGATGATGCGCGTGCACCCTGTGGATCTGGAGCGAGTCGGTGTCGAATCGGGCACCGAAGTCGAGGTGCATTCCGACCGCGGCGCGCTGCGGCTGCCGATCGTGGCCGACGCCGGCATCGCCCGCGGCAACGTCGTGGTGCTGTTCCCCTCGCCTCATATCGATGTGGGGGCATTGATCGACGTGACGGCTCCGGTCACTGACGTGCGGATCGAGACCCGCGCCGGCGAGGTGTCGAGATGACGGGCGACCCTCTGTTCGCTGACGGAGTCGACTGGGGCGACATCGGCATCATGGGCATCAAGGTGCTCGTGGCGTTCGCTGCACTGCTGGTCGCCACCATGTTCATGATCTGGTTCGAGCGCAAGCTGATCTCGGACATGCAGCACCGCATCGGCCCCAACGTGGCCGGGCCGTGGGGCCTGTTGCAGGCCTTCGCCGACGGCGTCAAGTTCTTCTTCAAGGAAGACCTCCGCCCCGCCAATGCCGACCCCCTCGTGTTCCGGCTGGCGCCCTACATCTCGGCGGTCACAGCGTTCGTCGCCTTCGCGATTGTGCCGATCGGCGGCGTCTTCACCGATACACCGGGCCGCAGCGGCACGGTCACGCTCTTCGGCAAGGAGACCATCCTGCAGGTGGCCGATCCGCCGGTCGGCATCCTGCTGCTGCTCGCGATGTCGTCGGTCGCCGTCTACGGCGTGATGCTGGCGGGCTGGTCCTCGGGCTCGAAATACCCGCTCATCGGCTCGGTACGGGCCTCGGCACAGGCCATCTCGTACGAAGCCGCGCTGGGCATGTCCGTTGTCGCCGTGGTGATCACGGCAGGCACGCTTTCCACTCATGAGATCGTGCAGGCTCAAGCGGGCGGCGTGGATGAGTGGCTCCTCATCACGACGGGCTTCGTTCCGTTTCTCGTATTCCTGATCTCCGCTACCGCCGAGCTGAATCGTCCCCCGTTCGATCTCGTCGAAGCCGAGCAGGAGCTCGTGGGCGGATTCCACACGGAGTACTCGTCGATCAGGTTCGCGCTGTTCTTCTTGGCCGAGTTCATGAACGTGATCACGATGTCGGCGATCATGGTGACGCTGTTCTTCGGCGGGACGGCCGGGCCGGTGTTCTTCGGCTGGACGTGGTTGTGGCCGACGGTGTGGTTCCTGGCCAAGGTGTTCGCGTTCCTGTTCGTATTCGTCTGGTTCCGCGCCACGCTGCCCCGCCTGCGCTACGACCAGCTGATGTCGCTGGGCTGGAAGGTGCTCATCCCCGTGATGCTGTTCTGGCTGATGTTCCTGGGCCTGCGACAGCTGGTGATCGATCAGGGCTGGAGCCCGCTGAGAGAAGTGGTGGTGGTGCTGGCGGTGAGCGCTGCTGGGCTCGCGCTGGGTTGGACCTTGCTGGCGGCAGCACTGCGGGCAGCCAAGCGCAATACGGACGAGGCAGGTCTTGATTCACAGGATCCTGAGGAGTTGCTGCCGGTAGGTGCATCGCCAGATGAAGTCGGGCCGGGAGGGGACGGCTGATGGGCTACCTAGACGGCTTCAAGGTCACGTTCGGCAAGCTCTTCGGCGAGCGGGTCACCACCGAGTACCCCCAGGAGAAGCGTCCGAAGCCGCCCCGCTTCCATGGGCGCCATGTGCTCAACCGCTACCCCGACGGCATGGAGAAGTGCATCGGGTGCGAGCTGTGCGCGGGTGTCTGCCCGGCCCGGTGCATCTACGTGCGCGGGGCCGACAATCCGCCCGACGACCCGGTGTCGCCGGGAGAGCGCTTCGGCTACGTCTACGAGATCAACTACCTGCGCTGCATCCACTGCGACCTGTGCGTGGAAGCCTGCCCGACCGAGGCCATCACCGAGACGAAGGTCTTCGAGTTCAGCTTCCCGACCCGCCGCGACGCCATCTACACCAAGGACGAATTGCTGACCGATGACGACGGCCGGCCCCGACGCCAGCCGTGGGAGCTGTGGCACGAAGGCGACGACGAGCACACCTCCGGATGGATGCGGGCCACGTCGCCGTCGGGCCAGCCCGACTACGAGGGCCGTGTCGGCTGGAGCGGCGAGCTGGGCTACGGCGTGCGAGCGCCCGAGCAGGGCCAGCACGCCGACTACGACGGCGGGGAAGACGACCCGCCCGCGGCCGGCGACGAGCCGGCCGGCCCCGACGGGCACGGCCATGCGCCTGCGGCAGGAGATCATCACTGATGGTCGAAGTGGTGGTGTTTGCGGTCGCCGGTGCCGCATGCCTCGTCGGTGCGGTGGGCGTGGTGCTGTCGCGTAATCCGGTGCATGCGGCGCTCATGCTGGTGATGACGCTGTTCGGCATCGCGGTGCTGTTCGTCGCGTTGCAGGCCCACTTCATCGCCGCCGTACAGGTCATCGTGTACGCCGGCGCCATCGTGGTGCTGTTCCTGTTCGTCATCATGCTGCTGGGCGTGGATCGGGCCGCCGAGCTGTCGATGGGCGCCTTGCCAGCGCAACGGTGGACCGCGGCTGCATTCGGCCTCGGCGGTGCCGCTGTGCTGGTCTGGCTGGTCGCCGCAGTCGACCGGATCTTCAAGGGGACTCGTTCGTACGAGCTTGAGAGGGCTGGCATCGTCGGAGCCGAAGCTGACGCCGCCGCCACGGGCTATCTCGCCGACGTGAACGCTCTCGCCCGGTCGCTGTTCTCCGACTACGTGTATGCCTTCGAGCTGACGTCGCTGTTGCTCATCGTGGCGGTCATCGGCACGGTGATCCTGGCTCGGCGCAGCTACGGCGCCGATGGACGGCGCGCCAGCCAGCACGGCGCCGATGGACGGCGCGCCAGCCGGCACGGCGCCGAGAACGCTCCGGAGCCGCAGGAGACACGCCAGTGAGCGGCCTCGAGGTGACCACTGGCTGGTACCTGACGCTGGGAGCGATGCTGTTCCTCATCGGCGGCACGGGCTTGCTGGTGCGGCGCAACCCGCTGATCATGCTCATGTGCGTCGAGCTGATGCTCAATGGCGTCAATCTCAGCTTCATCGCCTTCGCCGACCGCTTCGGCGATGTGCACGGGCACACGGTGGTGCTGTTTGTGCTGGTCGTTGCGGCGGCCGAGGTGGTGGTGGGTCTCGGATTAGTGGTGGCGGTGCTGCGCGCCTCGCCCCGGGCGACAGCGGACGATCTGTCGGCCCTGAAGGGCTGAGGCCGGGGGACTGAGTCGATGGTCGAATTGGTATGGCTCATTCCCGCGCTGCCCCTCGCCGGGTTTGCGGTGTTGCTGCTGGCCGGTCCACGCCTCGGCGAGCCCCGGGCGGGCTGGCTGGCGACTGCGGCCAGCGCCGGATCATTCCTGTTCACGCTCATCACATTCGGCGGGCTGCTGGGGCTCGAGTCGGCCACCGAGGGCGGTGCCGGGGGGCACGGCGGGCGCTGGTTCGTCTCGACACTGTTCGAGTGGATGCCGATCGGCGGTCTCGAAGTCGACGCTGCGCTGCTGGTGGACCCGCTGTCGATGACGATGGCGCTGTTCGTGACCGGTGTCGGCACGCTCATCCACCTGTATTCGGTCGGCTATATGCACGGCGACCCGAAGTACTCCAAGTTCTTCCTGTACCTCAACCTGTTCCTGTTCTCGATGCTCATGCTGGTGTTGGGCGAGAACCTCGTGGTCACCTTCCTGGGCTGGGAGGGCGTCGGCACCTGCTCGTACTTGCTCATCTCGTTCTGGCACGAGCGTCCCACCGCCGCCACTGCCGGCAAGAAGGCTTTCGTCACCAACCGCATCGGCGACTTCGGCTTCATGATCGCCACGTTCCTGCTGTGGACCACGCTCGGCACCGTGTCCTACGCCGGGCTGGCGGCAGGGGCGCCGGCGCTGGCCACTGGAACTGCCACTGCCGTGTCGCTGCTGCTGCTCTTGGCGGCCGCCGGCAAGTCGGCACAGCTCCCGCTGTATGTGTGGCTGCCCGACGCCATGGAGGGCCCCACCCCAGTGTCGGCCATGGTGCATGCGGCCACGATGGTCACCGCCGGCGTGTACCTGCTGGTGCGGTTGAACCCGGTGCTGACCGATACGGCCCTGCTCATCATCGCCATCGTCGGAGCGGCCACAGCGCTGTTCGCAGCGCTGGCCGCGGTGGCGCAGCATGACATCAAGAAGGTGTTGGCCTATTCCACCGTCAGCCAGCTCGGCTACATGTTCCTGGCGATCGGTTCAGGTGCATATGTGGCAGCCATCTTCCATGTGGTCACGCACGCCTTCTTCAAGGGCCTGCTGTTCCTGGGTTCCGGCTCGGTCATCCACGGTCTCGGCGACGAGCAGGACATGCGCAGGATGGGCGCGCTGCGCGCCGTCATGCCGATCACCGCAGTCACGTTCATCGTGGGCTGGCTCGCGATCGCGGGCGTGCCGCCGCTGTCGGGATTCTGGTCGAAGGACGAGATCCTGTTGGCCGCATGGGAGCAACCTGACATCGGGCCGCTGTTGTGGGTCGTGGGCTTGGTCACTGCCCTGCTCACCGCCTACTACATGAGCCGCCAGACCTTCCTGGTGTTCTTCGGCGGTCAGCGCTGGGATGACAGTGCCCATCCGCACGAGTCACCGGCCACCATGACGCTGCCGCTGGTGGTGCTGGCCGGTGCGGCGGCCATCGGGGGCGCGGTGAACCTGCCATTGGTGGGCGACTGGCTGGTGCTCGAGCACTTCTTGGAACCGGTGCTGGCCCACCCGCATCACTTCGCATCGGGAACCGGCACGAAGCTCGGGCTGGCAGTGGTGGCGGTTGTCGCGGCGCTTGGCGGCATCGCCTTCGCGATCCGTGCGTGGCTGCAGGAGCGCATCGCCACCGACAAGCTTGAACCGGCGCTGCTCGAGAACGTCTTCTACGTCGACTCGACGATTTCGAATTTCGTGGGCGGCCCCGGCACCAAGGCATTCGAGGCTGCGGCCACGGCTGACCGGCGCTTCGTCGACGGTGCCGTCAACGGCGTCGCGCGTCTCGTGCGCATGCTCGGCGAGGCCGTGCGGCCGCTGCAGTCGGGCTACCTGCGGCACTACGCATCCGGCGTCGCCGTCGGTGCGATCATCCTCGTCATCTGGCTGGCACTGCGGGGTGTCTCCTAGCCATGGGCTCCCTGCTTGCCGCTTCTGGCTCCGCCAGCGATTTCCCGCTGCTGAACGCGCTGATCTTCGTGCCCGCGGTGGGCGCGCTGCTGGTAGCGCTGCTGCCGCGCAGCCGCCCGGATCTGGCCCGCCCGCTCGGCACGCTGTTCGCGGCCATCGGCGGGGCGCTCGCGCTGGCACTGGCGTGGCAATTCGATGCTGCCGACGCCGGCTTTCAGTTCGTCAGCCAGCAGTCTTGGATACCCGCGCTCGGCATCTCATGGCACGTCGGCGTCGACGGCATCTCCCTGTGGCTGGTGGTGCTGACCAGCGTGGTCGTGCCGATCGTGCTGGCCGGCGTCGACCCGCACCATGACCCCAAGCCCTACACGGCATGGATGCTGCTGCTGCAAGCGGGCTCGGTGGGCGCGTTCGTCGCGCTCGACCTGTTCCTGTTCTTCGTGATGTTCGAAGTGGTGCTGGTGCCCATGTACCTGCTGATCGCGGGTTGGGGCTACGAGGGCCGCCGCTACGCCGCCACGAAGTTCTTCATCTACACCATGGCCGGCTCGGCGCTGCTGCTCGTGGCGATCGTGGCCACCGCCGTGCTCGGCTCGCCCGACAGCGGCATCACGTTCGACCTTCAGACGCTCGCCGAAGGGCAGCTGCTGGGCGAGAACACAGCGCGGCTCTGCTTTGCGGCATTCGCGATCGCGTTCCTGGTGAAGGTGCCCGTGGTGCCGCTGCATACGTGGCTGCCCGATGCGCACACCGAAGCGCCCACCGCGGGCTCAGTGGTGCTGGCTGCCGTGCTGCTGAAGCTGGGCACCTACGGCCTGTTGCGCTTCGGCCTGTACCTGTTCCCCGAAGCGTCCGACTGGGCCGCGCCCGTGCTGGTGACGGTCGGCGTGGTGGGCGTCATCTGGGGCGCAATCACCGCGGCCATGCAGCGCGACCTCAAACGCCTCGTGGCGTACTCCTCGGTCGCCCACATGGGCTTCATCGTGCTGGGCATCTTCGCGTTCACCGCCCAGGCAGTGGGCGGCGGGGTGATCCAGATGGTCAACCACGGCATCAGCACCGGCGCCTTGTTCCTGTTGGTGGGGATGCTGTACGAGCGGCGTCACACCCGCCAGATCGACGAGCTCGCCGGCATCCAGTCGGCGGCGCCGGTCTATGCCGGGGTGTTCACGCTGATCATGCTGTCGTCGGTGGGCGTGCCGGGCCTGAACGGCTTCGTGGGCGAGTTCCTGATCCTGATCGGCTCATTCGAGACGCGGCCGGTGTGGACGATCATCGCTGCCACCGGCGTGATCCTGGCGGCGTTGTACCTGCTGTGGGCCTACCAGCGTGTGTTCCACGGCCCGCCGGCCGCGGCCGATCGACAGACGGCCGACTTGCGCCGGGGCGAGCTGCTGACCCTGGCGCCGTTCGTCATTGCCGCGGTGGCGCTCGGCGTGTATCCCAAGCCGCTGCTCAACGCAGTGGAGCCGGCTGCCGACAAGCTGCTGGAGCACTTCGAGGAGTACAGCGGGTTCGAGGTGCCAGAACCAGGCGACCCTGTCGTCGTGAACCACGGCGATGACGCCGGCGAGCACGACGAGGACGGCCACTGATGGCTCAGATCCAAGACGTGTTCGTCTCCCCGACTGTCGATTGGTGGGTCCTCGTCCCGCAGATCATCCTGGTCGGCGCTGCGCTCGGGCTGTTGCTGGTGGCCTCGCTGGCACCGCGGGCGTTGCCGAGCTGGGTGGCCACCATCACCACCATCGCCACGGGTGCTGCAGCAGCCATCGTGGCCGCTGTCCAGTGGGGCATGTGGGGATCGACGCCCCGTCCCACGCTGAACGGGGCCTTTGTGAGCGACGGCTTCAGCCTGCTGCTGACGGTGCTGATCGGCGCTGGCGTGGCCATGACGGCGCTGGTCGCGCATTCGGCCCTCGACCGCTATGACATGGCGCCGCCGGAGTTCGCCGCGCTGCTGCTCGCGTCTGCTGCGGGTGCGGTCGTCATGGCTGGTGCGAACGACCTCATCGTGCTGTTCCTCGGCCTCGAATCGCTGTCGATCGCCCTGTACGTGCTGATCGCGCTGGCGGGCCGGCGGGCGTCCGCGCGTGAGTCGGCCATGAAGTACTTCGTGCTGGGAGCGTTCAGCTCGGCGTTCTTCCTCTACGGCGTCGCGCTCGTCTATGGCTCCACGGGCGGCACGAACCTCAGCGGGATCGGCGCCTTTCTCTTCGGAACCGTCAGGGAAACCGATTACCTGCTGCTTGCCGGCATCGCCCTGCTGCTCGTCGGCCTGGGATTCAAGGTGGCCGCCGTCCCGTTCCACTTCTGGGCACCCGATGTGTACGAGGGTGCGCCCAGCCCGGTCACCGGCTACCTGGCGTCGATTGCCAAGGCTGCCGGCTTCGCCGCGCTGGCACGCGTGCTGTACGTGGCGGTGTTCCAGCAGAGCACTGCGTGGAAGCCGATCGTGGTCGCGCTGGCGTTCGCCACACTCGCTGTCGGCGCGGTCATGGCTATCTGCCAGAACGACGTGAAGCGGATGCTGGCCTACAGCTCGATCAGCCACGCAGGCTTCGTGCTGGTCGGCCTCTCCGCGGTTCCGGCGGCCAGCGGACTGGTGCAGTGGACCGAAGGCGGCGGCGACGCTGTGTCGTCGTCGGTCTTCTACCTGATCGTCTACTCGTTCATGGCGCTAGGCAGTTTCGCAGTGCTGTCGGTGATCGGTGCCGAGCTTCGTTCGCCGGAACCCGATGCGAGCGCGCACGCCCTCAGCCGCTACGGCGGGCTTGCACGCCGACGGCCAGTCCTGGCGCTCGCCTTCACTGTGCTGCTGCTGGCGCAGGCTGGTGTGCCGCTCACGGCCGGCTTTGTGGCGAAGTTCGAGGTCATCCGGGCGGCCATCGGTGCCAGCGGTTACGTCCTCGCCGCAGTCGCCATGGTCACAGCGGTGGTGAGCGCCTTCGCCTACCTGAGGGTGGTGCTGGCCATGTACGCGCCGGAGGGTTCGACCGACGATGACGACGACATCCCGTCGGCGCGAGCAGGCCGGCCGCGCTGGGGCGGCTTGCCCCTCACATCGGTGTTCGCGATCAGCCTCGCCGTCGCCGTGACGGTCGTTGTCGGTGTTCTCCCGCAGACGCTGCTCGAATGGAGCCGGGACGCCGTCCTGTCGATCATCCTGTAGCTAGGACCGCCATGCCGTTCTGTACTGCTGGTCCGCAGATTCCGTCGCTATGACTGCTGCTCGGCGATCTGTGGCCTTGTTGGCCTTGGTTGCATTGCCCCTCACGCTGCTAGCGGCTACAGCGGTCCCAGCCGGGGCGCATCCGCTGGAGCACTGCTTCTTCGGTTGGACCGTGATCGATGGTGTGGCCGTCGAAGGAAGCCCTACGGATCCTCGTCACATCTGCCGAGACGAGTACCACTATCACCTCTGGCGCAACATCATCATCGGCTCGGCCACATTGGCAGCGATGTACACGTTGCTGTACGCGCTGATCATGACGCCGGAGGCCTTGTGGCAGGAGAAGGCAACCCGTCGCGGGCGATGGCGTCTTATCGTGCACCCCCGTCGGCTGCGCCAGGCACTGCCGCGGCGCCACTGGCTGGCCCATTTCTGCGCATTCCTGCCTGCATACTTCGCTGGCTATCTCGCGGTACCTCCGCTGCTGGAGTGGGCTTTCCCGCCCGTCAACAAAACCACGGTGATGCTCTACGTCTTCGCGTGCGGTCTCGTCACCGTCGTTGGTTGGCGCATCTGGGTGCGAAAGCGGCATCAAGGTGAGCCGGCACAACCACAACAACCTTCAGCTCCAGACACTTCGCCGCTGTCAGTTCGATAAGGCGATAGCTGTCGCCATAGAACGGCCAGCGGTGGCTCAGCACCGCAAGTCCTCTACGGGCTCGCTGCCGGTTGGCAAGGGAGGACGGCTCCTTCATCAGCACGGAATAGCTCGTTCGCACAACGTTGCGTCTAGTCCGCGAGCACGTACACCACGGGTACAAGTATCTGAATCAGCAGAAGCAGCCAGACGCCGACAGCCGCGAACCACAGTGGCACTACCGACGAAGGTCGCTGACGAAACCGCCGTAGCTCGTCGTGCACATCAAGGAGCAGATCGTGGAGCCGTTCGTCGACATCGCCATCGCCTACAGGCGCAGCGGTTCCCGGCGGTGGCGACACAGGTCCCGGCCTCTCGACGTTGAGATCGCTCATGTGAGTGCCTCGCTCGTTCCAGCGGGAGCTGCTGGCGGTTGGGGGATGCCCAAAGTTACTCTTGGGCTGTGTCGCAGGTCACGCTGTGGAGACATCGGGCCGCGGAGATTCTGACGCTGTGCGCCCTCGCGTTCTTGTGGGCGCGGGTGGTCGGTTGGCTGGCTTCGCCATGGTGGGGATGGCTGCGGGCCGCAGCCATTGTGGGCGGCGTGGTATTCGCTGCCGTCGCCTACGAGCGCGGCAAGCGCTTCGGGCGCCGCTCGTCTGAGCCGCCGCCAGAGTCACAGGTCGAGACGCCCGCCACGGCGCCGGCACGCTTCGCTTGGTACGAGCGCACCGGCGTCGCGTGGTGGACGCTGGTCGTCGCGTACTGGATTGCGATGGAAGCTGGACCTTTCTGGTCCGATCTCGCGCTGAGCGCGGCCTTGGTCCCAGTCGTGGTCTGGTGGGAGCGCCGCTGGCGGCGAGCCCGGCTTCGCCCGACCCATGGGGCATTTGGCCCGGCGTACTGTGCCTCATCGGCGGCGTCGATTGCCTGGGGCCGAGAAGTCGCGAAGCTGCTGTCCGCGGCATGGCTCGTGCTGGTTGCGCTATGCTTCTTGGGCTTCGTGATCTGGTGCTTCGCATGGGCATGGGGCTGCCACCGCGGACGCCGTGAGGCCCACATAGCCGACCTGCTCGTCGCAGGAGCTGACCCCCCAGGACGAGTCGAGTCGCAGGATCGGTGACGTGTCGCAACGGATAGTCGGCCGACGAGCATCGAGCGGCCGGGGCCGCGGGTTCGCGCAGTGCCTCGCCGGGTATACGGTGGTGGCGGCTGGCTGGAGTCTCGCCGTCGAGTGGTTGGCGGTTCCGGCGTGGCTGAATCTGCTGGCCGTCGTCGTTGGCACAGCCGCGTTCGCCATCTGGCGCCGCGGCCGGCCGGGCGACGAGTGGGGCTTCATGTGGCTGGCGCCCGGCGTGCTGTGCATGAGAGCGTTGGCGCCGTTCGTAGACCCGTTCGTAGATGAGTGGCTACAGGTGGCTGCGGCTGCTGTCGTAGTCGCGCTCATCGTCGTGTGGGACCGGTCCAAGCACCGTCCTAGCGCCCCCATCGAAACCGAGGCAGACAACGCGCCTTGAATGTCGAGCCGGCAAACGACGCCTTGCTCCACATCCAGTTCCATAGGGGAGGCGCGTCGGCACGAGGTGGACTGCCAGAAAATGCGGGCATTGCTGTCGCACCCCATCGCTACGGTCTCGCGTCATGAAGTTCCTGCACACAGCCGACTGGCAGCTCGGGATGACGCGTCACTTTCTGCGAGGGGAGGCGCAGGCCAGGTTCAGCCAGGCACGGCTCGATGCAGTCCGCAGCATCGGTCAGCTTGCGGTCGAGGAAGGCTGCGGGTTCGTGCTGGTCTGCGGCGACGTGTTCGAGTCGAACCAGATCGATCGCCAGGTACTCGCTCGAGCACTCGATGCGATGGATGCCACGCCAGAGGTGACCTTCTACCTGCTGCCCGGCAATCACGACCCGCTGGATGCCGCGTCGATTTACACGTCCCATTCGTTCAGCGATCGGCGGCCCGCGAACGTGGTCGTGCTGGACGGCAGCGAGCCGGTCGACGTCGCGGACGGGGTCGAGTTGCTGGCTGCGCCGTGGACTTCGAAACGGCCGCTCGCCGATCTCGTGAACCGTGCCGTTGAGCTGGCTGGCCCCTCGGATGCACTTCGGGTGGTCGTGGGACATGGGGCGCTCGACGCGCGTTCGCCGGACACACGAGACCCGGCGCTCATTTCGTTGAGTCGCCTAGAAGAGCGCATTTCCGCTGGTGACATTCACTACGTAGCCCTCGGCGACCGCCACTCCACCACCGATGAGGGCAGCACGGGGCGCGTCTGGTACTCGGGAGCACCCGAACCCACTCGTTACACGGAAACTGACCCCGGCAACGTGCTCGTCGTGGAGCTCAGCGAGTGTGACATCGAAGTCACCCCCCACCGAATCGGAGTGTGGGCCTTCATCGAGCGCGAATGGCAGCTGGCATCGAGTGATGACATCAAGGCCCTCGAAGAATGGCTCTCTTCGCTAGAACATCCCGAGCGCAAGGTCGTGAAACTCCCGCTCACCGGACAGATCTCCGTCGCACAAAAGGCCAAGCTCGACAACCTGCTCGAGCAGCAGACGGATTTGTTGGGCGCACTCGAGCATTCCGATCGAAGCACCGATTTGGTTGTCATTGCCGACGATGCCGATTTCGAAGGCATGGATCTCACTGGTGCTGCGCGCCTAGCACTGGCCGATTTACATGAGCAAGCGAGCTCCAATGACGAAATGGAAGCTCTGGCCGCGAGCGATGCCTTGGCGTTGCTCTACCGTCTCTCAGGACCAGCGACGTGAGAATCCACCGCATTGCCCTGCGCAACTATCGCGGCGTCGTTGACTGCAGCATCCCATTTGTCGGCGATGGCGTCACCATCGTGGAGGGTGCTAACGAGATCGGCAAGACCAGTCTCACCGAAGCGTTCGACCTGGCACTGGAGAAACCAGACTCGTCGAAAGATGCCCGAATCAAGGCCACGCAACCAGTCGGTCAGGATGTGGGTCCCGAGGTTGAAATCGAGATCTCCTCCGGCAACTACGAACTGAAACTTCGCAAGCGATGGTGTCGCCGAACGGAGACGACACTGGAGATCACCTCTCCCCGGCACGAGCAGTTGACCGGCCGCGACGCACACCAGCGTCTCAGGTCGATCCTCGATGAAACGCTCGACTGGGGGTTGTGGGAGGCTTTGCGCGTCGCCCAAGGCGTGAAGCTCACTCTCCCTGCGCTCGGTGTCGCCTCGCTGGGAGCGGCCTTGGACCACGAAGCGACAGATGATTCTGCGTCCGCCGCGCAAGATGCTCTCTGGGAACGAATCTGTGCCGAGCGCCTCCGCTACTGGACGCCTACCGGCCTGAAGACCAAGGAGCGGCAGGATTCGTCAGCCGACATCCAGGAGGCACGGGGCCGGCTGGATGATCTCGAAGAGTCTTTGCGTCAGATCGAGCGTGATGCCGAGGAGTCGGCGCGTCTCGCCCAACGCCACGACCAGATCCAGAATGATCTCGACACAGTCCGCCAAAGTGAGTCCGAGCTAGCTGAGCGTTGGCAACTCATCGAGGAATTGCGGCGCGTCGCAGACGAACGTGCGGCTGAACGGGGCGAGGCGCAGAGCGAACGAAATGCGCGGAACGCCGCCTTCGAGCGACGCGCCGAGTTGGTCTCCGATCTCAACGGCAAGGAGGAGAAACTCGCGGCAATTCGTCGGGAACGCCAAGCTGCCGCTCCGGCGCTGGAAGATGCCGAGAGGCATGCCAATGCAGCGAAAGAGGACGAGAGCGAGGCACGGGCTGCCCTCGACGTGGCGGAACAAGCGCACACGAGAGCTTGCGAAGACCGTGATCATCATCGTCGCATGATCGAAGTCGCCCAATTCCGGGAACGTCTCGGGCGCATCGAGGAAGCCCAGAACCAGCTTGCCCGCGCCGAATCCGACTTGGAGAGCATCCGCGTCGACAGTGACCTTGTCGAACAGATCGGTCAGGCACACATCGCCGTTGTCCGAGCCGAGGCCTCAGTCGAGGGTGCTGCTGCCCATGTCACGACTACTGCCATTCGTTCCGTCATCATTACGGTCGACGAGGTCGAATACGGCCTGCAGGCCGGAAAACAGCATGATCTCACGGTCAGTGACGCGACAGAATTCGGCATCGACGACAGAGCGACTGTGCTCGTGCGAGCTGGCGCAGGTTCAGCAGAGACGGCCCAAAGACTTGACGAAGCCCGCCGGGAGTTACGACGGCTCTGTGACCAAGGCGATGTCACCGACCTTGCATCGGCGCAAACTGCTGAGAGACGGAGGTCGTCTGCCGAACGGGACCGCAACGACGCGCGAACTGCAATCAGAGACAACTTGCGAGACCTCACCTACGAGGAGCTCGCACGGATGGCGGACCGGCACGATCGGCGAATCGAGGAGTACGCGACCCGCAGGTACCCACTGCCAGCCCTGCCCGACGATCTGCGAGCGGCGTTGGCATTGGTGACCGCATCCGAAGCACAGGTAGAGGAGTGCCGCAGCGTGGCCGAGGCCAGCAGGGGCAGAGTGCAGCGTGCCAGTGAGGCTCTGGCCAACGTTCAACTGCAGGCGGCAGAGTTGGCTGGCGAGCTAAAGGCGTTGCAGGATGCCCGCGATGCAGCGTCGGCATTTCTATCGGAGGCCCGCCGCCCGATCAGTGACGAAGACCTCGCTTCTGCACTCGCCACAGCAGAGGAATCGCTTGAGCTGGCCGCTGAGGCTGCTGATGCAGCACTCGAGAACTTGCAATGGGAAGAGCCAGATTCCGTCGAAGCTCAGCTTGCCAACGCCCGTGGCTCCTCGCGGAATCTTGGTGAGCAGCTCCACTCGAACGACATCAACCACAGTGAGCTTCGTGGCAGCCTGAAGACTCGGGGTGAGATGGGTCTTTCCGGCAAGCGCGACGACGCCGAGAGCGAACTGCGAGGTCTTGAGCGCGAGCATGACAGCGCTGAGCGCAAAGCGCTAGCAGCACAGTGCCTTCATCAGGTATTCGATGCGCGGTGGCGGGAAGCGCGACAGAAATACTTGACGCCGTTCCGGGAAGGTATCGAGCGCCTCGGCAGGATCGTCTTCAATCCGACCTTCGAAGTGGAACTGAACGACGATCTCGGAATCGCACGACGCACGCTCGACGGCGCGACACTCGACGTCAGCCAACTCAGCACGGGTGCCCGCGAGCAGCTCGGGATCATCGCCCGTCTGGCATGCGCTGCCATCGTCAGTCCCGATGGCGGCGGCGCGCCGGTGATCCTCGATGATGCGCTCGGCTGGAGCGACCCATCGCGTCTGCAGCGAATGGGAGCCGCGATCGCCGCGGCTGGCAACGACTGCCAGGTCATCATCCTGACCTGCACACCCGGCCGCTACGCCTATGTCGGCAATGCGACGGTGGTACGCCTGCCGACTTCGTAGCGGCCGGCGCGAGTTGACGGCACTGAAAACGGCTTCAGACGCCGAGACGGCCGTCACTACGATGGTGGCCGATGGACACCTCTTCGTTGATCGTCACCCGCGCCGACGTACGGAGCGGGAAGCCGTGCTTCGTCGGCACGCGTATCACGGTGTACGACGTCCTCGAGTATCTGGCGTCCGGCATGTCCAATCAGGAGATTGTGGACGACTTCCCTGAGCTCACCGAGCAGCACATTCGAGCGGCGCTTGAGTTCGCCGCGATGCGCGAGCGCCGCCTCGTCGCGCCTGTGTGAAGCTCCTCTTCGACCAGAACCTGTCGCGCCGCTTGGTTGGCTTGCTCGACCGAGAGTTTCCCGGCAGCCGTCACGTCGTCGACTACGGCTTGGGGACGGCCACTGATCGCGAGATCTGGGACCACGCAGCGGCCCATGGCTATGTCATTGTCTCGAAGGATTCAGACTTCCGCCAGCTTGCCTTCCTGTACGGACCGCCGCCGAAAGCAATCTGGGTCCGCGTCGGCAACGTGTCGACCCGCGTCGTCCTTGATCTGTTGCTGCAGCATCGCGAACTCATCGAGGAATTCGAGGGCGACACCGAAGGTGCCTTGCTCGTACTGCCACTCGACTGAAGGGTTCAGCAGTCTGAATCTATGGCTCCGACGCCGTGGAAGCGCGCGCCGCTGAAGGCCGCCGCTTCAACGCTTGAATCGCCGGACATGATTCGGCGCAGGGTGGCGCGAAGTCGCTAGCGTTGCGGTCCGTGTCCGACCTCTTGCGGAGCTATCTGACCGTCGCAATCTTCGGCGCAGCGGCAGTCTTGATGGCCTTCACAATGTTCGGAGTCGCACGGATCCTGCGGCCGCAGCGACCGACGCCCCAGAAGCTCATCGCCTACGAGAGCGGCGTCGATCCGGTCGGCAGCGACTGGACCCAGAGTCAGATCCGTTACTACGTCTTCGCGGTGCTGTTCGTCCTGTTCGACGTGGAGGCCGTGTTCATCTTTCCTTGGGCGACGCGGCTCGAGGTCTATGCCCTGTTCGGCCTGGTCGAGATGGCGATCTTCATCTTCATCCTGGTGTTGGGCCTGTTCTACGCATGGCGCAAGGGCGTCCTGCGCTGGGTGTGAGGGGCTGAGGGAATTCCGCTATGGCACTGGTCGACAAGGTCAAACTGCCTAAGCCGCTGAGCTGGCTGTTGAACTTCGGCCGGGCACGCTCGCTGTGGGTGTACCAGTGGGGCTTGGCCTGCTGTGCCATCGAGATGGGCGCCGCATTCGGTTCGCCGCGTTACGACGTGATGCGCCTCGGCGTCATCCCGTTCCCGGCCAGCCCGCGCCAAGCCGACTTGGTGGTGATCTCCGGCACCGTCACCGACAAGATGGCACCGGTCATCCGCCGGCTGTACGAGCAGATGCCCGAACCCAAGTACGTCATCTCGATGGGCTCGTGCGCCAACTGCGGCGGTCCGTATTGGGACAGCTACTCGGTGACCAAGGGCGTCGACCAGGTCATCCCGGTCGATGTGTACGTGCCCGGCTGTCCGCCGCGGCCCGAGGCACTGCTGGAAGGCATCGTGTTGTTGCAGGAGCGCATCCAGCGTGAGGACATGCAAGAACGCTGGCGAGGCGAGCCGATAGTGGTGCCGCCCTCGGCACCATCATCAACACGTGTTCCAGCAGGATCGGCGCGGGCGTAGCCATGGCTGACGACACCGGCGACGAGCAGCCTGGCGACGAGGCGCGCGAAGCGCTCGCCGCGGAGCTGTCCGAGCTGCTCGGCGATGCGGTGGTGGAGTCTCATGTGGAAGCCGGCCAGAACCTCTGGCTGCGCGTCGACATCGAGCTGTGGCGTGCCGTGATGGCAGCGCTGCGCGATGCAGGCTTCGCGTACTTCGGGTTCCTGTCGGCCATCGACTGGACCGATGCGCCCGAAGGCCGATACGAAGACACCGAATTCGATGCCGCTGGTGTCGGAGAGGAAGACGACGAGGCTTCCAGCGCCACGGCCGAAGAAACGGTGCGGCGAGGCGGCGGCGAAACCCGCTTCCAACTGCTTGCGCAGCTGCACTCGCCGGCCCGCCAAGCCGCCGTGCTCATCAAGGCCGATGTACCCGAGGCCGCCAGCAGCGATGGGTCCAGTGCTCCCGCATCGGTGCCATCGATCATCGACGTCTTCACCGGGGCCGACTGGCACGAGCGAGAAGCCCACGAGATGTTCGGCCTCGTCTTCGACGGCCATCCGAACCTGGCGCCCATCTACCTGCCCACCGAGTTCGAAGGCCACCCGCTGCGCAAGGATTTCCCCCTGCTGGCACGTGCGGTCAAGCCATGGCCCGGCGTGGTTGACATCGAAGAGATTCCGCCTGAGCTCGAGGCCCAGCTCGAGGCCGAGGTGATGGCCGAGTTCGAGGCATCTGGAGCGGGCGCATGACCTCCGGCCTCGTGGTACCGGCATCGTCTGATGGTGCTCGCAGGCTCGCATCTGGAGCGGGCGCATGAGCTCCGCCACTGCAGCGACTGACCTGCGCTCACAGCAGGCCTACGTGGCAGCGCAGGCCGCGGACGCCCGCGTCAATGTCGAGCTGGACACCGGCGACATGACGCTGAACATCGGCCCGCAGCACCCCGCCACCCACGGCACGCTGCGCATCGCCTGCCAGCTTGACGGCGAGCAGGTCATCTCGGCCGAGCCGCTGATGGGCTACATGCACCGCGGCTACGAGAAGCTCTGCGAGGTCCGCACCTACCCCCAGTGCACCACGCTGATCAACCGCATCGACTGGCTGGGCAGCTTCGCCAACGAAGTGCCGTTCATCCTGGCGGCCGAGCAGCTGATGGGCGTGGAAGCCCCGCCCCGTGCGCAGTGGATCCGCACCATCCTGTTCGAGCTGAGCCGCATCGCGAACGTGTCGCTGTTCCTCGGCGACATGGGCGTGCAGGTCGGCGCGCTCACCCCGGTGTTCTTCGCCTTCCGTGACCGCGAACGGGTGCTCAACCAGATCGAAGAGGTCACCGGCGGCCGCTTCCACCCCAACTTCGATCGCATCGGCGGCCTCAAAGACGACATTCCCCGCGGCTGGATCGCCGAGACCCATGCTGTTATGGCCAAGATGCGCGGCTTCTGTGACGAGATGGAAGACCTGCTCATGGGCAATGAGATCTTCCAGACTCGCTGCCGCAGCGTGGGCGTGATCCCAGGGGACGTGGCGCTGAGCTACGGCCTGTCGGGCGCCAACCTCCGCGCCAGCGGGGTCGACTGGGACCTGCGCCGCGACGCCAACCCGGGCCTCGCCTGGGACCAGGTGGACTGGCGGGTCTGGACCCATCCCGACGGCGACTCGTTCGCCCGCTACTGGGTTCGCCTGCAGGAGACCCGCGAGGCCACCAAAATCGTCGACCAGCTGCTCGACGGCATCCCCTCGGGCCCGATCATGGCCAAGGTGCCGCGCATCATCAAGGTGCCCGCCGGTGAGGCCTACGTCTCCACTGAGAACCCGTTGGGCGAGATGGGCTACTACGTGGTGTCCAAGGGCGGGCTCGGCCCGTTCCGGGTGAAGATCCGCACGCCCAGCTTCAGCAACATCTCGGTCGTGCCGTGGGTGATGCGGGGCACATACGTGCCCGACATCATCACCATTCTCGGCTCGCTGTATTTCATCCTCGGGGACATCGACCGATGACGGACCTGCTGGGGCTGGCGTACTGGGCCGAGACCAGCATCAAGCTGGGCGTCGCGCTCATCGTCATCCCCACAGCCGCGCTCATGCTGGGCTACCTGTTCCTGCTCAAGATGATGGCCTTCATGCAGAGCCGGCTCGGCCCCCAAGACGTCGGCCCCTACGGCACGCTGCAGCTCATCGCCGACGCGGTGAAGTTCCTGCAGAAGGAAGACATCCACCCCGCCGCCGCCGACCGGCGCGTGTTCCGGGCAGCGCCCGTGGTGGTGCTGGCCTCGTCGTTCCTGCTCTTCGTGGTGCTGCCTACCGGCCCCGACGCCGTGGTGGAGAACCTGGACACCGGCATCTTCTACGCGATGGCGGTTTCGTCGCTGTCGGTGCTCGGCGTGCTGATGGCGGGCTGGGCGTCGGCGAACAAGTACGCGCTGCTCGGCGGCCTGCGAGCGGCGGGTCAGCTCATCGCATACGAGCTGCCGCTGATTCTCGCCGTCATGGGCGTGGTCATCCAGGCCGACTCGCTCAACCTGCAGGAGATCGTGCGAGCCCAGGCAGAGGGCGAGATCTTCGGCTTCGGCCTCATCGGCAATCCGTTCATCCTGACGCAGTTCATCGGATTCCTGATCTTCATGATCTCCGCCCAGGCTGAGCTGACCCAGACACCGTTCGATATGCCTGTGGCCGAGACCGAGCTCGTGGGCGGTTTCCACGTGGAGTACACGGGCTTCCGCTTCCTGCTGTTCTTCATGGCCGAAGTGGCCACGGCATTCGCCTTCTCGGCGCTTGCCACCGTGATGTTCCTGGGCGGCTGGTGGATTCCGGGCTTCGACTTCAACGCTCCGGCACTCAACGTGCTCGGACCGGTCGTGATGCTCGTGAAGATCCTGGTGGTGGCCTTCATCATCTTCTGGATCCGCTTCACCTACCCCCGCCTGCGCGAGGACCAGCTCCAGAAGTTCGCCTGGAAGGTCCTCATCCCGCTGTCGCTCGCGAACATTGTCGTGACCGGAATCTTCAAGGTGGTGCTCTAGATGCCACAGCTTCCCGGACTGCTGAAAGGCCTCGGCGTGACGGCGCGCACCGCAATGCGCACGCTGTTTCCCAAGCGGGGCATGCGCACGCTCATCCCTGCCCCGCAGCAAGGCTCGGTCACCGTGCAGTACCCGCACGAGAAGGAAGCCCCGCCCGACCGCGCACGCGGCGTGATCGCCCTGCACGAGGAAAACTGCACCGCCTGCATGCTGTGCTCTCGCTCCTGCCCCGACTGGTGCATCTACATCGAGGGCCACAAGGTGAAGGCCCCGCCCCGTCGGGCCGGCGGTGCCGTCCGCACCGTCAACGTGGTCGACCGGTTCGACATCGACTACGCGCTGTGCATGTACTGCGGCATCTGCGTGGAGGTGTGCCCGTTCGACGCGCTGTTCTGGACGCCTGAGTACGAGTACTCCGAGCCGCATATCGCCGACTTGCTGCACGACCGGATCCGCCTCAGCGAGTGGATGGAGACCGTGCCCGAGTTCTTGGACTACGAGCCCGGCTCGGAGCAGAAGGTGCGCAAGGTTCCCGAGTTCGGCACTGATGACTTCGCGCCCGCGCGGAAGCTCGAGTCCGATGGCGCTCGCGGCCTCGCGTCTGGAGCGGGGAGCTAGGACGCCCGATGGTTGCGCAGAACATCGCCTTCGGCATCATCGCGGGAATCACCGTGCTGGCTGCCATCGGCATGGTGACGACGCGCAACATCGTGCACGCAGCGCTGTTCCTGGTGGCCGTGCTGGGCGGCCTCGCGGCGAACTACGTGTTGCTCACCGCCGAGTTCATTGCCACCACGCAGGTGCTCGTCTACATCGGTGCCGTGATGGTGCTGTTTCTGTTCGGCATCATGCTCACCCGGGCACCGATCGGGCGAATACCTCAGATGACCGGGGCCACCTGGCCGGTTGCCGCACTGTCGGCACTGGCCCTGGGCGCCGTCACCGTCTATGCCCTCATCGATCGCTTCGGCACCGATTCGCTGGCCACCGACAGCACAGTCTTCCGCACGGCCGACGTGTCCGACTCGGTCTTCTCCCAATACATCATCCCGTTCGAAGCGATATCAGTGCTGCTACTAGCCGCACTGATCGGCGCCGTTGTACTGGCGCGGCGGGACTGAGATGAACGAAACAGTGATTCGGGCCACGGCAGTGGGTACGACGGCGATGGACGCCAAGAAGGTCGGCTCATGCTGCTGAACCAGTTCCTGCTGCTTGGTGCGCTGCTGTTCGCCGTGGGCGTCTACGGCGTGCTGGCGCGCCGCAACGCGGTCATGGTGCTGATGTCGATCGAGCTGATGCTGAACGCCGTCAATCTCAACTTCGTGGCGTTCGGATTGCAGCACGACGTGGTGTCGGGGCAGGTTTTTGCCCTGTTCATCATTGCGGTCGCAGCGGCCGAGGTCGGCGTGGGCCTGGCCATCGTGCTGCTGCTGTACCGCAACCGCAAGTCGATCGCGGTCGACGAGTTCGACCTGATGAAGGGCTGAGCGCACGCGCATGGATTGGTTTCTTGAGAACGCGTTTCTCATCCCGCTGATCCCGGCGGTCTCCTTCGTCGTCATCCTGCTGTTCGGCCGCAGCGTCATCGGCGTCGAGCGGGTCCAGAAGGTGGGCATCACCGCGGTCGGCATCGTGTGGATTTTCTCGATGATCGCCGCGGCGTCGTGGATCACCCGGGTGGAAGACAGCACTTCGTCAACCGACGGCAAAGCCGAGCACGCCCAGATCGCGGTCAACGAGGGGCTGAGCGCTTCAGGTTCAAGCACTGTCGACGGCGAGCTGTACCTCGCCGCCGAAGACGACGGTCACGCCGACGACGGGTATGGCTATGCCACCACCGAGCCGGTCATCTCCGAGGTCGACGGCTGGTGGTCGAGCAGTGGTGTCGACTTTGCCGTGGGCACTCTGGTGGACGGCCAGACGGTGCTGCTGCTGATCGTGGTGACGTCGATCTCGTTGCTGGTGCACATTTATTCCAGCGAGTACGTGAAGGGCGACCGGCGATTCGTCCACTACTACGCATTCCTGAGCCTGTTCACCGCCTCGATGCTCTTCTTCGTCATGGCCCAGAACCTGGTCCAGATGATCGTGGGCTGGGAGCTGGTGGGCGTGTGCAGCTTCGTGCTCATCGGGCATTGGTGGGAGGAACGACCGAATACCGACGCGGCTGTGAAGGCCTTCCTGACCAACCGCGTCGGCGACATCGGCCTGCTGGTCGGTGTCGCCATCCTGTTCGGGACGTTCAAGACCTTCGACATCGACGCCATCAACCGGATGGCGGGCGAGATGGGCAGCGAGATCCACTTCGCCCTGCTGATGGCGTCGATCGCCCTCATGGCGGCGGTGTGCTCCAAGTCGGGCCAGTTCCCGCTGCACACCTGGCTGCCCGATGCCATGGCCGGCCCCACGCCGGTCTCTGCGCTGATCCACGCCGCGACCATGGTCGTCGCGGGTGTGTTCATGATCGGCCGGCTGTACCCGGTTTTCTTCGAGGGCTTCTCCATCGGCACCTCGTCGATCAACCTGATGGCGTTCATCGGCGGCTTCACGGCGCTGATCGGTGCCGGGCTGGCCTTCGCCCAGTGGGACATCAAGAAGGTGCTGGCGTACAGCACCGTGAGCCAGCTCGGCTACATGGTGATGGCACTGGGTGTGGGTGCTTGGACTGCCGCCATGTTCCACCTGTTCACGCACGCCTTCTTCAAGGCCTGCCTGTTCCTGGGGGCCGGCTCGGTCAGCCATGCGGCGCACCACACCTTCGACATGCGGGAGATGGGCGGCCTGCGCAAGTACATGCCGCACACCTACAAGACCTTTGTGATCTCGACGCTGGCGCTGGCGGGCGTGTTTCCCTTTGCTGGTTTCTGGTCGAAAGACGAGATCCTGCTCGGGGCGTTCGCGGGACAGCAGAGCGCCTACCCGCTCATGCTGATCTTCGGCTGCGTGGTGGCGCTGCTGACCGCCGCCTACATGACCCGGGTCATCTGGTACACGTTCTGGGGCGAGTACCGGGGCCACGGCCACCCCCACGAGTCACCCAAGGTGATGACCGTGCCGCTGTGGATCCTGGCGGTCATGGCAGTGGGGGCGGGTGCATTCAACCTGCCGACACCGGTATTGGAGATCTTCGGTCTCGAAGGCCTCGCGCATCTCGTGCAGACCTACGCCGAGCCCACCCACTACCTGAATGCGGTCGGGCTGTCGCATCCCGACCCGTCGCTGTGGCTGGCGCTCGTGGGCCTCGCGCTGGCGCTGACCGGCATCGCCATCACGTTCATGTACTTCTGGCGCAACGCCGGGCCGCACGGGCTGACCGAGCGCAACCGGTACGCCAAGGCGGGGTACACGTTCCTCGAGCAGAAGTACTACCTCGACCACCTCTACACCGACATCGTGGTGGGCTCGATCAAGTCGCCGATTGCCCGGGCCGCCAACTGGGTCAACAACAACGTGATCGACAAGGTGGTCAACACGGCCGGCGAGGGGGCTCGCGACAGCGGCCGCTGGGTGTACCGCTGGATCGACCAGGGCACTATCGACAACACCGTCAACGCGCTCGGCAGCGGTGCCGATGCCGGCGGTCAGGGTCTGCGGGTGATGCAGACCGGCAGGGTCCAGAACTACGGCTCGCTGCTGTTCGGCACAGCGGCCGTGGTCGCCATCGTGTTCGTGATCGTGTTGTGAGCAGTGCAATGAATCAGGCAAGGACGACGCAGGCCATGAACCCGTCTTCACTGAAATCGGGCCGTAACCAAGAGGGAGCTTCCTAGTGGACGCAACTGGATTCGACGCTTGGGCGCTGACGCTCGCGGTGTTCCTGCCGGCCGTCGGCGCGCTCGTGATGATGGCAGTGCCCCGTGCGCGCGAGCTTGAGCTGAAGACCATCGCACTCGGGGCCTCGCTGGCGTCGCTGGCGGTCGGCGTGTACCTGCTGTTCACCTTCGACTACGGCAACGCGGGGTCGCTGCAGTTCGTGGTGGAAAAGGGCTGGATCAACGCCATCGACGCCGACTACATCATGGGACTCGACGGCCTGTCGTTGCCGCTGCTGATCCTGTCGATGGTGATCATCCCGCTGTGCGTGATCTACTCCTGGGAGCACATCCCCGAGCCTGGCAACGCAAAGGCTTTCCTGATCCTGATGCTGATCCTGGCATCGGGCATGAACGGCACGTTCGTGGCGCAGGACCTCATCTTGTTCTTTGTCTTCTTCGAGGTCGTGCTGCTGCCGATGTATTTCATGATCGGCGTGTGGGGCGGCGAGAACCGTCGCTACGCCTCGCTGAAGTTCTTCCTGTTCACGCTGTTCGGCTCGGCGCTGATGATCGTCAGCTTCGTGGCGCTGTACTTCGTTGCCACCGGTGCGAACGGGCTGGACCTGCGCAGTTTCGACATGCGTGTGCTGGCTGACGCCGCCGGCGGCGACTTGGCCCGGGGCACCCAGGCGATCATCTTCGCCGGCCTGTTCATGGGCTTCGGCATCAAGGTGCCGATGTTCCCGTTCCACACCTGGCTGCCCGACGCGCACACCGAGGCACCCACCGTGGGCTCGGTGATCTTGGCGGCGATCTTGCTGAAGCTCGGCACGTACGGATTCGTGCGGATCGCACTGCCCTTCCTGCCTGAAGGCGCCGCGGCGTGGGCACCGTGGATCGGCCTGCTGGCGGTGATCGGCATCATCTACGGCGCCTTGGGCTGCCTGGCGCAGACCGACATGAAACGGCTCATCGCCTTCAGCTCGGTGGCCCACATGGGCTTCGTCATGCTGGGCATCGCCACGCTGACCCCGATCGGCATCAACGCCGCGGTGTTCGGCATGGTGGCCCACGGGATCATCACCGGGATGCTCTTCTTCCTGGCCGGTTCGGTGAAAGAGCGGTACCACACGCTGGAGATCAGCCGGCTGGGCGGCCTGCTGAAGTCGGCGCCTCGCATGGGCTGGATCCTGGCCATCTCGGCGATGGCGTCACTGGGCCTGCCCGGCTTGGCCGGATTCTGGGGCGAATTCCCGGTGATCCTGTCGGCCTACAACCCGGCCGCGGGCCTGTCAGAGGGGACCTTCCGCACCTACATGGTGATCGCCGCTGTGGGCACGGTGTTTGCCGCCGGCTACCTGCTGTGGTTGTTCCAGCGCAGTGCGTTCGGCGAGCCCAAGCCCGAGTGGGAAGGGCACGTGATTGCGGACGTGAATCGTTTCGAGTGGGCGGCGTGGGCGCCGCTCATCATCGCGATGGTGCTCTTCGGTTGGGTCCCCGGGCTGATCTTCGGCGTGGTCGATGACGTGTCGACCGGCATCGCCGAGAGCATCAGCGCAGCGGTGGGCGGGAGCTGAGGATGAACCTCGGGGCACTTCTCGCGTTTGTGCGGCCGGATCTCGACTGGCACGCGCTTGCGCCCGAATTGACCCTGCTGGCGGTGGGCACGCTGGTGACCGTCGCCGACATCGCGCTCGATGACAAGGCCAAGCGGATGATGCCGACACTGGCCGGCATCGGTCTGCTGATCACACTGGTGCCGATCCTGACGTTGGCCGCCGACGGTGCCGAGCGGTCGATGTTCGGCGGGGCGTACGTCGTCGACGATTTCTCGCTGGTGCTCAAGGCGCTGTTCATCCTGGCCGGCTACGTGGTTGTGCTGATGTCGGTCGACTACGTGCGCGAGGGCGATTACTACGAGAATGAGTACTACACGCTGCTGCTGACATCGCTGCTGGGCATGGTGATGATGGCCAGCTCGCGCGACCTGGTGAGCGTGTTCGTGGCGCTGGAGCTGCTGTCGATTCCCGCCTACATGCTGGCGGCCTGGCGCAAGGGCGGGCCCCGTTCCAACGAGGCCGGCCTGAAGTACTACCTGATGGGGGTGTTCGCCACAGCGGTGATGCTGTACGGCATGTCGCTGGTATTCGGTGTGGCCGGCGACACCGACTTCGGCACGATTGCCGCGGCGCTGAAGGGCGAGGGCGCGAGCCCGATCGTGATCGTGGCGATCCTGTTCGTGCTGATCGGGTTCGCATTCAAGGTGTCGGCGGTGCCGTTCCACACGTGGGCGCCCGACACCTACGAGGGTGCCCCCACGCCGGTGACGGCGTTCCTGTCGGTGGCGTCAAAGGCAGCGGGATTTGTGGCGCTGCTGGCCTTGGTGTTCGTGGCCTTCGAAGGAGCCGCCGACATCGTGCAGCCGTTCTTCTGGGTGCTGGCCGCGGTGACGATGACCGTGGGCAATCTCATCGCGCTGCGCCAGACGAACATCGTGCGGATGCTGGCCTACTCGGGCGTGGCGCAGGGCGGCTTCATGCTGGTGCCCTTCGCCGTGGCGTTCGAGGGCGATGCCTGGCGGGTGCCGGGCACCGACATCACGACGACCCTGCTGCCCGGCGCATACGAGGCGATCATCGTCTACGCCATCATCTACGCCTTCATGAACCTGGGAGCGTTCAGCGTGGTGCTGGCGGTGTCGCGGCGAACCCGCTCAGGCGAGATCTCGAGCTACGGCGGGCTGTTCAACTATGCGCCGGGCATGGCAGTGCTGATGACGCTGTTCCTGGCGGCGCTGGCCGGCATACCGCCGGCGGGCGGCTGGTTCGCCAAGTTCGTGATCTTCCGAGCGCTGGCCGATGCGAGCACGCCGGCTGGCTGGGTGCTCGCCGTGATCGTGGCGGTGAACGCGGTGATCGCGTTCGGCTACTACGCCCGGGTGCTGGTGCAGATGTGGTTCCAGCCGGTGCCCGAGACCGTGGCGCTGGGGGTCGATTCCGGAGGCGACGACGAGATCGATCTCGTTGAAGCAGCCGATGCCTCCACCGAGCAGGACGAGCACGGCGATGCGTGGTTGGCCACCGAGGCCCGTCAGGCCACGATGGTGCGCTTCACTCCTGGGCCGATCCCGATGACGGGGGCATTGGCGGCGGCTCTGGCGATCACGGCCATCGCCACGCTGGCGTTCGGCGTCTTTCCGGGTTTGGTGAGCCACTTCGGCGACGTCGCATCGTTCCACTTCGGCGGCTGACAGCCGACGGGGCACGTTGTCCCGGTCCGGCGTCCAGACTTGAAGCTGATGGCTGGGCCCGCACACGGCACCCTGCGTTTCGATGCCTTCATGGACGATGCGCTGTACGGCCCGTCGGGCTTCTACGTGCGCGGCGGCCATCCAGCGGCGCGTGACGGTGACTTCGCCACTGCAGTCGAGCTTGGGTCCCTGTTCGCCCGGTGCGTAGCCAGCCATCTGGATCAGGTCTGGCACGAGCTAGGCCGACCTGATCCCTTCGTGATCGTCGAAGGCGGCGCAGGGCGCGGCACGCTGTGCTGCCAGGTCCTTGCGCACGCCGGCGACTGTCGTCAAGCGGTGCAGTTCGTGATGGTTGAGCGCGTCGAGCGCCAGCGTGCCGAGGCGCTCGAGCGAGTCGAGGCGCTGGGCGCAGACCTGCCGGTGACGGCGCTCGCCGACCTGCCAACCGGTCCGCTCATTGGCGTGGTGCTCGCCAACGAACTGCTCGACAACCTGCCTTTCCGCCTGCTCGAACGCTCCGAAACCGGTTGGCACGAAGTGCATGTCTCGCCAGGAGATTCCTCCGAGGTGTTGAGGCCTGCCCCGGCCGATGCGGCGGCGATGGCCGATGCGCTGGCGCCCGATGCTGCACCGGGCGCGCGAGTGCCGCTGCAGTTGAAGGCGACGGTCTGGATTCGGCGAGCGCTGAGGCTGCTCGAGCGTGGCCGGCTGCTGGTGTTCGACTACGGCGTACCGACCACAGCAGAGCTGGCGGCCCGGCCGGTGTCGGAGTGGCTCCGTACCTACCGCGCCCATCGCCGTGGGCATAACCCCCTCGGCAATCCCGGCTCGGCCGACATCACGTGCGAGGTGGCCTTCGACCAGCTCCCACCCGGCGCCATGCTGACCTCTCAGGCCGACTGGCTCGCCGAATCAGGCATCGATGACATCACTGCGACGGCACGGAACCTGTGGCAGCGAAGCAGGGCCAAGCCCACCGCCAAGACGCTGGCCGCACGGACCCTGCTGGACGAGGTCGCCGCACTCACGGATCCAAACGGCATGGGCGCATTCTGGGCCGCCGAGTGGCGCAGCGGCTGAGATTCTCGTTATTCGTCGCCGCAACGCTGCTGCCCGGCCGCGAGCGCTCGTGAGCGGCCGAGTGGGCGGCAACTACTCTGCGAATCTGGCCAGGCAGAACACTGAGGGCCGAGGGACGGGGCGAGCCGCGCGGCAGGCGCGTCGGGCAGGCCGAACCAGCAGAACCACGACAAGGCAGACAGAACAGGGGCACCGATGACGAGCGAGACATCTGGCGCAGGCACTGAAGCGACGATCGAGGATTACTACGTCGAGGACCGTGTCTTTGAGCCCGCGGAGGGGTTCCGCTCTGCTGCGTTGACCGCGGACCGGTCGCTGTACGACGAGGCCGCGGACGACCGGCTGGCATTCTGGGCTCGCCAGGCCCGCGAGCACGTCACCTGGTTCACCGACTTCCACACCGTGCTCGAGTGGGACCTGCCGTTCGCCAAGTGGTTCGGGGGCGGCACCCTCAACGTCTCCTACAACTGCCTCGACCGCCACGTCGAAGCGGGCCGTGGCGACAAGGTGGCCTTCTGGTGGGAAGGCGAACCGGGCGATACCCGCACCATCACCTACGCCGACCTGCTCGATGAGGTGTGCAAGTTCGCCAACGTGCTCAAAGGCCTCGGCGTCGAGCGGGGCGACCGGGTGTGCATCTACATGCCGATGATTCCCGAGCTGCCGGTCGCCATGCTGGCCTGCGCCCGCATCGGCGCCGCCCACTCGGTGGTGTTCGGCGGCTTCTCGGCTGACTCGCTGTCAGACCGCATCGATGACGCCTCGGCCAAGCTGCTCATCACGGCCGACGGCGGCTACCGGCGAGGTGAGCCGTTCGGCCTGAAGGACACCGCCGACGCCTCGGTCGAGGCCACGACGACGATCTCCAACGTGGTGGTCGTGCGCCGCACGGGCCAAGACGTGTCGTGGAACGACAGCGTCGACCACTGGTACCACGACCTGATGGACGGCGCCTCTGCCGACTGCCCGCCCGAGCACATGGACTCCGAGGATCTGCTGTACCTGCTGTACACCTCGGGCACCACGGCCAAGCCCAAGGGCATCATGCACACCACCGGCGGCTACTTGACCCAGGTGGCGTTCACGCATCGCTACGTGTTCGACCTCAAGCCCGATGTCGACGTCTTCTGGTGCGCTGCCGACATCGGCTGGGTGACCGGCCACAGCTACATCGTGTACGGGCCGCTCGCCAACGGCGCCTCGTCGGTGATGTACGAGGGCACGCCCGACACGCCCCGGCCCGAATTCCGCGACGGCGACCGGGCGGCGTGGCCCAAGGACCGGCTGTGGGACATCATCGAGCGCTATGGCGTGACGCAGCTGTACACCGCCCCCACGGCCATCCGCACGTTCATGAAGTGGGGAGCGGCCGAGGTGTCCCACCACGACCTGTCCAGCCTGCGGGTGCTGGGCACGGTCGGCGAGCCCATCAACCCCGAGGCGTGGATGTGGTACCACACCCACATCGGCGGTGGCACCTGCCCCATCGTGGACACGTGGTGGCAGACCGAGACCGGCGGCCACATGATCACCCCGCTGCCTGGTGTCACCACCACCAAGCCGGGCTCCGCGACCCACGCGCTGCCGGGCATCTCGGTCGAGCTCGTGGACGACGCCGGCAATCCAGTCGAGCGTGGCGGCGGCTATTTGACCATCACTGAGCCGTGGCCGTCGATGTTGCGCGGCATCTGGGGCGACCCGGAGCGTTACCGCGAGACCTACTGGAGCACGTATCAGGGCCGCTACTTCGCCGGCGACGGCGCCAAGATCGACGACGACGGCTACCTGTGGCTGCTCGGCCGTGTCGACGATGTGATGAACGTGTCGGGCCACCGCATCTCCACGACTGAGGTGGAGTCGGCGCTGGTCGACCACCCGTCCGTGGCCGAGGCAGCTGTGGTGGGCGCCACCGACGCCACGACCGGCCAGGCCATCGTGGGCTATGTCATCCTGCGCGGCGGCCACGACGCCACCGACGAGTTGCGGGAGGAAGTGCGCCAGCACGTGTCCACCAAGCTGGGAGCGATCGCCAGGCCCAAGGCGGTGGTGCTGGTGCCGGATCTGCCCAAGACTCGCTCGGGCAAGATCATGCGACGGCTGCTGCGAGACGTGGCCGAGGGCCGCCAGCTCGGCGACACCACCACGCTCGCCGATGCCGGCGTAGTGGAGGAGATCCGCACCCGGGCCGCCGAGGCCCCGAGCGAGGATTGAGCTGACGGCGCCGACCGGTTTCATGGACGGGCGAGTCTCCTCCGTGGCGGGTTCCGACGACGACTGGCCGTCGTACTGGTGGTGGCGGGACGGCCCGGTGCCGCCGGGCGACTGCGTGATCGTCGACATCGACGGCGTGCTCGCCGACGCCGCCCACCGCCAGCATCACCTCGACGGCCCGTGGCGAGACTGGGATTCATTCTTCGCTGACGTGGGCGACGACGACGTGCTCGACGAGGTCTTCGAGCTGTTGGTGCTGCTCGATCCCGAGCTGGTCGTCGTCGCGCTCACCTCCCGACCGACCTGGGTGTCGGGCCCAACCCTTGACTGGCTGATCAAGCACAAGGTCCGCTGGGACCTGCTCATCATGCGCCCGATGGGCGACTTCCAGCCGTCGCCGCTGTTCAAGGGCGAGCAGACCCAGGCGCTCCTCGAGTGCGGCTACACCCCCCGCCTCGCCATCGATGACGACATGCGCAACGTCCGCATGTACCGCGACCTCGACCTTCCGACGCTCTACATCGACAGCGGCTACCACCCCCACTGAGGCCGCCCGAACGGCCCCGGACCTGACAGCATGAACCGGTGACTCGTACAGCGTTGGTCATAGGCGGCACGGGGCCGACGGGGCCCGGTGTGGTGAACGGGCTGGTCGAGCGCGGCTACGACGTCAGCATCCTGCACACCGGGCGCCACGAGGTCGACACCCTCCCGCCGGAGGTGCCGCACATCCACACCAACCCGTTCCGCATCGACGAAGTGGAAGAGGCCCTCGGCGGTGCCACGTTCGACGTCGTCTATGCCATGTACGGACGGTTGCGCGATCTGGCGCCGTACTTCGTGGGGCGCTGCGGTCAGTTCATCGCCGTCGGCGGCATTCCCGTCTACCGGGGCTACGCCCGACCGGCCGAGAACTGGCCACGCGGGCTGCTCACCCCGCTGCGGGAGTCTGCCGAACGTGCCGTCGACGACGCCAACGACAAGGTGGCGAAGATCGTCGCCACCGAGGACGTACTGTTCGAACACCACCCCGACGCCACCATCTTCCGCTACCCGCTCATCTACGGCCCAGAACAGATCAACCCACGGGAGTGGCTCATCGTGCGCCGCATCCTCGACGGCCGCCGCCGGATCATCGTGGCCGACGGGGGGCTCACGCTGCGCGCCGCTGCCTACGGCCCCAACGCCGGTCACGCCCTCACGCTTGCCGCCGATCATCCCGAGGCTGCTGCCGGCAAGGCGTACAACATCAGCGACGAGCACACCCTCACGGCCCGCCAGACCATCCAAGTGATCGCCGCGGCCCTCGACGTCGAGATCGACATCGTGAACCTGCCCGGCGAACTCGCCACGCCGGCCCGCCCCTTCCTCGGAGAAGAGGAATCGCTGCACCGAGCCATGTCGCCCGACCTGATGATCGCCGAGCTGGGCTATCGCGACAAGGTCGGCGTGGTCGAAGCGGTCGGATTCACGGCCCAATGGCTGGTCGAGAACCCGGTCCGGCGCGGCAGCACCAAGGAACGGCGCATGCAGGATCCGTTCGACTACGAGGCCGAGGACGCCATCATCGACGCGTACCGTTCATCCATCGGCAAGGCCGTCGAGCTGGCTGCGGCCTTCGATCCCGACTTCCGGGGCCGCTACAGCCCGGGCTCGGACGACTGGCGCCTGGTCGACGCCAAGAACTGAGCACCGAGCGCGCAGATTCGGGTACAGCCGCACCAGCACCGTCCCGCCGTCGCTACCCATCCCGCGCCGGAGCACCGGACCGCCGTCATTAGCCTGAGCCGCAACCGCACAGCGTCCGCAACACGGCAATCGAAATGAGGTGCAGCACGACGTGCGCAACACGGCCAAGACCACTGTCCTCCTGGCCGGGCTCGCCGGCCTGATCCTGTGGATCGGCAACTTCTGGGGCCAGAACGGCCTCATATTCGCCGCCTTCATCGCCTTCGCCTTGGTGGGCGGCAGCTACTGGTTCAGCGACAAGCTGGCCATCCGCTCGGCCCGTGCCCAAGAGGTTCAGCCCCATCAGCTCCCTGAGTACTGGCGGATCATGCAGGAGCTCACCACGCTGTCGGACATGCCGATGCCCCGGCTGTACGTCTCGCCCGACCCGCAGCCCAACGCCTTCGCCACCGGCCGCAACCCCAAGAACGCTGCAGTCTGCGTCACTGAGGGACTCATTCGCCATCTCGACTGGTACGAGATCCGTGGCGTGCTGGCGCATGAGATGGCCCACATCCGCAACCGGGACATCCTCATCGGCTCAGTTGCGGCGGCCGTGGCTACGGCGATCACCTTCGCCGCCCGCATGGCGCAATTCGCCCTGATCTTCGGGGGCGGCGGGCGCGACAACGACCGCAACCCGTTCGGCGAGATTCTTCTCATCATCCTGGCGCCGATCGCCGCGATGCTGCTGCAGATGGCCATCAGCCGCAGCCGCGAGTACCAGGCCGACCGCACCGCCGCCCGCATGATCAGCGACGGCGAACCGCTGGCCCGGGCGCTCGAGAAACTGGACGTGGCCTCCAAGACCGTTCCGAGCCTGGCCGACCCCAATCAGGCGCAGATGTACATCGCCAACCCGCTGGCCAGCCGCCGGATGGGCTTCAAGGGCCTGTTCACCACGCACCCACCGATGGAAGAACGCATCCGCCGCCTGCGTGACGGCTCCTGGCAGGAAGCGATCTAGCTGGCCGACGAGCTGTCGAACGCCGACCGGCCGCTCAATGCAGGCCGGTGTCAGTCCCGGAAGTTCTCGAACTGCAGGGGCACGTCGAAGTCGCCGGCCTTGAGTTCGGCGATAACCGCCTGCAGGTCGTCGCGCTTCTTCGACATCACCCGCAGCTGGTCGCCTTGGGTCTGCGATTGCACGCCCTTGATGCCCAGCCCCTTGATGAACTTGTTCAGCTCACGAGCCCGATCTGATGAGATGCCGGCTTGCAGTGCGGCCGCCTGGCGCACCGTGCCGCCGGATGCCTCTTCGACATTGCCGTAGTGGACGGCCTTGAGGCTGACCTGACGTCGCACCAGCTTCTCTTCCAGCACCTGGCGCATTGCTGTGAGTCGATCCTCGGTGCTCGACCGCATGTTGATGGCACCCTCGCCGAGTTCCACGGCGCTGCCGGTGTTGCGGAAGTCGTAGCGATTGGCGATCTCGCGGGACGCCTGATCCACCGCATTGCGGATCTCCTGCATGTCCACTTTGGAGACGACGTCGAAAGAAGCCATGCCCGCAAGCTAGCGAGGAAGCGTGGTCAGGTTGCTGGAGTTCAGCAACGCTTTAGGCTTCGAGGCTCATCTGGGTCGGTGCCCGAGCGGACAAAGGGAGCGGGCTGTAAACCCGTCGGCTTCGCCTACGGAGGTTCGAATCCTCCCCGGCCCACCAGCACGAGTCAGCGGCCGGCCGAGTAGCCGCCGTCGATGGGGTACAGGCTGCCGGTGATGTAGCTGGCGTCGTCGGAGGCCAGGAACGCCACCAGCGCGGCCACCTCGTGGGGCTCGCCGTAGCGCTGCGCGGGCAGTCGTTCGGCGAACGCCTTGCGGACCTCGTCGGCGTCTTCACCGCCGATGAAGGTCTCGAGCGAGCGCATCATGCGCGTCTCAATCGGTGATGGGCACACGGCGTTCACGCGTACGCCCGACGTTGCCAGTTCGAGAGCTGCGGACTTGGTGAGCCCGGCCACTGCGTGCTTGCTGGCCGAGTACGGCGAGATGCCTCGTGCGCCGAACAAGCCGGCCACCGATGCCGTGTTCACGATGGCACCGCCGCCGCCGGCGATCATTGCCGGGACGGCGTACTTGATGCCGAGCCACACACCGCGCACGTTGACCGCGATGACCCGGTCGAAATCATCTTCGGGATAGTCGACCATCGGGTGGTAGGTGCCTTCAATGCCGGCGTTGTTGAACAGCACATCGACGCGACCGAAGTTGTCCATGGCCGCCTGCACATAGCCGGCGACCTCGTCCGACTTCGTCACATCAGCCCCGACAGCCAGCGCCGTGCCGCCTTTCGACTCGGCTGCCGCCACTGCCGTGCCCAAGTCGGTCGTGGCCAGATCCACCGCCACCACGGTCGCGCCTTCGGACGCGAACCGCTCGCACGCCGCCAACCCGATCCCGCCGGCCGCACCGGTCACAATCGCCACCCGTCCCACAAACCTGCTCATACCGCCTCCTGCTGTTCCGGCAGGCGGGCCAAGATCCAGGCCGGCCTCACCGGCCGCCGACCGTACTGCCGTGACGGATCTGGTGCGGCGCTAGTCGGCGTGGCGGCAGAGGATCATGCGAGTGGGGGAGTAGACCATGACGAGGTTGCCGTGCTGGTTGAACACCTCATTGCGGGTGGTCACGATGCCGCGGTCGCCCCGTGACGTGAGGCGGGCGGCGGTCACTTCGGCCACCACCTGGAGCGTGTCGCCAACGAACGTGGGCCCCTTGACCTCGACGGTTGCGCCGAGGTATGCCACGCCGGTGCCGGCAATCGCACCGCCGCTGATGATCAGTCCCTCAGCCAGCGACATCACCAGGCTGCCGGGCACGAGCCGTCCCTCGTAGCCGGCGCGCTCGGCTGCCGTTGCATCCAGGAAGAGCCCCTCGGCAAAGCCGAACTGGGTGGCGTACACCACCAGGTCGGTCTCGGTGATGGTCCGCCGGCTCGTGCTCCAACGCTTGCCCACCGGCTGCTCATCGAAGGTCCAGCCCCGGTGCGGCTGGGGCGGCAGTCCCGGAATCTCGCCGGAACCGCTGCCGCTGTCATCGTCGTACATATCGCCTCCCGCCCTGAGTCTGGCAGTGCGATGTCGCGCCATGCCATGCCTGCCGGTGCGGTCTCTGGCAATGCAGTGCAACCATCGTGTTGACTTGACAGCGATCAGGGGCCATTGGCGACAGGGGACGACGATGAGCGACACGGTTCTGGACCGACCAGCGCATGACCTCGTGGGCGACGAGACCATCGAGCGATTCCGCGCCGACGGCGTGGTGGCGCTGCGCAACGTGGTCGATGCCGAGTGGGTGGAGCGGCTGCGCGGCGGCGTGGCCGACGAAATGGCCAACCCCAGCCCCACGGCTCACCACTACGACTCCACGGGTTTCTTCGGCTCGCTGGATCTGTGGCGCTTTCACCCCCTCTTCGAAGAGTTCGTCACCCAGTCGCGGCTCGGCGAGCTGGCGGCCGCCATGTTCGGCTCGCCGGTCGTGCGCATGTACTACGACCAGCTGTTCGTCAAGGAACCCGGTTCCAGCCAGCCGGTGCCGTGGCACAACGACCAGCCGTACTGGCCCATCTCAGGCCGCCAGGTGATGTCGTTCTGGATCGCACTCGACACCGTCGACGCCACCAACGGCAGGGTCGAATACGTCCGCGGCTCGCACTCCTGGGACCGCTGGTTCCAGCCGCGCACCTTCGCCCCGACGAAGGCCCACGACTACGAGCGCAACCCCGATTACGAACTGATGCCCGACATCGAGGCCGATCGCGGCAGCTACGACATCGTTTCGTTCGATCTCGAGCCGGGCGACGCGGTCGCGTTCTGGGCGATGATCCTGCATGGCTCGCAGGGCAATGCCAACGAGGGCCGGGCACGGCGCGGCTACGCCGCCCGCTACATCGGCACCGACGTTCGTTACGACCCGCGCATCGGCACTGCGCAGGTGCTGCACGTCGACGGGCTCGCGCCGGGCGCCACGATGGAATTGGACCGCTACCCGGTGGTGTGGCCACGTTCCGCCTGAGCACGCAGTGAGTCGCCCCCGGGGAGCGGCCCGCTGCAGATCCGGCGTTTGGCGAACGCCGTGCGAATTGTGCGAGCTAGCTGTTGTTGTGCGCGCCGATCGAGCCGCTGGCCATTGATCGGCCCAGCAGCATCAGCCACAGCACCGCGACCAGGCCGCCGATGCCGTTGATGACATCCCAGCCCTCGAAGTCGACGATCGCCGCAATAATCCAGAACAGCACCGTCCACACGATGCCCACGACAGCGGTGAACAGCGCCGCGCCGCGGTGGAATCCTCGGGGCAGGATCGGCATCAAGCCAAGGGCCATCGACGCGGCGCCCAGCATCACCAGCGGGATCGCTACGAACGCGAGTCCCGCCTTGACCGAGTGCATCGCGAGAGCGACCTGCATGACAGTGTCAGACCCCGCTGCTGCGCCGGCGCCAAGACCGTCGTCGATCGCGACCACCATCATCATGTCGAGACCCTCACCGAGTACGCCGATGCCGGCGCCGATGCCCGCCATCATGAGGCCGTAGCGCGTGCCGGTGCAGTCGAGGCCTTCCTCGTGCGCCGTGTTCCAGACCACCATGAGGCCGGCGATGATCGTCACGGCGGCGATCGCAATGAGGATCGACGTCAGGTGACTCAGCCAGGCGAGATCTGCCATGGCGTCGATCCGACCGACGAAGTCCACCCGATCGGCGCTGCGAACGATGACGCCGCCGGGTTCGATGGCCGCCATCACCAGCGCCAGCAGACCGCCGTAGAGCAGCGCGAACCCGCCGCGCTGCCGCCGGGTGTAGTTGTTGATCTTCTCCAGAACCAGTGCCATGCCGCGCGCCCCCGTTCGGCCACAGTTGCGGGCCCATCAGCGAGATTAGTGCGGGCTCGATAGTTGCAGGTATGACTTGGGTGCTCGCCTGCATGCATCGGATGCAACGGCCACAATGGCGCCATGGACGAAGCAATCAGCAGCGCTCTGACTCCCTCAGACGAAGCACTCGTGAAGGGACACGCTGGCGCCGGCTACGAGATGATGGAGCCGATCATCGGCACGGCTGCCGTGGCAGCACCGCCCTCCGATGTCTGGGCGGCCATCAGCCCGGCCGGCAACCTCACGAACATCCATCCGTTCTGCGAACGCAACGACGTGAATGTCTGGGATGGCGCGCGCAGCCGAGATCACGTCTACTACTACAGCGGCGTCCACTACCAGCGGGAGTTCTGTGACTGGCTCGACGGCGCGGGCTACGACCTGGTGCTCGGCCCGCCCGACGCCCGCACGGCCTTGGTGCGATGGCGGATCACCGAGGCGGAACAGGGCAGCGAATTCAGCATCAAGGTGGTGGCCTTGCTGCGCGACGACGTACCTGCCGCCGAGCGGGAGCACTACGCCGAGCACATGATCCGTCGGCCGCTGCCCTCCTACCTCGACTCGGTCGTGCGAGGTACGGGTTACTTCGCCGAGACCGGCACGCCCGTCACGAAGAACCAGTTCGGGACCCACCCCATCTACTCGCCGGTCGATTGATCGCGCCCCCAGGGGCGCTTCGAGTCAGCTCACTCCGGCTCTGGCAACTTCAGCAGGATCCGAGCCGCCGCTCGAGCCTTGTCCAACGTCGGCACGATTCGGTTTCGCGGCACCTTGTCGAGCGCGTTCAGTGCACGCAGGCTGGTTGCCGGCGCGCCGCTGAGTCCCATCACGATGACCTCGGTGTTGCTCTCCACTGCAGTGTCGATGAGGTATTCGACCAGCATTGCGGCGCTGTCGTCGATGTACACCGTGTCGGTGAAGTCGATGATCACGATCTCGTGCTCTGCGATGTCGGCACCGAGAATGTCGATGAGGCTCTTCGACGACGCGACCGTGAACGTGCCTCGCAGCGACACCAGCCCGACCCGTGCAGAGAACCCGCCGGCTGCTACCTCGTCGGCCTCGCCAGCCTCGGCGTCTTCCCCCAGGAAAACCCGGTCGAGCAGCGGCACCGAAACCACGCTGTCGAGCTGGAGCCGCTCGAATTGGCGCGCCGCAGACATAGCCGCCACGATGAGCCCGATCGCCACCGCCGTGATGAGATCGAGCACCACGGTGAGCACCATGGTGATGCCCATGATCATCAGGTGTTCGCGCTGCACCTGGTGCATGCGTTTGAGGAATCGCCAGTCCACGATGTCCCAGCCGACCTTCAGCAGAATTCCCGCGAGCGCGGCGAGCGGCACTGACTCGACATAGCGCCCCGCTCCCAGCACGATGGCCAGCAGCACCAAGGCGCGCAGCGCGCCCGACACCCGGGTACTGCCGCCGGCCCGGATGTTCACCACCGTGCCCACGGTGGCGCCGGCGCCGGGCAGCCCGCCCACCAGCCCCGCAGCGATGTTGCCCAGGCCTTGGCCGATGAGTTCCTGATTGGGGTTGTGCCGCGTCCGTGTCATCGAGTCGGCGATCAGCGACGTCAGCAGGCTGTCGACGGCGCCCAGGAGGGCGAGTGTGATGGCGGGCTGCACCGCTCCAGCCAAGACTCCCAGCGACAGCACCGGTTCCTGCAGCTCAGGCAAGCCGGAGGGCACCTCGCCGATGACCGGTGCGTCGCCTAGGAACAGCACCCCCATGAGGGTTCCCACGGCGAGGGCCGCCAGCGTTGCGGGGAACCAGCGATGCAGCCGGGCGGGCCAGAAGATGCACACGCCCAAGCTGACGGCGGCGATGGCCACGGCGCTGGCGTTGAGGTTCACGATGGCATCGGGCCACGCACGCATCACGTCGAGCGGGCCGCCGCCGGATCCCTCGACGCCCAACGCCGGGAGCGTCTGCAGGATGATGATGATGATGCCGACGCCTGACATGAAGCCCGAGATCACCGAGTACGGCGTGTAGGAGACGAAGCGACCGAATCGCAGGACGCCGAGCAGCGCCTGGATGATCCCCGCCATGACGACGACCGTGAGCGCCTCTTCGAGCGTCGACGCATGCTCGGTGATGACCACCGCCATCGCGACAGCCATGGGACCGGTCGGCCCGGAGATCTGCGAGCGGGTGCCCCCGAATACCGCTGCGAAGAACCCGAGTGCGATGGCGCCATACAGACCCGCCATCGCTCCGAGGCCCGAAGCCACGCCGAACGCGAGCGCCACCGGCAGCCCCACCACCGCCGTGGTGACGCCGCCGAAGATGTCACCCCGCAGCGTGTGCAGGTCGTACCGCCGAGCTTGCATCACTCGCCCCCGAGAGACACTAAGCGAAACAGCGGCCTGACCACTAGGTTCGGCCGGCATGGGTGAGTTTTGCTATGCGGAGCGCGACGGGCACCTGTTCGTCGTCACGATCAACCGGCCGGAGCGAATGAACGCGCTGCACCCGCCGGGCAATGCCGAGATGTCGGATTTGTTCGACGAATTCCAGAATGACCCGGAGTTGTGGGTCGCGATCGTGACCGGGGAAGGCGACCGTGCCTTTTCTGCGGGCAACGATCTCCGCTACCAGGCGGAGGGCGGCGATCGTTCGGCGATGCCGTCGTCGGGCTTCGGCGGGCTGACCTCGCGCTGGGATCTCGACAAGCCTGTCATCGCGGCCGTGAACGGCGTGGCGATGGGCGGCGGTTTCGAGATAGCGCTGGCCTGCGACATCATCGTGGCTTCTGAGAATGCCCTGCTCGCGCTGCCCGAGCCGAAGGTGGGTCTGGCAGCGCTGGCGGGCGGCGTGCATCGCCTGCCGCGCCACATCGGCTTGAAGCGCGCGATGAGCATGATGCTGACCGGTCGTCACGTGCCCGCAGCCGAGGCCAAGGAACTCGGCATCGTGGCCGAGGTGGTACCCCAAGGTGAGGCACTCGCGTGCGCGCGCCGCTGGGCCGAGATGATCCTCGAGTGCTCGCCGATGTCCATCCGGGCGACGAAGCAGGCAGCAATGCAGGGCCTGAACGAGGCCAGCGTTCGAACTGCGCATGAGAGCCGCTACGAGGCCGTGCGGGCCATGAACAACAGCGCCGACTACATCGAAGGCCCGCGGGCGTTCTCCGAGAAGCGCCCGCCCCAATGGCAGGGCCGCTAGCCCTCTCGCACCATCTGTAGTTCTGAGTGCACGTGCGCCGCCCCCTGGCGCTTCCTTGCTAGAGCGGTGTCCGGGGCGGCGCACCGGCGCGTCACGGCAGTGATGCGCCTGCGATGCAGGCCACTGAATATCTCTACTCGGCGCCGGGGATCCAGCCGGTGCCGGCCAACGGCACTTTCGCCATTGCGGCGGCTTCTACGGTGAGTGCCGCCAAGTCTTCAGGTTCCAGGTTCAGCACGTGCGACTTGCCGTTGGCGCGGGCCAGGATCTGGGTCTCGATGGTGAGCACCTGCAGGTAGTTGGCCAGGCGCCGTCCGGCCAGCACCGGATCCAGCCGAGCCGACAGTTCTGGGTCTTGCGTGGTGATGCCGGCAGGGTCGGTACCGGCCTGGAAGTCCTCCCAGAACCCCGCTGAGGTACCCAGCTCGCGGTATTCGTCCTCGTACGCGGGGTCGTTGTCGCCGATGGCGATCAGCGCGGCGGTGCCGATCGAGGCGGCGTCAGCGCCCAGAGCGAGCGCCTTCGCCACGTCGGCCCCCGAGCGGAAGCCGCCTGCGGCGATCAGCTTCACCTCGCGGCGGTGGACGCCGAGTTCCCGCAGGGCTCGCACTGCTTCAGGAATCGCGGCGATCGTCGGGATGCCGACATGCTCGATGAACACGTCCTGGGTGGCCGCGGTGCCGCCCTGCATGCCGTCCACCACCACGGCGTCGGCGCCGGCCTTCACTGCCAGCGCGGTGTCGTAGTACGGCCGGGCGGCACCGACTTTCACGTAGATCGGCACCCGCCAGTCGGTGATCTCGCGCAATTCGCCGATCTTGATCTCGAGGTCGTCGGGCCCGGTCCAATCCGGGTGGCGGCAGGCCGAGCGCTGGTCGATGCCGGTCGGCAGCGTGCGCATCTCGGCTACCCGCTCGGTGATCTTCTGACCCAGCAGCATCCCGCCGCCGCCCGGCTTGGCGCCCTGGCCCACCACCACCTCGATGGCGTCGGCCATCCGCAGGTGATCCGGGTTCATGCCGTAGCGAGACGGCAGGTACTGGTACACGAGCACCGACGAGTGCTGGCGTTCCTCCATCGTCATGCCGCCGTCGCCGGTGGTGGTCGAGGTGCCAACCGCCGATGCGCCCCGACCGAGCGCCTCCTTGGCCTGCGCCGACAGCGAGCCGAAGCTCATCCCGGCGATGGTGACCGGGATCTCCAGGCGCACCGGACGCTCGGCGCGGTCTTCGCCGATCACCACATCGGTGCCGCAGGCCTCGCGGTAGCCCTCCAGCGGGTAGCGCGACATGGAGGCGCCGAGGAACACCAGGTCGTCCAGGGTCGGCAGGCGGCGTTTCGCGCCCCAGCCGCGGATGCGGTAGATGCCGGTGTTAGCCGCCCGGCGGATCTCGGCGATGATGTTGCGGTCGAAGGTGTACGACTCGCGCAGATGCCAGTTGGAAGGGTCCTCGGGGGCGAGTGGGTCGAGGTCATCGGGGGGCGTCGCGCCCGATGTTCCGTTCGGCGTCGCGCTCATTGGCCGTCACCGCCAGCGGCCCGAGCTGCTGCCTCCGCGGCGTCCACGTCGTCGATCGTGAAGTTGTAGAGGCGGCGGGCCGAGCCGTACCGGCGGAAGTCACCGGGATCAGCGCTGCCTGCCGTCTCGACGGCGGCGTCCAACAGCCGTGCCAGCGTCTCGGAATGTTCGGGCCGCATGTCCTTCTCGATGCAATCGGCACCCAGCGACTCCACGTCACCCCGTACGAAGATCTGGGCCTCGTAGATCGAGTCGCCGAGGTCGGCCGCGGCGTCGCCGCAGACCACCAGATTCCCGGCCTGCGCCATGAACGCGCTCATGTGCCCGACGTTGCCCCCCACCACGATGTCGACGCCCTTCATCGAGATGCCGCACCGAGCGCCCGCATTGCCGCCAACCACCACCAAGCCGCCGCAGCCCGTAGCGCCGGCCGACATGGTGGCGTTGCCGGTGATGCGCACCTCGCCCGACATGATGTTCTCGGCGAGCCCGGTGCTGGCGTTTCCCTCGATCAGCACCCGCCCGCGCTGGTGCATGCCGGCGCCGTAGTAGCCCATCGAGCCCCGCACCACCACATCGATGTCCGCCGTGATGCCGCAGGCCACCGCATGGGCGCCGCGGGGATTGATCACCTCGAACGACTGGCCGTCAGCGGCTTCGTGCAGTGCTTGGTTGAGCTTGCGCCGGGCCGACTCGGCGAGGTCGAACGTCCGCACGGCCCCGTTCACGCCGCCAGGCTCCAGGTGTAGATCCGGGCTGGCTCGGGTTCCCACACCTCGGCGTCGAGCGCACTGGGCAGGCGGGCGATGGCCCGGTACTCAGACGACATGGCGACCCAGTCGTCGGTCTCGGCGACCACGGCGGGCTTGCAGGCGATGGGATCGCGCAGGATGGCGAATCCGTCGGCGACGCCGATGGCGAACGTGTAGAAGCCATCGAGATCGCCCAGCGCACCTTCGAGTGCCTCAGTGATGCTGTCGCCCGAGCGCATGCGCCACGCCAGGTAACCGGCGGCCACCTCGGAATCGTTCTCGGTCTGGAACGACTCGCCATGTCCCTCGAGCTGGCGGCGCAGCCGGTTGTGGTTCGACAGCGAGCCGTTGTGCACCAGGCAGGTGTCCGAACCCGTCGAGAACGGGTGCGAGCCGTTGGTGGTGACTGCCGACTCTGTGGCCATGCGGGTGTGCGCCAGCGCATGGGTGCCAGTGCGCGACCTCAGGTCGTAGCGCTCGGCGACCAGGTCCGGGTAGCCCACGGCCTTGAACATCTCGATCCTGTTTCCCTGGGCCAGCACGGTCGTGCCCGCGACGTTGTCGATGATCCACTGGCGGGCAGCTCGACCGTCGCCGTCGGTGGAGAACACCGCGTGGTCATGCACTCCCTCGACGGTCACCTCCGCGCCCAAGGCCCCTTCGAGGGCTGCGGCCACCGGCCCCCAGTCCACTTCGAGCCCCTCTGCCAGCACGGTGATGCGTGTGCGACCCGGGACGCCGGCGTCGTACACGGCGAAGCCAGCGCTGTCAGGGCCGCGGTCGCCCATCTCGGCGAGCATGACTTCCGTCAGCCGTCCCAGTTCGTGCCGGTGGGTCTCGGTCTTGCAGAACAAGCCCACGATCCCGCACATGGCGCTCCCCCCGCCCGACCATCCCCGCGTCCGCCAGTCGAGCCTCCCGCACCGTAGCGCCCAGTCCGGCTGAAGGCCGCCGTGGACCGGCCTCTGTTCGAGGTCACTTGCGGGGTGCGTGTGGTTCGTTGAGTACTGTCGGCGCGGGGCCGCAACCGAACTGACGGCCGCAATGTCACGAGCACCGGGGGAGCAGGGCATGAGCAACGGCACTGACGCAACCGAGGAGATCCGCAGCCGGGCCGAGGCCGACGGCGTGGAGTTCATCTACGCCATGTTCGTAGAGATGCACGGGAAGCCGTGCGCCAAGCTGGTGCCGATCAGCGCTTTGGACGGGCTGATGAGCGACGGCGCGGGCTTCGCGGGCTTCGCGGCCGGCCCGATGGGCCAAGACCCCTCCAGTCCCGACATCCTGGCCCTGCCCGATCCCGCTTCGTACACCCAGCTGCCGTGGCAGCCGAACGTGGCCGCCATGCAGTGTGACCCCACCGTGGAGGGCGAGCTGTGGCCCTATGCGCCGCGGGTGATCCTGCGCCAAGCGCTGGAGGCGGCAGCCGAGCGCAACCTGGTGCTCAAGTGCGGCGTCGAAGCGGAGTACTCGCTGGTGGTGCGCAACGAGGACGGCTCGCTGGCCGTGGCGGACGACCGCGACAACCTGACCCTGCCCTGCTACGACGCCCGCGGGCTCACCCGGATGCTGCCGCACCTCGAGGCGGTGTCGAAGAACCTCGACGCCATGGGATGGGGCAACTACGCCAACGACCACGAGGACGCCAACGGCCAGTACGAGCAGAACTGGCTGTACTCAGACGCCCTCACCACTGCCGACCGGCTGATCCTGTTCCGGCTGATGGTGCACACGTTGGCCCAGCGCGACGGCCGCTACGCCACGTTCATGCCCAAGCCGTTCGCCGACAAGACCGGCAACGGGCTGCACGCTCACACGAGCTTGTGGACCGCTGACACCGACGAACCGCTGTTCATCGGCGGCACTGCGGGCGGCGCCGACACCAAGGGACTGGGCCTGAGCGACATGGCGTACAAGTTCGTGGGCGGGCTGCTGCGCCATGCCCGCTCGCTGGTGGCGGTGGTGTGTCCCATCGTCAACTCGTACAAGCGCATGGGTGTGGGCGCGCCGACCTCAGGGGCGACTTGGGCGCCCGCCTATGCGGCCTACGGCGGCAACAACCGCACCCAGATGATCCGCATTCCCGAGCCCGACCGGATCGAGATCCGTCTGGGTGACGGGGCCGCAAACCCCTACCTGATGTTCGCTGCGTATCTGGCCTGCGGTCTTGACGGCATCGACAATGACATCGACCCCGGCGATCCCAATGTCGACAACCTGCACGCCATGTCTGCCGAAGAGGTGGCCGCCAAGGGCATAGCAGTGCTGCCGCCGACGCTGCTGCACGCCGCCGAGGAGCTCGCGGGGTGCGAGGTGCTGGGAGCGGGGCTCGGCCACACGGCTGAGGGGCCCTACCGGGACTACTTCGTGCAAACCAAGAAAGCAGAATTCCTGGCTCACCACAGCGTTGTCACCGCTGGGGAGGTCGATCAATACCTCACGCTGTTCTGAAAGGATGAGCCCATGAGCGCACCGACCGCCCCTGACGAGCAGGCATCCGAACGGGCTGCAGCACGGGCAGACGCTGTGGCCGACGCGATGGACGACATCGCCAAGATCGATGCGCATGGCCGCGAGCACGGCGGCATCGATCGGGCCGGCATTGCCCGCATCAAGGAACGGCTGCTGGAGCTGGCGACCCAGGAGCACCTGTTCCCCGCTGAAGACTTCCCGCCCCCCGACGGCGAGCGCGGCTCGTTCAACTACCGGCTCGCCCAGAACGACGACGGCACGCTGGCGCTGTATGTCCAGAGCGTGAGTGTCGGCACCTCGGCGCCGCCGCATGAGCACCTCACCTGGGCGGTGATCGTGGGCATGCGCGGCCGGGAGCTGAACCGCTTCTACGACTGCTGCGCCGGCGAAGGCGAGCCCCACGTCGAGCGCGAAGAGATGGTTGAGCGCGGCGCTGGCGTCGCGATGCTCGGGCACGACGTGCATTCGATCCACATCGAGGGCGCCTCCACCAACTTCCACTGCTACGGCTTGGCGATGGAGAACATGACCGGTCGCCGCTATTGGAACACGGAGGCGAGCGAGTGGCGGGTCTTCGCCGACACGAGCAGCATCGTCGAGGCCCGCCCGGGCTATCCCGCGACGGCCGTTGCCTGAGCCGCATGGCCGTGGGTCGGCGGCTCCCGCCACGCCCGCCATTGCCTGAGTCGCCACTGGGGCGGCTTGGCCCAGTCTCAAGGGCAGTGTGATGGCCGACGTACGCACCATTTCGGCGGCCGAGTTGATGGAGCGGCATCGGGGGTTGCTGCGTGGTGACGGCACCGAGCTCGCGCTGGTCGATGCCCGCGAACCCACCGAGTTCACCCGGCGGCACCTGCTCTACGCGGCGAGCCTGCCGCCGAGCCATGTCGGGCTCGAAGTGGCGGCGCGCATCCCGCGTGCAGGTACGCCGGTGGTGGTGTGCGATGACGCCGGGGGAGAGGCTGCAGCAGTCGCCTTGGAGTTGACCGTGCTGGGTTACACAGACACCGCCGTGCTGGAGGGCGGCATCGATGCCTGGGCGGCTGCGGGCGGCGAGCTGTACTCGGGCATCAACGTGCCGTCGAAGCTGTTCGGCGAGCTGGTCGAGGAGCACTTCGGCACGCCGCATGTGACCGCCACCGAGTTGGGCAGCTGGCTGGCCGACGGGCGCGGCCTGGTGGTGCTGGACTCGCGCACGCGCAGGGAGTTCAATCGCATGAGCATCCCTACCGGCCGGTCCTGCCCCGGCGGCGAGCTGGTGCGGCGTGTCCATGACCTGATCGATGAGGGCACGACGGTGGTCGTCAACTGCGCCGGCCGGACCCGCAGCATTCTGGGCGCGCAGTCGCTGCGCTCAGCGGGCCTGCCCAATGCCGTGTACGCGCTGAAGGACGGCACGATGGGCTGGGAGCTGGCCGGGCTCGAGCTGGAACACGGCCGCGACGAGCTGGCCCCTGCGCCGAGTGACGCTGGTCGAGCCGAGGCCGCGACGGCAGCGCAGGCCGTGGCGGAGCGCTGCGGTGTGCGCACGGTCGATCGTGACGGGCTCGACGACTGGCTGGCCGACGGCAGCCGAACCACCTACTTCATGGACGTGCGCACGCCTGAGGAGTTCGCGGCCGGGCACCTGGCCAGTGCGGTCGGTGCTCCTGGCGGCCAGCTCGTGCAGGCCACCGACGAGTACCTCGTGACCCGCGGAGCGAGGGTCGTGCTGGCCGATCAAGACGGCATCGGCGCCACCATGACCGCTTCGTGGCTCATCCAGATGGGCTGGGATGCCTGGGTGCTCGAGCCGGGCTGGCTCGGCGATGCGGAGCTTGTCGTCGACAGCGACGACAGGACCGCAGCTGCGATTCGCTCACGCCAGCCGCCGCTGCCCTACGACCCCACCGACGCCGACGTGGCCAAGGCGGCGATGGAGGCCTACCTGGTCTGGGAGGTCGCATTGCCCGAGCAGTACGCCCGCGACGACCTCGCCGAATTCCATTTCCGCTAGAGGTCGGCGAAACGTTCGATGGTCTCGGCCCAGGCGCTGGCGTCGTCTGGTGTGGAGATGACCGTCTGCAGACCGGCCATCGGCGAGACGGGCACCGCGATCCGGCTCACGCCGCGGCGCGCCAGCTCGGGAATCTCCTCGAGGTCGGCCGGCAATTGCACGGTGATTTCGAGCGAATCGGGATCGCGGCCGTGCTTGGCTGCCGTCTGGCGCGCCAGGTCGATCAGGTCCCACGGCGCTCCCCGGGCAGGGAAGTAGCCATCCCCGAGGCGTCCCGCCCGCCGCGCCGCAACCTTCGAGTCGCCGCCCACGATGATCGGCACCGAGCCGTTCACCGGCTGGGGCCGGCAGTACGCAGCGTCGAAGTTCACGAACTCGCCGTGGAACGTGGGCCGCTCGGCCGACCACAGCTCGCGCATGGCGGCCACGTACTCGTCGGTGCGCCGGCCCCGGTCGTCGAAGTGATCGCCGACCCCGATCGCGTCGAACTCCTCGCGCATCCAGCCCACGCCGATGCCCAGCAGCACGCGGCCGCCCGACATGTGGTCGAGCGTGGCGATCTGCTTGGCGCACACCACGGGACTGTGCTGGGGCACGATCAGGATGCCCGTGCCGAAGTTGATGGTGGAGGTGGCGCCGGCCATGTGCGCCATCCAGATGAGGGGATCGGGCAGTGCCAGATCCTCGACGCCTCCGGCCATCTTGCCGTCGGGACTGTACGGGTATGCGGATTGGTATCCCGACGGGATGACCGTGTGCTCCACCGTCCATGCGGATTCGAAGCCGGCGGCCTCGCCGGCTTGCACGAGCTCGGTCGCAAGCGCGGTGTCGTTGGCGAACTTGCCTGTGTTGCAGTACCGGAGTCCGAACTTCATGCCACGTGTCCCTTCGATGCGGGCCCATCGGTGGGCGCCGAGCCCGCAGTCTCGCGCGCCGCACCGCTCGTCGACCGGTCGAGCGCTCCGATCCAATACCGTGCCCTCACGCCACTGGTCCCGGAGCAGCCATGCCGTTCTTGCCACATGTCTCAGACATCTTCGACCCATCCCGCTGGAGCGACATCGACGGCTTCGAGTTCACCGACATCACCTACCACCGCGCCAACGAGCACGGCACGGTTCGCATCGCGTTCGATCGGCCCGATGTGCGCAACGCCTTCCGCCCGCACACTGTTGACGAGCTGTACCGGGCGCTGGACCACGCCCGGCAGACGGCGGACGTGGGCTGCATCCTGCTGACCGGCAACGGCCCGGCGCCGGCCGACGGCGGCTGGGCATTCTGCTCGGGCGGCGACCAGCGCATCCGCGGCAAGGACGGCTACCGCTACGCCGACGGCGAGACCGCTGATCACATCGACCCGGCCCGCACCGGCCGCCTGCACATCCTGGAGTGTCAGCGGCTCATCCGCATGATGCCCAAGGTGGTGATCTGCGTGGCGAACGGGTGGGCAGCCGGCGGCGGCCACAGCCTGCATGTGGTGTGCGACCTCACGATCGCCTCCGAAGAGCACGCCCGCTTCCGTCAGACCGACACCAACGTGGCGAGCTTCGACGGTGGCTTCGGCTCGGCCTACTTGGCTCGCCAGATCGGCCAGAAGAAGGCCCGCGAGATCTTCTTCCTCGGTCGCACCTACACCGCCTGGGAGCGTTTCGACATGGGCGACGTGAATGCAGTGGTGCCCCACGTCAAGCTGGAGTCGGTGGCACTGGAGTGGGCAGCCGAGATCGTCTCCCGCTCACCTACGGCGCAGCGCATGGCCAAGTTCGCGTTCAACCTGATCGACGACGGCCTGGTGGGCCAGCAGGTGTTCGCGGGCGAGGCCACCCGCCTGGCCTACGGCACCGATGAGGCAGCCGAGGGCCGTGACGCCTTCCTGGAAAAGCGCGACCCCCAATACGAGCAATTCCCCTGGCACTTCTAGATGGCTGAGAACGCTGCTGACTGAGCGATTCAGGCGGGGCGCAGGCGCTGCATGAGCGTCACGTCGAGCCAGCGTCCGAACTTGCGCCCCACTTCCCGTTCGACACCGACGAGCTCGAAACCGTGTTTGGCGTGCAGTGCCACCGACGCAGCGCCGGCGTCGGCGATGCGGGCGAAAACAGCGTGAAAGCCGTGCTCATCGGCAAGCGCCACCAAGTCGCCGAGCAGCAGGCTGCCCACGCCGCGCCCGTGGTGGTCGCGATGCACGTAGATGGAGTCCTCGACGCTGGTCGAGTACGCCGGCCGGGTGCGGTAGGGCGACAGGCACGCCCAACCCAGCACTGTGCCGGCGGCCTCGGCGTCAGCGTTGTCTGACACCGCCACGATGCACGGGTAAGCACCCGAATGGTCCCGCATCCAGGCCGCTTGCTCGGCGGGAGAACGGGGCACCATGTCGAAGGTGGCGGTGCCGTCGGTGACCTCGCGGTTGTAGATCTCCGCGATCGCGTCGGCGTCGGCCATCGTGGCCATCCGGGTCCGCATGGCAGCGAAGCTACCGAAGGGCCGCAGATACACTCCGGACCCCGCCATCGTCCGCGCACGATGGTCTGGACGTGCGCGAATCACGCCCCGTTAGCTCAGTAGGCAGAGCACAGCCATGGTAAGGCTGGTGTCGCCGGTTCGATTCCGGCACGGGGCTCACTGTGCAACGTGCAGGCGGGAGCCGCCTGAGGCGGCTCGGTAGGCTTCGCAGTTGCATCTTGGCGGGATAGCTCAGTTGGTCAGAGCGCACGGCTCATAATCGTGAGGTCCTGGGTTCGAGTCCCAGTCCCGCTACGAGACGCCTCTGTGGGCTCGTTTGGACGCGACCCAGACTGCTGCCGGTAGCCTGTTGCGGCGGACATTCGCCAAGAAGGCCCGCACTGAGTGTCACCCGCGTATCGCACGCGATGCGCCGACGCTGAGGGCAGTAGCTCAATTTGGTAGAGCACCGGTCTCCAAAACCGGCGGTTGCGGGTTCGAGTCCCTCCTGCCCTGCGCTTCCGCCGGATTGGACCGTCAACCCGGCGGACCGACCATGCCCAAACCCCCGACAACAAATCTCTGAGTAATCGAGGCCGGAGACACTCCCGATGGCCATGAACCGACGCACACGCCGTCACCTGCAGCGTCAGGGCGAGATGGGGGCTGACGGCGCGCCCGCAGGACGGCGCGAGCGGCGCCAGGCAGCACCGGCATCACCGACCACCGAGCGGGCCGGACCGGCGCAGTTCGTGGGCGAGGTCCGCTCCGAGCTGAAGAAGGTGATCTGGCCGACCCGCGCCGAGATCGTCAACTACTCGGTCGTCGTGTTCATCACCATCGTGATCCTGACGGCGATGATCGCCGGATTCGACTGGATTCTGGGTGAAGGCGTCCTCCGCCTCTTCGACGTGAACTGACAAGCATCTGAGCTGATGAACATGAGCGATCTGACCGACACCCCCGTAGAACCCGAGACCGACCCGATGGCGACCGCACGCCGGTTGCTGAGCTCCCAGACGGCGACCACCCTGATGGGTCCGGGCGCCGAGCCAGCCGAGGCGACTGAGGGGGCAGATGCCGTCGACGTCACCGCTGATGGGGCCGGCGCCGTCGACGTGCTCACCGAGGACGAACTGCTCGCCGTCGACGAGCCGGAGACCAAGCGAGTCTCGCCGTACGACCGGCCGGGTCGCTGGTTCGTCGTGCACACGCAGTCGGGCTACGAGAAGAAGGTGAAGCAGAACCTCGAAGCCCGGATCGGCACGTTCGACATGGAAGACCGGATTCTCGAAGTCGCCATCCCGATGGAGGACGTGATCGAGTTCAAGGGCGGCCGCAAGGTCGTCGCCAAGAAGAAGGTCTTCCCTGGCTACCTGCTGATCCGCTGCCGTCCCAGCGACGAGGCCCACCACATGATCCGCAGCACGCCCGGAGTCACCGGCTACGCGGGTCCGGGCGGCAAGCCGTCGCCCCTGCGCCGCAGGGAGGTGGAGGCATTCCTGGCTGAGCCCGATGACGGACCTGAGATGCCGCGCCGCACCAAGCCGTCGATGATCTTCGAGATCGACGAGGGTGTGCGCATCAAGGAGGGCCCGTTCTCCGACTTCCAGGGTCAGGTCATCGAGATCAACGAGGAGCAGCTGAAGGTGAAGGTGCTGGTGAACATCTTCGGCCGCGAGACCCCCGTCGAGCTCGACTTCGTCCAAGTCGCAAAGATCTGAGCCCCTGCGAGGGCCAGCCACACGACCCGAGCCCCTGCGAGGGCCAGCCAACTAGGAGCATCTGATGGCAGACAACCCGGCACGACCCGCGGCAGGCCGCAAGCGGGTGAGCGCGGTGGTGAAGATCCAGATCCCCGCCGGGCAAGCTTCCCCCGCGCCGCCGGTGGGCACGGCGCTCGGTCCGCACGGCGTGGCGATCATGGACTTCTGCAAGGAGTACAACGCCAAGACCGAGAGCCAGCGCGGCACGATCGTGCCCGCGGAGATCACGATCTTCGAGGATCGGTCGTTCACGTTCATCACGAAAACACCGCCGACGTCGGTGCTGCTGCGCCAGGCAGCGGGGCTGGAGAAGGCGGCCAACAACCCCGGCCGCGAGACCGTGGCGCATATCACCGAGGCCCAGGTGGCCGAGATCGCCGCGACGAAGATGCCCGATCTCAATGCACGCGATCTCGAGAACGCCAAGCTGCAGGTGATCGGCACCGCTCGGTCGATGGGCATCGAAGTCGCCGGCTGAGCTGGCCCGCACAGCAGGAGAGCCCCAGATGTCAGGAAAGAAGTACGCCGAGGCGACCCGACGGTACGACCGGCAGATGATGCACGAGCCCGCCCAGGCCATCGACATGGTGCGGACGCTGGCACCGGCCAAGTTCGACGAATCGGTCGATCTGTCGGTGCGGCTCGGCGTGGACCCGCGCAAGGCCGATCAGATGGTGCGCGGCACCGTCGCACTGCCGTCGGGAACCGGCGGCGACGTGCGCGTTGCGGTCTTCGCGCAGGGCGACGCTGCGGCCGCGGCCTCCGAAGCGGGCGCCGATGTCGTGGGCGGTGCCGATCTGGCCGAGCGTGTCGAGGCTGGATTCACCGACTTCGACGTGGCAATCGCGACGCCGGACATGATGGGCGTGGTGGGCCGCTTGGGCAAGGTGCTCGGGCCCCGTGGCCTCATGCCGAATCCCAAGTCCGGGACGGTGACGCCCGATGTGGGCAAGGCTGTGGGCGAGTTCAAGGGCGGCAAGGTCGAGTACCGAACGGACCGGTACGGCAACGTGCACCTGGCGATCGGCAAGGTGAGCTTCACCGCTGAAGACCTCAACGCCAATCTGGCGGCAGTCATGGATGAGTTGGCACGGGCGAAGCCGGCTGGTGCCAAGGGTCGCTACGTGCGCAAGATGGTGGTGTCCTCGACCATGGGTCCAGGCGTCCGCATCGACCCCACCATCTTCAACTAACGCCGCGGCTGTTGAATCGCCGGGCACGACGGGTAGCGTTCGGCACTTCACAACTTGCTCGCCGTAGAACTCCGGTGGCTCCGGCCTGAAATCGGCCCCGTCTGAACCATGTTCAGAGGCTCGCCCGCCTCGGGTGAGCCGCACGGGTCGAGCCTGATGAGGCGGACGGTCTTCCTGTGCGCGTCTGCGTCGGGATGCGGTTCTGTCTGGTCTGCGGACCGGTGCCCGTTCCGGGTCCGGGAGCGCTCCAACCGCCCGAACACCGCACATCCTCACAGCACAGGAGGTCCCACAGTGGCGACAGCGACGACGGCTGAGGGCCGCGCGCCGCGGGCCGACAAGGTGGCGGTGGTGGACGAGGTCCGCCAGCGATTCGCCGAGGCCGATGCGGTGCTGTTCACCGAGTACCGGGGCTTGGACGTGGCAGAGATGGCCGACCTGCGCGGCCGCCTCATCGATGCCGACTGCCGTTACAAGATCTACAAGAACACCTTGGTCCGCCGGGCACTGTCCGACGACGCGCCGTCCGGCACGCTCGACCTGCTCTTGGGTCCGACTGCACTCGCCTTCTGCGGCAAGGATCCATCGGCAGCCGCTCAGGCCCTGCGCACGTTCGCAGCGGAGCACGATGCGCTGGTCATCAAGGGAGGCGTGCTGGCGGGCACGTTGCTCAGCGACGCCCAGGTGCGCGAGCTCGCCGATCTGCCGTCACGCGATGAGCTGATGGCGCAGATGCTGGGAGCGTTCGCCGCGCCGCTCACTGCGTTGGCCTCGATGATGAACAACTTGATCGGCGAGGTGTCGGGCCTGCTGCAGGCGTTGGCCGACAAGACACCCGACAGCCCGGCTCCCGACGACCCGTCCAACAGCGACTCAACAGACCCAGCCCAAATTGACCCAGCCCAAATGGATACGGAGAACAACCAATGAGCACGTCCACCGAAGAGATCCTCGACGCCATCGGCAATATGACGGTGCTCGAGCTGGTCGAGCTGAAGAAGGCGTTCGAAGAGCGCTTTGACGTCACCGCTGCTGCGGCGGCCCCGATGATGGTGGCTGCCGCCGCTGCGGGCGGTGACGGCGACGGCGAGGCGGCCGAGGAGGCTGCCGATGAGGTCACCGTCACGCTGACCGCGATCGGCGACAAGAAGGTGCAGGTCATCAAGGAGGTGCGCTCGCTCACGAGCTTGGGTCTCAAGGAGGCCAAGGATCTGGTGGAGGCCGCGCCGAAGCCGGTGCTCGAAGGCGTGCCGAAGGCTGATGCCGACAAGGCCAAGGAGGCCCTCGAAGCCGTCGGCGCTAGCGTCGAACTGTCCTAGACGCGCGCACACCTCTCACCGCGCGCCGCGTGTCGCGGTTGTGGCGCCCAGCGTTGCTGGATAGCGTTGCCAAGGCCGTGGCACAGGTGGCCTCCCCATTCGCGCACCAACCAGTCCCCAGCATCGAGGCCCAGCGGTGGGCTCCCTGTTTGCTGCGGACGCCTGCGACTGCGCGCGCTTCCGTCCCCCCGTCGCCTGCCGCGGGCAGTCGCCGGTGACCCATCCCGAACAACTGAACCACTAGGAGAGTCCGTTGTCGTCTCGTGTCGGCCGCGAACGCTATTCGTTCGGCAACCTCGACGAAGTCCTGGAACTCCCGGACCTCGTGTCCATCCAGAAGGATTCCTTCCAGCGATTCCTCGATGTCGGGCTCGCTGAGACCTTCTCCGACATCAGCCCCATCAGCGACTTCGGCGGGCATCTCCAGCTCGTCTTCTCGTTCGACCCCTACGACGAGGACCTACGCCCGCCGCCCAAGTTCTCCGTGGAGGAGTGCAAGGAACGCGACATGACCTACTCGGCGCCGATCTTCGTGCGCGCCGAGTTCAAGAACGCTCACACCGGCGAGGTCAAGGCCCAGACCGTGTTCATGGGCGACTTCCCGATGATGACCCCCAAGGGCACCTTCATCATCAACGGCACCGAGCGTGTGGTGGTGAGCCAGCTCGTTCGCTCGCCCGGCGTCATCTTCCAGCCCGGCGAGCGCTACCGGCTCCGGAACATGTCGAAGCACCAGCTGGTGACGGCAACCATTCACCCCTACCGCGGCGAGTGGATCGAGTTCGACGTCGAGCACAAGCCGGGCAAGGATCCCACCGCCGGAAGCCGGGTGGCCCGCAAGCGTCGCCTCAGCATCTTCTCGCTGCTGCGAGCGCTGGGTTACGGCGAAGATCGCCATCCCGGCCTGCTTGAGCGGTTCGTCGAGCACTTCGACTTCCTGGAGCCCCAGTGGGACAAGGATCGAGACGTTGCGCCCAACCAGCAAGATTCGCTGCTCGAGCTGTACAAGCGGGTCCGCCCCGGTGAGGTGGCTACACCGGATGCCGCGTCCAACTACTTCCAGAATGCGTTCTTCGACGAGCGCCGGTACTCGCTGTCCAAGGTCGGCCGCTACAAGCTGAACCGCAAGCTCGGGCCCGAGCTCGACCGTGTGTCCGAGCTGTTCGGTCTCGACTTCATCGACGCCGATCATCCCGACGCGCTCGAGCACCCGGAGCTGATCCGTCCCGATCCCGATTCCACGGTGCTCACCCGCAGCGAAGTCCTCGCCACGGCGAGCTACCTGCTGCACCTGGCGAATGCCGAGCCCGGCTACCGCCTGGACGACCAGGATCACTTCGCCAACCGCCGCATTCGCTCCGTCGGCGAGCTGATCCAGAACCAGGTGCGCATCGGCCTCAGCCGCATGGAACGGGTCGTGCGCGAGCGCATGACCACCCAGGACGTCGAGGCGATCACGCCTCAGACGCTGATCAATATCCGCCCCGTCGTGGCGGCCACCAAGGAATTCTTCGGCACCAGCCAGCTCAGCCAGTTCATGGACCAGGTGAACCCGCTGTCAGGCCTCACGCACCGCCGCCGCCTCTCCGCGCTCGGCCCCGGCGGCCTGTCAAGGGAACGGGCCGGCTTCGAAGTGCGCGACGTCCACTTCAGCCACTACGGCCGCATGTGCCCCATCGAGACGCCCGAAGGCCCGAACATCGGCCTGATCGGGGCGCTGGCCACCTTTGCCCGCGTCAACGAATTCGGCTTCATCGAGTCGCCCTACCGCGTCATCAAGGACGGCAAGGCCACCAGCGAGGTGCGTTACCTGACCGCCGACGAGGAAGAGGAGTTCGTGGTCGCGCAGGCCAACGCGCCGCTCAATCCCGACGGGTCATTCCGCAACCCCCGCGTGCTCGTGCGCAAGAGCCCCCAGGGCGCCAGCCTGGAAGATCTGCGGCTGCAAATGGAGCGCGACACCTACTTCGCCGCAACCACCGAGATCAGCTACGTGCCGGCATCGGAAGTCCAGCTCATGGACGTGTCGCCGAAGCAGATCGTGTCGGTGGCCACCGCGCTGATCCCGTTCCTCGAGCACGACGACGCCAACCGGGCGCTCATGGGCGCCAACATGCAGCGCCAGGCAGTGCCGCTGCTGCGGGCCGAAGCCCCCTATATCGGCACCGGCATCGAAGGCCTCGCCATGGCCGACGCCGCCGAGATGGTGCTTGCGGAAGTCGAAGACGACAAGGGCGAGCGCCAGGGCATCGGCGGCGAAGTCACCGAAGTCGCCGGCGACTGCATCGTCATCGACGGAGATGACGGCAAGCGGCACGAATTCCCGCTGCTCAAGTTCCGGCGTTCCAACCAAGACACGTGCATCAACCAGCGGGCACTTGTTCGCGTCGGCGATCGCGTGGAGCCGCAGGCCGTCATCGCGGACGGACCCTCCACCGATCACGGCGAGCTGGCGCTGGGCAAGAACCTCCTCGTGGCCTACATGGCCTGGGAGGGCTACAACTACGAGGACGCCATCATCCTGTCGGAGCGTCTGGTGAAGGACGACGTGCTCACGTCGATTCACATTCACGAGTACGAGATCGACGCCCGCGACACCAAGCTGGGTCCCGAGGAGATCACCCGGGACATCCCGAACCTGGCCGACGACATCCTCGCCGACCTCGACGAGCAGGGCATCGTGCGCATCGGCGCCGAAGTCGAGCCGGGCGCGGTGCTAGTGGGCAAGGTCACTCCCAAGGGCGAGACCGAGCTCACGCCCGAGGAACGGCTGCTGCGTGCCATCTTCGGCGAGAAGGCCCGCGAGGTGCGTGACACCTCGCTCAAGGTGCCCCACGGCGAGAACGGCGTCGTCACCGACATCCGGGTGTTCAGCCGTGACGCCGACGACGAGCTGCCGCCTGGCGTGAACCAGCTCGTGCGCGTGTACGTGGCCCAGAAGCGCAAGATCAGCGTGGGCGACAAGCTCGCCGGCCGTCACGGCAACAAGGGCGTGATCTCGAAGATTCTCCCCACCGAAGACATGCCCTACCTGGCCGACGGCACACCGGTCGACATCATCCTGAGCCCGCTGGGCGTACCGAGCCGCATGAACGTCGGCCAGGTGCTCGAAGCACATCTGGGCTACGCAGCGCGCTGGGGCTGGGAGGCCACCGACGAGAGCGGCAAATCCGAGATGGTCGGCAAGGAGCCGGTCAGCAACACCGCGCGCAAGACCCGCCCCACCACTGAGCCGTCGGTGTTCATTGCGACGCCGGTGTTCGACGGGGCGCGCTGGGACGAGGAAGAAGCTGCCGGACGGCATCCCACCATCCAGCAGACGCTCGAGAAGCTGCGGCCCGAGTCGGTGACCGGCGAACGCCTGATGACCCGCTCGGGCAAGACGGTGCTCTTCAACGGGCGCACCGGCGAGGCCTATGACGAGCCGATCATGGTCGGCTACAGCTACATCTTGAAGCTGGCGCACCTGGTCGACGACAAGATCCACGCTCGCTCGACGGGGCCCTATTCGATGATCACCCAGCAACCGCTGGGCGGCAAGGCGCAATTCGGCGGCCAGCGCTTCGGCGAGATGGAGGTCTGGGCGCTCGAGGCCTATGGCGCCGCCTATTGCCTGCAGGAGCTGCTCACCATCAAGTCCGACGACGTGCTGGGCCGGGTGCGCGTGTACGAGGCGATCGTCAAGGGCGAGAACATCCCTGAGCCCGGCATTCCTGAGAGCTTCAAGGTGCTCATCAAGGAAATGCAGGCGCTCTGCCTCAACGTCGAGGTCATGTCGACCGCCGGGCAGCAGATCGACATCCAGGGTCTCGACGAGGACGTCTTCCGTGCCGAGGAATCGCTGGGCATCGACATCAGCCGGCCCGAGCGTGGCACCGACGAAGAAGACGAGCTGCGTCGCCAGCAGCGCGTGTGATCAGCGCAGCCACACCGCACAGCCGATGCAGCGCAACCGAAACATCAAAAACTCGCACCACCGATACAGACACAGGGCCGGACATAACCCATGATCGACGTCAACGACTTCTCTGACATCCGGATCGGCCTGGCAACCGCTGACGCCATCCGCACATGGTCCAACGGCGAGGTCCGCAAGCCGGAGACCATCAACTACCGCACGCTCAAGCCCGAGAAGGACGGCTTGTTCTGCGAGAAGATCTTCGGTCCCACCAAGGACTGGGAGTGCGGCTGCGGCAAGTACAAGCGCGTCCGGTTCAAGGGCATCATCTGCGAGCGCTGCGGTGTGGAAGTCACCCGTTCGAAGGTGCGCCGCGAACGCATGGGCCACATCGAGCTGGCAGCCCCGGTGGTGCACATCTGGTACCTGCGGGGCACCCGCTCATGGCTGGCGTACTTCTTGACGGGCCTCGACCCCCGCCAGGAGCTGAAGGCCAAGGCGCTGGAACGCGTCATCTACTTCGCTGCGAACCTGGTCACCAAGGTCGACAGCGAGAAGCTGCACGCCGACCTGCCGCGGCTCGAAGCCGAAAAGGCCGAAGAGCTCGATGTCATCGACGAGGAGCTCGCAGAGCGCCGTGCGGAGCGGCTCGCGGAGCTCGAGGGCGAACTCGCCTCGCTGGAGGCCGATGACGCCAAGGAGCGCGAGCTGCGGTCGGCCCAGCGCGAATCCGAGCGCGACCTCGAGGCCCTGGACGAAGAGGCCAACGAGGAGAAGGACCTCGTGGAGCGCGCCTTCGCAGCGTTGCGCGACCTGCACGAGCGGATGATTGTGGACGACGAGGACCTCTGGCGCGAGCTGGAGGACCGTTACGGCCAGTACTTCGAGGGCGGCATGGGCGCCGAGGCCATAGCGCAGCTCATGGCCAACATGGACTTCGACGTCGAAGAGGCCGAGCTGCGTGCGGCCATCGAGGCGTCCGACGGGCGCCGGCCTTTGTCGGCCCAGCGCAAGCAGAAGGCGATCAAGCGCCTCAAGATCCTGAGCGCGTTCAACCGGCGGGACGAGCACGGGCGCCGCATCAACGACCCGCGGGCGATGATTCTCGACGCCGTGCCGTGCATCCCGCCCGACCTGCGCCCCATGGTGCAGCTCGACGGCGGCCGCTTCGCGACGTCCGATCTGAATGACCTGTACCGGCGCGTCATCAACCGCAACAACCGGCTGAAGCGCCTGCTGGACCTGCGGGCACCCGAGATCATCGTCAACAACGAGAAGCGCATGCTGCAAGAGGCGGTGGATGCGCTGTTCGACAACGGCCGAAGGGGCCGTCCTGTGACAGGCCCCGGCAATCGGGCGCTGAAGTCGCTGTCGGACATGCTCAAGGGCAAGCAGGGTCGCTTCCGCCAGAACCTGCTCGGCAAGCGCGTGGACTACTCAGGCCGCTCGGTCATCGTCGCGGGCCCCACGCTGCGCCTGCACCAGTGCGGGCTGCCCAAGCTGATGGCGCTCGAGCTGTTCAAGCCGTTCGTCATGAAGCGGCTGGTCGACTCGGAGATCGCGCAGAACATCAAGTCGGCCAAGCGGATGGTCGAGCGTCGCCGCGCCGACGTCTGGGACGTGCTCGAGGACGTCATCAAGGAGCACCCGGTGCTGCTGAACCGGGCGCCCACGCTGCACCGGCTGGGCATCCAGGCCTTCGAACCGCTGCTGGTGGAGGGCAAGGCGATCCAGATCCATCCGCTCGTGTGCGCCGCCTTCAACGCTGACTTCGACGGCGACCAGATGGCCGTGCACCTGCCGCTGTCCTCGGAGGCGCAGGCAGAGGCACGGGTGCTGATGCTGTCGGCCAACAACCTCCTGAGCCCCGCAGACGGCCGGCCGATGACGGTGCCCAACCTGGACATGCTCATCGGCAGCTACTACCTGACGGAGGCAACCGGCCCGGACAGCGATGACAGCAGCGATGACGAGGCCGGCAAGCCGGTCTTCCGCCACCTGCACCAGATCGAGCAGGCGCTCGACCTCGGCCACCTCAAGCTGCACCAGCTCATCGAATGGCGCATCGATCAGCTCAGCGATGGCAACGGCAGTTACACGCCCACAACGCCAGGCCGTGCGCTGTTCAACGCTGCGCTCCCGGACAACTTCGAGTACGTGAACCGGCCCGTGCGCAAGGGCGACATGGGCCGCATCGTGCGTGCCCTGTCCGACAACTACTCCACGAGCGAGATTGCCGTCAGCCTCGACCACATCAAGGACCTCTGCTACGAGTACGCCAGCCGCTCGGGCTTGACGATCTCGGTCGACGATGTGAGCACCCCGCCCGACAAGGCGGAGATCCTCGAACGCCACGAGGGCGAGGCGGAGCGAGTCGAGACCCAGTTCCGGCGCGGCATCATCACCGACGGCGAGCGTCGGCAGAAGGAAGTGGAGATCTGGACCGACGCCACCGACGAGGTGCGCCGCTCGCTGGAAGGCGAGATGTCGCGCACCACGTTCAACCCGATCGGCATGATGGTCGGCTCCGGCGCACGCGGGAACATGATGCAGGTGCGCCAGATCGCCGCCATCCGCGGGTTGGTAGCCAACCCTCGCGGCGACATCATCCCGCGCCCCATCAAGTCGTCGTACCGCGAGGGCTTGGCCACTCTGGAGTACTTCATCTCCACGCCCGGCGCACGCAAGGGCCTGGTCGACACGGCACTGCGCACGGCCGACTCGGGCTACCTGACCCGCCGGCTCGTCGATGTCGCTCAGGAGCTCATCATCAACAGCGAGAATCCCTTCGACCGGCCCGGTCCGGTGAACGGGCTGTGGATCGAGGACGTCGTCCCGGACGGACCGGACAAGCGCACCCATCTCGACACGAGGCTGTTCAGCCGCTGCCTTGCGGCGGAAGTGACGCTCAGCGACGGCACTGTGCTCGAGGCCGGACGGCTGGTCGGCGAGGACGAGCTGATCGCGCTGCGCGATGACCCTGATGTCACGCGGGTCCGTGTGCTGTCCCCGCTCACCGACGATTCCGAGTTCGGCGTGTCGGCCATGGCCTACGGCGGATCGCTGGCGACCGGCAAGCTCATTGAGGTCGGCGAGGCGGTCGGCGTGATCGCTGCCCAGTCCATCGGCGAGCCGGGCACGCAGCTGACCATGAGGACGTTCCACACCGGCGGTGTCATCGGCGGCGAGAACATCGCCGGCGGTCTGCCCCGCGTGGTCGAGCTGTTCGAAGCTCGTACCCCGCGCGGCAAGGCCGTGCTGGCCCGCCGTTCGGGTGTGGTGCGCATCGGCGAGGACGACGGTCGGGGACGCCAGATCGATGTGATCGGCGATGACGGCTCCGAGGACACCTACACGGTTCCGTCCATGTCGCGGCTCGCGGTGACCGACGGGCAGGACATCCGCGCTGGCGACCCGCTCGTGGACGGTCCGCGCGACCCCAAGGAGCTCATCGAGATCCGCGGCGTGCGCGAGACCCAGCAGTACCTCGTCTCCGAGGTGCAGAAGGTGTACCGCGAGCAGGGCGTGTCGATCCATGACAAGCACATCGAGCTGATCATCCGCCAGATGACCCGGCGGGTGCTCGTCGGCGAGCAGGGCGATTCGCCGTTCCTGCCCGGCGAACAGGTCGACCAGCGGAACTACCGCGAAGCCAACCGCGAGCTGGTGGCCAAGAGCCGTCGCCCCGCCGAGGGCCGCCCGATCATCATGGGCATCACGAAGGCATCGCTCGCGACCGAGTCATGGCTCTCGGCTGCCTCCTTCCAGGAGACGACCCGCGTGCTGACCGAGGCGGCCATCGAGTCGCGCCGGGACAGCTTGAAGGGCCTCAAGGAGAACATCATCATCGGCAAGCTGATTCCGGCCGGCACCGGTCAGGACGTGTACCGCAACATCGACACGATTGCCCCCGAATACGAGCCGATGGAGTTCTGGTCGTCCGAGGATGCCCAGGATCCGGCTGCGTGGCTGGCCTCGATCGGCGGCGATCCTGATGCCGACGACGCAAGTCTCGACGAGAGCGTCGCGTCATTCACCGACGCCAGCTGAGCGGTTGTCGTGTTGGGGCGCGCTGCCTAGCCTTCATAGCCGGTTTCGGCGCGCTGCCGGGTGGGGCATTGCGCAGATCTGCCCGACTCCTGCCAGTCGACCTGTTCGCTGGCAGCCTGTCCCACTGACAGCCCCGGCTCGCAGGGGTCTCCCAACTCACTGAGGTTCTGGTGCCCACGATCCAGCAGCTGGTCCGCAAGGGCCGAAAGTCCAAGCCGACGAAGGTGCGCACGCCCGCGTTGAAGGGCTCGCCACAGCGGCGCGGGGTTTGCACCCGCGTGTACACGCACACGCCGAAGAAGCCGAACTCGGCCCTGCGCAAGGTCGCCCGTGTGCGCCTCACGAGCGGTGTCGAGGTGACTGCCTACATCCCGGGCGAGGGCCACAACCTGCAGGAGCACAGCATCGTTCTGGTGCGCGGCGGCCGGGTCAAGGACCTGCCCGGCGTCCGTTACAAGATCATCCGCGGAGCACTGGATGCTTCGGGTGTGAATTCCCGTCAGCAGGCACGCTCGCGCTACGGCGCCAAGCGGGAGTCCTGACATGCCCCGCCGAGGTGCAGCACCCCGCCGCGACATCGCTCCGGACCCCGTCTATGACTCCGCGCTGGTCACCCAGTTCATCAACAAGGTGCTGCGGCGCGGCAAGCGCTCGCTGGCCGAGCACATCGTGTACCAAGCGATGGATCTCGTCGGCGAGCGGACTGGCGGCGAGCCGCTCGAGATCCTGAAGCGGGCGGTGGACAACACCCGGCCGCAAGTTGAAGTGAAGAGCCGCCGAGTCGGCGGTGCCACCTACCAGGTGCCCGTCGAGGTGCGTCCGCGCCGCGCCACCGCGCTGGCGATCCGCTGGATCGTGGGCTTCGCCCGCGAACGCCGCGAGCGCACCATGTCGGAACGACTCGCGAACGAGCTGATGGATGCCTCCAACGGCACCGGCTCGGCTGCCAAGCGGCGTGAGGACACGCATCGCATGGCAGAGGCCAACAAGGCCTTCGCGCACTACCGCTGGTAACGGATCGCTGGCGATCTGATCGGGATATCTGGTCAATTGGGGCAACGCTGAAATGGCTCGAACGCAACCTCTCGACCGCGTCCGCAACATCGGGATCATGGCCCACATCGATGCGGGCAAGACCACGGTGACGGAGCGGATCCTCTACTACACCGGCGTCAACTACAAGATCGGCGAAGTCCACGACGGCGCCGCCACGATGGACTGGATGGAGCAGGAGCAGGAGCGGGGCATCACCATCACCTCTGCCGCCACCACCTGCCACTGGAACGATCACGTCATCAACATCATCGACACGCCGGGTCACGTCGACTTCACCGTCGAGGTGGAGCGCTCGCTGCGGGTGCTCGACGGCGCCGTGGCGGTGTTCGACGGCGTTGCTGGCGTGGAGCCGCAGACCGAGACCGTCTGGCGGCAAGCCGACCGGTACGGCGTGCCGCGGATGTGCTTCATCAACAAGCTGGACCGCACCGGCGCCTCGTTCTTCGGCTCGCTGGCCAGCATCGAGGACCGGCTCACCCCCCACACGGCGGTATTGCAGCTGCCGATCGGCCTTGAGGCCGACTTTGAAGGCGTGGTCGACCTGGTCGAGATGAATGCGGTGGTGTGGAAGGGCGACGATCTCGGCGCCACCTACGACATCGTCGACATTCCTGCCGATCTGGCCGATCAGGCGTCCGAGTACCGCAGCAAACTGCTCGAGCGGCTTGCTGATGTCGATGAGGACATCATGCTGGCCTACCTCGAAGGCGAAGAGGTCGATGCCGTCACGGTCCGGCGGGCGATCCGGCAGGGCACGCTCGACGGCCAGATCGTGCCCGTGCTCACCGGCAGCGCGTTCAAGAACAAGGGCGTGCAGCCGCTGCTCGACGCCGTCACGATGTACCTGCCCGCGCCGGTGGACATCCCGGCCATCGCAGGACGCTCGACGAATGGCAAGGAAGATCTGGAGCGCAAGCCCAGCGACGAAGAGCCGTTCTCCGCGTTGGCATTCAAGATCATGACCGACCCTCACGTCGGCAAGCTCACCTACTTCCGGGTGTACAGCGGCAAGTTCGAGCGCGGCGGCCAAGTGCTCAACACCACCACGGGCAACCGCGAGCGCATCGGGCGCATCCTGCAGATGCACGCCAACAACCGCGAAGACCGTGACGACATCGCCACCGGCGACATCGTTGCGGGCATCGGTCTGAAGAACACCCGCACGGGCGACACGCTGTGCGATTCGTCCAAGCCGATCGTGCTCGAACAGCTCGACTTCCCCGATCCGGTCGTGCACGTCGCTGTCGAGCCCAAGTCCAAGGGCGACCAGGACAAGCTGGGCAAGGCCCTCACGGCGCTCAGCGAGGAAGACCCCACCTTCCAGGTCAAGACCGACGACGAAACCGGCCAGACGGTGATCTCGGGCATGGGCGAACTGCACCTCGAGGTGCTGGTCGACCGGATGCTGCGAGAGTTCAAGGTGGACGCCTCGATCGGCAAGCCGCAGGTGGCCTACCGCGAGACGATCACCTCCCCGGTCGACAAATTCGAGTACCGCCACATCAAGCAGACGGGCGGCTCGGGCCAGTACGCGGTGGTCGTCATCAACCTGAAGCCGTCCGAGCCCGGCGAGGGATACGTCTTCGAAGACCACATCCGCGGCGGTGTGATCCCGCGCGAGTACATCTCATCGGTCGATGCGGGCTTGCAGTCGTCGCTGGAGAACGGCCCGCTGGCCGGCTTCCCGCTCGTGGACGTGGCCGTCGATCTGATCGACGGCAACCATCACGACGTGGACTCCTCGGAGATGGCGTTCAAGATCGCCGGCACGATGGCCATGCGCGATGCGGCCCGGCTGGCGCGGCCAGTCCTGCTGGAGCCGGTCATGTCGGTGGAGGTCGTGACACCCGAGGACTACATGGGCGACGTCATCGGCGACCTCAACTCACGGCGCGGTCGGGTCGGGCAGATGGAGCTGCGCGGCGTGAACCAGGTGATCGACGCCAAGGTGCCGCTGTCGGAGATGTTCGGCTACGCCAACGACCTGCGGTCCCGCACCCAGGGCCGCGCGACCTACAGCATGCAGTTCGACAACTACGAGCAGGTGCCGTCCAGCATCGCCGAGGAGATCATCAAGCGCATCCGCGGCGAGTGACCAGCCCGCTGCCTGCGGGCTGCAGCCGGTCTCATCTCACTTCGCGTGACCACTTCCATTGGAACTGGGCCACGGCATCCCTAGCCTCACACCGTTCAGAACCTTGAAGAAACAAAGAAAACAGGCATCCCTGCACCTCACTCACCCCTGATAGGCGAGCAGAACCCCGAAAGGCGGGTACGACATGGCAAAAGAGCGTTTCGAGCGGACCAAGCCTCACGTCAACGTGGGCACGATGGGCCACATCGACCATGGCAAGACGACACTGACGGCTGCCATCACGCGTGTGCTGGCCGAACAGGTCGGCGGCCAGGCGACGGCATTCGACGAGATCGACAAGGCGCCCGAGGAGCGTGAGCGCGGCATCACGATCTCCATCGCGCACGTCGAGTACGAGACGGCGAACCGGCACTACGCGCATGTCGACATGCCCGGTCACGCCGACTACATCAAGAACATGATCACCGGCGCCGCCCAGGTGGACGGCGCCATCCTGGTGGTGTCTGCCGCGGACGGCCCGATGCCCCAGACCCGTGAACACGTGCTGCTGGCTCGCCAGGTCGGCGTGCCCTACATCGTGGTCGCCCTCAACAAGGTCGACATGGTCGACGACGAGGAGCTGCTCGAGCTCGTGGAGCTCGAGGTACGCGAGCTGCTCAGCGAGTACGAGTTCCCCGGTGACGACATCCCGGTGGTGCAGGTCTCCGCGCTGAACGCGCTGGAGGGCGACGCGGCTGCTGCCGAGCAGGTCATCGAGCTGATGAACGCTGTCGATGAGTACGTGCCCGAACCTGTGCGCGACACCGAGCGCCCGTTCCTGATGCCGATCGAGGACGTCTTCTCGATCACCGGCCGCGGCACCGTGGTGACCGGCAAGATCGAGCAGGGCATCATCAACAGCGGCGACGAGGTCGAGATCGTGGGCATCCGCGACACCCAGACCACCACCGTGACCGGCGTCGAGATGTTCCGCAAGATCCTCGATCAGGGCCAGGCGGGCGACAACGTCGGCCTGCTGCTGCGTGGCACCGGCAAGGACGAGGTGGAGCGCGGCCAGGTCTGCACCCGCAAGGGCGCGATCACCCCGCACACCAAGTTCGAGGCGCAGGTGTATGTGCTGACCAAGGAAGAGGGCGGCCGCCACAAGCCGTTCTTCTCGAACTACCGGCCGCAGTTCTACTTCCGCACCACCGACATCACCGGCGTGGTCGACCTTCCCGCAGGCACCGAGATGTGCATGCCGGGCGACAACACCGAGATGACGGTCGAGCTGATCAACCCGATCGCGATGGACGAGGGCTTGCTCTTCGCCATCCGCGAGGGCGGCCGCACTGTCGGTTCCGGCCGGGTAACGAAGATCCTTCAGTAGCGGTCAGGCCCGCAGCAGTTACGCCCCAGCGCAGTTAGGCAGCGACATGGCAGCACCTCGGATCCGAATGCGGCTCAAGGCCTACGACCACGAGATCGTGGACCAGTCGGCACAGAAGATCACCGAGACCGTGCTGCGCACCAACGCCAAGGTGCGTGGACCGGTGCCGCTGCCGACCGAGAAGCATCGCTACACGGTCGTGCGGTCCCCCCACAAGGACAAGGACTCGCGCGAGCACTTCGAGATGCGCATCCACAAGCGCCTCATCGACGTGATCGATCCCACCGACAAGACGGTCGACTCGCTTCAGCGGCTCGACCTGCCTGCCGGCGTCGAGATCGAGCTCAAAGTCCAGCCGTAGCTGACATATCCGCCCGCGAGCGGGCGCTGTGCTGGTCTATCCGCCCGCAAGCGGGCGGACTAAGTACACCTCTGAGGTGTCGGTGAGTTCCTCGAGCCACGGGTCGGGGATGATCTCGCCGTCGATGGCAACCGCCGTCGACGATGTCTCGACCAGGTGCGCGTCGAGCGACGGGTAGAGCGCGGAAAGCTGCCGCACGAGATCGCGCACGTTCGCAGCTTCGATAGCGATCTCGGCGACGCCAGTGTGCTGACGCTGGTCGGTCGAGAAATGAACGACCGCCATCGGGTTGTCTCTGACGGATTGTCCCTGCGGACTCGGGCGGCTCTCAGCTCTCGGCGGCTGTCAGTGCCTCCAGCACTCGCGGCGGCGAGAGCGGCAGGTCGCTGATGCGCACGCCGGTGGCATCGGCCACCGCGTTGGCCATCACCGGCAACGGCGGCACGATGCCCACCTCGCCGACGCCACGCACTCCGTAAGGATGCGAAGGATTGGGCACCTCCACGATGACCGTTTCGATCATCGGCAGGTCCGACGCCACTGGGATGCGGTAGTCCAGGAATCCCGGGTTCTCGAGGTTGCCGTCGTCGGAGTAGATGTACTCCTCGTTCAGCGCCCAGCCGATGCCCTGCACCACGCCGCCCTGCATCTGGCCTTCCACATAGCTGGGATGAATCGCTGTGCCGGCATCCTGCGCGGTGGTGTAGCGCTCGACGGTGACCCGGCCCGTTTCCTGATCAACCGACACGTCAGCTACCTGAACTGAGAAAGCCGGGCCGGCGCCCCGGGCGTTCAGCGACGCCGTGGCACCCAGCGGTCCGCCGGTGCGCTTCGCATTGCCGGTGATAGCAGCCAGCGTCAGCGGCTCCTGCTCGCCGGGCCCGTGCACGGCCGAGCCGTCCACCCACTCGACCTCTTCCACATCGCAATCCCACGTCTTGGCCGCCCGCTTGCGCAGCTGCTCCTTGAGATCGCGGCAGGCTTCCACGACGGCCATGCCTGTCGCGAACGTGGCGCGGCTGCCCTCGGTGACATCGGTGAAGCCGACGACCTCGGTGTCGCCCACGACGGGCTGGATCAGGTGCACATCGAGGCCGAGTTCCTCGGCAGCCATCAACGCCATCGACGCCCGGCTGCCGCCGATGTCGGGGCTGCCGGTGATCACCGTGGCGGTGCCGTTCTCGTTCAGGTTCACCGTCGCGCTCGATGCCTCGCCGATGTTGAACCAGAACCCGCTGGCTACGCCACGGCCCTGCCCTTCGGGCAGCTCCGATTGGTAGTGATCGCTGTCGCGGATCGCCTCGAGGCACTCACGCAGGCCGATCATCGGCCACTTGGGTCCGTACGGCGTCGGGTCGCCTTGCGAGGGGCAGTTCTGGATGCGGAGGTCGAGCGGGTCCATGCCGACACGCTCCGCGATCTCGTCGACCACCGAATCCATGGCGAATGCTGCTGCGGGTGCCGAGGGGGCCCGGTAGGCCACGTTGACCGGCCGGTTGAGCACCACATCGAAGCCCTCGACGTAGAGGTGATCGAGCGTGTAGGCCGACACGACGCACATGCAGCCGAGCATCGCCGCAATGCCCTGGAAGGCCCCGTTCTCGTAGGCCAACCACGCCTTCGCCGTGGTGATCGTGCCGTCGTTGCGGGCGCCCACCTTCATCCTGATGATCGCCCCCGGGGCGGGACCGGTTGCCCGGAACACGTCCTCGCGGCTCATCACGATCTTGACCGGGCGACCGGCTTTCGTCGACAGCAGCGCCGCCACCGGCTCGATGTAGATGGTCGTCTTGCCGCCGAAGCCGCCGCCGATCTCGGCCGGGATCACCTTGATGCGCGACGTATCCCAGCCAAGCACTGTGGCCGTCGACGACCGCACCATGAAGTGGCCCTGCGACGACGCCCAGATAACGGCCTTGCCTTCCTGGTCGCAGTCGACGACGCAGGCGTGCGGCTCGATGTAGCCCTGATGCACTGCCTGGGTGGAGAACTCCCGCTCGATCACGATGTCGGCTTCGCCGAATCCCTGTTCGACGTCGCCGCGCTCGTACACGGTGCGCGCCGCGACGTTCGACGGCTCGGTGGGCCGTGGCTCGACACCGCGCGTGAACAGGTTGTCGTGCAGCACCGGGGCGTCGTCGGCCATCGCATCGGAGATGTTCAGCACGTGGGGCAGCAGCTCGTAGGTGACCTCGATCGCCTCCGCCGCTGCCTTGGCCTCGCGCCGCGTGGATGCCGCCACCGCAGCCACGGCGTGGCCGCTGTACAGCACCTTGTCGCGCGCGATGACTGTGCACATCAGGTTGCGGGTGGCGCCCTTGGGCGGCGCCTCGGGGAAGTCGGCCCCGGTGACCACGGCTTTCACGCCGGGCATCGCTTCGGCGGCTGACGTGTCGATCGAGACGATTCGTGCGTGGGGATGCGGTGAGCGCAGGATGTGGCCGTACAGCATTCCCGGCAGATTCAGGTCGGCCGCATATCGGGCCTTGCCGGCAACCTTGTCGAGGCCGTCGTGGCGGACCGGGCGGGTGCCGACCCAGCGGTACCCGCTGCTGCCGTTGCCATTGGTCCCGGTGTTTGCCGGAGCTTCAGTGGTGCTCATGTTCAGGTGTCCTTGTGCAATGTCGGGCGAGTCTCGGGCCAGCCGATGTCAATCAGGCTGGGGTGCGGATCTGGACGGCGGCCTCGAGCACCGAGCGCACGATCTTGTCGTACCCGGTGCAGCGGCACAGATTGCCGGCGAGCGCGTAGCGCACTTCGGTCTCGGTGGGATCGGGGTTCTCATCGAGGAGCGCCTTGGCGGCGATGAGAAACCCGGGCGTGCAGATGCCGCACTGCAGCGCCGCGCCTTCGAGGAAGCACTGCTGCAGCGGATGCAATTCATCGGCACTGGCAAGGCCCTCACAGGTCGTGATGGCGGCGCCGTCGGCCTCGGGGGCGAAGATCAGGCAGGAGCACTGCAGCCGGCCGTTCATGATGATCGAGCAGGCGCCGCAGTCGCCGGTGCCGCAGCCTTCCTTGGCGCCGATCAGCCCCAGCTCGTCACGCAAGGCGTTGAGCAGCGATTCGCCGTCTTCGGTCAGAAAATCAACAGCGTCGCCGTTGACTTCGCAGGTCACGTGGGTGCGGCTCATCAGGAAGCCCTCTCTTCGTTGCTGGTCTGTCCGTTGCGCGTTCGAATGCGATCGGCGGCGATGCCGGCCGCTCGACGGGTGAGCACACCGGCTACCTGGCGCCGGTAGCTGATCGTGCCTCGCTTGTCGTCGATGGGGTTGCAGGCGTCGCTGGCGGCATCGGCTGCTGCGGCCAGTGCGTCGTCGTCGAGCCGGCTGCCCACGAGCGCTGCTTCGGCTGCGGGCACCCGCACGACAGTGGGGGCCACGGCACCCAGTGCGACGGTGGCCGCGCTGACGGCGCCGTCTCCGTCCAGCGTGATCCTGACACCGGCGCCGACGACGGCGATGTCCATCTCGGTGCGGGGGATGAGCCGCAGGTAGGCGTCCGAGGTGCGCGCCGCCGGGCGGGCAAGCTCGAAGCACACGACGATCTCGTCGTGGGCCAGCGACGTCTGGCCGGGGCCAGTCACCACGTCGGCGACCGGTACCCGTCGCTCGCCGTCAGATCCAGCGATCACCGCGATCGCGTCGTTCACCACGAGGGCCGGCACCGAGTCCGCGGCAGGCGAGGCATTGCACAGGTTCCCGCCGAGACTGGAGCGGTTCTGGATCTGGTCAGACCCGATGAGGCCCGCAGCCTCGGTCAGGCCCGGGAATTCCGCAGCAAAGGCAGCGTTCGCCGTCAGCGCCGAGCTGGGTGCAGCGGCACCCACGTGCCAGGTGTCGCCGTCGAGGCTGACCGACATGAGCCGGTCGATCTTCTTGAGGTCGATCAGCATTGAGGGTTCAGGCCGGCCGCCGCGCATCTGGGGCACGACGTCGGTTGCGCCTGCGAACACGATGGCGCCGGCATCGCCGGCGAGCAGTGCCCGGGCTTCGTCAATGGTGGTTGGCGCGGCGTATCTCATGCGGCGCAGCTCCCTCTTCAGCGGCGGTTTGCGACGGAGTCAGGCACGCAGCCGTCGAGCGGCTGCATTCCCGGCAGCGGACGATAGTTGCGCTGCGCATCCTGCGCCGCACTGGCAGCGGTGAAGTCGCTGAGAAGTCTCAGCGCGAACCGGCAATCATTGCGGCCGAAGCGATGCGAGGAGCAGGTCATGGCCGTTGCGATGGGGTCTGGACGGGTGTCGGACTGTGTGGTGGTAGCGAAGGTGCCCGACGGGCCGCTCAGTACCGAGCACTTCGCGCTGCAGACCGAAGAGGTGCCCGATCCCGGACCGGGCGAAGTGCTGGTGCGGGTGCAGGCCATCACCATCGGCGCGGGGCAGCGCGCCGGGCTGCAGGGCAGCGCCAGCTACGCAGGTGCTCCCCAAGCGGGGGTGGTCATGGGGGGCACCGGCGCGGGCATAGTTGAGACGTCAAATTCAGCCAGTATCAGCGTGGGCGACATAGTGGTGGGCCGGACCGGCTGGCGCCGCCATGCCGTGCTGGATGCTAACGAAGTGCAAGTGGCCGACAGCGCCCTCGACCCGGCCGTGCACCTCGGCGTGCTCGGCAACAACGGCCTCACCGCCTACTTCGGGCTGCTGGATGTCGGCAGGCCGGAGGCGGGCGAGACCGTGGTGGTGTCGGCCGCTGCGGGCTCAGTTGGCCACATCGTCGGCCAGATCGCCAAAGCGCAGGACTGCCGGGTGGTGGGTGTTGCCGGCTCCGATGAGAAATGTGCGCTGCTGGTCGACGAGATCGGCTTCGATGTCGCGATCAACCGCCATTCGCCGGATTTCCGGGCCGAGTTCCGGGCGGCCACGCCCGACCGCATCAACGTGTACTTCGACAACACCGGCGGCGAGATCCTGGGCTCAGCGCTGTTCCGCATGGCCACGTTCGGCCGCATCGTCTGCTGCGGTGCCGTGTCGGCGTATGACACCGCCAACCCCGACCCCAGCCCGCGGGGCATCCCGGGCCTGCTCGTGAACAACCAGGTGCGCATGCAGGGCTTCATCGTGTTCTCCTACGCCGACCGCTACGACGAGGCACGAGCGCAGATGAGCGCATGGATCGACGCGGGCTCGCTCGTGCCCCGCCACGTCACCTACGACGGTCTCGAATCGGCCGGCCGAGCGTTCGTGGACTTGCTGGGCGGACGCACCGTCGGCACCACCATCGTCCGTCTCGGCGACTGAGCCCGAGACCGCTCGCGCTCACTCATCCATGAACACGGCTCTCACTAGGCTCGGGCTGTGGTGGCTGGCGAGCCGGATCTGACAGCGCACGGCCGCTCGGCAGGTCTCGGTTGGGTCGCGGTGCGAGCCTCCTATCCCCTCGTGATCTTGGGCGGCATCGCGATCTACACGGTGCTGGCGCTGTGGGGTGTGCCAGTCGCCGTCGCCTCGTATGCGGCGGTGCTCGTCGGCGCCGGGTTGGTGACGCTCCATGAGATCGTGCTGCCCTACCGTGGCGAATGGCGGCCCGAGGGCGGCGACCTGCGTGCCGATGTGGCGTTCATGGTGACCGTGCAGGTGGTGCTGCCGTTGCTGCTGTCGCTGGCGGCAATCACGGCATTCGCTGGCTGGCTCAAAGAGGGCGACCTGACGCTCGGAGGTCTGTGGCCGCACTCGTGGCCCGTCTGGCTGCAAGCGGCGCTGATGCTGGTCGTCGCCGACTTCTTCCGGTACTGGCTGCACCGCGCCTTTCACCGTTCGCCGTTCATGTGGCGGTGGCACGCCGTGCACCATTCCCCGCACCGCTTGTACTGGCTGAACGTGGGACGCTTCCATCCTGCCGAAAAGGCAGTTCAATACTGCGTGGATGCCCTGCCGTTCGTTCTCGTGGGAGTTGGCGCCGAGGTGCTGGCGGCCTATTTCGTCTTCTACGCGTTGAACGGCTTCTACCAGCACTCCAACTGCGACGTACGCCTAGGGTGGCTGAACTACCTCATCAGCGGCCCCGAACTGCACCGCTGGCATCACTCGGAGCTGCCAGCGGAATCCGATCACAACTACGGCAACAACCTCATCATCTGGGACGTGCTGTTCGGGACTCGGTTCCTGCCCGCCGACGCCGCTGTCGACCGGCTCGGGCTGCTGAACCGCGAGTATCCGTCGGGCTTCGTCGCCCAGATGCGCACCCCGTTGGTCCGAGGCCTCGACAAGCAGACGACGCCCGCGGCAATCTCGAAGTGACGGACGGATTCAGCTACCGCATGCTGCGGGCCGGCTTGGCCGCGACCAGCGGGCGCACATACCGCAGCCTCCTCGGTGCCTGCGCGGATCCGAGGGCGGCGCAGGATCAGGTGTTGCAGCGCATCCTCTCCGACAACGCGGGCACCAGATTCGGCGCCGCTCACCGCTTCGGTTCGATCGCCGGCTTCGACGACTACCGCCGGGCCGTGCCGGTGCAAACCTACGAAGACCTGCGGGAAGCCATCGAGCTGCAGGAGGCCACCGGCGCGCCGTACCTGACGGCGAGCAAGCCGGTCTATTACAACCAGACCAGTGGCACTGTCGCGGAACCGAAGAACATCCCGCTGACCAAAGCCGGCTTGGCGCGCATACAGCGCCTGCAACGGCTCGCGGCCTACACCCTGTCGAGGCGCACGTCGGCTCTCGGCGGCAAGGTGTTCGTGGTGAGCGGTGCTGCGCACGAGGGCACCATGCCGGCCGGCACGCCGTTCGGCTCGGCCTCAGGGCTGCTGTACGCAAGCCAGGGCAAGCTGCTGCGCCGCCGGTACGTGCTGCCCGCGTCGGTCTCCGACATCGCCGACTACGACGCCCGGTACCTGGCCATGGCGGTGCTGGGTGCCGCTGACGCCTCGGTCACCACGATGGCGACCGCGAACCCGTCGACGTTCATACGGCTGATGGATGTGTTCAATGCTTCCGCTGACGTCGTGCTCGACGCGGTGGCCACCGGGAGACTGCCGGCGGGCTGCCGCCCGGAGGGACACAGCGATGTGCCGAGCTTCCGTGCAGACCCGGGACGTGCGTCAGCTCTCCGCCGGCGCCTCGAGACGGCAGGAAGACTCACCTATGCCGACATCTGGAGCGACCTGCGTGCGGTGGTGACCTGGACCGGGGGGAGCTGCGGTCTGGCGATCGAGCGTCTGCAGCCGATGCTGACCGACGGCTGCCCGGTGTTCGAGCTCGGATACCTGGCCAGCGAGGTGAGCGGCACTGTCAACATCGATCCCCTCGACGGCTCGTGCGTCGCGACCCTGCAGGACAACTTCTTCGAGTTTGCCGATCGGGACGATTGGGAGGCGGCAGCGGACGATCCGGACCGCGGTTTGCAGACCGGCACGCTCGCCGACCTCGAAGCCGGGCGTGACTACTACGTGATCGTGACCACGGCCGATGGCCTGTACCGCTACGACATGAACGACATCGTTCGGGTGACGGGTTTCGTCGACCGCACGCCGGTCCTGTCCTTCGTCCAGAAGGGCAAGGGCGTCACCAGCATCACGGGCGAGAAGCTCTATGAGTTCCAGGTCATGTCGGCCGTGACCGCAGCGGTCGCCGAACTGGGCACGGTCTCACCGTTCTTCATCATGCTGGCCGATGTCGCAGAGGCCGGTTACACGCTGCATGCGGAGCTGGCGAGCACCCCGGTCCGCGAGCAGAGGGCCGACTTCGCAGGCGACCTGGCGGCCGGCGTCGAACGAGCACTGCGGCAGGTCAACGTCGAGTACAGCGCCAAACGAGCCAGCGGCCGGCTGGACCCGCTGCGCGTCCAACTCCTTGCGTCGGGAGCCGGTGACGCATTCCGGAGGCAGCGCGTGGCCGACGGCCAACGCGACGTGCAGTTCAAGTACCTCCGGCTGCAATACAGCACCGAATGCACGTTTCGCTTCGACGATTTTGCTATCCCGGCCTCTGACTGAACCTCGGCGAGGTGAGTGCGTGCAGATCCGTCACCTGGAGACGTTCACCTTCCCCGTGCCGTTCAAGCGCGTGTTCCGGCATGCCTCCGCCAGCCGTCGCCACGCCGAGAACCTCATCGTGGCGGCGCACGCTGACGATGGGACGACCGGCTACGGGGAGGGATGCCCGCGGCTCTATGTCACTGGGGAAGCTGTCCCCGGCTGCGCTGCGTTCGTCAACGAGCACGCTGTGTCGTTCTGCGCGACCGTCGCGAGCGTCGACGACCTGCGTGCCTGGATCGATGCTCATCGCGACGCCATCGATGAGAACCCGGCCGCATTCTGCGCTATGGAGATCGCCGCCCTCGACTTGCTGGGCAAGGCGAACGGCTGCAACATCGAGCAGTTGCTGGGCGTCGCATCAGGCCCGCCCGACGTGGCCTATTCCGCTGTCCTCGGCGACATGCCGCTGCCGCTGTATCGATGGCAGCTGCGCGGGTTCCGGGAGCGGGGCTTCACTGACTTCAAGGTGAAGCTCTCGGGCTCGCCGCGGCGTGATCGCGCCAAGCTGACCCCGTTCGGCTCCCGCGCTTCGACTCCCGCGACGGTTCGTCTCGATGCGAACAATCTCTGGGAGACGCCCGAGCAGTGCACAGAGCACCTGGCCGCCTTGGGCGATGTCGCGTTTGCGATTGAGGAACCGCTGCGGGCAGGTGACATCGACGGGTGCATGCGTGTCGCGCAGCAGTGCCGGATACAGATCATCGCTGACGAAAGCCTGCGGCGCATTGAGCAGCTGGAAGCCTTGGAGGCGCCGTCGTCGTGGATCGTCAACGTGCGCGTGTCGAAGATGGGCGGGATCATCAGGTCGCTCGACGTCGTAGCCGCTGCCGCACGGGCTGGCATTGACGTCATCGTCGGTTGCCAGGTGGGGGAGACGAGCTTGCTCACCCGTGCAGCGCTCGCCGTGATCGCGAGCGCTCCAGGCGCCGTCGTCGGGGCAGAAGGCGCCTTCGGCACGCACCTGCTGGCCCGCGATCTCACCGATCGGACGATCATGTGGGATCACGGGGGGCTGCTGCGCGGCCGGGACGTGCCCGATCGCAGCGGCGGCGGATTGGGTCTGCGGCTCGACCCCGCAGCCGTGCTGGTGCCACAGGAGGGCACATGAGCGACAGCCGCTTTGCTGCAGCGAGCCTCGCGCTGGGTCTCGCATTCCTGGCTCGAGTCGCAGGTCAGGCAGTGCAGCGCTGGTGGGGCTTCGGCTTCCTGCCCTCCCAGGACGCCTGGCAGGGCAGCAGCCTGCCGTTTCCGGCACTGTTCACGGCCCAAGTCGTGATCTTGGTGATCATCGCAACCGCAACGTTGCGGATGCGCGCGGGTCGGAGCATTTTCGGACGGCGCTGGGTGAGGCCGATCGCCTGGTTCGGGGCGCTGTACCTCACCGTGATGGCGGCTCGGCTGGTCATCGGGCTCCTCGGCGATGCTGGGGCACTCGGCGACGACAGCTTCGCTGCGGGGAAGTGGTTCACGGCCTACCTGCCGACGTCATTCCACCTGGTGTTGGCACTCGAGGTGATGGTGTTCGCGGCCTACCAGCGAAGCCGTCCCCAGCACTTGGATTGAGCGCACCGGGGTTGGGGGAGTAGGGGACCCTCGGTAGCCTGCTTCATTCGCGGCGCGGACTTCCTGCGCCGAACTGACGTCCGGCAAGGCCGGATGCCTCCCCGCAACGGGTCGGGTGTTCGGAACCGGTCGGCACAACCTCCAGAACCGCTCCGCCGGCACAGCCGTGCGGAGCGTTCGCATGGCGGCCCGCTGAGCGGGAAGCCGAGGGGACAACTGCTCGCTGTGCGGGCAGTGGGATGCACGGCGAAAGCACGAGAGAGACGCGCACATGGCCAACAGGGCGCTCGTCGCCACCAAGGTCGGCATGACACAGCTCTGGGACGACGACAACCGCGTCGTCCCGGTCACTGTGCTGCGCGTCGATGACTGCCGGGTCACCCAGGTGCGCACCAACGAGCAAGACGGCTACACCGCGGTGCAGGTCACCTACGGCCACCGCGAGGCCCGCAAGGTCAACAAACCCACCAACGGTCACTATGAGCGAGCCGGGATCGACCCTGGCGTACGGCTCGTAGAGCTGCGGCTCGACGATGTGAGCGAAGTATCGGTCGGCACCGAATTGGGTGCCGACCTTTTCAGTCCTGGAGAGCTCGTCGATGTGACAGCCACCTCCAAAGGCAAGGGCTTCGCCGGCACCATGAAGCGGCACAACTTCTCGGGCCAGCGCGCCAGCCACGGCGCGCATCGGGTTCATCGGGCCCCCGGCGCCATCGGCGCCTGCGCCACGCCCTCGCGGGTGTTCAAGGGCACCCGCATGGCCGGCCGCATGGGCGGCGAGAAGGTCACCACGCTCAACCTCGCAGTCGTCGAGGCCGACGCCGAACGCGGCCTGCTGCTGGTGCGGGGCTCGGTCCCCGGGCCCAAGGGCGGCACGGTCGTCGTCCGCAACGCAGTCAAAGCGCCGCAAGGCGCGTCGAACAGCGCAGCGCCGCAAGGCGCGTCAAACAGCGCAGCGCGGGCTGAGGTCTGAGGTCGATTCTCATGACGCTCACGCTTGACGTTCGCACCCCCGACGGCGGCACCGCCGGCACCGTGGAGCTCGACGAGGCCATCTTCGGCATCGAGCCGAACATGGCGGCGCTGCATCAGGCCGTCACGGCTCAACGGGCCGCCCGCCGCAGCGGCTCTCACAGCACCCTCACCCGTGCCGAAGTCCGTGGCGGCGGCGCGAAGCCGTGGCGGCAGAAGGGCACCGGTCGGGCTCGTCACGGTTCGATCCGCTCGCCGCAGTGGGTCGGCGGCGGCGTGGCCCACGGTCCCAAGCCGCGCGATTACCGCCAGAAGGTGAACCGCAAGACCGTGCGGCTGGCGCTTCGCTCCGCTCTCAGCGACCGGGCTCGCAGCGAACGCGTGATGGTCATCGACGAGTGGAGCTTTGCCCAGCCACGCACGAAAGATGCCATTGCCGTGCTCGAGAACCTGTCCCTGTCCGGACAGGTTCTGCTGGTTCTGGGTGACAGCCCGGAACACCGGACTGCCGATCGCAGTTTCCGCAACCTCCCGTCGGTGCGCGCGGTCAGCACGGCTGAGCTGAATGCCTACGACATCCTGCGCTCGGACTGGCTGGTCTTCACCCGCGACACCCTGCCCACCAGCACTGGGCCCGCGACGAACGGAGCAGCGAGCGGGGAGGATGACCAGTGAAGGATCCCCGCGATGTGCTGATTGCTCCCGTCATCTCGGAGAAGTCGTATGACTTCCTCGAAGAGGGCATCTACGTGTTCCGCGTGCACCCCTCCGCAAGCAAGCCGGAGATCCGCCAGGCGGTCGAGGAGATCTTCGACGTCAAGGTCGCCAAGGTCAACACGCTGAATCGCAAGGGCAAGAAGCGGCGCAACCGTCGCAACAACACCGTCGGCAAGCGGCCGGACACCAAGCGGGCCATCGTCACCCTCGTCGAGGGCGACTCGATCCAGATCTTCAATTCCTAGGCGGGGCGTCATGGGCATTCGAGTACGCAAGCCGACCAGTCCCGGCCGAAGGTTTCAGACGGTCTCGGATTTTGCCGACATCACCGCGACCAAGCCCGAGCGCTCGCTCATCGCCAAGCAGCACTCCACCGGCGGTCGCAATAACTACGGCCGCAAGACCTCCCGGCACCGTGGCGGCGGCCACAAGCAGCGCTACCGGGTGATCGACTTCCGGCGCAACAAGGACGGTGTGCCCGCCACGGTCGCCACCATCGAGTACGACCCCAACCGCAACGCACGCATCGCGCTGCTGCACTATCACGACGGCGAGAAACGCTACATCCTGGCGCCGGCGGGGCTGGAGGTGGGCGACAAGCTAGCCAATGGCGCCCAGGCGGAAGTGCGTGTCGGCAACGCCATGCCGTTGCGCTACGTGCCGGTCGGCACCACCGTGCACAACGTGGAGCTCAAGCCAGGCGCCGGCGGCCGGATGGCCCGCTCGGCCGGCGCCAGCGTGCAGCTCGTGGCCAAGGAGGGCGCGTACGCCACCTTGCGGCTGCCGTCCACCGAGATGCGCCGGGTGCCGATCGACTGCCGGGCCACCATCGGCTCGGTGGGCAATGCCGAGGCCGACCTCATCAAGATCGGCAAGGCCGGCCGGAACCGCTACAAGGGCGTCCGGCCCCAGACCCGTGGCGTGGCCATGAACCCGGTCGACCATCCCCTCGGCGGGGGCGAGGGCAAGTCGTCGGGCGGGCGCCATCCGGTGTCGCCGTGGGGCAAGCCCGAAGGCCGCACCCGCTCCAAGAACCGCAAGTCCAACGACCTCATCGTCCGCCGCCGCCGGACGCGCGGGTCCCGGAGGTAGAGCGATGCCGCGCAGTCTCAAGAAGGGCCCGTTCGTCGACGATCACCTGCTCTCAAAGGTCGACGAACTCAACGAGAGCGGTGAGCGCAAGGTCATCAAGACGTGGAGCCGGCGCTCCACGATCATCCCCGAGATGATCGGTCACACCATCGCGGTTCATGACGGGCGCAAGCACCTGCCGGTGTACGTGACCGAGTCGATGGTGGGCCACAAGCTCGGCGAGTTCGCCCCGACCCGGACATTCAAGTTCCACGCCGGCCAGGAGAGAGGCGGTCGGCGATGAGCGGGTGCGCCCCGAAGCGGACGTTCACGCCTCGCGTCCGACAAGAGGAAGGCAGCCGGCGATGAGCGGGTTGATCGACCTCGACGTCATCGCAGGCGCGAAGGCGACGCACAAGTACGCACGCCTGTCGGCGTCGAAGGCGCGCGTGGTACTCAACCTCATCCGCGACGAGGACTTGGCGCTTGCCCGCGACCGCCTGCGCTTCTGCGAGCGCGGTGCCGCGGAGGTGGTGTCCAAGGTGCTCGAGAGCGCGGTGGCCAATGCCGCCAACAACGAGCAGCTCGACGCCGACGAGCTGTACGTGGCTGAATGCTGGGCCGATGAGGGTCCGGTGCTCAAGCGCTGGCGTCCGAGGGCACGGGGCCGTGCCACCCGAATCTTCAAGCAGACCAGTCACATCACCGTGATCGTGGCCCAGCTCAGCACCGAGGAGCTTGAGATGCGCGAGGCCCGCCTGGCTGCCTCGGGCTCTCAGACCGCTGCGGCTGCGCGTGCGGCCCGCGTGGCCGCCAGCCGCGCAACCACCGACACCGGCGACGCTGACGAGACAGCGCCAGAAGACGCTGACAAGACAGCGACTGACAACGTTGACGACATCGACGACGCGGCCGATGAGGCTGCCGAAGCGGCGATCGACGACACAGCCGATCCCGAAGAAGACGTTGCCGACCCAGAGGAACGGAACTGATCATGGGTCAGAAGGTCAACCCGTACGGCTTCCGCTTGGGAATCACCACCGACTGGAAGTCCCGTTGGTACGCCGACAAGGAGTACCAGGACTATCTCATCGAGGATTGGAAGATCCGCGACTTCCTGCGGACGGAGCTGCCGCATGCCGCGATCAGCCGCATCGAGGTGGAGCGAACCCGGGATCGCCTGCGAGTCGACGTGCACACGGCCCGGCCAGGCATCGTCATCGGCCGCCGCGGAAGCGAGGCCGATCGGCTCCGCACGAAGCTCGGCAAGATCTCGGGCAACCCGAAGGTCCAGCTAAACATCCAGGAGATCAAGCAGCCCGAACTCGAAGCAGCGCTCATCGCTCAGGGCGTTGCGGATCAGCTCGCCGGCCGCGTCGCCTTCCGGCGGGCCATGAAGCGGGCCGTCCAGAACGCCCAGAAGGCCGGCGCACTCGGCATCCGTGTGCAGTGCTCAGGTCGGCTCGGCGGCTCGGAGATGGCGCGCACCGAGTGGTACCGCGAGGGCCGTGTGCCGCTGCACACGCTGCGTGCCGACATCGACTACGGCTTCCGCGAAGCCCGCACCACGGCGGGTCGCATCGGCGTGAAGGTGTGGCTCTACAAGGGCGACATCCTCCCGTACAAGGTGTCGTCCGACGAGCGCATTCACCGTGAGGCGGCGATGGCCACAGGCCAGACGTCAGGCGACGGCGCGCCCCCGGGGGGCGTGGTGTCTTCGGCTGGCCGTCGCAGCGATCTTGAGGAACTGCCCGAGGAGCCCGTCCCCCTGCTGCGCGAGGCCGATCCCGAATTCGAGCGCCTGCTTGAGGAGGAAGAGCAGATCGAGCGGGCAACGCGCGACCAGTCCCAGACGCCCAACTTCAGGCCGGGAGACGACTGATGCTGATGCCTCGCAAGGTGAAGCACCGCAAGGCGCATCGCGGTCGTATGAAGGGCCGCACCAAGGGCGGCACGGCCGTGCACTTCGGCGACTACGGCATCCAGGCGCTGGAACCCGGCTGGATCACAGCCCGCCAGATCGAAGCGGCTCGCATCGCCATGACCCGTCACGTCAAGCGCGGCGGGAAGGTCTGGATCAACGTCTTCCCCGACAAGCCGGTGACCGCGAAGCCTGCGGAGACCCGCATGGGCTCGGGCAAGGGAAATCCGGAGAAGTGGGTGGCCGTGGTGAAGCCCGGCCGTGTGATGTTCGAGCTGGGCGGCGTGAACGCCGAGCTGGCCCGCGGCGCCATGGAGCGCGCCATCCAGAAGCTGCCCATCCGCGCACGGGTGATCTCCCGAGAGGAGGCCATCTGATGGCGAAAGCCGTGACGCTCCGGACTCTGTCGGACGATCAGCTGCTCGACGAGCTGGACAGCGCCAAGAAGGAGCTGTTCAACCTGCGCTTCGCGTTCGCAACCGGGCAGCTCGACAACTCGGCGCAGATGGCTGCCACCAAGCGCGACATCGCCCGCATGCACACCGTGCTGCGCGAGCGCGAGATCGCGGCGGCCGATGTCTTGTCGGACCCAGCGCAGGGCTCGGCCGCTGTGCCGGCAGGCGCCTCGCAGGGCTCGGCCGCGGACAGCGCAGCTTCCACAGGAGATCAGTCATGAGCAGCGACGCCGCTACCACCAGCGAGACCGTCGAGCGCAACCGGCGCAAGGTGCGCGAGGGCATCGTCACCTCCACCAAGATGGACCGCACGGCGGTCGTCTCGGTGACCGAGCGCGTACGTCACCCCCGCTACTTCAAGACCGTTCAGCGCACCAAGAAGCTGTACGTCCACGATCCCGCTGGAGACACGCGTCCGGGCGACCGGGTGCGCGTCATGGAAACCCGGCCGATCTCCAAGACCAAGCGTTGGCGCCTGGTGGAGATCGTCGAACGGGCCCGATGAGGTGAAGGCAGCGAGGTCATGATCCAGCAAGAGTCCCGACTCAAAGTCGCCGACAACTCCGGCGCTCGCGAAGTGCTGTGCATTCGCGTGCTCGGCGGCACGGGTCGGCGCTATGCCTCGATCGGCGACGTCTTCATCGCCACCGTGAAGGACGCCATCCCGGGCGCAGCCGTCCGCAAGGGCGAGGTGGTGCGCTGCGTCGTGGTGCGCACGCGCAAGCAGCGCCGGCGCCCCGACGGCAGCTACATCCGCTTCGACGAGAACGCCGCCGTGCTCGTCGACGACAACCGCCAGCCGCGTGGCACCCGCATCTTCGGCCCCGTTGGCCGCGAGCTGCGCGACAAGCGCTTCATGCGCATCGTGTCGCTCGCCCCGGAAGTTCTGTGATGGGGGTGACGTGATGGCACGCCAGAAGAACCAGATGCCGCGGCTGCGAGTCCGCAAGGGCGACACCGTGCGCGTGATCTCCGGCCCTGACAAGGGCAGGGAAGGCGAGGTTGTGTCGGTGGATCTGGCACGCCGGCGCCTCACGGTGGAAGGCGTGAACGTGGGGCACAAGCACCAGCGACCCTCCCAGCAGAACCAGGAAGGCCAGATCATCGACTACCTGCTGCCGATCGACGTGTCGAACGTGGCGGTGGTGTGTCCCCGGACGGGCCAGCCGGGCCGCGTCGGCTTCCGTTTCGAAGGCGGCCGCAAGGTGCGTTACCACCGGGTCTCCGGGGAGGAACTGCCATGAGCGTGACCGAGGCTCAGCCGGAGGCCCAGTCCGACGCGGCTGGCACGACGCGGCCTGAGCCACGCATGCCCGAGCCCCGTATGAAAGCTCTCTACCGCGACACCGTCCGAGCCCAGCTCCAGGACGAGCTCAGGCTCGCGAACGTCATGCAGGTGCCCAGGCTGACGAAGATCAGCGTGAACATGGGCGTGGGCGCCGCGCTCACGAACCGGGGCCTGCTCGAAGGAGCCATCGACGACCTCAGCCGCATCTGCGGTCAGCGGCCGGCGATCACCCGGGCGAAGCGCTCTATCGCAGGGTTCAAGCTGCGCGAGGGCAACGCGATCGGCGCCCGGGTCACGATGCGCCGCGACCGGATGTGGGAGTTCTACGACCGTCTCGTGTCGTTGGCCATCCCGCGCATCCGCGACTTCCGTGGTCTGTCGCCGCGCAGCTTCGACGGCCACGGCAACTACACGTTCGGCCTCACCGAGCAGCTGGTCTTTCCCGAGATCGACTACGACAGCGTCAACCAGATCCGCGGCATGGACATCACCCTCGTGACGTCAGCCGTCGACGACGAGGGCGGGCGTGCCCTGCTGGTTGCGCTCGGCTTTCCATTCCGTCAAATCCCAACGACCTAGCGCCCGACTAGGGCCCAACCTCCACACAAGGACAGCACCGATGGCCAAGAAGGCACTCGTCAATAAGCAGCAGCGCACACCCAAGTTCAAGGTGCGCGCCTACACGCGCTGCCGCGTGTGCGGCCGACCGCGGTCGGTATACCGCAAGTTCGGGCTGTGCCGAGTGTGCCTGCGAGAGATGGTCCATGCCGGCGAGGTGCCCGGCGTGACGAAGGCCAGCTGGTGAGGGGGGTGCGCCCATGTCGATGACCGACCCCATTGCGGACATGCTCACCCGCATCCGCAACGCCAACATGGTGTTCAAGGATGAGGTGGCCATGCCGTCCTCCAAGCAAAAGGAGCGCCTTGCGGCGATCCTCAAGCGTGAGGGCTACGTGAGCGATTACCAGGTGAGCGACGGCACCGATGGCCCCGCCCGGACGCTCACCATCAACCTGAAGTACACCGGTGACCGGGATCGCACCATCTCGGGGCTGCAGCGCATCTCCAAGCCTGGGCTGCGGGTGTACACCAAGTCCGACAAGGTCCCCCGCGTGCTCGGCGGCCTCGGCATTGCCGTGCTGTCGACGAGCAGGGGCCTGATGACCGACCGCGAAGCTCGCCGCAACCGCATGGGCGGCGAGATCCTCTGTTACGTCTGGTAGGAGGCGACGATGTCACGCGTGGGCAAGACGCCCATCTCGATTCCCGACGGGGTGACGGTGACGGCCGAATCGGCACCCGAGGTCGCCGGCTCCGTGGCTGGCGCCGTAGTCACCGTCAGCGGTCCCGGAGGCGAGCTCCAGCGGGAGTTGGCTGCGGGCATTCGTGTGCGCGTCGACGACAGGGAAGGCGGCAGCGAGGTCGTTGTGGAGCGCGCCGATGACAGCCGCTCGCAGCGATCGCTGCACGGCCTGAGCCGGGCGCTGGTCGCCAACATGGTGCAGGGCGTATCGCAGGGCTTCTCCAAGGAACTGCAGATTGTCGGCGTGGGATACCGCGCAGCAGCTCGCGGATCATCGGCGCTCGAGCTGTCGCTGGGATTCAGTCACACCGTGCCGGTGACTGCGCCCGACGGCATCAGCTTTGAGGTGCCGAGCCAGACGTCCATCATCGTGAAGGGCATCGACAAGCAGCTCGTCGGGCAGGTCGCGGCCAACATCCGTGCGCTGCGCAAGCCCGAGCCCTACAAGGGCAAGGGCATCCGCTACATCGACGAGCGCGTGCTGCGCAAGGCCGGAAAGGCGGCGAAGTGAGTGCTCCCACGAGGGCGGCCCGGCGTGATCGGCGGCGCCGTCGCGTCCGCAAGAAGATCACCGGCACCGCAGCGCGCCCGCGCCTCGCGGTGCATCGGTCCAACCGGCATATCAGCGCCCAGCTCATCGACGATGAAGCAGGCCACACCGTGGCGGCTGCGTCGTCGCGCGAGCCCGGGGTGACGGGCGGCGGCAATGTCGCAGCCGCTGGCGAGATCGGTCGGCTCATCGCCGAGCGGGCTCGGGCGGCGGGCACCACCACGGTCACCTTCGACCGGGGCGGGAACAGTTACCACGGCCGCGTCGCGGCCCTTGCAGATGCTGCCCGCGCAGGCGGCCTGGAGTTCTGAGGGAGGACTCGTGACAGATGCACCAACCTCCGAGGCCAGCCCTCCCCAACCGCGCAGCGGAAATGAGCGCGGCGGCGGCAACGAACGCGGCAGCGAGCGCGGACGTCGCCCGCGCGATCGCCAATTCGACAACCCTCGCAACAGCGGTGACGACGGCCTGCGCGAATCGCGGGTCATCGACATCAACCGTGTGGCCAAGGTGGTCAAGGGCGGCCGCCGTTTCTCCTTCTCCGCACTCGTGGTGATCGGCGACGGCGCCGGCCGGGTCGGCCTGGGCTACGGCAAGGCCAAAGAAGTTCCGTTGGCGATCCAGAAGGGCACCGAAGAGGCCCGCAAGAGCCTGTTCGAAGTGCCCCTGGCGGGCTCCACCATCGTCCATCCCGTGCTGGGCGTCATGGGCGCCGGCAAGGTGCTGCTGCAGCCGGCGGCACCCGGTACCGGCGTCATCGCCGGCGGCGCCGCCAGGGCGATCCTCGAGGAGGCAGGCATCAGCGATGTGCTGGCCAAGTCGCTTGGCTCGTCCAATCACATCAACGTGGCCCGAGCCACGATCGCGGGCTTGGCGGCCCTGAAGCGACCGGACGAGGTGGCCAAGCTGCGCGGGCTGTCGCCCGAGGAGTGCATCCCCGCCGGCCTGCTCGAGGCATACCGCGAGACGGAGCGCACGCGCAAGCTGAGCGAGGCATCCGCAGGGGCGCCGTCATGAACGCGCCGAGTTCGAATCCGCCCATCTCGAGTCAGCACGGTGCCGGCCAGATCGTGGTGACCCAGGTGCGATCGGCCATAGGGGCCAAGCCCAAGGCACGCGGTGCGCTGAGGGCGCTTGGGCTGGGCAAGATCGGCCGCAGCCATACCCTGCCGGATCGACCCGAGATCCGCGGCATGCTGCGCAAGGTGAGTCATCTGATCACAGTCGAAGATGTTGCAGGCGGGAATGCTGCAGGCGAAGACGTCACGGACCAGGAGGTCAGCAATGCTGAGACTGCATGATCTGGCCCCGCCGCCGGGATCGAAGCGCAAGCGCAAGCGGGTGGCGCGCGGCACCAGCGGCAAGGGCGGCAAGACTGCCGGCCGTGGCACCAAGGGCACCCGCGCCCGCGGCACCGTCCCCGTCTGGTACGAGGGTGGGCAGTTGCCGCTGCAGGTCCGCGTTCCCAAGCTCAAGGGCTTCAAGAACCCATTTCGTGTCGAGTACCAGCCGGTCAATCTCGACACCCTCGAAGACTGCGGTCTCGACGAGATCACCCCTGCCGAGCTGCGGGCCCGCGGCTTGGTGTCCAAGGGCGCCATGGTCAAGATCCTCGGGCGCGGCGAGATCACCCGGTCCGTCACCGTGAAAGCCCATGCCGTGTCCGGCTCGGCCCGGGCAGCCATCGAGAGCGCTGGCGGAAGCATTGAGATTCTGCCGCCCACGTTCAGCGGCCCCCGCCCCCCCGCTCGGGGAAACCAGCACACCAATCGCTAGGGGCTCATCGTGCTCGGCCACATGCGCAACATCTTCCGGATCGCAGACCTGCGCCGGAAGATCCTGTTCACGCTGTTCATCATTGCGGCGTACAGGCTGGGATCCCAGGTGCCGGTGCCGGGCATTGATTTCGACGCGATCGTGTCGTTGCGCGAGCAGGCCAGCTCGACCGGTGGCGTGCTGGCGCTGCTGAACCTGTTCTCGGGCGGCGCGCTCACCAACTTCGCGATCTTCGCGTTGGGGATCATGCCGTACATCACGGCGTCGATCATCATCCAGATCCTGACGGTCGCGATCCCGCGCTTCGAGCAGCTCCAGCAGCAGGGTGCGGTAGGGCAGCGCAAGCTGACGCAGTACACCCGCTACCTGACGCTGGGCATCGCTTTCGTGCAGGCCACGGGCATTACGTTCATCTTCGGGCGCGGCCAAGGCACCGCCTTGGGCAACACCGCCGGTGTCATCGTCATCCCTGATTTCACGTTCAATCGCGTGGCGCTGGTGATCCTGTCGTTGACGGCGGGCACAGCGTTGCTCATGTGGATGGGCGAGTTGATCAGCCAGCGCGGTGTCGGCAACGGCATGTCGCTGCTGATCTTTGCCTCAGTCGTGTCGACGATCCCATTCGACGGCGCCCGCCTGCTGGCGGTGCAGGGCACCGTGTACTTGGCGGCGGCGATCATCGTGGCCACGGGCATGATGGTGGCGATCATCTTCATCGAGCAGGGCCAGCGTCGCATCCCGGTGCAGTTCTCCCGCCGGCAGGTGGGCCGGAGGCTCTACGGCGGGCAGAACACCTACATCCCGCTGAAGGTCAACCAGTCGGGCGTGATCCCGGTCATCTTCGCCAGCTCGATCCTGTTCCTGCCGGTGCTGCTGTCGAATGTGGCCAACTGGGGCTGGCTGCAGACCGCTGTCGACGAGTACCTGACCCAGCCCGACAACATCGCCTACATCCTGTTCTTCGGCGGGCTGATCGTGGGATTCGCCTACTTCTATACGGCCATCACCTTCGACCCGGTGCGCCAGGCCGACAACATCCGCAAGCAGGGCGGCTTCATTCCCGGCATCCGGCCCGGGCCGCAGACCGAGCGGTACCTCGCCAGGGTGCTGAACCGCATCACGCTGCCGGGCGCTTTGTTCATTGCCTTGGTGGCGCTGTTGCCCAGCGTGCTGCTGTCGCTGACCAGTGACCTCGATGCGCTGGGCAGCGGCGGTGCTGGTGCAGCCATCGGATTCGGCGGCGTCTCCATCCTGATCGCCTCCGGCGTGGCGCTGGAGACCATGAAGCAGGTTGACAGCCAGCTGCTGATGCGCAACTACGAAGGGTTCCTGGCCTGATGGGCACGCGACGGCTGGTCATCTTGGGCAAGCAGGGAGCCGGCAAGGGCACCCAGTGCGAGCTGCTCGTGAAGCGCTATGGCATTGCCCACATTTCGACAGGAGACATGTTGCGGGCCGCTGTCGCGGCCGGCACCGAACTGGGTCGGCAGGCCAAAGCGGTCATGGACGCGGGCGACCTGGTCAGCGATGAGCTGATCCTGGGCATCGTCGCCGAGCGTTTCGAAGAGCCCGACACTGCACCCGGTTTCCTGCTGGACGGCTTTCCCCGCACCGAAGCACAGGCCGACGGCCTGTTCGCGCTGCTGGCACCCCACACGGTGGACCGGGCCATCGACCTCGATGTAGCTGACGACGTGGTGACGCAGCGGATGCTGGACCGAGGCCGAGCGGACGACACACCCGAGGCAATCGCCCGCCGGCTCGAGCTGTACGAGGCAGAGACGGCACCGCTGCGCAAGCTGTTCGCAGATCGGGGAGTGCTGGTCACCGTCGACGGTCTCGGCACCCCCGCCCAGGTGCATCAGCGCATCGTGGCCGCCATCGAGGCGGCACTGTGACCCCTATACTTGCTCGCTCGTCTACAGCGCAGGTCACCCGATGAAAGTCCGTCCGAGCGTCAAGAAGATCTGCGACAAGTGCCGCGTCATCCGCCGTCACGGGCGGATCCGGGTGATCTGCTCGAACCCGCGACACAAGCAGCGGCAAGGCTGAGTCAGGAGATCTGTATCGATGGCCCGAATCGCCGGCGTCGACATACCGCGTGAGAAGCGTGTGGAGATCGCGCTCACCTACATCTACGGCATTGGCCGTTCGGCCAGCCAGCAGATCTGCGAAGACCTGAACATCGCAGAGCGCACGCGTGTGCGTGACCTGACTGATGCCGAGGTGGCCCGTATCCGCAACCACATCGATGCCAACTTGGCCGTCGAGGGCGACCTGCGGCGCGACGTCGCCCAGGACGTCAAGCGGAAGATCGAGATCGGCTGCTACCAGGGTGTCCGCCACCGCCGCGGGCTGCCGGTGCGAGGCCAGCGGACGCACACCAACGCACGCACTCGCAAGGGTCCGCGCAAGACCGTCGCGGGCAAGAAGAAGGTGCGCAAGTGAGCATGAGCGGCCGAATCCGTCGGCAACGAGTGACCGGACGCAACAGGAGCGGGCGCAAGTGAACCAGCAGCAGCCGGCCCGGCGCGGGCGCCGCAGGGAGCGCAAGAACGTCGGCGACGGCGTGGCGCACATCAAGAGCTCGTTCAACAACACGATCATCACCTTCACCGACCTGCAGGGCAACGTGGTGTCGTGGGCCTCGGCCGGGAATGCCGGTTTCAAGGGCTCCCGCAAGTCGACGCCGTTCGCCGCGCAGCAGGCCGCCGAGCAGGCCTCCGAGCGCGCCATGGAGCATGGCGTGCGCCGGGTGCATGTGCACGTGAAGGGTCCCGGCTCGGGCCGCGAGACCGCTATCCGCTCTATCCAGAATTCCGGCATCGAGATCAAGGGCATCCGCGACATGACGCCGGTGCCGCACAACGGCTGCCGCCCCCCGAAGCGACGGAGGGTCTGAGATGTCGCGCTACACCGGTCCCAAGGCGCGCGTCTCGCGGCGGCTCAACACCAACATCTGGGGCACCGAGGGCGAGACGAAGGCGCTCGACCGGCGCCCCTACCCGCCTGGCGAGCACGGCCGCGGCCGGCGACGCAGCCAGAACTCGGAGTTCTTGCTGCAGCTGCAGGAGAAGCAGAAGTGCCGCTTCACCTACGGGATGACCGAGCGGCAGTTCCGCAACGCCTACGAAGAGGCTGCCCGTCAGCGCGGGGTCACCGGCGAGAACCTGCTGCGGCTGCTCGAGCTGCGGTTGGACAACATCGTCTACCGGGCCGGTTGGGCGGCGACTCGCCCGCAGGCTCGCCAATTCGTGAGCCATGGCCACATCGACGTCAACGGACGCCGGGTGAACATTCCCAGCTTCCGGGCTCGCAAGGACGACGTGGTCGAATTGCGGACGAAGGCCCGCGAGATCGTCACCATTCGCTGGAATCTCGACGTGCTGGACCGCACTCCGCCTGCGTGGCTGGAGGCGAGCGACGGCGGCCAGCGGGTCACCGTGCGCGAGCTGCCGATCCGATCCCAGATCGAGATTCCGGTTCGCGAGCAGCTCATCGTCGAGCTCTACAGCAAATAGTCCTGTCAACATCTGCCGCCCACGAAGGGGTGAACGTGTCCATCTCCGACACCTTGGTCATGCACCGACCGACGATCGACATCCTCGGCGAGCCTGAGGGCAACCGGCAGCGCTTTGCCATCGGCCCGCTGGAGCCCGGCTTCGGGCATACGCTGGGCAACTCGCTGCGCCGCACGCTGCTGTCGTCGATTCCCGGCGCAGCAATCACCCAGGTGCGTTTCGACGACGCGCTGCACGAGTTCACGACCATCGAAGGCGTCGTCGAAGACGTCACCGACATCATCCTGAATCTCAAGGACGTGGTGCTGAGGTGTCACACCGACGAGCCCGTGGCGGTGCGCCTCGACGAGCGGGGCGTGGGCCCGGTGCTGGCGGGACACGTGGACTGGGGCATTGACGTCGAGTGCCTGACACCCGACCTGCACATCGCGACGCTCGGCGAGGGTGCCCGCCTGGCGATGGACCTCACGGTTGAGCGTGGCTGGGGCTATGCGGCGCCTGAGAGCGAGCGTGCAGGCAGCACGATCGGCGTGATCCTCGTGGATGCGCTGTTCAGCCCGGTGCGGCGTGTGGCGGTGGAAGTCGAGCCGGTGCGCGTCGAGCAGTCCACTGATTTCGACCGGCTTGTGCTCGACATCGAGACCGATGGCGCGATGACTCCGCGCGAAGCGCTGTCCTCGGCGGGCGACACGCTGTGCCGGCTGATGCTCATGATCGCCGAACTGTCGCCGGAGCCCCTGGGTCTCGACATTGCCGAAGTGGCGGTCAGCGGCGGCCGGACCAGCGATCTCGAACGTCCCATCGAAGACTTGGGCCTGTCCGAGCGCGCCCGCAACTGCCTCAAACGAGCGCAGTTCAATACCATCGGCGAGCTGCTCGATCAGTCGGTGGAAGAACTCATGACCGTTCCGAACTTCGGCCAGAAGTCGCTCGACGAGGTCATCGAGAAGCTCGACGAACGGGGTCTGGCGCTGCGTGGCATGAGCCCGTCGTCTGAGTCTGAGGGCGAAGACGAAGGCGAAGGCGATGCCGATGCCGAGCAGGCCACCCCGGCGGCGGTCAGCTGATCATGCCCACGCCGACGAAGGGCCGACGCCTCGGCGGCAGCGCCAGTCACCAACGCTCCATGCTGGCCAACCTGGCGGCGTCGTTGTTCGCTGCAGAAGCCATCGAGACCACCGAGGCCAAAGCCAAGGCGCTGCGGCCATATGCCGAGAAACTCATCACGAAAGCGCGCAAGGGCGGGTTGGCGCGGCATCGCCAGATCATCGCCAGCCTCAATGGCGACCAGGAGATGGCCCAGAAGCTCATCGACGAGATCGGCCCTCGCTATGAGGGACGTCCGGGCGGCTACACGCGCATCTTGAAGCTCGGACCGCGCCGGGGCGACAACGCCCCCATGGCGCTCATCGAGCTGGTCTGACTCCACGCGTGTTCAGCACATGAGCACTGACTCGTTGAGCGCGGGGGTGCTCGACGCTCTGCGGGAGCTGGACACCCCGACCGTCTGCAATGCGCTCGAGATCGTCGCGCCGCACCGCCGCGCCTACGGCTACACCACCTCCCCGCTGGTCTGTCCCGACCCGGACACCGTGATGGTCGGCTATGCCCGCACCGCCACCATCCGAGCCAATGCGCCATCGGGTCGATCCGGCGACGACGACTTGGCGACGCGGGTCGGCTACTACCGGCACATGGCCGAAGGCCCGCAGCCCACGATCACGGTGATCGAGGACATCGACGCTTCGCCCGGCTACGGCGCCTGGTGGGGCGAGGTGAACAGCAGCATCCATGCCGGTCTGGGCTCCCTCGGCGTCATCACCAACGGCTCGATCCGTGACCTGGCCGAGTGGGCGCCGGGTTTCGGCGCTCTCGCCGGCTCCATCGGCCCCTCGCATGCGTGGGTGCATGTCGTGGAGTACGCGGTACCGGTCACGGTGCATGGCATGTCGGTGCGTCCCGGCGACCTCATTCACGCCGACCGTCACGGTGCGGTCGTGGTGCCTGCCGATGCAGCGGCCGACGTTCCCGCAGCGGCTGCCAAGATCGCTGCTGCCGAGCGTGTGCTCATCGACGCCGCCCGCAGCGAGGACTTCTCCATCGATCGGCTGACCGCGCTGCTCGACCCCGAGGGCGATCACTAGTCCGTCTGAGAGGCCGCGTGTCCGCCGGGCAGCAAGGTGCGATGTGCGAGCGCGACGGTTGAGTCAGCGCAGGAGCGCTGCATTGCGACGCAGCGCGCTCCGCGCTTCCGCGTAGCGGTCGGCGAGGCGTTGCCCCACGCGGCCGATCCGTTCGATCAGCACCATGAGCCGTTCGCGAGCCGCCTCGGCGATGCCTGAAAGTTCTGTCAGCCCCGGCAGATTCCAATCGCGGAGCACCACCGGCTGCAGGATCTGGTCGTGATGGATGGCCAGGTCGTAGATGCCGGCCTCGGCGATGATGCGCGAGTGGGCGTCGAAGTCGGTGATGCCCACCCCCGGCATGGCGAAATCCTGCACTTGGTTCGCGATGGCCACGACCGCACCGGACGGGTCGATCTCGACGGCGGCGCTCATCACGTCCCGGTAGAACAGGAAGTGCAGGTTCTCATCGAAGGCGACCCTCCGCATGATGGCTTTGCCGGCGGGGTCGTCGATGTGGCGCCCGGTGTTGAAGTGAGCGATGCGGGTGGCCAACTCCTGCAGCGTCACGTAGGCGAGACCCTCGAGCAGGCTCGGGGGCTGGGGTACCTGCCCGCACTGCACTTGCGCCATGCGGGCCCGCTCCAGTGCCACGGGGTCGAGGGCGCGGGTGACTGACAGGTAGTCGTAGATGACCCGGCCATGCCGTCCTTCTTCAGCCGTCCATCGGCGCACCCATTCGCCCCACGCCCCCTCACGGCCGAACAGCCGCTCGCTGTCACGGAAGTAGTACGGGAGGTTCTCCTCGGTGAGCACGTTCACGAACAGGGCGCTGCGAGCCTCAGGGGTGAGATTGGCCTCCTCGGGTGACCATTCGTAGTCGGGCGCGAAATCCTCGCCCCGGCTCCAGGGCACGAGCGCGTGGGGGTGCCATTCCTTGGTCTGCCGAAGATGGCGCGCGAGAAGTCGCTCGACCTCTGGCTCCAGATCGGCGAGCGTCCGGGCATCAGCCTCTACCGGCATCGGGCACCGCCAATCACCATGCGGGGCCGAGCCTAATGACGAAATCCCCCCGTTCAGGACGTGCTGAGCCATGAGGATCTCGCGCCGATGTCAACCGTCTGCCGCAATGGGCGATCGCGGTGTCAGGAGCTGGTGCGCACGCCGAGGGCCCGCTCGAGGTTGACGAGGTACTCGGCGAAGGCGTCTCGCCCCGCCGGGGTGGCTTCTACCCAAGTCCGCGGCTTGGCGCCCTGGAACTCCTTGGTGATTGCGATGTAGTCCGCGTCTTCGAGCTTCCGCAGGTGCGTCGTGAGATTGCCCGGTGTCAAGCCCAGATGCTTCTGCACGAATCCGTAGGCCAGGCGGTCGTGGCTCGCCAGCGAAACGAGCAACGACATGATCCGCAACCGCGTCGGCTGGTGGATGGTCTCGTCCAAGTCGATCTCGCCGCCGCCCGGTACGCCGTCGGCGATCACCATTCGCCCGTCCTGCGCACCCACGCGGCAATCGTCGCCAGCAGCACGAGCATTGCGATTCCCGATACCGCTGGGGCGACGTCGTCGAAGACATAGTGCGGCACATAGAAGGCCACGGCCATGCCCACGCCGAAGACGGCGATCACGGTTCGGTTCAGGATTCCGAAGAGCACGTACCCCAGCGCGAAGACTCCCAGCAGGACGAACGGGATCTTCTCGGCGCCGGATTCGTTCCACAGGCCTGCTGCACCAGGCAGCATCCCTGCTGCAACGATGACCGTCATCCAGTAGGCGAACACCCGGATCCCGGCGCTCTGCATGGTGCGCCCCGGCGAGAGCGCGTTGCCGGCGCGAGTACCGATGACCATGCTCCCGATCACGCCGGGGAAGGTGATGATTGCCCACAGCGGGCCGGGGTACCACGGGTTGTCGTCGGCGAAGTCCGCAGCGAAGGTCGCCACGGCGTACTGCGCCAGGTAGGCGATCGAGATGATCCCCGCCCACATCAGCAGGATCGCCGTGCTGCCCGCGGTGTAGAAGGCGCTGCGCGCGCTGTGCACGGTGGCGTGAACGGTTTCCCATCCCTCGTCGGGGCTCAGCACGGCAGTGTCGTCACGGTCTTGCACCATAGGAGCCTCCTCGTTGTGTTGCAAACTAGTTTGTATCACAAACTATCAACATGTGCAAGCCAGTGCAACAGGGATTCCGATCCCCAGCGAAACAGTCGATGCCGACGGGGCTAGGCGTGCGCGCGCAGGGCTGCGGCGTAGTTGGCCGAGGCGAATTCCCAGTTGATCAGGTGCTCGACGAACGCATCCACGTACGCGGCCCGGGCGTTCTGATAGTCGAGGTAGTAGGCGTGCTCCCACACGTCGATCACCAGCAGCGGCGTCAGGCCGTCAGTCACGGGTGTCTGGGCATCGTCGGTCTGGATGATCCGCAACGAGCCCCCTCCGTTGCCGCCGGAACCGTCAAACACCAGCCAGCCCCAGCCCGAAGCGAAGTTCCCCACCGCCCCGGCGGCGAACTCGGCCCGGAAGGTGTCGACGCTGTCGAAGCTCGCGGCCAGTGCTGCGGCGAGATCGCTGTCGGGCTCACCGCCGCCGGGGGACATGGACTGCCAGTAGAAGTTGTGATTCCACGTCTGGGCTGCTGCGTTGAACAACCCGCCCGCTGGCAGCGAGCACACGAGGTCTTCGAGCGAGCGGCCCTCGTCGGGCGTGCCTGCAATCCTGTCGTTCACCGTCCGCACGTAGCCGGCGTGGTGCTTGCCGTAGTGGAAGCTGATGGTGCGCTCGCTGACGTGCGGCGAGAGCGCATCGGGTGCGTACGGAAGGTCTGGCAGCTGGATCGTCATCTGAGCACCACGCGGTCGAAGGCCCGGGCGAGTATGCCAGCGGAAGCCAGAACTTCGGCAGCATCGAGGAGTGCGCGGGGTCGCCGGATCAGCTAGCGGAGCAACTTCGAGCACTCGGAGTGTGCATGAGCATTCGTCATTTTTGGTGATGACGCTGGCCGGGAATCCGCGAGTACCGTAAAGTGCCGCATGCTGCCGGCCGGAAAGCGAGTTCTTCGATGAGTCCAGCCCCTTGGCGCCGACTTCTCGCACTGCTGTTTGCAGCTGCCTTGGTGGCGACAGCTTGTGCCCCCGACGACAACGACGCGATCGTTGAGCCTGATGCGGCCGACGAGGAGGTGGCAGAAGTCCACGACGACGCGGAGGCCGTCGAGACCGTCGACGAGCCCGATCCCGCAGATGAGTCTGAACCAGCGGCCGAGCCGGAACCCGACGACGAGCCCGAGCCTGCAGATGAGGCGGTTGCCGAGCCGATTGGCGAGCCGGTTGATCTGGGCGAATTCAACGACTACGAACCCGGCGACCCGGATCCGACCCCGCTGCCAGTCGACCCGGACGTCGTGATCGGCGAGCTTGCCAACGGCCTGACCTACTACGTGCGCTCGAACGACTCACCGGGCAAGTCGATCATGATGCACTTGGTCGTCAATGCAGGGGCCGTGCTTGACCCCGATGGCGCAGAGGGTGCCGCTCATTTCCTGGAACACATGATGTTCAACGGAACCGAGCGCTTCTCCAAGAACGAGCTGCTCCAGGTGCTGCGCGACTTCGGCACCGATTTCGGGCCCGATCTGAACGCGTACACCAGCCCCGATGAGACCGTCTACATCCTCGACTTCAAGCTCGACCATCCCGGCGCAATCGGCCTCGGCTTCACGGTGCTGTCCGAATGGGCATCAGCGGCCACGCTGCTGCCCGCCGATGTCGATGCTGAGCGAGGGATCGTCCAGGACGAATACCGCCTGCGCGATGAGTCGGCGTCGGGAAGGATCTCGAATTTCCTCGACGCCATCTACTACTCGGGCACCGTCTATGAGGGCATGCTCGTCGGCGGCAGCGAGGAATCCAATGAGTCCATGACCGCGGAGGTCTTGCGCGAGTTCTACGACACCTGGTACCGCCCCGACAACATGGCCGTGGTAGTGGTGGGCGACCTGCCCGTCTCGGAGATGGAGACGCTGGTGGAGCACTACTTCGCCGAGCTGACGCCGCGCACGCCGACGGCACCGCCGCAGCCCGACCGGTCTGCGTTCATCGCAGACTTCGTGGACGAGCCCGTGACCGATGTGGTCACGCATCCCGACCACGGCCCGATCTACATCTCGCTGGACTGGCAGCTGCCCGCATGGCCTGAAGGCACCGTCGGGGGCGAGCGGCTGCGGTTCATGGAGAGCCTGATCGCCCGCATGCTCGACATCCGGCTGGATGCCGCTTTCCAAGCCGGGCAGCTGTCGCAGGCCACCGAGCCGCACTTCAGCGCGTTTCCCGCCGCACGCGGCCTGCGCCTGTACGGCACGAACTATCAAGGCCCCGATCTGAACCAGGCGACCACCGACTACATCTCGGTGGTGCATGGCGCGGCCCACTTCGGATTCACCGAGGCCGAGCTCGACCAAGCCGTGAGTGCGTTCCGCACCTCGCTCGAGTTCCAGCTCGAGAGCGACGAGACCCGGCAGGACCGGGAGTACTCGTTCGGCTATGCAGCGCATTATCTGAGCGGCACCGATATCTCCTCGACCGAGGACCGCGTGGCCCGATTGAGCGCGCTGCTCGACTCGTACACGGTCGAAGAGCTCACTGCACATCTGCGCTGGCTCCTGCAGATCGCGCCGCCGCTGGTGGTGTCGATTGGACCCGACCCGGCGGATGTGCCGGCCGCGGTGGAGCTGCGTGCCGCAGTGGATGCGGCCGTTCCGCTGGCACCGCCGGAAGCTCAAGAGGCCATCGGCACGCTGATGACACGGCCGGATCCGGCTGCCTTTGCTGCCGAAGGCCCACTCGACCTGTTCGACGATGCCTATGAATGGGAGTTCCCCAACGGCGCCACCGTGGTGTTTGTGCCATCGGACATCGCCGCAGGCGAAGTGTCGGTCGTGGCGGAGAGTCTCGGCGGCTGGTCATCGCTGGCGGTCGGCGACTCGGCCCTGGTGCGTCACGCAGTCGGCGCGGTCGCTTCGAGCGGCGTCGGTGACGCGACCGCCACGCAGCTCGACGAGTACCTGGCCACGACCACGGCGAGGGTGAGCCCATTCATTGCTCAGTATTCCGAAGGGTTCTCGGGTGGCACCGGGGCGGACGACCTCGAAGCGCTGTTCGCTCTGTTGCACCTGTACGTCACCGAGCCGCGTATCACCGAGGTGGCGACCAACGAGCAGATCCAAGCGATGCAGACGCGGCTGGCGAACGCCGAGACCTTCCCGCAGTGGATCTCCGAGCTGGCCCTGCTGGACGCGCTGTACCAGGGCAGCCCCTGGTACCAGTTCATCGCCACCCAGGATCAGATCGACGCCACCACCCCGGAGTCGCTGCTCGGCCTGTATCAGGCCCGGCTGAGCGATGTGGACGATCTCTTGGTGGCCGTTGTCGGCGACATCGACCGGGCCACAGTGGCGGACTTGGCAGCGCGCTACATCGGCACACTGCCCGCCGGCGCCGACGACACGTTCACCGACCACAACCCGGGCTTCCCGTCGGGCGTCGAGCCCATCACGATCCCAGTCGAGGCCGACTCGGGCTCGGCGGGTCTCGACATCGTGTTCGGTGCGCAGACAGCGCTCACCACGAAGACGCTCGTCCTCGCCGACGTGACCGCAGCGGTCATCAATGACCTGCTCGACGGCCGGGTACGAGAGCAACTCGGTGACACCTACTCGGTCGGGTCGTCGGTCTCGCCCGACGATGCCACGGGCAAATGGACGGCGCGCATCAGCGCCACCGGGCCGTCGGATGGGCTCGATACCAGTCACGCCACCATCGTGGAGATACTCACCGAGTTGATCGCCGACGGTCCCACCGATCGCGACCTGCAGCAGGCGATCTCGGTGACTCGGGACAACTACGTGCTCGAGTCGAACTCGGCGATCGTCAACCCGCTCCTGCGGCGCCATCACGCCGATGACAGCAACGTCGGCACGCCCGCTCAGCGACGCGCAGCGCTCGAACAGATCACGGCCGCCGATGTCCAAGAGCACATCGCGCTGTGGTTCAACCTCGACAACCGCATCGAGGTGTTCCGCTCCGAGGGCTGACCGAACAGCCGGGTAGTTGGCCGTGCGTCGGGACCTGGTCGGCAAACAGCTTCTGACGCGGCTGGCGCGTCAGCGAGTCGCCACCGCCGGGTAGCGGACCGCGACAAGGGTCAGCCCGTGCGGCGGTGCGATCGGCGCTGCCGCATCCCGGTTGCGCGCAGCCAGCACGGCAGGCACATCGCCGGCGCCGCGGTCGCCGCGCCCCACCGCCACGCACTGGCCCACGATGGCCCGCACCATCTGGTGGCAGAAGGCGTTCGCTTCGATCTCGAACAGCAGATCGGTGCCTTCGCCAGACCAGCAGGCCGCCGACACGGTGCGCACCAGCGAGGCATCGGGCCGGTCCTTCGGCCGGCGGCAGAACGAGGTGAAGTCGTGCTCGCCCACGAAGTGGCCTGCCGCAGCATTCATCTCGCCGATGTCGAGCGGCGCGGCAACATGCCATTCGAGATCGGCACAGCGAGGATCGGGATGGGCGGCGTTGCGGATGCGGTACTCATACGCACGAGCGACGGCCGAGTGACGTGCGTCGAATCCGTCCTCAGCGAATGACGTCGCCGTCACCGCGATCTCCGGGTACAGCATGCGGTTGAGCGAGGACGCCAGGCGACCCAGCCGGTTCTCCGGCTGTTCGCCGGCGATGCGGCGAAGTCCCTCGCCGCCGACCTGGAACGACACGACCTGTGCGGTGGCGTGCACGCCCGCGTCGGTGCGGCCGGCCACCGTCAGCACGGGCGCCTCGCCCAGGATGCGCTCCAGCGCAGCGTTCAGCACGCCGGCCACCGTGCGCACGCCTTCATTGGCGGCGAAGCCGCGAAAGCCGGTGCCGCGGTACGACAGATCCAGCCGCACCGTCCGCTGCCCGCTGCTGCTGCGGGCCTCATGCTCGTTCACTGCTGGCACGGTAACTTCGCAGGCAGCGGTGCGGTACGGGCAGATTTCCGCTCGGCCGCATCAGTCAGGTCACAGGGGGACACGGCAGATGCTCGATACCAGGATTGCGGGCGGCACGATCATCGACGGCACGGGGGCTCCACGGGTCCAGGGAGATGTCGGCATCTCCGGTGGGCGCATCGTGGCCGTCGGCGACGAGGCCACGCAGGCTGCCGGCGCAGCCAAGCGCACCATCGACGCCTCCGGCAAAGTCGTCGCGCCCGGCTTCGTCGACATCCACACGCACTTCGACGCCCAGGTCTTCTGGGACACCACCCTGTCTCCGTCGCCATTGCACGGCGTGACCACGGTGATCGGCGGCAACTGCGGCTTCACCATCGCCCCGCTGGAGCCCGACCACGGCGACTACCTGATGCGGATGCTGGCCCGGGTGGAGGGCATGCCGCTCGAATCGCTGCAAGAGGGCGTCCCGTGGGACTGGAGGAGCTTCGGCGAGTACCTCGACTCGATCGACGGCACGCTGATGCCCAACGCCGGGTTCCTGGTGGGACATTGCGCGCTGCGCCGGATCGTGATGGGGGAGCGCTCGGTGGGCTACGAGGCCACGCCCGACGAGCTCGAGGCCATGAAGCAGCTGCTGGCCGAGAGCATCGCCGCCGGCGGGCTGGGCTTCAGCTCATCGTGGGCCAAGACGCACAACGACGCCGCCGGTGAGGCTGTGCCCTCGCGTCACGCCTCCACCAGCGAGCTGATCGAGCTGTGTTCGGTGCTGCGATCGAGCCCGGCGGTGGCGCTCGAGTTCATCCCGACCATCGAGCGCTTTGACACCGACGTGTACCAGCTGCTCGCCGACATGTCGGTGGCTGCTGACCGGCCGCTCAACTGGAACGTGATCTTCGCCAACGGGCGGCATCGAGATGTCATCGCCCAGAAGCTCGAGGCCAGCAACTTCGCGGCTCGCCAGGGCGGGCGCGTGCTCGCGCTGACCGCGCCGATGCCTGCGGTCAGCCGGCTGTGCTTCGAAAGCGGATTCCTGCTCGACACGCTGCACGGCTGGGCGGAGCCAATGGCGCTGCCGCCTGCAGAGAAGATGCAGCTGCTGGCCGATCCGCAGCGCCGCGCCGAGCTGAATGATCTTGCCCAGCAGCCGAGCGCGTTCCGGGGCGTGGCCCGCTGGGAGCGTCTCACGGTCGGCGAGGTCACCAAGCCCGAGCTCACGCACTTCGAAGGCCGCACGATCGGTGAGATTGCCGACGAGCAGGGCATCACGCCATGGGATGCGCTGTGCGATCTGGTGGTGGCCGACGACCTCAAGACCGGCCTGTACCCGCGCGCCGCTGGTGACGACGAAGACAGCTGGGCGCTGCGCCAGGAGCTCTGGAATGACGACCGCTGCGTGATCGGCGCGTCGGACGCGGGCGCGCACCTCGACTTCCTGGCCACGTTCAACTACTCGACCTACCTGCTGGCCGCAGCCCGTGACCGCCGGATGCTCGAGCTGGAAGATGCCATACACAAGCTCACCGACGTTCCTGCCCGCCTGTACGGCCTCGCGGACCGCGGCCGCCTTGCGGAGGGCTGCCATGCCGACATCGTGGTGTTCGACCCCGACGCGGTGGCGCCGAAGCCGATCGAGGTGCGCGAGGACCTGCCCGGCGGCGCATGGCGCCTCTATGGCGAGGCCGACGGCATCGACACAGTGCTGATCAACGGCGAGGTCGCCGTCAGCGGCGGCGAGTTCACCGATGCGCGACCGGGAACCCTGTTGCGGGCCGGGCGCGACACGGTTCCGGTGACGGCAACTGGCTGACCGCCGGTAGCCTCTTGGGGCCTGTCTCGCAGTCGATTCCCGTCGGAGTTCCAGCGTGCGCACCTATGCCCCCAAAGCATCTGAAATCGAGCGCTCGTGGTTCGTTGTCGATGCCGAGGGCATGGTGCTGGGCCGCATGGCGACCGAGGTCGCCAAGATCCTGCGTGGCAAGCACAAGCCGACCTTCGCCCCCTACATCGACGGCGGTGACCACGTTGTCGTGGTGAACGCCGACAAGGTGGTGCTGACCGGTGACAAAGCCACGAAGAAGCTCGTGCACCGCCACTCGGGTTACCCCGGCGGTCTGCACAGCGAGAAGTACGGCGATCTGCTGGCCCGCCGGCCGGCCGACGCGGTGCGGCGCACCATCCGCGGCATGCTGCCGCACAACCGTCTGGGCCGTGCGCAGCTGCGCAAGTTGAAGGTGTACGCCGGGCCCGACCACCCCCACGCCGCTCAGCAGCCCCAGCCGCTGTCGCTGCCCGATGCCATGGCGCGCTGAGGCACCCTTCCGCGCGCCGTAGCCGCTACGCCACACCCGACAAGAAAGATTCCGATTTCGTGCCCGTTCCGCTGACGCAGACCACTGGCCGCCGCAAGCGTGCCGTTGCACGGGTGAGGTTCCTGCCCGGCAGCGGCAACATCTCGGTGAATGGTCGCCCATTCGACGAGTACTTCACGTCGTCGGTGCACCGCATGGAGATCACCGAACCGCTGCGGCTCACAGAAACCGCCGCGAGCTACGACGTCAGCGCCACCGTGGACGGCGGCGGGGTTGCAGGTCAAGCCGGCGCGTTGCGCTTGGGCATTGCCCGCTCGCTGCTGGTGCTCGACCCTGAGGTGCGGCCGACGCTGAAGTCGGCCGGCCTGCTGCATCGCGACGACCGCAAGAAGGAATCCAAGAAGTACGGCCTCAAGAAGGCCCGCAAGGCGCCCCAGTATTCCAAGCGCTAAACCGGCGTGGAACCCACCTTCGGAACCGACGGCGTTCGAGGGCGGGCCTTCGACGAGATCGACGAGGTTGTTGTGCACGCGCTCGGACGCGCGGCGAACCGGGCGCTGTTTGCAAACAATGATGCTGCGCGCTGGGCGGTTGGCCGCGACACACGCGAATCGGGTCTCGCGCTGGCACGAGCGCTCGTTGCCGGCCTGCGAGCGACCGGAGCTGAGGTCATCGATCTCGGTATCGTGCCCACGCCGGTCGTGGCATTCGCAGCCCAGCACCTCGACACAGCCGGCGCCATGGTCTCGGCATCCCACAATCCGTGGCAGGACAACGGTGTCAAGCTGTTCGCGGCGGGCGGCACCAAGCTCAGCGATGCCGAGCAGGCTGGCGTCGCGGGGTGTCTCGACGATCTGCGACTGACGCACGGCGACCGACCGTCGGCGGTTGAGATCGCACGCCGAACCGACGTTGAGCCCGTTATCGACGCTGTTGCAGCTCAGGTGGTCTCGCCGAACGCGACAGCCCGAATGCTGGATGCCTATGAGCATTCGCTGCGCGCCGCCATCGACGGCCGCACGCTCGACGGCCTGCACCTGGTGCTGGACGGCGCGAACGGTGCGAGCGCATCGCTGGCACCCGCAGTGCTGCAGCGGCTGGGCGCGCAGGTCACTGCACTGTTCTGCGAACCCGACGGTCGCAACATCAACGACGGCTGCGGATCGGTGAACCCTGGCGCGCTCGGGGCGGCAGTGCTCGATGTGAGCGCGGATCTGGGCTTGGCCTTCGACGGCGACGGCGACCGGCTGATTGCGGTGGACAGCGAGGGGCAGGTCATCGACGGCGATCGCCAGATGGCGCTGTTCGCGGTCGACCTGGCTGAGCGGGGCCTGCTGGCCGGCGACACGCTGGTCGTGACGGTCATGTCCAACCTGGGGTTGCGGCGGGCGATGGCCGCAGCCGGCATCGACGTGGTCACCACCGCAGTGGGGGACCGGGCGGTGCTCGAAGCACTGGAAACAGGCGGTCACCGTCTCGGCGGCGAGCAGTCAGGCCACGTCGTCTTCCGGCACGAAGCCACCACCGGCGACGGTCTGCGCAGCGCTGTCCACCTTGCCGACCTCGTTGCCCGGCGCGCCGCAGGCGCGGTGTCGCGCACGAGCGCCGCTGTGTCCGATGGTCCGGCGCGCACGAGCGCCGCTGTGTCCCATGGTCCGGCGCTCACGAGCGCCGAACTTGCGTCGCAAGCAATGCAGGTCGCCCCGCAGGTGCTCCGCAGCGTGCCGGGGAGCTCACGATCGCTCACCGATGAGATTCAGCGTGCAGTCGATGGCATCGCCGCCGGCGCAGGTCCGGATGTGCGGGTGCTGGTGCGTGCCAGTGGCACCGAACCGGTCATCCGCATCATGGTCGAGGCGCCGACCGAGAGCGAGGCAGCGGATCTGGTGGACCGTCTCGCCGACGTGATCGTGGATCAGGTGTAGACGTTCAGGAACGCCTCGTTGAGCCGGCGGTCGACGTAGAACACACCCTTGCCGAGCTGCTCGGCATCCCAGGTCCGCTGAGGCACATCGGGGAAGTAGATGTACCCGCCGGCGAACACCTCGTTTCGGTTGCCGGACGGATCCCAGAAGTAGATGGTCTGGCCGCGGGTGATGCCGTGGCGGGTCGGGCCGATGTCGACCGGGATGTCATACCGGCTCATGACGTCGCCGGCGTGCGCCACGTCGTTCCAGCTCTCGAGGAAGAACGACACGTGGTGGAAGATGCCCGGTTCCTCCGCGGCGACGAACGCCACATCGTGGGCCTTGCTGGCACAGGTCAGGAAGGGTGCGACATAGGAACCGTCCGGCGCCACGACAACCTCGGACACTTCGAAGCCCAACACCTCGGTGAACAGTTCCACCGTCTCGGCGATGTTCGGCCCGTACAGCAGGCAGTGGTCCATGCGGGTGGCCCGCATGCCGCGGGGCTCCTCATCCCACACATCGGGGTTGTGCGTTGGAGGCGTCTTGTCGGCGATGGCCATCTCGGCATAGAGATGGATGGTGTGTCCCGCCGGGATCTGGAAGCTGACCACACGGCCGAGCCCCGGCTGTGAGCCGGGCTCGAGGTGGTCCACCTCGACACCGTGTGCGTAGAGCTTGTCGGTCAGCTCGCTCAGATCGGCGTCGTTGCGCACCTTGAAACCCATGAAGTCCATGCCGGGCGAATCGGCTGGCCGCAGGATGACGCTGTGATGGTCGAACTCGTCGTACGCCTTGAAGTAGGCGCGGCCGTCATCGCCGGTCCCGACATGGCTGAGGCCGACTCGATCCCGGTAGTGGACGATTGACCCTTCCATGTCGGTGGCGCGGATCTGGACGTAGCCAGCTCGCATGACTCCCGTGATTGCCATGGCGATACCCCCAATTTGTGAGCAGGTTCATATATCTAATCACGCAACCCCCACCCCCGCCGCCGGCGGCTGTTGACCGGGCCGACTGGCCGTCGGGTGCTCGGTACCCTCGCTGTTGTGTGCGGGATTGTGGCCGTCGTCGGCCGCCGAGACGACCGGGGTGCGCTGGAGGCCTCTGCGGTTGTCCCGCGGCTGCATGACGCCGCCGACCTGCTCACCGCCGCAGCCTCCGGGGGCAGCTCCGACGCTCCTTTCGGCGGTCGCGATCCCCTCGAGCGGCTTGATGCCGCGGCCACGGTGCTGCGAGACGCCGACGAGGCGCTGCGATCGTTGCCCGGAGTCCGCCTGCTGGTATCCGACGCCAAGTGTGTGCTCGACATCGAGACCGCGTTGGCAACGGTGGGTGCACTCGTCGACGACATCGACCGGGCAGTTGATGCCGGCGATGTGCTGCCCGGTGGCGAGAACGCCCGCATCGAGCGCGTCAATGCCTGCCTGAGTGAGCTGAAGGACCACGCATTCGCGTTGCGCCGGGACCGTCTGCGGACGGCGCGGGAAGTGATCGGGCTCTGGGGTGGCACGCCTCCGGCGGCAGCCGTGGGCGGGCTCTGGTCGATCCAGGTGGCGTTGTCCGCACTCGACCGCCTCGAAGTTCGAGGGCGGGACTCGGCCGGGCTGCAGGTATTCGTTCACGGGGCGCGTCTTGACCCCGGTGCCGGCGGCGCGCACGGCGGACGGCTCACCGATCCGCTCTTCGGTGCCGGTGCGGCGCGGGACACTGGCAACGGGTTGGCGTTCGTGTACAAGACGGCGTCGGAAATCGGAGAGCTCGGCGACAACACGGCCGCACTGAGATCGCAGATCTGCCAGGACAGCTTGCTGCGCTGGGCTCTGTGTGCCGACGGCGCCGAGACGGTCGTGCTGGGCCACACCCGGTGGGCCAGCATCGGCATTGTCTCGGTGCCCAACACCCATCCCCTCGATGCATGGGATCCCTCTGCATCAGCCACGGATGGCGGCGACGTCGCGCACATCGCCGCTGTGCTCAACGGTGATGTCGACAACTACGCCGACCTGATTGCGCAGCGACGTCTTCGGATTGCGCCCGAGATCACCACTGACGCCAAGGTCATCCCGACGATGCTGCGCCAGGCGCTCGCCGCAAGCTCGAATGGCGAGCGCCCCACCGCTGGGTCGGAGCAGCTGCGGCGAGCCTTCGCTGATGCCGTCAGCAGCTTCGAGGGCTCAGTGGCGATAGCGGCGCATGTCTCCGCGACGCCCGACGTGGTGGCGCTGGCACTGCGGGGCAGCGGGCAGGCGCTGTATGTGGGGGCAACAGGCCCGGCATATGTCGTCGCGAGCGAGCCGTACGGCTTGGTCGAGGAATGTCGCGAGTACGTCCGCCTCGACGGAGAGACACCGTCCGACCCGGCGAACCCCGTGGGCAGTCGCGGCCAGATCATGCTGGTCGGCACGCCCGCCGGCGCGGCGGCCGAGCTCACCGCGCTGCGCCGCCTCTCCTACGACGGCACGGAGTTGCCCGTAGAAGCCGGTGACATCGTCACAGCCGAGGTCACCACCCGGGACATCGACCGGGGCGACTACCCGCACTTCCTGCTGAAGGAGATCGGCGAGGCCCCCCGGTCGCTGCGGGCCACATTGCGTGGCCGCATTGACTCGGCCACATTGCGTGGCCGCATTGACACGGCCGCATTGGGTGGCCGCATTGACACAGCCACACCCGCCCCGCTGCGGCACGCCCGGCTTGGACCCGACTCCCTGCCTGCCGATGTCCGAGCCCGGCTGCGGGACGGCTCCATCCGCCGCATCGTCGCCATCGGCCAGGGCACAGCGGCAGCCGCGGCGTCATCGCTACCGCACTTTGTCGAGACCCTGCTGGCGCCCTCGCGCACGCTGCGCAGCGTGGAGGTGACGGCACCCCTGGCCACCGAGTTCAGCGGTTTCGGCTTGCACGCCGACCTCTCCGACACGTTGGTCGTTGCTGTCAGCCAGTCCGGCACCACCACCGATACCAACCGCACGGTCGATCTCGCCCGCGCCCGGGGTGCGGCCGTGATCGCCATCGTCAACCGGCGCGGCAGCGACCTGACCGACCGGGCCGACGGCGTCCTCTACACCTCCGACGGCCGCGATGTCGAGATGTCGGTCGCGTCCACCAAGGCCTTCTACGCACAGGTCGCGGCGTGTGCGCTGCTCGCTTCCGCCATCGCTGCCGAGATCCGATCCGACGATGCCGCGACGAGCGGTGCCATCAGCGATCTGCTGGGCGCGCTGCTCAAGCTGCCCGCCGCCCTCGAATCGGTGCTCGCATCACACGACGAGATCGCCCGAATCGCCCGGCGCCACGTGGGCGCCCACCGCCACTGGGCCGTGGTGGGCAACGGCGCCAACCGGATCGCATCCCGTGAGATTCGCATCAAGCTGTCCGAGGTCTGCTACCACGCCGTCGCCGAAGATGGGACAGAGGACAAGAAGCACATCGACCTCTCGTGCGAGCCGCTCATCTGGGTGTGCGCGACGGGCCTCACCGGATCAGTCGCCGACGACGCCGCGAAGGAAGTGGCGATCTACCGGGCACACCGGGCGACTCCCATTGTGGTGGCCTCTGCCGGCACCGGCCGCTTCGATGCTGCGGCGGAGTTGCTGGAAGTCCCCGCGGTGCATCCGGCGGTGGACTTCATGCTGGCCGCTGCTGCTGGTCATCTGTACGGCTACGAGGCGGCGCTGACCATCGACGCTCTGGCCGATCCGTTGCGCGAGATGCGTGCCAGCACCGAATCCTTGCTCGCGGCTGGTGGCCGCGACGAATCGCTGCTTGCGACTGCCGGCAGCACTGACGCATCGCTCACCGCCCCCGGCCGCGAGGGGGACCTGCTGGCGGTGCTGGCCGAGCGCCTGCGCGCCCCAGCCAATCGCTTCCGTGACGGCGTGCGTGCGGGCAGCTACGACGGGCACCTGCGGGCGGGCAGCGCGGCTCGCCTGGGAGCGGTGCTGCGGTACGCAGTGGGCATGACGCCGCTGGAGATGTACCAGGCGGACATCGGCAAGGTGGGGCTGCCTTCGGTGGTCATCGACGACTTCACCGATGCGCTGAATATCGCCATCGACGAGCTCACCCGACCAGTCGACACGATCAAGCACCAGGCCAAGACCGTTACCGTCGGCATCTCGCGTGCCGACGAGACGCTGCTCGACTCGATGCTGGTGGCAGCAGCGCTCGAAGCCGGGGCACCGAGGGATCGGCTGTCGTATGCGGCCCTGCGCACGCTGGCAGCGCTCGACCCGGCGGTGGCCGAGGTCACCGGCTGGTCGCGATACCGCATCGAGGGCCAGGTGGCATCGGCCAGCAGCCCGGAGATCACGATCTGGTTGACCGACCGCGGCGGCACTGCGCTCGGCATCGAGTCGCGCACCGTGACCAACCCGCAGCTGCGCGGCAGCAAGCACCGTGCCGCCTACGAGCGGGAGGTCACCGTGGCCCGCGGCCGCGACGGGCGCACGGTGCTCCATATTCCCGAGACCAAGGACGGAACGACCACCGGGCTCACGTTGCTGCATTGCCGCTTCGTCGAGCGGCTGCGTGCGCCTGCGATGCGAGCAGTGCTCATGGGCTACCGCGGTCGCTACGGGGCGCTCGCAGACGCAGTCACTGAGACGCTGCCATGGTTCCGCGACGATCTGCTCGGCACGCTCGACGTCTTCGATCTGCTGACCCGACCGGTCTATGTGCTCGCCGAGCATTGGCTGGGAGCGTGAGCACTTCGATCGGGCTCGACATGGTGGACGTCCAGCGATTCGCCGCAGTGCTTGAACGGCGCAGCGGCATGCGCGCCCGCCTGTTCACCCCTGCCGAGCTCGCCTACGCCATGGGGACGGTCGATCCCGACACCCGCCTCGCCGCCAGATTCGCTGCGAAGGAGGCGGTGATGAAGGTATTGGGCATCGGCCTGGGTGCATGCAAGTTCCGGGACATAGAAGTGGCACGCCATCCCGGCGGCCGACCCGAACTGGTGCTTCGGGGCCTTGCGGCCGAGCGGGCGGCAGCAGCAGGCCTGTCTGAATGGCAGGTGACGCTCACCCACACCGATTCGGTGGCAGCCGCCATGGTGCTGGCGCAATAGGCCCGGAGCGACACGGTGATCCCGATCGTGACGCCGGCTGAGATGGCGGCTATCGACGCGGCCGCGCCCGAAGGCACCGATGTGCTGGTGGCGCGTGCCGGCGCAGCCGTGGCCGTCGCAGCCCGACGGATGATGGGCGGCACGTACGGGCGGCGGGTGCTCGTGGCCGCCGGCAAGGGGAACAACGGCGCAGACGGGCGGGTCGCAGCGGCGGCGCTGGAGCGATGGGGCGTGCGCTGCCGAGTCGTGACGCCACCTGAGGCGCTCGAGCTCGTTGCCACGGCCGACACTGCATCGCCTGCATCAGCGACGTGGGACCTCGTCATCGACGCGGCGTACGGGACCGGGCTGCGCGGGTCATGGGGTGCGGGCCGAACACCGGCGGCGCCCGTGCTTGCGGTCGACATTCCCTCCGGCATCGACGCGCTGACCGGTGAGGACCACGGTTGCTGGCCCGCCGCCGTCACCGTCACCTTCGGCGCACTGAAGCCGGGCCTGCTGCTGCATCCTGGAGCGGCCGCCGCTGGCGAGGTGGAACTCGCCCCGATCGGGTTGGACGCCAGCGGGGCGGTGTCGTGGCTGGTGACCGATGCCGATGCTGATGCCGCGTTGCCGTCCGCTGAGCCGGCGGCCCACAAGTGGCGCCGGGCCGTGCGGGTCATTGCAGGCTCGCCCCAGATGCGCGGCGCCGGACATCTCGTGTGCGCGGCCGCCCAGCAAGCGGGCGCCGGCATGGTTGTGGTCAGCTCACCGGGAGTGCGAGCGGCCGATGTCGCTCGACCGACCGAGGCGGTGGCGCGCGACCTCCGGCCCGGGGATTGGGCCGATCCCGCGCTCGACGGCATCAAACGCTTCGACGCTGCCGTCATCGGACCTGGGATCGGCGCCGACCCCACCGCCTTGGCGCAAGCGGCTCGCTTTATTGCTGACTGTCCGGTGCCGCTGGTTGTCGACGCCGATGGCCTCACGGCACTGGCGGAGCATCCCGAGTGCCTGCATGAACGCACCGCGCCGACCGTCCTCACACCCCATGACGGAGAGTTCGCCAAGCTCACGGGCGACCCGCCCGCAGCCGATCGGTTCTCTGCAGTGCGACGTGCAGCGGACGAATTCAATGCCGTTGTCCTGCTGAAAGGACCGACGACGCTCGTGGCCGCCAGAGCTGCCGCCAACACCAGCGCGCCGTCGGCCGCTGTGCTGGCGGCCGCGTCGGGGACGGCGCGCTTGGCGACCGCTGGATCGGGCGACGTGCTCTCGGGGGTGATCGCCGCAGTCCTGTCCGCCGGCGCGACCGAACCCGACGCCGTGCTGTTGGGGACCGCCGCTGCTGCGCACTGGCACGGTCGCACCGCCACCTTCGGCGGTCATGATCCGGCCGCAGGCCTCACGCCGCTGACTGCGATGCACCAGGTGGAGCTGCTGGGGGCGGTGCGAGCTGGCCTCGCTGCCGCCGGTGCCGAAACGAGCAGCACATGACGGACGCTTCGGAGATGCGGCTCGGTTCAACTGACGCATCCGAGATGCGACTGGATCCAACCGACGCATCGGAGATGCGTCCTACCTGGTGCGACATTGATCTCGACGCGCTCGACCGCAATCTGGCAGCGATCCGCCGACATGTCGGCGGGGCCGAGGTGGTGCCGGTCGTCAAGGCCAACGCCTACGGTCACGGCATCGCCCCGATCGGGCTCGCACTGCAAGCAGCTGGGGTCTCATGCCTGGCCGTCGCCTACGTCGAGGAGGCGCTGGCCCTGCGCAGCGCCGGGGTGAGGGCCGACATCCATGTACTCGGCGGTGCCGTCGAGCGCCAGATTCCGCTGTTCCTCGCCCACAACCTGATTCTCACGGCCCCGTCGATCGACAAGCTGCGCCAGATCGACGCCGCCGCGGTGGCTGCGGGCACCACCGCCCGGGCGCATCTCAAGATCGACACCGGCATGGAGCGCATCGGCGTTCACCACTACAACGCCGACAAGCTGTTCGCCGAATCGCTCCGCTGCCGCTCGGTCCGTGTCGAGGGTGTATTCAGCCACTTCGCCAATGCTGACAGCGATGATCTGTCCGACGCGCGCACGCAGCTCGACCGCTTCAGTGAGGCACTGCGCTTCTACGAACGCCACTCGTTGCCCACGCCCGTCCGGCATATGGCGGCGTCCGCGGCTATCGCCCGCCTGCCCGAGGCCCACCTCGACCGTGTTCGCCCGGGCATCGTGCTGTACGGCGTGGCTCCCAAACCCGATATCGCCGCCGCCCTGCCGACCGAACCGGTGCTGAGCTGGCACAGCGAGGTCGTCTATTTCAAGGTGGTGCCGCGCGGAGCATCCGTCGGTTACGGCAGCACGTGGACCGCAGACCGCCAGACCCGGGTGATCACCCTGCCCGTCGGGTATGCCGACGGTTACGCCCGCTCTCTGGGCACGGGCCCGCAACAGGGGCCAATGCAGGGGCCGGCAAACGTGCTCATCGACGGAGCCCCGCACCCCGTGGTGGGCCATGTCTGCATGGATCAGACGATGGTCAACATCGGCGATGGCAGCGCCTACAACGGAGACCGGGTCACCCTCGTCGGCCGCCAGGGCGACGAGCGTGTTGCGATCACCGATCTGGCCGATTGGTCGGGTCGCAGTCCCTACGAAGTGCTCACCGGAATCTCGCTGCGCGTCCCTCGCGTCTACCGCCGGGCAGATTCGCCGCATTGCGGTCTCGCTGATCGCAGAGCACGCTAGACAAGCTCCGTTATGCGGTTCCGCACCACGAGCGCCGACGGGACGCGAGCTGTCGCGGCGGCACTCGTCCCGCTGTTGCGCCCGGGCGATGTGCTGCTGCTGTCGGGCGATCTGGGTGCTGGCAAGACGGTGTTCACGCAGGGCTTGGCGGCAGCGCTCGGGGTTGCCGAGCCGGTGACCAGCCCAACCTTCACGCTGGCACAGAGTTACGAGGGCCGTCTGCGATTGCACCACCTCGACGTGTACCGGTTGGAGAACCTCGGCGAGGTGCTCGACCTGGACCTGCCCGAGCTGCTGGATGACGATGCGGTGGTGTGCGTGGAGTGGGGTGAGGTAGTGATCGGCGAGCTGCCACGCGACTTCCTGCGCGTGCGCATCCGGCTTGCCGACCCCGGCGAGTCGCCCGACATCCGAATCTTCGAGGCCGACCTGGTTGGTTCGAGCTGGCACGCCCGCGCCGATGCGCTCGCCGCGGTGTGGCATTTCGCCGACAGCTTCCCGGTGCCGCCGTGCTAGTACATCACTGCGCGGAGGCAGCGCAGTGCTAGTACACCACTGCGCGGAGGCAGCGCAGTGCTAGTACTCGGCATCGAGACGGCGACGCCCCAGGTCGGCGTGGCCATTGGCGGGCACGAAGGCATCATCGCCTCGTTCCACACCACCCGCGACCGGCGCCACGCCGAGACACTCGTGCCGGCGATCCAGTTCCTCTGCGAGCAGGCGCAGATGAAGCTGTCGCAGATCGGCCTGGTGGCTGTCGATGTCGGCCCGGGCCTGTTCACCGGCCTGCGGGTGGGTCTGGCGACCGCGAAGTCCATCGCCCATGCCTGCCGGGTCCCGATGATCGGCGTCTCCAGCCTCGACCTCGCGGCATTCCCGGCACGCTTCAGCGATCGGCTCATCGTCTCCACCGTGGACGCTCGCCGGGGCGAGATCTTCTACGCCACCTACCGGCGGGCACCCGGGGGCATCCAGCTCATGAGCCCGCCGGCCGTGGATCAGCCCGCCGACGTCGCTGCGCAGCTGATGGCAACAGGCGCAGAAACGCTGATCGTGGGCGACGGAGCCGACCGATACGCGGAGGTGCTGGGCGCCGTACGGGGGGCGGAAATCGGTCGGGAGGGGCTGCGCCATCCCAACGCCGGTGCCCTGGTGGAGCTGGCGCACGCGCGAGCGCTGCGCGAGGAGTTCGTCAGCCCGTCCGAGATCGCGCCGATGTACCTGCGCGCCCCCGACGCCCGCATCAACTGGCAGCAGCGGGAGCGATCATGACCATGCCGGCGGCGTCCAATGCCGCAGTGCCTGCTGGCCAGCGGCGTGCACCGGCTGCCTCCGGTCCAGCGCCGATCATCGTCCCGATGCGTCGCAAGCATCTGCGCGAGATCCGACGTATCGACAAGCTGGTGTACCCGAGGCCGTGGTCGATGGCCCTGTACCTGGACGAATTGCAGCGGGGCGGCGAGCGGGTGTACCGCGTGGCCTGCACGCCGGGCTCACACGGACGACCCGCCGGCGTCATCGGCTACGGCGGCTTCATGATCGTGGCCGGCGAAGGGCACATCACCTCCGTGGCGGTGCATCCGGACTGCCAGGGTCACGGCGTGGGTGCACGGCTGATGCTGGAGCTGCACCGCGAGGCCAGGCGCATCGATGGGCTGGAAGCGCTGACGCTGGAGGTGCGTTCGGGCAACGCCGCGGCGCAGCGGCTCTACCGCTGGTTCGGCTATGCGCCCGTCGGCAGCCGCAAGAACTACTACCGGGGCGGTCCTGGAGGAAAGCGAGAGGATGCGTTGGTGATGTGGTGCCACGACATCGACAGTCCCTCCCACGGCGAACGCCTGGGCGGCATCGCTACGGCCCTCGGCCTTACCGAGGGCGCATCGAGCACGGCCCTCGGCTCTACCGAGGGCGCATCGAGCACGGCCCTCGGCATTACCGAGGGCGCAATGAACACAGGCATGGGGGTGTCATGACGACCATCCTCGGCATCGAGACCTCGTGCGACGAGACGGCTGCAGCAGTCGTGGACGACGGCCGCAACGTGCGCTCCAGCATTGTCAGCAGCCAGGTGGATCTCCATGCCCGCTATGGCGGGGTGGTTCCCGAGATCGCGGGCCGCGCTCATGAAGCCCTCATCACTCCCGTCGTGGCCGAGGCGCTGGTCGAGGCCGGCGCCGCCGACAGCGATATCGACGTGGTGGCGGCCACCTGCGGTCCCGGCTTGGTGGGCAGCCTGCTCGTGGGCGTGGCAGCAGCCAAGGCGCTCGCGCTCGTGTGGGACGTTCCTTACATCGGCATCAACCACCACGAAGCCCACCTGTACGCAGCGCTGCTTGACGAGCACGACGCCGAGGTGCAGTTCCCGCTGGTCACCCTGCTGGTCTCGGGCGGGCACACCATGCTCATTTCGTTTGAAGGGCATGGCCGCTACCGCCTGCTGGGCGCCACCCGCGACGATGCCGCCGGGGAGGCCTTCGACAAGGTGGCCCGCTACCTGGGACTCGGTTACCCGGGCGGTCCCGTCATCGACCGGCTGGCATCCGAGGGCGACCCCACTGCCGTCCCGCTCACGAGAGCCATGCTGGACGACGGCTACGACTTCTCCTTCTCGGGCATCAAGACTGCGGTCATCAACTGGGTTCGAGCCAACCCCGAAGTCGCGACCGCCGACGTTGCGGCGTCATTCCAGGCCTGCGTGACCGATGTGCTCACCCACAAGGCCCGCAAAGCGGCCCATGAGGTCGGGGCGGCGGGTATCTGCCTGGCCGGCGGAGTGGCGGCCAACAGCGCCTTGCGCGAGCGAACGCTCGACATCTGCACCGAAGACGGCTTCAACGCCTATCTGCCGAGCCGGGCCATGTGTACCGACAACGCCGCCATGATCGCCGCGACGGCCTGGTACCGGCTTGCCAGCGACGGTCCTTCCGACCTCGACGACGGCGCCGATCCCAACCTGCGCATCAACTTCCTCGACTGAGCACCCCAGGCCGAAGACACAAAGGCACTAGCTGCGGGGGCGGCCGGGAACCCCTGCGAGGTTGGAACCTGCTGGATTCCCGGAGCAGGGGGGCCCTGCCGCCCCCGCAGCGGGCGCAAATTGCGTAACAGCAAGGTTGTGGCTGGGTATTGAGGCTCGTATCGTTAGCACTCGCCCGGTGAGAGTGCTAAGTGCCGCCGGGCAGTTCCATGACACGCCCCAGACAGGGCACAGCGCCACAGGAGGCACTTCCGACCATGAACCTGAAGCCACTTGAGGACCGCATCGTCGTGCGTCCGAGCGACGCGGAGGAGACCACCGCCAGCGGCCTGGTCATCCCCGACACCGCCAAGGAAAAGCCCCAGCAGGGCGAGGTACTTGCGGTCGGCCCCGGCAAGCGTTCCGACCAGTCGGGCGAGATCATCCAGATGGATGTCGGAGTCGGCGACACCGTCGTCTACAGCAAGTACGGCGGCACCGAGATCACCGTGGCCGGCGAGGACCTGCTCATCCTGAGCGCCCGCGACGTCCTGGCCATCGTGGCCTGACGCTGACTGCGCCGACAAGAAAGAGAACCTACACATGCCGAAGATCCTGAAGTTCAGCGAGGAGGCCCGGCGAGGCCTCGAGGCTGGCGTCAACAAGCTGGCCGACGCGGTCAAGGTGACCCTGGGGCCCAAGGGCCGCAATGTCGTGCTCGAGAAGTCATTCGGGGCGCCCACGATCACCAACGACGGCGTGAGCATCGCCCGCGAGATCGAGCTGGACGACCCGTTCGAGAACATGGGTGCTCAGCTCGTCAAGGAAGTGGCCACCAAGACCAACGACGTCGCCGGCGACGGCACCACTACCGCCACCGTGCTGGCCCAGGCCATGGTCCGTGAGGGTCTGCGCAACGTGGCAGCCGGTGCCAATCCGATGGAGCTCAAGCGGGGCATTGAGACCGCTGTGGCTGCCGCTGTCGACGAGATGGTCGACATGTCGACCGACGTCTCCGACGACAAGGACAAGATCGCCAGCGTTGCCGGCATCTCCTCAGCCGACACCACGATCGGCGAGACGCTTGCCGAGGCGTTCGACAAGGTCGGCAAGGACGGCGTCATCTCGGTGGAGGAGTCCAACACGTTCGGCGTCGACCTCGAATTCACCGAGGGCATGCAGTTCGACAAGGGCTTCCTGTCGCCGTACTTCGTCACCGATCCCGATCGCCAGGAAGCCGTCTTTGACGATCCGTACCTGCTGTTCGTGAACGGCAAGATCGGCGCGGTCGCCGAGATGGTGCCGGTGCTCGAGAAGGTCATGCAGACCGGCAAGGGCCTGGTGATCATCGCCGAGGATGTCGAGGGCGAGGCGCTGGCCACGCTCGTGGTCAACAAGATCCGCGGCACGTTCTCATCGGCGGCCGTGAAGGCGCCTGGCTTCGGTGAGCGTCGCAAGGCGATGCTGGCCGACATGGCGATCCTGACCGGCGGCCAGGTCATCTCCGAAGAGGTCGGCCTGAAGCTCGACAACACGACGCTCGACCTGCTGGGCACCGCCCGCAAGGTGATCATCACCAAGGACGAGACCACGATCGTGGAGGGCGGCGGCGACAGCGGCGACGTCGAAGGGCGTGTCGTCCAGATCAAGCGCGAGATCGACGACACCGATTCCGACTGGGATCGCGAGAAGCTGCAGGAACGGCTGGCGAAGCTGGCCGGCGGTGTGGCGGTGATCCAGGTCGGCGCGGCCACCGAGGTCGAGCTGAAGGAGAAGAAGCACCGCATCGAGGACGCGGTGTCGGCCACCCGGGCCGCGATCGAAGAGGGCATCGTGCCCGGCGGCGGCACCGCGCTGCTGCGGGCTCGTGCTGCGGTGGCAGCGCTGGACCTCGAGGGCGACGAAGCCACCGGGGCTCGCATGGTGCATCGTGCGCTGGAAGGCCCCAGCCGCCAGATCGCGCAGAACGCCGGCTACGAGGGCGCTGTCATCGTGCAGCAGATCGAGCAGGCCGACGGCAACACGGGCTTCAATGCCGACACCGGCAAGTTCGAGGACCTGGTGTCGGCCGGCGTCATCGACCCGGCGAAGGTGACCCGAGCGGCGCTGCAGAACGCGGCGTCGATCGCGGCGCTGCTGCTCACCACCGAGACGCTGGTGACCGACAAGCCCGAGGAGGCTGACCCCGCCGCTGCCGCTGCGGCTGCTGCTGCCATGGGCGGCGGCATGGGCGGCATGCCCGGGATGATGTAGCCCCCGCTCCACCTCCTCCCAAACAGGCGCAGGGCCGGCGTTCGCGCCGGCCCTGCGTCGTTGTGGGGCGGCACTTGGCTGCCAAATCCCGCAATGCCGCCGGGGCCCAGCGGTACCCTCGTTGTTTTCCCCAACGTGGCGCAGCTGCGGCGCCGGACTTATGCCCCCACACTCGCCGGCGGCCGGCCCGGTCGCCCACCCAACGGTCTTGGTGGTGGACTTCGGCGCGCAGTATGCGCAGCTGATCGCCCGGCGGGTGCGTGAAGCGCAGGTCTATTCCGAGATCGTTCCCCACACGGCGACTGCCGCGGAGCTGGCCGAGCGCTCGCCCGCGGCGATCATCTTCAGCGGCGGGCCGGCATCGGTGCACGTTGAGGGCGCCCCGGGCATCGATCCCGGCGTGTATGAGCTGGGCGTGCCCATCCTGGGCATCTGCTACGGATCGCAGCTGCTGGCCCGAGACTTGGGCGGGCAGGTCGATCGCAGCGGTCGTGGCGAGTACGGCCGCACCACCATGACGCACGCCGGAGCGCCCTCCGAACTGCTCGGCGATCCCGGCGTCGGCGTCGGCTCGACCGAGCCGGTGTGGATGTCGCACTTCGACGCGGTGGTCGAGCCGCCCGAGGGCTTCACAGTCACGGCGTCCACTGCCGACAGCCCTGCCGCGGTCATTGAAGACCGGCAGCGCCGCTTCTACGGGGTGCAGCACCACCCCGAAGTCGCGCACACGCCAGGAGGGCAGGCCCAGCTCGAGCGGTTCCTCCACGGCATCTGCGAGATCAACTCCGAGTGGACGATGGCCAACGTCATCGCCGAGAGCATCGAAGCCATCCGGGCCCAAGTGGGCAGTGCACGGGCCATCTGCGGGCTGTCGGGCGGGGTGGACAGCGCCGTGGCCGCGGCGCTGACACAGCGAGCGATCGGCAGCCAGCTCACCTGCGTGTTCGTGGACACGGGACTCATGCGTGCCGGCGAGGGCGAGCAGGTCACCGACACCTTCCGGCGCACGCAGGGCATCGAGCTGATCCATGAGCGGGCCGCTGACGAGTTCTTCGAGGCATTGGCCGGCGTGACCGACCCCGAGGACAAGCGCAAGATCATCGGCGAGAAGTTCGTGCGCATCTTCGAGCGCGCCGCGGGCGGCATCACCGACGCCCGCTTCCTGGTGCAGGGGACGCTGTACCCCGATGTGATCGAATCGGGCTCGCCGACCGCAGCGAAGATCAAGAGCCACCACAACGTGGGCGGGCTGCCCGAAGACATGACCTTCGAGCTGGTGGAGCCGCTGCGGAACCTGTTCAAGGACGAGGTGCGGACTGTCGGGGCCGAGCTGGGCCTGCCGCCCGAGATCGTGCAGCGCCAGCCGTTCCCCGGGCCAGGCTTGGGCGTCCGGATCGTGGGCGAGGTGACACCCGAGGCCGTCGAAACGGTGCGAGCGGCCGACGTCATCGTGCGAGACGAGATTGCGAAGGCCGGCCTCGACGGCGAGGTCTGGCAGGGATTCGCCGTGCTGGCCGACATCCGCAGCGTCGGTGTGATGGGCGACGAGCGCACCTACGCCCGCCCGATCATCGTGCGAGCGGTCACCAGCGAAGATGCGATGACGGCCGACTGGGCCCGCCTGCCCCATGATCTGCTCGAGTCGATCTCGTCACGGATCGTCAACGAAGTGCCGGGCGTCAACCGGGTCGTCTACGACATCACCTCCAAGCCGCCCGGCACCATCGAGTGGGAATAGGCGAGTGGGAACAGCCAGATGACGCAGTCGGTGGCGAGCTTGGCGGTCGAGACGCTCATCGCGAACGGGTTCGACAACCTGTACTGCCTGCCTGGGGTGCAGAACGACCCGTTCTTCAACTCGCTGTACGACCGCCGCGACGCCCTGGCGCCGGTCCACACCCGCCACGAGCAGGGCGCCGCCTACATGGCGCTCGGCGCTACGCTGGCGACCGGGCAGCCACAGGCGTTCTGCGTAGTGCCAGGGCCCGGCCTGCTGAACACTGCGGCGGCACTCAGCACGGCGTACGCCACGAACGCACCGGTGCTGGCCCTGGTGAGCGAGATCCCCTCTGCGGGGATCGGCCGGGGGTACGGCGCCCTGCACGAGCTGCCCGATCAGTTGGGCGTGCTGGAACGGCTCACCCGGCACGCCGAGCGCATCAGCGACGGCGCCGATGCTCACGCCGTGCTCCAGCGTGCGATGACCGCCCTGCGCTCGGGCCGCCGGGGACCGATCGGGGTGGAGGTCCCGACCGACGTCTGGAGCTCGGCCGCCGAATCCGTATCTGATGATCTTGTTGCGCCGGTGCGCCCCGGCCCGGAGCCCGACGCCGCAGCCATAGCTGAAGCGGCGCAGCTCATGACCGGCGCGAAGCGGCCGATGATCGTGGTGGGCGGCGGTGCCCAGGATTCCCCGGAGCACGTGACACAGCTCGCCGAGCGGCTGTCATCACCGGTGGTTGCCTTCCGCAGCGGGCGCGGCGTGGTGCCCTCGGATCACCCGCTGAGCATCACCACGCCGACTGCGTACCAGCTCTGGCCACAGGTCGACCTGGTGATCGGGCTGGGCACCCGGATGGCCATGCAGCAGTCGGTGTGGGGCGTCGACGACGACCTCAAGATCGTCCACGTCGACATCGACGCCGATGAGATCGGCCGCTTCGGACCGCCGACGGCGGGCATTCATGCCGATCTTGCCGACGCGTTGCCCTTGCTCGCGGATGCGCTCGGCGCCACACAAGCCGACCGCTCCGAATGGCGTGGCGAAGTCGAGGTCGCCCGGGCCGATGCCGAGGCAGCGACCGCCGAGGCCCTTGCGCCCCAGTACGGCTGGCTCGGCGCCATCCGGGCTGAACTGCCGCCCGAGGGCGTCTTCGTCGACGAGATGACCCAGTGCGGTTACGTGTCCTGGCTCGGGTTTGACGTGTACCGGCCCAGGACGTTCCTCACCGCCGGATATCAGGGCACGCTCGGCTACGGGTTCGCGACAGCGCTGGGCGCGGCGCATGCCCGGCGTGACGTACCCGTGCTGTCGATTGTCGGCGACGGGGGAGCGCTGTTCACGATCAATGAGCTGGCGACCGCGGCCCACCACCGGATCCCGCTGACGACGATCGTGTTCAACGACCACGCCTACGGCAACGTGCGCCGGATCCAGCGCGAGCGGTTCGAGGGCCGGGTCATCGCCAGTGAGCTCACCAGCCCAGACTTCGTGAAGCTGGCCGACTCGTTCGGCGTGCGAGGCGTGCGGGCGAGCACGCCAGACGAGCTGCGCCCGTGCCTGCGCGAGGCGCTGAGCTCAGATGAGCCGACCGTGATCGAGGTGCCGTTCGGCGAGGTGCCCTTCCCGTGGCCGTACATCATGCGGCCACGGATCCGCGGCCTCTAGACCGGCAGCCGGATGCAAGGCCGTATCGGCGACGAATTGCCGGAGGCTTGACGGGCGGCCACAACTACCGTGGCCCTGCGGCGAATGCATGCCCCGCAGTCAGCGCGCCGCGGGGTTCGTCGTGCTTCAGAAGGGATGGCGTCAGGACCGATGGGCTCGAACGGGACGACTTCAGCAGGGACCGCGAATGCGGCCGCATCGGTGGAGCTGCCGGCGGGCTTCGGCTGCCATGTCGGCAACATCGGCATCAAGGACGACACCGACGATGTGATGGTGCTCGCGGCCGACCACACGGCCGCAGCGGCGGGAGTGTTCACCAAGAGCCTGTTCACCGGTGCGAGCGTGCGTCTCAGCCAGGCCAACGTGGCCGACGGTCGGGCGCGTGCCGTGGTGGTCGTGTCGAAGAACTCCAACGTGGCGACCGGGGATCAGGGTGAGCGAGACGCCGCCAACCTGGCACGACGTGTAGCGGAACTGCTGGTCTGCGAGCCCGACCACGTCTTGGTGGGCTCCACCGGCCTGATCGGCGTGCCCTATCCCGAAGGCAAGGTGGATGCCTATTTCGACGGGCTGATCGCTCGCCATGACGAGGCAACCCAGGTTGCCCTGCGGGCGGGCGCCGTGCCTGTCGAGGCGGGCTCGGACGATGCGTGCGCCCCGAGCGCTGTGTGGTCGCGCGATGCAGTGGCCGCGGCGACCGCGATCATGACGACCGACACACATCCCAAGACCGCCGGTGTGACGATCCCCGCCGGCGACGGAACAGCGGCCGTGGTGGGCATTGCCAAGGGCTCGGGAATGATCGAGCCCGACATGGCCACAATGATCTCGGTGATCACCACCGATGCCGAGATCGCTCCCGATCGGCTCGACGCGATGCTGCGCCGCGTGTGCGATGTCACGTTCAACGCGCTCAGCGTGGACAGCGACACCTCCACCAGCGACATGGTGGTGGTGCTGGCGAACGGTGTGGCCGGGCCGGTCGACGAAGCCGAGCTGGAGGCTGCGCTCGGCGCCGTGAGCCTGGATCTGACACGCCAACTCGCCTTCGACGGCGAGGGCGCCGAGACCCTGATTGTGGTGACGGTGAACGGCGCCCGTGACGACGCGCAGGCCAAGCGGGTCGCCAAGGCCATCGTGAACTCCCCGCTGGTGAAGACCGCCGTGCATGGCCGCGATCCCAACTGGGGCCGGGTCGCGATGGCAATCGGCAAGTGCAGCGACGAGACCGACATCGACCCGGATCGCGTCAGCATCCGCTTCGGCGACCAAGAGGTGTACCCGACGCCCGCAACCCCCGAAGCCCTTGCCGAGCTCGAGGCGTACCTGGCATCTGACGAGGTGCTGATCTCGGTGGACTTGGGCGTTCGTTCCGACGGCACAGCCGGCTCATTCACCGTGTACGGCTGCGACCTCACCGACCAGTACGTCCGCATCAACGCCGACTACACGACGTAGTCGATTCCCCGCATATGGTCGCCCGTGAATGACGATCCGAGCAGCGATCCGATCCTGGCGCCGCTGAACGCGGGCCAGCGGGCCGCCGTGCTGCATGGCGACGGCCCGGCACTCGTGGTGGCTGGCGCTGGCTCCGGCAAGACGCGTGTGCTCAGCCACCGCATCGCGTACCTGCTCGCACACCGGCAGGTAAGCCCCTTCGGCCTGCTGGCGATCACCTTCACCAACAAGGCGGCGGGGGAGATGCGCGAGCGCATCGGCAGCCTCGTCGGTCCCGTCGCGCAGCGGATGTGGATCTCCACCTTCCACAGCGCATGTGCTCGCATCCTGCGCAGTCACGCCGACGTGCTCGGCTACCCGGGCACGTTCAGCATCTACGACCAGGCCGACTCGCGGCGGCTCACCCGTTACGTGGTGCGAGACCTCGATCTGGATCCCAAGCGATTCAACGAGCGCGCCGTGCATGCGGCGATCTCGACGCTGAAGAACCAGCTCACCACGCCGCCCCAGGCCGCGGAGCGGGCCGCATCGCCTGACGGCGGCGGGCCGTTCAACCGTGAAGTGGCCCGCGTCTACTCCGAGTACCAGAAGCGGCTGCGGCGCGCCGGTGCCATGGACTTCGACGATCTGCTGATGCTGGGCGTGGAACTGCTCAGCGCTCACGACGAGGTGGCCGAGCACTACCGGCAGCGCTTCGAGCACATCCTGGTCGATGAGTACCAGGACACGAATCTGGCACAGGTGCGCCTGATCGGACTGCTGAGCGGGCCCGCCCAGAACGTCTTCGTGGTCGGCGACTCCGACCAATCGATCTACGCGTTCCGGGGGGCCGACATCACCAACATCCTGGAGTTCGGCGCCACGTTCGACAATGCCTCGACCTACGTGCTCGACCAGAACTACCGGTCCAGTCAGGCGATCCTCGACGCCGCCAACTCGGTGATCCGCAACAACTTCGGACGGCCGCCGAAGAACCTCTGGACCGATCAATCCGGCGGTGCCAAGCCGATCCGCTACCGCGGCACCAATGAGGAAGACGAGGCGCACTACGTCTGCTCGGAGCTGCGCCGCCTGCACGGCGACGGCCGGATCGACTGGTCTGACGCTGCGGTCTTCTACCGATCCAACGCCCAGTCGCGCGTGATCGAGGAAGAGCTCGTCGCCAACGACGTGCCGTACCAGATCATCGGCGGCACCCGCTTCTACGACCGGCGCGAGATCAAGGACGCGCTGGCCTACTTGCGAGCAGCCGTGAACCCGTCCGACGAGGTGTCGCTCAAGCGGGTTGTGAACTTGCCCACTCGCGGCATCGGCGACCGCACCATTGCCAAGCTGGACGATGCGGCAGCGCGAGGCGGCACTTCGCTGGCCGAGGTGATCGACCGTGCCGAATCGCTGGGTGTGCGCGGCACCGCCCGCGGCGGCTTGCTGCAGTTCCGCGAACTGATGAACCGTGCCCGCGCCCGCATCGACGAGGGACCCGCCGCCGTGCTCGAAGTGGCGCTGAACGAATCGGGTTACCTGCAGGCGCTCCACGACAAGGGCACCGTCGAATCCGACGGGCGGCTGGAGCACCTCGAAGAACTCGCCGGCGCAGCGGCGGAGTTCGAGTCGTGCGACGAGTTCCTGGAGCAGGTCTCGCTGGTCAGCGACGTGGACGAGATGACCGACGCCTCCCAGGTCTCGCTGATGACCCTGCACTCCGCCAAAGGGCTCGAGTTCGACATCGTGTTCGTCACCGGCATGGAAGACGGCATCTTCCCGCACCATCGCTCGATGACCGATCCCTACGAGCTGGAGGAAGAGCGCCGGCTGGCCTACGTCGGCATCACCCGAGCCCGCGAGCAGCTCTACCTGACCCACTCATGGAGCCGGATGCTGCACGGTCAGACCAGCTACAACCCGCCCAGCCGCTTCATCGACGAGATCCCGGCGGAGCTGCTGGACGACCGCTCCGACGACACCCAGCGGCTCGGCAGCTCGTGGCGACTTGCCACGAGCGACTGGGGCGCCAATCGCAAGGCCAGCGAGCCCAGCGAGTACAGCCAGCTCGGCGAGGCGGAGCTGGCCGCCCGGAGCCAGCCCCGCAGCGATCCGGCGCGCCACGACGACAGCGCGGCGAAGAGCCGGGAGTCGCGCCGCGAAGAGGCCCGCCGCCGGGTTGCCGCACGGCTGGGCGAACCGAAGCCGGCCCCCTCGGCCGACCTCGGATACGGCGTCGGCGATGACGTGCTGCACGACCGTTTCGGTGCTGGCGTCGTGCAGGACGTGCGGCCTGACGGCGACGACTGGGAAGTCACCGTCCACTTCGCCGACCTCGGCACCAAGACCCTCGTGGCCAGCTTCGCCAACCTCCGCCGCATCCGCTCCTAGCGGGCCGGAGACCCCGCTGCCTCCGCAGCGGGCAACCGGCGACCCCTCCTATGCTCCCGGCCGTGGATCTCTTCGAGTATCAGGGCAAGCAGTTCTTCCGCAGCTACGGCATGCCGGTATCCGACGGCGAAGTCGCCTTCAGCGTCGACGAAGCGGTGGCCGCCGCGGAGCGCTTGGGCACGCCGGTGATGGTCAAGGCGCAGGTGCATACCGGCGGGCGCGGCAAGGCGGGAGGCGTGAAGTTCGCCGCCACCGTCGACGATGTGCGGACCCACGCCGGCAACATCCTGGGGCTCGACATCAACGGCCATATCGTGCGCCGGCTCTGGATCGAGAAGGCCTCGGACATCTCCGAGGAGTACTACGCCAGCTTCACGCTGGACCGCTCGGCCAAGAAGCATCTCGGGATGCTGTCGGCCGAGGGCGGTGTCGAGATCGAGACCGTCGCGGCCGAGAATCCCGATGCCATCAGCAAGGTGCTGGTAGATCCCGCCGAGGGACTCACCGAAGAGGCCGCCCGGGCCTGGGTGGAGGGCGCCAACCTCAACCCGGCCGCCACCGACCAAGCCGTCGAGATCCTGCGCAAGCTGTATGTGGCCTACACCGAGGGCGACGCCGACCTCGTCGAGATCAACCCGCTGATCCTCACGCCTGAGGGCCGGGTGCATGTGCTCGATGCCAAGGTCACCCTCGATGCGAACGCCGTGTTCCGCCACGAGGACTACGCGCAGTACGACGAAACCCAGCCGCGGGACGAGCGTGAGGAGGCCGCCCACGCCAAGGGCCTGCAGTACGTGGGCCTGGCGGGCAGCGTCGGTGTCATCGCCAACGGCGCCGGGCTGGCCATGAGCACGGTGGACGTGGTGAACCAGGTGGGCGGCAAGCCCGCCAACTTCCTGGACATCGGCGGCGGTGCCAATGCCCAGGTGATGGCCAATGCGCTCGAGGTCATCAACAACGACCCCGACGTGCGGGCCATCTTCATCAACATCTTCGGCGGCATCACCCGCGGCGAGGAAGTGGCCAACGGCATTATCGGGGCGCTCGATGCGGTTGACATCGAGGCGCCGATCGTGCTGCGCCTCGACGGCACCAACGCCGCAGAGGGCCGGGAGATCCTCGCCCCGCACCTCAACGAGAAGCTGGTGATGGAACCGACCATGCTCGACGCTGCCCGTCGAGCCGTCGCGATGGCCGCGGCCTGATCACGGGAGCCCGAGATGAGCATCTTTGTCAACAAGGACACCAAGGTCGTCTACCAGGGCCTGACCGGCTCGCAGGGCCGCTACTACGGCATGCTGAACCGCGACTACGGCACCAACGTGGTGGCGGGCACCAATCCCCGCAAGGCGGGCACCGACGTCGAGGGCGTGCCGGTGTTCGCCAACTGCACCGAGGCGGTCGCGGCGACCGGCGCCAATGCCTCGTGCATCTTCATCCCCGCGCCGGGTGTGTTCGACGCCGTGATGGACGCCGCCGAGGCGGGCATCGAATTTGTGGCCTGCATCACCGAGGGCGTGCCGGCACACGACGAGGCCCGCTTCTTCAACATGCTCAAGCGCGACTATCCCCATGTGCGACTGCTGGGCCCGAACTGCCCGGGCATCATCACGCCGGGAGAGTGCAACATCGGCATCACCGCGGGCCACATCGCCAAGCCGGGCGGCCCCGTCGGCATCGTGAGCCGCTCGGGCACCCTGACCTACCAGGCGCTGTACGAGCTGCAGCAGAAGGACATCGGCGTCACCACCTGCGTGGGCATCGGCGGCGACCCGGTGCCGGGCACCTCGTTCATCGACTGCCTCGAAGCGTTCGAAGCCGATCCCGACACGAAGGCCGTGATGATGATCGGCGAGATCGGGGGCTCGGCCGAGGAAGAGGCCGCCGAGTTCATCAAGCACCACATGTCCAAGCCGGTGTCGAGCTACATCGCCGGCGTGACCGCGCCTCCGGGCAAGAAGATGGGCCACGCTGGCGCCATCGTCTCGGGCGGCAAGGGAACGGCTGCGGCCAAGATGGATGCGCTGCGCGATGCCGGCGTGCGGGTTGGCCTGAACCCCACCGAGGCCGGCGAGCTGATGGCCGAGATCGTCGCCGAGCTGTAGCTACTGCGGCACGATCTGCCGGTAGATCTCGAGCAGCGCTGCAGCGTGGGCCTGCGGGTTGAACGCTGCCAGCGGGTCTGCATCCGGATCGGGGACGTCTGGGTCTGACTGCAGGGTGGCAGTGAGGGCATCGGAGAGCGCAGCGGCATCGTCGGGCGGGACGAGGCGTCCGTTGGTTCCGTCAATGATGAACGCGGGTGCGGCGCCGACAGCGCTGGCGACGATGGGGCGACCCGCGGCGAGAGCTTCGGCCACGACCATCCCGAAGCCCTCACGCCGGCTCGGCACGCACACGAGGCGGGCGCGGCGGTACCACTCGCCGATCTCAGACGGCGCCATCGCTCCGGCGAACGTTGCGCTCACGCCTCGCCGCAGTGCCAGTGCTTCGAGCAGTGCACGGTCGGGGCCGTCGCCAACGATGGCCAGTTCGGGTCGCTCCTGTGCGGGCATGAGCGCCACGGCCTCGATGAGCACGTCGAAGCCCTTCTCGGCCATGAGCCGACCGACGCCAACCACGGGGCCGTCCGCGGGTGCCGGTGTGGGCGCTCCTAGCCGGTCGCTGCCCACCGGCATCGACACGACCTGCAGCAGGGGCCCGCTTCTGCGTCTAGCCGCCTCCGCGCTCCGCGGTGGGTGCAGATCGGCTGGCCGGGGCAAGAGCGATGCCGCCCAGTCGCGCAAGTTCTCCGACACGGTGACCACGGCGCCCGCCCGGCGCAGCACTCGTCGGCCCAGCCAGCGGTGCACGGCGTTGGTGGTGACTGCGGCGTCGGAACCGTGCACGTGCACCACGCTCCCAGCTCGGCGTCCAGCCACAGCGCCAGCAGCGACGGCCACCAGCCCGCAGGGGAACCACCAGTGCCCGTGTATGACTGCGGCGTCACCGTTTGCGCGCCGGCGTGCTTGGCGTGCCGCGGCGAGGACGAGCCGGGCGATCATCGGGATCACCCACAGTGCCGACAGCCGGGAGAACACCCGGTAGCTCTCGCCCAGCGCTACCCGTGCCTCCACGCTGGCAGGGGCGAAACGCACGCGGTGCACCTCGATGCCGCCCACCTTCCCGTGGCGCGGCGCGTCCGGGTGCGCGGGGCACACCACTGTCACATCGGCGCCTGCGGCAGCCAGTGCCCGTGCGTGATCGGCCAGGAACGGTTTGTGGTGGTCGTCCAGCGATGTCGGAAATCCTGGGGTCACCAACACCACTCGCACACCGTCAGTCTCGCAGCGGGCCTCGCCCACAGCCGTCCTCGAGAGCGCAAGTACGCTCGGCGCGATGCTGGCGGGGCGGCGATCCGGCGCTGGGGTGCGGTGGTTGCTGGGGCTGGCGACGGCGGCGATGATCGTCTGGCTGGCGGTTCGCTACTGGGACGACCTGCGCAGGATCGACCTGCAGGTCGACGCCGTGGGGCTGCTGGGAGCCGTCGTGGTGTCGATGACTGCCACCTGGTGCTTGGCACTCGGATGGCGGGAACTCATCGGTGGCTACGGCACGCGGCTGGCGCAGGGCCCGGCGCTGCGTGTCTGGATGCTGTCCCAGGCGACGCGCTACCTGCCGACCGGGCTGGTGCCGATTGCGGCCCGGGCCGGCCTGGCTGCTCCGCTGGGCGTGAACCGGACGGCTGCTGGGGCCTCGGTGATCGTCGAGACCGCCACGCTGGTGGGGTGGTCGGCGGTGTTCGCGGCGCTGTGGGCACCAGCCGACTGGCTGGGCACCGCGGGTGGCTGGCTCGCCCGCATCGTGCTCGGCCTTGGTGCCGCGATCGGTCTGGTGACGCTGCCGTGGACCTTGGCGGGTGCCGGGACCTGGTGGCGTCGCATCGACGGCCTGTTGCGGCGGGCGGTTGTCCTGCGATGGCTCTCGGGGCGGATGTACCTCGACTCGCTCAGCGCCGAGCGCGTCACCGTGTGGCGAGCGACGTTCGTGTACGGGCTGGCCGTGGCGCAGCGTCTCATGGCCGCAGCGCTGCTTGCCGGCGCGCTGCTCGCCGCCGGCGCCAGCGACATCTGGTTGATTGCCGGTGCCACCGCCGCGGGCATCGTCGTGGGCATGGTCGGAATCACACCGGCCGGGCTCGGCGTGCGCGAGGTCGTGGTGGCGGCCCTGCTGGCGGAGCGCTTCGGAGTCGGCGACGCAGCCGCGTTCGCCATCGCCGTGCGGGCCCTGGAATTCGTCCACGAGTTGGTGCTGCTGCCGCTCGCCGCGGCGGCCGGACGCGCCAAGCTGGCAGATTCCTGAGCGCTCGGTCCGAATCCACTGAGAGTTAGCCGGACTATTGGAGGTGTCCCGTGAGCCGACCGTTTCGATTCGGGGTCCAGGCATTCAATGCCGATTCAGCAAGAGAATGGAAGGACTTGGCTCGGTCTGCTGAGGACCTCGGCTACAGCTGCCTGCACCTCGCCGACCACTACCTCGGCCCCGGCGCGGCGATGACCGCCGCAAGTCATCCGCCCCAGAATCTGGCGGCGCTGCCGGCAATGGCCACTGCCGCGGCGGTCACTCAGGACTTGCTCATCGGCGCGAGAGTGATGTGCGTCGACTACCACCAGCCGGTCGTGCTGGCCAAGTCCCTTGCCACGATCGACCTGCTGTCGGACGGCCGGCTGGAGCCGGGATTCGGTGCGGGCTGGGTGACCAGCGAGTACGCCGCGATGGGCGTGACGATGGACCGGCCCGGCGTCCGCATCGACCGCATGATCGAGCATGTGCAGTTGGCGCGGGCGTTCTTCGCCGGTGAGGAGCTGGATTTCGACGGCGAGCACGTGCAGGTGCGTGACATGGCCGCCGTGCCCGCCTCGCCGCAGCCCGGCGGGCCGCGGATCATGATCGGCGGCGGTGCGCCGCGTGTGCTGCGCACCGCGGGCGAGATGGCCGACATCGTGTCGATCAACTTTGACAACTCCGCGGGCAAGATCGGCGCCCACGGCATCGGATCGGGAACGGCCGCTGGCACCGCCGCCAAGATCGACTGGGTCCGCGAGGGCGCCGGCGATCGCTTCGCCGATCTCGAGATCGAGATCGGCGCCTACTTCACGACGGTCACCGATGCGACGCAGCCGACGCTGGAGGCCATGGCCGGCGCCTTCGGGATGCCACCCGAAGAGCTGGCACGCCACCCGCATGCGCTCATCGGCTCGGTCTCGGAGATCTGCGAGACCTTGCAGCACCGCCGCGACACCTACGGCATCAGCTACGTGACGGTCCGCGGCGCGAACATGGCGGAGTTCGCGCCAGTGGTTGCAGCGCTGTCGGGCACCTAGCGCGAGGATCATCCCACGGTTGACCTTGACGACTTCGGGCTGTTCGGGCCGGCGGCTCAGGCGGTCTCGCCGAGCGCCCAACGGATCGCGCGCCGCAGCAGCTCGTAGTACTGGGGCTTCGTCCACGAGCACCGCTCGATGGTGGGGTAGTAGGCCAGCACCGGCGCCATGTCCCAATGTCCCCTGCAATGGCCGAGCGTGTTGTAGAGCACAGCGCCCTGTCCCAGCGGTCGCACGTAGGAGACGAGGTGCGTCTCATCCGCCTCAGTCCAGTCGGACTCGGCGAAGCCGCGTGCGTCGCCCTGCCAGCGCGTCTGCAGCAGGGGATGCAGTGCGTCGCGGTCGTGGTACTCCATCAGGTACAGCTCGTCGTCGGTCTCGAAGGGCTCGATATCCGCGACCAGCCAGTGCGTCGGGTCGGCTACCTCAACCGGGTAGGGCTGTATCGGGGGGTGCGCGACGAACTGGCTTCCCAGCGTGTGCGCCCAGGTCGGGAACACCCGCGGCGATTCCACGCCGTTGGGCCGGCTGAGGTCGAGCGCCGCGTTCGTGCCATGCAGCGCAACCCAGCGCCCGCCGCCGCGCACCCAGTCGGCGATTGCCTCCTGCGCCCCAACCGACGGCCGGACATCACAGGTGTAGCTGACCAGGAAAGCACCCGCGCAGATGGCATCCGCGGCCTCATAATCGGGCCAGACGGTCACCCGGACGTGAGGGTGCTCGGCGAGCAGCCCGAGCAGCTCGGCCCGGGCGAAGTCGATGTCGTGGTACTTGCCGCCGGCGACGAGATGCGCGTCGACTCGTGCAGGCGGATCGCCGCCCGAGCCGTCACGCTGGTCGCCGTCGCGGCTCAATAGTTGACTCGCTTGGTGAAGCCGCCGTCGACGGTGAGGTTCGCGCCGTTGATGTGCTGGGCGGCATCCGAGGCCAGGAACACCACCGCATTGGCGACGTCTTGCGCCGTGCCCAACTCTCCGCGTGGGTGCGACTTCTGTGTGGCGGTGAAGAAATCGGCCATGTGGTCCTTGATCATGTTCCAGTCGCCGCCCTCGATGAAGATCGGGCCGGGTTGCACGACGTTGCAGCGGATGCCTTGGGCACCGAGCACCTGTGCCTGGCCCAGGGTCCAGTTGGTGACGGCCGCCTTGAATGCGGAGTAGCTGCTCGACCCGGTCGCGAAGTGCTCGGCCACCGCTGTCGTGCCGATGCTGATGAGCGATCCGCCGCCGTCAGCCAAGGCCTCCTGCGCGGCGGCCACGCCGCCCACGAGCGCTTGGAGGTCGACATTGAAGTTGTTGATCCAACCCTCGAGCTTGCGCTGCGGCTTGGCCGAGGTGTTGTGCACGTAGATGTCGATGCCGCCGAGCTGTTCCGCCGAGCTGTGCACCCACGCGGTGAGGCTGTCGAGATCTCCCGCGTCGACCGCGCTGCCGCAGACGGTCCCGCTGGCGGCGAGCTCGTCCAAGGCCGCGGCAACGCCGTCGGCATCGCGCGCACAGATGGCGACCGATGCGCCTTCGGCGAGCAGCGTCTCGACCACCGCCCTGCCGATGCCCTTAGTGGAGCCGGTCACCAGCGCCCTCTTGCCGTTCAACCCGAGATCCATGTCTGTCTCCTCGCTGTCCTGCCGTGTGGAGGCAGCGCCGTTGAGGCGGAGGCGTCCGAGCGATCAATCCAGCCAGGTCAGCCCATGCCGTCGGCGAGCACCGCGCGGCCGTTGGTGGTGGCACCCAGTCGGATGCCCACCACGGCTTGGTAGTCGTCCGACTCGTACGCCGCCCGAGCGGCCTCCATGGTGGGATATTCGATGACGACCGTTTGCGCCCCGGCGTCGCCCTCCTTGATGACCGACGCTGGGTCGAGCACCAGCAGCTTGCCGCCGCCCGCCATGATGGGGGCGGCGCCACGCTGGTACTCCTTGTACTTGTCGGGGTCGACGACGTCATAGTTCGCAATGAGATACGCAGGCATCCGACCGGTCTAGCAGGCCACGCCGTCGAACGGAGTCGCAACATGACAGGGGAATCACCGCAGATCCATCCCGAGGAGAACTACGAAGACGTCTCGGTGTACGACCTCGACGCCGACGTGGAAGAGCAGTTGCTGCTCGCGCACAACGAGTGCACCTTCATCTGGGCGAATCGTGAGGGTTGGCCGGTCGGCGTGATCATGTCGTACATCTGGCGGGACGGGCGCTTCTGGCTGACGGCTTCGAGCCAGCGGGCGCGCATCAGCGCCGTGCGGCGTGATCCGCGTGTGTGCATCGTGGTCACCAGCACCGGTTCGCCGATACCGCGCAACAAGGCGGTCACCTGGAAGGGCACCTGCACGGTTCACGACGACGTCGAGACCAAGGCGTGGTTCTATCCGGAATTTGCCGCTGCGTTGTACCCCGGCAACGAAGCAGGCCAGGCCACGTTCGTCTCGTTCTTGGACTCGCCGCGGCGGGTGATCCTCGAGGTGGCGCCGACACAGCGCATCGGCTACGACGGCTCGAAGATGTTCAAGGCCACAGCCCGCTGGCTGGCCGCCGCTCAAGACAGCGCTTGATGGTTCCAGCTAGCGCTGACTGTGATTTCGCTTCCAGCTAGCGCTGGAAGGACACCTCAGCACCGACAAAGAGGTCGGCGAAGTCGTCGTCGGTCTCTGCAGCCACGAGACGATCTACCCAGCCGTGGAATCGCTGGCCGCCGGCCTCGTTGCGTCCGAAGAAGAACTCCGTCTTGGCACCGGTCTTGACCGCTCGCTGGATCCGGTTGCCGTTGTAGTAGTCCTCGTCGCGCACGACGTGCAGCAGGAACGCCTTCTGAGCCTCGATCAGCCCTTCCAGTTGCTCAGTGGGTTCGAATGCGGCCAGGAAGTGCTGGGTAGTGCGAGACGTGTCGGGATTGTCGCCAGGGAAGAGCGTCGAGACCATGTACATACGCCCGCCGCCGGGCACATCATCTGCACTCACGTTGAACCCTGCGACCGAGGTATGCGGGAAGATCGTCCACACGCCGTCGGTCAGCAGGTCGGCGGGCCAGTCGCCCTCGTCAATGTCGTCGAGCGCCAGGAACCGGCGATCGGGTGAGGTCACCCGCTGGTGCGGACCCCACGCGTCGTAGATGGCCTTGTTGGAGTAGCCGGGCCCGAACGTCTCCCGGTGCAGGATCGGCAGGTGATAGAAGTCGAGATAGCCGTCGTAGGCCACCTTCCAGTTGGGGCCGTCGACGGTCTGGCTGCCTACGTACGCACAGCTCTCGAAGTCGTGATGCTCCAGCATCTCGCCGTAGCCGCACAGGTACGCGTCGACGTCGAACGGCATCCCCGGCGTCACGGTGCCGAAGATGATCCCTGCTCGCTCCGCGACCGGCAGCGGGGTGAGGCCATTGCAGTCGGGATCGAGATCTCCGAATTCGTCGCGGTCGAGGATGCCGACCAGCCGGCCCTCGTTGTCGTAGCTCCAAGCGTGGTACGGGCAGGTGAATCTGCGGGCCGTGCCGGTTCCCTCCTCGACGACGATGGAGCCGCGGTGGCTGCACATGTTCACGAACGAGCGCATCTGGCTGTCGGCGCCGCGTGACAGCAAGACAGGCACTCCCGCGACCTCCAGCGCCTTGTAGCTGCGGGGCTCGGGCAGCTCGCAGGTGAAGCCCAGCACCAGGGGAGTGCGCTTGAAGACGCGCGCCATCTCGAGCTGCCAGCGACCCGGGTCGTAGTAGTTGGTGGCCGGGACCCGCCCGATCTCGCCCGCCAGCGGCACGGTGCCCGCCCGGGCGTGCTGCAGGGTCCTGCGGGTGAGTTCGACCAGCGTCTCGTGGCTCATCTGAACGCTCCTGGTTCAGTCTTGCCCGAGTCTCGCTGTTGCGTCTCCACGAGGCTGCGCCGGCCGGCTTCGCCGATGACCGAGCCGGCACCGCGGTGGAACCGGCTCGGCTCCGCGCCTGCGGCGGTCAGCCCGGCGTCCACCACGAGGCAGTGCCCGCTGACGTAGCGCGCGTCGTCGCTTGCGAGATAGAGCGCAGCGTTGGCGATGTCGATGGGCATGCCGCCGAATCCGAGCGGCGAGCCCGCGGAGATGAGCCTGTGCGCTGCGTCGGTATCGGTGTGGTCGCCGCTGATGACCGAAGCGGTCATCGCGGTGACGATGCTGCCGGGCGAGATGGCGTTGGCCCGCACCCCGTGCGGCGCGAGCTCGTTCGCGATCGATTTGGTCAGCCCGATGACGCCGTGCTTGGCGGCGGTGTAGGCGTGCGGGCCGAGACCTCCCGCGACGCCCGCGACTGACGAGGTGGAGATGATCGAGCCCGATCCTTGGGCGATCATCACCCGAGCCGCGTGCTTGCACCCCAGGAACACGCCCCTGAGCAGCACCGCCAGCGACTCGTCCCACGCTTCGACCGGTGTCTCGGCGATGGAGCCGATTGCCCCGACGATGCCGGCGTTGTTGAACATGCAGTCCAACTGTCCGAACTCGGTGACAGCGGCCGAGACAGCGGCCTCGACATCCGACTCCGCGGTGACGTCGGTGCGGCGGAATCTCGTGGCATCGCCCAGCGACGAGACGAGCTCGTGCCCGGCCTCCTCCTGGATATCGGCCACCACCACCCGGGCGCCCTCTTCGACGAAGCGACGCACCGTCCCTTCGCCGAGGCCGCTGGCGCCTCCGGTGATGAGTGCGACTTTGCCGTCGAGTCGTCCCATGAATGCCGGTCCTCCCAGCCGAACCTGCCCCATTGCCTCGTCCGGCCGACGGCAGCGTGGCACGCGCGAGTATGGCCGCAATGGGGAGGACTGTCCGATGATCGACTACCAGCGGCTCTTCCACACGGGCATACGGGTGCCCGACGTGGATACAGCCATGGCGGAAATGGGCCAGACGCTGGGTGTGAGCTGGGCGTCGGTGCAGCACAACGCTGCGCAGCAGGTGTGGACGCCGCAGCACGGCCTGCAGACCGTCGAGCTGACGTTCACCTACTCGTGCGAGGGGCCTCAGCATCTCGAGCTGCTGGCTGGCGAGCCCGGCACGATCTGGGATGGCTCGGCCGATCCGGGGGTGCATCACGTGGGCGTCTGGGTCGACGACGTGAAGGCGGAGACCGAGCGCTGCTTGCGAGCTGGCTGGCAGGTCGCAGCGGCAGCCGCGTCTCCCGATGACGGCTACGGCGCGTTCACCTATGTCGTGCCGTCGAGCGGTCCGATCGTCGAGCTGGTCTGGTCGGCGATCGAGCCCGCCTTCGAGTCGTGGTGGTCGGGTGGACGCCTCGGCAGCGAGCGGAGCTGAAGGCTCAGTCGGGATTGCCGTTGCGGGGCGTGCCCACGCGCACGGCGGCCTCTGAAGCAACAGCCACCGCACCGGTTGAGCGATCGAATCGCGATCCCAACGCCTCGAAGTAGTGCTGGTAAAAGTGCCGGATCTTGGTCTCCTGGTACGAGGCGAAGATCACTTCCTGTTGCTCTTGAGCTCGCAGCCCCTTCTGTACCAGCGGCAGGTTGAGCGAATCCTGCTGGAAGATCTTCGCGAGCGGTCCCAGCTCGGGCGCCAGCGTCCAGTCGTCGTCGAAACCGAGGTGACGCACCTTCGCCGGTGCCGGCCGCGCTGCCGGGTCGGCTGGAGCTGGCGGGAACAGCATCACCTCGAAGATGCACTCCTGGGCGTTGTCGCCGTTCGGCCGGAACCGGTACATGATCGGGTTGAAGCAGCCCCAGGGCGACCAGTTGGGGAACACCGAGAAGAAGATCGAGTCGATCATCTCGGCGTCGCTGACGGCTTCGACATCGAATTCGTCGCCGACCTGGCGCCGCACTTGGGCGCGCTTGCGGTCCGCCAGCCATCCGCGCACATTGGTCACTTCCGGCGGCGGATGGGGCGTCATCAGCGGCATCTCTTCGAAGCCCGGCGGCAGCGGTCCGCCGATCCACTTGCACAGGTGCGGGTCGGCCTGCGTCTGCGCGCCGTCGACGTGGTTGCCGTCCTCGTCGAAGGTGCTGACGTTGCCGTCGAGGTCGGTGACCGCGACGTGCCCGTCGTCGTCGCGCTCGTAGATGTGCCCGCTCATCGGGTGCCGCCAGCGGCCGTACTCCTTGCCGTCATCGATGCGCTCCCAGCGGGGCTGCCCGTCGAGATGCGGGCTGGGCACGCCGGTAGCGGTCATCGCCCGGCTGTAGTTGCCGAAGACGTCGTAGCGGCTGTTCGCGTCGCCGAGTGACTCCATCAGCGTCGGATGCGTCGCCACCACGTGGTAGCTCTCCATGAACGCCTCTTGGCAGGTCTTCCAGTTCATCGGCATCAGCTTGGAGACGTGTGCCGCCTTGAATCGGCGCTCGAAGGGCACGAATTCGAAGTGATCGGCGAGGTCGCCGAGGTAGTCGGCCAGCGGTGCCGCGTTCCGATCGGGGTTGATGAAGACGAACCCGTGCCAGGTGCCGACCAGGGCTTCAGGCAGCCCGTAGTCGGCCATGTCCACGTCGGGGAAGTCCCACTGGCAGGGGATCTCCTTCATGGAGCCGTCCAATTCCCAGCACCAGCCGTGGAACGGGCAGCGGAGGCTTGAAGCGCCTCGACCGTGCGTCTCGCGCAGCTTGCGGCCACGATGCAGGCAGGCGTTGCGGTACGCCTTAATCTGGTCGGGCGCGGTGCGAATGATCAGAAACGACAGGTGTGCGATGTCGTACACGTGGTAGTCGCCGACCTCGGGAATGTCCTCCTCCAGGCAGGCGAGCTGCCACACGCGGCCCCACAGCCGCTCGACCTCCAGATCGTGGACGTCCTGCGCGTAATACACCCGAGCCGGCACTCGCGTGTTGCCCGGCTGGTGTTCGCCGACTCGCCTCAGAGCCTCTGACACGGGGTGCGTGTCGTTGTCGAACAGCTCGTCGTAGCTGATGCCCGCCGAGCGGTCGGTGCCTGTGAGCGTCTCGGTCATGGCTGCAAGTTAGGTGCCGTGCCGAGCGGCTGTCGAGGAGCGGGTTGCCCCGCTGTCGCGTCGGGCTGAGCGATCCGGCGCCGGGATCGGCAGGCTGTAGCGGTGCCGCACCGGGACATGATCGTGATCGGGGCCGGTCCCGCCGGTGCGGCGGCGGCCATGCGCGCTGCGGGGTCCGGCATCACGGTGACCGCATTCGAGAAGGGCGCACCCGGGCGCGACAAGGTCTGCGGCGACGGCCTGACGCCGCGTGCAGTTGCTGCGCTCGACGAGCTGGGCGTCTCGCTGGACGATGCGCACCGCATCGCCGGGCTGCGCATGATCGCCGGGCAGCGGGTGCGCGAGCTGGACTGGCCGGCCAACGGGCAGTTCGGGCCCTTCGGGGCGGTGTGGCCCCGCCGCCGGCTGGACAGCGCGCTGTGCGACGGCGCTGCTGCGTCCGGCGCTGAGCTGTGCTTCGGCACCGAGGCGCTGCCGATCCTCGAAGACGGCCGAGCGGTGGGCGTTACCGCCGGCGGCGAGCGCTGGACCGCCGATCTGGTCGTGCTGGCGGCGGGCGCCCAGGGCCAGGCCGCCCGCATGCTGGGTGCGCTGCGCGATCCCGACGAGCCGTTCGGCCTCGCCATCCGCACCTACGCCGAGACGCCCCGCCACGCCGAGGAGTACCTCGAGGCGTGCCTGACGCTGCGCGACCCTGACGGCACCGCGGTGCCCGGCTACGGCTGGCTGTTCCCCGCAGGCGACGGCACGGTCAACATCGGCGTCGGCGCGCTCAGCACGATGAAGGGCTTCGCGAAGCTGAACCTGAACCGGCTTTGCGACAGCTACCGCGACTTGGTGGCAGACAGCTGGCAGCTCGGCCCCTACCTGGAGCGTCCCCGGGCGTGGCGCCTGCCGATGAGCGCCGTGCGGCGGCACGGTCCCGGCTGGGTGGCCATCGGCGATGCGGCCGGGCTGATCAACCCGATGAACGGCGAGGGCATCGACTACGGCCTCGAGACCGGCATCCTCGCCGCCGATCTCTTCGCGGCCGATCCCACCGCCGTGCCCGACACCTATGACCGCCTCGTGGCCGAGCGCTTCGACGCCTTCCTGCGCACCGGCCGGCGGTTCTCTTTCCTGATCGGGCACCCGCGCATCCTGCGAACCGGTCTGCGGCTGGCGGTGGGCACCGATGCCATTGCGCGGCTGACCCTGCAGGTCATGGGCAACCTCATCGACAACGAGACCCCCGGCACGGCAGGTCGGGTGCTGAACGTGGCTGACGCAGCGTTGGCGGCGGTCTCGCCCGCTCTGCGGCGCCTGCACCGGCGTCGCACTACCCGTGCCCGCGGCACTGCCTCGCCCAACAGCGCCTGAGGCCGACCCCTCGGTGGGCGGCCGCTACGGTGGCTCGCCGTGACTGCAGTGCTGCTCGACGGCCAGGCGCTGGCCGAACAAATCAAGGACGACCTGCGCATCCGGATCGCCCAGGAGGACCTGAAGCCGGGGCTCGGCACGATCCTCGTCGGCGATGATCCCGCGTCGCACAGCTATGTCGGCGCCAAGATCCGCGACTGCGGCGAAGTGGGCATCGCCTCGATTCACGAGGAGCTCCCCGCCGACATCACCCAGGCCGAGCTGGACGCCGTCATCGAGCGCTTCAACAACGACCCGGCGGTGCACGCCTACATCGTCCAGCTCCCCCTGCCGCGCCAGCTCGACGAGGAAGCGGCGCTGCTGGCGATCGACCCCGACAAGGACGCCGACGGCCTGCACCCGGTGAACCTGGGCCGGCTCGTGATGGGTGTCGACGGCCCGCTGCCGTGCACGCCGCGCGGCATCCAGGTGATGCTCGAGCACTACGGCGTGCCGGTGGAGGGGCGCCACGTGGTGGTGGTGGGCCGCGGGCTCACCATCGGCCGCCCGATGGCGCTGCTCATGGCGCTGAAGCGGCCAGTGGCGAACGCGGCGGTCACGGTGGTGCACACCGGCGTCGCCGACCTGGGCGCCTACACGCGCGACGCCGACATCGTCATCGCGGCGGCCGGGGTGCCGGGCCTCATCACGCCCGACATGGTGAAGCCGGGTGCAGCGGTGGTGGGCGGCGGCATCACCCGCGAGGGCCGCAAGATCCTCTCCGACGTGGACGAGTCGGTCGGCGAGGTGGCCGGCTGGGTCACCCCTCGGCTTGGCGGCGTCGGCCCGATGACCCGGGCCATGCTGCTGGCCAACACCGTCGACGCAGCCGCTGCTGCAGGTTGAGCTGCAACGACATTCGGGCCTCGTCCCGATGGGGCGGATCTGTGAGCCTTTCCCGTTGTGCGCTCACCACCCGTAGGGATAGAGCCACCACAGCGACGACAGCGCCACCCAGGAAGTGACGATCAGCCAGTAGGTGACCGGATTGGCGCGCCGCGTGACGCGCTGCACGAAGCTGCTCTCGCCGGTGAAGATGTCGTAGGCGGCCCAGCCCAAGAACAGGGCCGACCACATCCAGTACTGCTGGGTAAACGTCAAGGCCCACAGCGCGGCCAGACCAGTCCACGTCATCCAGGGACGCCGGAGGCGGGTCAGCGGCGGATCGTCCCAGCTCTGGATCATCGGTTCTCTCCTGCATCGATGGCCGTGTGCACAGCCGGCGGTTCGACGCCGTGGAGACGCCAGTTGAGGTAGTGCCCGAAGTCGGCGACGACCCGTTCGACGGGCACGAGCGGGCCGGGGGTGAAGTCGCCGATGGCGCCCCGCTGCCTTCGCTCGCAGATTGCCTTGTCCTCGGGCAGGAAGTCGGGAAGTCCGTAGGCGCTGGCCGCGACTCGGCGGCTGAGCCAACTCGCGATCCGGCTGCGAGGGCGAGTGCCCGACGCAGCGCCCCAGGCAGCGCCGGTTCTGATAGCGCAACGTTCGACATCGATGGGATGGACGGCCTGCCAGGCGAAAGCGCCCGAGGTGAAGACGCCCACGAATCCGGGCGGCAGGCTGATGAGGAGGTAGTCGTCGCTGCCCTTCACTGTGCCCCCGGTTGCGGTGGCACGGGCGCTCCCGCTGACGTAGTACGCCCCCTTGGTCGGCGAGACCGGCTCGAGCGTCTCGGGATGCACCCGGAACAGGTGGTAGCTCTCCATCGCGTTGAGAATCGCCAGCTTCCAGTTGCAGGCCCATTCCTGTGTTTCCTGCAGTTCCGACCGGTGTGCCATGGCGTCGAGCCCACGCTCGGCGACGTAGGGCTCCACCGCTGTGAAGCGCGTGGCGAGCGGCTCAGCGTCGAGGTTCTGGCTGACGAAGATCAGGCCATGCCAGGACTCCACCCGGTAGGTCGGCAGGCAGTGTGCTGACTTGTCGACTGCGTCTCGCGGTGCATGCGGCACCGACAGCAGCCGCCCGCCGTCGTCATAGGTCCATGCGTGGTACGGGCACTGGATGCGCTTGGCGCTGGTCGGCCGGTCCACCAGCAGCGTTCCTCGGTGGGCGCACAGGTTCGACACTGCGGCGAGATCGCCGTTCTGCTGCCGGATGAGCAGGACCGGTTGGGTGCCGATGACGACCGGCAACTGGTCGCCGGGATGGGGCACGGCGTCGGTTGTGGTGACGAACACCCAGTCGCCGTGCCAGATCGCTTCCAGTTCCGCGGCGAAGATTGCCGGGTCTCGAAAGGCGACATTGGGCAGTGCCGAATCGGGGTCGAACACCATGTGACCCGGGCTCATCCGAGCATCATAGCTCGGATGCCGTACAAAATCAACGGCCGTTTGTATGATACGGCGTAACGTTAAGGAGCAGCGTTGAACGACCCGGCACCGGAACAGCACAGCGGGCTGCCGACTCGCGCATTGGTGCTGTCGGCGGTCGGCACAGACGGCGAACTCCGTGCCGAACCGATTTTCGTCATGTCGGCGCTGCCGGGTCACAGCGACAAGGCGGTGCGTGATTGCCTTGCTCGGCTTGCCAACGAGGGGCTCCTCGTCAAGGACGCCGGGCGGGGCCGCAAGGCCAGCTATCGGGTGACCTCAGCGGGTCGTGCGGCAATCGAGAGCGACATCGGCTGGGCCGCCTACGCGCATCGCGTCGATGCCGGTCTCGAGCCGTGGGACGGATGGTGGCATCTCACGGCCTTCGAAGTACCCGAGCGGCGTCGAGCTGCACGCGATGCGCTGCGTCGCCTGCTCATCGAGCTCGGTGCCGCGCCCGTCCAATCGGGGTTGTACGTGCACCCGTACGACCTCTTCGACCTGGTGTTCGAGCTCGCCGGACGTCTGGAGGTGCCCGAGGCGGTGAGCAGCTTCGTCACCCCGTCGATCCGCACCGGACTGGTCGCGGCCATCGGCGATGAGTCCGCGCACGACGAGCCGGCGTCAGCGTTCGCGAGACGCATCTGGCCTCTCGACGAGCTCGGCGAACGCTACGAAGTCCTGGAGTGCAAGCTCGTCTCGATCGAAGCGGATGCTGGTCGTCTCGACACCCACCAGCTTGCCGCCCGCATGTTCGCCGCCGCCGCCGAGACCGAGGCTGTGCATCGTGACGATCCGCTGCTTCCCGCCGAAGTCCTGCCCGACGACTGGACCGGAAGTCGAGCACGCCGGGCGTTCATGGCTGCGCACGCCGCCGCGAGCGCTCACAGCGAGCTCTACGCCAACTCGCACCTGATGTCGTCGTTCGTTGCGGAGATCGTTCGGTCGCTCGACGAGACGCGTGATCAGTTCTGGCAGCGCTGGTTTCCGAGGTTCCTCGATGCCTACCGGGCCAGGCTTCCCCCGGCCGCCACGGGCCGGATGCAGCGAGACTGACCCCGCGCGCGGGGTGTGCGGCTGCGTTGCCGCTGCGCTAGAAACGCCCGCAGCCCCGCAGGTGGCGCGCCTGCCCACGCCAACGATTTGGACAGATGGAGAGAACAGTGAACGACCCAGTACGAGTTGCTGTCACGGGTGCCGCCGGCCAGATCGGCTACAGCCTGCTGTTCCGGATTGCCTCGGGGGCAATGCTCGGTCCCGACCAGCCCGTCGAGCTGCGCATGCTGGAGATCCCGCCGGCGATGGGCGCGCTCGACGGCGTGATGATGGAGCTCGACGACTGCGCCTTCCCGCTGCTGGCGTCACGCACCGGCACCTCGGACCCCAACGAGGCCTTCGAGGGTGCCGACTACGCGCTGCTGGTGGGCTCGATGCCCCGCAAGGCCGGCATGGAGCGCAGCGATCTGCTGGAGGCCAACGGCGGCATCTTCACCGTGCAGGGCAAGGCGCTCAGCGATTCGGCCAACCCCTCGGTGCGGGTGCTGGTGGTGGGCAACCCGGCCAACACCAACTGCCTGATCGCCATGCGCAATGCGCCCGGGATTGCTGACGGTCAGTTCACCGCCATGACCCGCCTCGACCACAATCGGGCCGTCGCTCAGCTCGCTGCCAAGGCGGGCATGTCGGTGAACGACGTGACCCGCATGACCATCTGGGGCAACCACTCCGCCACCCAGTACCCCGACATCTTCCACGCCGAGGTGGGCGGCCACAACGCAGCGGCCCTGGTGGACGATCAGGCGTGGCTGGAGGACGACTTCATCCCGACCGTGCAGCAGCGCGGCGCGGCCATCATCAACGCTCGCGGTGCCTCGTCAGCGGCGTCGGCCGCGTCGGCCGCAGTGGACCACATGCGCGACTGGGCGTCGGACACGCCCGGCGGCGACTGGGTCTCCATGGGCATCCCGTCCACCGGCGACTACGGCGCCCCCGAGGGCATCATCACCTCGTACCCAGTCACCGTCGCCGGCGGCCAGTACCACGTGGTGACCGGCCTCGAGCTCGACGAGTTCAGCCGCGCACGCATCGAGGCCTCCTGGGCCGAACTCGTCGATGAGCGCGACACCGTCGCAGGAATGGGCCTCCTCGGCTGAAGCCTCAGTGCTGGCGCTGGCCAGGCGCTGCCTCCTCGATGGTGCGAAAGGTTTAGCTGCGCATAAACTGCTTGGCGATGGCGCTAGGCAGTTGAGGCAGCACATGAAGATCACCGACACCAGCGGTTCGGATGACTTCGAAGAGGTCGACGATGTCCTCGACGGGTTCAACCTCACCCACGCCGAACGATCTCGGATCGAGGACAGGACTGCCGGCTTGCTCGCCTTGGATGCCTGCCTCAGAGATCTCCGAGTTGCCGCAGGAATCCGCCAGACAGACGTGGCACGGGCCATGGACGTCACCAAGTCCGCTGTTTCCCAGCTCGAAGCCCGCGGCATGCTCGATGCCAAGCTCAGCACGCTGACCCGGTACTTCGCCGGCCTCGGATACCAGCTCGAAATCACCCTCATCCCCATCGACGCCTGACGCTGGGGCGTGGGTTACTCCGCTTCAGTCTCAGGCTGCGACTCTCGTATCGGGTCAGAGTCGGAGGTGCTGCGCAGATCTGGCCGGATCTGAGCGAGCGCGTCGGCGAAGCGATCTCCCCAACCTCGTAACTTTCGATCTCACCGAGCGAACTGCCGTCAAGCGAGATCGGGTTCGTTGGCAACGACGCGGCGAACGAGCGACTGGTAGCTCCCGGCATCCTCGAGGGCCTCGCTGAGCATCGACCGCAGTCCGTATCGACCGGCTGGCGTCACCACCACCGCAGAGCCGAGATCGGCGACCTCGACAATTCCTCCATCAGCGATACCCCACCGGTGCCGTAGTTCGACCGGCAGTGCAATCTGACCCCGTCCTGAGACTCGATACTGCGCAACGGCCATGGCGTCACTCCTACAACGACGACGTGTGCGCTTGCAAGTACGCATGCACGGCCGACCAAGCCAATGGGTGCGACACCGTCGAACTTGGCCTGTTCGGCTAGCCCAATTCACTCGCCAAAGGCTCACTCGTCATCTGAGAGAGCCGTGCCCGCCGTCCCAGACGTCGACTTACGGAGGGCAGAGTGCGTCCTTGCGTGACTCTGGGGTTGCGATGTGCCCATCGATGGCACTTCCGGCCGACACCTACATTCGCTGGTCAGTCAGTGCAGCTTTTCTGGCGGAAGGACGTTCGTGAGAGAACTGACCCTCGACGACATCGACGATCTCGCGCTGGGAGCGACGCTGCTCGGCACCGGCGGCGGGGGAGATCCATACGTCGGGAAGCTGCTGGTCTCCCAAGCGATCGCCGACCATGGGCCCGCTCGGGTTGTCACTGCCGATGAGCTTCCAGAAGACGGCCTGGTTTTGACGACGGCCATCATCGGCGCTCCCACGGTCATCCTGGAGAAGATTCCCGCCGGCACCGAGTTCCGATCTGGCATACAGGCGCTTGCGGCGTACTTGGGCGAGGACCCAGTCGCCCTCATGCCGATCGAAGTGGGCGGTGTCAACACCCTCGTTCCGATCGCCACCGCTGTCGAGATGGGCCTGCCGGTGGTCGACGCCGACGGGATGCGCAGAGCCTTCCCCCAGATCGAGATGACCGTCTTCACCCTGCACGACCTGCCCGCAGGCCCGCTGTCGATTGCGGACGAGAAGGGCAATATGTGCGTGTTCGAGGCGAACACCAATCAGATCGCCGAGTCGCTCGCCCGTGCCGCTGTCATCCAGCTCGGCCTCGCCGACGCAATCAGCTGCTACCCGATGAAGGTGGCCGACGTGCGGCGAGCCGGCATCGCAGGCTCCATGAGCTACTGCACCGAGGTGGGCAAGCGGCTCGCTCATGTGAAGCTGGGTGCAGACGGGGCGTGGGAAGAGCTTCTCGACTACACCGATGCGGCTCACGTCTTCAGCGGCAAAGTCATCGACATCGACCGCCGGACTACCGAAGGCTTCGCCAGGGGCACGGTGGTGCTTGAGCACCTCGATGATCCCAGCCGGACGATGCGCGTCGAAATTCAGAACGAGAACCTCGTCGCATTCGAGGACGGCGACGCCGTGGTCACCGTGCCGGACCTGCTGTGCCTGCTCGACTACGAATCGGCCGACCCGATCACCACCGAGGGCCTGGCCTACGGGCAACGCCTCAACGTGCTGGCCATGCCCTGCGCACCCGAGTGGCACCGCGACGGGATGCTCGATCTCGTCGGCCCGAGGGCCTTCGGGTACGACATCGACTACGTCGACTTCCGGGAGCGTGTGCGATGAAGGACCTGCGGCTTGGCGTGGACGTCGGGGGAACGAACACCGACGCCGTCGTGGTGGACGGCGAGGGTCGCATCGTCGTCGAAACGAAAACCGCAACGACGCCCGAGCCCATCGACGGCATCGTCGACGCGATCACCACGGTCATCGACCAGGTCGAGGACACCTCCCGGCTGGGCAAGGCCATGTTGGGCACGACGCACCCGACCAACGCCATCATCCGCCGCCGCGACCTGGACCGGGTGGGAGTGCTCCGACTGGCGGCGCCGTCGTCGCTGGGCGTGCGACCCAGTGCCAACTGGCCTGACGACTTGCGTGATCTCGTCATCGGGCGCAGCCAGATCATCGAGGGCGGGTTTGAGTACGACGGAACGCCGATCGCATCGCTTGACGAAGACGCCGTCCGCCGCTTCGCGGGCGACTGTGCAGGAGACGTGTCCGCCCTCGCCGTGTCGTGCGCATTCAGTCCTGCGTGCACCGATCATGAGTTGCGCGCCGCCGAGATCATCGAGGCGGAATGCGGAAGGGATCTGCCGGTTTCGCTGAGCCACACGGTCGGGTCGCTGGGCCTGCTCGAACGCGAGAACGCCACCATTCTCAACGCGTCGCTGCTGACCGTCGCGAGACGGGTCGTGAACGGCTTCCGTGACACGCTTGCCAACTTGGGACTCGACGTCGAGAGCTTCCTGACTCAGAACGACGGGACGCTGATGACCGTGGAGGAGGCGGACCGCTACCCGGTGCTCACCGTGGGTTCGGGACCGACGAACTCCATGCGCGGTGCGTGTGCATTGGCCGGCCTCACCGACGCCCTCGTCATCGATGTCGGCGGCACGTCGGCGGACATCGGCATTCTGGTGAACGGCTTCCCACGCGAGTCCACCGCAGCGGTGGAGGTCGGCGGCGTGCGCACCAACTTCCGCATGCCCGACCTGATCTCGGTGGGCCTCGGCGGCGGCACCATCGTGCGGCACGACAGCGAAGCTGACGGCGGTGGTGTGACTGTGGGTCCCGACTCAGTGGGCTACCGGGTCATCAGCGATGCGATGTGCATGGGCGGTCCCACGCTGACGCTCTCCGATGTGTCTCTGGCGGTGGGCCGGCTGGACGGGTTCGGTGATCCCTCGCTGCTGAGCGGGGTCCAGAACGAGATCTGCCAGGCCGCGATCGCTTGGGTCGACGAGCGGATCGGGGTGCTCGGCGAGCGCATGAAGGCGTCCAGCACGCCGCTGCCGCTGATGGCCGTGGGGGGCGGTGCTCACCTCGTGCCGACGGAGCTGGCTGGCTTCAGCGAGGTTGTCTGGCCGCCGCATCACTCGGTGGCGAACGCGTTCGGCGCGGCCATCGCCGAAGCTGCCGGATCCATCGACAAGGTGTACAGCTATGACGCCACCAGCCGCGAGGACTGCCTGCGCAGCGCCCGGGAGGAAGCGACCGACGCCGCCATCCGGGCCGGTGCGAACGCGGGCGAGGTCAGGATCACGAGCGTCGTGGAGATCCCGATGACGTATGTGCCGGGAGGCGGTTGCCGGGTCATCGTCAAGGCGGTCGGGCCGCTCGCCGCGTGAGCCACGCCGGGGTCCGCGTCGCCGACGCCCACAACGACCTGCTGCTCGCGGTCCTGCACCAGCGAGAGCGGGGCCGGGAAGATCCATTCGGGGACTACTGGCTGCCACAGCTGCGCTCGGGCGGCGTGGACCTGCAGTTCCTGCCGATCTTCACAGAGGATCAGCACGTGGGCGAGGGCGCCCTGCGGCGCGCCCTGCTGCTGCTGGAGGAAGCCCGCCGCATCGCTCATACCCACGCCTCCGATGTCGCCGTCGTCGAGACCCGCACAGATCTCGAACAAGCGCTGGCATCGGGCCGGATCGGGCTGCTGCTTGCTCTCGAGGGCTCCGAGCCGCTCGGCGCCGATCTCGATCTGCTCGAGACGTTCTTCCGGCTCGGCGTGCGCTGCATGTCGATGACGTGGAATCGCCGCACGATGATGGCCGACGGCGTTGGCGAGGCCGCAACCGGTGCAGGGCTCACCGGTCTCGGCGTGGACGCTGTTGCTGAAATGGAACGGCTCGGCATCATCGTTGACGTGAGCCACCTGTCCGCGGCGGGCGTGGCCCACGTGTCCGCTGTGGCCACGCGCCCGTTCGTGGCGACTCATTCGTCGTGCCAGGCCCTCTGCGGCCATCCGCGCAACCTCAGCGACGAGCAGATGCACCAGATAGCAGCCGCAGGCGGTGTCATCGGCATCAACGCGTTCGGCGGTTTTCTCGCTGATGAGCAGCCTGCGCTGGCCGATTACGTCGCACATATTGGCCACGCACTCGACGTTGCTGGTGAGCGGGCCGTCGGTTTGGGTCCGGACTTCATCGACGATCTGCTGCACACCATCGACCCGATTCTGGGCGCCGGTCTGGTCGATCCCGACTGCCTGCCGCTGGTGGAGGATCTGCGCTCACCTGCCGATCTGGCGCCGCTGGTGGAACTTCTGGTCGCGAAGCTCGGCGTCGAGACAGCGGGCCGTGTCGCGGGCGACAACTGGATCGAGTTCGTCTTGGGCAGCCTGCCGTCCCGCCGACCGCACGAGGTCGCGGAGAATAGAGCCGCCAGCCACTAGGAGCCAGTGTGTTGCATTCCAGCTCGCAAGCTCGACCGCTGACCCTGCGGCAGTTGCTGGCGGCGGGCGTGCTCGGCGAGCCCCATGTGGTTGCCGGCGTAAAGGGACTTGACACCGCGGTCTCCGATGTCGCGGTGACCGAGCGCTGCGACCGCACGACGCCAGTCTCCAGCGGACTCCTGGTGGTGCTGGACGCGAGCTCGCTGGCGCCGAACTCCTACGCGCTGGATATAGCGCTGCGCGCCGTGCGCGACGGTGGCGGCGCGGGACTGGTCGCGGTCAACGCCGTCGCAGCACCGGGACTCGCCACCCGGCGGCTGGCGGATCGGTTCTCCACCGCGCTCGTCGAGGTCAGCACGCCCGATGTGCTGTCGATGGCCGCCGCGGCACGCGAACTGCTGCTCCAGCCCACCGTCCGCCAAGCAGCGATGGTGTCCAAGCTGCTGAGCGGCCTGATGGGCACTAGGACCGTGCCGGACACGCTGGAGCTGGTGACCGACGTGCTGGGCCGACCGTGCTCGCTGGTCGAGGCCACCGGCGCGATCGTCGCCGGTCCTGACGTCGCCGTCGAGGCCGGTGCGCTGCGCCAGAGCGCGTTCAGCTCCCCTCGTGTGGGGGGCGAAGGCGCGCCCGGCATGACCTGCCCGGTGATCGTGGTACCGGGCGAACCCGCGAGGTTCTGGCTGGTGTGCGTGCTGGACGAAGCCGACGAGTCCCTCATGGGCACCGGCCTGGAGTTGATGGGTGTGGCGTCGTGGGCGGTCGGCGCGTATCTGGTTCGGGATCGGCTGGTCATGGAACGCGACGCCCGGCATCGATTGGCTCTGCTCAACGAGATCGTGGGCGGCGGCGAGCTGCCGGACGAGACCGTGCTGGCCCAGATGGCCACAGCGGGTTGGTCAGCTGCGGGATGGGTGACCGCGTTCCACGTCGAGGTGTCCGGCGCCGTCGATGCGGCGTGGGTGCTGGTGAACACGGACACGCTGGATGAGCTGCTTCGCGCTTGCGGCATCGACGGCCCGCTGATCGAACGCACCGACGGCTGGTCGGGCTGGGTGAGCTCCCGTACGGAACCGCCGGTGGAGGAGTACCGGGCGATGACGCGCCGGCTGCGAGAAGCAGTCACCCAGCTCACTGATGAGGCAGCCGATGTCATGGCGCACGGCGGGGTGGGCCGACCGGCCACGGGCCTTCCGGGCCTGCGTGCCAGCCTGACCGATGCACGTCAGGCGGCGACGCTGGCCGGTGCCGGCGGCCGACGGGTCGCGGTGCGGCACATCGACGAGCTGGGTATCCAGCGGATCATGCTGGGCTGGTACGGCTCCGCCGACTTCGGCCGCGTGGTCGATGCGTTCCTGGCGCCGCTGGAGGCGACCGACGCCGACGAAACCCTCCTGCGGACCTTGGAGGCCTACCTGGACTGCCAGTCATCGGCCACGAATGCCGCGGCCATGCTCGGCGTGCACCGCAACACCGTGATGAAACGAATCGACCGGATCTCCGAGGCGCTTCACGTCAATCTCACCGACCCCGACCAGCGGTTGGCCTTGCAACTCGTGATGCGCAAGCACCGGCTCGACCGGACCCAGCAGTGACAGGCTCCCACGACACGGCCGACGTCGTGGTGGTCGGCGGCGGCATCGCGGGCATGTCCGCCGCGTACGAGCTCGCAGGCGCCGGTCACGAGGTGGCGCTGGTGGAGCGCGAACCGACGCTCACCGCACACAGCACGGGTCGCTCGGCCGCCCAGTTCCTGGCTTCCTACGGGGAAGCCGCGAATCGGCGGTTGAGCGCGGCTTCACGGCCGTTCCTGGATTCGAAAGCGGACGGGCTCGCCGACAGCGATGTGCTGCTGCCGCGCAACGTGCTGTGGGTCGCCCCAGTGGGGAACGAGAGTCACCTGGAAGAACGGCTGGACGCCAACGCCACCACCGGCACGCCGTGCGATCAGCTTGACGTCCACGAAGCGATGCGGGTCTGCGGGGCGCTCAACCCTGTGTGGCTCGCCGGCGCAGTGCTTGAGCACGGCGGCTTCGACATCGATGTCGCGGGGCTGCACCAGGCGTACGTCAGGGGTGCCCGCTCGCGCGGGGTCAGGATCTTGCGGCAGCACGGCGTGCGCGGCTTCGCCCCGACCCCCGCTGGCTGGCAAGTCCGCACCGATGCAGCCGAGTTCCGTTGCAGGGTCGTGGTGAACGCGGCTGGTGCCTGGGCCGACGAGGTGGCCGCACTGGCGGGGGCCCGCCAACTCGGCATGCGCCCGCTCCGCAGGACCGTCTTCACGTTCGCGACAAGTCACGACTGCGACGACTGGCCGCTGGTCATCTCTGCAGACGAGACCTTCTACTTCAAACCCGAAGGGCCGGGCCAGTTGCTGGGATCGCCGGCCGACGAGCACCTGGACCGTCCTGGCGATGTACGTCCGCGAGAGATCGATGTGGCTGTGGGCATCGAGGCCGTCAACCGGGCGACCACGCTCGCGATCCGCGCAGTTCGCTCGACGTGGGCAGGGTTGCGGACCTTCTCGCCCGACCGTGTCCCGATCGTCGGTTTCGATCCGCAGGTGCCGGGATTCTTCTGGTGCGCCGGCCAGGGCGGCACGGGGATCCAGACTGCTCCGGCGATCGCCCGGCTCACGGCTGATCTCATCGGAGATGACGTTCCTGCTGGCGACCTGGCTGCGCTCGTGCCGCAGCTCAGCCCGGAGCGATTTGCCACTACCGCGTAGCTAGCGGCCGCGCCGTGCCCAAGGCCTGTGCTTCGCGCGCATGCGTGAACTGCACCGCTAGGGCCTCCAATCGCAGCGATCTGCCCATTGAGGGGCTCCAAAGCCGTCCTTACGGTCGCCTCCACTGGCCGGAACGAGGCCCTGAGGGGGGATCCGATGAAGGCACGCACCTTGATGAAGCTGCTCGGCGCGGTGCTCGCGCTGATGCTCGTCGCAGCCGCATGCGGCGACGGTGACGACGGCGGCGATGCAACGGCCGATGTCACTGCCGCGCCTGCGCAGACCGTCGCCGAGCCGGTTGCGGACGACGACGAGGCCGGCGACACCGGCGACACCGCCGCAGCCGAACCTGACAACGGCGCCGTGGCAACCACAGCGGCACCTGCCGAACCGGCGGAGGATCCCGAACCCGAGCCGCGGCGCATCGCCTATCTCTCGGCCAGTTCGGCGAACACGTTCCTGCTGGCATCGGTCGGCGAGATGCAGCGGCTCGCAGATGAAAACAACATCGAGTTGGTCGAGTTCGACGCCCAGTTCAACGCTGAGCTGCAGACCACTCAGTTGCAGGATGCGATCGCCAGCGGTCAGTACGACGGCATCATCCTGGTCGCACTCAACGGGCCGGGCCTCGTGCCCGACGTGGAGGCAGCGCTGGCAAGCGGCCTGCAAGTCGTGCTGTTCAACCAGATCGTCGGCGACGATCTCTCCACGAATGAACCGCAAGTCGACGGCATCGCGGCATCGGTGCTCGCGCCGCCGGTCACGACGGGCGAGCGCGCTGGGCGGCTCACGATCCAGGCATGCGAGGGACTCGACCCGTGCCGTGTCGTCTACCTGTTCGGCATCCGAGGCATCCCGCTGGACGTAGCGCTGCGCCAAGGCTTCGACAGCGCTGTAGCGGGCCAAGCCAACATCGAGGTCGTCGCCGAAGGCGAAGGCATGTACCTCGGACCCGAGGGTGGCATCAACGCCATCCAGGACATCTTGCAGGCACAGCCGGACTTCGACGTGGTGGTCGGCGCTGACCAGTCGCTGCAGGGCGTCGAGCTGGTACTGACCGATGAAGGCAAGCTCGACGCTGTCGCCCTCATCGGACTGGGCGGCTCGTCACCGGCGATCGACGGGGTGCGTGACGGCCGCTGGTTCGCCACCGTGTACTACGCACCGGCGAGCGAAGGCCGCCTGGCGATGGAGGCCATGATCGCGGCCCTGAGGGACGGCACCATCACCGGCGGCATCGACCCGAATGCGAACTTCCTCGACGAAGGCTTGGTGACTTCCGCCAACGTGGATCAGTTCACCGCGGAGTGGGATGGGTGATCGCTGAGCCGGCTCGGGGATCTGTCCACGTTGAGCTGACGAGCGTCTCCAAGCGATTCGGATCAACGCAAGCGGCGGACGGCGTGAGCCTCGCCGTCCGCCGCGGCACCATTCACGCCCTCGTCGGCGAGAACGGCGCCGGGAAGTCCACCGTCGGCAAGATTGTCGCTGGTCTCTATGCGTCGGATAGCGGTTCGGTGGCCGTCAACGGTCGGGCGGTCAGGTTCCGCTCGCCGTGGCACGCACTCGACGCCGGCATCACGTCCATCGCCCAGGAGCTGGCGCTGGTGCCCGACCGCACCGTGGTGGACAACGTCTTCCTCGGCGTGGAATCCGTCCGGTGGGGTTGCGTGCGCCCCCGGGAGTCGCATCGGCGATTCCGCGCGCTGGCAGATCGCACCGGCATCCACGTCGACCCGGCGGCCAGGGTCGGCGATCTCAGCGTGGCCGACCAGCAACGCGTCGAGATCCTGCGAGCGGTGGCGCGCCGTACCGAGCTGGTGGTGATGGACGAACCCTCGGCCCGACTGTCGGTCTCAGAGCGGAGCCAGCTCCACCGCTTGGTCCGCTCGCTGCGCGACCAAGGCATCACGGTGCTGTTCATCTCGCACTTCCTGGACGAGGTGCTGGCATTGGCCGATGAGGTCACGATCATGCGCGACGGGCGCGTCGTGCGCACCACGGCCCCCGCGGCAGAAACGGCCGATTCTCTCGTCGAGGCCATGATCGGCCGGGAGCTGGATGCCACCTTCCCGCCGAAACCGGCATCGCCGGACTGCACTGCGACGCCGGCATTGTCTGTGCGGGGATTGCGGTGCGCCGGTTCGGCCGGTGCCGACCCGTCGACGGGACTGGATCTCGATGTGGCTGCGGGAGAGATCGTCGGCATCGCCGGATTGGTCGGCTCGGGCCGCACCGAGTTTCTTCGGGCGGTCTACGGGGCGGACCCTGCCGAGGGCGGGGAAGTGATGGTCGGCTCGCAACCACTGCGAGGCGCACGACCCGATCAGGCGATCCGTGTCGGCGTCGGGCTCATCCCCGAGTCCCGCAAGGACCACGGGCTGTTGATGGAGCGCAGCGTCCGCGAGAACGTCAGCCTGCCGCATCTGGGCCGGGTCGCCCGAGCGGGCATTGTCAGCCGTAGCGCCGAGCGCCGCCTGGTCCGGGCTGCGAACACCGATGCGGGGGTGCGCGACGGCGGCATGGAGACTCCTATGCGGCTGCTGTCAGGCGGCAACCAGCAGAAATGCCTCTTCGCTCGTTGGCTGGTGCCGGGGCTGCGGGTGCTGATCGCCGACGAGCCGACCCGCGGCGTCGATGTGGGCTCCAAACGCGCCATCTATGACCTCATCGCATCTGCTGCCTCCGAGGGTCTCGCAGTGCTGGTGGTGTCGTCCGAGTTGGAGGAACTGGTGGGCCTGTGCCATCGCATCCTGGTGATGCGCGATGCCCGATTCGTTGCCGAGTTCACCCATCCCGATCTGGATGAGACCGAGCTGCTGCGCCATGCCTTCGGCGAAGCCCCCGTGAGCGAGGCGATGTGAGAGCCGGGGGCCCAGGCTTGACCGATCCAGCAATCTCCGTGTCGCACTCATCGGGTGCCATGCACCGGCTCAACGTGCTGGCGCGTTTCGGCATCGTATGGGTCACCCTGGCGCTCTTCGTCGTGCTGGCTGTCACGACCGACGGGTTCCTGACTGCCCCGAACTTGCGCAACGTCCTGGATCAGCAGGCGACCCTGCTGATCGCGGCCTCAGTCGCAACGCTCGCCATGATCGCTGGGGGTTTCGACGTGTCGATCGCCGCCATTGCGGTGGTGGCGCCGCTGGTCGCGCTGCGGGTGGAGAACGCCACCGGCTCCGTGCTGCTGGCGCTGGTTGCGGGCTGTGCGTTCGGCCTTGCCGTGGGGCTCGCCAACGGGTCCATCGTGGCATTTGCACGCATCAACTCGTTCATCACAACACTGGCGATGTCGTTCATCGTGTTCGGCCTCGGCTACATCGTGAGCGAGCGCAGCATCCTGCGACCGGTCAGCGAAAACTTCCGGGACATTGCACGGACACGGGTGCTGAGCCTCACGACGGCAACGTGGATCTCACTCGCCGTCGTGGTGGTGGCATGGGTTGCGCTCGCGGGTACCCGTTTCGGCCGTCACGTGTACGCGACGGGTGGCAACGCCGAGGCGGCGCGACTGGCAGGCGTCCGCACGCGGCGCATCGTCGTGGCGGTATTCGCCCTGTCAGGGCTGGCGGCTGGATTGGCCGGCGTAGTGGCGGCCTCCCGGACCATCAGCGCCACACCGTCGGATGACTTCAGCTTCGTGTTCGGCGTCATCGCCGCCATCGTTGTCGGCGGCACATCGATTGCAGGCGGCACCGGCGCTGTGTGGCGGACGCTGCTCGGCGCCTTTTTCATCGCCTTCATGGTCAACGGCTTCAACCTCCACCAGGTCGACCCGATCTGGCAGCGAGTCATCCAGGGCGTCGTGATTCTCGTTGCCGTGGCTGCTGACGCCTGGTCCCGGTCCCGTCGAGCCTGATTGCCTGACCCTTCCTCAATACGAAAGGAATCACCATGAAGATTCACATCGTCGTTCCGATCACCTCGGACACGTTCAACGACCAGATCATCGGGGAAGCTCGAAGTTTCCTCGGGCCGGAGACCGAGATCGAGGTCTCGAACCTGCGCTATGGCCCGGCGTCCATCGAGTCGTTCTACGACGAGGTGCTGGCAGGGCCGGCGATTGTCGATGAAGTGCGCGGCGCCGCCGACTCAGGAGCGGACAGTGTCTTCATCACCTGCTTCGGCGACCCGGCTGTGCCTGCGGCTCGTGAGCTCGTGGACATCCCAGTCGTTGGCGGCTTTGAGCCTGCCGTGGCGACAGCGCTCACGCTGGGTGCGCGCTTCTCGGTCATCACCGTGCTGGAGAACGTTGTCCCGATGATCTCGGATCTCGCGACGCGAATGGGTATCCGGGAACGGATGGCTTCCGTCGAAGTCGTCGACACGCCAGTGCTTGAGTTGCACGACGGTGAGGCGCTGCTCAAGAGCCTCGCCCAGGCATCACATCGTGCTCTGGATCGCGGCGCTGATGTGCTGGTGCTGGGCTGCACCGGCATGCTCGGCGTGGCTGCGGCACTGCAGTCCCAGCTCGAGGCTGAACGAGTGCGGATTCCCGTCGTCGATCCGACCGGCGCTTCGCTCGGACTCCTGCTCACGCTGCACTCGATGGGCCTCAAGCCCAGCCGGCGCACGTACATGCCACCGCCCGATAAAGAGCGCAGCGCCGCCTGAGACGGAGTTCAGCCCGAGGGGCCGTAGGTGTAGCGGCCGATGGCGTCGAGCGTGAGCTGGCGCAGGGCGTTGCAGCCGCCTAGGCGGATGATCAGGGGCTCGTTGGCGATCATGGCGAAAGTGAGCACGTCGCCGTTGGGGGCGGTGCTGACGCCGGCGATGGACGAGCTGTCGTTGAGCTGACCGCCCTTGGCGTAGACCGTGTTGGTCGAGCCGCCGCCCGAAGCAGGCCGCGGCCCGCAGCTCTGCAGGGTCGGCGTTCGACCAGCGATGGACAGTGACGCCGCGAAGCGGGAATCGTCACCGGCCAACAGCAGCAGTCTCACCGCCGCCTCGCAGCTCATGCGGTTGTGAACCGACAGTCCCGAGCCGTCCGCCAGGACGACACCGTCGGCGGCCGTTCCCAAAAGGTCGCGCAGCGCGGCGGTCGCCGCTGCCGCCGCAGCTGCCCGGGACGAGTCGCCGTGGTGCCGGCCGATCTGCTTGAACAGCATCTCCGCCGGGGTGTTCTCCGAGATCCTCAGTATCCGCACCAGGATGTCCTCAACCGGCGGCGAGGTGATGCTGCCCAGCGAGGTTGCCTCGCTCGCCGCTGGGGCACTGCCCGAACGAGGCCGGTGCCGGATCACCATGCCCCGTGCCTCGAGCAGGTCGTCGAAGTCCGACGCCGCTGCTTGGGTCGCATCGGCGCTGCGGGTGTGGTTCAGCCGGCTGACGGTGTAGGGCGAGTAGCCGTCGTTGATCACCAGGCCCGACAAGACGCCGACGAAGTTCTGCGACATGTACGACTGCTTCCACACCGGCGGCGTGTCGGGCGTCGCGCCGGGCGGGTAGTGCGTGGTGTAGGTCTGCTCGCCGTCGGCGAACCACGACCCGTCCCCGACGATCGCACCCTCGATGGTGTCGATGCCGTGAGCGTCGAGTGCCGCCATGACGCTGTCTGCCAGCTCGGTCACGTCGGTGTAGGGGCGCTCAGGGACGATCCGGTTGATGTAGCCGGGCGTGGCCAGCACGGGGTCGCCGCCGCCGATCAGGAAGAGGTCGCCACGCAGCACGCCGTCGCTGACCGCGGCGAGCGCGTCGGCATCGGCAACCACCCGGGTGGTGAACGTCGCATCGGCGCCCAGTTCGCTGAGTGCCACGGTGGCGGTCGCGAGCTTCATGAGCGACGCCGGCAGCAGCGGCCTGCCGGCCTGGTGCTCGAAGATCGGTTCGCCGTTGCGATACAGCGACATGCACATGTCGGCGGGAGCATCGCTGGACCGCAGTGCGGCTGAGAACTCGGTCACCAGCCGCTGCTGCCAGGCGGGGGTGTTCGCATCGGGCTGGTCGCCGCTGCCATCGGAGACACCTGGGTCCTCGCCCGCCGCGAGCGCTGCCGCGACGGCACCCACCGCGGCCGCGGTCTCCCAGCGATCTGCGCCCCACACGCGGAACATGTCGCGGCCCGACAGCTTGGCGTCCGGCACGGCCGCGGGCCCGCCGACGACGTAGCCGCCGCTCGCTGCGGTGGCCAGCCTGTTGAGCTGGGCCGGCGGGAATGGCTCGTCGCGACCCCCGGCCAGCACGATGCAGCTCGTGGCTCCGAGCACGCCCGCAAGCGTGACGGCCGAGTAGATGTCGGACTGAGCGTCAGCGTCGGAGGCGACGATCACCGGCACGGCGCCGGTGCAGTCGCCCAGCACCTCGGGCGGCGGCAGCGTTACCGGCCCGGTCGACGTCGCCTGTGCGCCGGCGCTCGTGGGCCACATTCCCACCAGGCCCGCGACAACGAGGGCCGCCGCGATTGCGTTCGATATTCGTCCCACTAGTGCCGAAACTGCCGCTCGCCGGTGAACAGCATGGCGAGGCCGAGCTCGTTGGCCCGGGCAATCACGTCGTCGTCTCGCAGGGCGCCGCCGGGCTGCACCACCACCGCCACACCGGCTTCGGCAGCGGCCTCCACGCCGTCAGGAAAGGGATAGAACGCATCGCTGGCACACGCACCGCCTGCCGCCCGCCCGTCGGCCTTCGCTGCGGCGAGCTGGCCCGACTCCACCCGGTTCTGCTGGCCGGCACCGATGCCCCACGCCGTGCGGTCCCGCGCCAGCACGATCGCATTCGACATCACATGACCGCAGACTCGCCAGGCAAAGCGGGCGTCGGCCCGCTCGCTCGCCGTGGGCTGGCGCTGGGTGACCACCTGCCAGTCCTCGGGCGCCGAAGCGAACGTGTGCGGCGACTGCACCAGCCAGCCGCCGTTGATCTGCCGCAGCGAGACGCCGGCCTCGTCGGGCCGCGGCGCCTCCAGCACCCGGGTGTTGCGCCGCTTGGCCTCAAGGCGCTCCACCACGCCGTCCTCGTAACCGGGCGCGATGATCAGATCGGCCTGCGCCGCCGTCTCGATGCGCTCCACCGTGTCGAGATCGACGATCTTGTTGAACGCCACGATCCCGCCGAATGCCGAGCGGGCGTCGCAGTCATAGGCCCGCTGGTAGACGTCGGCAAGATCATCGCCGGCTGCGGCGCCGCACGGGTTGGCATGTTTCACGATCACGACTGCCGACGAGCCCTCGGCATCACCGAGGTCGTGCACGATCCGCCATGCCGCATCGGCATCGAAGAAATTCAGGTAGCTGAGCGCCAGCCCGCTGTGCTGGTAGGCGTGGTCCCACCAGGTCAGCTCCCCGACCGGTCGGTAACGGGCCCCGAGATGGTGCGGGTTCTCGCCGTAGCGGCACTCGTCCACCCGTTCCAGCGCCAGGTGCACGGTTGGCGGCAGGGGAGCGGGGCCGGGTGATTCGTCGGCGCCCGGCGCCGCCCCGGCCTCGCCTGCGGCCGGTTCGTCCAGCCAGCTCACGATCGCTGCGTCGTAGGCAGCCGTATGGGCGAAGGCCGCCCGCGCCAACCGGCGCCGCGTCGCCGTGCTGAGCGCTCCCTCGGCAGCCAGTTCCTCGAGCACCGGCTCGTAGTCGACCGGGTCCACCACCACGCCCACGCCGCCGTCATCGTCGCCGTGATTCTTGGCAGCCGCCCGCACCATCGCCGGCCCGCCGATGTCGATCAGCTCGGGGCCGGGATCGGACCGGAACGGGTACAGGTTGCACACCACGAGGTCGATGGCCGCGATGCCGTGCTCGTCCAGCGATGCCAGGTGTGCCGGCTTCGAGCGGTCCGCCAGGATGCCGCCGTGGATGCGGGGGTGCAGCGTCTTCACCCGGCCGTCCAGCATCTCGGGACTGCCGGTGACGTCCTCCACCGCCAGCACCGGCACACCGGCGTCGGCCAGTGCCGCTGCCGTCCCGCCGCTCGACACGATCTCCCACCCGAGGCCCGACAGCCGCGTCGCGAAATCCACGACGCCTGTCTTGTCCCACACCGAGATCAACGCCCTCATCGGGTCTGTCCTTCCTGTCTGGGTTCGAGTTCGACTTCCCGACGGGCATCATCGCCCGCCGCCTCGCCGGCACAGCGCTCCAGGAACGCCGCAATCGTCGCCGGGTAGAGCTCGCGTTCTACTGCCTTGATGCGCTCGTGCAGCGTCACCTCGTCGTCACCCGTCAGCACCGGCACCGCACACTGCGCCAGCACTGGGCCGGCGTCCACCTCGGGAATCGCCACATGCACGGTGCAGCCCGACTCCGCAGCCCCGGCATCCAGAGCGTCGCGCACCGCGTGCCAGCCCGGAAACGCCGGCAGCAGCGACGGGTGGGTGTTCAGCACCCGCCCCCGGTAGCGCCCGCCGCTCCATTCGAAGAATGACCCGTCCAGCACCGTGCCGAAGCCGGCCATCGCCACCACCTCCACGCCTCGCCCGCCGAGCACAGCGGCCAGCTCGCAGCTGTAGCCCTCCCGGTCGAAGCGCCGCCCCGAGTCGCTGCTCCCGCCCACCCAGTCCGAACGCGCCACCAGCACCGTCTCGATCCCTGCATCGGCCGCGATGCCCAGTCCGCGGCACGGCCGATCAGCACCCACCAAGTCCACCGGCAGCCCGGCGCGGAGCATTGCCTCGAGGATGGATCCGGTGCCCGAGACCAGTACCGCCAGCCGCACGGCGCCGAACCTACGCGCCCCGCACTCCAGCAGCGCGGTACGCCGGCTGAGGTGCCCGCGCTCCCCAGTAGCCTCGCTGCCGTATGCGCCCGCCCGAGGACATGCCGCCCCCGTCGTCTGGGCCACCAGGTGGACCTCAGGGGCCTCAAGGACCCCAGCGACCCCAGGGTCCCGGTGGACCCCGCCGGGTGCCACGCCGCCCACGCGGCCTCACCCGCTTCCGCCTGATCATCGGCATCGTCGTCGCGGCCGGCCTCATCCTGCTGTTCTCCATCCGGGGCCTCGCCGGCTTCTGGACCGACTACCTGTGGTTCGACAGCCTCGGCTACGCCTCGGTGTGGTGGAAGGTGCTGTGGGCCAAGATCGGCCTCGGCCTGCTGTTCACCGCGATCTTCTTCGTTCTGCTGTGGGTGAACCTGTTCATCGCCGAACGTCTCGCTGCGCGCGCCACTCCCACAGGGCCGGCCGAAGACATCGCCGCCCGCTGGCACCAGATATCCCGCCGCCGTCGCGCACTCATCCGCATCGGCGTCTCGCTGATCCTCGCCTTCATGGTCGGCACCGGCGTGTCGGGCCAGTGGGAGTCGTGGCTGTTCTTCATCAACGCCACCGACTTCGGCCTCACCGACCCGCAGTTCGGCCGCGACATCGGCTTCTACGTCTTCCGCCTGCCGTTCTTCAACTTCCTGGTCGGCTGGGCGTTCGCCGCCGTGCTGGTGACGTTCATCTTCACCACCATCTGGCACTACCTGAACGGCGCCATCCGGGTGCAGGCCCCCGCCGGCAGCCGGGTGCAGCCGCAGGTGAAGGCGCACCTGTCGCTGCTGCTGGGCCTGCTGGCGCTCATCAAGGCGGTGGGCTACTACTTCGACCAGTTCGAGCTGACGCTGTCCACCCGGGGCTTCGTCGACGGCGCCACCTACACCGACGTGACCGCCCAGCTGCCGGTGCTGCGGCTGCTGATGGTGATCAGCCTGTTTAGCTTCCTGCTGCTGGTGGTGAACATCTGGCGGCGCGGCTTCACCTACCCGGTGATCGCCGTGGCGCTGTGGGTGGTGATCGCCGGCCTGGCGGGGGCGGCATATCCCGCCATCGTGCAGCGCTTCCAGGTGGAGCCGTCAGAGTCCACCCGCGAAGCGCCCTACATCGAGCGCAACATCGAGATGACCCGCATCGCGCTCGGGCTCGACAACGTCACCCAGAGCGAGTTCCGGTACGAGCCGGAGCTGACCGCCGAAGACATCGAGAACAACTTCGACACGGTGCGCAACGTGCGGCTGCTCGACCCCGCCGTTATGCAGGACACGTTCCAGCAGACCCAGGGCATCAAGAGCTTCTACGACTTCCGCGACATCGACGTGGACCGCTACGAGATCGACGGCCAGGTCACCCAGATCGTGCTGTCGGCCCGTGAGCTGCGCCCCACCGAGCTGCCCACCGACACGTGGGAAACCGAGCACGTCGCCTACACCCACGGCTACGGCGTGGCTGCCGCGCCGGCCAACGGGGTGGACGCCAACGGCCGTCCGGCTTATGCGCTGGGCGACATCCCGGGGGTGACGGCGCCGGGCGCGGAGGTGCTCGAGCTCGACGAGCCGGGCCTGTATGTGGGCGAGGACCTGCAGGGCTACTCCATCGTGGGCGCCCAGCGGGCCGAGGTCGATTTCCAAGACGACGACGACCGCACCGAGACCACCCGCTACGACGGCGCCGACGGGGTGGGCATCGGCGGCTTCTTCCGACGGCTCGCGTTCGCTGTGCGCTTCGCCGAGCCGAATCTGCTGGTGTCGGGCGAGATCCAGGGCGAGAGCCGGATCCTCTACAACCGCGACATCACCCAGCGCGTACAGCTGCTGGCGCCGTTCCTGTCCTACGACAACGACCCCTACCCGGTGGTGCTCGACGGGAAGGTGAAGTGGGTGCTCGACGCCTACACCACCACCACGCAGTTCCCGTATGCGCAGCGCACCAATTCCCGGGCGGCCACGCTGGGCAGCGACCTGCGCGATCCGTTCAACTACGTGCGGAACTCGGTGAAGGCCGTGGTGGATGCGCACGACGGCACGGTCACGTTCTATGTGGTGGACCGCAGCGATCCGATCGTGCAGTCGTACATCAAGCAGTTCCCCGATCTGTTCTCCGAGGAAGAGCCTCCGGCCGAGCTGCAGGAGCACTTCCGCTATCCCGAGGATCTGTTCCGGGTGCAGACCGATGCGTGGGGCCGGTACCGCCTGAGCGACCCGTCGGAGTTCTACGACGCTGCCGGTGCCTGGGCCGTGGCGCAGGACCCGGGCGACTCGATCGGGCAGACCACGGTCGAGACGGTGCGCGACGAGACCACCGGGCAGGTGATCGCCACGGTCGAGGCGAGGATTTCGCCGCAGTACCTGCTGTTCCGATTGCCGGGCGACGATGCTGAGTCGTTCGTGATCTTCCGGCCGTTCGTGCCGTTCTCGGAGGATGATTCCCGCAAGAACCTCGAAGGCTTCATGGTGGTCCACAACGACCCCGACCGCTATGGCGACATCCAGGTGTTCGAGATCCGCTCCGATCAGCCGATCGACGGTCCCGCGCTGTTCAACTCGAACATCCAGACCGAGGAGGAGATCTCCGAGCGGCTGACGCTGCTGAACCAGAACGGCTCAGTGGTGCGGCCCGGCAACCTGCTGCTGATCCCGGTGGAGAATTCGCTGCTGTATGTGCGTCCGCTGTTCATTGCGGCCACCGGGCCGACGGCGGTGCCCGAGCTGCAGCTGGTGATTGCTGGCATCGGCTCGAACGTGGTGATCTCCGAGACGTTCGAAGGAGCGCTGGAGAAGGCCATCGGCGCCACCATCGACATCGGCAACGGGACGGTGCGCCAACCCGAGCGAGCATCCGATGCGCCCAGCACCGAAGACGAGCCGGCTGCCGCCGCACCCGACGATGCCGCCGACGACGAACCGGCGACGACGCCCGACACCGGCTCGGTGAGCGATCTGCTCGAGCGGGCCGCAAGAGCGTTCGAGCGTGCCGATGCAGCGCTGCGTGAAGGCGACCTGGCCGCCTACCAGGAGGCCGTCGACGAGGCCGAGGGCCTCATCGCCCGAGCCGCCCGCATCCTCGAACAAGCCGCCACCGGCTAGCCCCGTGGCGGCCGGCCTTGCCGGTCTTGAGGGGCCGCTGGTAGTGTGATCGGTCTCGCCGCGGGGTGGAGCAGTCTGGAAGCTCGTCGGGCTCATAACCCGAAGGTCGCAGGTTCAAATCCTGCCCCCGCCACCAACCAGCAAGCCCCAGGAGTCCGGCTCCGGGGCTTGTTTCGCGTCACGCAGCGTTTACGGTCGGCCTAGGCGATATGGGCAAGACGGCCAAACATCGGCAGGCGAGGCCCCTCGACGATTTGCGGGTGCAACACCCGACACCAGTTCAGGTTCCCCGATGGCTTGTGTGGGCGCTCATCACGGCTGGGGTCGCCTACGCAGCGTTGTTCGTGGTGGCGTTCACGGGCACCTCCATCCCGGACCCATGCGATGTCTTCCATGAGTCGCCCTACACCGTGCTCAACGCCGGCGTCGTCGCCGGCAGCATCGCTGTGTCCCTCGTCGCCGGTCATCTGTTGCTGGCGCGTTGGTGGCTGCTCCTGCCGTACATCGCAGGAACGCTGCAGGCGCTCATCTGGTACTGGCTGTTCGTGATTCCAAAGGGAACGTGCTGACGGCGCACGCCGAGCGCTCGCCGATAGCTCGCCGTACGTGACGACCGAACCGCTGCATGTGCTGTCGCTCTCGTAACAGAGTGGAGCGTCCCGAAGCCTCTCGGGCTCGCCATCACGAGATCATCGTCGTCGAAGAGTGCAGGTGCCCCTGTCGATCTTGACGGCGATCTGTCTCTGCTGGAACTCGATGACCCGCTCGCTCACCCTGATTCACCGAGGTCGAGCGCGCTCACGAACACCGGTTCTGCACCGATTTCTTGGAAGGAGAACTCGCCCCTTCGGTACATCTTCATGGCGGCAGCCGATGGGTCCGCTGGAAACGGCTTGGGGGATGGCCGGGCGGCTCGGTACTTTGCGAGGCGTGGTCGTGCGGCAACGCTACCTTTCTGGTATACCAATAGGTATGTCTGAGTCGACTACCATCAAGGTTTCGGTGCGGACTCGGGATGCCTTGCGTCAGCTTGCCGATCGTGAGGGGCTCACGTTTGACGCACAGATCGAGAGACTGATCCGGCGGGAGCGCCGACGCATCATCGGGGCTCAGCTCGCGAGCGCACCGCTCGATCCCGATGACGAAGCAGTGCTCGATGCGTCCGCGAGCGATGTCGCCGATGCAAGCGGGTGACATCCTCCGCTGCGATTTCGGGACACCCGCGAGGGGCGAGCCGGGGTTCGTACGACCGGCGATCGTCATCACGTCTGACGATGTGCTCGAGTTTCGGCAGCACGCGATCGTGGTCGTTCCGTGCACGACCACGAAGCGGGGATGGCTGAGCGAAGTCGACGTCGCAGGATTCGGTGTCGCCCAGGCGCACCTGCCCACAACGCTCAGCGTCGACCGCGTCGTCGAGGCGACGGGCACGAACATCGGTCCCGTCGTACTGCGACAGATCCGCGAACTCATCGCCGATCTGATCGGACTCTGAGCGAACCACCCGCCGGAAACGGCTTGGGCCTTGGGCGGGCGGCTCGGTACTTTGCGAGGCGTGGTCGTGCGGCAGCTGCGAGCGTCGGAGGTGGATGTCTACCGATCCATCCGGCTGCGGGCGCTGGAGAGCGACAGCGCTGCGTTCGAATCGGGTTACGAGCGCGAGGCCTCGTTCGATGACGCGACCTGGCGCAGCCGGCTTGCATCGTTCGCAGGCCGACCTGGTGTGGTCTTCGTGGTCGACATCGACGGTCGTGCCGAGGCGATGATGGGCATCGGCCAGGGCCCTATCGAGGCGCAGGCAGTCATCTGGGGCATGTGGGTGGCGCCTGCCTACCGTCGTCGGGGGTACGGCGAGCGATTGCTTGTAGCCGGCCTCACCTGGGCCCAAGATCTCGGGCTTGAATCCATCTCGCTCGACGTGTTTCCCGCGAACACCGCTGCGGTAGCGCTCTACCGAGCTGCAGGGTTTCGTCCGGTCGTCGCGGGCGATGTACCCGCAGACCCCAGTCAGGCTCTGACCCTCCTGCTGTCATTCCGATAGCGGGGGCTATAAAAAAAGCGATATCAGTCTCTTGACTTGCGGTTCGCGGCTGCCTAGTGTCGGGCGCACATCGATCTCGGTCGGTCGAATGCAGCAGCCGGAGGCCGGCCCTGGAGGCCCAAGGAGCGGCTATGCCTGGAACCCGGCCCCGCAACAGAACGCGATTCGCAACGAAGTGGCGCTTGCTGATAGTTCTGCTCGCCGTAGCCGGCCTGTTCGCGGCCGCGTGCGCCAGCGACACAGATGCGGACGAGACAGCCGACGCCGAAGCCCTCCAAGAGGCACAGGACGCCGCGGCAGCCGCCGAGGCAGAAGCCGAGGAGGCCGCTGCCAAGGCGGAAGCAGCCGAGGCTGCCTTGGCCGAGGCCCAAGCCGCTGAAGGCGTCGACCCAGAAGTCGTCGCCGATCTCGAGAAAGAGCTGGCCGAGGCGCGCGAAGCGGCCGCAGCCGCCGAGGCGGAAGCCGAACAGGCCGCCGCTGCCGCAGCGGTCGATGAGCGCAACTGTGTCGACGAGGTGGTCATCGGCACGGTGTGGCCGATGTCGGGAACCTTCAGCTTCGTCGGCAGCGCCGAGATCGCCGGTGCCACCAAAGCGGTGGAGGACATCAACGCAGCCGGCGGCATCGAGTCGCTGTGCAATGCCACGCTGCGGCTCGCCATCTATGACGCGGGCGGTTCCGCCGAAGAGGCAGCCACCGCCGTCGAGCGCCTCCTCGACGACGAGCCCGACGTGTCGGCGATCGCCGGATCATGGCTGTCGTCGTTCAGCCTGGCCGCCACCGAGGTGTCCGAGCGAGCCGGCGTGCCGTTCGTCACTGAGAGCTTCGCCGACTCGGTGACCGACCGCGAGGGCTTCACCCACGTGTTCGGCTACTCGCCGCCGGCGTCAGCCATCAAGGGCCTCATCCTCGACGCGATCCAGCCCGGACTCGACCAGGCAGGCATCACCATGGAAACCGTGGCAGTGGTGGGCTCCACATCGGCTGCAGCGGTGCCGCTGCAGGAGGCACTGAAGGCCGAGTTCGCCGCGCGGGGCATCGAGGTTGCCGTCACCGACACCTGGGCACCGGGCGGGCTCGACGATCCCTCGGGTGTGGCCACGAAGATCGCCAACGCCGACGTGGACGTCATCTTCAACCTCGCATTCGCGTTCAGCGACGTCAGCGGCCTGCAGAACGAGCTGATCGCCCGTGGCGTCACTGCACCGGTGATCCAGAGCGGCGGGCAGGGCCTGCTGCCCGCATGGGCCGACTTGGGCCCGGAGGTTGCCGGGCTGTCCACCTTCGTCTACGCCAACCCGCTGGCGGGCAGCGATGCGTTCGACGAGCTGGCGGCTGCGATCGACCAGCCCTACGCCCGCCAGGACCACATCGGCGGCTATTTCGTGGTCCATCTCATCGCAGCCGTGCTGGAGCAGTCCGGCGATCCGTCGCCGGCTGCGGTCGCCAAGGCGTTCAACACCGTCAAGCTGACCGAGGGCCCGGCGGTGGATCTCATGCCGGCGTCGGCCATCAGCTTCAGTGCGTCCGGTCGCATCGACCAGCACTTCGGCGTGCTCGCCCAATGGCAGGAAGTGGACGGGAGGCTGATCCCGTGCACCGTCTATCCGGAGCAGTTCGCAATCTGCGACCCTGTGTGGGAGTAGCGCGAAGCTTCTGACGCCGCCTGCGCGGCCTAGATGACTGAATTCCTGCAGTTCCTGATCCCGGGGATCCTCATCGGGGGCGTCTACGCCCTGCTGGCCTCGGGACTCGGGCTGATCTTCGGCGTGATGCGGGTGGTGAACTTCGCCCAGGCCGACTTCATGATGCTGGCCATGTACCTCTCGTGGGCGCTGTTCGCGGGCGGCATCGGCATGGACCCGTTCCTGGCCATGCCGGGCGTCTTCGCGGTGTTCCTGCTGCTGGGCATGGCGGTCCACTGGCTGTTCATCCGCTTCGTGATCGGGCGGCACGAGAACCATGACGCCCAGGTCATCCTCACGATCGGGCTCGGGCTGATCTTCCAGAACCTCATCCTCATCAGGTACTCCTCGGAGCCACGGGTCGTCGCGCCGTCCTACGCCAACGAGGGCGACTTCATCGGCGACATCTTCATCAGCCGGGCGCGCCTCTACGCCTTCCTGCTGTCGCTGCTGGTCGCGGCGCTGCTGTTCCTGTTCCTCAACCGGACCGGCACCGGCCGCGCCATCCGGGCCGCGTCGGAGAACTGGGAGGCCGCCACCTACATGGGCATCAACATCGACCGCACGAACCGCATCGCGTTCGGCGTGGGGGTGGCGCTCACCGCCGTCGGGGGAGCGGCCCTCGTCACGTTCCAGAGCATCACGCCGTTCGTGGGCCTGCGGTTCGTGGTGGTGATGTTCGCCGCCGTCGTGCTCGGCGGTCTCGGCAGCGTCAGCGGCGCCTTCGTGGGGGGAGTGCTCATCGGCATCATCCAGTCGGTGTCGCAGGTGTGGACCTCGGCGGCGGTGAAGAACGTCTGGGTGTTCGCGCTGTTCCTGCTCATCCTGTACGTGCGGCCCAACGGGCTGTTCGGCAAGGTCCAGCGGGCCATATGACACGACGCCTCATCCCGTTCGTCGTGCTGATCGCGGCAGTGGCATTGCTCAACGGCTGGCTGTACCAGCGGTTCCATGTGCGGGTGCTCACCCTCGCCGTCGTGTGGGCGCTGGCCGGCGTGGCCTGGAATCTCATGGCCAAGGCCGGGCAGATCTCGCTGGGCCACAGCGCGTTCGTCGGCATCGGCGCGTACGGCTTCACCGTGCTGCTGCGCGAGGGCGGGATGTCGCCGTGGATCGGCATGGCCATCGGGATGGGTGCCGCGGCAGTCGTGGCCTTCGTCATCGGCCTGCCCACGTTCCGGCTCAAGGGCTTCTACTTCACGCTGGCGACCATCTCGTTCCCGCTCATCCTGGAACTGCTCGTCTCCCACTACGGCGAGCCCGAGCTCACGGTTCCGTTCCATCCGGAGAATCAGTGGAAGTTCATGGAGTTTGCCGACGCGCACACCTACGTGTGGGTCGGCCTGGCGATGCTTGTCGTCGCGCTGCTGATCAGCGAGCTGATCGATGTCACCTCGTTCGGATTCGCCCTGCGAGCCATCCGCGACAACGAGGTGCTGGCACGCGCTGTCGGCATCCGGACGGTGGCCTGGAAGTCCGCCGCCTTCATGATCTCCGCCGCGCTGTCGGCGGCCATGGCGGTGCTGTGGGTGAAGGCGGTGCTGCGGGTGACGGTCGCCGAGGAGGTCTTCGGCATCACCGTCGTCATCGTCATGCTGTCGGTGGCATTCGTGGGCGGGGTGGGGATGACGTGGGGACCGGTCGTCGGCGCGGCGTTCCTCATCCCGCTGGCCATGTTCCTGGACGACTCGATCGGCGAGGCCGTGCCGGGCGCGCAGGAGCTGGTCTATGCCGCCGCTCTCGTGCTGGTGGCGCTGCTGATGCCGCGCGGGATCCTGCCCGCTGCCGGATGGGCCTGCCGCTGGATCGCGACGCGGCTCGGGGCGGCGCCGAGGCCGGCGGGCCGCCCGCTGCTGCAGCGCGTTCTGGCGCCCTCGCCGCGGCCCTCGCCGCTGCTGAACATGCCGCGCACGCCTCGACGGACAGCGGCGCTGCAGGCAGCGGGCGATGCGCCGGTGCTCGAGGTGGACGGCGTGGCCAAGAGCTTCGGCGCCAATCAGGTGCTGACCGACGTGTCGTTCACGGTCGCCGCCGGTCGCCGGGTCGGCATCATCGGACCGAACGGCGCCGGCAAGACGACGCTGTTCAACATCATGACCGCCCACCTGCGCGCCGACGCCGGGCGGATCCGCTTCAAGGGCGTTCCGATCGACCGGATCCGCGCCCCGCGGCGCTACGAGCTCGGCATCTCCCGCACGTTCCAGGTGCCGCAGGGCTTCGGGCTCATGTCGCCGCTCGACAACGTGGTCGTCGCCGCGATCGGCGCTTCGGTGCAGCACCCGGTGGATGCCTCGATGGAGATGCTCGAGCGGGTCGGCCTCGCCGGCAAGGCACTGGGCCAGCTCAGCGCCCTCACCGTTGCCGAGACCAAGAGCCTCGAGCTGGCCAGGGCCATGGTGAGCGAGCCGGAGCTGCTGCTGCTCGACGAGCCGCTCGCAGGCCTCAACGAGGCCGAACGTCTTCGCTTCTTCCAGATCGTCGACGACCTGGTTGCACCGCACACGGCCATCGTGGTGATCGAGCACTCGGTCCGGTCGCTGGTGCGCTACGCAGAATCGGTGGTGGCGCTCGACGAGGGCCACATCATCGCCCACGGCTCGCCCGACGACGTCGTGTCCGACCCCCGCGTCGTCGAGGCTTACCTCGGCTCGAAATGGATGGAACGTGCTCGAGATCAGTGACCTGTGCGCCGGCTATGACGGCATCCCCGCGCTGAGATCAGTCGATTTCCGCGTCGGGCCCCGCGAGCATGTCGCCATCCTGGGCCCCAACGGCGCCGGCAAGACCACCTTGCTGAAGGCCATCAGCGGCACCGTGGTGCCCGACTCCGGCTCGATCCGCTTCGACGGCCAGGACTTGCTTGCCCACGCGCCGCACAAGCGAGTAGAGGACGGCATCGTGCACGTGCCCCAAGGGCGGATGATCTTCGCGTCGATGAGCGTGGCCGACAATCTTCGGCTCGGCAGCCACCGCAGGGCAGCCCAGCATCGGCACGACGAGCGCCGCGAGCTCGTCTTCGAGATCTTCCCGGCGCTGGCTGACATGCTCGGCCGCGACGGGGGCGCGCTGTCGGGCGGCCAGCAGCAGATGCTGGCGGTTGCGCGCGGGGTGATGGCCTGCCCGCGGCTGCTCATGCTCGACGAGCCGTCCATGGGGCTCGCGCCACGCGCCGCAGACGACATCTTCGAAGGCGTCACGCGCTTGATGCAGAGCGAGACCACGGCAATGGTCGTCGTGGAGCAACGGGCCCACCAGGCGCTCGAGGTCTGCGATCGGGCGTACGTGCTCGAGTCTGGCGAGGTGTCGCTGGAGGCCACCAGCCGTGAACTGCTGGCCGACGAGCGGCTGGCGGCCGCCTACCTGGGTTCGGAGCTCTGAGATGCTCGCCGGACGTACGCCGAGGCGAGGCACCCACGACGGCGAGGCCGCCCAGGTCGCCTCAGGCGCCGTCGGGGTCGCCGTAGAAGCTCCGGTACCAGGCTCTTGTCACGACTCGCGCCACCGTCTCCACGTCCACCGTGGTGGTGTTGAGCGCATCGTGGGCGAACGTGGTGTAGGCGGTCTGCTCGACCAGCGATGCCATGGCCCGGGCCACCGTGGCCGGATCGAGCCCGTCGAGCCGGACCCGGTCGTCGTTCTCGATCGCATGCACGAACCGGGCAACGTGACGCTCGCGCATCGTCCACCAGATCGTGGTGAAGCGCTGCTCCACGGTGGTCGCCGCGATGAAGGCGCGCATCACGCCCCTGTTGTCGCGGTAGTGCTGCAGGTATCCGAGGTTGGCCTCGAACAGCGCGGCCTCCGGATCCTGGCCGATCGGCGTCGACGACCGGCTCCGCCTGAAGAGCTCCTCATGGATGTCGCGGATCACGCTGCTGAACAGGTCTTCCTTGTTCTCGAAGTACCTGTACAGGCCGCCGAGCGAGAGGCCGGCCTCTGTTGCGACATCGCTCATGCGGGCATCGACGTAGCCGTCCTTGGTGAAGACCGTCGATGCTGCGTCGAGAATCGTCTGCCGTGTCCGGCGACCCTTCGGAGTGGTGGGTTCAATGGCCATGATCGCTTCGGCGGCCCGATAGCTCGCAGCGGGCAAGCCTATCCGCACATCGGTCATGCACTAAAAGCAAAAGCGAAGTCGTTCTAATGAATACCCGGCGAGCCTGCAATACTCCCGGGCACGGACCCAGCGGCGAACGGAGGAGCGCCGTGAGCGACAACCGGGCGGAGTGCTATCGCCGCGCCGGGTGGTGGACGGGCCGCCGGCTGATCGATCGATTCGAGGCCCATGTCGGCGAGGGCCCCGACCAGCTCGCTCTGGTCAGCCATGGCGCCGCCATGTCCCGGTCCGAGCTGTGGCACGCCGCGGGCATGGCTGCCCGCCAGATCCGCTCGCTCGCCGGGAACGCCAGGCGGACCGTCGTGATCCTGCTGCCGAACTGCGCCGACTGGATGGTGATGTTCCTGGCCGTGCTGAGGGCGGGCCACGTGCCGGCCACGCCGCCCGTCACCACTTCAGAGGCTCATCTGCGCCACATCTTCGAGCTCACCCGGCCGGCGCTGGTCGTCTGCACCGGCCAGGGTCCGGGCGACCGCCTCGCAGACGCCGTTCGGCGAGCCGCCGCCGCGGCGGTCTGCGGACCCTTCTCCGTGGCGGTGGCGACGGGGGGCCGGCTGGCGCCCGACGGCCCGCTGATCGCCCCGATCGACGCCGCCGAGGTGCCAGAGAGCACCGCACACCTCATGTTCACCTCCAGCACGACCGGGCCGCCCAAAGCGGTCAGCCATTGCGAGGACTCGCTGGCCGCGCTGAACATGCAGTTCGCCGAGCGCTTCGAGCTCGACCAGGGCACGCCGGTGTTCATGCCGTCGCCGCTCGGCCACAGCGTGGGTGCCATTCACGGATGCCGCCTGTCGCTGTTCGTGGGTGCGCCGCTCATTCTCCAAGACGAATGGGATGCCCAGGCGGCCTTGGAGCTGGTGGCCCGCCACGGGGCCGAGTTCACTGCGGCGGCGACGCCGTTCCTGCTGGATCTGGCAGATGCCCGCTGGGAGGCCGGCGAGCCCAAGCTGGCATCGATGCGCAGCTTCCTCTGCGGCGGTGCCCAAGTGCCGCCCGCGCTCATCCGGCGCTGCCGCGCCGAGTTGCCGAACACATTTGTCACCCCGCTGTGGGGCATGACCGAAGGCGGTCTCACCACCTGCGTTCGGGCGTCGACCGAGCGCCAGGTCGAGACCACGGTGGGCGTGGGACTGCCCGGGCTGGAACTGCGCATCCTCGACGCCGATGGGGCGCTCGCAGATGAGGGCAGCGGCGAGCTGGTCATGCGCGGGCCGGGGGTGTTCAACGGCTACTACGGCCAGCCCGAGCTGTACGCCGCGGACCTCGTCGGCGACGGCTTCTTCCGGACCGGCGATCTGGCGTGCATCGACGCGGACGGCTACGTATCGATCACCGGACGACTCAAGGACCTGATCATCCGCGGTGCCGTCAACATCTCGCCTGTCGAGACCGAGAACGCGATCGCCGCCCATCCCGAGGTGGTCGGCGTGGCCGTGATCGGCTGGCCCGACGAACGGCTCGGCGAGCGCATCTGCGCTGCCGTGCACGCCCGCACTTCGCTCGACCTCGATGAGGTGCTCGCCTTCTGCGCAGAACAGGGGCTGCCGCGCCGGTACTGGCCTGAGCGGCTGGTGCCTGTCGACGGCTTCCCGCGCACGGCGGCAGGCAAGATCCGCAAGCAGCAGCTCCGCGACGAGCTCGTCGCTGCTGGCGACCCCGCGGAGGCAACACCCGGCGGCAGCGCCGGCCCGGACCGGGAGACGGTTCGATGAGCTCCGTCGTGCTCGGCGACATCACGGTCAACTACGCCCGGCACGGCTCGGGACCGCCTGTCGTGCTGCTGCACGGACTGGCCGAAGACCATCGGTCCTGGGACGGCGTCGCCGACCATCTCGACGAGTTCACCGTCTACGCGCTCGACCTGCGCGGCCACGGCCGCACGACAGCCGGCGAGGGCACCGGCACGCTGTCGCAGCTGAGCGACGACCTCGACGCGTTCCTGCACGCTGAGACCGGACCTGCCGCAGTGGTCGGCTACTCGCTGGGCGGCACCATCGGGCTGCGGGCAGCAGCGGAGCCCGGCACCCTGATCAGCCATCTGATCGCGATTGCCACCTCGTCGGTGGTCGGCTCGGCTGCCGCCGAGTTCTTCGCGGGACGCATCGCCCAGCTCGAGGCCGGCGACGCGAACGGCTTCGCCGCAGGCCTGCGCGACGACACGGCCGCCCAGATCGTCACCCCGTCCGACATCGACGCCGTGACCGCGAGGCGACTGGCTGCCATCGGCGACGGCAGCGGCTACATCAACGCCGCCCGGGCCATGATCGGCCTCCGGTCCGAGCCGCTCAACCCCCTGCTCGAGCACGTCGAGGTGCCCGTGGACGTCATCGGGGCATCGGACGATGTCTTCTGCCCGCGCCGGGCATCGGACATCATCACCGAACGCGTCACCGGCAGCCGGTACCACGAGATAGCCGGCGCCGGCCACCTGATCTCCGTGGACCAGCCCGATGCCTACGGCACCCTGATCGCCCGGCTCCTGGGCGAGAGGCAAGCAGCATGAAGCGTCGCTACGGCATCTCCATGGGCGTCAGCCCTCGCGAGCCGTTGAGCCGCACGGCCGAACTGGCGCGCGCCATCGACGAGCGAGGCTTCGAAGCGCTGTGGTTCATCGACTTCCAGCTCGGGATGAAAGACGTGTACGCCGCCATGAACCTGGCCGCGCTGGCCACCGGCAAGGTGCTCATCGGCGCCGGCGTCACCAATCTCGTCACCCGTCACCCCACCGTCACCGCCAACGCCACCGCCGCTGTCGACGAGCTGTCCGGCGGCCGGGCCGTGCTGGGTCTCGGCGCGGGCTGGTCAGCGGTGCTCGGCGCCGGGGGCGCACCGTCCAAGCTGGCCGAGCTGCGCTCGGGGATCGACGAGTTCCGGCAGCTCTTCAGCGGCGAGCCATGCGATCTCTACGGCAGCCAGGTACGCCTGGCCACGGCGACGCGGCAAATCCCCATCTATCTGGCCGTGTCCCAGCCCGCCATGCTGCAGCTCGCCGCGCAGACGTGCGACGGCGCCGTGCTCATGGGTGCCGCCGACCCCGAATTCTGCGCCTGGCAGCTCGAGTTCATCCATCAGGGGCTGGCAGCCGCCGGTCGCGACCGCTCAGAGCTGACCGTCGACCTGTTCATCACAATGTCGATGGACGACGACCGCCAGACCGCCCTCGACGACGTCCGGGCCTGGGCTGTCAGCCAAGCGGCCACGTTCCATCCGTGGAAGCGCATGCCGCCTGCGTGGGAGCGATTCCGCCCCGAGTTCGAGCGTGCCGCAGGCGCGTACGGCCTGGTCGACCACCTGTCGCTCCAAGCGGAGCACAAGCACCTCGTGTCCGATGACTTCGTCACGTCGGTGGCGCTGGCGGGCGACCGCGACACCTGCGTCGAACGGATCCGCGAGCTCTGGCAGCTCGACATCGACCGGATCACCTTCGCGCTGCTGTCGGGTGGTCGCACCCAGCGCCTCGCGCAGCTCACCGACGATCTCATCGCCACCGTCGAAGCAGAGGGAGCAGGCTGATGACAACCGAACTGCGAGTGGCGTTGGTGACCGCAGCCGCCGGCGCCGGCATCGGGGCCGCCGCGGCAAGACGGCTCGCCCAGGACGGCTTCGACGTGGTGGTCACCGACGCCCACGAGCGCCGGTGCCACGAGTTCGCCGACGTGCTCGCCGGCGAAGTGGGGAGGCCGTTCAGCTCGTACCACCTCGATGTCACCGACCATGCCCAGGTGCAGGCCGTCATCGCCGAGGCAGCGTCGGCCAAGGGCAGGCTCGATGTGCTGGTCAACAATGCAGGCTGGTCGAAGATCGAGCCGGTGGCCGAGATGTCGACCGAGACGTGGCAGCGCTGTCTCGATGTCGACCTGACCGGCACGTTCGTGTGCATGCGCGCTGCGCTGCCTCACATGATCGCCGCAGGGAGCGGTTCGATCATCAACATCTCCTCGATTGCGGCCTGGGAGATGTCGGCCGAGCATGGCGCTGCCTATTCGGCTGCCAAGGCCGGCGTCCTCGCGCTCACCCGTGTCGCCGCCGCGGAGAACGGCGCGCACGGGGTACGAGTGAATGCGATCGCCCCGGGCCTGATCTACAACGACTTCCTGCGCAGGATCTACCCGGAGGAGTTCTTCGAGAGCTACCTGACCGACAAGGCGTTCCTGGGTCGAATCGGCCAGCCCGACGATGTCGCAGCCATGGTCGCCCTGCTGGCGTCCGATGAGTCGGGCTACGTCACCGGCGAAGTGTTCACGGTCTCGGGCGGCGTGTCAGCTCGTGGGTGAGGGACCCCTGTGGTGGCCGGTGCGCCAGCTCATCGATGCGTACCGCAGCGGCTCGCTGTCACCGGTCGAGGTCTGTGATCAGGCGCAGGAGCGCATCGCACTGGTCAACCCGTTGCTCAACGCCATGGTCCTCACCACGTGGGAGCTGGCCCGCGTACAGGCGCTCGCTGCAGAGACGGCATATCGCAACGGCACCGCCGGCCCGCTCGCCGGCGTCCCGGTGTCGATCAAGGACGCCTTTCATATGGAGGGTCACGTCACCACGCTCGGTTCGCTGGCACACACCGACGACGTGATGCCGCACGACTCGGGTGCGGTTCGCCGGCTGCGCCGTGCCGGGGCGGTCTTCGTCGGCAAGACCAACGTGCCGGAGTTCTGCCAGTCGGCCACCACCGACAACCTGCTGGGCCCCGACACGGCGAATCCCTTCGACCCTCGTCGCACCTCCGGCGGTTCCAGCGGCGGTGCTGCATCCTCGGTTGCCGCAGGCATGTGCACGCTCGGCCTCGGCTCCGACGGCGGCGGATCGATCCGCATACCTGCGTCGTTCTGCGGCCTCGTGGGTTTCAAGCCCACCTACGGAACTGTCCACGACGAGGGAGGGTTCCGGGCGTTCAGCCCGTTCATCTCTGCCGGGCCGCTGGCGCGGTGCGTCCCCGATGCCCGCCGCATGCATGCGGTGCTCGCCGACGGCCACGGTGCCCGGGAAGCCTCCGGCGATGTGGAACTGCGCCGCGTCGCATGGTGCGCCGCGCCTGAGGGCCGTCCGATCGATGCCGGTGTCGGCGCCGTGGCCGCTGCTGCGATGGAGGTGCTTGCGTCGTGCGGGCACGACGTGCATCCCGTGGAGATTGACCTCGGTGGTTGGGAGGAGATCTTCGGCCCGTTGGTGCTGGCCGACGAGGGCGAGCGACGCGGTCACCTGCTGGGCGGCCCCCATGAGCTGACCTGGTACTGCCGCCGGTCCCTCGAGGCAGCGGAGCGGCTCGATCCCGCCGCCGTCTCCGCAGCCCGCACCGCCCTGGCGGCGTACCGCGAACGCATCGACCGCTGGTTCGGTGACTACGACGTGATTGCCACACCCGCCACGGCAACCACGGCATTCGAGCTCGGATGCCGACCGGCGGCCATCGCCGGAGAGCCCGTGTCCAAGCTGTGGGGCGCCTTCCCGTTCGCAGTGCCGTTCAACGTCTCCGGACATCCTGCAGTGGTGCTGCCTGCCGGGTTTGTTGACGGCTTGCCGGCAGCGATCCAGCTCGTCGGGCGGCACGGCAGCGACGACGAACTGCTGGCCGTCGCCGAGCAGCTCGAAGGGGCGCTGGATGTGCGCCCCTTCGCTTCATCGGCTCTGCGCTCGCTCGCTCTCCACACGGGGAGCGACAGTTTCTAGCCGGCGCGGGCGGCCAGCAGATCGGCGACGTGGTTGGCGGTGCTCTCGCCGGTGGACAGGGCGCCGTTGACCGACGGGATGCCCATGTAGTCGCCCGCCAGGAACAGGCTGTCGATGCTGCCAGCGAGCTGGCCGGGCACCTCCGCAAGCGCTGCGAGCATGCCGGGCTCGCCCATGCACAGCGCCTCGGGCCAGCGGTACACGCGGAAGAACAGGCCCTCGTCGTCATCGGGAAGCGCCGAGCCCGGAGGCGCATTCCGGCGAGCGGCGCGCAGCAGTTCGCGCTTGATCGTCTCGTCATCCAGCGGGATGAGTTCCTTGGCGCGGTCGCGCCCGACGAGCAAGTCGAGAATGCTGTGGCCTGGCGGCGCGCAGGCAGGCAGGAACTTGGACCGGTCCATCAGCAGCGGGGCGTCGTGGTCTTCCGCGTAGATCGCGCCATGCCAGCCCGCGGGCAGCGGCGAGCGGTCGAGGCCGATCACCACCCGGCAGCCGGTCGAGTAGCTGACCGTGCTGAGCGCCTGGCGAACCGCCGCCGGAAGCTCGGGCACCAGGTTTGCGACCTTCGTGCCCGGGACCGCACAGATGACCGCATCGGCTTCGATGGACTCGCCGTCGGCGACGACGCCGGTCGCCGTGCCGTCTGCGACGGCGATCCTGCTGACGGATGCCGAGACCCGGGTGACATCGGCGCACTCGGCGGCCAGCGCTGCGCTCAGCGAGCCGATGCCCCGCTCAGGCATGAACACCTCGCCGTCGCTCAGCATTGTCTCGCCGATGTAGGCCCGCATCAGCGCCTGACCCGCCGGCGCCGGATCGCCCAGGATCATCTTGAGCGGCCCGCTCAGCGTCACCTGCAGCTTGGGGGGCACGCCCAGCCGCTCCAGGTAGTCCCCGAAGCTCTCGCTGTCGTCGATCTCGGCGAGGGGGCTGTCGCTGGCGAAGCTCATGTAGTCCGACTGGCGCCGGATCTGGCTCATCACCTTGGTGCCGGCCCGGAACCCCGACGGCGACAGGAAGCCCATGGCTGCCGCCGCGGGCAGCTGCCGCACGAAGCTCCGCAGCGACTGGTCCGGCGTGGTGGTCACCCAGCGCCCGCCGCGCAGGTGCCCGAACTTCATCTGCGAGCGCACCAGCGGCAGCCCCAGCTCCTCGCAGATGCGGAACGCGGTGTCGTAGGTGGCGGTGAAGACGAAGGCGCCCATGTCCACCGAGAACCCGTCGATCTGCTCGCCCTTGCCGCGACCGCCTGCACGCTCTGAACCCTCGAGCAGCAGGGGAGTGATGCCCCGCTTCATCAGCGTGTAGGCGGCGCTGAGGCCGGCGAAGCCCCCGCCGATGATCACGACCCGCTCTGTGCTCATGCGACGGGCTCCCTTCCCACTGGCACCGGCGCCCCGGTGACTGAACGCTATGGCTGCCCCGACCCGCAGGGCAGCCGGATGGTGACGGTGACGCCATGGCCGATGCCCCCGCTGGTCACCTCGATGGTGCCACCGTGCGCCTCGACAATGGCACGCGAGATCGCCAGGCCCAGGCCCGTGCCCGCGGTTCCCGCCTCTCGCGAGCGATCAGCACGGTAGAAGCGCTCGAACACGTGCGGCAGGTCATCGGCGTCGATGCCGGCGCCGTCATCGGTGACCGAGATGGCCAGCCGGTCGGTGCTGCTGCCGGTGACTGCGTCTCGGTCCGGGCGACCCCCGGTCTCGCATTCTGCGGCGATCACGATGCTGCCGCCGCTGGCGGTGCTGTTCATGGCGTTGCGCAGCACGTTGCCCAGGGTCTGGCTCATGCGCATGCGGTCAACCTGGACATCTGGCAGATCCGCGGCCAGATCCAGCGACAGCGATACCCCTTCCGCCTCCGCTTGGGGCAGCCAGCGGCTGTGCTCTGCCGTCAGCAGATCGGTGGTCCCGGTTGCCTCCAGCTCGAGGCTCAGCTCGCCGAGCTCGGTCTCGGCCAGCGAGTTGAGGTCGGTGACCAGCCCACGCAGCCGGGTCACCTCGTCGATGATGTGCCCGCTGACCAGCTCGGGTGTCTGCAGCCCGTCACGCAGCCCGGCTGCTTCGAGCTGTATGACGCTGAGCGGCGTATTCAGCTCATGCGAGACATCGTCGATGAGGCGGCGCCGAAGCTCCCGTTGCGCGTCAAGGTCGGACGACATCTGGTTGAAGGCCGAGGTCATCTGGCCCAGCTCGTCCGACGACGTCACCGGGAGCTGCGAGGTGCTGCCGCGTGCGATGCCCTGGGCCGCCCGCGTCAGCGCCGTCACCGGTGCGGTGATCCGCTTGCTCAGCCAGGCGGCAATCAGCATGGCCACTGCCGCGGTCGCCACTGCTCCGACGAGCGTGATGTACAGCAGCGCGCTGAGGAAGCCGTGCGACTCGCTGGACAGCAGCTCGTGGTCGGTGTCGACGCGCACGTGGCCGACCGTCTCACCGGTGGCGAGATCGATGACCGTGCCGGGGTGACCGCCCAACCCCGAAACGGTGCTGCCGGACGGCAGCTCGGCGGCGTTGTCGAGGATCACCAGGCCGCTGACGTCGGTGATGACCACCCGCACGAACTCGACATGGGCGCCTTCGGAGGCGCCCCCGCCTTCTTGGCCCGCACCTTCGTGCGGCTCGCCGGGCGAGCTGTCGAGACCGAAGCCGGCATCGCCCAGCTCGTCGGCGGCGGTGGCCCACCCGCCGGCGTCGGTGTAGGCACGCGACAGGCTCTGGGCCAGCCGGTGTGCCTCACGCTCGCCGATCTGGCCCACGAACAGATCCAGCCGAGACTGGGTGGCGTAGTAGGCGACGCCCACGCTGGTCAGCACGGCCAGCACCACCACGGCTGTCGTTGCCCCCAGGATCCGCCAGCGCAGCGACATCACTCCTCCACGGCGACGAACCGGTAGCCCGCGCCGTACACCGTCTGGATGGGCTGGGCGCCGTCCCGCTCGATGCGCTTGCGCAGCCGTGCGATCTGGGTGTCGATGGCCCGGTCGAAGCCGTCGAAGTCCTCGAAGGTCAGCTCGATGAGCTGGTCCCGGCTGAGCACCTGGCCGGCGTGGCGCATGAAGGTGCCGAGCAGGGCGAACTGGGCCTGGGTCAGCGTCACGGCCTCGCCGCTCACGGTCACGGTGCCCGCGGTCTCGTCCAGCGAGATGTTCCCCTGGGTGAACACCTCCTGCACGGCGCCGTGGACGCGTCGCAGCACTGCCTCGACCCGGGCCACCACTTCGTCTGGCTCGAACGGCTTGACGATGTAGTCGTCGGCGCCGCTCTCCAGCCCCCGGATGCGGTCGGCCGGCGCTTCCCGAGCGGTCAGCATGATGATCGGCACGTCGGACTCCCGCCGCAGCGTCTGGCACAGCGAGACGCCGTCGAGGTAGGGGAGCGTCAGGTCCAAGATGACCAGGTCCGGCTTCATCTTGCGGGCCCGGTCCAGGCCCGCGCGGCCGTCACGGGCGATCTCGGCGGAGAAGCCGGCCCGTTCCAGGTAGGTCTGCACCCACTCGGCGATCCGGCGGTCGTCCTCGACGATCAGCACCCGGCCGTTCATGACATCCATCATCCTTCACCGCTGCCGATCTCGGCATGGGTTGTCCAGCTCGTGAACGGTGCCTCGGTGGACGCAAGCCTCACTTGGAGCACCTGGCCCGGTGCGAGATCGGTGGGCGTGGTCGGGCCGAGCTCAGTGCCGTTGGAGAGGTGGATCTCCACGCGAGCCCTGATGAGCACACGGTCAGTGGTGTTCTCGACGGTGCCGGTGAAGGCGTTGGCGGCGGCGTCGTAGCTCAGGATGAGCCGGGCGCCGTTGCGTGTCTCGTCGTAGGTGTCGTCGGGTGCCAGCGCCGCGGCCGAGCTGCCCTCACCGCGCTCGGAGGCCTCACCGCTGGCGTGCTCGTCACCCGACTCTCTGCCCGAGCCGTGTTCGCCGTCCCCTTCGCGGTTCCCGCCGGCACCGTGCTCGCCCTGTTCCCGGTCCGCGTGCTCCCCGCCCGATTCACGATCGCCGTCCGAGGCGCAGCCGGCCAGCGCCGCCCCGGCAAGCAAGAGCGCGGCGGCCACCGCCGCAATGACCTTCTTCGTCTTCCGCTGCAGCCACCCCATGTCCGTCTCCCTTCGTGAGGTGTCGTCGTGCTGCGCAACGTAAGAACGAGTTGTGTCACAAATGTGTCAGTGCGACTCCAATTACGGCCACGCTCTGGAGCGGCCAGCGGCGTGTCAAAGAAGCCGACGCAGATCTCCTTGCGAGACCGCCACGTCGGGCCTGGGCGTCAGGCGTTGCTGCCGAGATGCTCGCCGAACATGGCGAGCGCGGTGGCGTACGAGCGGGTGGCGCCCTCGGGGTGATACGCGTGCCCGCCCGGCACGGCGAATCCGTGGTCGGCGCCTTCGATCACATCGACGCTGCCCCGCTCGCCTAGTTCGGCGACGGCGTCAAGCAGGGGCTGGTTCTCTTCGAGCGATGCGAGCTGATCGGCGGCTCCCTGTGCCATGTGCAGCCGCCCGGTCATCGTCGGCGCCGACAGATGCGGCGAGTTGGGCTCGGACGTCACGCAGAACGAGGGATGCAGCCCCACGCCGGCGACGAAGGTGTCCGAGCGGCCGGCAAGCGTGCGCACCACGGTGCGCGCCCCGATGCAGTAGCCGATGCATCCGGCGTTGACGGTGTCCACCGCCGGGTCGTCGTGCAGCGAGGCCAACGCCACGGCGATGTCTGCATCGACCATGTCGTCGGTGGTGCCCAGCAGCAGACCCAGGAATTCCTGCATCGCTGGGGAATCGGGGCCTTCCGCGAAGAGCGCGGCGATGTCGAACGTCAGCCACGGGCCGTTGCGCCAGTACCGGTCGGGCACCGCAACGCAGAAGCCCTCGCCGGCGATGGCGTCCGCGGCTTCACGCGACCCGTCGTCGAAGCCCGGGCCGTGATGGAAGAACATCACCAGCGGGAACGGCCCGTCGCCGTCCGGCCGGACGACATACAGCCCAAGCTGCCCGTCGCCAGTGTCGAGTTCGCGTCGTTCAGTGTGCATGCAGCCCCCTAACGAGATGTGCGCCCGCGCACCGTAACCGTTCCCTCTCGGCGGGCACGACGCCTCATCGGCGGGGCGGTCAGTCCTCGGCGAGTTGGTCTCGCAGGCGGACTTCCTGCCGCTCGCTGCTGGCCGCCCGCGACAATGGGGGTAGCTATGGCGGTGTCCGCGAGGTTCGAGCAGTTCACGCTGGCAGGGATCGCAGCACTGCATCTCGGTGTCGGGTTGACACACACCTACGGCCATGCCGCCGCCGACGTGCCCATCCCGGGCGCCCAGCTCGCATACATCGTTGTGGTGGTGACGCTCATGCCGCTGGTCGCGGTGTGGCTGGCGTTCCGTCGCAGCGTTCGGCTGGGTGCTGCGCTGTTCGCCGCGTCGATGTATGCGTCGTTCGTGTTCGGTTACCTGCTGCACTTCGTCATCGACACGCCAGACCTGCACTCGAACGTGGTCGGCGACGGCGCGGGCGTGTTCTTCCACACCGCACTGAGCTTGGCGCTCATCGAGTTCGTCGGCTTCGCAATCGGGCTCGTCGCTGCAGTCCGCCGCACCCGCTGACAGCGGCGCATCCGCCCAGCCGCTAGGCGGCGTTCACCTGGGGGAGGATCTCGTCGTTGAGCTGGCGGAGATCGTCCAGCGTCTTCGCGACCGGTACATCGGCGAACGGCGGCCAGATGAGCGGCATGGTCATGCCCGCAGCCTTCAGCTCGATCAGGTTCTGCGTGATCTGGTCGGCAGTGCCGGCCAGCAGGTTCGTCAGCTTGCCGTTGCGCGCCTGATCGGTCGGCTCGTCGGTGATCACGAACCAGCACATGCTGGAGATCTCCATGTCGTCGACGCTGTGCGAGCTGTCGAGCTTGTCGAGTTCGTCGCCGAAAGCGGCGAGCCACCCGGCCAGTTCCTCGGGCGTGTCCTGGATGCCGATCCAGCCCGACAGGTTGTACTGGGCCACCCGTTTGGCGGAGATGGCCGGGTTGCGGAGGCCGCTCATGAAGATCGGCGGGTGCGGATCCTGGACCGGCTTGTGGCCGAACCCGCTGGGGCCGAAGTCGGCGAACTCGCCGTGGTACTCGAACAGCTCGTTCGTCCAGATGCCGAGGCAGATCTCGATGGTCTCCCGCACGTGCTTGTGGCGCTTCGGGAAGAGGTGCGATGCGCTTGCGGCAGCGAACTCCTCGGGCATCCAGCCCGAGCCGACCCCCACGTTCACGCGCCCGCCCGACAGGTGGTCCACCGTCGCGATCTCGGCGGCGAACACGCCGGGCGAGCGGTAGGGCGTGTCGGTGATGCTCATGCCGATCCGGCACTTTGAGGTCTTCGCAGCGAGCCAGGGGACGAGCGGCCAGCCTTGGAACCACTGGCCGCGGGCCGAGACGGGGAGCTGCGTGGGGAACTGCTCCATCATCCCGAACGGGTACTGGAGCTCGCCGCGGTCGGAGACCTCGGGCACGACGATGCGGTCGAGCGTCCAGATCGAGTCGAAGTCCAGCTCTTCGGCGAGGTCGGTGAGATCCTCGAGCTCCTGGACAGTCACGTGATCGCGGAAGTTCGGCAAGTACAGCGCCAGCTTCATGTCGGACATGTCAGATTCCCCCTGTTCGAGCGGCAGCTCCCAACGCCGCCGCCAACACGCCGAACGCTAGGAACCGCGCCTCACCACGGTCAAGCCGTTCCCCGGGCCCGGCACGAGCAGTGGTGCCTAGTTGCGAGGACTATCGTCGGAGTGCTCATGTGTGATTGGCGCGACGGCTGGCAGTGATGAACGGGTTGTGCGCCCGCAGCGGCTCACCGAAGCGGACTGCGCTGATGGGTGCGCTGTCGGCGATCGTCGTGCTCTTGCTGTTGGCGCTAGGTGTGCCAGCGGGGGCGCAGTCGACCGATGTCCCGTCACCCCCAGAAGGGCTCTCGGTGACATCGGTGACACACAACTCGGTGACCCTTTCCTGGACGCCGCCGAGCGATGCGAGCGTGACGGGCTATCAGGTGCTTCGACGCGATCACGCTGACGGCATCACCAGCACCTATGCCGTCATCGCGGACGATCTGGGCAGCGACACCGCGTCGTACGTCGACACCGGCGTCTCGGCCTCGTCGTCCTACTCGTACCGGGTCAAGGCGCGCAATGCCGCCGGCTTGAGCACCTCCTCGAGGCATGTGCGCGCCGACACTCCGGCGGCACCGGCTCCCGTCGCCTACAGCACCATTCCGGTCGCGCAGGTCTTCTCCAAGTCAGACCCCGGGCCCAACTCGCCGCAGCCGCAATCGCCACCGCCGCCGCTTGGTCAAGGCGTGACGCAGAAAGACGACGGTCAATCGGGCCAGGAGAACAAGGACCCTGCTGACGAGTCGAAACAGCAGCGCTCAGATCACGACTCGCCGTCGCAAGACACCACGCCGCCGGGTCAGCCGACGTCCAGCGCGTCCACCCCCGATCCGGACCCGCCCGAAGAGACAGACACCGAAACCGAGACCCAGCCGCCGCCAACGCGGAAGCAGTTGATGGAGCGCGTCACCGTCCGAGTGGCACCGGCTCCCGGGAACTGAGCCAGCACTCATCCGTCCGACGGAGCCCGAGATCGCTCAGTCGGGGATCCAGTCTTCGGTTTGGAAGCCGAGCCCGTCGACGTCGGCGCGTCCTAGCTGCGGGCAAAGCTGACGAGTTCGCCGACATCCCCGGCATCGGCAGAACGCAATGCTGCGATGTACCGCTGACGCAGTTCCTCGGTGGGGACTTGCAGGTTGCTGCCCCAGCTGAAGGCGTCACGGCCCAGGTTCGCAATGAGCAGGTCGGCACTAATGCGGCTGTGTCTGCCGTTGCCGTTGACGAAGGGGTGGATGAAGACAAGGCGATGATGGAAGCGCACGGCGATCTCATCTGGTTCCCAGGTCTCATGCTCGACCCATGCTGCAGCGTCATTCACGACATTCCGAACGTCGGAGGGGATGGTCATCGGCTCAATGCCGATGTTGGTGTCGGAGGTTCGATACCGGCCAGCCCAGCCCCAAACATCGCTGAACATGGATTTGTGCAGATTGCGTAAGTATTTGTCGTCGAGCAGCGTCGGCAGTCGCGGCTTTGGACGCAGCAGTGCCTTGGCGATGTTGCGCTGCTCGGCGTCGAAGAGCTCCTGCCGCGTCGTGATGTCTAGCTGAAGCAGGTCGGCTCGGTCTTCGTCAGACAGCAGTGTGTGTCCGTCCCCGAGCGGGGCCGCAAGGTTGCTCATGGCGGTATGCCCTACTCGGCACGCCAGAGGTCGCGCCGTTGTCGGAATTCAGCCGCGAGGTCAGCGATCTGTGCCTCGAGATCGTCGGGGGTGACCTCTTGGTCCTCGAGCCGCGAGTGAGCCATGACGTTTCGCAAATGCTTGATCGCGCTGAGCCGTGCCTGAATGTCAACCATTCCGTCGAGGCTTGAACGCGGCACCAGCGCATAGACGAGGTCGCAATTGAGGGCATCGGCGACCCTGATCAGGGTGTCGAGCTTGAGCGTCCGTTCACGCTCACCTCGTTCGATGGCGGAGATGCGCGACGGATGAACGCCCATGCGGCGGGCGAGGTCCCCGCTGGTCATCCCTAGCGAATCGCGCAACGTCCGGACCCACCCCTGGGGGGGAGGGGCAAGATCAGCGAGGTCGCCGTGTCGACCGAAGCGCTGGTCGAGCCGACGCCGTGATTGGGCTCGTTTGTCTCGCAACATGCTTGGCCTGCCATCATTTTGGAGATCTATAAGTAGTCAAACTACCTAGTTCTATATATGTATCTATATTAGAATAGCAGCAGGAAGAACACAAATAGCGAATAATCTCGATATCGCTATAACTGCAAAGAAGACGCGAGATCGCTCAGTCGGGGATCCAGTCTTCGGTTTGGAGGCCGAGCCCGTCGGCGATGCGGTTGGCGTAGGCGTAGTAGCCGACGACTTCGGTGATGTCGAGGATGTCGCGGTCGCTGAAGCCGGCGTCGCGCAGGGCGTCGATGTCGGCGTCGGTGGTGGCGGCGGGGGTCTCGGTGAGCTTGACGGCGTAGGCCAGCATGGCGGAGCGCTGTGCGGACAGCCCTGCGGTGGTCCAGTCGTGCTCGACGGCGGCGACGAGCTCGTCGTCGGCGATGAGGCGGCGCAGACCGCGCCGGTGGTGGACCACTCAGTAGTGGCAGTCGTTGGTGAGGCTGACGACCAGGGCGATGAGCTCGCGTTCGACCTTGCGCAGCGTGGCGGTGCCGGTCATGGCCGATTCGTAGAGGCCTTGGTGTGCGGCCATGCTGCGGGGGTTGAGTGAGTGGACGGCCAAGATGTGGTCGACCCGGCCCCAGGCGGGGTCCACGACCCGGGGGTACAGCTCGCCGAGCTCGCCGTCCCAGTCGTCGTCCGCAATGACCGTGATGCGCGCCATGAGCCAGCGTGACACACCGGCAGGCCGTATCATGTGCCTATTCCTCCCCGTCGTCCCGGCCTCGCCGGGCCTGGCGGGGTTATCTCTTTGTTGGCACGGTGACCACAGTGCTCACGGAGACACGGCGAGATTCTCGGTGGCCCAGAGCTCGAATTCACCTTTGGCGAACGGCAATCGATAGTCGGTCTCGAGGAGTTCGTCAGCAATCGAGCTGACCGTCGCCACATTCAGAACGCCCTGGCTGATCGATTGACACAGCAGCGCCAGAGTGCGCGTGACGTGAACTCCTTGCCCCGAAGCAAACTTGTGTGCCGCAGCATCGTCGACGACCGCACAGCCGGGGAGTGTCTCGGCAAGCGCAAGGACGGCAGCCTCCCCAACGTTGCGGCTCCCTGAGACCAGACGCTCGGCGTACTTTGAGAACGCTGCGATTTCCTGAGTCGACTCGAGTTCGCGCGTCTCGATCCATGTGGCGTCGAGAGCCGCCTGAACGCTCGGATGCAGATGAGCGCCGTTTCGCAGCTCGTTCTGCACCGCCGCAGGGATGACTGCTCGGCGTTCGCCGACGACGAGCTGGAGCGCACCCAGGAGGCCGGCGCGCGCAAAGTGGCTCAGCGGTCCCGTGTCGAACACGAGCGTTCTCTAGGCCTGGTCCGTCAACTGACGAATGACCAGATGGCGTCGCGTGGCAGCGTCGGAAGATCCGGCAGTTCCTCTTCGTTCCAGGTATCGAACAACAAGGCGAGCGCACGAGCGGCTGAGATCTCCTCGGCGCGGTAGGCGCGCAGCACGGCCTTGCTGTACATGTCGGGAAGCGCCGGAGGCTCAAGTTCGACAGGAATGATGAGCCCGTGATCGACGATGTCTGCCTGACGAGTGCGTGTGCGCCGGACTTGCTGCACTTCAGCGGCCGGGGCCACACCCAGTTCCGCGAGTCGCTGCGCGAGCGTTGACATGTCGACTCGGTACTCGCTGGCGATGAGGACGGCGTCGGTGCGCGTGTTCTCGCCACCGTGCCAGCGGTCGCGCAGTGCGGCGCGAGGGAGCAGCAGCGCTCTCGCGAATCGATCGATGCGAGCCTCTAGTCCTTCGGCCTGCGTCTGTGCGACCTCCCAATCGGTGGAGTATTCGTCGGCGAACACGTAGTGACCGATTTCGTGCGCGAGCGTGAGACGGCGACGTCCGACTGCCAGCGTGCCATTGACCAGTGCCACGCCGCCTTCGACGAGCAGCATCGAAGCCCCATCGGCGCCTTCATCTCCGAGCGCCAGCGAGAATGTCAGCAATCCCAGCGCTTCGGCGGCGCGCGCGAGGTTGTTCGCTGGCTCGTCGGCGTCGTAGCCCAGCAGACGGCGCGTAGTCGCTGCCGCAGTCTCTGCTTCTTCGTTCGTTGTGGGGAAGTCGAGGTCTGGTGACGACGGCAGCTCGAGTCCGACACCGAGACGCTGGAGGAACTCCGTTTCGCGGACTGCTCGCTCCACCATTCGATCGATGCTCGGACTCGGAGCGTCGGTGTCCCGGCCGCGTCGACGAGAAATCACTGCCGCGGGCGCCTCATTGAACAGCCACTCAATTCGGGTGTCGAGGGCGTTGGCAATGTTGGCCAGTTCCGTTGCGCCGACTCCCCGGCCGCCGGTCTCGATCTTGGCCAGGGCGCTGCGGTGCAACCCGGCACGCGACGCGCACTCGGCCTGTGTTAGGCCGGCGTCCCGCCTCGCAGCTGCGATGCGCTGCCCAAGTTCTTCGGTGTCCGGCGTCACGTGTTCGATATTAGAACAATCTGAGTCGCGTCGGACTCGAGTTCAGCAGATGTAGTCGAAGCCGAGCTTGTCGCAGAGGTAGCCGTAGTTCTCGCGTAAGTGCCGGGCGGGGGCGCCGATCTGGCGGTATCGGCTCAGCGCCTCCAGCAGCAGGATCTCGAACGCGGCCCAGTTGAGGTCGCTATCGACATCGGTGCGGTAGCCGATGACGGCACGGGCCCCGGTGTTCTCCTGGAACGCCTTCAGCCGTGACTCGCCGACCCCCATGACCGAGCACGAGCCGAAGTGGATGATGCGGCCTTGCGCCCGGCCGTCGATCCGGGCTTCGAGGTCTTCGAGCGAGACGTAGCGCTTGCCGCCGAGCCAGAGGCTGCCGGGCCCGCCATGGAAGCCGAAGTAGCCGACCTGGTAGCCGGCGTAGCGCTTCTGGAGCCACTTGTCGAGGTAGTGCTCCAGTTCGGGCACGGTAGCGACGTTGCGGCGAATGCACTTGAGCTCGCCGATGACTTGGAGGGTGTGGAGCATCGGTTCGATGCTCCACGGGTCACGCAGGTCAGATTCCCAGTCCCCTTCGAAGGCGAACACGCCCGTCGCGATCGGCTCGGTAGAGGGGTGGCGTCCGGCTGCGGAGCAGTCGTCGGATTGCCTTGCGCATCGCCTGCTTGAGTGAGGCAATCCAGCGGCGCTTCTCGTCGGGTACCCAGACGATTCTGTTCCTGCGGATCCAGTAGTGAGATCCGCACTCGAGGCGCTGGTTGCCGATCGACGGCGCCAAGGAGATCGTCTCGCCGTCGTAGATCAGGCGCCATTCGTCCGGCGCGAGCGGGGTGACCGTCTCGTTCCCGCAACCGCAGGCGCACATGTGGATTGCAGTCGCGTACGTCATTGAGACATAGAGGGCGTCGGCATCCATGAGCTTCGTGTCGGGCACAGAGTCAACGAAGACGGGACGCAGGCTGGAACGCTGTTTCTGCTTCATCAGCCTGTCTCGTCGTTGATGAAGTCGTTGTATTCGATCCAATAGCCACTGACGCACTCGCGTTGGGAGTCCGCGTACACACCCATGAGCTTCTTCCAGCGGATCACCGCAGCGGTTGCGTTCAGGGCGTTCATGTCGGCAATCTGAATGTTCGCGGCGTATTCGTCATCGTCAGCTTCGCCGGACATGGGCACGTGCTTGAGAACTTGTTCCTGATCGACGGTGTCATTCACAAGCACAGTTCGGACTTGGCCAGCCAGCCTGCCCACCTCCTCAGCGAGCCCGATGCCTGTGTCGATGAACGGGACATTGCGCTGGATCAGGGCCGGGATGATGCTCCCACGGACCTCGGCTCCGTCCACGGCGAGGAACGCGAAATCGCACTGAGCCAGCTCATCGAAGCAGTTCGGGCCCATGTAGTAGGGGTGGGCGACGACTCTCGTATGGATGTTCGAGTAGATCGACTGGTAGTACTCGCACTTGAAGGGCTGTTTCCTCAGTACCTCGATCGGCGCAGCACCGGGGGACCTGAACGCGTTGTGCTGAAGGAGCCGATCGCCGTCCCAGAGGTGGAGTTCGCGCACATGGGTCTTGGCGACGAGATCGGCGATGTACGAGCCGGTCCCGCCGAGCCCGATGATGCCTACCGTCTGCCCTGCCAGTCTGCGGCTGATGTTGCTGATCTCAGCCCGCGCGGAAGCCGTGTCGGCGTATGCAAACGGGTAGTCGCTCTCGTTTGGTGGGAGGCGTACTGCAGGCAACGCCGACACTGCGGGATCAACCGCCTGTGCGTAACTGCTGAGGATGTCCACGTATGCCGAGACGAGTTCGTGGTAGTCGCGGTATTGGCGCGTCGTGCCGTTCTCTCCGGGTTTGTGAGAGAACGTAAGCCTGAACCGATCGCCGCCGGCCACGAGGTCATTGCCGCGCGAATTGATGATGTGGTTCAGCGGTCGACCTTGGTGATCGCATGGGTCACTGCCGCTGAAGTACGCCTGGTGGTCGTTGGGGGCCGCCGTCATATCGCCGGCGAGGTTCAGCGCGATCGCAAGAGTTCCATATTGGACGGCCTTGTCTCCGTCGACGTAAGGCACTTGGCGTACGAGCAACCACCCATCGTCGGTAGCGATGTCGTAGCCGTCGTGCCACAGACGCTGGAGGTCGCCGCTATGACTTATCGGTGTACTTGACATCGAAGATCATGCCGTCGGCGATCTTGGTGTCTTTGCCCTTGACCAGGGACCCCTTGCTGCCGCGCGGGCCATTGCGGTACTTGACGGTGAACTCGATGTTCTCTCCGCTTGGAGGGACGTCGTACGCCAGGCCAATCACCTCCTTGAAGGTCACGTACTCGCCCTCCACGTACTTCTTGCGGGAGTTGACGATGATCTCGACGCCTTTGTGGGGCTCGGGCTTGTCATGGGTCAGATCGCTCATGGTTACTCCTTCGGGTGATCCGGCACGGTGTGATGTGTCAGCTGCTGCGGGCCGTGAAGTGGGGGCTCAGCAACCTGTTCTTGCCGCTGGTTTTTACGGTGGTCGGCGACCATTTCTTCGGGAACGAATCGATGTGTTCAGTGTTCTCGGGGGGTTTGTGCTTGTAGATGAGCGCTGCCTCGGCACGTTCGCGGGTCGTGCCCGAGATCGACGCGAAGGCGAAGCACAGCTGCTCGCCGCCGAGGAGACGCTTCTTCCAAGACCGACCCGTCGCTCCCGACAGATGCTGCCGGATTCGGTTTCCGACGGAGGCGGACTCGCCGATGTACAGCAGCCTGCGGATCGACACAGTCCCGGCCGCACGGTTGTGCGTACATGCGTAGACCGAGTAGACGCCGGACTCGTTCGGGATGCCTCCGGCATTGGGTTCACGCCGGTAGCCCTTGTACGCGAGTGTGATGGTGCTGGTAGTGCTGGTGGTCATTGACATGGATGCCTCCGGGGTGTCAGGCTCCCCGACCTCCGGGGAGTGAATCGCTAATGTGGAACGGAGACCAACCCTTCGTTCCACTGACGACACTAGCACAAGAGGAATTATCTGTGCTGTTTATGAAACATAGCCGTGCATGAGCTCGACGATCTAGGCCCGATGGTCCGCAGGCACCGATCGGAGCACAAGCTGTCGCTCCGACAGGCGTCTGAGGAGTCCGGTGTCCCGTTCTCTACGCTGAGCAGGATCGAGAAGGGCCGGCTGCCTGACTTGGTCAACTTCCAGCGGATCGTTGAGTGGCTCGGCGTCCCGGTTGACGCGTTCTTCACTCCGGGTGCCTCGGTCGAGGCCACACCGAGCGTGATCGCCGAGCACCTCAACGCCGATCCGGCGCTCACCCCGGACGCTGCATCCAAGATCGCCGGGCTTGTCCGCGACATGTACGACAGCCTTGCGGTGCCCGACAGACGGCTCGCAGTTCACCTCAGGGCGGCGAAGACCTTCTCGCCACCGGCACTGCTCCTGCTGACGGACCTGCTCGACGACATGCAAGAAGCGCTCGAGGCGAGATTCGGAAACTGACCGGTGCGCCGTGGCTTCAAGGCGGAGGCAGAGCGCACTGCCGCTGAGCACCGATCACGAATCGGTTGCGAGGACTTTGATCCGCTCGATATCGAGAAGATGGCACAGGCACTAGGGGTCGATCTCATCCCGGCAGATGATCTCGTCGAGCGCGAGCGACTTGAGGAACTCGAAGAGATCCAATCCGGCGCGTTCTCCGCTGGCACCTTCAACGTGGCCGGTCGCCGGGTTGTGGTCTACAACCCGCTGAACTCCGAGGGCCGACAGCGCAGTGACCTCGCCCACGAGCTAGCGCACATCATCCTGGGGCACAAGGTCAGAACCATCGAGTCGGTCGGTGAACTCAAGCTGCTGACGTGCGACGCAGAGCAAGAGGAAGAGGCGGATTGGCTGGCCGGGTGTCTGCTCCTGCCGAGACCCTTGCTGCTGAAGTGCGCGCGCGACGAGTGGAGCGCCAAGAAAATCGCCCGCAAGCACCGCACGAGCGAGCACATGGCGCGGTTCCGGCTCAACGCCAGCGGCGTCCTCGTTCAGATCGGTAGAGCCAAGGCGGCCAAGAATCGCAAGAGCGGAAACTCCGCCTAGTTCCGCTGCCGGCAGGGTGCGATTCTCGTCGTCTCTTGTCGGTAGCCACTCCCAGGCATTGACACCCTCGACGGCCAATGTGAACCCGGCGGGTAACGCGGAATGTGCTTGATGCCAGTGCTGCCGAGGTCGCGCGCGTTGACTCCGCACCCGCTGAGCATCGACTCAACCGCCTGTCTCGCTGGTGTTGCCGCACCTGTGTCCATTGCGGTAGTGAACCTGAATTCGGCAGCGGGTCGGGAACAGCGCGGCCGGAAGTGCGACGCCGGAAACTGTCTTGTTTATTCGCGCGTGCTCCCTATAGAGGGGGACTACTTCGCTGGGTGACAGCGCGGCCGAGTTTGGCAAGCAGGCGTTTGTGGATTGGGGGCAATCAACTCGCGTGCTAGCAGCTTCCGTCGTCTTTGTGCCCATGCCTCGCGATGCCTGCTGCCTGCGTGTCGTAGTCGCTGCAATCAGGTGACATGTCGTGGCTGTGCGAATAGGTCAAGGGATTGAACCTGCGATCGCACAGGTGCGCAGTGCTCGTGTTGTACCGACGACAATGGGAGTGGCGCACATTCCGCAGCGTTGGCTCTGTCTCGGATTCTTCCTCTTCTGGCTCAGTTTCCGAGGCAGCGCCAGCGGTCCCGTCGCGTAGCTGACCGATGTATTCCACGACTGCTTTCAGTGTCTCGTAGCGGTCAGCGCCGGCGAACCGCTCGATCACCTCGAGATGGCTCACTGCCGAGTCGGGCACGGCTGCGGTGCCGCCGATCACGTACGCGCTGCCGCTGATCTCGTCGGCGTCGAGCGGATCAACAACGTATCGCGGGTGGCCGTTGACCTCGAACGACAGCACTTCGGCTGCGGCTGCGTCAGCACCGCGAGCCACGCTGGGCGTGTCGTCGCTGTTGCAGCGGTAGTCCGTTTCGTGTGCCCCTACGGGCATCGTCGTGAGTGCCAGCAGCGCTTGGACTGGGCTGGACGGGGCTTGAGAAGCTGCCTGCGACAGGAGTGAGCGGTGCCGTCGAGAGCTACGCAGTCTCGTTCATGTAAGCGCGAGCCGGCGAGAGCGGCTGTCCACGAGCGAAATCGGACTCCGTGGTCTGCGGCGTGACGGCGCGGGCTGTGGGGGCTAGCCGTTGGGGCCGTAGAAGTAGCAGGTGTCGGTGATGGGGTCGTAGCGGTTGTAGCCGCCGCAGCGTTCGGGGAAGTCCCCGTCGTCTGGGTGCAGGAGCTGGTCGTCTCTGGCGTAGTCGATGCCGGGTATGGGCCATCTGCCGCGGATCCATTGGCCGCGTCGGGTGTCGCAGAAGAAGGTGTGGCCGGCGAACAGCTCGTCGGCGTCGAGGCCGGGCATGGGCTGGCCGCCGCATCCGCCGGGGTGGGTCTGGCCGGTCTGGGAGACGTGGGGGCCGAAGTCGCTCAGGAACCCGAACGGCCGGCCTTGGACGGCGAGCTGCAGGACGGTTGGCAGAATGATTTGATCAGGAGGCTCAAACGGCCCGCTACCGGTGACCAGCTCGCCACTGGAGTCCAGCTCGTACCCCCTCTTCAGATAATGGTTGCTGATGCTCCATCCCGTCCTGAGATCGTGCTCGTCGTGGGTCTCTGCGAAGTTCAGGTCATAGGTGCCGTAGTCGTCGAATTCGAGCACCAGGAGATAGGTGGTCTCTGCTTCCAGAGCCACGCCGGCGCCGGGCGCAGCGAACACGCTGGGGACGGGGTCAAAGCGGGATGAGTCCGGCAGCGGCCCGTCGGGACTCGACAGCACCGCGATCGAGCGTTGCGGCAGGCCCTCGTCATCGGCGGTCCACACGCTGACGGTGAGCTCTGGACTGACCCGGTTCGTCTCGTCGTGGATGCTGCTGTGCCTGAAGAAGAGGTGCACGCTCGTGAGCACTGAGCGGCTGAACTCGTCGAGCCTGCTGCCGCCGGTGGTGAACGCCTGCGCATAATCGTAGTAACCCGTATTGGACGAGCTGAAGTAGAGCTCTCTATCGAAGTCAACGTTGCTGACCAGAGTGCCGCGCGTTCCCGCCGTCACGCTCGGGTCGTCACTGCTGGCTTGTTGTTGGGCGGCGGTGCGCAGTTCGCGGTCGGGGGGCGGGGGGATCTCCTCGACGGCGGCGTTCGGCGGCGGGGTCTGCTGCTGGGTGTGGGCGGTGGGCGCGTCGGGGGTCTGATCGGTGGTGTGCTGCGGCGCAGTGTCGGCGGCGAGGGCGTGGCCGGTGATCTCCATCATCAGGGCACCTTGGCCTGAGGCTGCGGCGGCGAGCGCGGCGAGCTGGGCGGTGGGGTAGGCGATCACGGCGATCTGTCGTGCGGCGCTGCGGGGCTGCCAGGCTCTGGTGGTCCACGCGAGGCGCACCATGGCGTCTGGGGCGATGTCCCAGCCGTCGTCGCCGCCGGGGTCGATGTCGTCGGAGTCGGTGACTTGCACGTCGCGGGTGTTGCCCGCGAGCCACGCCTGGTGGGTGCTGGCCGCGGCGCGCACGTCGATCACCACGAAATAGGTGGTGTCGGCTGCCAGGGCGATGCCGCCGGGCGGCGCCAGGAACTCCGACGGCCCGTCGGCTGCCAGGCGGTCGGGGTTGGTCAGGGTGCCCAGCGCTGTGTCGGCGGGCGCGCCTGCGGCGTCGGCTTCGCGGATCGTGACCCGATAGGACGGCCCGGCGCCGGTGTCGGCGTCGATGCCGATGCGCACCGCGCCCAGCGTGTACCCGTCGGGGTCGGGTCCGGTGGTGAACGCCTGGGCCTGGTCCCAGTTGAAGTTCTGCGCGTACCCCTCAGGCTGGCCGGTGTTGGACACCGCCACCCGCGGCGCCGCCGCGCCCGCAGGCCCCGCGCCGACCAGCACCGCCGCCGAGGCCGCCAGCACCGCAACCGCCGACAGCGCCGCCAGCGCGCCGCGTGCCCGTCTCCCAAAGGCCTGCTTGTGACGACGTTCCCGCCGGCGGCCCCAACCGCACCCGCCGCCGGCCCGACGTGCGCCTGAGCGCATTACGGGGGGGGGGGGGTCAGCGCGGCGGAGGTTCGCGCCGCCGCGCCGACCCGGCTGATGCCTGCCGCTGGGCTCGGGCACTCGATGGACCTCGTTGTCGGTCTCATGAGGTGGGGGTGCCGGTGCCGATGGTGGTCCAGGCGCTGGTGCCCGCTGCGGTGCGGGCTTGGACCTGCACGGTGTACTGGGTGCCGTTGGTGAGCCCGGTGAGGGTGTGGGTGGTGGTGCGGCCGTCGACGGCGACGGCGACCCAGTCGCTCTCGTTGGTGCTCGACGACGGCCGGCGGCGGATGCCGTAGGCGTGCACGGCGGCGCCGCCGGTGTCGGCGGGCGCGTTCCAGAGCACGGCGAGCGCGGCGTCGTCGGCGACGATCGCCGGCGAGCCGGGGGTGGGCGCGCCTGGGGCGGTGAGCGCGGCCGCGGTGGGAGTGGCGGCGCACATCACCGAGACGTCGCTGCTGCACGACCCGGTGGTCATGCCCTCGAACTGGGTGAGGTTGCCGTCGAGGTTCGACTGGGCGCGGGCGCGCACCCGCACCTCGTATTGGGTGCCGTTGGTGATGCCGCTGGTGATGTCGGTGAAGCGGGTGCCCGCGCCCATCCAGGACGTCTTGATCCACGTCGAGGTGCCTGTCTGGCGGTGCCAGACTTGCCAGCCGCTGAGCGTGTTGCCGGGCTTGACAAGGTCGCTGGGCGTCGACCAGCCGACGGAGATTTTGGCGTTGCCCGCCGACACTGCGATCTGGGGCGCGGTGGGGCCGCCGACGTCGGTGAAGAAGTCCCAGGTGGACGCCGTCTGGTCGCTGGCGGTGGCGGTGCCGCGGATGACCAGCTCGTTCTCCCAGAAGGGCCGCACCAGGCGGTACTTGGGGGGGGAGAGCGTCGGATGAGTGTACTCTTCGACTTTCACCAAGGACGCAGAGAAGTTGTCGGAGCCGGCGGGGGCAACGTTGAGGCCGGCGACACTGTTGAGGTTGTTCCTCGGGCAGTTGACTCTGGTGAAATTCTCGTGGGCCGCGGTGTTGGCCTGCAGATCGCACGTGCCGGCGAACGGTTTGGTGCCCCCGAGCGAGAAGAACACCCTCACCCCTTCAGCCAGGTTGTGGCTCGTATCGAAGACTCGCAACGGCGTGCCGCTCCTGAACCAGACTCTGAGCCCTTCGGCGGCGATGGTGATGGGTTGGCTGATGGTGGCCCAGTCGCTGTGGTTGTCGCTGTTGTGGGCGCGGACGCGCACGATGTAGTTGCCGGCGGCGACGCCGGTCTGGGTGTGGCTGGTCGCCTCGGCGGTCTTTTGGACGCGGGTCCAGGTGGTCGATCCGGTGTTGCGGTACTCGAGGTCGTAGCCGGTGATGCGGCATGAGCCGCCTGCGGGGGCGCTCCAGTTCTGGGTGAACTGGCCGGGCTGCTGGCTGCCGCCGGACAGGGTGGGCGCGGCGGGGGTGTCGCAGAGGGTGGTGGCGGTGAGGTATTCGCCGAAGCCGTGCCAGTGGGTGGCGTTGTTGCGGTCGGCGGCGTCGTTGCGGGTGGAGACGAGGATCTCGTAGGTGGTGCTGTGGTCGAGGCCCCTGATGGTGTAGCCGCGTCGGTGGGCCTCGGACTGCCACGGGGAGGGCGCCGCGGTGGTCCAGGCGTGGCCGCCCAGCTCGCGCCATGCCACGGTGTAGCCGTTGGTCTGGGCGGTGCGGTGGCCTACGCCGTCGGGAGGCTCCCAGGCGAGCTCGATGCGGTCGCCGTGGTAGGTGGCGGTGATGTTCTTGGGCGGCTCGTGGCCGCCGACGTGGCCGCTGAGCCGCGGCGTGGTGGCAGTGACGGTCGATGCGTCAGGCCCGCCCGTCGCCCAGATGTCCAGGCGCGCTCCCCAGCGGGGCGTGCGTTCGGTGGCGGAGTTGACCCAGAAGGCGACACCGGAGTAGGTGGGAGCGTCTGACAGTCGAGAGATCAGGGTGCCGCTGGGGCAGTTTGGGGTGCTGGTGCGCACTGTGCCGCCGCTGTCGCGGGACGCGAAGCGGCAGGTCACGAAAGCTGTCTTGCTGGCGCCGGTGCGCGCGAACAGGACCGGCGTGAAGGCGGCGGTGCGGTCGGCGGGGGCGACCGCCCTGATGGCCGGCGTGGCGCTGAACCAGACCCGCAGCGGCTCGGCGGCCGCGGCGCACTTGGCATGGTCGGCGGCTTGAAAATCGGCGTTGATGGTGTGCGGTACGCCGGTGTTCAGCACGGTGACGGTGCCCTGGATCTTGCCGCCGTGGGTGAAGGTGATCACTGTGTTGCCGCCCACCGAGGTGATAGTGCCGCTGGCGGGGTTGCCGGCGGTGCCCATGCACATCAGGATCGGCTCGTTGCTTTCGTAGCCGGTGATGGTGTCGTGGTCGAAGTCGGCGGTGAACAGGTAGGTGTCGGTGCCGCCGCCGCCTTGGAGGTCGTCGGCGCCGCGTCCGCCGATGAGGATGTCGTTGTCGTTCTCGCCGCGCAGCCGGTCGTTGCCGCTGCCCCCGCGCAGGGTGTCGGTGCCGTCGCCGCCCAGCAGCAGATCGTCGCCGCCACCCCCGCGCAGGTCGTCGTTGCCGCCTTTGCCGTCGACGGTGTCGTTGCCGCCGCCGCCGTGCAGGGTGTCGTGGCCGTTGCGTCCGTTGAGGGAGTCGTTGCCTCCGCCGCCCGAGAGGTGGTCGTCGCCGACTTTGCCGGTCAGGTTGTCGGCGTGAGCCGACCCCACGATCCGCTCGATGTTCATGTACTGGTCGCCTGCGGCGTCGCCGCTGTTGGCGCTCGTGTCGAACAGCACCACGGTGACCCCGTCGTCGGCGGTCGCGTACGACGCCGTGTCGGTGCCCGCGCCGCCGTCGAGGGTGTCCGCGCCCGCGCCGCCGATGAGGACGTCGTCGCCGCCGAGGCCGGCGATGTACTCGTCTTCCCAGGAGTACAGGCCGTTGCCCAATATGTCAGCCAGCGACGTGCCGAACAGCGCCGCGGGCGCGGAGATCTCAGGGCTGTAGCTGCCGGACTTCTCGGCCCGCAGCTGGAACAAGTACCTCGTGCCCGCGGAGAGGCCGGTCACGGTGGCCGAGGTCTTCCCGCCGCTGCTGGTCGGGCTCGGCACCGCGGTCCAGCCCTGCTGGGGGGCGGTGGCGGTGCTGCGGCCGAAGTAGCGGTACTCGTGGGACACCGCGGTGTCGCTCGGGTCGGTCCACGACAGGACGACCTGCCCGTCGTCGGGAGTGGCCGCGAAGCCCGCCACCGACAGGCTGTCGGTCACCGCCGCCGCGCTCCGCACGCCCTTGCCGGAGAGATTGAGCGGCGAGCCGCCGTTGCCCGCCAGCCACAGCTCCTCGAGGCAGTTCAGCGGGTTGAACACGTTGTTGGGCAGGCCCGCGGCGGTGATCTGGTTGTTCTGGAGGTTCAGTCGGCGCAGCCCCAAGCGGTTCACCCGCTGGGGCCCCAGGACGTGAGGCTGCGCGTCGATCTGTGTCTGACTCCAACTCGTGGTGCAGGCCCCGACTCCCAGGCCGCGGAACACGTTCGCGTCCAGCGCGGTGAGGCTGTTGTTGGCGATCGACAGGAACCGCAACCGTGACAGGCCGCTGAACACATCCGCGGGCAGCGAGCTGATCGAGTTGCCGCCCAAAGCGAGCTCCTCGAGGTTCGACAAGCCGTCGAACACATCGGCGTCCAGCGTGGTGAGCGAGTTGTTATCGAGGTCCAGCCAGCGCAGGCTCGACATGCCGGCGAACACGTCTTCGTGCAGGGCGGTGAACGTGTTGCCCGACAGGTCCAGCGACAAGATGGCGGCCCGGCTGTCGTTGCTCAGGCCCAGGTCGCCTGCCACCAAGATATTGTCGGCGCCGCCGCCGAGACCGGTCTTGGCGATCAGCAGCGTCTCGAGGCTCGGCAGCTGGCTGCCCATCATCTGCGGCAGCGCCCGCAGGCGCCGGTTGTTCGACAGGTCCAGCTTGCGCAGCCCGACCAGGCCGTTGAAGTCGTCGCCCGACAGAGCATGCACACGCGACTCGGATACATCCAGCACCGCCACCCCGGCGAGGTCGTCGTCGCTGATGTCGCCGCAGGCCAAGCCGATGGCCGCGACCAGCGCGTCGCGCACCTGCGCGGTGCGGTCGCACACCGGGACGCTGGCCGCCGGTTCGGGTTCGGGGGCGTCCCAGTCGGTGTTCCAGGTGGCGGTCAGCGAGGCGGTCAGCCCGTCGGGGTCGGTGGCGGTGAGGGTGACGGTGGTGGCCAGCGGGTTGGGCGGCATCGGGTCCAGTGCCGCCCAGTCGTCGTCGCCGTCGACGCGCAGGAACAGCAGCGAGCGGCCCGCCGCGACATGGACCACGTCCACCAGCTCGGCGCGCCCCGCGGTGATGTCGGCGGTGAAGGTGAGGGCGTCGCCGTCGGGATCGGAGAAGATCCCCTCGAAGAACCGGTGCACCAGCGTGCCCCGCGGTGCGTTGCCCGTCTCGGTGAACGAGCCGTACCGCGCCGCGTTCTCGTCCACCACCGGCGCCCGATTGGCCGGCACAAGCTCGGGTTCAGGCTCTGGTTCGACCTCCAACCCGGCCGCCTCCGCCGGCTCCGCTTCCGACCCCTTCTCGGACTCTCCGTCTGACGCCTCTTCGGGCGCCGCCTCGACGGTGAAACGCTTCGCCACCGGACGCCCGCAGCCTCCGGCGCTGCAGGCCTGTACCCGCACCACCCATTCGCCGTAGCCGTCGACGGCGATCTCGGTCTCGGGGGACTCTGTGCGGAGCCCTTCGTTCAGCTTGTGGCCCGGGGCGAACGCGCGCCAGCGAATCCAGTAGCTGTCAGCGTTCTCGACTGCGTCCCATGACAGGCCGACTGCGAGCGAACCCGCCTGAGTCGTTACTTCGAGATGTGACGGTTCTGCGGGGGGGGGGGGGTCGCAGCAGCCGCGCCAGCCGACGGCAGTATCGACACCGCCAGCACCATCACGGCGACCACCCTCGCCGCCCGACGGCGGTCTCGCACCGCAGAGCTAGGCACGACCGGATTCGGGGGGGGGGGGGTAGAACGCATCACGCCAATGTATGTGCATTCGCGTACATGCGGCAACACTCTGTGCCGTGTTCCACTAGAGGCATACGCGGAACTGCTGCGCACGGGCGACACTCGATGCCCCGCTGGGATCTCGTAGGCGCCCTTGGTCCGGCCCTGGCCGGCGGGGTCGCCAATCAGTTCGCGACCTGCTGCCAAGGCCGGAGGCACACCAACGTGCTGGTCACGGTGGCAAGGACGGTCAACGACACGGCCTGGGCTCTGGTTGCGGCAATCCCGCCCGAGTACCAGCCGAAGGCCAAGTAGACGGCCGCGAGTGCCAGCGCGGCGGCCAAGTAGATGAGTAGGAAGCAAACGGCGGCTGCGACGCCCCGCGCCAAGGTATGGACGACCCGCTTGGCGACCGGTGCGTTCCGGTAGAAGAACAGGCCGGTGCACGCAGCGGTGAGCAGCGCTGGCAGGAACGAACTCAGCAGCAGCGTCATGGCGATTCCTTGACGTTCAGCGTGATCATGCCCGAGTCGAGTATTGCTCGGCGACAGCCTTGGCGGCGGTTGTCGTCGCGGTAGCCGGTCCAACCGAAGTTCTTCGAGTTCGTCAGGTATGTCGGCGACGCTGCCGTCTGACCCGCCGGCTCGTCTTGCCTACGGCAACCAGCCTTGTGGCGCGCGCAGTTCATAGCCGTTGGCCTGAACCACCGGATCGGGGAGTCGGGCCGACCGGATCGAGGATGGATTGATGTGGTACGCGGCGTCAGCGACCCGCGCCAATTCCGCTGACGGCCTCTTGGGGGGATGGGCGACAACGACTCTCTTGTCGGGGAAGCGGCGTTGCACGGATTCGATCGGAGGCGCAAGGTCGCTGTCGCCCGAGACGATGATCGCGACATCGAACAGATCGTCGAAGGCGTCCTCCAGCAGCCGTACTGCGATGTTGACGTCTGTCTTCTTTTCCTCGCTGCGGCGCCACGTAGCGCCGCACGACCGGCAGCGGGCGGGCTGTGAGAGGAAGTGGCCGTAGTCGATGGTCAGCCCACCTCGGGCTGTGAGTGCATCGAGATACATTCCCTGTCGAGCGCTGTCGTCGCGGTTGTTCTTGATCCGCGAAGTGAAGTAGCGCACGTCGGCGAGCACTTGTCGGGGTTCGAGCAGCGCTCGGCAGAGTGCCACGAGGTCGAGCCAACGAGAAGTGCGCAGCTTCGCATCGAGCAGGCCGTAGTACAGGTTGTAGCCGTCGATGTATCCGACAACCCGTTCAATGGCCATGAGTGACTGACAGTAGGCAGCGAGCGAGCCACGGCCGAAGTCGTTTTCCGATACGATGTCTGCACCCCACCGGGGCGCGTAACCCCGGTCCAACGGCCCCGGCTTCGGCCGGGGCTGTTTACTTTCCGGACCCGAACTACTGACCCCAGAATCCTGACTGTCACAGCCCGTCCCTACGGTTGAGACGTGGCTGACAAGTCGGCGATCGAGCGGACCGAGGCGACGTGGAACCCGACCACGGGCTGCGATCGGGTGTCGCCGGGCTGCGACCGCTGCTATGCGCAGACTCTGGCCAAGCGGCTCAAGGCGATGGGGTCGCCCAAGTACCAGAACGACGGTGACCCGGCGACGAGCGGGCCGGGCTTCAAGCTCACCTTGCATCGGTCATCGCTCGATGTGCCTCGACGCTGGAGCGCACCCCGCCTCGTCTTCGTGGACTCGATGAGCGATCTCTTCCATGACGATGTGCAGCCCGAGTTCATCGCGCAGGTCTTCGAGGTGATCCGCCGGACGCCCCAGCACACCTACCAGGTGCTCACCAAGCGAGCGCAGCGGCTGAGCCGGATCGCAGGCGAGCTCGACTGGCCGTCGAACCTGTGGATGGGCGTGAGCGTGGAGACTCGCCGGTACGCCTTCCGCATCGACCACCTGCGCAAGGTGCCCGCAGCGGTGAGGTTCGTGAGCGCCGAGCCGTTGCTCGGCCCGCTCGGCGAGCTCGATCTTGCGGGCATCGACTGGGTGATTGCCGGCGGCGAGTCCGGTGCCGGCGCCCGGCCCATGGAGCTGGAGTGGGTCACCGAGCTGCGCGATAGGTGCACGGCGGCCGGCGTGGCGTTCTTCTTCAAGCAGTGGGGAGGCAGGACGCCCAAGGCCGGCGGGCGGGAGCTCGAGGGCGAGGTGTGGAACGAGCTGCCGGCGGGGGTGGCGAGCTAGCTGGAGGCAGTTCTCAGCCGAGTCTCGGCGCAGAGCGGGTATCCGCTGATCTGGGCGGGTTCAGAATTGCGTTGCCAAGGCCGCGGGAATGCCAATACTGTGAGCGTCGTAAGCCCCTCGTCGGCCTCTCGTTGAAGCTGCTTGGGGCAGAATTTTGGGGGGCGACGTCAACCGTGGCGGCGCCCCCCGATTGCTTCTTCAACGAGAGTTCGGTTACGCCGCCGGCTGAGCGCTCTGCGGATCCGAGCTGACGGTAGGCAGCACGCGAGCATCGGCTGAAGCCGTTTTTTTGGTACCGTGAGGGCACCCCACCGGGGCGCGCAGCCCCGGTCCGACGGCCCCGACTTCGGTCGGGGCTGTTTAGCGTCTAGGCGCACGTTCTGCTGCCGCCGGAGCATTGGCAATAGGCCGGCGGGCGGGAGTTCGAGGGCGAGGTGTGGGACGAGCTGCCCACGGCGGCGTTGGAAATTCCGCCGTGAGTATCAGGTGAGCTAATATAAGTTCGACTGATGCAAACTTGGGACGTTGAGTACACCGACCAGTTCCATCAGTGGTACCTATCGCTCGAGTACGAGGAAAGAGACTCTGTGGTCGCAAGGGTCGAGCTCTTGGAGCTAGCTGGTCCGGCGCTCGGTCGACCGGTTGTCGACAACGTTCACCGGTCGCGCCACGCCAACATGAAAGAGCTTCGAGCCGAGAGGGGAATTCGAGTTCTCTTCGCCTTCGATCCGCGTCGCACAGCGATTCTGTTGATCGGGGGAGACAAGAGCCCAAGCGAACTCGGCAGTCCTGACTGGAATCGGTGGTACGACCGTTATGTACCGGTCGCCGACGATCTGTATGACACCCACCTTGACGAGCTGACAGACGAAGGACTCCTGTGATGCCAAGCACCAAGAACTTCAGAGTGCTGCGTGACGAGGCACGGCTCGATCCGGAGCGTGCTCGACGGATTGACGAGGCCAAACTACGTGCAGTCTCCGAGATCACGATCTATGCGTTGAGCGATCTCCGCGCCGCGTTCGGAGTGACACAGGCCGAACTGGCGGCGATGATCGGCAAGTCGCAATCGGCGATTTCTCAGATTGAGAACGGTGAGATCGGCTTGTCGCTCGGGCTGCTGAAGTCGATCGTCGGAGAGTTGGGTGGCGAGCTGGAGATCGCTGCCGTATTTGAGGACGGTCGCGTTCTGATCAACGCCTGAGTCGATCCAACGATGCAAGAGCTCGGATCGCGAATGTCGCTTTGCCGGCATTATCGCAATAATGCGATAATGCTGTGCGCCGCCGATAATGATGGAGTCGAGCTGTGGTCAGGCGATCTCGTTGGGAGGATGTCAAGGCGGGTCGCGGTGAGCCTTCTCTTGTGACGCGTGCCGCCGTCGAGCAGGATCTCGCCCTGGGTCAGCTCATTCACGATCTCCGGATGCAGGCGGGTCTGAGTCAGCGGGAGCTCGCCGGCCGCATGGGCACGACGCAGTCGGTGATCTCCCGCCTGGAGGAGGGCGGCGGCGCACGCAATCGGATCGACACGCTCGCCCGTGTGGCGTCCGGGCTAGACCGACATCTCGTGCTGTCGTTTCCAGCGGAGCCGCCCGGCCAGCTTCATGACGCAGTGCAAGTCGCGTAGAGCCTCGTGCTCAATGCCGGAGTCGCCAAGCCCTCCGGAGTCGATTACTCGCCGAGCCAGTTCTCTTTGGGCTTGTCGGCTCGGAATCGCCACAGGGTGACGGCGATGAACAGGGCGCTGAAGCCGAGCAGCATCGCGATGGCACGGCCGAAGCCTTGCTCGCCGGCGAGCACGCTGCGGTAGGCGTCGATTGCCCAGTACACGGGGCTGGCCGGGGCGATGGCCTGCACCCAGCCCGGCAGGGTGGTGATCTGGGCGATGGCCCCGCCGGCGCCTGCGACGGCCATCGTGCCCAGCATCGAGGCGGCGTTGAGCTGCGACATGGTGCGGCACAGCGACGTCATGGCGATCGCGAGGGTGACGTAGGCGGCCGCGCAGGCCAGCGCCGTGATGACGAGCTGGGCTGCGCCGCCGGGCACCTCGAGGCCGAAGGTGGCGATGCCGACGGCCACCAGGAGGAGCTGCTGGGCGGCGGTGACGGCGAGCATGGGGATGGCCTTGCCGGTGACGATCTCGATCGTGCGGATCGGGGCGATGCGCAGCCGGTCCCAGGTGCCCCATCCGTGCTCGCGGAAGAACGAGAATCCCATCGACCCGGTTCCCAGCAGCGCGAACAGCGAGGCCAGGGCGGGGACCGAGTGCTCCGGCCCGCCGATGAGCGCGTCGGACACGAAGAACAGCAGCACGCCCGGCATGCCGATGAGGACGAACAGGGGGAACGGGTCGCGGCGCAGCAGGCGCAGCTCGTTGCGGGTGACGAGGAGGGTTCTCGTCATCGGCTGGTGCTTCCGGGGCTGGCGTCGGCGGTGCTGCCGGCAGCGTTGTTGCCGTCGTCCGAGCCGATCACCCGCTCGTACAGGCGGCGGACCGAGGGCCGCTCGACGACCACTTCGGCGATCTGGTCCTGGTCGACCGAGTTGATCGCCGCCAGCAGGTCACGGTCGTCGAACGACACCGTCTCGCCGTTGCCGAGGGTGATGACCGTGGCCGGGTCGGCAACAGCCTCGAGCAGGTCCCCGAGCGGCCCGGCCGCGACCCGCCGGCCATGGTCGATGATCACGAGCGAATCGCACGCCTCGTCGGCTTCCTCGAGGTAGTGGGTGCTGAAGATGACCGCCGTGCCCTGGGCCGCCAGCCGGCGGATGCCGTCGATCACCCGACGGCGGGCAGCGACGTCGAGGCCGGCCGTCGGCTCGTCCACCAGCAGCAGCCTGGGCTCGTGGATCACGGCGGTCGCCAGGTGCACCAGCTTCTGCTGACCCACGCTGAGGTCCTTCACCTGGCGATCGGTCAGCGCGCCGAGATCGAAGAGGTCGACGATCTTGCTTGTTGCAGTAGCGAGCGAGCCGCCCCGCAGGCCGTAGAGACCGCCGAAGTAGGACAGGTTGTCCGACACCCGCAACGACAGGTAGAGCGCTGTTCGCTGGGCTGCGTACCCGACCATGGCGCTGACCGGCGGCGAGTTCGGCGCCAGTCCGTCGACGGCGATCTGCCCGCCGTCGGGCTGCAGCAGGCCGACGATGCAGCCCATCGTGGTCGTCTTTCCGGCACCGTTGGGGCCCAGCAGGCCGACCGTCTCCCCAGGCGCCACCGAGAACGACAAATCATCGACGGCAACGATCGAGCCGTACCGCTTGGTCAGCGACTCGACCTCCAGCAGCGTCACGGCCGACAGTCTGGCCGCCCAGCCCCGTCAGCCAACGCTCCTTTCTGATTGGGCCTGCCATACTCGGGCGTAGCCGATAATTCCATATATAGGGATATAGTTTCCAAAATATGGGTAAATCAGCGACGCCGAATCTGTTGCCGCTGCTGCGGTCGCGCCAGCAGGGCGAGATCTTGGCTCGGCTGCTCGGCGATCCTGACCTCGAAGCCAGCGTCACCGACATCGCCGCGATGCTCGAGGTGCCGATCAGCTCTGTGCACCGAGAGATCGAGCGGGCGCAGGCTGCCGGCATCGTCACGAGCCGCAAGATCGGCAACGTCCGCCTTGTGCGAGCGAACACCGACAGCCCCTACTACCGGGGCCTTGCCGACGTGCTGGTGAGGGCGTTCGGCCCCCCGCACGTGCTTGCGGAAGCGCTGGCGGACGTCGACGGCATCGATGCTGCGTACGTCTTCGGATCGTGGGCTGCCCGCTGGTCTGAGGATGGGGGCACCCGTCCCGTCGCCGACATCGACGTTCTCGTGCTGGGCTCACCAGACCGCGACCGGCTCTACGCGGCGCTCTCCGCGGCCGAGGAGCGACTCGGCCGCCCCGTCCAGGACGCGGTGCGCCCAGCCGGCTGGATCGACGACGGCAGCGGCAGCTTTCACGCAACCGTCGTCAGCCGGCCGCTCGTGCAGATCGACCTCGGTCAGGGCTGAACGGCTTCAAGGCAACCGTTTCGGCGATTCGACGAGAGCCATCGACTGCTGCTCTGGCCAGGGAGATCGCCCACTTTGCGTCCTCGCTCGTCAGCGGTGGCGTGTCTGCGTCGTAGTACTGCGCAGAGTGCCGTTTCCGGCGGAATCTCTCGAATGTCGGCTTCGCGAACTCGGGGATAGAGCCCGAGAATTGAGCCGAGACTGCATCTTCGACAGTGACATGGGAGCCTTCCCCGGACGTCGGCCTCAGAGACTGACGCAGCAGGAGCGACTCGGCTGCCATTCGGTATGCGTCGTACGCAACGGCGAATGCGCCGGCGACGTCGCCGACGTCGATCCCGGCGTTCGCAGTGCCGAGCCGCCGTTCGGCTTGACCGAGCACCTCGTCACCCGCCTTCTGGCGGCCTTCGACCGCAATCTGCTCGAGGCGTTTCGCCTCGATGAGGTAGGTGATGGCGTCCCGGCCTCGCATCCTGCCGACCGTAGCGACGGTGCGGGTTGTCGGTTCCATTGATTTCGTAGAGGTGGCCAGATGAGTGTGGAGGCGCGCCGGGCCGCCGATGACGGCGGTTGGCGCGAGGCCGGGCGGGGCGGCTAGAGCTTGGCGGCGATGCGTTCGAGGGTGTTCCAGTTGCGGGCCGTGGCGATGATGTCGAGGTGTCGCTCGAAGTGCGAGTACGACAGGCGCAGCGCCTTGATGCCCTCGGGTGCCCAGACGTATGCCTCGGTGCCCTCGACGTGGAGGACTTCGGGGCTGTGGTCGGCTTCGACGAGCTCACGGACGGCGTCGGGGCTTGGTTCTTCTGACAGGAAGTTGACCAGGTAGCGGGAGCCGTCGTCGGCGATGTGGCCGAGGGGATTGCGCTCGAGGATGGCTTCGATCTCGGCGGCGGTGCGGGCTGCGCAGGGCACGTGGACGTCGAACTCGCCGGCCAGCAGTTGCTGGACGGCGGCGGCCACGGCGGTGGCGCTGGGTTGGTCGGGTTGGTCGGCGGTGAGCTCGGCCGTGACGATGATGTTGCCGCTCTGGAGAATCGTGACTGGGTCGGCGTAGCCGGCCTCGGCCAGCTTGGGGCGCAGCTCGGCCATGGGGACTCTGTTGTGCCCGCCGACGTTGATGCCCCGGGGAAGGACGACGCAGCGGGTGCTCACGGTGGGCGGTTCAGCCGGACTCGCCGGCGTTGGGGTCTGCTGCGGCCATGGGAGAACGGTAGGGCCGAGACGGGTACGTGTCACACCCCTCTCCTACGTTGGCCGCCATGAACCCCGCCGTACGAAACCGACCGGTCGGCGGCCGGCGGCCCTCGCCCCGCTCGTCTGTCGGCGGTGCCTGTTTGGTGGAGCTGCGTACCCGGCTGGCACGAAGCTGTGAGGCCGATGGGAGCGGCCAAGGCAGTGGTTTGGGCAGCGATGTCTCCGGCGCTGGGAGCGTCCGTGATGCTGTGGATGCCGCAGTGAGCCCGCTGGCTGGCACCGGTCCGCTGGTCAGTGCGAGGGCGGCTCGGTCTGTTGACGATGGGGATCTGGTGTGGTGCGCGCAGGCGGTGCAACGGGCGATCAACGTGCTGGAGGGCGCACGCTGCGCGCTTGCGGCCGAGGCCTCACGGCGCCAGTTGCATGCGCGCCGTGGGGAGGCCTCGGCGGCGGAGACACTGGTCAATGCCACCGGGGTGGGAGGCGCGTTGGCGCGCCGTGTCGAACGCGAGGCAGAGATTCTGGATGCTCAGCCGCAGGTGGCTGCGTCCTTGGGGCATGGCGTGATCAATGCAGAGCAAGCCGCTCTGGTCGCTGCGGCCGAGGTCACCGACGAGGTGCGAGCAGACCTGTGCAAGCAGGCTCGGAATCAGACAGCAGACGAGACACGGAAGACCGTGCGCGCCGCGGAAGCCGCGTGGCGGCGCGAGAGCGATGCGCAGCGGCAGGCTCGCCAACGCGCAGCGAGGTCGGCTTCGATGTGGATCGACCCCGACAACGGCATGTGGCACTTGCGGGCCAAATTTGACGCGCTCACGGGCGATGCAATCAACCGACTGTTGTTGAGCGCTATCGAGCGGAATTGGCGGAGTGACAAAGAGCTGCCCGAATCAAAGCGACGCAGCGTCCAGCAGCGAGCTGCCGACGCGCTTGCTGGGCTGCTTACCGCGGCTGGCACCCGAGGTGCGAGACGAGCGGACGGAAGGGCTGCAACCGCCGACGCTGGCCATCGGGCTGATTCCTTGCTTCGCGAAGTCGCTGAGGCGGTCAGTGCTCCAAGCGCAAACCGCGCATCCCATGAGCCCGCGCCACCTGCTGGCTTCCCTAGAGCGGGGCTCGCGTCCCGCGATTCCAGAAGCGTCGTGGGCGAGGGCACGGGAGACGACATCTGGATCGTGCCCCCTCCGACTCAGATGATCGTGCTCACCACGCTGGACAATCTGCGTGGCGGTTCGCCGCGCGAGGGGTGTGACGCGGGGTGTGTACGTGCCCCGTCGTATCCGGCGCATGATCTCTTGGCAGTTCCCGGCACAGCGGCGACCACCGAGAACGGCACCGTGCTCGGCGCCGCCGATCTGCGGAGGATTGCCTGCGACACCCAAGTCATACCGGTGGTGATGGGCGGCCCGAGCGAAGTGCTTGACGTTGGGCGCGCCAAGCGCACCATCTCCCCCGCGATCCGCAGGGCGTTGATCGCACGTGACCAAGGCTGCGTGTGGCCCAGCTGCAACCGGGCCCCGGTCCACTGCGACGGGCATCACATCCAGCACTGGCTTGACGACGGGCCGACCGACCTCGCCAACCTGGCCCTGCTCTGCCACAGTCACCACCAGCGGCTGCACGAGTACAACCTGATGCTGCACCCACCGACTGAGCCGGCTTCGCCTGGGGAAGACTGGACGGTCACACAAGCCCCTCCCCGCAAGACACCGGCACCGTCCTCGTCCCCCGAGCGCCGCACCCCGGTCACAGACCACGTCCGGCTGAACCGCTGAGCTGCGGATCGAAGGATTCCGAAGTGGCTCCGTAGCGGCAAGACTGCGACCAGCGAGGGGATGAGCGATGAACGGACAAGTCAGCGACACAGCGAGTCTGCGGCAGATCTATCGCCAGCCATCCAAGCTGGTGGCCAACAAGAACGTGCCGGCGATCGATGCCGAATCGGCCCGGTTTCTGGCGCTCTCGCCGCTGTGCGTGCTGGCAACCCATGGTGCCGGTGGCACCGATGCGTCGCCCCGCGGCGGGCCGGCCGGATTCGCCCGGGTACTCGGCGACGGCGCTCGCCTCGCCTTTGGCGATCTCGCCGGCAACAACCGGCTCGACTCGTACACCAACTTTCTTGACAATCCCCAGGTCGGCCTGATCTTCTTCGTTCCCGGGAGCGACCACACAGTGCGGGTGAACGGCAGTGCGTCGCTCACAACCGATCCCGAAGTCTGTGCGGCGACAGCAGTGGGGGATCGGGTGCCCAAGACGGCGGTGGTCGTCGATGTCGACGAGTGCTTTCTTCACTGCGGAAAGGCGCTGATACGCGCCAACCTCTGGGACAGCTCGACGTGGCCCGATGGCGAGGTGCCCACGGCGGGCGAGATCCTCGCGTCCCAGCACGACCTGCAGGCCGAGCCGGAGGCCATCGATCAGAACCTCGAAGCTGGCTACGAAGCCACGCTGTGGTCCGACGCGGGCTGAATGCAGCGGACGCTGAGTTTGGCCTGCTGGCTGAGTCAGAGAAGGGCTAAGTCAGAGGGGGGCTGAGTCAGAGGGGGACAGTGCGAAGCGTTTCGGTGTTGCCGTCCACGCTGAGCACTTGGCCCGAGACGTAGCGCGCGGCATCCGAGAGCAGCCAGGCGCAGGCTTCGCCGATGTCGGTGCCAGAAATGAGCGTGTGCATCGAGACCTGTGCCGTGTAGCCGGCCTTGATCGCTTCGGCCGTGTTGCCGGTGGCGGCAGCCTCCCGCTCGATCACGCCGTCCATGCGAGGGCCCTCGACTGTGCCGGGGCAGATGGCGTTGACCCGGATGGCGCGCTCGCCGAGCTCCATCGCCCAGGTCTTGGTGAGGCCCACCACCGCCCACTTTGAGGCGGCGTAGGGGCTGCGCAGCGGGTAGCCGAAGATGCCGGCCGTGGAAACGATGTTGACGATCGACCCGCCGGCGCCTAGCAGCGGCACTGCCGCCGCAGTGCAGCGGAACGTGCTGCCCACGTTCACCTTCACGCAGTGATCGAACGCTGCCGGATCGAGGTCTTCGACGCGGCCTGTCGGGCCGGCGATGCCGACGTTGTTGACCAGTCCGTCGATACCACCCATCTGCTCGACGGCGGCTGCGAACAGCCCGGCCACATCGGCCTCGTCGGCGACGTCGTAGTGCCCGTCGACATCGGTGTCCCGGTCGATGTCGACGCCGAACACCTCGGCCCCGTAGCCACATGCCGTTTCCGCGATGGCAGCACCGATCCCGGCGCCCGCCCCAGTCACGACGATGCGCTTGTCCTCAAGCACGTTACGACGCGTGGATGTAGCCGACCGCCGGGTCGTAAGGCTGAGTCGGCGGTCCCTTGAGTTCGACGGTGTTGCCGTCGGGATCTTTCACGTACATCGACGGGCCGCGCCCGTCGGCGCCCCAGTTGTTGTACAGGCGGCCGGCTTCGACGCCGTGGGCTGCAAAATGCTCACGCAGGTCGGCTTCGTCGAACGGCTCGATCCGCACGCAGAAGTGGTCCACGTTGTGCGCCGTCGGACCCGGCGGCGGGCCGCCCTCCCTCCCCAGCACGCCCGCCACGTCGATCAAGTCGATGATGCAATCGCCGGCCCGCAACTGGTACAGGCCGATCTCATCGTTGATGTGCTCGACGCTGCAGCTCAGCACCGACGTGTAGAAGTCCATGCTCCGCTCGACGTCGATGACCCGCAGCACAATGTGGTCCAGCGATGTCAGTCGGAACATCGGGCAACCTCCCGGGGCTCATCGGCCGCTGAAGCTGACGTTGCCGACCACGCCAACCGCCGCCCGCAACTGCTCGCAACCGAGCGTACCGATGAGGCACGAGCCGCTTCGAACGCTGCTCACTGCATAGGTGGTGAGGGCAGAGTGAACCCTGCCGCGTCATAGGGTGGCCGCGTGCGGTTCCGCATGCTCGCCCGGCCCGTCACGGCGTTGCTTGTAACCGCCCTGCTGGCAGCGGCCTGTGCCACTTCCGACACGCGCACGCCGCCACCGGGAACCGAACCCGCAGCGGACACGTCAACAGCAGCGTCGGGCGAGGACTCTGGCCGGCAAGACACGTCGGCAACATCTGCCGATGCAACTGCTGACGCCCCGGAGACGACGGCGGACACGTCGGCGGGGGTCGCCGGCGCGAGCGAAGACGGGAACGCTGTGGTTCTGGACCCACGCGAAACCGGCCAGCTCCGCAACTTCCTCGGCTACACGTTCCCTCCCGCGCCCGAGGTGCAGACAGGCCCGCTGCAACGCGCCGCGCTCAACGACCTCAACATGATCTGGTCCGGCTTGCAGCGAGGCGGCATCAGCGGCGACGCCATTGCCCGGCTAGGCCAGACGGGTGACCCTCGACTCGGGTGGATCGTCTCCGACCTGCTCAGGTTCATCCCGCCCGGCGAACTCACCGACGGGGCCATCTCGGCCTTCCAGTCGCTCACCGGTGTCAGGCTGGCCGACGACCCCGTCGCCCTGCGCAGCCCATGGCAGTCGGTAACCGACCACCTGCTCGCCTGGGATTTGCCAGTCTTCGACGGCTACGCCGAGTACAAGGAGCGGCTGTTCACGCTGGTCGAACCCGGCTGGCAGCCGTTCTTCGACGACGTCGACTCAGACATCGACTGGCGCATCGTGAGCTGGGGCGGTGTGCTCATCGACAACCGCGAGCTCGGCGACCCCCGACTGTGCCCCCGGGGCTGCATCCCCGCCCTCGACAATCCCGGCGTCACCGACGTCGAGGGCGGTTCCTGGTACCCCGACGACGGCATCGTGTTCGCCGTCGTGCTCGGCGGCGAGGCCCGGGCGTACCCCCAGCACATCATGGAAATCCACGAGATGATCAACGACACGCTCGGCGGGCGTCGCATCGGCATGCCGTATTGCACGCTGTGCGGCTCGGCCCAGGCGTACCTGACCGAGGAGGTGCCCGACGGCGTGGCCACGCCCGTGCTGCGAACCTCAGGCCTGCTGTCTCGGTCGAACAAGGTCATGTACGACCTCGTCACCAAGTCGGTGTTCAACACGTTCACGGGCAGGGCCATCTCGGGCCCGCTGCGCCGCCAGGGCGTCGTGCTGCCACAGACCACCGTGGTCACCACGACCTGGGGCGAGTGGAAGGTGGCCCATCCTGACACGACGATCGTGGCCGAGGACGGAGGGATCGGGCGCAGCTACCCGCTCAACCCGCTGGGCGGCCGTGACGACAACGGGCCGATCTTCCCGGTCGGCGACGTAGACGAGCGTCTCAGCGTCCAGGACCAGATCTTCGGCGTGGTGCTCGACGACGGCACGCCGGTCGCATTCCCCGTCGACACGGCCGTGGCCGAGCTAGAAGCCGGCGGGACGGTGGAGCTCAGCGGCGTCACGCTGCGGCTCGATGGCGGCGGGGTGCGCGCAGTCGACGCCGCCGGTGAACCGATCGAAGGCCATCAGTCGTTCTGGTTCGCCTGGAGCCAGTTCATGGCCGACACCCTGCTCTGGACGCCCTAGCCCGACGATTGGCCGTCAGCACATGAGCAGGCTGTCGACAGCGGCCACGGCGGCAGCGGTCGTCGGATTGGGGTCGCGCCAGGCGGCATGGCCGTCGGGGCGCACCAGCACGGCACCCGCCTGACCGATGCCATACGCGGCTGCGAGGTCACCGCCAGGATCGTCGAGGTTGATGCCGAGCCGCAGCACACGAATCATCGGGTGGGCCGCAACGCCATCGGCAAGATCGACGTCGGCGCCGCAGAGCAGCACGAACTGCGTGTCGAAGAGGTCAAGCGTTGAGGTCGCCCCGTCGAAGTCGATCGGCACATGGGGAGCGCGATGTCCCGGCCGGGCCGTCGGCGCGTAGTCGGTCACCGGGTCGTCCACCGGCGGCGGCGCTGTGCCGTCGCCGATCAAGCAGCCGTCCTCGTAGTGCAGCCCGAGGTCCATCCCGAGCCAGTTCCCGTACCGCTCGGAGGATGCGAGGGCCACACGCTTCTCGTCGATGGTTGCCGTGCCTGATTCGACCAGCCGCCGGATCCGCCCGACGCTTCGGGAGTTCTCACGGGACCGATCAGCGTTGTACTGGGCTATGGGTGCCCGCTCGGCCTCGTAGGTGTCCAGCAACCGCTCGCCGGCATGGCCCGCAGCCACCGATGCGAACTTCCACGCCAGGTTGTGGGCGTCTTGAACGGCGGTGTTCATGCCGAACCCGCCGGTGGGGGGCAGCTGGTGCGCAGCATCGCCGATCAGGAACACCCGACCGTCCCGGAACCGCTCCGCCACCGTCGAGGACATCACCCATGGGATGACGTCAGTCACCCGCAGGTCGAATCCGTCGGAAAGCGCCTCGTCCCCGATCGAACGCCGGATCCACCGTTCGGCCACGTCGGTCGTGAAGTCCTCCGGGCGGTGCGTCGCCGGGTCGTAGTTGATCTGGCACAGCCACCGATCATTGGTGTCGATCTTCTGGAAGACGTTGCGGGCCGGCTTCGTCGTCCAGTACAGGGCTGACGGGCGATGATCGGTCCACGGGCCCAGGTCGGCGTAGAACTGGCAGTTGATCATCGTCCCGAAGCTGGCGATGCCGTCCATCTCGATACCGAGGCTCTGGCGCACCCGCGACCCGGCCCCGTCCGCGCCCACGAGCCACCGGGCACGAAGCTGCCGGGTCCCCGATGGGCCACGGACCTCCGCCGCGACCCCGTCGCTGTCCTGGGTGACCTCGACAAGCTCCGTGTCCCAGCAGATCTGCACCTCCCTCATGCCCGCCAGCCGGCGCAGCAGGACTTCCTCGATCCGGTCCTGCGACGTCAGCAGCCACGGCACCGGCGACAGCTCCACACCGTCCACGACCGGTTGCACTCCCGTCGTCACTCGGCCGATCTCGGTGCCGGCCAGCGTCTCGCAGTACACGAACTGCTCGGTCCACGGCAGCGGCAGGCTCACGGCCTCGATCTCGTCCAGCACGCCCCACTGGCGCATGATCTCGGCGGTCCGCACGTTGACCGACCGGGCCCGAGGGTGCGGGTTCACACCTCCGCGCCGCTCCACGACGACGGTGTCCAGCCCAAGACGTCCCAGCAGGATCGCCATCGACAGCCCCGCCGGCCCCGCACCCACGATGAGCACGGTGGCGTCAGTCACGGGCGCCCGACGGCCCAGTTCTCGGCAGCTCGCGCATGGTGCACCGTACCGATGATGCGGCCTCAGCCGAGTGCTACGAAGCGGGTTCCTCAGAGCCTCCGCTCAGCACTCCCGACAGCGTGGCCAAGGCTTCCCGAAGCTGGGCATCGAGGTCAGGATCGCTCACTGCGTCAGCCTCGGTGTCGAAGTTCTCGCCGAATCGAGGAATCGACAAGCTCGCCAGCACCTCGTTGCCGAAGTACCCGGCGAGGTGGCTGGCCGTTCGCAGCACGAACCCGCCACCGCCGCCGCCCGGCGATGTGGACAGCATCACGATCGGCTTGTCGTGGTACACGCGCATGTCGATCCGTGAGGCCCAGTCGAAGACGTTCTTATAGGCGACCGTGTACGAGCCGTTGTGCTCGGCGAACGAGATCAGCAGCGCATCCGCCGCCCCGAGCGTGTCGTAGAAGTCGTGCGCCGGCTGCGGGATGCCGCCGGCCTCTTGCCGGTCGATGCTGTAGATCGGCATCTCGAAGTCGTTCAGGTCGAGCGTGCTGATCTCGAGCGCATCAGGGTCCACACCGTCGATCTCGCCGCCCTGCAGCAGCCGGATGGCGTAGTCGACGAGCTGCCGGTTGATCGACTGGCGGCTGTTGGAAGCGGCGAACGCCAAGAGCTTCATGATGTCTCCGCGTGAGAAGTGTGGCTGATGATGGCATCGATGATGACCGGCCACAGCGGCTCTGGCAGGTCGTGACCCATGTCGCCCAGCAGTAGCAGGTGCGCACCAGGAATCAGCTCAGCCGTTCGCTCGCCGCCGTTCGGCAGGATCAGCGTGTCGTCCCGCCCGTGGATCACCAACGTCGGCACCTGCAGCTTCCCGAGCGCCTCGGCTCGGGGCGCAGAGCCCCGCACTGCTGCCATCTGCCGGGGGAGCCCCTCGGGATAGAACATTCGGTCGAACGCAGCAGCCAGGAACCCAGCCATCGCATCGGGGTCGTAGTGGCGCCGGCTTGACCAGATCTTCGACGACGCCACGCCGTTGGCGATGAACTCGTCCCGGTCGGTCGGCGGCGGGGCGGTCAGCGCTTCCAGCGCCTCGGACGCCGAATCGAAGTACCCGCGCTCGCCAGTCGTCGACATGATCGAGGTCATCGACCGCACTCGATCGGGGTGATCGATCGCCATCTGCTGCACGATCATGCCGCCCATCGACACCCCGGCGATGTGCGCGGACTCGATGCCCAGACGGTCCATCAACCCCATGCCGTCATCGCCGAAATCGGACAGCGTGTAGGGCACGGGTGGCACCGGCTCGCCCGCCAGCGCGGCCTTGGTGACCGCCACCACATCCACGTCGACGCCGTCCAGGTGCGTCGACAGGCCGACGTCGCGGTTGTCGAAGCTGACCACGAACCGCCCCCGCTCGGCGAGCTGCTCCCGGAAGCCGGCCCGCCACCCCAGGATCTGCGAGGAATACCCGTTCACCAGCAGCAGCGCCGGATCGCCCGGATCGCCGTGGGTCTCGTAGTACAGCTCGACCGCTGTCGCTTCATGCGTATTGGCAGGCGCAAATGGCATGGCGAGGAGTCTGCCGTGGAATTGTCCGGTCTTGTCCTTTCGTGCCCAGCATGCGGCGCTCTATCGTGCGAGTCATGCGGCGCATGCACATCGGTTTGCAGGTCGACGACCTCGACGCGTCGATCGAGTTCTACACCCGGCTGTTCGGCTGCGAGCCCACGCTGCAGCGACCCGACTACGCCAAGTGGATGCTCGACGACCCCAGGGTCAACTTCTCGCTCGATACCCACGGCGACGGGCAGCCGGGCTCGGCCCACTACGGCATCCAGGTCGAATCTCCCGATGAGCTGGCGGCCATGCGCGACCACATCGACGCGGCCGACCTGCCCCGGTCCGACCAAGACGACCTGGTGTGCGGCTACCAGCTGCAGCACAAGTCGTGGGTGACCGACCCCAACGGCCTGTGGTGGGAGACCTTCTTCACCGAGGGCGTGGTGGACGAGGGCTACGGCACCGCCGAGATGCCCGACCCGTGAGCTACAAGTACGCCGCCCGTGACCGGCGGCGGCGTGGGCTGAGCGGGTTCGGCACGAACATCGGCACCGCAGCCTGGTAGCGGCTGTAGGCGGGATACCGCTCGCCCGAGATCTGCTCGGTGAGCCTCGTCGACACCGCGAACAGCAGCAGCAGGATCACCCAGCCCAGCCCGGTCCAGTGCCAGAGCCGGCCTGATGCCGAGATCGCGAACAGGTAGAACACGATCCACATGGCCTGCTCGCAGGTGCAGTTGGGATGGCGGCAGTAGCGGAACAGTCCCTCGGTGAGGAACGGCCGCTCCACCTCGGCGCCCTCGGCCGTGAGGCGTGCCTTGTTCTGCTGGAACCGCCACATCTGCCCGTCGGCGACGGTCTCGAGCACCAGCAGCACCAAGAACGCCACGATCGCGGCGTAGTCCAGCCAGCCCAGCGGCACCTCGGCGTGCAGCCACGCCTGGTGGACCGGCGACGTGAACAGCCAGATGAGCGCCATCTGGCCGAACGACACGAAGAGCACGTTGAATGTCTGGAAGCCCACCTCGCCGAGCTGCCAGCCGAAGACTCTCCGCTGACTGATCTGTTCTCGGAGATAGCTCCACCGGTAGTCCTCGCTGTCGGGCCGCCACCCGCCCCGACGGATCAGGTTGAAGGTGAGCCGTGCTCCCCACGCGCACGCGAGCGCTGTCATCACGGTGATCCGAGCCGAGCCGAGTCCCACGTCGGCGAGAACAATCCCGCAGTACAGCGCCGGCACGATCGACCACAGCCGGTCCACCCAGGAGGCGTCCCGCGTCAGGATCGACGCCATCCAGCTCAGCACTGCCACCGCTGCGCAAACTGCGAGCGCCGTGCCGTACGGCGTGCCGACAAGGGAATGATCGATGGCCGCGTAGACGAATCGGCCGGGCACGAAGGCCAATACCCCGACGACGGCGACAGCGAACACCCGCAGGCGAACGCCTTGCACGGAGAGCCTCTTCCGGTCTCCCGCGGCCGGATCGGTCAGTTGCAGAGACCCTGCGCGCTGACGCCGCGATCGATGTAGCACATCACGGTGCCCTCGACGTTGCGCAGCGTGAACGTACCGTCGCTGTTGCGCGTTGCGAACACTCGCAGACGGAAGCCGCGGATCGAATCGTCGGGCTGACCGACAACATCCATCGTGACCTCGCTGAGTTCGCCCACGGTGGGCTCTCCCGAGATCCTCACCCGCGACTCGGGATCACTCTCCGATGCCACGGCGCCTGCGACGGTCCGTCCCAGCGCCGCCAGGTTCGCCGCGCTGGGCGTCTGGCCGAGGCGCGCCACGATCTCGGTGGTGGCGTCGACGGTCGCGCCCAACGGAGTCACGTAGTCGCCACTGACCCAGCCGACTACACCGGCAGCGTGCACCTCGTGCCAGAGCACCCCGGACACCTCTTGCCTCGTGCCGGTGGGAACGATTCCTGTGGCCGCTGAGTCGAGCCTGGCCACGATCTGGCCGCCCGGTTCCTCGCGCACGTTGAGTGTGCTGTCGTAGCCGATGCCCACAACGGCCAGCACCAGGCGCTGCTCGGCCTCCTCGTCGGGTTCGGCTGCCGTGGTGGCCGTCACGACCTGCTGCCCGGCCGTCGTTGTGGGCGCGGGCGGCAGCGTCTGGACCGTGCTGATGGTCGTGGTGGGAATCGGAGCCGGTGCGGTTGCCACGGGTGCCGACGTGACCGCTGTGGCCTCAGGCTGGTCATCAACGGCGGCGGCACCGTCGTCGTCGGAGTCGCCGAGGGCGACCACCAGCGCCGCGATCGCCACGATGAGCGCGAGCAGTGCGATGCCCAACGGCAGTCGATCTTTGAGCGCGATGAGGCCCTCGGAGGGCGCGCGCTCCATGCTGTGGGGCTCCGGAAAGTCAGTTGGACCGGTCATCGGTGTCCTTCGTGTAGCTCTCGGCGTCGAGGGGGGAGCCGAAGCGACGAGGACCGCCAGGACTGCCCTGTGCGCTTGACCAGCCAGCGATGTCGACTCGCTTCGCATAGCGGCGCACGAGCACCGAGCGTACGACCTTGCGGGTCGGCGGGAAGAGCATGATCAGCCCGGCAGCGTCGGTCAGGAAGCCGGGTGTGAGCATGAATGCACCGGCCAGCAGGATCAACAGCCCGTCCACGAGCTCGTTGCCGGGAATCTCGCCCTGCGCCAAGCGGGTGCGGATCTGGTTCAGCACCCCGAGGCCAGAGCGCCGCACCATCCAGGCCCCGACGATGGACACCACGACCAGCAGCAGGATGGTCTGGCCGGCACCGAGTCCTCCCGCCACCTGCACAATCACGAACAGCTCCAGCAGCGGCACTGAGATGAGCAACAGGATCAGCGCCGCCAGCACGCCGCCCACCTTACGGCTGGGGGCCGGGTCCGCTCCGTCAGGTTCCGCTGGCCGGTCCGTCGTGTACGCACGGCACCGGAGCTGCGAGCGAGCCATTGGCTGCCGGGCCGTCGGCGCGTCGAGAGGTTGAGCTGCGAATGAGCCCTACCTTGCTGGCGTGGCTGTTCCGAACTGGCGTGGCCATTCCGAAGGAGAACGAGCGGTGACAAGCCCGAACCCCGAACAGCGGATCCGCAATGCCTGGATCGGTCGGATCAGCGGTTGCATGCTCGGCAAGCCCGTCGAGCTGCTGTCGATGCGCCAAGGCCCCGCAGTACTGCACGACTACCTCGCCCAAGCTGGCGCCCTGCCGCTGCGCGACTACGTGCCGCTGCTGCCGCAAGCTCCGTCAGCCGTCGAGCGCAACGCCGACGCCTGCAAGGACCACCTGGTCGCGGCCGTGCCCGACGACGACATCAACTACACGGTGCTGTCGCTCATGCTGATCGAGGAGCACGGCACCGGCTTCACCACCGAGGACGTCGCTCGGGCCTGGTTCCGCTGGCTGCCCGGCGGCATGACGTTCACTGCCGAACGCGCCGCCTACGCCGTGCTGATGGCCAAGGCCTCGACTCCCTTTGCCTTCGGCCAGCCCGCAGGCTTCGACCTTGACGAGTGCAGCGACAACGAGTTCAACGACTGGATCGGGGCACAGATCCGCGCCGACATGTACGGCTGGGTGACGCCAGGCGACCCCGCGTTCGCTGCCGAGCTCGCGGCCCGCGACGCCCGCCTTTCCCACCGGGGCGAAGGCGTCTTCGGCGCCCAGGCAGTCGCGGCGATCGGCGCAGCCATCCCGTCGAGCCCATCACTGCTCGCCGCCATCGAAACGGCCATGGACTTGCTGCCAGCCGACTCAGCATGCGTGGAGGCCATGGCGCTCGGCATCCGCTGCGCAACCGCGAACGACGGCCCAGCCCCGATACACAACGCCTACGACGGCATGTCGCCCGTGCACACGGTGAACAACTTGGCATTGGTCACATGGGGCCTCCTTTCCGGCGAGCACGACTTCTCTGCCGCCATAGGCGACACTGTCGCCGCGGGGTGTGACACCGACTGCAATGGCGCAACCGTGGGCGCCTTGTGGGGCCTGTCCGGCCGCCAGGTCCCAACGCACTGGCCCGACGCATGGAACGGCCGGGTGCAGGTTTCCCTCGCCGGCGTCGGCGAACTCGCCCTCGACGACCTCGTCACCCGAACACTCGCGGTCTGCCCGTGAACGCTCGGCGACTGAGTCCTCCTGCGGCGCACGAAGAGGATCAGGACGCGATCGGGAACCAGAACCGCGAGCGCAGGATGAGCTTCAGGCGTCGGGCCTCGAGCGAGCGTCGCGCAGCGGCGCAGCCGTGCGCGCAGCAACCTCCTCGAAGGTGACGCCGGCAGCCGTCTCGATCAGCGCGAAGCCCTCCGCTGTCACATCGACAACGGCCAGATCGGTGTAGATCCGGCTCACGACGCCTTCCCCGGTCAGCGGGTACGAGCACTTCTCGACCAGCTTGGGCGTTCCGTCACGCGTGCAGTGGGTTGTCATGACCCGCACGGCCCGCACCCCCGAGACGAGGTCCATCGCCCCGCCGACAGCGGGGATGGCGTCGGCCCGCCCGGTCGACCAGTTCGCGAGATCGCCGTTGGCAGCGACCTCCATGGCGCCGAGCACACACAGGTCCAGATGCCCTCCCCGGACCATGGCGAAGCTGTCGGCGTGATGGAAGTAGGAGGCACCGGGGTTCGCCGTCACCGGCTTCTTGCCAGCGTTGATCAGCTCGGGATCGACGGCGTCAGGTGCTGGCGCCGGGCCCATTCCCAGCAGACCGTTCTCAGTGTGCAGCACGATCTCGCGTCCTTCGGGCACGAACTGCGCGATCAGCTCCGGCATGCCGATGCCGAGGTTCACATACGACCCGTCAGCGATGTCCTGCGCCGCACGCGCAGCAATCTGCTCCCGAGTCAGTCGATCCCGCAGGAGAGCTGGCGGTTGCGTGCTCATGGGTAGTGCGCTCCTTGGGCGACCAGATCGAATTCTTGTGCCGGATCGGCGACGTGCACGACACGGTTGACGAAGATCCCCGGCGTCACGACCGTCTCGGGGTCGAGCGAACCCGGAGCATCCACCGATGAGGCCTGCACCACCGTGGTCGAGGCAGCCATGGCCATGATCGGCCCGAAGTTGCGAGCCGTCTTGTTGAACCGGAGATTCCCGTGCCAGTCGGCTGCGTGGGCCTTGACGAGTGCCCAGTCAGCGGTGAGGGCGTGCTCGAGCAAGTGCGGCCGACCGCCGAACTCACGCTGTTCCTTGCCGTCGGCCAGCTCGGTGCCGGCCGCAGTGGGGGTGTAGAAGGCCGGAATGCCGGCGCCGCCAGCCCTGATGCGCTCCGCGAGAGTGCCCTGTGGGACCAGTTCCAGCTCGATGCGACCGGCTCGATAGACGTCCGCGAAGACGGTCGAATTCGAGCTGCGCGGGTACGAGCCGACGATCTTGGCGACACGGCCGCAGCGGATGAGCGCCGCCAGCCCGACTTGCCCGTTGCCGGCATTGTTGCTGATGACCGTCAGCTCCGAGGCGCCATGATCGATGAGCGCGTGGACGAGCTCGATCGGGCTGCCCGCCTCGCCGAAACCGCCGATCATGACCGTCGCGCCGTCGGCGATGTCCGCAACGGCCTCCGCTGCGCTCGCAACCCGCTTGTCGATCATCGTGCCTGCCGGAGTGCGCTAGAGGTCGAGACCGACGGCAGCGACCGGCGTCGTCATCTGCATCTGCGGGGGAGACCCCATCAGAGGGCCGAACGCCGCCATCGCTTCCTGCATGGCCGGTGTCTGTCCGTGGTGCTGCATCGATTCGGCGTCCCTCATCAATGCGAAGAACCAGAACGTGTTGCCCTCGCCCCGGTGGTACGAGTAGATCTCCACGCCCGGCTCGTCGCGGGCGGCTTCGACCATCGCCGACAGCACCGCCTCCATCTCGTCGGCCTTGCCGTCCTGGCAGCTGAAGCTGCCGATCACCGTTGCCTTGCCCATGACGGTTGCTCCTCGTCGGTCCAGGGTGTCCTCCGTTGAGTCTGCCTGAGCCCCGTCCCCCTCAGGCGCGCCAATCAGCGGGGTCGGCATCGTCAGGCAGCACGCCGAACAGCATCGAGGCTCCCGCGGGCCGGAAGCGCGACTTGTGCCCTTGCCCGGTGAGATCGTCGGCGAGCAGTACCTCGCCCGGGCCGATTCGCCGCGTGCTCCCGTCTCCGGCTTCCACCTCTACCTCGGCGTCCAGCGGGATCACGAGCTGCCGTCGCGGGGCGTTGTGGAAGTCGAGATCCAAGGCCGGTTGTTCGGTGCGGAAGATGACCCCGGCCACCGGCAACGCCGCAGTCTCCGCTCCCCGCTCGCCGTGCCGTGCCGCGACCTCCAGGTCCTCGAACACTGTCTGTCCATCAGCTGCTGTGCGCATCCAGGTGATCTTCATCATTCGCCGCCGGCCCACAGCGGGGGGTTCGGCATCGGCCCCCGGGCAGCTTCGTAGGCGGCCGCCAACGACAGCGACAGCGTCTCGTCGCCGCCCCGGCACATGAACTGGATCGACGTGGGCAGGCCGCCCCCTGCGCCTACCGGTCCCGGCGGTGACACCCCAGTCGGCACTGTCGTCGAGCACAGGGCCAGGAAGTTTGCGGCTCGGGTGAACAGCGCCGGCGTGTTGGTCTCGTCGGCCTCGTCGACGGGCAGCGGCAGCATCGGCGTGGTCGGCGTCACCATGGCATCGAAGCCCTCGAACGCCGCGGCGAACTCGGCTAGGTCGATGCGCCGCTGCACCATCGCTGCGATGTACTCGCTGGCCGAGATACTCGCCCCGGGCAGCACCCGGGCCCGCACCCGCTCGTCCACTTTCGAAGCCGGGTCCTCCATCATCGAGCCGTAGTAGTAGTACGACTCGGCGGTCACGATCACGAAGCGGGTGTTCTTCATCTCCTCGAACGAGGTCGGGGGGTCGAACGGCACCACCTCGGCCCCCAAGCCGGCCAGCACCTCGAGCGCAGCGTCGTACGCAACAAGCTGCGGCGCCTCTACGCCAGCGCGCTCGGCATCGCTCAGGCATCCGATCCGCCGCTCGGCCAAACCGCCTTCGAACGCCGCCCGCAGTGCCCCGTAGCGGCCGGTTCCCGCCAGCCAGTCTCGCTCGACCTCGCCCGCCTGCGTCCCCAACATGGCATCGAACATCAGCGCCGCATCCAGCACCGTGCGAACCAGCGGGCCAGGCGTGTCCAAGGTGTGCGAAAGCGGCACGATCCCGTCGATCGGCAGCAGTCCCTCGGTGGTCTTCAGCCCGACGATCCCGCACAGCGCAGCGGGCAGCCGCACCGACCCGCCCGTGTCGGTGCCCACCGCGCACGGCACCATGCCGGCCGCCACCGCCGCACCCGAACCCGACGACGAGCCGCCCGGCGTGCGCAGCACGTCGGCATCCCACGGGTTCCAGGGCGTGCCCATGTGCTGGTTGGTGCCCCAGCCGCCCATCGCGAACTCGACGGTCTTGGTCTTGCCCACCAAGACCCCGCCCGCATCCAGAAGCCGTTGCGCGACCACCGCCGTGGCCGGCGAGACCCGGTCCACCCACTCGGCCGACCCCGCCGTGGTGACCCGGCCCTCCACGTCCACGATGTCCTTCAGCGCGAACGGCACACCCCAGAACGGCCCCAACGGCGCACCCGAATCCCGGGTCGCCGTCACGGCCATCTCCGCAGCCTTCGCCGAAGCCAGCGCCTCATCTGCGTACACGGCCTGCCAAGCGCCGACCCGCCCGTCCAGCGCCGCAATCGCCGCCAGACATTCCTCAGTCGCCTCGACCGGCGACCGCGACCCGTCCCGGTAGCCCGCCGCCAGATCAGCAATTGTCGCCGTCACCCAGCCCCCAAGATCCCGTCAGCCAAGCCCGTCGCCTTCCGCGACAGACGCCGTGCAGTCTCGCGCCCAGCCGCACGCAATGCCGGTCCGCCGCGACGACCTCCGCGCCAGCTCAGACGAGCCGCGCACGCCCGGCCGGAAGCGCTACTCCCAGGCCACCCCGAACGGCCACGGCACCGTCCGCGTCAGCCAGCAGGCCAGCGACCCGTCGTCGCGCAGGCCGCAAGCGTGTCCCGGGCCGGCGGCGATGTCCACGAACGAACCCGGCGGACGGGGCGTTTCCTTGGAGGGCAGCCCACCCCAGCATTCGATGCTGCCGTCGGCCAGCACACCGCACGAGTAGTCCACCGCAGCCGCGATGGCGACAAACGTGCCGCCGGGCGGAGCGGCTTGACCATCGCCGTTGTTGCCCCAGCACGACACAGCGCCATCGGTCTCCAGCCCGCAGGCGTGCGCCCAGCCGGCAGCCAGCGCCGAGTATGGCCCGGCACGCTCCTGGTTCTGCTGGTACTGGCCGTTCCCCCAGCACAGCGCAGTGCTGGCCGGCAACGCTTGGCCCTCCGCAATCAGAGCGCAGTTGAAACGCCCGCCGGCGACGAGCTGGGTGTATTGCAGGCTGAGCCCGTCAGCCTGGCCGTCAGAGTCGAGGCCCCAGCACTCGCCCCGCCCGTCGGTCCGCAAGGCGCAGACGTGAACCAGCCCGGCCGACACCGACGAGAACTCGCCGTCGGGCACCGCCAGCTGCCCATAGCTGTTGTTGCCCCAGCACTGAAGGCCGCCGTCAGTCAGCACGCCGCACGAGTGCAAGCCCGCGACGGTCACGTGCGAGAACGATCCCCCGGGCGGGTTCGCCTGGCCGAACAGTCCCAAGCCCCAGCACTCGACCCCACCGTCGGTCCGCACGGCACACGAGTACCGGTAGCCCGCGGCGACAGCGGTGAACGAACCATCCGGCGCTTCGGCCAGCGAGTTGGCATCGAACCCCCAGCACGCGGCCGTCGCGTCGGGACGCAGGCCGCATGACTGCAGGTAGCCCGTCGTCACCGACGCGAATTCGCCCTGGGGTGCAACCGATGCCCCAGCGCCGTTCGCTCCCCAGCACACGGCTTGATTGTCGGTGCTGACGGCGCAGGAGAAGGTGTTGCCCGAGTCCACAGCCAGGAAGGCCCCTGTGGGCGGTTCGGTCCTGCCGCCCGACTCGATGCCCCAGCAGACCAGGACTGACTCGGAGTCGATAGCGCAGGCGTGATCGGCGCCGGCAGCAATCGCGACAAAGCTCCCCTCGGGCGGATCGGCCTGCCCGCTGTCATTGCGGCCCCAGCACGAGACCGCATCATCGTCGCCGATGCCGCAGGTGAAGCCGTTGCCGGCAGAAACGGCGACGAACGTGCCGGCCGGAGATCTCGATTCCCCGAAGTCGTTGCTGCCCCAGCACGACACAGCGCCGTCCGCGTCCAAGGCGCATGCATGGGCCGTTCCAGCGTTGAGGGAAGCGAAGACCCCCTCCGGCGGCTGGGTCACGCGGCTGCCCGCGCCCCAGCACACCAAATCGCCTTCGGTGCCCAGCGCACAGGAGAACTCGTCGCCCACCGACACCGACGAGAACAGCCCGGCCGGCGGATCGCTCTTGCCTGCGTTGTTGTCGCCCCAGCACGTCAGCGTGCCGTCGTCGACCACCCCGCAGGTGTGGGCGGCGCCGCTGTCGAGTGCGAGGAACCTGGTGGGCTCGGGAGGCGGCTCTGTCGTCGTCGTGGTCGTGGATGTCGTCGTTGTGCTGGTTGTGGTGGTCGTGGTGACAGGGGGCTCGGCCACCTCATCGCTGGCTGGTTCGGTCGTGGTCGTGGCGGGTGCCGGGGCTGCCGTCGACGGCGCGGGGGCGTCAGCCGCGTCGCTGACGCCGCCGGACGAGCACGCCGACGCCAGCAATACGACGGCGCCGACGGCAATGAGCACGCCCGTCCACCGGGTCCCGCGTGCTGAAGGCTCTCCGAATTCGCCGGGCATGCGGCTGATCGTACGAGGGATCGAACGAGCGCTGCCGCGCCGTCTCGCGCCGTCTCAAGCGACGCGCCGTCTCGCGCCCGTCAGCCCCGGAAGCTGCCGCGGCGACCCCCGGGATTCTCGCGGGGGCCGTAGTAGCCGAAGGTCCAGCCCGGCATCTGCTCCCACTCGATGCGTCCCACCTCGGCTGCGTAGCGCTCGGTCGCAGCGATCAGCGCATCCTCGGCTGCATAGTCGAACGGGTCCTGCAGCCGGGCCAGCACGCCGGCGTCGCCAGGCAGGTGTGCCGCCTGCCACCGCACGGTGCGCCGCAGGCCATCGGTGGGGTCCACCTTGTCGCGGTAGCCGAGCTGGCGGCGGATCTTCTCGGTGCTGAGGATGCTGTGCGCCGACGAGTGGTTGAGCAGGAACGGTCCGCCAGGTGCCGCCAGCTCACCGGGCACCGAGACGAGCTCGAAGGGATTGCCGAGCTCGTCGCCGATGATCTGCGCGATCTGCGCATACGTGAACTGCCGATCGTCGCCCACGTTGTAGATCTCGCCCGCCGACGCATCGATGCGGTCGACCGCCAGCAGCACCCCCGAGGTGGCGTTCTCGACGAACGCCGACGTCGCGACCGTCAAGCCGCCGTCGGGCACGATGATCCGCCGCCGGCCGTCGAGCGCACGCTTGACCAGCGTCCACTCCCGGGGCAGCACCTGGTTGGGGCCGTAGATGTACGGGTAGCGGAAGTGCGTGGCATCGGGGTGCAGCGAGAACGTCAGCTCCTCCGACTCGGTCATCTTGAGCGGCTTGGGCCCCGAGCGCTCGTCGCCCACCAGGCGATCATCCTCGTTCGTCGGCACCGCCATTCCCTCGGGAAACTCAACGGACGGCTCGGCGTACCCGCTGTACACCGGCACGCCGCCGATCGAGATGAGGCGCGGCGTGCGGCCCGCAAGCACCTGCACGATGGCCCGGAGCCGGCCGTACATCGCGAACACCACGTCGAACGTGCGGCCCTCGATCGAACCCCGGAAGGCCTCCTCGTCAAACGGATCGGTGTGGATGTGCTCGAGGTGATCGGGAATCGTGTCCACCTCGTGCCGCCCCGTGTGCAGGATCGTCACGGTGTGCCCGCGGTCCACCAGCCCGTTCACGATGTGAGGCCCAGTCGGCCCCGTCCCCCCAATGACCAGGATGTTCATCCAGCCAGCTTGGTCCACCGCCAACGGCGACGCTCGTGACAACGGCGGAGTGAACGGAACCCGTGTGCCCACGGACAGGACCGCTGAGGCGCTGGCGAGTAGGTTCGCAGCGGTTCTTGCTTCTTTGAGCTGCGAGCGGACCGAAACGCACACATGCCTGACTTGACCGGCCCCGGACCGCTGGACGGCATCCGTGTCGTCGAGATCGCTACCTTCATCGCCGCGCCGGGCGGTTCGCACCTGTTGGCCTCGCAGGGCGCCGAGGTCATCAAGGTCGAGGACTTGGTGGTGGGTGACCCGCTGCGCATGTTCGGGTCGAGCCGTAACGGCATGTCGGGCTGGTTCGCCAACATCAACGCCGGCAAGCGCTCGCTCGCCATGGACATTGCCTCGGCACCCGGCAGGGAAGTCATGGCCGACCTGCTCGACACTGCCGATGTGTTCGTGCAGGCGTACCGGCCTGGCGTCGCCGAACGGCTGGGCATCGGCGAGGCCGACGTGCGCAGGCGCAACCCGAAGATCGTCTACGTCTCGATCAGCGGCTTCGGCCGAGACGGGCCATATTCGAAACGGCCTGCCTACGACGCGGTCATCCAGGGCTGGTCCGGCATCGCCGCCGTGCAGGGCGGCGACGGCGAGCCGCAGTTCGTGAAGAGCTTCATCCCCGACAAGGTCACCTCGCTCACCTGGACCCAGGCTGTCTGCGCGGCGCTGTTCGCCCGTGAGCGCACCGGCCGGGGCGAGCACGTGGAGCTGTCGTTGCTGGATTCGGCGGTCAGCTTCATGTGGCCCGACGCGATGATGGACCACACGGTGCTGGCCGACGACGCCGACCACCGTCCGAACCTGCTGGCCGATTACCGGCTGCTGGCGTGCCGGGACGGTTACGTGGCGATGATGCCGCTGACCGACGCGCACTGGAAGGGTGTGGCCGACGCCTTTGGCCGCCCCGACCTGCTCACCGACCCCCGCTTCGCCGAACCGGGACCGCGGGCAGCGCATTTCGGCGACATGATCGACACGCTCGGCGAGGTGGTCGCCGACGTGGCCCGCGACGATGTGGTTGAGCGGCTCATCGCCGCTGACGTGCCGGTGGCACCGGCCCTGCGCCCCGACGAGATCGCCGCCGACCCGCAGGTGCAGCACTCGGGCGTGGTGCGGGAAGTCAACCACCCCATCGTGGGACCGATACGCCAGCACCGTCCCGCAGCGCTGTTCGCAGGCGGCACGCCCGAACTGCGCCACGCCGTTGAGCGCGGCGCCGACACCGATCGGATTCTGAGCGAGCTGGGCCGATCGCCTGCCGCCATCGCCGAACTGCGTGCCGACGGAATCGTGAAGTAGGAATAGCGACGTGGGAAGAGCGAGATGAGCGCAAACCTGCGCATCGACGAGCGCATCGGCTCGGTGCTCGCTGCCGAAGCGGCCTGGAACGAGGAGCACCGCCACCTCTCTGAACAGTCCCTGTCGGCGCTGCGCGAATCCGGCGCGCTGCGGCTGCTGGTGCCCGAGCGGGTCGGCGGCGACGAGCTGACCTTCGCCGACATGGTCGCCAACGTGCGTGAGGCCGCCCTCTACGACGGCGCGGCTGCCTGGGTGCTGATGGTGCTCGTGGGGCATAGCTGGATGCTCGGCTCGATGAGCGAGGACCTCCAGGACGAGGTGTACGGGGCCGACCTCGACACGATCGTGCCGGGCTCGCTGGCCCCCGTCGGCTCGGCCGCTGAGACCGACGGCGGCTGGCTGGTCGACGGGCGCTGGCCGTTCACCAGCGGCGCGGTCTGGGGCGACTGGTTCCTGCTCGGCTCCCAGGTGCTGGCGCCCGGCGAGCGTCCCCGCCTGATCCACGTCGTGATGCCTCGCGCCGACATCACCGTCGATGACAACTGGCACGCGATCGGCCTGCGCGGCACCGGCTCGTGCGATGTCGTCGCCGAGCAGGCGTTCGTACCCACCCACCGCATGCTCGACTCGGGCGAGCTGCTGGGTGCCCGCTCGCCGTGGTCAGCTCGCCACCGCACTTCGCTGTACCACACGCCGGTGCTGCCGGGACTGTCGGTGCATGTCGCCGCGACGGCGCTCGGGCTCGCACGGGCCGGACTCGACGATGCCGCCGACCGCTTCGGCGTCCAGGACGACCGCTACATGGGAACCGCCAAAGCCAACCGCCCGGGATTGCACATGCGCCTGGCCGAGGCCAACACCGAGGTGCGAGCCGCCGAGCTGCTCATCGCCGACACCGTCGAGCTGCTGCGCCAGGCCGCAGAAGGCAACGACTCCAAGACGCTGCGAGCCCACGCCAAGTACCAGGGCACCTACGCCATCGAGCTGTGCCGCCGGGCACTCGACCAGGTTGCCAACGCCGCCGGCGGCCGGGCGCTCTTCGATGGCAGCCGCCTGCAGCAGGCCTTCCGGGACGTCACGATGGCCTCCCAGCACCAGGTCGCCGATCTCGACACGGTCGGTGAGGCCTATGGCCGCACCCGCCTCGGCATGGACCCCGGCCCCCACCCGCTGTAGCTCGACTGCCGGCAATACGAAATATGTGACCGTTCGCGGACATGAACTACTGAGATACTGGCAAGAAGCCGGTTCATGTCCGCGGCGCTCATCCGGCAGCGCCGCCATTCCGGCGAGGAGATGATGATCGTGAAGGCTCGCTTGGCGAGACTCGCTGCTGCTCTTGCGGCTGTCGCGCTGGTTGTCGCCGCATGTGGTGATGGCGCCAGCGACGGCGATGGGGGAGATGCCGCTACGCAAGCGACATCTGCACCGGCAACCACCGCAGCGCCCCCGACCAGCGCGGCTCCCACCACGGCGCCGCCGGCAACGACCGCGGCAGCCAGCGAGCTGCCGACCGATGCGATGGGCTTGCTGATTGCCGCCATCGAGAACAGCGCCGTGCCATCCGTGCGCGGCGAGATGCGCTTGGACATGGCCGAGATGGCGAGCGTGGCCGTGCAGTTCGAGACAGACGGCAACCAGAACCACTCGATCACGATGCAATTCGCGGAGATGATGGGTCCCGACGGCGAGGGTCTTGGCATCGAGATCCGATTTGTCGACGGCGATCAGTACGTGCAGTTCGTGGTTCCCGAGGGGATGCAAGGCCTCGTCGGCGACGCGATGCCCGAGGGCTGGTTCACGCTCGACCCAGAGGCAGCCGCCGGGATGGGAATCGTGTGCCCCTCACCCGTCCCCGGCGGGACGTCGATGAGCGGCGTGTGCCAGCTGCCGAACGACAACACCTTCCTGATCGAGCACGTGACTGATGCCGAGATCGTCGGTCAAGACGACCTCGACGGGCTGGCTGTGTCCCACGTTCAGTTCCGGGTCGATGCAGCGGCGCTGGCGGCGGCAACCGTCGCCACGTTCGACGGTGATGACGGCACCGCAGGCGGCATTCCCTTCGGCGGGGACTTCGGCCCAGAAGAGCTCATCTTCGACGTCTGGATCGACGGCGACGGCCTCATCAGGCGCTTGAGCCTCGACTTGGGCGCCGTCATGGAACAGCTCATGGGCGATGCGGATGAGACCGAATCAGACGGCTTCGGGGACGCGTTCGCCAGCCTGTTCGACGTCACCAACGTCATCAACTACTACGACTACGGCGCCGACATCACCATCGAGGCGCCGCCCGCGGACGAGATCGTCGGCGATTTTGGCGACATGATGGGGGCGGGAATGGGAGCCGGCTGACAGGAGAGCAGCGATGTCGTTGGAATGGGAGACCGTGCGGGTGAACGGCGACGGGCCGGTGCGCCACCTGGTGCTCAACCGCCCGGAGGTTCACAACGCCGTCAACTCCCAGCTCATCGCCGACGTCCACGCTGCCTGCCTGGCGCTCGATGCCGACCCCAGCGTGCGGGTGGTGATCGTGCGCGGCGAGGGCCGCAGCCTCTCCTCGGGCGCCGATCTCAAACAGCGGCGCGGCACCAGCCTTGACGCGATGCTCGGCTCCAAGGCGGGCGCCCGCATGTACGACACGCTGATGCACCTCAACGCCGTCACCATCTGCCTCTGCCACGGCTACATGATCGGCGGGGGAGGGGTGCTGCCGGCCGCGTGCGACTTCCGCATCGGCAGCCCGTCCATCAGCCTCACCCTCAATGAGGTCAGCATCGGCTTCAACCTGACGTGGCACTCGGTGCCGGCGCTGGTGAACCTGGTCGGCCCGCACCGCGCCAAGGAGATGCTGATCCTGGGCCGCACGTACGGCATGGACGAGCTGGACGGGTGGGGTTTCTTCACCGAGACGGTAGCCAGCGATGACGAGCTGGTGCCGGCCGCCGAACGCCTGGCCGAGGCCATCGTGAACCAGCCGCCGGTGCCGGTCACGTCGTCGAAGGCGTCCATCAATGCGCAGGCCATGCCGCTCGGACGGGCCATCAACCACCTCGACCACGTCGCCGTGGGTTACATGGGCAAGAGCGAGAGCTCGCGCACCGCCGTGCGCAGCTACTTCGACCGCGACGACCCCGACGCCCGCGCCTGGTCCGACGACTGAGCAGGGCGATGGCTGGGTCCGGCAGCGCAGAGTCCGAGGGTGTCGAACCCGAAGGTCTCGAGCCCGGCGACCCGCCGGCGGTTGGCGCAGGAGCCGGCGCTGCCGGGCCGAGCCGGCGCGACCGGGGCTGGCCGAACCAGCGCACTCTGCTGCTGTACCTGGTGGGCGGGCTGCTGATCGCCACGATCCCCGTTGTCGTGGCACGCTTCGTCGACCAGCCCCCCGGTGACACCTACACCATCGACATCCCGCCGGGGACGGCCGCTGCCCTCGCAGCCGGTCAGGACGTCGAGGTCATTCCCGACGAGCTGGACCTCACGCTGCGTGATGTGCTGATCATCGTGAACCGCGACTCGGTGGCGCACACCATCGGCCCATTCGAGATCGGGCCGGGCGAACAATCCGAGCACTCGTTCAACGAGGTGGCCGCCATCAGCGCCTACTGCTCGCTGCACCCCTCCGGCAGCATCAGCATCTCCATCGGCGAGTGAATCTGGAAGCCTGAGACGTCGTCGGCCCACCGGAACTCGGAACGGCAGGCACAGATGCCGCAGCGGGCGCGTGACCCCTTACTGCTCCCTGCAAGCCGGCAGGGCCTCGTCGGCGAACTGCACGATCGCGTCTTCGGGTCGTCCCATGCGCAGCGCCGCGGTGTTGACCAGCAGCCGCTGCACGCCGTGGTCGCGGTAGGTCTCCAATCCTTCAAGACCCTCGCGGTGGTAGTTCCAGTACGCGGTCAGCGCCAGCTCGGCCGGGTCACGCCCCTGCCGGTCGCACTCGGCATGCATCTCTTCGATCAGGCGCTTGAAGTCGTCGAGGTCCTTGTGGATCACGTACCAGCCGTCCCCACGGGCCACCAGTCGTCGGATGGCCGGCGGCGTCGTGCCGCCGATCAGCAGCGGCATGCGGGGTCGCTGAACCGGTGTCGGCAGCATCGAGAATCCGGTCCAGTCCAGGAACTCGCCCCGGAAGTCCACGTCCTCGCCGGTCCACGCGGCGGTCATGGCGTCGATGTACTCATCGGCGCGAGCGCCCCGGCGGTCGAACGGCACGCCGAGCGCGTCGAATTCCTCCTCCAGCCAGCCCACGCCGACGCCGAGTTCCAGCCGCCCGCCCGACAGGTGGTCGAGCGATGACGCCTGCTTGGCGAAGTACAGGGCATTGGCCTGGGTGACGATGTTGACGCCGGTGCCGAGCCGCAGGTGCTGCGTGGCCCCGGCGACGAACGTCAGTGCGATGAACGGGTCGGTGAAGCCCTGGTCTGACGGGATCGACAGCTTGCCGCTGGGGTTGTACGGGTACCGGCTCTCGTAGTCGTGCGGCACGATGACGTGCTCGAAGGTCCACACCGACTCGTAGCCGAGCTCCTCGAGCTGCTGGGCGAACGACCGCAGGTAGCCGGGATCGAGGTAGGCGGCCGAGTTGATGGGTGTGATGCCGACGTGCATCCGCGGGACTGTACGCAAGACCCGCGGCGGGTGCCGGAGGCCCGGTCACCCACGCCCGCCAGTCAGTTCAACCCGGCAGCTCCGTGAGCCGATGCGACCCATCAGCCCAGCGTTCCGCGCAGTCGTGCATGCAGCGGCCCGGTGCGCCAAGCTGTTGCGATGCCGGGGGACGCTGTGTCACAGAACGCCGTGTTCGCCGTGGAGCGTGCCTCCGTCTACACGCCTGCGTACCGCGAGCGGGTCCAGCGCCGTACGGTCGTGGTGCTCATCGCCAGCCAGGCCGCCGGCGGCTTTGGCCTGGTGGCCACCTACATCGTGAGCGCGCTGCTGGCCGAGGACATCACCGGCAGCTCCACGCTGGCAACCATCGCGGCGAGCAGCCTGTCCATCGGCTCGGCCTCGGTCGCCGCTCCGATGTCGAAGCTCATGAACAAGTACGGCCGCCGGTCGGGCCTGCGCTTCGGCTACCTGGTGGGCGCTGGGGGCGCCACGCTGGCGGTGCTCGGAGCGATCCTGCTCAGCTACCCGCTGCTGTGCCTGGGCGTGTTCGGCGCTGGCGCCGGCAACGCCGCCAACCTGGCCACCCGCTACGCCGCATCGGACTTGGCGCAGGAGAACCGGCGCGCCAGCACCATCAGCATGATCGTGTGGGCCACCACGTTCGGCTCCTACACCGGGTCGGTGGTGTCGGGCTACGCGAGCGAGGTGGGTGTGTCACTGGGACTGCCCGACAAGACCGGCTCGTACGTGTTTGCCGGTGTCATGTTCCTGCTGGCGGCGGCGATCGTGGAGATCTTCCTGCGCCCCGACCCGCTGCACATGGCCAACGAGATGGCGGCCGAGGGCGTCGCCAACGGCACCCGCAAGGCCGAGGCGAAGCCGACCGTGCGCGAGGCGATCTCGCTGATCATGCAGCGGAGCGAGGCCCGCCTCGCCGTGTTCGCCATGATCGTCAGCCAGGTGACGATGGTGGGGGTGATGGCGCTCACCCCGCTGCACATGAACGCGGGCGATCAATCCCAGAACGTCATCGGCCACATGATGGGTTTCCACATCTTGGGCATGTACCTGCTGTCGCCCCTGGTCGGCCGGCTCACCGACACGGTCGGCAAGTACCCGATGCTGTATCTCGCGGGAGGACTCTGCACCTGGGGGGCGTGGTGGGCGGCCGTGACGCCGCCCGCTGGCGTGCTCGGTGTGTTCATGGGCAACTTCCTCATCGGGCTGGGCTGGTGCTTCGGCGTGGTGGCCGCGTCGAGCCTGCTGGTGGAGCTGTATCCGATCCATCAGCGGGTATCGGTGCAGGGCGTGGGCGACTTCGCGATGCTCGGCGCGGGCGCCATGGCGGGCCTGAGCTCGGGAGCGCTGTACGAGACGTTCCAGTACCGCGGCGTGAACTACGCCAATGCACTGTTCGGCGTCGCGCTGATCCTGGCCACGTTCCTCACCTACACCGGCGTGCGCCGGGCGATGCGACGCCCGGAACATCAGCAGCGAGCTGCAGTCGCTGCCGGCTGAATTGCGGCGCTGGCTCAACCTGTTACGGCGCAATGAAGCGGTGCTCGTGCTCGCTGTTGACCGTGACGTGGACGGTCTCGCCGCTGGCGATCTCGCCGAGATGCACGATGGCGTCGAGTTCGAGGTCACGGTCTGAGCAGTCCTGCGCCCACGGCAGCGGTTCAGGCACGAAGGCGGTCACCGTGACGGCGTAGCGGTTGCCGTCACTGGTGACGTCTTCCCGGCCGATGTGGTAGCAGCCGTCTTCGCGTGAGATGGCGAAGTCGACCCGCAGGTAGCCGTCGCTGCCTGAGGTGGTGATGCCTTCCCACAGCATCTCGACGCCGGTGACGTGTACCGGCGCCTCGACCCGTTGGGGGTCGGTGCGGCTCCAGCCCTCGGGCGTCAGCTCGGGCGGCGGCTCCACCATCACCAGCGTCATGTCGACACGCCGGGGGTTGCCACGGGTGATGACGTCGTACGCCGTGTCGTTGGTGAACGCCATGCGGCCGTCACCTTCAGTGATGACCGCTGAGATCGAGTACGTGTTGCGGTCGTCGATCTCGTCGCTCGCATAGCGCAGGTCGAAGTCGATCGGCACTTGGCCGGGACTGCTGATGACCTGCTCGGAGATGAGCACTGCCGCGGCATCGGCGTAGCTGGTGTCACGCAGCTGGACGGTCACGACCGCGTCGGGAGACAGCGCGATGCGCTCCCGGTAGGTGATGGTGCCCCTCACCGACGCGTCGGCACCTACCGGCTCGATGACCGACTCTGTCGTGGCGTCGTAGGGCGCGCACGCCGCCGCAACGAGCGCGAGCGCGGATGTCACGCCGACGGCCGCCATCGCTCGCTGAATCCTGTGCATCGGTCGCCCTTCGTGGGCACCGCGAAGCGCGGTACCGGTCGCTGCTTCATTCATTCCAACGCACCGACACCGCCCTCGGTTCCGCCGTATCACCCAGCGATCTCGGCACCCGCTCCTGGTCGCTGCAAGGAAGACAGCAGCGAGCCCTGGCGACCCAGCGGCTCAACCCCAAGCGAGCGGAAGATGCGCCAGTACAGGCTGATGTCCGACGAGATGAGCGGCACGCCGAGCTCCGCTTCGATGCCGGCCGCCAAGCTGACGATGCGCCGGGGCAGGCCGTCGTCGCCCCGGTAGTTGGACATGCCGTTGACCAGCACCGCGTCCACGTTGGGTGCCTGCTGCACGGTGTACTCGCACGACCGCAGCGCTAGGTCGCCCTCGAAGATCCAGATGCTGTCGTTCACCTCGTCCTGGGTGGCGTACCAGCCTTGGTCGACGAAGTTCTGCGCCCACACCACGTCGATGCCGGCGCTGCGCAGGAACCGCACCACGCCGTCACGCCAGTCGGGCCAGAAGTACACGGCGTTGAGGGCAACCTGCTCGTAGCCCTGTGCCTCGCAGGCCTCCACCAGCGTCAGGCCGGCCATGTGGAACGGCGTCTCGTACTTCTCCGACATCTCTGCGGTGAACCGGCGGACGTCGGACGCGTCGGTGCCGGCGGCATGCACCCAGTTCGTGCCCACCTGCCCGACCACATCGGCGCCGCTGTTGGACAGGCAGTGCACGGTCTCCTCGAGCAGGTGGAACAGCCCGGCCCGGTCGCTGAGCCGGTGCGCGTAGCCGGGGGCGTGCAGCAGGCGGCCGTGCACGCCCACCGACGGCGGGCACATGCGCAGGAAATCGGTGGGGGCTGCGTCGAAGTCCATCGGCGGTGCGGTGAAGCCGACCTGGTGCGGGAACAGCTTCTTCGCCGGGTCGGACCACTTGGCAGGCTTGCTCACCGGGCTGCGGCCTCCTTGGAAGCGCTCACGAGCCCTGCGGCAGGTACAGGTCGTGGTTCGCTGGATCGAGGCGCAGGCTCAGCTCGCGCAGGCGGCCGTGGAACTCGTCGCGGGGAACGTGACAGAGGCGGATGTGGCGGCCCGAGGCAGGGTCGAATGCCGTGCGGCCGTGCATCACCCGGTGGTTGTCGATGAGCATGCCCTGGCCGGGCTCGACCCGGAGGGTGGCCATGAAGTCCGGGCTCTCCATGCGAGCGCTGTAGGCGCGGATGGCGTCATAGAGGCGGTCGACGTCATCGGGCGGCACGTCAAGGGGGGCCAGCGCCCGGTCGAAGTAGCGGATGCCGCTGAGGCGGCCGAATTCGTCCAGCCGGATGAGCGGTCCGCGGCTGCGCATGTTGATCTCGCCGGGATGGCGCCGGACGTGGGTGATCGGCAGGGTGGTGAGGGCCTCGAATGCTTCGGGTTCTTCGGCGCGCAGCGATTCGGCGATGGCGAAGCCGTCCACGTAGGTGCTCAAGCCGCCGATGTCGGTGTTGACCAGGCAGTGGAAGATGTCGATGCCCGGCGGGGAGTAGTGGAAGGGGTCGTCGATATGGGGGCTCTGGGCCATGCCGGTCTTGGCCCCCAGCTTGGACACCGGTTCGGCTCGCACGTCGTAGATGTAGCCGTAGGGGGTGGTCTCGTGGATGGGGCCGATCAGGTTGGCGATCTGCTCGGTGCGTTCGGGGTCGGTGCCGACACCGTCGATGCGCACGATGCCGTAGTCGCGCAGCTTGCAATAGGCGTCGAGCAGGCCGGTGCCGCCGCCGCTGGCAGCGGCCCAGTCCACGGTGGGGAAGTGTTCGGCCAGCTCGGAGCGCCAGGTGACGGGCCGCCAGGCGGCGCGGCGCTGGCGGGCGTTGTCGTCGTAAGCGTTGGCAATGAGCCAGTCGCTGCCGTAGGCGGATCGATGGCCGCCGGGCCAGGTCAGCACCAGATCGCCGCTGCAGGCCTCGGCGGTGGCGGCCGTGATGTCCGGCGGCAAGCGGGACACGGTCATCGAGCGGATGGCGTCGGCGGGATTGCCGCACTCGGTGCAGCAGCAGCAATGCCGCAGCCACTGGGCGGCGTAGGTGCGCTGCGCGTTGTCGGCGAAGGTGACGTGCACCTGGCGGCCGTCGATTGCGGCGCCGGTCACCGCGGGGGCGTTGTCGATGCCGAGCCGGTTGCCCAGGTGCGGGTTGTAGGTGGTGATGTCGCCGACGGTGCCGTGCTGGATCGGGGGGCTCGCCGACGCGTTCGCTGATGGTTCCGTCGCCAGCTCAGCCGATGGGGCTCTGGGCGGTGAGTCCACCGTCCACAGTTAACACGCTGCCCGAAACGAATCCGGCCATCGGGGAGGCCAGCCAGGCAACGGTTTCGGCGACGTCGTCGGGCGTGCCGAGACGCCCGACCGGATGGCGCCGGAGGGCCTCGACGCGGGCGGCTTCGGGGTCGGGTTGCATCTCGAATGCGGCATCGGCGAGGGCCGTGTTGATCCAGCCGGGACTGACCGCCACGCAGCGGATGCCTTGGTGGCCGTGGTCGACGGCGATGGCTCGGGTGAGCGCCTCGACCGCGCCTTTGGAGGCGCTGTAGACGGCCATGCCGGCGTCGGCGTGCGTGGCGGCGATGGAGGCGATGTTGATGATGACGCCGCCGGTGGGCTGGCTGGCCATCTGACGCACGGCGGCCCGGCTCATGTTGAACACGCCCCGGATGTTGACGCCCACGACGAGATCGAAGTCCTCATCGGTGGTGTCGGCGATGGTCTTCTCGACTTGGACCCCGGCATTGTTGACCACGGCGTCGAGCGAACCGAATCGCTCGACCGCAGCGGCGACAAGGGCGTCAGCCTGGGCCGGGTCGGCGACGTCGGTCCGCAGCCATGCGGCGCCTTGGATGTCGGGCTCGCTGCGGCTGCCGGTCAGCACATCCCAGCCATCAGCCGCGAACCGCCGGGCGATCGTCTCGCCGATCCCCGAGCTCGCTCCCGTCACCACCACACTGCTCATGCTCGCCCCTCCGCCCGTTCCCGTGTCCTGCTTCCGGCACCGCCGGTTCAGCCGCCGCCGACGCTGTGGCCGACTCGTCGTCGCATTTGGCAGGCTTGAAGCATGGCTCATCGGCATGACGCTGTCGGCACAACCCCTGCGTCACCCCGTGCTCGCGGCGGCGCGGTCGATGGAGTCCGACGGCGCGGCGATTCGCTTCCATGAGGATCGTCGCCATCGAGCACGTGCAGCTCGCGATGCCGCCCGGCCGCGAGGCCGACGCGCAGGCGTTCTATGAGGGCCTGCTCGGCCTGCCCCGGGTGCCCAAACCACCGCACCTGGAAGTACGGGGCGGCTGCTGGTTCGAGAGCGATTTGGGAACGAGCGCCGTCAAGCTTCACCTTGGCGTCGAGGATCCGTTCCGTCCCGCGCGCAAGGCCCACCCTGCGTTGCAGGTGCAGGATCTTCCCGCACTCGTGGAACGGCTGCGCGGCGCCGGTATCGCCGTTCGCGATGACGAGCCACTCGAGGGCTACGACCGCGTCTATGTGGATGATCCCTTCGGCAACCGCCTAGAGCTGCTGGAACCGCACACCTGAGCGGGCGTCGATCAGGGCCGGAAAGACTCGAGCTTGAGCACCAGGTCGGTCCAGCCTTCTTCGGTGAACAGCGTTCCTGCCAGCCGCCCAATCTCATCGGCCGACTTTGCTGCCGAGCCGCAGCCGCCGACCGCAACGGCCACACGATCGTCGACCCAGTCGATCCATGGAAGATCGTGCGGTGTGTTGGTGACCACGCATGGCTTGATGTCCTTGGACAGGATCGTGCGGTGGGGGAGGAATTCCCGCAGCCGGTCCTCGAGATCGTCGGCTTCGGCTTGGCTGCCGCCGCTGCGGAACCAGTCGACCACGGTGGGGAGATCGTCGGCGAAGCTGGCGGCGGGGTCGTAGCCGCCGATCTTCAGCATGACTCGACCGTCGGGGAACCGGACCGGCGGCACCCAGTAGATGTCATGACGAGGATCTGCCTCGCACGTGGCCGAGTCGGTCCGGGAGATGAGGCTCGGCAGCGCCGGACCGTCGTCGAGCTCTGCCATCAGGATCGTCCGCAGGCTGCGCTCGAGCGGCAGGTCGACGCCGACCAGCTCGGCCGCCCAGGCACCGGTGCACAGCAGCACGCCTTGGGCGAGCAGCGTGTCGTTCCCGACGGTCAGCTGCACGCCGTCCGCAGTCGGTGTGAGCGCCGAGACGGGCGCGTCCACCACCGTCCCGCCCGCATCGGCCGTCAGACGGCTCTGCGCCGCGACCATCCGCCGTGGGTTGATGTGGCCCGCCGGTGCAGCTTCGACAATGATCGTGTCCGCGCTCGACATGTCGATCCCGTAGCGCTCCGCAACCTCGGCAGCCGTGACCTCACGCGCGTCGACCTCGAGTTCGAGCGCATAGGCAAGGTCCGCGTGCGGGTCAGCCCCCGAATAGACAAGCCCGGTGCCGGAATGAAACGGGATGCCCGAGCGCTCCTCGATGTCTGCATACCTGCCGATCGAGCGGATCGCCAGGTGCGACCAAGCGGGATCCGGATCGATCTTCCGCGTGATCCGGCCTTCGTCGTAGTGGCTCGCGAACGGACCGTCTGACGTCGCGTAGTCCTCCGGCTCGCCAGGCCCGATCAGCGCGACCGAGTGTCCGGCCTCCGCCAGATGGCGGGCGGCCGCACTGCCGATCAGCCCCCGCCCAACAACCGCCACCTCAAAATTCGACATGGGGCGAGTCTGTCAGCGCGCTGCGGTCGACGCTTGGCGTGCCCGCCGGCGTGACGCGGCTGCCGCAGGTATCTGGACGCGGCAGGCTGTGTATGTGCCAGACACCGAGGACGCCCGCGACGTGCCAGCCGAGCCGGCCGACGTGGACGCCGTCTATTCCGACGACTACCGCCTGGTCAACGGCCGTGCGGGCGAAGCGCTGACGATCCCTTCGGCAAATCCCACTAACTTCCACCAGGCCATCTCCGACACCGGTGCCATGCCCCGCCAGGACATCTGGGCGAAGCTCTTCCTGCCGGACGGGCCAGGGCCGTTTCCGGTCGTGATCGTCGTGCCCGGCAGCCTTGGGCTCGCTCCCCACCACCTCGCCCACGCATCGGCCATCGTCGATCTCGGCATCGCTGCGTGCGGCATCGATCCGTTCGGCCCGCGCAGCGTCACCTCGACGGTCGCCAACCAGATCCAGTACTCCTTTGCGGCGAGCGCCTGGGATGTCCTCGCCACAGCGGAGGTGCTGGCGTCTCGTCCCGACATAGACGCAACCCGCATCGGCGCGCAAGGCCACAGCCGGGGCGGCTCGGCAGTGCTCAGCGCCGCATCGGTGCACCTCGCCGCAGTCTCCCGTGCCCCGAAACTGGCAGGCGTCTATGCCGCCTATCCCTGGTGCGGCCACCAGTTCACCGATCCCGATGTCGGCGGCACGCGGGTCCGGGCGATCATCGGCGACCAGGACGACTGGTGCTCGCCGATGCAGGTGCAAGCCCACATCCACGCCATGCGTGTCGCCGGCGGCGACGCCTCGGTGCGAGTCGTGGCGGACGCCCACCACAGCTTCGACCGCAACACACCCCTGGAGCACATCCCCGACGCTGCCGTCACGCCGGGAGCGCCCACCGTCTACATCGCCGACAACGGGGCCTTCATCCCACCGACCTCCGACGAGCCAGATCCATCGCTGGTCGACCTCGACGGCTTCCTCTACTCCATCAACGCCGGCTACGGCGTCCGGGGCGCCCACATCGGCGGCACCCCCGAACTCGCCCCCCTCTTCGTCGACGACATGACGACGTTCTGGCTCAGCACCCTGTCTCCGACCCCGCCATCTGCTGTCTAGAAGCGCGCGCGTCGTGTATGCGTAGATCAACGCGATCGGGCAAGCTGAACCCATGACGGACGCAGGACGTGTGATTGATCTGTCGGTCGAGGTGATCGGCGACGTTGAGACGGTGTGGCGAGCGGTGGCGACGGGGCCGGGAATCTCGTCGTGGTATGTGCCTCACACCGTCGAGGAACGTGCTGGAGGAGCGGGGGTCGCATCGTTCGGACCCGAGCCGGAGATGCAGATCGCCGGCCGGGTCGCTGTGTGGGAGCCGCCGCACCGGATCGTGTTCGACGGCGGCGAGGGTGTCGGCGGGCTCACTTTCGAATGGACCGTCGAGCCGCACGACGACAACACCTGCACCGTGCACCTGCACAACGCCGGTTTCGGCGACGACGACCCGCAGTACGACGCCATGGTCGACGGCTGGAAGCTGTTCATGGCCAACCTGCAGCTCCACCTCGAGCACTTCGCCGGCCAGGCCGCGACCTCAGCGCTGCCGATGGTGATGTGGCCCGTCACCCCTGAGGAAGGGTGGGAGATCCTCGCCGGCGGTCTCGGCATCGACCAGATGCCAGCGGTCGGCGACCGGCTCGACGTGGCTGCCGGCGACGACACGAAGCTGGGCGGCACTGTCATCGACACCGGCCCCCGCCGCATTTCCCTGCTGGCGGACACGCCCGCACCCGGCACGGCCTTCCTGACATCCGAGGACGGCGGCGGGTTCACGATGGTCTCGGTCTGGCTGTATCTCTACGGCTCTGATGGCGCAGCCATCGCCGAGCGCGACGATGCCAGCTGGCGCGCTTGGCTCGCCGACCGCGCCCCCCAAACCGACTGACGTCTCGACTGATCCCCCGTTGAGCCCGAGAACCGGGCTCAACACGAATCAGTCGGGGTGGACCTGCGTGCGGCGGCGCTTGAGCATGCGGTCTTTGACTCGCCAGCCGTCGGGGGTCTTCACCGCCAGGTCGTGATACGAGGCGGTGCCGACCTTGCCGCCGCCCAGCAGGGCCAGGATGCGGAACTTCAGCTCCACCCCAGCGTCCGTTTCGTTCACGTAGATGTTGGTCATCGTGTGGGTGCGCGGGTGCTCGGCCTCATCGGCCATGAAGTCCCGGATCGCTGTCAGGCCCTCCAGTCGAGGCGCCCCCAGATCGGTCAGATCGAACACCGCGTCGTCCGTGAAGATCGTCCCCAGCCGGTCCCAGTCGCGGTCGTCGATGATGTCGCCGTAGCGACCCGGCAGCTCGTGCAGTTCCAGGCGGTCAGCAATGTCCATGCCGGGACCATAGGCGAGTCGACGCGTGCGCTTCCCGGCGAGCGCGCCCGAAGGCCATGGCCGGTGATCCGGACGTTCAGCGGGCGAGGTTGGCGCGGACGCGGGGGATGACATCGCTGGCGAAGCGTTCCAGCGAGGCATTCATGACCGACGGCGGCAGGCCGGGCGGGCCGCCCCAGGTGACGAGGTCGGTCACGTCATGGTCCCGGACCATCGTCGTCAGCTCGGCCACGCAATGATCGGCGTCGCCGGTAGTCCACACCAGCGGGTTCAGCGGGTCGGGCTGGCGTGGCCCGGTGCGGGCGGCACGCTCTCGGGCGGCTGCCTTGTGGTCAGCGCTGGCCTTGATGATCCCGATATAGACATCCCGCCGGTACTTCTCCGCAACGGCTATCGACTCCCACGTCGGGTCATCGGCAGGGTCCCGGCCGTCGGTCACGTACACGCCCCGGATGATCCCCACTCGCTTGTCGCCAGAATCCCGGCCGTCAGTTGCCAGTGCTTCCTTCCACGGGTCCAGCACCGCCGCCTTCGGCCCTTGGGGCAGCAGATTCGTGTCGAACCGGGCGGCGCGTCGGGCGCCCGCCTCGCTGGTGGCCGCCACCCACAGCGGCGGACCGCCGGGCTGCACCGGGTCGGGGGTGACCCGCAGGTCCCGGTACGAGTAGCGCTTGCCCTCGTAGCTGAACGGCTCGCCTGACCAGGCCAGCCGCAGGATCTCGATTGCCTCCTCGGTCAGCGACACCCGCCGGCTGACCGGCAGGCCGAACCCGGCGAACTCGTGCGCGGCGTAGCCCATGCCGATGCCCAGCTCCATGCGCCCGCCCGAGATGTTGTCGAGCACGGCAAGGTCCTCGGCCAGCCGCACCGGGTCGCGGAACGGCATCAGGCAGATGTCGGTGGAGAATCGCATCGTGGTGGTGAGCGCTGCCGCCGCGCCGGCCACCGGCACGAAGTTGGGCAGGTAGCCGTCTTCGATGAAGTGATGCTCGGTGAACCAGCACAGCTCCAGCCCGAGCTGCTCGGCTAGCACCACCTGCTCGAACGTCTCGGCGTACACCTGCGGCATGGTCACGTCGCTGCCCGGCGGGCAGCGGAAGTCGTGCACGATCCCGAACCTGAGCGACTGCGCCATCCCGTGCTCCTTGCTCAGTAACGGCAAGCTAGTTGGGCAGCCCGAAACCGGATGGGGCTCGCACGGTTCAGTACCAGGCGTCCGGCACCGATGCCTTGCGATCCTCGACGAAGGCCTGCAGCTCCCGGTCGGCGGCGGGATCGAGCGGTGGGGGAGGCGCGTAGTCGGCGAGCATCTGCTTCCACTGCCGGTTGGCGCGCTGGGCCATGTCGAGCGCGCCTTCCTCAGACCATTGTTCGAACGAGCGGGTGTCGCACAGAGCGGCCTCGAAGTTGGCCGACTCGAAGTTGGCCATCGTGTGAGCCGTCGCCAGGTAGTTCCCGCCCGGCCCGGCCTCGCTGAACGCCGCCCCGCCGAGCTCGTTGTCGTCGATGGTCAGGCCCTCCAGCAAGCGGTGCAACATGCCGCAGCGGTCGGCGTCCATCATGAACTTCTCGTACCCGACGGTCAGGCCGCCTTCGAGCCAGCCGGCCGCTTGCAGGATGAAGTTCGCACCGGCCAGCAGCCCCGGCGTCATCGCATCGGCGGATTCCTGCATGGCTTGGGCGTCGGCGATCTTCGAAGCGGTGTAGTGACCACCGCAGCGGAACGGCAGGCCCAGCCGCCGAGCGAGCTGACCGATCGCATAGGTCGCCAGCGTCGATTCGGCAGTGCCGAACGTCGGCGCGCCCGAACGCAGGTCCATGGTGGTCAGGAAGTTCCCGTAGATCATCGGCGCGCCGGGCCGCACGAGCTGGGTGAGCGCAATCCCGGTCATCGCTTCGGCGTGGGCCTGGGCGATCAGCGCCGGCTGGGTGACCGGGCCCATGCCGCCGCCGATGATGAACGGCGAGATCAGGCAGCCCTGGTTGGCCCGGGCGTAGGCCTTCAGCGCACCGCTCATGGTGTCGTCCCACACGAGCGGCGAGTTGACGTTCACGTTGCCCTGAATGACGCAGTGCGTGTCCATGAATGCGGCGCCGAATGCCGAGTCGAACACGATCCGAGCCATTGCGATGGAGTCTTCGGCGCGCTCGGGAGCGGTCACGGCGCCCATGAACGGCTTGGCCGACCAGCGCAGGTGGGCGCTCACAATGTCGAGATGCCGCTTGTTGACGGGGACGTCCACCGGCTCGCACACCGTGCCGCTGCCGTGAGGCAGCCACGGTGACATCCACGTCAGCTTCACGAAGTTCGCGAAGTCGGTGATGGTGGCATAGCGCCGGCCGACATCCAGATCGGTGACGAACGGCGGCCCGTAGACCGGCGCGAACACCACGTGGTCGCCGCCGATCTCGACACGCCGGCCGTCGCGGCCCCACAGGGCGAACCGGCTCGGCGCGGTGGAGCACAGGTGACGGGCCAGACCGGGCTCGAAGCGCACCCGCACGCCGTCGATGCGCGCCCCGGCGGCCCGGAACAGCTCCAGCGCCTCGTCGTCGCCGCGAAACTCGACGCCGATCTCGTCAAGGATCCAGTCGGCGTGCGACTCCAACCGGGCTAGCGCGCTGTCATCCAGCAGTTCATAGGGAGGGATGCGGCGCCGCGGCGTCGACTGTTCCGCAGACGGCGCCGCGCCAGCAGTTCGTGCAGCGACCCGGCTCGAACGCCCCCGTCGCCCACCGCGCCCGCTGCGTTCGTCACCGGCCATCGGCACATTGTGGGCTACACCTCGCGACCGTCGTGGCCGCCACGTGCACCGCCCCGATCCGATCGTCTGGCATCCCACTCGACCTCCGCAGATCTGGTCGGCGCGGCCATCCCTACCGGCGCCGACGCAAGCCGCTCAGGTCCAACTTGATGTGCCCGAGAGTGCCACGACGCCGCTGGCTACTGTGCTGTCGCTGCCCGAGAGGGCTTGGCAAGCGTCCGCAGAGCGAGAGGATGCCGAGATGGCCGACACTTACGAGAACCTGAGCATCGACGCTCCCGCCGAGGGCGTGACGCGCATCACCTTGGATCGGCCCGAGCGGTTGAACGCCCTCACCCACGGGCTGGTTGCCGATCTGCACAGCGCATTCAGCGCCGTCGACGCCGACCACGACACTCGTGCGGTCGTGCTCACCGGCGCCGGCCGCGGCTTCTGCGCCGGACTCGACCTCACCGGCTTCGGCGGCGTGCCCGGCACCGAAGACCAAGGCGCGCCCCAGCGCGGCATGGCCGTGCAGCAGGAGATCGCCGAGCTGGTCCACCACATGCGCGACGTGCGCCAACCGATCATCGCCGCCATCAACGGGGCGGCCGCCGGCGGCGGGTTCGCGCTCGCCTGCGCCTCCGACATCCGCTATTGCGCCGAGCGCGCCAAGTTCGGCACCGCGTTCGTACGGCTCGGCATCTCGGGCTGCGACATCGGCGTGAGCTGGATGCTGCCCCGCCTCATCGGCGCCTCCCGGGCATGGGAGCTGATGCTCACCGGCCGGGTCATCGACGCCGCCGAAGCCGACCGCATCGGGCTCGTCAGCGCCGTCACCCCCGACGACGGCCTCATGGATACCTGCCTGCGCGTCGCCGCCGAGATCGCCGCCAACAGCCCCTTCGGTGTGTGGATGACCAAGGAGGTCATGTGGTCGAATCTCGAGATCGGCAGCCTGCGCGCCGGCATCGACCTCGAGAACCGCACCCAGATCATGTCCTCGCTCACCGAGGACAGCCGCGAGGCCATGGCCTCGTTCCTCGAACGCCGCCAAGTGAAGTGGTCCAACCGCTGACCTCCGCCGGAGCGAACGCGCCTCAGCAGAGCCGAGAACTACCTTCGCCCCTCATGAGACATCTGCGACCCTTCCGGGTGGCCATGGCGCTCGTCCTGTGCACAGCGGTCCTGGCCATGCCGTTTCCGGCAGCGGCGCAGTCCAACGCATCGCTTGCCACCGTCGACGTCACTCGCTACGGCGGCGCTGACCGGTACGCCACCTCCCTGCTGATCGCCGAAGCAGTCGCAGCCGACGCCGGCGGCGAGCTGAAGTCGGTGGTGATGGTGTCGGGCGGGCACTGGGCCGATGCGGTGGTCGCGGCATCGATCGCAGGCGCCGCCGGAGCCCCGGTGCTCATGACGCCGCCCGACCAGCTGCGCGCCGACGCGCTCGAGTTCTTGCAGCGGGTCGGGGTGACGGAGGTGACCGTGGTGACGAGCGGTATCGGGGCGGATACGACGGTGTCCGAATTCGTGTTCTCGGCGCTCGACGACGTCGGCATCGACACGACTCGCGTTGGCGGACCCGACAGGTACCTCACGGGAGTTGCGGTGGCTCGCACGCTGGCATCCCCAGGCTCACTGTCGGACGCGGGGCCTTCGGCGATTGTCGCGAGCGGCGAGGTGTTCGCCGACGCGCTCGTCGCAGGCCCGATGTCGGCGAAGGCCCAGGTGCCGGTGCTGCTGACTCCCCAAGCCGAGCTCCACCCCGATGTCGCCGAATATCTGGCCGACGCAGGCTTTCGCCATGTAGTGCTGATGGGGGGCACAGCGGCGATCTCGGAAGAGGTCGAAAGGAAGCTCACGGCCATCGGCTTCGTCGTGGACCGCTTGGCGGGTGCTTCACGATTCGAGACGGCGACCATGGCGGCCGCGTACGCCGATCGGACCTTCCCGAGCGATTGTTTCGATGGAAGCCAGGTCGGGCTGGCGCGCGCCCGTGTGCCGTTCGACTCGTTCAGCGCTGCGCCATTGCTTGCCCGCCTGTGTGCGCCGTTGCTGCTCACCGATCCCGGCAAGATTCCGTCCAGCACATCTGCGTTCCTCGACGACGTTCGCGCCGATGCCGACGCGCCCGTGTCGATGACGGTCTTCGGCGGCGACGCCGCTGTTTCCTGGCAGGCGCTCGACGGCTACGTCGGGTTGGGCTGCGGAGGGAGCAGCACCGACCCGCCAACGATGCTGTTCCGGGACCGCGATGCCGTCTCCGCACCGGTGTGGTCTCCCGACTGCAGGCGCATCGCCTTCACTCAGCGTGGGCAGTTGTGGCTGGCCGACGCGGATGGCAGCGGCGCCACCAGAGTCCCGACCCCGTCAGGCATCCATCCTCAAGACCCGGACTGGTCGCCTGACGGCACCAGGATTGCGTTCTCGGACTTGGAGTTCGTTACCACTAGCGCCGGCAGGGAACAGCGTGGGCACATTTACGTCATGGCGACTGACGGTTCGAACCTCAAGCAGTTGACGTCCGGTCCCTTTGAAGATGAACATCCGAGCTGGTCGCCCGACGGCAAGCAGATCGCGTTCAAGTACAGCCATCGGCTGGCGATAGCGAACGTGGACGCCAAGAGTTTCAAGGACGACTTCCGCGTGCTCTTCGACGTCGGACTCAGGTTCAGCGGCAGCAGGATCTCGTGGTCTCCGGACGGAACACGCATCGCCATCAGCCGCCGCCTCGTCGCACCCTCCGGGCGGATGTCCGAAGACGAGAGCATCGCCATCGTGGATGTCGCCAGCGGAGTCGCCACCGACATCACGCCGCGAGGCGAAGATCACTTCAACCCGCACTGGTCTCCCGACGGGCGACGCATCCTGTACCAATCGCACCGAGGCGAGGTGCGCGACGGCAGTTACCGATCGGTCGAGGACAGGATCTTCGTGGTCGGGGTCGACCACAGGCCCTGATTGCTCGCCGGGCCGCGAACGGGCGGGCTCGACCTAGCCGGCGGGCTGGGGCACCTGGTCGGGCTTGAACTCGAACAGGTACGGGTCGAGCGACTCCTGCGCCGCGATCCGCCACTTGTGCCAGTAACCGCCGCCGTAGTAGGCAAGGCTCCCGGGCTGAGCGTCGCCGTGGCCGTTGTAATACGAGAGGCAGTCGCGCAGCGGCGCCGTGGTGATGTCGGCCACCCGGCAGTGCTCGGCGTAGTTGACCTCCGAGTCCTCGGTGATGTCCACCACGTTCCACGCCTTATCGCGCATCTCGGTGAGCATCCACACGATGTAGTCGCCGTGGGTGTCGATGGCGTCGGTGAAGTTGAAGCTGCCACCGCCGCCCTGCGGGCCCGACACGATGAACAGGTTCGGGAAGCCGTGACTGTGCAGCCCCAGGAACGTCCGGGTGCCCTCGGTCTGCCACTTCTCGCTCAGCGTCACGCCCTCACGCCCGCTGATCATGTTGAACGTCGAGGTCGCCATCCACTGGAACCCGGTGGCGTAGATCAGCACGTCCAGCGGGTACTCGATGCCCTCGTGCACCACGCCCCGCTCGTTGATCTCCTGCACGCCCATCGGGGCCGTGTCCACCAGGTGCACATGGGGCAGGTTGAACGTGGGCAGGTACTCGTCGTGGAACGTGGGCCGCTTGCAGCCGTACGGGTAGTACGGCTTCAGCGCCTCAGCGGTGGCCGGGTCGTCGACGATCGCGTCCACCCGAGCCCGGATCTGCTCCATGATCCGGAAGTTGGTGTTGAGCTGCTTCTGCACCAGCTCATCAGGCGACAGCTTGCGGGCATGCTGCTTTCGCTCTTTGAAATCGTCGACCCGACCGGCCAGGTAGTCGTCGTTGGCCTTGATGGCCGTGCGGCCCGACGAGATGCGCGAGAAGCGCTTGCGCCGGGCCCGGGCCCAGCCGGGCTCCTTCGACCACTCGGCGATTTCCTCGGGATCGGTGGCCCGCTGGTCACGCACGTCGATCGACGACGGCGTGCGCTGGAACACGTACAGCTCTCCCACCACCTTGGCGATCTCGGGGATGACCTGCACGGCGGTGGCGCCGGTGCCGATGATGCCCACCCGCTTGCCTTCGAGGTCGATGTTGTAGTCCCAGCGTGAGGTGTGGAACGACTCGCCGGCGAAGGAGGCCATGCCGTCGATGCGCGCCAGCTTGGGGCTGGTGAGGATGCCGTTCGCCAGGATCACATAGCGGGCCTTCATGGCGTCGCCGCGGTCGGTGTACACGGTCCAGCGGCCGGTCTCCTCGTCCCAGGTGGTCGAATCCACCGTGGTGTGGAACAGGCACTGGTCGTAGAAGCCGAACTTGTCGGCCATCGCCTGGCAGTACTCGAGGATCTCGAAGCCCGAGGCGAACTTCATCGTCGGGATGTACTCCATCTCCTCGAGCAGGGGCAGGTAGCTGTAGGACTCGACGTCGCAGGCGATGCCGGGGTAGCGGTTCCAGTACCAGGTGCCGCCGACGTCGCCGCCCTTCTCGCAGAAGCGCACATCGGTGAAGCCGGCGTCCCGCAGCTTGTGCCACAGCAGCAGCCCGGCGAACCCGGCGCCGATGCACAGAATCTCGCACTCGTCGTGCAGCGCCTCCCGCTCGATGGGCGGCTCGGAATAGACGTCTTCGAGGTAGCGGGAGAACTCGCCCTCCATGGCCATGTAGTCGGCCGCACCCCGGCGGGCCTCCTTGAAGTCGCGGTACTTGGCCTGCTCTTCGGCGTTGAAGACAGCTCCCGGCGGGGGAGGCGGCAGTTCCTTCGCGTGCTCGTCGGCGTTGACCGAGTAGCCCTTGCCCTGGATCTTGTCGGAGGCCTTGGCCGCCTTGGTGTTGAAGATCTTGCGACCCGTCTGCGGGTCGATGCTGATCGCCGGACGTGTGCCTGTTTCCGTTGCCACCTGGCCTTCTGACATCGTGCGACCTCCGTGGTGCCCCATTCGATGTTAGGGGAGGCATCCAACGGCGCGCCGGGGTGTGACAGCCTTCCCAGCGACATGCAGCGCGACACACCACGAGTCTTTGTGCGGGCCTCAGTGGGGATAGGCGTGCTGCTCGCCGTGCTCGCGGTGCACCTGCGCACGGCGATCGTGGCCGGGGGACCCGTGGCCGTTCCCGACATCCCGGCGTATCTGGGCATCGCACAGTGGGTCGGCGGCGACGGGCTCGCACCCGGCGACATCCCGTTCCAGCCGGGGTACGGACTGCTGATCGCGCCGCTGGTGGCCGTCTCGCAGGTCTCGCTGCTGGCGACCCAGGGCGAGGTGGTGCACTACCTGGCGCTGGTGGTCAACGCGCTGGCTGCAACAGCCGCCGTGGTGGTGGCGGGCCGCCTCGGCCTGATCTGCTCGGGGCGCTGGTGGATTGCCGGGGCCGCGGGACTCATCGCTGCGGTGCACCCGTCGCTGTCGAGCGCTTCGCGCATCGCCTGGCCCGAGACGCTGCTGACCCTGGCGGTGCTCACCGTGGCGCTCGCGGTGGCCTTCGCCGCGAAGGTGGCCGGTTCTGCGGCGAGCCGGCGGGCGTGGGCCCGAGCAGGCCTTGTAGCGACGCTGGCGGTCGCGCTGCACGCCCGGATGCTGGTGCTGGTGGCTGTCGTGGTGCTGACGGCGTTGCTGTGCCGGATCGGTCGCCGGGCGTGGGCCAGTCTCGGCGGCGGGTTGCTGGTCGGCAGTGCTGCGACCGCAGTCGCGCTGTCGCTGACCGGCACCTGGCCCACGGAACGGCTGAGCGAAGCGGCACAGCTCGACCGTGGCGCCGAGCCGATCCTGACGGTGGCCGGTCAGCTGCTGGCCCTGGGCGGGGGCACCGTCGGCCTCGGCATCATGGGCCTGATCATCGGCCTCGGCGTTGCGTACGGGCTGATCCGAAGGCGGCCGCTTGACGGCGAGAATGCGCCGGCTGCCGCGGACTCGCCGGCAACGACGACGGTCGACCCGCGCGCGGCTGCACTGGTCTGCCTGGCGCTCGGAGCGCTCGGAGCGGTGCTGCTCGGCGGCTGGACGCTCACGGGAAGCGCACGGGCCGATGCGCTGCTGTACGGGCGCTATGTCGACCCGTGGGCGGTGCCGTTGGCCGTTGCCGCGCTGGCCTGGCTGGCGGCATGGCAGCCCAGCCGTCGCCGCGTCTCAGCCGTGCTCGGCGTGAGCGCAGCCGCGGCGCTGACCGCGTGCGCGTTGATCGTCAGCACCGCAGATGGCTACGACGCCGCGCCGCGCCGCATCATGACGCTGTCGTTTAGCCCTGCCTGGACATGGCTCGATGATCGGCTGAGCGCCGTCGCCGTGGCGGCCCTCGTCGCGAGCCTGCTCGGTGCGCTGCTCGCAGCCGCAGCGTGGCTCGCCCGCGCCGCCGGCACCGGAGGGTCGGCGACGTCAGCGTTGCCGCCGGCACCAGACGCCGCCGATGATGCCCGCCGAAGCGCTGCAGTTGCCCCGACGGCCGTGCTCGGCACGCTCGTCGCTGCTGTCGCTGTGCTCGGGGCGGTGGCGACGGTGACGAATCATCGCCATCTCGCTGAAGTCGGCGCGGTCGCACGCGACCAGGTCACCGCCGCCGCGGCAGTGTCGGATGCGGTCGAAAGCGACGGCCTGACCTGCCTCGCTCACGACCGGACGTCGGTGCCCGACTACGCGCTGTGGCTCTACCGCCTGGAGCTGCCCGAGATCACCCACGAACGGGTCAGCCTGAATGCCGGAGACCGACCCTGCTCCGAGCTGGTCGTCGCGGACGATGGCCTGGCAGAGCGCTGCACGAACGCCCGTCGTCTCATCGATGAGCCTGCTGCCTCGTGGGCGCTGTGGCATCTGCCGGGACGCAGGTGCATTGGCCTGTGAACATGACGGCGAGGACAGCCGGAGTACCGTCGCACGATGGCTCCACGACAGCGGCATCCGTCCCGGCTGAAGTCTGCGCCGGCGCGACGGTTCGCCGCCGGTGGCATACCGACGCTGCTGGCAGCAGCGCTCATGCTCATCGCGGTGGGTTGTGCTGATACGCCGTCGAGCGATCAGCAGGCCGAGCCGGACACCACCGGCTCCGATACGACGGAGTCAGCGAGCGCCGACGCCGCGCCGGCGACGACCGCCGCAGCATCCTCATCGACGACGCCAGCCGGGGCGATCGTCGACGTCAGGGTCACCCAGATCCCCGGCGGCCCGCGTGAGTCCACCGTCTCCGCGCTGCGCGAGGGCATGACCGCGCCGCTGCTGCCCGAACCGCTGGTGTCGCCCCTCGATGTCCTCTCCGGCGGGCCGCCGCCCGACGGCATCCCATCCATCGACGCACCGGAGTTCGAGCGGGCTACCGACGTCGGCTTCCTGCAGCCCCAGGAGGCCGTGGTCACGCTCATCCTCAACGGCGACGCTCGCGCCTACCCCACGCAGGTGCTGCTGTGGCACGAGATCGTCAACGACACCGTCGGCGGCGAGCCGGTCACCATCACCTATTGCCCGCTGTGCAATACGGCCATCGGGTACTACCGCCAGCTCGGCGATCGCATCTTCGACTTCGGCACCTCGGGGCGGCTCTACAACTCGGCGCTGGTGATGTACGACCGTCAGACCGAGAGCCTGTGGGCCCACTACACCGGGCAGGCCATCGCCGGTGCGCTCACCGGATCCCAGCTCGAGCTGATCCCGGTGGCCACAGTGGCGTTCGAGACGTTCCTCGACGAGCATCCCCATGGCCTGGTGATGACACGTCCCGGCGGCTTCGGGCGTTCATATGGCACCAATGCCTACGTCAACTACGACACGCCCGACGGCAATCCGATGTTCTTCAGCGGCACGCCTGATGATCGCCTGCCACCGCAGACCCGCGTGCTGGTCGTCCGCCACGGCGGCGCTTCGGTCGCAGTGCAACTCGACACGCTGAGCTCAGCAGGCGTGCTGGCGCTCGACCTGGACGGCACGCCGGTGGTTGCGCTCCATCTCCCCGGCACGGCCACGCCGATCCAGAATCAGCAGGTGGCCTTCGGACGTGATGTCGGCGCGACGGGCGTGTTCGACCCCAATGTGGACGGTCAGGCGCTGACGTTCACCCGCAAGCTCGGCGCCGCGAGCTCGGCTGGCCCCGGAGCGTTCACCGACGATCAGACCGGCTCCACCTGGTCAATACTCGGCCGGGCACTCGACGGCCCGTTGGCGGGCGCCCAACTCCAGCCCATCGAGCACATCGACACCTTCTGGTTCGCAGCCGCCGCCTACGACCCCGGCATCGAACTCCGGCCCTAGTCGCCGTCGCCGATCTGTGATTGCAGGTATCGCTCGACCCGTGTTGATGTCGGCGTCGAGCTAGTCGCCGTCGCCGATCTGAGATTGCAGGTATCGCTCGACGCCGATGTCCTCGATGAGGCTCTGCTGGGTCTCGATCCAGTCGAGATGCTCTTCCTCACCGACCAGCAGATGCTCCAGCAGCTCACGGGTGCCAGCATCTCCGTGGTCGAGGCACAGGCGCACGCCGGCCCGGTACCGCTCGATGGCGTTCTCTTCGAGTTGGCGGTCGAGTGCGAGCTGTTCGGGCACGGTCTCGCCGATCATCACCGTGCCGAGCCGCTGCATGTTGGGCAGCGCATCCAGCAGCAGGATGCGCTCCATCAGCTTCTCGGCATCGCGCATCTCTTCCACGGATTCCTCGTGATACTGCGACGCCAGCCGGTCGTAGCCCCAGTTCTCAGCGATCTTCGAGGCAGCGAAGTACTGGTTGATGGCCGTCAGCTCGGCTGTCAGCGCTTCATTCAAGAACTCGATGACTTCAGGCGAACCTCGCATGGCTCCACCCTATGCGCCCATCGCCGCAGCGCACGTCGCGCCGTGTTCCGCCTGCAGCGGTCAGGTGCCGACGGCAATCGGGTCGAACGCGATGGAGTGCACCCTGTGGTGCGCCGGATCAAGCTCGACATCTCGGCATTGATCCAGCACCGCTCGAATCGTCATCAGGCAGCTGCCGCAATCGGTGCCAGCGCCGCACACCCGACCGATGTCCGCCACCGTGACCGCACCGTGTGTCGCGAAGTGCCGGATGGTTGCTTCGTTCGTGGCGAGGCACTGGCAGACGATCATGGCAGCGGCGGCCTCTCGGGCGACTCATGCGCACACCGCCAAGCGGTACACGCAATCTTGATGCTCCATGTTAGGCATCGCTAACGCCACAAGCGCAATCGGGTCGCGCCGACGCAGCGCTCACGCTCGGTCTGCGCGCGAACGGCTGGCTCAGACCGTGGCGGTGACGAGGATGCGGGCAGCGGTGTAGGCGCTCACGCCGACCGTGCCTTCGTGCATCCGGACGGTGGCGGTGCCATCGGGAGCCACCGACAGGACTTCGCCCGCACGACCCGGCATCAGCCCTGATTGCTCGAGAAACTCAAGCTGTCCCGATTCGAACTCGAGCTCTTCGGGAATGCGCTGCACGGTGAATGCGCCGCTGGCGCCGATCTCGGCGAGCGGCTTGGCATCGGTCGGCGCGACATAGTCGGTGCCGGGAATCGGATTGCCGTGCGGGCACGTGTTCGGATCGTCCAGCACGCTCATCATCGCCTGCTCGACGACGGGCGAGATGACGTGCTCCCAGCGGCCGGCCTCGTGGTGGGCATCGGCCCAGTTCAGCTTCAAGATGTCGGTCAGGAACCGCTCGGCCAGACGGTGGCGTCGCACGACGGTCGTGGCGATCTGCTGACCCTCGTCGGTGAGGCTGATGTGCGCGTGGTCGTCCACGTTGACCAGGCCCTCACGTTGCATCCGGCGGATCATCTCCGACACCGCCGGGCGCGAGACCTCCAACCGTTCGGCGATGCGCGCCTGGATGACCTCGACGCCGTCCTCCGCCAGCTCGTACACCGTCTCGGAGTACTCCTCGAAGGCCGGGTGGTATTCCGTCGGCTCGTACCCCATGCTCGCCACCATAGCGGTAGCCCGCGGAGCGGCTGCACCGGATTACGGCAGACTGACAGGGCCCTCAGCGGGCGGGGGCTCGGGAATCGGAGCGTGTGATGGATCTGCAGCTGGCAGGAAAGAGCGTCCTGGTGACTGGCGCCGGTCAGGGGCTGGGCTTGGCCATCGCTGAAGCTTTCGCCGGTGAGGGTGCGAATGTGGCCTTCGCCTACAACGCTTCGAGCGAGGGAGCCGAGAAGGGAGCAGCCGCTGCACAGGAAGCGGGCCGCACTGCGCTCGCCGTCCGCTGCGATGTCACTAGCCAGGATGATGTGGAGCGCACGGTGGGCGAGGTCGTCAGCACCTTGGGCGGCATCGATGTGCTGGTCAACAATGCCGCCTATACCGATACGGGGCCGTTCGTCGATGCCGACCCTGACGAGCTGGCGCGCATGGTGGACGTGACGGTCATGGGCACGCTGCGGATGACCCAGGCGGTCGTGCGCCACATGGTTGACGCCGGCAGTGCGGGCTCGATCGTGTCGCTCATGGGCGACTCGGGTCGGGTGGGCGAGAGCCGCTTGGCGGGCGTGGCCACCACAAGGGCGTCCACGACGGGCTTGATGAAGTCGGTCGCCAAGGAATTCGGCCGCAACGGGATCCGTGCCAACACGGTCTCGCTGGGATTGGTGCGCTCGGAGCGTTTCGCCCACCACACCGGCAACGCTGACGACGAGCGCATGGCCCGCATCGCCAAGATGTACCCGCTGCGCCGGGTCGGCGTGCCCGCCGACGTTCCGCCGATGGTGCTGCTGCTGGCATCGCCGCTGTCGAGCTGGATCACCGGCCAGACCGTTTCGGTGAACGGCGGCTACTCGATGGTCTGAGCCGAAGGCCGGGCGACAGTCGAGACGGCGCCGGAACCCCGGCTGGGGAGAGTGCAGCGTGACAGACAAGCCGTTCCGACTCGACGAGACAGTCCCGACGAGCGGCGGAGCGTTCGGCAAGCCGGTGCCCCGGCGCGAAGACGGCCGGTTGCTGCGAGGCCGCGGCCGCTACATCGCGAACGTCCGCTACGACGGGCAGCTCGCGGTGGCGTTCGTGCGCAGCCCCGTGGCACATGCACGGATCGTCTCGGTCGACGTCTCCGCGGCTCGGCGCGCCCCTGGCGTCATCGATGTTGCGACCGGGGCCGACCCGGACTTCGCTGGCCTGGCGCTCGTTGCGGAATCGGCACTGCCGACCCATGTGAATACGCCGCAGCCCGTGCTCGCCGCCGGCAAGGTGCGCTACCAGGGCGAGGCCGTCGCGGCGGTCGTCGCCACCACGGCTGCGGCAGCGGCCGACGCCGCCGAGTCGGTGGAGGTCGTCTACGACGAGCTGCGGGTGCACGTCGATGCCGTGGCCGCCGCGGCGGAACCGGCCGAGCCGGTGCATGACATCGCGCCGGACAACCTCATCGTCACCCGCACGTTCGATGCGGGCGATGTCGACACCGCGCTGGCCGGGTCGCACCTGGTAGTCGAGCGCGCATATCGCACGAACCGGCACGGCGCGACGCCGATGGAGGGCCGCGGCGCGGTGGCGACGTGGGATGCCGGCGGCACCAAGCTGACATTGCACGCCACCTCGCAGGTTCCGTACCTGCACCGCAGCGGTCTGGCCAAGGTGCTCGGAGTGCCCGACAGCGCGGTGCGCATGGTGGTCGGCGATGTCGGCGGCGGGTTCGGCATCAAGGGAGCTCTGTATCCCGAAGATGCTGCGGTGAGCCAGCTCGCTCGACGGCTCGGCCGCGCGGTGGGGTGGGTCGAGACCCGCTCGGAGCACATGGCCACGGCGCTGCACGCCCGCGACCACCACTACACGGTGCGGGCCGGGTTCGACGCCGACGGCACGCTCATAGCGGTCGATGGGGTGCTGCATGCCAACGTCGGCGCGTACAGCTCGCCGCCGTGGACGGCAGGCATCGAGCCGCTCATGGCCGGAGGCCTGCTGACCGGCCCCTACAAGCTCGCCCACTACCGCTGCGAGGTGCTGGGCGTGGCCACCAACACCACACCGACTGGTCCCTACCGGGGCGTGGCACGTCCGGCCACGGTGTTCGTGATGGAACGCCTGCTGGACGACGCGGCCGCCGAGCTCGGCATGGACCCCCTCGACATCCGCCGCCGCAACCTGGTTGCACCCGAGGATCTGCCGTACACAGCGCCCACGCGACTGGTACACGACTCGCGCACCTACGTGGAGTGCCTGGAGCAGGCGGCTGATCTTGTGGACTACGAAGGCTTCCGGAAGGCCCAGCAGGCGGCGCGCAGCGCTGGCGCCGCAGCATCCGGGCCGGCCCCCAGCACGCCCCGCGGCAAGACGGCAGCCACCGGGATCGGCTTCGCCTGTTACAACGAGCTGACCGGGCTGGGGCAGAAGGCGTCGGCCGGCCCACGACTGCCGTTCCGCACCGGCCACGAGTCGGCCGAAGTGCGCGTCGACCCGTCCGGAACGGTCACTGCCGCCATGGGCGTCACCTCACAGGGCCAGGGCCTGGAAACGACCATGGCGCAGGTCGTGGCTGCCGAGCTCGGCGTCGCCGTCGAGCAGGTGACCGTCGAGATGGGCGACACCGATCGCATCTCGTTCGGCATGGGAGCATTCGCCAGCCGTCAAGGCGTGATCGGCTCGGGTGCGGCGACGCTGGCAGCTCGCGCCGTGCTGGCCAAGGCGCTCGTCATAGCGGCACATCTGCTCGAAGCCGAGCCCGAGTGGCTGAGCATCGACGACGGCTTCATCCACACGCAGGACGCACCAGCCGTCGGTGTCACGCTGGCAGAGGTCGCTCACGTGGCGTACTTCGAGCCCCACCGGCTCCCGCTTGGCCTCGAGCCCGGCTTGGAGGCCATGCGCTTCTACGACCCCATGACCGGCACGTTCGCGGCGGGCGCGCAGGCTGCGGTGGTTGCCGTAGATCTCGAGACCGGCGAAGTGGACGTGGCGCGCATCGTGTGCGTCGAGGACACCGGCCGCGTGATCAACCCGATGATCGTGGAGGGCCAGGTGCACGGTGCCATCGCTCAGGGCGTGGGCGGCGCGTTGTATGAGCACTTCGTCTACGACGCCGACGGCCAGCTGCATTCGGGCACCTTCATGGACTACCTGGCCATCACCGCCGACCGGATGCCCTCGATCGAGCTGGGCCATGTCGCCGACCCGGCACACAACCTGAATCAGATCCGCGGCGTCGGCGAAGGCGGCACGCTCGGCCCCTATGCCGCCATCGCCAATGCGGTCTGCGATGCCCTCGCGCCGTTAGGCATCACCGTCGACGAGCTGCCGCTGAGCCCCGCTCGCATCCATGCCGCACTTGCTGCTGCGGGCCGCCAGCTCTAATTCGCAGCCGCCGGGCCCACCCGCCGAGCTGCCGGCCCATGCGTCTGGATAACTGCAGTTATTGACGAGTGCGACGTCAGCGGACCTACGATCCCCGTATTCGTCGATTGACGCGATGCTCCCCGCGACTCTCAGTACGCGATTCTCAGCAAAGGAAGGGCGCCATGTCTACCCCCCCCCCCCCGGCAACTGGGAGGTTGGCAGCTCTGGTTGCGGGCGTGGCCATCCTGGTGGCGGCGTGCACCGGTACCGCGCCGGATGACGCTCTAACGACCAGCACCACAGAGGCGCCGGCAGCAGCACCGGCGCCCGACGGACCAGCGAATCCGGGCGTTTCCGATGATCGTGTGCTGTTCGGGCAGTCGGCGGCCTTCAGCGGCCCGGCGCAGGCACTGGGGCACGCCATGCGCTTGGGCATCGAGGCCGCGTTCCACGAGCAGAACCAGGCAGGCGGCGTCCACGGCCGCATGCTGGAGCTGGTTACGTTGGACGACAGGTACGAGCCGGGGTTTGCCTTCGCGAACACGCGTGACCTGATCGCCAAGGAGCGAGTGTTCGCTCTCATCGGAGAGGTGGGGACGCCGACATCGCGGTCTGCGGTTCCCCTCGCCGAGTCGCGGGCCGTGCCATTCGTCGCCCCGTTCACTGGCGCCGGCTTCCTGCGGGATCCCGATCTGAATTCGGTGGTGAACCTGCGGGCCTCGTATGCGCAGGAAACCGAGCACATGGTGGAGCGGCTCACCGCCGACCTGGGCGTCACCAGGGTCGCGGTGATGTACCAGAACGACTCGTTCGGCCAATCCGGCCTGAACGGCGTGACCGAGGCCCTCGACAGACGCGGGCTGCAACCCGTGGCCACCTGGTACTACGAGCGGAACTCCAGCGCGGTGAAGGCAGCGGTGTTCCACATCGCAGACTCGCAACCCGAAGCGGTCATCTTCATTGGCGCCTACCAGCCCGTGGCCAAGGCGATCAAGCTGCTTCGCATGGACGTTGATCCCGTCTTCATGGCGGTCTCCTTCGTGGGGAGCAACGCGCTGGCAACCGAGCTGGGAGACGATGCCCCCGGTGTGTACGTCACCCAGGTGGTTCCGATTCCAGATGATGCCGACACCCCGGCCGTGGCCGAGTATCGAGCGGCGCTCGCTGCGATCGATCCAGACGCCGCGCCCGGATTCGCCTCGCTGGAGGGGTACCTGGCGGGACGATTGGCCATCGTCGCACTGGACACGTGTGGGGCTGAACTCACACGCAAGTGCTTCTTGGGCGCATTCACCGAGTTGCAGTCCATCGACCTCTCGGGCGTGAGCCTGCACTACGGGCCGGACGACAACCAGGGCTCTGACGAGGTGCTCCTCACCGTGATCAACGACGAGGGCAGATTCGTTCCGGCGGCCAATCTTGGGGACACGCAGTAATGGGCCGTCTGCGGGTGTCGGCCAGGCTGGCCACGATCACGCTGGTCGTGCTTGCACTCATCGCTGCGAGCACGGCCGTCGGCTGGGTCGTCGCCGGGGACTCGGCAGCTCCGACGGATGACGAACCAGACATCGGTGCGGTGACGACCGCGTTGGCAGTGGTGCGACAGGTGAAGTCCTTGGCGGACGCTGCCTCGGTGAGAACCAACGCGGGCATGACGCCCGAGACCTTGGCAGAGTCCCGAGCCTCCATGGAGGCAGAGATCGATGCGCTGAATGAGCAGCTTGATGTCCTGCAGGCCGCGGGGTACGAGCAGGCATCGGCGACGATGCGTGAGCTGACCAATGACCTTGCCCAGACAGCCGCGGAGATCGAACGCCGACGACTCGCCCTGGCCGAGGTGCTGCGCGAATCCGAACGACGCCGGCAAGAGATCATCGCCATGACCAATTGGGAGCTCGTGCCCGCATCAGTGGCGAGCGAGGACGACGTGTTCGCTGGCTTGATCTCCGATCGCAGCGATGCCGTCTCACCCGACGACCTGCTGCGGTACTCACGCCTCGCGCTCATGACGCAGCAAGTTGACCAAGGCTCGGTCCTCCTCGAGGTTGCAGCGAGGCAGCCGAACATCGCCTTCGTCGCCACAGTCGAAGAGAACATCGACCTGGTGATGTACCAGCTCTCCGACAGCCTCGAGGTATTTGCTGAAGACACCCACCAAGATCTGGATCCCACGCTGATCCCGCTCTCGAGAGAACTCGTGGACGGCGCCTACGGCGAAGCGAACATGATCGACATGATGAAGATCCGCCTGGGTCTGGGCGCGCAGGAGGCGCGCGATATCACCGCAATTGACGGGACCGTGGCGGCGTTGCACGCGGAGGCTGCGGCGTTCTTGACCCAAGCGGTCGACAGCGTCGGATCCGTCGATGGGTACGGCGGGATCGCCGAAGTTCTGAATGCAGCTTTGGCAGTTGACCAGCACGTGGGTTCCGTTGCGGCGGTTGCCACGGCCAGGAGCGCCCCGACGACGCCGCTGGGAAGCTTGCCGGCAACCCGGGACGCTGCCACAGCTGACATTTCCGGCATCCACCAGAACCTGGACATCCTCGATGCCGCAGGTCACGGTGACGCCGTCGCCGGGATGCGCACATCGGTCGATCAAGCGCAGGCCGACGTCGAGCAGATCCACGTTGGCCGCCCGGAGCTCGTGGGAGCACTGCAGGCCGCTGAAGGTCAACGGGCGCAACTGAGGGCGTTCTTCGACTACCAGCTCCGGCCGGCGGTCGTGTCCAGCCTCGACAACCAGCTGTATTACATGCTGACCGGAAGGAGCGAGTTCGCCGACAGCGTGCCGGCCGATTCGGATCCGCTGTCGCATTCCGAGCTCATGCGGTACCGGCACCTCACGCTCGTCTTCAGCTCGCTCTTCCGAACCTTCTCAGGATTCATCATCACGTTTGTCATTTCTGAACCGACGCTGATCGCCGAAGCCGAGGAGAGATTTGCCACAGCGGCGCACCGCCTCGAGACGAGCGCCGCGTACCTGGAGCGAGAGGGCGGAAGCGAAGTACACCCGCAGCTCGTTCCGCTGGTGCGCCAGTTCATCGCCTTGGGCGATGGGGATGAGAACCTGTTCGATTCGCTCCGGTACCGGCTTCCCCTGATCGCTCAGGAGGCCGAGCTGATCGCGTCGGGCCGTCAAGCGACGTCTGCGCTGCAGGCTGACATCAGCATGCTGCTCGACGAGGTCCTGGGGGACGCTGCGACGCACGATCCCGATGCCAACGAACCTGATGCACGGGTGATTGTGCTCGTGCTCGGCATCATCGCCGCCATCCTGACGCTGCTGATTGCGGCTTCAGTCGCCCGGCGCGACGACGCCGAGCCGGCCTGAGCAGTTCAGGTGTGGGCGCCCGAGCCGAGGTAGGCGTCCACCACGGTTTCGTTGGCCCGGATCTCCGTTGACGTGCCCTCCGCGATGATCTGACCGAAGTTGAGCACGTAGATGTAGTCACAGATGTCGAGCACGAGGTTCATGTCGTGGTCGATCAGCAGAATCGACACACCCTCGGATGCCACATCCAGCAACCGGACGCCCAGAGCGATGCTCTCGGCCGTGGTCAGACCCGCGGCCGGCTCGTCGGCCAGCATCACGCGAGGTTCCGACGCCAGTGCCCGCGCCACGCCGACCAGCTTCTGGCGGCCGAGCGGGAGGTTGGCCGGTTTCATTCCGGTGTCACCGGCCAGGCCGACGATCTGCATCGCGGCATCGACCTGCGAGGTGTCCGATGGCCGCTCGGGCACGACGAGATCGGCGAGCACTGAGCGCATTGACGTCCGTTCGGCGGCAACCTGCACGTTCTCGCGCACGGTCAGGTCATCGAACAATTCCAGCGACTGCCACGTCCGCGCCAGTCCCCGCTGAGCACGCACATGGGGGGCTTCGCGGGAGAGCCGTTCCTCGCAGAACGTGACACGCCCGCGAGATGGCACAAATCCGGTGAGGGCATCGATCAGCGTCGTCTTGCCGGCGCCGTTCGGTCCGATCAGGCCCACGATCTCGCCCTCGCGGACTCGCAGCGACACCTGGTCCAGCGCTTTCAGCCCTCCGAAGCGCACCGTGAGATCCTCGACTGACAGCACGATCGGCGCGCTCTCGAAGCTCCGCTGCCGCTCCTTGCGCCGGTACTCCGACAGGCGAACCGTCTCACCGGACTCCGCGAGGGCTGGCTCGGTGAGCACCGCTGCGAGATCGCTACGCTCGCGGGCCTCAGCCCGGGCCCGTCTTCGTGATCGGACTGCTCGCCAGCGGGCGAGGTTCTGCCGGTACGCGCCGGCGACGCCCTCGGGGAAGAAGATCGCCGTTGCCACCAGTGCGACACCGGCGACGAGTTGGTACCAGCGCCCCAGCTCGGCGATCCGGTCGGCGGTGATGTAGACGATGCCGAGCGGGGCAAACAGCCCGGCGATGATTGCGCCGGGCACGCTCGTGATGCCGCACAGGTAGGCCAGCGCCAGGAAGCTCAGTCCGATGAGCACAGCGAAGCTCTCCGCGGAGAGCTGACCGCGGCTGTAGCCGATGAACGCGCCGCCCACGCCTGCGAGGAACGACGCAAGCGCGAATGCCAGCATCTTGGTGCCCGCAACGTTGATGCCGACCGACGCACCCGCTCGCTCATTGGACCGTACGGCCAGGAAGCGGCGTCCGGTCGCGCTGCGTGCCAGGTTGCCGACCGCGAGGGCGCACACGGTCACCACGGCGAGCACCAGGAAGCCGAACTCCATACGGGCAAAGTTCCTGCCCTCGCGAATGCTGAGGTTCGCACCGAACAGCGATGGGCCCGAAATGGGGTTGCCGTAGAGGCCGGTAATGGCGCTGTTGCGGAACACGAACTCCTCGAGCGCGACGGCTCCAGCGAGCGTGACGACGGCAAGCTGCGCGCCGCGGATGCGCAGGGCGGAGACGCCCACCACGAGCCCGAAGGCCGTGGCCATGAGCGCGGCGAGCAGCAGCGATATGGGGAACGGGATGCCGAGGGAGTCGCCCAGCTTGCTGAGCGCGAAGCCCGCGGCCCCCGCTATGGCGGCCTGGGCGAGCGAGATCTGGCCGACGAGGCCGGTCAGCACCACCAGCGACAGCATGACGATCGTCATGATCATGCTGGTCATGATCCCGATGCGGTAGCTGCCCTGCGCCACAGCCGTCAGCACGCCGGCCGCCACCACGGCCGAGGCGATCACGCTGGGCCGCATCTTCGGCCGGATGACTTCGGGCAGGGCATCGGCTTCGACAGCGCCACGAGTCGGCAGGGTGTGGCCCAGGCCGAACAGGGCGATCACGATGACCCCGAACGGCAGCGCATCGGGGATGCCGGTGATCGCCCAGTCTGGCCACCACGGATTGGTGGTTTGATACACGACGATCGACTGGAAGATGCCGAGCCCGAACGCTGCTGTCACGGTGACGGCGATGGACAGCAGCCGGCCGATGACCGCCGCGGCGAGCGCCGGGACGATCGAGAGGTAGGTCAACGGGCTGAGCGAGACGATCGGCGAGGCCATGATCAGCAGGAAGCCGACAACGGTGCTTGACAGCACCCACGTCGAGCCAGCCAGCACTTGCGGCGAGTAGCGGGCCAGGCTGATCGCCCGCTCGTTCTCAGTGGAGGCCCGCGTGGCCAGCCCCAAGCGCGTGAAGCGGAACCACGCCCAGGCCGCGGCGGCGGTCAGCAGTACGACGGCCGTGAGCCAGAGGCGATCGCGGGAGAAGCTGACGCCGGCGAAGCTCACCGGCTCGTTGGGAAGGATCGGCGTGACGACGCGGGCGGTGCTCGTGAAGTGCATCACGATCAGGGCCTGGATGACCAGCAGCACGCCCACCGAGGCGACCACTCGGGCCAGGATCGGGGCTCGCCGGAGCGGCCGGAAGACCAGGAAGTGCACCATCAGCCCGATGAGGCTGCATGACAGCACCGCGAGGATGAGGGCGATCGGGAAGGGCACGCTGCCAGAGCTGCCGCCGAGGCCGATGCGGCTGCGAATGAGCACGACCGGCAGCACGAGATCGCCGGTGTCGCTGAGCTCGTCGTAGACGTACGCCCCCCACATCGCCATCGCACCGGTGGCGAAGTTGATGATGCCGGTGCCCCGGTAGGTGATGACTAGGCCCATTGACAGCGCTGCATAGAGGCAGCCCGACCCCAGGCCGATGATCGCGAAGAGCAGGTACTGGTCCACTTCGGCAGTTCCGCCTCAGATTGTCCGGCAACTCATCCGCAGATGCTCGCAGATGAACCCGCGGTCCTTCGGATAACAGGGATTACAGACCGCTCAGCTCGTACGCGTCGAAGAGTCCGTCGCCGACCACGATGCGGCGCAGCGATCCGTCGTCGGCCTCGACAACCTGCCACACCATGATGTGCGACATGCAGTGCGAGGACTCCGGGGGCCATGGTGCCATCCCGCATCGCAGGTTGGGGCCGAACCATCCGGGGGTCTCGCCGGCGTTGGCGAAGGCATCGGTGATCGACTCGGAAGTGATCGGGCCCTCGATCGTCTCGAGAATGAACTCGATCTCACGCCATGCCCCATACGGCGCGATGCCAAAGCCCTCGATGAGCTGCTCGTGCCCGGCCGCTGTCATGTGGTCGGCGTATTCCGCGAGGCGTTCCTGAATCTCGGGCGGCGCGAACTCGGCGACCCACGGAACCCACTGGTCGCCCTGGGTGTAGGTGCCGATGGCGGCTGCCCCCAGCACGTCGATGTACAGCGTGCAGGACCCGGCGAAGATCGGCTTGTCGAACCCGCTCGCAGCGGCTGAGCCGACCATGCCGATGCAGCCGAATTCGTCGAGCTGGCCCATCATGCCCTCGACGCCCGCGGACTGCGCCGCCGCAATGGCAGCAGTCCAGTCGGGCGATGCGATATCGACCACGATGCGCTCCATCTCGATGCCGTAGTGCTCGAGGACCGGGGCGATGATGTTGTCCAGGAAGTCCAGGGCGGTGGACGAGTCCTGGACGAGCACTGCGATGTGGTCGATGCCGAGTTCGCTGAAGGTCTTGGCCGGGCCGACGGCGAATGCCCCGGTGGCCACATGGAGCAGGAAGGCCCCGGGACTGTTGCGCTCGGTGCGGCCCCACGAGTGGGACGAGACGTAGGGAATGCCGGCGTCAACCCACAGTCCGAAGGCAGCTTCGGAGCCCAGCTCGACGCCCATGTACGCCATGTCGACGTCTTCTTCGATCAGCTTGATGGCGCAGTTGATGGCGCTCTCGGGCGTGCCATCGGAGAGGCAGATGATCGGCTCGATCATGGCTCCGTGGATCCCGCCCGCCTCATTGATGACGTTGATGGCCACCTCGCCGCCGATGCGCAGTTCGGGCAGCGAGATGTTGCCGCCCTCGTTGTTGACATAACCGACCCTGATGACTTCGCCGGTGCGGTCGATCGGTACATCGCCGCCGTCGCCGCCGTCGCTCGCGGCGTTGCCGTCATCAGGTTGCTCGCCGGGCTCGCCGTCGCCGGCCGTCGTGCCCCCGGCGTCTCCGGGCGCCTCGGCGGTTGTCGGCGCGGGCTCGGCGCCGTCGTCGTCGCCGTCCGAGCTTGCGCACGCGGCAGCAACCAGTGCGAGAGCGAGCAGCAGGGCCCCGAATCGTGTCAGTGGAGAGCGCATAGAGGCCCCGACGCTACTCGTGGTCGAGGGTGCGCTCCCCGAGATAGCTGGCCTCGAGCACCTCGGGGCGCTGAGACAGTTCCTCGGCGGTGCCAGACAGCGCCAGCTCACCATGGTTCAGCACATATGCCCGGTCGGTGATGGCCAGCGCAGCGTGCACGTGCTGTTCCACCAGCAGTACTGCAGTGCCCGTCTCGTCGGCGATGCGCCGCACCACCGGCAGCAGCCGTTCCACGATGATCGGCGCGAGGCCGAGGCTCATCTCGTCCACCATCAGCAGCTTGGGATCGGCGATGAGCTTGCAGCCCAGCGCCAGCATCTGCTGCTCGCCGCCTGACAGCAGCCCGGTCCGGCGGTCCAGCAGTTCTTCGAGGGCCGGGAACCAGCCGATCACATCGGCTTCGGTGACCTCGCTGTGACGGTGGCGATGCAGGCGCAGGTTCTCCGCAACGCTGAGCTGGAAGAAGATGCCGCGGTCCTCGGGCAGCAGCGCCACGCCACGGCGGGCGATCTGGTGGGCGCTGGCATGCCCGACGGGCGAGCCGAGCACATCGATCTCGCCGTCGATGGGCTTGAGCACCCCCGCGATGGTCAGCAGCGTGGTGGTCTTGCCCGCACCGTTGGGTCCGAGCAGTGCCACGACCTCGCCGGGATGCACATGCAGCGACAGTCCGCGCACGGCGGGGACGCCGCCCCAGCCGGCCACCAGGTTCCGCACATCAAGGGCGGGCGCGGTGATGCCGGTGCCGTCGGCGGCGCTCGGTGACTGCGTGTCAGTGGTGCTCATGCATGGACCTCCGAACCAAGGTAGGCGTCGATGACTGCCTCGTTGGCACGAATCTCGGCTGGGGTGCCCTCGGCGATGATCTGGCCGAAGTCGAGCACGTAGATGTAGTCGCAGACCTCCAGCACGAGGCCCATGTCGTGGTCGATCAGCAGGATCGACACACCGCCCTCGGCGATGTCGATGATCTCCTGGCCGAGCGCCCGGCTCTCGGCCGTGTCGAGGCCGGCCGCGGGTTCATCGGCCAGCATCACACGGGGCGAGCCGGCCAACGCCCGGGCCACGCCCACCAGCTTCTGGCGTCCGAGCGGCAGATCTCCGGGGCGGGCGTCTGCGTCTGCGGTGAGCCCGACAAGTTCGAGCGCCGAGTCCACGCGTGCGAGATCCACCGGTCTCGCCGGCTTGACGAAGTCGGCCAGCACCGATCCGACGGTGGCTCGCTCGTCGGCGACCTGCACGTTCTCGCGGACCGACAGATCGCCAAAAAGCTCCAGTGACTGCCACGTACGCGTCAGGCCCATGCGCGCCCGCTGATACGGCAGCTCTCGTGTGAGCTCAGCTCCGCAGAACTCGATCCGGCCATCTGAGGGAATGAACCCGGTGAGCGCGTCGATCATCGTGGTCTTGCCCGCACCGTTGGGTCCGATCAGCCCGACGATCTCTCCCTCCCGAACTCGCAGCGAAGCATCGTCCACGGCCTTGAGGCCGCCGTAGCGCACGGTCAGATGATCGATGCCGAGCACCACTGGCACGTCGTCGAAGGTCGGCCGGTCCCGATTCGTCACCGGGGGTGCGGCGCGCGCTGGCGCACTTGGGGAAGCGTCGGCGTCTGTACCGTCCTCCGCAACTGCCTTCGCGGCTGCGCGAGCAGCCAGCGCCGCACGCATCTTTTCGTAGTTCTTGCGGTTCGCCCCCGCGATGCCCTCGGGATTGAAGATCGCCGTGAGCACCAGTCCGATGCCGGCAAGGATCTGGTAGGCCGTCCCCAGCTCGAGCGCACGGTCGAGAATCACGAAGCCGATGCCGAGCGGGGCGAAGGTGCCTGCGATGATCGCACCGGACACTGTGGTGATGCCGCCCAGGTAGGCGAAGGCCAGAAAGCTCAGGCCGACCATCACGGTGAAGCTGTCGGCCGAGAGCTGTCCCCTGCTGTAGCCGATGAACGCACCGCCGATGCCCGCCAGGAAGGAGGCGATGGCGAACGCGACGAGCTTCGTGTTCGCAATCGAGATGCCGACCGAAGCGCCGGCCCGTTCGTTCGAGCGGACGGCCAGAAACCGCCGACCGGTTGCGCTGCGCGCCAAGTTCCCGACGAGAATCGCGCACACCGTGACGACGAGCAGCACGAGGATGGCGAATTCGACGCGGGCGATCGTGCGTCCCTCCCGCACGCCCATGTCAAGGCCGAACAGCGTCGGGTCCGGAATGGGATTTCCCGCGACCTCGGACAACTTGACATTGCGAAAGATGAACTTCTCCAAGGCCACGGCTCCCGCAAGGGTCACCACTGCCAGTTGAGCGCCTCGGATGCGCAACGCCGGGATGCCGACCAGCACGCCGAACACCGTTGCGACCAACGCCGCCAGCAGCGGCGAGATCGGGAACGGGATGCCGAGAGTATCGCCCAGCTTGCTGAGCGCGAATCCAGCCGTGCCGGCGATGCCCGCCTGTGCCAGCGAGATCTGCCCGACGAGGCCGGTCAGCACCACCAGCGACAGCATGATGATTGTCACGGTCATGCTGGTGATGACCCCGAACCGGTAGCTGCCCGAGGTCAGCGCGGCCAGCACGCCGGCGCCGACCACTACCGGCGCAATCACCGCAGTTCGCATCTTGGGCCGGTACACCTCTGGCAGGGGATCCGCCTCGACCGCCCCCCTGGTGGGCAGGGCGTCGCCGACCACGAACAGCGCAATGACGATGACCACGAATGGCACTGCGTCGCCGAGTCCGGTCACTGCCCAGTCGGGCCACCATGACTTGGTGGTCTGGAACACGACGATTGACTGGAAGATGCCGAGCCCCAGCGCCGCGGTGACGGTGATGCCGATCGACGACAGGCGGCCGATGAGCGCCGCTGCCAGCGCGGGCACGATGGCCAGCACGTAGGTCAGCGGGTTCAGGATCACCGTCGGTGCGGTCAGGATCACGACGAAGCCGACCACCGTGCTGGACAGCACCCAGGTGGAGCCTGCGAGCACCTGCGGCGAGAAGCGGGCGAGTCCGATGGCCCGCTCGTTCTCCGCGGAGGCTCTCGTGGCCAGCCCGAGGCGAGTGAACCGGAACCAGGCCCACAGCGCCACAGCGATCACGACGACGACGCCAGTGAGCCACAAGCGATCGCGTGAGAAGTTGATGCCCGCAAAATTCACGGGCTCGTTCGGCAGGATCGGCGCCAAGGCTCGAGGCGTGCTGCCGAACTGCATCACGATCAGCGCCTGGATCGCCAGCAGCACCCCGACCGACGCCACGACGCGCGCCAGGATCGGCGCGCGTCGCAGCGGTCTGAACACCAAGAAGTGCACGAGCAGCCCGATGAGGCTGCACGACAGCACGGCCAGCAACATCGCCAGCGCAAACGGCACCGAGCCGATGCCTTCGCCGAGGCTCACCTTGTGGGGAATGATCGCCACTGGGAACACCAAGTCACCGGTGCGGTTCAGCTCATCGAAGACATAGGCGCCCCACATCGCCATCGCACCGGTCGCGAAGTTGATGATGCCGGTGCCGCGGTAGGTGATGACCACGCCCATCGAAATGGCCGCGTAGATGCTGCCGAAGCCGAGCCCGACGATGGCGAACAGGAGGTACTGCTGCACGTCGTGGGTGCCGAAGGGTCAGTTCTCGGTGGTCAGAGTGCTCTGCGGTGCTCCGGGGCTAGAAGCCGCTGTGCTGGAAAGCGTCGAAAAAGCCGTCGCCGACCAGGACACGTCCGATGGTGCCGTCATCGCGTTCGGCGATCTGCCACACGGCGATCTCAGACTTGCAGGCGGACGATTCAGCCGGCCACGGCGCCTCGCCGCAGCGATGATTCGGTCCGAACCAGCCCGGTGTCTCGCCGGCGTTCTTGAAGGCATGCAGCACCGCTTCGGCCGTCATCGGGCCCTCGATCCTCTCGAGGATGATCTCCATGGCACGCCACGCGGAGTACGGCGCAACAGCGAAGCCCTCGATGTGGTCCTCGTACCCGGCCGCCGTCATCAGCTCGACGTACTCGGCAATCTGTGCCTGGATCTCAGGCGGCGCGGATGCGGCCGTTGAGGGGAAGTACACGTCGCTCTGGGTGTACGTGCCAATCGCAGCCGCTCCCAGGATCGGGATGTAGAAGCTGCATGATCCCGCGAACACCGGCTTGTCGTAACCGCTGGCGGCAGCCGCACCGACCATGCCGATGCAGCCCGGCTCGGTGAGCTGGCCCCAGACGCCGTCAACCCCCGCCGCTTGCGCAGTGGCGATCGCTGCAGTCCAGTCGGGTGCCGCCGGGTCCACCAGGATGCCCTCCCACTCGATGCCGTGGTGCGCCATGATCGGGTTGCTGGTTGCGTCCATGAAGGCGTTCCCCGCAGGAGTGTCTTCGAGGATCACAGCGATGTGGTCAATGCCGAGATCGGCGAACGTCTTCGCCGGGCCGACTGCGTAGGCCCCGGCGGGCGAGTGCAGGATGACCGAGCCCGGGCTGTTCTGCTCGGTGACACCCCACGCGTGAGACGAGATGTAGGGGATGCCGGCCTCGACCCACAGGTTGATTGCGGCTTCCGACGCCACCTCGATGCCCATGTAGGCGAGCACGACGTCGGCTTCGATCAGCTGGTTGGCACAGTTGATGGCGCTCTCAGGGGTGCCGTCGGACAGGCAGACCTCGGTCTCGATCATCGCCCCATTGATGCCGCCAGTGTCATTGATGAACTGGATGGCCACCTCACCGCCGGTGCGGAACTCGGGCAGCGAGAATGCCGCGCCCTCGTTGTTCACGTAGCCGACTTTGATGACTTCGCCGGTGCGGTCGATGGCGGCCATGTCGTCGTCCGCCATGTCGTCATCGGCCATGTCGTCGTCGGCCATGTCGTCGTCGGCCATGTCGTCGTCGGCCATGTCATCGGCGGAATCATCGGCCATGTCATCCGCGTCGTCCGCCATGTCGTCGTCGGCCATGTCGTCGGCATCGTCGGCCGCAGTGACAGCCGGCGCGTCGTCGGCCGCACCGTCATCGTCCGAGTCATCGGCGCAGGCAGCGGCGATGAGGCTGAACGCGAAGAGCATCGCCAGCAGTCGAAGCAGTCGTGAAGTCATGGAGTCCCCCGATTCCTGATTCGCCCGCCAAGGGCGCCACGAGAAACCCACGCGGCTGTCGCCGGGTCAAGCGAACGCAGCCGATCCTATGTCGCCCCGGCGAAGCCCGCCGATACATCGGCCTCTTGGTACTGAAAGGTCTGGGCGGGCGCGGACATGACAGCCATGATGGCTGTCTGCATGGTCGCTGCCCATGATGAGCATTGGTTCCGGAGTCTCTATGCCGAGACGTTCCGGCCGCTGCTGGCCTACGCCCGCCGCAGAGTCGACCGTGCAACCGCCGACGAGGTCGTCGCTGACACCTTCCTGACAGCGTGGCGTCGTCGCGACGACGTACCCGACGGCGCTGAACGGCTGTGGCTCTTCGGCGTGGCGCGCAACGTGATCCGCAACGCGACGCGCTCGGGCCGTCGGCGCCAAGCGGCACATGACCGGCTGCGGCTGGTCAGCCCGCCTGAAGCCGACGACCCCGTCGGGCCCGGCTCCAGTGAGCGCTTGGCGTCCGTCAGGGCAGCCCTCGCTGCTCTTTCCGAAGCGGACCGGGAAGTGCTCATGCTGGTGGCGTGGGAGGAACTCAGCCATGCCGAGATAGGCCAGGTGCTCGGCATCTCGGCCAATGCCTCGGCAATACGTGTCCACCGGGCGCGCAAGCGGCTCGCTGCGCGGCTTGACCGACCTGACCACCCGGGGATCGGCGAAGGGATGGCGCAATGACCGGCACTGACCCAGAAGAAACAGAAGACGAACTGCTCGCCGAGCTGCGTCGGGCCAACCCGGTCGACGTCGAGGCGCTCGCCTCGCCGGCCGACCCTGCACCGGCGCAGCTGCTGGAGATGGTCCTGGCGGACGCCGAACCATCGCACGCGGCGGGTGCGATGGCTGAGCCGCAGCGCGGAGTGGCAGGGTTCAGGCCGCTTGCGCGTCAGCGCTGGATCAGTGCGGCGGCCGCGGCCGCGGTCATCGCACTTGTGGCCGTGGCGACGATCGTCGTCTATGACACCAGCACCGGCCGCGATGCCACCGCGGCAGTCCACCACGCCGTCGAGACCACGATCCAGGTGAGCGACTCGGCTACCTCCTTCACGACGGTGACGTTTGACTTTGACGGTTTCGCCGAGCCGTGGGAGATGACGATCGAAGGGGTCTTCTCGGATGGCGATTTCGCCTACCGGCTGACGTCTGGACCTGCGGTGCCCGAGATGGGCATTCCGGATCTGGGCTCCTATGCCGAAACCGTCGTCGGCAATCAGGCATACCGCTCGATCGCCGACGGACCATGGGATGGGCCCCATCCGTACGTCTGGGCGCCGGATGCTGAGGATGCCAGTGCACCCGCCCGGTCGAATCTGACGTTCGGTGTCGCTGTCGATGACCTCGGCGAGCTCTACGACTTCCTCGAGGTGGGCGGAGCACAACTTGGCGGGATCGACGTCGTCCACTACCGCACCCACGCCACGCCTGCCGGTGCGGGAGCAGGCTTCCTCATGTCGCTTGGCATGTTCATGACGATGACGAACCAGGAACCGCCCGAGCGGCTCGACAACATCCAGCTCGACGTGTGGGTGGACCGTGACGATCTCATCCGCCGCGTGGGCTACAGCGCTGTCATCGACGGCGCCGGAACGTTCAGTGTCGTTACCGATTGGGACGACTTCGGCGCAGCTCCGCCGATCACCGCGCCGGTGAGCTGAACTGAGCCATCGCCGGCTGCAGGGCAGCGTCGCCTGAGCACAGGTCCGCCATCGGCGACTGCATGCCGCGACTGCCATGATGAGCACCGCGAAGCCGGCTCGTCCGGTCGGCACCACGAGGGGGACAGAACATGGAAGTTCATGGGATGTGCAAGGAGGGCTTCGAAGCGGTCCGCGACGGCTTCGTCGAGAACTTCGAAGAAGGACTGGAAGTCGGCGCAGCGGCGGCGGTCACGGTTGACGGCGAGTTTGTCGTGGACATCTGGGCCGGCGACGCCGACCCCCACGGGACCCCATGGGCTCAGGACACGATCGTCAACGTGTACTCGACCACCAAGACCATGGCGGCTACCTGCATGCTCGCCCTCGCCGATCGGGGCGAGCTCGACTTCGACGCTCCTGTGTGCCAGTACTGGCCCGAGTTCGCCCAGAACGGCAAGGAAGGCGTGCTGGTCAGCCACGTCATGTCCCACACCGCGGGGCTGCCCGGTTACGTGCCGCCGGTGACCGCAGCCGACCTGTACGACCTCGACGCCATCGCCGAGCGGCTGGCCGCCCAGGAGCTGTGGTTCGAGCCCGGCTCCAAGTCGGCCTATCACGCCGTCACCCAAGGCAACCTCGAGGGCGAGATCCTCTACCGCATCACCGGCAAGCGCATGGCGGACTGGTTCCGAGACGAGATCGCTGCGCCCCTGGGAGCCGACTTTCACATGAGTCTCCCGGCCTCAGAGGACGGTCGCATGGGCGAGCTCATACCGCCAGAAGTGAATCTCGAAGCACTCGAAATGAACGGCGTACCCGTCGAGCTCGACTCGATGTGCGCGAAGACGCTGATGAGCTGCATGCTGGACGCCTCCGAACCGCAGACCCGGGAATGGCGTGCGGCGGAGATCCCTGCGGCCGGCGGCATCGGCAACGCCCGCTCGGTAGCACGCATTCACTCGATGCTGGCCTGCGGCGGCGAAGTGGACGGCGTGCGGATCATGTCCGAGGCCGGTGCGCGCAAGGCCCTCGAGGAGCAGATCGACAACGTCGACGACGTGCTCTACATGCGGATGCGGCACGGGCTGGGATTCGCCCGCGACCTCGACGGCTGGGTCACCAGTCCCAACCCGAACCACATGTTCTGGGGCGGCTGGGGCGGTTCGGTGGCCGTCGTCGATTTCGACGTGAGGGCATCGGTGGCCTATGTGATGAACCGGATGGAGAGCACCATCACCGGCGATCCGCGGGGCAACCGCATCGTGGATGCTGCGTTCGCCTGCATCGCCGCCGCCGGCTGAGAGCGAAGGGATCCCGCATGCGCTTCAGCATCTTCTACGAGCACCAGCTGCCACGCCCCTGGGACGACGGGGCCGAGGCCCGCATCATCCACGAGGCGCTCGAGCAGGTGCAGCTCGCCGACAAGCTCGGCTTCAGCACAGTGTGGGAAGTGGAGCACCACTTCCTGGAGGAGTACTCGCACTCCTCGGCACCCGAGGTGTTCCTGTCGGCCTGCGCCGCCACCACCCAGAACATCCGCATCGGTCACGGCATCGTGCCGGTGCTGCCGGGCTACAACCACCCGGCCCGGGTGGCCGAGCGCATCGGCACGCTCGACATCATCTCGAACGGGCGGGTGGAGTTCGGCACCGGCGAGACATCCAGCGACATGGAGCTTGGAGGCTTCGAGATCGAGCGGGCCGACAAGCGGGCCATGTGGGAAGAGGCAGTGCCCGAGATCGCCAAGATGATGGCGCAGTCGCCGTACGAGGGACACACCGGCAAGTTCTTCTCGATGCCAGCGCGCAACGTGGTGCCCAAGCCGCTGCAGCGCCCGCACCCGCCGATGTGGGTGGCGTGCAGCCAGCGCGACACGATCCTGATGGCCGGCCAGCGAGGGCTCGGGGCGCTGAGCTTCTCGTTCATCGATCCCGACGAGGCCCGCCAGTGGGTGTCGGACTACTACGCCGCGTTCGAGGCCTGCACCGATCCGGCGGGGCTGGCGCCGAATCCCAACATCGCAGTGACGACGGGCTTCATGTGCCACCCCGACGAGCAGACGGCGCTTGACCGGGGCCTCGACGGCTTCCACTTCTTCGCGTACTCGCTGCTGCACTACTACGCCTTCGGCACGCACACGCCCGGCGCGACCGACATCTGGAGCCAGTTCGAGGAGAACCGCGAAGAGATGGGGTTCGCCAAGCTGACCGCCACCGTGCAGGCCGCGGTCGGCTCGGACGGCGCCGAGAACCTGGTCACGGCCGGCGGGCTGGACTCGCTGCGGGGTTGCATCGGCACGCCCGATCAGATCCGCGAGTTCGTGCGGGCTTACGAGGACGCCGGGGTGGACGAGCTGATCTTCGTGAGCCAGGCGGGCCGCAACCGCCACGAGGACATCTGCGAATCAATGGAGCTGTTTGCCAAAGAGGTGATGCCCGAGTTCGCCGAGCGCGGCCCCGAGCGGGAGGCCGCCAAGCGCGAGCGCTACGCCGAGACCATCGAGCGGCTCCAGAACTTCCACGGTCTCGACCTGACGCCCGAGGTCACGACCACGATCCAAGCCGCCGCCTCCGCCTGAAACCGGCTCAGCGCTGCGGCGCAGTCGCTTCTACAGGACGCCGTCCCAGAGATTGATCTCTGCGGCGGCGGGGCTGTTCTCGACCCTGCACTCGTTGTCGAAGAGCATGGTGGGCCGGCTGCTCGCATCCCAACGCGGCCAGTCGGGCAGGCCGCCGTGGTTGGGGTTGCCGTCGGTGGCGAATCGGACCCAAGCGTCGTGCGTGGCCGCAATCAGGTCTGCCGGCGGGTTGTCGCCGACGAAGCCGCGGCCCATGTCGTTGTCGGTCTGGTCGAACGCGAACGGCACCTCGATGAAGTGGTGCGCTCCCCATTCGCCCTCGCGCTCGGGGTTTTCCCAGTCGAATCGGTACATCCACAGGTCGGCGTTCTGAGCTGACTGAGCGTCGGCGAGACGGATGGCCGGCACGGTGAACATCCGGTCAGTCTCGATCGCTGCAGCCAACTCGTGCGGCGCAGCTCCGGGCCGGTTCTCGGTGTACAGCTGCAACGCAGCGTCGCCGTCTTTGCCGGCCATGCCGAATACTGCCCCCACGGTGGCCTGCACGAGTTCTTCGTTGAAGATCTCCTTGAGGTCCACGACGAAGATCAGCGCTTCCTCCTTGGTCGAGCCGACCATCACTGAGATGTCCTTTGCGGAGCCGCCCGCGATCGCGTCGATCGGTCGTTGCGGCAACTCCTCGGTGAAGTAGGTGGGCTGGAACGCCATCGGCACCGCCGCAGCCTCGCGGTACTTCTCAGGGTCGCGCGTGGCACCCAGGTCATCGGTGATGGCGATCTGCGCGGCCAGCAGGTCGTCGTTGCTCACCGCGGCGAGCGCAGCCGAGTCGCCCGGCGTGACGCCCACCGCCTCCATGACGTAAGTGCTGATCAACGCAGCCGTGTCGGCGCTGAGTCCGTTATGAGCGGCGCCGCTCTGCGGAATTGCCGCCCGGAACAAACCCTTGGCGGCTGGCATGGCCATCAGCGTCGAGCAGCTCATGCCGCCGGCGGACTCGCCGGCGATGGTGACCTTGTCGGGATCGCCTCCGAAGGCGGCGATGTTGTCCTGCACCCACTGCAGCGCAGCGACCTGGTCGAGCATGCCGAGGTTGCCGGACTGTGCGTATTCGCCGAAGTGGCCGCCCAGGTTCATGAATCCCTGCACACCGAGCCGGTAGTTGATCGTCACGCAGACAACACCGTCACGGGCGAACGCTGCACCGTTGTACACGTCGTCGACACCGCTGCCGGCATAGAAGGCGCCGCCGTGGATCCACACCAGCACCGGCATGCCGCCTGCACCCGGGTCCGGTGTCCACACGTTCAGCCGCAGGCAATCGTCGCCGGCGGGGTTCGGCGGCGTGCCCAGCTCGCCGAAGATGCCGGGCATGGGCTGCTGCAGCGCCACGGGGCCGAAGTCGGACGCGTCGCGCACACCGTCCCAACCGGCCGGGGCCTCCGGCGGCCGGAACCGGAGGTCGCCCACCGGCGGCGCCGCATATTGAATGCCCTTGTAGGCGTGGACGCCCTGGTCGTCGCCGCCAGCCAGCCGACCTGAGCCGATCGTCACTTCCGCAGCCATGTTTGCCCCCTCAGAGCTGTCTTGGCGATCCGGCACGCCCCAGCGGCGCCGAGGATCGCAGGAATTCAGGGTTCACACTATGCGCGCGCCCTCATGCTGTCTGAGCCGTGGCGGGCTCCTGAACCACTCCTCGGGCCATCAGGTCGCCTACCTCTTCGGGCGCGTAGTTCAGCACGTCGGTCAGGATCTCGACGGTGTGCTGGCCCAGCAGGGGTGCCGGGCGTCGCAGTCCGTTGGGGCCGTCCCTCAGGCGCCAGGGGATTCCCGGCACCACTCGATCTCCGGTGAGCGGGTGGTGAGGCCGCTCGAGCATGCCGATGGCCTCGAAGTGCGGGTCGCCCGTCCACACCTCATGCGCCCTCACTGACGGAAATGCAGTCACGCCGGCTGCCTGCAGCTCTTCGGTGATCTGCCAGCGATCTCGTGGCTGCGTCCACGCAGTGATTGACGCATCGAGTTCGGCCTCGTTGCGCTTGCGATCCGCTGCGCTGGCGAATTCCGGACGCTGCGCGAGGTCGGAATCGATGACGGCGCACAACGACTGCCACATGCGCTCGTCGGTGCACGCAATCGTGACCCACTGATCGTCGCCTTGCGCCCGGTAGCAGTTGTGGGGCGACCAGATCGGGTCGTGGTTGCCGATGGGAGCCGGCGACTGGCCGTCCTGCTGGTACTGCATCCAGCCTTCGCCGATGGTGGCGGCGACCGCTTCCGCCATGGCGACATCGATGGTGGCGGCTGTGCCGCTGCGACGTCGAGCGGCGAGCGACGCCACCACCGCCCACGCGGCGATGATCCCCGTGCACGGGTCACCGATGGCCACGCCGGTCTCGTACGCCGGGCCGCCTTCGTAGCCGTTGGAGGCGTACAGGCCGGCGAACGCCCCGCCGGCAGGTCCGTACGCCACATAGTGCGCGCAGGGGCCCGTGCTTCCGTATCCGGACAGGGAGGCGATGACGACATCCGGGTTGATCGCCCGCAATTGTTCGACGCCGAAACCGAGCCGATCCATGACGCCGACGCCGAAGTTGTCGACCACCACGTCGCTGATGGCGACGAGCCGTGCGACCACCTCCGCGGCATCCGGATGGGACAAGTCGATGCCGACGCTGCGCTTGTCGCTGTTGTAGAGCTGAAACAGGCCCGACGTGTCATGCGACGGCGGGCTGTCGGGCGGGCTCAGCGGCAGGCGCCGGAACATGCACAGGTGATCGGGAGACTCGAGCTTGATGACGTCCACGCCGAGGTGGGCCAGGATCTGAGTGCAGAACGGACCGGCCCAGATCCACGTGAAGTCGCAGACCCGCACGCCCTCGAGCGGGCGGCTTGCCGCCGCAGTTGCCGTGGTGCTGTTCGCGCCCGCGGAGGCGCTGGCACCCTCGGCGGCGGCGATCCTGTGCCGCCAGCCTTCGCCTTCGTGAGCGCCGGCATCGGGTGCTTCGGCGGCGAGACTCCACCACGGCTGATCGATCTGGAACCCCGGCCCTGGCAGCTTCAACCCATCGGGCGTGGTGGCGAAGAACCCGCGCTCGGCGAAGTGCTCGTTGGCTTCGAGCTGAGCCATCGTGTTCACCGGCGTCACGGCAATTCGAGCAGCCTGGGCGGCGTGATAGATCTCGTCGGCTCGCTGCTCGGCGAACCACTCGGCCAGGTACATGTTCACGAGATCGGAGTTCTGGGTCCGATCCGGCCCGGTGGCGAACACCTCGAGCGAAGCCCAATCGGGGGCCCCCATGAGCTCGACGAACGCTTCCCACTGGGATTGCTCGGGGCAGATGAGCTGGAGCAGCCCGTCGACGCACTGGAAAATGCGCCACGGCACCACCGTGCGCGTGCCCAGCCGGGAGGCCTCCACGCCGAGGAACGAGACCGACGCAGGGGCGACCTCGGTGAGCTTGGCCGCCGACGCTACCGTCGAGTAATCGATGTGCTCGCCGCGGCCGCTCACGGCGGCACGTTCGGTTGCGGCGAGGGCCACGATCGCGGCCACCGAGGCCACGTTGATGTTGGCGTGATGTCCAGGCGCCTTCAGCGGCGGGAGGTCGGGATCGGTGGCGCCCCCCGGCGACAGGTTGCCCCAGCTGGACCCGTGGATGACGTTGATCTCGGCGGCGTCGTAGTGCGCGTAGGGCCCGGTGAGCCCGAACGGGGTGATCGACAGCACAACGAGCCGGCTGTTCTGCAATGTCAGATCGGGCAGGTCGCGGCGATCGTGAATCACCAGTTCGGCGCCGGCGATCAGCTCGTCGCTCACCGACCAGACCGAACGCTTGTTGGAGTTCAGCCAACGGTGGACCTCGTGGGGTCGTGAACGGACCAGGTCGTGATCGTCCTCGACACGTATCACGTCGGCGCCCAGATCGGCGAATAGCTTCGCCGCCCAGGCAACTCCCACGCCGCCGGCGAGCTCCAGCACCCGCACATGGGACAGCCCGGCTTCGGAAACAGAAGGCGCCGGGAGGCGGGACGGCATAGGCGCTTCTTCGGCCATGACTGCCCCCGTTCGTCGCGCGGCGATCGTAGGCGCGAGCGGCTGCGCCCCGGGCAGCAGCGCGATCGCCCGGACCCGTCCAGCGGCTGCGAAGTAGCGTGCGGGGGCTTATGGGGGGACGGCGGTGAACGGCGAGTGGCGCCGGGCGCTGCTGTATCTCGGCGGCTCGATGGGACCGCTCGGCACCTTTGTGATGCTGCCGATGATCCCCGAGCTCCGCACGACCTACTCGGTCACGACCAGTCAGATCGGGTGGGCGCTGTGGTGCTACCTGCTGCCCTTCGCGGGGCTGCTGCTGGTCTCCGGCACGATTGCCGACCGCTGGGGCCGTTCCCGGATACTCCGTCGGGCAATCGCGCTGTATGCCGTCGCGACCGCCGGGTGCGCCGTCGCCCCGTCCTACCTGTGGTTCCTGGTGGCTCGCGTCGCCCAGGGATCGATGAACGCGTTCATCACGCCGCTGCTGCTGGCAGCGCTGACCGAGGCTGTGGCCGCATCCGGCGTCGGTCGGATCGTGGGCCGGTATGCCGCCGGTCAGGCGCTCGGCCAGCTGACGGCTCCGATATTGGGCGGCTTGAGCGCCGATGTGAACTGGCGGCTCGCATTCCTGGCGACGGCCGTCGTCGGTGCCGCCATTGCCCTGCTGATGCCGAACCCCGCCGACGCGGGATCCGGCGCGGCCGGCACGACCCAGAGGTTGGGCGCACCGCCCCGCTTGCGCACTTTGCTGCGCCGCCCGGTACTGCTGCTGGCAGCGACGGCCCTGCTGAGCGCGCTCGGCCCGATCGGAGCGCGTGTCCTCGTGGGCCTGAGCAGCCGCGATGTCATCGGGCTGACCGGATTCAAGACCGGTCTGCTGCTGTTCGCGGGCGGAGCGGCCGGCATGGCAGCGGCGCCGTTGTGGGGGATCGTGCTGGATCGCTGGGGCGGGCGCCGAGCAGCCACCGTGGCGATCACTGTCTGTTCGGGACTTGTAGCGATGCTGCCGGCTGCCCGATCGGCTTGGGCACTGGCGGTCATCTGGCTCGTCGCGGGCGCTGCGACGCAGACCGTCGTGGTCAGCTTCCAGTCGCTGGCCTCGGTGGCTGCGCCTGACAACCGGGGAGGGGCGCTGTCGTTCACCCTGTCCCAACGCTTCGTCGGCCACGCCATCGGCTCTGTGGTCTGGCTGCCCGTCTTCACGATCAGCCCGACCGCTGCCTACGTGGCCTCGGGCGCAATTGGCATGGTCGCCCTGGTCACCGTGCTGGCCAGCGGGCTCAACACCACCGAACCGCGGTGAGCCTGCACCCAGGTGCCAGGGTGCAGCATGGGTGCTCGGCTATCCCTGTTGCAGGTGCCGCCAGACCTGTTCGGGGGTACAGGGAAGTTCGACGTGGCGGATGCCCAGGTGTGACAGCGCGTCGACGACGGCGTTGTGCACGGCCGGTGTGGCGCCGATGGTTCCCGATTCGCCGATGCCTTTGGCGCCGAGCGGGTTGCGGTCGGTCGGCGTCTCCAGGGGGATTCGCTCGAAGCTCGGCAATTCGGCGGCCGAGGGGATTGCGTAGTCCATGAAGTTGCCGGTCAGCGGGTTGCCGTCGCCGTCGTAGACGAACACCTCGCCGAGCGCATGGCCGATGCCCGATGCCACGCCGCCGTGCACCTGACCTTCCACGATCATCGGGTTCACGATGATGCCGGCGTCGTCGCACGTCACATGGCGCAACGGGGTGACCTGGCCGGTGTCGCGGTCCACCTCTACCACCGAGAGCTGCACGCCGAACGGGAAGGTGGCTGCCGGCGGCTGGAAGTCGCTCTCGGCGAGCAGTTCGCGGCCGTCGGATTCGCCGACGTGAGCAGCGATCTGAGCCCAGTCGATCGATCGGGCCGGCGTGCCGACCACCGCGAACGCGCCCGCATCGACGTCCAGCACGATGTCGGCGGGGTCGGCCTCGAGCATCGCCGCGGCCACTTCCTTGGCTTGCTCGACCACTGCCTCGGCTGCCTCGAAGACAGCGGCCCCGCCCGTCTGCAGCGAGCGGGAGCCGCCGGTGCCGCCGCCGCGCTTGATTTCGTCGGTGTCGCCGTGGCGCACCTCGATCATGTCGAAGTCGATGCCGGTGAGATCCGCAGCGATCTGGGCATACGCCGTGTGATGGCCCTGCCCGTGGTTCGACGAGCCGGTGAGCACCAGCGCTGATCCGTCACCGCGGACCTCCACGCTGCCGAACTCCGGGGCGCCCATCGGGTTCGAGATCTCCACGTACGCGCTCCAGCCCAGTCCGAGCAGCTTCGCTGAGCGCTCCGAGCGGCGCCGCTCCTGTTCGGCCCGCAGGCCGGGATAGTCCGCAGCCTCCATCACGGCATCGAGGGCTTTGGCGTACTCGCCGGAATCCATGTCGGCGCCGGTCGGAGTGGTGAATGGGAACGCGTCGGGCGGAATGAAGTTGCGGCGGCGCAGCTCGCCGGGATCCATCCCTATCTCGGCCGCGAACAGGTCCATCATCCGCTCGATCGCCAGCGCAGCCTCTGGCCGCCCGGCCCCGCGGTACGCGCCCACTGGTGCGGTGTTCGTGGTGACCGAATTGGTGGACACCGCAACGTTCGGGATGTCGTACACGCCCGACGCCATGGTGCGGACGAACATGGGCAGCAGCGACCCGATCATCGGGTACGCACCGGCGTCTTGCAGCGCGTCCACCTCGTATGCCGTCACGTTGCCGTCGCGGGTGCCCCCGAGACGTGCCGAATACGAGATCGCCCGCGCGTGCGTGAAGCCCACCATGGCCTCCGAGCGCGTCTCTGCCCAGCGCACAGGGCGCTCGAGCTGGCATGTGAGGCGGGCCACCACAAAATCCTCGACGTACTGGGCGTTCTTGGCGCCGAAGCCCCCGCCGACATCAGGCGTGATGACGTGCACTTGGCTGGGCTCCAGCCCGCAGAACGCGGAGAGGGTGTCGCGGGTCTGGTGCGGGAACTGGGTGCAGGCCCAGTACGTGAGCCGCTGCGCGCCCGCGTCCCACGAGGCGAGGGCCGTACGAGGCTCAATGGGGGCTGCAGTCATCCGGGGGTTGCAGAACGCCAGCTCGACGATGACCTCGCAGTCGTCGAAGGGATCCTGCCCGTTCTGCTCTCCCGCTGGGATGGCGAAGACCGTGTTGGTCTCGGCATCGGGAAACAGCAGCCGGTCGTTGCGTGCCGACTCGGCAGTGTCCAGCAGCGGATCGAGCGGTTCGTAGTCGGCGTACACCAGCTCGGCAGCATCCATCGCTTGGGACTGCGACTCGGCGACGACAACGGCGAGCGGCTCGCCCACATAGCGCACCCGGCCAGCCGCCAGCGGCGAACGCAGCATCTGCTGGTTGAGCATTGGCATTCGGGGCGGATCGGCGTTGAGCCCGAGATCCGCTGCTGTGAAGGCGCCCACCACGCCCGGCATCTCACGTGCCTCGTCCACGTGGACGGCGGTGATGTCTGCGTGGGCCATGGTCGATCGGACGAAGACCGCGAGGAGCGCGCCCTCGCATTCGATGTCGTCGACGTATGTGCCGCCGACGGTGAGAAGTTCGGGGTCTTCCTTCCGTTCGACGCGGGTGCCGAGCATGCTCATGGGCAGGGGATCCTCCGGTTCGCGACGGCCGGAGGGTAGTCAGCGCGGACCGGCCAAGCCGTGTTGATGCCCGTCAGGCTGTGTCGACCCAGAGGTAGGCGAACTCTTCGCCCCGCGGCTCCACCGAGACGCGGACAGGCTGCCCGACGCTGGCCTCGCCCGGCTGCACATCGCGCAGCGAGCCGACGACGCGGGGACCCTCGTCGAGCTCTACCACTGCGGTGATGTACGGCAGCTCGTCGGCCCAGCCGCGATCGATCGTGAAGTGGTTGACCGCCATCGAGTAGATGCGGCCGCTGCCCGAGACGGGGGCGAAGTCGTAGTTGCGGCTGTGGCACGACGGGCAGTACCAGCGCTGGGGGTGGCGGAACTGCCCGCAGTCGGTGCACCGCTGGATGCACAGCGTGCCCGCTTCCAGGCAGGCCAAGTGGAATTCGAGGTTGAGTCCCTCGGGCTTGGGCACGTACTTGCGGGCTGGCCTGGCTGTGTTCATCGGAGCGAGTTCATCGGATCTTGCTCACCGCGGCGCGTCCTCAGCCCCGGGCCAGCACGGCGATGCTGCCGTCGCCGAGGTCGCCGTAGCCGGTCACGACGCCCAGCTCGGCGCCGCGCACTTGCGCGTCGCCGGCGTCGTGGCGCAGCTGGCGGGCCGCTTCCACCACGTGGTTGAGACCCCAGACGTGGCCCTGCGACAGCAGGCCGCCGTGGGTGTTCATCGGGTAGCGACCTGCGAGCGAGATGTTCCCGTCGGCCACGAACTCCTTGGCGCCGCCCTTCGGGCACATGCCGATGGCTTCGAGCTCCATCATCACGACGTAGGTGAAGCAGTCGTAGATCTGCAGGAAATCCATGTCGGCCGGCTGCACGCCCGCCATCGCGAACGCCCGTGGTGCGGCGAAGTCGAGGCCCAGCCGCAGCATGTCGGGCCGGTTGGTGATCTCATCTGCGGGATAGGGATGCCCCTCGGCCCCGCCCAGCCACAGCACCGGCGTATGCGGCAGGTCCTTGGCTCGCTCGGCCGATGTCAGCACCACAGCGGCGGCGCAGTCGGTCTCCAAGCAGCAGTCGAACTTGCGCATCGGCTCGGTGATGAGCGGCGAGGCCAGGTAGTCGTCCAGGGTCATGGGGCGTCCGCCCATGAGCGCCTTGTCGTTGAGGTGCGCATGCTCCCGGCAGGTCAGCGCCACGTGCGCGGCGTCGGTGGGTTCCACCTCGTACAGATCGACGTAGCGCTGGATGTACATCGAGTACCACTGCACTGCGGAACGCACCCCGTAGGGCGCATAGAAGTTCCGGCTCACGTCCACGAACGGGCCGGGCTCCATGCGGCGCTTCGTGGGCCGTGCATCGGGCCGTGGGCGCATGGCCGAGTACCCGTTCCAGCCCACGGTCACCACCACGTTGGTGGCGATGCCTGCGGCGATGGCCATGGTGGCCGACTGGAGTGCGGCTACCGGGCTGGCGCCCCCCATGTGCACGGTGACGGCGTACCGGAGATCCTCAGCGCCCAGGTTCGCTGCGATTTCCTCAGAGGAGATGAAGCCTGGCGGCGGCAGGATGCCGTCGATCTCGCTGGGGTCCAGCCCGGCGTCGGCGATGGCGGCCATGGTGGCTTCCAGCACCAGCTCGGGCACGCTCAGCGAGGTGCCTCGCATGTAGTCGGTCTCGGCGACTCCCACGATGGCAGCGGCGCCTGAGATGTCCACGATTCACCTCACCGGAATGGGGAACTCGCCCGTGCGCGCCCAGCGGCGCACGCCGATCGGCAGCGGCGCTAGGCGGTGCCCGCCAGCTCGCGCTCGGTGCTGAAGGCGACTTCCTGGTAGTCGCCGTCGGCGACCTCGTCGATGCGGCGCTTGTACTTGGGAGCGCCGCCGTTGTACACGAAGTAGCGGATCGTGCCCGCCTCGTGACCGTCGATGTTGGAGTTGTACCCGGTGAACCAGCCCTGCGCCTTGCGCATCAGCATCATGCTGTACATGTCGATGACGTGGTCGGTCCACTCCCGCTCGGCGTCGGCGTCGGCCTCGAAGCGGGTGTAGCCGTTCTCCCAGACGTAGTCCATGAGACCGGTGACCCACTCGACGCCGATCTCGATGCCGCGGGGGTAGTTGGTGGAGGCTGAGCCGCTCTGCGGGCCGGCAATCGTCAGCAGGTTGGGGAAGCCGTTGACCATCATTCCCAGGAAGGTGACCGGGCCGTCGGACCACTTGTCGGCCAGCCTCTGACCGCCGGTGCCTCGAAAGTCGATGCGGTCGAAGGCGCCGGTCATGGCGTCGAACCCGGTCGCGTACACGATCAGGTCGAACTCGTAGTGCTGATCGGTGGTCTGGATGCCGGTGGGGGTGATCCGCTCGATCGGCGTCTCCTGCAGATCGACGAGTGAGACGTTCGGCCGGTTGTACGTCTCGTAGTAGTTCGTCTCAAGCGGCACCCGCTGCACCCCGAAGCCATGGTCCTTGGGGATGAGCTTCTCGGCGATGACGGGGTCATCGACCCGCTCGCGGATCTTGTCGGCGATGAACGCCGAGAGCTCGGCGTTGGCCTCCTCGTCGAAGAAGATCTCGCGGTAGTTGGCCATCCAGATGCCGAAGCCGGGCTGGCCGTACAGCTTCTCCCACTGTGCACGGCGTTCTTCGGCGGAGACGTTGTTGAACCCGCTGCGGATCGGCTCGTGCACGAAGCCGCCCGGGGTGCGAGCGCACTGGGCGAAGATCTCGTCGTAGCGAGCGCGGATGCCGTCCATCTCCTCGGGGGAGATCTCGCTGTTGTGCAGCGGCGCGCACCAGTTGGGTCGCCGCTGGAACACCGTCAGGTGCTCGGCCTGCTCGCCGATGGCGGCGATGGCCTGCACGCCCGTGGCGCCGGTGCCGATCACGGCGACGCGCTTGCCCTTGATCTCGACCGGCTCGGCGGGCCAGTGGTAGGTGTGGAACGAGGGACCCTCGAACACATCGGTGCCGTCGGCCTCGACGCCCTCAATGCGGGGGTAGGTGGGTGCGGACAGCAGTCCCAGCGCGGTCAGCAGGAAGCGGCAGCTCAGGTCGCGGCCGTCAGTCAGGTGCAGCTGCCACCTGCCCGCCTCGTCGTCGAAGTGGGCCGACTCGACGGTGCAGTTGAACTGCATGTACTGGCGCAGGTCGAACTTCTCGGCCACGTAGTTCAGGTAGCGCAGGTTCTCGGGCTGGCCCGAGAAGTGCTCCTTCCAGTGCCACTCTTCGAGCAGCTCCTCTGAGAACGAGTAGCCGTAGCTGTAGCTCTCGGAGTCGAAGCGGCAGCCGGGATAGCGATTCCAGAACCAGGTGCCGCCGAGGTCGCTGCCCATCTCGAGCACCGTTGCGTGCACGCCCCGCTCGGCCAGCCGGTACATCTGGTAGATGCCCGCCACGCCGGCGCCGATGATGATGACCTCGTAGTCGTTCGTGCCCTCGGCGCTGCCGTTCGAGGTTCCGTTGGTCGCTGCAGCTGCCATGTCTGGTTCCCCCCAAGTGATCTGCCTCTCACAATAGTCGAACGTGCATTAGGAAATTTCTTCCCGGCACTGCGCCGACCGGTCGGCTTGGCCTGCCTGGCCCTAGTCTCCGGCCATGGCTCAACCTCTGCGATTCGGCGTCGTTCACGACTTGCGCAGCCCGCCCGGCAGCGACGTGCCGCTGGTGGAGATGTACGCGCAGGCGCTCGACCAGCTCGAGATGGCCGACGAGCTGGGCTTCGAGCTGGCGTGGTTCACCGAGCACCACTTCCTCGACGACGGCCACTTGCCGAACTTCGTGCCGATGGCAGGCGCGGTGGCGGCCCGCACGTCCCGGATTCGCATCTCCACCGACATCCTGCTGGCGCCGTTCGCCCACCCGGTCCGGCTGGCCGAGGACCTCGCCGTGCTCGACAACATCTCGGGCGGGCGCATCGAGCTGGGCATCGGCATGGGCTATGCGGCGCACGAATTCCGGGGGTTTGGCATTCGCCAGTCGCGCCGGGTGTCGCTGACCGAGGAGCTGGTGCAGATTTTGCAGCTGGCGTGGCAGGGCGAGCCGTTCAGCTTCGAAGGCAAGCGCTGGCGCTTCGATGATCTGCTGGTGACCCCTGCGCCGGTGCAGCCCGGCGGGCCGCCGCTGTGGATCGCAGGCATGAGCCGCAATGCCGCTGTGCGAGCTGCCCGGTTCGACACCCACTTGCTGCCCCAGGGCGCGCCCGACATTGTCCTGGAGCCCTGGCGCGACGAGCTGCGGGCGACGGGGCGTGATCCCGGCGACTACCGGGTGGGCATCATCCGCTCGGTGTTCGTGACCGACGACCGCGAGGGCGCCTGGCAGCAGATCAGGGCTGCGGAGCGTTACCGGGCGGGCGTCTACGCCCGGCTCTTCGACGAGACGCCCGACGAGTTCACGGCGTTCGACCCAACGAAGGGAGCGATTCCCCAAGGCTGGATCGTCGGCGACGAGGACCACTGCATCGCCGAGCTGACGGCGTTCATCGGGCAGTTTGGCGTTACCGATCTCTGCACATGGGGCGGCCCGCCTGGCCTGCCGCCGTCGATCATGAACGATTCGCTGGAGCGTCTCGCCCGCAACGTCATCCCGCAGGTGCGCGCCGCCGTAGAGGGCGACGGCTGATCAATCCGACCGGTCGGTCCAGCCGGTCAGGCCGGCCCGACAGCGTTGTCGACGAGCCAGCGGAAGCAGGGGTCGACGAGAGCCTCGGCCATGAGTTCGGGGTGCCATTGCACTGCCAATATCGGCAGCTCCGTGTGCTCGATGCCCTCGATGATCCCGTCGGGGGAGTGCGCCGTCGCTATGTAGCCGTCGCCGAGCTGGTCCACCGCCTGGTGATGCAGCGAGTTCACGGCCACCTCGGGGCCGTACATCTGACGCAGCTGGCTGCCTTCGACGGTGGTGACGGTGTGGGGCGTGGCGTCCGGCGGGCCGTCGGTGGCGGCGTGCTCGGGCAGGTGCTGGTGCAGGGTGCCTCCGGCGGCGATGTTGATGAGCTGCGGGCCGCGGCAGATGCCCAGTACCGGCAGGCCGCTGTCGACGGCGGCGTCGAGCAGTGCGATCTCGAACGCATCGCGCAGCGGCACGCTGTCGTCGGCGACGGCGGTGCCGCTGTCATTGTCGAATCCGGTGGTGCGCTCGGCAAACGGGTCGATGCCGTCGTACACCTGCTCGTGCAGGCGATCGGCGTACAGGCACGCGGCCACGTCCTCGCCGCCGGTGAGCAGCACTGCGTCGAGGCGCGGCACCACATCGGCCGGGTCGGCGTCGAGCGGCACGTGCACCGCGACGGCCCCAGCAGCGTGGACCGCCTGGGCGTAGTGGGCGATGTACAGATCCACCTCGACGTCCACGAACACCGGCGGAAAGCCCCGGATGCGCGCGCCCGCACGGCGCCGTCCCGACAGTCCGATTAGCGGTTTGGGCACCGGGCCACCCTAGATGCGCGGATTCGTCCGCCCTCTGACGGGCTGCGCGCGAGCGGTTGCAAGTACGGTCGCGCGCATGGTGGTGCAGCGCTCACGCCGCCGCGGATCCGATGAGCCTCGAACGCGATGGTGGCTGGTCGCGGCCGTCGCTGGCGTGCTGCTCATTGCTGCTGCCGCGGTCAGCTCGCTGCTGGGAACAAATGAGGCCGCTGATGATGCCGAGTCCACAGCTGAGGTCCCGCAGACGAGCGCGGATGCGGTTGCGCCCGAGGAGGATGCCACGCCGCTGACGACCGCTGCCGCTGCCGAGGCACCGGCGGACTCGGAGCCGTCTGCATCGGGTGACGAGCCAGCCGAGTCCGGCACCGAGCTGTCGGAGGCCTTCGGCGAACCGGAACACCCAGTGTCTGGTGTGGAGCCGTACGTCCCCAGCCGCGTCCGGCTCGACGAGCCGGGCCCGCCCGCAGAGGTCTGCAGGGGGGTGCTTCCTGCTCAGCGGGTTCAGCTTCCCCTGCGCTTCGCGAGCACTAAGCCCGAAGGCGTCGATCACCTGTCGTGGTCGCCCGATTGCCGGCGCATGGTATTCCGGGTCGGCAGCACCCTGTGGGTTGCCAACGGCGACGGAACGAGCGACATGCCATTCCTCACAGCCCAGTACGGCCTGAATGCGCCGGTGTGGTCGCCCGATAGCCAGTGGATTGCGTTCTCGCAGGGCGCAATCGTGGAGGGGGAGCGGGCCAGCCACATCTTCATGATCCTGCCCACTGGCTTGGGCCTCGCTCAGGTCACGCACGGGAACGTGTTGGATCACGACCCTGCGTGGTCCCCCGACGAGGGCCGCATTGCGTTCGCCCGCCGACTGCGGGTGAGTGAGGCCGACGGCAGTACCCGCTTCGAGCACCGCATCGTCGTGGTGGACCTGTTGGACGGCACCGAGCAGGTGATCTCGGCCAGTGCCGAGAGCCTGTCGGCGCCGTCGTGGTCTCCTGATGGCCAAGCCATCGCCTACCGGATCGGCGGCGAATTGAGCATGGTTCGGCTCGACGACCTGTCCGAGTCGCTGTTGCTGGAGGGCGTGGTAGGCGGCCGCGGTACGTGGTCAGGTGACGGATCGGCCATCGCAGCGATCAGCGAGTGGTCGGACCGCCAGGCAGCCGTTGCAGTGCGCTTGATGCAAGACCCGAGCGCCACCGAGGAACACGTCATCGTCGTGGATGGGCCTGCACAGACAGCCTCGAGCGTCGCGCCCGCCCTGCGTTGGAGCGAGACCGGCGGGCACCTGCTCTTTCACGCCATCGACCCGCGCGGCGGCCACTGGATCTACCGCCTCCCCGTCCGGCCAGCCGACGAATAGAGCCGCGCACCGCTCAGCACGGTCGCTGCGGGTCGCGCCGGGCTGCCAAGGCGAGGCCGGGTGTCGTGGGACAATCACGGCCTTGCCGAGATGGTGGATGGGCTGCGGAGGATTGCCATGAGCGGAACGGCCGAGTCTGTGTCGGGACCCACTGCTTCGGGGTATTGCTTGTGCGGCGCGGTGAGTTACGAGGTGCATGGACCGATCCGGCAGGTGTGGAACTGCCACTGCTGGCGGTGCCGTCGCTGGACTGGTCACCACATGGCGGCGACGGGATGCAAGGGCGCTGATCTCTGGTTGATCTCGGACGACTCGTTGGCTTGGCATCACCCTGCCGACGATCCCAACGTGGCCTACGGGTTTTGCCGGGAGTGCGGTGGATCGCTGTTCTGGAAAGTGGGGGAGGGCGAAGCGCATCAGATCGACACGATTGCCATCTGTGCAGGCACCCTCGATCTTCCATCAGGCTTGCACACCGAACTGGCCATCTTCGTCGACGATGCCGCCGACTATCACACGCTCGATCCCGCGGTGCCAACCCGGGGCCGCGACGAGCCCTACTCCTGAGCGGCCGCCGTCTTTCGCTCTCTCAGCCTCTGTGGCGGGTGTCGGGGGTGCGGTGGGCGAGGTTGGCCACGGCGGTGGGG